>NZ_KN293975.1 GCF_000768555.3 Roseovarius mucosus DSM 17069
TCGGAGTGATGACGCTGGGGTTTTACATCGACAGTGCCATGGCCGAGTTGCGGCTCGACCGTGCGGTCGTTCTGCTGGTCATGGCCGGAGGGCTGACGGCAGCCATCGATTCGATGTCGCGGGCGATTCGGCGGAGACTTGGGGCCAGTAGTCTCAGCCAACGTCCGCAAGAGACACTGTTGGGGCAACGGACATGACGCGGGTTCTGAACATGTGCGGTACCTTCTGCCCGGAACCGGTCCTGGCGGCGAACAGGGTCCTAAACGAATTGCCGGAAGGTGCCGAACTGGTTCTGCTGGCAGACGATCCAGTCGCCGAAATCGACATAACGCATTTCTGCCGGAGCAAGGGGCACTGCCTTCTTTCCGTAACACAGCAAGATGGGACTTTTTGGTTTCGCATCCGCCGCGCCACTATACCAGTTGGCTGATATTCCAATCATCTTTAGCACTTGGCTGTTGGATTATGGGCGTCGCTCCACCCAGCTGAAAGAACGTTAACTGACCTCATCGTCGGATGAGGTCAACTGTGAAAATTGTTGTCAAATATGTATATTGTTGTAAACTTTCCGAACATTGAGGAAATTAAACATATTTACGACACGTTACGCATAGCGACTGATACTGGTAGCCAAGGAAGGGAGGACCATGAACGTTCAATTGACACGGCGCGGATTCTTGCGTGGCGCGGGAGGCGCTCTTGCAGGAACAGCGATCGCCGCGATGGGGTTTGGAGGCGCCGAAGAGGCGTTCGCCGCCACAGCGCGCGCGTTCAAGCTGGAAGCCGCCACCGAAACCCGCAACACCTGCCCCTATTGTTCCGTGAGCTGCGGCATGCTGATCTACAGCCGCGGGGATGTATCAAAGGGCGAGCAGGCTGACATCTTTCACGTCGAGGGCGACGCCGACAATCCGGTGAACCGCGGCACGCTCTGCCCCAAGGGCTCGGGCGTTCTGGACATGATCAAGTCCAAGCAGCGTGTGACCGAGCCGCTCTATCGCAAGCCCGGATCGGACCAGTGGGAAACGGTTAGCTGGGATTTTGCCATGGAGCGGATCGCGCGCCTGATGAAGGATGACCGCGACGCCAACTTCATCGAGCGCAACGCCGACGGCACAACAGTAAACCGTTGGCTTTCGACAGGTTTCCTTGCAGGCTGCGCCACCTCGAACGAGACCGGCTGGCTTACTTGGAAGTCCGTCCGGGGTCTCGGCCTTATTCAGGTCGATAACCAGGCACGCATCTGACACGCTCCCACGGTGGCCAGTTTGGCTCCGACGTTCGGGCGTGGTGCAATGACCAACAACTGGACCGACATCAAGAATGCTGATGTTGTTCTGATCATGGGCGGCAATGCTGCCGAAGCACATCCCTGCGGTTTCAAATGGGTGACAGAAGCGAAGCATCATAACAAGGCGCGCCTTGTGGTGGTTGATCCCCGCTTTACCCGATCCGCCGCAGTTTCCGACTATTACTGTCCGATCCGGGCCGGTACAGATACAGCCTACCTACTAGGTGTGATCAATTATCTGCTTTCGACCGATCAGTATCACAAGGATTACGTGGCGAATTACACAAACGCCTCGTTCATCATCCGCGGTGATTTCTCGTTCGACGAAGGTGAAGGTCTTTATTCCGGCTACAACCCGGAGCGTCGGGCCTATGATCGGACCTCGTGGGAATACGAGCTGGGAGAGGACGGGTTCGCCAAGCGTGACCTGACGCTTTCTGACCCCAACTGTGTGTTCCAACTGTTGAAGAAGCATGTTGCACGCTACACCCCTGAAGTCGTGTCACGCATCACCGGCGCGCCGCAGGAGAAGTTCCTCAAGGTCTGTGAATATATCGGCTCCACCGGCAACGGTGAAAGGTCGATGACAATCATGTATGCTCTGGGCTGGACCCAGCACACACATGGCTCGCAGAACATCCGCACGGCAGCGATGATCCAGCTTCTGCTTGGCAACCAAGGTGTTCCCGGCGGTGGCGTGAATGCGTTGCGCGGACATTCCAACGTGCAAGGGCTTACCGATATCGGAGTGCTGGCGCATCTGACGCCCGGCTACCTGGGCATGCCGCGGGATGGCGAGGGGAATTTTGACGGCCACCTGGCCGCGCGCAATTTCACCCCGCTTTTGCCGGATCAGACAAGCTACTGGCAGAACTACAAGAAGTTCTACGTCAGTTTGCTCAAGGCGATGTACGGATCGGCGGCTACTCCGGCCAATGATTACGGCTTCGACTGGCTTCCGAAGATCGACAAGGTCTACGACACCCTCCAGATCTTCGAGCGTGTCTACCAGGGCGAGGTCAACGGTTTCATCTGCCAGGGCTTCAACCCGCTGATGTCGGTGCCCAACAAGGCCAAGATGTCGGCTGGCCTGTCCAAGCTGAAGTTCTTGGTTTCTATGGACCCGCTGATGACCGACACCGCCGAGTTCTGGAAGAACCACGGCGATGCCAACCCGGTCACTTCGGCGGATATCCAGACCGAGGTGTTCGTCCTGCCGACCAATTGCTTTGCCGAAGATGAAGGGAGCTTCACCAACTCCAGCCGCTGTCTCAACTGGCGGTGGAAGGCGGCTGAGCCACCGGGCAATGCGCGCCATGATGCGCAGGTCATGGCGGAACTGATGCAGCGGATCATGACACTCTACCGTGAAGAGGGGGGTACGGCTCCCGAGCCGATCCTGAACCTCGACTGGCAGTATGCCGATCCTATGTATCCGCAACCCGACGAGCTTCTGAAAGAACTGAACGGCAAGGCGATCACTACGATCCGGGATGCTTCCGACCCCACCAAAGTGCAGTATGAAGCTGGTCAGCAATTGGCAAGTTTCGGACACCTGCGGGACGATGGCAGCACGTCTTCAGCTTGCTGGCTTTACACCGGCACCTATACGGAAGCGGGCAACATCACCGCGCGGCGGGACAATGCAGACCCTTCGGGCATGGGTGTCCATCCCAACTGGGGCTTTGCCTGGCCGGCCAACCGGCGCATCCTCTATAACCGCGCCTCGGCGGACCCGCAGGGCAAGCCGTGGAGCGAGAGGAAGGCCTATATACAGTGGGACGGCTCAAAGTGGACGGGGCCGGATGTGCCGGACTACGGCGCAACCGTGAACCCGGATCGGAACGTTGGGCCGTTCATCATGAACCCCGAGGGCGTCTCGCGGCTCTTTGCCCGGAAACTGATGGCCGAAGGGCCGTTCCCCGAGCACTACGAGCCGTTCGAAAGCCCGGTGTCCAACGTGCTTCACCCCAACAACTCCTCGAATCCCGCAGCGCGGGTGTTCAAGGGGGACATGGAAGTGTTCGGCACGTCGGACGAGTTCCCTTATGTCGCCACGACCTACCGCCTTGTGGAGCATTTCCACTGGTGGACGAAGACATCCAAGCTGAACGCCATCGTGCAGCCCGAATTCTTCGTGGAGATCAACCCAGCGCTTGCTGCGGAGAAGGGGATTTCCAATGGCGACTGGGTGCGCGTGTTCTCGAACCGCGGCTCGGTGAAGGGCAAGGCGGTGGTGACCAAGCGGATTCCGCAACTCACGGTGGACGGCAAGACTGTGCACACCGTCGGGATGCCGATCCACTACGGTTTCATCGGCGAGACCAAGACAGCCATCGGGGTCAACGCTCTCACACCGTTTGTCGGTGATGCCAACACGAATACGCCTGAATACAAGGCGTTTCTAGTTGACATCGAGCGTGCCGACCCACCGGCCGTGGCATAAGGGAGGGACAAGGAATGTCTTACATCAATCCAAAGCTCGACCTTGTGCGTCGGTCGGCGACCTCGGATGCAGAGCCTGCTCTGACCGCCGAGAACCAGGTGGCAAAGCTCATCGACATCTCCAAGTGCATTGGCTGCAAGGCTTGCCAAGTGGCCTGCATGGAGTGGAACGAGCTACGCCAGGAACCGGAGGAGGTGGTGGGAGTGTACGACAACCCCGCCGACCTCAACCCCAACACTTGGACACTGATGCGGTTCACCGAATACGAGAACCCGCAGGATGACAGATTGGAGTGGTTGATCCGTAAGGATGGCTGCATGCACTGCACCGACCCGGGCTGCCTCAAAGCCTGCCCGGCTCCAGGTGCCATCGTGCAGTATTCTAACGGCATCGTCGACTTCAACTCGGACGCTTGTATCGGCTGCGGCTACTGCGTGAAAGGATGCCCGTTCAACATCCCGCGGATCAGCCAGGCCGATAATAAGGCCTATAAGTGCACATTGTGTTCGGACCGTGTTGCAGAAGGTATGGGTCCGGCCTGTGCCAAAGCCTGTCCGACCAAGGCGATCAGCTTCGGCTCCAAGACCGACATGATCGCACTGGCGAACGAGCGGGTAGAAGACCTCAAGGAGCGAGGCTATGCAAAAGCCGGGCTTTATGATCCGCCGGGCGTAAACGGGACGCATGTGATGTATGTGCTGCATCATGCTGACAAGCCGTCTCTCTATGCTGGCCTTCCGGATGCGCCCCGGATCAGTCCGATCGTAGAGACCTGGAAGGGTGTCACAAAATACGCCGGTATGCTGGCCATCAGTGCAGCGGCTGTGGTGGGGCTTGGGCATTACTTCATGGCGGGCCCGAACGAGGTTTCGGACCATGATGAAGATGAAGCTCGCAAGCTGAAGGAGGGCAGAGATGTCTGAAAAGACCTATGTCAAACGATACTCGGCCTTGGCGCGCGCCAATCACTGGGTAACGGCAATCAGCTTGGTCCTGTTGGCGCTTTCAGGCATGGCTTTGTTTCATCCCAGCCTCTACTTCCTGACGGGCCTCTTCGGAGGTGGTGCAAATGTCCGTGAGTTCCATCCTTGGATCGGTTTGGTTCTGGCGATCAGTTTCCTTGGCTTGTTCGTCAGGTTCTGGAAGCTGAACCTCTGGGAACGCAATGACAATGTCTGGCTGGCACGTTTGCGGTCGGTTCTGGCGGGGCGCGAAGAAGACCTGCCCGAAATGGGTAAGTATAACGCAGGCCAGAAAATGGTGTTTTGGCTTATGTCGATCCTGATCATTGCGCTGTTTTTCAGCGGCGTGGTGCTATGGGACGCCAAGCACGAATGGATGGCGACGACCCTCGGGCTGACCTTTACGATCGAACAGAGCCGGATCGCAGTGCTTGTCCATGCCATTGCGGCCGTGATCGCCATCGTTGTGTGGATTGTTCATGTCTACGCGGCCATCTGGGTAAAAGGCACGCTTTCGGCCATGGTCAAAGGCGAAGTCACGGGTGGTTGGGGCTGGCGGCATCACCGCCGCTGGCTGCGCGAAGAGGTCGGCAAGACTGCCAAGGGAAATCCGCCGGCAGAGTGATCCGGAACAAGGCCTTATTTCCGGGGCCGGATACGGCCCCGGAGCTCCTACCAAAGACAAATATCGCGCTCCGGTGAACGGCGCGCAGCCCAACCAGAAAGGTGATCCGCATGCCGCGTGCCGGCTCGTTTTCCGCAGCTCCCGAACCGATGAGCATTGGCGAAGTTGCCGCCCCTCCCTTTGCTATCTTGCCCGATCCGTCGCGGGTTTTTGCAACGCGCGCCCGACGCTTTGCCACTCTGGCAGAAAACGGCAATAATTTGGCACCCTATCTTCTGTTTCTATCGGCGCTCTGCGATGCGCAAGCGTCGATCTTGTCCGATCTGCCTTCAATCGTTCTGCCGCCTCCAGAGGAACGGGAACAGTCGTCTCGTCACGGCTTGCCGCAACTGGGGCGCGCGGCGATGGCCGAAGATCCAGTTGCGCTGACCACTTTCGATGCATTGCTCAAGGCAATTGACAGCTCCGATATGCCTGCGGCGACGCAAGAGGCTATCATGCGCTTGCGCAAGGCTGACAAGGCCGCTCGGGGTGCGCTACTCGACAATGCGCTTGCCGAAGAAGTCGATCCGGAAAAAATTGCCGACACCGTTCTGGCTGCCGCAGCGCTTCAGGTTCACATGACACGCATGGCTGCCGGGCTTGACGTCAATACGCTGGCCAAAGTGTCGAACAGTGCATGTCCGGCCTGCGGTGGTGCGCCGGTCTCGTCTGCAGTTGTTGGCCGCGAAGGGATGGTCAACACGCGCTTTTGCACCTGTGCACTCTGTGCAACCGAATGGCATGTCGTTCGCGTGATTTGCCTGAACTGCGAGAACGAGCGTGGCCTCGTGTTCAATAGCATCGAGGGTGGCAACCCGAACGTGAAGGCCGAGACCTGTCCGAAATGTCTCAGCTACACCAAGATTCTGTACCAGAATAAAGACAACTCGCTGGATCCCATTGCCGATGACGTCGGAAGCCTTGCGTTGGACCTGTTGCTGACGAGCGAGGGCAAGTCACGATTTTCTCTAAATCCGTTTCTCATCGGATATTGATTCAATGGGCCGCGCCTTTGCAGGGCTTCCCTCGGTGGACGAGGTGTTACGGACACGATGTGGACAGGATTGCGTTGCGCAATTCGGCCATACGGCAACGGTCGCTGTGGTGCGCGAGGGGATTGACGGGCTGCGTGCGCTGCTTAAGGCCGAACCGGCCATGGCCTCGGATCGTAGTGCCAACGCGGATCGGATTGCAGAGGACACACACGCTGCACTGCTGGCGCGCGATGCGTCCCGTATGGTACGTGTATTCAACCTGACAGGCACGGTGCTACACACCAATCTGGGCCGTGCGCTCTATGCGGCCGATGCGGTCAATGCGGCCACCCAAGCCATGCGTTATCCACTAGCGCTGGAATACGATCTTGAAACAGGTCGACGCGGACAACGCGACGACGCCGTCTGTGCACTGGTTGCCGAACTCACCGGAGCCGAAGACGCCTGTCTCGTCAACAACAACGCCTCGGCAGTGCTTCTGGTGCTGGCCGCGCTTGGCAAGGGGCGGGAAACCATCGTATCGCGGGGCGAGTTAATCGAGATCGGCGGATCGTTTAGGATGCCGTCGATCATGGAGGCAGCTGGCACGCGGCTCCGCGAGGTAGGTACCACCAATCGCACTCATCTAAAGGACTACCGCGCGGCCATCGGTCCGGAGACGGCTTTGCTGATGAAGGTGCACACTTCAAACTACCTGGTGCAGGGCTTCACCAAAGAAACCGGGGTCACAGAGCTTGCACCGTTGGCGCGTGAGGCCGGATTGCCGTTGATCGACGACCTTGGATCGGGCACTCTGGTTGACCTTTCGCGCTGGGGGCTGGTTCGGGAGCGCACGGTGCAGGACGCAATGCGCGACGGTGCGGACCTTGTGACGTTTTCGGGTGACAAGCTTCTGGGTGGCCCACAGGCGGGGTTCATCGTCGGGCGGCGTGATCTGGTCCGGGCCTGCGCTACACATCCGATCAAGCGGGCGGTGCGGCTTGACAAGGTGCGGCTGGCCGCTTTGGAAGCAACGCTCAAGCTGTATCGCGACCCCGATCGTCTTGCAGGAAAGTTGCCGACCTTCGCGGCGTTCGCGCGGCCCGTTGATGCATTGAAGGCGCTGGCGGAGCGCCTAGCGCCGCAGGTGGCTGCGATCACCGGACGAAGCGTGGAGATTGCGGATACCCACAGCCAGATCGGATCGGGATCTCTTCCTCTGGAAACCATCCCGTCGGTGGCACTGCGCCTTCCTGCAAGCGGAGGCCAGGCCGACCGGCTTGCTTCCAGCTTTCGCCGCCTTCCAATTCCGGTGATCGGTCGGGTGGAGGGCGGAGCGGTGCTTTTCGACTTGCGTTGTCTTGATGACGAGGAGGCGTTTCTCGCCCAGCTCGATGCCCTTGAGGCTCAGCCATGCTGAAGAACTTGTTCTTGCGCGCACCATCGGCCGAAGATCAGCTTTCACGTGGTCTTGCCCTGCTGGATGATGGTGTGGTCGAGCCTGCGCTGGACATCCTTGTGCCGCTGGCCAAGGCCGGTCACGCGCGTGCGCAAGCCGAAGTGGCAATTGTTCTGCTGACGGTTCCCGGAGTTCCACAGGATGACGCTGCGGCGGTCAAATGGCTGATTGCGTCGGCGATGCAGGGCGACCCGATTGGCGAACGGATGCTTGGATTTGTCTATCTCGACGGGCGCGGTGTGCCCGTGGACGCGGTAACGGCGCGGGATCTCCTCAAAAAGGCAGCCGCCAAGGGTGATGCGCTCGCTGCAGAGCAGCTGGCTGAACTTCTGGGTGATCCGGACAGCCCGCATGTCGATCTGTCTGCCGCTCGCACCTATGCCGAAGAGGCTGCAAAACTTGGTCGGCCCGATGCCATGCTGCGGCTCGGACGAATGCTTTATGACGGAACCGGGGGCGATGCCGATCCTGAAGGCGCGATCTGGTGGTGGACCCGCGCAGCCGAGGCGGGCAGTGCGGATGCGCTTGTCCTGCTTGGTGTTGCTCGCGCCTTGGGCCGCGGTGTTTCGCGCGCGCCGGTCGCGGGTTGTGCACTGGTGTGCAAGGGGCGCGACGCAGGGAGCGCGCTGGCGGGAACCTATCTGCGGGGTCTGAAAGGTGGGCTCAGCGCGGTTCAACAAGCCGAGGCCGAAGCGCGCCGCGTGGAACCACTGGCGGAGCTACTGCCATGATCGTTGGCACTGCCGGACATATCGACCACGGCAAGACCAGCCTCGTGCGGGCAATCACAGGGGTTGAAACGGACCGGCTGGCCGAGGAAAAGGCGCGCGGCATTACCATTGAACTTGGCTTCGCCTATTGGAAACGACCGAGTGGTACGGTCGGTTTCGTGGATGTTCCGGGGCACGAACGTCTCGTGCATACGATGCTCGCTGGCGCGACGGGGATAGATCTCTTGATGTTGGTGGTTGCTGCCGACGACGGCCCCATGCCGCAAACACGCGAGCATCTTGCAATTGCTGATTTGCTGGGCCTGAAACAGGGACTTGTCGCGCTGACCAAGACAGACCTTGTCTCGGCCGAGCGGTTGGTCGAGGCGAAAGCAGAGATTGCTGCAGTTCTTCAAGGCACAGGCCTTTCGGATATACCGATCTTACCGGTGTCGTCGGCAACAGGCATGGGCGTCGATAAACTAGTGCACGTCCTGGATACATTTGCCCAGTCTTACAAAGCTCGCCGTAACGCAGGCGCTTTTCGGCTTGCGATCGACCGCGTTTTCACCATGCAGGGCACGGGGACTGTGGTGACAGGTACGATCCTGTCGGGCCGTGTGACCGAAGGCGCGCGGGTTCGGGTGTCGCCTTCTGGGATCGATGCGCGCGTCCGGGGTCTGCGGGCGCAGAATGCCCCTGTGACCGAGGCAGTGGCCGGGCAACGCTGTGCCGTAGCTCTTGCCGGGCCAAAGGTGAGCGTTGCAGCCATCCCAAGGGGCGCGGTGCTTCTTGATCCGGTGCTTGACGCGCCGACCCGGCGAATAGATGTGCTGCTGCGTGTGTTGTCGTGCGAGGCGAAATCCTTGTCGCAATGGGCGGCGGCGCGGCTCCATCATGGTGCAGAAGAGATCACGGCGCGACTGGTCCCGCTTAGCGCCGATGCAATCCCGCCTGGCCGTGAGGGCTATGCGCAGCTTGTGCTGGATGCGCCACTCGCGGCAGCCGTAGGCGACCGCTTCGTGCTCCGCGATATCTCGGCCAGGCGGACGTTAGGCGGCGGCGTGATCCTCGATTTGTCTGCTCCAGAACGGCGGCGGCGGGCGCCCGAACGACTTGCGGAGCTCGATGCACTGGCGCTTGGGACCACAGAAGAGGCTTTGATGGCGGCGCTTGACGGACCCCGCGGCTGGGCCGATCCAGCAATTTGGCTGCGTGATCGGGCCGAGCATCCCGACGAGGCAGCTAGCCTTATTGATCGTCTTCAGCTTGTCGCATTGCCGCGATCCGATGGTGGTGTTGCGGCCTTTTCCGCTGACCGCTGGGGTGCCCTGCGCGACGAGATCGCTGCGCGGCTGGATGCGGTCCACGAAGAGACTCCCGATCTACCGGGTATCGGGCAGGAAAGGCTGCGTCTCGCACTTCGCCCACGCTTGCCGGCTCCGGTTTTTCAAGCGGTTGTCGCCCGTCTTGCCGAGGAAGGCGTGGCCAAGCCTGACCGGTCCTGGCTGCGCCGACCGTGGTTCGAGGTGAAACTCTCGCCCGAGGAAGAGGAGATCTGGGCGCGCCTGTTGCCGCGTCTGAGCGGAGAGGAGCGGTTTCGCCCGCCGCGCGTGCGCGACATAGCCCGAGACATTGGGCTCGAAGAGGCTTTGTTGCGGCGCATCTTCAAGTTGGCGGCGCGGCGCGGTGATGTCGAGGAACTGGCGCGCGATCATTTCTTTCTTGCGGATTGCGTGACCGAGATGGCCGATATCGTCCGCGATCTGGCCGCGCGTGCCGGGCCCGAGGGCTTTGCGGTGGTGGCCTTTCGCGACCGTCTCGACAATGGCCGCAAAGTGGCCATTCAGATCCTCGAGTTTTTTGATCGTCAGGGGCTTACGATGCGGCGAGGCGATATCCGCCGGATCAACCCGCACAAGAAGGATCTGTTTTCCCGGGCCGATGCGCCCGGACCCGTTTCAGGAGGAGAATCGTCCCCGGTGGGGCGTCCGGACTTCAAATCCGGGAGGGGCTGCGAGACAGTCCCTGGTGGGTTCGACTCCCGCCTCCTCCGCCAGGTCAATGCAGAATGAAAGGACCAAGATGAGTGACTCTCCCGCCTTCCTGACCGAGCTGGACCGGCTGGCCATCGAGGCGCAGCAGGAGGAAATCCGTTTTCGCCGCTCTTTTGCCGAAGAGGTCGAGAAACGCGAGCGGGCAAGGGTTTTTGCTTTTCGCAGGGCTGGGTTTCTTCTGCGCATTACCGAGCAGTGTCGCGCTGCCGATGACGAAACTGCGGCTTGTGCCGCCGTACGTGAGAGGTTTGCAATCGAGTTTGGCTGGCATGGCCAGACAGAAGCTCGCGATGCCATACTTGACCGTTTTGATGCTGTGACCAGGTCAATTTGCGACTGTCTCGCGGAGAAGAATAGCAATCCTGCCGCAGAATTTCTGGAATTCGAAGCCTGGTACGAAACTACGACCGGAGCAGCCTTTCTCGCGCTGTTTGATCAGGAACCGTTCGAGGCCCCCGTTGTCGAATTCTGAATCGGATTTCGAGCAGTGGTTGCAGGCGCGGCACGCGGCTACGGATGGGTTTACTGCGCTGATCCTGCTCGTGACCATTGGGGCGCGGGTTGACATGACGGCCTGCGCCTATCTGCACGTGATCGGTGACGAGGTAACCTGGCCAGAGATGAAACAACTGATCGACCAGAATGGTAAAGCGTGGGACGGTGTGGCGATATTTTCCGAAAGCGACGGCGATGGTGGGCCGGTGATCGATTTGGTAGCGCAATCACGACTGCAGGACAGGATCGACGCGGTTACCGCTGATCGCATGGTGTTGAACGAGGCCGGATTTTTTGACCCGAAAGGTCGCCTGATCCGGATTGACCCGCTGTGACTGGAGACGCCCTGGCTTGTGTCGCGTCTGATGCGCGGGGTGGGGTCAATCCTGTCCTGTGGCAGGTGGCGCACAGGCTCATTAATGACGGCTTGCACATTGTCGGCACGGTGCAGCGTGACTCCCAAGGCAAGGGGGCACGACAGTGCAATATGGGCGTCCTTGTCCTTCCGCACGGTCCAGAAACACGGATTTCGCAATCTTTGGGAGCGGGCGCACGAGGCTGCCGCCTCGACCCGGCTGGGCTTGAAGACGCGGTCAGTCTGACCGCTCAGCGTCTGGAAACCGGGCCTGTGGATTTGCTGATCGTGAACAAGTTCGGAAAGCACGAGGCAGAAGGCAGGGGCTTCCGATGGGTGATCGCCAGAGCAATCGAACTGGAAATCCCCGTCTTGGTAGGGCTGAACCGACTAAATCGCCAGGAATTTCATGAATTTGTTGGGGTGAAGGTGTTGCAGTTGCCGCTCGATGAGAGGGCAATCGCCAATTGGTCGATGTCCATCGTTCGGTCCACGTCTTGGATAACGTAGCCTCAATCGTTCCTAGTCTATTGCCGGTCCGCGTTGAGGATTGCACCCAAGTGTTTCTGATCTTGCATGTTCTTGCTTCTGCAGGATCGGACAGATTTCTCTTGTAGGTCGGCGTGTTGCTGGCTTGGACCAGCGGTAGATGTACGAGTTGCGCCGAGGTTGTCATCAGTTGGTAGCGCCGCCACAAGTCTACGCCGACGACAGGCGCTCAAGGGCACCCAACAGAGGCATTGCGCGCGCGTCGTCTGCGACCGGAACGTCCTTGTCACCGGCATAGACAAGAATCCGATGCTCGGCACTAAGGTCGTCTGACGCGATGTGGAAGCCGCGGCTGACCTTTGG
This sequence comes from Roseovarius mucosus DSM 17069, assembly GCF_000768555.3. Lineage (GTDB taxonomy): Bacteria > Pseudomonadota > Alphaproteobacteria > Rhodobacterales > Rhodobacteraceae > Roseovarius > Roseovarius mucosus. The sequence goes on from NZ_KN293975.1 coordinate 12,269, forward strand.
CGACGTTGCGCGCTTGACCTCTATCGCCCATAGCGCGCCACCAGGCAGCTTGAGAACGAGGTCGATTTCTGCCCCGGCGGACGACCGATAGTAGCTCGCCTCGGTGCCGCGAGGAGCGGTCGAAATCAGGTTCTCGATGCAGAAGCCTTCCCAGCTTCCGCCGGCGACCGGGTGGCCAAGAAGATCTTCCTGCGAGCGGATTTTAAGGAGGGCATGGGTCAGCCCACTGTCCCGAATGTAGACCTTCGGGGATTTGACGAGCCGCTTCCCGGCGTTCGCGTGCCACGGCGGCAGCCGACGGACGAGCATCAGATCGACGAGGAGGTCGAGATAACGTGCCACCGTCTGTCCGGACACGCCGAGACTCGCCGCAAGCTTCGCCGCATTCAGCAAGCCACCCTGGCTGTGCGCCAGCATGGTCCAGAACCTGCACAGGGTTTTCGCCGGGATTCGCAGGCCGAAGGCCGGGATGTCGCGCTCCAGATAGGTGCGGGTGAAGTCTTTGCGCCACGCCAGACTGTCGCCATCGCTCGCGGCGAGTTAGCTGTCGGGAAACCCACCACGCATCCAGAGCCGCGAGAGGGTGTCCTTGCCGGTTTCGAGAAGCCCGAACGGTGTCAGCTCATGATATCTGACGCGTCAGGCCAGCGACTCCGCGCTTTGGTGCAAGAGCGTATCCGCCGCGGACCCCAGCAGCAGAAACTGCCCGTTCCGAAAGCCCTTTCGCCGGCGTCGGTCGATCTGCCCGCGCAGTGCCTTGAAGAGGTCGGGCATCAGCTGAACCTGGTCGATCACGACAAGCCGACCCATCTGTTCATCCAGGTAGAGATCGGGTTCCTCGAGGATCCGCCGGTCAGCGCTTCGTTCCATGTCAAGGTAGACCGCGTCACGTGTTTCTGCGATTTCCTGGGCGAGGGTGGTCTTGCCGGCCTGGCGTGGGTCAAGGAGGACCACGCCGGCCTGACGCTCCAATGCGCCTTCGATGGACTGTCTGTGCCTGCGCTCGATCATGCCTCGCAATTATTCCATCGAATGGATGATTTACAAGGTTATTGTGCCCAAGCGCGATCGCGCTTCACTTCCGCTTCTCAAGGCTGAGGCTCAATCCTTCCCAAACACCGCCGAATGCCTGTCGCTGCACCGGGTAGGGTGGCGGCACGCCTCTCGTGTGCGTATGGTGTGCACTGAGGGTTCGTCCCAAATGCTGATGGCCCTGAGGAGATTGCTGAATGCCAAAAAACGCAGCCACTGCGGCAGCGCGCCTGTCTACGGCCCCTATGATGGACTGGACCGACCGGCATTGCCGTTACCTCCATCGGCGGCTCAGTCGGCATGTCTTGCTCTATACCGAGATGGTGACGGCGCCTGCTTTGGTGCGGGGTAATGCGTTGCATTTGTTGGACTTTTCTGTCGAGGAGCATCCGGTCGCCTTGCAATTGGGGGGATCGGACCCTGCGGAGTTGGCGCTGGCGGCGCGCATGGGGGCAGAGGCGGGCTATGCCGAGATCAACCTCAACTGTGGCTGTCCGTCGGACCGCGTGCAGTCGGGGCGGTTCGGGGCGATCCTGATGACCGAGCCGGCGCTTGTGGCCGAGTGTTGCGCCGCCATGATTGCCGCGCAACCTGTTGAAGTTACGGTAAAATGCCGAATCGGAGTGGATGACCAGAACCCCGAAGAGGTATTGCCGGAGTTCCTGGCAAGGATCATTGCGGCGGGCGTGCAGCGGGTGCAGATCCATGCGCGCAAGGCCTGGCTGGATGGTCTCAGCCCGAAGGAAAACCGCGACATTCCGCCCTTGGATTATGATCTGGTGCAGCGGATGAAGATGCTTTTCCCCAATCTGCACATCTCGATCAACGGCGGAATTACATCGCTTGATCAAGCGGTTAGCCTGCTCGATCAAGGTCTGGACGGGGTGATGGTCGGGCGCGCGGCCTATCATCAACCGGCGGATATTCTCTGTGCGGCGGACCGGCGGATTTACGGTGCCACTGGGCCGGATACCACAGCAGAAGGGGCCGTGCGGGACATGCTGCCCTATATCGAGTCGCATCTCGCAAGCGGTGGGCGGTTGCACCAGATCACGCGGCATATGTTGGGGCTTTTTTCCGGAAAACCGGGCGCGCGGGCCTGGCGGCGGCATCTGTCGGAGGGGGCGACGCGGCCCGGCGCGGGGCCGGAACTGGTCGAGCGGGCCTTGGCAGAAGTGACAGACCTTACGGAATCCGCCTCTATTTTGTAAGGTCGCGCAGCCCCAGCCGCGCCCCACGGCGCAGCGCACGGGTGAGCGGGGCGAGAGCCTTGTCCAGAAGCCGTGTCCATTGCCAATAGAGCGGCGTATCAAACGGGCAGTCGGCGCGCAGGAGGCAGAGCGTGCCGCGTGCCAGATCATCCTGCAAGAGCGCCTCGGGGGCCATGCCCCAGCCCATGCCAAGCCGCGCGGCGGTCACGAACCCCTCGGACGATGGCAAGCGGTGACAGGGCGGCGAGAGCGTGGCCCCGGTGGCTTGCGTGATCCAACGATGCTGTAACTGATCGTTCATATTGAATTGCAGCATCGGTGCGGTTGCAAGACTGTCCGACGTGACCCCGTCGGCAAAATTCCGGGCCATGAATTCGGGGCTGGCGATGGCCTGATAGCGCAGCGCTCCGAGCGGCGTCACATCGCAGCCGGGCAGGGGGCTGGCGCGGGTGGTCAGCGCGCCCAGAACCTCGCCGCGCAAGAGGCGGTCGTGCGACACATCCTGATCGTCGATCACCAGATCAAAGAGATGACCGGGCAGGCTGGCCAAGGCCGCAGGCAGCCACGTGGCGAGGCTGTCGGCATTGACGGCGAGGCGCAGCCGGGTTTGCGGTGCAGGGGCAAGCCCTGTGAGATCTTCGCGAAGCCGGGTTTCAAGCAGGGCAATCTGATCGGCATGGGCGGCAAGACGCTGGCCGACGGGGGTCGCGGTGCACGGCGTCGTGCGATGCACGAGCTGCGCGCCGACGCGGGCCTCAAGCGCCTTGAGCCGTTGCGAGATGGCCGATTGCGTGAGGCCAAGCACCTGTGCCGCGCCCTCGAAACTGCCGGTTTGCAGAATGGCCGAGAGGGTGGCGAGGTGATCGGGGGGCAGCGACATTAAGAAATCTAATCCCGAATAAGCATATTGAATTTGAGTAATGATATGCGACCCGATAGGCAAGCCCGGGCGGCGCGGTCGCGATCGCGTATTTGAAGAGCGATGAAAGGGCAGGCGGATGCAGGCGGGGCTGGCGGGATTTGCATTGGGGTTGAGCCTGATCATGGCCATCGGGGCGCAGAATGCCTTTGTGCTGCGGCAGGGGCTGCGGCGCGAGCACGTCCTGGCGGTGGTGCTGGTGTGTGCGCTGTCCGATGCGGTGCTGGTAGCGGCAGGTGTGACCGGCTTTGGTGTGTTGTCCGAGGCGGTGCCGGGGCTGGAGCGGATCATGCGCTATGGTGGGGCGGCGTTCTTGGTGGTTTACGGCGCGCGCAGTTTTCTTGCGGCTTGGCGTGGTGGGGCAGCCCTTGAGGCGGGCGAAGGCGCAGGCAGTCTGCGGCGCGCCGTGCTGACATGCCTCGCGCTGACATGGCTCAATCCGCATGTCTATCTCGATACGGTGGTCTTGCTGGGGTCGGTCTCGGCGCAATATTCGGATCGCTTTGCCTTTGGTCTGGGGGCGGTCACGGCGAGTTTCGTGTTCTTCTTTGCCTTGGGCTATGGCGCGCGCCTGCTGGCCCCATTGTTTCGCCGCCCCGGCAGTTGGCGGGTGCTCGATGCCGGGGTGGGCTGTGTCATGTGGGCGATTGCACTTGGCTTGCTGCGCGGCTGAGCCATGCATCAGGTGGCAGGGTGCGTTGCGCAGGCTGCATGGCAAAGCCCCAAGCCAGCCTCGACAGCCGGGCAGAGGCGTGAATTAATGCAGCCATGAGCGCGCAACAGGCAAGCAGGGCAGAGAGCACGGCACGACCGGGCTGGGGCATCTTCTGGATGGTCGTGACGGGGCTGCTCTTTGTTGGGGTCACGGCGCTGGTCAAGGTGTTGGGCACGCGGGTGCCCGCGCCGCAGGCGGCGTTTCTGCGCTATGCCATGGGGCTTGTCTTTCTCATTCCGATGCTGGGCTCGCTCTGGCGCTTGCGGCTGGAGCGCGGCACCTGGGGGTTTTTCGCGGCGCGCGGTTTGGTGCATACGGTCGGTGTCGCGCTCTGGTTCTATGCGATGGCGCGGATTCCCATCGCCGATGTGACGGCGATGAATTACCTTGCCCCGATCTATGTGACGCTGGGGGCCGGTCTTTTCCTCGGTGAGCGCTTGGCGCTCCGGCGAGTGCTGGCGGTGGGCGTGGCCCTGATCGGGGCACTGATCATTCTGCGGCCCGGATTTCGCGAGGTGGGGCCGGGGCATCTGGCGATGATCTTTACCGCGATTTTCTTTGGCGCGTCCTATCTGATTGCCAAGGTGGTCTCGGGGCGCAGCAGCCCCGGCGTGGTGGTGGCCATGCTGTCGATCACGGTGACAATCGGGCTGGCCCCCCTTGCGGCGGCGGTATGGGTTACGCCGACGCCGTGGGAATTGGCGATCCTCTTTGCGGTGGCCACGCTGGCCACGGCGGGGCATTACACGATGACGCTGGCGTTTCGCGCCGCCCCTCTGGCGGTCACGCAGCCGGTGACCTTCCTGCAACTTGTCTGGGCCGTGCTCTTGGGGGCGCTGGTCTTTGGCGAGGGGGTGGATGTGTTCGTGGTCTTGGGCGGGATGGTGATCGTGGGCGCGGTCAGCTTTATCAGCTGGCGCGAGGCGGTGCTCAAGCGGCGGATCACGCCGACGGTTTCGGCGACCAAGGTCTGAGGGCGCTCAGGCGCGAGGATCAAGCAGCTTGGCCAGGATGCGGTTGCGGGTGATCTGGCCCAGGAGCTGGCCATTGTCGATCACACCCACCGGACGGTCATGCCCCTGGGCACATTCCATCACGTCCTGAATGCTGGCATCGGGGCCGACGCAGGTCTCGGGCGTGCCCACCGCAGGCTCCATCACATCGCGGGCGCAAAGCACGCCCAGCGGGTTCATATGGGCCACGAATTCGGCCACATAATCGGTGGCGGGATTGGTGAAGATGTCCTGCGGCGTGCCGCATTGCACGATGCGCCCGCCCTCCATGATGGCGATGCGGTCGCCCAGTTTGAACGCCTCGTCCAGATCGTGGCTGACAAAGATGATGGTGCGGCCCAGCGTCTTTTGCAGGTCGATGAGTTCGTCCTGAAGATGGTTGCGGATCAGCGGATCGAGGGCTGAAAAGGGTTCGTCCATCAGAAGGATCGGCGCATCGGTGGCAAAGGCGCGGGCGAGGCCCACGCGCTGTTGCATGCCGCCCGACAGCTCGCCCACGCGGCGCTCGGCCCAGTCGGAGAGGTTGACGAGCGACAGTTGCCGGTCGACGCGCTCGGCGCGCTCGGGTTTGGGGATGCCTGCCAGTTCGAGGCCGAGGCCCACGTTTTCGCGCACAGAGCGCCAGGGAAGCAGGCCGAATTGCTGGAACACCATGGCGATATGGTGCTGGCGCAACCGGCGCAGCGTGGCGGGGTTGGCGTTGGTGACATCCACCATGCCGCTGCCGTCGTGGATCTCGACCGTGCCGCGCACCACCGGGTTGAGGCCATTGACCGCGCGCAGGAGCGTGGATTTGCCAGAGCCCGACAGGCCCATCAGCACGAGGATTTCGCCCGGAGCGACCGACAGGTCGCAGTCATGCACGCCCAGAACCTGCCCGGTCTGTTGCTGGATCTCGGGCCGGGTCTTGCCCTGATCCATCAAGGGCAGGGCGGTCTGCGGGGCATCACCAAAGACGATGGAGACCTTGTTGAAATTGACGATTGCGTCGGTCACTTGCGTCCCTCCATCCGGAGCATGCGGTCAAGCACGATGGCGACGACGACGATCATCAGCCCGGATTCAAAGCCAAGGGCGATGTTGACCGTATTGATCGCGCGCAGCACCGGCACGCCAAGGCCGTCGGCCCCCACCAGTGCGCCGATGACCACCATCGACAGCGAGAGCATGATGGTCTGGTTCAGCCCCGCCATGATCTGCGGCAGGGCGTAGGGAAGTTCCACCTTCCAGAGGGTCTGGCGGTTGGTGGCGCCAAAGGCCTGTGCCGCCTCCAGCAGCGGTTGTGGCGTGTTGGAGATGCCCAGATGCGTGAGGCGGATGGGCGCGGGGACGACAAAGATCACCGTGGCGATGAGGCCGGGCACCATGCCGATGCCGAAAAACACGATCGCGGGGATGAGATAGACAAAGGGCGGCAGCGTCTGCATGAGGTCGAGCACTGGCCGCATCCCGTCATAGAGGCGCGGGCGATGCGCGGCGGCGATGCCCAGAGGCACGCCCAAGGCCATGCAGAACACGCAAGACGAGATCACCAGTGTCAGGCTCTCGGTGGTTTCCTCCCAATAGCCTTGGTTGAGAATGAAGAGAAAGCCTAGAAGCACGAAGAGGCAGGTTTTCCAGTTGCGCTGCAACGCCCACGTGAGGGCGACAAAGACGCCGATGATGACCATGGGATGCGGAGTTTGCAGCACCCACAGAAAGGCGTCGATCAGCCCCTCCATGAGTACTGACAGCGCATCGAAGAAGCCCGCCGCATTGTCCTGAAGCCAGAGGAAAAAGCCTTCGGCCCATTTCCCCACCGGGATTTTGTGATCGCTCAGCCAGTCCATGCGGGTGCCTCACATCTGATCTGTCTGGAAAAAAGGGCGTGGGGCAGCGTCCAGCGCCGCCCCTTATCGCTCAGAGGCCGAGGGCCGATTTGACGGCTGCTGCCGCGTCGCCGCCGTCCTTGGTGGTCACGCCCGCGAGCCACGGGGTGACGGCATCCGGGTTGGCCTTGAGCCAGGCGCTTGCGGCATCTTCGGGCTTGGCCCCGTCATTGAGGATCGCGCCCATGATCTCGTTTTCCATGGCCAGCGAGAACTCGAGGTTTTCCAGCAGCTTGCCCACATTGGGGCATTCCGCGACATAGCCTGCGCGGGTGTTGGTATAGATCGTGGCACCGCCCAGATCGGGGCCGAACCAGTCATCCCCGCCGGTCAGATATGTCATCTCGTGATTGGCGTTCATCGGGTGCGGTTCCCAGCCGAGGAACACGATGGGTTCCTCGCGGCGGTCGGCGCGGCTGACCTGTGCGAGCATGCCCTGTTCCGAGCTTTCCTTGACCTCGAAGCCCTTGAGACCAAAGGCATCGGCCTCGATCATGTCGAGGATCAGGCGGTTGCCGTCATTGCCAGGCTCGATGCCGTAGATGGTCGAGTCGAGCGCCTCGGCATGCCCTGCAATCGTCTCGAATGAGGTGATCCCGAGGGCAGCACCAGCGGCATTGGTGGCCAGCGTGTATTTCGCACCCACGAGGTTGGCGCGCACGGTGTCTACGGTGGCTGCTTCGCGGTAGGGGGCGATATCGGCCTCCATGGTCGGCATCCAGTTGCCCAGGAACACGTCGATGTCGCCTGCGGCAAGCGAGGTATAGGTCACAGGCACCGAGAGCACCTTGGCCTCGGTCTCATAGCCAAGCGCCTCGAGCACGAAAGAGGTTGCAGCGGTGGTGGCGGTGATGTCGGTCCAACCAACATCGGCAAAGGTCACACTGTCGCAATTGGCAAGGGCTGGCCCGGCGGCCGCGGTGGCGAGGGCAATGGCGGTCAGGGTTTTCTTGAAGGTCATGTGATGTCTCCCACGGTTGATTATTCCGGGGCTGCGCCCGGTTTGGCAAAGGCCCGAGGGGAATCCCCCCCGGGCCTTGCAGTCAGGTCAGGTGGGCTGGATCAGGCCATCCACCAGCGCTCGATAAAGCGCATGCCGTCCACATCCCAATTGGCCCCAAGGGTGTCGGAATGTGCAATCTTGTTCGAGTTGCCAAAGACGTAGTTGGCGAACATCGGGACGATCACGCCGCCGTCGTCGCTACAGATCTGCTGCATCTCGAAATACATCTCGCGGCGCTTGGCCTCGTCGAGTTCCGAGCGCGCCTTGAGCATCAGCTCGTCAAAGCGGTCGTTGCACCAGAAGCTGTCGTTCCACGCCGCGCCGCATTTATAGGCGGTGGCGAACATCTGATCCTCGACCGGGCGACCCGACCAGTAGACGGCGCAGAAGGGTTTCTTCATCCACACGTCCGACCAGTAGCCGTCATTCGCTTCGCGCACCGGCGTGAGGTTGATGCCCGCGCCCGCAGCGGAGCTCTGGTAGAGCACGGCCGCATCGACCGCGCCGCCAAAGGCCGCGTCCGCCGCCGAAAGCTTGACATCGAGACTGTCGAGGCCGGCTTGCTTAAGGTGGAACTTGGCCTTGTCGGGATCATAGGTTTTCTGCGCCAGTTCGGTGTTGAAATAGCGCTGCCCCTGACCGATGGGATGGTCATTGCCGACCGAACCATAGCCGAACAGGATCTTGTCCACCAGTTCCTGACGGTTGATGCCGTATTTCAGAGCAAGGCGTACATCGGGGTTGTTGTAGGGCTCTGCCCGGGTGTCCATGGCAAAGGTGAAATGCTGCGTGCCCGCGACCGAATTGATCTGGATATTGGGGTTGCGCGCCAAGAGGCCCACGGTCTTGAGGTCGAGCCGGTCGACCACATCCACATCGCCCGAAACGAGCGCCGTGGTGCGGGCGTTCTGATCGACGATGGCCAGCACTTCGGCGCTGTCGAACCAGGCCACATCGCTGCGCCAGTGATTCGGGTTGCGCTCGACCGCGTAGGACACACCGGCGCTGAAATCCTTGAGGACATAGCTGCCGCAGCCATCGCCCGATTTCCAGTCGATGCTGTCGCCTTCGGCCTTGCAGATCACGAGGTGATAGTCGCTGAGGAAGTATGGGAAGTCGGCATTGCCGCCATCCAAGGTAAAGACGACGATGTCATCGCCTTCGGTGGTGATGTCGGTCACGTTGGCCACCAGCGGCCCCGCCGCAGAGGTCGAATTCTCGCCCCGGTGGAAGTTGATCGAACTGACGACATCGGCCGCGGTGACGGCCTTGCCGGAATGGAAGGTCACGCCCGAGCGCAGCTTGAACCGCCAGACCGAGGCATCGGCCGAGGCTTCCCAGCTTTCGGCGACTTCGGGGATGAGCGAGCCATCGGCGGCCACTTCGGTCAGCCGGCCGTGGATGGCAAAGGCGAGCGAGGTGGTGAAGCTGTTGGAATAGGTGCCCGGATCAAGCACGTCGGTGGTCTGGCCGTGGCCGATGGCCGCGCGCAGATGCCCGCCGCGCGAAGGCGCCGCCTTGGCCCGCAGCGGCAGGCCCGCGATGAGCGCGGCCCCGGCGGTGGTGGCCATGAAACCGCGTCGGTTGATGCGGCCGGAATTGAGGATGGTCATGTTGGTCTTCTCCCTTTGGTTTGCTTTCCGAACCGGCCTTATGTCCTCTGAGGATCGCGCGGCCCCCTGCCGCGTGGCGGTCGGTTTATACCTGCCAAGGCTAATATGACGCTGTCATGAAATACAACGCCATTCTGGCAGGGGGGCGGTGTTGTGATGCGGTCCCTCGCGTTTTTTATTGATTGACGAGTCAATTAAACACGATTAGGCCAGTCTGGCAACAGGTCTTTGGAGGGGGCGCATGCCGAAAATCGGGATGGAACCGATCCGCCGCACCGCGCTGGTGGAGGCCACGATTTCCGAGATCGGCGCGCATGGCAGCCTGGATGTGACCGTGGCGCAGATCGCCCGGCGCGCGGGCATGTCGAGCGCGCTGGCCCATCATTATTTCGGGTCCAAGGAGGCGATGTTCGCCGCAGCGATGCGCCATATCCTCACGCTCTACGGGGCCGAGGTGCGCGGTGCGCTGATCATGGCCAAGACCCCGCGCGATCGGATCGAGGCGATCATCCGCGCCAGTTTCACGCCGGCGCAATTTCGCGGCGAAATGGTCTCGGCCTGGCTGAATTTCTACGTGCAGGCGCAGCGCTCGGACGAGGCGCGGCGTCTGTTGCATATCTATCAGCGGCGGTTGCGCTCGAATCTGCATCACGCCTTTCGCGCGTTGGCCCCCGCCGAGGCGCGCACGCTGACGCGCGGTCTCGCGGCGATGATCGACGGGCTTTATATCCGTCAGGCGCTGCGCGAAGGGCCGATGCAGCCCGGCCTCGCGATTGATGTGCTGCTGCATTACCTCGACACCAGCCTGCCCCAAAAGGACAAAGTATGACCGCGCCCAATATCCTGATTTTCATGGTTGATCAGCTCAACGGCACCCTCTTTCCCGATGGTCCCGCGCCGTGGCTGCACGCCCCCAATCTCAAGGCGCTTGCGGCGCGCTCCACGCGGTTTGCCAATGCCTATACCGCCTCGCCGCTCTGTGCGCCGGGGCGTGCCAGCTTCATGTCGGGGCTCTTGCCGTCGCGCAGCCGCGTCTATGACAATGCCGCCGAGTTTGCCGCCGATATTCCCACCTATGCGCATCACCTGCGCCGCGCGGGCTATCAGACCTGCCTCAGCGGCAAGATGCATTTCGTGGGCCCCGACCAGTTGCACGGGTTCGAGGAGCGGCTGACAACCGACATCTACCCCGCCGATTTCGGCTGGACGCCGGATTATCGCAAGCCGGGCGAGCGCATCGACTGGTGGTATCACAACATGGGCTCGGTGACGGGCGCGGGGGTCGCGGAAATCTCGAACCAGATGGAATATGACGACGAGGTTGCCTACAACGCGCGCGCCAAGGTCTATGATCTGGCGCGGGGGCTCGATGCGCGGCCCTGGTGTCTGACGGTCAGTTTCACCCATCCGCATGACCCCTATGTGGCGCGCAAGAAATACTGGGATCTCTACGAGGATTGCGATCACCTGCTGCCAGAGGTGCCCGCCATGGCCTATGAGGCGCATGATGCCCACGCGCGGCGGATTTTCGACGCGAATGACTGGCGCAATTTTGACATCTCGCAGCAGGACATCCGCCGCTCGCGCCGCGCCTATTTCGCCAATATCTCGTATCTCGACGACAAGATCGGCGAGATTCTCGAGGCGCTGGAGAGCACACGGCAAGAGGCGATCATCCTCTTTGTCTCGGACCATGGCGACATGCTGGGCGAGCGCGGGCTGTGGTTCAAGATGTGTTTCTACGAGGGGTCAGCCCGCGTGCCTCTGATGATTTCGGCCCCCGGCATGGCGCCGGGGCTGATCACCGATCCGGTCAGCAATATCGACGTCTGCCCAACGCTCTGCGAACTGGCCGGGGCGGATATGTCCGAGGTGATGCCCTGGGTCGAGGGGCAATCGCTGGTCTATCTGGGGCAGGGCGGCACCCGCGACGCGCCCGTCGCGATGGAATATGCCGCCGAAGCGTCCCAAGCGCCGCTGGTGTCGCTGCGCTATGGCAAGTGGAAGTTCAACCGCTGCGCGCTCGACCCCGATCAGCTCTTCGATCTGGAGGCCGATCCGCATGAACTGACCAATCTGGCGGATGACCCGGCCCATGCGGGCACTCTGGCACAGTTGCAGGCCAAGGCCGAGGCGCGCTGGGATCTGGCGGCCTTTGACGGCGCCGTGCGCGAAAGTCAGGCGCGCCGCTGGGTGGTCTACGAGGCGCTGCGCAAGGGCGGCTATTACCCGTGGGATTACCAGCCGCTGCAAAAGGCGTCCGAGCGGTACATGCGCAACCACATGGACCTCAACGTGCTGGAGGAAAGCAAGCGCTTCCCGCGGGGTGAGTGATGCGTTCTTCGTTCTGTAAATACTCAAATTCCGCCCTCTGCGGCGGGAAATGCCCTCAAGGAAAGAGAAACTGATGCAAGCCGATTATGTCATCGTGGGCGCAGGCAGCGCGGGCTGTGCCATGGCCTACCGTCTGGCCGAGGCGGGCAAATCCGTGCTGGTGATCGAGCATGGCGGCACCGATGCCGGGCCGTTCATCCAGATGCCCGGCGCGCTGAGCTATCCGATGAACATGAAGCGCTATGACTGGGGCTACCTGAGCGAGCCTGAGCCGCATTTGGGAGGTCGCCGCCTCGCCTGTCCACGCGGCAAGGTGATTGGCGGCTCCAGCAGCATCAACGGCATGGTCTATGTGCGCGGTCATGCGCGCGACTATGACCATTGGCGCGATCAGGGCTGCGATGGCTGGGGCTATGCCGATGTGCTGCCCTATTTCAAGCGGATGGAAAGCTGGCACGATGGCGGGCATGGTGGCGATGCGGGCTGGCGCGGCACGGATGGCCCGCTGCACGTCAGCCGGGGGCGGCGCGACAACCCGCTGGTGCGCGCCTTTGTCGAGGCGGGCAAACAGGCGGGCTATCCCGAGACCCATGATTACAACGGCCATCAGCAAGAGGGGTTTGGCCCCTTCGAGATGACCGTGTGGAAGGGACAACGCTGGTCGGCGGCCAATGCCTATCTGCGGCCTGCGCTCAAACGCGAGAATTGCGATATTATCCGGGGTTTTGTCACCCGCGTGGTGATGGAAGAGGGCCGCGCCGTGGGCGTCGAAGTGGTGATCAAGGGCCGCAAGGAAGTGGTGCGCGCGCGCGCCGAGGTGATCCTTGCCGCCTCGTCGATCAACTCGCCCAAGATCCTGATGCTCTCCGGCATTGGCCCGGCCGCGCATCTGGCGGACCATGGCATCCCGGTGGTCGCGGACCGGGCGGGCGTGGGTCAGAACCTGCAGGATCATCTGGAACTGTATATCCAGATGGCCGCAAGCCAGCCCGTGAGCCTCTACAAATACTGGAACCTCATGGGAAAGGCCTGGGTGGGCGCGCGCTGGCTCTTGAACAAGACCGGGCCGGGGGCCAGCAACCAGTTTGAAAGCTGCGGCTTCATCCGCTCGGGCGCGGGTGTGGACTATCCCGATATCCAGTTCCATTTCCTGCCCATCGCCGTGCGCTACGATGGCAAGGCGGCGGCGGAGGGGCATGGCTTTCAGGCGCATGTCGGGCCGATGCGCAGCCCCTCGCGCGGCGCCGTGACCCTGCGCAGCGCCAATCCCGCCGACGATCCCGTGATCCGCTTCAACTATATGAGCGAGGCGCAGGATTGGGAGGATTTCCGCAAATGTATTCGCCTCACGCGCGAGATCTTTGCGCAAGACGCCTTTGCGCCCTATGTCCGGCACGAGATCCAGCCCGGTGCGGCGGTACAGAGCGACGATGAGCTTGACGATTTCATCCGCGAACACGCCGAGAGCGCCTATCACCCCTGCGGCACCTGCAAGATGGGGCGCGCGAGCGATCCGATGGCGGTGGTCGATCCAGAGGGCCGGGTGATCGGGGTCGAGGGGCTGCGCGTGGCGGATTCGAGCCTGTTTCCGCGCATCACCAACGGCAATCTCAACGCGCCCTCGATCATGGTGGGCGAAAAGATCGCCGATGCCGTGCTGGGCCGCAGCCCGCTGCCGCCCGAGAATGCCGAGCCGTGGATGCATGCCGACTGGGCGCAAAGCCAGCGCTGAGGCGTTAACCTTTTGTTCACCTTCTGTCTTGCGGGCGGGCGTCGGCCTCCGGCATAAGGGGGTATGTTAAGGATTTGTTTACTCATCGTTCTCGGTCTGGTCCCGCTTGCGGCGGGGGCAGCGGGGTTTGGCGGCCCGGTTCGGGTGATCGACGGCGATACGCTCGACGTGGGCGAGGTCCGCGTGCGGCTGCATGGGATCGACGCGCCGGAACTGGGGCAGATCTGCACCAACCCCGATGGCGAGACCTGGGATTGCGGCACATGGGTGGCCGAAGAGGTGCGCGCCCGGATCGAGGGCCGCGAGGCACGCTGCGAGGCGGTGGAGAAGGACCGCTATGACCGCACCGTCGCGCGCTGCACGGTGCTGGGGCAGGATGTGGGCAGGATGCTGGTGGCGGATGGTCTGGCGCTGGCCTATCGCAAATATTCGATGGCCTATGATCTGGATGAAAAAGCCGCCGTTGTGGCGGGGCGCGGCCTGCACGAGGTGTTGATGGCGCGCCCCGAGGATCACCGCCGCATGGTGCGCGAAAACCGCGCGGCAGAGGCCCAGGCAAACGCGCCCGCGCCGCAAGGGGGCTGTGTGATCAAGGGCAACCGCAGCGGATCCGGCAATCGGATTTATCACATGCCCGGACAGGCGGATTATGACGCGACGCGCATCAACGAGGCCAAGGGCGAACGCTGGTTCTGTTCCGAGGCCGAGGCCCGCGCCGCAGGCTGGCGGCGCGCCAAGCGCTGAGTGAGAAGAGCGATGCGCGTGGCCCCGGCTCAGGGCCGGGGCGTATTTGAGTATTTCGGGAACAGGGAAAGGCGCGCGGCGCTCAGAGCGTGATCGGCTGCATCACCTGCGGTTCGATCACATCGACCCCCGGCAGGGCCGCCGCCAGCGCATCGGCGGATTGCTCCAGAATCGGGAAGGTCCGGTAGTGGCAGGGGATCACCGTCTTGAAGTCAAAGAAGGTCTTGGCCGCATAGGCGGCGCGGCGCATGTCCATGGTGAAATGCCCGCCCGCGCAGAGAATCCCGATGTCGGGCGCATGGAGCGCGTTGAAGACGCCCATATCGGCCATCACATCGGTATCGCCCGAGACATAGATCACATGCCCCTCGCCCGCGATCATATAGCCACATTCGCTGCCCGTGACCTGCGGTCCGGCGTCGGTCGCGATCGAGGTGGAATGGGTGGCATGGACCATCGTCACCTGCACCCCGCCCAGATCGACCGTGCCGCCCTTGTTGAAGCCGACGGTCTGGATATTCTCCTTGGCCTCCCAATGGGACATGAGGTCATATTGCCCCACGACCGGCACGCCAAGCCGCTTGGCCAGGGGCAGCACATCGGCGACATGGTCGAAATGCGCGTGGGTCAGCAGGATATGGGTGGCGCCCTCGGTGGCGGGGCCGTGCTGATCCTCGGGCAGCATCGGGTTGCCGTTGAGCCAGGGATCGAGGAGCAGAACCTGTCCACCGATTTCGATCCGGAAAGAGCTGTGGCCGAGCCATGTGATGTGCATTGGTGTCTCCGCTAGGGTTTCATGTTGCCCATACCTTAGCAAGCATGCCGGGCAAGGAAAGGGGGCGATGTGCCCGCCCGATCCGCTTGCGCCCGCGCGGTCCCGGCGGTAAACGCAAGCCAAACGGATCGTGGGAGAGGCTCATGTCGATTGATCTCGAAACCGCCGCCAAGGTGGCCAAGCTGGCACGGATCGCTGTGCCGCAAGACGCGCTGCCGGCGCTGGCCAATGAATTCAACACCATTCTCGGGTTCATCGAGCAGTTGAACGAGGTCGATGTCGAGGGGGTCGAGCCGATGACAAGCGTCACGCCCATGCGCCTCAAGCGGCGCGAGGATGTGGTGAGCGATGGCAATCAGCAGGCGGCGGTGCTGTCCAACGCGCCCGATGCGCGCGAGGGCTTCTTTGCCGTGCCGAAAGTGGTGGAATGATGACCGATCTCAACAAACTGACGATTGCCGATGCGCGCGATGCGCTGCGCAAGGGCGACGTGACCAGCGTCGAGCTGACCGAGGCCTGTCTTGCGGCGGTCGAGGGGGCCGGGGCGCTCAACGCCTTTGTGCATCACACGCCCGAGATTGCCCGCGCGCAGGCCGCTGCGGCGGATGCGCGGATTGCCAAGGGCGATGCGCCCGCGATGTGCGGCATCCCGCTGGGGATCAAGGACCTCTTTTGCACCAAGGGCGTGCCCTCTCAGGCCGCAAGCCGGATTTTGCAGGGGTTCCGCCCGGAATACGAATCGACCGTGACGCAGAACCTGTTTGACGCGGGCGCGGTGATGCTGGGCAAACTCAACATGGACGAGTTTGCCATGGGATCGAGCAACGAGACCTCGTGCTATGGTAATGCCGTCAACCCCTGGCGGCGCGGCAATGATGAGGCGGCGCTGACGCCCGGTGGCTCGTCCGGTGGCTCTGCCAGTGCCGTGGCCGCCGATCTCTGCCTTGGCGCGACCGGCACCGATACCGGCGGCTCGATCCGCCAGCCTGCGGCCTTTACCGGCATCACCGGCATCAAGCCCACCTATGGGCGCTGCTCGCGCTGGGGGGTCGTGGCCTTTGCCTCGAGCCTCGATCAGGCCGGGCCGATGACCAAGACGGTGCGCGATTCTGCGATCATGCTGGGTGCGATGTGCGGGCATGATCCCAAGGACAGCACCTCGGCCGACATTCCCGTGCCGGATTTCGAGGCGCTGCTCACGGGCGATATTCGCGGCAAGGTCATCGGTATCCCGCGCGAATACCGGATGGAGGGCATGCCCGCCGAGATCGAAAAGCTGTGGTCTGACGGGGCCGACATGCTGCGCGCGGCCGGGGCCGATATCCGCGACATCAGCCTGCCGCATACGAAATACGCGCTGCCCGCCTATTACGTGATCGCCCCCGCCGAGGCCTCATCCAACCTCGCGCGCTATGACGGGGTGCGCTATGGCCACCGGGCCAAGCTGTCGCAGGGCGAT
The DNA here is from genome assembly GCF_000768555.3 of Roseovarius mucosus DSM 17069. Taxonomy (GTDB): domain Bacteria; phylum Pseudomonadota; class Alphaproteobacteria; order Rhodobacterales; family Rhodobacteraceae; genus Roseovarius; species Roseovarius mucosus. The sequence goes on from NZ_KN293975.1 coordinate 28,687, forward strand.
GGCATCACGGAAATGTACGAAAAGACCCGCGCCGAAGGCTTTGGTTCCGAGGTGCAGCGCCGCGTCATGGTGGGGACCTATGTGCTGTCGGCCGGGTTCTACGACGCCTATTACAACCGTGCCCGCCGGGTGCGCGCGCTGATCAAGCGCGACTTTGACGAGGCCTTTGCCGCGGGCGTCGATGCGATCCTCACCCCCGCCACGCCAAGCGCCGCCTTTGGTCTGGGCGAGATGACGGATGCCGATCCGGTGCAGATGTATCTCAACGACGTCTTTACCGTGACCGTCAACCTTGCCGGTCTGCCGGGCATTGCCGTGCCAACCGGGTTGGATGGCAAGGGGCTGCCGCTCGGGTTGCAACTCATTGGGCGGCCTTGGGAAGAGGGCGATCTGCTCAATACCGCCTATGCGCTGGAACAGGCTGCAGGCTTTGTGGCCAAACCCGCGAAATGGTGGTAAGGCGCGGGTCGAAACGGCATTTGGCAGGATGAAAGACATGCGGTTCACTGTTGGTTTGGTTGCCCTGATGGCGCTGGTGGCCTGTGCCCCCGCCGTGCCCGATAGTGGTGCCGGGGTCGGCTTTCAGAACTATGACACCTATCAGCGCGACAAGGCCGCGCGCGAGGCGGCGCTGGCACGCGGTGCTCTGCCGCCGCCCAATGCGGTCTCGTCCGAACCGCTGAGCGCCACGGGCCAGACCGCGGCGCAGGCCGATGACGCCGCCACCATCGCCGCCGAGGCGCGCGCGGCTCTTGAGGCGGCAGAGGCCAATTCCGGCGTGCCGCCGCTGAATGCCAGCCCGTCGAATCCGCCCCCAGCGGTCGAGAATGCCGCCGGGATTTCGCAAGAGAACAACTTTGATGCCGTGGGGGCCGAACGCTCGATTGCCGAGGATGCCGCACGCATCGCCAACAACCGCGCGCAATACCAGGTGGTGCAACCACAGGCGATCGGCAGCCGTCCGAGCGACGTGGGCCCCAATATCGTGGACTACGCGCTGAGCACGAAACATGCCGTGGGCACGCCGGTCTATCGCCGCCTCAGCATCAATGCCGCCTCGAAGTTCGAGCGCAATTGCGCGCAATACCCCTCTGCCGATCAGGCGCAGCTTGATTTCCTGCGGCGTGGCGGCCCCGAGCGGGATCGTCAGGGGCTCGACCCCGATGGCGATGGCTATGCCTGCAATTGGGACCCGCGCCCGTTCCGCAACGCGGTGCGCGGCTGAACCTGCGGTGATCCGTCACCCGTCGCCCAATTTCGGCCCGCGCCGGGGCGACGTGCGGCCGGACATGATCGTGTTGCATTATACCGCGATGGCCACGCCCGAGGCCGCGCTTGAGCGGTTGTGTGATCCCGCTGCCGAGGTATCGGCGCATTACCTCATCTGTCCCAAGGGCCGCGTCTGGCATCTGGTCGATGAAGCTGCCCGCGCCTGGCATGCCGGGGCCGGGCAATGGGGGGATGTGACGGATGTCAATTCGCGCTCCGTCGGGATTGAACTGGCCAATACCGGCGCAGAGCCGTTTCCAGAGCCACAGATGGCGGCGCTGGAGGGGCTGATGGCGGGGATCATGGCGCGCTGGGATATTGCCCCTGCGCGCGTCATTGCCCATTCCGACATGGCGCCTGCGCGCAAGGGCGATCCGGGACCGCGGTTTGACTGGCGGCGGCTGGCGCGGCAGGGGCTGTCGGTCTGGCCAGAGATCGGGGCAGGGGGTGGGGCCACGCCTGCGCAATTCGACCGCGATGCCGCGCGATTTGGCTATGTCCGGGCCGAGGGTGTCAGCGACGCCGACATCCTGCGCGCCTTTCGCCTGCGGTTTCGCCCCTGTGGCACGGGGCCGCTCGCGCCGCAGGACTGCGCGATGATGGCGGACCTCGCCGCACGCTTCGCCGTTGACCGCGCCGCCCCAAGCGCCTAAGTCAGCCCTTGCGCGGAGGGCCGGATGGCCGCGGCACCTGCAAGGGTGACGAGGAAAGTCCGGACTCCACAAGACAACGGTGCCGGGTAACGCCCGGCTGGGGCAACCCAAGGGAAAGCGCCACAGAGAAGAGACCGCCTCGGAGCGATCCGGGGTAAGGGTGAAACGGTGGGGTAAGAGCCCACCGCGGGACGGGCAACCGGACCGGCACGGCAAGCCCCACCGGGAGCAATGCCAAATAGGGACCGCGCGCGGGGGCTGGTCCCGGACCCAGGTCCGGGATACCGCCCGCAGGCACGTCTTGGCCCGGCGGTCCGGGTTGGCAGCTAGAGGGGCGTTGGCAACAGCGTCCCAAGAGGAATGGTCATCCAGCCCCGGGTTTCGGTCCGGGGTGGACAGAATCCGGCTTACAGGCTCTCCGCGCTCTTTTCATTTCGCACCGGCGGATTAAAACCCCGACATGCCGTATGAATGGACCACGCCTCACCCCGAGGCCGACACAGATATGACCCTCTCGCTCTGGCCGCATCGCTCGTTGCCGCGCCGGGGCTTTGCCGCCTTTGTGCTGGCCACCTTCACGCTCATCACCCTGCCGCTTTATCCGCTTCTGGGGACGGCGGTGCTCTGGGGGCTGTTGCCGTTCCTGCTCTTGGCGCTGGCGGGGATGTGGTGGGCGCTGGAACACAGCTATCGCAGCGCGCGGCTGAGCGAGGTGCTGACCATCGCGCCCGAAGAGGTGCATCTGCTGCGCACCAACCCGCGCGGCGATGTGCAGGAATGGGCCTGCAACCGCTATTGGGCGCAGGTCAACATGCATGACACCGGCGGGCCGGTCGCGCATTACCTCACGCTCAAGGGGGCGGGGCGCGAGGTCGAGATCGGCGCGTTCCTGTCCGAAGAAGAGCGTGTGGCGCTCTACGGCGAATTGCTCCGTGCGCTGCGCGCGCCTGCGGCGGGGTAGGGAAACCGCCCCGGCCTTGGGCCGGGGCCTCAGGGTTTGGGGCGCGAGGTCCCGGGTCAGGCCCGGGACGGGTGTATTTGCCGCCCCGGCCCTGAGCCGGGGCCTCTGGATTTGGCAGAGGGGTCCCGGGTCAGGCCCGGGATGGGAACGCCAAGCGCCCCCTTTTCGCCCCCCGCGCGACCTGCTACCAACCGCCATGCTCAGCTATCAGCACCATTATCACGCGGGCAATCCGGCGGATGTTCACAAGCACGCGGCCCTGGCCTGGGTGCTGGCTTATCTGTGCCAAAAGGACAAACCCCTCAGCTATATCGAGACCCACGCCGGGCGTGGCCTCTATGATCTGAATGATGCCGCGGCGCTGAAAACCGGCGAGGCGGCGCAGGGCGTGGCGCGGCTCGAGGTGCGCTTTGCCCCCGATCACCCGTTTCGCCGCTGCCTGACCCAGACCCGCGCGGCGCATGGGGCCGCTGCCTATCCCGGCTCGCCCCTGATCGCCGCGCAGGGCCTTCGCCGCATGGATCACTTGCATCTGGCCGAATTGCACCCCGGCGAGAATACCCATCTGCGCCGCAATCTGGCGGGGTATGATGTGAAAATCCGCCAGCAGGACGGGTTCGAAATGGCACAAGAGATTTGCCCGCCCACGCCCCGGCGCGGCCTCTTGCTCGCGGACCCCAGCTATGAGGTCAAGACCGAGTATGACAGCATCCCGAGGCAATTCGCCCAGATCGCCCGCAAATGGAACGTGGGCATCCTGATGCTCTGGTATCCGATCCTGACCAGCGGGGCGCATGAGGGGATGCTGACCCAGCTTGGCGCGGCCTTTCCCGAGGGTCTGCGCCACGAGGTCCGCTTTCCCCCGGTGCGCGCCGGGCACCGGATGGTGGGCTCCGGCCTCTTCGTGGTCAACCCGCCCTATGGGCTCGAGGCGGAACTCGCGCGGATAACAGAGGTGTTCGCGGCGAAAGGGTGAAGGGGTCTGATCGGGGTCATATCGCCCCGGCCCCCGCGCCGGGGCCTCTGCGCTGCCTCGGAGAGGTCCCGGGTCAGGCCCGGGACGGGCGTGGTTTCGACGGGGCGCAGCACCGTCAGTTTGTCGCCGTAGTAGAGGTGATTCATCGTACCCGCCCGCCTATGTTGCCCCGCCATGATGGGCCGAGTCTGGTTAAGGCCAAGTTTAGGCGCAGCAGCGGGCGGCTGCCCATGCCTTGCCTCCCCCACCCCCCCGTCATCCCTGCCCCAACCGCAAGGGGGTGCGACAAAATTCTTTGATCTGCATCAAATTCGCGCATTGCCGCGCTCCCCCAGACATTCTAAAACCCTGAAACATCACGGGCATGTGAGACTCAGACGTTCCTTGCCCCGGCACCAACACCAGCAGGAGGCACACAATGGCAGATGCAGCCATTCACGGCCACGAACACGAAGATCAGCGCGGGTTTTTCACCCGGTGGTTCATGTCCACGAACCACAAGGATATCGGTATCCTCTATCTGATCGTTTCGGCATTCGTCGGCCTGATCTCGGTCACGTTCACCGTCTATATGCGAATGGAACTGATGGAACCGGGCGTTCAATACATGTGCATGGAAGGCGCGCGGTTCATCGCCTCTGACGTCGCCGAATGTACGCCCAACGGCCACCTGTGGAACGTGATGATCACCTATCACGGCGTGCTGATGATGTTCTTTGTCGTCATTCCCGCGCTGTTTGGCGGTTTTGGCAACTATTTCATGCCCTTGCAGATCGGCGCGCCGGATATGGCGTTCCCGCGCATGAACAACCTGTCGTTCTGGCTCTATGTTGCGGGCACCTCGCTGGGCGTCGCCTCGCTTCTGGCACCGGGTGGCAATGGTCAATTGGGCTCGGGTGTGGGCTGGGTGCTCTATCCACCGCTCTCGGTCAACGAAGGCGGCATGTCGATGGACCTCGCGATCTTCGCGGTCCACGTGTCGGGTGCCTCGTCGATCCTGGGTGCGATCAACATGATCACCACCTTCCTCAACATGCGCGCGCCGGGCATGACCCTGTTCAAGGTGCCGCTGTTTTCCTGGTCGATCTTTGTCACCGCCTGGCTGATCCTGCTGTCGCTGCCGGTTCTGGCGGGCGCAATCACCATGCTGCTCACCGACCGCAACTTCGGGACCACCTTCTTTGACCCCTCGGGCGGCGGCGATCCGATCCTCTATCAGCACATCCTGTGGTTCTTTGGCCACCCGGAAGTGTATATCATCATCCTGCCCGGATTCGGGATCATCAGCCACGTGATCGCCACCTTCGCGCGCAAGCCGATCTTTGGCTATCTGCCGATGGTCTGGGCGCTCATCGCGATCGGTGTTCTGGGCTTTGTCGTCTGGGCGCACCACATGTACACCGTGGGCATGTCGCTGACGCAGCAGAGCTACTTCATGCTGGCAACGATGGTCATCGCGGTGCCGACGGGCGTCAAGGTGTTCTCCTGGATTGCGACCATGTGGGGTGGATCGATCGAATTCCGCACTCCGATGCTCTGGGCCTTCGGCTTCCTCTTCCTCTTCACCGTGGGTGGCGTGACCGGCATTGTCCTCAGCCAGGCCGCCGTGGACCGTGCCTATCATGACACCTACTATGTCGTGGCGCATTTCCACTATGTGATGAGCTTGGGCGCGGTGTTCGCGATCTTTGCGGGGATCTACTTCTACTTCCCCAAGATGACCGGGCGCATGATCCCCGAATGGGGCGGCAAGCTGCACTTCTGGGCGATGTTCATCGGTGCGAACCTGACCTTCTTCCCGCAGCACTTCCTGGGTCGTCAGGGCATGCCGCGCCGCTACATCGACTATCCCGAGGCCTTCGCGGTCTGGAACTGGTGGTCGTCGGTCGGTGCCTTCATCTCCTTCGCGTCCTTCGTGTTCTTCTTTGGCCTCGTGATCTATGCCCTCTTCCGGGGCGCACGCGAGACCCGTCCGAACCCGTGGAACGAATATGCCGACACGCTGGAATGGACCCTGCCGTCGCCGCCGCCGGAGCACACCTTTGAACAGCTCCCCAAGCGTGAAGACTGGGACAAACAGCCCGCGCATTAAGGCGGACCGCATGAAACACAAAGGCCCCGGAGAAATCCGGGGCCTTTTGCATGGCAGCGGCCCAATCCTGCGCCGCAGGGCATTGCGCAAGCATCGCATCCGTTGCGCGGCCCCGCAATTGCCGCGCTATCACCAAGGTGATCACACGTGAGCGGCCCCGTAATTGCCATGCGGCCAAGCGGTGCCTAAGTGCGGTTTCGATACAGTCATAAAGGGAAATTTCCATGCACATCACGCGTCGACACTTTGCTGGCCTCACTTTGGCCGCTGCGGCCACCACGCTCGGGGCCGCGCCGTCCTTTGCTGGCCCGGACATCCGCAAGGGCACGCTGTCGGGCCGGCAGGGCTATACGGTGTCGGGAACGGTCAAGATCAAGAAACAGGATGGCAAGACCGTTGTCCACCTCGCAGAAGACTACGTCTTTGATCCCAGCAAGAACCCACCGGATATCAAGATCGGTTTTGGCAATCACGAGACATATGCCAAGGGCTCCAAGATCCATGACAAGCTGACCGTCAAGAAAGGCGCCGCCAGCTTTGAGGTGCCTGCATCGATCGACGTCGACAACTATGATGAGCTCTACATCTATTGCGAACAGTTCAGCGTCATCTTGGGCGTCGCCCCGCTCAAGTGATCCGCTGTCGGCGCGTGACACCGAAAACCGCCGGAAATGGCGGTTTTCCCTTTCCTGCCAATTCGGGGCGCGAGGTATCCCAAGCGCCGATCACGCGTGCCCCCTATGAAATAGCTTGCCGATGTATGCGCGGGATTCCTTTTTCGATCTGTCCCTCGCGGGGCAATGCGGCCTTGTCGCTCTGAGCCTCCTGCTGTCTATTGCCTTTCTGCTGGTGGCCCGGCTTTTGTTGCGGACCAGTGCAATCTGGGTTCGGCTCTTGGGCGCGTTCAGCCTCTATTGGCTCTTTGTCTGGTTATCCCCCCAAGTCTATTACGAATACTACCGCCTTCTGATCCCAAGCCTGCCTGCGCAATGGGTAATATGGCCGCCGCGCACCCCGGCAGAGGCGCTGGCACTTCTCGCGTTGCAAGGTCCGCACAGCCTGTCTGCTCATGGTCAGGCGCTGTTGGGCTGGTCTCTCTTGGCGGCCCCCTTCGTGCGCGTGTCCCGCAAGCGCCGCGCGTGATCACTCCAGCCGCACCAGACCGGCAAAACGGTCGCGCGCGACATCCCGGATCACCCGCACGATCTGTTCCACCATCGGCCCATGCGCCGACCGCCTGCGCCACGCCACCCCGACCGAGCGCAGGAACCTGTCCTGCCGAAAGCTGAGGATCGCCACATCGCCGGTCTCTGGTGCAACCTCTGACTGCACATAGAGCGCAGGAAGAAAGCATATCCCCATATTGAGCGCCGTCATCTGGCGCAGCGCATCAAGGCTGCTGCCCTCGTAATCCTGCCGCAACTGCGCACCAACCTCTTCGCAGAGCGCGACCATCTGCGCATGGAGCGGATAGCCACGCGGCAGCGCCAGAATGTCCTGCCCGGTCAGATCCTCATCCCGCGCCATGTCCTTGCCTGCCAGCGGATGATCCTGCGCCACCGCCAGTTTGAGCGGTTCTCGAAAGAGCCGCTCTACGGCGATATCCCCCGAATGGAGCGGCAGTTGCGCAAGGATCAGATCATGCCGCCCCTCCAGCAATTCCTCTTGCAGGACGGTCGGGGCGGCATCGCGGATGATCAGCTTGAGCCCGGGATAATGCCGCCTGAGGCGCCGCACCACATAGGGCAGGAAATAGGGGCCCAGCGTCGGGCTGGCCCCAAGGCGGATGGTGCCGGCCATGCCCTCGCGGGTGGCTTGTGCCAGACTGCCCAGAACTTCGGCCTGTTCCACGATCTTGCGGGCATGGGCCAGCACCTCGCGCCCGCCCGGCGTGAGGATGGCCCCGCGATGGCCCCGTTCGACCAGCGTCATTCCAAGCGCGGTTTCAAGGCCAAGAATTTGCTGGCTGAGCGAGGGTTGGCTGACGCCGACACGTTCAGCGGCCTTGCGGTAATGCCCGGTCTCGGTCAGCGCGATGAAATAGCGCAACTGCCTGAGTGTTACATCCTGCGCCATGTCGGCCCTCCTCTGCCCTGGCGAGAATATAGGAAATTCCTATCAAGTTTTAATATTCCATCGGATTTTATTGACGCGCACCCTACCCATATCAGGGCTGTCAGCATGATGCCCCGCTGACGTCCGCAGAAGGAGACCCAGAATGACACCGCGCCGTATTTCCCCGCAATCGCTGCTCAGCCGGATCGCCACCCTGCGCCGCCGCCATCAGGATATCGACGCCCGTATCACGACCGAACACCAGCGCCCGATGCCTGACATGGCCATGTTGAAGCGGCTGAAACAGGAACGTCTCGGGCTCAAGGATGCCATTCACGTCACCCGCATGATGCTGGGGCGCATCCAGCCCGATACCGTACGCACCGGCTAACCGGCGCAGACCGCAAAGCCACACCCATGTCCTATTTCTATCTCTCTATGACGTCCTCGCGCCTCTTTCACAGCGCCGATCTCGATGGGCTGCACGAAGCCTTGGCCGAGATGCCAGAGGCCGAGCGCCAACAGGGTCCGCACGCCGGGTCGCTCCCTGTCCTTGTCCAGTCTCCGCGACAGCCCTCTGCCGGAGACGCGCCTTGCCCCGCATGCAAGGCCTGAGGCCCGCGATCTAGGCCCGCCCGCCGGGCCATGTGCCGTGCGAAGAACAGGCCCCGGAGCGATCCGGGGTCTGTTGCGGTGTCTGCCCATTCCTGCGTGTCACTGCCGCCTCCGCACGCTTGGCGGTCGTATTCGCCCTTTCAAGGGCTTGACCCTGCGTGCTATCCCCATGCCCAAGATACGCAGGACCGATACTATGACACACGAAATCCGCCTCGCCTTCGAGCATCCCTCTGCCCGCGCGCGCGCCACCTCGCCCGATGGGCCGCTGGACCGCATTTCGGTGCGCGATCACGTGGTCGAGGTCGAGATCGGCGCCTTTCAGGCCGAGCGCGGCACGACACAGCGCATCTGCTTTAACGTGGTGGTCGAGGTGCGCCCGCTGACCGATGCCATCGAGGATGATGTGGACCGCATCCTGAGCTATGACAAGGTGACAGAGGCGATTGCCGCCGAACTGGCCGAAGAGCGGCTGAACCTGCTCGAAACCCTCGCGGAACGTATCGCCGAACGCATCCTGTGGGAGCCGCAGGCGGTGCGCACCTTCGTCCGCATCGAAAAGCTGGACCGGGGTCCGGGGGCCTTGGGCGTCGAAATCGTGCGCTCGGTCAATGATCTCAAGACCAAGCCGATCACGCCCCATGCCGCGACCACGCCGCATCCGCATGTGGTGTTCCTGACCAATACCGCGATCCGCTCGCCCAATCTGGCCCGCTGGCTTGATCAGCTCGAGGCGCGGGCCGAGCCGGTGATCCTTTGTGTGGGCCGTGCCGATGTGGCAGCCCCCCAGACGGGGCACCGCATGACACAGCGCCGTGTCGACCTTTTGGCGATGGAGCAGAATGCCTGGGTTCTGGCCGGGCAGGATGAGCGCTGCGTCGTGGTGGCCACCCGGACCGAGCTGGATTGGTCGATGAAACACGGACAGATCAGCGTCTGGGCCCCGTCCAAGATCGTGCTCGATGCCGTGGACGGGCCGGGGGTCGCGACCGATGACCCCGTGGCGCTCGCGGCGTGGTTCGCGGGCCATATCGAGGCCTCGGACCTCTTGATGATCGGCGAGGCACCGCCCAAATCCTGCCGCGTGCCGGTGCTCTTTCAGGACGTGGCGCAGTCGGGTTTGTAAGCCCGGCCGCTCAGCCCGGCACGACCCGCCCCTGATCCAGCCGCAGGATACGGTCCATCCGGGCCGCCAGATCAAGGTTATGCGTGGCAATCAGCGCCGAGAGGCCCGTGCCGCGCACCAGCCCGGTGAGCGCGGCAAAGACCTGATCCGAGGTGCCGGGATCGAGATTGCCCGTAGGCTCGTCTGCCAAGAGAACGCGGGGGGCATTGGCCAGCGCCCGGCAAAAGGCCACGCGCTGTTGCTCGCCCCCCGACATGGCCGAGGGCCGGTGCCCGGCGCGCGGCCCGACACCCACCTCTTCCAGCAATGCCTGCGCCCGCGTCTCGGCCTCGCGCCGTGCCACGCCATTGGCCAGTTGCGGCAACACGATGTTTTCCAGCGCGCTGAACTCGGGCAAGAGGTGGTGGAACTGATAGACAAAGCCTACCTCCTGCCGCCGCACCATGGTGCGCCGCCGGTCGTTGAGGCCGGTCATGTCTTCGCCCCCGATCTCGACCCGGCCCGCGTCGGGCGTATCGAGCAGCCCCGCGATATGCAGCAGCGTGGATTTGCCGGCCCCTGACGGGGCCACCAGCGCCACCATCTCGCCACGCGCGAGCGTGAGGTCGACACCGTTCAGCACCCGCACCTCAGAGGTCAGGCCGCGATTGTAGATCTTCTCGACGCCGCTCAGGCGCAACACCGCCTCACTCATAGCGCAGCGCCTCCACCGGGTTCATCCGCGCCGCGCGCCGCGCCGGAAAGATCGTGACCACGAAACTCAGGCCAAGCGACAGCACCACCGCCGACATCACATCCTCGCCCCGCAATTGCGCGGGCAGCCGGTAAATGCCCCGGATCGACGGATCCCAGACCTGACCGCCCATGGCCATGTTCACAAAGCTGAAGATCGGGTCGATATAGAGCGTGAAGAGACAGCCCAGAATGACCCCCATCGCCGTGCCGATCATCCCGGTAAAGGCCCCGCAGATAAAGAACACCCGCAGGATCGACCCCTCGGTCAGACCCATGGTGCGCAGGATGCCGATGTCGCGGCCCTTGTTCTTGACCAGCATGATCAGGCCGCTCGTGATGTTCATGGCCGCGATCAGCACGAGGATCGAAAGGATCACGAACATCACGTTATCCTCGACCTCGAGCGCGCGCAGGAATGACCCGCTCGCGTCTTGCCATGTCCAGAGCAGCGCCCGCTCGCCCGCCGCCTCCAAGAGCGGCAGGGTCAGGTCATCGACGGTTTCCGGCTCGGCCACCATCACCTCCAGCTCGTCGGCGCGGCCATCGCGGTTGAAAAAGCTCTGCGCCTCGGCGAAAGGCAGATAGGCGCGCACCCGGTCGATGTCATAGCGCCCGGCGGTAAAGATATAGACCACCTCATAGGCATTGACGCGCGGGCTGGTGCCCAGCGGTGTCTTGACCCCGTTGGGCGAGATCAGCTTGATCCGGTCGCCCACGGTCACACCCAGTTCCTGCGCCACGCCGGAACCGATGGCGATGCCCTCGTCAAAGCGGCCAATGTCCCCTTGAGAGGTTTCGGGATCGGCCACGCGGCGGATGGTTTTCAGATCCTCGGCCATGATGCCAAAGATCTGCACCCCGGCGTTGCGGTCGCGGGCATTGGCCATGACCTGCCCTTTGACCAGCGGGGCCACGCGGGTCACGCCGGGAACCGCGCGCACGCGCTCGGCCATGGCGGCGTAATTCTCAAGGCTGCGGTCCACGCGCCCCGAGGCATCGACCGCGCCGGAATTGTAAACCGTGACATGCGCATTGGCGCCAAGGATCGTATCGACGAATTCCGCGCGAAAGCCCGAGCGCACGGCGAGCGTGGCAATAAGGGCAAAGACCGCCAGCGTGATGCCGATGAGGCTGATCCAGGTCATGACGCTGACGCCGCCCTCGGCCCGCTTGGCGCGCAGATAGCGCCAGGCGATCAGCCATTCAAAGGCGGCAAAAGGGGTGGGCGTTCTGGCCATTCCGGTTCCTTCGATCTCGGGTTCGGGCGGAGAGTGGGGGTTTCGGATGGGGGCGTCAAGGGAGGGGCAACCTCAGCCCCAAGCGATGAGCCGCGCGGGCGCTGGGCCGGGGACTAGCGATGCAACAGACGTGACTGCCACTTTATGCCAGCCAAGTCCGTATGACCTCAAAGTAAGGCTCTCGTCCTCAAAATCGCTGGTCCGCGGGACGGCCCAGCGATCGCGCGGCGGCGCTCCGCGCCTTGTTCCGCGCGGGGGAATTCGCCCCCCCTCACATCCTCACAAACTCGGCCGCAGCACATGGCCCGCATAGACCCGCGCCAGCTTTTCCACCGCCTGCTCTGGCGGCAGTTCTTCGCTCTCGCCGGTGCGGCGGCAGGTCACCTCGACCACGCCATTCTTCAACCCGCGCGGTCCCACGGTGATCCGCCACGGCAGGCCAATGAGGTCCATCGTGGCGAATTTGCCGCCCGCCCGCTCGTCGCGGTCATCGTAAAGCGGCTCCATCCCCAAGGCCACCAGCGACGCATACAGCGCCTCGCAGGCGGCGTCCGCCTCGGCATCGCCCTGTTTCAGATTCACGATCCCGGCATGGAACGGCGTCACGCCCTCGGGCCATATGATGCCCTTGTCGTCATGGTTGGCCTCGATGATCGCGCCGATCAGACGGCTCACGCCGATGCCATGGCTGCCCATATGCACCGGCACGGATTTGCCATCCGGTCCCTGCACATTGGCCCCCATCGGCTCGGAATATTTGGTGCCGAAGTAGAAAATCTGGCCCACCTCGATGCCACGGCTGGCCTTGCGCCGCGCCTCGGGGATCGCCTCGTAGAGTGCTGCGTCATGGGTCTCGTCGGTGCGTGCATAGGGCGTGGTCCATTCCTTGACGATGGCCTCGCATTCTTCGCGGCTGGCATAATCCACCACCCGGTTGCCAAGGGTCAGATCGGTGATGGCGCTGTCGTAGAACACCTCCGATTCGCCCGTATCGGCCAGCACCAGAAACTCATGCGTGTCGTCGCCGCCGATCGGCCCGCTATCGGCGCGCATCGGGATGGCCTGCAATCCCATCCGCTCATAGGTGCGCAGGTAGCTGACCATGTGGCGGTTATAGGCGTGCAGCGCGTCTTCCTTGGTCAGGTCGAAATTATACCCGTCCTTCATCAGGAATTCGCGGCCCCGCATCACGCCAAAGCGCGGGCGCACCTCGTCGCGGAATTTCCACTGGATATGATAGAGCGTGAGCGGCAGGTCCTTGTAGCTGCCGACATGCGCCCGGAAAATATCGGTGATCAATTCCTCATTGGTCGGACCATAGAGCATGTCACGATCATGCCGGTCCTTGATCCGCAGCATTTCCGCGCCGTAATCGTCATAGCGCCCGGACTCGCGCCACAGGTCCGCAGATTGCAGCGTGGGCATCAAGACCGGGATATGGCCCGCGCGCACCTGTTCTTCGTGCACGATGTTTTCCAGCTTGCGCAGGATCTTGAAGCCCAGCGGCAGCCAGGAATAGATCCCGGCGCTCGCCTGCTTGATCATCCCCGCCCGCAGCATCAGCCGGTGCGAGGCAATCTGCGCCTCCGCGGGGGTTTCCTTGAGAACGGGCAGAAAGTAACGGCTCAGACGCATGGGCAGGGCACCTTCGAGATGAAATGCTTGATGCCGTCGGAGTATCCTAGGGCAGGGGGCGGGGCAAGGGGCAGGGGCCTTTACCCCTGCAACCGCCCCAAGAGGGCACGCATGAAATCATGGCCTGCCTCGAACTGTGCCACGGTGATGTATTCATCAGGCTGATGCGCCTGCGCGATGTCGCCGGGCCCGCAGATCACGGCGGAATAGCCCGCCTCCTGGAATTGCCCGGCTTCGGTGCCGTAGCTGACCACGTGGCGGCCGTTGTCGCCGGTGATCTGGCGCACCAGACCCTCCGCCGCGCCCGCCTCTTCGGGTTGCAGCCCCGGCACGCGGAACCTCGGGCACAGGTCGATCCGCGTCTCGGGGCGCAACGCCTGCATCGCGGCCTCGGCGGCGCGCACCTCGTCGACAAACCGCTGCCCCCATCCTTCGGCATCCTCGCCCGGCACCACCCGGAAATCCATGCCAAAGCGGCAATCCTTGGCGGTGATGTTATGCGCCGTGCCGCCCGAAATCTGCCCGACATGCAGCGTGGTCCAGGGTGGGTCGAACATCGCGGCCAGATCCGTTGGCACCTGCGCCCGGTTCTCGGCATTGCGCGCATTGGCCCAGTCGATCAGCGGGGCGGCGGCCATGATCGCATTGACGCCCAGATGCAGGATCGAGCTATGCACCTCATAGCCCACCACATGCACCTCGTATCCCAGCCCGCCCTTGTGGCCCGTGACCGCCTGCATCATCGACGGCTCGCCGATAATGGCGAGGTCGGCGCGCGGCAGAACGCCCTGCATCGCCGCAATCATCGGCGGCGCGCCGATACAGCCCACCTCCTCGTCATAGCTGAGCGCCAGTTGCAGGGGGCGCGCCACGCCCGAATGATGCGCCTCGACCAGCGCCCAGATCGCCAGCGCGTCAAAGCCTTTCATGTCGCAGCAGCCGCGCCCGTAATATTTGCCGTCGCGCGCGACCACGCTGAAGGGATCGCTGCTCCAGGGCTGGCCATCCACGGGCACCACATCGGTATGGCCCGAGAGGACGACACCCCCCGCCACCTCGGGCCCGACATGCGCGAAAATCGCGGCCTTCTGCCCGGTCTCGTCGTAATGGCGATGCGCGGCGATGCCGTGGCTCGCCAGATAGTCCTCGACCCAATCCACCAGCGGCAGATTGCTGTCGCGGCTCACGGTGGGAAAACCCACCAGCCGCTCCATGATCTCGAACGGCGTCAAACGCGCGGCCATGCTCAATATCCGCTTTCGGATGTCAGCACGAAATGCCCGGGTGTGACCTCTTGATAGACCGACGGTCCCGGCTCGTACCCGACCCGGTGGATGGGCGAGGGGATCGGCTTGAAATTCAGGTCCTTCTCGGATTTGCGCCGCCGCGGATCGGCGATCGGCACCGCCTTCATCAGGGCCTGCGTATAGGGATGCTGCGGGTTCTCGAACACCGCCGCGCGCGGCCCCCGCTCGACGATCCGTCCCAGATACATGACGCCGACATCATGGCTCACCCGTTCGACCACGGCCATGTCATGGCTGATAAAGACGTAACTCAGCCCCAGATCGGCCTGCAATTCCATCATCAGGTTGAGCACCTGCGCCTGCACGCTGACATCCAATGCGCTTACCGCCTCATCCGCGACAATGAGCTTGGGGTTCAGGGCCAGCGCGCGGGCAATCGCCACCCGCTGCCGCTGTCCGCCGCTGAGCTCATGTGGAAACCGCCGCAGGAAAGAGCGCGGCAATTCCACCCGGTCAAACAGCATCGCCACCCGGTCCTCGATCTCGGAGCCCGAGGCCAGCCCGTAATTCTTCATCGGCTCCGCCACCTGCGCCGCCAGCTTCATCTGCGGATTGAGGCTTGCGAACGGGTCTTGGAACACCATCTGCATATCCACGCGGGCACGGCGCAGATCGGCGGGGCCAAGCGCCATGATGTCAACGCCATCCAACACCACCTCGCCTGCCATCGGCTCGACCAGCCGCAGGATCGAGCGGCCAGCGGTGGATTTGCCGCAGCCCGATTCCCCCACAAGGCTGAGCGTGCGGCCCTTTTGCAGGGTAAAGGACAGATCCTCGACCGCATGGACATTGGCCAGCGTCCGGCGAAAGAACCCGCCCTTGACCGGGAACCGCGTGATCAACCCCTTGACGCGCAACAGCTCCTGATCCTGCCCTTTGATCGGCTTGACCTCATGGGCGTCCGCGCCCAAGAGGCGCATGGGCTCGGGCCAGGCTTTGCCGCGCATTTCGCCCAGCTTGGGCACCGCCGCGAGCAGCGCCTTGGTATAGTCATGGCTCGGGGCCTCGAAAATCTGCTCGACCGGCCCTTCTTCCACCTTGTTGCCGCGAAACATCACGACCACCCGGTCAGCCATCTGTGCCACGACCGCCATGTCATGCGTGATGAAAATCACCGCCGTGCCGGTCTCACGCTTGAGCCGGTCAATCAGTGCCAGAATCTCGGCCTGAATGGTAACGTCGAGCGCGGTCGTCGGCTCGTCCGCAATCAGAAGGCGCGGTTTGCAGGCCAGCGCCATGGCGATCACCACCCGTTGCCGCATCCCGCCAGACAACTCGTGCGGATATTGCTCCAACCGGCGCTCCGGCTCTGGAATCCGCACCTCGCGCAGCAATTCCAGCGCTTGCGCCCGTGCCGCCGCCTTGTCCATGCCGCGATGCACGCGCAGCCCCTCGGACAATTGCCGCCCCACGGTAAAGACCGGGTTGAGCGCGGTCATCGGCTCTTGAAAGATCATCCCGATCTCATTGCCCCGGATCGTGCGCATCAGGCTCTGATCCGTTTGGGCCAGATCGACCGCGCCGCCCTCTTTGCGGTCAAAGAGGATGCGCCCGCCCGCAATAGTGCCGCCGCCGTAATCAATCAGCCGCATCAGCGACAGCGACGACACCGATTTGCCCGATCCGCTCTCGCCGACGACACAGACCGTCTCGCCGGGGTTGACGGCAAAGGACACATCCTCGACCCCCACCACCGGCCCATCCCGCGTCTCGAACTCGACCCGGAGATTCTCGATCCGGACAATCGGGGTATCCAGCATGGGGGCGGCCTCTGCATTCAGGGGATGATGCCTAAACGCTACTCACTTTCGCGCGCGCCTGTCAAATAACGCTGCACGCATGACGCGATGTTGAGCGACGCGATGAATGGAATGCTTGCATTTTATTCTTATCCAGTCTGTGATGCCAGTGCCGGTCAGGGGATGCGGCACGCGCCATCGCGGCCTGTTTTCCCTGAAAAAGCGCAAACGAGACGGCGCAAAGAGCTGTCCAACAGTGGAGAAAGAACCAAAATGACCCTGAAACCATTGCTTTTGGGCGCGACCGCCCTTGCCGGTCTCGCCACTATGGCGCAAGCCGAGCGCGGCGCCGATGGCCACGTGAACCTGATCTACTGGCAAGCGCCGTCCATCATGAATCCCTATCTCTCGGGCGGCACCAAAGAGGTCGAGGCCGCCAGCCTCGTGATCGAACCCTTGGGCCGCTACAACACCAAGGGCGAGATGATCCCCTATCTGGCCGAGGAAATCCCGACCGTCGGCAATGGCGGTGTGTCCGAGGACCTCACCTCGATCACATGGAAGATCAAGCCGGGCATCCTGTGGTCGGATGGCACGCCCTTTACCGCCAATGACGTGAAATTCACTGCCGAATACTGCATGCACCCCGAAGGCGGCTGCGCCCAGCTTGGCAAATATGAGGGCGTGTCCTCGGTCGAGGTGATCGACGACCTGACGGTCAAGGTCAATTTCTCGCAGCCCACCCCGGTGCCCTATGGCCCCTTCATGGGTGGGCAGGCCCCGATCATTCAGGCGGCGCAATTCGCAAATTGTCTGGGGGCCAAGGCGCAGGAATGTGCCGATGCCAACTTCGCCCCCATCGGCACCGACCCCTTCAAGGTCGATGAATTCCGCCCCAATGACGTGATCTCGCTCTCGGCCAACCCCAATTACCGCGACCCGGCCAAGCCGCGCTTTGCCACCATGACCTTCAAGGGGGGCGGCGATGCCACGGCGGCGGGCCGCGCGGTGCTGGAAACCGGCGAGTTTGACTATGCGTGGAACCTGCAACTCGCCCCCGACGTGATCGCCAACATGGAGGCGGCGGGCAAGGGCGTGGCCATGTCGGCCTTTGGCACGCTGGTCGAACGGATCGAGATGAACCTCACCGATCCCTCGCCCGACCTGCCCGAGGGCGAACGCTCGACCGCCAAGCATCCGCATCCGATCCTGACCGACATGCGCGTGCGCAAGGCGCTGTCGATGGCCATCGACCGCGAATTGCTGACCGAAATCGGCTATGGCAAGGCGGGGCGTCCCACCTGCAACCTCGTGCCGGCACCGGAAATCTTTGCCTCCGACAACACCGACTGCCTGACGCAGGACATCGAAGGGGCCAAGGCGCTCTTGGAAGAGGCAGGCTGGACCGTGGGTGCGGACGGCATCCGCGAAAAGGACGGCAAGAAGCTGTCGCTGCTCTATCAAACGTCGACCAACGCCGTGCGTCAGGACTTTCAGGCGCTGATCAAACAGTGGTGGTCCGAAATCGGCGTCGAGACCGAGCTGCGCAATATCTCTGCCTCCGTGTTCTTTGGCAGCGATCCGGGAAGCCCCGATACCTTCCCCAAGTTCTACGCCGATGTGGAAATGTATGCCAACAACTTCGACGGCACCGATCCGCAAAGCTATCTGGCCGGCTATACCTGTGAAAAGGCCCCGCGCCCGGAAACCCAGTGGCAGGGCGAGAATATCAACCGCTTCTGCGATCCGGCCTATGACGAACTGGTCAAGGAACTGGGCCGCACCGCCGAGCTGGACAAGCGCGGCGAGATTGCCCGCAAACTCAACGACATGCTGACCAAGGACAGCTATACCATCGTGCCGCTGGTGGATCGTGGCCGCGTCTCGGCGCGCTCCAACTCGCTGGGCGGGGTCGAGTTGAACACCTGGGACACCGAGCTCTGGAACGCCGCGGATTGGTTCCGGATCAAGTGATCTGACGGCAAAGGCCGCTCCGGTGCATCCTCCGGGGCGGCGCTTTGACTGTCAGACACGAATAAGAACGACCCGCATAAGGCGCCGCGCATGCTGACCTATACGATCCGAAGGTTCGTCCTCGCGATCCCGACGTTGCTGTTCATCAGCCTCGTGATCTTTCTCTTGCTCGAACTGGCCCCCGGCGATCCCATGGCACAGGTCCCGCTGACCGTGCCGCCCGAGGTCAAGGAAAAGATGCGCCTCGCTCTCGGTCTGGGCGAGCCCACGCATATCCGCTTTGTCAAATGGATGTGGCAATTCTTCGTGGTCG
Organism: Roseovarius mucosus DSM 17069; assembly: GCF_000768555.3. GTDB lineage: Bacteria > Pseudomonadota > Alphaproteobacteria > Rhodobacterales > Rhodobacteraceae > Roseovarius > Roseovarius mucosus. Next base: position 47,375 of record NZ_KN293975.1, read on the forward strand.
AGCCGATGATGTTCATCGACTGGCTCTTCGGCACGGCCTGGGCCGAAGGGCAACAGCGCGTGCTCAGCTGGCAATTCCGCTCGCCGGTCATGGATGTGATCGTGCAGCGCATGCCGCAGACCCTTTGGGTGGTGGCCATGTCCTATGTGGTGGGCATCCTCATCGCCCTGCCCATCGGCATCTATTCCGCCTATCGGCAATATTCCGTGTTCGACCAGACCGGCACCTTTGTGACCATGGTCGGCTATTCGGTGCCGCCCTTCTTTTCCGGCGTGCTGGTGATCGTGATCTTTTCGGTGCAACTGGGCTGGTTGCCCTCGATCTATGACACCACGCTGGTGGTGGTGGACTGGGCCACGTTCAAACAGCAATTGATGCAGATGATCATGCCGGTGATGGTGCTCGCCCTTCAAACCACGGCGCAGATCAGCCGCTTCATGCGCGCCTCGATGCTGGACAACCTCAATCAGGATTACGTGCGCACCGCCCGCGCCAAGGGGCTGTCGGAATGGTCGGTGGTCATGGTGCATGTGCTGCGCAATTCGATGATCCCGGTGATCACGGTCATCGCCCTTGGCGTGCCCTCGATCTTTGGCGGCGCGATCATCACCGAACAGATTTTCAAGGTGAACGGTCTGGGCCAGCTTCTCATCACCGCGATCGAGGCCAACGACCTGCCGATGGTGCAGACCGTGACCTTCATGATTGCTGTGCTGATCGTCTTTTTCAACATCGTCGCCGACGTGCTCTATGGCGTGTTCGACCCCAGGATTCGCTATGACTGAGACCCCCAAACCCATCGCGGCCCTCGCCGACACCGGCCCCACCGCCCCGCCGCGCAGCCAGTGGCGCGACGTCTGGGATCAGTTCCGCAGCCACCGGGGCGCGCTCATTGGCAGTATCGTGCTGATCGCGATCATCGCCGCCGTCTTTCTTGGCCCGCTGGTCTGGCCCTATGACGCCACCTTCATCGACATTCGCGCCCGCAATCAGGGGCCAAGTTGGGCGCATCCCTTTGGCACCGACCAGCTTGGCCGCGACACGCTGGCGCGGATGATGGCGGGCGGGCAGACCTCGATTGCGGTGGGTCTGACGGCGATGCTGCTGGCGCTGGTGCTGGGGTCGCTGGTGGGGGTTCTGGCGGGGTTCTTTCGCCGCCTTGACGGGCCGCTCATGCGGCTCACGGACCTCTTTTTGTCGCTGCCGCTTCTGCCGCTCCTGCTCGTGATGGTGCTGCTCTTTCGCGAGAGCCTGAACGGTGTCTTTGGCCCCGAGACCGGGATTTTCATCCTGATCGTGGTCGCCATTGGCGTCACAAGCTGGATGCCCACGGCGCGGATCGTGCGCGGCGATGTGCTGGCGCTGAAAGAGCGCGAATTCATCCTCGCCGCGCGGTCCATCGGCACCACCAATTTCGGCCTCATCACCCGGCATATCCTGCCCAATGTGATGTCGCCGATCATGGTCTCGGCCACGCTTGGCATTGCCAATGCGATCATCACCGAAAGCGCGCTGTCGTTTCTGGGCCTGGGCTTTCCGCCCGATTTCCCGACATGGGGGCGGCTCTTGAACGACGCGGTGCAATATCTGCAGGATTACCCCGAGCGCGTGTTCTGGCCCGGCCTGGGCATCTCGCTCACGGTGCTGTCGATCAACTACATGGGCGACGGGTTGCGTGATGCGCTGGACCCGAGAATCCGGGGGCGGTGAGGGGGGATGCCGTTCGGCAATTAACCGCGCGCGGAACAAGGCGCGTAGCGCCGCCGCGCGATCGCTGGGCCGTCCCGCGGCCTAGCGATTTTGAAGTGTGGCGCAATTCTGATAGGCCATACGGCCTTGACTGGTATTAAGTGGCATCCAAGATGTTGCTTCGCTAGTCCCCGGCCCAGCGACCGCGCGGCTCGCCGCTTGGAAACGCCCCTTCACCCCCTCAGTTATTCCCGCGCTCTGCCTCGATCTGGCGCCAGCGGGCGACGTTGCGGTTGTGCTCGTCCAATGTCTCGGCAAAGGCATGGCCGCCGGTGCCATCGGCCACGAAGAACACGTAATCCGTGCTGTCCGGGTTCACCGCCGCCTCGATGCTGGCGCGGCCCGGATTGGCGATAGGCGTGGGCGGCAGCCCCTCGATCACATAGGTATTCCAAGGCGTTGCACCGCGCAATTCGCTCTGCCGCAGGCCCCGGCCCAACACGCCCTTGCCCTCGGTCACGCCATAAATCACCGTCGGGTCGGTCTGGAGCCGCATGCCACGGTTGAGGCGGTTGACGAACACGCTCGCCACCTGCCGCCGCTCATCCGCCACGCCGGTTTCCTTCTCGATGATCGAGGCAAGGATCAGCGCCTCTTCCGCCGATTGCAGCGGCAGGCCTTCGGCGCGTCCCTGCCACGCCGCGGCCAGAATGACCGCCTGCGCCTCGCTCATGCGGGTGAGCACGCTCTCGCGCGTATCACCGGCGCGCACCTCGTAGCTGTCGGGCGCAAGCGTGCCCTCGGGCGGCAGCTCGGCCACCTCGCCGGTCAACACATCAACCGCCTTCAACCCCTCGACCACCTGCCAGCTTGTCACGCCTTCGGCCAGGGCCACGCGATAGCGCGTATCGGCCTGTTCGCGCACGTCCGTGAACTCCGCCGGTGGTGCGCCCTCGGCATTGGGATCGAACTTGGCCCGTTCCTCATAGCGCCCGGTGGCGGCATCCAACTCGCGCACCACCACTTCGGCGCTGGTCACGCCCAGGCGATAGACAACCTCGGTGCCACAGGTGCTGGCCCCGCCGCGCGTGATGATGTCGGTGATCTCCGCCATGCTCGCGCCTTCAGGGATCAGCCAGCTTCCCGCCTTGAGCAGCGCGTCCTTCTCGGTATATTCCGCGCCGATGCGAAAAATCGCGCCGCTCGTCACCGCCCCGTCACTTTCCAACCGGCTCGAGACGCGCCGCATCGTGCTGCCGGGATCAACCCGCAGACAGATCGCATCCGACAAGGGACCGCGTGCCGAATATTGCTGCTGCCCCCAGAGGATCACACCGCCGAGCAGAAACACCACCACCACCAGCAGCGTCAGAAAGTTCGAGACGATGTGTCGCCACATCAGCGCGGCTTCCCGACAATCAGCGCCGCATTGGTGCCGCCAAAGCCAAAGCTGTTGCTGAGCGCCACGTCGATCTTGCGCTCACGCTTGGCGTTCGGGGCCAGATCAAGCGGGGTTTCCACCGCCGGATTGTCCAGATTGATCGTCGGCGGGGCCACCTGATCGCGGATCGCCAGAATGCAAAAGATCGCCTCAACCGCACCGGCCGCGCCCAGAAGATGCCCGACCGAGGATTTCGTCGAACTCATCGTCACATTCGCCGCTGCATTACCCAAGAGCCGCTCAACCGCCTGCAATTCGATGGTATCGGCCATGGTCGAGGTGCCATGCGCGTTGACGTAATCAATATCCGAGGGGTTCAGCCCGGCACGGTTCAGCGCCGCCTGCATCGCGCGGAACCCGCCATCGCCCGTCTCGGACGGCGCGGTGATGTGATAGGCATCCCCCGACAGACCATAGCCCAGAATTTCGGCATAGATTTTAGCGCCGCGCGCCTTGGCATGCTCGTATTCCTCAAGCACGACCACGCCCGCGCCCTCGCCCATGACGAAACCGTCGCGGTCTACGTCATAGGGGCGGCTTGCGGCCTGCGGATCATCCGCGCGCTTGGTCGACAGCGCCTTGCAGGCGTTGAACCCGGCAATCCCGATTTCGCAGATCGAGGCTTCGGCGCCGCCCGCCACCATCACATCCGCGTCACCCCATTGAATGAGCCGCGCAGCATCGCCAATCGCATGCGCGCCGGTGGCGCAGGCGGTCACGACCGAATGGTTCGGTCCTTTGAACCCATAGCGAATGCTCACCTGACCCGAGATCAGGTTGATCAGCGCGCCGGGGATAAAGAACGGCGACACCCGCCGCACGCCCTTTTCGCGGATGATCCCGGCAGTCTCTTCGATCGAGCGAAGCCCGCCGATGCCCGATCCCAGCATCACGCCGGTGCGCTCGCGCGCGGCCTCATCCTCGGGCATCCAGCCTGAATCCTCGACCGCTTGCTGGGCCGCGGCAATGCCATAGAGGATGAAATCATCCACCTTGCGGCGCTCTTTCGGTTCCATGTACTTATCGGAGTGAAAAGTGCCGTCGGTGCCATCGCCCAAGGGGATCTGGCAGGCATATTTCGTCACCACATTGACCGGGTCAAAGCGGATGATGGTGCCCGCCCCCGATTGCCCCGCCAAGAGCCTGCTCCAGCTCAGTTCGACCCCATCGGCCAGCGGGGTCACCAGACCCAGACCTGTGACAACGACACGCCGCATGATGCTGCCCTTCCCTTATTGCGCTTTTGCTGCTCTTACCCCGCCTTGGCCCCAAGGGGCAAGAGCATCGCGCCATCCCCTGCAAAGCCCCGCCACCGGGCTGCCATTTCGGCCAAACTGAACTCCACTTCAGAAGGATTGGATTGACCACGCGCCGCCCGCGCACCCATAGCTGTCGGCGCAGATACCGCGAGAGGGGGCACCATGGCCGACGTAGACCTGAATGACATCGAGACCCGCACCACGGCGGCCCTCATTCGCCATGGGGCCGCCCCTTGGATCGCGGCAGAGGTCGCCCGCGCCGTGCGTGCCGCCGAAAGCATCGGCAACCGCATCTGCGGCCTCTACTATCTCGAGAGCTATTGCCAGCAATTGCGCACGGGCCGCGTCAATGGCACCGTCGAACCAGAGGTGACCCAGCCTCGCCCCGCTGCGGTCATGGTCGATGCGCGCATGGGCTTTGCCCAACCCGCCTTTGCCCGTGGCATCGACCGCGCCGCCGCGGCCGCGCGCGACAATGGCGTGGCCAGCCTTGCCATCGGGCATGCCCATACCTGCACCTCGCTGGGCTATTTCACCGAACAGATCGCGCGGCGCGGGCTCATTGGCCTCGGCATGACCAATGCCTCGCCCATCGTTGCCGCACCGGGCGGCAAGACGCGGGTGATCGGCACCAATCCCATCGCATTCTCGGTGCCCGACGGGCAGGGCGGTCTTGCCATGCAGTTCGACCAATCCACCACCGTTGTAGCACTTGGCAAGATCACCATTGCCAAGGCGGCAGGCCAGCCGATCCCGCTCGGCTGGGCGCTTGACGCGGAAGGAAACCCCACCACCGACCCCGAGGCGGCGCTGGGCGGCTCTCTCGTCAGCATCGGCGGGGCAAAGGGCTGGGGCTTTGGCCTCATGGCCGAGCTTTTGGCCGCTGGTATGACCGGCGGCGTGGTCAGCCGCGATGTGAAACCGCTCAAGGCACCGGATGGCCCCCCGCATGATCTGGGCCAGTATTACCTGCTGATGGACCCGGACCTGTCAGGCGCCTTCTTTGACCGGCTGGCGCAGGTGGCAGAGGCCGCGACCATGGACGCAGGCGCGCGGATGCCGGGGCAGGGCAAGCAGAGCTGCGATCCCGTCACAGTGCCGGATGCCCTCTGGGCTCAGGTCTGTGACCTTGCCGGTTGATCCCGATCAAGGCATGAGGCACGCTCCGGACCTATAAAGAGAACCACCGCTTTTGGACACCGCAAGGAGACCTCTCATGCGCGCGACACTCTCGATCGTAATCTTGGCAAGCCTCACTTTGGCAAACGCCACGCAAGCTCAGGACATCCGCGCCGGAACCCAAACCTATGAGCGCTATTGCGCCGCCTGCCACGGGATTGACGGCACGGGCTTTGGCCCCATGCGGGCGGTGCTGACGCTGCATCCCACCGACCTGACCGCGCTCAAATCCAGCAACAATGGCCATTTCCCGGTGGAGCGGGTGGTGCGCCGCATCGACGGGCGCGACCCTCTCGTGTCGCACGGTAGCCCGATGCCGATCTATGGCAGCTTTTTCGAGGATCGCGACGTGGGCCTGCGCACCGAACGCGGCCAGACCATCCTGACCAGCCAGCCGGTTGTCGATCTGGTGGCCTATCTCGAAACGCTGCAAACCCCCTGATCGCTTGACGCAGGAAAAGAGGGGGCTACCTCTCATCCAGCGGGAGGTGCGCCATGCGCTCTATCATTCTGTCGTTGACCCTTATGCTGGGTCTTGCAGCCCCCCTGCGCGCCGATGAGGACGCGCAGGCCGTCATCACGGCGCAGATCGAGGCGTTTCTGGCGCAGGATGTCACCCGCGCCTATGACTATGCCAGCCCCTTCATCCAGCAGAAATTCGGCTCGCCCGAGCAATTCGGGGCCATGGTGCGCGAGGGTTATCCAATGGTCTGGCGCCCCTCCGATGTGACCTTTCTCGAGATGCGCGAGATTGCCGGACGCCTTTGGCAGGGGGTGCGCGTCGTGGATACTGCGGGCGCAGGCTGGATCGTGGACTACGAGATGATTGAAACGCCAGAGGGCTGGCGCATCAACGGGGTGACGGTGCGCCCCGCGCCCGACGCGAGCGTCTGATTGCGCGCGGCCTTGACCGCAGCGGCCCATCCCCTTACCTCCCCGGCCTGATCCCATGCCGTATCGAGGCCGCCCATGCCCTATTATCGCCCCATCCCCCGCACCGACCCCGCACGCCCTGCCGGTGCGCTGACCCTCGCGGGCGGCTTGTGCTGGTTCGATACGGTCGAGGTGCTGGATCGCTCTGCGCCCTCCTATCTCATGCCCGCCGCTGACCTGCCGACCGAGGCGCTGCATCGCCTCACCACGCCTCGCGCGCCGGTTGCGGGGCTCGATATGGCCGCGCCGCAGATCATGGGCATCCTCAACGTGACCCCGGACAGCTTTTCCGACGGCGGGCAGCATTTTGATCCCGAGGTGGCCCTTGCCCATGCCCGTCAGATGGCCGCCGACGGGGCCGCAATTCTGGACGTGGGCGGCGAATCCACCCGCCCCGGTGCCGCGCCTGTGCCGATCGAGGATGAAATCGCCCGCACCGCTCCGGTCATCGCGGCCCTGCGCGCCGGCATCACCACACCCATTTCCATCGACACCCGCAAGACCCCCGTGGCTCAGGCCGCCCATGCGGCAGGGGCCAATCTCATCAACGATGTGGCGGGCTTTACCTATGACCCCGCGCTTGCCCCCTATGCCGCCACCCATGCCCTGCCGGTCTGCGTGATGCACGCGCAGGGCACGCCCGAGACCATGCAGCAAGACCCGCGTTACGACCACGTCCTGCTCGATGTCTACGACTGGCTCGCCGCACGGATCGAGGCGCTTGTCGCGCTTGGTATTCCCCGCGCGCGCATCGTGACCGATCCCGGCATCGGCTTTGGCAAGACGGTCGCGCACAACCTTACCCTTCTGCAAAACCTCTCGCTCTTTCACAGCCTCGGCTGTCCCATCCTCCTTGGTGCCTCGCGCAAGCGCTTTATCGGCGAAATCAGCCGCACGCCCGTTGCCGCCGACCGTATCCCCCGGCTCGCTCGCCGTGGCCTTGGGCGGCGCGGCGCAGGGGGTGCAGATCCTGCGCGTGCATGACGTGGCAGAAACCCGCGCCGCGCTCGACCTCTGGCGTGCAACCCTTGCCGCGCCGCGATCCTAGGCTTGTCGAAACCTCGTCCGGGATCGTGACTTGTCCACAGATTGAGGCCGATTGCTTGCCAAATCCTGACCGGGCCGCGCGATAGGGTAGGGACCTTACAGAATCCGGGGGTATTTCGTAAGTTCTGTAAACATCACCTTGCGCCAAACACCCGGCGCAAGGCCCCCCATTGGCTCATGCCGACACCCACCAGAATCAGCGTCATCGCCGCCAGCAAACTCGGCGGCAAAGCCTCGCTGAGCACGAGCGCGCCAAGGATCACCGACCAGACCGGCACCATGTAATTGACAAGGCTGAAAAAACTCGGGCCCGCCTCGCGGTTGACCTGCACCAGCAGGACTTGCGCCACCCCGGTCGGCAGGATGCCAAGATAAAGCAGCGCCAATAAGCTTTTTGTATTCAATGCACTAGGCCATCCCTCAACCAGCAGCGCCAAGGGCAGGATCATCCCGGCGGCCAATGTCAGAACCAGCGCAGACAGGGCCAAACGGTCCACCTCCGGCGACAATCTCGTGGCAATCGAGCCAATCGCATAGCCCCCCGCTGCCCCGAGACAGGCCAATCTTGCCAAGGATTCCAGGTCCTTGCCGGTCGATGTGAAGGCACCCGGCCCGATCAGCACCACAACGCCCGTCGTGCCCAGAACAAACCCCACCAGCCGCCTGAGATGCATCCGCTCTCCCGGCACCAGAAAATGCGCCAAGGGCAGGATCAAGAGTGGCACCGCTGCCATGCAGACCCCGGCAAATCCCGAGGCCACGGATTGCTGCGCCCAAGACAATAAGATGAAGGGAAAAAAATTTGAAAACAACGCCATAACCAAGGCGAATTGCCAGATTTTACGCCCCTCAACTCCGCCCAAAGGCGGCAGTCTCCGCCCCTTCACCCGCAACAGACACAGCAGAAACCCCGCCCCCAAGACAATCCTCACAGCGGCCAGAAAGAACGGCCCCACCCCGGTCAGGGCGACCGAGACGAACATGAAGGATGCCCCCCAGATCACGCCCAAAGCACCGATCCTCAGCCAGTTGAGTGTGGAAATCTCTTGCATGGTTTGGCCCTCAGACAAAAAAGGGCACCCCAAAGGGATGCCCTTTCCCATTATATTTCAATGGGTTCAGTTCTTCTCTTGATCCACCAGCTTGCCTGCAGAGATCCACGGCATCATGGCGCGAAGCTTCTGACCCACTTCTTCGATCTGATGCGCGTCGTTCATCCGGCGCGTGCCCTTGAAGAACGGCTGACCCACGGCATTCTCCTGCATGAAGTCACGCACGAATTTGCCGGTCTGGATGTCGCGCAGAATGGCCTTCATCTCTTTCTTCGTCTGCTCATAGGGCAGGACCCGCGGACCGCTGACGTATTCGCCATATTCGGCCGTGTTCGAGATCGAATAGTTCATGTTGGCGATGCCGCCTTCATAGATCAGATCGACGATCAGCTTCACCTCGTGCAAGCACTCAAAGTAAGCCATTTCAGGGGCATAGCCCGCCTCGACCAGCGTCTCAAAGCCCATGCGGATCAGTTCGACGAGGCCACCGCACAGCACTGCCTGTTCGCCAAAGAGGTCGGTTTCGCACTCTTCGCGGAAGTTGGTCTCGATGATCCCCGAGCGACCGCCGCCAATGGCCGAGCAGTAGCTGAGGCCGATTTCCAGGGCCTTGCCGGACGCGTCGTTGTTGACCGCCACGAGGCAGGGCACGCCGCCGCCCTTGACGTATTCACCGCGCACGGTGTGGCCGGGGCCCTTGGGCGCCATCATGATGACGTCCACGCCCTCTTTCGGCTCGATCAGGCCGAAATGAATGTTGAGACCATGGGCAAAGGCAATCGCCGCACCGGGGCGGATGTTGTCATGCACATATTTGCGATAGGTTTCGCCCTGCAGTTCGTCCGGCATGGTGAACATCATCAGGTCGCACCAGGCCGCCGCTTCGGCGATGCCCATGACCTTGAGGCCTTCTGCCTCTGCCTTCTTGGCCGATTTCGAACCCTCGCGCAGCGCCACGACAAGGTTTTTTGCCCCTGAATCCCGCAGGTTAAGGGCGTGGGCATGGCCCTGGCTGCCATAGCCCAGAATGGCGACTTTCTTATCCTTGATCAGGTTGATGTCGCAGTCACGATCGTAATAGACGCGCATGGCGTTCTCCTCTTCGGTTGATGGGGGCATCATAGGCATGTGTGGGCGAGAGGGACCGGTGATTTCGGTTTATTTCAGGGGATTTTCAGAGTAATCATTCGCCATATCGGAAATATTGGTAAAAATCATGCTCGACGACACGGACCGTCGCATCCTGCGCCACTATCAACATGCCCCCACGCTCGGCGCCGCCGATTTGGCAGAGAGGGCGGGTGTGACCCCTGCCACCTGTGCCCGCCGTTTGGAGCGGATGCAGCAAGACGGCGTGATCCGCGCCAACCGTGCCGTGATCGACTGGCGCGCGCTTGGCTATGAGGTCGAGGTGTCCTTGCGCATCACGCTGGACAAGACACAGCCCCGCGCCTTTGACGAATTCATCGAAGCCGCAAGAAACGTGCCGGAAGTTATTGAAATTCAGACATTTCTGGGCCGTGTTGACCTGCGCCTCTCGGTCATTGCCCGCGACATGGCGCATTATCAACAGCTTTATCGTAGCGCCATCCTGACCCTGCCGCATATCGCCGACATCGAGGCGCTGATGCATGTGGCACGGATCAAATCCGACGAGGTGCTGCCACTATGATCGAACTGGATACCACCGACCGGCTGATCCTGCGCGAACTGGTGCGCGATGCCACCCAATCGGCAAGTGCGATAGGCCGCGCGCTTGGCCTGTCGCAGCCTGCCACATGGCGCCGTCTGCAACGCCTGCGCGAGACCGGGGTGATCAAGGGGCAACGTCTTGAATTGGATCATGAAAAACTGGGCTTCGGGGTCATGGTTTTTCTTGGTGTCAAGCTCGCCACGAAGGGCCGTGTCAGCCTAGAGGATTTCGAACGCGCGGTATCAGCCATCCCCGAGGTGCAGACGGTGGAACATATCCTTGGCCTCTATGATTATCGCCTGCGCGTCGTGGCCCGCGACATTTCCGATTTTGAACGGGTTTTGCGCCGCCGGATCATGACCTTGCCGGGGGTTGGCGATGTCGAGGCCAACGTGCTCTTGAGCGAAGAACGCCGTCCCGGTCCAATCGGCTGACGTGACGCACTGGACTTATGAGCCGTCCCGCGCCATCTTGCCCGCAAGATAGAGGAGACATCCCATGACTGCCCTGCTCGACCATGTAGATCCAGATGGCCTGCTGGAATATTCGGTGGTCTTCACCGATCGCTCGCTCAACCATATGTCTGCCTCTTTTCAAGAGGTTATGTGTGATATTTCATCCATACTCAAGGATGTCTATGCCGCTGATGCGGTGGCCCTCGTCCCCGGTGGCGGCTCTTACGCGATGGAATCCGTGGCGCGGCAATTCGGGCGCGGTGCGCATGCGCTGATCGTGCGCAATGGTTGGTTCTCTTTCCGCTGGACCCAGATTTTCGACGCGGGTCAGTTCACCGCTGATACGACCGTCTGCATGGCGCGACAGACCGGCAATGGTGCGACCACGCCCTTTGCCCCGGCGCCCATTGAAGAGGTTGTGGCGAAAATTCACGAAGCCAGGCCCGATGTGGTTTTTGCCCCGCATGTGGAAACCTCGGCGGGGCTGATCCTGCCGGATGACTATATCACCGCATTGGCCGATGCCGCGCATGAGGTGGGCGCGCTGATGGTGCTTGATTGCATCGCTTCAGGCTGTGCCTGGGTCGATATGCGCGCGACAGGTGTTGATGTGCTGATTTCCGCGCCGCAAAAGGGCTGGTCGGCCTCTCCTTCTGCCGGTTTGGTGATGCTCTCGGCGCGTGCCATGGCGCGGCTGGAAGAGACAACATCGGACAGTTTCGCGCTCGATCTCAAGAAATGGCGTGCGATCATGCAGGCCTATGAAAATGGCGGCCATGCCTATCATGCGACCATGCCCACCGACGCGCTGCGCGGGTTCCGCGACACGATGATCGAAACCCGCGATTACGGGTTCGAACGGCTGCGCGATGCACAGTGGGAATTGGGCAATGGTGTGCGGGCCATGCTGGCCGCGCGCGGTGTCACGTCCGTGGCCGCCGACGGCTTTGGCGCGCCCGGTGTCGTGGTAAGCTATACCAGCGATCCCGACATCCAGAACGGCAAGAAGTTCATGGCGGAGGGCATGCAGATTGCCGCAGGCGTGCCGCTGCAGGTGGGCGAGCCCGAGGGCTTTCGCACCTTCCGCCTCGGGCTATTTGGTCTGGACAAGCTCTATGATGTGCCTGCCGCACTCAAGCGGTTGGAAACGGTGCTTGATAAGGTGCTCTGAGCCTTACCCCCGCGCGCCAAGGCCGATTTGCATCAGGGTCTTGCGCACCGGGGCCAGAGAATAGATTGCGCTTAGCGCCTGTGCCCGCGCATCCCTCAGGGGCTGCGCGCTCAGCATCGAGGCGCGGTTGAGCAGGTCGATCCCCGTCACGCGCGCCTGCACCTCGAAATGCCTGCGGCGATGGTAGGTGTCGAGCATCTGGCGGTCGCCCAAACGGTCTGGTGTCGCCTCGGCTAGTTCCAGCAATACCCGCATATCCCCAAGGCTCATGTTGAGCCCCTGTGCGCCAATCGGCGGCACCACATGCGCAGCCTCGGCCACAAGCGCCACGCGCTTAGAACTCATCCGCTCGGCCACCTGGCTGATGATCGGCCAGACGGTGCGGCGCGACGCAAGCGTCAGAGGACCGAAGAGATGACAGGACCGCGTATTCATCGCGGCCTCGAATTCAGGTACCGGCAGGGCGGCCAAACGCGCAACTTCTGGCCCTTCTTCCATCCAGACGATGGCCGAAGACGGCCGCCCGTCGTGATCGGGCAACGGCACAAGCGTAAAGGGCCCGCCAGAGCGGTGAATCTCGGTCGAGACGTTGTCATGCGGGATCGGATGGGTGACGGCAAAGGCAAGGGCCTTTTGTCCATAACGTGTTGTTTTTACGTCAATTCCCGCGGCTGCACGGATCGGAGAGTTGCGCCCGTCGGCGGCAATCACCAACCGGCATCTCACGCGGGTGCCGTCACTAAGCCCCACGCGCGCCTCCGCTTCGCGGGTAAAGAGGGTGGTCGTTCCGGTGCCGGGCTTGAACGTGACGGAGGGCAGGCTGTCCAGATGTGCCACCATTTCGCGCCGCAAGAGCCAGTTGGGCAGGTTCCAACCAAAGGGACGGTCGGAAATATCGCTGGCGTTGAACTCGCGCACGACGCGCGGTTCTGGTATCTCGCCACCCGCATCGACGATCCGCATCACTTGCAGGTCGGAGGCATGCGATGCCAGCCGCGCCCAGAGACCCGCCCGATCCAAGAGAGCCTGCGCGGGCTGCAAGAATGCCGTGGTGCGCAGGTCCGACCCGTCCGCATCGCGCGCGGTCACGGGCGGGGCAGGGTCGACGCAGAGCACGGAAAATCCTGCGCTGCCGAAAACCGCTGCTGCCGTCAGACCGGCGACACCGCCGCCTGACACCACGATGTCATAGTCCGTCTGCGCCATTCTCAGAGCCTCCGAAAGGGTAGAGCGCCCGCTCAGCCCCGTGAAATCAGGATCAGCATCACCCAGATCACCGGCACAAGGGCCAGTGCGGGAATATAAAGCCCCGGAATCCCCCAGAGCACAATGCTTGTTGCCCACCCGGCCAGAAAAACCGCCACGCTGAGCAGGATCGGGCCAACGGCAGCCGCGTCGGGGTCATGGCTCTTGGTGGCGGCGTGTCGGGCGTTGGCGGGGGCTGTGGTCGCGGTCATGTCGGGCCTCGTCGAGTAATTATGAATCTAGCCCTGCATAAATATGTCCCGCCACCCGCCTTCAAAGGGACGGAACGCCGCAGCTCTCAGACCAGACGTGCAAGAAAACCGCCCAGATCATTGGTGTGGTGGTGAATGTGGTCTGCCTCGACCCGCTCCGGAGCCACATGCACGGTGCGCATCCCCATGGCATGCGGAGCCGCCAGATTGCGTGGCTCATCCTCGAACATGGCCGCTGTGGCGGGCGCGCTTTGGTCCTGTGTCAGGATGGCCTGAAATGCCTCGGGTTCGGGTTTAGGCCGGTAGCCCGCATGTTCCACGCCGTACACCGCGTCGAACGCGCCTGCCAGGCCGCGCGCAGCGATCACCCGCTCGGCATAGGGGGCAGAGCCGTTGGTATAGACGATCTTGCGCCCTGGCAGGGCGCGGATGGCGGTGTTCAGCGCGGCATCAGGCTCCAGTTGATCGAGCGAGATGTCATGCACCGCCGCCAGATAGGGGCCGGGATCTAGATCATGCACCCGCATCAACCCCGCCAGCGTGGTGCCATGCTCGCGCCAGTAGTGATGGCGCAGACGGTCCGCCTCGGCGTGGGTCACACGCAGCATATCCATCACAAACCGGGTCATCCGCGCCTCGATCTGATCGAAGAGGCGGGCAGAGGGCGGATAGAGCGTATTGTCGAGGTCAAAGACCCAGGTGCGGATATGGGTGAAATCAGGTTTGGACATAGCGCTGATATAAGCGGGCGCGACATTGCGCGCAATCGCCCAAGGCTTGATCCCGCGGCCAAAGCGCGTAAGGTTCCCAGCCAATGCACAGAACAAACGGACGTACCGATGAAACCGCCCCCCACAGATGCCTATTCGCTGATCCTTGAGGCAATTGACGTCGGCATCTTCAAACCCGGAGACCGTCTGGTCGAGAGCGATCTGGCCGAACGCTTTGGCGTGTCGCGCACACCCATACGCGAGGCGTTACAGCGGCTCGAGACGCAATCCATGCTCACGCGGGACGGGCGCAGCCTGATCGTGTCCTCGTTGGATTACAACCAATTGGCCGAGCTTTATGTGGTGCGTGCCGAGTTGGAGGGGCTGGCCGCAGAGCTGGCCGCGCGCCACGCCACGCCCGAAGAGGTGCGCGTGTTGCGCGATATGGTCGAGGATGATCGTGCGCTCTTGGGTAAGCCGGTGGAGCTGGCACGCGCAAATCGGCGGTTTCACAAACAGATACATCTGGCGTCGCACAACCGCTTTTTGGTGCAGCAGCTGGACCTTGTGCATCGCTCGATGGCCCTTTTGGCGACCACCTCTCTCGCGGCGGTTGGTCGGGATGAGGATGCGCTGCGCGAACATGATGCGATTGTGGCTGGAATTGAGGCGCATGATAGTGCTGGGGCCGCGAAGGCGCTGCGCGATCACATCTCAAAGGCCTTTGTGACCCGGCTCAAGCTTGATTCCGGAGAGGTCAAATCCACCGTTTGAGATGCGGCTCCCTCGGGCCGTGACGGAGAGGCCATGCGTGGTCTTGTCCCAGAAGAACGGCCTGAGGATCAGCTCATAAAGCGCCTTGTAGGCAGCAATCGCCCCGAGCGGTGTGTAGAAATGCATCGTCGGGGCCCAAGCCATAAGATGCCGGTGTCGGGGCCCCGAGACCGAGGCCATATGAAGGCAGACATTCAGAACCTCGACCAGCAGAAAAAGACTGCCCAACGCCATCAGCAACGCATGCGGAACTGTTCCGTCAAGCGGGTGAGGCAAGCCAAAGAGCACCAGCCAAAAGGACCACAAGACTGGCGCCAGCAGGAATTGCGAGAGTGCCGAGACGAAATGTGCCTGAAATCCCCAGAACTTGCGCGGCCCAAGCTGCTGATATAGCAATCTTGGTCGGCGCATATGCACGAGATAGGTGGTCATATAGCCCTTGAGCCAGCGAGAGCGTTGTTTGATCCAAGGCCAGGCCCGGCAATTGGCCTCTTCCTCGGTCACGGTTTGTATCATTTCGGTGCGATAGCCATGCCTTGCCAGACGAAAGCCAAGGTCGGCATCCTCGGTCACATTGTGCGCATCCCACCCGCCCAACTCCTCGAGCGCGTCGCGGCGGAAATAGAGCGTGGTGCCGCCAAGCGGAATGGCCAGCCCAAGCCGGGCCATTCCGGGCATCAGGGAGCGGAACCAAGTGGCGTATTCGATGGTGAAACATCGGGCGAGCCAATTTTGCGTGGGATTGTAATAATCAAGTATCCCTTGAAGGCAGGCTACGTCGCGCGGCACCTGTTGAAACCGTCGCGCGACGATGGTGATCTGATCGGCCTCGGGCGCATCCTCTGCATCGAAAATGCCGATGATATCGCCTTGACAGAAATCGAGCGCGTAATTCATCGCGCGGGGTTTTGTGCGCGGTTTGCCATCTGGCACGATCACGGGCCGAACCCATGGCGGCAGGTCGATACCTGCCAGTGTCTGACGGGTCAGCGCATCCTCTTCTTCCAGCACAAGGATCACATCAAGCAGGCATTTTGGATATGTGAGGCGGCTGAGACGGGCAATCAGCGCATGGGCAATTTCGGTTTCGCGAAAGAGCGGCACGAGAACCGATACCTTGGGCAGGGGTTGTGGCGGGGTGGGGCCACGGGGCGTGTCAGAGCGGGCAGAAGTCTGCGCCAGAAAGGCCGCGATTTTCAACCCGGCTGAGACAATGAGCGTAAAGCATGCCCAGACCGCAAAGAGGGCAAAAACCGTGATCGGAAAGGCAAGGCTCAGCGCTATGATCACCGCAAGGCCCACGAGCGTCAATCGCAGACGGCGGTGCTGATGGACACCCCAGGTGCGGCAACTCTCAATTTCAGGCACTCGCGCCTCGGCCATTTGGCGCAGAATGTCGCGATGCTCTTGCGCGATGCGGTCCTGTATCGCGTGGCGCGGGGCCATCACGACGCGCGCGCCGTCCAGCTTGCGAGGCAGGGCAGGGCGCAGCGCGGCAAGACTGTCTGGTCCGCCAGTGGCAAGAACGGGAACACCAGCAGCGGACTGGATCGGCAGCATGCCATGTTTCAAAAGAAATCGCGGATCAAGACCGGTCTCAACCAGCTCTGCGCGCATCACATCCTCGGCGCTCAGCCGCGTGCTTGAGAGGCGGCGGGCGTGCGCTGCAAGAAGGTCGTCTTCCGTGGCCAGCCCTTCGGCCTGGAGAATGCGGTCGAGCGAGGTGTCGCAATGTAGCCGCACCATTTCAGCCAGCGTCGCATCCGACCGGCTGATTGTCCCGGCGCGCACCAATTCGCGGCCCAGTGGATTCATGGGCACCTGTGCGCCCAAATCGCGCGATCTCATATGGCGCAGTTCGGAGATCCCCATGTCGCGACCCTTCCCCTTGCGGCTGAGGAAAGGCTAGCGCGCGCTTGGTTAACGATGTTTTAACGACAGGTTAACAGGTGTGGGATTTTCGCAGTTATTTGACCATCGATGCCGCAAACCGCTCGAAGAGGTAGAAACTATCTTGCGGGCCGGGGCTGGCTTCGGGGTGGTGTTGCACCGAAAAGACCGGACGATCCTTGATCCGGATACCACAATTCGAGCCATCAAACAAAGAGACATGGGTTTCGACCACACCGGCGGGCAGGGTCTGGCTATCCACGGCAAAGCCGTGATTCATCGAAGTGATCTCGACTTTGCCGGTTTCGAGGTCCTTGACCGGGTGATTGGCGCCGTGATGGCCGTGGTTCATCTTGATAGTCTGAGCGCCAAGCGCGAGTGCCAGCATCTGATGCCCAAGACAGATGCCAAAGAGGGGCAGCCCTGCCTCCAGCACGCCTCGGATCATCGGCACTGCATATTTGCCCGTTGCCGCCGGATCGCCGGGGCCGTTGGACAGGAATACGCCATTGGGGGAATGGGCCAGCACATCCTCTGCGGTGGCGGAAGCGGGCAGCACTGTGACATCGCACCCGGCACTTGCGAGGCAGCGCAAAATGTTACGCTTTGCCCCATAGTCGACTGCGACCACCTTGTGCCGCGCATCGGTCTGGCGGACATACCCCTCGGGCCAAGCCCACCGCATTTCATCCCACCGATAAGACTGCGCGCAGGTCACATCCTTCGCGAGATCCATGCCTTCGAGTCCGGCAAAGCTGCGCGCACGCGCCACCAGAGCCTCGACATCGAATTTGCCTTCGGGATCATGGGCGAGGGCCACATGCGGCGCACCTTGTTGACGGATGGCACGTGTCAGACGACGGGTATCGATGCCGCCAATCGCGATACGGCCCCGCCGCGCCAGCCAATTGATCAGATGTTCCTGCGCGCGCCAGTTGCTCGGTTCGGTCGGATCCCATTTCACGACCATGCCTGCGGCCACCGGCTCGGCCGTCTCGTCATCCTCGGGATTTACGCCTGTGTTGCCGATATGCGGAAAGGTAAAGGTCACGATCTGTCCGGCATAGCTGGGATCGGTCATGATCTCTTGATAGCCGGTCATCGCAGTGTTGAAGCAGAGTTCCGCTGTGGTCACACCCACTGCACCGAACCCGTAGCCATAAAACAGCGAGCCATCGGCAAGGGCAAGACAGGCAGTCGGGCGGGGGGTGGACGCTTGGGCCATGGGGGCGAGTCTCCGGCTCGGGCAAATTTGCGCATACCTACGGGGGGGGCGGGGTCGGGTCAAGGGTCTGATCGCGGCAGCGGGCGGCTTGCTCGGCGGTTGCCATCGCGGGGCGCTTGGCGTTAGGCTCTCTCTCTTGTGACGATCATGGGGATGACACGGAATGGAACTGCGTGCACGGGTCGATCAGGCCCTGAAACAGGCGATGCGCGACAAGGCGGCGGGCCGGTTGGCGACCTTGCGTCTCATCAACGCGGCGATCAAGGATCAGGAGATTGCCGGCCGCAGCGCGGACGGGGCAACCCCGGTCGGGGACGCGGAAATCATGGCTATTCTTGCCAAGATGACCAAGCAGCGCAACGAAAGCGTGCGCGCCTACGAAGAGGGTGGCCGGCTTGATCTGGCAGAGCGTGAGCGCGCGGAAATCGCGGTGATCGAGGAATTCCTACCGCGTCAATTGGCAGACGATGAAATTGCAGCCGCCATCGACAAGGCGATCGCCGATGTGGGCGCAAGCACGATCCGCGACATGGGCAAGATCATGGGCAAGCTCAAAGAGCGTCACGCAGGCCAGATGGATTTTGGCGCGGTCGGGCCGCAGGTCAAGGCGCGACTGGGTTAAGTCGTCTCAAGCGGGGGCGCTGTGCACCACCTTGACGCCAGAGAGAGCGGACTCAGCCGTTTTCATTTCCTCTGCGGACATCAAGCACATGGCCGTGCTGAGTGCATCAGCGATGGCGGCGCTTTTGGCGGTGACGCTGATGAGTTGCCAGCGTGCAGTTGCGGGGGCGCCGGTGCGAGGATCAAGGATGTGACCCGCTGTGCCCTCTGTGTCAAACACAGTGCCGCGTGGGGCGGAGGAAGCCAGAGCGCGATCGCGCAGGCCGATTTGCGGGCGGTCAGGCGCGTCGAGCGTCACGGACCAGTCGCCCCCCTGCGGATTGCCGCCAAGGGCGCATAATTCGCCGGTATCGATTAGAATGTCGTTCAATCCCTCGGTCTGCAAGAGATGCGCGATACGGTCCGCGATATAGCCCTGCGCAATGCCATTGAGCGTGAGCGCCATGCCGGGGCGTAATGTGATGGCTTCGGCGTCATAGCGTAGATCGTCCCATGCTCCATGGGCGCGGGCGGCGGCAATTTCGGCCTCTGCGGGGGCATTGCCTGCGCTGTAACTGCGGGCGTAGAGATCCCAGAGCGGTTGCACGCTTGGGTCAAACAGCCCCCCTGTTGCGCGGTGCGCGGCAGCGGCCTGAGACAGGCAATCCAGCAACTCAAAAGGCGGCGCGTCGAGATGACCGGCGGCGTTGAGTTGGCTGAGCGCAGAGGTCGCGCGATAGAGACTGAAAATCTGTTCCAGCCGTTCGATTTCGGCGCGGGCGCTCTCGCTGATCCGCGCCGCCTCGGGGTGGCAGAGCGTGATCGTGGCGCGTGCGCCAAGGGCATTGCCCTGCCAGCGGTAGAGCGGCGTGGCCTGCGCCCTGTGGGCAAAGGCGAGCGTTGCGGCGGAGATGCTCAGGAAACGGCGGCGAGAGAGGGTCATATCAGTTCTGCCTTTCACGGGACAGTTGGTTCAGGCGTGCCTCGAAATCGTCCTCTTCGGCGCGGTCGGTGCTGTCAGGCGCGATAGGCACAGCCGAGAGCACCTCGGCATCTGCAACCTCTGCCAGTCGCAGGACCTGCCCGCCCCGCATATCTGCAAAGTCTGAGGCATCCTTGGCGTCAAGAAACGGCACCAGTTCGGGCGCGTCCATGCCGCCCGTTGCATCCGAGCCGATGACATAATGCGCCGCCGTTGCGTCAATCCAGTTCTCGGCACCGGGATGCTCCCAACTGGCGGCGGGAGCGGCCATGTCGTTGACATAAATAGCGGTGATGGCGTGGCTCTGTTCGGGCATGCGCTGATAGGCGATGGCGTCGCGCACCTGACTGAAGAAGAGCGGATGATCCAAGCCCTCAAGATGCACCTGCGCCTTGGGGCCGGGATGCTCCAAGAGGTCCATCTGACAGTAGTGGCCGACGGCCTCGGCCGTCAGCGGCACGGGTTCGGGGCGTGTCGCCACATCTTCCTTGCAGGCCGCAAGGGTGATGGCCAAGAGGAGAAGCGGAAGCCATTTCATGGCGTGACCCTCCGCAGCGCGGCAACCGCCAGACCAAAGGCGCCAACCGGCCAGAGCAGGACCGAGATCAACGCATGGGCTGCCGGAATGGTCTGCGCCGCGCCGCCAAGGCCAGAGGCCGCTGCTGTCGCCTCGGAGGCCGCAAGGTTGTAGAGGCGGAAGGCGTCGGCGGGATTGGCCAAGAGGAGCCACGGCAGAGCATGGGTGGTAAAGACGCCGCCGCCATCCGCCACCACCGCTGCCAAGAGACCCAGATCATAAAGCACGACAAATGCCAGCCAGACGCCGATTGCAAGCCCCGCTGCCGCCCCCGGACGCCGGGCGATGGCCGAGAGCGTATAACCGAGTGCCAGAAACACTGCACCCAACAGTATCGAGGACCAGAAGAGGCGCACGAGCGCGGGCAGACCCGTCAGCGCCTCGGGATCTGTCGCAAGGGCGGCAATGGCGGCCAGCCCATAGCCTGCGCCGACCGCGATCGTCAGCACCGTCAGATGCGCCGCGAATTTTCCCATCAGAATGCCAGAGCGCGACACCGGGTAGGTCAGCGTGAGCGAGAGCGTGCCGCGCTCGACCTCGCCCGCCACGGCGTCAAAAGACATCAATAGCGCCATCAGCGGCACCAGATAGACGCCAAGGGACGTCAGGCTGGCCACTGTGACCGAGAGCGCATCCACGCCGACCTCGCCGGTGGGCGCGCTGCCTGCGGCCGAAAGGACAAGGGCAAAGAGCGCCATCAGCGCAACGGTGATCGTCACCCAACGATTGCGCAGCGCGACGCGGAATTCGGTGGCCCCAAGGGCGAAAACGGGGCGGATGAGGGCGGTCATTGATCATCTCTCCGGCTGAAATGGCTGTAGAGGTCTTCGAGGCTGGGGGGGATGATCTCGACATCCTCGATCAATCCCTTGAGGGCAGCGATATGGCCAAGGCGGGTCAGCTTTTCGTGGTGCGAGCAGGTCAGATCGACCATGACACCGTTGCGCCGCCCGCCTGCGAGTTGTGCGGCCACCTGATCCGCCGCGCCGGGATGCGCCGAGATTTGCAGGCGGATCGGCAAGGCGGCCTGACGGCGCAGGGCATGGAGCGTGTCATTGGCCATGAGGCGCCCTTGAGACAGGATCACGATCCGGTCGGTGCGGGCCTCGACCTCGGTCAGGGCATGGGACGAGAGCAGGATTGCGGCGCCCTCGGCGGCCAGACCGTCAAGGATAGCATAGAACTCGCGCCGCGACACGGGATCAAGGCCGCTTGTGGGCTCGTCCAGAATCAGAAGGCGCGGCTGTCCGATCAACGCTTGTGCAAGGCCGACCCGCTGGCGCATGCCCTTGGAATAGGTGCCTATGCGGCGGCGGGCGGCGTGGCCCAATCCCACACGCTCCAACAGGCCCATCGCCTGCGCCGGATCGCAACCGCGCAGGCGCAGGTAGAGGCGGATTTGTTCCAGCCCGGTCAACGCGGGATGAAAGGCCACGTTTTCGGGCAGATAGGCGGTGCCCTCGCGGGCGGCCTGACTGCCTGGTGCGGCGTCCAATACCTTGATCTGTCCCGATGTGGCGGGGATGAGGCCGAGGATGATCTTCATGAGCGTGGATTTGCCCGCGCCATTGTGGCCCAAGAGCGCCACCCGTTCACCAGGGGCGACGGTAAAGCCCACGGCGTCGAGCGCGGTCACGCCGTCGTAGCGCTTAGTGACTTGCGAGAGGGTTAAACGTGTCATCGTCATTCTTTCTGTTGCGCGCGTCTGTTATTGCTTTCGCTTCCATCGCGGCGATGTCATCGGGCACCGTCACGGTGACGGGCCGCATCAGGGGCGCGCTATCCAGCACGCCGCCGGGCAGGGAGGCGGGGAAATGTTTCTGGCTCCAGCGGATCAGTTGCACGGCAGGCGCGCCCATCAAGAGGCTGGCGGCGGGTTGCGACCACAGGATGTGGTCCATCAGGTCATTGGGGCGAAAGCCGGCATCGGCAATGCCGTCGCCATCCAGATCAAAGGCGGGATGGTCCGACCAGTAGTTGCCGCGCCCGTCATGACTCCATTCCACATCCTTGGTGCCGACGTACTTCACTTGGGTGCGGTTGCCGACAAAGGCGTTGCCGGTGATGGCGTTGCGTTCCGATCCAGCTGTGAAATGGATGCCGATCTCGCAGCCCTCGAACCGGTTGTCATAGATCAGGTTGCGGTGGGCGTTGTAGATAAACGTGCATTTCTCTGCCCCGCCACGCACGAGATTGCCGCGAATATCGGCGTTGTTGGCGTAGTTGAGCATGAGCCCATGGCTGCGGTCCGCGAGGCTGAGATTGTCATGCACGATGATCCGGTCCGAGAACATCAGTGCAAAACCCAGCGTATTGCCGATTGAGATATTGCCCGACACTTCTGAGTTGTTGGCATACATATAATGCACCGCAAACCGCAGGTCGCGCATCAGGTTGCGGCGGAATATGCCGTTGTTTGAGGCGTTCACGAAAATGCCGTCGCGGCCAAGGCGGATGTCGTTATCTTCGATGATCGTACCCGGCGCATTCCAGACATAGACACCGTTGCCCCGGCTGTTCATGTGGTGATCCGTGCGCCCGACAATTCGGTTGCCGCGCACAGTGGCATCCTTGGGCCCATGCACATCGACGCCGTAGAGATTGCCGAGGATGTCGTTGTCTTCGACCAGCACACGTGCAGCAGTTCGGGTGATCTGTACGCCGCTGTCGATGGCGTCATGGTCGCTGCCCGATCCAATCAGGGTGAGGCCGCGCACGGTAATATCACTGCCGGTTATGGTGATCACGCTGCCGGTGCTGCCTGCGTCGATGGTGGCCGTCCCTTGCCCGTCGAGTGTGAGGGCGCGGTCGAGTGTCACCGGGCCTGCGTGCAGGCCCGGCGCGAGGGTGAGCACATCGCCGGGCAATGCCCCGGCGATGGCAGTGGCAAGCGCCCCGATCTCAGCCGGTACATGCCGCTCGGCGGCGGCGACCGGGATCGCCACAGTGAGAAACAGGATCAGGCCAAGGATGAGGCGCAGCATGGCTCAGGCGCCTTTCGGTTCGACGAACATGCGGCCACGCATTTCCATATGCAGCGCATGGCAGAACCACTGGCAGTAATACCAGTAGACCCCCGGCTTGGCTGCGACAAAGGTGGTCGAGGCGGTGGCCTGCGGGGCGAGTTCCATCGCCACGCCGTGATCGCCCATGCAGAAGCCATGTGTCAGATCGTCGATGTCGTCGAGGTTGGTGACGATCACCGTCACCTCGTCGCCTTCCTTGACGGTGAAGCTCTCGATGCTGAACGAAGGGGCCACGCTCGACATGTAAACGCGCACCTTGTTGCCGTCGCGGATGATCGTATCGGTCCATTCGTCGATATTGACCCCGTCCTTTTCGGCCTGCGCGCGGGCATCTGCCCACATCGGATCGTTGCGATCCCAATTGTTACGCGGGTTCACGATGGAACGGTGGACAATGATGCTGTCATGCGGTTCAGCAAAGGTGGGGCCGTCATGAAGGAGTGTCAGGTTTGTGCCATCGAGCGAGAAGAGCTGCTCGTTCTCGGGCTTGAGCGGGCCGACGTTGAGGAACCGATCCTTGGAAAATTTGTTCATCGAGATGAACCACTTGCCATCCGCCTCCAACGTCTCACCCATCGAGGTAGAGTTGTGGCCGGGCTGGTAATGCACATCCACCTTGGAGCGGATCGGATCGACGGTTTCGCCCGCATAGGCACGCACCGCATCCTCAATGTTCCACATGACAACCTGACTATCGAGAAAGAGTGTGGTCAGGGCGTTGCCCTTGCCGTCAAACGCAGTATGGAGCGGTCCGAGGCCCAGTTCCGGCTCGGCCACCACGGCAGAGCGCGGGTCGGCCCCTTCGTAGAAGACCGCGTCAAGCTTGCGCACGTCGATCACCGACACCGTGGGCGAAAGCTTGCCCGCGATGCAGAGGTGGATCTTGTCGGGGGCCATGTTGCAGCCATGCGGGTTGTTTGGCACGGGGATGTAGCGCGTATAGTCCTTGTTCTGGCCTTTGCGCCCGTCGATCACCTTGACGCCGTTCAATTCTATGAAATCACCCGCAGCGATGCCTTTTTCGATCTCGGCGAGGTTGAAGACCACGACATGATCGCGTTCAGATTCGGTCATTTCCGGCAGCGAGATGCCCATTTCCGAATTGTAGCAGGTCGAGAAAGCATACTTGCCGTCATAATCGGCATCGGTGTTGTCGAGATTGCCCGAGACCATCACCTGCCACGCGACTTCCATCTTGTCGGCGTCGATGGCGGTGTAGAAGTTCACATATTGCGACGGATCGTCGAGGATTTGACCGTCATTGACCATCGGGCCCTCATCCTCTCCATTGGCAAAGACATAGTTGGTGCGCGGCCATTTTTGCGGACGCAGACCGTGGATGGCCTTGGCATTGGGGATTTCGAGTATCTTGTCGGCCTTCATCACGTCAAGGCGCACGCGGGCGACGCGGGTATTGGCCTTGTCGTTCATGAACAGGAAGCGCCCGTCATACTTGCCCTCGGTAAAGGACATGTGGACGTGGTGCAGGTCGCCATTGTCGTGTACCTTCTTGCCATTGGCGGCGAGGTAGTTCTTGGTGCGCTCAGACATCCCTTCGGTCAGAACCTTGAGGGATTCATTGGTCTGGCCCCAGCCGGTCGCGGAACACCGGTTGAACACAGGAATGCGCATGAATTCGCGCATTGAGGGAATGCCGAGGATACGCACCTCGCCGGTCTGGCCCGAGGACCAAAAGCCGTAATATTCGTCCAATTCGCCGGGCGCGAGATGAGATGAGGCTGCGGCGGCAGTGGCCTTGGTGGGGGCCGTTGCTGCGGCGGTTGCCACACCGGCCGCCCCGCCCAACAGCGCCATGCGCGACGCGCCTATTGCCCCAAAGGCCGCAGCGCCACCAGCGGTGGCCCCTAACAGGCCCCTGCGGCTGATCCCGGATTTCTTGGCATCGGTTGACATGATCATTGTCCTTTCTTCATGTTTGGGTGGTTTGCGATCATCCGGTCCAGCGCTGCCGCGCTGTCTGAGGCGCTCTTGCGGCGCTTCAGTTGTTTGATGACGACCGGACATTTGGTCTCCGACTGGTAGAGAACCTGACAGTGCATGCAGTTGAGGCACTCATTGGGGTTGATCTCTCCGGTCGGATGGATGGCCTGAACCATGCATTCATGGGCGCAGGTCTGGCAGGGGTTGCCGCATTCACGATAACGCTTGAGCCAATCGAACATGCGCAGCCGGGCGGGAATGGCGAGCGCCGCGCCAAGCGGGCAGAGGTAGCGGCAATAGAACCGCTCGACAAACAACCCCGCCGCCAAGAGGGCCAAAGCATAGGCGACAAAGGGCCAGGCGCGGGCAAA
This sequence comes from Roseovarius mucosus DSM 17069, assembly GCF_000768555.3. Lineage (GTDB taxonomy): Bacteria > Pseudomonadota > Alphaproteobacteria > Rhodobacterales > Rhodobacteraceae > Roseovarius > Roseovarius mucosus. Next base: position 72,847 of record NZ_KN293975.1, read on the forward strand.
TTTGAGCACGATGGCGGTCTTGAAGGGCTCGATTTCCGCGAGATGCTCGGCCTGTTCGATCGAGGCCAGAGATACCCCGAAAAGGCCGAGGAAAATCATGTATTTGATCGGCCAGAGGCGTTCATGCAGGCCCCAGGGCAGGGTCCATTGCGGCACGCCCAGCTTGCGCGCGATGCGGTTGGTCAGCTCTTGCAGCGCGCCAAACGGGCAGAGCCAGCCGCAATAGGCCCCGCGCCCCCAAAAGATCAGCGCTGCGGCGACTGCGAACCACAGGATAAAGGTCAGCGGATCGAGCAAGAACGCCTGCCAGCTGAAATCCGTGGTCAGCGCGCCAAAGAGCGCCATCAGGTTCACGACCGAGAGTTGCGCATTGGCATACCAGCCCAGAAACACCAGCGTGACCGTGAGAAACCCCATGCGGAACCATGTTGTCGCCCGCTCAGAACGCACGAGGTAGCTTTGGAAAAAGAAGGCGAGGGTGAGGATCGTGAGCATCGCGCCAAGACCTGCGATTTCGACAGCCTTGTCGCGCCAGATACGGGACCAGAGAGCGGTTTGCGCCGCGCTCTCGGTCACGGCTTCGGGGGCCACAATGGGCGCAGGACCGGCGACGGGACGCAGGTAGGCGGCCGGTAACTGATAGCCAAGATCGAAGGTGGTAAAGACCCGTTCGATGGCCGCCACGTCACGCTGCGACAGGAGTTGCAGGCGCCATGGCTCTGCGGGATCAAAGTCGGCATCGGCGGGGATCTTGAAAATATCCATTTCCGAGAGCATGGGCGCGCCATCGGCCATGATTTCGCCCACGCGGCGGTGGCCCCGGTCGCGAAAACGCACCGAATCCTCGCCTTGCACCAGAATGATGCGGTCGAACACGCCGCCGCGCACATAGCCCGATCCCTTGAAGGAATAGAGACCACGGGCGGCCACCAGAATGGCATGCTCACCCTCCTCTAGCCAATCGGTCAGATTGGCGAATTCCGCCTCGCCCAGCAGTCGCCGTCCGATGGCGGGCACGCTGATGAGCGTGGCATACATGTCGATATAGGTGTCGCTTTCGGGGGCGGTGATCGGGCGGGCGGCGGCGCGGGGATCGTCCATCCCGGCAAAGGCGGCATTGACCTGCCCCACATCCAGAGACATGCGGCGCAGCGTGCCATCCCCTGTCAGGGTGAGCCAGTCATCGGCGGCGTCTGCGTCAGGGTTCACCTCGAATTTCGGGCCGGTCGGGGCGGTGAGCGGCGCAAGGCCGCCCAAACCCAAAGCCCGCGCCACGCGAATGCCCGAGCGGGTGATTGAATCGTCGATCACCATGATGGTGACGGTCGCACCCGATATGATGTCAAGCTCATGCGCCGATCCGCCTGCTTCGGCCTCGGCGACCAGATCGAGGCCAACAAAATCCGCGACCAGTTTGGCCACTTTGGCCTCGGGGATGCCGATCAGAACGATGGGCTCAGAGTGTTTGACCAGCTTGACGCCGGTCAGCTTGGCATCAAGGCCGACAGCAACCATGACATGAATGGGTTTGCCGGAGTAGCCGGTGGTGCCCACGAAATCGGAGGTGATGAAGGCCCAGCCAATCGTTTCTCCGCCCCGCAGCACTGGGGCCACAGGCACGTCACTGCGCATCGCGCCATAGCTGTCAGCACCCTCGACCAGCGTCGCGGCGGGCACTTCGGCCAGATAAGTTGCAAGGTAGGGGGATTGCGCCTGCGCCGCCGAGGCTAAAGTCAGCAGAACGATCCAGAAGGCGGCGATACGCGCCAGAAGGGCAATCGCACATAGGCGCAAGAGGGAGGCAAAAGGCATCGGGTGGTCTTTCATGCTGTCGCTTTCGCGGCCGGGGGCGCGCGAATTTGAGCGATCAGTATTATTTCTGGATGATGTAGGTCTGCGCCGGGCTCTACCTGACCGGCACCTGTCACGCGCGGTGCATCAAGTTGAAACGGCGCGGTGACAACGGCGTGGGACCCGGTCTGTAAACAATGGTCGCACATTATCTTTTCGCAATGTGGCAGGTCTACCGGCGTGCCATCGCGGGCAAGATGGACGGTTTTTTCGCCCTCGGACCCGGCGCAGATCACCATCTGCGTCAGCGTGGCCTTGAACGCGGCAAGACCTGCCGCCCGGCCTGCGGTCACAGCGCCCGACGCCAAGGAAAGCGCAAGCATGCAAGTCAGCAGGAAAGGGGCATATATCCGGGTCATAGCGCAAGCATGTCTTGAGTCGCCGAAGCAGGCCTTGATATGGGTCAAATAAAATAACTCTTTTGTGATGTAGCGTGACAAGCTGACCACTTGCCATTTCCAACGCTTTCGGAATGATGTCAGGTATTCGGAGGTTGGTATGCGTCTAACAAAGTTTACAGATTATTCCCTACGTGTTCTGCTCTATGCCGCGACCCTGAAACCCGGTGAATTGACCACCATCGAGGAGACGGCAAAGCTCTATGACATCTCACGCGCGCATCTCAAGAAAGTGGTGTTGCAACTGATCCATGAGGGGTTCCTGGAGGGGGTTCGCGGGCGCAGCGGCGGTTTTCGGCTTGCACGGCCGCCGCGTGAGATCAACCTCGGGCAGGTGGTGCGCGGCATGGAACCAGAGTTCGCTTTGGCAGAGTGCTTTTCGTCCGACAACGCCTGTCGCATCACCAAAGGCTGTCGGCTGCCGATCGTGCTCAACCTCGCCCTGACCAATTTCCTTAACACTTTTGACGACTTCACGCTGGCTGATTTGGCAATTTCGCCGCGCTATTTCGATGTGCCGCAGATGGATCAGTATCCACGACGCGGGCCGCATATGGCCGATCCTGCCTGAGGTCGTGTCTTAACGCGCGGCCTCTTGGCCTTGGTTTCATCTGCGTTTATCACGGGCCTCTCAGATCATCCGAGGGGGCCCAGAGTGACAGACACAGCCGAGCATATCGCCCGCATTATCGCCGCTGAAATCGACGCGCGCCCAAATCAGGTAGCCGCCGCGGTGGGGCTGCTCGATGGCGGCGCGACCGTGCCCTTTATCGCGCGCTATCGCAAAGAGGTGACGGGCGGTCTCGACGATACGCAACTGCGCAATCTGGCTGAGCGGCTGACCTATTTGCGCGAGTTGGAAGCGCGGCGTCAGGTGATCCTGACCTCAATCAAGGATCAAGGCAAGCTGACAGAGACGCTCGCGCGTGCCATCGCCGGGGCTGAGACCAAGGCTGTGCTTGAGGATATATACCTGCCCTTCAAGCCCAAACGCCGCACCAAGGCGATGATTGCGCGCGAAAACGGGCTGGAGCCGCTGTTGCGGGCGATTCTGGCCGAGCGCTCTGCCGTGCCTGAGGAACTGGCCGCAGGCTATCTCAGTGACACCGTGGGCACCGTCAAAGAGGCGCTCGAGGGCGCGCGGGACATTCTGGCCGAAGAATTGACCGAGAATGCCACGCTTCTGGGCCGTTTGCGCGCGTTCATGCGCGCCGAGGCCGTCATCAGTGCCCGCGTTTTGGCGGGTAAAGAAGAGGCGGGGGCCAAGTTCTCGGATTACTTCGACCACCGCGAGCACTGGTCAAAAATTGCTTCGCACCGCGCCCTGGCTATTCTGCGGGCTGCCAAGGAAGAGATCGTGACACTCGATATTGCCCCGGATCCCGACACGGGCACCCCGCGGGCTGTGGGCATGGTCGAGGCAGCGATTGGAATTCCCGGCAAAGGCCCGGGGGACATGTGGTTGCGGGGCGTGGCCGCTTGGACCTGGCGGGTCAAGCTGAGCCTGTCGATGTATGTCGATCTGATGGGCGAGTTGCGCAACCGCGCCCATGACGAGGCGATCACCGTCTTCGCGCGCAATCTCAAGGATTTGCTGCTGGCCGCCCCGGCGGGACCGCGCCCGACCTTGGGTCTCGATCCCGGTATCCGCACTGGCGTAAAGGCGGCGGTGGTGGATGCCACGGGCAAGCTGATCGAGACTGCCACGCTCTATCCGTTTCAGCCCAAGAACGATCTGCGCGGGGCGCAAGTGGCGGTGCTCGAGATGGTGCGCAAGCATGGCGTGGAATTGATCGCCATCGGCAATGGCACCGCCAGCCGCGAGACAGAGCGTATGGTGGCGGAGGCGCTGAAACTCTTGCCGCAAGGGGCCAAGCGACCGATGAGCGTCATCGTGTCCGAAGCGGGGGCGTCGGTTTATTCCGCCTCGGAACTGGCGGCCAAGGAATTTCCCGATCTCGATGTCAGCCTGCGGGGGGCGGTGTCAATCGCGCGGCGGTTGCAGGACCCGTTGGCGGAACTGGTCAAGATCACGCCGCAGTCGATTGGTGTGGGCCAGTATCAGCATGACGTCGATCAGCGGCGGTTGGTGCAGGCGCTCGATGCCGTGGTCGAGGATGCGGTGAACGCGGTCGGTGTCGATCTCAACATGGCCTCTGCCCCGCTTTTGGCGCGCGTGGCTGGGCTGGGCGCGTCCTTGGCACAGGCCATCGTGGCGCATCGCGACAAGGAGGGGGCTTTTGCCTCGCGCAAGGCGCTGTTGAAGGTGGCGGGGCTGGGACCTAAGGCGTTCGAGCAATGCGCCGGCTTCCTGCGTATCCGTGACAGCATTGAGCCGTTGGACGCGACATCGGTGCACCCAGAGGCCTATGGCGTGGCGCGGCGGATCGTCCAGGCCTGTGGGCGCGATATTCGCGCCATCATGGGCACACCCGAGACGCTGAATGGTCTGCGGGCCGAGGATTTTGTGGACGATAAATTCGGTCTTCCCACAGTGCGGGACATCCTGGCCGAGTTGGAGAAACCCGGCCGCGATCCGCGCCCCAGCTTTGTCACCGCGCGGTTTGCCGATGGGGTAGACGATATCAAGGATTTAAAACCGGGCATGTTGATGGAAGGCACGGTTACCAATGTCGCGGCCTTCGGTGCCTTTGTCGATATCGGCGTGCATCAAGATGGATTGGTGCATGTCAGCCAATTGGCCGACCGTTTCGTCAAAGATCCGCATGAGGTGGTCAAGGCGGGTGATGTGGTCAAGGTCCGCGTGACCGAGATCGATGTCGCGCGCAAACGCATTGGCCTGAGTATGCGCAAGGAGGGCGGCGCGCCAGAGGCAAGGGGCGGCAAGGCACCCGACAAGGGCCAAGCATCGAAATCCGGCAAGCCGACGAACGCACGCCATAATGCGCCGGTGCGCGCCGCCAAACCAGAGTCTCAGTCCGGTCAAGGGGCCTTGGGTGACGCCCTTCGCGCGGCCATGCGCGGTAAAACCTAGGCTGTCTCTGGGGGGTGGCGGAAGCTCAGGGATTCGAACCCTGGGTACCTCTCGGTACGCTGGTTTTCAAGACCAGTGCAATCGACCACTCTGCCAAGCTTCCGTGCCGTGCCGAGGGCGTCATTCGGGATGTTCCGATGTCGCACTCATTTGTGGTTCAAACGTGCCTACAGAGGTCCGGGCGATTCTGAAAGGGGGGGATGACGGGGAAAATCGCGCATCGCCCGCCTGCGCACTTTTCACGCGGGGGGCAAGGCGCTAGAGTGCGGGCGCGCGACAGGACCGGGACGATAACAGGCAAGACCGGACCACCGGCAGAGTACGCCGACCGCTTGCGCACATAGGCATGGGGCAAAGGGCAAGGGGCAAGAGATGACATTTGCGGAACAGGGCAAGGGCGTGCAGGTGCGGGTATCGCGGCTCGTCTTAGTCGGTGCGGCGATGCTGCTGCTGGCGGGATGCGAAGAGGGCGCGCCTTCATGGCTCAAACCTGACCGCGCCGGGCAATCCTCTGCAGAGGGGACCACACCTGCGCGCGCGTCGGTCAGGCTGGTGGAGCGCGATGTCGAGGCCCCGGATGTGTTCCAGGTCACGGATATGGGGCTTTGGGATGGACGACCATCGCTTGGCGGTGTCTGGGTGGCGCATCCCGATGTCAAGGAACCCGAGCGGGTCATTATCCGCAGCACATCGGGTTCGAAATTCGTGATCGGCGCGCTTTTCCGTCGCGCGCGGGATATTCCCGGCCCGGCGTTGCAGGTGTCGTCGGACGCCGCAGCGGCCCTTGGTATGTTGGCGGGGGCGCCGGTTCAGCTCAACGTGACGGCCCTGCGCCGCGAAGAAGCCAAGGAAAGCAGCCCCGAGCCCGATACCGATCCGGAAGAGGCCGCAACACTTGCTGCTCCATCAGAGATCGAAGCCACAGCCCTTGATCCCGCTCGCTGGCGCCGCGGCGGCGCATTGACGCGGCCGAAGCTTCCGCAAGCACGGCGCCTGCGCCCCAAGCGATCGCGGCGGCAGCACCGCCCCCATCACCTGCGTCCACACCTGCTCCGGCGCGCGTCTCGGGGCTCGACAAGCCCTTTATCCAGATCGGGATTTTCAGTGTCGAGGAAAATGCGCGCAATACGGCGACCGCGATGCGACAAGCCGGAATGGTGCCCACGGTGCTGGAGCAAAACAGTCAAGGCAAGGCCTTTTGGCGGGTGATCGTGGGTCCTGCGACCAACGCCTCAGAGCGCAGCGCGCTGCTAAAGAAGATCCAAGGCATCGGTTTTGAAGACGCCTATGCCGTCACCAACTGAGATCAGGAGGGTCTGATGCGCCTAATCCGCCATATCGCCGCTGCCACGCTCTGCCTTGGGGTGGCACTACCTGTGCAGGCCTTTGAAACCAGTGCTAAGGCTGCCTATGTCATGGACGTGACCACCGGGACGGTGCTCCTCGACAAGAACGCCGACACGCCCATGCCGCCTGCGTCGATGTCCAAGCTGATGACGCTTTATGTGGCCTTCGAGGCGGTGCGCAACGGGCGGCTGACACTGGACGAGCGCCTGCCGGTATCTCAGCACGCCATGAGTTATGGTGGCTCGACCATGTTTCTCGATACCACCGACCGGGTGCGGGTCGAGGATTTGTTGCGCGGCATCATCGTCTTGTCCGGAAATGACGCCTGTGCGGTAATCGCCGAGGCGCTCAGCCCCGATGGCACTGAGGCCGGGTTTGCCCGCTTTATGACGCAGCGTGCGCAGCAATTGGGCATGACCAACTCGATGTTTCGCAACGCCAGCGGCTGGCCTGCCGAGGGGCATGTCATGAGCATGCGCGATCTGGCGCTGCTGGCGCGGCACATTATCGAGGATTTTCCCGAATTTTACCCGATGTTTGCCGAGACAGAGTTTCGTTTTGACGGGCGCGCGCCCAGCAATATCAGCAATCGCAACCCGCTGCTGGGGCTGGGGATCGGGGCGGATGGGCTCAAGACCGGGCATACAGAACAGGCGGGCTTTGGCCTGACCGGCTCGGCCAAGCAGGGCGATCGGCGTGTGGTTTTTGTGATCTCCGGGCTGGCTACCGCAGCAGATCGCGCGCGCGAATCCGAGTCGATCGTGAACTGGGCTTTCCGGCAATTCGCCCAGAAGTCCGTGCTGACGGCGGGTCAGGAAGTGGCGCGTGCCGAGGTCTGGATGGGCGAAGCCCCCAGCGTGGGTCTGACTGTGGCCGAGGACGTGTCGACCTTGTTGCCGGTGCTCGATGGCGGCGAATTGAAGGGCGAGGTGGTTTACACCGGGCCGGTGCGTGCGCCGGTGGCCAAGGGCGATGTGGTGGCTGAGTTGGTCTTTGCGCCCCAGGGCCTGCCGTCGACGCGCGTGCCTTTGGTGGCTGCCGAGAATGTGGCGCAGGGCGGGTTCATGACACGTATACGCACGGTCTCGGGCGTGCTCCTGACGCGCTTGCAGCAGGGCCCCGAGGGGGCGCTTTGAGCGGGCAGGGGCTGTTCATCAGCTTTGAGGGGATCGACGGGTCGGGCAAATCCACGCAGGCGCGGCGGCTTGCCGAGGCGTTGCGCAACATGGGGCGCGATGTGGTGCTTACGCGCGAACCGGGGGGCAGTCCGGGGGCCGAGGAAATCCGGCGTCTTGTGCTCGAAGGTGACAAGGACCGCTGGTCCGCCGAAACGGAAATCCTGCTCTTCACCGCTGCGCGGCGGGACCATCTGGAGCGGGTGATTGCCCCCGCACTGGCACGTGGCGCGGTTGTGATTTGTGATCGTTTTGCCGATAGCACACGAATGTATCAGGGCCTTGGCCGGAGTGATCTGCGCGGGCTGGTGGACCAGTTGCATGAGTTGATGATCGGGCGAGAGCCGGATGTGACGGTATTGATTGATATTGATCCCGGCGTGGGTCTGGGCCGCGCGCTGTCGCGTGGCGGGGGCGAGGCGCGGTTTGAATCCTTTGGCGAAGGGATGCAGGCACGAATGCGCGCCGGTTTTCTGGCCTTGGCGCAGGAATTTGCCCCGCGGTTTGCGGTGATCGACGGCGCGCGCGACCTGGACGCGGTGGCCGAGGACGTGGCCCGCGTGGTGCAGGCGCACCTGCCATGAGCGAGGATGGCTTCTTACCCGAACCGGACCGCGTAGAGGGGGCGCCACACCCGCGCGAGACGGTACAGCTTGTTGGCCAAGCTACGGCAGAGTCCGAGTTTCTCGATGCGTTCAACACCGGGCGGCTGCATCACGGCTGGCTGATCACCGGGCCTCGTGGCGTGGGCAAGGCGACGCTTGCGTGGCGCATTGCGCGGTTCTTGCTGGCCACACCGCTGGTGCAGGAGGAGGGGCTCTTTGGTGCACCACCACCACCTGAAACGCTGGACATCGCCCCGGATCATCCGGTGTCGCGGCGTTTGCTGGCGCTCTCTGATCCGGGGCTTTTTTTGTTGCGGCGGGGACCCACCGACAAGGGCGACCGTCTTGCTGCCGAAATTCGTGTTTCCGAAGTGCGCAAGCTCGGTAATTTCTTTGCCCTCTCCGCGGCGGACGGTGGGCACCGGGTGGTGATTGTCGATGCGGCGGACGACCTCAACACCCAAGCCGCCAATGCCATCCTCAAAATGCTGGAAGAGCCGCCGGCGCGGACGGTGATGTTGCTCGTCTCGCATCAACCCTCTGGCCTCTTGCCCACGATCCGCTCGCGCTGTCGTACGCTGCGGCTGGCCCCTCTGGGACCGCAAGAGATTGCACAGGCGCTGGAGCAGGCGGGAATAGCGCCCGAAGGCGATCCGGTGGCACTGGCGGAATTGTCGGGCGGCTCGGTCGGGGCTGCGGTGCGGCTGCTCAATCTGGGGGGCCTCAAACTCTATGCCGAGCTTGTGGGCTTGCTGGAGAGCCTGCCGCGCCTTGACCGTCTTCGCGCCCTGCGCCTGGCCGAGGCGGCGGCGACGCGGGGTGCAGAAGAGCGGCTTGACCTGCTGTTTTCATTGACAGACCTTTTGCTGGCGCGTCTGGCGCGAGCTGGGGCCACCGGCCACGCACCACGCGCCGAGGCGGCACCCGGAGAAGCGGCGCTCTTGGCGCGGCTGGCGCCCGATGCCCGCAAGGGACGCGATTGGGCGGATTGTGCCGAGGTGATTGGTGCGCGCGCGCGGCATGGGCGGGCGGTCAACCTTGACCCTGCCAGTCTGGTCCTAGATACGGTGTTCAGGATTCAGCAAACAGCCGGGGCCTGAGCCCCCGCCCGAGGACAGGCATGAGCACCGACATTCGTATCACTGACAGCCATTGCCACCTCGATTTTCCCGATTTCGACGAAGAGCGGGATGCGGTGATCGCGCGTGCCGTCGCGTCTGGCGTGCAACGTATGGTGACGATCTGCACCAAACTGCGGCAAGAGCCACAAGTGCGTGCCATAGCCGAGAAATTCGCGCCGGTGTTCTACGCCGCGGGCACCCATCCCATGAGCGCCGCGTCAGAGCCCTTGGTAACGGTCGATCAACTGGTGAAACTGGCGGAACATCCGAAGTTTGTCGGCATCGGTGAGACGGGCCTTGATTATCACTACACCGCCGAGAGTGCCGAGGTGCAGAAAACCAGTCTGCGCGTGCATATCGAGGCGGCGCGGCGCACGGGTCTGCCGCTGATTATCCACGCCCGCGACGCGGATGACGACATGGCCCGCATCCTGAGCGAAGAATATCGCAACGGTGACTACACTTGCGTCATGCATTGCTTTTCGTCGAGTGCGGCGCTCGCGCGCGCGGCGCTTGATCTGGGGTTTTACCTGTCGATGTCGGGCATCGCCGCGTTCCCCAAGAGCCAGGCGTTGCGCGATATTTTTGCAAGCGCCCCGGTGGACCGAATCCTCTTGGAAACCGATGCGCCTTATCTGGCACCACCCCCCCATCGTGGTCGCCGCAACGAGCCTGCCTATACGCTTCACACGGGCCAAAAGGGCGCAGAGGTCTTCGGGATGGACTGGCCTGAGTTTGCCGCGCAGACCGAGGCCAATTTCGAGCGGCTCTTTACCAAGGCGGTGCTGTGATGGCCGAGATGCGCTTTACCATTCTGGGCTGCGGATCGTCCGGTGGCGTGCCGCGTCTTGGTGGGCATTGGGGCGAGTGTGACCCCACAAACCCGCGCAACACGCGCCGTCGCTGTTCGCTGCTGATAGAGCGGGAAAGCGAGGGCGGCATCACCCGCGTGTTGATCGACAGCTCGCCCGATTTGCGCGCACAACTGCTGGATGCGGGCGTCGGCGCGCTGGATGCCGTGGTCTATACGCATTCCCACGCCGATCATGTCCATGGTATCGACGATCTTCGGATGATCGTGTTCAACATGCGTCAGCGCCTGCCGGTCTGGGCCGATGGCGACACGCAAAACGCGCTATATGCGCGGTTCGGTTATGCCTTTGTTCAACCCAAAGACAGCCCCTATCCCCCCATTCTCGACATGAACACGATTGACGGCCCGTTCGAGATCGAGGGCGCGGGCGGGACCATTCGCCTCGAGCCGTTTCAGGTCAATCATGGCTCGATCGACGCTCTTGGCTTTCGCGTGGGGGATCTGGCCTATTTACCAGATGTGGCCGCTATCCCCGAGGATGTCTGGCCGGTGCTGAGCGGGCTCGATTGCTGGGTCCTGGATGCGCTGCGCCGCACCCCACATCCGACGCATGCCCATCTGGCACTGTCGCTTGAATGGATCGCCCGCGCGGCCCCGCGCCGGGCCGTGCTGACCAATATGCATATCGACCTTGATTATCAGACCGTGGAAGAGGAGACGCCTGCGCATGTGACGCCCGCCTATGACGGGATGATCCTGCGCTATACGGTCTGAGCGCGATGCAGGCGCTCTTCGAAATCATCCTGCCGGTCTTTCTGGTGATCGGCTTTGGCTATCTCGCGGTCTGGCGACGCTGGTTCAGTCAGGCGGGCGTAGATGGGTTGATGAGCTTCACTCAGAAATTCGCCATTCCCTGTTTGCTTTTTACTGCGATTTCCCGTCTCGATCTGGGGCAGAGTTTCGATTGGCGGCTTTTGCTCAGTTTCTACGTCGGCGCAAGCTCAGGCTTTGCCCTCGGGCTTTTTGGGGCACGCCTTATCTTTGGCCGCTCGTGGGAGGATGCAGTTGCCATCGGCTTTTGCTGCCTCTTTTCCAACTCGCTGCTTCTGGGCCTGCCAATTATGGAGCGCGCCTATGGTGCCGATGCCCTGGCCGCGAATTTCGCCATCATCGCGGTGCATTCACCGTTTTGCTACGGTCTGGGCATCACTGTAATGGAAATCGTCAAGGCGCGGGGAACGGCTGGGCCAAGGGTGGCGGTCAAGGTGCTGAAGGCGATGTTTTCCAACACGCTGATCATGGGGGTTGCGGCGGGGTTTGTTGTAAACCTGTCGGGACTGGTGCTGCCGACGCCGGTTGAGGATGGGCTTGATCTCATGGCGCGCGCCGCTCTGCCTGCGGCGCTCTTTGGTTTGGGTGGCGTGCTGGTGCAATACCGCCCCGAAGGCGATTTGCGGGTGATCTTATATGTTTGCCTGATTTCATTGGTGGTACATCCCGCGATCACCTTTGGACTTGGACTGGGGATTGGCCTGCCGGTTGAGGGCGTGCGCTCTGCGGTGGTGACGGCGGCGATGGCGCCGGGGGTCAATGCCTATGTCTTTGCCAATATCTACGGCCATGCCAAGCGGGTTGCGGCATCGAGCGTGCTCTTGTCAACCGCGTTCACAATTGTCACGGCGTGGGTCTGGCTGCAGATTTTGCCGTGATCCAAGGCACTTGGGGCGGAGTCAACGCATCCAGAACCCGTTGCGTTTGATCGTATTGCGGATCACCTGTTCGCGGCGCGGCAGGTCGTTCTGGTCAAACAGAGCCCGCACTTTCAGCCCACGCCCCTGATAGATCATCCGCTTGGCGGGATCGTAATTCTTGAGCACGCGTTTGATCTTGTTGGGGGCCGTCACCTCGTGCAGAACCTCAACGACATGGTCGGCCTCGCGCGCGTAGAGCAGCGGCAAGAGCCGGTAATGACAACTGACCGCGCCATCCAAAAGGCCGGGTGGCAGGGTATCGCGCCCGCCGCCAAGGGCATGGATCGCCAAGGGCAGGGCCACTTGGTCAAGCCAGGGGTCCAGGGATTGCAGGAGCAGTTCGCGTGGCGGGTCATCGCGGATGCCAAGTGCATAGTCGAGAAAGCGTTGTCCAAAGACATGCGGGCATTGGTAGAAAAAGAAACCCGCATTGAAATAGAGATAGCGCTGCCAGTAGCCATCGGGTTGGTTTGGGTCAAGCGAGGCCTCGAAATCAAGCCCGAAGCGGTCGTAGAGCGATTTCCATATCTGGCTGTAGGTCGGACCATAAAGCTCGATCTGCGGCCAGGTGCCCTCGCGCCGCAAAGAGGCCGTGGGCCGCCTGAAATCAAAGGGCACAGATGCGAGATCACCACAGATCAGCGTATCGGTATCGAAAAACACGAAAGGCTCTCCCTTGGGCAGAGCAAAGAGCGCCTCAATCTTGTTGCCATAGGGATAGGCCGCGCCGAAATGGCGGCTCTCGAACGGCAGGAATTCCGCGCCCAGATCGGTCAATAGCGCGCGGCTGTCCGCATCCTTTATGCGCGGGTCGTCGCGCCAGAGCGGCCCCGGCTGCGGCTCTGCCACAAAGAGACGACCCGCAAAGTCAGGCGAGGCGGCGCGCAGCGACGCCGCAAAGAGAATGGCCTCGTATTGCAAACGGCCAGCCTGACCGACGATCAGGATATTATAGTTCTGGGGCGCCTGTTTTTGGGGGGCCATTCTGTCGTGATCCTGCCTGACTGCCGCCGACACTATGGAGTTTTCCATGGCGCAGATAAAGTGGTTATCGCAGGGCGGTACCGCGCGGGGATCAAAAGCGCAGGGTCAAACCGGCAAGTGGTCCCGAGAATGTCGCGTCGAATTTGCGCCCATTCTTGCTGTAATCCACATACAGATGCCGGTAGCCCGCCGAGAGCCAAAGCCGGTCATTGGCCCGCCAGTTGAGCGTGCCGACAAGTTGCGATGTCATGTCTGAGCCTCCGCCAAAGCCGCCGACATCGGCATAGCCTATAACCGACCATCGGTCCGAAAGGCGGATATTGGTGCGCGCGGCAAGGATCGGATCGGTGAAACTCACGTCGATCCCGCCAGCAAGGCCAGGCACTGGCGTTGTCGCCTGCCCCTCGACCCGCCAATGGCGCAGACCTGCCATGACATCCACCGTCGCATCGGGTGTTGTCAACGCCCGGTAGCCTGCGGTCAGCGTCAGCGAGGATTGCTCGATGCGGCCCCGCGCAGGCAGGCCGGGGGCGGGGAATGGCACCGTGCCGCGCCGTGAGCTGGCCGATTGCGACAGGTCGCCCATCACCACGAAACGATCATAGCGCGCATAGCCCGTGAGAAAAAACGCCGTGTCTAGGTCTTCGAGAACCTCTGCAAGCCCCTTGTCGAAGCGCAGCGACGGGCCGCCTGCGCGCGGCGTGATCGTGCCACCGATCCCCGCCCCCCAAGCATAGGGCGTTATCTGCGCGCTCCAGTCCTGTGCACTTGCGGGGGCAGCGAGGCTGAGGATCGTGCAGAAGGCCAGCAGCGCGTTTTTCATCAGAGCATGTCCTTCATGACCGTCCCGCCCTTGAGGATCATGGCAAGGCTCTGCTCGGGCCGGTCCAGCCAGTCTAGCCCTGCCTCGGGATCACCCTCGACCACCAAAAGATCGGCCATTGCCCCTTCGGCAATCACGCCCAAGCGTCCCTCATAGCCCATGCGTTCCCCAGACATGGCCAGCAAATCGCCCGCCGCCCCCGTCGCCATGCGCAGCGCCTCGAGCGGGGCCATGAAGCGGGTCAGCTTGGCCAGTTGCCGCCCTTGGCTTTGGGCCCCTGCGGGGTTCATCAGGATGTCGGTGCCAAAGGCCATGCTGACCCCCTCGGTGCGGCCCATGTCAAAAGCTTGAACGGTGCCTGCGGACACTTCCTGCCGCTTGGCATTCTGGCGTGGGTCGCTGCTGGGGTTAGAGTCCTCGTCTGCAAGAAAGGGCTGGATCGACCACCAAGCGCCTGCTTCGCGCATCATCCGCACGGTTGCCAGATCCGCCAATTGCCCGTGTTCAATGGATTTCACCCCTGCGCGGAGTGCCCGTTGGATGCCCTTGGGTGTATAGACATGGGCACAGACATAGGTGCCCCAATCCGTTGCCGCCTCGACGGCGGCGCGCATCTCGTCTTCGGTATATTGCAGGCTCTCGAGCGGATCATAGAGCGAGGTGACACCGCCCCCGGCCATGATCTTGATCTGGCTGGCGCCCTTCATCAACTGCTCGCGGGTGCGGCGCAAAACCTCGGCGCGCCCGTCCGCGATGGCCACCACGCCGACCCTTTCACTATAGCTCAGATCGCCATCGGCGCGTGGAAGTTCTGAAGTCATGCGAAAATCGCCATGCCCTGAGGTTTGCGAAATCATCGCGCCCGACGCAAGAATGCGCGGGCCGGGCAGGGCGCCGCGATCAATGGCTAGCTTGAGGCCAAAAGCCGGGCCGCCAGTGTCGCGCACGGTTGTGAACCCGCGCAAGAGCGTGGCCCCGGCCTCGCGACCTGCCATAAGATGCACAAAACCGATGTCGGCGCTCATCGCCTGAATCTGTGTCACGGCGACAAGCGTGCTGTGCCAATGTGCGTCGATCAGACCGGGAATGACCGCGCGCCCGCCGCAGTCGATGCGCTCGGCTTCGGCCGGTCCTTGTCCCGCAGGGGGTAGGCCGATGATGCGCCCGCCCTCAATCAGGATATCGTGCCCGTGTATCAGGGCAAGGTCATGGCCGTTGAAATAGCGCAGATTGGTCAGGAGCAGGGGACGACCGGGGGTCTGGGCACGTGCCGGTTTTGACGCCAACCCGAACCCTGCATAAAGACCGACAACAGCCGCTGCTCCGCCCAACATCGCACGACGGTTGAGGTCCGCCTCGATCCGAGCAAAGGCCGCCTGCGTTGTCGGCGCGCCGCAGAGACAGCAATCCAAGGCAGTATGCGGGATTTGGTGCGCGGACCTGCAAATCTGACACATTCGTCTTGCTTCTCTTCTATGTCTTTGAGGGCAGAAGGCACGGAACGCACCATCATTTTCGATAAGGTAGCGACAAGAGAGGCTGCGTCAACGAAGGCGCACGCAAAGCGCGCGGTGGAAAAACTTTCTTATGGGCAAAAGGCCCTTGAAAAAAGGGGGGAAAGTGGTGGGCGACCCTGGAATCGAACCAGGCGTGCGTCTCCGCGAGGGAGTTACAGTCCCCTGCCACACCTTGCGGCCTGTCGCCCACTTTCCCAGCACTTGCGCGCCGGACGTGGGGGGCTGATTACTAGTGGCCGGATGCTGCGTCAACCGGAAAATAGCTTGCAAGCGGTGGCCGCCCGTCGCATTGTCGCAGGCCGGAAAAGAGGGGCCGTACAGCCATGAAAAAACCCCGTTGGGTGATCGACAAGGAACAGGCCAAGCGGGCAGCAGCCTCTGAAACCGTGTGGCTGTTTGGGTTGCATGCTGTGCGCGATGCTCTGGAGAACCCGGATCGCGAAAAACTGCGCCTGATCGTGACCAAAAACGCCGCCGACAAGCTGGAGGCGGCGATTGCCGCCAGCGGAATCACGCCCGAAGAGGTAGACCCGCGCAAGTTCAACGCGCCGCTTGATCCCGGTTCGGTGCATCAAGGGGCTGCGCTTGAGGTCAAACCGTTGGACTGGGGGCCGATGGCAGAGGTTTGTCTGGGAGACGGGCGCACCGCCCCCCGTGTGGTGCTCTTGGACCGGGTAACGGACCCACATAACGTGGGCGCGATCCTTCGCTCTGCGGAAGTGTTCGGTGCGCGGGCGGTCATCGCCCCCCGTCACCACGCCGCGCCCGAGACCGGGGCCCTCGCCAAGACCGCCAGCGGCGCGCTGGAACGGCAGCCCTATCTGCGCGTGCGCAATCTGGCCGATGCGATCATCGAGTTGCAGGCGATGGGGTATCTGGTGCTGGGGTTGGCCGGTGAGGCGGAGATGAGCATCGAGGCTGCGTTGGAGGGCAAGCGTGACCGGCCTGTGGCGCTTGTGCTCGGGGCCGAAGGGCCGGGCCTGCGCGAGCGCACCCGCGAGGTCTGCGATGCGTTGGTGCGGATCGAGTTCGCCAATGATTTCGGCTCACTCAATGTATCCAATGCGGCCGCCGTGGCCCTCTACGCCGCGCGGGGTTGAGGGCGGGATGCGGCATCCTCAAAGGCCGCGATGAAACGCCCCTTGATCATCCAACTGAGGCCAAAGGCGCAGAGGCCAAGAGATTCGAACAGGAATGTCAGGCGCAGGCTGTCCCAGATGGCCTCGATGCTCTGTGCAAGAGCAAGCGGCAGGATCATCTCCAGTAGTGCCGCCTTGATCGCCAGCACGCCCACCACGGCAAAGATGATCCGCCCAAGTATGCGATACCACAGATTGCGCCGGTCCTTGCGGTTGCCCGCGAGGCGCGCCGCGGTGGTATTCTCGCGGGTGAAGACATAGGTCGAGAAATACCCTAGGACGAGAAACATCACCCCTGCCGCGCCGAAGTGCATCATTTGCAGGGCCGTGGGCACATCTAGGCCGATGGGGGCGAAACTGGCCCAGAAATCGTAGCTGATCGTCCCCTCGACCGTGCCGCCGGGCGGGTGAAACCCCTCTGAGCCGCTGGTATTGGTCAGGAACACACGCGCCACTTGGCCTGTGTATGCACAGCCCGAGCCGGTGGTAGGCACAAAGGCCACGATGACGGCCGCCACGCCGGCCAGTTTTAACAGCACCACATCGTACCAATGCCACCCCAAACACCCTTCGCGCCCCGGCGCGCGAAAGCTGTAAAAGAACATCAGCAACAGGCCGATGAAGCTGAGCGCCCCCACAAGGATATCGCCCCCGACCCGGCTAAAGTAATAGTGGCTGATCGAGGCGTTGAAACAGGTGTTGGTCAGGATCGACACCAGCCCGAGCGACACCGGCAGACCAAGTGCCACATACCCCACCCCCAGATTGAGGCGGCGCAGGTCGATGTCAAAGGGCAGGTCGCGCAGGTCCGGTCGGGAGGGGAGATCATCGGCCATCGGGCATATCCTGATTCAGACAGACAAGACCAGCCTAACGTAAAGCTGCCAGAAGCCGAAACGCTTTACGGATCCAGCCACGTGTTTTGGACCTCTGTCTGTCCCTGAAAGCCTTAAAATCGTTTACAGATTCAAGCAAATCAGGCTACTGTTCAGAAAAAATAAACAATTGAGCAGAAAACATGTTGGCAAGGCAGGAAAGCGCCGAACTCGGACTTTCGTTCGAAGAGGTGTTCCAATATCAATACGTGATTAGTCGGCGGGGGATTGATCCTCAGGGGATGAAGGTCTCTGCCTGTCGCGGTTGGCGGGTCCTGACGGGGCGTGCCCTGCCGGTCGCGCGACTGCATGATCGGGATGGGATTTTCATCGGGTTGCTGCTCGGGATTGCCACGGGACCGGACGGGGTAATCGAGGGAGAGTATAGCTTTGGCGATCTCTCTGCCGGTGTGCCAGAGTTTTTCAGCGATTTTGAAAGGCATCTCAACGCCTTCGCAGGGCGCTTCACGATCATCGTGACCTCGGGCGGAGACGAGCGCATCTATTGCGATCCGGTCGGGATGCTTGGCGTTGTCTACAACCCTCAGACGCGCCGTGTCGGCTCTAGCCTGAAGCTGTGTATCGAGGATGCGGTGCAGGATCACCCGCTTTATGACCACAGCATCAACGAGGCCTATGGCAGCAAGTATTCCCTGTTTCATACGCGCGATGCGCGGGTTCGGCGCATGAATCCGTCCTTCTATCTCGATCTCGCGAATTTCCACGAGAATCGTTACTGGCCGCGCGAAGACAGTTTCGACATGCCCGAGGGCGGGCTCGAAGCGGTCTATGACGAGCTGATCAACACCGCCCGGCACAGCATAGGGGCGATCGCTGCGCGCTATGACTGCGCCATGCCTCTGTCAGGAGGGCGCGACAGCCGGCTGCTCGCGGCGTTTGCCGGGCCGCATATGCAGACTATCCGCCAGGTTTTTACCCATGTGACGAATTACGCCACGCGGATTGATGCTGAAATCGCCAAGCGTCTTGCGGCTGTGATGGAGGTCGAGCACGAGGTCCATGATCGCCGCACGCTACGTCCCGTGCCACGCCGGGTCCGGCGGAGCGAGCGATGCTTCCATCTGGCGGCAGGGGCAGTTTTGCCGCTGCCCAGTGAACTGGCGCGCGACGTCAATCATTGTCTCACACCGGGTTCGGTCGTGCTGCGTGGGCATCAGACCGACCTTCTACGCGCGGTCTTTGTGCGCAAGGCCGAGATATCCCATTGGAAGGATTTCCGGTGGCAGATCGAGAAACTGCTGATCGTGCCGCGCAACCATTTCAATGACGAGGTCTATACGCGGTTCATGCCGGAATTCATGGCCTGGCATCGCACCCTGTCGCCTGTGGCGCGGTCGCGCGCGGTGGATATGATGTTCCTTGAGGTCTATTACGCGTCTTCCCTCGGCATGACCTTTCCGGGCCTGCACCGTCATTTTTATATGTCGCCGTTCAACAGCCGTCGGATGATCGAACTGAGTCTCAGTATCGACGTGACCTATCGCATCGGCGCAAAGCCGGTGGATGATCTTCTCTATCGCATGAACCCGGATCTCTTGTCGGTGCCCTTCGACAACGAGATTTCGGCCGACTTGTCCAATATCGACGGCCCCTCACCGGCACGGGATTTGCGTGTCGCTGCCGCCGTGGCGCGTGCACCAGAGCAGGTCAGCGCCGAATCTGCGAGAAAACGCCGCGCGTGATGTTGGCTCGGCCGGGCTTGACCCTTGGGCGCGCCTCTACTAACTAGCCCTAGAGCGCGGGCGTTGTGTAATGGTAAGACCCTTGCCTTCCAAGCAAGAGACGCGGGTTCGATTCCCGCCGCCCGCTCCATTCTCTCCCATGCGAATAAGACCTGCGGCTGATCTGTCCACTTGACCCCGGCGTGATCGCCCGCCAAGAACCTTGGGCAAAGGATGAGGAATAGAAGTCTATGGTGCGCAGGGCCGAAAACGGGGCTGATCTGCTGGATCGCGAGAAATCGAAACATGTGGGCGCGTTGGCTGAACTTTGGCCATTCCTGCGCCCCTACCGCAAACTGCTGACGGCGGCGATTCTGGCGTTGGTTATCACCGCCAGTGTGGCCTTGATGCTTCCGCTCGCGGTGCGCCGCGTGGTGGACAATTTCAGTGCCGAGAATGGGGCCATCCTCGATCAGTATTTCGCCGCGGCGGTGCTGATTGCTGCGCTTTTGGCGGTCGGCACCGGGATGCGGTATCTGCTTGTGACCCGGTTGGGCGAACGCGTGGTCGCCGATATCCGCAAGGCAGTGTTCGACCGCGTGATCGGCATGAGCCCGGCCTTCTTCGAGCGGCTGATGACCGGCGAGGTGCTCAGCCGGATCACCACGGATACCACCCTCATTCTCTCGGTTATCGGGTCATCAGTCTCGATTGCTCTACGTAATTTGTTGATCCTGATTGGTGGCATGGGATTGATGATGCTGACCTCGGCAAAGCTTACGGGGCTGGTTCTTTTGATCGTACCTCTGGTGATCGTGCCCATTCTCACCCTAGGGCGGCGGATGCGCGTGCTGAGTCGCGAAAATCAGGACTGGATAGCGCAGAGTTCCGGCAATGCCTCCGAGGCGCTCTTGTCGGTGCAGACTGTGCAGGCCTTTACGCATGAGAGCGAGAGCCGGGCACGCTTTGCCGATGTGACGGAGCGCAGCCATGATGCCGCGCGCCGCCGGGTGAATACCCGCGCGCTGATGACTGTGATCGTGATTTTCCTCGTTTTCACCGGCATTGTCGGTGTGCTCTGGATCGGCGCGCGCGATGTACGCGCGGGCGGCATGACGGCGGGAAGCCTTGTGCAATTCGTCATCTATGCGGTGATGGTTGCGGGGGCAGTTGCGGCACTGTCGGAAATCTGGGGCGAGTTGCAGCGCGCGGCAGGTGCCACCGAGCGTCTGGTCGAACTCTTGCAGGCCGAAGACCCGGTGCGCGATCCTGCGGGCCCTCTGGCCGTGCCGCGCCCGGTGCGAGGCGAAATCGCCTTTGAGGACGTGCAATTCGCCTATCCGTCGCGTCCGGGTATCCCGGCGCTGGATCACGTGACCCTGACCATCCGCCCCGGCGAAACCGTGGCCCTTGTCGGTCCCTCGGGCGCGGGCAAGACCAGCGTCATTCAACTGATCCAGCGGTTCTATGATCCGGATGCGGGGCGCATCACTCTGGATGGGGTGGCACTCTCGGATATGGCGCGGCACGATTTCCGCCGCGATCTGGCGCTTGTGCCGCAGGACCCGGTGATCTTTGCCGCTTCGGCGCGCGACAACATCCGGTTTGGACGTCTCGACGCGACCAAGGCCGAGATCGAGGCGGCGGCGCGCGCAGCCAACGCGCATGATTTCATCGCCCGTCTGCCTGATGGTTACGATACCTATGTCGGAGAGCGAGGTGTGATGCTGTCAGGTGGACAGAAACAGCGGATCGCAATTGCCCGCGCCATTTTGCGCGATGCGCCGGTTTTGCTGTTGGACGAGGCGACATCAGCGCTTGACGCCGAGAGTGAACGCGCAGTCCAGTCGGCGGTTGAGTCGATGGCCCGCACCCGAACAACGATCATCGTAGCGCACCGCCTAGCGACAGTTAAAAAGGCGGATCGTATCGTGGTGATGGATCAGGGCCGGATCGTGGCGCAGGGCACGCATGACAGCCTTGTGGCCGAGAATGGCCTCTATGCGCGGCTTGCGCGTTTGCAATTCACCGATGGAGAGGCGGCCTGAGCGGCGCGAAGCGCCTTCGTAATTCGTAAGTTGTGGTGGACCGCCTCGCAAACGCGTCCCGTTCAGGACCAATTCACCGATTACACCGGGCGGGAATGTGAGGCGGCCCCGCAGATCAGCCCTCAGAAGGACATGATCCGCGTCTCATCCGCCAGAAGGCGCGCGGCCACGGCAGGCGGTTTTGCGGCGCTGATCCCCTCGACCAAAGCTGTCGTATCTACGCCCTTGTTGGGCAGGTAGATGGCGCAGACCTCAACCGTGGCCCCAGCCTCGATGATCTTCTGCATCAGGCCTTGCGGGCTCATGCCCATGGGGGCCTGTGGCGCGGTGGCACTGGCCGGTGCCTCTTTGAGAGCCAAGTCTCCAGCGGGTCCGCAGAGCAACACATAAGAACTCGCCCCGGCCTTTATCGTCTGCATGGTTAGGACCATGCCCATCAGTTGGGTTTGCGGCTCTGCACTGGTCAGGATCGTAACCATCTTTTTGGAGTCTTCGGCGGTGGCGGGGTTTGTGAGGGTGGCCAGACCGAGCGCCGCTGCGGTGATGATTTCGCGCATGATGTCCTCTTTTCTAGCAAAGATGAATTCTGAATCCGTGTTTTCAGGGTCACCCTAGGCTGTGTGCAGGCCTATCGACCTTGATCTGGATCAATCACATTCGGAAAGAAGAATTTGAGGCAGCTTCAGAGAAAGCTGACAGACCCTCTGGGTTCGAAATTGCGCCAAATTCTGCGTCTTCACTGGGCTCGCTTTCGTGTCGAGATACCAAAACTGAGGGATTTCCCCCATTTTGTCAGCGCGACTGGCGGCATAATTGTGTAACCTCATGCCTGAAACGGAGAGTACTAGATGTCGACACCACAGTCCTCGGACATGCGCCCCACGCCCGATCCCGCCGAAGATAATGCCTTTTTCCCCTCGCCCTATTCCCTGAGCCAGTTTACCGCGCCGGTTTCCGATCTGTCGGGGGCGGACTATCCTCGTCCCTATTCCGGAGGGCGCTGGAAGATTTTGGTGATCTGTGCAGATGAACGCTATTTGCGGATGGAGAATGGCACGATGTTTTCGACCGGAAATCATCCAGTCGAGACCCTCCTTCCGCTCTATCATCTTGATAAGGCTGGGTTTGGCTTCGATTTCGCGACGATTTCTGGTTATCCAGCCAAGTTTGAACTCTGGGCCATGCCGAGGCAGGACCCTGAGGTAATGGGCCTGTTCGCAAAATATGCCGAAGCCTTGAAAGCACCTATGAAACTGCGGGATGTCGTCGCAGAAGTGCTTGAGGGAGGGTCAGACTACATCGGGGTGTTTATCCCCGGTGGGCATGGTGCATTGATTGGTCTGCCCGAGAGTGCGGAGGTCAAGACCTTGCTTGAATGGGTTGCAGCCGAGGACAAGTTTCTGATCTCGCTGTGTCACGGCCCTGCTGCCTTTTTGGCCGTGGGCAAGGACAGCACGATCTACAAAGGCCGCAAGATCGTGGCCTTTCCGGATGCAATGGACGCGCAAACCCCCGAGATTGGCTATATGCCCGGGCATCTGACGTGGAAATTCGGAGAGGAATTGCAGGCCATCGGCTTTGAGATTCTCAACGAGGGTATTTCCGGTCAGGTCCACAAGGATGGTAAAATCCTGACCGGTGACAGCCCTTTGGCTGGTAATGGCTTGGGCAAACTGGCGGCGACGGAACTGTTGGCTGAGGTGCACAAAAAGTGAGCCATGAGCCCGCGGATTCGGTTCTTTCAGTTCTTTTGCGGCTAGAGGAGGCCACAACGCTTGAAGGGGTCTCGCAGGTTATCTGCGAGACCTGTGAACCGCTTGGGTATGACCGGGTGCTGCTGTTTTCGGCAGCTGCGCAGCGGGAGCAGATCGTGAGCAGGGTGTATTGGGTCAAAGGTGATTGGTTCGGTGATGGCAGCACAGTTGATGCCGAAACCTATCTCCAGAGATGCCCCATCACCCTCAATGTACTTAAGTTCAGCGCGCCGTTTTTCTGGACCAAGGCGCCGAATGCCGAATATCGGGTTGTGCGCACCCCGAGCCTGTCGGGCACCAATGGGTTTCAGGTGCCGATTTACGGGCCGATTGGCTTGGAGGGTGCGGTGAGCTTTGGAGGCAGCCGCATCGACGCCTCTCGGCGGGTGCAACTTTTTTTGACCTTGTTGGCGGAGCAGGCCTTTCGGGTCAGCCGCGCTTTGATCGAAGGTGAGAGCCCCGAAACGGGCCCTCTGTCGACGCGCGAACGCGAGGTTCTGGCTTGGGTTGCGGCCGGGCGCCGAGGGGCCGAGATTGCCGGCACTCTGGGAATTTCTCAGAGGACGGTTGAAAATCACCTGCGTAACGCGCGCAATCGTTTGGCTGTCAAGACCACGGCACAGGCGGTGCAGGCGGCCATTCGGCTTGGTCAATTGGACGGGTTACCAGACTGAGCGACAGTTCACCTGTTCCCAAGCTTGGCGTGCTTTGATCAGGTGTCCCCATCGCCCAACCGTGCCAGAATCGCTGTAGTATCGAGCGTGCCGATTGCCCCGGCCACCCGTCCTCGTGGCTCGCTGAGCCGCGTGGCGATATAAGCCTCGGCGACAACACCGGGTGCCTGCCGCATCAGCACCGAGGCTGTCAGAAGCGTGGCGAGGCTTTCGGCATACCACCGCGCCTGCGCCTCTTCGGGCAATTTGGGAAAGCTCTGCATATGCGCCTTGAGGGCAGCGTCAAAGCGCCGGTCCTGCCCCGCGACGCTGGCCAGTTCCGTGCTCAACGCCTCGCCGGCCAAGGGCTCTTTGCGCAGAGTCCGCAGGATGTCGAGGCAGATGACATTGCCCGATCCTTCCCAGATCGAATTGAGCGGGGCTTCGCGATACAAGAGGGGCAGGGGGGTGTCTTCGACATAGCCCATGCCGCCCATGATCTCCATCGCCTCATAAACCACGCCGGGACAAAGCTTGTTGCCGAGGAATTTCGCAAGCGCTACGCCAAGCCGGGCAAACGCGCGCTCAGCGGCGCTGCGCCCGTCAAATGCTCGCGCCACATGTAGCCCAAGCGCTAGTGTGCCCTCCCAATCGAGTATGAGATCTGCCAGAACGGCGCGCATCAAGGGCTGGTCAATCAGTTGCTTTTGAAAGACGGACCGATTGCGCGTCCAATAGTGTGCGTGATCCAGTGCCGCGCGCATCAACCCTGCCGGGGCCATGGCCGTATCCAGTCGCGTGTGATGCACCATTTCGAGAATGGTGCGCAGCCCTGCGCCCTCGTCGCCCAAACGATAGGCAATTGCCCCGTTATACTCGATCTCCGCGGACGCATTGGCGCGGTTCCCAAGTTTATCCTTAAGGCGCTGAATCTGAATACCATTGCGCGCGTCGTCTAACCAACGGGGCACCAGAAAACAGGTCAACCCTTCAGGCGCTTGCGCCAGAGTCAGAAACCCATCCGACATCGGTGCGGAACAGAACCATTTATGCCCGATGAGGCGATAGGTATCACCCTCGGGCGTGGCGGTGGTGGTATTGGCGCGAATGTCCGATCCCCCCTGCTTTTCGGTCATTGCCATGCCGAGTGTGGCACCTGGCTTGCGCACGAGTGGCTTGGGAGCCGGGTCATAGGCACGGGCCGTGAGCTTGGGCACCCAGTCGGCAAAGAGCGCCTTGTCCGCCCGGAGTGCGGGCACAGCGGCATAGGTCATGGTCATTGGACAGCACACACCCGGCTCCACCTGAGAGGTGAGATAGACCAAAGCGGCATGGCTGGCATGACCGCCCTTTGCCCCCTCCCACGGAAGAGCCGCGTAGCCTGCGCTGATACCAACGCGCATGAGGTCGTGATAAGCGGGGTGAAAGAGCACCTCGTCCAATCTACGCCCGCCTGTATCAAAAAGCACGAGTTCCGGCGGGTGTCGATTGGCCGAGCGCCCTGCTGCGCGGAGGGCTTCTGTGCCGAACTTTGCGCCATAGGCCGCAAGCACTTCGGGATCTGCCCCTGCTGCCGTTGCATGGCTCTGCAAGCCCGGATCATTCGCCCAGAGATCGAGATCGCCCCGTGGCGCGGGCTGGTTGGTCACCTCATGGGTGCCGGGCATGTCCTTTGGCGGGCTGCCGTGCATCGGGCTCTCCTTTGGCGGGTATGCTAGAGCGTAGAGTTGTCTGGTGAAAGGGGATTCACAAAGCGTCCCGCCTGTGGCATGGTGCCGGAAACGCCCGATACGAGGCGGTATGAAGAGGCAGACCAGAGCATGACACCCCGCAGCCGCCCTTGGGGCCTTTTGATCTTTTTCCTAATTGCTTTTTTTCTGGGGGCGTACTTTACATTTGCGGCTGTGCAAGGGGACTACGGGCTGTTCCGCCGCGCGGAAATCGACGCGCAAAGTGTAGAGTTGCAGGCCCAGCTTGAGGCACTCAACGCTCGTGTGGCGCGGATGGAGAACCTGACCCGGCGGTTGTCGGATGGCTATCTTGACCTTGATCTATTGGATCAGCAGGCGCGCGACGTGCTTGGGTTGCTGCGCAGCGACGAGATCGTGATCCGCTGATCTGCGTCACGCCTCGGCCTTTTTCTCCCAACGACCGCCCGCTTCGGACCAGTATTGCGCGGCGCAGCCTGCGCCGGTCAGCGCTTTCCACTGACCGCGCGCCACCTGAACCGCTGCATCGTCATTGCCGTCAAAGAGGATGCAGACCCTTTCCATCGCCTGTACCTCTTCGGCACGCACCTCTGCCCCGTCGATTGCCATGAGGCAGGCCGCCCCGTTCGGACAAGCGCTTTCAGTTGTCAGCAAAACTGGCTGATCGGCATCTTGCAGCCCGCCAGCAATGCCATGCGGCAGAAACCCATCCTCTGGCCCCAGCCAGAGCCGCTCATCCAGCCAGGCAAGCCGCGCTGCATCCCGTCCCCGCACCACCACCCGCCAGCCCGCGCCCAAGGATTTCTCCAAGAGCATGGGCAGCGTTGCCTCAAGCGGTTGGCGCGTCAGATGATAGAAATAGGCGGCCCCCATCAACTCTCCTCGAGCATGTCCGCCACCAGTCGGTTGAGCGCCAGAACGCCCCAGCCGGTTGCGCCTTTGGGTGCATAGGTCGTGTCAGCCTTGACACTGGCCACGCCCGCGATGTCGAGATGAACCCATGGCATTCCCTCTTGTACGAAACGGTGAAGAAACTCGGCTGCCGTGATCGTGCCTGCGGGGCGTCCGGCGGAATTCTTTATATCGGCGATCTGGCCTTTGATCATATCGGCATAGCCCTGCCCAAGTGGCAAGCGCCACGCACCTTCGCCCTCGGTCTTGGCCGCACGCAGGAAGGCGTTGCAGAGCCCCTCGTCATTGCTCAGAACGGCGGCGTTCTCATGGCCCAAGGCCACGATGCAGGCTCCGGTAAGGGTTGCCAGATCAACCATGCCGCGCGGTTTGTAGGTTTCCTGCGCATACCAGAGCACATCTGCCAGCACGAGCCGCCCCTCGGCGTCGGTGTTGATTACCTCGATGGTGTCACCCTTCATCGAGGTCACAACATCGCCTGGACGGGTCGCACGATCCGACGGCATGTTTTCCACGATGCCTACGAGGCCCACGACGTTTGCCTTGGCCTTGCGCAGAGCCAGCGTACGCATGACACCAGCGACCACGCCGGCGCCGCCCATGTCCATCGTCATCTCTTCCATGCCCGCTGCCGGTTTCAGGCTGATACCGCCGGTGTCGAATACCACGCCCTTGCCGATCAGGGCCAGAGGAGCCTCGCCTTTTGGCCCGCCCAGCCATTCCATGATCGCCAGTTTTGACGGGCTGACGCTGCCGTGGCCGACTGACAAGAGCGCACCCATCCCCAGCTTCTCCATGTCCTTTTCTTCAAGAATGGTGATCTTGAGACCCAGATCCTTCATCGCGGAGATGCGATTGGCGAATTCGGTGGTGGTCAAGTGATTGGCAGGCTCATTGACGAGATCGCGGGTGAAGAACACACCCTCGGCGAGGGCCATAGTGGGCGCAGCCTCGGCTTTGATTTCATCCGGTCTGCCGGTCATCAGCGTGACGGCGCCCGGTTCTTTGGGGCCGGTCTCGGATTTGGGCGGGGTCTTGTGCGGGGTAAAATCATAGGCACGCAGGAGCACGCCCAGCAGGACATCGACCGGACGCCGCAACGCAGACCCCAGGATGAGAAGCGGCTTGTCCCCCTTGAGGCGCCCGAGATTGACGCCCGCACGGCGACTCTCGGCAGGGCTGGCACTGCGGGGCAGAATGACCACATCGACCGCCTCAGCCAGCATGCCCGTCGGCCAGTTGATTGTGATCACGTCGCCGGCCTTCTTGTCATTGAGTGCCGCCGCTTCGACCAGCCGCGCGAGGGTGCCGCGCGTCATGCGGTTGATCTTGCGCGCGCCTGCATCCAGCTTGCCTTCAGGGGGAATGATCACGGCGATACGACCGGGCGTTGTGGCGAGCGCCTCCAGGTCAGTTTCGGCAAAGACAACGGGCAGGGGTTGGGTCATCGGGGACTCTCCTTGGTTCGGCTAGCCCAAGACCTAGCGCGGCTCGTCGCCAATGACCAGTTAGCAGTTTTCCCCCGCAATCAATTCCGCTAGGTTGCCCGGCAAGACTGCTGCCACGGGGGATAAGTGTGACCAGATTCGACAGATACATGCTGTCGCAATTCATGGTTTTGTTCGGTTTCTTTGCGCTCGTTCTGGTTTCGATCTTCTGGATCAACAAGGCGGTGCGCATGTTCGACCGGCTGATCGGGGATGGCCAGCCCGCTTGGGTGTTTGTGGAATTCACGGCATTGACACTGCCGGGGGTGATCGGCGTCGTGCTGCCGATCGCGGCCTTTGCTTCCGCCGTTTACGTGGTCAACCGCCTGTCCAGCGAAAGCGAGCTGACAGTGATGCAGGCCACCGGCTATTCACCGTTGCGCTTGGCCCGCCCGGTTTTTGTGTTTGGCGTGATCGTCGCTTTGATGATGTCGCTCCTGGCGCATTTCCTCATTCCGACCAGTCTGAGCCAGTTGCGCTTGCGGCTGGACGAGGTGTCGCGCAACATCACGGCTAAATTGCTGAGCGAGGGCGAATTTCTGCATCCTGCCCCCGGCGTGACCTTTTATATCCGCGAGATCACGCTGTCAGGTGAATTGCGTGACGTGTTCCTTTCTGATCGGCGCGACCCAGAGGCACCTGTGACCTATACCTCGTCCCGCGCCTATCTGGTGCAAGAGGGGAGCGGTACGAGGCTGGTCATGGTGTCCGGTCTGGCCCAGAATATCCGCGCTGAGCAAAACCGGCTCTTCACGACCTATTTTGATGATTTTTCCTATGACATCAGCAGCCTTGTTCAGCGAGATGTGGTCAACCTCGATGAGGTGGCGTTTGCCAGCACGCTCGAGATGCTGCGAGACCCGGAGAGAGTTGCTGAGCGTACGGGCGTCAGTGTCGGGGCCGTGATGGCCCAGATGCATGGCCGCGTCACCGCGGCCCTTCTTTGTGTCATCGCAGCGCTGGTGGGATTCTGCACCCTGCTTGTGGGGGCGCATAGCCGGTTTGGCGTCTGGCGTCAGGTACTTCTGGCCTTTGGTCTTTTGGTGGGGCTCAAGATTGTTGAGAGTCTCGTCCTAGCGCCGGTTATGGTCAGTGGGGCGCTCTGGCCGCTGCTATATCTTCCCGCGTTGATCGGGTTGGCGCTTTCGGGGCTATTGCTGACGCTGGCCAGCTATCCGGGCCTATGGCGGCGGCTGCGTCACAGGCGTCCTGCGGCGGAGGCGTCGACATGATACTCGAGCGTTATTTTGGCCGACGGTTCTTCATGAGCTTCATGGCGGTGACGATCACGATGATCGTGATAATGGGGCTGATTGACCTGATGGATGAGTTGGGCGATTTCCCTGAACTGGCCTTTGGGCAGGTGTTGGGCATCGTGCTGCTGAAACTGCCCGAAGCCTATTACGAGATCATTCCGCTCGTGATGATTCTTGCCTCGGTTGCACTTTTCCTGCGGTTGGCGCGCTCGTCCGAGATGGTGGTGTTGCGAGCCTCTGGGCGGTCTGCGCTGCGCGGGCTGTTGGCCCCTGCGGCGGTGGCGCTTGCTATTGGCCTTTTAGGGCTGGCAGTGGGCAATCCGCTGGTGGCGG
Organism: Roseovarius mucosus DSM 17069; assembly: GCF_000768555.3. GTDB lineage: Bacteria > Pseudomonadota > Alphaproteobacteria > Rhodobacterales > Rhodobacteraceae > Roseovarius > Roseovarius mucosus. Next base: position 102,076 of record NZ_KN293975.1, read on the forward strand.
CCACCGCGAAACGACATCACGATCTGGTCAACAGCTACTCTGGTCGAACCTATTCTGATCTTGCCATTGCGTCGGAGGGGCTCTGGTTGCGGCAGGGGGGGACGGCAGGCCAGACGGTCATCTATGCTGCCCGGTCCAGCTCTGATCTGAGCACCCTGTATGGCCCCAGCTTTTACGACTTTGCCCCGGACGGCCAGCCCCTGCGACGTATCAGCGCCAATACGGCGCGGCTTGAGGCGGGGGCCTGGCTGCTGGAAGATGCCAAGATTTGGGACCTCGCCGAGAACATCAACCCCGAGGCAACGGCACGCCAAGAGGCGCAATTGAGCGTGCCCTCGGACCTGACCCAAGATCGCATTCTCGACAGTTTCGGCAGCCCGGAATACATCCCGATCTGGGAGTTGCCGAAGTTCATAGATCAACTGGAGGAGGCTGGATTTTCTGCGCGTCGCTATGCCATTTGGTTCCAGAGCGAATTGGCGCAGCCGGTCTTTCTGGTGGCGCTTGTTCTGATTTCGGCGGCACTGACCATGGGGCACACGCGCGGGGCCAATGTCGGGCTCTCGGTGCTGACGGCGGTTCTTTTGGGATTCGGCCTGCATTACGTGCGCAATTTCGCGCATATCTTGGGCGAGAACGGCCAGCTTCCGATCCTTCTGGCGGCCTGGGCACCGCCTGTGGCATCGCTCTTCATCGGTCTCGGTATCCTGCTTCATCTGGAGGACGGATGACCCGGTCTTTGCGCCTTCTCCTTGCTTTTCTGCTCTGTCTTGCACCCCCGCTTGCGGCGCAGGAACCGCCCTCTGATCCGGCGGTTCTGGTCGCGGATGATGTGCGTCTGACGGCGGACAACCGCCTGATTGCGACCGGCAATGTCGAAGCACTCTATCAGGGGCGCCGCCTCACGGCGCGCGAAATTGCCTATGACCACGACACCGGCCAGTTGGTGATCACCGGGCCGCTGACCCTGACGGATGTCGAGGGGGCGTTGGTCGTGGCTGACAGCGCCGAGCTTGACCGCGATCTGACCAATGGCATTCTGCGCGGGGCGCGGATCGTCATGCAGGATCAATTGCAACTGGCGGCGGTCGAGATGCGCCGCACCGATGCGCGATTCAACCAGCTTTACAAGACTGCCGTCACCTCTTGCCGCGTCTGTGACAACGGCCGTCCGCCACTCTGGCAAATCCGGGCACAGCGGGTGATCCATGACGAACAGGAACGTCAGCTCTATTTTGACAACGCGCAATTTCGCATTCTGAACACAACCGTTCTCTATCTGCCGCGTCTGCGCCTGCCTGATCCAACCGTTGATCGGTCACGCGGGTTTCTGACACCTTCGCTGGTGAATTCGTCGCTTTTGGGCACCGGCATCCGCGTGCCTTACTTCATCCCGATTGGCGACAGCCGCGACCTGACGCTGGCACCGTTCCTTGCGACCAATTCCAAGCGGCTTGAGTTCCGTTATCGGCAGGCGTTTCGCAAGGGCGAGATCGAATTCAACGGTGCAGTGGCTGAAGATGATTTCAGCCCCGATCCAACCCGCGGCTATCTGTTCGGTGCGGGGCGGTTCGAATTGCCGCAGGATTTTACCCTGCGGTTCAATGTCGAACTGGCGAGCGACGATACGTTCTTGCTGGATCACGGGTTCTCCGACAAGGACCGCTTGATCAATGAGGTGTCGATCGAACGTGCGCGCCGCGACGAATATATCCGCGGTGCGATCACGCATTTCCAGTCGCGTCGTGTGGGCGAGAGCAACGCGACCTTGCCCACGTTTGCGGGCAATGCCGAGTATGAACGGCGGTTCTTTCCGGCGCGCCTCGGGGGCGAGTTGCGGTTTGGCGCGGCGCTGCACAGCCATTACCGCAGCTCTGATTCGACGCTGGCCACGCTTGATCGCTATGCCGATGGGCGCGATGTGACGCGGCTCACCAGCCGCGTGGACTGGTATCGCGGCTGGACCCTGCCGGCTGGCGTGCTGGCCAACCTTCAGACCGGGTTGATCGTCGATCATTTCGAGATTTCGCAAGCCGGTGTCACCGCCGCATCGCAGGCGACCGAACTGACCCCCACGCTCGCGCTGGAACTACGATGGCCGCTGCTCAAATCGACCCGCCATGCCGTGACCCATGTGATCGAGCCCGTGGCGCAATTGTCGTGGAGCGGCGGATCGAATCCCGATGTTCCGCTTGATGAGGCGACACTAATCGAGTTTGACGAGGGCAATCTTTTCAATCCCTCGCGCTTCAATGCCCCCGACCGCCGCGAACGTGGGTACAGTGCCGCCTATGGGGTGAGCTATACCCGGTTTGATCCGGCGGGTTGGCAAGGGAGCCTTGCGTTGGGCCAAGTCTGGCGCGACGAGCGCTTGCTGGAGAGCGACGGTCTGACGCCCAGCTTTGCCAAGTCTTCGGGCTTGCGCGCCCGAGCCTCGGACCTCCTGATTGCCGGGCAGTTCCGCAATGCCACCGGCCTGACCGTCACAGCGCGGGGGCTGTTCGATGCCATGTTCGACACGACCAAGGCCGAGGCTCGCGCCAGTTGGCGCAATGATGACACAAACATTGCGGCCACTTATGTCTGGCTGTCGGCTGATCCCGCCGAAAACCGGCCCGCGAAAGTGTCCGAGTGGGCGATTGACGGCAGTTATCGTTTCGCGCAGCACTGGACCGGCCATGCCGAATGGCGATTTGATGCGGCGGCTGAGCGCAGCGTCCGCGCCGGCGCAGGGCTGACATATTCAAATGAATGCGTGGACGTCACGCTTTCGGTCTCGCGCCGGTTTACCTCTTCGACTATCCTTGAACCGGAAACCAACATCGGCTTTACGGTAGGGTTTAAGGGGTTCTCCTCCGCGACCCGTGACCCAAGCTTTACCCGGACTTGCAGGAACTGACCAGAATGACACCCATCCTCCGCCGCCTGACTGCCGCTCTGACCCTTGCCGTTGTCGGCGTAACGGGGTGGTCCCTGAGCGGGGGTATGGTGCAGGCGCAAAATCTGTTCTCGCCGCAAATCCATGTCAACGATCAGGCAATCACCGGCTATGAGTTGCAGCAGCGTGCGCGCCTCTTGACCCTCTTCCGCGCGCCCGGTGATCCGCAGCGGCTGGCGCGGGAGCAATTGATAGAGGAACGCATCAAGCTTGATGCGGCCCGCACCTCGGGTCTTGTGCTCGAAGACGATATGGTGCGCGCCGGGATGGAAGAATTCGCCGGACGCGCCAATATGACCGCGGATCAGCTTATTGCCGCACTGGGGCAGTCGGGGGTATCGCAAGAGTCGTTCCGCGAATTCGTGCGCGCAGGGATCACATGGCGCGAGTTGACGCGCGCGCGCTTTGCCGCCCGTGTCTCTGTGAGCGAGGATGATCTGGAACGCGCGACGCGCGCTCTGACAGGTGGTGCTGCGGTGCGTGTGCTCTTGTCGGAAATCATCCTGCCCGTCACAAGTCTTGAGGACGCAGAGACCAAGCAAGCCTTGGCTGCCTCCATTGCCGAATCCGCCAGCGAAGGCGCATTCGCTGAGGCCGCACGCCGCTATTCCGCCGCGCCTTCTGCTGGACGGGGTGGGCGGATGAACTGGGTTGCGCTGTCGGAATTGCCCGCCGGGCTACGACCCATCGTGTTGGGGCTGGCCCCTGGCGAGGTGTCCGATCCGCTGCCGCTCGATGGAGCCTTGGCGCTCTTTTACATGCGCGACATCGAGGAGACGACGGTGCCGACGCCCGAGTATTCCGCCATTGAATACGCGGCCTATTACATACCCGGTGGGCGCAGCGAAGCGGCTTTGCAGCGCGCGGCGCAGGTTGGGGCCGCGGTCGATACTTGCGATGATCTCTACGGTGTGGCCTATGGTCAGCCGCCCGAGGTGCTCGAGCGTGGGTCCAAGGCCCCCGAGGAAATTCCGCAGGATATCGCCATGGCGCTCGCCTCGCTTGATCCCGGTGAAAGCTCGACCAGCGTGACTCGCGCCAATGGTCAAACGCTGGTGTTCCTGATGCTCTGTGGTCGCTCGCCCAAGGTGGATGGCGAGGCACCGTCGGTCGAGGATCTCTCGAACTTCATCCGCAACCAGCGGATCGAATCCTTTGCCAATGGTTATCTCGAACAATTGCGCGCCGAGGCGCGGATCGTCGAGAAGTGAGCACGCCAATCGCGCTCAGCTGCGGAGAGCCCGCGGGCATCGGACCCGAAATCGTGGCCGCCGCCTGGGATAGTCTGCGCGGCGCCCTGCCATTTTTCTTGATTGGTGACCCTGCTCATTTGCCCTCTGGCACGCCCATTGCGCGTATTACCGATCCCGCCGAAGTCTCGGAGGTTTGCGCCCATTCCTTGCCGGTGTTGGAGCATGGGTTTGAGGGGCCTCTGACGCTTGGCACACCGAACCCAACCCATGCGCGCGGTGTAATAGACGTGATCGCGCGCGGTGTCGATCTTGTGCAATCCGGCGCGGCACTGGCGCTCTGCACAGCCCCGATCCATAAGCAGGCGCTTCAGGATGGGGCGGGCTTCGGCTTTCCGGGGCACACCGAATATCTCGCGCATCTGGCAGGGGTGGACCGCGTGGTGATGATGCTGGCCTCGGATCAATTGCGCGTGGTGCCAACTACAATCCACATACCGCTTCTCAATGTGCCGCAGGCGCTGACGCCCGATCTGCTGGAAGAGACCATTCGCATCACCCATGCCGCCTTGATCCGCGATTTTGGCCTCAGCGCGCCGCGTTTGGCCATTGCGGGCCTTAACCCCCATGCCGGGGAGGGGGGCAAGATGGGGCGTGAAGAGATCGAGGTGATTGCGCCTGTTTTGGCCCGTCTGCGCACCGAGGGTCTGGACCTGCGAGGTCCGATGTCGGCGGATACGATGTTTCATGCTGCTGCCCGCGCCAATTATGACACCGCGATCTGCATGTATCACGATCAGGCGCTTATCCCGATCAAGACGCTGGATTTCGACCGGGGCGTCAATGTCACGCTCGGCCTGCCCTTTATCCGCACCTCGCCGGATCATGGCACGGCCTTGGATATCGCAGGGCAGGGGCGGGCCAATCCCACTTCTTTGATCGAGGCGCTGAAACTGGCGCAGATCATGGGTGAGGCACGCCGCAGATGAGTGCGCTCGACAACCTTCCGCCGCTGGCCAAGGTCATTGCGGCACATGGTCTTTCTGCCCGTAAATCCTTGGGTCAAAATTTCCTGCTCGATCTGAACCTTACCTCAAAAATCGCCCGGCAGGCCGGGGATCTGACCGCATGCGACGTGCTTGAAATCGGCCCCGGTCCCGGTGGATTGACCCGCGGGCTCTTAATGGAGGGCGCGCGTCATGTGCTCGCCATTGAGAAAGACGCGCGCTGTCTGCCTGCGCTGCAAGAGATTGCCGAGGCGGCACCGGGCCGCCTCATGGTGCACAATGCCGATGCGCTTGATCTGGACCCTCTGGCACATCTGACGCCGCCAATTCGCGTGGTGTCGAACCTGCCCTACAATGTCGGCACTGAATTGCTGGTTCGCTGGCTTACGCCGCCCGATTGGCCCCCCTTCTGGCAGTCGCTCACCCTCATGTTTCAGCGCGAAGTGGCCGAACGGATCGTGGCGCAACCGGGGGGCAAGGCCTATGGCCGTCTGGCCCTCTTGTCGCAATGGCGTGCGGTGCCGCGGATCGTGATGCACCTGCCGCCGGGCGCCTTTACCCCCCCGCCCAAGGTCTCGAGTGCGGTGGTGCATCTGACAGCATTATCCGAGCCGCGTTTCCCCGCTGACCCCAAGATATTGGAGCGCGTCGTCGCCCGCGCCTTCAACCAACGCCGCAAGATGCTGCGCGCGGCGCTCAAAGGGGCGGCACCGGATATAGAGGATCGGCTGTTGGCGGCGGGCATACAGCCCACGGACCGCGCCGAAACCGTAAGTCTCGAGCAGTTTTGCGCGCTCGCACGGGTCATGCCGGGTGGGGCAGAGGCTTGAGAACCCGAGGCTCTTGATCGCATACGCGCCAATTTCCCCCACGTAAAATTCCCTCTCGCAACCGAGGCGCGATTGGTGTATGAAATAGTTTAATGCTAAACTATATTTGCCAACAAGGAGTCGCCGCCTCATGGTTGCCCGGAAAAGCACAAAGAAACCAAACGTTTCAGCCGAAGATCTCAAGCAATACTATCGCGATATGCTGCTGATCCGGCGATTCGAGGAAAAGGCTGGTCAACTCTATGGCATGGGCCTGATCGGCGGCTTCTGCCACCTCTACATCGGTCAAGAGGCCGTCGTTGTCGGTCTCGAGGCGGCTGCCGAAGAAGGCGACCGCCGCATCACCACCTACCGCGACCACGGGCACATGCTGGCCTGCGGTATGGACCCCAATGGCGTCATGGCTGAACTTACCGGGCGCGAGGGCGGCTATAGCCGGGGCAAGGGCGGCTCGATGCACATGTTCTCGACCGAAAAGCGGTTTTACGGCGGACATGGCATCGTGGGGGCCAACGTGCCCTTGGGCGCAGGTCTGGCATTTGCGGACAAATACCTTGGCAATGATCGCGTGACCTTCACCTATTTCGGCGACGGCGCGGCCAATCAGGGGCAAGTCTATGAGACGTTCAACATGGCCGCCCTCTGGCAGTTGCCGGTGATCTTCGTGATCGAGAACAACCAATACGCCATGGGCACGTCGCAGAAACGCTCGACCTCCAGCCCGGATATCTACACGCGCGGGCAGGCCTTTGGCATTCCAGGCGAGGCGGTCGATGGCATGGACGTGCTGGCCGTGAAAGAGGCGGGCGACAAGGCCGTCGCGCACTGCCGCTCGGGTGCTGGCCCCTACATTCTCGAGATCAAGACATATCGCTATCGCGGCCATTCCATGTCCGACCCCGCCAAATACCGCACCCGCGAAGAGGTGCAGAAGATGCGCGAGGAAAAGGATGCCATCGAACACGTGCGCGAGTTGCTGGTGTCGGGCGGTCACGCTACCGAAGAGGACCTCAAGGCGATCGACAAAGAGATCAAGGATGTGGTGAACGCCAGTGCCGAGTTCGCCAAGGAAAGCCCTGAGCCCGCGCTCGAGGAGCTTTGGACCGATATTATTGCCGATGCGGCACCGCAGAACGCCTGAGGAGGAGAGACGACAATGGCAACCGAAATCCTGATGCCCGCCCTCTCGCCGACGATGGAAGAGGGCACGCTGGCCAAATGGCTGGTCAAGGAAGGCGACACCGTCAAGGCCGGTGACATCCTCGCCGAAATCGAAACAGACAAGGCCACGATGGAATTCGAGGCGGTCGATGAAGGCGTTATGGGCAAGATCCTGATCGCCGACGGCACCGAGGGGGTCAAGGTCAATACCCCCATCGCGGTAATGCTAGAGGACGGCGAGAGTGCCGATGACGTGGCAAGCGCGCCTGCCACCAAGACGGCAGAGGCAGCCCCCGCCGCCGCGCCCACGCCCGCTCCTGCAACCGCCAAAGCCCCCGAAGCACCGAAGGCCAACACCAGCCCGGACTGGCCCGAAGGCACAGAGATGCAGAGCATGACGGTGCGCGAAGCGCTCAATTCCGCCATGGCCGAGGAAATGCGCCGCGACGATACGGTCTTTGTCATGGGCGAGGAGGTGGCCGAATACCAAGGCGCCTACAAGATCACCCAGAACCTGCTCGAGGAATTCGGTGCCAAGCGGGTGATCGACACGCCAATCACCGAGCATGGCTTTGCCGGGATTGGGGTGGGGGCCTCTTGGGGGGGCTTGCGGCCTATCGTCGAATTCATGACCTGGAACTTTGCCATGCAGGCGATTGACCAGATCATCAACTCCGCCGCCAAGACCCTCTATATGTCGGGCGGCCAGATGGGCAGCCCCATCGTGTTCCGCGGCCCGAACGGCGCTGCCGCGCGCGTGGGCGCGCAGCACAGCCAAGATTACGCAGCATGGTACGCCCAGGTGCCCGGCCTGCGCGTGGTTCAGCCCTATTCCGCGGCGGATGCGAAGGGTCTGTTGAAAACCGCCATTCGTGATCCCAACCCGGTGGTATTCCTTGAAAACGAAATCCTCTACGGCCGCTCTTTCGAAGTGCCCAAGATGGACGATTTCACCATTCCTTTCGGCAAGGCCAAGATCTGGCGCGAGGGCACGGATGTGACAATCGTCAGCTTTGGCATCGGCATGACCTACGCGCTTGAGGCCGCCGACAAGCTGGCCGAGGATGGGATCAGCGCCGAGGTGATCGACCTGCGCACCCTGCGCCCGATGGATACGGATACGGTGATTGCGAGCGTGATGAAGACCAACCGCTGCGTGACGGTGGAAGAGGGCTGGCCGGTGGCCTCGATTGGCAACCATATCTCGTCGGTTCTTATGCAAAAGGCGTTCGACTATCTCGATGCGCCGGTCATCAATTGCACGGGCAAGGATGTGCCGATGCCCTATGCCGCCAATCTGGAAAAGCTGGCCCTGACGTCCACCCAAGAGGTGATCGACGCCGTGCGCCAAGTGACCTATCGCTGAGGGAGAGACGACAATGGCAACCGAAATTCTGATGCCCGCCCTCTCGCCCACGATGGAAGAGGGCACGCTGGCGAAATGGCTGGTCAAGGAAGGCGATACTGTTTCCGCCGGCGACCTCTTGGCCGAGATCGAGACCGACAAGGCCACGATGGAATTCGAGGCGGTGGACGAGGGCGTCGTTGGCAAGATCCTGGTGGCCGAGGGCACCGAAGGGGTCAAGGTCAACACGCCGATTGCGGTTATGCTGGACGAGGGCGAAAGTGCTGCGGATATTTCCAGTGCCCCGGCCAAGGCCGAGGCCCCGGCGGCCAAGCAAGCCGAAGCAGAAGCTGAAGCTGAAGCCGCACCGCAGGCTGCAAGTGCCGCCAAGCCCGCGCCCGCCGCGCCGAAATCTGGTGATGGAGCCCGGATCTTTGCTTCGCCGCTCGCCCGTCGCATCGCGGCGGACAAGGGCATTGATCTGGCCGGGATCACGGGGTCCGGACCGCACGGCCGGATCGTCAAGGCGGATGTCGAAGGAGCCAAGGCTGGCACGGCCCCTGCCGCAGCTGCCACAGAGGCCGCCGCACCCAAGTCCGCAGCGCCGGCCGCCGCAGCCCCCGCTGGCCCGTCGTCGGATGCCGTGGTGGCGATGTATCAGGGACGCGCCTATGAAGAGGTCAAGCTCGATGGGATGCGCAAGACCATTGCCGCGCGCCTGACCGAGGCCAAGCAGACCGTGCCGCATTTCTACCTGCGCCGCGAAATCCGTCTGGATGCGCTGATGAAATTCCGCGCCGAGTTGAACAAGCAGTTGGAGCCGCGTGGCGTCAAGCTCTCGGTGAACGATTTTATCATCAAGGCCTGCGCGCTCGCCCTTCAGGCGGTACCGGATGCCAATGCCGTCTGGGCCGGTGACAAGGTACTGCGCCTCAAACCTTCGGACGTGGCCGTCGCCGTGGCCATTGAAGGCGGGCTTTTCACCCCAGTGCTGAAGGATGCAGAGATGAAATCGCTCTCCGCCCTCTCGGCAGAAATGAAAGACCTCGCCAAACGCGCCCGCGACCGCAAGCTGGCACCGCAGGAGTATCAGGGCGGTACCTTTGCCATTTCCAACCTTGGCATGTTCGGGATCGAGAATTTCGATGCCGTGATCAACCCGCCGCACGGGGCGATCCTAGCCGTGGGTGCCGGTCTGAAAAAGCCGGTGGTAGGCAAGGATGGCGAATTGACCGTGGCTACGGTCATGTCGGTGACGCTCTCGGTCGATCACCGGGTGATCGACGGTGCGCTCGGTGCCGAGCTTTTGACGCAGATTGTCGAGAACCTCGAAAATCCGATGGTCATGCTGGCCTAAGGAACGACGCCCCGGCCCAAGGTCGGGGCGTACCCTTGTTCAGCGGTTCAGGATCAGACGCCCTCCGGTGATCTCGATGCTGGCAAAGCGTTGTAGATAGTCCATCCCGAGCAATGATTGGCCCATGTCGCCCTCATTGACCACGGCGCGCAAATTTTCGTGGCGCACCGAACCAACGACGAGGTTCTCAAGCCGCACGGGCGCTGTGCGCACTTCACCATTGGCAGTATAGGCGCGGCCCAGATACGCGAGGCTCTTGGTGTCTATCCCGATCCGTTCGGCATCCTCCTGACTCAGCACGATCTGGCTGGCCCCGGTATCGACGACAAAGCGCACCGGCACGCCGGACACTTCTGCGGTCAGGTAGTAATGCCCGTCCGGCGCGCGCGGCAATTCGATCCGGTCGCCCGACACCACGCTCTGCATCGGGCGCACCGTCTGGCGAATATCCTCCCACAGACCGACCGCCGCCAGGGCCCCGACAAAAATCAGTCCCCAGATCAACGCCTGTTGCGCCAACTTTCCCAGTGAGGCACGGTTTTGCGCCACGAACCACACAACGAGCACGGATCCAAGGATCACGAGGTAAGTCAGTCTGGAGAAATCAAAATCTTGCATGGCCTGTATATAGGCGCTCAGCCTGCCAGACCAAAGCCGCGCAAGCCGTCGAGGACGAATTGCACCGCCAAGGCCGCCAGCAGCATCCCCAAGAGCCGTGTCACCACGTTGATGCCCACCTTGCCAAGCGCGCGTTCCAAGAGGCCGGAGGTGAGAAACATAAAGAAAACCAAGGTGATAACCGACAGCATCACGCCGATGACCCAGATCAGCCCCTCGGCCCCCGGTTTTTGTCCAGCCAAGAGGATCACCGTCGCAATCGACCCCGGCCCGGCGATCAATGGGATGGCAATAGGAAAAATCGAGGGATCGTCGCCGTCTTCCTCCTCTGCCGCATCGGCCTGTCCCTTGCGCCGCTCTCCCCGCCGCTCAAAAAGCATGTCGAGGGCCGTGAGAAACAGCAGCAATCCACCCGCGATGCGAAAGGCCGGCATGGAAATGCCGATAAAACCCAGGACCGCCTCGCCCAAAGCCGCAAAGAGGATCAAGAGCAGTGCCGAGGTGACACAGGCGCGAATGGCAATCGCCCGTCGCCGCGCCGTGCTCATCCCTTGGGTCAGCGCCACGAAGAGCGGGGTCATCCCTATTGGGTCGATGATCACGAAGAGCGTGACAAAGGCCGTTATGAGAAACGTGGTATCCATAAGGTCCTTGCACCATTTCCGGGGTGAAATGCCAAGGGCAAAGTCATTCTGGCAGCGCGCGTGTCATGATCGCGGCTGCCCGGCGCAGGGTTTCGGCCTCAGCCGTGAGATCCGCGTCCCACTCCGCAAGTTTAGCCCGGCAGAGTGCCATCAACTGTACGCCGCTATCGGTAAAGGTGATGCGGCTTTGATTGCGCCGTATCGGATCTGGGCTGACAACGAGATACCCCAGACCGACCAGTGAGGCGGCTTGCTTTTGCGTGGCCTGTCTACTGATGCCCATACGCCGCGCCACATCGGATGCGGTGTTCTCACCACAGATGAGCGCAGCCAGAAATCCGAGTTGGGCAGGGCTGAGGGCGATGTCATGCTCTGTTTTCAATGCCTTGGCGAGATGTCGGGTCAAGCGTTCCTCGAACCCACGGGCCGCATGATAAAGGTCGAGGGTCAGACTATCGGGCATGTATGTTGTCAATTTGGTTGACATGGTGGGGTGCTGCTCTATATCGTCAATTACGTTGACAACAGTGGAGCGTTCTCATGCCTCTTGCAACCGTCTTGCGTCTGAATGCGGCCTCTTGCCTGAGTTTTGGCCTGATTTTCCTTGCTGCACCGTGGACCGTGGCAGCGTTTCTCGGAACGGCCCCTGTCTGGTTGATCGTCAGTCTTGGGGTGGGGTTGATCGGGAACGGAGTCCTTTTATGGCTCAGCGTACGCGAAGCCCGTGCGCCCAAGCGCGCCGAAGTGCTGTTCTTTTGTCTCGGGGATCTGGGATGGGTTGTGATGACCCTCGCCCTCATCTTGACAGGGCTCTGGATCACTACGCCAGCCGGGCAGGGGGTGGCCTTGATCGTGGCCTTGGCCGTTGGGGCCATGGGGTGGATGCAGTGGCAGGCGTTACCGAGATAACCGGCTAGCGTTCCGCTGCTTCCAGCCGCTCCAACGCCTCCATCCAAAGGGTTTCGGCAAGGGATAGGCCATCCTCGATCTCGGCGTATTTCTTTTGCCATTGGGTCAGACCATGGATGTCGTCATAGATTGCAGGATCGGCCAGTTTTGCGGCGACCTTACACTCCATGTCCTGAAGTTTTGCGATGCGGTCCTCGCAGCGTTTCACATCCTGTCGCAGTTTGAGTATGGCATCGCGCGAAGGCTTCTTGGCCTTGATTTCCTTGGGCTTTTCAGCAGGCTTTTCGGTGTCAGAACCGCTGAGCAGCATGGCGCGATAGCTCTCCAGATCGCCCTCATAGGGGGCCACCGCGCCATCGCGCACCAGCCACAGTCGATCCGCCACCAGCCCTAGCAAATGCATGTCATGGCTGACCAGAATGATCGCGCCGGAATAGGCGGTCAACGCCTCAACCAGCGCTTCGCGGCTCTCGATGTCGAGGTGGTTGGTTGGTTCGTCGAGAATCAGCATGTGCGGTGCATCGAGCGTGGCCAGCATCAGCGAGAGCCGCGCCTTTTGACCGCCCGAAAGCTTGCCCACCAGCGTTTCCGCCTGCTCCGCGCCGATGCCAAAACCGCCCAAGCGTGCCCTCAGTTTGGCTGGGGCCTCTTCTGGGCGCAGGCGGCGGATGTGGTCGATCGGGGTTTCATCAAGGTGCAATTCCTCGACCTGATGTTGCGCGAAATACCCGACACGCAATTTGGACGCCTTGTGAATTTGCCCCTCGAGCGGTTCAAGTTTACCTGCCAAGAGCTTGGAAAGCGTGGATTTTCCTTCGCCATTTCGGCCAAGGAGCGCGATCCGGTCGTCCTGATCAATCCGCAGGTTCAGCCGCCGCAACACCGGCACGCCGTCATAGCCGACCGATCCGCTCTCGATCCGCAGAATGGGCGGCGAGAGTTCTTCGGGCGTCGGAAAGGTAAAGCGTTTGAGTGCGGCTTCTTGTGGGGTCGTGATCGGTTTGAGCTTGGCGATCATCTTGAGGCGCGATTGCGCCTGCACAGCCTTGCTCGCCTTGGCGCGGAAACGGTCGACAAAGCTCTGAAGATGCGCGCGGCGGGCGTCTTGCTTTTTCGCCTCTGATGCGGCGGCGGCGAGACGGGCGGCACGGGTTTCCGCGAAAGTTTCGTAACCCCCTTGATAAAGCGTGAGTTTTTTATCCTCAAGATGCAGGATCGATCCCACAGCGCGGTTGAGAAGCCCGCGATCATGGCTGACGATCAGCACGGTATGCGGATAGCGCGCGAGGTAGGTTTCCAGCCACAGCGCCCCTTCGAGGTCGAGATAGTTGGTCGGTTCGTCAAGGAGCAAGAGGTCGGGCTGTGAAAAGAGAACGCCCGCGAGCGCCACACGCATCCGCCAGCCGCCGGAAAAGGCGGAGCAGGGCATGAGCTGTTCCTCGTCGTTGAATCCCAGCCCCTTGAGGATGCTGGCGGCGCGCGCCTCGGCGGACCAGGCGTCGATATCGGCCAGCCTCGTCTGGATCTCGGCGATCCTTGCGCCATCGGTCGAGCGCTCGGATTCTTCCATGAGTTCAGCGCGTTCCGTGTCATAGCTCAGAACGGTATTGAGGAGAGACACCTCATTCCCCGGCACCTCCTGCGCCACGCCGCCGATGCGCGCGCGCGAGGGCAGGCTTATGCTGCCGCCTTCTAGCGCCAGTTCGCCCCGGATGAGGCGAAAGAGGGTGGTCTTGCCCGTGCCATTGCGGCCCACGATGCCGACCTTGTGGCCATCGGGGATAGAGGCAGAGGCGTTTTCGATCAGGGTGCGGCCCGCGACCGAATAGGTGATATCATCTATGTGCAACATGGCCCCCGCATGCCGTATGTGTGCGCCGCCGTCAATCGCGGCTTTTCAAGGGGCGGTGCGCATGCTATCGGACCCGCGATCAAACGCGGTCGGGCAAGGGGCCGGGCCGGTGAAACCTACGGAAAAGAGGCTGAAATGGCTGTTGAACGCACGCTGAGCATTATCAAACCCGACGCGACCAAGCGCAACCTGACCGGCAAGATCAATGCCAAGTTCGAGGATGCAGGTCTGCGCATCGTCGCGCAGAAGCGCATTCAATTGACGCCCGCGCAGGCAGGCGTTTTCTATGAAGTGCACAAAGAGCGCCCGTTCTACGGCGAATTGTGCGAGTTCATGGCTTCTGGTCCGGTTGTGGTGCAGGTTCTGGAAGGCGAAGGTGCCGTGGCCAAGAACCGCGAAGTCATGGGTGCGACCAACCCCAAGGATGCGGCCCCCGGCACGATCCGCGCGGAATTCGCCGAGTCGGTTGGTGAAAACTCGGTCCACGGTTCGGATGCGGCCGAAACCGCAGCAGTCGAGATCGCCTATTTCTTCTCGGGCCTCGAACTGGTCGGCTGATCTTGAAGTGATAGATTAGGAAAAGGCCGTATCCCATTGGGATGCGGCCTTTTTCATTTCTCAGATGCTGGCGAAATCCTGGTAGACTGTCGCTGCGATTGGCTTGGTCTGCGGTCGGGGCGCAGGTTGAGGGGGTGCGGATTTGGCCCCTGACTTTGGGGGTGTGGCCTGTGGCATTGGACTGCTCCGTTGATGCTGGCAGGGGTTGAGCACCCTGACCTTTGGTTATCCTTACAGTATCGGTAAGTTTCGCGGCGCAGCTAGGGTGCAATTATGGCAGAACTATGGCGAATCAGGCGCTTAGCTGATCCACCACGGTGACGCCGTAACCTTGAAAGCCGTCCATGGCGCTAAGTGCATCGTTCAACCCAGACAATCCGATGCGTTTGGTGATCAGGCGGTCGGGGTCGAGGTGCCCGGCAGAGATCATGGCAAAGAGCGCGGCAAAGCGGTCCGCGCCCATGCCACGGGTGCCGTGGAGGGTGATTTGCCGGGAATAAACCAGCTCCAGCAGAGGCAATTCGGGCGTCGCGTGGCGCCCGAGAGGCATTCCAATCTGCACATGCCGTCCCATTTTTCGAAGGCTTTTCAAGGAGTTGTGGAAGGTATCGGTGATGCCGAGCGCGTCCAGAGACACATGCGCGCCGCCTTGGGTCAGGTCGCGCACGGCGGCCCCCACATCCGGGGCTTGGCTGGCATCAAGAGTAAGGGTTGCGCCGAGGGTTTTTGCGATGCGCAAGGCCTCAGGGTTGACGTCCACGGCCAGAACACGCGCGCCGATTGCCGCGCCGATCATGATGGCCGAGAGGCCCACGCCACCGCAACCGTGGACGATAAGCCATTCACCTGGTTGAGTTTTTGCCCGATCTATCACGGCGCGAAAGGCCGTTGTGACGCGACAGCCCATGCCAGCGGCGGCGGCATAGCCCATCGTATCGGGCAGGCGCACAAGGTTGAAATCGGCGCGCGGGATGGCGAGGCGTTCAGCGAAAGCCCCCCATCCGGTAAAGCCGATGACCTGTTGATGATTGCAGATCGTGGGCTCGCCGCCCCGGCAATCGGGGCAGGTGCCGCAGCCCAGAATGAAGGGGGCCGTGACTCTGTCACCCACCGCGAAGGCCCGACATTCCGGCCCGATTTCAAGGACTTCGCCCGCGAATTCATGCCCCATGACATGCGGCAGGATGACATCGGGATCGGCCCCTTTCCACGCGTGATGGTCTGAGCGGCAGACGCCGCAGGCGCGCACGGCAATCACCGCGCCGTCGCGAGGACACTCGGGATCGGGCACTTCGGTGATTTCGGTGGGGGTATTGTAGCGGGTCAGGAGGGCAGCGCGCATCAGGCACCTATGGCTGAAATTTTGCGCAGCCTAGGGGCGGGTCTGAGGCTATGCAAGCCTGTAAGGTTTGTAAGGTTCTACACCTGATTTTGTAAGGTCCGGGAAGGGTCGGGGCCGCCACAGGGAGAAGCGACCCCAAGGTCGGCGGATCAGGCGACCATCCGCTCGACCACCTCGCCGAAGGAGGAGGGTGTCGGGACGATGGTCACACCCGCCTCGGAGAGGATCTCGACCTTTTCCTGCGCTGATTCGCCGAAGGCGGATACGATGGCCCCGGCATGGCCCATGCGTCGCCCTTTGGGCGCCGAGAGACCGGCGATATAGGCGGCCACCGGTTTGGTCATGTGGTCGCGGATATAGGCGGCGGCTTCGGCCTCTTGCGGGCCGCCGATTTCGCCGACCATGACCACGGCGTCGGTGTCGGGGTCATTCTCGAAGAGTTCGAGAATGTCGCGGAAGGACGAGCCGTTGATCGGATCGCCGCCGATTCCCACGGAGGTGGACACACCGATGCCGCGCTCTTTCATCTGGCTGGCGGCCTCGTAGCCAAGCGTACCCGACCGCCCGATGATGCCCACGCGCCCCGGTTTGTAGATATGCGGCGGCATGAGACCGGCAAAGGCCTGGCCGGGGGTGATGATGCCCGCGCAGTTGGGGCCGATGAGGCGCATGCGCTTTTCCGCCTTGTAGCGGCGCATGTAGCGCTTGACCTTGATCATGTCGCTGGCGGGGATGCCGTCGGCGATGCAGACGCAGGTGGTGATGCCCGCATCTGCCGCTTCCATGATGCTGTCGGCGGCAAAGGGGGGCGGGACGAAACAGATCACGAGATCGGCGCCGGTTTCGGCCACCGCCCCTTTGACGGTGTTGAAGACGGGCAGGCCGTTATGCTTGGTCCCGCCCTTGCCGGGGGTCACGCCGCCCACCACGTTGGTGCCGTGGTTGATCATGTCCTGCGTATGAAAGCTGCCGATGCGACCGGTGAGGCCGGTCACGAGCACGCGACTGTTCTTGTCGATGATAATGGCCATCATGCAGCTCCCTTGACGGTGGTTTTGGTGTCGGACCAGGCGCGGACCACCAGATCGGCGGCCTCGGCCAAGGTGTCGGCGGTCAGGATCGGCAGGCCGCTTTCCGCGATCAGCTTGCGCCCCTCTTCGACATTCGTGCCCGAGAGGCGCACGACGAGGGGCAGGGTGAGGTTCAATTCCCGCACCGCGCGGATGACGCCCTCGGCGATCCAGTCGCAGCGGTTGATGCCTGCGAAGATATTGACGAGAATCGCCTCGACATTGCGGTCGTTGAGCACGGCGTTGAAGGACATCAGCACCCGTTCCGGGCTGGCCCCGCCGCCCACGTCGAGAAAGTTGGCCGGTTCGCCCCCCGCCATCTTGATCATGTCGAGCGTGGCCATGGCGAGGCCTGCGCCGTTGACGATGCAGCCGATTTGCCCATCAAGGCCGATATAGTTGAGGCCACGGTCGCCTGCGAAGGTTTCACGCGGGTCTTCCTGGCTCTTGTCGCGCAGTTCCGAGATTTCGGGGCGACGGAAGAGGGCGTTGTCGTCAAAGCTGACCTTGGCATCCAGCGCCATGATCTCGCCCGAGGTGGTGACAACGAGCGGGTTGATTTCCACCATATTGGCGTCGGTTTCCTCCATCATTCGATAACAGCCGATGATGGTCTTGACCGCCTGCGGGATGAGGGCGGCATCAAGGCCGAGGGAAAAGGCGATTTCGCGCGCCTGAAACGCCTGCATCCCCACCGCCGGATCGACCACCGAGCGAATGATCGATTCGGGCTCTTGCGCGGAAATCTCTTCGATTTCCATGCCGCCCTGACCGGAGGCCACGACGACGACGCGCTCTTCCTTGCGGTCCATCACGAAGGCCAGATAGATTTCCTGCGCGATGCTGGTGGCCTCTTCGACATAGAGGCGGCTGACCAATTTGCCTTGGGGGCCGGTTTGATGGGTCACGAGCATACGCCCGAGCATCCATTGCGCAGCCTCGGAAATTTCGGTCTCGTTCTTGCAGATCTTTACCCCGCCCGCCTTGCCGCGCGCGCCGGAGTGGATCTGGGCCTTGACCACCCAGCGGTCGCCCGACAGTTCCGAGGCGCGGTAGACAGCCTGTTCGGGGCTATAGGCGATGCCGCCGCGCGGCACCTGCACGCCAAAGCGTTTCAAGAGTTCCTTGGCCTGGAATTCGTGGATGTCCATTTGTAGTCCTCCCTTTTCTGGTTGGCCTTATCGGGCTGGCCCTCAGCCTTTGGCGGCGATGGCGTCGGCGACGCTGATGACGTTGTTGGCCATGCGTTCGGAGGCCGCGTCGATCATCTTGCCATCAAGGCTGGCGGCCCCTTTGCCCTGGGCTTCGGCCTTGCGCAGTTCTTCGATGATGCGGCGGGCGCGGGTGACTTCGGCCTCAGGGGGCGAAAACACCTCGTTGGCGAGCGCGATCTGGCTGGGGTGGATCGCCCATTTTCCCTCGATCCCCAAGGTGGCGGCGCGTTTGGCCGAGAGCGTATAGCCGTCCGGGTCGGAGAAATCGCCGAACGGCCCGTCGATGGCGCGCAATCCGTAGGCGCGGCAGGCGACGGTCATGCGGCTGAGGGCAAAGTGCCATTGGTCGCCGGGGTAATCGGGGTTGAGACCGCCAATCACCACGGTGCGGGCGCGGTTCGAGGCGGCGTAATCGGCCACGCCGAAATGCAGCGCCTCGAGCCGTCCGGGGGCCGCAGCAATCGCCTCGACATTGGCCATGCCTAGGGCGGTTTCGATCAGCGCCTCAAGCCCGATCTGATGGGTAAAGCCCATCGCCGTCTCGATCTGGCTGACCATGGTCTCGACGGTGTAGAGATCGGCGGGCACTCCCACCTTGGGGACGAGGATCGTATCAAGGTGCTGGCCTGCCTGCTCCACGATCTCGACCACGTCGCGATACATGTAATGGGTGTCGAGCCCGTTGATGCGGATCGAGATGGTCTTGCCCTTGGCCTTCCAGTCTATGTCATTGAGCGCCTGGATGATATTGGCGCGGGCCTGCACCTTGTCCGGCGGGGCGACGGCATCTTCTAGGTCAAAGAAGATGTAATCGACGTCCGAGTCGGCCGCTTTGTCGATCATCGCGGGGCTGGAGCCGGGAACGGCGAGTTCCGAGCGTTGCAGGCGTTGCTTTTTCAGCGGGTGAAGTGTGTAGCTCATTGAAATCCCCGATCAGGCGGCGCGGGCGGGTGCCAGCCGCGCCTGCATGGTGGGGGTGGAGGCGCGGAAATGTTCCTGTGCGGCGGCGATGCCGCAGCCCGGTTCGATCACCGCGCCAGCGTCGCGGAGTGCCATTTCAGCCGCCGAAATCGCCCCGCAGAGCATCACCGGGTTGAGCGAGCCCAAGTGACCGATGCGGAAAGCGCGTCCGGCCAGTTTGGCGAGGCCCGAGCCAAGCGAGGTCTGGTATTTGTGATAGGCGGTGGCGATCACGTCGCGGGCATCGACGCCCTCGGGCGCATAGATGGCCGACACGGTATCGGAGTGCCATTCCGCGCCATGGGCCACGAGGCTGCAGCCCTGCCATTCGGCAATGGCGGCGCGCACGCCGGTGGCCAAACGGTGATGCCGTTCCCAAACGCTCTCCATCCCTGCCGCGAGCAGCATGTCGAGCGAGCAGCGCAGCCCGCGCAGGAGCTGCGTGGCGGGGGTATAGGGGAAATAGCCGGTGTCGTTCAGCTTGATCATATCTTCGAAGCTGAAGTAGCAGCGCGGCATTTTGGCGCGCTTATGGGCCTCTAGTGCCTTGTCGCTGACGCCCAGAAGGCCCAGACCGGCGGGAAGCATAAAGCCCTTTTGCGAGCCTGCGACGGCGAGGTCGACGCCCCAATCCTCCATCTCGAATTCGATCGAGCCGATGGAGCTGACGCCATCGACGAAGAGGAGAGCGGGGTGGTTCACCGCATCCATGGCCGCGCGAATGGCGGCGATGTTGGAGGTGACGCCGGTGGCGGTCTCGTTATGGGTGGCAAAGACGGCCTTGATCTTGTGCTCTTTGTCGGCGGCGAGTTTGGCGGCATAATCCTCGACCGGCACACCCTTGCCCCAGTCCACCTCGCACAGATCGACATCGAGGCCCAAACGCTCGGCCATATCGACCCAAAGCATTGAAAACTGGCCGAAACGCGACATGAGCACGCGGTCGCCGGTGTTCAGCGTGTTGGAAATGGCCGCCTCCCAGGCGCCGGTGCCCGAGGTCGGATAGACGAAGACGCGGCCATGGGTCAGGCGGAACGCCTTTTTCAGATCCGACAGAAGGGGCAGGATGAAATCGCCGAAATCCGGCGCGCGCATATCCTCCATCGGGATATTCATCGCGCGGCGCACCTCGTCAGGCACATTGGTGGGTCCGGGAATAAAAAGATGGGAATGGCCGTTCATGTCTGTCCTCCTTCAGGCTTGGCCCTTTATGCGTGGGTCGTGGACGTGGCGTAATGCCCGCGCGCATGGAAAAGCGCGGCCATGCGGGGGACGCATAGCCCTGGCGGGTAGGCGGGGGCTACCCGGTGGGGGCGCGGCGGTATGCCGTTGCATTCTGAAAAATCGTTTGATTTCAGAGCTTTCCTTGGTCTTGTATAAGGGGGCAGGAGGAGGAGACTGTGCGAGATATGATTGACGCGACCGTTGAGGACGCAGGATTGGACGTGCCCGAGGTGATCGTGGCCGACCGGCAGGCGATTGTCTGTCAGGGTCTGGGATCATTGGTGGCGCAGATTCCGGCGGTGCGGCTTGGCCCTTTTGCCACGGACCTTGCAAGCCTGCGCAAAGCCTTGGGCGAGCGGCCGGGGCGGGTGATTCTCGTGCTGGGTGTCCGGTTGGCGGATGCCGATCTGGGCCGGGTGCTGGAGATGCTGCGACGTGATCATCCGCGCGTGATGGTGGTGGTGGTGGCCGAGGAGGCGGAGTTTGCATTCATCCGCACGGCCGTCAAAGCCGGGGCGCATTCGGTCTGCATGATGGGGCAGGTTCTGAGCAGCCTGCCGCGCGTTTTGGGTCATCTGGTCGAGGGGCACAGCATCCTGCCGGTTGAGATCCTCAAGCGGTTGATGGGCGAGCAGGGAGATAGCCTGACGCGGCGCGAACACGAGATATTGGGGCTGCTGGTGGATGGGCTCACGAATTTCCAGATTTCGGCGCGGCTGGGCCTGTCGGAGAATACGGTGAAATATTACCTCAAGGCGATTTACCAGAAGCTGGATGTGAATTCGCGCGGCGGGGCCATCGCGAAATATGTGGCGGGGACGTATTGAGGGGACCTATCGCTGATGTTCACGCCGATGGCGTGCCGCGCGGTGCCCGTCCGCCGGGAGGGCGCTGAAACAGGAGTGGATGGCACTTTATGACTGCCGAATACTTCCGCGCCATCAAGAACCCGCTGCGTCGCAAAAGCGCCCGCCCGAGGGGGCGGACGGGCGCTGCGCGGCGGCGCTACGCGCCTTGATTCCGCGCGGGTTGAGTGCTGCGGATGACCGCGAAAATCCCCCTCAATCCACCACTGTCACCAGGTGCCAGCGCAGTGCGTCGTTGGGTACGGGATCGAAATGGGTCACGCGGTTGGAGAGCACCACCAGTTGCGTGACGTGAAAGGGGATGATCGTGCCAGAATTCATCGCCAGATATTCCTGCGCCTCGATATAGAGCGCGCGGCGGCGTTTGAAATCAAGCTCGGCGCGGGCGGTTTCGAGCAGTTGGTCGAATTTGGAATTGGTGTAAAAGGTCTCGTTCCATTTGGCGGTGGAGTGAAACGCCTCGTTCAGCGCCTGATCGGCGGGGCGCTCGCCCCAAGAGGTGCTGAAGGCGTCCTTTTTCATCCAGACGTTTGACCAATAGCCATCGGCGGCGGCGTTGATCAGGTTGACGCGGATGCCTGCGCGGGCCGCCTGTTCCTGAAACGCGACACCGATCACCGGCCAAGTGGGATCGAGGGCGGAGACATGCACATCGACATCGACCCCATCGGGATAGCCTGCCTCGGCGAGCAATTGGCGCGCACGCTCGGGGTTGGCGGGGCATTCCATTTCGGCGCGGTATTGGTCATTGGGGGCCACGGGCGTATCGCAGGAAATCACCCCGCCACCATCCAGCGCCAGTTGCAGCATCTCTTCGCGGTCCACGGTCAGGTGCAGCGCCTCGCGTACGCGGGGGTCGTCAAAGGGCGGCACATCGGTGCGAAAGGCCAGCCCCATCCAGTTGCCGGTGGGAATCTCGAGCAGTTGATAGCGCAGCGATTTGTCGAGCGCGCGGCGCATCATGGGCGCGATGCCGCGTTCCATGTCGAGCTGTCCGCTGAGAAACGCCTGAAGCCGGGCCTGCGCATCGGGCACGCCGATCACCTCGATCCGCGCGAGGGCGGGGGGGCCTTCCCAATAGTCCTCATTGGCGGTGAGCACCGTGATTCCATCGGGATCGAATTTCTCGACCCGGAATGGCCCGGTGCCGATGCCGGTCTGGTCAATCGTGTCGCCTGAACCCTCGGGGATGATGCGCAGGCGCGGGTCCATCAATTGCAGCGGCAAGTCGGCAAAAGGCGCGTCGAGCTGCATCTCGACGCGGAGCGGGCCGGTGGCGGTGATACGGGTGATCATCTTGACCGCCGCGCGCGCCGGGCTGCCGTAATCGGGGTCGATGACGCGCTTGATCGAATAGACCACATCGCCCGCATCCAGCGTGCTGCCGTCGTGAAAGCGCACGCCGTCGCGGATCTGAAAGGTCCAGAGCGTGCCATCGGCATTGGGGGTCCAGGACGTGGCAAGATCGGGGGCAGGTTTGCCGCTGCGACCGGGGCGCACGAGGCGGCTCTGGATTTTCTCGATGATCTGGAGGACGCGCCCCTTGGAGGCGGGATCGAGGCTGGAATGGGCGCCAAAGCCCACGTTATGCGCGTGGCGAAACGTGCCGGTGGGCGCAGCGCCAGCGGGGGCGGCGAGCATGAGGCACAGGATCATGAGCAGGATGGGCCGCATTGGTCTCTCTCCCGAGGTTGGGCGGAGTGTGGCAAGGGTGGGCGCGAAAATCAAACCTTTCGGGCGGTTTGGGCATCACGATTTGGGCGTGCGGCCTGCGGCGCAGGAAAGTTGAAATTTCCAGCAGCCAGTGCTTGACGGGCGCGCGGCCCCGGCATAGAAGCGCCACACGTCGGGGGCTGGCCCCCGGTGTTGCTGCGGGCGGTTGTAGCTCAGTTGGTTAGAGTACCGGCCTGTCACGCCGGGGGTCGCGGGTTCGAGCCCCGTCAACCGCGCCACCGCAGACATCAAAGGCCCCCGCAATTGCGGGGGCTTTTGTGTTTGGGGGTACTCCTGGAGCGGTCTGGAAATTCACGATTTTGGGATTGACGGGCGCGCGGGGGGCGCTTATGCAGCCTCCCACGCGCGGTTGTAGCTCAGTTGGTTAGAGTACCGGCCTGTCACGCCGGGGGTCGCGGGTTCGAGCCCCGTCAACCGCGCCACTTTCCCCCTTATGCCTGACAGACCCGCCCTTGCGGATCACTCTGCGGCGGCGATGCTTTGTCCGGCGAACTGCGGCATCACCTTGTCGATGAAGAGTTGCAGCGAGCGTTTCTGGCGCTCCATATCGAGGCCCATGGACGCGTAGTAGATGAAGGCATCGACACCCAAGCCCTCGTATTGCCGGACCTTCTCGGCCACGGTGTCGGGGCTGCCGAAGGCGAGGTTTTCTTCGAGCATGGCGGGATCGGTGCGGGCGTTGCCCTCGAGCTCTGCCAGCGGGACGGGATCGGGGAAGCCGTTGACCACCTCGCCGCGTTTCATCATCAGGTTGCCGAATTGGCCCAGCACGCGGCGCAGGGCGGCCAAGGACGCCTGCCGGTCGTCCTCGGTTTCATAGACCGCCGTGTGCCGCATGAGCGCCCAGCGTCCATCATAGCGCCCGCCATTCCTGGCAATCGCGGCGTCGAGCCGGGCGCGGTAATTCTCGGCCTCGGAAAAGGGCATGGTGAGCGGCCAGCTCATGATGTCGCAGCCATGTTCCACGGCGTAGTCGAAGGTGATGGGCGCGCGGGCGGCGACCCAGATCGGCACCTCGGATTGCACCGGCTTGGGGCAGGAGGTGGCGGTGGGAAATTGCCAGTATTCGCCGTCATGGGCGTAATCGCCTGCCCAGAGGTTTTGCACTACGGGCAGCGATTCCTGCATGTAGCGCCAGCTATCGGGCTGAGCGAGGCCGGGCATCATGCGGTCAAACTCGCGCTGATAGGCGCCCGAGCCGATGCCGAATTCGAGCCGCCCGTCGCTGAGCAGATCGAGCATCGCGGCCTCGCCGGCAAGGCGGATGGGGTGCCAATAGGCGGCGTTGACCACGCCCACGCCCAGACGGATGCGGCTGGTATGCTCGCCCCACCATGTCAGGATCTGAAAGGGATTGGGGGCGATGGTCATCTCAAGTGCGTGATGCTCTGCCGCCCAGGCGATTTCAAAGCCGCCCGCCTCGGCCATTTGCACCATTTCGAGCGTGTGGTCGCGCAGCGCCTTCATATCCGCAGAAGGATCGAGCCGTTCGAGATTGATTGCGAGGTGGAATTTCATGCCGGTCTCCTGTGATCAGCGCATTTGAAAGGGGTTGGCCATGGGATCGTCGGACATGTTCATCCAGACGGTCTTGGGCCGTGTGTAATCGTAGAGCGCCTGAAAGCCGCTCTCGCGGCCATAGCCGCTGGATTTCGTACCGCCGAATTCGGCGATGGGGCTGATGGCGCGGTAGGTGTTGACCCAGACGATGCCCGCGCGCACCGCGCGTGACATGCGCAGGGCGCGGGCGCTGTCGCGGGTAAAGATGCCTGCGGCCAGACCATGTTCGGAGCCATTGGCGAGGGTCAGCGCCTCGGATTCGGTTTTGAAGCGCAGGACCGAGAGGACCGGGCCGAAAAGTTCGGTATCGACGATGCGCAGGTCGGGGGAGGGGCAATCGAGGATCGTGGGCTCAAAGAACATCTCGCCTGCTGCCGCGCGTTTTCCGCCGCAGATCAGGCGCGCGCCCTGGGTCTGGGCATGGGCGACCTCGCGTTCGATATGATCGAGTTGCGCGCGGGTGCAAAGCGGGCCCATCTGGGTTTCCTCCTCCATGGGGTCGCCGATGCGGATGCTGCGGGCGATGGCGCAGAGGCGGGTGAGGAAATCGTCGGCAATATCCTCGTGCACAATCAGACGCGAGCCTGCGACGCAGCTTTGGCCAGAGGCGCCGAAGATGCCCGCGACCGCGCCGTTCACGGCACTTTCGATGTCGGCATCGGCAAAGACGAGAAAAGGGGATTTGCCACCCAACTCAAGGCTCACCTGCGCGAAATTCTGGGTGGAGTTCGTGAGGACATGGCGCGCCGCGTTCGGCCCACCGGTGAAGCTGATCCTCGCCACAAGCGGATGCGAGGTGAGCACGCGACCGCAGGGATCGCCATGGCCAGTGACGATATTGACCACGCCGTCGGGGATGCCCGCCTCTGCAATCAGTCGCCCGAATTCGAGAATCACGGCGGGGGCGTGTTCCGAGGTCTTGAGCACGAGCGTATTGCCCGCGGCGAGGGCCGGGCCGAGTTTGACGGCGGTCAGGAAAAGCTGGCTGTTCCAAGGCACGATGGCCGCCACCACGCCCAAGGGTTCGCGGTGGGTAAAGACGAACATGTCGGGCTTGTCGATGGGGAGGGTTTCGCCGGTGATCTTGTCGGCGGCCCCGCCGTAGAAATGCAGGAATTCGGCGATATACTTGGCCTGCCAGCGGGTTTCCTTGAACATCTTGCCGGAATCGCGGGTCTCGATTTCGCCCAAGGCTTCGCTGTGGTCGGCCAGGAGATCGCCCAGGCGGCGCAGGCATTGGCCGCGTTGAGTGGGGGTCATGCGCGCCCAGGGGCCGTCGTAACAGGCGCGATGCGCGGCCTCGATGGCGCAGGTCACGTCGGCCTCTGTCGCCTCGGGGGCGGTGGCCCAAACCGTGCCGGTGGCGGGGTTGAAGGTGTCAAACCGGCCACCGTCCGAGGCATCCACCCAAGCGCCGTCGATCAGCATTTGATAGTGTGTGATCATCTCTGGCCCCTTATTCCGCCGCGCAGCACGGGGCATCCTTGGGGATGACCCTGTGATAGCCGCCGTCACGCCATGCGAGGGGGGCGGCACCGGCGTCGAAGACGCTGGTGACATGGCCGATCACGATGAGATGGCTGCCCGAGGACACGCTTTGTGCGAGATCACAGGCAAAGCCGGTGGCCCCTTCCAAGAGGGGGGCGGTACCCGGCGTGCCGTAGCAGTCGATGCCCGAGAAGCGATCGGTGATCCATCCGTCATGCCGCCCGGCAAAGCGGTCGGCGATGTCGGTGCTGCCTTCGGGCAGGACATTGACGCAGAACCGGCCATTGGCGGCCACGGCGCGGGCGATGCGGCTCTGCCCGTGCAGGCACACGAGGACCGAGGGTGGATCGGCGGAGACCGAGGCAAAGGCGCTGACCGTGGCCCCGAACCGGCCCATCGGCCCATCGGTCGTGACCACGGTCACCGAGGCCGCGACGCGGCGCATGGCGTGCACGAAGCTGTCTCTGTCCACGGGGGCGGGGAGGGGCTGTTGCATGGGCTGTCCTTGGGTTTGGCAGGTGGTTTTGATCGGCCGTTACAGGCTGACATGAATGGTGAATTTTTGAAAACGAATTGTTTTGCTGCATATGTTCGAATAATTCGAATTGACCTTCTGTACGGGATGTTTGCACCTGCAGCATTGCGGATTCCTGCCAAGTGATTGCGCTAACTTGGAAAAACGGGCTTGTTTGCGGGTTGCGAATCCGTATGACGCTGGACTAGCTGACAGGAATGCGCCGCCGGAGCGGTGTCGGACAGGGTAGGGCGCCCACGCCCAAAAGGGAGAAAGACATGACGGCAGGACGGGTAAATCCGCGTTTTCGGCTGGAAGATCAGGGAATTTCGGGTCTGGGCAAGGTTCATTACAACCTGATGGAGCCTGCCTTGGTCGCGGCCTCGGTGCAGCGCGGCGAAGGAGAATTGGGGCAGGGCGGCACGCTCTTGGTGAGCACGGGTGAATTCACCGGCCGGTCGCCCAAGGACAAGTTCACAGTGCGCACGCCGACCACGGAAAACACGATCTGGTGGGACAACAACCTGCCCATGTCGCCCGAGCATTTCGATCAGTTGCACAAGGATATGCTGGCCTACTTGGCGGGACGCGAAGTCTTTGTTCAGGATCTGGTCGCGGGGGCCGACCCCGAGCACAGCATCAACGTGCGGCTGGTCAATGAACTGGCGTGGCACAACCTCTTTATCCGCCACATGCTGCGTCGCCCCGAGCGCGAGGCGCTGGATCATTTCGTGGCCGATTACACGGTCATCAACTGCACCGGCTTCAAGGCCGACCCCGAGCGCCATGGCTGCCGGTCCGAGACCGTGATCGCGGTCAATATCGACGCCAAGCTGATCCTGATCGGTAACACCGAATATGCCGGCGAGAACAAGAAATCCATTTTTGGGCTGATGAACTATCTGCTGCCCGAAAAGGGTGTGATGCCGATGCATTGCTCGGCCAACCATGCCAAGGACGACCCCGAGGATGCCGCCGTTTTCTTTGGTCTGTCGGGCACCGGCAAGACCACGCTGTCGGCCGATCCGAACCGCACGCTGCTGGGCGATGACGAGCATGGCTGGTCCGACACGGGCACGTTCAATTTCGAGGGTGGCTGCTATGCCAAGACCATCCATCTGAGCGCCGAGGCGGAGCCGGAAATCTATGCCACCTGCTCGATGTTCGGCACGGTGATCGAGAACATGGTCTATGACGCCGAGACGCGCAAATTGGACTATGAGGATTCGAGCCTGACCGAGAATATGCGTTGCGCCTATCCTCTGAATTATATCCCCAATGCCTCGGCCACCGGGATTGCGGGGCATCCGCGCAATGTGGTGATGCTGACCTGCGATGCGTTTGGCGTGCTGCCCCCCATCGCGCGGCTGACGCCTGCACAGGCGATGTATCATTTCCTGTCGGGCTTTACCGCCAAGATGGCCGGGACCGAACGGGGCCTGACCGAGCCGCAGCCGGTGTTTTCGACCTGCTTTGGCGCGCCCTTCATGCCACGCCGCCCCGAGGTTTACGGCAACCTCCTGCGCGCCAAGATCGAGAGCCAAGGTGCGTCGTGCTGGCTGGTCAATTCGGGCTGGACGGGCGGGGCCTATGGCACCGGATCGCGGATGCCGATCAAGGCCACGCGCGCGCTCTTGACCGCGGCGCTTGATGGCTCGCTCAACGGGGTCGAGTTCCGCAAGGACGAGAATTTCGGCTTTGATGTGCCGGTATCGGTGCCGGGCGTGGCCGATGTGCTGCTTGATCCGCGCCGTACATGGCATGATCCGGCGGCCTATGATGCACAGGCGGCCAAGCTGGTGCAGATGTTTGCGGATAATTTTGCGCAATATTTGCCGCATGTTGATGACGATCTGCGCGCGGTAGCGCTGGGCTAAGATCGGGTTTGGCCCCCCGGTGCCCTCGGATGGGGTGTTCGGGGGGGTGCCAAAACATGCCAAAGGCGTTTTGCACCGCAAATTAATGTGCTAGGACCGGGGCGACGCGGGCGTTACGACCCGCGCATCGCAACTGAGAGTGAGATCGCGCATGAGAATCGGCACGTCCCGGGTCCGGCTGTTGGGTGCCCTTGCTGTGGCCATGGTCATAGCGGGCTGTGGTGAAAAAGAAAGCGTCGAGCGTGGCAACGTCAATTACGAGAATTATACCGCGCAGCAGATTTTCGAGCGTGGCGAGTATGATCTGGCGCAGCGCGATCCCGATCTGGCCGCGCAAAGCTTTGCCGAGGTCGAGCGGCTCTACCCCTATTCGGACCTGGCCAAGCGGGCGGTGATCATGCAGGCCTTTGCCCATCATCAGGACAAGGCCTATGAGGAAAGCCGTGCCGCGGCCCAACGCTTCATCGACTTTTACCCGACCGATGAGGACGCGGCCTATGCGCAATACCTGCTGGCGCTGAGCTATTACGACCAGATCGACGAAGTCGGGCGCGACCAGGGGCTGACCTTTCAGGCGCTGCAATCGCTACGCGAGGTGATCGAGCGGTATCCCGACAGCGAATATGCCAATGCCGCGATCCTGAAATTCGATCTGGCCTTTGACCACCTGGCGTCGAAGGAAATGGAGATCGGGCGCTATTACCTCAAGCGTGACAATTTCGCGGCGGCCGCCAACCGGTTCCGGGTGGTGGTCGAGGATTTCCAGACCACGACCCATACCGCCGAGGCGCTGCACCGGCTGGTGGAATCCTACCTGTCGCTGGGTCTGGTGAACGAGGCGCGCACTGCCGGGGCCATTCTGGGCCACAATTTCCAGGGCACCGATTGGTATGAGGACAGCTACAAGCTCTTGACCGGGCGGGGCTATACGCTGGAGGCGGCTGGCGACGGCTGGTTGCAGCAAATCTATCGGCAGACCATTCAGGGTCGCTGGCTCTAGAGGGGGCGGGGATGCCCCTGCCTGACGGGATCGCCTGATGCTGCGCGCGCTAGAGATTCGCGACATGCTGATCATCGACCGGCTGGACCTTGTGTTCCAGCCGGGCCTAAACGTGTTGACCGGCGAGACCGGCGCGGGCAAGTCGATCCTGCTGGACAGTCTGGGGTTCGTTCTGGGCTGGCGCGGGCGGGCGGAATTGGTGCGCCGGGGTGCCGATCAGGGCGAGGTGGTGGCCGAGTTCGACCTGTCCCCGGATCATCCGGCGCGCGCCGTGCTGCGCGAGGCGGGATTACCCGAGGATGAGGTATTGATCCTGCGCCGGGTCAACAGCGCCGATGGGCGCAAGACCGCTTGGGTCAATGACCGGCGGGTGTCGGGCGAGGTGCTGCGGCAATTGTCGGATGTTCTGGTCGAATTGCACGGGCAACAGGATGATCGCGGTCTGCTCGATCCCAAGGCGCATCGCGATTTGCTGGATGCGTTTGGCGAATTGGGTGTGCAGCGCGAGGCCGTGCGCACCGCGTGGCGAGATCTGGCGGGCAAGCGCAAGGCGCAGGCTGCGGCAGAGGCGGCACAATCGGCCTTGCGCGCGGAAGAGGAGTTTCTGCGCCATGCGGTGGCGGAACTCGATGCGCTGAACCCGGAACCCGGCGAAGAGGTGGCTTTGGACGCGCGCCGCCGCATGATGCAGGGGGCGGAGCGTATTCGCGAGGATATTGCCAAGGCCGCCGAGGCGCTGGGCCTCAACGGGGCCGAAGGGGCGGCGGGCGATGCGCTGCGCTGGCTGGAAGGCGCGGCAGAACGGGCCGAGGGGCAATTGGATCAGGCCATCGCAGCAATCGGCCGGGCGCTGGTGGAACTCGACGAGGCGGGGCGCGGCGTGCTGCAGTGCCTTGAGGCGCTCGAGTTCAACCCGATTGAGCTTGAGGCGGTGGAAGAGCGGCTCTTTGCGATCCGGGGGCTGGCGCGCAAACATGGGGTTTTGCCCGACGATCTGGCGGGGTTTGCCGAGGGCTTGCGCGCGCAGTTGACGGCGCTGGACCGGGGCGATGCGGATATGCGCGCGCTGGCGGAGGCGGTGGCCGAGGCGGAGGCCGAGTATGCCGCAAAGGCCGAGGCGCTGAGTGCGGCGCGAACCGAGGCCGCGGCGCGGCTTGACGTGGCTGTGATGGCGGAGCTGGCCCCGCTCAAGATGGAGCGGGCGGTGTTCACGACCCAGATGCGCCGGGCCGAGCCGGGGGCATCAGGGCAGGATGACGTTGTGTTTCAGGTGGCGACCAATCCCGGCGCACCGGCGGGGCCGCTGGCCAAGATCGCCTCGGGCGGGGAATTGAGCCGGTTTCTGCTGGCGCTCAAGGTGTGCCTCACGGGCACCGATAGCGGCGTGACGATGATCTTTGACGAGATCGACCGGGGCGTGGGCGGGGCCACGGCGGATGCGGTGGGCCGCAGGCTGGCGCAATTGGCGGCGGGCGGTCAGGTGTTGGTGGTCACGCATTCGCCGCAGGTGGCCGCGCGCGGTGCGCATCACTGGCGGGTGGAGAAGCGGGTCGAGGGGGAGGAAACGCTCTCGACCGTGCGGGCGATGACAGGCGCGGACCGGGTGGACGAGATCGCGCGGATGCTGTCGGGCGAGCGGATCACGCCAGAGGCCCGCGCCGCCGCCGAGGCGTTGATGGAGGGGTGAGATGGGGGCGCTGCCCCCGTCCCGGATCAAGTCCGGGACTCCCCCGAGGTATTTGCGGCCAGATGAAGCGCGGCGTCAGTTTCTCGGCGGCACGAGTTTGCCGGGGTTGAGGATGTTGAGCGGGTCGAAGGCCTGTTTGATCGTGCCCATCAGCGCCCAGCCCTCCCCGTGTTCGCGTGCCATGTAATCGAGTTTGCCCACGCCGATACCATGCTCGCCCGTGGCGGTGCCGCCAAGGGCCAGGGCGCGCGTGACCATGCGGTCGGAGGCGGCCTTGGCGGCGGCGAGTTCGGCGGGGTTGTCGGGGTCGATGAGCAGGATCGCGTGGAAATTGCCATCGCCGACATGGCCCAGGATCGGCCCCATGACGCCGGATTGGACGAGATCGCTGCGGGTCTCTTCGATTGCTTCGGCCAGACGCGAGATCGGCACGCAGATGTCGGTAACGATAGCGCGCGCGCCGGGGCGAGAGGCTAGGATGGCGTAATAGGCCTTGTGGCGCATGGTCCAGAGGGCATTGCGCGCCTCGGTTTGGGTGGCCCAGTCGAAATCCGATCCGTTATGCTCGCGCGCCAAGGCGCCAAAGCTTTCGGCCTGTTCGGCGGTGCTGGCGGGGGTGCCGTGGAATTCGAGCAGGAGATGGGGTTTCTCGGGCAGGGACATGCCGGAATGGGCGTTGACCGCGCGCACGCTTTCGGTGTCCATCAGCTCGATCCGCGCCATGGGGATGCCGCATTGGATGGTGTCGATCACGGTGGCCACCGCATCGGCCACGCTGTCGAAGGCGCAGACCGCTGCGGAAATCGCCTCGGGCTGGCCCGCGAGGCGCAAGGTGAGTTCGGTGATGAGACCGAGCGTGCCCTCAGCCCCCACGAAAAGCCCGGTGAGATCATAGCCCGACGAGGATTTGCGCGCGCCGGTGCCGGTGCGGATCACCTCGCCCGTGGCGGTCACGACCTCGAGCGCCAGGACATTGTCGCGCATGGTGCCATAGCGGACGGCGGTGGTGCCGCTGGCGCGGGTCGAGGCCATGCCGCCGAGCGAGGCATTGGCCCCAGGATCGACCGGAAAGAAGAGGCCGGAGGCGCGCAGCGCGGTGTTGAGCGCCTCGCGTGTCAGCCCCGGTTGCACCCGAGCGGTCATGTCGGCCTCGGCCACCTCGAGCACGGCATTCATGCGCGAGAAATCGACCACGATGCCGCCGCGAAACGCCTGCGCCTGCCCCTCGAGCGAGGTGCCGGTGCCCCAGGCCACGACCGGCACGCGGTGGCGGGCGCAGATGGTCACGATCTCGGCCACCTCTGCGGTGTTCTCTGGATAGACAACGGCATCGGGCGGGCTGGCTGGAAAATGCGATTCACTTTGGCCATGCAGGTCGAGATCGGACTTGGACAGGGTGATCCCATGGCCTAGAGAGGTTTGCAGGTCGGCGATGGCGCGGGCGATGTCCATGGGGCGGCTTTCTAGATGGGTCGTTGGGCGCAACCTAATGCATGTCGCCGTAAGGGAAAAGCGCGCTTGCCGCGCAGGGAAAGAATCGCGCGAGCCGCGCCGGTTGAGAAGCGCGCGTGCCGCGTGACGGGGAGAGATGCAGGCCGAAGAGTCATCCTTTTGGGTCCAGTTGTACCGGGGCATGGTCGAGAGCCTGCGCGAGGGTTGGCGCGTGCTGCGCAAGCGGGGGCCGAGCCAGTTTCAATTCTGGCTGATTGCCCTTGGCATCGGCATTGCCGCAGGCTTTGCGGCGCTGCTCTTTCGCAAGGGGATCATCGCCTTGCAAGGGTTGGTTTACGGCACCGAGGATGTGGCGCGGCTGCATAGCTATGCGGAACATCTGCCGTGGTACTGGATCCTGGTGCTGCCCATCATGGGCGGGCTGGTGGTGGGGCTGATCCTGCATCGGTTCACCCCCGATGGGCGGGTGCGCTCTGTCGCGGATGTGATCGAGGGGGCCGCGCTCTATGAGGGGCGGGTGGAGCGGCGCGAGGGTCTGGCCTCGGCGGCGGCGTCGCTGATCACGCTGGGCATGGGCGGCTCTTCGGGTCGTGAAGGGCCGGTGGTGCATCTGGCCGGGGTTATTTCCTCTTGGGTGAGCGAGCGCATCCATGCCGATGGGGTCACGGGCCGCGACCTCTTGGGTTGTGCGGTGGCGGCGGCGGTCTCGGCCTCGTTCAATGCGCCCATTGCCGGGGCGCTTTTCGCGCTGGAAGTGGTGCTGCGGCATTTCGCGGTGCATGCCTTTGCGCCGATTGCCATTGCCAGCGTGGCGGGCACGGTGATCAACCGGCTGGAGTTTGGGGGCGTCACCGAATTTACGTTGCCTGAGGCTGGTGTATTGGAATTCTATGCGGAATTGCCGGCCTTTCTGATCCTTGGGCTGGTATGCGGCGTGGTGGCCGCCGCCCTGATGCGGGCGATCTTTCTGGCCGAGGATGTGGCGGGGCATGTGCAGGCGCGGCTGGGCCTGCCGCGCTGGTTGCGGCCCATGGTGGCCGGGGCGCTTCTGGGCGTCATGGCGATCTGGTTTCCGCATATCATCGGGGTTGGGTATGAGACCACCTCGGCGGCGCTGACCGGCAAGCTCTTGTGGCATGAGGCGGCGGTGTTTGCCGTGCTCAAGGTGGTGGCGGTGGCGATCACCATTGGCGGGCGGATGGGGGGCGGGGTCTTTTCCCCATCGCTGATGGTCGGCGCGCTGACCGGGTTGGCCTTTGGCCATGTGGCGACAGCGCTTTTGCCCGACTTGTCCGGCGCGCACACGCTCTATGCGCTGGCGGGCATGGGGGCGGTCGCGGCGGCGGTGCTGGGCGCGCCAATCTCGACCACGATGATCGTGTTCGAGTTGACGGGGGACTGGCAAACGGGGCTGGCGGTGATGGTGGCGGTCTCGACCTCGACGGCGCTGGGATCACGGCTGGTGCGGCGGTCGTTCTTTCTGGCGCAGCTGATGCGGCGGGGTATTCGGCTTGCGGCGGGGCCGCAGGATTACCTCTTGGGCATGTTCCGGGTGGCCAAGGTGATGCGCGCGCCGGATGATGCGCGCGCAGCGGATGCTGACCAGTGCTGGTCCTTGATCGAGCAGGGGGTTTATCTGGACGTCGCCGCCACGCTGGAACAGGCGATGCCGCTCTTCGAGCGGGCGAATGTGCCCTTTGTGCCGGTGGTCACGCTGTCGGGGGGGGATCAGCCGCCCGAATTGTCGGGCGCGCTGTTTCATGTCGATGCGCTCAAGGCCTATAACCGCGCCTTGGCGGCGGTGTCAGAGGAAGAGCACAGCTAAAGCAATTTCAGAAAAAGTTGAGTGACTTTTTGGTTCGAAATTGCGCCAATTCAAACGCTTTAAAGCCGGGTCAGACCCGTTCGACGGTCACCGACTCTGTCGCGTAAAAGGCGATGTGATCCTTGATTTCGGCCACGTCGGGCTTGGGGGATTCATAGCTCCAGGCGGCATTCTCAAGAGTCTGGCTCTTGGTGATGATCGAGAAATAGCGCGCGTCGCCCTTGTAGGGGCAATGGCTGAATTGTTCGGTTTCGTCGAGAAAGGCCATGGCGATGTCGGCGCGCGGAAAATAGATCACGAAGGGATAATCGCCTTCGGTCAATTCCAGCGCATTGCGGCTCTCGGCCAGAACGGCGCCCCCGGCGCGGACCGTCCAGGTGCCCTCGGCCTTGCGAATCGTGATACGTGCCATTGTCCATCCCCTTTTTCTTTTGATCTTGATTTTGGTCTGACGCAGGAACCTAACAGGAATATGTCAGCTTGTCTGCGTTACTTTGTCCAACCATAGCCGGGCCGGAGGCGAAAGCAGAGGGCCAATCTTGTCGCGGCAGGCGGTGTGATAGCTGTTGAGCCAGTCCCGTTCGGGTTTCGTGAGCAGAGTGTCGTCGATGAGGCGGGTATCTATTGGGGTATAGGTCAGTGTTTCGAACCCAAGCTGGGTCGCCCCGTCGCCGCCCGGAGCCGGGTCGAGCGCCGTCACGACGATGAGGTTCTCGATTCGGATGCCAAAAGCGCCCTCGCGGTAATAGCCCGGCTCATTGGAGAGAATCATCCCCGGCTCAAGCGGAGTTTCCGAGAGGCGCGAGAGGCGTTGCGGGCCTTCGTGGACGCAGAGATACACACCAACGCCGTGGCCTGTGCCATGGGCGTAATCCTGATCCGCGAGCCATAGCGGCATGCGCGCGATAGCATCGAGGTCGCGCCCGGCCAGCCCCTTTGGGAAGCGCAGGCGCGAGATGGCGATCATGCCCTGCAACACGCGGGTGAAGGCCGCGCGCTCGGCGGCACCTGGGGTGCCGATGGGCAGGGTCCGTGTGATGTCGGTGGTCCCGTCGAGATATTGCCCGCCACTGTCGAGCACGAGCAACTCGCCGTCAAGGAGGCGGCGGTTGCTGGCCTCGGTCACGCGGTAATGCGGCAGTGCGCCGTTGGGGCCCGAGCCGGCGATGGTGTCAAAGCTGATGTCGAGCAGTTTGCCAGTGGTGGCGCGGGCCTGCTCGAGCTGGCGCACCACGTCGATTTCGGTGAGCGTGCCGGGGGATTGTGCGTCGAACCAGCTGAGGAACTCGCACATCGCGGCCCCGTCGCGCAGATGGGCGGCGCGGGTGGCGGAAATTTCGGCTTGCGTCTTGCGCGCCTTGGGCAGGAGGCAGGGATCAGCGCCCCAGACATGGGGGATATTGGCGGCGTCGAGCACCTGAGCCACGCGCAAAGGCACAGAGGCGCGGTCAAGGCGCACCGGGCCGGGGAGGTTGGCCAGCGCCGCCTCGAACGCGTCGGGGGGGCTGAGCGTGACCTCTGGTCCCAGATGTGCGCGGGCAGCGGCATCCAGCTTGGCGGGGTCGGTGAAGAGGGCGGCGCGCCCGTCATCGTGCAGGATGGCAAAGCCCTGTGCGACCGGATTGCGGGGGATGTCACGGCCCCGGATATTGAAGAGCCACGCGATCGAGTCGGTGAGGGTGAGGACCGCCGATTTCTGGCCAGCCTTGCGCAGGGTTTCGGCCAAGGCTGCGCGTTTCTCGGCAGAATTGGCCCCGGCGAGCGTGTCGGGCCAAGGGGTGATGGCCCCTTGCGGGGGCGCGGGGCGATCGGACCAGATGGCGTCGATCAGGTTGGCATGGGGTTCAAGGCGGATTGCGGTGCCGGTCAGCGCCTCGGTCAGGGCGTCGATCTGTTCGGGGGTATAGAGCCAGGGATCAAAGCCCACCGTGCCGCCCTCTGGCAGATGCTCGCGCAGCCAGGGGCCAAGTCGGGTGTCGGGCCAATCAACGGGGGTGAAATGCGGGATGGCGACCTGCGCCGCGGACCTGCACGTGGTAGCGCCCGTCCGTAAATACACCCGCCACATCCGGCAGCACCGCGCAGAACCCGGCAGAACCGGTAAAGCCCGTGAGCCAAGCCAGACGGTCATCGCAGGGGGCCACGTATTCGCCCTGATGGGCATCGGCGCGGGGCACGAGCCAGCCCGCAAGCCCGGCCTCGGCCATGGCGCGGCGCAGGTGCGCCAGCCGGGGCGGGCCCTGATCGGGGTGTGCGGGTTGGGTGAAGGATTGAAACATGCGTTCTCCTGCGGGGCGGTCGGGGTTTGGGGCGCTGCCCCCGTCCCGGATTTCATCCGGGCCTCCCCCGAGGTATTTCGGGCCAGATGAAACCGGGCCAAAGGAAACAGGCGGGATCAGCCCGCGCGGCGGATGCCCATGACGCGGGCACGGGCGCGCGGGTCGCTGTCAAAAAGCGCGGCAAGCTGCTCGGTCATGGCACCCGCCAATTGGTCGGCGTCGGTGATGGTCACG
Source organism: Roseovarius mucosus DSM 17069 (assembly GCF_000768555.3). Lineage (GTDB taxonomy): Bacteria > Pseudomonadota > Alphaproteobacteria > Rhodobacterales > Rhodobacteraceae > Roseovarius > Roseovarius mucosus. Next base: position 138,811 of record NZ_KN293975.1, read on the forward strand.
GCGCGCTGGTAATAGCGGGTCACGTCATGGCCGATGCCGATGGCCAGCAGTTCCACCTGTTTGCGGCGCTCGACCATGGCGATCACGTCGCGCAGGTGTTTTTCCAAGTAATTGGCGGGGTTGACCGAGAGCGTCGAGTCATCGACCGGCGCGCCGTCGGAGATCACCATCAGGATCTTGCGCGCTTCCTTGCGCTGGATCATGCGGCGGTGCGCCCATTCGAGCGCCTCGCCGTCGATGTTTTCCTTCAAGAGCCCCTCTTTCATCATCAGTCCGAGATTGTCGCGGGTGCGGCGCATGGGGGCATCGGCGGATTTATAGACGATGTGGCGCAGGTCGTTGAGGCGGCCGGGCAATTGCGGGCGGCCCTCGGCCAGCCATTTTTCGCGGCTTTGGCCGCCTTTCCAGGCGCGGGTGGTGAAGCCGAGGATTTCCACCTTGACCGAGCAGCGTTCCAGCGTGCGCGCCAGAACATCGGCGCAGATGGCGGCGATGGAAATGGGGCGACCGCGCATCGAGCCGGAATTGTCCAGAAGCAGCGTCACCATCGTGTCGCGAAACTCTGTATCCTTTTCCACCTTGAAGCTGAGCGGAGTGGTGGGGTTGGCCACCACGCGCGCAAGACGGCCTGCGTCGAGGATGCCCTCTTCGCGGTCGAATTCCCACGAGCGGCTTTGCTGTGCCTGAAGGCGGCGTTGCAGCTTGTTGGCAAGGCGGCTGACCGCGCCCTTGAGCGGTTCCAGCTGTTGATCGAGATAGGCGCGCAGGCGTTCGAGCTCGACCGGGTCGGCCAGATCCTCGGCGCGGATTTCCTCGTCAAAGGCGGTGTTGTAGACGGTGTAATGGGGATCGGCATCCGAAATGGGCGCAGGGGCGGGCGGCTCGAGCGGGGCTTCGCCCTCGGGCAGCTCGGTTTCGTCCTGCATCTCTTCGTCGGCCATATCCTCCATGCTGACCTGCGCCTGAGCCGCGTCCTGCTGTTCGTCCTGGCTGCGCTCGGGGTCGGCTTCGGCCTCGGTTTCCTGGCTGTCGTCCTGACCGGTGCTGTCGGGCTCTTCCTGTTCTTCGCCTGTTTCTTCGGCCTCGTCCTGCTGGTCGTCGTCCATGCTGTCGGGGTCATCGCCCAACTGGTCGCCGTAGCCCAGATCCTCGATGATGCGGCGGGCGAATTTGGCGAAAGCGGTCTGGTCGGCGAGGGTATCCTGAAGCGCGCCGAGCGTGCCGCCGGCCTGTTCCTCGATGAAGCCGCGCCAGAGGTTCATGACGTTTTGCGCGCCTGCGGGCATGTCGCGGCCTGTGGCGAGGTGGCGGATGAGGTAGCCTGCGGCGGCGGGCAGGGGGGCGTCGGCGGTGGAGGTGATGCGCTCGAACCCCAGACGATTGGCGTCCTGCGCAATCTTGGCGTCGATATTGGTGGCGGTGCCGGGCATGTCGCGGGCGCCCACCGCCTCGCACCGGGCGGTTTCCATCGCCTCGTAGAGGTCGCGCGCCATGTCGCCGGGGGGCGCGTAGCGGGCATGGGTGCCCGCGTCGTGGAATTTGTGGCGCAGCGCCAGCGCATCGGCGGTGCCGCGCGCCAAGAGCACCTCTTCGCGGCTCATGCGGCGCGAGACCTGCGGCAGGCGCATCGCCTCGCCCGAGAGGCCGCTGGGGTCCACCGAATAGCTGATCGTCAGCTCGGAATCGTCCGCCATCACCTTGGTGGCGTTGGCGAGCGCCTTTTTGAACGGATCGGCGGGGTTGTCGGTGGGTTTGTTCAAGCTCTCGCCTCCTTCGCGATCAACAGGAGAAACGCTCGTGGTCAAATGCAAACTCACGGGGAGCCGAGCATTTTTCTCCGACATAAGGAATACGTCCTGATGATAGATTGAACGCATCGCCGGACAGCTGTGACACGATCGTTTTTCGCGCAAAACGCAGATCGCTACAGGCAAAAGCGCCGCCTCTTGATTTTGTAACCGGATTATAACTGTTTTCCGGGTGGCGCCAGCATATCGCGTTACGCTGTGGATCAAGCATCCACTCTTCCTTCAATGCCGCGCGATTACCCGGATACCAGAGCCATGCATTTCCATTCCGTGCGATATAATTCACTTGAAAACCATGGGCCGAGGAAAATGAAAGGTAAGTGTTTCCGGCCTCTGGGTAGTTTTCAAATTCGATGTTCCTCGCTGCAACTTCATTAATCGCAACCGCCCTTGTGTTGGGCTGCGGCGTTGCGCAACCCGAAATTATCAGAATGGATAAGCAAAGAGCAATCCTGAGCGTCAACATTTCAAATCGGAACGCATTTGATCGATGTTCGTCTTTACTTTTGTCATATCGATTGGCTGGCTCAGATTGCCGCCCGCCATCATACTCAAAAGAAAGTCAGGTTGGCCCTTACAGCCAGAAACATTATTAACGGCTGTAACCATATCAGACATGATCCAGATTTTGCTCCCGGCAGGGGCGACAAGGGCATAAGACCGATCTGGGCTGACAGCGACTTCATATGGAACTCCATTCACCGTTGTAGTTTTACGGGTCTTCCAGATGGCGTCATTGGTAGCTTTGTTCTTCGCGATTTGTGCGCGTTGCTCGGGGGAGGTTGATTGGCCACACCCCACCAGAGCTATCACGGCGAGTGTCGACAGGAATGTCAAAAGCTTCATGTTTTTTCCTATTGGTTGTAGTTACCGCACTTTCACATTCGCGGCACTCTCGGGCAGTTCCTCGTCAAAGCAGCGCTGGTAGAATTCGGCCACGGTCTGACGCTCCAACTCGTCGCATTTGTTCAGGAAGGTCAGGCGGAAGGCGTAGCCCACATTGCGGAAGATATTGGCGTTTTGTGCCCATGCGATGACGGTGCGGGGGCTCATGACGGTGCTGAGTTCGCCATTCATGAAGGCGGTGCGCGAGAGGTCCGCGACCGTCACCATGCGGCTGATGGTCTTGCGCCCGTCGGCGGTGTTGTAGAGCGGGTTCTTGGCCAGCACGATGGCGGTTTCGGCATCATGGCTGAGATAGTTCAGCGTGGCAACGAGCGACCAGCGGTCCATCTGGCCCTGGTTGATCTGCTGGGTGCCGTGATAAAGCCCGGTGGTATCGCCCAGACCCACGGTGTTGGCCGTGGCGAAAAGACGGAAATAGGGGTTGGGCGAGATCACCTCGTTCTGGTCCAGAAGCGTGAGCTTGCCGTCGGCCTCGAGCACGCGCTGGATCACGAACATCACGTCGGCGCGGCCTGCGTCATATTCGTCGAACACGATGGCGGTCGGGTTGCGCAGCGCCCAGGGCAGGATGCCTTCGTGGAATTCCGTCACCTGCACGCCGTCGCGCAGCTTGATCGCGTCCTTGCCGATGAGGTCGATCCGGCTGATGTGGCTGTCGAGGTTGACGCGCACGCAGGGCCAGTTGAGCCGCGCGGCGACCTGTTCGATATGGGTCGATTTGCCGGTGCCGTGATACCCTTGGATCATCACGCGGCGGTTGTGTGAAAATCCGGCGAGGATCGCAAGCGTGGTGTCGGGATCGAATTTATAGGTCGAGTCCAAGTCCGGCACGCGCTCGGTTCGGGTGGCGAAACCCTTGACGATCATGTCGGTGTCGATGCCGAATGTCTCGCGGACCGAGATTTCCTCGGTCGGTTTCGCGTTGATGTCCATCATTCCGTCAGCCATTACGCCGGTCCTTCAATCGGGTCGTTTCTCAGGTCTCGTCGTGCAACATATCGCAGCAGAGGGCAAGGGGAAGGGGCAAGATTGCGCTGGCCTTATGACGGGGGTGCGTTTGGCCTGATCCCGCGGTCAGTCGGTGCTTTGAGCGATGTCGGCGAGGGTTTCGGGGTCGAGAATCCGCACCATGCCGCGCTCAACGGTCACGATCCCACGCCGCGCCAACGCATCGAGGCGGCGCGAGACCACTTCGCGGGCAGAGCCGATCATCACGGCGATTTCGGCATGGGTGGCATGGAGCGTGCCGCCCGCCGCCCGGTCGAGTAGGCATTGCGCGAGGCGGGTCTCAATACGCTGAAAGGCCACGCGGTCGAGCAGGTGCATCATGGATTGCAGACGTTGCGCGAAGGCGGCGAAGACGAAATGCCGGAATGCGTCGGAGAGATCCATGAGCCGCAAGAATGTGTCGCGGGGCACGAGCACAAGTTCGCAAGCCGTGCGCGTGATCGCCTCGCCGGAGTAATCGTCGCCGCCCATGAGGCCCAGGGTGGATTGCACGCAGCTCTGCCCCGGCTCGACCGCATAGAGCAGGAGTTCGCGCCCCGAAGCGCCGGTAAGATAGACATCGACCCGGCCCGAGAGCATGACCACGAAGCCCTTGACCGTATCGCCGGGGTGAAAGAGCACGGTGCCCGCAGGCGCGGCCATCGGCGTCAGGCGGTCGAGCAGGGCGCGCGCCTCGGGGTCGAGCGGCGGCAGGCCGGGCGCGCGCGCCACCCATGCCATCAGCCGCGCCCGCGTTTCTCGAACCGGGGCAGCATGGCCGAGAAATCGCGGCCCGCGCCATCCTCGGTCTCGACGAATTGCGTGTAGAGGTCACAGGCGGCGCGGCCCATCGGCGTGTCGGCATCCGCCGCCTCGGCCGCCTGTTGCGACAGGCGCAGGTCCTTGAGCATGAGGTCGGCGGCAAAGCCCGGCTTGTAATCGTTGTCGGCGGGGGATTTGGGGCCCACGCCGGGGGCCGGGCAATAGGCGTTCATCGACCAGCTATAGCCCGAAGAGGTCGAGACCACATCGAACATCGCCTGCCGATCAAGCCCCAGCTTGTCGGCCAGGGCAAAGGCCTCGCAGGTGGCGATCATGGTGACGCCGAGGATCATGTTGTTGCAGATCTTGGCCGCCTGACCATTGCCGGAGGGGCCGCAATGCACCGCCTTTTGTCCCATGATGTCAAAGAGTTCACGGGCGACGTTAAAGCCCGCCTCATCACCGCCGACCATGAAGGTGAGCGTGCCTGCTGTGGCCCCGCCGACGCCGCCCGACACGGGCGCATCAAGGGCCGAGAGACCCGCCGCCTGTGCCTCTGCCGCCACATCACGGGCGCTGGCGACATCGACGGTGGAGCAGTCGAGCAGCACGGCGCCGGGGGTCATGGCCGGGATCACCTCGGCGGCGACGCGGCGCAGGATGGCCCCGTTGGGCAGCATGGTGATGACAACGGCGGCATCGCGCGCGGCCTCTGCGGCGCTTGTGGCCATGGCCACGCCGTCGATCTTGACCTCTGCCATGTCAAAGCCGGTGACGTCATGGCCCGCGCGGGCCAGATTGGCCGCCATCGGCGCACCCATGTTGCCCAGCCCGATAAACCCGATCTTCATGTTCCTGTCTCCTCCAGCGTCAGGGCGTTTTTGCCCAAGGGTTGCAGCATCTGCGCGACCGCTATGCCGGGCAGGCTGTCAAGCCCATGTTTCCAGTTCGGTTTTCTGTCCTTGTCGATGATCGCGGCGCGGATGCCTTCGAGGAAATCGCCCTGTTCCATCGCACGATAGGTGAAACGGTATTCAAGGCCAAGGGCGCGCGTAATATCGGCGGCGGGGCCGCGCAGGCGGTGGATCATCTCGATGGCGCAGGCCATCGAGAGGGGCGAATTGCGGCTGAGGAGTTTCAATGTGTCGCGGGCGAAATCGCAATCCTCGGCGCGCAGGGCGTTGAGGATGTCGTGCAGGGTCTCGCCACCGAAATGGCGGTCGATCCGGGGGCTGAGGGCGCGCAAGGCACCGGGGGCCGGTGTCTCGGCGTGGACGGCGATCACGGCCGGATCGCCGGTCTCCACCAGGGCGGCGGTGAGGGTGGGCCACTTGAGCTCTGGCACGTAAGTATCTGCGAAACCGGCATGAATGGCATCATCCGGCCCCATGCGGCTGCCGGTGGTGCCGAGGTATTCGCCCAAGCGTCCGGGGGCGCGCGCAAGGATCAGCGAGCCGCCTACATCGGGCACAAGGCCGATGCCGCATTCGGGCATGGCGATTTGCGTGCTCTCGCAGGTGACGCGGTGCGACCCGTGACAGGAAATGCCCACGCCGCCGCCCATGACAAAGCCCTGCATCAGCGCGACATAGGGTTTGGGATAGTGCGCGATCTTGGCATTGAGCCGGTATTCATCGGCCCAGAAGCGGCGGCCAAAGTCGTAGTCGCCCGCGCGCCCGGTGTCGTAAAGCTGCTGGATGTCACCGCCGGCGCAAAAGGCCTTGTCGCCTGTTGCGTCGATCAGGATGAGGGCCACGTCATCCTGGTCGCGCCAGTCATCCAGTGCCGCCTCGATGGCGGTGGCCATGTCATAGCTCAGCGCATTCAGCGCCTTGGGGCGGGTGAGGGTGATGCGCCCGGCGCGGCCCTCTTTGCGGATGTGGATATCGGCGCTCATTGGTCCGCCAGCAACTGCCGCGCCACGATCAGGCGCATGATCTCGTTGGTGCCTTCGAGAATTTCATGGACGCGCAGGTCGCGGACCAGTTTCTCGATCCCGTAATCGGCAAGGTAGCCGTAGCCGCCATGCAGTTGCAGGCATTGGTTGACCACGCGGCTGCCGGTTTCGGTCACGAATTTCTTGGCCATGGCGCAGAATTTGGTGGCATCGGGCGCGTCATTGTCGAGCTTCCACGCCGCCTGACGGAGGAAGGTGCGGGCGGCCTGAAGCTCGATCTCCATATCGGCGAGGCGGAATTGCAGCGCCTGAAAGTCGTTGATGGGCCGGCCAAAGGCGCGACGCTCGGCCATATAGGCGAGTGTTTGGGTGAGACCCTGCTGCGCCGCACCAAGCGAGCAAGCGGCGATGTTGAGCCGCCCGCCGTCAAGGCCATTCATCGCATAAGTGAAACCTTTGCCTTCTTCGCCCACCAGATTCTCGGCAGAAATGTTGCAATTGTCAAATTGTACCTGTCGGGTTGGTTGGCTGCGCCAGCCCATTTTATCCTCGAGCCCACCATAGCTGAGGCCCTCTGTGCCCGCTTCGACATAGACGGTCGAGATGCCCTTGGGGCCGTCAGCGCCGGTGCGGACCATGACGACATAGGCATCGGAATAGCCGCCGCCCGAGATGAAAGCCTTGGTGCCGTTGAGCGTATAGCCCTCGTTGGTGCGCTCGGCGCGGGTCTTGAGGGCGGCAGCGTCAGAGCCGGAACCGGGCTCGGTCAGGCAATAGGACAGGACCGTTTCCATGGTCAGGGCGCGGGGCAGAACGCGCGCCTTCATCTCTGCGCTGGCGAATTTGTCGATCATCTTGGCGCACATGTTGTGGATCGACAGGAAGGCCGCAACCGAGGGGCAGGCCATCGACAGCGCCTCGAACACCAGCGTCGCATCAAGGCGCGAGAGCCCCGAGCCGCCCGCCTCCTCGCTCACATAAAGACCGCCAAAGCCAAGGGCCGCGATTTCCGGCCAAAGCTCCTTGGGGATGGTGCCGGCCCGTTCCCAATCGCGGGCATGGGGCGCGATGCGGTCCTGTCCAAAGGCATGGGCCATGTCGAAAATGGCGGTCTGTTCCTCGGTAAGGGCGAAATCCATCGGCGGCTCCTCTACGCTGAAATGAACGGCTGTTTAATTAAAAACTATTTCAGAACTATTGCAAAGGGGGGTGTAGCGTGACAGCGAATGTAGCGTGTGTGTAGCGTGACAGCGAAGTTTGCAGTGAATTACAGTGAAGTTTACAGCAACCGGTTTTTGAGAGAGCGGCGGCTCTCATCGCCGGCCCAGAGCTGCCGTCTGCCTGAAAGTCCGGTTTCGCGCCGCAGCTTCACGGAACCGGTCATTAGATCTCGAGCGCAACAATTGCAGGCTTCATACGACAGCAAAGCGGAAAAAGCGGACTTTGGTCGTGTTCCCGGATCGTGTAGATTGAGCAGCACAAATAGGGAGCGTTATATTGAGCGGAGTAAAGGATCAGGCTATCGACGAAGGCTTATTCAATAGTCAGTCGTTTGATTCTCAGGTTTGGTTTCAATGCCCCGAATGTGAAACGGACGTGCATATCACAGTCAGAGTACCGGAACCGGATTTTTCCGGTGAAAAAGCCTCAGACATGATTTCGGACGGTGAAGTGGAGTTACACTGTACTGCATGTGACGCAGTTTTTGACGGCTATGCATATGCTGGCCCCAGCCATTGCGACATTCATATTCCTGACCATCCCAACACCGCTGTGCATGCAGATATGCCATACTATTCACAGCCATCTGATGCGGATGAATGGGAAAACTATGTCATTCCAGAGAACCCGCATGAGATTTTCAGGTCTACTATTGGACAGCTAAGGGGTATTTTGGAAGACCACGTGAACGATCATGTAAAAGGCCTTCTTATTCGCATGGTCTTTTCACAGGCGATTACAGCCTTCGAAGCATATTTCTGTGATACACTGATAAAGAATGTAACGGCTTCTACAACAGCCATGCAGTTGCTGCTCGCAAAAGATGGGCCTCTATCGCAAGCTAAGTTTCCGCTGACTGACATTTTGGCAAACCCGGAAATTGTTAAAGATGAAATACAAATGAGCCTTCGAAACCGACTTTATCACAAAGTTGCCGAAGTCGCACGACTATACGAGAACGCTTTGAAAATATCCATCGTTCCAAATAGGGTAGACCTGGAACGACTAAAGATCGACATCGGTTATCGGCACGACTGTGTCCATAGGAATGGCGTAGACAAAGAGGGCCATAAATTAACTGTCCTGACTAAAGGTTATGTTGCAGAGACCCTTTGTGTTGTTGAGAGATTTGTTGAGCATACTCAGAAAGAGATTCACGGAGATGAAATCTGGTTTTGACACGGATAGCTTCGCTCATCGATCTCCAAGCGCTACTATTAACCATACGCTCTTTGTTTTTATCTCACCATTCCCTCTTGGAGCTGCAAGCAAGCGGCAGCGTCAAATGCAAGCAACCCAGTAAGGATCTGCGTTGTCTCTGACAAAACAGAGCTCCTAGTCTCCGAGGTTTTCATTTTGACTTTATGGGCGATGGAGCCCCTTTTTGTTCCGAAGGCGTTCAATGCAGCGGATACGGTTAGATCAACCTGTTCGGGATCAATTCCAATCTGCAAAAGCAGTTTTCTCTGATCGGCAGTGGTAACGCCGTGGTTCGCTTGAATATCAAGGGTGAGATTTGCCACTGCACTTGAAGCAAACCCAAGTAGGTCGGACGCCATCGAAGACTTTATTTTGCGCCGCGCAACGTCACCTTCAACTTGGTGCATCGCCTCAGAGGTAACAAGACTCAACATTGCTCGACAGACTCTGTCGTCCTTTTTAAGCTGCGAATGCGCATTTCGGGATACGACCGTGACGATTTCCTCTATGTACTGTTCAAAGGCGGCGTGAGCTAGAAGCACGTAGGATTGTACTTTCAAGTGATCAAGCGGGCTTACACATTCGCTCTCAGGAACTCGTGCGAGAATTTTTCGAATATTTCTGAGGGACGCGACAAGCGACTTGTATGGTTCAGTTGGTGACTTCATTTGCAATCGCCGGCAGATTGAGTTGAACACCAGTTATTTCAGAAACTTTTGCATAAAAACTAGCGAACCTTGTGTGTGTTGAGGCAACTGACTTGGTCGTTGTCTCAACAGCCCTCCTGAAAGCATTTGTTGCTGATGTCTGTTCAAAACCGTTGACAAATTCTGCCGAATTGTTGCGTGCCCAAGCCCGAACTTCAGGGTTCGCCAATGCTCCGACAAGGACATCAAAAAGCGCTCTATTGAATCGGCTTTCGTATACTCCATCCACAAATTTCCGACAAAACTTCTTGTCGGGAAAAATTTCTATACCTGCGGCGATGGCGTCATTCATGTTGCTCAGACGTGATTTAATAGCTTCAATCGCGCCTTCATTTTCAGCCATCTCGGTGTTGTAGCGTGTGCATAACTCATCAAGAAACTTCTTTAGATCGCCAGCGTAAGTGAGCTTCGGATCAGAAAACGCGAGAAACCGCGCGGCTAACTCGACATCGTTCATTCTTGGGTCTGGGCTTTTCTTGGAAATCAACTCGTGTAGCGGTCCAACTTGATCTGTCCATTGAATGATGAACTTCAAAAAATCTCCCGGATACAGCGACATCCTCAGTTCCATCGGAGATAATTTCACGGAACCCGAATTGAGACGATGGAATATCTCGTATAGTATTCTATCGTCTTCCCAGCCTCGGATCACCGCTGTCCTTTGTGTTTGGTTTAGTAACTCGAACCGCCAGTCCTCATTTTTTTCAATTTCTTCCCATGTCTGTCCCTCAAGGTCAGATAGTACTCTAAGGTTTTTCAGTCGGAACTTTTGCCCGCTGGGTAATTCTCCATCTATAAATTCCTTGATGGTCAACAGTCTTTGTTTGCCGTCCAGAACTAAGAATGACTTACTGCTACCACCACTGGCCGATAGAAGAATCTGCGGGATCGGAATCCCTAAGAAGAGTGACTCAATGAAGCTAATCTTGGCTCTTGAAGACCATACATTTCGACGTTGAAATTCTGGTGAAAGGTTTATTTGGCTGCCGATTTGTCTATACAGAGTCTCGATTGTCCAGTCGGTCGGTGAGATCAAAAGAGACGAGAACTCCGCTGCCGTTACATTCGAGCTTTCACCTTCTTCGGTTGGTTCCAATTCCTCGAATTGCTCGTCTCTGTCTTCGTAAGCCATACCAACCTCCTGCTCATTTTATCTCACTCTAAGTGTAACCGGCTAGCAGTCAATCAACTGTCGACTTTTTGCAGTATTGCGCTTGTCCGCTTCCTTTGTTCGAGGTTTTACGCGCTGCAAATGCAGCTAGTGCCCGCAGTTCCGCCCTACCTGCGCCGGATTTCTGAGAGCCTGCTATCGGCCCGCCTCGGGCTGAATCCGATCATTGTTCCGGAATGCGAACGACAGTTTCAACCCCTCTTAAACACCCCCCTAAACACCCCCTTTCACTCCACATACCGAAACCCCTGCACGGCGCGGAAATGCCCGCCGTAGCCGGTCCCGGCGGGCTTCAGGCCTTTGCGCGCCCGGGCGGCGGCGAGGGTCTTCATGCTGCGCTCCTTCGATTCGGCGTAGAGGATGGCCGAGACCTGCGCCCAGAGGGGATCGCGGCGCAGGGCGGCGGCGAGGCCCGGGTGCGAGGTGTGAAAGAGCATCGGCATCGGTTTGTCATAGCGGTTCACGCCGCGCCGCCAGAGGGCGCAGACCTCGTTGAGAAAGCGCAGGCCCAGCCCCGCGCCCTGCCATTCGGGCATGACGACGAGGCGACAGGCGCGCCCCTCGACCAGCCCCGGCCGGGTCGAGACGGCAAGATGCGCCACCGGCGCGCCGTCGACGAACCCCACGTAGTAATTGGCCGCGATCATGCGGGGCAGCTTCAGGTAGTGATGCGGCTCAAAGGCGGGCCAGAAGGAGCCGTCTGTCTGGTGAATGTCCATGGCAATGCGCGGTGCCCGTCGAAGACGCCTCCAGCGGAACTCGGCGCGGCGGGTGTCGATCACCCAATCGGGCTGCAACCAGGACACCACGTCCTCGTGACAGGTGACGGCGACGAACTGGCCGGTGCCGCGCCGCCATGCCTTGGCAAAGGCGGCGGCCCCGATCTGGGCGACGCGCCGGTCGATGGTCGAGGTGAATTCGTCGAGAATGGCAAAGCTCGGCCGCTCGGCCAGAATGCGCGCGAGCTCGGCGCGGAACTGCTCGCCGGTCGAGAGGTGAGGTTAGGCAATAATTCCGTTCAAAGCCAATGACTTTGCCGCAATCAGCGTGGCGTGGAATTTCAGCAAGCTGATTGTTGTGAAGTTCAACGACGATTTGAAGAGCGCAGACAGGATAGGGTCATACTTGGCAGTTTTCTTGAGGGGGAGTTGAAACTCCATCACCCCCTCGGTTTTCATCCGTCTGTCAGGAGTGTTTCCAACGGCCGTTCGCGCCGCCCTCGAGGGCTCCGGCACCGGCCATCGCACCATTGAACTGGCCGATAGGCGTGGCACCCTCTAGAAAGTTGATCTGGAGTATGCCACCGCCTTCACCGGCGCCCTGTACGTGGAACCCAGTTGTTCTTTTGAAGAACGGATCCCAAGCAGTATAGGCGGTGTAGAGGAACCCAATTGCAGAACCGCCCGCTGCGCCGAGGCCCCAAATTGACTCGTCGAATGACCAGACCTTGTATGGATCTTCCGTAGGATTGCAGGTCACGTTGCCGTAGATCAAACCCATGACAACTGATCCCTTCGCACCTATGGGCGCGAGCGCCGTGGCAGCCGTCGCTTGCGCGACGAAATGTTTCAGCTCGCCTTCGGGCACACGGCCTTTCAGGCCGCCTTCCATCAGCAGGTTTTTATAGATCGTATGATCTGGTGAAAATTCTTTGGCGTCCATTAAATCTCTCCTTGTCAATTTGCCATGTGCCTCATCGAATCGCTTCGACACGCACTTGGCTGACTGAAGCTTCAGCTATAAAGTGCATAAAATCAAATTATTTCAATCCATAGTGGTGTTTGCTGTCGTTGGCGCTTACTGAGTTGGGCGGATCAAAGGGCAAGATCCGGTCATTCGAACGCGGGTCGGACGTGCTCGAGCCAGGGGCGCGAGCGAGGATGTCCCGCTGCCCGAGGAGCCGACGATGAGGCCGATCTGCCACGGGCGGGCGGCCAGATCAGCCTCGACCTCGATGCGGAAATCCGCGTCGCCCTCGACGTTGAAGAGGCTGGAGACCCGGGCGGCGCGATAGGTGTCGGGAATGGGGCTCGCGTGGTGAATGGCGAGCTTCATGTCACCACCACGCGGCACTTGAAGCCTTGGCGGCGCAAGCGGCCAAAGGCGTCCACTTGGGCGGCCGCCGTCAGACCGCGCCTGTATATTCTCCGCGCGCCGGGTAGTTGTTCTTGATCGCGAAATCCAGCGCTCCGACGAGTTCCGAGAAATGCGGCCGAACGAAGGGCATGGTCTGGACCGAACCGTAATAAAGCGACTGTTCCGGTGTGACCATGAAGAGGCCCGGTTCAGAGAAGAGAGCCGGCTCTTCGATCCCGATCGAGGTCTTGCCCCGCGAGGTCGAGATATACAGCCCCCATTCGCGCGCCTTCGCCAGAGAGAGGTCGTAGGCAAAGCGCAATGTGTCCGCGCCGATCCTGGTGGCCATCTCCCGGGCGCGATCCTCGCCGTCCGAGCTGACCGCGATCGTGCCGACACCGCGTTCGGCGAAATCGGCGACCCGTTTCTGGAACTCGGTCAGGTAGGTGGCGCAGATCGGGCAATGCAGCCCGCGATAGAAACAGATCACGGTGCCGCGGGGCGAGGTCTCGGACGACAGCTCAAAGGTGCCGTGATCGAGCGTCGGAAGCTTCAGATCCGGGGTTTTCTGGCGGGGAACAAGCATCAGGTGTCTCTCCATTAGGAAGGTTGCGCCCTCTCAGTATCAGACTTATGATCATCAAAATCCTGAAAATCAGACCGAAAAACCCAGATGGAACGATACGACCGACTTACGACCCTGATCGACAGGTTCAAGCTGGCTGTGAGGCCAGCGCTGGCGGAAAACGCGAACCTGGTTGTCTGCACGGCCCCCGACGGCACACCGCACCAGGCGTGCTTTCGGACGCGCGGCACCGGTTTGCCAACGAATGAGGCCCCGGTCCTCTTTTGGGCGCTCGTCGATTGGAGCGGTGCGCAAAATCCCTTTCTGACCGCGCTTCCCGAAACGGTCGCGATTGATCTGCAGCGTGATCCGGACAGCATTGGACTGGTGCGAATGATGCAATCCGAGATCATCGGGCAACGATGCGGCGTGGACTCCGTGTTGAGCCGTCTTGGCGAAGTGCTGATCGTGCGGATGATGCGTGCGCAGATCGAGGCCGGACACACACGACCCGGACTTCTCGCCGGCCTCTCGGATCAGCGCCTGAGCCGGGCCATCGTCGCGATGCACGACCGTCCGGGGCAGGCGTGGCGCAACGAGGATCTCGCGCTGCTCGCCGGCATGTCCCTGAGCCGGTTCGCCGAGAGGTTTTTGGCGGAAGTGGGCGAACCACCAGCCTCTTATCTTCGGCGCTGGCGGCTGACATTGGCGCGGCAAGACATCGCGAAAGGACACCGGGTCGACGTGGTTGCGCGACGCTATGGTTTCTCGTCAGTGGAGGGATTTTCAAGGGCGTTCAGAAAGCACCACGGCGAGACGCCGATCGCGCTGCGGCGTGCACAAGGCGCATATACGAAGAACGAGCGTCCGGTTTTGAAGGATTGACAAAATTAGGACAATCGTCCTAAATTTTATCTGACCTTATCTGACCTTATCTGACCTTATCTGACCTTCAGGCAGGTGCCCATGACCCGAACCAAGACGCGTGACCTTATCGAGCAAAAAGCGGACGACCTGTTCTATGAGAATGGGTTCGAGGCGACATCCTTCGCGGATATTGCGGATGCGGTCGGGATTTCGCGGGGCAACTTCTACCACCACTTCAAATCCAAACACGACATCCTTGACGCCGTCATCGACCGGAGGCTGGCAAAGACGGCGCGCATGCTCGAGAGTTGGGACGCCGACAAATTGCCCCAGGCGCGCATCTTGTCCTTCATTCGCATCCTGCTGACCAACCAGACCAGGATCATGGCCTTTGGCTGTCCCGTGGGTACGCTCACGACAGAACTTGCAAAACTTGATCACGTCGCGCAATCGCGTGCCGCCGAGGTATTTACCCTGTTTCGGGATTGGCTCGCCGACCAATTTCATGCGTTGGGCCATGGCGACGAGTCCGTATCTCTTGCACTCCACCTTCTTGGGCGTTCGCAGGGCATTGCGGTCATGGCCTCTGCCTATCGTGATGAAACCTATCTGCGGGCCGAAGTGGCCGCACTTGAAGACTGGCTCGATACTGTCACGACAAAACATCGCTGAAAGGCTAACCATGTTCATTATCCTGCTCAAGTTCTCCGCGAACAAAGCCGCCGCCAAAGACTTTATGGCGGGACACAACCAATGGATTGCAAACGGTTTTGCCGACGGTGTTTTTCAATGCGTTGGCTCGTTGACGCCCGAAGGGGGCGGCGCGATCCTGGCTATCGGCGAAAGCCGTGGGGAGGTTGAGAAACGCGTGAAGGCCGATCCATTCGTCATCAACGACGTCGTCACCGCCGAATTCATTGAAGTGGACGTCAAAAAGACGGCACCGGGCCTCGACGCCTTGAAAGGCTGAGCGATGGAGAAGTTGGTCACAGGGCCGGATGGCCAGCCTCGTTGTCGCTGGTGCAATGCTGCGCCCGAATTTCTCGACTATCATGATACCGAATGGGGCTTTCCGATTTCTGATGACATTCGGCTGTTTGAAAAGCTCTGCCTTGAGAGTTTTCAGTCCGGCCTGAGCTGGCGCACGATCCTGAACAAACGCGAGAATTTTCGCGCGGCTTTTGCCGGTTTCGACTACACGAAAATAGCGGCCTTCGGGGATGCGGACCGGGCGCGCCTGATGGCGGACACAGGGATTGTCCGAAACAAGAGCAAGATCGAGGCGACCATCAACAACGCGCAGCGTATGGAGGAACTGGTCGAGAAAGAAGGTTCGCTTGCGGCATTCGTTTGGCGGTTTGAACCCGCACCAGATACCCTTGCGGAGCCCCAGACCATGTCGACCTCCGCCGCCTCGCGCGCTTTGGCAAAGGAACTGAAAAGGCGGGGCTGGAAATTCCTGGGACCCACGACGATTTTTGCGTTCATGCAGGCGACTGGACTCATGAACGATCATGCGGAGGGGTGCGTCATTCGCGACAAGGTGGAGCGGGCAAGACATGGATTTGTAAGGCCGCCTTGTTGAGGATCGCCACAGAGTAGAGGTGGGCTCAATCCAGCCTTGCACCGAAGATCAGGGGGCAGCATTCGGCGCAGGTGCAACGCCCCTGCAACACCCGCCCCCCCCCGCACGTCACGGAAAAGGCCGCCGGGCTGATCCCGGCGGCCTCTGGGGTCTATGTGCGGCGGGCTGCGATTGGGACACGCTGGCCCGATCCACTCAGAGCAAGAGCACCTGCGTGCCGACCTCGACCTTGGCGAAGAGTTCCTCGATATGCTCGTTATAGAGGCCGATGCAGCCCGAAGAGGATTGCCGCCCGATCTTGCGGGTGTCGTGGGTGCCGTGGACGAGATAGGCGGGCCAGCTGAGGTAGAGCGCATGGGTGCCCAGCGGGTTGCCGGGGCCGGGGGGCATATAGGCGGGCAGGGTAGGATCGCGTTCGCGCATGGATTGGGTCGGTGTCCAGTCGGGGCCGACGCGCTTGCGCACGATCTCTGTATAGCCGCGGCGCGTGAGGTCCTCGGTCATCGGCACGGAGGAGGGATATAGCGCGTAGGTCTCGCCATCCGGTCCCCAGTAATGCAGCGCGCGGCTGTCGATATCGGCCAAGAGAGCGCCCTTGCCCAAACTGTCGAAATGGTCGCGCCAGTCGCGGGTGACAAAGGCGGACGCGTTGCGGCGGTTAGTGGTCTCGGGTTCGGCGCGCAGGATACCGGGGGTTGCAAGGGCTGCAACGCCGGTGGCTATGGCATGGCGGCGGGTCAGAAGGCCGGGTTTCACGGGATTTCATCCTCTCTGTGGTGACTGCTGCACGCTACTTAAGGAGGATGGCGGCAAAAGCGAAGAGCTGCGGGGGCGGATACCCGGACACGCTCACGGGATTGTCATCATGGAGAGCTTTTTGATGTCGCCATGCCATTCGCCCCAAGATTGCGCGACAGGCGGTTTTATGGTCTCTTGCCAAGATAAGGCGCTTTGATTTCAGCATACATATTTCAAGGGGGCATTGCGATGCCAGAGGAACACCGGGTTGCCGTGGCGGTCATTCACGGCATGGGCAGCCAAGGCGACCGGCCGCAGGCGGCCAATGCCGTCAGCTTTTCCCGCGATCTTTACGCGGGCTTGCGCAAGCGGATGGGGGCTACGCGCTTTGACACCTTGGTCGGATGGCGCGAGATTTTCTGGTCGGACATCCTGCAAGAGCGGCAACAGCAGTATATGGATGAGGCATTGGCGGGCGAGGCCAACTGGATGGCTTGGCGGGATTTCGTGATGCACCGGCTGGCCGATGCTGCCTCTTACCGGTGGGAGAAGGGCGATCACGCCTATGTCTATCCGGAGGTCCATGCCCGCGTGTCGAACGCCATCGCGCATCTGGAAGGGGTGACGGGGGGCCGCGCGCCGCTGATCGTGCTGGCGCATTCGCTGGGCGGGCACATCATCTCGAACCATATCTGGGATTTGCAGAAGGGGCACACCACCGCCCCCACCCCGTTTCAGCGGTTCGAGACCATGGCGGGAGTGATCACCTTTGGCTGTAATATCCCGGTCTTTACGTTCAGTTGCAGGCCCGGAGAGGTCAAGGCCATCGACCGTCCCGGCACCGCCATTCCGGCGGGCAAATGGTTCAAGCCGTGGTGGATCAACCTCAATAGTCGCAATGACATTCTGGGAATGCCTCTGGCGGGGGCAGGCGGGGGTTATGCGGCGCTGAAAGAGCGCGGAGAGTTGCGGGATCGCTGGATCAGCGCGGGCAATGCGCTGAGCGCGTGGAACCCGCTGTCGCATAATGCCTATTGGGCGGATTCCGATGTCCACGGCTCGGTCGCGGCGATGATCGAACAGGCGATGCAGATCGGGCCGGTGGGATAACGGGTGAGGTCATGAAAAAGGCCCCGGCGTGATGCCGGGGCCCTGAGCCGTGAGTGGTGGTTGAGGATCAATCCATCGGCTTGAAATTGAACTCGCCGCCTTCCTTGATGCCGGACGGCCAGCGGGCGGTCACGGTCTTGGTGCGGGTGTAGAATTTGAACGAATCCGGACCGTGCTGGTTGAGATCGCCAAAGCCGGATTTCTTCCAGCCGCCGAAGGTGTGATAGGCCAGCGGCACGGGGATGGGCACGTTGATGCCGACCATGCCGATATTGATACGGGCCGCGAAATCGCGCGCGGCGTCGCCGTCGCGGGTAAAGATCGCGGTGCCATTGCCGTATTCGTGGTCCATCGCCAGCTTCAGGGCCTCTTCGTAAGAGCCTGCGCGCACGGTCGAGAGCACGGGGCCAAAGATTTCCTGCGTGTAGATGTCCATATCGGGTGTCACGTGGTCAAAGAGATGCGGCCCGACAAAGAAGCCATCCTCATAGCCCTGCAATTTGAAATCGCGCCCGTCGACCACGAGTTTGGCACCCTGTGCGATGCCTGTCTCGACAAGTCCGAGAATGCGGGCTTTGGCCTCGGCGGTCACGACCGGGCCGTAATCCACGTCATTGCCAGCGGTGTAGGGCCCCACCTTCAGCTTTTCGATGCGCGGCACCAGCTTTTCGATCAGGCGGTCGGCGGTTTCATCGCCCACCGGAACCGCGACCGAAATCGCCATGCAGCGTTCGCCCGCCGCGCCATAGCCTGCGCCAACCAGCGCATCGGCGGCCTGATCCATATCGGCATCGGGCATGATGATCATGTGGTTCTTGGCACCGCCAAAGCACTGCACGCGCTTGCCGTTGGAGCAGCCGCGCCCGTAGATGTATTGTGCAATCGGGGTCGAGCCGACAAAGCCGATGGACTGGATCACCTCGTGATCGAGGATCGCGTCCACGGCCACCTTGTCGCCGTTGACGACCTGCAGGATGCCTTTGGGCAGACCTGCCTCTTCCATCAGTTCGGCCAGCATCAGCGGCACGGAGGGGTCACGCTCGGACGGCTTGAGGATGAAGGCGTTGCCACAGGCCAGAGCCGGGGCGAACATCCACATCGGGATCATGGCCGGAAAGTTGAAAGGCGTGATACCTGCCGTCACGCCAAGCGGCTGACGCATGGAATAGATGTCGATGCCGGGGCCCGCGCCATCGGTGAATTCACCCTTGAGCATTTGCGGCGCGCCGATGCAGTATTCGACCACTTCGAGGCCGCGCTGAATGTCGCCCTTGGCATCGGGGAAGGTCTTGCCGTGTTCGCGGCTGAGCGCCTCGGCCAACTTGTCCATATCGCGGTTGAGCAGGCGGACGAATTCCATCATCACGCGGGCGCGGCGCTGTGGGTTGGTGGCGGCCCATGCGGGCTGGGCGGCCTGTGCCGCGGCGACGGCGGCATCCATTTCTTCGACGCTCGCGAGCGGGCATTTGGCCTGCACTTCGCCGGTTGCGGGGTTGAACACATCTGCAAAGCGCCCGGAAGTGCCCTTGACGTGTTGACCGTTGATATAATGAGTAAGCTCTTGCATCGGGATTCCTCCTCCTTGGTTGGCGGCAGGGTAGTCTTGCAAAACTCCTGCGGAAAGAGGCAATGTTCCAAAAGTGATTTGCATTTCTGCAAAGGGGGCCGGGAATGACGCCGCATTGGGACGATATTCGCATATTCCTCGCAGTTGCCCGCTCCGAGAGCCTGTCGGGGGCGGGGCGGATATTGCGAATTGATCCGGCGACGGTCGGGCGGCGCATTGCGCGGCTGGAGGAAGAGCTGGGCGCGCCCCTTTTTGCCAAATCGCCCACGGGGTATGTTTTGAGCGAGGCGGGGCAACGGTTGATGGGGCCGGCGCTGCGGGCGGAAACCGCCATGCAGGAGGCCGCTGAAGAAATGGCCGGGCAGGCGGGGGGAATCGCGGGGCAGATCCGCATCGGTGCGCCGGATGGCTGCGCCAATTTCCTGTTGCCGCAGGTCTGCGCCGCGATTGGCGCGCAAAACCCGGATCTGGAGATTCAGATCGTGGCGCTGCCGCGCGTCTTTAACCTGACCCGGCGCGAGGCGGATATGGTGATCGCGGTGAGCCCGCCCACGGCGGGACGGCTGACGGTGCAGAAGATCACCGATTACCGGCTGCATCTGGCGGCGACAGCGCGCTATCTTCGGTCGCATCCCCCGATTTCGACGCTGGCGGACCTGCGCGCGCATCGGATGGTGGGCTATATCCCCGATATGATCTTTGACAAGGAACTGGACTATCTGAGCGAGGCGGGGATCGAGCGTGTCGGCCTTGCGTCGAATTCGGTGTCGGTGCAGCTCAATTGGGTGCGGCAGGGGGGCGGGATCGGGGTGTTGCACGATTTCTCACTGCCTTGGGCGCGGGGGCTGCAAAAGGTGCTGCCCGCGCAATTTTCGCTCACCCGCAGCTTTTATCTGGTGCGCCATGCCGATGATCGGCGGCTGGAACGGCAGAACCGTTTCGCCACGGCGCTGGTCGAGGGGCTGCGCCAAGAGGTGCAGGCCCTGGAGGCGCGCACTTGACAGAAATTTTATTATAGATCACGCTGATTTAATGGACATATTCTTGCGGAGGGCCGTGTCATGCTGGTGCAGCAAATCCTGAAATCCAAGGGCGATAGCGCGGTGATCACGATCACACCGCAGACCAAGGTTTCGGAGGCGGCGCAGATACTGGCCGAGCGCCGAATTGGTGGTCTGGTCGTGTCGCGTGACGGTGAGGGCGTAGAGGGCATCCTGTCAGAGCGTGACATCGTGCGCAGTTTGGCCGTGCGCGGCGTGGCCTGCATGACCGAAACCGTCTCCGAGATGATGACCCGCAACCCGGTCTGCTGTTCGCGGCAGGATACATCCGATGCGGTGCTGGCACGGATGACCGATGGCCGGTTTCGTCACATGCCGGTCGTCGAGGCGGGCAAGCTGGTGGGGATCGTGACCATTGGCGACGTGGTCAAGGCGCGGCTGGAAGAGCTGGCGATGGAGAAGACTGCCCTTGAAGGCATGATCATGGGCTACTAAGCACTTGCATCCCCTTGCATAGTATTGTTGCGTGAGCGGCGATTGCAGCAATGGAGGGCCGCATGCGCATTGGTCTCTATCCCGGCACGTTCGACCCGATCACCCTGGGCCATATCGACATTATCCGCCGTGCGGCAGTGCTGGTGGACCGGCTGGTTCTGGGGGTTGCGATCAACCGGGACAAGGGGCCGCTCTTTACGCTGGAAGAGCGGGTTGAAATGATCGAGGCGGAATGCGCCAAGTTGAGCGCGCAGACCGGTACCGAGATTGTGGCGCATCCGTTTGAGAACCTGCTGATCAATTGCGCGCATGATGTGGGCGCGCAGGTGATCGTGCGCGGGCTGCGGGCGGTGGCGGATTTCGAATATGAATTCCAGATGGTCGGCATGAACCGGGCGCTGGACAATTCGGTCGAGACTGTCTTTCTCATGGCCGATGCCAATCATCAGGCGATTGCCTCGAAATTGGTCAAGGAAATCGCCCGGTTGGGCGGGGATGTGACCAAATTCGTCACACCCCCGGTCCGCGAGGCGTTGCTGGCCAAGTTTTCTTGACGCCGTTCAGGTGGGTTCCATCACCCGTGCGTGGCGTGGCGCAGGGCCACGCCCGGAGTCGAGGTGACGGCCCATTTCGGCGGCGACATCGAGCATGCGATTGGAAAAGCCCCATTCGTTGTCATACCAACTGAGCACGCGACACATCCGCCGCTCCATCACCCGCGTCTGATCGGTGGCAAAGATCGAGCTGTGCGGATCGTGGTTGAAGTCCGACGAGACCAGCGGGCGGGTGGTGACATCGAGCACGCCCGAGAGCGCGCCCTTGGCTGCCCGGGTCACGGCGGTGTTGATCTCATCCACGCTGGTGTCGCGCGCGGCCTCGAATGTCAGGTCCACGACGCTGACATTGGGGGTGGGCACGCGGATGGCGGTGCCGTCGAGCCGCCCGGCAAGGTCGGGCAGCACAAGACCCACGGCACGGGCGGCACCGGTGGTGGTGGGAATGATGTTGAGCGCCGCCGCGCGGGCGCGGTAGAGGTCCTTGTGCATGGTGTCGAGTGTCGGCTGATCGCCGGTGTAGCTGTGGATCGTGGTCATGAAACCACGGGTGATGCCGATGCTCTCATGCAGCACCTTTGCCAAGGGGGCGAGGCAGTTGGTGGTGCAAGAGGCGTTCGACACGATCACGTCGGCGGCGGTCAGATCCGCGTGATTGACGCCGTAAACCACGGTGCGGTCGGCCCCCGCCGAGGGGGCAGAGACCAGCACGCGCCGCGCTCCATTCTTGAGGTGGCGGGCGGCTGCGTCGCGGTCGGTAAAAATGCCGGTGCATTCGAGCACGATGTCGACATCTGCCCAAGGCAGTGCCTCGGGGTCGCGCAGGGCGGTGACACGCATCGGCCCGCGCCCGGCGTCGATGCTGTCGGCGGTCGTGGTGATCTGGCCTCGAAAGCGGCCATGCACGCTGTCGAATTCGAGCAGGTGGGCGTTTGTTTCGACCGGGGCCAGATCGTTGATGGCGACAACGGTGATGTCATCGCGGCCCGAGTCGAGCAACGCGCGCAGCACGTTGCGGCCGATGCGGCCAAATCCGTTGATGGCGAGTTTCAGGGGCATGGTATCCTCCGAGAGTAATGTTAGCGCTAACAATTTAAAGCGAACATAAACGAATTTCGAAACGAGTCAATGCCGGGGGGGGTCACAGGAGGTTTATCGCCAGAAGGCGAGATACTCGATCAGATCAATCAGCTTGCGCCCGAGGAACAGGGTTGCGGTGCTGTCGTTCAGCACGGCGTCGGCCCCGAGAGCCAGAAGGATAATCCCCCCAAGGCTGATCGCGAGTGTGTTGGTCATGCCGCGCGCTTTCGCTTCGTCCGTTCAGCATGGGTATGCCGCAGAGCCTGTGTCCATGCAAGGCGGATCAGGGGCGGTCCGGCGTTGCCTCGACCAGCGGACCCGCCAATAACTCATCGACCAGCAGCCCAAGGAGCGCACCCCGACCGGAAACTCCGGCCTTGCGATAAACCGCGTTGAGCTGAGCTTTGACCGTGCCGGGGGCCGAGCCGCGCAACTCGGCCGTTTCGGTGACGGAGAATCCCTTGATCGCGAACATGGCTACATCGCGTTCCGCCGGGGTCAGGGTCCAACGGTCGAAATGCGCAAGAATGATGTCATGAAAGGCGCCGGTTGCAATCGAGACCTGCTCTTCGAGATGCGCCTTGCGTCGCAGAAGGGCCATGAGATAGCGCGCTTCGAACACGATGGCGGACAACAGCGCCAGAGCCGCCCCCGTCTCGATGGCAAGATGCAGATGGGCCAGAGCGCGCACGCCGTCTGGCGCAAGATCCGAGGCCACATCCCAAAGAAAGAACGCGGCGCAGAAACTCTGCACCGCGATCAAGAGGACGAGCGTGACCGGATGGCTGCTGACGGTTTGCTTCATCGGGCGAGTCGAACGTCGTCGGGCACGGATTTCTTGCCCGTGATCATGGCACGCGGCAGGTTGACGCCCGTTCTCCAGCTTTCAAAGACGACCGCCGCGATATGTAGAACGACCGAGATTTCTGCCCAGACAACGAGCATTTCATGTGCCTCTTCAACCCATTCGACACCCCAGTAGGCATCGGTGGTCATCATATAGCCTGTGACGCCGATGGCCAGCATCACGGCCAGCAGATTGAAAATCATCAAGGCCCCCAGCGGGCTATGGCCCAGATGGGCCCGGCGGCGATGCGTGGCGATATCGCCAATCTGTTCCATGACGGCGGTTTGGCTGGGAAAAAAACTGGCAAACCGGGCGCTGAGCGGGCCGACAAAGCCCCAGAGCAACCGTAGCCCGACAAGCGCCACCACCGCATAGCCCACCCATTCATGGACCTTGCTTTCGTCATCGAGGATCAGGGCGTTGGCCGCGAATCCCGCGACAAGCGACCAGTGAAAGAGCCGGATGAACGGGTCCCAGATCTTGTGATCGGTCATGGGAATTTCCTGTGTTCTAAAGGGGAGAGACCGGGCGCTGACGGCCCGGTCCCGGAGGGACGGTCGCGGATCAATTGTCCTGCTTGGTCTTGACCACTTCGAGCGCCTCGTTGAGGTAGATCTCGTATTTCACGCCATCCTTGATGGCGTAGGCTTCGTACATGCCGTCTTCGGTCTTGATGTTGCGAACCTCGTAGCCTTGTTCAGTCAGCGTGGCCTTGATCTCTTCGGCTTTGGCGCCATCCACGGCCTTGCCATCGGAGGCATGAGCCATGCCACCCAAAGTGAGGGCAAGGGCAAGAGCGATGATACGTGTCATGGGAAGGGTCCTTTTGCTGTAGCAGACCGGGGCGGGACTGCCTCGGTGGGACCTCATATGCAGGGTGCGATTACGCCGGGCCATTGGACTAGAGGTGCAAAATCGCCCTCTATAACCGGAGTTTAGGGTGCAAATCTGGGGCAGGGGCACAGAAAAACCCCCGGCGCATGGCACCGGGGGCGACTGTTGGCGCGTAGGCTGTGATTACTGCAACCGGCCCATGGCCACCGCGACATCCGCCATGCGGCAGGAGAAGCCCCATTCGTTGTCATACCATGCCAGAACACGCACCAGACGGTTGCCGATCACCTTGGTCTGATCGGGCGCGAAAATCGAGCTTTCCTCGGTGTGGTTGAAGTCGATGCTGACCTTGGGCTCGGGATCATAGCCGAGGATTCCCTTCATCGCGCCTGCGGCGGCCTCGGCAACCACGGCGTTGACATCGGCCTTGGTCACGTCGCGCTTGGCGACAAAGGTCAGGTCCACCGCCGAGACATTGGGGGTGGGCACGCGAATGGCCGAGCCGTCGAGCTTGCCCGCCAGTTCCGGCAGCACCTCGCCCAATGCCTTGGCGGCCCCGGTCGAGGTGGGGATCATCGACATGGCGGCAGCACGGGCGCGATAGAGGTCCTTGTGGCGGCGGTCCAGCGTCGGCTGGTCGCCGGTATAGGCGTGGATCGTGGTCATGATGCCGCTCTCGATGCCGATGCTGTCATTCAGCACCTTGGCCAAGGGGGCGAGGCAATTGGTTGTACAAGAGCCGTTCGAGATCATCCGCTCGGAGGCCAGAAGAGCATCGTGGTTGACGCCGAAAACCACGGTGCGGTCGACATTCTTGGCCGGGGCCGAGATCAGCACCTTGCGTGCGCCGCGCTCCAGATGCGTCTTGGCCTTGGCGCCGTCGTTGAAATTGCCGGTGCATTCCAGCACGACATCGACCCCGTCCCAGTCGAGTTCGTTCATGTCATAGGTCGAGAACATCTGGATCGGACCGCGCCCAAGGTCCATGGTGTTGCCCTCGACGGTGATCGGATGGGCAAAGCGGCCATGCACGCTGTCATAGCGCATCAGATGTGCCGCCGTCTCGATGGGGCCGGTCGCGTTCACCTTGACGACCTTGATATCATTGCGCAGGCTCTCGGAGATATGGGCAAGCGTGGCGCGACCGATACGGCCGAAACCGTTGATTCCTACGGTGATGGTCATGGGCGACTCCTGATAGCTGAATTGGCGTCCGTATAGACGCGCCAAAGCGGACCGGAAAGCGGTAAAAGTCGGTTTCCAGTTGAAATACAGGATGTTAGCGTTAACCTTTAGGTCCTGTGTATGGGCGTGCCGGTGATTGCGCTAACGCAGGATGGCGGGCGTGTGCGGGATGGTGGCGCAAACCTGCCCCAAAAACATAGGGGCACCCGAAGGTGCCCCTGTCGTTGATTGGCGCGTCCGTCTTACAGGAACGTGAAATCATCCACGGTCAGCTGCGCCGCCGTGATGCCCTCGACAAGGATCGTGTTGCCGTTCACGGTCATCTGCGCGCCCGCGTCGGTATCGACGATATTCATCGCCGTCACGAACCCGGCAAGGCCGTTGCCGCCGTTGTCGATATTTTGAAGCCCGGTGTCGGGATCGATGCGGCGGATGAAGAAGCTGTCGATGCCATCCTCGAAATCGGTGATTACATCGACCTCACCGTCAAAGAAGGACGAGAAGACGAATTGATCCGCGCCGGTGCCGCCGGTGATCTGGTCATTGCCGGCGCCTGCGTTGATCGTGTCATTACCCGCGCCGCCGTCGATGATGTCGTCACGGCCACCGCCGGCGAGGAAGTCGTTGCCGTCGCCGCCAAGGATATTGTCATCGCCTTCGCCGCCACCCACGCTGTCGTCGCCCGCGCCTGCGTCAATGGTATCCTGACCGGTGCCGCCGCCAATGTCGTCATTGCCATCGCCCGCGTCGATCAGGTCATTGCCGAAGCTGCCGGACATGCTGTCATTGCCGTCACCCCCCGAGAGCGTGTCATTGTCCGCCCCGCCCGCGACCACGTCATTGCCATTGCCGCCGGTGATGCTGTCCGCGCCAAAGCCACCGCCCATGATGTCGTCACCGTCGCCACCGTCGATGGTGTCATTCCCCAGGCCGCCGCCGATGTTGTCGTTGCCAAGACCGCCAATGGCCAGATCGTTGCCGTCCGAGGACGACATCCGATCATCGCCATCGCCCCCGTCGAGCGTGTCATCGCCCTCGCTGCCGCTGAGTTGATCATTGCCACCGCGCCCTTCCAGCCGGTCATCGCCGCCCAGACCGCTGAGCGTGTCGTCAAGAGCTGCGCCGAGCAGGGTATCGTTGCCTTCGGTTCCCGTCAGGTTGAGCGACACCGGATCGGCGGTTGTGACGGTCTCGGTCACGGTTGCGGGCACTTCGGCTGCCGAATCGAAGAACGAGCTGTCGTTCGTCAGGGCAAAGTCGAGCACGGCGTTCTCGAAATTGGGGGTGCCTTCGATCAAGCCCGCATTGAGCGCCGCCGCAATCGCCGCATCCCGAATAGCGGGATCGAGCGTATCGAGGCTGACGATCTCGCCCGGAAATTCCGGCAGATAGAAGCCATCGAGGCTTTCGCCTGTGTCATAAGTAAAGAGGCTTTGCGCGTCCGAGGCGACGCGCCAATCCTCGCGGTATTGTCCGTAGAGATCGGCAAAGGCAAAGGGACGCGCCAGTACGCTGCCATCCGCGCGCGCGACATCGTTGCTGGCGTCGCCGTCGCCATCGCCCAGCAGACCTTCCAGACGCCCCAGCAACTCCTCGTTGAGGCGCACGTCGATGTCGACCCGCCCGTCACGCACGATCACGCGCACCTGGCTGTCGCCATCATTGACCACGTTATCCGCACCCGCATAGACGATGATATAAGTATCGCCTTCGCGGAAGATGCGGTCATTGCCGACCGCGACAGAGCCGAAATCCTCAAGCTCAGTGGCCACGCCGTCGATATGCAGCGGTGTTGCATCATTGGCGTCGATCATCACCGCCGTGCCACCGAGGTTGGTGGCGATGGCCTGATTGATGCTGACGTTGTCGCCCACCGGCACCATCCGCGCCTGAAGCTCGAAATCGCTGTCAGTGCCGCGCAGCAAGACAAATTCGCCCGCCGCCTGGAAGTCATAGCCAACCCCGTCGAGTGTCGCCAAATGCGGGTCACCCGCAACCCAGCCGCCCGCGCCGACCGGCGGCAGAAGCGGGACGATGGACTCGACCACGCCGCCGTTGCGCACGGCAAAGTTCCAGATGCCGATCAGACCGGTATTGCCGGGGATCACATCCAGGCTGAGGATTTCATCCTGATTGCCGGATTGCGGCAGTTCAAAGAACGTGCCTTCGACGCCTGTGCCCGAGGTATAGCCTGCGCGTGCCACCGTGCCGCCAAGGCCGTTGGTGCCGCCGCTGGCACCACCTGTGGTCCAGTTCACGTCTTCATAGCGGAACTGAATGTCGAAATCGCCGTTGCCGCGATCTGTCAGGATGAGTTGGAAGGCGTTGAGCAGGTCGGTGCTCCTGCTGAAATACCCCACGTCGTCCCAAGTCACGATCAACTGGTCGCCCAGAGTGTTGAAATCCCAATGCACAAGGTTGGTGCCCTGCGAATTGCCGCCCGGGGTGGGGGTGACTGTGGTCCCGCGCGTATCGACATCGGCGAAGAAGGGCGTGATCTCGGGGTTATTTGATACCCCCGTGATGACGTCGGGTGTGAAGGTACTGCGCGCCGCGCCAAAGGTCACGGAGCCGTTGTTGTTGATCCAGAGACCTTGGTAAACGGTTCCAAAGAAATTGAGCCCGTTCTCGAAGATCGGGGTAATGTCGATCTGACCGGTCGAGCCGTCGTCGTTGCGGTCCAGAAAATCCTCGCCAAATCCGGAGTCGCCGCCCAGACCCCGGATCAGGCCGGGGCTGGTGTTGTCGGGGTTGAGCAGGACATCGGTGCTGATGTCGTCGAATTGCAGGCGCTGGATGTTGAGCAAGATGTCGGTGTCGCCGGTCGCCGTCTGGGTGATCGTGCGTTGATTGCTCGCGTTCAATCCCACGGTATAATCGGCGGCATTGCCCACGAAGACTGCCGTGTCGAACCCTGCGCCGCCATCCAACAGATCGTTGCCGCCGCCGCCGGTGAGCGTGTCATCGCCGCTATTCGCGGTGATGGTATCGTCATCGGCTGTGCCGAGGAGGTTATCCGCCTCGATTGTTCCCGGTATGTTAAGGCCTTCCATGATGAAAACTCCCCAGTTTTACAATTGCCACCCCTATCAAACAGCATGCTCACGATTCTGTGAAGTGATTTATATTCGGAGTTTCGCATGCATTAATTCAGAGCTGCCATCAGAGGAACGTGAAATCGTCCACTGTGAGTTGCGCGGCGGTGATACCTTGGACGGTTACAGTCTGTCCGTTGAAGGAAATCGCTGCACCACTGGCGGTGTCGGAGATGCGCAGCATCTCGAAGGGTTCTGCCGCCGGGGGGGCAATGTTCACGTCTGGTGTCTCGATGGCCATGAACCGAATGACGATATGGTCGACGCCATCTTCGAAATCGAGAACGCTATCGGTTTCTCCTTCTTGAGCGACGGTGAATTCGAAGTGATCCGCGCCCGTGCCGCCGCTGAGTACGTCGTCGCCACGTGCGCCGTTGACCGTGTCATTGCCATCGCCGCCCTCAATCGTGTCCGCACCGCTGCCACCCGAGAGGTCGTCATTGCCGCTCCCGCCTTGGATGCTGTCGTCGCCTTTGCCGCCGCCGACTTGGTCGTCACCTGCGCCGCCGATGATCGTATCTCGGCCTGAGCCGCCTCCAATCCGGTCGGCCCCGTCGCCCCCATCAACCCGGTCATCGCCCGCGCTGCCGGACAGGCGATCATTGCCCGCGTCGCCCGTGATGCGGTCATTGCCGGACGCACCGGCAACTATGTCATCGCCCGCACCCCCCGAGAGGTGATCCGCGCCGCTGGCCCCTGTCAGCGTGTCATGGCCGTCGCCACCGTCCAAGGTATCACGGTCCCAGCCACCGGACAGAAAATCATCCCCGAGACCGCCGGTGATCAGGTCGTTTCCTGAGCCACCGCCAACGATGTCGTCGCCATCGCCTGCGTCAATCGTGTCATTGCCCAGCCCGCCACCAATATTGTCATTTCCAGCATCACCGGTGATCGAGTCATCCCCCAATCCGGCGCTGAGGGAGTCGTGACCTTCACCGCCGTTGAGGGTGTCGTGGCCGAGACTGCCGTTCAGGCGGTCATCCCCGCTTTCGCCGGATATCTCGTCATCGCCCTCCTGACCAAAGAGTGTGTCGTTGCCATCGCCACCCAAAAGCGTATCGTTCCCTTCGTCCGCCGCGAGACGATCATCACCGGCAAGACCGTTAAGGAAATCATCATCACGATTGCCCAAAAGCGTGTCATTCCCAAGAGTGCCGACTTCGGTCACAGGGAGAATTGCGTCTACCCATGTGACGGAATAGGGGATGGGAAAAAAGTTGGCATATCTGTCGTATCCCACTGCATATCGCGCGCTGACATAGAATGTGCCGGACTCGTCTGGAATGTAGGTCACATACTTGTTTGTCGCTCGCGCATCCGAGCTTGCGAGGCTTTCTCCATCGGCATCCCGCACCGACAGATCGGAGAACGCGATGCCGTCCAGTTCAAAGCTCGCGGCCTCACCCGCGGTCAATTCCACTGCGAACCAGTCATAGTCGTTGCCAAAATCCATCTGCGCTTGGATCGAGGTGTTGGGCGCCAGGGTTGCGTGCGTGGTCACATCGCCGGGAACCTCGTCGTGAAACACGGTTGCTCGGATGACGTAGTTGTCCAATCCGCCCCCCATGGGTCCGAACGTCGCGTGGATTGTGATAAAATGTCGGCCGGTTTCCCTCGGCGAATAAATAAAGACATTGTCTTGGTCAGACCGAAGCTCTGGGTCCCCGGTATTGTTCATCAACCGAACTTCGTCAGGGGACAGGATCTGAACGAAGGGAAGCCCCATGTCGATCTCGAACTTATAGGCCGTATCTGCCTCTAGGTTGACCGCAATCCAGTCTATCCCGTCCTCAACGCTGCCACTGACAAATCCACCAATTTCCAAAAAGCCTGGCGTTTGCGAGTTCGCGGTGAAATTGTCCAAAATATCAGGTCCTTGTATTGGAAGTTCTGGTCGCTACCTAATTTGTCCCATGATTTTAAGCAGAGGTCTATGCCGCGCTTTCTCTTGCCCCCTGTGCGCCCCTGTCCTAGAACGCCCCTGATATGTCAGCCGGAGGCAGTGCCATGCTCGATCTCACCTATGAAGCGCCGAAGCCACGCGTGATTGCGGGGGCCAAGCATGATTGGGAGTTGGTGATCGGGATGGAGGTGCATGCGCAGGTCGCCTCGCGCTCCAAGCTGTTTTCCGGGGCCTCGACGCAATTCGGGGCAGAACCCAATTCCAACGTCGCCTTTGTCGATGCGGCGATGCCGGGCATGTTGCCGGTGATCAACGAGTTCTGCGTCGAGCAGGCGGTGCGCACGGGGCTGGGTCTCAAGGCCAAGATCAACCTTTGGTCGGCCTTTGATCGCAAGAACTATTTCTATCCTGACCTGCCGCAGGGCTATCAGATCAGCCAGCTTTATCATCCGCTGGTGGGTGAGGGTGAAATTTTGGTTGATATGGCCCCCGGCGTGGCGCGGCTGGTCAGGATCGAGCGCATCCACATGGAGCAGGACGCGGGCAAATCCATTCACGACATGGACCCGGCGATGTCCTTTGTGGATCTCAACCGCACTGGCGTCTGCCTGATGGAGATCGTGAGCCGCCCGGACATTCGCGGCCCCGAGGAGGCCGCCGCCTATGTCACCAAGCTGCGCCAAATCCTGCGTTACTTGGGCACCTGCGACGGCAATATGCAGAACGGCAACCTGCGGGCGGATGTGAACGTGTCGATCTGCCGTCCCGGCCAGTATGAGAAATACATGGAGACGCAGGATTTCAGCCATCTCGGCACGCGGTGCGAGATCAAGAACATGAATTCCATGCGCTTTATCCAAGCGGCCATCGAGTATGAGGCGCGCCGCCAGATCGCGATTGTCGAGGCGGGGGGCACGGTGGTGCAGGAAACCCGGCTCTATGATCCGGACAAGAACGAGACCCGGTCCATGCGCTCCAAGGAAGAGGCGCATGATTACCGCTATTTCCCCGATCCTGATCTCTTGCCGCTGGAGATAGAGCAGGCCTGGGTCGATGAGATCGCGGCTAATCTGCCGGAACTGCCCGACGCCAAGAAGGCGCGGTTCGTGCTGGAATTCGGGCTATCGGAATATGATGCCAACGTGCTGACCGCCGATCTGGCCAATGCCGCCTATTTCGAGGCGGTGGCAGAGGGCGCGGGCGATGGCAAGCTGGCAGCGAATTGGGTGATCAACGAGCTCTTTGGACGGCTCAAGAAAGAGGATCACTCGATCGAGGATAGCCCGGTCAGCCCGGCGCAACTGGCAGGCATCGTGCGGCTGATCAAGTCGGACGCCATTTCCGGCAAGATCGCCAAGGACCTCTTTGAAATCGTCTATACGGAAGGGGGCGACCCCGAGGCCATCGTCGAGGCGCGCGGCATGAAACAGGTGACGGACACCGGCGCGATTGAGCAGGCCGTGGCCGAGATCATCGCCGCCAACCCCGCGCAGGTGGAAAAGGCGAGAGAAAATCCCAAGCTGGCGGGATGGTTCGTGGGGCAGGTGATGAAAGCCACGGGCGGCAAGGCTAATCCCAAGGCGGTCAATGACATCGTGATGGCGAGGTTGGGGTTGTAAGTGCGCCGGGGGCCCCCGGCGCGGTGTAGAGGCCGAGCGGGGGGTTAGTTCTTTAATTTTTCGGGACCTCGATATTGATCGTCAGCGACCGCCGGAACATGTCGGGGCGGGGGGCCTTGATCGGCTCAACGGCATGCCAGGAATTGAAGGTCTTGACGAAGATCATGCACTGGTTCGAGTTGAACTCGTAGCAATCGAGCGTGTCCACCTCTTCGAACGGCAAGAAAGTGTTGCGGAAGTTGAAGCTGCGCGTCTTGTCCTTGGGCCAGACGACCGAAGTGCCGCCGCCATATTCCGGCTTCCATTCGCCCGGCGCGACCATCGAGACGACCACGGTGATCAGTTTGGCGGGCGCGTCTGTGTGCGGCAGGATCGAGCCGCCATCGCCCGGCATCATCGAGAATTCAAAGCGCGAGCGCAGCGGGATCTTGCGCCGCTCGACCAGGGCCGCGCCGCAGAGCGCCTCGGTCAGGCGAAGGCCAAGGCGCGCGCCGGGCGTGTTGGTGAGCACCATCTTGCGGCCAAGGTCGAGGTCGATGTTGTGGCTGGCCAGAAAGTCGACGATGCCGCGCACGAAGCGTTCGCTCTTCACCTCGTCGTGAAAGCGTTTCCAGACCGGGGTCGACTTGATGAAGTCGTGGTATTGCTTGGCGTTGTTCACCTCGGAGAGCGAATATTTGTTGCCCAGCTTGGGCATGAACTGAAACCGCTCGGTGTCGGGCCAGTTGTCCAGCATCTCTTGATAGAGATCGGCGTCAAACACCGGCTTGGCAAAGGCGATGGGAAAGGGATCGTGGCGGACGTCAGCGCCGTCGAGATTGAACATCATCGGGTGTCTATCCTTGTTCGGGCGGCAAGGGGGTCAGGCTGCGCTCGGTTTATAGATCGCGTTATGCGCAATCAACACCGGATCGGCGCCGCGTGCAAGTTTGCGCAGGCCGATATCGGTGCGATGCCGCTCATGCGCCCGGTAGCCATGCGTGTCCATGAAGGCATCGAGTTCCGCCTCGTAGTGATGGCTGACCTCGACCTGGATCGAGCGGGGGCGCTTGGCCGAGGTCAACAGAATGCGCATGCCGTCAAGCACCAGAAGTTCGTTGCCGTCGACATCGATCTTGACCACATCGGGCGGAGGCACGACCCCCTCTGAGACAAGGTGATCGAGGGTAAAGGCGGCCTTGCATTCGCGCAGGACCGGCACGAAGGGGCGTTCGTGCCCATCAAGGGTGCGGCCAAGCTGGCTCATGGCTGAGCCTGCCGTGGCCTCGATGATGTTGAAGTCGAAAAATCCGTTGCGGTCGCCAAGCGCGGCCGAAATCACTTTGGTGCGGCGCGCAAGGCCATTCAACGCGATGTTCTGCATCAGGCTGAGCGCATTGGCGGCATGCGGTTCAAACGACAGGATCTGGCCGGTCTCGCCTACAAGAGGGCCGGAAAAGACCGAGTAGAGGCCGATATTGGCCCCGATGTCGCAAAAGGTATCGCCGGGGCGCAGGGTATCGCGCAGCCAGCGGATCGTGCCCTCTTCCTTTTGCAGAAGGGTGACGGCGCGTTTGTATTCGGTATAGCTGCGGCATCGAAAGCGGTAGCGGCCGACGTCGCTGCGCACCTCTATGGTCATGCCGAGGGCCTGCGCGAGGGCAAAGCGCAAACGAAAGAAACGGCTGGTCAGTATATTCGGGCGGCGCGTGCCGGAAACGATCATTCAAATACCTTTCAAAACCACGCCGCTCCGTGCTGAAATACTGCACACGTCGTTTCGTTCTCATAGTGCTGCGATGTGCAGCGGTAAAGGCAGTTTTTCAGCGTGAAAGCGCGCTCTGGCAGGCTTTTCCGTGCATGTTTGGGAATTGCATCGGTGTCGCAATACTTTATTCCTTGGACAGACCAGAGGACAGGAGGAGCCGCGCGATGGGGTGGATGAAGGATGAGACCGGGTTGGAGAAATGCGCCGCAAATTTCGTGGCGCTGACGCCGCTGTCGCATCTGCGGCGCGCGGCGCATCTTTTTCCAAGCCGTGAGGCGCTGGTTTATCGGGGCACGCGGCGCACTTACGCGGAGTATCACGCGCGGGTATCGCGGCTGGCTTCGGCCTTGGTCAAGCTGGGGATCGAGCCCGGCGATGTGGTGGCCACCCTGCTGCCCAATATCCCCGCCCATTGCGAGGCGCATTTTGGCGTGCCCGCCTGTGGTGCGGTGCTCAACGCGATCAACACGCGGCTCGAGGCCGATACCATCGCCTATATCCTGGACCATGGCGGGGCGCGTGTCGTGCTCTGTGATCCGCAATTCCTGCCCACGCTGGCGCAGGCGATTGAATTGATGGAGGGGCCGCCGCCGGGCGTGGTCGAGGTGGCCGATGATGCGGCGGGGGTCCATGCCCACGGGCATTATATGGAATACGAGGAACTGCTGGCCTCTGGCGATCCCGATTTCCCGTGGATCATGCCCGAGGATGAATGGGAGAGTTTGGCGCTCAACTACACCTCGGGCACCACGGGGCGGCCCAAGGGGGTGGTCTATCACCATCGCGGCGCGTATCTGATGACCATGGGCACGGTCGTGAGCTGGCAATTGCCGCGCTATCCGACCTATCTGACCATCGTGCCGCTCTTTCATTGCAACAACTGGAACCATGTCTGGCTGATGCCGATGCTTGGCGGGCGGGTTGTCTGCTGCCGCGACGTGACGGCGCGCGCGATTTACGATGCGATTGCAGACGAGGGGGTGACACATTTCGGCGGTGCGCCCATCGTGCTCAACATGATCGTCAATGCCAAGGAGAGCGAGCGGCGCAAGTTCGACCATGTGGTGGATGTCTTCACCGCCGGGGCCCCGCCGCCCGCCGCAACGCTGGCGGCGATCGAGCCGTTGGGCTTTACCGTGATGCAGGTCTATGGCCTGACCGAGACCTATGGCCATGTCACCGAATGTCTGTGGCAAGACGACTGGAATACCCTGCCTGAGGATGAGCGCTATACGATCAAGGCGCGCACCGGCGTTCTGATGCCGATGATGGAGGACATCACCGCGATGGACCCCGATACCATGGCGCAAATCCCCATGGACGGCGAAACTCTGGGCGAGATCATGATCCGGGGCAATTCAGTGATGAAAGGCTATCTCAAGAACCCCGAGGCTACCGAGGAGGCGTTTCGCGGCGGGTATTTCCATTCGGGCGATATCGCGTTCCAGCATCCCGACGGCTATCTCAAGATTGCGGACCGCGCCAAGGACATCATCATCTCGGGGGGCGAGAACATTTCCTCGGTCGAGGTTGAGGGGGTGCTGATGCGGCATCCCGCCGTTCTGCTCTGTGCCGTTGTGGCCAAGCCGGATGAGAAATGGGGCGAGGTGCCTTGCGCTTTCGTCGAGTTGAAGGACGGAGCCACGGCGAGCGAGGCCGAGTTGATCGCCTTTGCCCGCGAGCGGCTGGCAGGGTTCAAGACGCCCAAGGCGGTGGTGTTTCAGGAATTGCCCAAGACGTCCACGGGCAAGATCCAGAAATTCGAACTGCGCCAGAGTGCCCGCGCTTTGTGATGGATCGGGTCGTGTCATGCCTTTGACACGACCCGCCGCTTAGCTCACGCGGCGGCCTGCCTGCATGGGCAGCGCGGGCGTGACAGGAGAGTTGCCGGATGAAGATCGAGAACCGCATCTTTGACGAATTGCAGGTGGGCGACAGCCAGAGCCTCCGACGGCTCTGCACGCAGGATGATCTGTTGGTGTTTGCCAATGTGTCGGGCAATCACAACCCGATGCATCTGTTCGATCTGGATGGCGATGGCGATGGCCAACCCGAAGCCTTTGTTCCGGGGATGTTTCTGGGCTCGTTGATTTCGGCCGTGCTGGGCACGCTCTTGCCGGGGGCAGGCACGCTCTACCGCGCGCAGAGCCTTGTGTTTCACAACCATGCCCATGCGGGCGACGAGGTGGAGAGCCGCGTCACGGTGACGGATCGCAACCCGCGCGACATGACCGTAACCTTGGCCACCGAGGTGCGGCGGTTGCGCGACGATGCGCTGGTCGTGTCGGGTGTGGCGGTGGTCGAGGCCCCGCGCCGCAAGCTGAACTATTCGAGCCACGATCTGCCGGGTCTGATCGTGCAGCGGCACCGGCATTTCGAAAAGCTGCTCAAGCGGGCCGAGCCATTGGCGGCGCTGGTGACGGCTGTGGTCTGCCCGGAAGAACCCAATTCCCTCGGCGGCGCGCTGCGGGCGCGGGCACACACGCTGATCGCGCCCATTCTGATCGGGGATCCGGATCGGATCGCTGCGGCGGCGCAGACGCTGGGCGCGGATCTGACGGGGATCGAGATCATCGCCGAGTCAGACCCCGAGGCTGCCGCGCGGCGCGCGGTGGCGCTGGTGCAGGCGGGGCGGGCGGGGGCGGTGATGAAGGGGCATCTGCACACAGACCAGCTCTTGCGCGCGGTGCTGGACAAGGCGGCGGGTCTGCGCGTGGGGCGGCGGCTGAGCCATGTTTTCGTGATGGATGTGCCGGGGCTGGCGCATCTCTTGCTGGTGACGGATGCGGCGATCAACATAACACCTGACCTGCGCGCCAAGGTGGATATTGTGCAGAACGCGATTGACCTCGCGCTCAGCCTTGGGATCGAGACACCCAAGGTGGGGGTGCTGTCGGCGGTCGAGACGGTCAACCCTGATTTGCCCTCGTCGATCGACGCCGCTCTCTTGTCCAAGATGGCGGAGCGGGGGCAGATCACTGGCGGCCTGGTGGATGGGCCACTCGCGATGGATAACGCGGTTGATCTGGCGGCAGCGCGGACCAAGGGGCTATCCTCGCCCGTGGCAGGTCGGGCGGATATTCTGGTGGTGCCCAACCTCGATGCGGGCAACATGCTGGCCAAGCAACTGACCTATCTGAGCCATGCCGAAGCGGCGGGCGTGGTTCTGGGCGCGCGGGTGCCGATCATTCTCAATTCGCGGGCGGATGACGATATGGCGCGGCTGGCGTCCTGTGCCGTGGCCGCACTCCACCACGCGCGGCTGAGCGGGCAGGGATAAGCGCTTAGAGCGTCTGTGCGGGCAACCAGACGGTGAATTCCGCGCCACCCTCGGCCCGGTTGCGCGCGGTGATGCGCCCGCCCGCCTGCTGGATCAAGGTTTGACTGACCGAGAGGCCAAGCCCCGTGCCCTCGCCCTGTTTGGTGGTGAAGAAGGGATCGAACACCAGCGACAGCTCGTCCTTGGGGATGCCCGGCCCGGTATCGGCCACAATGAGCACGGCACCGGGATGTCCGTCGCGCAGCGCGGGGCGGGTGGTCAGGGTAAGATGCCCCTCGGTCTGCATGGCTTGGGCCGCGTTGGTCACGAGGTTGATGATCACCTGCTGCAATTCGCCCGGATTGATCCGCACCGGGGGCGTATCGGCTTGGGTGTCGAGCGTCACCTGATGGCCCGCCTTTGTCACCACATGATCCACCAGCACCAGGCAATCGCGCAGGACGGCGGCCAGATCGACATCCTCTTCAAACGTGCCGAAGTCGCCGGGGCGGGCGAATTGCAGCAATTTGCCCACAATGGCGGTGATGCGCCCGATCTGACGATCAATCAAGTCGAGTTCGGTTTTTACCGGCTCGCTCTGCGCGCCGAGCGTCTGGCGGATCACGTCGAGATTGCCTTGGATCACCGCCGCAGGATTGTTGATCTCATGCGCGACACCGGCTGTGATCTCGCCGATGGAGGCGAGTTTTTCCGACATCACCAGTTGCTGATACGTGGTTTCCAGCTTGGCATTGGCCTCGCGCAGCTCGGCGGTGCGGGTCTCGACGCGGGCATTCAGGTCCTCGTTCCAGGCGCGCAAGGCGCGGTCGCGCTCCTGCACCTGATCAAGCAACGTGTCGAGATGGGCCGCCACGGTGCCGATCTCGTCGCGGGCGGCCACCGGGCCGATGCGCGCGGTCATGTCGCCGGCCTCGACCTCTTCCATGGTGCGGGTCATGCGTTCGAGGGGCGCAAAGATATTGCGCGCAAGCCGCAGAAAGAGCGGCGCGCTGACCGCCAGAACCACCAGAAAGGCCGCAAGGACCAAGAGATAGGCCCGCCGCTTGGCGGCATCGAACGGGGCCTGGAGAAAGCCGACATAGAGCATGCCCACCCGCTTGCCAAAGCTGTCGGTCAGCGGGCGGTAGGCCGAGATATACCAGTCATTGACCACGAATGCGCTGTCGAGCCAGGTCTGCCCCTGTTCGAGCACGATCGAGCGCACCGCCGCCGAGACCCGCGTGCCAAGCGCCCGTTCACCCGCGAAGAGGCGGACATTGGTCGAGATGCGCACATCCTCGAGAAAGAGCGTGGCGGTGCCCTGCCGGTCCCCGGCGCGGCCGGTGTCGCGGTAAACCAGCGCGTTGATTGTGTCGATGAAGTCGAGGTTGCGGTTGAGCAGGAGGCCGCCCACCAGCACACCCTCTGCCCCCGGTGTGGTGACGAGCGTGGCGCTATGCACCACCATGCCGCGATCCTCGGTCTGGCGGGTGGTCGGCTGGGCGGCGCGGGTGGCGACCAGGGCCACGCGCGCCCGCATCGCAAGGGCCACGCCGGTATCGGGCAGCGCCAAGAGGTCGCGCGGTGTGAAGATGTCGATCTCGGTCGCGGGTTGGCCGCGCGTGGCGGTGGCGATCACCGGCCAGTCATTGCCGCGCTTGCGGGCCTCGTTGATCGGCATGAAATACAGGAAATCAAGTCCGAGCGCGCGGCGATTTTGGTCCAGAAAGCTGGGCAGATCGGCGGGGGCTGTGCGTGCCACCTCATCAAACCGCAGCGAGCGCGCAAGGCTTGTGACCTCGGATCCGGTGCTGGTCAGCAGGCGCTGCAGATATTGATCAGCGATGCGCAGATCGCTTGCCACATTGGTGATGAGCAGGTTGTCATAATTGGCCGACCAGCGATTGATCGCCACCAGCAACAAGAGCGGCATCAGCACCGCCAGTGGCAAGAGTGCGAGGATCAGCAATCGTAGCCGGACGGATGTCATGGAAAAGCCGGACCCCTGTTGAGGAGCCCGACCTTAGGTCAATCCCGCAGGCCGCGCAATCGCGCAGAGCCGCTGATGGGGGCTGGATCAGTTCCAGCCGACGTCGTTGAATATCGCCTGCGCCTTGGCGGCATTTTCGCCAAAGGAGGCGGTGGGTGTGGTGCTATCCGGCTTGAATTCACCCAGCTTGGCCACGTTCTCGCCAATGTCGACCCCGGCCAGAACCGGGTATTCGTTGTTGCCATTTGCGAATTGCGCCTGCGCGGTTTCGCTGGCAAGGAATTCGAGCAGGGCGAGCGCCTCTTCGGGATTGGGCGCGTTCACGGCGATCCCGGCAGCGACGAGGTTCATATGCGCGCCCCGGTCGTTCTGGTTCGGCCAGACCCAGCCGATGCTGTCGATATCGCTGCTCAGACCGTCCACGCCTCCGGCCAGACCACGGGCGAAGTAATAGGTGTTGGACACGGCGATATCACACTCGCCCGACACGATGCCGCGCAACTGGTCGGTATCTCCGCCCTCGGGGGCACGGGCCATGTTGGCGACGACGCCCGCTGCCCAATCCTTGGCCACGTCTTCGCCGTGCACTTCGATGATCGAGGCCAGCAGCGATTGGTTATAGACGTTTGACGAGGAGCGGATGCAGATTTGCCCCTTGTATTTGGGGTCAGCCAGATCTTCGTAGGTCTGGGGCGGGTTCTCGACCCGGTCCTTGGCGTAGAA
This sequence comes from Roseovarius mucosus DSM 17069, assembly GCF_000768555.3. Classification (GTDB taxonomy): domain Bacteria; phylum Pseudomonadota; class Alphaproteobacteria; order Rhodobacterales; family Rhodobacteraceae; genus Roseovarius; species Roseovarius mucosus. The sequence goes on from NZ_KN293975.1 coordinate 178,310, forward strand.
AATGATGCGCGAGCGCTGCGAGAGACCGGTCCAGAGATTGTCCGGGTGGCGCAGGTTGGCCGCGACATTGCTCTCGATCAATTCCGACGAAAAGGGTTGCAACAGGCCCTCATCCACCGCGCGCGAGACATTGCCGACGTCCACGGTCATGAACACATCCGCCGGGCTGTTGGCGCCTTCGGCTTTCATGCGTTCGATCAATTCGGCCTCTTTACCTTCGATCCGGTTCACCTTGATGCCGGTTTCCTTGGTGAAGGCCTCGTAGAGCGCATCATCCGAATCGTAATGACGGCTGGAGTAGAGATTGACCTCTTGCGCCAGCGCGGGAGCTGTCAGGGCAAGCAGAGCGGTCAGGCTCAGGGCGGCTTTGATCGGGTGCATCGAGGATCCTTTCGAGATGTCCGAGTGATTTGGTGGGGTATCTCTCGTATTTCCGACAAAAAGAGTCAATAGATTATTCTGACCATTTTAGTCGGATGTCTGGCCGCGGTGCCGCAGCCCGCTGCCAATCAGCGCGGTCGCGGCAAAGATCAGCGCCGCGACGCAGACAATGGTGGGGCCTGTGGGCGTGTCCGCGTGAAAGGAAAGCTGCAAACCGCCCAAGGCAGAGGCCCCGGCGATCAGCGTGGCGATGGCCGCCATGCGTTCGGGTGTCGCGGCCAAGGGGCGCGCGGCGGCGGCGGGCACGATCAGCATGGCGGCAATGAGCAAAACGCCCACCACCTTGATCGCCACCGCCACCACCACCGCGAGCGCCAAGGTGAGCACAAGCTGTTCGCGGCGCGGGTCGATGCCTGCGGACCATGCCAGATCGGGGCTGAGCGTCGTGGTCAAGAGCGCCTGCCAACGCCATGCCAAGAGGCTGAGCACAAGCGCCGCACCGCCCCAGATCACCAGCAGGTCGCCCCGGCTGACCGCCAGAATATCGCCAAAGAGATAGGCCATGAGATCAATCCGCACGCCTGAGAGAAAGGACACCGCCACAAGGCCAAAGGCCAATGCGGAATGGGCCAGAACGCCCAGCATCGTATCCATGGCAAAGCCGCGCCCCGAGAGGCCCGAGACCGTGGTCGCCATGATCAGCGACATGGCCAGCGCACCGACAAAGACCGACATGGAAAACGCCATCGCCATCGCGACGCCCAGGATGGCCGCATGGGCCGTGGCATCGCCGAAATAGGCCATGCGCCGCCACACGACAAAGCTGCCCAAAGGGGCGGCGGCGAGCGCCACGCCTAGACCTGCAAGCGCGGCGCGCACCATGAAATCATCCAGCATCATTCGGCGGCCTCGTGGCTGTGGGGGTGATCATGTGCATGACCGTGGTCATGGTCGTCATCATGGGCGTGGTTGTGTTCATGCCGGTAGAGCGCCAGCGCGCCTTGGGTGCCGGTGCCGAAGATCGCGCGGTATTCCTCGGCCTGGGCGACCACCTCGGGGTGGCCTTCGCAGCAGATATGCCCATTGAGACAGATCACCCGGTCCGACGCGCTCATCACGACATGAAGCTCATGGCTGACCATCAGCACCCCGCAGTTCAATTCGCGCCGCACCTCTTCGATGCGGCGGTAAAAGGCGGCAGAACCGGGTTGATCGAGGCCCTGCGTGGCCTCGTCGAGAATGAGCAGATCCGGCTTTTCCAAAAGCGCACGGGCGAGCAGCACGCGCTGAAACTGTCCACCAGAGAGGTCGGCCATCTGCCGGTCGCGCAAATCCGGCAAGCCCGCCTGTTCGAGGGCCGCGCGCGTGGCCTCTGTCGGGTGCCGCCGGGGCAGGCTGAGGAATCGGGTGACGGTCAGCGGCAGCGTCGGGTCGATGTGGAGTTTCTGCGGCACATAGCCGATGCGCAGACCGGGGCGGCGGATGATCTCGCCGCGCGCCGGTTTCTGCGCCCCGATGAGGGCACGCAGAAGCGTGGATTTGCCCGAACCGTTGGGTCCAACGATGGTGACAATCTCGCCCCGGTCAAGCGCAAGGCTGACATTGGAGAGAACGGTGGTGCGGCCAAAGCGGACGCTCAGCCCCTTGGTTTCGATCAGGCGCATGGGTGAACGCTCTCGCGGCATTGCGGGCAGAGGCCCATCGCCTCGACCACTGCCTGTTCGATGGTGAATCCGGTGTCGGCGGCGGCGCGGCCCAGCATGCCCTTGGAAGGTTCGGCATGGGCCTCGGCCACCGCGTCGCATTGGCGGCAGATGAGGAACGCAGGCGTGTGATCCTGTCCAGGATGGGTGCAGGCGATAAAGGCATTGAGGCGCTCGATCTTGTGCACAAATCCGTTGGACACAAGGAAATCGAGGGCGCGATAGGCGACGGGTGGTTGCGATCCGAGTCCCTCATCGCGCAGGGTGTCGAGGATTTCATAAGCGCCCATGGCGCGATGCTCGCTGAGCAGGATTTCCAGCACGCGGCGGCGGACGGGGGTGAATTGCAGCTTGTGACGGGTGCAATGCGCCTCGACCGCGGCGAGGGCGGCGCGCATGCAGCCCTTGTGATCATGCGCCTCGAATCCGATTGTATCCATCTGGTCCTCCGCTACGTTCATTTTGGGGTTGATATGTTATAGAGTTACATTTATCAAGCGGCGTTGAGTGTTATGATATTACATATGGAGACTGCTATGCCGATCCGTTTTCTTGCCCCTCTCGGCCTTGGACTGACGCTTGCATCGGGGGCCATGGCCGAGGCGCCACGGGTGGCCACGGATATTGCGCCGGTGCATTCGTTGGTGGCGCGGGTGATGCAGGGGGCGGGTGCGCCCGATGTGCTTGTGCGCCCCGGTGCCTCGCCGCATGGCTATGCGATGCGCCCCTCCGAGGCGGCAGCGCTGGAGGCGGCCGATCTGGTGTTCTGGATGGGGGAGGGGCTGACACCCTGGCTGGAAGGGGCCATCGATTCGCTCGCGGGAGAGGCGCATGTGGTCGCGTTGCTGGGGGCAGCGGATAGCCGCGTCCTGCCGTTCCGGGAGGGGGTGGAGTTTGCGGCGCATGATCATGGCGATGACCATGGTGAGACAGAGCACGGGCACGACGCGCACGCCGAGAAAGAGGCTGGGCATGAGGAGGCGCATACCCATGACCATGACCACGGTCATGAGGACGCGCACGCCCATGATGGTGCCGACCCGCACGCCTGGCTGGACCCGGCCAATGCGATCGTGTGGTTGGGCTTGATTGCCGAGGAACTGGCGGAACATGACCCGGCCAATGCCGCGCTCTATGCCGCCAATGCCGAAGCCGCTGCCACGGAGATCGCGGCCCTGAGCGCAGAGATTGCCGCGCAACTGGCCCCTGTGCAGGATCGCCCCTTTTTGGTCTTTCACGACGCCTATCAGTATTTCGAGGCGGCCTTTGGCGTGACGGCGGCAGGGGCGATTGCGCTCAGCGATGCGGTGGCACCGGGACCGGCCCGGATTGCCGCATTGCGCGAGATGGCCGAGGCGCGTGGCGTGGCCTGTGTCTTTTCCGAGCCGCAGTTTGATCCCAAGCTGGTCGAGACCGTGTTTGGCGATGTGGCGGCGCACGGCGTGCTTGACCCAATGGGAAGTCAAGTGGCGATGGGGCCGAGCCTTTATCCGCAAACGCTGCGCGATATGGCCGGGGCGATGGTGGCCTGCCTTGGTGGGGCAAGCTGAGGCGGCACCGCGCCTGACAATTGCGTCAAAACGCAGCGTAAAACTTGCGCGAACCTGATTTCCCGCACATTCTGCCGCGAACGGGAGAAACCCGCGCCGGGAACGCGGGACAAATCAGGGAGGAAATGAACAGATGGCGTTCATGACGCGACAGGATGCGCTCGACATCCAGAACGAAATGCCGTGGGAGGCGCGGGAGCGCCCCCAGACGATCTATCAGATGTTGAGCCAAGTCGCGGGGCGCTTTCCGAACCGGCCAGCGATCAGCTATCAGCTCTTTTCCGGGGCCACCGACAAGGCCCAAACCCTCACATGGCAGCAGTTTCACGATCACTGCTGTCAGGCGGCCAACCTCTTTCGCAGCCTCAAGCTGGGCGAGGGCGATGTGGTGGCGCTGGTATTGCCCAACTGTCTGGAAACGGCGGTGGCAACCATCGGCGGCATGATCGCTGGCATCGTCAACCCGATCAATCCGCTGCTCGAGCCAGAGCAGATCAGCGCCATCCTGCGCGAGACCGGAGCCAAGGTGGTGGTCACGCTCAAGGCATTTCCCAAGACCGACATCGCGCAAAAGACCGCCGAGGCGGTGCGCCATGCCCCCAGCGTGCATACGGTGATTGAGATCGACCTCAACCGCTATCTGACACCGCCCAAAAGCTGGATCGTTCCCCTCGTGCGGCCCAAGAATCCGGTGCAGCACCATGCCGATTGCATGGATTTCAACAAGGCGATTGCACGTCAGCCCAAGGCCCTCAGCTTTACCGACAGCAAGGGCGACCGGGTGGCGGCCTATTTCCACACGGGCGGCACCACGGGCATGCCCAAGGTCGCGCAGCACAAATATTCCGGCATGATCTATAACGGCTGGATCGGGCATACGCTGCTGTTCACTGAGCAGGATAATGTGATGTGCCCGCTGCCGCTGTTTCACGTTTTCGCCTGCCACGTGATCCTGATGGCCATGATCAAATCGGGCGCGCATGTGGTCTTTCCGACGCCAGCGGGTTATCGCGGCGAAGGCGTGTTCGACAATTTCTGGAAGCTGTGCGAGCGCTGGAAGATTTCCTTTATCATCACGGTGCCCACCGCCGTTTCCGCGCTGATGCAGCGCAAGGTGGATGCCGACCTGTCGACCGTCAAGAACGCCTTTTCCGGCTCGGCCCCGATGCCGCTGGAGCTTTTCAACCGGTTCGAATCGGCAACGGGCATTGCGGTGATCGAGGGCTATGGCCTGACCGAGGCGACTTGCCTTGTTTCGGCCAATCCGCCCGAGGGGGAAAAGAAGGTGGGTTCGGTCGGTGTGCCGTTCCCCTATACGGATGTGCGGATCATCAAGGGCACGCCGGATGGGCCGATGGATTGCACGGTGGATGAGGTGGGGGAAATCTGCATCTCGAATCCGGGCGTCTTTGCGGGCCATACCTATACCGAGGGCGACAAGAACCGGGATCTTTTCTACCACGGCGAGTACTTGCGCACCGGGGATCTGGGCCGGATCGATACGGACGGTTATCTGTGGATCACGGGGCGCGCCAAGGATCTGATCATACGGGGTGGGCATAATATCGACCCTGCCGAGATTGAAGAGGCGCTGATGGTGCACAAGGCTGTGGCGATGGCCGGGGCCATTGGCCAGCCGGATGCGCATGCGGGCGAAATCCCCTGCGCCTATGTGGAATTGGTGGCCGGGGCCACGGTGACGGGCGAGGAACTGCTCGAGCATTGCAAACTGCATGTGCATGAGCGGGCAGCAGTGCCCAAGCATGTCGAGGTCTTGCCGGAACTGCCGAAAACGGCGGTGGGCAAGGTGTTCAAGCCCGACCTGCGCAAGCTGGCGATCACGCGGATTTACAACGCCGCACTGGCCGATGCCGGGATTGCCGCGCGGGTGACATCGGTGGTCGATGACAAGAAACGCGGGCTGGTGGCGAAGGTGTCAGGCTCTGCCGGCGCCGAGGGCGAGGCCGTGGGGCATGTGCTGGGCCAATTCGTGCGGCCCTGGGACTGGGCGGAGTAAATCCCGCCCGGCCGCCCCTAGAGGATCACGCCCGCCCGCACAGCGCGAGGCGGGCGACGCGCAGGATTTCATTGATATAGCGGTCCTGAGACCAGTCGCAGAGGCGCGTCAGCTGCTCCCATGTTGTGATCGACAAGAGGGTCCACAGCAGGTCGGTCGCGTCTTTCTGTTCCTTGATCAACACGCCATCGCGGGCGAGGGCGGCCACCGCCGCCGCGCATCCTTCGCGCATGTCGGCCATTCTTTCATGCCATGCTCCGGCTGCGTCGGCATCGGTTTCGCTCATGATCATGAGGGTTTTGGCGACGCCGAATATCTTGGGGATGTAATTGCCCCAAGCCGTGACAAAGGCCGCCAGCCGATCCTCACCCGAGGTTGCGGCGCGGCTGGCTGACAACATGTTCTGAACACCAAAGACCTCGTCCTGATGCCTGGTTGTGGCGATGAAAAGCTCTGTCCTGTTGGGGAAATGCAGGTAGAGCGCCTGTCGGCTGACCCCGGCGGCCTTGGCTATGTCGGACATGCGCGCGGCGGTGCCGGGGTTTGAGTCGAGGAGTTTCCACGCGGCGTTGAGGATACGTTCGCGGGTGCTCGAATTTTCTCTTGACACAGTGTAAAGTCTCCGTTTATTGACACGGTGTCAATTTACATAGTGTAAAGTCAATGGAGAATCAGATATGACACGCAAAATATTCATCTGGGTGGCCCATCCCCGCGCCACGTCCTTTTGTTCCGGGCTGGCCGATGCCTATCAGGCAGGGGCCGAAGCGGGCGGTGCCACCGTGCGGCGGATGGACCTGAACGATATGCGGTTCGACCCCTATTTCGAAGGCTACGGGGCGGATGTTCCTGCGCTCGAAGCTGATCTGCTCACATGGCAGGAAAACATCGCATGGGCCGATCACCTGATGATCGTGCATCCCTATTGGTGGGGGGCGATGCCGGCGCGGGCCAAGGCGGTACTCGACCGTGCGCTGACCTCTGGCTTTGCCTTCAAGTATCATTCGCGGGGTATGGGCTGGGACAGGCTGTTGACCGGGCGCACGGCGGATGCGCTGATCACGTCCGATACGCCGACGCTGATCGACACGCTTTTCTATCTCAAACCGCCGCGGCGGGTGATCCGCAATCAGGTGCTGAAGTTTTGCGGGATCAAGCCGCGCAAAGTGGTGCAGTTTGGGTCGGTCAAGTTGGCAGAGGAGGCCAAACGCGCCCGCTGGATCGAGCGCGCCCGCACCATGGGCCGCACGGCAGCCTGAGCACGCCCCAACCAGAAAACAGGAGAAGATGACGATGACAAATCTGTTGGAACTGACGATCTTTGGCGGAACTGCCGTGGGAATGGCGCTTGTTTCGGGTGTTTTTCTTGCCTTCTCGGACTTCGTGATGCGGTCGCTGCGGCGGGCGAGCCCGACCGTCGGCATTGAGGCCATGCAGTTGATCAACCGAGAGGTTTATGGCTCGGCCTTTCTTGTGGCCCTCCTGGGGCTGGTGCCGGTGTCTGGTGTGCTTGCGCTTTATGCGGTGCTGCGCATTGAGGGGCTGGCATCCGACTGGTTTGTCGCTGGGGCCGCGATCTATGGGATTGGGGTCGTGCTGGTGACGATGCTGGGCAATGTGCCAATGAACCGGCGGCTTGACCTGATGGCAACCGAGGCGGTGGAAACGCGGGACTATTGGCAGCACTATGCGCGACGTTGGACCCGTCTTAACCATCTGCGCACTCTGGCCTCGGCACTAGCTGCGGCAGCGTTTGTCGCGGGCACGGTGCTGTTGGTCTGAAATGGCATCCCCTCGCCTTGGCACCAAGGCGAGGGGGCAGGTGTCACTGTCAGGAGACGTCCTTGTAGCTGACCTCGCGCGCGTCGCTGCCGGTCTTTTCGCGGCGCACGAGCAGGCGGTTGAGGGCATGGACATAGGCCTTGGCCGAGGCCACGACCGTATCGGTATCCGCCGACTGGCCCATCACGATGCGCCCGGCCTCTTCCATCCGCACCGACACGGTGGCTTGCGCGTCGGTGCCCTCGGTCACGGCATGAACCTGATAGAGCTGCAAGCGCGCCTCATGCGGAAAGAGCGCCTTGACCGCATTGAACGTGGCATCCACGGGCCCATCGCCGGTGGCCTCGGTCGAGACCTCGCGCCCGTCGATTTCCATCGTGAGCGTCGCTTGCTGCGGGCCTTCGGTGCCGCAGATCACGCGCAAGTGTTTGATCTGCAAACGATTGTTCTCGGAATCCACACCTGCATTGACGAGGGCCACGAGATCGTCGTCATAGATTTCCTTCTTGCGGTCGGCCAATTCCTTGAAGCGGACGAAGACATCGTTGAGCTGGTTGTCGGCCAAGTCATAGCCCAAATCCTTGAGCTTGGAGCGCAAGGCGGCACGGCCCGAATGTTTGCCCATGACGATATTGGTCTCTGTCAGGCCTACATCCTCGGGGCGCATGATCTCGAAGGTTTCGGCGTTCTTGAGCATGCCGTCCTGATGGATGCCGGATTCATGCGCAAAGGCGTTCTTGCCGACGATGGCCTTGTTGAACTGCACCGGAAAGCCCGAGACGGCGGCAACTCGACGCGAGATGTTCATCAGCTTGCGGGTGTCGATGCCAGTCTCATAGGGCATGATGTCGCCGCGCACCTTGAGGGCCATCACCACCTCTTCCAGCGCGGTGTTGCCCGCGCGTTCGCCAAGGCCGTTGATCGTGCACTCGATCTGGCGCGCGCCGCCCGCAACGGCGGCGAGGGCGTTGGCCGTGGCCATGCCCAAATCGTTGTGGCAATGGGTGGCAAAGATCACATCATCCGCCCCTGGCACGGTTTCGATCAGACGGCGGATGAGCGAGGCGGATTCCTCGGGCGCGGTATAGCCCACGGTATCGGGAATATTGATCGTGGTCGCCCCCGCCTTGATCGCGATTTCCACCACGCGGCAGAGGTAATCCCATTCGGTGCGGGTGGCATCCATCGGCGACCATTGCACGTTGTCGCACAGATTGCGGGCATGTGTCACCGTCTCGTGGATACGCTCCGCCATCTGGTCGCGGTCGAGGTTGGGGATCGCACGGTGCAGCGGCGAGGTGCCGATAAAGGTATGGATGCGGGGCTGTGCCGCGTGTTTGACCGCCTCCCAGCAGCGGTCGATATCCTTGAAATTTGCGCGCGCGAGGCCGCAGATCACGGCGTTCTTGGAATTCTTCGCAATCTCGCTCACGGCGTTGAAATCGCCCTCGGAGGCGATGGGAAAGCCCGCCTCGATGATATCGACGCCCATGTCATCGAGCAGCCCGGCGATTTCGAGCTTTTCGGCATGGGTCATGGTGGCGCCGGGGCTTTGTTCGCCGTCGCGCAAGGTGGTGTCGAAGATCACGACTCGATCTTTGGTACTATTCGTCATGTTGGTCTCTTTCAAAAAATCCTAAGCCTGCGGCGCGAAACGGCACATCCTCTGAGCGGTCGCGCCAAGACGGCACGCTCAGAGGCGGCTTAGGCCTAGCAGGACAGCGAAAGCGGCACGCCGAATGGCGTGGGGCAATTGCGTGATATGATCCTGCATCAACATGGGCGAAACTATACGGGCAGTGCAGAGCGATGAAAACCCCGAAATTGCATCGCGCTTCGGGGTTGAAGCTGTGCGGGCTTCGGCTAGGTCTGCGCCATGGAAAACGCATTGATCATCGGCGCATCGGGCGGTATCGGGCGGGCTGTGAGCGCCGCCCTTGAGGCAAGGCGCGTCGCGGTGACGCGCCTGTCACGCAGCGGCGATGGATTGGACGTGACCGATGAGGCCTCGGTTGCGGCGGCGCTCGGGGCGCTGACAGGGCCGTTTGACCTGATCCTCGTGGCGACAGGGGCGTTGGAAATCGGCGGTGCCGCGCCGGAAAAAGCGCTGCGGCAGGTGAGTGCTCAGGCGATGCTGGATCAATTCGCGCTCAATTGCGTGGGGCCATCGCTTGTGCTCAAGCACAGTGTCCGGCTTCTGCCACGCGAGGGGCGGGCGGTATTTGCGGCGCTCTCGGCGCGGGTGGGTTCGATCGGCGACAACGGTTTTGGCGGCTGGTATAGCTATCGCACCGCCAAGGCCGCGCTCAACCAGATGATCCACACCGGCGCGATTGAACTGGGGCGCAGCCATCGCGCGGCGATTTGCGTGGCGTTGCATCCGGGCACGGTCGAGACCGACTTTACCCGCAAGTATCTGGGGCGGCACCCGGCGGTGCCCGCGTCAGAGGCGGCGGAAAACCTGTTGCGCGTCATGCAAGGCTTGCGGCCAGAGGACAGCGGCGGGTTCTTTGATTGGCAGGGGAAACCCGTGCCATGGTGACGCGGCTGGTGTTGGTGCTGGGGGATCAGCTTAGCCCGGGTCTCTCTGCGCTCTGTGCGGCGGACAAGGCGCATGATGTGGTGGTCATGGCCGAGGTGATGGACGAGGGCAGCTATGTGCCGCACCATCCCAAGAAAATCGCACTGATCCTGTCGGCGATGCGGCATTTCGCAGAAGAGTTGCGCGCGGATGGCTGGCAGGTGGCCTATACGCGGCTGGATGATCCCGAGGCCACGCCGTCGATTGTCGGCGAGTTGATCCGCCGCGCCCAGGAATTTGGCGCGTCCGAGGTGATCGCCACGCAGCCCGGCGAGTGGCGGCTGATTAAGGCGCTCGAAGAAGCGCCGTTGACCGTTCGGCAACTGCCGGATGATCGGTTTATCTGCACGCTGGAAGAGTTCGATCGCTGGGCTGAGGGGCGCAAAGAGCTTCGGATGGAGTATTTCTATCGCGAGATGCGGCGCAAGACCGGGTTCTTGATGGAGGACGGTCAGCCTGCGGGGGGCAAGTGGAATTTTGACCATGACAATCGCAAACGTGCGCAAGCGGACCTGCTGCGTGCAACCCCGCTGCAATTTGAACCGGATGCAATCACGGCTGAGGTGCTCGATCTGGTCGAGGGGCGATTTGGCAAGCATTTCGGCAGGTTGCGCCCGTTCTGGTTTGCGGTGACACGGGCCGGGGCCGCCCAAGCCTTTGACCATTTCGCACGCAATTTGCTGGCCGGGTTTGGCGACACGCAGGACGCGATGCTGGAGGGGGATGCGTTCCTGCACCATTCGGTAATTTCGATGTATTTGAACATCGGATTGCTCAATCCTATGGATATCTGCACTAGTATTGTTGAAGAATGGCAAGCGGGCCGAGTGCCGATCAATGCCGCCGAGGGCTATATCCGGCAGGTGATCGGCTGGCGCGAATATGTCCGGGGGCTCTATTTCCGCGAGGGGCCGGACTATGCGACGCGCAACGCGCTGGGCCATGGGCGCGATCTGCCAGCGATGTATTGGGGGGCCGAGACCCGTATGAACTGTGTCTCGCAAGCTGTTGATGTGACAGAAAAAGAGGCCTATGCGCACCACATTCAACGCCTGATGGTGACGGGTAACTTCGCGCTGATGGCCGGGATTGACCCCGCACAGGTGCATGACTGGTATCTGTCGGTTTATGCCGATGCCTTTGAATGGGTCGAGGCCCCGAATGTGATCGGGATGAGCCAGTTTGCCGACGGTGGTATCATCGCCAGCAAACCCTACGTGAGTTCGGGCAATTACATCGACAAGATGTCGGATTACTGCCGGTCCTGCGCCTATTCGGTCAAGGACAAGACCGGCGATGACGCCTGTCCCTTCAACCTGCTCTATTGGGATTTCCTGATCCGGCACCGCGATCGATTCGGGCGCAATCCACGTATGGGGCCAGTTTATCGCACCTGGGACAAGATGGAAGCCACCCGCCGTCAGGCTGTGCTGGACGGGGCCGCGCGCGTGCTGGGCGATCTGGATGCGGGGCGCATCGTCTGATCACTCGGTTTTGGTCGTGGCCTCAGACAGCGCGCCGTCTTCCCATGTGCCGCTGGCCTCTTGCCCGGTGGCGTAGCGCATCGTGCCTTCGCCCTGCCGCTTGCCCGCACGGAACATGCCCTCATAGACATCGCCATTTGTGTAGGTGGCGACGCCACGCCCCGAAATCTCACCGTTCTGCCAGTCGCCCTCGTAGACAAAGCCATCGGGCATCGTGATCTTGCCCTGTCCGTGGCGCTGCCCGTCGACAAATCCGCCCACATAGATCGTGCCATCGGGATAGGTCGCGGTGCCGCTGCCATGGCGTTGGCCGTCCTGCCATTCCCCCTCATAGCGATAGCCGTCGGGATAGGTCATGACCCCGGTGCCATGGTTGCGGGCGTTCTGGAATTCGCCCTCATAGACGAGGCCGTTGGGATAGGTGGCACGCCCGGTGCCCTCGATCACGCCGCCGACCCATGAGCCCTCATAGGTTGACCCGTCAGGGTAAGTGATGCGCCCCTCGCCATTGGCCAGATCATCGCGGAATTGCCCCTCATAGACCGAGCCATCGGGATAGGTGACGCGCCCCTGACCCGAGATTTTGCCCGCGATCCATTCGCCCTCATAGAGATAACCATCGGTGCCGGTGAATTTGCCCTGACCGTGGCGGCGGTCATCCTTGAAGGCCCCCTCGTAGAGATCGCCATTCTCATAGGTGACGCGGCCCGAGCCCTCGCGCCGGCCAGCGACAAGATCGCCCTCATAGACATCGCCATTGGGCTGCGTGAGCTTGCCCTTGCCGTCAATCTCTCCGGCGCGCCAGGTGCCCTGATAGATCAGCCCGTCGGGCATGGTCAGCGTGCCCTCTCCCTCGCGCGCGCCGCGCGCCACGGCGCCTTCGTAGACCGCACCATCGGGATAGGTGATCTTGGCCGTGCCCTCCTTGACGCCATTCATCCAATCGCCGTCATAGACATAGCCCCCCGGGCTCTGCATCCGGCCGCGCCCGTGGTGCATGGCATTGAGAAACCCGCCCTCGTAGCGCACGCCATTGGCATAGATCGCAACACCTTGGCCGGTGATCTTGCCATCCTCCCAGGCCCCCTCATAGGTGCCGCCATCAGTAAACACGATCTTGCCGATGCCATTGGGCTTGCCGCGCGCGAATTCTCCCTCGTAGACCGAGCCATTGGGAAAACGCGCGACACCCTTGCCGCGGATTTCACCCTCGACCCATTCGCCGGTATATTGATAGCCATTGGGCAGGGTATAGGTGCCGGTGCCATGTTGCAGCCCGTCCTTGAAGGTGCCCTCATAGATGCCGCCATCGTCATATTGCTTGGTCTGCACCTCTGCATCCTGCGCGGCGGCCAAGCTGGCCGTGCCGAGCGCGATGCTCAGAAGGATGGGTCTTGTGCGCGAAAAGTTCATATCTGCCCCGATGCCCGATCCCGCCCGATGATACGGCGGCTGCGTCAAATCTAGAGGACGGGGCAAGGGCTGACAACGGGTTTTGGCCAAATCGTCTTTCCCTCCGGCGGTGATCTGCTACATCAGGCGCGAGGACAAGCAGAGGGCAAGGACATGGGTGACAGGTTTCGCCTGACGCTGGCGCAGTTGAACCCCACGGTGGGGGATCTGGCGGGCAATGCGCGTATCGCGCGCGCAGCATGGGAAGAAGGGCGCGCGGCGGGGGCCGATCTGGTGGCGCTGCCCGAGATGTTCATCACCGGCTACAACACGCAAGACCTGGTGCAGAAGCCGGCCTTTCATCAGGCGGCGATTGCCGCGATCGAGGCGCTGGCGCGCGACTGCGCCGAGGGGCCGGCGCTGGCCATCGGAGGCCCGGCGCTGGAGGGTATCGGCCTCTATAATGCCTATTACATCTTGCAGGGCGGCGTGGTGCGCGCCCGCGTGCTCAAGCATCATCTGCCCAATGAGACGGTTTTTGACGAGGTCCGGCTATATGAAAGCGGGCCGGTGGCGGGGCCCTATACGGTGGCGGGCGTGCGGATCGGCAGCCCGATCTGCGAGGACGCCTGGCACGAGGATGTGGCCGAGACATTGGCCGAAACCGGGGCGGAAATCCTGCTCGTGCCCAATGGGTCGCCGCATTACCGCGACAAGATGGACCTGCGCCAAAACATGATGGTGGCACGGGTGATCGAAACTGGTTTGCCTCTGGTCTATCTCAACATGGTGGGCGGGCAGGACGATCAGATGTTCGATGGCGGCTCTTTCGTGCTCAATCCCGGCGGCGCGCTCGCGGTGCAATTACCGATGTTTCAAGAGGCGGTGACGCATGTCGATCTGGAGCGGGGGCCGGAGGGCTGGCGCGCGGTGCCGGGGGATTTGGCGCATTTGCCGGATGATATGGAGCAGGATTATACCGCGATGGTGCTCAGTTTGCGCGATTACCTGCGCAAATCGGGGTTTTCAAAGGTCTTGCTGGGGCTTTCGGGCGGGGTCGACAGCGCCATTGTTGCCACCATTGCCGTTGATGCACTGGGGGCCGAGAATGTGCGCTGCGTGATGTTGCCGTCGGAATATACCTCGGCGGACTCGCTTGAGGATGCCAAGGCCGTCGCGGAAAACCTCGGCTGCCGCTATGATTTCGTGCCGATCGACGCAGGCCGCGCGGCGATCACGGCGACGCTGGCACCGTTGTTTGGGGGCACCAAGCCGGACCTGACCGAGGAGAATATCCAGTCACGGCTGCGCGGGCTCTTGCTGATGGCGCTCAGCAACAAGTTTGGCGAAATGCTGCTGACCACCGGCAACAAATCCGAAGTGGCGGTGGGTTATGCCACGATCTATGGCGATATGGCGGGGGGCTATAACCCGATCAAGGACCTCTACAAAAGCCGTGTGTTCGAGATTTGCCGTTGGCGTAATGCCCAGCATCGCGGCTGGATGATGGGGCCAGAGGGGGCGGTGATCCCCGAGCGGGTCATCTCCAAGCCGCCCAGTGCCGAATTGCGCGCCGATCAGAAGGACAGCGATTCGTTGCCCGATTATCCGGTGCTGGACGGGATATTGACCATTCTGGTGGATCAGGATGGCTCGATTTCGGATTGCGTCGCGGCGGGATATGACCGGGACGATGCCAAGCGGGTGGAACATCTGCTCTATATCAGCGAATACAAGCGGTTTCAGGCGGCCCCCGGCACGCGGCTAAGCAAACGGGCGTTCTGGCTGGATCGGCGCTATCCGATTGTGAATCGTTGGCGGGATGGGTACGGCGAGGGCTGATCCGTCTATTCGGCGGCAGGGCGGTGTGCCGCAGGGCGCGGCACCAAGTCGCCGCTTTCCAGCAGGCGGGCGATATAGGCGACCAGATCCGCCTTGCGCAGCGGCTTGCCAAGAAAGCCGTCCATTCCCGCCAGATGCGCCTCTTGCCGGTGTTGTTCCAGAACATTGGCGGTGACGGCCACGACATGCGCGGGCGGCAGATCCTGTGCGGCCTCTTGGGTGCGGATGAGGCCAGTGGCCTGATAACCGTCCATGCCTGGCATGGAGACATCCATCAGCACCAGATCAGCGGGTGCCGCGCTATAGAGCGCCACCGCTTCGGCCCCGTTGGCGGCAAGGCGCAGCAGCGCGCCGGAGCGGGCAAAATAGCGCTCCAGAAGTAAGCGATTGGTGGCATTGTCGTCGACGGCAAGGATTTGCAGCCCCTCAGCCCAAGCCTCGGTGCGGCGGGCGTCCGCAGGTTCGGACGTGAGTGCTGTCAGATGGCCATTGAGGGCGGCGCGCGCGGCCTCGATCAAGAGCGCATGGCGCAGGGGTTTGCGCAGCACGTTGCGCAGTGCGCCGCCGGTTTGTGCCGCACGGTCCGATAGCAGGATTTGCGGGATCGCGGCGGGCAGACCCTCTTCGGTCACGCGGTCATCGCGCAGGATGAGGGCGGGCGTGGTCGCATGCGGCATGTCGGCCAAGTCCGCGCCCTCGATCACGCGGGTGCCAAGATGGGTGAGCAGAGAGGCAAGCCCGGCGCGGCGGTCGGCGCACGCGTCCAACAGCCATATCACCGGCGTATCCTGACCGGGCTGCGCCAGAGGCGCGGCGCGCAGGCCCCGCCCGCTTGTCTCTTGCGGGATGAGCGGCAGGGTGATGTCGAACCGCGTGCCAGCGCCCTCGCGCGATTGCAGCGTCAGCGTGCCCCCCATCAACGTCACCAACTGGCGGCTGACCGCGAGGCCGAGACCGGTGCCGCCAAAACTGCGGGTGGCGGTATTGTCCACCTGCTCGAAGGCGGTAAAGACCTTGTCCTGCTGATCCGCAGGGATGCCCACCCCGCTGTCATGAACCGTGATCACGATCTGGCCGGGGCCCCCTGCGCTGATGCGCAGGGCGACATGCCCCTCCAGCGTGAATTTCACGGCATTGCCTGCGATATTCACGAGGATCTGGCGTAGGCGCCCGGCATCGCCCAGCAGTATCTCGGGCAGGTCGGGGGCGACATCGGCATAGAGCATCAGCCCCTTGCGCGCCGCCAGCGGTGCCAGAAGCTGCGTGACATCCTCGACAATCTCGCGCAGGCGATAGGGCTCAGAGGCCAGCGTGAGCTTGCCCGCCTCGATCTTGGAGAAATCGAGGATGTCGTTGATGATGGTCAGAAGCGCGTCGCCCGAGCGGACCATGGTGCTGACATAACTGTCCTGTTCCGGGCTAAGCTCGGTTTCCGAGAGCATGTCGGCCATGCCGATGATGCCGTTCATCGGCGTGCGGATCTCATGGCTCATTTTTGCGAGGAAGTCGGATTTCGCCTCATTGGCGATTACCGCCACCTCGCGCGCCTCTTCCAGCCGGGTGATGAGGCGGCGCAACGGACGTCCGACGATCACCCTGAACGAGAGCCAGTTGCCAAGAGCGGCAATCAGAATGCCGCCCGCCAGAAGCATCAGCAGGAAATCGCGCTGATAGCGTTTGACGGTGGCGATCTCGCGTTCGTCAAAGCGGGTGACAAGCTCGGTTATGGGCCAGGAAAATACCTCGTAGGGCAGGGAGAGCGCGGTATCGGCCCCCTGACAGCCCAACCCCTCGGGCACCACCGCCAGCAAGGCGCGGCTGGCCGGGTCCACCAGCTCCACACAGCGAATTGCGGGATCGCCCAGCAGTGTCTGCATGAGGTCGGTCACATAGGGGCTGGCCCAGTTGACCGCGCCATCGCTCTGGTCGCTGAACCGTTCCAGCGCGCCGCCCAGCCGGGCGGTGGCATTGCCGATACGCATGGCCATCGCCTCTTCGCTGCGCAACAAGTTCTTTTCGCTGAGCCACAAGAGCCCGGAGGCGGCAAAGAGCAAAAAGGTCGGCACCATCACTGCCGTCAGCTTGAGGTAAAGCCCCAGCGTCGGCGTGCGCAGCGCGGCCCCGTCGGTCGTGGCCAT
This sequence comes from Roseovarius mucosus DSM 17069, assembly GCF_000768555.3. Classification (GTDB taxonomy): domain Bacteria; phylum Pseudomonadota; class Alphaproteobacteria; order Rhodobacterales; family Rhodobacteraceae; genus Roseovarius; species Roseovarius mucosus. Next base: position 195,180 of record NZ_KN293975.1, read on the forward strand.
CGGGATCACTCCAAACGGGTGGCGCGGCCCGCGTCCATCAGCGCCTTGAGCGGGGTGCGGTTGTCGATCTCGGTCCGGATCACGCCATAGCGCCCGCCATTCTGCGAGATGTAGTAATCCACCGGCACCTCCCTGCCATCGGGGCCAAGGAGCGTGGCGCACATCACATACACCTCGTCCATCTTGAGGATGATCTCGTGATTCTCAGTCGGGTAGAATCTGGTCAGTTGCCCGGTGGTCAGATCGAGATGTGGCAGCGCACCATCGACCATGGCGCGGCTCAGGCTGCGTTGCAGTGCGGCCTGAAGCTGCGTGCGCACCTCGGTCAGGGATTGCGCCTGAGCATTGGTCCCAAGAGTAAGGCCGAGCACCAGCAGGGCAAAGAGGGTGAATCGTGTCATGTGCCATCTCCGTCTTGGGCGGTCGGAACAATCCAAACCCAAGAGCGTTAGCAAAGAGTTGATCCACGCAAAGGATTTCGATCAAATCCGCGTTATTCGAGGCGGTATGACACGCGCTTGTGATCCCGATCCGTCACCATTTCGCTTAGGTCGGTCCATGTCGAAGCAAGGAGAGTGCAATGCGAGTCTTGGCAATTTTTCTGACAACCGGGGTGCTTGCGGGGCCGGCACTGGCCTGCGGGCCGGATACAGATTGCATGCTGGGCGACCGGCATTACCGCATCGCCATGCCCGAGGGGCAGAGCACAGGCCCAGTGGGCGCCGTGGTCTTTGCCCATGGCTATCGCGGGTCGGCGGCGGCGGTGATGCAGAATCAGAACCTGCGGAAAGTGGTATCCGACATGGGGCTGGCATTGATCGCGCTCAAATCCGCTGATGACGACTGGGTGATTCCCTATGCGCCGCGCCATATGGACAGCGATGGATCGGTTGAATTCCGCTATGTCGAGGCGGTGATCGAGGATGCCGCGCGCCGGTTTCCGATTGATCCCAAGCGCATGATGGCGGCGGGATTTTCCGCGGGCGGCATGATGGTCTGGAACCTCGCCTGCACCATGCCCGAGCGGTTCGCGGGCTTTGCCGCAATCGCCGGAACCTTCTGGATGAAGCCGCCCGAGACCTGCGCCACGCCCGCGGCAAGCCTTGTGCATATTCACGGCACGACAGACCCCACCGTGCCTCTGGCTGGCCGGGCCATTCTGGACACGCATCAGGGCGATGTCGCCGAGGCGCTTGACATGTATCAGGCGCTGGGTGGGTTCAGCCCGAGCGGCGAGACGGAATTCGAGGACCTCGAATGTCAGAACAGCCGCAATACCAAGGGTGAAGTTCTCGATTTTTGCCTGCACCCGGGCGGTCACAGCTTTCGCAGCAGTTATTTGCGCTTTGCTTGGCAACAGTTGCAGGCGGCGGGGCAGCTCTGAGGCGGGGCTTGTTTGATGTCTCTGTTCGCGGAATACTCCGCTGAATGGACATTCAGTCGGGGGGCATCGCATGTCGGAGGATATTCTTTACGATCAAAGCCATATCGGCTTTCTTGAGGAGCTTTGGGGCGAGGGGTTTCTCTCGCCCGGTGGCCCGGAGGAAGTGGAGCGGGTGCTGGACGGGGTTGATCTGGCGGGGGCGCAGGTGCTCGATATTGGCTGTGGGTCCGGTGCTATTGCGGTTTTGATGGTGCGCGACCATGGCGCTGCGCATGTGACGGGGATAGATGTAGAAGAACCGGTTTGCGCCGCCGCGCGCGCCCGCGCGGATGCGGCGGGGCTGGCGGGAAAGATCACCATCGACAAGGTCACTCCGGGGCCGTTTCCCTATGCGGATCACAGCTTTGACGTGGTGTTCTCCAAGGATTCCATCATCCACATTCCCGACAAGGAGGCGCTGGCGGCCGAGGTGTTTCGGGTGCTCAAACCGGGTGGTATCTTTGCCGCCTCGGATTGGTTGCGCGCGCATGACGGCGCGCCCTCGCCCGAAATGGCGCATTACATCGCGCTTGAGGCGCTTGATTTTGCCATGGCCTCGCCCGCGCGGTATCGCGCGGCGCTGACGGCGGCGGGGTTTGTCGATGTAGCGCTCCTCGACCGCAGCCCTTGGTATTCGCAGGTTGCGGCGGCGGAGCTGGAGGAGCTGTCCGGCCCGCGCCGCGCGACATGGGAGGCGCGGCATGGCGCAGAGTTTATCGCGCATCAGATCGAGACCTGGACGGCCATGGTGCCGGTTTTGCGCTCGGGCGAGCATTGTCCACACCATATCCGGGGCCGCAAGCCGTCATGATCAGGCCCATCGCGCAACGGGCGCTGGTGCTCGACACACCACGTCTGCGCTTGCGGCCTTGGGCTGCGGAGGACGAGGATTTGTGTCTAGATTTGCTCTGCGATCCTGCGGTCATGCGATTTGTGGGGCAGGCGCTGACCGAAGCGGAGGCGCGCGCCCACATGCCTAACGCACTCCGGCGTGGTGCTGGCGGGCGATTGGGCATCTGGTGCGTTCTGGATCGTGCGACCGGCGAAAAGATCGGCGATGGCGTGCTGACACCAGTTCCCATCGAGACCGAAGCCCCGGATTGGGCGCAACTGGTGCCCGATGCTTACCCCGAGGTAGAAATCGAGGTGGGATACCTGCTCAAGCCCGGCGCGTGGGGGCAGGGCTTTGCCACAGAAATCTGTGACCGATTGCTGCGTTTTGCCTTTCAACAGACGGCCTTGGCGCAGGTTGTGGCCTGCACCGACCCGGTCAATCGCGCCTCGCAAAACGTGCTGCGTAAATGTGGGATGCGCGATTGCGGCCCGGCGCGCGCCTATGCCAGTGATGTGGCGTGGTTCGAGATCACCCGCGCCGAATGGCGCGCTCAGGCGTCGAACCAATAGCCGTCGGGGTCGCCGGGATAGACGCCCAGATTGCGCCCGTGACCCTGATACCCCATCAGCCGGCGCACGGCGTCGGGGTATTGATCCGCCTTGGATTTCGGCACCGAGAGATACATGTTCTCCTCTTGCCGGAGCCAGCCCAGTGAATAGGTGGTGATCAGCCCTTTGCGCGGGGCAGTGGCACGGTTGGCCCCGCCCGCATGCACCGTGGCCCCAAGGTAAAACAGCACCGAACCGCGCGGCATCACCGCCTGCGTGATCTGATCCTCGGTGATGCTCTTGATCGGGCGCAGGTCCTGAGAGCCGGGAACAACCCGCGTCGCGCCATTCTCGACCGTGAAATCATCCAGCGCCCACATCGCGGAAATCTGGAACTCCACGCCGGGAATCCGGATCGGGTAGAAATCGTCGTCGCGGTGCAGCACCTGTGCCTTTTCCCCCGGCAGGATTTCGATCGCGGTGGACGACCCGATGCGATAGCTGATGCAATGGCGTTTGAGCACGCGGTCGGCCACCTCCATCACCAGCGGATGCGCGAGAATATCTGCTGCGGCCTCTGAAATCTTGAGGATGCTGCCCAGACGGCGCGTCTTGTAGCCGTTGAAATCATTGGCGAACTTGTGCCCTTGCTCGTCGAACGGGCCACGCAGATCAGCCGTGACGCGGTCGAGCAGATCATGGCCTGCTACCGCTTCGACGACTACCCCGCCCTCGCTCAGCAGGGCCTTGGCGATCATGCCCGGATCGGCTTTCGCGTTCAGGCGCGCGACCTCAACCATTGTATTCGGCGCTGAGTTGGGTCAGCCCCGCCTCCATGATCTCGAACATTTCATCTATCTCCTCTGTGGTGATGATCAGCGGCGGCGAGAACACCGCCATATTGCCGTAAGGGCGCAGCAAGAGGCCCCGCGCCTCGCAGGCGGCATCGAGTTTGGCCCCGAATTGCAGATGTTTGGCATAGCTTTCGTCGCTGAGGTCTGGCCGACATTCGAGACAGCCCAAGAGCCCCATGCCGCGCGCGTCGCCAACTATGTCGAACCTCTCGCCGATGCTGCGCAACCGCGCCTGAAATTGCGGGGTGATGCGGCGGACATGGGCGAGAATATCCTCGCGCTCGATGATCTCGATATTCTTGAGCGCGGCGGCGCAGGCCACGGGATGTCCGCAATAGGTATAGCCATTGTAGAACACGTCATCGCCCTCGACCCCGGCCAGCCGTTCCATCAGCCGGTCCGACAGGATGCAGGCCCCGAGCGGCACATAGCCAGAGGTCAGCCCCTTGGCGCAGGTGATGATGTCGGGGGTGACGCCAAAGACCTCTTCGGAGGCGAACCAATGGCCCAGCCTGCCAAAGCCGGTCACGACCTCGTCCGAGATATAGAGGATGTCGTGCTGGCGGCAGATTTCGGCGGTGCGTTGGTGATAGCCGGGGGGCGGCACGACAACGCCACCAGAACACAGGATCGGTTCGGCGATGAAGGCGCCGATGCGCTCGGGGCCAACGTCGGCGATCATCTGCTCGAACTCGGCGATTTTGAGATCACCCCAATCCGCCACGCTCATGCCTGCGGGACGGCGGTAGGGGTTCACGTCGGGCAGGAACCGCACCAGATCGTCGGCCTTGTCAAACCGCGTCTTGAAGCGTTCCTTGCCGGTCACGGTGGCGGCGAGATAGGTCGAGCCGTGATAGGCCTTTTCGCGCGAGAGCACGATCTTCTTGTCCGGGCGGCCCAGCCGGTTGTTGAGGAATTGCACGACCCGGATGGCGGTATCGACAGCGGTCGAGCCGCCGGTGGTGAAATGCACGGTGTTGAGATCGCCGGGGGTCAATTCCGCAAGCTTGCGCGCCAGAAGCGCGGCGGGTTCGGTGGTGAAGGACCAGGGCGAGGCATAGGGCATCGACATGGCCTGCGCCGCAATCGCCTCGGCCATCTCGGCCCGGCCATAGCCGATCTGAACACACCACATGCCCCCCGGCCCGTCGATATGGCGCTTGCCCTTGCTATCCCAGATATGGATGCCCTGCGCGGTGTTGACCCGCAGGAGATCCGATTTGCGCCAGTCGCGGATGCCGGTCCAGGGGTGCAGGTTATGGGTGCGATCCCAGAGGGTCAGGTCGTCGGGGGCAGGCGTGTTGGAATGGGTGTTCATGGTATTCTCCGTCTGAGTCATGTCTGGCTGGATCAGGTCTGGGCGGGCGGGGTGGCGCGGGCGCGGGGCGGTCGGAAGAACGCGGATCTGACCGGCGTCAGCCGCGCCATGCGGCGGTCCCATTTTCCTTCTTCCAGCGTGTATATCTCGGCCCAGAGGTCGCTGGGGCGTCGTGCCGCAATGGGCATCTGCACATGGGCGAGGGCGATGTTGCGCTTGGCGGTGGGCGACCAGACGCCCGAGGTGACATGCCCCACCTCGCGCCGCTTGGCGTGATAGATCAGCGCGCCTTGGGCGGGTTTGAACCCCTCGACATCGAGCCGCATCAAGAGGCTGCGGGGCTTGGCCGCCAGGAGCGCGCGGCGGCCGTTGAAATGCCCCTTGGTGAAATCGACCATGGGGCCAAGCCCCAATTCAAGCGGCGTATGCCCGCGGTGCAGGCGCTCAGTGGCATGGGCGGGCTGGAAATCGACGCCCGCGACCATGAACCCCGCCTCGATCCGGGCGATGTTCACCGCCTCGTAGCCGATGGCGCGTAGCCCGAGGTTTTCACCTGCGCGCCAGAGCCGATCCCAGAGAGGCAGGGCATCGCCCCACGCCGTCCAAAGCTCATATCCCAGATCGCCCGTGAAACCGGTGCGCGAGATCATCAGCCCCGGTTCTACCTCGGTCAGGTCGAAGGGGCGCAGATGCCCTATGTCGAGCCCCGCCGCGCATAGCACCGCAAAAGCGGTCGGCCCTTGCAGCGCCAGCGCGGCCATCTCTCGGCTCTCGTCGTGGACGTTGGCGTCAAATCCCCATGCCGCCTCCAAGAGCCATGTCAGGATCGGTTCCTGACAGCAAAGGCGCCAATCGTCGGCTCCGAGGTGAAAGAGCGTGCCGTCGTCAATCACCATGCCCTCTTCGTCGCACCAGACCGCGTAGCCGACCCGGCCTGTCGCAATTCTGGTCACGTCGCGGGTGACAAGGCGGTTGAGAACGCGCGCGGCATCCGGCCCGGTTATGCGGTATTTGTGCAGCGGAGAGATATCGAAGAGCGCGGCCTGATTGCGCAGGGCGAAATATTCGAACTCCACCGTGTCGAGCATCGAGGGTGCCGCATAGCCGGCCCAGCCATACCAGCCCTGCGCCCGGTTGAGCGCGGCAAGTCGCGAATGCACGGGCCCGTCGATCAGGCCCAGCTTGGGATCGGTGGCGATGCTCATGACGTGCCCCTCAAGGCGGCGTGCGCCGCATTGCGCCCCGCCAGCCCCATCAGATCGCCACCAGGATGGGCGGAGGCCCCGCAAAGGTAGAGGCCTGATGGCCCCATCCTATAGCGTCCGATGCCGATGGAAGGACGCAGGGTGAGAAGCTGATCGAGGCTCATTTCCGCATGATGCCAATGCCCGCCCGGCGCGCCGGTCTCGGCTTCGATCCGGTCGGGCGGGATCACCTCGGCCCCGGTCACAAGCTGGGGCAGGCCGGGGGCATAGCGGGTGAGCGTTTCGAGGGTGGTCTGGAGCAAGGCATCGCGTGCGGCTGCGTTCCAGCCGCCCGCCAGATCAACCGGCGCGTAGCTCACGATGAGCGACAGGGCATGGCCCCTGGCCCCGCGCTGCGCCGGGTCCGTCTGACCGGGCAAGACTGCCTCGATCACCGGATGGGACGATATTTCGCGGTATTTCGAGGGGTTGAAGGCGTCTTCGACATAAGTGGCGGAGGGCGCAATCACCAGGCGGGCCGAGAGCAGATCATCGGGCAGGCCGGGGATCGCGGGCAGGGCGTCAAGCGTCAGGTTGATCTTGGCCACCGTGCCGCGCGCGCGGATATGGCGCAGGCGGCGGGTGGTTTCGATGTCGAAATGCGCAAGCCCCGTCATCTCTGCGGTGATCCGCGCGCCGCCGCTGCTCAGGACGCGGGCGGTATGGAGTGTCTCGCCCCGGTCGGTGATCACCCCGGTCACGCGGTCCTGCTCCGTGAGGATGCGGGCCACGCCGCAGCCTGTCTCGATCACCGCGCCAGCCCGCCCGGCGGCCCCGGCAAAGGCGTCGATCACCGCCGCCATGCCGCCCCTCGGCAGTCTTGCTCCGCCGCCATGCCCCATGCGGTAAAGAAGGCCAAAAACCGTGCCGGGTGCGCGTGGCCCCGCCGCCGCCCCGCGCACCGCATCCGCCGCCAAAAGGCCCGCAAGGGGGCCATCGGGCAGCTCGTCAAGGATGAGGTCATAGGCATTTGAGAGCAGGGTTTGCAGGAAACGTCGCATCTCGGGCTTGCCCAAGCGGCGCAGGCCAAGGCCCATGCGGCCCAAGCGCCATATCTCCTTGATCCGGTCCGGCGAGAGAAGGGGTGCCGCGCCCCCCGGCGGGGCGGTCTCGGCCAGAGGGCGCAGAAGCGCGACGTAGGTGGTCAGCCGCTGGAAGAGCGCGGCAAAGGCCGCCGCATCGGGGTGTGTGCCTCCATCGGCAAAGCGGACGCTTGCACCTTGCGTGACCACATGGCGGCCATCTTCGGAGAGCGCCACCGTGGGTAAAGCCACAGTTTCGAACGGCCAATCGCGGGCACCCAAGCCTAACTCGCGCCGCACCAAGGGGCTGAGATTATAGAGCAGATGTGCCATGCGCGGCGCGCCGCTGGCATCGGGGGCGGCCATGCCGCCCAGATGCGCCGCGCGTTCCAGCAGGCAAACCGATTGCCCCGCCTGCGCCAGCACCCCGGCCGCCGCGAGGCCGTTCAGCCCGCCGCCAATCACGATGGCGTCAAAGGTGCGGGTGATGCTCATGCCGCATAGCCCTTGCGCGGCGCGCGGGGCCATTCGCGCCGCAGGATGGCGCGGGCGGCGTTGGCCCCCCGGTGCTGCCATCACCCCGCCGCCCGGATGGGCAGACGAGCCGCAGAGATAGAGCCCGCCGATGGGCGAGCCATAGCCGGAATAGCCGGGCACGGGCCGGTTGAAGAAGAGCTGATCAAAGGTCAACTCGCCCTGAAAGATATTGCCCTCGGTCAGCCCGACCTCGGTTTCCAATTCCAGCGGCGAGCGGACCTCCATATGCTGAATGCGCTCGCGGATATCCGGGCAGGCAATGGTAATCTGGTCCAAGACGGTCTCGGCCAGCGCGTGCCGCGCCGCGTCCGTCCAGTTCTGGCCGCTGCGCTGGCCATCTGCCGCCAGATCATAGGGCGCGTATTGCACAAAGACCGTCATCATGTGGCTGCCCGGCGGGGCCATGGTCGGGTCGATCTGACTGGGGATCAGCATGTCGATATAGGGGCGCGCCGACCAGCGCCCGGCCTTCCAGTCGTCATAGGCGCGCTCCAACTCCCATAGGCTTTGCGTGACATGCAGATCGCCGCGCAGGAAGCTGGCATGTGCGGGCGCGGCCGGAAAGGCGGGCATGCGGTCGAGCGCGATGTTGAGCTTGGCCGAGGAACCCCGGATCTTGAACCGCTCCACCGCGCGGGTGAACTCCTCGGGCAGGGCGGCGCGGTCGACATGGTTCAGGAATGTGCGTTTCACATCCATGTTCGAGGCCACGACCGGCGCGTGATATTCGGTGCCATCCTCCAGCGCCACGCCGGTCACGCGCCCCTCCTTGACGAGGATTTGCGCCACGCCTGCGCCAACATGAATGGTGCCGCCCGCCGCCCCAAAGGCCGCGCCGAGCGCGTTGGAAATCGCCCCCATGCCGCCGCGCGCAAAGCCCCAAGCCCCGATGCCGCCGTCGATATCGCCCATGTAATGATGCAAGAGCACATAGGCGGTGCCCGGCGAATAGACGCCGAGCCCCGTGCCGATGATGCCCGACCCGGCCAGATGCGCCTTGATCAGATCGCTCTCGAAATGCTCGTCCAGAAGATCGCCGATTGACATGGTCCAGAAGCGCAGAGTTTCGGCAAGCTCCTTGCGCCCCAGCCCATGCGCCTGTTTCACCATATAGGCCATTTCGCCCAGATCGCGCGGGCGCAGCGAGGCGGGATCAGGCGCGTCGCGCAACAGAAACGGGCGGATGAACCGGCATTGCCGCAGGATCATCTGCGCATAGCGCGGATAGGCATCGGCATCGCGGGGCGAATGGCGCGCCATTTCGCGCTGAAGCGCGTGATGATCCGAATAATAAGCGAAGTAATCGCCGTCCGGCGTGAAACTCGCCCCGCCCTCATAGGGAATCACCTGTAGGCCGTATGTCGGCAGGTCGAGATCGCGCACAATCTCGCGCCGCAAGAGCGAGCAGACATAAGAGCAGTTGGAATAGGTCCACCCTTCGTGCAGCGAGCGGCTCACCGCCGCGCCGCCGATCCAGTCGTTCTTTTCCACAACCAGCACCTGACGGCCTGCGCGTGCCAGATAGGCGGCGGCGGTCAGGCCGTTATGGCCCGCGCCGATGATGATGGCGTCAAATGAGGATTGGGGTCGCATGGCGGTGCTCCTGTCGTCATCCTAGCCAAGTCGGATTTCGTCGTAAAGTTTTTTGAGCGCTCAAATAAATTTTTATGGGCTGACGCGCTGCGCGACCTGTGGCATGGATGAGGGAACCGTTAGGAAAAGGGCCAGAAGTGGGCGGGGCAACGACCAGAAAACCGCGAAAAGAGCGCAAGGAGAATGCCGAACGTCGCCGCAGGCAGCTCTTGGATGCGGCGCGGCGGTCGATCCTGACGCATGGTCTGGCACGCACCACGCTGGCCACCGTCGCCGATGAGGCAGGGCTGTCGCAGGGCGTGGCGGTGTTCTATTTCACCTCGAAAGGTGGGCTGCTGACCGAGACGCTGCGCGACCTATATGAAGGCTATGAGAGCCTGTGGATGCGGGCGCTGGAGGGGGCGGGCGAGGCGCCGCTGGACCGGCTGATGGCCCTTCTTGCGGCGGATTTCAGCGCCGAGGCCTGTGGCCCCGATGTCCTGCCGCTCTGGTTCGCGTTCTGGGGTGAATTGCGGTTTACGGGACATTACGCCGAGGTCGCGGCAGAGTTCGACATGCGGCGCCATGCGGCGCTGTCGGGCATCTGGGCGGCGCTCTTGCCTCAATCTAGCCAAACGGAGGCGGAGCAATTGGCCGAGTGGATGGAATCCCTCACCGATGGCTATTGGCAACGCCTGCATCTCGCACCCGAAAGCTATGACCGCGCCCGCGCCTTGGCGGCGAGCAAAGTGTGCCTGTCGCGGCTGGTGCCGGACCTGCTGCGCGCGCCCACAACCTGACGCGGCGCGATCAGCCCTGGGGGCGGTTCGCGGGATCGAGGGCTGCGTAGAATTTGCGTAGGTACTTGGGCACATGCCAGATGCAGGGCGTGCCTGCCGGGATAAAGAACACGTCGCCCGCCGTGAAATGGTGCCGGGTGCCGTCCGCTTCGGTCAGATACAGTTCGCCCTCCAGAACCTGTGCCATTTCGTGATAGGGGAAGGGTTCCAGTTCGGTATTCAGCACCTGGGTATCCCACAGGCCGATGTCGAAATTGCCCAGATCGCTGCTGAAGAGGACACGGTCGCGTTGTGGCGTGCTGGTGTCCTCCATCAGTTCGCCATCGGTCAACGTCATCTCGGGCGAGAGCACGACCAAGCCGCCCTCTGCCGTCAGGTCTTGTGGCGCTGCGGCGCGGGGATCGTTGTAGGTCATGAAGAATTTGCGGACAGGGTCCTCCTGCTGCCAGCTGACCGGGATGCCGTTGCGGATGGCGGCACATTGCCCCGCCTTGGCCCCCATGCTCGCACCCGCGGCATCGCGCAACTTGAACGCGCCCTCCTGCAGGACGATGAACTCGTCCCCTGGAAAGGGACCGAAGGCCTCGTGCATCGGGGTCGAGTGCCAGACGCCGACAGTGAGGCCAAGGTCGGCATCGGCAAAATAGACATGCAGGGCCTGCGCCTCGGGCGGGGTTTCAAACTCGGCCGGGTCGATAGGCACGGGTGTCAACCCTGCAGGGCCGTTCGGGTTCAGGCGGATGATGCCGGAATTGTCGCGCATGTCGTGTCTCCTTTGACCTGTTTATTGCGCCTGAGCTGCGCGATCCTTGATCATTCCGACGCCAGCACATGTCCCCGCCGCAGCGGGGTCGAGCAAAGTCCTTGACTCGATTCCCAAATGGCTGAGATGATTGAACGACCATTCAATGACATGCCCGAGCGACGGAAAATGTCAACTGTCCTGAGCTGTGGCGCATGAACCATAACGATTGCGTGACGGGACCCACCGGCAAAGTGGGCCTGCGCCAACAGGGGAGACTGGGACCACATGGACATTCTGGACCAACTCGGCGCTGTGCGCCAAGGTAAGTTGAGCCGACGCAAATTCACCAAGGGGTTGCTCGCCGCGGGGGTGGCATTGACCACCGTGCCGTTGCCTGCACGCCGTGCCATGGCCGCCGAGGGCGATCAGGCCACCTATTTCACTTGGGGGGGCTATGACATCCCTGAACTTTTTGGCCCCTATCAGGAAAAGAACGGCGCTCTGCCGAATTTCGCCATTTTCGGCGGCTCGGAAGAGGCGCTGACCAAGATGCGCGGCGGCTTTGTCGTCGATGTCTCGCACCCCTGCAACCAGTCGATGCCGCGCTGGGTGCAGACGGGGCTGTTCCAGCCGATTGACACCAGCCGCGTCGCCAACTGGGGCGATGTGATCCCGGAACTGGTCGATCTGCCGGGCAATGATGCCGAGGCGGGCAAGGTCTGGATGGCGCCGTTCGATTGGGGGCAGACCTCTGTCACTTATCGCACCGACCTTGTGGAGCTGGAGGGCGAGGAAAGCTGGGACATCCTGTGGGACCCGCGCTATTCCGGGCGGCTGGGGTCGCTGGCCTCGGGTGGTGATGCCTGGTGGTGCGGGGCAATCAAGGCCGGCGTCGATTTCGCCAATATCGACACGCCCGAAGCCTTTGACAAGATCGCCGCCGTGATGCGGGAACAACGCCCGCTGATCCGGCTCTATACGGATGATACGACCACGCTGGAACAGGCGCTCTCGGCGGGGGAAATGGTGGCCTCGATGACCTGGAACAGCTCTGCTGTGCTGCTTCAGGCCGAGGGCATACCTGTAAAATTCGCGCGGCCCAAGGAAGGCGCGCTGACATGGGTCTGCGGCGTGATGATTCACAAAGACGCGCCCAATCTCGACCGGGCCTATGACGTGATCGACTCGCTGCTCAGCGTCGAGACCGGGCATTTCATGATCAACGACTGGGGTTATGGCCATTCCAACAGCAAGGCCTTCGACAAGTTCGACGAAGAGACGCTGGCGGGGCTTGGCCTGAGCAAGAATCCGGTCGAGATCCTGAACGCGGGGCATTTCCAGCAGCCGCAGACGCAGGAATGGGAAACCCAGATGAACGAGCTCTTCGAGCAGATCAAGGCCGGGTTCTGACCCCGCCCGCACCGCCCGTCCGCCCCGGCGGGCGGGCCGATTGATCCAGCCTCTGAGGAGTGCGCGCAGGAATGGCCGAAACCTCTTTGCCGAAACGCCGCACAGCGGACGGGCCGCCCCGCGCGTCTGGGTCGCGCATTTTACGCTTGTTTCACCGCAGCGAGAGCGCGCGCGGCTATCTGATGATGGCCCCCACACTCACGATCATGACCTTTGGCATTGTGGTGCCCTTTGTTATTCTCATTGTGATCAGCCTCTGGACCCGGCATGGCTTTGGCTTTGACACCACCCTCACGCTCGCCAATTACGTCCGAAGCTGGAACGAGCCGATTTATGGCACGCTTTTGCTGCGATCCTTCTGGATTTCCGGGGTGGCCACGGCGATTACGGTGCTCTTGTGCTATCCGATGGCCTATTACGTGGCCTTCCATGTCCACAGAAACAAGATGATGTGGATCATCCTGATGACCCTGCCATTCTGGACCAGCTATCTCTTGCGGGTCTTTGCGTGGAAGGTGATCCTTGGCTATGAGGGCGTGATCAATTCCGGGCTGATGTCGGCGGGGCTGATCGAGGCGCCGCTCAGTTTCCTGCTCTATAGCCCGACGGCGGTGATCATCACGCTGGCGCATGCCTGGGCGGCCTTTGCCATTCTGCCCCTCTATGTGTCGCTGGAAAAGATCGACCGCTCGCTTCTGGAGGCCGCGACCGATCTGGGCGACGGGCCGATGGCACGGTTTTTCCGCGTGACATTGCCCCTGTCTATGCCGGGGGTGATCGCGGCCTCGTTCCTGATCTATATCCCCACCACCGGCGATTACATCACGCCTGCGCTCTTGGGCGGGCCGGATGGGGCGATGATCGGCAATCTCATCCAGTTGCAATTCGGCGCGGTCAACAACTGGCCGATGGGGGCCACGCTGTCGATTGTCCTGATGCTCTGGATCGCGGCGCTGGCGCTGGTGTTTTTGCTTGTCACGCGCAAGGTGCAGGGGCGCATCACATGAGCAGCTATATCAAGCGCCCGAACCGCGCGCTGCAACTCTACGCGGTGCTGTTCCTGATCGTGCTCTATGTGCCGGTGCTTTTCATCCCGCTCTTCAGTTTCAACGATTCAATCTATGTCCGCTTTCCACTTCAGGGCGTAACTCTTAAGTGGTATGGCGAGCTTTGGACCCGCGAGCCGGTTTGGAACGCGCTCTGGAACAGCGTCAAGGTGGGGCTGGTGGTCTCTGTCATCTCAACCGTGCTGGGGGTGATGGCGGCGCGTGCGATCACCCGCACCCGGATGCGGGGCAAGGGGGCGCTTGTGACCTTCATCATGATGCCACTGGTCATTCCCGGCATCATCTTTGGCGTGGCGCTTTTGGTGCTGCTCAGCCGGCTGGGCGTGCCGCTTTCGCTTTATACGGTGGGGCTTGGGCATCTCATCATCTGTCTACCCTTTGCGGTCGCCACGCTATTGCCGCGCTTTGAGGGGTTCGATCCCTCGATGGAAGAAGCCTCGGCCGATCTGGGCGAAAACGGCTGGTGGACATTTTGGCGCGTGACCTTTCCGATGGTCATGCCGGGGATCGTGGCGAGCCTGCTGCTGACCTTCACCATCTCGTTTGACGAATTCATCATGGCGTTTTTCCTGACCGGCACCGATCCGACACTGCCGATGTATATCTGGGGGCAATTGCGCTTTCCCAAGGAATTCCCCTCGGTGCTGGCCATGGCGGCGCTGATCCTTTTCGTGTCTTTCGCCCTTGTTTTTGTCGCCCAATGGATCGGGCGCAAAGGCCTGGAGGAACAAGAGTGAAGGCCCCCTCATCCATGACCCCCTCGGACCGTTTCATCTCTATCCGCAGTGTCAGCAAACGCTTTGGGGCCTTTACCGCCATCGAAGATATATCGATGGACATTGGGCAGGGCGAGTTCTTTTCCCTGCTCGGGGCTTCGGGCTGTGGCAAGACAACGCTTTTGCGGATGCTGGCGGGGTTCGAAGCCCCGTCGAAGGGCGAGATTTTCATCGACGATCAACCGATGTCGGACGTGCCGCCGCATCACCGCCCGGTCAACATGGTGTTCCAGAGCTATGCGATTTTCCCGCATCTCAACGTGCGCGACAATATCGCCTATGGCCTGCGCAAGCAAAAGCTGGCCTCCACCCGCCGTGCCGAGATGGTCGAAGAGATGCTCGATCTGATCAAGCTGCCGGGCTATGGCAACCGCAAGGCCAATGAGCTGTCGGGAGGCCAGCGCCAGCGCATCGCCCTGGCGCGCGCCCTTATCCTGCGGCCCAAGGTGCTGTTGCTCGATGAACCCTTGGGGGCGCTCGACAAACAGTTGCGCGAGCAGATGCAGCTGGAATTGCGCGCGCTGCAACGACAGGTCGGCATCACATTTGTCTTTGTCACCCACGATCAGGAAGAGGCGCTGACCCTATCAGACCGGATCGCGGTCATGTCCGGGGGCAAGGTGTTGCAGGTGGATACGCCGGCCGGTCTCTACGAGACCCCGAGAACGCGTGCCGTGGCCAGCTTTATCGGGACCATGAATTTCTTTCGCGGCACCGTGCGGCGCAATGGCTCTGTCATGGCCGCGATCGAGGCCGAGGGGCTGGGCACCATCCCGATGGCAACGGCACAGCTGACGAAACCCGACGGGGCCCCGGTGCAAATCGCCCTCAGGCCCGAGAAATTCAGCCTCTCGCCCAAGAGGCCAGAGGGGGGGCTTGCGGTCGAGGGGCGCTTGCGCACAGCCGCCTATATGGGCGAACGCAGCCAATATTACCTCAGCATTCCCGGCAAGGCAGAGCCGGTCGCGGTCTCTGCCCCCAACTCCCATCGGTTGATGGGGGGCCATGATCTGCCCGAGGGTCAGGCACTCTGGCTCTCATGGTCACCCGAGTCCATTGTCATGCTCGACATAGATTAATCAAAGGAGAGGGGTATGCGGTGCCAGAGCGCCAGCCCCGACAAACCCATGCAAGAGACCGCGACGCCAACCTCCGTTACCGGCAAGCCCCGCCGCACCGAACCCAAAACTGTCCGGCGCAGACAATTGATCGAGGCCACCATCGATTCCATCGCAAAATACGGCATTGCTGGCACCACGATGTCCACGGTCACGGAAATTGCCGGGCTGTCGCTTGGCCTCGTGAACTTTCATTTTCAGAGCAAGCAGAACCTGCTGGAGGAAACGCTCAAGTTTCTGGCGCGCGAACACCATGACCATTGGCGGCGCGCCTATGGGAATGCAGGGCTGAGCGCGCGGGACAAGTTGATGGCGATTGTCGAGTCGCACTTCGACCCCAAGATCTGCACGCCCCGGAAACTGGCGGTGTGGTATGCGTTTTTTGGCGAGGGCGGGCGGCGCACGGTTTACCGCGCACTGGTCGATGCCCTCGACGACGAACGCTTTGCCCTCTCGAAACGCCTGTGCCGCGAGATTGCACGCGAGGGCGGCTATCCCGGCCCGCCGGCCGATACCATCGCGCATACGCTTGAAGGGCTTTATGATGGGCTCTGGCTCAATATCCTGATGTATCCCGACACGTTTGATCGCGATGCGGCGCGCGCCAAGGTACAGGCCTATCTGGCCATGGCCTTTCCTTTGCATTTCGAGATGCCGAAGGGGGCGCGCGCCGAGACCGCTTGCCGCGCGGAGAAGCTTGGATGACTCGCAACCCAAGTCACGATATTCTGTTCGAGCCGGTGCGCATCGGCCCTGTCACCGCGCCCAACCGCTTCTATCAGGTGCCGCATTGCACCGGCATGGGCTGGATGCGGCCGCGCACACTTGCGGCCATGCGGGGCGTCAAGGCCGAGGGTGGCTGGGGTGTGGTCTGCACCGAATACAATTCCATCCACCCGACATCTGATGACCTGCCACACCCGTCGGCCTCGCTCTGGGACGAGAGCGACGTGCGCGCCCATGCCCTGATGACCGAGGCCGTGCATGAACATGGGGCGCTTGCGGGGGCAGAGCTTTGGTATGGGGGCGCGCGCACGCCCAACATGATGACGCGTCTGCCGCCAATGGATCTGGGGTCGGTGCCCAATCTCGCGGGGCATCCCTATCAGACCCGCGCCATGGACAAATCCGATATCCGCCAGTTCCGCCACTGGCACAAACGCGCCGCCCTGCGCGCCCGCGATGCAGGTTTTGACATCGTTTATGTCTATGCCACGCATGGCTATCTGATCTCGAATTTTCTCAATCCGCGCATCAACACGCGGGGCGATGAATACGGCGGCAGCCTAGAAAACCGGGTGCGACTGGTGCGCGAACTGATAGACGAGACCAAGGAAGCCGTGGGCGACCGCTGCGCCGTGGCGGTGCGGTTCGCGGCGGATGAAGAGGGAGATCGCGACGGGCATCCCGTCTGGGGCGAGCGGCGCGAGATGTTCGCGATGCTGGCCGAATTGCCCGATCTCTGGGATATCAACATCGCCGATTATTCGCTGGAAATGGGCGTGTCGCGCTTCGTCAAGGAGGGCGCGCTGGAGCCTTACATGACATGGGTGAAATCGGTCACGACCAAGCCGGTTGTCACCGTTGGCCGCTTTACCTCGGCCGATACGATGGCCGCCCAAATCCGGCGCGGCATCGTGGATTTCATCGGGGCCGCGCGCCCGTCGATTGCCGACCCGTTTCTGCCGCGCAAGATCGCCGAGGGCAGGCTCGGGGCCATTCGGGAATGTATCGGCTGCAACGTCTGTTATTCCGGCGACAGTCTGGGCGTGCCGATCCGCTGCACGCAAAACCCGACCATGGGCGAGGAGTGGCGGCGCGGCTGGCATCCCGAACGCATCGCGCCACGGTCGCGCGACGCCCATGTGCTGATCGTCGGCGCGGGTCCGGCGGGGCTGGAGGCGGCGCGCGCACTGGGGGCACGTGGCTATCGCGTGACGCTGGCCGAGGCCACGCGCGAATTGGGCGGGCGCGTTCTGCGCGAGGCCAGCCTGCCGGGCTTGCGCGAACATATCCGCGTGCGCGACTACCGCGAGCAGGCCTTGCGCGACATGCCCAATGTCGGGATTTTCCGCGAAAGCCGCCTGACGGCGCAGGATGTTCTGGACGTGGGGGCCGATCACGTGGCCATCGCCACCGGCGCGTATTGGCGCAAGGACGTCTTTGATGGCGAGGTGTTCTATCCCGTGGCCAAGGGCGCGGCAGAGGCGTGTATCCTGACGCCCGACGATATCATGGCGGGCCGCCTGCCCGATGGGCCGACCGTGGTGTATGACGGCGATGGCTATTACATGGGTGGCGTCGTGGCCGAGCGTCTGCGCGCGGCAGGGCTCGACGTGACATTGGCCACCCCCGACGACAGCCTGTCGCGCTGGGCGGGCCATACCGCCGAACGCTGGCGAGTGCGCCGCCACCTGCAAGGCCTTGGTGTCCGGTTCGAACCAGCACGCGAAATCGCGGGGTTTGACGGGCGCGCGATCGTCCTGCCCTGCGCCTATGGCGGAGCAGAATTGATCCTGCCTGCCACGCATCTCGTGATGGTCAGCGCTCGGCGTCCCGAGGATGGGCTTTACCAAGACTTGCGCGCCATGGCCGGTCCGCTGCCCTTCACCCTAGCACGCATCGGCGATTGCGAGGCCCCGGCGATCATCGCGGCGGCGGTTCATGCCGGGCACCGCTATGCGCAGGAACTGGACGCTCCGCTTGATCCGGACCTGCCGATGAAACAGGACCGGATCGACGTGGGCGCGCCCGTCGGTGCCGCAGAGACAAGAGGAGAGCCGATATGAGCCAACCGGACCAGACCTATCTTGCCAAGCTCTTGCTCTATTACGAGGAAGAGATCGAGGGGGAGGCGTATTTTGAGGGCCTCGCCCGCCGCTTTCCCGACCCTGCGCAGCACAAGCGCCTGATGCTTTTGGCCCAGGTCGAACGCCACGCGGCGGCGGGCGTTGCCCCGCTTGTCGCGCAGTATGCCCTCTCGCCCCGGTCGGTCGAGAGCCTGACCGCAAGCGGTCACGAACAGGCGCGCCGCGCGCCGGGGACATGGGCCGGGCTGCTGGATGAGATGAACCGCACTTACCCCGCCTATCTTGCGGCCTTTGAGGCGCTCGAGGCGATGGGGCCAGAGGCGGATCAGCCGCGCCTGCGGTTCCTGACCGGGCATGAGGTGGCCGCACTCGAGTATCTGGCCCTTGAAAATACCGGCGACGCGCAGTCTTACGCGCCGCTGGAGCGTTACCTTGCCTCAGCGCCCGTGCTGGCATGACGGCACGCTTGCTGCTCGCGGTCCTGCTCTGCGTGGCCTCTGTCGGGGCCGCCCAAGAGGCGCCTGTTGCGCCAAAAGTGGACTGCGACACCTGTCAGGCCCGGCATCGCGGGCTGCAATCGCTTCAGGCGGCGCGGGCCGGGGCCGCGGTGCGAGAGCAGGCGGTGACAGGTCAGCCGCCGCAAACCCGGCCCGCGCCAACGGGGGTGCAGAGTAAAGACCAGACCAAGGAGTGACACGCCTGCCAGAGCGGGTGGTGTCCGCTCGGGGGCCATCGCCCCGGCCCCCGAGCCGGGGCCTCGGGGCTGCCTCGGCAAGGTCCCGGGTCAAGCCCGGGACGTGTGTGGGTTCGACGGGGCGCAACACGATTTGAAGTAAACTTGACTCTTTCAGTCAACTCAGCCAGAAACACCGCATCCCTCGCGCCAGCCCGGTGCGATTCACCTTCCATCCCGTGCCAGCCCCGTGCCAGCCATGCGGTTCCCATCCCCTCGAACGACAGAGGGAAAGGAGCATTCCATGACGGCATCTTGCGGCCTGCGTCCCTGCCTTGTTGCAGCCTTTTTCGGCGCGATGACCCCGGCGCTGGCGGAGGAGCGCACGGCCCCTGCGCTGGCGCTCACCCTCAACAGCACAGAGACCACCGAGGCGGGCGGCTGCCGCCTGACCTTCGTGCTGCAAAATGATCTGGCTGCGGCGTTGGAGCGGCTGGTGGCCGAGGCGGTTCTTTTTGACGCGGCGGGGCGGGTGGCCAGCCTGACGCTCTTTGATTTCGGCGCGCTGCCCGAGGGGCGCCCGCGCGTGCGGCAATTCGATCTGGCGGGGCAGGGCTGTGACGGAATCGGGGCCGTGCTGATCAACGGCATCGGCACCTGTGACGGGGCGGGGATAGCCCCCGGTGCCTGTCTCGCGGCGCTGCGCCTCGCAAGCGAGACCCATATCGAGGTGACAGGATGAACGGGGCCGGGGCCATGATCGCGCGGCTTGAGGGGGTGATCGCCATGGGCGGGCCAGTGATCGCCCTTATCGCCGTGCTTTCGGTCGGCACGCTGGCGGTCATTCTCTACAAGCTCTGGCAATTCCGCGCCTCTGGCGTGGGGCGGCACCGCGCGCTGCGCGCCGCCGTGACCGAATGGGACCGGGGTGCGGTCTCTGCCGCGCACCGGACGCTTGCCACCTCGCAGAGCTATCTGGCCCCGGTCATGGCCCGCGCCTTTGCCGCCGATCCGCAGGATGGCGCGGCCACGCGGCGGCTGATAGCCGAGGCCGAGGCGCGCTTTGCCCGGCTCGAGCGCGGCTTTCGCTTTCTCGACACGGTGGCGCAGGTGGCGCCGCTCTTGGGCCTGTTTGGCACGGTGTTGGGGATGATCGAGGCATTTCAGGCGCTGCAATCGGCGGGGGCGCAAGTTGATCCGTCGCTCTTGGCGGGAGGGATATGGGTGGCGCTCTTGACCACCGCCGCCGGTTTGGCGGTGGCGATGCCCGCTTCGGTCGTGCTGTCTTGGTTCGAGGCGCGGATGGCGGAAGAGCGCACGCTGGCCGATCACGCGCTGAGCGTTGTGCTGGGCCCTGATGGGCGGGCAGCGCCAGAAGGTTCGCCACAGGGCCGGGCGGTGCCCGCATATGCCTAGGGCGGGGTTCCAGCGGCGCAAGCTGTCGCTCACCTCGCTTATCGACGTGATTTTCCTGCTGTTGCTGTTCTTCATGCTTTCCTCGACCTTTGCGCAATTCTCAGAGGTGGATCTGGCCACGGCGGGGCAGGGGCAGACTGTGTCCGAGGCGCGCCCTATCTTTCTGCAACTGCGCGCAGAGGAGCTGCGGATCAATGCACGCGCGGTGCCGCTCGATGGGTTGGCCGCGGCGATTGCGCCGCTGGCCGAGGGCGATACCCGCGTGCTGATCAGCACCGATGCGGGTGTCAGCGCGCAGCGTCTGACCGATCTGCTGGTGGCTTTGCGCGGTATCCCGCAGCTCTCAGTGCAGGTTCTGGTGCCGTCATGACCGCGAACCGTTCCCGCCGCGAGCCGACGATTGCGCTCATCAATATCGTGTTCCTGATGCTGATTTTCTTCATGGCTGCCGCTACGCTGGCCCCGCCGCTGGACGGCGATCTGAGGCTGGTGCGCACCGAGGATATGGAGGGGCGCGCGCCACCCGATGCGCTGGTGGTGCATGCCGATGGGCGGCTGGTTTACCGTGGCCAGCCCCAGCCGGATGCCGCCGCCTATGTCGCCGCGCTCCCCGAGGCGGCGCGCGCCACCCTGCGCCTTGTGCCTGATGCGGCCCTGCCTGCGGCGGATCTTTTGCGGCTGGGCGAGGCGCTGCGCCGGGCAGGGGCGGGGCGGGTGGTGATGGTCACGCAACGGGGGCTGCCATGATCCGAAGCTCGCGATTTGTGCTGTCGGTTTGTGCGGTCACGGCGCTGGGGCTGCATGGCGCCGGGATATGGGCCTCTGCGCCGCCGATGCGGGCAGAGGTCGAAGGCGGCGCGGGCGTGGCCGAGGTCACGCTGGGTTCGAGCTTTGCCGATATGGTGGCTGGGGCGGCGCGGCCCGTGTCAGAGGCCAGCGTCACACCGACTGTGTGGGCAGAGGACATTCTGCGCCCGGCACGGCCCGAGGTCGCAGAGCCATCAGCGCCGCAGCACGTCACAGAGGCCGCCACGGCTCTTCCGGTTGCGGCGGCCCCGGCGCAAGACTCGGCGTTTGCCGCCCCCGCACTGCCGTCACGGATCACCGCCCAGACAAATGCCGAGACCGGCCTTCAAGTCTCGCGCCGCCCCGAGGCGCGCCCGGATCATGCTGCGGCCCCCGAGGTGCGACGCGCAGAGCCTGAGGAGAGGGCCGAGGTGCGGCGCACCTCCGGCAGCAATGCCGATCAGACCGCCACCCGCGGCAGCATGACCGGCCATGAGACGGCCACAGCCAAGCGACAAGGCCGCCCCACCGCGAGCCAGAGCGCGGCAGAGGGCAATGCTGCTGCCAGCACCTATCCTGGTCAGGTGATGCGCCACCTTGCGCGGGTGCCGCGCCCCCGCGCCGACACGCGCGGCGCGGCGCTTGTGCAGTTCTCAATTTCGGAAGGGGGGCGTCTGGCCTCGGTCCGCGTCGCGCGCTCCTCGGGCTCGACCCGGCTTGACCGTGCGGCCCTGACCGTGGTCGAGCGCGCCGCACCGTTTCCCGCCCCCGCCCTCGGGGGCGCAGCGCAGTTTTTCGGTGCAGATCAAGGGGGAGTAGGGGCAGGGTGATCCCGCCCCGCCTCACCGCTTGATCATTCCCAGCAACTGACCAGAACGGTCATGTCGCCCGCCTGATCCGTCAGTGCTTCTGCCGACAGACGTCCCTGATCCGAGGTCAGGCGCGGGGTGATGCCGCCGCGCGTCAGCACGTCTTGCAACGTGCCATTGGTCGCCGCAAAGCTGACCTCTTCCGGCAGGGCGCGGCCATCCTGCGCCCGTGTCAGCAACATGCCCAGCACTGCCCCTCCGGCATCGAGCACGGGACCCCCGGCATCGCCCTCGAGCGCTGCAAGGGCAAGCCGCTTGAGATGGGTTTCGCCGTTCAGCCCCTCCAATTCGGCCAGTTGGCCGAAGGTGACGGTGGGCGCGCCCAGAAGGCCGCCATAGGAATAGCCCGCGACCGCCACATCGCTCAGCAAGCGCGGTGTCACCTCTTGAAACGACGCCACGCGCAGCGGTGCCAGCGGCATCCGGGGGCGCAGGATCGCCACGCCCAAGGCGGCATCGCTCAGCACGACGTCGGCCTCATAGCTTTCGTCAATGGTGATCCGCCCGCATCCGGCCACCGCCTCGGCGGTGGTCAGCACGGCGCCGCTTGCATCGACATAAAATCCGGAGCGCGCCTGTTTCGGCTTGCGGATTTCCAGACCCGAGACCAGGTCGATATCCTGCGCCCCGCTGCCTTCGGCGGGATCGAGCGTGCCGGGCAACCACTCAAAGCTGTCCTGCATCCGCCCCAAGAGGCGGCTGCGACGGGCCTCGTCCCCGGCAGGCCAGACAAGGGTGAAGCCCTTGAGCGCGCCATCACGCAACCAGACTTGCGTATGCGAAATCTGCAAAGCCCCTTCGCCAATCAGGGTAAAGCTGTCACCCTCAAGGCTGCGTGGTCCGTTCTCTGGCACGATCGCCAGTGTCTGCATGATGTCATAAAGCCCTGCCAGCGTGGTGCGGTCGCCCGTCTGGCTGATCAAAAGGACCCGCGCGTCGATATCGCCCGTCGCGTTGAAATGCGCGAAGGGCGGCTCGTAGCGGTCAAAATCCACCACGGCGGTCGGCAATTCCATGGCGATGCCGGTGGCATTGTCGCGCACCACCTCAAGACCGAGCCCGTCGAATACCGCATTGAACTGGCGCAGCAATTCCGCCCGTTGCCGGGTGGTCAGGACGCCGGTCGCCTCATACTCGTTCTGGGTCTGCCAACGGGCCATTGCGGCGCGGGTGCCCTGGCCAAAGGCTGCGTCTATCGCGCCGTCATAGACACCCGCCCATGTCATTGCCTCTTGCAAGGTGGCGCGTGCGTCGCGGTCAAGCTGGCTCTCGCTCTCGCGGGCCTGGCGCGGCGTTTCGTCCACGGGTTCGGGGACGGGCGCGGGGGCCGGGTCGAGCGCCACGACGGGCGGGCTGTCGGGTGCGGCGAGGGCGGGGGCGACCTGACCGTCCAGCAGATTAGTGCCGATGGGCCAGAACTGTTGCTGATAATCGCTGCTTGCGGCGATATAGCTGTCGCGGGCGATCACCCCTTCAGAGCGGTAGACCTGAAGCACGCGCTCTGCCTCTTCGCGCCGATACGGACCAAGGGCGATGGCATACCAGCCGTTTCCAAGGGAAAACCCGTTCACATCCGCCAGAGATGCCCCGTAACGCCGGGCGGCGGCTTGGGCTTCGGTCAGGCTGGGCTGTGCCTCGATCTGGACCCAGACCACTGGCTCCTCCTGCGCGCGCGCCGCTGGCAATGCGATGAAAATCGAAAAAATGAACCCCAGTAAGATGCGCGCCATAAGCTTCCCTAAATTCTGTCGTGATTACGGTCCTTCAGACCTTTTGGGCGTTTTATCAAAATCGCGCGGCGATGCACCCGAAAACTTCGGGCTTTGCGCGGTGGCGGCGGGGGCCAAACGCCCGATTGACCCTGCCGCGCCCCCGGCCTAGGTAAGGGCGGCAAATCAGGGGCAGCATTGGGGTCAGGCATGAGCGACAGGACCGAGAAACCGCGCAGCTTTCAGGAGATCATCCTGCGGCTTCAGGCCTATTGGGCCGGTCAGGGCTGTGCCATGATGCAACCCTATGACATGGAAGTGGGGGCCGGCACCTTTCACCCTGCCACCACGCTGCGCTCTTTGGGATCAAAGCCCTGGGCTGCGGCCTATGTCCAGCCCTCGCGCCGCCCCACCGACGGGCGTTATGGCGAGAACCCCAATCGCTTGCAGCATTATTACCAGTATCAGGTGCTGATCAAACCCAGCCCGCCCAATATGCAGGACCTTTACCTTGGCAGCCTGCGCGCCATTGGCATCGACATGGCGCTGCATGACATCCGCTTTGTCGAGGATGACTGGGAGAGCCCCACGCTCGGCGCTTGGGGGCTGGGATGGGAGGTGTGGTGCGACGGCATGGAAGTGTCGCAATTCACCTATTTCCAGCAGGTCGGCGGGCATGACTGCGCGCCGGTGTCGGGCGAATTGACCTATGGGTTGGAGCGTCTGGCGATGTATGTGCTGGGCATTGACCATGTGATGGACATGCCCTTCAACGATCCCTCCGCGCCAATTCCGCTCACATATGGCGATGTATTTCGCCAGACCGAGGAAGAATACAGCCGTTGGAATTTCGACGTGGCCAATACGGATGTGCTCTTGCGGCATTTTGAAGAGGCCGAGGCCGAATGTCAGGCCACCCTCGCGCAAGAGGCGGTGGACCCCAAGACCGGCAAGCGGATCATCATGGCGCATCCCGCCTATGACCAATGCATCAAGGCCAGCCATATCTTCAACCTGCTTGACGCGCGCGGGGTCATTTCCGTGACCGAGCGGCAGGCCTATATCGGCCGGGTGCGGGCGCTGGCCAAGCAATGCGCCGATGCCTTTGTGCAGACAGAGGCCGGGGGGCAGGCGGCATAATGGGCAAGATACTGGCGGGGGCGATCTTGATTTCGGCATTGGTGGCCGGTGCGGCCATGTATTATTTGCAAGTCTATCACTTCTACGAAGAGGTGGCGGCGGATGGCAGCAACGATGTCGTCCTGACCTCGCTGGTCACGGGCGCGCCGGAACCGGTGCTCTACGACGGCTTTACCGCGATCGACGCCAACAGCAGCCCGATCCGCTATCGTGCCTGTTTCACCACCCCGATGAGCCATGCGCTGTTGAGCGAAACCTATGAAATCTACGAGCGGGCAGAGCCGTTGACCGCGCCCGACTGGTTCGACTGCTACGACGCCCAAGCCATCGGTCAGGCGCTGGAAGAGGGCAGCGCGCTGGCCTTTCTCGGGCAACGCGACGTGATTTACGGCGTCGACCGCGTGGTGGCCATCACCGAGGATGGGCGCGGCTATGTCTGGCACCAGATCAACCGCTGCGGCGAAGTGGTGTTTGACGGACAGCCCGCGCCCGACGATTGCCCGAAACCGCCCCAAGGATACTGAGCCATGCCTGACCTCCTGATCGAACTCTTTTCCGAGGAAATCCCGGCGCGAATGCAGTCCAAGGCTGCCGACGATCTGCGCGCCCGTCTGACGGAAGCGCTGGTCGAGGCGGGGCTGACCTATGCCGGGGCCGCGGCATTTTCCACGCCGCGCCGGCTGGCGCTGACGGTGCAGGGGCTGACCGGCCAGAGCCCGACCACCAAGGAAGAGCGCAAGGGCCCGCGCGTCGATGCGCCCGAACAGGCGATCGAGGGATTCTTGCGCGGTGCGGGGCTGAGCCGCGATCAGCTTGAAATCCGCGACGAAAAAAAGGGGCAGGTCTATTTCGCCACGATCACCAAGCCCGGACGCCCGGCGGCGGACATCGTGGCCGAGGAACTCGACAAGATCATCCGCAATTTCCCCTGGCCCAAGTCGATGCGTTGGGGGGCCGGATCGTTGCGCTGGGTGCGCCCGCTGCATTCCATCCTCTGCATTCTGACCGATGAGGCGGGCGAGGTGACGGTGGTCGATCTCGACGTGGATGGCATCCGCGCGGGCAACACGACCGAGGGGCATCGCTTCATGGGCGCGGGGGGCTTTGCCGTCACGTCGTTCGACGATTACCGCGCCAAGCTGCGCCGCGCGCATGTCATCCTCGAGGCCGAGGAACGCGCACAGCATATCTGGCAAGAGGCCAGCAATCAGGCCTTTGCATCGGGGCTGGAACTGGTCGAGGATCGCGGCCTGTTGGCCGAGGTGGCAGGGTTGGTGGAATGGCCCGTGGTGCTGATGGGGCGGATCGACGACGCCTTTCTCGGCCTGCCACCCGAGGTGCTTCAGACTTCTATGAAGGAACATCAAAAGTTCTTCTCGGTGAGAAACCCCAAGACGGGACGGATCGAACGCTTTGTCACCGTCGCCAATGTCGAGACCGCCGATCAGGGCGCGACCATCCTGGCGGGCAATCAAAAGGTTTTGGCGGCGCGTCTGTCGGATGCCAAATTCTTTTGGGAAAACGACCTGCGCACCGTTCAGGCCGAGGGGCTGGAAGGGATGGGCGCAGGGCTCGCGCATGTCACCTTTCACAACAAGCTGGGATCGCAGGCGGACCGGATCGCCCGTATCGCCGCGCTGGCGCGTGAAATCGCGCCGCTTGTGGGGGCCGATGCCGATCTGGCGGAGCAGGCGGCCAAGGTCGCCAAGGCCGATCTGCAATCCGCCATGGTGGGCGAATTCCCCGAATTGCAGGGGTTGATGGGGCGCTATTACGCGCAGGCGGCAGGATTGCCCGCAGAAGTGGCGGCCGCCTGCCAAGAGCATTATTCGCCCCTCGGGCCGGGCGACGCCGTGCCAAGCGCGCCCGTGTCGGTGGCGGTGGCACTGGCGGATAAGATCGACACGCTGACGGGGTTTTGGGCGATTGACGAGAAACCGACGGGATCGAAAGACCCCTACGCGCTCAGGCGCGCGGCCTTGGGGGTTATTCGGTTGGTTTTGGGGAATGGGGTGCGACTTCAATTGAATTGCCGTCCTGGGCCTTTCGCATCGGCATCCGACACGGTGGGCGCACGAGAACGCGATGGACATTTGGGCTACTGCGATACGAATGACCTCCTCGCCTTCCTCCACGACCGTCTCAAGGTCCATCTGCGCGAGGAAGGCATCCGCCATGACGTGATTGACGCTTGCCTTGCGATGCCGGGCAATGACGACCTCACGCTTCTCGTCCACCGCGCCCGTGCGCTCAGCGATTTCCTGAAAACCGACGATGGCGAGAACCTGTTGCAGGGCTTCAAGCGGGCCAACAATATCCTCACTCAGGCCGAGGAAAAGGACGGGGTGGAATATTCCTACGGCGCGGATGTGAAATTCGCGGAAACGGACGAGGAGCGCGCGCTCTTTGCCGCGCTCGCCACCGCAGAGCCCGCCATTGCCAGCGCGCTCAAGGCCGAGGATTTCGCGCGCGCGATGGGGGCGATGGCGGCGCTGCGGGCACCGATTGACGCCTTCTTTACCGCCGTGCAGGTCAATGCCGAAAGCGCGGTCATCCGCCGCAACCGCCTCAACCTGCTGAGCAGCATCCGCAATATCTGCCTGCAAGCGGCGGACCTCACGCGGATCGAGGGTTGATCGCGCCCCGGGCTTGACCCGGGGCCTCGGGTTCATTGGCGCAAGGCCCCGGGTCAAGCCCGGGGCGGACCGTTAGAGGTCGGGGATTTCTGAGGTATCGTCCCGCCAGTCGGGGTTTGCGCTTGTGATCAAGGCGATTTTCCATGCGCGATGCCAGCGTTTGATTGACCGCTCCCGCCGGAGGGAGGTTTCGAAATCGTCCAGTGGTTCGAACCAGACCAGCCGCCCGATATTGTATTTCGCCGTATGGGCAGAGAGACCAGCGCGATGCGCTGCGACCCGGCTGCGCAAATCACGGGTGCGTCCGGTGTAAAGCGCACCAAAGGGGCGCGACGCCATGATGTAGACGAAATGTGTCATTCCGCAGTCTTGGCGAAAAATGGTTATGAATGTGTGAACCCCGCCCCGGGCTTGACCCGGGGCCTTCATTCTTTGTGGCGCAAGGCCCCGGGTCAAGCCCGGGGTGGGTAAGGTAGCGGAAGGGGTGAGGCCCCGGGTCAAGCCCGGGCTGGTTTTTCTAACCACGCTGGACCGATCCCGCCCGTCATCCTTTCCCTTGCCTTGTGGCGCAACGCGCGTATGGTGCGGTCAAAGGAAAGGTGCCGCAGTGCAGCAAGACGACAGCCATATCACCCTCATCACCCCCACGGCCCCAATGCATACCCATACCCACGGGGGGCGCGCAAAATGCCTGCAACGCCTTGTGCGGCTCGATCTGCCGGTGCCGCGCACCGTGGCGCTGTCCTTTGAGGCGGTGCATCGGATCGCGGCGGGGGAAGTGCCGGATATGGCGCGCTTTCTCGCCCCCTTTGGCGATGCGCCACTCCTTTGTGTGCGCCCCTCGTCCGAGGACCCTGATTGGGGCGGGCCGGGGGCGGTGCTCAATATCGGTATCAACGATGCGCGCTTTGTCGAATTGTCGGAGCGTATCGGCAAAGAGGCCGCCTCGCATATCTACCTGCGCTTCGTGCAGGCCTATGCCATCCATGTGGCGCGGCTTGATCCGGACGTGTTCGAGGATGTCTCGCCCGATCCGGTGCTGGGCCTGAGCCAGGCGCTCAAGGCTTATGAATCCGAAGCAGAAGAGGAATTTCCCCAAGACCCCGGCAAGCAACTGACCGAGGTGCTGCGCTCGATGGCGCGGGCGTGGGAGGGCACGACGGCGCGGCTCTTGCGTCAGGCCAAAGGCGCGCCCGCCGATGCGGGGCTGGGCCTTGTGGTGCAGGAACTGGCGCTGGGTCTGGGGCAGGGGGAATGTGGCTCTGGCGTGATGCAGCTGGTCAATGGCCAGACCGGCGCGCGCCAGATCATTGGCCGCTACCTCAGCCAAAGTCAGGGACGCGATGCGCTGAGCCATGGCGCGGATGCGATCTATCTCACCCGCGATCCGCGCGGCCCCTCGCTCGAGGAACTGGCCCCCGATGCCTTTGCCGAAATCCGCGCCTATGCCGAGTTGATGCGCGCCCGCCTGCGCGAGGAAATGCAGGCCGAATTCACCATCGAGAATGGCAAGGTCTGGATTCTCGACGGGTTGCGCGTGCCCCGCAATGGGCGCGCCGGCGTGGCCATTGCGGTGCGGTTGGCCGAGGATGGCATCATCAGTCGCGATGACGCGCTGATGCGGGTCGAGCCACGCGCGCTCAATGAGCTGCTGCACCGGCAGGTTGATCCCTCCGCCCCCCGCGATGTGCTGGCGCGGGGCATCGCCGCCAGCCCCGGTGCCGCCACGGGCCGGGTGGTCTTTTCCGCCGCCGAGGCACAGGCCGGGCATTCGCGCGGCGAGGCCTGTATTCTGGTGCGCCGCGAAACCAGCCCCGAGGATATTCGCGGTATGCACGCCGCCGTGGCCGTGCTGACCGAGCGGGGCGGCATGACCAGCCACGCGGCGGTGATCGGGCGCGGCATCGGTCTGCCTTGTGTGGTCGGGGCCTCGGAAATCCATTTTCAGACCCGGCGCAAGCAATTGACCATGCCCGATGGCCGGGTGGTCAAGGCGGGGGATGTGATCACCATCGATGGCACCGGCGGGCTGGTGCTGGCGGGTGAGACGCCGCTGCTCGAAGTGGCACGTGACAATGCCTTTCAGACCCTCATGAGCTGGGCCGACGATGTGCGTGACATCGCGGTGCGGGCCAATGCCGACACCCCTGCCGATGCGGAAGTTGCGCGCAAGTTCGACGCGCGTGGCATCGGTCTGTGCCGCACCGAGCATATGTTCTTTGACACCGAGCGCCTGACGGTGATGCGCGAGATGATCTTTGCCGATGGCAGCACCGACCGCGCCGCCGTGCTGGAGCGTCTTTTGCCGATGCAACGCGCCGATCTGGCCGATCTCTTTCGCATCATGCAGGGGCTGCCGGTCTGTATCCGCCTCTTTGATCCGCCGTTGCACGAATTCCTGCCCACAGATCGCGTGGGGCATCTGCAACTGGCCGAAGCGCTCGATCTGCCGCTCTCGGATGTCACCCGCCGGGTCGAGGCGCTGAGTGAATACAACCCCATGCTGGGCATGCGCGGCGTGCGTCTTGGCATTACCGTGCCGGAAATCTACGACATGCAGGCCCGCGCCATTTTCGAGGCCACGCTCGAGGCCAGCCGCGAAGGCGCGCCTGTGGTGCCCGAAATCATGATCCCGCTGGTCAGCGCCAAGCGCGAGGTGGAATTGGTCAAGACGCGGGTCGATGCGGTGGCCGCCGCCGTGCGCAACGAAACAGGGCGCGATTTCACCTATCGATTGGGCGTGATGGTCGAGACCCCGCGCGCCTGCCTGCGTGCGGGCGAGTTTGCGCCGCTGGTGTCCTTTCTCAGCTTTGGCACCAATGACCTCACGCAGATGACCTATGGCCTATCGCGTGATGACGCGGGCCGCTTCATGTCGGACTATGTCAAGCAGGGCGTCTACCCCGAAGACCCGTTTCACATGCTCGATGTCGATGGTGTGGGTGAGTTGCTCAAGATCGGGGCAGAGCGTGGGCGCGCGGCCAATCCCGAGATCAGCCTGTCGATTTGTGGTGAACATGGCGGCAATCCCGAATCAATTGCCTTTTGCCGCGATGCCGGATTTACCTATGTTTCCTGCTCGCCGTTCCGCGTGCCGGTGGCGCGACTCGCTGCCGCACAGCTCACGGTGCGCGACAAGATGCAGTAGGAAACACAGCCTGCCGCGCAAGATCAGGCAAAGTCGAGCCGTAATTTGAGACAGAAAATGCAATCGGCGGGAACCCGCCGGTGGCTCAGGTGGACGCCTGCGGCGATTTTGGCTAAGGGGCACGAATGCCGTGGACCATACGTCCACCCGCCTGGAGACGAGAATGAGACGGATTGCACTCGCTGCGGCACTCGCAGTGTTGGCAGGCCCGGTTCTGGCAGACGCGCCAGTGACCCGATTGATGGAACAAGAAATGCGCGCGTTGCGCGCGATCTCAGGCGACCGCATGGCGCGCTACCTCAGCAGCCCCGAGACCGAGATCAGCTATTCAAGTGCCTGGCTCGACCAGCAAGCCCCGGCCCAAGGTGGACCCGAGTGGCGCTGTCTGGCAGAGGCGCTCTACTTCGAGGCGCGCGGCGAAAGCGTCAAAGGACAGTTCGCAGTGGCCGAAGTGATCCTGAACCGCGTTGATGATCCCAATTACCCCGATACCGTCTGCGGCGTGATCCATCAGGGCACGGGCCGCAAGTATCAGTGCCAGTTCACCTATACCTGTGATGGCCATGCCGATGTCATCGCCGAAGGCGATGCCTTTCGCCAAGTGGGCAAGGTGGCGCGTGCCATGGTTGATGGCGCTCCGCGCAGCCTGACCAGTGGGGCCACGCATTACCACACCCGCAACGTCAACCCCCGTTGGGCGCGGCAGTTTCCACGGACTGCCACGATTGGGGTGCATTATTTCTATCGCCAACCCACGCGCGTTTCCTCGAACTGAGGGTGCTGTGACGAAATCGCCGGTTTTAACGACAATCGCGGTTGACTCGGCTGCGAGCGTCGCTAAAAGGCAGGCTTCATAAGAGATTCACGGGCGGTTCGATCGCCCGGCGCAGGAGACAAAAAATGGCAAAGCCGACGACCATCAAGATCCGTCTGAACTCGACCGCGGGCACGGGCCATTTCTACGTGACCAAAAAGAACGCCCGCACCATGACCGAAAAGATGACCGTACGAAAGTACGATCCCGTGGTGCGCAAGCATGTCGAGTACAAGGAAGGCAAGATCAAGTAAGATCCCCCTTCCAGACCAGACAGCCAAAGCCGCGCCAACCCGAGCGCGGCTTTTTCTTTGGGGCGCTCCGGTGGCCGGCGATTTTACCCAAAAGGGTTTGCCGATGTCCGAGTTTCTGATCCGCCCCGTCTTTCCCGCCGATCATGCGGCGATTTCCGATCTTTTGCACGCGGCCTATGCCGGCGAGATGCGCAGCGCTTATTCCGAAACGCTGATGCGCGCCGCAGTGCCGCTCTTGACGCGCCCGGTGCCCTCGCTGCTCTTTGGGGGGCGCTATGTGCTGGCCGAGCAGGGCGACGAGGTGCTGGGCATCGCGGGCTGGAGCGACATCAGCCCCTTTGGCCGCAGCTGCCCGCCGGGGCAGGCGCACCTGAGGCATCTGGCCGTCACACCTGCAGGGCAGGGGCAAGGCATCGGTCACGCGCTCATGGCGCATCTTCTTGAGATGGTGGAACGGGCCGGGGTGCAGCATCTGCACTGTCTTTGCCCGCTCAACGCGGTGCCTTTCTGTCGCGCGGCTGGCTTTGACATGCTGGGAGAGGTCATTCTTAGCCTCTCGCCCGATGTCAGCCTGCCCGCCGCCCAGATGCGGCTTGAGGTGCGGTGCCTTCCGGCGCTGGATTCTGCGGCATTAGAGGCTGGTGCGACTCTCTGACCTGTGGCAGACTGCCACCCGTCATGCGTGTCTCCGTGAGCCATTTTTCTAAATTGATTGTGGTCCTTGCCCTTAGTCTGGCATTGGCCGCAATCGGATTTGGGCATCGTGATCTAAATGCCCGCGCGTTTGATCCGACCTATCTCGCCTTTGTCGCAGCGGGCGGCACGGCGCAGGATCTGTGCGAGGATCACGCGGCCCATGACGCGGCCCCAGGTCCGTCGGATCACCAGGGCAATGGCAGCTGCGAGGCGTGCCGCCTTGTCGACACGCTTGTCGTGTTGGCGATGCCGGAGACCGCCCAGCCCTGGCAGGCGCCGCGTATCGCGCCGCTTGCCCCCGGCGCGCCCGAAACCCGGACACAGACCGTCGCGCATCGGCTGGCTCAGGTTCGCGCCCCACCTCAGGCCTGATTTTCAGAACCAACTGCTTTTGAAAATTCCCCCCCGAATCGGGGGTCATCCTGACGGAGTCGTCCATGACGTCGATTGATCCAACCTATGCCCCTGCGCAGGCGCGCACCGGGGTCAACAAATTCTACTTTGCCGCCTGGCGCTGGCATTTCTACGCTGGCCTGTTTGTCATCCCCTTCTTCTGCATCCTTGCTGTCACCGGCATGATGATGTTGTGGATTTCGTGGGTGGATGGGCGCGACGGCGAACGCACGCCCGTGGTGCCGCAAGAGATGGCGCTTGCCGTATCGCAGCAGGCCGACGCCGCAGTTGCCGCCATTCCCGGTGGCACGCTCAAACAATATGTGGCACCGCGCCGTGATGATTTGGCGGCCATCTTTCGGGTCGATCTGGAGGGCGATGCGAATATGGTCGTGGTCGATCCCTACACTGCCAAGGTGCTGGAGATTTTCCCGCGCCGCTCTGGCTGGTATGACTTTGCCGATGGTATTCACAGCAACCTCATGCTGGGCGTGACCGGCGACCGCATGTTGGAAATCGCGGCCTCTCTCGGCATGGTGCTGATCGCCACGGGCCTTTATATGTGGTGGCCGCGCGAGGCGGGATGGCGGGCGGCGCTGATCCCCAGTTTTGGCCGGGGCCGCGCGCTCTGGCGGTCGCTGCATGGCGTGCTGGGCTTCTGGATATCCATCGTGCTCGCGTTCTTTCTGGTCTCGGGCCTTGCCTGGGCCGGGATCTGGGGGGAAAAGATGGTTCAGGCCTGGAGCCAGTTCCCGGCCGAGAAATGGGACAACGTGCCCCTCTCGGACGATATCCACGCCAGCATGAACCATGACCGCAAAGAGGTGCCTTGGGCGCTCGAACTCACGCCCATGCCCGCCTCGGGCAGCCATGCGGGGCATGAGGGCGTCGGCACTGAAGGCGGAACCGTGGTCGATATCGACACGCTTGATGCGCTCGCGCGTGAAATCGGCTTTGACGCGCGCTATCAGCTCAACCTTCCCAATGGCGAAACCGGCGTCTGGACCATCAACCGCGATTCCATGAACACGGACGACACCGATCCCACATCGGATCGAACGGTGCATGTGGATCAATACACCGGCAATATCCTGGCCGATGTGCGGTACGAGGATTATTCGCTCGCGGGCAAGGCGATGGCGGTGGGCATCGCGCTGCATATGGGCACGATGGGGCTCTGGAGCGTGCTGGCCAATACGGTCTTTTGCCTCTCGGTCATTTTCCTCTGTGTCAGTTCCGTTGTGATGTGGTGGAAACGTCGGCCCGTCGGCGCGGGCGGGCGGCTGGCCGCGCCGCCGCTGCCACGTGACATGCCAATGTGGCAGGGCGCGGTGCTGGTGGGTATCGCGGTGTCGCTGGCCTTTCCGATGGCGGGGCTGACGCTGATCACGGTATTGGCGCTCGATGCGCTGGTGCTCTCGCGCCTGCCGATGCTGCGCCGCCTCGTGAACTGACCGCAGAGGGCAAAGTCGCCCTCATAAACAATCAAACGCCCGCAGAACCCCGTGTAGGGTTACACCTTAGTTTACAGTGATGCCGGAAGAACCGAACTGACGCCGGACTTTGCCGGATAGGCCAATGAAATAAGGGCTTTTGCGGGCAGGCGGGACGGGCAACACGACAGCGCGCGAAGTTTACAGTGAAAGGGCAAAAAAGGGCTGAGAGGGCAAAAATGGCGCTGACGAGAGGGCGGACGCGGGGAGCGCCAGAAAGCGGCCAAACCCTATTAAAACAGGGTTTAAACGGCTCTTTCAGGGGTGTTCAGGGGGCCATATCGAGGCGCTTGACGGGTCCGGAACTGGGACCTAGTCCGCCCAGTTCGCATTTGCCGTCCCACTTCCATGGTTAGGCCATTTAAATCAATCACATAGCCAATGCCGGACGGCGTCGAGCCGGAAAGATAAGTGGGACGGTTTTTTCCAGGCTCAGGCGAACTGCGAAGTGATTTTTGGGCGGATCGGGCGATTGTGAGCGGTCAGTCAGACAAGGAATTGCGCAGGCCTTGAAGATACCTGATCCGCTCCATCCTGTAATCATGCACGCATTGGCTCAGCTCCCAATACAAGTCTTTTGGGCGCGCTTCGCTGCCGTAGAGGTCATCAAGCGCTAGGATTTTACCTGCGCCTGCGCCGTTTCTGCAGTCCGCCGCAGCCTCTATGTAGAGCCCTGTTTTCTCGCTGTCTCCGGCAAACCAGAAGCCGCCCACGACTAAAACCGCGACAATCAGCACGCCGCCCAAGGCGATATGAACTGGCGTAATTTTGATGCTCTCCATGCGGGCCTCGATCGGAAAAAGCTAAGCTTGTGAAGTGCTACCACGCATGTGCCGACCAGACAATCTCGCCGAGGATGCGGAGGCGGTTCATGTCGGGGCCGGTTCGGGTTTCGGTGGGGTGGGCGGGGTTGTCAGATGTCAGGATGATCAGCTGGCCCGGTACCAGTTCGACGCGCTTGACGCGGGCGCTGCCGTCGATGTCGACGAAGGCGTAAACGTGCCGGTTTCGAACGGTAGTGCGGCGCTCGTCGATCATGACCAGGTCGCCGTCGTGCAGAGTGGGCGACATGCTGTCACCGGCAACGGTAAGAAGGCAGGCCTGTGCCGGTGAAATGCCCCGCTCGCGCAGCCAGTCCTGGCGAAAGGCCAGCGCGCCTTGCAGGCTGACGTCACCGTTCATTGCCCCCGCGCCCGCCGCCAGCCGTGCATCTACGCGCGGGATTGCCGCAAAATCTTCGCGGTCGATCTGTGTGGTGTAGACCGTTCCGGTCTCTCGCCTTGGCCCAATGTAGAAGTCTAGATCAAGCGCCTCGGCTATCTCGCGTGCTCGGTTCAATGTGGGGCCATCTTGCTTCTCACTTCGCAGAACATTCCTGATCGCGTCACGCGGTAAGCCGCGCTCCTGCTCAACGGTAAATGCCCGTTTATCAAGCTCTTTTAGCCGATGCCGAACGATCTCAGCAAATGATTGATCAGGGGTGCTCATGATTCGGTGACTTTACCGAAAAAATACCCGCTTGCATATCGGTAAAGTTACCACTAACATAATCGGTAACGTTACGGAGCAGAGCATGAATGAACTTCAGTTACTAGACCTCGCGAAGGCCCTCGCATCGCATAGGGGGCTCTCCCTGTCGACGATCTCGACCTATGCCGCGAACGACGGAAAGTTCTTTGGCAGTCTCGCGACCGGTAGCGGGTGCACGGTTAAGCGCGCGGCTGCGCTGCTCGCTTGGTTCGATCAGAATTGGGACCGGGACCTCGAATGGCCCCGCGACATCCCCCGCCCATCCAGCAAACAGGGGGACGCCGCATGAGCGAACGGATTGGCCTACGGCTTGGAAAAGGCATGCGCGCGCGGCTGCGTGAGGAGCTTGTCATTCATGGGCTGAGCGGCGCGGATATGGCGCGCGCGCTCGGGATTAATCTCGATGATTGGGTTGAGATCGAGGAGGGGCGCGCGGGCATCGACGACACGCTTTATTTCGCCATGAGTGATGCGGGCATCGATATGGCTTATGTGATTGGCGGCTTTCGCGACGAGGTGGTGACGCCGGTTTTCCTGTCGTCGCGGGGCGCGGCATGGCGCGCGGCGCATCCCTGCCTGATGAAAACGCACGGGCCGGGCCGCCGCAACGCTTACTGCCTGCGCTGCGGCGAAACTGTCAGTGTCGCGCTCCCGGAGGTGTGCCCAGCACGTGCTCCCACGCGCGCCGTATCCCATGGTGACAGTCAATGATCCGGTCGGCGATGACATCCTCGCGGTTCGCGACGTTAAGCGCGCCGGGCACGGCTGAGAGTGCCGCCTCCGCGAGGCGCACCGCCATGCGGAACGCTTCCAGTTCTGTCAGTTCATCTTGCTTCATCAGTTCCCTCCATCGGTTTGTTGGCAGCGACGATGGTAGGGCGCGCGCGGGCGGGGTGTCGAGCCTCGTCCGCGCCACCGGGGGTGTCGCATGAGCCCGCGCCCCATGCCCGGAACCGGGATCATTCTTGCTTTCGCGTTTGCCCTGATCTTCTGGGCCGTGGCCGCCGCAGGCCTGTCCGTCGCGGTGTTGCGCCAAGGTGCCGCCCCTGAAACACCCCCTTCAACACAGGATTTAATGTGATGCGGTTATCTGATCTCATTCCCGATGCAGGCCAGTTGCAGGCCGAGATCGCGGCCATTCCGCAGGCGCTGCGCGTCGCACTGGCCCTGCAGTTGGTGCGCGACATCGACGAGCCGTGCTGCGCGTTGCCGCTGATGCGCCTGAGCCGCTTGGCCGAGGATCATCACCTGTCGATCCGCAGGGCGGATTTCATCCGGGAGCGCGCCCGATGATCCGCCGCCTTGCCCATAAGTTTCGTCTCCGCGCGCGTGCTGGCCTGTGCGCTGCGCGGTCCCTGCGCCCCGGCTGTGCCCAGTCTGCTTGCTCCGGCCGGGGCGTTTTTTCTGTCATCGGTGATGTGGTGGGGGCTTTGGCGCTGTTCGTCCTGCTCTTTGCCCTTGCCAGTTTCGGAGGGTGAACGGGATGGACCTGCATGTTCAAAGATGGGGCCACGGCTACGCCGTTTTCGACGGAAAGGCGCGGGTCTCCGGCGCGTTCAGCAACCGCGACATCGCGTTGCGCGCCCAAGACCGGATGCAGGACGAGGCCCTGAAGGCCAAGCACGCCCGCAACCGCCCCTGCCTGACCTGCGGCACCGAGTTCTGGTCAACGGGACCGGGCCACCGCATGTGCGGCAACTGCCGCACCAATTGTGCCGGGCTCGACGCCCAGATGGTGGGCTGATGCACCATGCGCCGCTCACCTCGCCCCGCCTGCAACGGGTGCTTGCCGTCCTCAAGGACGGCCGCCCGCACACCACGCGCGAGATCGTGCGGCGGGCGCATGTGGTGGCGGTGAACAGCTGCATTTCCGAACTGCGCGCCAACGGGGCGGAGATCCTCTGCACCCGCGAGCGCAAAGCCGACCGGCTGATCTGCCGGTACACAATGACGAAGGCCCCAGAATGACCCAAGATAAAGCAAACGTCGAAGAATTGGCCGCGATGGTGCGGGATAAATCCCAAGAGCTTCTGAGCCGCGCCCGGACCCTGCGGGTCCGGATCGAAACGCAAGAAGACGAGCCGAGCGAATTCTCAATCCAAATGGTGCGCGCGAGCCTTCAGGCCGTTGAATTCTGGCTTGATCAGCTTGAAAAGGCGGCGGTTAAATGATTGAGCACCTTTCCACAATCGCCGAACTGCCGATTGAAGCGATCAAGGTCGAAGACCGGCTGCGGAATGTTTCGCGCAAGCATGTCGAGAGCCTGAAGGCGTCGATCCGCCAGAGCGGGTTTCGTGGCAAAATATGGGTGCGGCGTAAGAAGGACGGCGACTATCTAGTCGAGGGGCTGCACCGTTTGACCGCGATGCAAGAACTTGGCGAGACGGTGGTCCCTGTTGATCTCTTTCGCTGCAACGACGCCGAAGCCAGAATGATGGAGATCGACGGCAACCTTGCCAGTCAGCCCCTTATCCCGGTCGATCTGGCGTTGTTTCTGGCTGAACGAAAGTCGGCCTATGAACGGCTTCACCCGGAGGCTAAAGCGGCGACCGGGGCGGGCCTTGCATCCAAGCGATGGGATACGGCGGAAATGA
This sequence comes from Roseovarius mucosus DSM 17069, assembly GCF_000768555.3. GTDB lineage: Bacteria > Pseudomonadota > Alphaproteobacteria > Rhodobacterales > Rhodobacteraceae > Roseovarius > Roseovarius mucosus. The sequence goes on from NZ_KN293975.1 coordinate 233,410, forward strand.
TTTCCGTCGCATCCTTTGCCGAAAGCGTTGCGGAAAATCTTGGTCTTAGCGAGCGCCACGTTCGCAACTTCGTGCGCGCAGGCAGTCTCCTGCGGCGCGAGGAGATAGAGCGTCTTCGTGCCGCTCCAAAGCGGGTCGAGGTGATGGACCTGATTGATATCGGCAAAATGGGCGAGGCTGAGGAACGAGGTTTCGTTGTAGAAGAACTATCAGCCGGGCGGTCAAAAACGGTCAAAGCCGCACGCGAGGCGTACCGCGCCGCGCGCGGGGAGGCACCGGCCCCGGCCAGCCCCAAAGACGCCACCCTCGCGCGCCTCATGGACGCATGGGACCGCGCGGGCAAGGGCGCGCGCATGGCGTTTCTCGAGGAGCGCGGCGCAGAGGTTGCGGCGCTGTTTGGCGAGATTGAGCAGGGGGGTGCGGCATGACTGGACCCGCCCCTGCGCAAGAGTGGTGGTCTGCCGCCGAGCTGGCCGAGGCCGGACTGCCCGACCTACCCGGCACAAAGCGCAAGGTCAACGATCTGGCGGTGCGCGAGGGCTGGGCACGGCACCCCGGAAAGGTCCGGCGGCGTAAGGGGGTCGGCGGCGGCGTCGAGTATCACTGGAGCATCTTGCCACTGCGCGCCCGGATGCGGCTCAGCGCCGGTCTGGTCGCGGCTCCGGCGGATAAGCCGGGGACGGGCGAGGCATGGGAGCGCTATGCGGCGGCGGGCGACAAGGCGCGCGCCGAGGCCGAGGCGCGGCTTGGGGCCATTGCCGAGGTCGAATTGTTGGAAGGGGCCGGGCTGACCCGCTCGGCGGCCGTGCGCGAGGTCGCGCGCAAGCTGGGGCGGTCTGACAAATCCCTCTGGAATTACCTCGGGCAGGTCGAGGGCGTCGCACGCGCTGACCGGCTGGCCTACCTCATCGACGGGCGCGCGCTGCGGCGCTCCCCCGGCCAGAGAAATGACATTGATCCCGAGTTCCTGTCGCTTGTGCGCAGCGATTGGCTGCGCCTGTCGCAGCCCTCTCTCACCAGTTGCTATGACCGCGCCGAGCGCGTCTGGATATCCGAGCGGCGCAACAGCGCCGTGCCGCCCCTCCATCAGGTGCGGCGCTGGCTCAAGGCCAACGTCTCGGCCCCCACCGAGATTTTCATGCGCAAGGGCGCGGAGGCACTGCGCCGCTTTTATCCCGCCCAAGTCCGCAGCAAGGCGTTCATGGTGCCATTGGAATGCGTTGTGGGCGACTTTCACAAGTTCGATAACTTCGTTCGCTGGCCGGGTTACGGCAAGCCCGTGCGGCCGCAGATGATGGCTTGGTCGGACGTCTATTCCGGCAAGCTCTTGGCTTGGCGCCTGTCGCCCACAGCCAACAGCCACACGGCACAGCTGGTGACCGGAGATCTGATACGCAAATGGGGCATCCCGCAGTCGGTACTTATGGACAACGGCAAGGAGTTCGCCGCCAAGGCAATGACCGGCGGTGACAAAGGCCGCAACACGTTCAAGGTCACAGACGAAGACATTCCCGGCCTCCTGCCGCTCTTGGGCGTCGATATCCATTGGGCCACACCCTATTCAGGGCAATCCAAGCCCATCGAGCGGGCGTTTCGCGATCTTTGCGACCGGGTGGCGAAGCACCCCGCCTTTGACGGGGCCTATACCGGCAACAAACCGGAGGCCAAGCCGGAAGACTACGGTACCCGCGCCATCCCGCTCGAGGAGTTCCGCCTCGTTCTCGAGGACGAACTGGCGCATCACAACGCCCGCCCCGGACGGCGCAGTGAAGTGGCCATGGGACGGTCGTTCAACGAGGTGTTCAACGAGGGCTATGCCAAGGCGACAATCAAACGCGCGACGGACGAACAGTTGCGCCTCTGGCTCCTGCGCGCCGAGGGTGTGCGGGCCAAGACCGGCAACGGCGCGCTCAAGCTCTACGACACGGAATACTGGTCCGAGTGGATGTACCGGATCGCTGGGGAAAAGGTGGTTGCGCGGTTCGACGCGGACGATCTGACAGCAGGGCTGGAAGTCTACGATCTGGCGGGCCACTACCTTGGCCATGCAGAGTGCCGCGAGGCGGCACCATTCTTCGATGTTGACGCCGCGCGGGACCACAACCGCAAGCGCAAGGCTTGGATCCGTGCGCAGCGCGACGAGGCCAAGGCGGCACGCGAATTCTCAGCAGCAGAGGTGGCGGCCCGGGTGCGCGCGGCCTCCGGGCTGGCGGCAGACGAACCGCTGCCTGAGGCGCAGGTACATCAACTCGCCACGCCGCATAAGGCCGCCCCCAAACGGCGGCGCGCGCCTAGCGTCGAGGAGATCGAGCATCTGGCCGAGATCGAGGCCCGGGTGCTGCGGCTTGAAGAACACCGCACCAATCCCGTCGATCCGGTCGAAGAAGATCCAGCCGCCGTCTTTGCCCGCGCCTGCGCCTTGGAGCGTGCGCGTGATGAGGGCGAAGCGCTGACACAGGCACAGGCCGATTGGCTGGCCGACTATCAGCAGAGTTCCGACTACCGCGCCCAGCTGCGCATGGCGCGCCGCTTCGGTGCCCCAGAGTAACAAGAAAAGGAGAGCAGAATGACACCTTCCATTGCGCCCCTGCGAAACGTCGCGGCCCTGATTGGCCTTGTCGAACGTGTGCAGACCCGCGCCTTTGGCCTGCCCGGGATGGCCACGTTCTACGGCCCCTCAGGTTGGGGCAAGACCACCGCCGTGACGGTCGCGGCGAATGAATATCAGGCCCATGTTGTCCAGGTCAAAGACTGCTGGACGCCGACCTATCTGGCGCAGGCGATCCTGCGCGAAATCGGCCTGCCGCCCCAACGCGGCGTGGCCGCCATGGTCGACGCCATCGGCGCGCAGCTTGCCCGCAGCGACCGCCCGCTCATCATTGACGACGCGCAATATCTCCTGCGCAAGCGGATGGTCGAGCTGGCCCGCGACATCTACGAGAGCAGTCAGGCCCCGGTCATTCTGGTGGGCGAGGAAAAGCTGCCGCAGGACCTGACCCGCTGGGAGAACATCCACAACCGCCAGCTCGCATGGGAGCCTGCGCTCGCCTGCAACCTCTCGGACGCCGAAAAGCTCGCGCCGATCTACGCGGCGGGTGTCGACGTGGCCTCCGACCTGCTTGCGGCTATCGTGGCCGCCTCGGGCGGCTCGATCCGCCGGGTCTCCACCAATCTGGCGCGCGCCAAGGAACTGGCCATGGGCCGGGGGCGGCGTCTGGCCGACCTCGAGCTTTGGGGCAACCGGGTCTTTGACACTGGCCAGCCCCCGGCCGTGCGGCGTGTCGATGATTTCCGCCCGGTGGCCCGGCCGGAGAAGAGAGAGGACACCGTCGTGCCGCTTACCAAGGTCGCAAAGGAGCCGCGTGAATGAAGCCTTTCCGCAGCACAATGGAACGCCACGCTTGGGATCGCGTCAAAGGCATGCAGGAGTTTCACTGGAGCGACCTCGCGACCCTTGGCGTGCATGGCGACACTGCTCAGAAGTTCGTGCGCCGCTGGGAGCGTGCTGGCCTCGTGAAATGCATCCGCAAGGACATGCACCGCAAGATATTCCGGAGCGTCGAGTTGGACGCGGCAAACCTGACAGCGCTTGAAGCGCCCGACGGGGTCCCGACCCCTGAGGGCAATATGTGGCGCGCGATGCGGCGGCTGGTGCAGTTCGGGCCAACTGACTTGGCCGCGCATGCGAACGCCGGAGGTGTCGAGGTCACCGTCGAGAAGGCCCGCGCCTATTGCCGCCAGTTGTTGGGGTCAGGCCATCTGAAAGTGAGGCAAACGGCGATCATCGGACGCCGTGAGGCGATCTATCAGCTGATCGATGACAGCGGGCCTTTTCCTCCAAAAGCCGTGCGGCTCGCGGGCATTCTCGATCCCAACACCGGGGCCTTTTCCCCCGCGAAAGGCGGTGCGGCATGAGCGCGCTCGACACTGCCCGCACCTTCTGGGGCGAGAATTTGCCCGATTGGGTGGCCGCCTTGGCACGCGCCTGCGACGAGACCAGCCAGAACAAGGTCGCGGTCAAGATGGAGCGCAGCGCCGCCCTCGTGTCGAATGTCCTGCGCAACCGTTATTCCGCAGATACCAGCATCGTCGAGGACATCGTGCGCGGGCATTTCATGCGGGCGGTGGTCGACTGCCCCGCCTTGGGTGAGATCGGCAAACAGGTCTGCCGCAAGTGGCGCGGGAAGGCCGCGCAGTTCGAGAACGTGAACTCGCTCAGCGTCTCCATGTACCGCGCCTGCAATCGGTGCCCCATCCACAAGGGGGCCGACGATGACGCGGCATGACGACAGCCTCGATGCGGCGGTGAGACGTTCTGCGGCAAAAGGGATCGGTGCGGCCTTCATCGCCCGCGACCTCGGCGTGACCCCGAACCGCGTCCATGCCGTGCTGGCCCGCCTGCGCCGCAACGGCGAGGAGTTTCCGAGGGTGCGCCCCGGCCCCGCGCTTCGCCCGCAGGGCCTGCGTCTGAGCACGCTAGACGGGGCAACGAGGCGCGCCTTCGAGCCGCATGCGGCGGCACGTGAGGTCAGCATTCGGGAGCTTGTGCAGCTGATCCTGCGCACGGTGGCCCGTGACAATCTGATCGACGCCATTCTCGACGACAAGGAGACCAACCCATGACCTCCCCCGAAATCGCCCGCTGGAGCCCCGACGAGATGCTGCGCCTCGCGGCCTCGGGTGTGGCCAAGGTGGACCTGCTTGGCCCGCGCGGGAGCACGCTTTGCTCGATGGACGAGATCGCCGCGATGGCCGCCGTCTGCGCCCTCCACGGCGTGGGTCCGCGCCTCCTTTCAACACCCCCTTCAACAGGAGAGTAAAATGTCTGAATTCACCCCCCACCCGGTGCCGTCAGGCATCATCGAGGAAAACGGCCGCCGCAAGATGGTCGACGCCAAAGGCCGCGAAGTGCCACTCGATCTTGTGCGCCCGCAGGACCAGTTGCAAGACGAGCAGGTGCGCAAGATCGCTGGGTATGCGCTGGCGCTCAGCGACCAGCTCCGCCGGTTCAAGGAACACACGTTCGACGATATTTCGGATTTCGAGGCCATCCTCGCGCAGGAGTATGGGACTACCGTCGGCGGGGCCAAAGGCAACAAGACGTTGACCACTTATGATGGGCTCTATCAGGTGCAGGTCCAAGTACAGGATCGGGTGGATTTTGGCCCCGAGTTGCAGATCGCCAAAGGCCTGATCGACGAATGCCTCAATGAATGGTCCGCCGACAGCCGCCCGGAAATTCAGGCCATCGTGACGCGCGCCTTCAACACCGACAAGGAAGGCCAGATCAACCGCGCCGAGATATTCATGCTCCTGCGGCTCGACATCGCCGACGCCCGTTGGAACCGGGCCATGGACGCCATCCGCGACGCCATGCGCGTGGTGGGAAAGGCGACTTACGTCCGCGTCAAACACCGCCCCAACACCGAGGCCCCGTGGCAGACGGTGGTTCTCGACCTGGCGAAGGTGTGAGGGGATTAGCATGGCAACCGAAAACCTGCTCGAACGCACCATGACGCTCGACACAGAACCGCCCTTGACCATTACCGTCGACGAGGGGATCCAAATAATGGAAGTGGCTCTGCACATGGCCGTCCGCGAAATGCGCAAGGAACTGCGCTGGATGCTCGAGGTTGGCGGCAATGCCTCCGCCAATGTGCCCCCCAAGCTGGACCTGCTCGACGCCACCGAACGCCAGATGATCAACGACGTGCTCGAGGCCCTGCGCGCCTGCATTCTCTGCACCGGCCGGAACCGGATAGACGACGGTCTGCCCGCATGGATCGACGACGTGATTGCAAGGGGGCAGGTGTGATGGACGAGATAGTCAGAAAGCTGCTCGCCGCAGCGGAACACACCTCCAGCGCCACCTTCGACTTGGTCGAGGCCGCGCGGGAGGGCGGACCGTTCCCCCATGGGAACATTGTGACGGGCGACACGCTCTCGACCTTGGCCGACGCTGTGCGCCTCCTGATCGAGGCCATGCCCGGCGAGGATGAGGACCGCAACCAGCTCCACGGTGCGGTTATCCGGTATTTGGAGAGCGCGTTATGAGCCGTCCGCGCGGAGCCCGTCGGCCTTACCAACCAAGCAACGGGACCGAGGGCGAAATCTTTATGGCCCAGTGGTGCGAACGCTGCGACTTGGCCAATTTCGACGATCCCGAACGTTGTTGCACGATCAACCTGCGCGCCATGACGCATCGGATTACAGACCCCGAGTATCCCGCAGAGTGGCAATATTCCAACGGCGGCGTGCCGCAATGCTCCGCGTTCGCTCGCGATGGGGCACCCGAGCCGCGCTGTGACCGGACCTTGGATATGTTCGACATGTCAGACGCAGAAGAGGAGGAGTGACCCATGGAAACCAATGATCAGAATTACAGCGTTACGGCAGAAGAATTGCGCCAGTTCATCGAGCGGTGGGAGCAGCTTGAAGCGGAGAAGAAGGACCTTTCGGAGCATCAAAAGGAACTGATGGCAGAGGCCAAAGGGCGCGGCTACGACACCGCCGTGATGCGCAAGATCATCGCGCTGCGCAGGCGCGACATCAACGACGTCGCCGAGGAACAGGCGGTTCTCGAGATGTACGCGCAAGCGCTCGGGATGACACTCGCATGAACCGCGCCCTGCAACAGCTGATCTTCGCGGCCTGCCGCCAGCTGGGCCTCGACGAGGACGCGCGCCGGGATTTGCAGGTCAGCGTCACCGGCAAAGCCTCCTTGCGCGACATGAACGACGGCGAGTTGAAGCTCGTCGTCAACCGTCTGAAGCAGGCGGGGTTCGAGGACAAGCCCCGCAACCCGCGCCACAAGCCTGCACCGCGCGCCGACCTGCGCATGATCCATGTGCTTTGGCGCAAGCTCGGGCAATCGGGCGCGCTGCGCGATCCCTCCCGCGCCGGGCTCAACAAGTTCATCCGCGCGCGGTTTGGCGCTGTCTGGGGATCGGTCCCGGCCGATGTCGACATGCTGCGCGAGTGGCAACAGATCGACGCCGTCATTCAGGCCCTCAAAACGTGGGGCCACCGGCAGAACATCGACTTCGACTGGGAGGACCATCGCCGGTGAAGAAGCCCCGCCACCCCGCCTCTGACCATGCTGTCGTCCGCTATCTCGAGCGGGTCAAAGGCATGGACATCGACGCCGTCCGCCGCGAGATCGGGCGCGTGGTGGATCAAGGTCTCGAGGCCGGAGCCTGCGGCGTGATCAGCAACGGGTTCGAATACAGGATCGAGGGCGGTTGCGTTGTGACCGTCACCCGGCGTCATACGCAGCCCCCGGGGCGGCGGCGCAGGAAGGCTCCCCATGGAGCGTGAGCCGTCTTGGATTGACGAGATGCGCGCCGATCTGGGCGAGGCCCCGGTCGAGCGTTTCTTGTCTCGCGCAGGCGGCATGCGGCTTTATGTGCCCGGCACCCGCATCGCCGACAGCCTCCTCGTGACGCTGGCGGGCCGGGATATTGCCAGATGGATTTCCGCCCGCTACGCTGGCGAATATCTGGACGTGCCCTCAGGGCGCGCTCAAGCCCGGGAGGGCCTCAAACACGCGCTGCGCGAGGCCCCGGATACGCCGGTCAATGAACTGGCCAACCGTTTCGGCGTGACCGCCCGCCGCGTTTTGCAGGTCAAGGCCGAGCTCGCCGAGGAGGAAGAACCACCCCTCCTCAAGGTCATGCGAAAGGCTTCATCTGAATAAGCCATGCCGCCCCCTTTATCCTGACGGGAAAGGGGAGCACCCATGCAAACAGTCCGAGCCATTGCCGAAGAGATTGTCGCCCGCGAAGGCGGCTTCGTGAATGACCCCGCCGATCCCGGCGGGGCCACCAATTTTGGCGTCACGATCCACACCATGCGCAGCTTGGGCCTCGATCTCGACCGGGATGGCGACGTGGATGTGGCCGACGTGCGCCTCATGACCCGCGCCCGCGCCGTCGACATCTTCATCGAGCACTATTTCGTGCGGCCCCGCATCGCGGAACTGCCCGAGGCGCTGCAGGCGAGCGTCTTTGACATGCAGGTCAACGCAGGCTCCAATGCTGTCAAAATCCTGCAGCGCCTCGTCACTGAAATGGGCTTCCCCGCCACGGTCGACGGCGTGATTGGCCCGGCCACTTTGAGCGCGGTACGCGCCGCCCATGACGCGGCTCCGGCCCATATCGCCGACGCCTATGCCATCGCCCGGCGCAACTACTATTTCCGCCTCGCCGATGCGCGGCCCGCAAGCCGCAAGTTCGCACGCTCCCGCGCGGGCGGCAAAGGCGGCTGGATCAGGCGCGCCGAGGAATTCATGTCAGCGCGCTACCGCATGACGGACGCAGATTTCAAAGTGAGGGTGGCATCATGGGGCTGATCCGATTTCTGGGCGCGCTCTTTGGCGGCGGGCGCAATGTGATTGCCGAGACGGCAGAGGTCTTTCGGCCCAATGCCGAGAAGGCGGACATGCGCGAGGCCGCGTTTCAGCAAGCGGCACTGAGCCAGATGGCGGCGGAGTTCACCGGCGCGCAGGGCCTTTGGGGCCAGTTCGTGGACGGTCTCAACCGTCTGCCGCGCCCGGCCATGGCCTTTGGCTGCATTTTCCTCTTCTGGTCGGCCATGTCGGACCCGATCTGGTTTGCGGAGCGGATGGCCGGCCTCGCCCTCGTGCCCGAACCCCTCTGGGCGCTGATGGGGGCCATCGTCGCGTTCTACTTTGGCGCGCGCGAGTTGCACAAGTTCCGGGGCACATCGATGCAAAAGGAGGCCGCGCGGATCATCGCACAGGCCCCGCAAGTGGCGCGCAGCGTCGCTCAATTGCGGGCGCTGCGTCCCGACAGCCCGGGTGCGGCCGATACAGGGCCGGATGCCGAGATCACCTTGGCCGCCGTGGAGGTGACCGACAATCCGGCGCTCGACGACTGGAAGCGCGCGGCATGATGGATTGGGATCTCTTCTGGAAAGGGCTCGGCGTCATCTTCCCGATGCTGGTGGCCTTCTACACCTTCATCGCCACGCGCCGCAAAGACCTCGACAAGGACCTGAAGGACGGGCGTGACCGCATGGACCGTCACGAGGCGCGCATCTCGCGGCTTGAGCAGGCGGTGCAGAACATGCCGGGCAAGGATGACATGCACGCGCTCCAGCTCGAACTCGTCAAACAAACCGGGTCGATGGAGAAGATGGCCGCCGTCATGGAGGGCAACGCCATGATCACCGCGCGGCTGGAGGCCATCGTGTCCCGCCACGAACAACACCTGCTCGATGGAGGCAAGAAGTGAGCGATTATCAGGCAACCTTGCGCAAACACCGCCGCCTTGCGATCCTGCGGCATCTCGAACAGGTCTCGGGCTATACCGCCAACGCCTCGATCCTGCGCGACGTGCTCAATGGCGTGGGCGTCGGCTCCACCTTTGACCAGGTGACCACCGAACTGGCGTGGCTGCAAGAAGTGGGCATGGTCACCGTTGCCGATCATGGCGACTTCGTCATTGCCGAGGCCACCCGGCGCGGCATCGAGGTCGCGCGCGGCGAGGCCGTTCATCCGGATATCCAGCGTCCAAGCGCACGGAGGCTCTGACATGCCCCCGCCCCGCAAGGTCGAGCTATTGCCGCCCGAGCTGCGCCAGTGGCTGCATGACTGGTGGAAAGCCAAGGGTTTTCACGGCTACGAGGAACTGGCCGAAGAACTGAATTTCCGCCTTGCAGAAGACGGGCTCGAGCTGCGCATCGGCAAGAGCGCCCTGCATGCCTATGGGCAGGAATACGAGCAGTTCGTCAAGCTGCAGGAGGAGGCGGGGGCATGGGCCAGCCAATGGCTGGCCGACAATGACCTCTCGGAGGAGGCCGACCGGCACCGCGTTCTTTTTCAGATGATGACAAGCGTGGCCTTCAAGGTCCTGAAATCGCAAATGACCAAGGAGGGCGAGGACATCGACCCGCGCGAGCTGCATTTCCTCGGCAAGATGATGAAGGACATCATGTCGAGCGCGGGCATTCGCGAGCAGCTCATGGTCAAGGAACGCGCCCGCATCGCCGCCGAGGAGCGGGCCAATGCCGTCGAGGCGCTCGAAGCGCAGAGTGAAGAGCTGGGCCTGAGCAGCCGCGTCATCGACAAACTGAAGCGCGAGTTTCTGGGGGTGCGCAATGGCTGACCCGCTTGATACTCTGGCGCGCGCCAAGATCGTCGACGGCGCAGACCCGGTCACGGACCTTGCGGCGCTGCCGAGTGCGGATCTGTCTATCGGCTCTGTAGTGCTGGTTGGCGACCACAATTGGCGCAAGGGGCCGCTCTGGCCGTCGTTCTGCGCCTTCGTTTTTGGCCGCCGCCAGCGGTTCACGCATCTGGGCATGCACTGCACCGTCGCATGGTGGCAGGACCGGCCCTATCTGATCGGGATCGTGGAGGTGGGCGTATGATCCGCGCCATCGAATTCCCCAACCCGGCCGAGTTCCGGCGGCAAAAGCTGCCCGGGAGTTTCCACATCGACCTGACCCAAGGCGGCCCCGACGGCGCTGCCTTTTGGTTTTACTGCCCCTGTGGCTGCGAAGGTTGGCACCAGATCATCATCGGCCTGCGCGTCAAGCCCGCGTCTACCCCCAGCTGGGAGTGGAACGGGTCCATGTCCGAGCCGACGCTCACGCCGTCGGTCAATCAACTGCGTTGCGGCTGGCACGGCTGGCTGCGCGATGGCTACTGGGAGGTTGCCTGATGTCTGATCTGGTTTTTATCTGGGCGGTTTATCTGCTGGCGCAATTCGCCGACGTGGCAACCACGCGCGCGGCCCTGCGCGGCGGGCTGGTTGAGGCCAACCCGCTCATGGCCCGCCTCATGGGCCTGACCGGAAACTGGTGGGCCGTCAAGTTCGGCGTGGCACTCGCTGCTGGCATTCTGCTGACGTGGCTGGGTCAAGAGCGCTGGATCATGCTGCTCGCCGCGATTACCGGCGGCGTGGCCGTGAACAACTGGCGGCTGCTCAGGAAAGAACGGGAGCGGCGCTGATGGCTACGCCTGCCGAAGTTGCCAACGATCTCGACGCGCAGTCGAAGCGCTTTGCCAGAACACAATTCCCTTGCGTGTCGAAGTCGTGCGCGCGGGGAGCGGAGACGATCCGTCATTTGATGGAGAAGGTTGTCCTGCTGGAGGAGGCGGCAGAGGCCGAGGCGCTGGCATTCGAGCGGTACCGGAACTGTGAGGATCTTCATGCCCAAGATTGATTTGCGCCAGGCATTAGCCGAAGCCGAGGAACGCCAGGGTGATCTCTGCCGGTCTTGCAATGCGCCCGCCGAAGAGGGCTGGGAGCCGCACTGCGCGAGTTGTGGCTCTTACTGGCGAGACGCAGACGAAGGCTTGTATCAAGATGACTAACCCCGTCCTCACCCGCGACCCCGACGCGCTCCCCGAGGAACTGCCGCGCGGCTCGGAGATCCCCGAGAGCCTCGATCCGCTCGCCGACGGCATTCTGATGGAGCACCAACGCTCTTGGCTGGCCGACGAGAGCGACCTCAAGGTCTGCGAGAAGGGCCGACGCACCGGCATTACCTTTGCCGAGATGCTGGGCTGCGCGCTCATTGCCGCCGCCGCGCGCGGTGCGGGCGGGCAGAACTGCTTTTACATCGGCGACACCAAAGACAAGGGCCGCGAGGCCATCGGCTATGTGGCGCATTTCGCGCGGGTGATCGCGGGGGCAGCCCATCCCATCGAGGAGTTTCTCTTCGAGGATCAGCAGCCCGACGGCACCACCAAGTTCATCTCGGCCTACCGGGTGCGCTTCGCCTCCGGGTTCCGGGTCGAGGCGCTAAGCTCCAATCCTGCCAATATCCGGGGCCTTCAGGGCACCGTGGTGATCGACGAGGCCGCGTTCCACAAGGACGTGCGCGAGGTGATCGACGCCGTGAACGCGATGCTGATCTGGGGCGGCAAGGTCCGGATCATCTCGACCCATAACGGCTATCTCAATGCCTTCAACGAGCTGATCCGCGAGGCGCGCGCGGGCAAGAACGGCTTTGCGGTACATCGCTACACCTTCGGCGACGCGGTCGCCAACGGGCTTTATAAACGCGTCTGCATGATGCAGGGCAAGACCTGGACGCCAGAGGCAGAGGCCGCATGGGAGGCCACTGTGCGCCGCGCTTACGGCGCGCGCGAGGCCGCCATGCGCCAGGAGCTTGATGCGGAACCCGCCGAGATGGAAGGCGCGGCGCTGACCCGCGTGCAAATCGAGGCCTGCATGGCGCAGGGCATCCCGTTTCACCGCTGGACGCAGCCCGACAGCTTCAAGAATGCCGACGAACCCGTCCGAAAGGCTGCCGCTGAAGCCTGGTGTAAAACCCACCTTGAACCGGTGCTTAAAACCCTCGACCCAACCCGCCCGCATTTCATGGGCGAGGACTTTGCGCGTTCGGGCGACGCCACCGACATCATCATTCTCGAGCAGGGCGTCGATCTCACCCGGCGCACCAAGCTCATCGTCGAGCTGCGCAATATCCCCTTTGACCAGCAGCGCGACGTGCTGTTCTGGCTGCTCGACCGCCTGCCCAATTTCCAAAAAGGCGCGATGGACCGCACCGGCAACGGGGCCTATCTTGCCGAGGTCGCGGCCCAACGCTACGGCGCGCGGATCGTCGAAGTCTCGTTCTCGAGGGCATGGTACGAGCTCGAGATGCCGCCCTATATCGAGGCCTTTTCGGATCGCACCATCGTTCTGCCCGCGCATGAGGACGTGCTGCGCGATCATCAGGCGCTGCAATACACAAACGGCATCATCCGCGTCCCCGAGAATTTCCGTTTCAAGGGCTCGGACGGTCTCGACCGGCACGGCGACAGCGCCATCGCAGGCGCGCTCGCCTGGCATGCGAGCAATCAGGAGGTGGTGGCGATGGAATTTCAATCCACTGGCCAGCGCGCGGGGATGATGGCAAATGATTTCACCGGCGCTCTCGGCGGGCGGCGTATGGGCTTTGCGCGAGGTGGCGGAGGTCTGGATTTCGGAGGGTTCTCGGATGGCTAGAAAGACCAGCACCATGCGGCTGCGCTCGGTTCGGCTGCGCAACCCGATGGAGCTTTCGGGCATCCAGAACGGTCGCGACATCACCCGGCCATGGATCGGCCCGCTGCTCGAGCCGACGGACCCGATCCTGCGCACGCGCGGCGGCGGCAGTTTCGACATCTACAAGCCCATCCTGACCGACCCGCAGGTCAAATCGGTGATGACGCAGCGCATCTCGGCCATCACCAGCCGGGAATGGGAGGTTGTGCCGGGCGAGGATACGCCGGCAGGCAAACGCGCGGCCGACTGGCTGCGCGATGAGCTTTCGGCCATGAAGTTCGACCGGCTGACCGAGAAGATGCTCTGGGGCCTCTTTTATGGCTATTCCGTCGCCGAACAGATGTATCGGCGCGACGGGCGGCTCTGGGGCTGGGAGGAAATCCGCGTCCGCGACCGGGTGCGGTTTCGCTTTGACGAGAATTGCGGCCTGCGCCTTTTGACCCTCTCGAACATGCTGACCGGCGAGGAAATGCCGCCCGAGAAGTTCTGGGTCTTCTCGACCGGGGCGGATCACGACGACGAGCCTTACGGGCTGGGCCTCGCGCATTGGCTCTATTGGCCGGTCTGGTTCAAGCGCAACGGGCTGAAACTCTGGCTCATTGCCCTCGACAAATTCGGCATGCCCACCGCGCGGGGCAAGTATCCCTCGCAAGCCACCGAAGCGGAACAGAAGAAGCTGCTCGAGGCCGTGATGGCCATCCGCTCGGAGGCCGGGATCATCATTCCCGAGGGCATGGATATCGAGCTTTTGTCCGCGCCCTCGGGGGCCAGTTCTCTGGATTACCAGAAGCTGCATGACACGATGGATGCCGCGATCTCCAAGATCGTGCTGTCGCAGACCATGACCACCGACAATGGTTCCAGCCGGTCGCAGGCCGAAGTGCATGACGATGTGGGCGACGCGGTGAAAAAGTCAGATGCGGACCTTGTGTGCCAGTCGTTCAACGAAGGGCCGGTGGCGCAGCTTTCTGAGTTCAACTTCCCCGGTGTGACGCCGCCGAGGGTCTGGCGCAAGATGGAAGACCCGGAGGATACAACCGCCGCCGTGGACCGCGACGAGAAGCTGCATCGCATGGGCTGGCGCATGTCCCAGGACCGCGTCAAGGAGACCTATGGCGACGGCTATGTGCGCGCGGCCCCTCCCGACAACACGCCGCCCGAGGAGGAAGCACCGGAGGCTGGTTTTGCCGAGCATCGCCATGAGAGCGCGCTCGATGCACTCGCGGCGGAGATCATCGCCGAGGGCCATGCGGAGGCGGCCTCTACGCAGCTCTTCGCCGATATCATGGCGCTGCTGGAGGGTCTTGACCCGGGCGCGTCGCTTCAGACCTTGCGCGCCCGTCTCGACGCCTTGGCGGCCGCACCGAGCGACGGACAAGCGATGACTGATCTGCTGACCGAGGCCAGTTTCGCCGCGCGTCTGGCGGGCGAGCTGGGGGCCGTGGTGGATGACAGCGAAACAACAGATGGGTCGGACAGCCTGCCCGGCTCCGTGGCCCCATGATCGACCTGCAGCGCCTGCGCCCCGAGGATGCGCTGTCGTTCTTTCGCTCCAAGGGGCTCGCCCCGCCCGATGCGCGGTTCGACTTTCGCGACGTCTGGCGCAATGAGCACGCCAGCAATTTCGTTGTCGCCAAGGCCATGCGCAATGACGTGCTGGAAACCATCCGGACCGCCTTGGACCGTGCGCTGGCCAATGGCGGCACGATGGCCAGCTTCATGGATGATCTCGAGCCTGAGTTGAAACGGCTCGGCTGGTGGGGCAGCGGCACGGAGCGCGATCCGCTCACAGGCGAGATGAAGAACGTCCAGCTTGGCTCGCCCCGCCGGTTGCGGGTGATATTCGACGCCAATATGCGCGCGGCCCATGCTGCGGGCAAATGGGCGCGCATTCAGCGCACCAAGGCGGCCTTCCCCTTCCTGCGCTACGTCCAGATCCAGCGCGACACCAAGCGCGAGGACCACGCGCGCTATCACGACCTGATCCTGCCCGTCGATCACCCGGCATGGCTTCGTATCTTTCCGCCCAATGGCTGGCGCTGCGGCTGCACGGTCCAACAACTCTCGCAAGGCATGCTGGAGCGGCGCGGCCTGAAGGTGACAGAGGATTTCGAGCTGGAGGAGCGCGGGGTGCTGAACCGTCGCACCGGCGAGATCGAACCCACGGCACTCGGGGTCGATCCCGCATGGGACGGCAACCCGGGCCATGCGTGGCTTGACTTGCGAGCGCGTCATGCAGAGATAGCGCGCGGCATGTCCTCCCCGGCAGCGGCCACCGAGCTTGGCTTTGCCATGCGCGCCCGGCTCATGGGCCTGGGCGACGGGCGCGAGCATCTTGGCGCGTTTGATCTGCGGACCGGCGAGGAAATCGACTGGAACGTGGGCAAGCCGAAGCGCGTCAGACTGACCTCCACCATAATCGGGCGGCTGGAGAGCGGCACGGGTGTCGGCCTCGTGCACAATCACCCCAGTTCCGCGCCGCTCAGCCCGGATGACATGGCGGTCATGTTCCAGCGCCAAGTTCGATCAATCGTTGCCGTTGGCCACGACGGTTCCCTCTACCGGGCACAGATGTTGCGGCCCTCCCGGGGAAATATCTGGGAGTTGTCGGAGGTCGCGGTTGAGATCATTGACGAGATTGCCCCGGCGTTGACCAAAGCAGACCGCGACCATGCGGTGCGCCTCGCGGTCCTCGACGTCTTGCAGTCTCAAGGCCTGATCTTATATCAGGAAAGCCTCGGTGCGCAGTCACAGGCGGTCCGGGGGCGCATAGAAGAGACCGCTCGGGGTGTCGCCGCCGCCCTTGTCAGGGCCATGAACGGAGATCCGTGATGAGAACGCTTTTGATTGAGCCGCCTGACGAATGGAGCCGCGAGGCCTATGAAGCCGCCCTGCGCGAGGCCGAGGCATTGCCCGATGACGATCCGGACAAGGCGGAGCTGGTCGCCGTGCGCCGCGAACAGTTTGCGATTTTCGACCGACCGAAGAGAACTCCCGAAGAGCGCCGTGCAATCCTGCGCGCCTTCCTCGAAGATCCGGCCTCCTGAGGCAATTTGGGGCTGTTTCGCCGCGCGGGCGCACCTGCAACCGACCCCACCAGACGCAATGGCCTCTCAGCGCCTCATTAAATACCCATTTAATACCCCCCTCGGGGATTTTGCGACCCAACCCCCGCCAGAGCCAGAAGCGCACTCAGCGGGCCGTTCTGGGGCCGTTTGCATTCCGGGCTTGCCGCGCACGCCCTTGGGGCGCTAGTCTGATCCAAGGCGGCCCGTGCGCCACAGCCGCTTTCCCCTGAAGTCCTTCATCTGATCTGGCCCGTCGCCCCGGCTTAATGTCGGGTCATGACAAAACCGCTTCACATCTTCCGCGCTGGCCGCCACACCGCCCAATCCGGGCAGAGCTTCGAGTTTTCCGAAGCCGAGGTTGAGGGCATTGCCACCGCCTATGATCCCGCCCTCCATGAGGCCCCCATCGTCGTGGGCCATCCTCGCACAGATGCCCCGGCTTACGGCTGGGTCAAACGCTTGCGCGCCGAAGGGGCCGAGCTTTTTGCCGAGCCTGACCAGGTGGAGCCCGCTTTTGCCGAGATGGTCCGCGCCGGACGCTTCAAGCGGATCAGCGCCTCCTTCTATCCCCCCAAGTCGGCGGCAAACCCGGCACCGGGCACCTATTACCTCAAGCATGTGGGCTTTCTGGGTGCGCAGCCCCCCGCCGTAAAAGGCCTCAAGGCCGCCGAGTTCGCAGAGGACGCCGAGGCTGTCACCCTCGAGATCGAGTTCTCGGAAGCGCAGATCGCCGACATTACCGCTTCCGGGTTTGGCGGCCTGCGCCGCGTCATCTCTGGACTGCGCGACTGGCTCTTGTCGTCTCAGGGGCAAGAGACTGCGGACCGGATCGTTCCCGCCTATGAGCTGGAGCACATCCGCACAACCGAGGAATTCATGCGCAACGTTATCGAGCGCGGCGGCGGTAAGACGGCCGTTTCCAGCTTTTCAGAGACACAGACGCCGCAGGTCGATCTGGCAGAAACCAAGAAAGAGGAGACCGATATGTCCGGCACGGACACACAAACCCCCGAAGACCGCCAAGCCGCGCTCGACGCGCGCGCGGCCGAGCTCGACGCGAAGGAAGCCGCCTTCGCCGAGGCCCTGAACAAGACGCGCCGCGCCGAGGACGCCGCCCTGGTCGAGGCTCTGGTCAAGGACGGGCGCATCGCGCCGGGTCTCAAGGAGGAGATGGTCGCGTTCATGGAAAGCCTCGACGCGCAAGACGAGGTGGCTTTTGCCGAAGGCAAGAGCGCCAGCCCGCGCGCGTGGTTCCGCGACCTGCTCTCAAAGCAGACCAAGCCGCTGATCGACTTCAGCGAGCGGGCGGGTGGAGACACCCTGCCGCAGGTCAAAGGGCCAGACGACATCACCGCCGCCGCCAAGCGTCTGATGAAGGACGCAGAGGCCGAGGGCCGCACGCTGAGCTTTGCCGAGGCCGCGCGCCAGATCGAGGAAACCATGGAGAGCGACAATGGCTAATCCCGGACTGTTCATCAAATCCTACACCGCCGAAGCGGCGGTGCCCGGTCGCCGGATCGTCAAGTTCGGCACACTCGGTGGCATCCTTGTGGCCGCCTCCGCGACCAATCTCGCGATTGGCATCTCGGACCAGCTCGACGCGAAACTTGGCGACATGACGGACGTGATCATGTCCGGCTCGGCCGAGCTCGAGCTTGGCGGCACGGTCGCCGCCGGTGCGCCCGTCGCGTCGAACGCCTCGGGCCTTGGCATAGCCGCCACTGCCGGGGCCGGAAACATCGCCATCGGCTACGCGCTGCAGGCGGGCGTGGCTGGCGACATCATCGACGTGGCCATTGCCCGCCACTCTGTCACCTGATCCTTAGGAGCGCTGATCCATGAGCACCCCCACCCCCTTTGTTGTCGATCCGGTCCTGACCGCCATCGCCGTCAACTACCGCAACCCCGATATCTCCTTCATCGCCGATCAGGTCATGCCCCGCGTGCCGGTCATGGGGATGGATTTCAAATGGACCTATTATCCGCCCGAACAGATGTTCACCGTGCCCGACACGGAAGTGGGCCGCAAAGGTCTGGTTCAACAGGTCGAGTTCACCGGCGAAGAACGCACCTCCTCGGTCAAGGACTACGGTCTCGACGACGTGGTGCCACAGCGTGACATCGATGCCGCCCGGGCACTCCGCGCTGCTGGCAATTCGGCTTTTGACCCCGAGGCGCGCGCCGTCGAGGGCCTCACCCATCTGATCCAGCTCGACCGCGAAAAGCGCGTGGCCGCCATGGTGCAGGACGCGGCCAATTATGACGCCGACAAGAAGGTGGTGCTGTCCGGCGCGGGTCAGTTCTCCGATCCGGCGTCCGATCCCATCGGCGTGATCTCGGCCGCCCTCGACGCCACCTTCATCATGCGCCCCAACGTGGCCGCCATGGGACGCAAGGCCTGGACGGCGCTCTCGACCCATCCCGACATCCTGAAGGCCATCAACCGGACCTCGGGCGACAAGGGCCGGGCAAGCCGCGAGGCCGTGGCCGAGCTGTTCGAGCTTTCCGAAATCCTCGTGGGCGACAGCTACATCAACTCGGCGCGCAAAGGTCAGACGGCGGCCTTCGAGAAGGTCTGGGGCGGCAATATCGCCCTCATCCACCGCAACACACAGGCCGGTCCCGATGGCACCGCCCCCGCATGGGGCTGGACCGCGCAATTCGACGGCCGCGTCTCGGGGCGTTTCTTCGACCCCAAGGTCGGCCTCAAAGGCGCCACCACCCTGCGCGTGGGCGAGCAGCTCCGCGAAGTCATCGCGGCCCCCGCCACCGGCTATCTGATCGAGGACGCAGCATGAGCTACCGCATCAAACGCACCGTGATCGCGGCCTCGCGGCTTGAGGCGGGCCGCCTCGTGGCCGCAAAGGATATCGGAGGGGAGGCGCAGATTGCGCGCCTCCTCGCCCTGGGCGCAATCGAAGAGGCCGGGGACGCGGCAGATACGCCGACCCCGGTCGTCCTGCACGATGCGCTCCGCGTGGCCCTGACCAATGCCATCAATGATCTGCCAGGCGACGCCTTCGACAAAGGCGGCAAGCCCAAGGTCAAGGCGCTGCAAGACGCACTCCCCGGCTTGGCCGACCAGATCTCCGCCGCCGCGCGGGACACCGTCTGGGCCGAGATGCAGACCGCCGCAGGCGCGGCCTCCTGAAATTCCAGAGCGAAAGGATCAATCGCGAACCTCACGGGCTCATAGGGCAAAAACCAGACCCCTCCGGAGGCGATCCGAGTAGGCGCGGCCCACGCGAGTTGGAGCCTGCAACGTCTGAGACATGGACGTGACAGCCGGGAGAGACCGGCACCCAAACACCCAAGCCGGAGGCGCATCCCATGTCAGAGACGTTCAAAAGCACTGACGACGCCCGAGTCGTGAACAGCCCCGTGCGCCATATCCCCCGCACCTTGAACGACGCCGAGGCGCGCCGGGTCTCAGCCGTCAAGGATATCGGGGATGCGTTTCTGACCGAGATTTCATGCGAGCAGGGGCGCGAGTTCGCCATCGCGCGCACCAAGATCGAAGAGGCTGTCATGTGGGCCGTCAAGGGGCTGACCCGCTGATGCCTTACCTCACAACACAAGACATGATCGACCGCTACGGCGAGGGCTTTTTGGCCGAGATCACCGCCCGCGATGGCACGCCGGGCGTCGTCGACACGGGCGTTTTGCAGGTGGCTGTCGACGATGCCGTGGCCCTGGTCGAGAGCTATGTCGCGGGGCTCTACAATTCGGCCAACCCACCACGTGCACTCACTGTGCATGCCGCCGCGATTGCCTGGTATCGGCTCCTGGGCGCGCGGGCCGCTGCCTTTGACGGAGCGAAAGACGGCCATGACGCCGCCTTCGCCTTTTTGCGCCAAGTGCGCGAGGGCGAGGCCTCGCTTGGCGACGAGACGCCCGAGGACACCGGCCGGGGCAATCCCCAGCTTCCGCAGATCAGCGCGCCTGCCGGCACCTTCAGCCGCGACAGCCTCAAGGGGTTCTGAGATGGTCACCCTAACCGTCAGCCTCGACAGTCTCGACTTTGACAACGCCATCGCCGACGGCCTGCGCCAGTTGTCCGACCTCACCCCTTTGATGCAGAACATCGGGACGGTTCTGGAAACCTCTGTCTCGGAGCGGTTCGAGAAGGGTGAAGGTCCGGGCGGCATCGCGTGGCCCATCTCGCACCGCGCGCGCGAGTTCGGCGGCAAGACGCTGGTCGACAGCACACGCCTGCGCGACAGCATCGTGACAGAGGCCGACAGCTTTTCCGCGCGCATCGGCACCAACGTGCCCTATGCCACGACCCATCAGTTCGGCGCGTTTATCGAACCCAAGGCCGCAGGCGATGAAGCCACGGCCAAGCTCGCCTTCACCCTGCCCAATGGCCAATTCATCATGGTCGACCAGGTCGAGATCCCGGCCCGGCCATTCCTCGGCTTTGACGACAAGGACGAGACCGACATCGCGGACACCGTCGAGACCTTTCTGCGCGAGGTCTTCGCATGACCATCAACGATATCATGACCCGGATCGAGGCGCAGGTGCCCGAGCTTGCAGGCCGGATCGACGGCGGCCGCGCCTTTGTCGATCTGATCCGCTCCAAGAAGCTGCCCGCGCAATCGGTCGCGGCCTATGTCTTTCCCTCCGGCATTCAGGGCAGCCGCCCCGACGCCGCCTCGGGCGTCTTCAGCCAGATGCTGACCCACCGCACGAGCGTGGTGATCTTCGCGCAGAGCTTTGACCGCACCGGGGCCGCCTCCCTCGACAAGATCGACCAGTTCCTGATGCGCGTGGTGCGCGCCTTGGCGGGCTGGGCACCGGGCGACGAGGTCGGCGTCTTCCGGTTCGAACGCGGGCATCTCGTGTCCAGCGGGGCCGGTGTGCTCGCCTATCAGCTCGATTTCTCCATCGACGATCAACTGAGGATCTTCACATGACCAATCTCCCCACCTCCGGCGGGTCCTACACCCGCGACGACAAGGGCGCGCTGAAACACGCCGAGGCCGCGCCCAAACCCGCGCCTGCCCCGAAACCCGAGAAAAAGGACGCTGACAAATGAGCCTGCTCTGGAGACGCAAGGTCCTGCTCGCGAAGCTCGAGACCACCTATGGCACCGATGCTGCCCCCACCGGCGGCGACGCAATCCTCGCCAAAGACGTGCGCCTGTCACCGATGCAGGGTCAGGACCTCGACCGCAATCTCGACACGCCGCACGGCGGCCCCACCGGCACGATCCCGGTCGATCTGCACCGCACGATCTCCTTCAAGGTCGAGCTGGCAGGCTCCGGCACCGCCGGGGCAGCGCCCCGCTGGGGCCGTCTCCTGCGCGCCTGCGGCTGTGCTGAGACCGTGACCGTGGCCACCTCCGTTGTCTACAACCGGGTCTATTCGAACCTCGAGAGCGTCACGCTGCATCTCAATATCGGCGGCACGCTCTATGCCATGATCGGCGTGCGCGGCACCGCCGCCTTTGACGTCTCGGCCTCGGGCATTCCCTATATCGAGTTCGAGTTCACGGCCCTCTACGTGGCCCCGGCCGACGTGGCCATTCCCACGCCGGATTTCTCGGGCATTCCCGATCCGCTCGCGGCCTCGGATGCGAACACGCCCGTCTTCACGATTGATGGCACCGCGCTCGTGATGCGCAGCTTCAAGCTCACCCTCGCCAACCGCATCGAGCCGCAGTTCCTGATCGGCGAGGAGGAGGTGATCCTCGACGGGCACGAAAACACGATCGAGGCGCGGGTGCGCGCGGTGGCGCTCTCCACCTTCGACCCGTTCACCATGGCCGCCGCCCAGGAGAAGGTCGCCGTCGAGATCGAGCACGGCAAGACCGCCGGGAACATCGTCAACATCGCGGCCCCGCGCGCGCAGATGCAGCGCCCCGAAGGGCTTGAGGACGGGCAAGGCCGCAAGGAATGGCCGCTGCGCCTCGTGCCACTGCCAACCACTTCCACCGCCGCCGACCAGTGGGTGATGACGCTCACCTGAGCCGGTTCAATGCCCCCTTCAACACCCCTTTGAAAGAGAGATCACGCGCATGTTCAAGATCGACCAGACCCCCACCTTCACCCACCGCGTCGAGATCAAGGTGCCCTCCGACGGCGGCCACGAGGTGCAGGATATGCAGGTCACATTCCGCGTGCTGCCCGACGCGGAGGTCGAAGGCTTCGACATGCGCACCTCGCGCGGGGAGCGGGAGTTTCTCGCGGCGGCTGTGGTGGGCTTTGACGATGTCGAGGACGAGAAAGGCGCGAAGCTGCCTTATAGCCACGCCCTGCGCGACCGGCTGATTGGTCTGGCTTATGTCCGCGTGGCGATGATCAACGCCTATTACGCGGCGCTCATGGGGAAACGGGTAAAAAACTGAAATGGGCCGGGCGGGCATGGGCGCGCGGCGACCTGATCGGCGATGACGAGGGGCGCGACCATGACGACGAGGCGGCCTTCTGGGGGATCGACCCGGGCCAGCTCAGTCGTGATCCGTCCGGCCTGGGCAACGGTGTCTGGCCGCAGAATGTCCCTGCCGTCCGCGCCTTCCTCGCGGTCTGCAACCAGTGGCGCACCGTCTCGGCCGGGCTCGCAGGGTTCCGCGTGGTGGGCCTCGATTACACGGCCGCGCGGGCGGGCCTGCGCATGAGCGGCATTCGGATCACGCCCGAGCTTTGGGCCGAGGTGCAGGTGATCGAAGGCGCGGCCGTGGCCGCGATGCGGGAGAGCTGACATGACATTGGTCGCACGGGCCGAGATCCTCATGGACGCCGACCAGGCGAAGGCAGAGCTGCAGGCCACGGGCACCGCCGCCAAAGGGGCGGCCCAGGACATTCGCGGCGTGGGCACCCAAGGTGCGGCTGCCGCGCGCGGTGTGGGCCAGCTTGGGACTGCCGCCCGGACCTCGGCAACCGGCCTGACCGCCGCCAGCAGCGCCGCCGAGGTGAACGCGGCGGCGACCCAGAAAGTGGCCTCGGCCAACCGCCTCGCCGCAGGCTCGATGGGCAACCTGGTGGCGCAGGGCAATGACGTCGTGCAAATGCTCATCGCCGGGCAGAACCCGCTGACGCTTGCCGTTCAGCAGGGCACCCAGATCACCCAGGTCATCGGCCCCCTCGGGGCCGCAGGCGCGTTCCGGGCTTTGGGCGGCGCGGTCCTGTCGATGCTGAGCCCGATCAATCTGATCACCATCGGCGCACTGGCGGCAACGGCGGCCGTGGTCAATTGGTTCACCTCCGCGTCTGAAGAGGGCGAGAGCTTTGCCGATACGGTCGAGGCACTGGAGACCCGGATCGACAGCCTCAAGGACAAGATCGCCGAGGCCTCCGCCACCCGGCTCGAACTGGCCGAGCGGTTTGGTGAAGGTTTCGTCGAGCGCGCGCAGGACATCCTCGACCGGATCGTCGAGGCCGAAAAGCGGATGGCGCAGCGCGAGGCCACAGCGAGTATCAACAGTTTTATCGCGGAGAGCGGCGTTGATGTCGGTGCCGCACTTGCGGCGCGCAACCAGAACCCGGCTGCGGCCACGGGATTTGAACTGGCAACCGACGGGCTGCAATTCGACGTCGCCCGCCAGTTCGAATTGACGGAGGGCCTTTTGGGGCGACTTCGTGCCGGAAATCGCCAGCTTGTGCAGGAGTTCATCAATGACCTTGCGACGCTCAGCGAGGCCGCGTCCGGCACCTTGGAGGAACAGCTGGCGGCGCTGACGGCTGTCATTGAAAGCTACGACGCGCTGGCAGTGGCCTCTGGCAACCGAAACGCGCAAGAAGACGCGCAGCTTCTGCTCCTCCGCCAGCAGCAAATTGAGCTCGCCCGCGTCATCGAGCTTCAGAAACAAGACCCCGCGCAAAACCGCCAGAATGAGGAAATGCTTGCCTTCCTCGAACTGGTGACCAAGGCCACCGGCGAGCAGCTCAAGGCCGAGGCGGCGGCGCAAGCCATGCTCTCGACGATGCTTGAGCAGAATGCGATTGCAGAGGCCATCGCACAGCATGGCGAGGACAGCGCCGCCGTGACACGCCTGCGCGCCCAGTTCGCCCTCAATGCGGCACTTGCGGAGGCCGATGCCTCGGACGCAAGCGTGGAGACCAAAGACGCCCTGCGCGAGGCGGCACAAGCCGCATTCGAGATCGCCACGAGCGACATTTCCGGCGGCATCCGCGCGGCCGCCGACGAGGCCTCGCGCCTTGCGGCCGAAGTGCGCGGCGCAGTCGACGCGGTAGCTGACCTGCAGTCCCAAGGCGAAGTGGGGCTGGAGAACGCCCGCATCCGGGCAGAGTTCCGCGACGATCCTATTGGCCGCGCCGGGGCCTTGGCAGGGGCGCGGTTCGACCGGGAAACCGCCGTCATAAGGGGTGAGGCCAGCGGTGATCTGGCAACGGTCGACGCCCTCAACGCGCGCCGGGAGGCCGTGGTTGACCTCGCTCGCGAGACCGCCCGCCTCAACGAGTTGGCCCGCCCCGCGCGCAACGGGTCGCGGGGAGGGTCGCGGGCGTCTTCGGCAAATGAGATTGAGAAAGAGCGCGAGAATATCGACCGCTTGATTGCCTCCAAGCAGCGCGAGATCGACGCGCTGCGCGAGACCGACCCTGTGCAGCGGGAAATGATCCGCTTGCGTGACCGGCTCAAGTTCGCGACCGAGGGCCAGCGCGAGGCGATAGAGGCAAAAATAGAGGCGGAAATCGAAGAAACTGCCGCCATGGAGCGCAAGGAGGAGTTTCGCGACGCGGTGGGCGACGTCCTGCTCGAGGCCGAAAGCCTGCGCGACGTCTGGAGCGGGATCGGCGACATGATCATCCGCGCGGCCAAGGAGGCGCTGATCCTTGGCTCCGGGCCTCTGGGCGGTCTCTTTGGCGGCAGCGGCATCCTGGGCGGCCTGGTCAGCGGCATTGGCGGCGGGCTTGGCGACCTCTTTGGTCTGTTCTCGGGCGGCTCACTCCTGTCCTTCGCGGACGGAGGCCTGCCCGGCTTTGCCAGCGGCGGCGATCCGCGCGTGACCCGCCCCGGCCTCCTTTTGGGCACGGGCACCGGCCGAGGCGACAAGATCCCGGCTTTCGTGAGTGCCGGGGAATTCATCATGACGGCCGAGGCCACAGCCCGCAACCGCGCGGTGCTCGAGGCCATGAACGCAGGCGCCATCATCCCGGGCTTTGCCGGGGGCGGCCTGCCTTTGCCCGCGCAGGCTGGGAGTACCGCCGGGGCGGCGGGCGGCGCAGGCGCGCAGGGCAATGGCGTCACGCGCCTGCGGATCGAGCCATCCGAGCTTTTCCACGCTGTGATCGAAGAGCGCGCGCGCGACATGGCAATTGAAGTCACGACGATGGGCATAAAGCAATTCATGCGCGACGGCCTGCCGCAGGCCGTCGACCGGATCAACAAAGACCCCAAGAGGCGCGGCTAATGGCAGACCCGCTCGCATTCCCGCTTTCATTCGCGGAGTTTCAGGCCAGGTTGAAAATCTCGGTCTCGGAATTTTATATCAACACGCCCATGCAGATCGACCGCACGGCGGGCGGTGTGCCACTCCCTGCCCAGACAGGCGAAAGCAACTGGCGCGGATCGTTTTCTCTTCCCCCCACCAACAACCGCTCGGACGCGGCCCGGATCGACGCGCTCTTGTCCGTGCTCAACACCCCGGGCGCATCGTTTCTCGTCTATGATCCGGTCAAGACGCACCCGGCGGATGATCCGGCCGGGACGATCCTGGGCGCGGCCACGCCGACGATTGCGCAGCTCGACGCAAGCGATGCCCGGATGGTCAAGCTGCAAGGCCTGCCGGGCCAATACTGGCTGCGCGGTGGCGATTTCATTGGCTGGCAATATGGCAGCAGCCCCACCCGCTACGCCCTGCACCGGGTTGTAAGCGATATTCAGTCGGGCCCGCTCGGCACGACCGACTGGCTTCAGGTGACGCCGCCCATCCAGCCCGGCATTATCGTCGGGGACCCCGTGACGCTGATCAAGCCCGTGATCAAGGCGCGGCTTGAACCAAATCCGGCCTACGGCGCGCATCGCTCTGGCAGGGCCGAAGGCGCGCAGTTTTCTTTCGTGCAGATCGTGGGGGTCTGAGATGCGCGACTACGGCACCGCCACTGAGACCATGCTCGCCAGCCTCACCGGCGTCATTACCCGGCATCTGGTCTGGGTCCGGCCTCGGCGACGCGACACCGGACTGATCGAGGCGGCAGGGTTTTGGAATGGCCTCGATGTGCGCCAGTTCACGGTGGGCGCAGAGGTGCGCAGCTATGCCGCTGCCGGGGCGCTGCTGGGGCTTGACCCGATCCGGGGCGAGGTGGGTTTGAACGTGCGCATGCACACGATCCGTTTTTCGGGCATCCCGGCCACGGTTCTGAACCTGTTGAACACCTATCATCTGCTTGGTGCACCCGTTGAGGTGCATCGCGTGTTCTTCGATCCGGTCAAGGCTGTGCAGGTGGGCCAGCCCGTGCGCGTGATCAAGGGGTCAGTCGAGGAGATGCCCTTGCCGCGCGCGGCGGAGGGCCAGAGCGCCGAAATCGAAATGACCGTGGCCAGCGCCGCTCGCGCCCTGACCCGCACCGTGGCCCTCAAGAAATCGGACTCCGCACAACGGCGCATCAACCCGGCGGATCGGGGCCGGGAATATGCGGCCGTCTCCGGTGCAGTGCCGGTGTTCTGGGGAGCTGGCAAGTCGCAGAACGGCACACCGCCGCCGACGGCAACCGTGCCTGCCACGCCAACAGCAGATGACCGCACAGGCGGCTTTTCGGGCAGCGGAGACAATCGCGGATGAGCCGGGCAATGCAACTGATCGATTATCTCGACGCCGTGCGGGCCAAGCGGTTTCGGCCCGGCTCGCACGACTGCGGCATGTATGTGGCCGGATGGGTGAAGGTGGCGACGGGCGTCGATCACGGTGAGCGGTGGCGCGGGCGCTATCGCAGCATGGCAGGCCTCACCCGCGTGATGGCCCAAGACGGCTTTGCCAGCCATGTCGATTACATCGCGAGCCTCTTCCCGGAGATCCCGCCCGCCGTGGCACAGGTGGGCGATCTGGCGGTGTGCGAGGGCAGCGCCATGGGCATCTTTGCCAGTGACCGCGTGTTCGTGCTGCGGCCTGACGGGCTGGGGCATCTGTCCCGCCTCAAAGCGGAGAGGGCCTTCCAGATATGATCCTCTTCTTTGCGATCCTCGCGGCCTTCATCGGAGCACCCAGCGGAGCTTTGGCCGAGCCGATTTCGTCTGCCATTGCCATCGCTCTTGCCGCATCAAGCGCGGGAGCTGGCACCTTTGCTGCAATTGCGGCCGGGTTCGGCGCGCTCGGGGCTTTTGCGACGCGGATCATCGTCGGCGCGGGCCTGTCGCTGCTGAGCCAAGCCTTCGCCAAGAAGCCGAAGGTGAACGGCCAGGGCATCCAGACAGAGCAGACCACAACCGGCGATGTGACGGCCGCCAAGTTCGTGGTGGGCACCTACGCCGTCGAGGGTCACGCGGTCGCACCCGCCTATTCCCGGTTCAAGAACAACGGCATCCTGACCTACATTCTTGAGGTCTCGAATGTCCCCGTCACCGGCCTGACCGGGCGGATCGTTATCAACGGGAAATACTCCGACATCGAAGCGCCCGCCGATAGTTCGGGTCCGTTCAATGAAGTGTTTACCGGGTCTGGCCGCCGCATCCTGACAGCGTTCCGGCAGGACGACACCGATCCAACCGCGTGGCTCTGGTTCTATGACGGCACCCAGACCAACGCCGCCGAGCCTCTGGTGCGCTATTACGAACACCACGTTGATCGCCCCTGGACAACCGACCACGTCTTGCACGGCACGGCCTATGCTGTGCTGGAGTTCGCGCTTGATCCCGAGATCTATCAGGGCCTGCCCTCAGTGCGTTTCGAGGTGAAGGGCATCAAGCTCTACGACCCGCGCAAGGATACGACCGTGGGCGGCTCCGGGCCGCATCGCTGGGATGATCCGACCACGTGGGAATGGACCGACAACCCGCAAGTGATCAATTACAACATCCTGCGCGGTATCACCGTGCCCACCGGCGACATCTGGGGCGGGCGGGTCGATGCAGAGGATTTGCCGCTTGATAACTGGTTCGCCGCGATGAACGAGTGCGACGTGCTCGTGGGGGATCGCAAGCAATACGTGGCCGGGTTCGAGATCAACGTCGAGGAAATGGAACCCGTCGATGTGATCGAGGAAATGAACCGCGCCAGCTTTGCCCAGATGAGCGAGTTTGGCGGCGTGTTCCGGGTGCGCGTGGGTGCGCCCGCCGCCCCGGTCCTGCATGTTACCGACGCGGATTTCGTAATCACGGAAGGCTCAGTGCTGACACCGTTCCCGGCGTTCGACACCGTGACCAACGGCATCACCGGCACCTATGTCGAGCCGAACGACATTTGGGAAGGCCGGGATGCCGATCTGATCCTCAATGAGGATTGGGTGGCCGAGGATGGCCGTCAGCGCGTCTCGAGCCTTGGCTTGCCAGCCGTGAGCGTCAAGGCGCAGGCGCAGCAACTCTTGAACGCCTATCTGCAGGACGGGCGGCGGTTTCGGACCCACCAGATGACATTGCCGCCGTCCTTTGCCCTGGTCGAGCCGCTGGATTCCATCAGCTTCACCTCCGAGGCCTTTGGTTACACCAGCAAAGTGTTTGAGGTGATCGAGGTCGAGGACCGCACCGACACGCTCTTGCAGGTCGTGACCGTGCGCGAGCGCGAAGCGGGCGACGTTGCGATCAAGCCGGAGCTTGAAGTCGCAGCCCCTCTGCCGACCAACGGGCAAACGCCGCCCGCGCCTCTGGTGGTGCCCTTGTCCGTCGCGGCGTTCGATCTGTCGGATGGGGCAGGCAATGCGCGCCGCCCGGCAATCCTGCTGACCTGGATGATTGAAAGCCTGCCCGCGATCCGCAACCTGAAATACCAAGTACGCGTGAAGGCCACGCAAGAGATCGTCGCAGAGGGGACCGCCTCGGTCTCTGATGCGCGTAAACTTGTACCTTTGGACACCCATCTGGCAAACACGGAAATGGAGGCGCAGGCGCGCTACGTGGCGGATGCGCCGACCGCATGGACGCCGTGGCTCAGCGTGACCACGCCGGATCTGCGGTTGACGCAATCCGACCTCAGCGACGCCCTGCGCGACCAGTTCGACGCGGCCTTTGCGGTGACACAGGCGCGCCTTGGGGAGGACGGCATTCCGCCGAGCGTGGCTGACCTGTTGAACCGCATCGAGCAGGTGATCGCCCCGATTGGCCCCGATGATATTCCCGGCACGCCGCATGTCGAACGGTTGGACGGATCGCTGCTGGCCGAGGCGCAGGCGCGAGCGGCGGACGCGCTGGCCGTCGCGGGCGGTATCCGGGCTGCGCGGGAGCGGATCAAATCTGCGGCGCAGCTGGCGCTCGAGGCCACGGCGCGGGATTTTCTGGCGCGCGATGAGGTGCGCACCACGCTGGTGGCCGAGGTCGAAGGTGCGCGCGCCGAGGCGGCTGCGGCGCTGACCGTTGTGGCCGACGGGCAGTTGCAGATCGCGCAATCGGTGCAAACGCTCGAAACCACGACCGCCGATATCGCGGCGCTGGCGCAGACGATTGATCAGGCGCGGATTGATGGCGACGGGGCGCTGGCCAATCAGATCGCGCTCCTCTCCGTGGGCACGGTCACACAGTTCGACCATGCCGTGATCTGGCATTGGGACACAACCGTCGAGGGCTGGACTGGCGTCTCCAACGCGCCCACAGTCACCGCCGACGGCTGGCTCGCCCCCGCTACGGGCAGCGGTGCCGTGTCGCCCGCCGGCCTCGCGATCCCCACGCAGACCTATCGGCAGTTGCGCGCCCGGTTGCGCCGCAGCGGCGCGCCTGCATGGGCCGCGCAATTCTGGTGGGCAGCCGGGGGCCAAAGCTTTGACGCCACGCGCCGTGTGACCGTTGGAGAGCCGGAATGGGCCGACGATGTGGCGCTGCTCACGGTCGACCTGGCGTGGTCTGGCATAGTGGACCGGGTGCGGCTCGACCTGCCCGCAGGCGTCGAGATCGACTGGCTGGCCGTCGGCCGTCCGGCCCCCGGCGCATCGAGCGCGGATTTGGCCGCAGAGCGCAGCGCGCGGATCTCGCAGGGGCTGGCACAGGCTGATGCTATCGAGGCGCTTGGGGCTGAATTGGCCGACCTGGACGGGCGGGCCACCGGCACCGCCGAGGCGCTGGACGCGACCACGGCCCGTGTGACAGACACCGAAACGGGCCTCTCGACGCTGACCGACGCGACCACGGCGCTGAGCGGCAGGGTAGACGATGCCGAGACCGGCATCGGCCTAATAGGCGACGCCGTGGATACCCTGACCCTGCGCACCGAGCAGCTGGAGGGCGGCGAGCGGGTGCAGTCCAATTCTACGCGGGCGGTGCGCTCGCGGATCAAGCTGGCCGGGGATCGGGCGGCTCAATTGGCGGCTCGGTCGATCCTTGGCAATATTGCGGCGCAAGACCTCTTGTCGCGTGCCAGCCAAGACCTCAACAGCAAGATCGAGCTGACCGACGATCAGATCAAGATCGTGGCCGAGGCCGTGACGCTGGTGCAGTCGGCCATTCCGGGGCTGGCCACCGCGGACGCATTGCAGGTTCTGGCGACGGAAGTAACAAACGTCGGCGGCGCGGTGACGGCCCTCGCCACGCGCACCTCGACGGTTGAGAGCGCACTCAACACGCCCGAGACCGGTGTTCTGGCGCGCGTCTCGACGGTCGAGGCCACCCGCGTTACGGAGGCGGAAGCGGTCGGGGCTATCAATCAGATCGTCTCGGTCAAATACGGCGATCTGGCAGCAATGGCCGAAGCTACGGCTTTCGCCGAGGCGACCGCGAACGGGATTTCAGCAGGCCACGTCGTGCGTCTCAACGGTGCCAACGTGTTTGAAGTGGTCAGCGTGGCTGACGGCATAGAGGAAGGGGCTACCGTCACCGGGCGCTGGTTAGGGAACTATTTGCGCCTCGACGGCAATGTCGAGGTCACGGGGGATTTCCTCGCGACCAAGATTTTCGCGCAGGATGTAATCGTCGAGCGGCTGACCGTGACCGAGGAGGTGATCGGCCTCGACGCGGTGGGCAAGATCAGCAACACGCGGCGCTCGATCAATACCGGGGGTTTGGGCACGGCGTATAGCACCGTCCTGACCCACGTTGCCAGCCACAAATCGCGCGCGTCCGAGCGGCACATGATCCTGTTTTGCCGGATGCAGATCGAAGGCTCCAGCGCGGCGGCGGGGAACGTCCTGGAATACCGCATCCTGCGCGACGGCGTGCTCATGTCCGGCGTGCCGCCACTCAAGCGCGACGTGCGCCCGGGTGAGGTGGCCTCGGAATTCTTCGGGATCAAGCAGCGCACGACGGTGGGGTCAACCAGCACCACCTACACGCTCGAGGCCCGCGTTGCGGCCAATGGCGCAGGCATCTCGGCCGTTACGATCAACACCGGCACCGAAATCTGGACCGAAGAGAAGTCAATCGCGGAGATGACATGATGCAGGGCATTCGCAACATCCGAAACCAACTGCTCGCCGCATCAGACTGGACGCAGCTTCCCGACGCGCCGCTTGGCTCGGAGGCGCGGGCGGCATGGGCATCCTATCGGCAGGCGCTGCGCGACGTGACAAACGGGGTGACGGGCCCCGATCAAATCGAGTGGCCCGCGCGGCCAGATCAGCAGGAGTAAGACATGACAACGACCTATAACACAGGGACGATCTCGGTCAGCAACGGCAGCACGACCGTCATGGGCGTGGGCACCAACTGGATCGCGGGCGGCATCCTGCCCGGCGACGATTTCCGCGCGGCTGGTCTGACGGTCGAGATTGCCTCGGTCAACAGCGCCACCTCGATCACGCTGGCGCGCGCGTGGCCAGGCGCGGGGCAGGCGGCGGCCAACTACTCGATCCGCCTCATCGACGAAGGCGAGCGGTCGCTCGCGGCGCTGAACGAGATCATCTCGGCGCTAGGCTCGGGCAATTTATCATCGTTTGCGGGGCTGGAGGGGGCCTCGAACAAGATGGCGTATTTCACCGGCGCGGGCACGTTGGCAGTGGCTGACCTGACTGTCGCCGCGCGGGCGCTCTTGGCACGGGCTGCGATTGAGCAGGCCAACCCGACCGACGCCACGGCGGGGCGTCTCTTGGCCGTCGGCGCGTTCGGGCTTGGGGCAACCGTCTTGACCAGCGTTACGGATTTGAATGCCGCCCTATTGAACGGCTGGTATAGCTACGGCCTGAGCGCGCTGAACCGCCCCTTTGTGAATGGCGGCACCGTGCTTGTGCTGTCCCCGAACGCCTCGCGCGTTGCCCAGATCGCCATTGAGCACAACAGCGGGAAGATTGCCACCCGGTATGTTTCGGAAGCCCCGCCCGCGAGCGGCGTGTGGCAACCGTGGGACGAGTTCGTTACGGCGTCAACGCTCAACGGGTTCGTTTCGGTGGAGGAAATCACAGTTGCAGACGATGCCGTCGGCGTAGTGGATTTGCCCGGCAGTCGCACCTCTGCCATGGCCATAATTCAAACCTCGTTGGCCTCGAACGGCGACGTCCAAAATGTGAATTGCGGCGTTGTCATGCTGGATGCCGGTCCAAGCCCCGCAGGGTTCTCTGTTTATTCCGGCACATCGTTCAGCGTCACCAGTACCACGCTCACTGGCACGTCCGGGACGGACGGGCGCACAACCGTTGCCCCGAAAACATCCGGGCAACTGCAAATCGAGAACCGCGGAGGCGCATCGCGCAAATACAGGGTGACATTCCTATGACCGAAATTCCACAAATCGAACAACTCGCGCCGGGCAGCTGGATGATTGATGGCGAAAAGGTTTTCACGAAGCCTGACGCCACTGAGGCCGAGGCTTTGGCGGCAGCAAATCCACCGTTGCCCACACCGGCAGAAATTGCCGATGAGCAGCGCGCGGTACGCGCCACCGCGATCAAGGCCGAGTGCCGCGCGCGCATCCTCGCCGTTGGCTCCGAGACCACCCAGATGAACATCGCCCAAGCCGGGATCGTGTTTATGGCGGCCGTGCTGGACGGTACCCCGCGCGCGGACGCTCTGGCCGCGTCCGGTCTGATCGAGGGCGATCTGGAATTGGCCCAACGCTGGAAGGCTTGGGTCGCGGCGATGCAGGCTGAATGCCGCCGCGCAATCCTGTCCGGCACCGACCCGGTCTGGCCCGAGGTGCCAGAGGGCGTCGCGGGCCTCGCCGCGCGCTTCTGATCCCAAAACCACAGGAGGCCCCGAGCGTGCTGGAGGGCACGCCCGGGGACGCGGGGCCAGGTCGCCAAACATGAACCCCG
The DNA here is from genome assembly GCF_000768555.3 of Roseovarius mucosus DSM 17069. Classification (GTDB taxonomy): domain Bacteria; phylum Pseudomonadota; class Alphaproteobacteria; order Rhodobacterales; family Rhodobacteraceae; genus Roseovarius; species Roseovarius mucosus. The sequence goes on from NZ_KN293975.1 coordinate 266,785, forward strand.
CCGACCAGGTAAGCCTCATGGCCGCTCCCTGCCCCAAAGGGGCGGCGACTTTATGAGGCGATTCGATTTGGAAGGTCTAGAACTGCGTTGCTGCGCATGCGGCCGTTTGCTATTTAAATACGAGAGAGGCGCGCGGATATCCGGCATCTCGATCAAATGCCCAAGATGCCGGGCCATGAACACACCGAGGCCAAGAGCCCTTCCCCCAAAGCGCGATGCGCTAAGAGAAGGAGCCAACCTTGGCCAGATCGACCACACTCCCGAAACCTGACCTGCCGCCCGGTGCGCCGGGCCTGCCCAAGGGCATCCGCTACCGGCGGCAATATGGCGTCATTGTCCTCCTTGAGGACGAGGCCGCCCAAATGGATGCCTTCGGCCGCCTGCGCCGTCAGGGCTTCAAATGCCGCGTGGTAGTGACATGAAGCTCGCCATTCACCACGCCAGCCCCATCCCGGACACGTACCGTGCGGCCCGGGTCTCCAGCCTCTTCAACGTCGAGGGTGACGCGGATTTCCGCCTCGAGGTCGAGGCCGATCTCTTGGCTAGGCCCTGGCAGATCGGCCTCATCGTCGGCCCCTCGGGCAGCGGGAAATCCTCGCTCGCCCGCGCGGCCTTCGGCGCTGAACTTGACCCACGCCCATGGCCCGAGGGCGCGCTGATCGACGCAATTGATCCCGAGGGCGAATTCGATGCCGTTGCGGCCGCCCTCTCCGCCGTGGGCCTTGGCACGGTGCCGAGCTGGCTGCGCCCCTTTCGTCACCTTTCCACCGGCGAGCAGTTCCGCGCTGAGCTCGCGCGCATTCTGGCCGAGCGGCCGGGCTTTGCAATTCTCGACGAGTTCACCTCGACCATTGACCGGCGCGTGGCCCAGATCGGGGCCGCCGCCTTTGCCAAGGCGTGGCGGCGCGGCACCGGCCAGTTCGTCGCCGTCACCTGTCACGAGGACGTGGTGTCCTGGCTGCAGCCCGATTGGGTGATCGACACCCGGCGGGCGGAGTTTCGCTGGAGGCGTCTTCGACGGGCACCGCGCATTGCCATGGACATTCACCAGACGGACGGCTCCTTCTGGCCCGCCTTTGAGCCGCATCACTACCTGAAGCTGCCCCGCATGATCGCGGCCAATTATTACGTCGGCTTCGTCGACGGCGCGCCGGTGGCGCATCTCGCCGTCTCGACCCGGCCGGGGCTGGTCGAGGGCCGCGCCTGTCGCCTCGTCGTCATGCCCGAGTGGCAGGGCGCGGGGCTGGGCCTGCGCTTTCTCAACGAGGTCTGCGCCCTCTGGAGGCGCGGCGTGAACCGCTACGAGAAGCCCATGCCGATGCTCTTTCACACCTCGCACCCCGGCCTCGCGGCAGCGCTCCGCCGCGATCCCCTCTGGGCGCAGGTCTCGGCCATCCTCTATGCCGAGTCCAAGGAGCGCAGCATGAAGACCCTCGCCGCCGCCCGGGCACGCAGAGGGCTCAAGCCCGCCGGGACCGGCTACGGCGGCCATTTCCGCGCCGTGCAGGGGTTTCGGTATGTCGAGTGAATGGGGGAGGTGAAGGGGGCGTTAAATGCCCCCTTCAAATGCGCGTGGCGGGGCTGTCCGCTAAAAACGCGTTGCTGTAAACTTCACTGTAATTCACTGCAAACTTCGCTGTCACGCTACACCCCGCCCAAGTGGCGGGGTTCTGTCGTTTCAAGGCCGTTTCAATGCGTGCTCATGGGAATGGATGGGACAGATCAAGATTTTCCGGTGAAATGAGCTGGATTCCGCGAATCACAACGGGCATAAGGCAAGAAATTGCCGCCGGGATTTGGCCGTTTGTCGTGTCGATTATGGGAAAAAGCGGTGGTTTCGATCAGAGATGCCAGAATTTCTGGGAAATCGTGGGATAACGCTGAAGATTTCATATCTCACACATTTTGTGATATAAGTTGGTATAAATACAAAATGAGGTATCAAGCTGACGAGATTTGGCACAGAATGTTGTTTTTTCAGGTGCTTCAAAACAATATCATGTGCTGATCTCGTAAAAAATCGTTGCCATGGGACAATTTCCCAGTGTATCAAGAGAACACGATGAGGACGGGATAAAAGAGGGGCATCAAGACCCCAAAAATTCCCAAGTCAGGTTTCATACAGGCCCCCGCTTTCATCGAACAAAGAGATCCGGCGCGCGAGCGAGCAGACATCCCCCCAGGTGGCGCGCGCAGTCGGACACCCCGCTCAAGCGGGACGAGGGCGGCGGGTTGATCAGTGGCAGCAGATCAACCCGCCGTTTCGTGTCTCAGGGGTTCGTTTTCAATCTGGGGCAGACATAGGGACCAACGGGACAGTGGGCCGGATTTTCAGAGGCGAGAGCCTCCACAAGGTGGATGGAAAGGGCAGGGTATCAATCCCGGCCCTGTTTCGCCGTGTGATCGAGGCTTCGGACCCGAACTGGACCGACGGTCTCAATCCGGAACTGATCATCGTTTATGGCGACCACCGGCGTCGCTATCTGGAATGCTACACCATCGAGGCGATGCAGGAGGTGGATGCCAAGATCGCGGCCCTGCCGCGTGGCTCGAATGCGCGCAAACATCTGCAACGCCTTTTTCACGGTCAGAGCTTTCCCACCTCGGTCGACGAGACCGGGCGTCTGGTGCTGCCCGCCAAGCTGCGCAAGAAGATCGAGCTTGAGGATGAGGCGTTCTTTATCGCCGCAGGCGATACCTTCCAGATCTGGAAGCCCGAAACCTACGAGACCGAGGAGCTGTCCAAGACCGAGGAATGGCTTGACGAGTTCCCCGATGACTTTGACCCGTTGATCCTGCTCGACAATCCGGACGGGGTCTGACCCATGGCCGCTGCCGCCGCCCCGACACCGAACGCCCCGCATATTCCTGTTCTCTTGCGCCCGCTGATTGCCGCCGTCGCACCCGTGCAGGGGGTGTGGCTGGATGGCACTCTGGGGGCGGGGGGCTACGCTCGCGCGCTGCTCGAGGCTGGCGCGGATCAGGTCATCGGCGTGGATCGCGACCCGTTGGCGCATGAAATGGCGCGCAATTGGGGGGCGGAGTATGGCGCGCGTCTGCGCCTTGTCTTGGGCAATTTCGCGCAGATGGATGACTATGCCACCGATCTTGATGGCGTCGTGCTCGATCTGGGCGTGTCCTCGATGCAGCTTGATCAGGCCGAGCGCGGCTTTTCCTTCATGAAGGACGGCCCGCTCGACATGCGCATGAGCCAGGAGGGCCAAAGTGCGGCCGATCTGGTGAACACCGCCGAGGAATCCGACCTGGCGGACATCCTCTATCTCTTTGGTGAGGAACGCGCGAGCAGGCGGATCGCCCGTGCTATCGTCAAGGCACGCGAGCAGGCCCCGATCGAGACAACGCTTCATCTGGCGGGGCTGATCGAACGCTGCTTGCCGCGCTCCAAGCCGGGGCAGGCGCATGCCGCCACCCGCAGTTTTCAGGCGATCCGCATCGCCGTGAATGACGAATATGGCGCGCTGATCGCAGGGCTTGAGGCCGCCGAGCGCGCGCTGAAATCCGGCGGGCAACTGGCGGTCGTGACCTTTCATTCCATCGAGGATCGGATCGTCAAGCGATTTCTGACGGCGCGGTCGGGCGGGGGCGGCACCGGTAGCCGCCATGCCCCGGAAATCACCCGCGACGCACCGCAATTCACCCTCAAATCGCGCAAGGCCATCGGTCCCGATGACGAGGAACTGGCCGTAAATCCGCGCGCCCGGTCGGCCCGGTTGCGCGTTGCCACGCGTACCGATGCCCCCGCAGGGCGCAGCGAGCGCAGTGCTCTGGGTGTGCCGATGTTGAAGGGAGCGAAATGATGCGCAGCATTCTCTATGTTCTGACCGCGCTTTCCGTGATCGGTCTGGCTTTTTGGGCCTACCGCGAGAATTACCGCACGCAAGAGGCGCAGGCCAAGGCGCAAGCCCTGCAAACCGCCATCGGCGAGGCGCGTGCGCGCCTGCGGGTGCTCAATGCGGAATGGGCCTATCTCAACCGCCCTGACCGCCTGATGGACCTCGTTGAACTGAACTATGACAAGCTGGGCCTATTGCCCCTGCAACCCTATCAATTCGGCCGCGTGGATCAGGTCTCGTTCCCCAAGCCGGCTGAATTGCCGATCACAAACCCCGTTGACGTGTCCAACATGGAGCAGTTCCCATGATCCGCACTCCGCTGCGCCCTCTGGCTCGCATTCTTGACGCGCGTAACCGGGGCGAGAATCCCGACGCCATCGAGCGTGAGAACATCCGCCTGCGGCATGAGGAAATGCGCGACCGCGCCCGTCGGCGCGCCGAGGGGCGGCTTTTGGTGTTGGCGGGGGTGTTCTTTGTGGCCTTCTCGATTGTTGGCGGTCGTATGGCGGTTCTGGCTGGCACCGAACCGAGCGAGCCCACGACCAGCGTCGCGGGCGCGCAAATCTTTGCGCAGCGGGCCGATATCGTGGATCGCGAGGGGCGCATCCTGGCCACCAATTTCGACACGCATAGTCTCTATGCGCAACCCCAACAGATGATCGACCCCGAACATGCCGCCGACAAGCTGGTCGAAATTTTCCCAGATCTCGACCGCGCGCGGCTGATCAAGGATTTCACTGGCACGCGCAAATTCCTGTGGATCAAGAAAAAACTCAGCCCCGAGCAGAAGCAGGCGGTGCATGATATCGGCGAGCCGGGCTTGCTCTTTGGTCCGCGCGAAATGCGGCTCTATCCCAACGGGCGGCTGGCCGCGCATGTATTGGGCGGAACCAGTTTTGGCCGCGAGGGGGTGCATGCCGCCGAACTCGTCGGCGTGGCAGGCATTGAGCGGCATCAGGACGCGCGGCTGCGCGACCCGGCGCAGGCGCATGAACCCTTGCGGCTCTCGCTCGACCTCAGCGTGCAGGCGGCGATGGAACGGGTGCTCTTTGGCGGCATGAAGATCATGAATGCCAAGGGGGCGGCGGGCATCCTGATGGACGCCCATACCGGCGAGGTGGTGGCCGTGGCCTCTCTCCCCGATTTCGACCCCAACGACCGCCCCGCGCTGCCCACCTCCGGCAGCCCCAGCGACAGCCCGCTGTTCAATCGCGCGGTGCAGGGTGTCTATGAATTGGGCAGCACCTTCAAAATCTTTCCCGTGGCGCAGGCGCTTGAGCTGGGGCTGATCAACCCCGAGACCATGATCAACACCAAAAGCCCGATGCAATGGGGCAAATTTCGCATCCGCGATTTCAAGAACTACGGCCCGGAACTGAGTGCGACCAAGGTGATCGTCAAATCCTCCAACGTCGGCACAGCGCGCATTGCGCTTGAAATCGGAGCAGCAAGGCAGCGCGAGTTCCTTGAAAGCTTGGGGTTCATGTCCCCCGTGCATCTGGAAATCGCCGAAGCCTCTGGCAGCACACCGCTCTTGCCAAAGAACTGGTCCGAGTTGTCCACCATGACGATTTCCTATGGTCATGGCCTCTCGGTCAGCCCGATGCATCTGGCGGCGGGATATGCAACGATTGCCAATGGTGGACGGCGGGTAACGCCCACGTTGTTGCACGACCCGACCCGCACCCCCGGCGAGCGGATCATCACCGAAAAGACCTCTGCCGCGATGCGTGAGATGCTGCGCCATGTCGTGACCGAAGGCACGGCAAGCCTCGGCGAAGTGCCGGGCTATGCGGTGGGCGGCAAGACCGGCACTGCCGATAAACCCAAGGAGCGTGGTGGCGGTTATTACAAGGACAAGGTCATCTCGACCTTTGCCAGCATCTTTCCGGCGCATGACCCGAAATACGTGCTGGTGGTCACGCTCGATGAGCCGGTTGAGACATCGGGCAGCGAGGCCCGCCGCACCGCAGGCTGGACCGCCGTTCCCGTGGCCGCTGAAATCATCCGTCGCGTCGCCCCGCTTTTGGGTCTCAGACCCGAGATTGAACCCCGCCCGCTTGCTGCTATAAGCCTGACATCGAATTAGGCCGGAACGGGGCAGTGCGGTGGGGCAGATCAAGACATTGGCGGCTTTGGGACTGACCGCCCAAGGTGGGCGTCAGGCCAATATCACGGGGTTGGCGGTGGACAGCCGCGAGGTGAAGCCGGGTTTTCTCTTTGCCGCGCTGCCGGGCACCAAGGTGCATGGCGCGGAGTTCATCCAATACGCGTTGCGCCAAGGGGCGGGGGCGATCCTGACCGACGCCACCGGCGCTCGGCTGGCACAGGATTTCCTCAGCCTCAGCGATGCCGCCCTTGTGGTTGCCGAAGATCCGCGTCAGACGCTGGCCTTCGCCGCAGCTCTCTGGTTCGGCGCGCAGCCTGAAACCATGGTCGCGGTGACCGGCACCAATGGCAAGACATCCGTGACCACCTTTACCCGGCAGATCTGGGAGCGGCTGGGTTTCTCGGCGGTCAATCTGGGCACGACCGGGGTCGAGGGGGCCTATAGCGCGCCGCTGGGCCACACCACACCAGAGCCGATCACCCTGCACCGGATGCTGGCCAAATGCGAACTGGCGGGCGTCACCCATGGCGCGATGGAGGCCTCCTCTCATGGTCTGGCACAACGGCGGCTGGATGGTGTGCATCTGATGGCGGCAGGATTCACCAATTTCACGCAGGATCATCTCGATTATCACGCCAGCTTTGACGAATATTTCGCGGCCAAGGCGGGGCTTTTCGCGCGCGTCCTGCCCGAGGACGGGGTCGCCGTCATCAATATCGACGACCCGCGCGGGGCCGAGATGGCGTCTATCGCCACCGAGCGCGGGCAGGATCTGATCACCGTCGGGCGTGCGCCGGGGGCTGATCTGCGCCTCATCGCGCAACGGTTTGACGCCACAGGCCAAGTGCTGCGCTTTGAATGGGAGGATGATGTCAATCAATTGCGCCTCGATCTCATCGGCGGATTTCAGGCGGAAAACGTGCTGCTTGCGGCGGGGCTGGTGATCGGGGCGGGTGCCGATGCCGAACGGGTGTTCGAGGTGCTGCCGGAGATGCGGACGGTGCGCGGGCGCATGCAACTGGCCGCAACCCGTGACAATGGCGCGGCTGTCTTTGTTGACTATGCTCATACCCCGGATGCGGTGGCCACTGCGATCAAGGCGCTGCGCCCGCATGTCATGGGACGGCTTATTGCCATCGTGGGCGCAGGCGGCGACCGCGACCGCGCCAAGCGGCCCTTGATGGGGCAGGCCGCGGCGGCCCATGCTGACCGGGTGATCGTGACGGACGACAACCCGCGCTCCGAAAACCCGGCCAGCATCCGTGCCGCCGTGATGCAGGGCTGTCCCAAGGCCACCGAGGTGGGCGACCGCGCCGAGGCGATCCTGCGCGGCGTCGATGCGCTGGGGCCGGGCGATGCGCTGCTCATTTGCGGCAAGGGGCATGAGACAGGGCAGGTCGTCGGCGATGACGTGCTGCCCTTTGATGATGCGGAACAGGCGAGCATCGCGGTGACGCTGCTCGATGGGGGGCGGGTATGAGCCTTTGGTCGGCACAAGAGGCGGCAGCGGCCACGCAGGGCCGCGTGACAGGCGATTGGCAGGCCACGGGCGTGTCGATTGATACCCGCACGCTCAAACCCGGAGATCTTTTCGTGGCGCTCAGTGCTGCGCGCGATGGGCATGAGTTTGTGGCGCAGGCCTTGGCCAAAGGGGCGGCCGCGGCGCTTGTGTCTCGTATCCCCGAGGGGCTGCCCGTCGATGCCCCGCTCTTGATCGTCGCTGACGTCCAAAAGGGCCTTGAGGATCTGGGCCGTGCGGCGCGCGCGCGGTCACAGGCCCGCGTCGTGGCCGTGACCGGATCGGTCGGCAAGACCTCGACCAAGGAAATGCTGCGCGACGTGCTGGGCCATCAAGGCCGCACCCATGCCGCCGAGGCCAGTTACAACAATCACTGGGGTGTGCCGCTCACGCTCGCGCGGATGCCGGTGGACACGCAATTCGCGGTGATCGAAATCGGCATGAACCACCCCGGCGAGATTGCACCTTTGGCACGTATGGCGCGGCCCCATGTGGCGATTGTGACAACGGTCGCGGCGGCGCATCTCGAGGCGTTCGAAGATATCGAAGGCATTGCCCGAGAAAAGGCCAGCATCTTTGAAGGGCTGGAGCCGGGCGGTGTGGCGCTGATCAACGCGGATATTTCGACAACATCCATTTTGCGCGCCAAGGCCATGCAACATGCGGCGCGCGTCCTCAGCTTTGGCACCGCGCGCGGCGCGCATCACCGCCTGCTCGATGTTGAACTGCATGATCACGTCACCGTGGCCCGCGCCCGCGCCTGGCGTTCTCCGCTTGTTTATAAGGTCGGCGTTCCGGGGCGGCATTTCGCGATGAACGCGCTGGCGGTTCTGGCGGTGGCGCAGGTTCTGGGCTGTGACCGGGCCGTGGCCATGGCCGATCTGGCCAGTTGGGCCCCACCTGCCGGGCGCGGCACACGCGAGGAGCTGGTGCTGGATCTGGCCAGCGACGGGATGAGCATTGACCTCATCGACGATGCGTTCAACGCGAATCCGACATCTATGGCCGCGGCCCTCGAAGTGTTGGCCGCAGCGCATCCGCGCGACGGTGTGGGCCGTGTTTCGCGCGGGCGCCGGATCGCCATTTTGGGTGATATGCTGGAACTTGGGCCGGATGAGGCCGCAATGCACGCCGGGCTTGCCGATCTGCCCTACATGGCGCGGATCGACGAAATTCATTGCGTCGGCCCTCGGATGCGCGCCCTGTGGGATATTTTGCCCGAGGCGCGGCGTGGCCGTTGGGTGGCCAGCGCCGAAGAGCTGGCCGCGCAGGCGCACCGGCTGATCGACGCAGGCGATGTGGTATTGGTAAAGGGTTCCAAGGGCAGCCGGGTGAGCCTTGTGGTCGACGCGCTCCGGCGCGTGGGCCGGGTGACAGAAGAAGGACAAGTCTGATGCTCTATTGGTTGACCATCTGGTCGGATGGTGGGGATTTCTTCAATCTCTTCCGCTACATCACCTTTCGTGCCGGCGGGGCCTTCATGACGGCGCTGATCTTTGGCTTTCTGTTCGGCGCGCCCTTGATCATGGTCCTGCGCAAGCGGCAGGGCAAAGGGCAGCCCATCCGCAGCGATGGCCCCGAGGGACATTTTTCCAAGGCGGGCACGCCCACCATGGGCGGGCTCTTGATTGTGGGTGCGCTTGTCACTTCGACCCTGCTCTGGGCGCGCCTCGACAATCCTTATGTCTGGCTCGTGCTTTTCGTGACGCTGTCCTTTGCCCTCATCGGCTTTGCTGACGATTACGCGAAGGTCAGCAAGCAGAACGTCAAGGGCGTCTCAAGCCGTGTGCGGCTGGGCCTTGGGTTTCTCATCGCGCTCATTGCGGCCTATTGGGCCGGACTGCATCATCCGGCAGAGTTGCAATATCAACTGGCTCTGCCGGTGTTCAAGGATGTGCTGATCAACCTCGGCTTTTTCTTTATCCCCTTTGCGATGTTCGTGATTGTGGGCGCCGCCAATGCGGTCAACCTGACCGATGGTCTCGATGGGCTGGCCATCATGCCGGTGATGATCGCCTCGGCGGCGCTGGGCGTGATCGCCTATACGGTGGGCCGCGTCGATTTCACCGAGTATCTGGGGCTGCATTATGTGCCGGGCACGGGCGAGATCCTGATCTTTGTCGCGGGGCTTGTCGGCGGTGGTCTGGGGTTTCTGTGGTATAACGCTCCGCCTGCGGCGGTCTTCATGGGCGATACCGGGTCTTTGGCCTTGGGTGGTGCGCTGGGGGCGATTGCGGTCGCCACCAAGCACGAGCTGGTGCTGGGCATCGTGGGCGGCCTCTTTGTGGTCGAGGCGCTCTCGGTCATCATTCAGGTGCTCTATTTCAAGCGCACCGGCAAGCGGGTGTTCCTGATGGCCCCGATCCACCACCATTACGAGAAAAAGGGCTGGGCCGAGCCGCAGATCGTGATCCGTTTCTGGATCATCGCGCTCATTCTGGCCATGATCGGATTGGCGACGCTGAAATTGCGCTAAAGCGCGTTGCGTCTGATCGGAGTCACCTCACTCCGGCCCCCGAGCCGGGGTCTCCGCCTACTTCAGCGAGGTCCCGGGTCAAGCCCGGGACGGGTCTGTTCTCGGTTGAGCGCAACACGCCCCAAGGTGGAAGGCCTCAGCCCTCCATCCAGATCGTAACCGGCCCGTCATTGACGAGCGATACTTTCATATCTGCTCCGAACCGGCCCTTTTCAGTGGCAATCCCCAACCCTGCGATCTTCCCTGCGAAATAGTCATAGAGCCGCTTGCCGGTCTCGGGGTCTGCCGCCGTTGAAAACCCGGGACGATTGCCGCGCGAGGTATCGGCGGCCAGCGTGAACTGGCTGATGACCAATGCGCTCCCACCTATGTCGGTCAGACAGCGGTTCATCTTGCCCGCCTCGTCTGGGAAGATGCGCAGCTTGGCAATCTTGGCCGCCAGCCGCTCTGCATCCGCTTCGGCATCGCCCTGCATGGCGCAGACAAGGATCAAGAGGCCTCGCCCGCATTGACCGATGACCTCGCCATCGACGGCGACAGAAGCCTCAGAGACACGTTGCAATAGCGCGCGCATGAAACCCTCCAAACATCGTTGCGCTTAGCCGCGCAGATCAAGAACCTCGTCCAACCCCGCCCGGCTGGTGCGAAAGCTGTTGGCGGGGTGGTCCGTATCGGGCAGGCCAAAGGAAATGGCGCAGAGGATCAACCGGCTCTCGGGCAGGTCGAAATGCGCGCGGATCATCGGTGCATAGGCCGCAACAGAGGCTTGCGCGATGGTGCCCACGCCCAAGGCCGTCGCGGCCAGCATGAAGGCGGTGATGAACCCGCCGCAATCCATCGCGCCATAAGGGCCAAGGGCCGCCTCGGAATGCACGATTGCCACATGCGGCGCGTCGAAGAGGTGATAGTTCCGCATGGATTGCTCGGCCCGTCCGGCGCGGTCGTTGCGCGCGATACCCGCCGCCTCATATAGTTGCAGGCCGCATTCGCGGCGGCGGGCACCATGGGCCCCGGGATAGCTCTCGGGCCAGGGCAGATCCGGGCCGGGGCGCTCATTCTGCACCGCGGCGAGCAGGGCGTCGCGAAACCGCGCGGTTTCATCCCCCCGCGTCACGGTCACGCGCCAGGGCTGGGCATTGCACCAGGATGGCGCTCGGCCTGCGGCATGGACGATCTGGCGAATTGTTTCCTCTGGCACAGGATCAGGCCGAAAGGCACGGCAGGAATGGCGGGCCTGCAAGAGCCCCTGCAAAGTTACAAAATTATCCGTCATTCCGTGATGTCCTTGCCCGGCCTTGATCCATCAGGCCCATGGCCTTGACCGATGATCATAGGGGGAGTTTTGCGGCTTATCCATGCCCCGCCCGGCGGTTTTCCGCCGCCTGTGCCTTACACCACACCCTGCTCCAGCGCCACGACATAGCCGATCGCCCCGGCGATCAACGCGCCGATGAGCACGGCAAACGCGATTTTCCAGACCGACCACGGACGCTCGCCCTGCACCCGGCCTGTGCGGCCATTGACCACAAAGCGATAGGTCTCGCCCCGGTATTTATAGGCTGCAAGCCAGACAGGCAGCAGGATGTGCTTGAAGGTGACATCGCGGACTTCGGTGTTGATCTCGTGGATTTGTTGACGGTCGCCGCCGATGTCAAAACGTACATCGCGGGCGATGATCGCATCCATCCGGCTGCGTGCCTCGACAAATCCGTGTTCGAGTTCAAGATTGTAACCCTCGGCGCGGAACCCCGCGAGGTATTCGGGGCTATAGGGCACCAGTGCGGCCAGATCCCAGGGTTCGAGAGCGTCGGTAAATCGCTTGGGCAGGGAATTCGACGCCAGCACCAGCACATCGTCGAAAAAGCGCGCCACCCGACCTGCGGCCGGGGTCCAGCGGATCTTGGGCACCTGCACGGTCTGGCGCTTGCCATCGCGGATCACAGTTTGGGTGACGTAATAGGTCGTGCCGCGCGCGCCCCGATAGGTGGATTTCGTGTCGGCGTCAAAGGTCCAATAGGGCACGTAGATGCCCTGCATCCGCCGCCCCTTGCGGGCATAGTCCTTGAGCCCGTTCGGCGCAAACCACAGCCGCCCCAGCCAGTCGGTCATCGCCTTGCGCGCTGTGGCCTCGTCCAGCGCGAAGGGCAGCAGCGCGCGCGGCTTGATATGGCGTTGTGCGCCGGTATCGGTCACGACCGGCGAGGCGCAGAACGGGCATTCGGCGGCATGGGTATCGCTGCCCAGGTCCACCTGCGCGCCGCAGCTTGTGCAGGTGGTGCTGCGGATCTCTTCCAACTCTTGCGCGGGCAGTTGATCGCGCAGGGCGCGCTCAAAGTCCAACTCCTTGATCCCGCCTTGCCACGGACCACCTGCAACGATGGCGTGAACATCGCCGCAATGATCGCAGATGAGGTGGTTCTTGCCCGGATCATAGCGGTAATCGGCCCCGCAACTGACACAAGGAAAACGATGCTGGGTTTCGGTCATGACAGGGGCGGGGGGCGGGGAATTCTGCATTTGGCTCACAGGATTTGATGCACGGCACGTGGGGTGATGCGGCGCAGCGCCCCATCCCCCAAGGCTGTGTGCCGCCAAAGGTTGAAAGTGGCGTGCAGCGCAGAGGCCGCCAAGAGCGCCAAGAGCAGTTTTCGCGCCTCTGGGCCGGGCAGGGCATGACCGAGCGCCTCTGCCGCCAGTGCGAGGGCCCCCCATGCCAAAAGCAGATAGAGCGCGCGGTGCAACCACGGATGCAGCGCGCGCACGGCCCCTGTCAGTTTAGGCCCCGGTCCGTTCATCAGACCAAAGACCAGTGCCAGCGCGCACATGACCAGCGCCGAGACTGCATAGACCAACGATAACCAGACTGTCGCCCCGCCATCGCCCAACACGAACAGCAGCAACATCAGGTTCAGCCAGTGCAGCGTGATCGTCAGGCTCCGGCGCATGGGTCACGCACCCGGCGGTGGCGGCGGCATTACTGTAAAGAGCGTGGCCAGCTCTGTCACATCTTCGGCCCGTTTCCAGCCGTCCTGCCCGGCGGTCCAGACAAAGCTGTCGCGGGTCAGCTTGCCCTCCGTCACCATGCGACCAAGAGAGGCCTTGGAATAGGGGCCGTGGGTCTGACCGTTTTCGGCAATGTGCCAGACATGCTCGACGGGCGGCGGCGGCGGGCTCTGCGGGGCAGGGGCAGGGCGCGCGCCCCATGGCCCCTGATCCGCCATCTGCTGCGCCATGGCCATACCCATCCCCATGCCCAATCCGGCACCGATGCCCGCGCCGCCGCTCGGGTTCTTGGCAGCAGCGGTCATCGCCTCTGCGGCGGAATACTGGGTAAACCGGCCCAGATCGCCCGCGATCCCCATCGAGGTGCGCTTGTCGAGCGCCGCCTCGACCTCGGGCGGGAGCGAGATATTCTCGATGTAGAACTCGGGGATGCTAAGGCCATATTCCGCCACCACGGCGGAAATCTCACCCGCCACCAGTTTGCCTAGGTCGGCGGTATTGGCGGCCATGTCTAGCACCGGGATACCGCTGCCCGCGATGATGCGCGAAAACGCTTGCACGATGATGTTGCGGATTTGAAAGCTGATCTCGTCCATGGTGAATTCGCCATCGGTGCCGACGATCTCGCTCAGGAATTTCGCAGCATCTGCCACCCGTACCGTGTAGGTGCCAAAGGCGCGGATGCGGGTTGGGCCAAATTCCGGATCACGCAGCATGATCGGATTCTTGGTACCCCATTTCAGATCGTTGAACCGCGTCGTCGCGACAAAGTAGATCTCGGATTTGAAGGGCGATTTAAAGCCGTGATCCCAATGTTGAAGGCTGGTCATCAGGGGCATGTTGTTGGTCTCGAGCATGTAGAGACCGGGGGTAAAGACATCGGCCAATTGCCCCTCATGGACAAAAACCGCCGCCTGCCCCTCGCGCACCGTCAGCTTGGCGCCGTATTTGATCTCGTGGCCCTCGCGCTCGAACCGCCAGACCATCGTGTCGCGTGTGTCGTCGGTCCAGTGAATGACGTCGATGAACTGGCCGGAGAGGAAATCGAAGATGGGCATCGGGATACTCCTTTAATCGGAAAGTCGAGGATCAGACCGGCCCGCCCTGCCGCGCATCGAGCAGGCGGCGCAGGATGGGGCGGGCCTCGTCGGGGGTCATGCCGGGCTTGAGATCGGGATGATAGAGCAGCCACAAAAGCTCTTCATCATGGCTGGTCAGCAGGGCGAATTCATCGTCATCGTTGAAGATCGACGGGCGCGCGCCGGGGAAATCGTCAGCCAGCCCCAGCCCCTGCGCCAGTTCCTCATGCACGCAGGATTGCCGCATGAGGGGCGGGTGTTCGGCCCGGATGAGCGCAATCGCGCGACGATAGACGTGATCCTCGCCCTGGCCTGAGAAGGCCACCACGAGGCAATGGATGGTGCGTGGCATGTCGCGGAAAATGGCAATGGTGTTCGGTCCCGCCTCGGGGGCAAGCTGACGGATACGTGCCAGCATGGTATCGCGGTCATCTTCACCCATGAAGAGAACGTGGAAATTGGACGCCCCTCCGCCAGTGGTGATCGGGTGGCGGGTGACACGCGCCAGCCGCGCGGCATAATCGGCGACCAGACGGCGATCCTCGGCGCGCTGTGCCTCTGGCACAGAGGCGCCGAATTCGGTGTTGATCCGAACTGGCCCCACCCATTTCCGCAGGCCCCCGGCCCGCCCCGAGGAGGGGCGATAGCCTGCACCCTGCTGGTACTCGTCATAAAAGGCGATACGCTCGAAATTACGCAGAATGTCGGTGTCGGTATAGGGCGTGTCCGGCCCACCGCCATCGCGGCGCAAGAGGCCGCGACTGAGAAGATCGGATTCGACCCGCTCGTAATAGCTGGCCAAGGCCAGACTATTGGCCGAGGGGCCGGAGGGCGCTGGCGCTGACGCTACGGGGCGCTCAGTCGGGCGCGCCGAGGACGTGGGCGGTGCAGGCATATCGCAAGCGGCCAGCGCCGTCAGCGCCAGCCCCAAAATGCCCCATCTCAGCCCATAGGACCGCATGCCGCGCTTAGCCCTTGGGCACAGCGGTGCCTGCGGTGTCGCCCACCCCATCGCGCCGCGCCTTGGCCGAGGCCAGCGTGTCGCGCAAATCGGCCTCCATCTTTTTCAGGTCTTCCTCTGCCTTGGCCCGTTTGGCCTTACCCTCGTCTGCGATTTGCAGGCTTTCCTGAATGGTGCCGATGAGATCGGCATTGGCCTGTTTCACGGCCTCGATGTCGAACACGCCGCGTTCCATTTCCTGACGGATCATCTTGTTGCTCTCGCGCAGGTTCTTGGCATTGGCGGTCAAAAGCTCGTTGGTGAGGTCATTGGCATCGCGCACGGCGGCGGCGGCCTCGGCCGAGCGTTGGATCGTGACCGCCTGCGCCAGTTGGGTTTCCCAGAGCGGCACGGTGTTGACGAGGGTCGAGTTGATCTTGGTCACAAGGCTCTTGTCGTTCTCCTGCACCAGCCGGATCGAGGGCAGGGATTGCATCGTCACCTGGCGGGTCAGCTTGAGATCATGCACCCGCCGCTCCAGATCGTCGCGCGCGGCGCGCAGGTCGCGCAGTTCCTGCGCCTTCATCACCTGATCATTCTCAGGCGCGGCCTGAACGGCGGCTTCGGCGGCGGGAATGTCGTTGGTGTCGAGATCCTTCAGCTTGGCCTCGCCCGCCGCGATGTAGAGGGCAAGCTCGTCGTAGAAGGCCAGCGTTTTCTCGTAGAGCATGTCGAGCGATTTGATGTCTTTCAAGAGCGTGTGCTCATGCGCCAAGAGGTCGTCGGTGATCTTGTCGATCTGGCCCTGCACCTGCTCGAAGCGTGCCGTGAACTTGGCGAAGGGGGCTGCGCGCCCCAAGAGCTTTTCCCACCACGACCGCTCGCGCCGCACGTCAAGCTCGGACACTGCAAAGCCGCGAATGGTGGTGACGATCCCGCGCAGGCTATCGCCCGCAGGCCCCACATCCTTGTTGCGCACGCCTTGCAGCATGGCTTGGGAAATTTCCTGCAATTCGGCCTGCGCGGCCGAGCCGAACGACACGATGGATTGCGTATCGCCCATGTCGATTTCGGCCATGCGGCGGGTGATCTCGGCACCTTGCGGTGCATCGGCCTGCTCGAGCGGCACGATGGCATTGGCAGCGGCGGGTTCGGGCAGGACAGCGCGGCTGACGGCCTCGACATCCTTCAGCACGGCTTCGGCCTTCTGGCGGGTGGTCTCTGACATGAGTGTGGTCCTTTTTACGCTAAATCTTTGGTTTCAAGGTGAACGCCCTCGCGCTCGAGCCGGTCACGCAACACGTCGATTTCTATATCGAGATCGGTGGTGCTGTCCTGCATCAGCGCGCGGGTTTTGGCGGTGAAATTCTGTTCCAGATCGCTGAGGAGCGCGAGGTATTTGTCGCGTGCAGCGGGGTTGGGGGCGCGGGCGTGCAGATCGGCGAACTTGACCGTCGCGTCGCGCGCGCCCATCAGATAGACGCCCAGATATTTGCGCGCCGCTGTCAGGTCGCGGGGGTCATCCTCAACCGTGCGCAGCATGTCGCGCACCGTGATCTGGAACCGCTCAAGCCGGGTTTCCGCCTGCCGGTCGCCCGCACGGCTGAGCGCGTCGGTCATGGCGCGCAGGTAATCCTCGGCCTGATCGACCACCCGCGCCACCCGGTCGCTCTGAAAGCTGTCGACGCCCGCCATCCCCTTGTCCTTGAGAGGATCGAGACCAAAGGCGAAACTGTGAAGAACCGCGCCGAGGGTGGCATAAATAAGCGGCTCCAGAAGCCCGCCGCCGCTGGCAAAACCCGCAAGCCCAAGGCCCGCGCCGGTGAGCGCGGAGGCAAAAATCTTGCGCGGAATGGCCGGGCGACGCGCGATCTTGCGCGCCTCATAGGCCTCTTGCGCCAGAATCCCCTCGCGGGTGAGCCATGCCGCCAAGAGCAGCGCGCCGAGTGCGGCAAGGTTGAATGCCAGTTCCACCGGACCCGAGGCAAAGGCCCGCGCAGCCAATGGCAAAGGCGCAAAGAACAAAAGGTTCACGCGCCCGCCCGCCCGCGTCCGCCGCGCGCCACGAAAGCCGCCCCGGTCCGGCACGGGCGCGTCCTTGTCCGCGCCATCGGGGCTGTATTTGCCGCCAAAGCGCTGCGCCATCACACGCCCCCCGTGGCCGCGACAAACAGGATCAGCGCCACCAGCAGAAGGAACGCCAGTTTCTGAAGTCCCGTATCACTCATGGTGCCCCCATTGCCGGTTTCCATACGCCTGCCATGAACTTAGGCGATGGGGGACCCGCTTGCTAGGGGGAAGATTTCAAACCCCGGCGCAAGGGGTGGAGCAGGGAATGAGTATTTTTTCCAAGAAGAAGCCGGGGATCACACGCCGATCTTGGGCCCGAGACACATCAGCGGCGCCTCGGAGCGGCGCACCTCGTAGAGTTCCGAGAGGCTCTGTTCCCCGGCAAAGCGCGCGATCAGCCCCTGGTCGGTGCGCTCAAAGCTCCAGCATTGCGGATCGGGGCGGTTGTCATAGACAAAGCAGATGAGCCCGCGTTCTTCATACCAATGCCCGTCCTGACACTCGCCATCGAGAAAGGACCAGCGCACGCGGCGGTCGGGCAGATATTCCTCGCCGCCATAAGGCGCGCCACCGGCGCCATAGTAAAAGGTCTGGCCGCGCGTGTAGGTGTCGAATTCCTCCGCCGACATTTGTGCCGCCGCGGGGGCCGCAAAAGCGAAGATGAAACAGGACAGGACCAAGGCACGCATGCGCTTAGCCTGCCAGATCGGCTGCCACGCCGCCAGAGGTTTTGCGCCAGCGCGCGGCGCGGCGGTCCATGACGCGTCGCCATAGTGGCGGCACCAACGCCAGCACCGCCATCACCGGTAGAGACTGTGGCAGGGTCGGCATGGCGGTGCGGTCGAGTTGCAGGGCCGGATAGGGGCGGTGTGGTGTCACATGGTGATCGGAATGGCGCGGCGCGTTCAGCGTCATCGCCGCCGAGATCACATGCGGCGCGTTCCAGGAATGCTGCGGGCCGACCGGCTCGAACCGCCCATCCTGTCGCTGTGCCCGGCGCAACCCGTAGTGCTGCACATAGTCCGAAAGCAGGATTTGCATCTGGGCATAGCCCGCGATGAAGAGCAGCGCCGCCACCCCCGCCGCCCCAAGGCCGATCGCGACCGCAAGCACAAGCGCCCCCGCTCCGCCGAGATAAAGGGTATAGGGATGTTGCCAGAGCGGTTGATCGGCATAGCGCCGCGAGTCGGCGCGCAGCCCCGCCTGAAACGCACCCGGCCAGGCGCGCAGAACGTAGCGGTAAAACCCTTCACCGGGGCGGGCGCTGCTGGGATCATCGGGGGTGGCCACATGCACATGATGCACCCGCAGATGCGCGCTCGCGTGATGGCCAAAGAGCAGCGAGGTATAGATGAGCCGCCCTAGACGCCGCTTGGCGCGGGCACCGCGATGGATCAGCTCATGCGCCACCGGATGCGAAATCTGGCCCATGCTCAAGCCTGCGCTCAGCGCCACGAGCGCGCGCTCCACTCCGCTCAGCCTGTTGCCCCCGGCCACCGCCCAGACCGCCAGCGCCAGCACCGCGAAATGCGCCAATCCCAGCCCCACCAAAAGCCAGTCTGCGGCGGGAAATTCGGCCTCTGGATCTGGATTGCCGCCTGCGACGAGCACGCGATCCAGCGTGAACACCAGAACCGTAATCGTGCCCAAGGCCAGAATGCCCCAAACACCGCCCCAGAGCGCGGCAATCGCGGTCAGCAGCAGAGGCAGGCTTGCGGCAATGGAAAAGAGCGGCATTAGCAGTTCCCGGTTTTGCCATACTCTAATCCGGGGCAGGGGCCGCGCACAGGGTTTCCTTGCCGCACCCCGTCGCATTTCACGCCCTGATCAACGCGAATGGTGGTGCAAATGTCGTTTTTGAGGGCTCTACCCACATCCCGGCCCGCTAGGTTCGGTCGCAACAGGGAAAGAGGATGATCGCAATGGCATTGGATGATCGCAAAGGCGTCTGGAAATCCGGCACGGGCAAGGGCCGCCGCACAACCAAGGGGCGTCCGCTTGAAGATGGTGCTTGGGCCGAGGTTCAGGCGCTCTTGGGCGAGGGGCCGCGCCGACGCGACCTTTTGATCGAATATCTGCACCTTATTCAGGACAAATTCGGCCATCTGTCGTCGGCGCATCTGCGCGCGCTGGCCGAGGAGATGCGCCTGTCGCAGGCCGAAGTGTATGAAGTGGCCAGCTTTTACGCGCATTTCGATGTGGTGCGCGAAGGCGAGACGCCGCCGCCCGCTCTGACCATCCGCGTCTGCGATTCGCTGAGCTGCGAACTCGCGGGCGCGCAGGCGCTGAAATCCGCGCTTGAGAAGGGCACCGATCCTGCACAGGTGCGCATCCTGCGCGCGCCCTGCATGGGGCGGTGCGACACGGCACCCGTGGTGGAGCTGGGCCATCACCATATCGACCACGCCACGCCCGAGAGCGTTCTGGCGGCGGTCGCGGCGGGGGACACCCACGCGCATGTGCCGGATTACGAAGGATTTGATGCCTATCGCGCGGCAGGCGGCTATGCCACGCTGAGCGACCTGCGCGCCACCTCCAATGCCGATGCCGAATTCGAGCGCGTCCAGCAAACCCTGCTCGATGCCGGTCTGCGCGGCCTTGGCGGCGCCGGCTTCCCGTCGGGGCGCAAATGGGGTTTCGTGCGCGCCGAACCGGGCCCGCGCTATCTGGCCGTCAATGGCGACGAGGGCGAGCCGGGCACCTTCAAGGACCGCTATTACCTCGAACGCACACCGCATCTGTTTCTCGAGGGGATGCTGATCGCGGCCTGGGCGGTCGAGGCCGCGCGCTGCTTCATCTACATGCGCGATGAATATCCCGCCGTTCTGCATATCCTCGCCAAAGAGATTGCCGCGCTGGAATCGGCCGGGCTGATCGAACCCGGCTATGTCGAGCTGCGTCGGGGGGCAGGGGCCTATATCTGCGGTGAAGAAAGCGCCATGATCGAATCGATCGAGGGCAAGCGCGGCCTGCCGCGTCACCGTCCGCCCTTTGTGGCGCAGGTGGGCATTTTCGACCGTCCCACGCTGGTCAACAACATCGAAACCCTGCTCTGGGTCACGCGAATTCTGCGCGAAGGGCCGGAAATCCTGAACACGGTCGAGTTGAATGGCCGCAAGGGGCTTCGCTCTTACTCAGTATCGGGGCGCGTGAAAAAACCCGGCGTCCACCTCCTGCCCGCAGGCTCCACCATCACGGACATCATCGCGGCGGCGGGCGGCATGCTGGATGGGCATACCTTCAAAGCCTATCAGCCCGGCGGTCCGTCCTCGGGCCTCCTGCCTGCGTCGATGAACGATGTTCCGCTCGATTTCGACACGCTGCAACCGCATGGCACCTTTATCGGCTCGGCGGCGGTGGTGGTGCTGTCGGATCACGACCGGGCGCGGGATGCAGCGCTCAACATGCTGCGCTTTTTCGAGGATGAAAGCTGCGGTCAATGCACGCCTTGCCGGGTGGGCTGTGAAAAGGCGGTCAAGCTGATGCAGGCCGACACCTGGGATCAGCCGCTCCTGACCGAGCTTTGCACCGCGATGGCCGATGCCAGCATCTGCGGTCTGGGACAGGCCGCACCCAACCCCATCCGCCTGACGATGAAGCATTTCGCTGACGAAATCTGAGCCAAGCGCAGGCTTCCATCTCCCTTCGATCCGCATTAGGTCAGAACTGACACGCGGATCGGAGGGCGCATGGCGTTTTTCTCGAAACTCAAGGAACGGTTGTTCAAATCCTCTTCCAAACTCGAAGAGGGGTTGGAGGCTATTGTCGAGGACGGGCGCGCAGAAGAGAGCACGCCGAGTGTTGCGCCGCCCCCCGCCAGAGGTGCCGGCCCCCGCGCCCCAAGAGGCCCCCGTCGCCCCATCTCCGCAAGAGCTGCCGCCGCCCGTCACCGAAAGCCTGGCACCGCCGCAACCGGTCGAAATCCCCGACGATCTGCCAGCGACCGCGCCGCGTGGCGGGCTCTTTGGTCGCCTCTTGGGGCGCGCCACGCCTGAGGCGGCACCGCGCCGCGTGCTCGACGATGCCATGCTCGAAAGCCTTGAGGAGTTGCTGATCGGTGCGGACATGGGCGTGGATACCGCGCTCCGCGTCACTGCCAACATGGCCGAAGGTCGCATGGGCAAACGCCTCTCGTCGCAGGAAATCAAGGAACTTCTGGCGCAGGAAATCGCCCGCATCATGGACCCCGTGGCGCGCCCCATGCCGATCTATGCCAAGCGCCCGCAGGTGGTGTTGGTGGTGGGCGTCAACGGCTCGGGCAAGACGACGACCATCGGCAAGCTTGCAGCCCAGTTCAAGGCGGCGGGCAAATCCGTGGTGATCGCTGCCGGGGACACATTCCGCGCCGCAGCCGTCGAACAGCTTCAGGTCTGGGGGCAGCGCGCCGGTGTGCCGGTGATGACCGCACCCGAAGGCTCCGACCCCGCCAGCCTCGCCTTTGACGCCATGACCCGCGCCGAGGCCGAGGGCGCGGACCTTTTGATGATCGACACCGCCGGACGGTTGCAGAACCGCGCCGATCTGATGGAGGAACTGGCCAAGATCGTGCGCGTCATCCGCAAGAAGGACCCAAGCGCGCCGCATAACACCCTGCTCGTGCTCGATGCCACCACGGGGCAGAACGCGCTGAGTCAGGTCGCAACCTTCCAGAAGCTCGCCGATGTCTCCGGCCTGATCATGACCAAGCTCGACGGCACCGCCCGCGGCGGTGTGCTGGTGGCCTTGGCGGATAAATTCGGCCTGCCGATCCACGCCATCGGCGTGGGCGAACAGATCGACGACCTGGCGCCGTTCGACCCGCAGGAATTTGCCGCGGCCCTGACCGGGCTCGACGGCGAATGACCCTTTGCGCCTGTCATCTGGCCTTAAGTACCTCGGGGGGGTTGGGGGGCTGGCCCCCCAATGTCCCAGCCTCTGAATGAGCGCTTGGCTGATTTCACTTGAGGGCACTGAGGCGGGGCATGACCTTGCCATGGTGCTTGCGCTCCTCGCGGCGCTCTTGCATGCCATTTTTGGCGCGTTGCAAAAGGGGCGGCATGATCCCTGGCTCAGCCGGGGCGCGATAGATGCGAGCTATGCCGCCATGGCCGCGCCCTTTGCCCTCTTCGTCGTGCCCTGGCCCGAGGCGCATATGTGGCCCATCTTTGCCGGCGCGGTGGTGATCCACATCGGCTACAAGGTGTTGCAGGCGATGGCCTATACGCGCGGCGCTTATACGGTCGTTTACCCCGTGGTGCGGGGCACCGGGCCGCTTTTCACCGTGATCGGGGCCTATGCGATTTTCGGCGAGGTATTTACCCCAGTGCAATGGCTGGGCGTGGCGGTGCTTCTGTGCGGTATCTACGGCCTAGCGGTCTATAATCTGCGCACGCTCACGCTCAATCGCGATACCATGCCGCTGGCGTTGGGTCTTGCGGTGGCGACCGGGCTCTTTGTGGCGCTCTATACCACCTATGACGCTTACGGCATTCGCGCCGCGGCTGATCCCTTTACCTTCCTTGCGTGGTTCTTTTTCCTCGATGGGCTGACGATTCCGCCCTTTGCCTATCTACGCTGGCGCAATATGCCCACGCGGCACGCGGTAGGCCCCCTGTTGCTGCGCGGGGTTTCGGGCGGGGTGGTGGCGTTCTTTTCCTTCGGGTCGGTCATGCTGGCCACCCGCCTTGACAAGGTGGGCGAGGCGGCGGTGCTGCGCGAGACCTCGACGGTCTTTGCGGCCCTGATTGGCTGGCTCGTGCTCAAGGAAACGGTGGGGCCGCGACGTATTGCACTCATGACCTTGATCGCCGCGGGTGCGGTCATAGTTGAGCTTGGCGGCTGAATGCGCCACAACCGGCGTGAGCGATAAGGAAACCTGACGACATGGATGACACGCAGCCGCCCAAATGGGCCAAGTCGGTTCTGGAATTTGGCCCTGTGCTGGGCTTTTTTGCCGCCTATCTCTGGCTCAAGGACAGGGTCTTTACCATTGGCGGCACCGACTATGAGGGCTTTATCGTCGTCACCGCTGGGTTCATCCCGGTATTTCTGATCTCGATGGGTGTTTTGTGGCGACTCACCGGCCATCTGAGCCGGATGCAGGTGGTCACGGCGGTGCTGATCGTGGTTTTCGGCGGCCTCAGCGTCTGGTTCAACGATCCGCGCTTCTTCAAGATGAAGCCGACGATGATCTACCTGCTCTTCGGCGGGGTGCTGGGCTATGGCCTGCTGCGGGGCCGCTCTTACCTGCAATATGTCATGGATGGGGTGATGCCGCTAACCGACGCGGGCTGGATGATCCTGACCCGGCGCTTGATGCTCTTCTTCTTCGGTCTCGCCCTGCTGAACGAGGCGATCTGGCGCACGCAGACCGAAGAAATGTGGGTCTATTTCAAGACCTTCGGTCTGACGGCCGCGATTTTTGTCTTCTTCATGGCGCAAGGCGCGCTCTTTCGCGATCATTCGACCGAGGAAAATGACGACAAGGGTGCCTGACAGGGCGGGCAGGGCGCCCGCCCCCTCGCGCATCAGGCGTAGAACAGGTCCTTGAAGACATGATAAGCGATGTCTTCGCGGCGCAGACCCATGCGGGCCAGCTCTGCATCGGATTTCGCTTCCAGCGCTTCGATCCGGTTGCGCCGTGATGTCACGGCGGCCTGTGCCTCAAGACCGCGCACCAGCGCCGCGACAAACTTTTTCCAGCTCTCGCGCAGAGGCGATGCGGAAACGTTGGTTGTGATATTCGCCATTGGAAACCTCACTTTAAGTGGTTTGGTTCCCTCCCTGCGTCCTAGATAGGTCAGTCAGATTGACGCGACCAGCGCGGAAACGGAATGGCCGGGTTGCAAGGGGCGCATCCCGACCTTTCTTTCTACTCGGCCTTGGCCTTGGCCGCGCGCTCGGGCATCGTGGGGGGCGGCGAGGGCTGGCGCTTGGGCGCGCTCGTGTCGACAGGTATCACCCGCGCAGTGGGCTGCGGGGTGGGCTGTGCTGCGCTCACCGCAGTTGCCTCAGGCTTTGGCGCGGGCTTGACCTCGGCCGTGGGGGTGGGTTTGGCCGCGACCACGGTGGCGGGCTTTGCCGCGGGCTTCACCTCGGCCACAGGCGCCGGTTTTGCGGCGACGGCCGGGGCGGCTTTCTCCACGGGTTTGTTCACGGGGGCGACGGGCGCGGCCGGGGTCGCGGGGGCGCGGGTGGCGCGGCGTGGCTTGGCGGCGACGGCCGCAGCCTTGGGCTTGGCCGGTGCCTTGGGTTTGGCGGGGGATGCGGGAACTGCGGCCTTGGCCGTCAGGTTCCGCGACCAAACCCCGCTCTTGAGCATCGCCTCGCAATAGACCTGCGCCACGCGCAACTGTTTCTCGACCATATATCCGGTCAACCGGATGCCGGCGGCGGACAGTTTCAGCGGAAGTTCGGGTGCAAGCATGATTTCGTCCTTTTCAGCAGTTGCGCGCCTGCGCTTACCGCAAGCGGATGACAGGAATATAACGCGCGCATCGCTGCGTTGCAGCAATTTGACCTAAGGTCAAATCACTTTCGCTGCGCTACGCGGATTCCTGCTGAAAATTTGGCCGATTTGCCGGATTTCCGGGCTTAACGCCCATGAATAAGGGTCTGGAACAACCGGGGGTCAAGGCTCTGCGCGGCAAAGGTTTCACCCTCGGTCAGTACACTGACCGCATCATGGCTGTGCAGGCTTTCTTGATGGCTGGCCACGACCCGAAAATCGCCGATGCGCGGATCGGCGAGCAACTGCTCGCAAAAGAGACGCGCGGCATCCTCGACAAAGATCGGGTTGGCGGCGTTCAACTCGGCAAAGGCCTGCTCGTCCTCGCGCTTGACCATGACCTGTGTTTCGGTCGGCACAGCGCGGCGGGCCAGTTCGATCAGATCCTCGAACCACAGACAATCCTCTTCGACCAATTCCACTGAAATTCGCGCGACAGAGCGTTGCGAATGTGGCGTGGCCAGTTGCCCGCGCGCGGCGCGCGCATGTTCGCTGAGCTCCAGCGAACAGGGGCAGGTCGAGGAATAGACGTAATCGAGATGCATGAATTTGCGCGTGACCCCGGCGTTTTTCACCAATTCCATCGCAATGTCATAGTACTGATAGCCTTCCAGCCCTGAACGCAGCGAGCGCACCCGTGCCGGGTAGGAGAGGCGCATTTGCAGGCGCGCATCGAGCGACTCAAGATCGGTGATGTAATCCGACAACGCGGCCTCCATCACATCGGCGCTGAATGTCTTTTCCGCGTGCTTGTAGAAACTGCGCATGATCCGGGACATGTTGATGCCCTTCTTGCCTGCGTCCAAGCTGACCGTGCCCGTCACCGAGGTCTCGAGCGTCAGATCGCCATTGTCACGGGTGTGATAGCGGATCGGCAGGCGGAAATTCGAAATCCCCACATGCTGCAACTGCTGCCGCGTCCCGCGAATGAGCGAGGCCGGCCCATTCTGCAAATCGGGCAGGCTGGCGAGGTAGGCAGCGCTCGTGGCGAAATCCTCGGGGTATTCCCGCGCCAGAACCGGATAATTCGACACCTCGCCCGAAGGCAAAAGCCGTGCAATCGCCGGATCGAGATCGGCCACCTCTTCGGGAGACGCGGCACGCGCCCAGGAGCGCAGCAGCGCCAGCGCCTCTTTGGCCTCGTCCCGGTCCGGAGCAGGCTTCATCTCAGACGGATGCACATTCATCGCAAAACTTCCCTATCCGCTCTGCCAGACCTTTACATACAAGGTTTCCGCAGGAATTGCCATTATCGTAGGGATTTACGTCAAATGCGGCAAAGCGGATCATTCAAACCCCGGAAATCGCTGAAAAACCTTTCCGCCTCAGTTCGCCGCCTCCAGCGCGTTCCGGATGTCGCGGATCAGGTCGCCGCAGTCCTCGAGCCCCACACTCAGCCGCACCAACCCCGACGTGATGCCAAGGGCCGCCTTCTGCGCGGCGGGCAGGCGTTGATGGGTGGTGGTGGCGGGATGGGTCACGATGGATTTCGCATCGCCCAGATTGTTCGAGATCACCACAATCTCCAGCGCGTTCAAAAACCGGAACGCCGCCTCTTGCCCGCCCTTGAGGTCGAGCGCCAGAACCGTGCCGCCTTCGCCCATTTGCGCGCGCACCAGAGCATTCTGCGGATGATCGGCCAGCCCCGGATAGATCACCCGCGCCAGCCGTGCATCGCCCTGCAATGCCTCGGCAATCGCCTGTGCGGTGGCCGCCTGTGCCCGCACGCGCAGATCAATGGTCTCAAGCCCCTTGAGCATGACCCAGGCGGTAAAGGGCGACATCGAGCCGCCAGTGTGTTTCATGTAGGGTTCAACGGTGCCGCGGATGAAATCGCGCGTGCCCAAAATCACCCCGCCCAGTGTGCGGCCTTGGCCGTCGATATGCTTGGTTGCGGAATAGATGACGACATCCGCGCCCTGTTCTATGGCGCGGGAAAAGACCGGCGTGGCAAAGACATTGTCCATAAGCACAAGCGCACCCGCCGCATGCGCCAACTCCGCCACCGCGCGGATGTCCACCACGTCGAGTGTCGGGTTCGAGATGGTTTCGAAGAACACCGCCTTGGTGCCGGGCCGGATGGCCGCGCGCCATTCCTCCAGATTGGTGCCGTCCACGAATGTGACCTCGACCCCAAAACGGGTCAGGATTTCTTCGAGGACATAGAGACACGAGCCAAAGAGCGCCCGCGCCGACACCACATGATCGCCCGCCCGCAGCATCGAGGTCAGCGCGCCCGAGACCGCCGCCATGCCGCTTGCGGTGGCAAAGGCATCCTCGGCCCCCTCAAGGGCCGCGATCCGGTCCTCGAACATCGCGACCGTGGGATTGCCATAGCGCGCATAGATGAATTCATCCGCGCCTGCCTTGATGAATCGCGCCTCTGCCGCCTCGGCGGTGTCATAGACAAACCCCTGGGTGAGGAAGATCGCCTCGCTCACCTCGTTATACTGGCTGCGCCGCGTGCCGCCATGCACCAGTTTGGTGCGCTTTTGCCAAGTCTCGCTCATATCCAACCTCCGGGCATCCCGCCCAAGAAAAAAGCCCCGACGCGGTCAAGCGAAAGGGGCCTTTCATCCTGACCTTTTAGCGGTTTGTTTAACGTGGCCCGCAATCCGGTAACAAATCGCCACAACTGCGGATTACTCCCGCGCCGCGCGCGCGTCAACTCTGTCACGCAGGTTTCACGCAAGCGTCACCGTAACGACGTATGTACGGCGTAGCTCTCGGCCACAACATCTGGTGGGGTGAGGGACATGCCGCTGATCCATGTGAATGCAGGGCCAAGCGGCCCGGTGCTGCATGACGGGGCCGGTGATCCGGCTGAGGGTCTGCCCGATCTGATGCGGGGCGCGGGGCCGGTGATCCTGATGGTCCATGGCTACAAATACGCGCCTCACCATGCAACCGAATGCCCGCACGATCACATCTTCTCGCTGACCCCGCAACGCAGCTGTTTCAAGGTCCGAAGCTGGCCTGCCGGGCTTGGCTTTGGTGCGGGTGCGACCGATGAAGGGCTGGGCATCGGCTTTGGCTGGCCTGCGCGCGGCAATATCTGGCGCGCCTATGCGGCGGCGGCAGAGGCTGGTGCGCAACTGGCGCAACTGGTCATGATGATTCGCGCCGTGCGCCCGGACCGCCCGATCCACGCGGTTGCACATTCGCTGGGCGCGCGGGTGGTTCTGTCGGCGCTGGCACATCTGCCCGAGGGCGCGTTGCAGCGCATGATCCTGCTGGCCGGTGCCGAATTCGGTCAGCGCGCAGCTGAGGCGCTCGAGACCCCGGCGGGGCGCGGGGCCGAGATCATCAACGTCACCAGCCGCGAGAATGATTTCTACGATTTCCTGCTCGAATGTCTGATCCCCGCGCCACGGCGCGGCGACCGCAGTCTTGGGCTGACGCTGACGACGGGCCCTAATATTCTCACGCTTCAGATGGACCATCCGGGCACGCTTGCGGCGCTCAATCGCGCGGGCTTTGCCATCGCTCCGCCCGCCGCGCGCGTCTGCCACTGGTCGCCCTATACGCGACCCGGTGTCTTTTCGCTCTACAACCGCCTGCTGCGGGCTGGCCCTGATCTGCCGCTTGCTGCGCTCAGGGCCGCGCTGCCTTGTGTCACGGAACCGCGGTGGTCGCGCCTTTTGAGCCTGCCAGAGGTCCGCCTGCCCTTGCCAATGGGACGTAAACCGTCATTCTGAGCGTGACCCACGCGCAGGAGACTAACCGATGCCCGCCCCGATCGACCTCTACTTCTGGCCCACGCCGAACGGCTGGAAAATATCCATTGCCCTCGAAGAGATGGGCCTGCCCTATCGCTGCCACCTGATCGACATTGGCGCGGGCGATCAACACGCGCCTGAATTTCTCGCCATCTCGCCCAACAACCGGATTCCCGCCATCACCGACCCCGAGGGGCCGGACGGCGCGCCGATCCACATCTTCGAGTCCGGGGCGATCCTGCAATATCTGGCGCGCAAGACCGGGCAATTTTACGGACAGACCGCGCGGGACCGGATTGCGGTCGATCAATGGCTCATGTGGCAGATGGGCGGCGTTGGGCCGATGGCCGGCCAAGCGCATCATTTCCTGAAATTCGCCCCCGAGGATATTCCCTATGCCAAGAACCGCTACCGCGCAGAAGTGGCGCGGCTTTACGGTGTGCTCGACCGGCAATTGGCGCAGTCTGAATATGTCGCGGGCGATTTCTATTCCATCGCCGATATGGCGCTCTGGGGCTGGTGTTCGCTCTGGGAGGGGCAACAACAGACGCTGGAGGACAAGCCGCATTTCGCCCGCTGGCTTGAGAAGGTGGGCGCGCGCGAGGGGGTGCAACGGGGGCGCGCGCTCCATGCCGACAAGCGCCGCGATCCGACGGCGCGGAAATAGCCTGTCAGCCGCCGTAAACCGCGCCCCAACGCTCGATCAGCGCCTGTTGCAGCCGCTTTGAGCGCGCATTCCAGCCGCGCGCGCCGGGGGGGGCTGTCATCCTGCGAGGGGTCGATGCGCGCGCGCAAGCTGTCCGAGGCGGTGAAAATGGCAAAGGCCAGATCGGCCCCTTGCGGGGTCGTCACATAGCCGGCCAGCGCGCTGACGAAATGCAGCGTTCCGGTCTTGGCCGCCACCTTGAGCGGATGATTGCGATTGGGGCGGCCTTGGGCGTCGCGCAAGTCGACCTGTCGCAAGAGCGGTCGCAAGAGGCCCGCGCCATGCGCCCGCGCCAAGGCCTGCGCCATGGCCGCCGCCGACAGGCGCGACCGATCGCTGAGGCCCGAATGATCCCGGAGCGCCGCGCCCGACATGCCCAGCGCCTGCGCCGCCCAGCCGTTCATGTCCCGCGCCGATTGATCCAGCGCCACCACCGCGCCCCGCCGCTTGGCCGAGGCCGCAAGCCCCACCATTTCCGCCGTGAGGTTGGTCGAATATTTCAGCATGTCGCGCAGGATGTCGCGAAGCGGCGCGCTGGCATGGGTCACAAGCGCGGTGCCGCCGGGCAGGTTCTGGGTGATCTGCGGCGCGCCGGTCTTGATGCCTTGGCTGCGTGCGAAGGTGGCAAAGACTTCGCCCGCATAAAGCTCTGGCTTGCGCACCGGCAGCCAGCGGGCGCCACCATTGCCCAACGCCCCCAGCGCCACGGTCCAGTCGTCATAGCCGCCCGCGTCCTTGTAGGTATAGACCGGCACGCTGCGATCGGCGATCCGCATCCGCGCCATGGTCACATCGGGACGGTAGCGGTTTGACCGCGCGTCCATGGTGACGGCATATTTGCCGCCCGCGCGCTTCCACTCGAAATGCACGCGGTTGTAATTGAGGTTGAGACCCGAGAGCGCGGGGTTATAGCCCGCATGTTCCGGCTGCGCCTCGTCAATGGCGCGTTTGAACGGAACCGCGCCGCCCCAGACCAGGAACCTGCCGCGCAGCTCGCGCAGCCCGGTCTTGGCCAGATTGGCCGCAAGCCCGGCCAGCGCATCGGTGTCCAGCGTCGGATCCCCGCCGCCCGCAAGGATCAGGTCGCCATTCAGCACACCGCCCGAAATCGGCCCGGTTGCAATCAGCCGCGTGCCAAAGCGATGGTCTGGCCCAAGGGCGTCGAGCGCATAGAGCGCCGTCACCGCCTTGGTGACGCTCGCAGGAGGCAGGCCGGTGGTGGCATCGCCCGCCTCGAGCAGTTGCCCGGTGCGCGCGTCGGCCACCGCATAGCCCACGCGCCCCGACAGATTGGCCTCGGAAATCAGCGCCTCGGGGGCGGGGGCGCGTTGCACCGCGCGGCGTGCGCCCCCATCGGGCCGCGCCACCGGGCGCAGGGAGACCGCTGGCGCACCCGCCAAGGCCGGACCGCTCAGCGCGGCCAGCGCCGTGCCCAGAAAATACCGCCGTGAAATACGCTTGGTCATGGTGCAGAGTAAACCTTAGGCCGCAGACTCGCGCAATCGCGATTTGCCGGGCGCGCGGTCACTTCTGCCCCCGCGTCCAGGTGCCGCTCTCGCGCAGACGGGTCGAGGAAATATCCATCATCGGCACATTGACAAAGCACCAGGCGGGGGCGTCGCGCCGTCCCAGCGCCTGGCTCTCATGGCCGGGCAGGCGGGCACTGGCGTAGATGCGCGCCGCAGGGGACAGCCGCGCCGAGATACGCTGACCGGGCCGCGCCAGAACCCCCACCGGCACCGTGTCGAGAATGTCGCGCCAATCCTGCCAGAGGTGGAATTGCGCGAGATTGTCCGCCCCCATCAGCCAGACGAACCGCACGCCCGGACAGAGCCTGCGCAGCGCGCGCAGCGTGGCGGCGGTATGGCGCGTGCCGGTCCGCGCCTCGATATCGGTCACGTCGATGCGCGGATGATCGACCAATGCCCGCGCGGCCGCCATGCGCTGCGCGAGCGGCGCAGGGCCATGCGCCTTGAGCGGATTGCCCGGGCTCACCAGCCACCACAGCCGGTCCAGCCCGAACCGCCGCAACGCCTCGCGGCTGATATGCAGATGCCCCGCATGGGGCGGATCGAACGATCCACCCAAGAGGCCGATCACCTGACCGGGGCGGGTAGGGGGCAGGGCATGTGTCATCGCCTCTTCATTGCCAGCGGCGCGCGCGGTGTAAAGCGAAATCCGGGGCGCCCCCCGATCCATCGCCCCACAGCCCATTGCCCCCGCACGCCCATGCAGGTATCACGCGGGCTGAATTAGCAGTTACCCAAGCGGAATGGAGCGGCACATCATGGCAGCGTATCAATATGTCTATCACATGCAGGGCGTCTCCAAGGCCTATCCCGGCGGCAAGAAATGCTTTGAGAACATCAACCTCAACTTTCTGCCGGGGGTGAAGATCGGCGTCGTGGGCGTGAACGGCTCGGGTAAATCCACCCTGATGCGGATCATGGCCGGGATGGACAAGGATTTCTCTGGCGAGGCCTGGGCTGCCGAGGGCGCGCGCGTGGGCTATCTGCCGCAGGAACCGCATCTCGACGACAGCCTTGATGTGCGCGGCAATGTCATGCTGGGCGTGGCCGAGAAAAAGGCCAAGCTCGACCGTTTCAATGAACTGGCGATGAACTACAGCGATGAGACCGCCGACGAGATGGCGCAGTTGCAGGACGAGATCGACAGCCAGAACCTCTGGGATCTCGACAGCCAGATCGACATCTCGATGGAGGCCCTGCGCTGCCCGCCCGATGACGCGGCCGTGTCCTCGCTCTCTGGGGGCGAACGCCGCCGCGTGGCGCTGTGCAAGCTCTTGCTCGAAGCGCCCGACATGCTGCTGCTGGACGAACCGACCAACCACCTTGACGCGGAAACCATCGCCTGGCTGCAACAGCATCTCATTGCCTACAAGGGCACGATCCTGATCGTCACCCACGACCGCTACTTCCTCGATGACATCACAAGCTGGATTCTCGAACTGGATCGCGGCCGGGGTATCCCCTATGAGGGCAATTACTCGGCCTGGCTCGACCAGAAGGCCAAGCGCCTCCTGCAAGAGGCGCGCGAGGATAAATCCAAGCAAAAGACGCTGGAACGCGAACTGGAATGGATGCGGCAAGGGGCCAAGGCGCGGCAGGCCAAGCAAAAGGCGCGGATCAACGCCTATAACGAGCTGGCCGGCCAGTCCGAACGCGAGCGCATCAGCCGTGCACAGATCGTCATCCCCAACGGCCAGCGCCTGGGCAACAAGGTGATCGAGGTCAACGGGCTGCGCAAGGCGATGGGCGACAAGCTCTTGATCGAGGATCTCAGCTTTTCCTTGCCGCCCGGCGGTATCGTGGGCGTGATCGGCCCCAACGGCGCGGGCAAATCCACGCTTTTCAAGATGCTGACCGGGCAGGAACAGCCCGACGCCGGCACGATCGAACTGGGCGATACGGTGCAATTGTCTTATGTCGATCAGTCGCGCGACGATCTGAAACCCGACGATAACGTCTGGGAGGCGATTTCCGGTGGTGCCGAGGTGATCGTGCTGGGCGACGCGCAGATGAATTCCCGCGCCTATTGCGGGGCGTTCAATTTCAAGGGCGGTGACCAGCAGAAGAAGGTCTCGCTCCTCTCGGGGGGCGAGCGCAACCGCGTGCATATGGCGCGGCTCTTGAAAGAGGGCGGCAACGTGCTGCTGCTCGACGAACCGACCAACGACCTCGACGTCGAAACCCTGCGCGCGCTGGAAGATGCGCTGATGGATTTCGCAGGCTGCGCCGTGGTCATCTCGCACGACCGCTTTTTCCTCGACCGCATCTGCACGCATATCCTCGCCTTCGAGGGGGATGCGCATGTGGAATGGTTCGAAGGCGATTTTTCGGCCTATGAAGAGGACAAGAAACGGCGGTTGGGCCCGGATGCACTGGAGCCGAAGCGGGTGAAGTATAAGAAGTTCGTGAGGTAGTACGCGCGCCCCGGGCCTGACCCGGGGCCGCCATGTCGTAGGGTGCGCATTCATTGCGCACCTATCACCGGCACCTATGCGCGCCACGGTGCGCAATGAATGCGCACCCTACGGGGGGCCGGTCATTAGACAATGATTGTGTGATGTAAGATGTTAACTATTTTATGTTGTCTAAAATACAGATTTGATTGTTAAGCTTAATTCATGACTTTGCTTGTTCTAGGTTGCGGAGAATTTTATGTCTGAAACTAAGAAAGTATGTGGCATTGTTATGCCAATATCGGAATGTGATGGGCTGCCAACCTCCCATTGGAAAGATGTTCTTAACATAGTCGAAGTCGCGGCGAAGGACGCCGGCTTCACAGCACGCTTAGTTAGCGATACTTTTGAATCAAATTTGATCCATAAAGAAATACTGCAGAATATTTACAACGATGACATCGTTATTTGCGACGTAAGTGGCCGCAATCCTAACGTATTCTTCGAGTTAGGCATCAGAATGGCGACTCAGAAACCCACCGTCATAATAAAGGACGATATGACCGAGTATCCTTTTGATACGGGTCCAAACCGTTATATTGGGTATCCCCGGGACCTGAGGCATCCAAAAATGGAAGCCTTCCGCATAGATTTGGTTGCAGCATTAGAGAAATCATCAGAGCATTCCAAGGAAAATAGTTTCATTGGACAACTTGGGCCATTTCAGATTCCAGAGGTTGAGAGCAAAGAACTTCCAGTTGGGGATATTATTCTTCAACGCTTAGAGCGGCTCGACAGAAAATTAGTTTCCGTTGCCGCTCGTGCTTCTAATAATCGGATAATTAACGACCTTAGAGAAAGGGCAGAAACATTCAGATGGAAAAAAATTGGGGCAAAAACGGTGGAAGTGTGCGTTCGTAGTCATTTCAACACATCGGTCGATAATGCAATCAGTGATATTCTGAAGACTGACGCTTATTGCGATTTGGAAATTTCCGTCAAGCACCTGTCAAGCGACCATAGTCACGTGAAGATTAATGGTGATGCTATAAATGAGCGTCGCTTTAAAGCTGACTTTGAATTCAGCGTGGAGAACGCCATCCCGTTTTAATAGATACTGTCCTTATGCCGCTGCCCACAAGTGTGCCATGAATGCGCACCCTATGGCGGCTTGGTCTCCTTACCATCGCCCTCACTCCTCTCCCGCCACCCGCTTCGCCAGCCCGCGTAGGGTGGGTGACAACCCACCATCCATACGCCATCTCGCGCCGTCGGTGGGTTGCACCCACCCAACTCGTTGTCGCAAAAATCGCTCTTGTCGTTCGACTTTCTCCCGCGCGCGTCGGCCATCGCGCGGCTCTCAACACGCCTCCCCATCCTCTGCCGTCTCACCTTTATCGCCCGCCACCCGCTTCGCCAGATACGCATCCACCCGCACCTCACCCGCGATCTTCATCTGCGCCCATGTGCGCAACAGCCGATTGATGCGCGCCTGATAGCCGTGCCCCATGCCGCGATAGAACCGCGCCACCGAGCGGTCGAGATAGAGCGTCACCTTCTCGCGCGGTTCCTCCACATCCAGATCGACCTCCAGCGTGTGCCAGGCATCGGGCACGACATCGGCCAGTGTGGCCGAGACCCAATCGTCGCGGCTCAGGTGAATGAGGTCATGCAAGAGCCACTCACGAGCAAGGCGTTGGGTTTTGGTCAGGCGGGCCATTCATGCGCTCCGGTTTACGTGGGATCATCCTGGTCCAAAGGGGGTTAACACGCGCTTGCGCGCCCGCACGCGCCCACCGACGCCATACCGACAGGATACTGTCGCCTAACACGGCGCATTGTCCGCCCCGCCTGTCACAAAACCTTCACTTGAGCTCCTCAATATTTCCGATATTCACGAAATATGGAAACACTGGCCCCCACCCGCCTCGCAACCCTTGGTCACCCGCAGCGGCTGGCGATCTTCCGGCTGCTCATGCGCCGCTACCCGGATCGTATCCCGGCGGGCGAATTGGCCGAAATTCTGCACCTCAAGCCCTCGACGCTCTCTGCCTATCTCGCCGCCTTGATGCAGGCAGGGCTGGTGGTGCAGGAGCGGGCGGGCACATCCCTTAGATATTCCATCGACATGACAGAGGTGCGACGCACCTTCGATTACCTGTTCAACGACTGTTGTCGCGGGCGCCCGGATATCTGCGCGCCCTTTCCCCCCCTCAGAGGAGGCCCCGATATGGCCCACCGGAAATACACCGTGCTTTTCATCTGCGTCGGCAATTCGGCGCGGTCGATCTTTGCCGAAACCATCCTGCGCGACATGGCGGGGGATCGTTTCACCGTCCATTCCGCCGGAACGCGCCCCTATTCCGAGCTTAATCCCTTTGCTCTGGAGGTCTTGCGCGCCAAGGGCCATGACCTGACCCCGCTGCGCGCCAAGAACGTGTCAGAGTTCACCGGGCCCGAAGCCCCCGCGCTCGACTTTGTCTTTACCGTCTGTGACACGGCCGCGAACGAGGACTGTCCGGCCTGGGAAGGCCAGCCGGTCAGCGCCCATTGGGGCATGCCCGACCCGGTCAAGGCCGAGGGCACGGAGGCGCAGAAAAGCCTTGCGTTTCAACAAGCTTATGGCGCGCTCCGTAACCGGATCACGGCCTTTGCGGCGCTGCCGATTTCGACCTTGGATCGTGTCAGCCTGCAAGCCGCGGTCGATGACATCGCGCGGCAATCCGAGGGGCAGGGCGCATGACGGTCTATGCCATCAACGGTCTGGGTCGGATCGGTAAGCTGATCCTCAAGCCGCTCTTTGAGCGCGGCGCCAAGGTGGCGTGGATCAACGATGCGGTGGGCGATGCCGCCATGCACGCCCATTTGCTCGAATTCGACACGGTGCACGGGCGGTGGGATGCTAGTTTCGGGCATGCCGACGACGCGGTGATCATCAATGGCGTGCGGCTGCCGTTCATCGGCGCGCGGGATCTGGATGCGTTGCCGCTTGATGGTGTGGACGTGGTGATCGACTGCACGGGCGGTTTCAAGACCGAGGCCAAGATCGCGCCCTACTTCACGGCAGGCGTCAAGAAAGTCGTCGTCTCTGCTCCGGTCAAGGACGGCGATGCCGCCAATATCGTCTACGGCGTCAACCACGCGGTTTACGAGCCTGCGCGGCATCGCATCGTGACGGCGGCAAGCTGCACCACCAACTGCCTCGCTCCAGTGGTCAAGGTGCTGCATGAGGCGATAGGGATCAAGCATGGCTCGATCACCACGATCCATGACGTGACCAACACGCAGACCATCGTGGACCGCCCCGCCAAGGATTTGCGCCGCGCGCGTTCGGCGCTCAATTCGCTGATCCCGACCACGACGGGCAGCGCCACGGCGATCACGCTGATTTATCCCGAGTTGAAAGGCCGCCTGAATGGCCATGCCGTGCGCGTGCCGCTGCTGAACGCGTCGATGACCGATTGTGTGTTCGAGATGGAGCGCGAGACCAGCGTCGAGGAGGTGAACAGCCTGTTTCAAGCCGCCGCCGAAGGGCCGCTTGCGGGAATTCTGGGCTATGAAACCCGGCCCCTCGTCAGCGCCGATTACACCAATGACACGCGGTCGGGCATTGTCGATGCACCCTCGACCATGGTGGTGGGTGGCACGCAGGTAAAGGTCTATGTCTGGTATGACAACGAGATGGGCTATGCGCATCGTCTGGTCGATGTGGCCTGCATGGTCGGGGACAGCCTGTGAGCAAAAGACCTGAGGGGCTGAGCGCCTATATCGCCGTCACGGCGGCCTATTGGGCCTTCATGCTCAGCGATGGGGCGCTCAGGATGCTGGTGCTCTTGCACTTTCACACGCTGGGATTCAGCCCGGTGCAACTGGCCTATCTCTTTGTTTTGTATGAGTTTGCGGGGATGGTGACCAACCTCTCGGCTGGCTGGATCGCGGCGCGGTTCGGATTGACGGCGACGCTCTATGCCGGGCTTGGCCTGCAAGTGGCGGCGCTGATTGCATTGGCGCAACTTGACCCGGAGTGGAGCCTCGCGCTCTCGGTGGCCTTTGTGATGGGCGTGCAGGGGGCCTCAGGTGTGGCCAAGGATCTGGCCAAGATGTCGTCGAAATCCGCGGTCAAGTTGCTGGCCCCGTCGGAGGAGGGCGGGCTTTTCCATTGGGTTGCCGTGCTCACCGGGTCCAAAAATGCGGTCAAGGGAGTCGGGTTTCTCCTCGGCGCGGCGCTCTTGGCCGGGATCGGCTTTGTCGGGGCGGTCTGGGCCATGGCGGGGGTGCTGGCGGTGATCCTGATGGCCGTGGTCATCGCCATGCCGCCGGGCCTGCCGCGCGGGCGCAAGGGGGCGAAATTCTCGGAAGTGTTCTCGAAATCCGCCAATGTGAACTGGCTGAGCGCGGCGCGCGTGTTTCTCTTTGGTGCGCGCGATGTGTGGTTCGTGGTGGGCATCCCGATCTATTTCTACGGTGTCCTGTCGGACGGGTCCGAGGCCGGGAACCGTGCCGCGTTCTTTCTGATCGGCACGTTCATGGCGGGCTGGATCATCCTCTATGGGGCGGTGCAGGCCTCGGCCCCCAAGATCCTGCGCGCCAAGTCGCGGCCTGAGGCAGAGTTGATCGCGTCCGCGCGGGGCTGGGCGCTGGCGCTCTGCGGGGTGCCTGCGGTGCTGACCGCGTTGGCGCTGATGGCCGGGGGGGCGCAGCCGTGGCTCACCGTGGCACTGGTGGCGGGGCTATTGGTGTTCGGCGCGATCTTTGCCGTCAATTCGGCGCTCCATTCCTATCTGATCCTTGCCTTCACCCGCGCAGAACGGGTGACACTGGATGTCGGGTTCTATTACATGGCCAATGCCGCAGGGCGGCTCTTGGGCACGTTGCTCTCTGGGCTGACCTATCAAGTGGGGGGGCTTGCGCTGATGTTGGGGGTGGCGACCGGGATGGTGGCGCTCTCGGCGCTGGCGGCGGGACGGTTGACCCCACAGGAAAGGACAGAGACATGAGTGGTTTCGAGCGGTATCTGACCGTCTGGGTCGGGCTGGCGATGGCGGCGGGCGTGATGCTTGGCCTTGTGGCACCGGGCCTGATCGCGGCGATTGCGGCGGCAGAGGTGGCGCGGGTCAATCTGGTGGTGGCGGTGCTGATCTGGGCGATGGTCTATCCGATGATGGTCGGCGTCGATCCCACGAGCCTCGGCCAAGTGGCGCGCCAGCCCCGGGGGCTGGCGATCACGCTGGTGGTCAACTGGCTGATCAAGCCGTTCAGCATGGCCGCGCTGGCGGTGCTTTTCTTTGAGGGGGTCTTTGCCGATCTGATCGCCCCGGCTGATGCCCAACAATATATCGCGGGCCTTATCCTCTTGGGCGCGGCCCCTTGCACGGCGATGGTGTTTGTGTGGTCGCAACTGACCAAGGGCGACGAGAGTTACACGCTCTTGCAGGTGTCGGTCAACGATGTGGTGATGGTCTTTGCCTTTGCGCCGCTTGTCGCGTTTCTGCTCGGGGTCACGGATATTGTCGTGCCATGGGAAACGCTGGTGTTGTCGGTGCTGCTCTTTGTGGCGCTGCCGCTGGCGGCGGGGTTGCTCACGCGGCGCAGGCTGGGGTCCGAGGCGCGGATTGCGGCGTTTCAGGGGCGCGTCAAGCCGTGGTCGATCCTCGGGTTGATCGCGACGGTGGTGATCCTCTTTGGTCTGCAGGGTCGAGTAATCGTCGAGCGGCCAATGGTGATCGGGTTGATCGCGGTGCCCATTATTCTTCAAAGTTATGGGATTTTCGCGGTTGCCTATGCGGCGGCATGGCTGCTCAAGGTGCCACACCGGATCGCGGCCCCCTGTGCGCTGATCGGCACATCGAATTTCTTTGAACTCGCGGTGGCTGTGGCGATTTCGCTCTTTGGGCTCAATTCCGGGGCGGCATTGGCGACGGTGGTGGGCGTGCTGGTCGAGGTGCCGGTGATGCTGTCGCTGGTGGCGCTGGCCAACCGGACGCGGGCGCGGTTCACCTGAGACCTTCCATGAAAAAGCCCCGCGCGGTGGCGCGGAGCTATGTGCCTTGCGATTGAGCTTTGGCTTATTGCGAGAAGGTCGCGAGATAGGCGGCCACATCCTCGCCGCCCTTGGCCAGTTTGAAGGTCATCTTCGACCGGCTGCCGAGATAATCGTTGGGATTCTTGACGAAGGTCGCAAGCTCAGCTTCGTCCCAAACCAGGCCTTCGGCGCCTTTTGCCGCCAAACCGTCGGAATACTTGAAACCTTCATAGCTGCCTGCCGTGCGCCCGATCACACCGTAGAGGTTGGGGCCGGTCTTGCCGCCTTTGACGATCGTTTCGCTGTCCGAAGCGATCATGTGGCAGGCTTTGCACTTGTTGAATTCTTTTTCGCCTTTGGCGGCGTCACCTTCGGCAAAAGCGGGCAAAGAAAGAGCCACAAGCGTGGCAGATGCGGCAAGAAGGGTCTTCATGAGCTACCTCATTTGGAGTTTGGTTGCATTCTACGTATAACCATAGTCCGACTGCCCCGGCTTGCAACCTCCAACTTTGGTGCAGGCGGCGGATTGCCTCAGTCAAATACCTGTGAAAAGCACCGACGCAGGGCGACATCGAGGTCGTCCATGGTGACGGGCAGGCCAAGATCGACCAATGAGGTCACGCCGTGTTCGGTGATGCCGCAAGGCACGATGCCGGTGAAATGCTCCAGATCCGGCTCGACATTGATCGAGATGCCGTGAAAGCTGATCCATTTGCGCAGGCGGATGCCGATGGCGGCGATCTTGTCCTCGGCCTGATGGCCCGTCGCGGTCAGCGGCCTGTCGGGTCGCGTGACCCAGACGCCGACGCGGCCCGCGCGGATTTCGCCGGTAACGTTGAATTCTGCCAGCGTGGCGATGACCCACCGTTCCAACTGTCGCACGAAACAGCGCACATCGCGGCCGCGCTTGCCCACGTCGAGCATGATGTAGACCACGCGCTGACCGGGGCCATGATAGGTATATTGCCCGCCGCGTTTCGCTTCATAGACGGGAAAGCGGTCAGGGTCGGTTAGATCCGCCAGTTTCGCCGACGTGCCGGCGGTGTAGAGTGGCGGATGCTCCAAGAGCCAGATCGCCTCGGCGGCGGTGCCTTCGGCGATTCGCGCAACACGCTCTTCCATTGCGGCCACGGCCTCCGGAAAGGGCACAAGATCGGCGGAGAGATGCCATTCTACGCCGGATGGGTCGATGGCAAAGGGGGTTTTCAGCGGCAAGGTTTGACTCTGTTCACGTGTGAGGGAAAACTTGTGGTAGATTGTCCTATCAAGTTTGCACCTGCTTAGGGGAGATGAGCGATGTTTTCAAAACGAATTCTAATGATGGCCTTGGCGACTACGGTAGCGTTGCCTGCGGGCGTGGCCCAGGCAGATTTCAAGGATGGGCTGGTAGGCGGCCTTGTTGGTGGCGCGGTGAGTGGCATCATCGTGAACGAAAGTGCCAAGGCGCGGGAACGCAAACAACAGACGACAACCACAACGCGTCGGGTCTATCAGGCCCCGGTGAACAGCGTCGAGCGTCAGCAAGTGCGCGAAGAGCAGACCGCGCTCAACTATTTCGGCTTTCCGGCAGGGACGCCCGATGGCGTGCGCGGTCGCAACACGCGCGATGCCGCCGCGCAGTTCCAGGCGCATATGGGCTATCCGGCGACCGGCTATCTGGCGGATTACGAGCGGCAGTTTCTCATCAGCTCGTATTACCGCGCGCAGAGCAGCGGCGCGGCGACGGGGCAGTTGATCGCGCAGCGCGGGCAGGGCACACGAGGCCTGTTGCACGCCTATCGCGACGAGGCGGCGGGGGTGCCGACCTATGCGGCCGCCCCCGCGCCTGCGCCAGCAGCGCCGTCCCCAGTGATGGCGGCCATCCCCCAAGCCGCGCAAGTGCCCGCGCCAAGCGCGTCGCCTGCGCCCGCAGCCACTGGATTTGCTGCGTTACCAAACCTGATGGCCTCGGGCGGCGAAGGCCCGTCGCTGGCGTCGCATTGCAATCAGGTGAGCCTAATTACCAACTCCAACGGCGGTTTTGTGACCGAGGCCTCGATGGGGGATGGTCGTGTGGCGCTGAACGAGCAGTTCTGCCTTGCGCGCACCTACGCGATTGCCGAGGGCGAAACGATGGCAGCCTCTCTCAAGGGGGTGACACAGACGCAACTTGAAGACCAATGCCGGGCATTCGAACCTGCGATGCGGGATCACGTGGCCGCGCTCTCGCTCAGTCCGCGCGAGGAGGTCGTGCAAAACGTACGTGGCTTTGTGCTTCAGTCCGGGCAATCTCCGGCGCAATTGGCGGGAACGGCCAAGATTTGTCTCTCGGTCGGCTACCGAATCGACAACATGAACGTGGCGCTTGGATCTGCCCTGTTGCTCACGGCGCTGGGCGAAGAGCCCTATGGCGAGTTGATGGGACATCACCTGAACGAAGGGTTTGGCACGACAAGACGGCCTGATCTGGCCCTGGCGTGGTATCAAGGCGCTGTCGAGGCGGTCGAGCGCGGTGCAGAGCCTGTTTTTGCCCCCGGAAACACCGGTCGCACTGGGCTTTTGCGCAAGGCGGCGTTCCATACGCAGGGCGCTCAGGCTGGCAGTGGCGGCAGCGTGCAGCCGGTTGCGACATTGCCCACGTTCAAGCTCGATTAGGCGACGGAACGGTCCTGTGAAAAACCGAAGGGGCAATGTGTTTTGCCC
This sequence comes from Roseovarius mucosus DSM 17069, assembly GCF_000768555.3. Taxonomy (GTDB): domain Bacteria; phylum Pseudomonadota; class Alphaproteobacteria; order Rhodobacterales; family Rhodobacteraceae; genus Roseovarius; species Roseovarius mucosus. Next base: position 308,373 of record NZ_KN293975.1, read on the forward strand.
CTTCACAAGGCGGATGAGTTTGCATATACGGCCCAAACCTACCTGATCACGTGCGGTCGTGGCGGAATTGGTAGACGCGCAGCGTTGAGGTCGCTGTGGGGTAACTCCCGTGGAGGTTCGAGTCCTCTCGACCGCACCATTTCATCCCTTCGGGGTGAAATAGGATCAGAAAACACTTTCCCAATGGTCGTGGTTTTGTGGCTCGCTGGAACGGCAGGGCGCCGGGCGCTCATTCCCACCAGCGATCGATGCGAGCAATCTCCGCATCCGACCAGCCGAAGTGATGCGCCAGTTCATGCACCACCACATGCGTGACCAGATCGGCCAGATCAATATCGCCCCGGTCGCGCCACTCGTCGAGGATCGGCTCGCGGAAAATCCAGATCGTATCGGGGCCAAGCGGCTGATCAAAATGGGATTTCTCAGTCAGCGGGATGCCTTCGTAGAGGCCTGTCAGATCGAGCGGATCGTCGATTTCCATCTCGTCGAGCAGATGTTGGGGCGGCCAGTCGGCCACCAGCAACGCCACCCCTTGTGCGGCCGGGCGAAACGCAGAGGGCAGGGCTAGAACGGCCGCGCGGGCCATATCCTCAAAACTGGCAAGATCGGGGGTGGGCCTGTCCATGCCCGGCATATGGGGCGCGGGGGCGGAAATGTAAATCCGCCCCCGCCTCGTCCTGTCAGAGCATCAGCTGATAGCTCGCGGGCACATACTGGAACCCGTCGCCGCGTGTCTCGATGTAGCCCACGGCGGGGAAGGGCATGTGATAGCCGATGAAGGGGATCTTGTCGGCGGCCAGCATGCCCAGAACCTTGCGGCGGGTGGCCGCGGCCTGTGCCTTGTCCATGTCGAACTTGACCTCCCAGTCGGGATAGCCGAGCGACCAGACATAGTGATTGGCGAAATCGGCGGCGATGACCAGCGATTTGCCGCCGCTCTCGATCATATAGGCGGTGTGGCCAGGGGTGTGCCCCGCTGCGGACATGGCGGTGATGCCCGAGGCCACGCTGGCCCCGTCGCCGATCATCTCGGTCTTTTCGGCCAGCGGGCGCATCTTGGCGTCGAATCCCTCGTTTCCGGCTGCGGCCCAATGGTCGTACTCGGCGCTTGCGGTCACGTAGCGGGCATTCGGGAAGGTGGCAGCGGCGCCCTCGCCCATCAGCCCGCCGATGTGGTCGCCGTGCATATGGGTGATGACCACCACATCGACCTGATCGGGGGTATAGCCCGCCGAGGCAAGAGCACCGGTGATCGCCTCGGGATTGAGGCCGGTGTCAAAGAGCACAAGCTCGGCGCCGGTGTTGATCACCGTAGGCGTGAAGAAGAACTGCGCCTGATCGGTGGGGATATTATTGGCGGCAGAGACCTGCGCAAATTCCTCTGCGCTGACGTTGAGGCCAAAGATGCTCTGAGGCTCGGGGCGCGGCATGGTGGCGGCGAGCAGGGTCGTCACCTCGAAATCTCCGAGTGTCACCCGGTTGAACCGTGTGGTGGCAGCCCCCAGCATCGGCGCTGCGGCACGGGCGGGACCGGTCACAGCCGCAAGGGGCAAGGCCGCGGCGGAGCCAAGGATGGCGCGACGGGTGAGTGTGGGTCTGGACATGGAATCCTCCTGTTGATGGTACTCGCGTCAGGGTAGCGCGGTTCCATGTAGGGCGCATGGCGCTCACGGAAAATTGAGATTGGTTCGGCGCGGGAGGAAACGCGCCATTCCCGGCGCGGATAACGGGGTGTAGCATCGGACCATGTTGACCCTCTTTGCACATCGCGATTACGTCCGTCTCTTTGCCGCGCAGGTCGTCGCCCTGATAGGCACGGGTCTCTTGACCGTGGCCCTTGGCCTCTTGGCCTATGATCTGGCGGGGGCGCAGGCGGGGCTGGTTCTGAGCACGGCCTACACGATCAAGATGGTGGCCTATGTGGGCCTGTCGCCGGTGGCGCAGGCGCTGGTGCAGCGTCTGCCGCGCAAGACGGTGCTGATCGGGGCGGATGTGCTGCGTGCGGGCGTGGCGCTGTGCCTGCCGTTCGTCACGGACCTCTGGCAGATTTATGGGCTGATTTTCGTGCTCCAGGCAGCGTCGGCCACCTTTACCCCGGCCTATCAGGCGGTCTTGCCCGATGTGTTGCCCGATGAGGGGGATTATACCCGCGCGCTGTCGTTGTCGCGCCTTGCCTATGATCTGGAAAACCTCGTGAGCCCTGCCTTGGCGGGGCTTCTCTTGGCGGTGATGAGCTATCATTGGCTCTTTCTGGGCACGGTGGCGGGGTTCGTGGCCTCGGCCCTTCTGGTGGCAAGGGCGGTGATTCCCGGCCTGCGCGGGGCTGCGGCGGAGCGTCCGTTTCGCGAGCGTCTGTCGCGGGGGGTGCGGATATATCTGGCCACACCGCGCCTGCGCGGTCTTTTGGCGCTGAACATGGCTGCGGCCTCGGTCGGGGCCTTTGTTCTGGTCAATACGGTGGTACTGGTGCGCGGCGGCTATGGTGGCGACGCGGGGGCGCTGGCCCTTGCCATGGCGGCCTTTGGGGCGGGGTCGATGACGGCGGCGCTGTTGTTGCCCCGCATACTGGATCACGTCGCGGACCGGCCTGTGATGATGACGGCGGCGCGGGGGCTGATCGCTGTCGCTGTGATCACGGGGGCGTTGCTCTGGCGCGGCGGGCTTCCGGGCTGGCCGCTCTTTCTGGCGATCTGGGCGTGTATCGGCGCGCTCTATGCCGGTATCCTGACACCGTCGGGACGGCTCTTGAGGCGCTCGGCCCATGCCGAGGACCGCCCGGCGGTCTTTGCCGCGCAATTCGCACTCAGCCATGCGTGCTGGCTGGTGAGCTATCCCTTGGCGGGATGGGCGGGGCAGGCCCTTGGCATGGGGCCAGCCTTGGGGGTGATGGCGGGGCTTGCGGCCCTGGGGTTGGGGGTGGCGGCGCGGCTCTGGCCGGCTGGCCTGCCCGATGCGCCCGTGCACGCACATCCCGACCTGCCCGAAGGGGCATCCGCATCTGCGCGCCCATGGCGGGCGGCGGCATGCGCATCCGCTCGTGATCGACGACGCGCATCGTGTCTGGCCCACCCAGGGCTAGGGGTCGCAATCTGGACAAACGCGCGCGCCTGTGACAAAGCCCGCGGCAGAGTCAGGAGACGCCCATGATCACCACCCGCTTTGCCCCGTCGCCCACCGGCTATATCCATGTCGGCAATCTGCGCACTGCGCTGATGAACTATCTCATTGCCCGGCGCGCTGGGGGCACGTTCATTCTGCGGATCGACGATACCGACGCCGAACGCTCGAAAGAGGCCTATGTCGACGCGCTCAAGCAGGATCTGGAGTGGTTGGGCCTGCATTGGGACCGGATTGAGCGGCAGTCTTTGCGGTTGGATCGTTATGCCGATGCCGCGGACAAGTTGCGCAGCATGGGGCGGTTCTACGAGGCGTTCGAGACGCCGACCGAACTGGACCTCAAGCGCAAGAAACAGCTCAACATGGGTCGCCCGCCGGTCTATGACCGCGCGGCGCTTGGGCTGAGTGACGCGGACAAGGACAAGCTGCGCGCCGAGCGGGGCAATGGCGTGTGGCGGTTCAAACTGATCCAGGAGCGGATCGAGTGGCGCGATGGTATCCTTGGCGATATTTCGATCGACGCGGCCTCGGTCAGTGATCCGGTACTCATTCGCGGTGATGGTCAGGTGCTCTATACGCTGGCCTCGGTGGTGGATGATGTCGAGATGGGCGTCACGCATATCGTGCGCGGCTCGGATCACGTGACCAATACCGCCACGCAAATCCAGATCATCGAGGCGCTTGGAGCCACACCGCCGCAATTCGCGCATCACTCGCTCTTGACGGGCCCGCAGGGCGAGGCGCTGTCGAAACGTCTGGGTGCGCTGTCGTTGCGCGACCTGCGCGCGCAGGGGATCGAGCCGATGGCGCTCTTGAGCTTGATGGCGCGGTTGGGGTCGGCTGATCCGGTGGAACTGCGCACAGAGATGGCCGAGTTGATCGAGGGCTTTGATATCGAGCGGTTTGGCTCTGCCCCGACCAAATTTGACGAGAACGACCTCTTTCCGCTGACCGCGCGGCACTTGGCGGCGCGGCCGTTCGAGGCGGTGGCAGGCAAGATCGCGGAGATCGGCGTGCCCGAGGCACTGGCCCCGCAATTCTGGGAGGTCACGCGCGAGAATATCACCACGCTGAATGATCTGGAGGGCTGGTGGGCGCTATTCCGCGATGGCGCAGAGCCGGTGATCGAGGACGAGGATCGGGAGTTTGTGGCGCAGGCGATGGCGCTCTTGCCCGAGGGTCCGCATGATGCCGGGACCTGGGGCACGTGGACAACCGCCGTCAAGGAGGCCACGGGGCGCAAGGGCAAGGGCCTGTTCATGCCGCTGCGCAAGGCGCTGACGGGTCAGGCGCATGGGCCGGAAATGGCGCAGGTGCTGCCGCTCTTGCAGGTGATCAAGGCGAAGGGCTGAGCACCGCCGCGCGCAGCCGCGTCTTGTCACGTTCAAGGGGCAGGGCACTTTCAGCATATTCGCGGGCATGTTGCGACATTTCCCGTGCCGCCTGAGCCAGATCGCTATCGGGTGCCGAGGCCAGCCGCCCCAGAACCTGTTGCAGGCGCAGCGCCACCTCGATCTGTCCTGCCCCATCGCGCGCCACGCTGGCAAAGGCCGTGTCGATCATCGCGGCACGTGACGTTTCCGGCAGAAAGAGCCGGGGAAAGAGCGGGCTATCCTCGGCATGCGTGGCATGTGCCCAGTCCAGCAAGAGCTTTTCCTGACGGCATAGCACGGCAATCGCGGTGCCCGGATCGTTGATCCCCGGCGAGAGCGCCCGCGACGCGGTCTCCGACAAGACCAAAAGTCCGTAACTTGCGTCTTGCTCAAAGCTGCGGATCGCGGCGATGGTCAGGTTTTCGCAGATGGCGCTCCGCTCTTCTTCGCTCAGACCGGTGGCATGGCCGATGGTCTGGCCCCGGACCAGATAGGCACCGGGTCGGACATAGAGATAGACACGAGTTTGGTCTGTGCCCAGTTTTTCGCTGATGGCGTGCATGTCGATAAGTTGCAAATACCCGGTTCGGGGGGCGCAGAGCGGGCGGGCCTCAACCGGCAAAACCGTCTCGTCTGTCAACCTCCGCGCGCCGAGCGATGGCAGGCTACGGTCGCGAATGAAGCTGTTGCGCGCGGCCTGCTCGATCGAATGGAGCGTGGCATCCATGCTGCCCAAATCGCTCAGGTGATGAATCCAGCGCAAAAGCGCCACCACCACCAACACCACTACGGCCACGGTAAAGACCAGCACCAGAACGCTGGCACCCTCCGGGTAAAACCCGGTCTGAAAGAGGATGATCGCGCTCAGCGCATAGACAAAGGCACCGATGAAGGTGGCAAGAACCGTATGCGTGGTTGTATCCGCCAAGAGGATCGCATGTACGCGCGGCGTGGTCTGCCCTGCGGCGGCGTTATGGGCCGTGACCATGACATTGAGCGAGAAGGTGCTGACCGCCAGCATACCCGAAGCGAGAATCGTGAGGATCGGCATCACAGCGTCCGGGGTAAAGCGGGCTTTGAGGCCGTCCGGGATTTGATCCTCGAGCAGGATCGCCGCCGCCGATGCCAGCACCGCCAAGAGCGCGAAGAGCGTCACGCGCAGCCAGAGCTTGCGGCTGAGGCGCAAGAGCGAGAGGGCCGTGGTCGAGAGAATATGGGTTTTCAAATGCGGACCCTGATTATCTGTCGGAAGTGAGCAGCGAGACGCCAAGCCGGTCAAGATGCCTGTCGGTTAATTCCCGTTCCTCGTCTGTGAGGCTCTGATGGCGGGGATAGCGGGGGCTGTTGCGGTCATCGAGCAGAGACGCGTCCCACCCATGGGTGGTGTCAAAGAAGCGCTGCACGCCCGCCGTGCCGAATTCGCGGAAATAGCCCTGAACCACAACATCAAGATAGCTGAGCAGGATCGGATGCGCCTGACTGGGTGACGCGTGCAGCCCGTCGGGGATGGTGTAAACGGCGATTTCGGGGCGATGTGGCAGGGGGTGGCGCACCTGATGCGCGGCGGGCGCGCGGATATAGGCCGCCTCGCGGGCGTCGAGCGCGGGCCAATCGGCATCGGGCACGGGCGCAATCAGCCCGTCAATCTCTGCATGCGCGTCCGGCACCACCGTCAGATAGGCGACGGGCCGCAGGTCCGTGTGCCGCCAGATCCGTCGCCAGCCGGTCAACTGTGCGGGAACGGCGCCGGCAAAGCTGTGACTCGCCCGATTCACAAGGCTTCCGTAGCCAAAGAAATATGAGTGTCCAATCACGCTTTGCCCCTGTCTTGATCTGGATCATGGTCATGTCGCGGTTTCGCCGCAAGACTGCATTGATCAATTGAGGGGGAAATGCCTGTCATGCGGATCACCAAACGCACCAATATCGCCATCCGGCTCTTGATGTTTTGCGCCGCCAACAGCGACCGTCTCGTCACAAAGGCCGAGATAGCCGAGCGCTGCAACACCTCGGAAAGCCATCTGGCGCAGATCATCAACCGCCTGTCGCAACTGGGATTTCTCTACACGCAACGCGGGCGCACCGGGGGGGTGCGTCTGGGGCGTCCGATGTCCCAGATCACCGTGGGTGACGTGTTTCGCCAATTGGAACAGCATACGCCTGTGGCGGAATGTTTTGCCGATGTCGACAACACCTGTCCTTTGACCAATGCCTGCCGATTGCGGGTGGCGCTGGTTGATGCGGTCGAGGCGTTTTATGCCCATCTCGACGAGGTGACGCTGGACGCGCTTGTCTGTGACAACGAGGCGCTCTTCACGATCTTTTCAGCGGTGCCTTGTCTCAAACAGGCTTGAATTGCGGCGTGCTGTATACTAGCGTGTGCCGTAGATCGGATAGGGAGAACTGGCGCAAGCCAGTGCCGAAGGAGCAACCGCCCCGGAAACTCTCAGGCGCAAGGACCTGCCCGATCCTCGAAACTCTGGAGAGAGCCCGGACGTGACCGGGACGCCGACGGGATAGCGATCTCAGGCAAAAGGACAGAGGGGGCATCGTGGCGCGGCCTTTAATGGGCATGGCGCGAGGGCGGTGCCGGACTGATCGACTGATGATCCGGACCAGAGCAAAGGGAAGGATGCGGATGTCTGATCTGCAAATAACGCCGTTGAATGCATTGCACCGCGAGTTGGGGGCCAAGATGGTGCCGTTCGCGGGCTATGACATGCCGGTGCAATATCCCCTGGGCGTGATGAAGGAACACCTGCACTGCCGTGCCAAGGCGGGGCTGTTCGATGTGAGTCACATGGGGCAGGTGATCTTGCGCGCGCCGGGCGGCTATGCCGCCGTGGCCCAAGCGATGGAGGGGCTCGTACCCGTGGATCTGCTGGGTCTGGGTGTGATGCGGCAACGCTATGGCATGTTCACCAATGACGCGGGCGGTATTCTGGATGATCTGATGCTGGCCAACCGGGGCGATCATATGTTCGTCGTGGTCAATGCCGCCTGCAAGGCCGCCGATATCGCGCATATGCGCGCCGGATTGCCGGGGATCGAGGTGGCAGAGATCACCGACCGCGCGCTCTTGGCCCTGCAAGGCCCCGCTGCAGAGGTGGTGCTGGCGGGGCTGGTGCCGGGCGTGGCCGCGATGCGCTTCATGGATGTGGGCATTTTCGTGAGCAACTTTGGCGAATTGTGGATTTCGCGTTCGGGCTATACCGGCGAAGACGGGTTCGAGATTTCCGTGCCCGAGGCACAGGCAGAGCCGCTCGCGCGCGCACTCTTGGCCCATGAGGATGTGGAGCCGATCGGATTGGGCGCGCGTGACAGTTTGCGGCTTGAGGCGGGTCTCTGCCTCTATGGGCATGACATCGACACGGGCACGACGCCGGTCGAGGCAAGTCTGAGTTGGGCGATCCAAAAGGTGCGCCGCGCGGGCGGAGCACGTGCGGGCGGGTTTCCCGGCGCAGAGCGTATTCTGGGCGAATTGCAACAGGGTGCGCCGCGCGCCCGCGTGGGCCTGCGCCCCGAGGGCCGCGCGCCGATGCGCGAGGGCACACCACTCTTCGCCACCGCCGAGGGCGGCGAGGCTGTCGGTCACGTGACCTCTGGGGCCTTTGGCCCGACCATCGAGGCGCCGATGTCGATGGGCTATGTCCCTCAGGGCTTGGCGGCCGAGGGCACCGAGTTATACGGTGAGGTGCGCGGCAAACGCCTGCCCGTCCGGGTGGCCAAGCTGCCCTTTACCCCTGCAACTTTCAAACGCTGAGCAACAGGAGCCGGAAAGCGATGAAATTCACCGAAGAACATGAATGGCTGCGCGTCGAGGATGACGTCGTGGTCGTGGGCATCACCGAACACGCCAGCGAGCAATTGGGGGATGTGGTCTTTGTCGATCTGCCCGAAGTGGGCACCGAGGTCAGCAAGGATGACGAGGTGGTGGTGATCGAGAGCGTCAAGGCCGCCTCGGATATTCTCGCCCCGATTGACGGCGAGATCGTCGAGGTCAACGAGGCGCTGATCGACAATCCCGGCAAGGTCAACGAAGATCCGATGGGCGATGCCTGGTTCTTCAAGATCAAGCCCGCAGATTCCAGCCAGATGGACGACTATATGGACGAGGCCGCCTATCAGGCCCATATCGCCTGAACCCGCCCGCCGGAGGCGCGGAAGGCCCAAAAAGGTTTCGGGCCTCCGGCAGGAGTACTTTTGCCAAGAAGAAGCAGCGGGCCAGCGTCATGCCGCCTGCGCGATCTGATGAGGACAAACCCATGTCGTTCAAAGCGACCGATTATCTGCCCTATGACTTCGCCAATCGCCGCCATATCGGCCCCTCGCCTGAGGAAATGACCGAGATGTTCAAGGTTCTGGGCGTCGCATCGCTTGAGGCGCTGATTGACGAGACGGTGCCGAAATCCATCCGCCAGGAAAAGCCGCTCGATTTCGGCAAACCCAAGTCGGAGCAGGAATTGCAATTCCACATGTGGCAGACCGCGTCCAAGAACAAGGTTCTGACCTCGCTGATTGGCCAAGGCTATCACGGCACGGTGACGCCGCCCGCGATTCAGCGGAACATTTTTGAAAACCCGGCGTGGTATACCGCCTACACCCCCTATCAGCCGGAAATCAGCCAAGGGCGGCTTGAGGCGTTGTTGAACTTTCAGACCATGGTCAGCGATCTGACCGGGTTGGAAATCGCCAATGCCTCGCTTCTGGACGAGGCGACGGCGGCGGCAGAGGCCATGACCATGGCGCAGCGCGTGGCAAAGTCCAAGGCCAAGGCGTTTTTCGTCGATGAGAATTGCCATCCGCAGAATATCGCCGTGATCCAGACACGCGCAGCACCCCTGGACATTGAGGTGATCGTCGGCAGCCCGGATGATCTGGTGGCGGACAAGGTATTTGCCGCGATTTTCCAGTATCCCGGCACCTATGGGACACTGCGCGACTTCACCCCCGAGATTGCGGCCCTGCATGGAAGCGGCGCACTCGGCATCGTGATCGCCGATCCCTTGGCATTGACGCTGCTCAAGGAACCCGGTGCCATGGGCGCGGATATTGCCGTGGGCTCGACGCAGCGTTTTGGCGTGCCGGTGGGCTATGGCGGGCCGCATGCCGCCTATATGGCCACCAAGGACGCCTATAAACGCGCCATGCCGGGGCGTATTGTGGGCGTGTCAATCGACAGCCATGGCAACCGCGCCTATCGCCTGAGCCTGCAAACCCGCGAACAGCATATCCGCCGCGAAAAGGCCACGTCGAATGTCTGCACCGCGCAGGCGCTCTTGGCGGTCATGGCGTCGATGTATGCGGTGTTTCACGGCCCCAAGGGCCTGCGCGCCATCGCGCAGCGTATCCACCGCAAGACGGTGCGTCTGGCCAAGGGGCTGGAAGCGGCGGGGTTCCATGTCGAACCGGGCGATTTCTTTGACACGATCACGGTGGATGTCGGTCTCTTGCAGCGTGGCGTGCTGCAATCGGCGGTGCGCGAGGGGATCAATCTGCGCCGCGTGGGGGAAACCAAGATTGGTATCACGCTTGACGAGCGCAGCCGCACTGCGACCATCGAGGCGGTTTGGCGCGCCTTTGGCATCATCATGGAAGATGCCGATTTCACGCCGGAATACCGTATCCCCGATGTTCTGCAGCGCGAGTCCGAGTATCTGACCCACCCTATTTTCCACATGAACCGCGCCGAGACCGAAATGATGCGCTACATGCGGCGGTTGGCGGATCGGGATCTGGCGCTGGATCGCGCGATGATCCCGCTGGGCTCCTGCACGATGAAGCTCAATTCCGCGGCCGAGATGATGCCGGTCAGTTGGCGCGAATTCTCGCTTCTGCACCCCTTTGTGCCCGCCGATCAGGCGCTGGGCTACAAGGAGATGATCGACGATCTGAGCGCCAAGCTCTGTGACATCACCGGCTATGCCGCGATTTCCATGCAACCCAATTCCGGCGCGCAGGGGGAATATGCGGGCCTCTTGACCATTGCCGCCTATCACCGGGCGCAGGGGCAGGGGCATCGCCGCGTTTGCCTGATCCCGGTGAGCGCCCATGGCACCAACCCCGCGAGCGCGCAGATGGTGGGCTGGGATGTGGTGGTGGTCAAGTCCGCCGAGAATGGGGATATCGACGTGGAGGATTTCCGCGCCAAGGCGGAGAAGCACGCCGAGAATCTTGCAGGCTGCATGATCACCTACCCCTCGACCCATGGTGTGTTTGAGGAAACGGTGCGCGAGGTCTGCGAGATCACCCATAGCCACGGCGGTCAGGTCTATATTGACGGGGCCAATATGAACGCCATGGTGGGGCTTGCGCGCCCAGGTGATCTGGGGGGCGATGTGAGCCACCTCAACCTGCACAAGACGTTCTGCATCCCGCATGGCGGAGGCGGTCCCGGCATGGGGCCGATTGGCGTCAAGGCGCATCTTGTGCCGCATTTGCCGGGGCATCCCGAAACCGGCGGGGCCGAGGGGCCTGTCAGTGCCGCGCCCTTTGGTTCTCCCTCGCTCTTGCCGATTTCATGGGCCTATTGCCTGATGATGGGTGGTTCCGGGCTGACGCAGGCGACACGGGTGGCGATCCTCAATGCCAATTACATCGCCAAACGGCTCGAAGGGGCCTTTCCGGTGCTCTACAAGGGCCGGGGGGGGCGGGTGGCGCATGAGTGCATCCTTGATGTGCGCCCCTTTGCCGAGAGTGCGGGCGTGACCGTGGATGACATAGCCAAGCGGCTGATTGATTGCGGGTTCCATGCGCCGACGATGAGCTGGCCGGTGGCGGGCACGCTGATGGTGGAACCAACCGAGAGCGAGACCAAGGCCGAGCTTGACCGCTTCTGCGACGCTATGCTGGCCATCCGCGAAGAGATCCGTGACATCGAAGAGGGCCGGATCGACCCGGAAAACAACCCGCTCAAGAATGCGCCGCACACGATGGAGGATCTCGTCAAGGATTGGGATCGGCCCTATAGCCGCGAGCAGGGGTGTTTTCCGCCGGGTGCCTTCCGGGTCGATAAATACTGGCCGCCGGTCAACCGCGTGGACAATGTTTACGGCGACCGGCATCTGATCTGCACCTGCCCGCCGCTGGAAGATTATGCAGAGGCTGCGGAGTAACCGCAGCCGGTGTGAAAAAGAAAAAGACGGCCTTTCGAGGCCGCCTTTTGTCCTGATGAAAAGGCTCTTTTTAAATAATCCGCCCCATAGCAGCCAGCGCGGACAAGCGACAGAAACGGATGCGCCATCACTCAAACGGGCCGCTCTGATCACGTGTTCTCACGCTAGTGTGAATAACCTGAGTCTGTCATACCCCAAATAGGGTAAGGCCGCGATTAAAGCAGCTTGGCTTTCACCTCAGCCCTCTGGGCACCCGCTGCTTGTTGGAATTGCCTCTGGCTGGCTGGATAAGGCATCGATTAAACGGGGACGCTTTAAAACGTGCCCGAGACGCTGTAAGGTTACCGATCTCTCAGGTTATGGAACATCTCATGGCGCAAAATGCCACTATTTATAAAGTAGAACTCACCGTCTCTGACATGGATCGTCACTATTACGAGACTCACAAGCTGACGGTTGCAAAGCATCCGTCAGAGACGGAAGAACGGTTGATGGTGCGCCTTTTGGCGTTTGCGCTGAATGCCAATGAACGTCTGGAAATGACCAAGGGCCTGTCAACGGATGATGAGCCGGACATTTGGCAAAAAAGCCTGAGTGGGGAGCTGGACGTCTGGGTGGCTCTCGGGCTTCCGAGTGAGAAAGTGCTACGACAATCTTGTGGCAAGGCCCAAAGGGTGATCGTCTATCCCTATGGTGGCAGGACGGCCGAGATGTGGTGGGACAAGATCAAGAACAGCGCCACCCGGTTTGACAATCTTCAGGTGATCAATTTTTCCGAGGCTGAAACGGACGAATTGAAGCGAATGGCCAACCGCACGATGAAGCTCCAGATCAATATCCAAGACGGCGATGTGATGGTCAGTGTCGGGGAGAGTATCGTTTACGTGACCCCGCAAGAATGGAAGAGCGCCGCGTAAACCGCGATGTGCGCCGCAAACCGGGTTCAGCGGGGTTTGCGCTCAATGCCTCCAGCGGGGGACATCAATCTGCGAGCAAAGGTGTGAGCCGGTCGAGAACCCGGCGCCAATGCCGAAAGAAAGCCAGTTGCCCGGCCTCCTCGAGCAGATGGAATTCGATCCAGGGGTAGTCGCGGCGGAACTCTTCCAAAGTGGCCAGCGGCACCTGCGGATCATCGGTGCCGTTCAGGAAGACGAGCGGCAGCTTGCCGCGCAGCGCCTCAACCTCGCTACTCCAATCCTCGAGTTGGCCAGAGACAAGCTGTCGCGCGAAGGCCTCATGCGCGGAATGGGTGTCGGAGAGGGCCACTTCCGACCCTGTTGCGAGCGCCTCGAAGGCCTCTGGATCTTCGATCACCGCCACGTCGGCGGTAGAGTTGCCGTAGACCGCGTGCAAAAAGTTACGCTTGCCAATCTTGCGCGCGAGCAAAAAGCCCGCCTTGACCATGAAGGGCAAGAGATGCGGCGTGTACTTGGCACCTGCGAGGATGAAACGGTGCCATTTATGCATCCGCTCGAATTGCTCGCGGCGGGTGAGGGGCAACATGCCGGAACAGGCCACGATCCCGCTGAAAGCAAGGGGATTGAGCCGGGCCAGCTTAACCGCATAAAAGGCATCGCCGCTGAGGCAGAGGATGGGACAGCGCGTCACCCCCTCGGCACGTAGGACGCGTATTGTGTCATCGCAGAGCGCCGCGTCATAATCCGCGCCCCGCGTCACCATATCCGACAGGCCATAGCCGGGGCGCAGAGGCACGATTACCTTGAGCCCCCGCAGCGTGGCACAGGTTTCAGCCGATGCAGGCCAGCGGACCAGTCCGAAATCTAGTGGTAGATAGAGCACAGGGCGCCCGCGTGGGGCCCCGAGGATCAGATAATCCACCCGCCGACCGTCTGGCATGACCAAGGACTTGTAATCCCGCTCTGACAGGGTCGCATAACCCCGGCTGACAACATGCGGGCCGGGTGCTGCGCGCACGGTCATCGCCGTCATGTCGATCATCGAGAGCGCAAGGCGTACCAGTTCGAGTTGCGAATGGGTCTCGGTTTTGGCGAGCAGTGATTTGATCTGGGCGCGCACGGTGTCCACAGAGCGCCCGCGCTCGGCGGCAATCTCGCTGACGCCGCGACAATCAACCAGATGGCACAGGATATCTGCCTCGGTTTGTGTCAGATCGAAGGCCTCGATCAATATCTCGCAGAAACCCGGCGGCATGCTGATTTCATTGGAGGCGGCGAGCACCAGAATCGTGCCATCGGGGGCAATACAGCGTTGCAGCCGAAAGACGATCAACTGCCCGGCCTGCACCGACCGCACCCGCAAGACGGCGGTATCCTTTTCCCGACTGTCGAACAAAATCTCGAGCGCCCCCGCGAGCGCGTCCATATCGGCCTCATGGATGGGCAGATCACAGAGACGCGCGTTCGCAGCCAAGGCCATGGCCTGATGTGCGGCGGGGTTGGCGGCGCGGATGTGGCGGCCGCGATCCAACAAGAGGGCCGGCACCCGGTCGAACGGGGCCAGCATGGCGTCGAGACCTTTGTGATCCGCATCCTCAGGTGCCAGACGATCGAGGAACTCGGTGGCGCGGCGGAAATGCTCTGATATCTGCGGCTCGTCCAGCAGACGCGGCGCGGTCAAATCGACATGCGCGCGCAGGGGGCCGATTGCGCTCTCCCAATGGTCGAGCAGCGCCTCGTAGCGCCCGGGGTCAAGGGCGACATCATAAAGGCGGTCAATCGCTGCCTCCCGGTCCGCGTCGGACAGGGTGACAACGTCGATTTGATCCGTCATGCGCCGGGTCGATGTCATGCCTGAAATCCGATGAGGTAAAATTTGGCCGATGCCATGACTCAGTCATGCAGAAATGGCGTTTTAAAGGCAAATGAAAAGTTTTTTCTTGGTTTCAGATGTCCAAAAGACAGGCGAAATGATCTTTCAGACTGGTCCAGGTTTCCTCGTTCGCGGCACTGAGCAGAACGCCCTTCGTGATCGAGGTGTTGTAGTCGCGCCCGTCCAGCATACGCGCCACGCCGCCGGCCTGTCGGCAGATGAGCACGCCCGCCGCATGATCCCATGGGTTGAGCACATCCGACAGGACGAAATCGACGGCACCCTGCGCCAATAGGCGGTATTCATGGCACGAACAGCGCAAGGCGACGCACCGCGCGAGCGCGGGCAGCAAGGGGGCCACCTTATCCTGCCGAGCCTGTGTCATAAGGTAGTAGTGCATGTAGCCCTGCAACTCAGACAAGGCGCCGCCGGAAGACACGCGCACCGGGCGCTCGGACCCCTGAACCGCAGCCATCCGGGCCGGATTGACCTCGTCCGCGATGATCCAGTCGTCCGAGACTGGATCGTAAAGCAGCCCCAGAACCGGCCGACCAAAGCGGGTGACGGCGATGATCACACCAAAGAGCGGCAGGCCGTGCACGAAATTCCAGGTACCGTCCACCGGGTCGATGATGAAGGCCAGCTCCGCCTCGGACACATCCTCGCGCAGGGCCGGTTTGGCCGCGACTGCCTCTTCACCGACGATCAGCGCATGCGGAAACATCCGTTGCAGGCCCCGCGACAGCATTGCCTCGGCCTGATGATCGGCTTCTGTCACCAGATCATGCGGGCCGGATTTGGTCATGGCCTCGGCCCGCGTCACGGTGCGAAAGCGCGGCATGATTTCGGCGCGCGCGGCGCGGCGCACCAGGTTGACCAGCATGGTCTGTTGCGCGGGCGTCAGCGGAGCAGAGAGCGGGATCGGCAGCGAATCGGTCATGTCATCTCCTGTCGGTGCCCCGGTGGAGTGCCAGCCTTGAGGTCTGAAATCAACGCGGTAATGGCCGGAAAGACCGGGGGTTTCACCCCCGGACCCCCAGAGTATTTCGCCCATAAAGAACCAAGTCCGCAGAGGTCATTCGCGCGCGCGCAAGGTCCGGGCGGGGCGGGCGCGCAACGGCCCCAAGGCAAAGACCAAGCCTGCCAGCAGCGTCACCAGCATGCCGCCCAGAATGATCGCAAGGGCAGAGGGCCAGATCACGCGGAAGGGCGTGTCCATCACGAAATGACTGACCGCCCAACCGCCGCCGATCCCCGCCCCAAGCGCCACGAGCCCCGCCGCCCCTCCGAGTATGAGTGCACGCAAGACCAGGCTCGAGAGAATTCTGGCGCGCGTTGCACCGAGGGTCTTGAGGATGGCGGCCTCGTAGGTGCGCGCGCGCTGATCCGCCGCCGCCGCGCCGATGAGCACGAGAAAGCCTGTGAGCAGCGTGACTGACGCGCCCCAGGAGGTCGCCGACGCGAGACCGGCCAGAAGGTCGGTCACCTGGGTCAGCGCATCGCGGACGTTGATGGCAGTGACATTTGGAAAGCGGTCGGTCACATCGCGCAGGATCTGTTCCTCGGACGCCAGATCATCGGCATAGACCGTGGCGATGAACGTGTGCGGCGCGCCCGCCACCGCCGCCGGGTTCATCAGCAGGACAAAGCCCATGCCGACGCTGGAGAAATCCACCTCGCGCAGCGATGTGATTGGGGCGGTGATGTCACGCCCGAGAATATTCACGGTGATCTCGTCGCCGAGGCCGATGCCCATTTCCATGGCCTCTTCGGCGGCAAAGCTGAGTTGCGGCGCACCGGTATAGCCCTCGCCCCACCAGGTGCCCTCGGTGATTTCGGTGCGAGCGGGCAGGGCATCGGTGTAGCTCACGGCTCGGTCGCCTTCGACCACCCAATGTCCGGGGGCAACCTCGGTCGCGGGGCGGCCGTTGATGCGGCTGATGATGCCGCGCAACATCGGCGCGCTGTCGATACGGCTGACGGCGGGGTCATTCTCCAACCGGTCGAGGAACCATGCCATCTGGTCCTTTTGCAGATCGACAAAGAAGAAGGAGGGCGCGCGTTCGGGCAGGTCGGCGGCAATGGCGCGGCGCAGGTTGCCGTCGATCTGACCGACGGCGGCCAGCACCGCGAGGCCCAGACCAAGCGAGAGCATGACTGGCCCCGCGGTTGTGCCCGGCCCGCCGATGGCCCCGAGGGCCCAGCCGAGGGCGGGGCGGTTGCGCAGGCGCGGACGGACTGCGCGGGCCAGCTTCTGCACCAGCATCGCAGCCAAGGACAGCACCAAGAGCGCGGCTGCGATACCGCCAGCGGTCCAGAGTGTGAGGGTAAGATTGCCGGAAAAGAGAATGGCGGCACCAAGCAGGGCACCGACGAGACCGAGCGTGGTTGCGATCCATGGCCAGCCGGGCCAGCGGCGCGCGGCTCCCGCCGCTTCACGGTAGAGGGCGGCGGCGCGGACTTCGCGTGCGCGGGCGAGCGGCCATAGGGTGAAGATGAGCACGCTCAGCACGCTGTAGAGTGCGGCCTCGGCCATTGGGGCGGCGTAGGGCAAAAAGATCGCGGGGACGGGCAACCGCGCCGCGATGACAGGCCCCAGGAGCACCGGCAGGCCGACGCCAAGCACCAGGCCCCCAGCGATGCCGATCAGCGCAAGAACGCCGACCTGGATGAAATAGGTCAGGAAGATCGTGCGTTGATCCGCCCCGAGGGTGCGTAATGTGGCGATGACCTGCACCTTGCCTGCGAGATAGGCGCGCAACGCAGCAGAAATGCCGACACCACCCACGGCGAGGCCCGAAAGCCCCACCAGCACTAGAAAGGCCCCCAGCCGGGTCACGAATTCGGCGACGCGCGGGCTGGCGTTGCGGGCATCGGACCAGCGAAAGCCAGAGCCATCCAACTCTTGCATCACACGGGTCTCGAAGGCGGCAAGATCGGTGCCCTCGGCCAGATCGAGGCGGTATTTGGTGGTGAAGAGCGACCCTGCGCTGAGCAGGCCAGAGCCGTCGAGATTGGCGCGGCTGACGATGGTGCGGGGGCCAAGGCCAAAGCCTGCGCGGGTTTGATCCGGCTCTTTCACCAGTTCGGCCATCAGTCGAAATTCGCGCTCGCCCAAGCGAAAGGTATCGCCCACCCTGATCCCCAGACGCGCCGCGAGAATGGGCTGCATGACGGCGCCGGGCAGGCCGCCGGAACCACCGAACGCCACATCGAGCGGCATGTCGGGGGAAAGAACCACGGTGCCAACCAAAGGATAGGCGTGATCCACGGCCTTGAGTTGGGTCAGTTCGCGCCGCCCGTCCGGGGCGATGGCCATGGAGCGGAAATCTGCGATCTCCGAAACGGCATCGGCATTGCGGGCCATCCAGGCGTATTCGTCCTCGGTGGCGAAGCGATAGGTCAGCTCGAGTTCCGCATCGCCGCCAAGGATTGTCGCCCCTTGCTCGGTCATGCCGGCGCGGATGCTCTCGCGCAGGGTGCCGACGGCGGCAATCGCCGCCACGCCAAGGATCACGCAGGCGAGAAAGATGCGAAATCCACGCAATCCACCGCGCAATTCGCGCCGGGCCAGGCGAGCCGCGATGCGCAGGCTCATGCGGTGCCCTCAATGCGGCCATCGCGCAGGCTGACCACGCGGTCGCAGCGCGCGGCAAGCTCGGGATCATGGGTCACGAGCACGAGGGTCGCGCCATGCCGGTCGCGCAGGCCAAAGAGCAGGTCAATGATCGCGGCCCCTGTGGTGCTGTCGAGATTGCCCGTGGGCTCATCCGCGAGGATGATGGCGGGGCGGGGGGCTGCGGCGCGCGCAAGCGCCACGCGCTGTTGTTCCCCGCCCGAAAGTTGCGACGGGTAATGCCCTGCGCGCGTGGCGAGGCCCACAGCGGCCAGTTCCTCGAGCGCGCGGGCATGGGCATTTTCCGCCCCTGCCAATTCAAGCGGGGTGGCCACATTTTCGAGCGCGGTCATCGTCGGAATGAGGTGAAAGGATTGAAATACCACACCGAAATTCTCGCGCCGCAGGCGGGCCAATTGATCCTCGTTCATCGCCGACAGGTTGCTGTCCAGGGCTGTGATATGGCCCGAAGTGGCGCGCTCCAACCCGCCCATGAGCATCAAGAGCGAAGATTTGCCGGAACCCGAGGGGCCGATCAGGCCGAGGGTCTCGCCCTTGTGGACATCCAGGGTAATCCCGTGAAGTATGTGCACAAGACCGGCATTCCCCTCCAGAGACAAGGTGACGTCGGAGAGGGACAGGATAGGAGAACTCATGCGTTTGCGCCTGATTTACAAAGGTTTTCTGTCATATGGGGTGCTGCGGCCTCTGGGCAAGGTGGTAGCGGCGTTTCTCTGCCTTGTCAGCCCCGTGATGGCGGATGAGCCGGTCACGGTTCTGGCATTGGGGGATAGCCTGACCCAGGGCTACGGTCTGCCTGAGCAGGATGGGCTGGTGCCGCAGATGCAAAAATGGTTGGATGATCAAGGGGTTGAGGCCAAGCTGATCAATGCGGGCGTGTCTGGGGATACCACCGCGGGCGGGGCTGCGCGAGTGGAGTGGAGCCTGACACCCGAGGTGGATGCGATGATCGTGACGCTGGGCGGCAATGATCTCTTGCGCGGGATTGATCCGGCGGTCAGCCGTGGAAACCTCGAAGTGATCCTGCAGGTCGCGCAGGCCAAGGGTGTTGAGGTCTTGCTGGTCGGGCTGACGGCGCCGGGCAATTACGGCCCAGAGTATAAGACGGCGTTTGATGCGATCTACCCCGAATTGTCAGAGGCTTATGGTGCTCTCCTTGCCCCGGACTTCTTTGCTGGTCTTGGCGGCGGCGATCCTGCGGCTTTGCAGCGGTGGTTTCAGGCGGATGGCATTCATCCGAATGCCGATGGTGTGGCGCGCATCGTCGAGGGGTTGGGGCCAAGTGTGCTGGCCTTGATCGAGGCGACAGAGGCGGAGTAGCACCGACGCTTTAGGTCCAGCGTTCACTTAGGCCAAAGCGCTGTGCCATATTGGGCAGGGCATCGCAGAGCATGTCGATGAAGGCGGCGGCAATGGGGCTGGGTGTGCGCCCGTCACGGACCAACAGACTGACGCGGCGCTGACAGGCCGGATCGGCCAGAGGTCGCGTGACCACGCCCGAGGGCAAGGCGCGGGTGGCCAGACCGGGCAGGATCGTATCGCCTGCGTCGGCCTGAACCATCGCCAAGAGCGAGGTCAGGTTGCGCACTGACAGGCGCGCCTGTGCCGCCAGAGTGCGGAACTCGGGCGTCGCAAGCCCGCTCAGAGTTTCGTTCAGGATCAATCGCTCTCCGGTCAGTTGATGCCATGCCAGCGGGCGTGGCTCCGATGCGAGCGGATGCGCTGCATGGCAGACAAAGACAAGCGGATCAGTAAAAAGCGGGATGGCGCGCAGACCGTCAGCTTCTCCGGCGGGGCTGGCCAGACCAAGATCGGTTTCCCCGCGCAAGAGCATCTCGCGGACGCTGGCGCTGTCGGTATCGTAGAGGTCGATTTCTGCCTCGGGGCGGGCCTGCACAAAGGTCTTGAGAACTGTGGGCAGGATCAAAGCCGCGACCGACGGCACCGCCGCGATCCGCAGCCGCCCAGAATAGCCCTGCGCATAGCCGGTGATCAGTTCCAGAGCGCGGTCATGCTCGCGAAGGAGGGGCCCCACGACGTCGAGCACGAAAGCCCCGAGATCCGTCAGCTTGCTCTTGCGGTCGCTTTCGAACAGAGGGCCGCCCAATTCTGCCTCAAGCTGTTTCAGGGTCATTGAGACCGCAGATTGCGTCCGGCACAAGATTTCCGCCGCATCCCGGATGTTGCCATGTTCGGTGACGGTGACAAAGGCGCGAAGGGCTTCGGTCCGGATCATGGCTGGCCTGTTGCATGTTTCAGGGAAACTGAAGTTGAGTGCAGTTATATTTGTTTGCCTTAATTCGGTCAATCGCGGATCGTCTGGCGGAGGCGGGCATGGCCCGCCACAAGGGTGAATCGACGGAAAAGGAAGAACGGATGACGGCGCAGCAGACCGGAAATTTCATTGCAGGTGCATGGCGCGACTCCGAGGTACGCATTGAGAATCGCAACCCGTCGGATTTCTCGGACTTGATCGGCAATTATGCGCAGGCGGATCGCCAAGAATTGGAAGAGGTGATTGCCGCAGCGCGGGCTGCGCAGCCGGCCTGGTGGGCGGCGGGCATTCAGAAACGCCATGACGTGCTGATGGCGATTGGTACGGAGTTGATGGCACGCAGCCCGGAGATCGGTGCACTCGTTGCCCGTGAAGAAGGCAAGCCGCGCGCCGAAGGCGTGGGCGAAGTGTATCGCGCCGGGCAGTTTTTCACGTACTATGCCGCCGAAGTGCTGCGCCAGATGGGGGATTTCGCCCAGAGTGTGCGCTCCGACATTGATATTGACGTGCGCCGGGAACCTGTGGGTGTCGTGGCGATTGTCAGCCCTTGGAATTTTCCTGTGGCGACACCTGCGTGGAAGATCGCCCCAGCCTTGGCCTTTGGCAATGCTGTGGTCTGGAAACCAGCCAATCTGACCCCGGCCAGCGCGGTCGCGCTGGCAGAGATCATCGCAAGGCAGGATATGCCACGCGGCCTGTTCAACCTTGTCATGGGGCCGGGGCGCGCAGTGGGCGAGGCGCTGGTGGCACATCCGGGCATTGATGCCATCAGCTTTACCGGCTCGGTCAGTGTCGGACGTGGCATCGCGGCTGCGGCGGTGCCGAACATGACCAAGGTGCAGATGGAAATGGGATCGAAAAACCCGATGCTGATCCTTGACGATGCCGATCTGGACCTTGCGGTGGCACATGCGACGGGCGCCGCCTTTGGCGGCACCGGGCAGAAATGCACGGCAGCCTCGCGCTTGATTGTGCATGCGGCGGTGCATGATGAGTTTGTCGCGCGGCTGGTGGATGCAGCGCGCGCGCTCAGGGTCGGACACGCGTTGGAGGAGGGCACACAGATCGGGCCGGTTGTCAGCGCCGGGCAACTCGCGCAAAATCTGGCTTATATCGAACAGGGTCGGGCAGAGGGAGCAGAGCTTTTGTGTGGCGGAGAGCGGTTGGAGCGCGCGACCGAAGGCTATTACATGGCCCCGGCGGTCTTTGCAGGCACAGGCAATGACATGGTCCTGAACCGCGAGGAAATGTTCGCGCCGATCACCTGCGTGATCAAGGTGGGCAGCTACGACGAGGCGCTGAGCGTTGCCAATGACAGCGAATTCGGCCTGACTGCCGGGATCATGACGCGCAGTCTGGCGCGTGCCAATCATTTTCGTGCGCATATGCGGGCAGGCACGGTGATGGTGAACCTGCCCACGGCGGGCACCGACTATCACGTGCCCTTTGGCGGGCGCGGTGCGTCTAGTTTTGGATCGCGCGAACAGGGTCAGTATGCCGCCGAGTTCTACACCACGGTCAAGACAGCCTATGTCGCGCGGGGACTGCCGGAATGAGCATGGTGATCGACGGGCTGCAATATGCCAACTGGTCGGAAAAAATATTTCGCCAAATGCGCGCAGGTGGCGTGGACGCGGTGCATGTCACGATCACCTATCACGAGAATTTCCGCGAAACGGTGCTGAACATCGAGGCGTGGAACCGACACTTCGAGCGGTTTCCCGATCTGATCTTTCAGGGGTTCGAGGCCGGGGACGTGACCCGCGCAAAAGAGACCGGACGCACCGCGATTTTCTTTGGCGCACAAAACCCAAGCTGTATCGAGGATGATATCGGGCTGGTCGAGGTATTGCACCGGCTGGGCCTGCGGTTCATGCAATTGACCTATAACAACCAATCCCTATTGGCGACGGGCTGTTACGAGGCAGAGGATACCGGTCTCGCACGGATGGGGCGCGAGGTGGTTGCGGAGATGAACCGCGTCGGTCTGGTCGTGGACATGAGCCATTCGGGCGAGCGCTCCACGCTCGATGCAATTGCCCATTCGAGCCGCCCGATTGCCATCACTCACGCCAACCCCGCCACGTGGCACCCCGCGCGGCGCAACAAATCCGATCGGGTTCTGGCGGCCCTGGCCGAAAGCGGTGGCATGCTGGGCTTTTCGCTTTATCCGCATCACCTCAAGGGCGGCGGTGCCTGCACCCTTCATGACTTCTGCGAGATGGTGGCGCGCACCGCCGAAAGGATGGGGCCAGAGCGGCTGGGGATCGGCAGCGATCTTTGTCAGGATCAACCCGACTCGGTCGTGGAATGGATGCGGAGCGGCCGGTGGACCAAAGCGGTGGATTTTGGCGAAGGCAGTGCCGATGCGCCGGGGTTTCCGCCAATGCCGGATTGGTTTCAGGACAACCGGCATTTTGGTGCGATTGCGGATGGATTGCATGCCGTGGGGATGAGCAGATCAGAGGTCGAGGGTATCATGGGGGGCAACTGGCTTAGGTTCTTCGATGAAGCGTTCGGGCCACACGGAGCCGCTCGATGACATGCGGCGCCCTCAATCCGATGCCAGAGGCCGCGCCGTATCGGCGCAGCCCCGATACGGTGATGCGACTGGCGCGGATGGGGGCGGCCCATCCGACCCGCCTTTCTTTTCTGCGCCAGATGTTGCGCAGAGTGCAAAACGAGAACTGGCGATTTGAGCGCCCCGTCTGGGAATTTGACGCGCGAGGTCAAGGACGGGCGGTTTACTGCGCCATTGGACCGGAGCGGACCTATAGCCTTGTGGCTTTTGGCCATGACCTGCCCGACGAGTTGCGTTCGGATCGGGTGATTGCCACCGCTTGGGATGCGACCTTCACGCTGTTTGATGGCGTGCCCGACGCAGACGATCTGGCCCGTCTGGAGCGCAATGTGCCCTTGCAAGAGGCTGGGCGCGTGAGCGTGCGGGAATTGAGCCTGAGTCGTGCCAACAAATCGGTGCGCCTCTTTGACCATGTGGTCGCTCGTTTGGCCGCAGGGCAACAGCCCGATGCGGCGCAACTGGCCGAAACCGGCTATCTCATGCGCACTACGGCGGTTTATGGTTCAGGCAAGTTTGGCGCGGCGGACCGCGCGCAGATTGCGGATCGCCCGGAAATGCGCGCACCCTTTCAGGCAGAGATGCTCTCGGTCTGGCTGACGCGGGCCTACACGGTCGATCTGGTAGAGCATCTGGCGCAGAGGCGGGGCGGCGCCAGCGCTGTGACCTTGGCTCCGGAGTTGCGGCGCATGTTGGGGGTCGGTAATTCTACCGGGCTTGGGATGGCCCCATTTCTGGTGCGGCATCCGGTCTTGCTCAACAACTGGATGATGGCGCGGGAAGAAGCGCTGGCGCGGGTGCGCGCCCAACGGACCGCCACGCCCGAGACATTGGCGGGATTCGAGGCGGCGCTGAAGGCCGCGCAGGAGAATGCGCAAGGTTGGCAGAGCGGGCACCCGGTGCAACAGGCACGATTGCTGGAGTTGCGCAACGGTTTGGACGCGGTCGCCGCGCATATGCGTGACGTCTGGGATCGCTTGGGCGATCATCCCTGGGATGCGCTCTGGCGCTGGGCCGAGGCGCGGCTGCCGCTTGAGGCACAAGAGGCGCTGGCCGCCGCGATGATAGAGCCACATGGTGACCTCGTGGATGGTCTGGCCGACTGCATGGCCGCCGACGAAGACAGTGCCTTTGGCATCGATGGGGCGATGACGGTGGCGCGGGCGCGGGCGCTTTTGTCAGAGCGATACAGTTGGGCAATGGGGCTGGATCACGACACGCCGGCGGGCTGCGCGCGGTTTTGGTATGTCTCCGAGGAAAAGCTCGAGCCGCGTTTGGGGGAACGGGCGGCAGAGCCGGGGGCGGGACGGGAATTGCCGCTGGATATCTCGCGGCAGGCAGTGGCCTTGGCGCGGGCGCTTGCGGATTGGCCCGAGGACACGCCGATTGCAAAGGTCTTGCTGGCCCAGCCCGAGCATCGCCACATGCTCCGCCGGGTGCAGATGGCAGCGATGCGGCCCTATGCCGAGGTGCGCGACAATCTGATTGCCGCCGATGTTCTGCCGATTGACCTCTTGCGCTGCAAACTGGCGTTCTTTGGCGCAACGCGGTTTGATCCGCGTTCCGATCGTTGGGTGCGGATCAGCCTCTTTCAGGGCGCGCCCTATCCACAGGATCTGGCGGCGGGGGCGGATACATGAGCGAGATGGCCCAAGACCCGACACGAGCAGGGTCAGAACCGCCGGATTGGGCGGGCGAGGTGATGCAACTGTCGCAGTCCGAGATCACGGCCCTCGCCACCAAGGCGGCGCGGGGCGCAGGGTTAAGCTGGGGGGAGGCGGAAGAGGCGGGCTGGGCCTGTGGCTGGTTGGCGCGGGCTGGGTTGCCGGCGCCTGCGATGCTCTTGCGGGGTTTGGACGCGGAATCATCGGCCAGCCCGTTGCGCGCGGGAATCCGGCTGATGGACCACGCCGGATTGCCGGAGGGGCCTTGCGCTCTGCCGGTAACGCTTCAGGATGTTGCCGAGCCACTGGTTCTCGTGCCCTTTTTGGCACGGGTGGCTGAAAGAATGGGCGCGCCGGTGGATTTGGACCTAGGGTCACACACGATCTGTCTGACCGGGCGAGAGCCAGTGCCGGATTTATCCGCGCTGCGCGGGATTTGCCACAGAACTGGCGCTCGGGCGACGATCAGCGTGTCGCAATCCAGCAGGGCCGCGGCACCGGGCCGGTTTGACGGACGGATCGAGCGGGGCGTGTGGCAGTCGCTGGATGCCCTGGCGCTTCTGACGACCGTTCCCGCATCGGAGGTGTCACGGCAACGGGCCGGGGCCCAATCAAGCGACAATGACTGAGCACGGCAGACGAGCCTAGCCGGATTGATCCGCGTCGCGCAGCGCCTCAGGCAGGGTTCTGGCCAAGACGTCCATCTCCTCTGCCCGCCCGCAACTGATGCGGATGCAGCGATCCTGCGGTGCGACAAAGGGCATGCGCACGAATACCCCACGCGCCACCAGCCCTGCCAGAACGCGGCGGGCAAAGGTGCCGTCGCGACCGCAATCGACGGTCACGAAATTGGTGGCGGAGGGCAGCACGCTGAGCCCGTTTTCCTTGGCGATATGTGCGATGCTGTCGCGAGAGCGGCGCACCTCCGCCTGCACATGCGCGAGCCAGTCGTGATCCTGAAGGGCGGCGAGCGCCCCAACTTGCGCCATGCGGTTCATGCCGAAATGATTACGGATCTTGTCAAAGCTCTTGATCAGGGGGGCTGCCCCCACCGCATAGCCGATGCGGGCCCCGGCCATGCCATAGGCCTTGGAAAAGGTGCGCATGCGGATGACGCGGGGATCATCGGCGGCGATGTCAGCCGCGGTGCCTTCGGGCGCAAATTCCACATAGGCCTCGTCAAGGCAGAGAAGGCAGCCTTCGGGAAGGGTATCGAGTGCGTTGACAATCTCTGCGCCCGATACCCAAGTGCCCATCGGATTGTCGGGATTGGCGAAATAGATAAGTTTTGCCCCCACATCCCGCGCGCGGGCGATAAGGGCGGGCAGGTCTTCGCGGTCATCGCGATAGGGCACTTTGTGCAGCACCCCGCCAAAGCCGGTGACGTGGTAATTGAACGTCGGATAGGCCCCGTCCGAGGTGACAACCGCATCGCCTGGCCCAATGAGGAGCCGCACAAGATTGCCCAAGAGACCGTCGATGCCTTCGCCCACCAGCACGTTCTCGGGGACTGCGCGCACGTGATCCGCGAGTGCCGCGCGAAGATTATGGCTTGTGGGGTCGCCATATTTCCAGACGTTCTCCGCCTCGGCGCGGATCGCCGCCAATGCCTTGGGCGAGGGGCCAAAGAGGTTCTCATTTGCCCCCAGACGCGCCGCAAAAGGCGCGCCGCGTTGGCGTTCCTGTTCCTCTGGACCGACAAAGGGAACAGAGGCGGGCAGGCTGTCGATCAACAGGGTATAGCGCGGATATGTCATGGGGCGCAGTTAACGGGATGCGCCGCCACCTTGCAAGGGTGTGCCGCGACGTTGTGCTGGCCTGCGGACGGGCCATGGTGTTTCATGACGCAAAGCCGGAGGGGATCGCATGGCCAGAGTGACGACAGAGATCAGGGATCACATCGCGTATGTGACGCTCACGCGCGCGGACAAGCGCAACGCGGTCGATCCCGAGATGGCCGAGGCGATTGTGGCGGCGGGGCAGGCGCTATTGGATGCGGATATCCGCGCCGTGGTGCTCTCGGGGGAAGGCAAGGCGTTTTGTGCGGGTCTCGATGTGATGAGCTTTGCGCAACTGGCAGCGGGAGATCCCGAGGCGCTGATCCTGCCGCGCAGCCATGGCACGGGCAATCTCTTTCAGGCGGTGGCGATGGTCTGGCGGCAAGTGCCGGTGCCGGTCATCGCGGCGCTGCACGGGGTTGTCTATGGCGCGGGGTTCCAGCTTGCGCTTGGGGCGGATGTGCGGATTGCTTCCCCCGATACGGAACTCGCGATCATGGAAATGAAATGGGGACTGATCCCGGACATGGGGGGCATGGCGCTCTTGCCACATCTCACCCGCTCTGACGTGATCCGGCGCATGACCTACACGGCGCGGCCCATTTCTGCGGTGCAGGCGCGGGAGTGGGGGCTGGTCACGGATCTGGCCGATGATCCGCTGGCGGCGGCTTGTGATCTGGCCGCCGAGATCGCGGGCCGCAGTCCCACGGCCATCCGCGCCGCCAAGCGCCTGATTGGTGTGGCCGAGAGCGGGGCGGATGAGGCGCCGATTCTGATGGCAGAGAGCCGGGAACAGGCCGCGTTGATCGGCAAGCCGGATCAGATGGAACAGATCGCGGCCAATCTTGCGGGACGGGAACCTCGGTTTCGGGGTTAGGGCTCAGCGTTTCTTGACGAACTCGGTCAGGATCACGATGCGCTGACCTTCGACCCGGCCTTCGATATGGGCGGGGTTGTCAAGCACCAGAGAAATGCCGCGCACTGCCGTGCCGCGTTTGGCGGTGAAATTTGCCCCCTTGACCGGCAGATCCTTGATCAGAACCACGGTATCCCCTTGCGCAAGCGGCACGCCGTTGCTGTCGCGGTGGCCGCTGTCGCGGGGAATATTGTCGACCCAAGCGCGGGTTTCGTCGTCTAGCCAGAGCTGATCAGCCAGATCGCGCGCCCAATCATGGTCTGACAGCCGGGCCAGCATGCGCGCGGCCATCACTTGTGTCGGGGCATCCTCGGCCCACATGGACGAGGCAAGGCAGCGCCAATGCTCGGGCTCGGGCGTGCCTGCAATCTGATCGGCGCAGATGGCGCAGAGGCTGACGCTGGCCCCTTCGGGGCCGCCTGCGACAAGGTATGGGGTGAGGGCGGTATCGGTGGCACAAAGAGCGCAGGGCATAACGGGGAACTCCGGTAAAAAAGGGGGCTATGATCCCCCTTAGACCCGTGCTGCGCGCGACAAAAGCCCGGACTGCACCTGTGCTGTTGCGACGCTGCATTTGCACTGGCCCGCGTGCATCATCCCACCTTGACCAAACCCCTATTCCCATACATATGCCAAGGCTATGACAGACCTCGCTCACATCCGCAATTTCTCGATCGTGGCCCATATCGACCACGGGAAATCCACCCTTGCCGACCGGTTGATTCAGTCAACCGGGACGGTTCAGGATCGTGACATGAAAGAGCAGATGCTCGATGCCATGGATATCGAGCGTGAGCGCGGGATCACGATCAAGGCCAATACCGTGCGCATCGACTACAAGGCGCAGGATGGTGAGACCTATGTGCTCAATTTGATCGACACGCCGGGCCATGTGGACTTTGCCTATGAGGTCAGCCGCTCGATGCGCGCGGTCGAGGGCAGTCTCTTGGTGGTGGACAGCACGCAAGGCGTCGAGGCGCAGACGCTGGCGAATGTCTATCAGGCGATTGATGCGGGCCACGAGATTGTGCCTGTGCTCAACAAGATCGACCTGCCCGCGTCGGAATGTGACCGGGTGGCCGAGCAGATCGAGGATGTGATCGGGATTGACGCGAGCGGTGCTATTCGCGTCTCGGCCAAGACTGGCGTCGGCATTACCGAGACGCTGGAGGCCATCGTCAAGCATCTGCCCGCACCCAAGGGCGATGAGAGCGCGCCGCTCAAGGCAATGTTGGTGGATAGTTGGTATGATGCCTATCTGGGCGTCGTGGTTCTGGTGCGGATCATGGATGGGCGCATGAAGAAGGGCGACCGCATCCATATGATGCAGACCGGGGCCACCTATAACGTCGAGCGGATCGGCGTGTTCCGTCCGCAGATGGAAAAGGTCGAAAGCCTTGGCCCCGGCGAAATCGGGTTTATCACCGCCTCGATCAAGCAGGTGCGCGATACCAAGGTGGGCGATACCATCACCCATGAAAAACGGCCCTGTGACAAGGCATTGCCGGGGTTCAAACCCTCGGTGCCGGTGGTGTTCTGCGGGCTCTTTCCGGTGGACTCCAACGAGTTCGAGGATCTGCGCGACGCGATCGAGAAGCTGGCGCTGAATGACGCTTCTTTCAGCTACGAGATGGAAACGTCAGCGGCCCTTGGATTCGGCTTTCGCTGCGGGTTCCTTGGGCTCTTGCACCTCGAAGTGATCCGCGACCGGATCGAGCGGGAATACAATATCGAGCTGATCACCACCGCGCCGTCGGTGATCTATCACCTCTACATGAAGGACGGCACGCGCCGCGACCTGCACAACCCCGCCGACATGCCCGATCTGACCTATGTCGATCATATCGAAGAGCCGCGCATCAAGGCGACGATTCTGGTGCCAGATGAGTATCTGGGCGATGTGCTCAAGCTCTGTCAGGACCGACGTGGGATTCAGATGGACCTGACCTATGCCGGTGCCCGCGCGATGGTGGTCTATGATCTGCCGCTCAACGAGGTGGTGTTTGATTTCTACGACCGCCTGAAATCCGTGACCAAGGGCTATGCGTCCTTTGATTATCACCTCGAAGGCTATCGTGAGGATAATCTGGTCAAGATGCAGGTCCTCGTGAATGACGAACCGGTGGATGCCCTCTCGATGATGGTTCACCGGGACCGGGCTGAAATGCGTGGTCGCGCGATGTGCGAAAAGCTCAAGGATCTGATCCCGCGCCACATGTTCAAGATCCCGATTCAGGCGGCCATCGGCGGCAAGGTCATAGCGCGCGAGACGCTCTCGGCGCTGCGCAAGGACGTGACCGCCAAGTGCTATGGCGGGGATGCCACGCGCAAGAAGAAGCTCTTGGAAAAGCAGAAGGCCGGTAAAAAGAAGATGCGGCAATTCGGCAAGGTGGACATCCCGCAAGAGGCGTTCATTTCCGCGCTCAAGATGGACAACTAGAGCTTTCCGCTGCAACAGCGAAAAGCTCTGGTGCGGTTTTGAGCCGCGAAGGTCTTAGGATTCGACGGCGGTTTCAATCGCTTGGCCAGCGTCCTGAACGTCGCGGCCGGCCCCTTGGATGGTTTCGCAGGCGGTCAGGCCAAGTGAGGCCAGAAGGCCCAAAAGCATCATGCGCATGGTGATTTCTCCGATTTGAATAAGCCTTGCGACCTGCGGTGCGCAGGACGGCAAGGACGCGCCCCGATCCCTGATCCGGTTTCGGGTGCAGCGCGGGATACTCTGCCGTCTTGTGGGGGAATACAACCGCTGATTTTCTTGCAAGGGTCACGAGCACTCGCCGGGACACAAAGGGGGCCGGGCAGGGCGCCTGATTAGGGTTCAGAGCCACAAGTCTGACTGGTAAAGCAATCGCCTCCGCGCTAGCGTGTTTCCAGCAGCGAAACAATTGAGGCGCATCATGACGACCAAGGCCAAGACCAAAAGCCCGCGCAAGCCGACCACCCGCGCGACCGCCAAAACCACGACGGCCAAGCCCCGCAGCCCGCGCAAATCCGCGGCAGCCGTGGACAGCGCCCCCGAGGTCGCCATCGCAGAGGTGGCTGAGAGCACGACCCCGGACAGCGGCGCAACGAATGTGATCGCCCTGACGGTTGCCGAAGAAATTCCCGCCGATGCCGGACCGGAGTTGAAAAAGCAGGAGCTGATCGACAAGGTTCTGGCCAAGGGCGACATCAAGAAAAAGAATGCCAAGCCCGTGGTCGAGGCGGTTCTGGCGGTCTTGGGTGAGGTTTTGGCCGAAGGCCGCGAAGTCAATCTGCCGCCCTTGGGCAAGATCAAGATCAACCGGGTGCGTGACTTGGCCAATGCCCGCATCATCGTGGCCAAAATCCGGCAGTCAAAACCCGGTGCCGGACCCGACACCGAAGCCGACGACGAAGACAGTGACGAAGATATGAAAGAGGGTGTTGCACCGGTCGAAGAGTGACGCTAAAAGCCCCCACGGCGGGTGATTAGCTCAGTGGTAGAGCGCTTCGTTCACATCGAAGATGTCAGGGGTTCAAATCCCTTATCACCCACCATTTTTTCTTTTCTTTTCGTGAGATACAGGCCGCTCGCGGTGGCGCATAGACCTTATTGCGCCGAGATTGCCAGCGGGTCTACCCGCGCTTCGCCTGCGGTCATGCCCGGTACGGCGCGGTCGTGGCGCAGATAGGCGATAGCGCGCCCGTTGGACTGGGTGTAGAGCGCGCCCGCGCTTTTGCCTTCGGGGGTCAGAATCTCGCTGCCCACAGAAGCTGACCCATGCACCGCCACAAGTGTGAGCCCTTTGCGCAATTCGGTCTTGTGCTTCATCCGTGCTGTTACCTCTTGGCCGACGTAACAGCCCTTGCGGAAATCAACGCCATTGAGGCGTTCAAACCCGGCCTCAAGGATAAAAGTCTCGGGGGTCAGTTCAATTCCGGTTTCGGGGATGCAATGGGCCACGCGAATCCGGTCGAAATCGCTGCCGTCGTCGCCGTCGACCTCTCCATATAGACGCCAGCCCAAATCCGGGTGACGCGGGTCGGTGAGCGCGCCCATTGGGGTGGGACCAGTGCCGCGCCGAACTTTGAGATCGGTTTCACGTATCGCCACGTCGGCGCGCAGTTTGTACATGCTCAGACGTTGCAGCAGCATGGATGCCAGGCTCTCATCCACATCGAGCCAGATGGCATCGCCGTGACGCGAGAGCAGAAAATCGGCCAGATACTTGCCCTGCGGCGTCAGAATGGCGGCATAGACCATGCCCTGATCCAGCTTGTGCAGGTCGTTGGTCACAAGACCTTGCAGAAAATGCAGGGCATCGGTGCCAGTGATCTCCAGAATACGGCGCGTCATGCCTCTTCCCCCGTGTTGCTCGCGTGTAATATAGGTCACGAGAACAGACACAACAGGGGTCGTCATGCGCGCAGCACTCTCGGTGGTGATTCCTACACGCAACGCCGCTGTTGTCCTGCCGGGCTGCCTTGCCGCTTTGATGGAGGGGCTGGAGGCGGGCGTGATCCGAGAGGTGGTTATCACCGATGGCGGATCTGACGATGCCACGCTGCAAATCGCCGATGCTGCGGGGGCGGTCATCGTGCAAGGGGCGGCATCCCGGGGCGGACAATTGCGGCGCGGGGCGCAGGTGGCGGGCGGCGACTGGCTCCTGTTTCTGCATGCCGACACGATCCTGCCAGCCGGATGGGCCGGTGCGGTCAGCGCGCAAATGGTGCAGGGTGCGCCCGCCGCCTTTCAACTTGGGTTCGATGCAACGGGGGTGATGGCCCGGTTGGTGGCGGGCTGGGCCAATCTGCGCAGCCAGGTGTTCGGCCTGCCCTATGGGGATCAGGCGTTATTGATTTCGCGGGCGGACTATGAGGCGGTGGGTGGATTTGCCGATATTCCACTGATGGAGGATGTGGCCATGGCACGCGCGCTCAAAGGGCGTATCGCGCTCTTGCCGCTCGCGGTCAGAACGTCTGCCGCGAAGTATCAACGCGACGGCTGGCTGCGGCGGGGCGCGCGCAACCTGTGGATATTGATGCGCTATCTCTGCGGAGCAGACCCGGTGCAGCTGGTTCAGGCGTATCGGCGCGGGGCCCGGAACCGCTAGGAAACCCCGGGCAAATGGCGTTCGGCTTTTCTTGTCGTTGAGCGGCACCTGGTGGATCAGATCGGCGACTTACGCAAAACCGATGCGGTGATTGACGCCGCTTGCCAAGGGCGTAAGGTGCGGCGGAAAAAGCAGGAGTCCCCCTAAATGAGCCTCGCCCACGGTCGCGCCTATCTGGCCATTCCCGGCCCCTCGGTCATGCCCGAAGAGGTGCTGCGCGCCATGCACCGTGCCGCCCCGAATATCTATGAGGGGGATCTGATCGAGATGACGGCGGGGTTGATCCCGGATCTTCGTGCCGTGGCGCGGACACGCCAGCATGCAGCGATCTATATCTCGAACGGACACGGGGCGTGGGAGGCAGCGCTCGCCAATACGCTGCAACCCGGCGACCGGGTTCTGGTGCCAGCCACGGGGCGGTTCGGGCATGGCTGGGCGGAGGTCGCGCAGGGGCAGGGAATCGCGGTCGATATGCTGGACTTCGGCAAGCGCGCTCCCATCGATCTCAACCGCGTGGAAGAGGCGCTGCGCGCGGACAAGGCGCATGGGATCAAGGCGGTTCTGGCGACCCATGTCGATACGTCGACTTCTGTCCTCAATGACATTGCCGGTTTGCGGGCGGTATTGGATGCGGTAGGACATCCCGCGCTCCTCATGGCTGATTGCATCGCCTCGCTTGCCTGTGACCGGTTCGAGATGGACGCCTGGGGCGTCGATGTGATGGTCGCTGGCAGTCAAAAGGGGCTGATGGTACCGCCCGGTCTGGCCTTTGTGTTCTTTTCCGACAAGGCGGCCGAGGCGCGGCGCACGCTACCCTTGGTCAGCCGCTATTGGGATTGGACCCACCGTGCGAACCCGCAAATGTACTATCAGTATTTCGGTGGCACCGCACCCACGCATCACCTCTACGGGTTGCGCGCGGCGCTCGACCTGATCGCGACAGAGGGCGGTGTAGAGGCAGTCTGGGCAAGGCATGACCGGTTGGCGAGGGCCATCTGGGCCGCCTGCGAGGCATGGGGACAAGAGGGGCCATTGGAGCTGAACATCAGCGATCCCACGCTGCGCAGCAGGGCCGTGACCGCGCTGCGGATCGGCGCGCCGCATGGATCGCGGTTGCGCTCATGGGTGCAGGATCATGCGGGCGTGACACTGGGGATCGGTCTTGGCATGGCAGAGCCAGGCGATCCGGCCTGGCATGGATTTTTCCGTATCGGCCATATGGGGCATGTCAACGCCCATATGGTTCTGGGCGCGCTTGGTGCCATTGAGGCCGGATTGAGCGCGCTCGATATTCCGCACGGGGCGGGCGGATTGTCTGCGGCAGCACGGGTGATTGCGGGCAAAGGTTGACGCAGCAGTTCGGGCCGCTGCTCTCGCCCAACGCTTTCGAGATTCGGTCTGCAAGGGCTGGAGCCCTTGCAATGCTTTACTTGATGAAACTTCCGTCGCGCAGCTCGCGCATGGCTTGGCGCAACTCGTCCTTTGAGTTCATCACGATTGGGCCATGCCAGGCCACTGGCTCTTGAATCGGTGCGCCAGAGATGAGCAGGAACCGCACGCCCTCTTCGCCGGCTTGTACCGTCACACTGTCGCCGCTTCCAAAGCGGATCAGTGTCCGGTCGCCGGAAAGATCGCGCATGTGCACCTCTTGTCCCGCCACTTCCTTTTCCAGAAGAACGCCTGCGGGCTCTGAAGCGTCGGCAAAGGCCCCGGCCCCCTCGAACACATAGGCAAAGCTGCGCCGGTAGGTATCGACAGGAAAAGTTTTTTTAACCCCGGCGGGCACCGAGACATCGAGATACTGCGGATCGGCGGCTATACCGTCCACCGGGCCGCGTCGCCCCCAGAAATCCCCGACGATCACTCGCACGCGGGTGCCATCATCGTCGATAATCTCTGGGATGTCTGACGATTTAACATCCTGATAGCGGGGCGCGGTCATTTTCTGCGCAGCGGGCAGGTTGGCCCAGAGTTGAAATCCGTGCATCTGCCCAAGCGCATTGCCGCGCGGCATTTCCTGATGCAAGATACCCGACCCGGCGGTCATCCATTGCACATCGCCTGCGCCCAAGCTGCCCTGGTTGCCCAGGCTGTCACCATGCGCGACCTCGCCCGCAAGGACATAGGTGATGGTTTCGATACCGCGATGCGGATGCCACGGAAAGCCCGCCGTATAACGGGCGGGATCGTCATTGCGAAAATCGTCGAACAAGAGGAACGGATCGAGTTCTGTAGGGTCCTTGAAGCCGAACGCGCGGTGCAAGTGTACGCCTGCGCCTTCCAGTGTTGGGGTGGCTTGGCGTTTCTCCAAAACGGGTCTGATAGACATGGAAAGTCTCCTTTCGAGCAGGATATAGGCAGCCACTGCGCTGTTGGAATGGCGCAGTCTGTTCATCGGCGAACCGCATCTGTGCGTTTTGCGCAGCACCCCTCTCGCCATGGGGGACGATCCGGGGTAAATGCGGGCGCAAAGGGAGATCTGGCATGCAAGACGAAGAGGTTTTGGCGGCATTAGGCGCGTCGGCGGGGCGGCGGATTTTGGGGGTCGGCTCGGTTGCAGGGCTGGGGCTGACGCTGCTTTATCTTGCACTGGTTCAATCTCCGAGCCTTGGTTGGCAGGTGTTCATGGTTGGGTTTGGGGCCACTTGCGTCTTTTTGGCCGAGCGGATGTGGCGGGCCACGGCGCAATGGCTGGTGCTGACGCGCGACGGGCTGCGTGACAATACGGGGCGCATGATCGCGCCGGTCGCGCAGATCCGGTCGGTGGATCGGGGCGTTTTCGCCTTTAAACCGTCCAACGGTTTTCGCATCCTGCTCACGGAGAAAGCCCCGGCGGTCTGGCAACCGGGGCTTTGGTGGCGCGTGGGGCGCAGCGTAGGCGTGGGCGGTGTCACATCCGGCACGCCGGCCAAGTTCATGGCCGAGCAAATTCAGGATTTGCTCGCCCGTCAGTCCCAGGATTAGGCAGCGGTACAGACACCTTCAAAGCAGAGTTGTGCCGCAAAGCGCAGCGGCACGAACATCCGAGTTTTGATATTGGTGCCATCGGTAAAGCCGGTGGAGAATACCGGATCATATTCCGACGAGGTCTCGACCAGAATGATTTCCTGTCCATCAATCATCTGCGGCAAGGTCGCATGGGCGTTGCGCACATCATCCGCGCTCAGAGGGTTGAGGTCGCCCGAGCCGCGCACCTCGGACCAGCGCAGCTCGAATTCGTCCATATTGTTGGCCGCGTCGAGGTGGTAGCGCACCACGGTGACGCGCACCTGATTGGTGCCGGCATCGTTGCTCATGATGTCGAACAGGACCTTGACGTTGTCGATATAGGTATCGTTTACCTCAGCCGTTTCGCGTGAGAGCATGTCGGCAATTGTATAGGTCGCCTTTTCTCGCACGCTCTGATAGCGGAACATGTCAAAGTATTCGTAGCTAAAGGTCAGTCCCATAAACAGGAACGGGAACATCACGACCGTTTCCATGGCGGCGGTCCCGCATTCCTGTTTCCAGAACCGGCGCAGCAGTTTGAAGGCAGGGCGCAGGGTCATCAGATCGGCTCCTGAACAAAGGCTGTCGTGGCGACAAGTGAGGCTTGGCTTCCGTTTTCGGGAACAAGGCGGCTGCCCAGCATTCCTGCTGGAAACAGCGGCCGAAACTTGAGGCAGGCCCGCAATAGCATCAGCTCATTTTGTTGCCCGGGCACGAATTGGCGAACCGGTTTGGCGGGTTCTGCCAGATCCGTGCAATCGGCCTCAGCGTCCAGCCCGTTGAAATTGCGGATGTCCGCAGAGCGCATTTCGAGGCGCAGGTTGTTTTCGCAATCGTTGATCAAGATCGCGTTATCGCAAATGATCTGCTTGATCGCATCGTGCTGGGGTGCCGTCCCGGTGCCAAGACGTACCTCGCGCACGGCCATGTCAAGGCCTCGCTCGAGGAAGGTGGCGCGCATGGTGACAAAGCCCATCTCGATCGAAAAAATCATGATACCGATGAAGAACGGTGCCACCAGAACGAATTCGAGTGAGGCTGTGCCGGTGTCGTCCTGCCGGAAACGGCGCAGAAAGTTCCTGAAGACGCGGGTCATTGGGTCAACCTCAACTGTTTCACATTGGCCGCGATGGCACTGAAGGCACTGGCAATATTCACGGTTGTCGCATTGTAGTGGTGATTGGGCGACGTGGCGCATTTCTTGATCTCGTCGGCACCGGTCGGTTGGCTGCCCATTTCAAAGGCGATGGTGTAAATCACGATCCCTTCGGATTTGGCCGCGTCGCAGATGTCGTCCAGGCGCTCATTCTTCTTGCTCCGATCGATCGGGTTGCCAAGGTAGCTGTTCCAAGGACCTGCACTGCCGGTGACGTTGTAGTAGAAACGTGGCGACATCAAACCCCATGCTGTTTCCCAGCTTAGACGCTCGCTGGAAATGAAGCCGGGCAAGGTGGATGCACTGTAGTTATTGAAGGTGGACCAAGACACGCTACCCCCATCGGTGACATTGAACATGCGGCTGTCAGAGGGGCGGCGCAGGTAGTAGCTGACCTGTTCCTCGCCAGTCGGCGTGTAAATGCAGGTGTAGCCGCTGTATCCGCAATACTGCTGATATTGCGACCCGTACCAGCGGCGACCGTCATAGTTCCGCTGAAGGTAGTTAAACTGCATTTGCTGGTAGGTGAGCTTGAAGAGGTCCGAATTCGGCCCGCGGTAGGTGTTGCTGAACCGATAGGAATTGTCATTGGCCCCGTCACCCATCAGAACGATGACCTTGAGCGTGTCACTCTCGTTGAAGACCGCGGGCATGTTGGTAAGCGTTGGTTCCACCAGCGAATAGGTCAGGATTGTGCCATCATCCTGCGGAACCTGAATCGGTTGCTGCAGGCTTTGAACAACGGGTTGAAAGGCCGAGTCGAGCAACGCTGCCGCCCATTTCACGCCCTCGTCGTTCGAGGTACTGCCACCCGCCTCAAGTGAGTCGATCTTGTCATGAAGTGCTGTCTTGGTCGTCGCGTAGGGCAGGATCTTGAAGTAATCCTGCGTGTAGCAGGACTGGTAATAGGTGTCGAGGAAGCTGCCCAAGGGGGTTGTCGTCAGATCGCCAAATGTGGTGCCCTCACGGGAGGTGTAGATCAACTGATCATAGGCCGTGTTGGGATCAATCGTTGTGGATTCAAAATCTGCGTCCGACAGTTCTAGGCACGAGGAATACAAATGATTTTCATTAACCGTGAGCGCCTCGTAGATTTCCTTGGACGGGGTTACGCCCCAGCTGAACGGGACCACTGAGATCACCGCATCATTGGGTTCTGTGCTATCGAGAATGGAATCCACGAAATTCTTGGCGGCGGGTTTGAGCGCATCAATACGCTCGCCCATCATGGAGCCTGAAACATCAAGCGCCATGGAGATTTCCAGTTTGGGGATCGTCACCTCTGCGGTCGAATTGCCCCCGGATGTAAGGGTGTCGACCCCGGCGAGGCGCATCAGATAGGTGTCGAGAGTCTGAGAGGCGCGTGCCGTTACCTTGGATGAGTTGAGGCGAATGTCGATATCGCCCTCTTGCTCCGCAGCGAGGTAGTTGGCCTGCCCGGATTTGGAGAAGTAATCCTCGATGACAGCGCGCGCAGTCGTGTTGTTGACCGCCGTGGCCCCGGCGAGAACTGCCCGGTCCAGCGTCGCCTGAAGGCTAGCCCGCGCCATTTCCTGCCGCATGGTATCAATCCCGATACCGCCCATGATCAAGAACATGACGAAGATTGAAAAGGCAAGCACGGTGACCGTGCCGTCTTCCTCGTTGAAGAAGCGCTCTGCGTACTCTCCGGCGCGCGTCGTATCGCGCAATTTCGACCGTGCCCCCCGATCAGACGTCTTGCTATTCCAAAGCATAATAACACCTCATTGTGACGGAGCCTTTCCCCAACTCCGCACTGCACCATCCAGCTTTATCCACTTTGTCTATGGCTGAATTATGGCGGGTTTTAGGCGGAAAATCAGAAGTTAACCGATTAAATTCAACAATATAGTGGCTGCCCCGCGATTGTGTTGGCTATGGCGACAAACGCCTTGGGCAGCGCGACTCTGCCAAGGGGCTGGCGGCAGCGGGTGGACAAACGGCCGGTGTCGGTTAACCATGGGATAGGACACCGGGGTTGCGCGCGACTGGGTCCAGTCGTCATGGCCGGGCCGAAAAAGGGAGAGGACGAATGAACGCCAACAAGGAACCGAGCTTTCGCGAGAGTGTGGATCTGATGTTCAATCGCGCGGTGGCGCTGATGGATCTGCCGCCGGGCCTTGAGGAAAAGATCCGCGTCTGCAATGCGACCTATACCGTACGGTTCGGCGTTCGGCTGCGCGGACAAATCCACACCTTTACTGGGTATCGCAGCGTTCATTCGGAGCAT
The DNA here is from genome assembly GCF_000768555.3 of Roseovarius mucosus DSM 17069. Taxonomy (GTDB): domain Bacteria; phylum Pseudomonadota; class Alphaproteobacteria; order Rhodobacterales; family Rhodobacteraceae; genus Roseovarius; species Roseovarius mucosus. Next base: position 347,086 of record NZ_KN293975.1, read on the forward strand.
ATGGAGCCGGTCAAGGGCGGTATTCGCTACGCCATGGGTGTAAATCAGGACGAGGTCGAGGCGCTCGCGGCGCTGATGACCTACAAATGCGCGCTGGTGGAGGCGCCGTTTGGTGGGTCCAAGGGCGGGTTGCGGCTTGATCCGCGCCAGTGGGAAGAGCATGAGCTTGAGTTGATCACCCGACGCTTTGCCTATGAGCTGATCAAGCGTGATCTGATCAACCCCGCGCAAAACGTGCCAGCCCCTGACATGGGCACCGGCGAGCGCGAGATGGCGTGGATTGCCGATCAATACAAACGCATGAACACCACGGACATCAATTACCGCGCCTGCGTCACCGGCAAGCCGATCAACGGTGGTGGCATTCAGGGCCGGGTCGAGGCGACCGGGCGCGGCGTACAATATGCGCTGCAGGAATTTTTTCGTCATCCCGAGGATGTCGCGGCGGCGAACCTGTCGGGCGCACTCGATGGCAAGAGGGTTGTGGTACAGGGCCTGGGGAACGTGGGCTATCACGCGGCCAAGTTCCTGAGCGAAGAAGACGGCTGTCTTATCACCGGGATCATCGAACGCGATGGGGCGCTGGTGGATGAGAACGGGCTGAACGTCGAGGCGGTGCGCAACTGGATCGCGCGCCATGGCGGTGTCGAGGGGTATCCCGAGGGCAAATATGTCAAAGATGGCGCCAAGGTCTTGGAACAGGCCTGTGACATCCTCATTCCTGCGGCAATGGAGGGGGTGATCAACCTCGGGAACGCCACTGAGATCAAGGCGCCGCTCATCATCGAGGCGGCGAACGGGCCAGTGACGGCAGGGGCAGATGACATTCTGCGCCAGAAGGGCACAGTGATCATTCCTGACATGTATGCCAACGCGGGCGGTGTCACGGTCTCGTACTTCGAATGGGTCAAGAACCTGAGCCATATCCGCTTTGGTCGGATCGGGCGACGACAGGAGGAGGCTCGGCACCAACTCTTGGTCACGGAGTTGCAGCGCTTGAACCGTGGGCTTGGGGATGCGTGGGAAATGTCGCCCGATTTCAAGCAGAAATACCTCAAGGGCGCGGGCGAGTTGGAGCTGGTGCGCTCGGGTCTCGATGATACGATGCGCACCGCATATCAATCGATGCGCGAAGTCTGGCATAGTCGTCAGGACGTGACAGACCTGCGCACGGCGGCCTATCTGGTGTCCATCGCCAAGGTTGCCGCGAGTTACCGGGCGATGGGGCTCTGATGGGCTCACGTCGCGCACGGGCCTGAAAATGGCGGGAAACATGGCAGAGCTTCGGCTCTGCCATTGCTATTGAGGGTTGAAGTTGGTTCAGTCGCGCCAGATTGGCGCACACATGGGCGCAAGGGGAGTGGCATGCGGTTTTCCGGCCTGCGGGTTCTGAAAGAGGGGCTGACCGGCAACAAGGGCTGGCAGGCGCATTGGCGCGATGCAACGCCCAAGCCCGAGTATGATGTGATCATCATCGGTGGCGGTGGTCATGGTCTCTCGACCGCCTATTACCTGGCCAAGCGCCACGGGATCACCAATGTCGCGGTGCTGGAAAAGGGCTATCTGGGCGGCGGCAACGTGGGGCGCAACACCACCATTGTGCGCGCCAATTACTTCCTGCCGGGCAATTCTGAGTTCTACAGCCATTCCCTGAAGCTATGGGAAGGACTGGAAGAGGATCTGAATTACAATGTCATGCATTCTCAGCGCGGGCAGATCGTACTGTTTCACTCGGACGGGCAGCGCGATGCCATAGCCCGGCGTGGCAATGCGATGATCAACCGCGGCGACGATGCGGAACTCCTGAGTGTGGCGCAGCTCAAACGCATGGTGCCGTATCTTGATTACGACCAGGCGCGGTTTCCCATTCACGGTGGCCTTTTGCAGCGGCGCGCGGGCACGGCGCGGCATGATGCGGTGGCCTGGGGCTATGCACGCGGGGCAAGCGATCGGGGCGTGGACCTGATCCAGAATTGCGAAGTGACGGGGATCGACATCGAACAGGGCCGCGTGCGCGGCGTGCAGACCACGCGCGGTGCCATTCGCGCCAAAAAGCTGGCAATTGTGGTGGCGGGGCGTTCCAGCCAGGTGGCGGCGATGGCGGGTATGCGCCTGCCGATCGAAAGCCACGTCTTGCAGGCCTTTGTCACCGAGGGGCTGAAGCCCTGCATCGACCATGTGATCAGCTTTGGCATGGGACATTTCTATATCAGCCAGTCCGACAAGGGTGGGCTGGTTTTTGGTGGCGATCTGGACATGTATGCCTCCTATGCCGCGCGCGGCAACCTGCCGATTGTCGAGCATGTGATGGAGGCGGGCATGACGCTGATGCCGATGATCGGCAATGCCCGCGTGTTGCGCAGTTGGGGCGGGATCATGGATATGTCGCCCGATGGCAGCCCGATCATCGACCACGCGGGCATCGAGGGGCTCTATCTCAATTGCGGCTGGTGCTATGGCGGGTTCAAGGCCGTGCCTGGGTCGGGCGATGCGCTCGCGCATCTCATCGCCACCGACCGGCCGCATCCGGCGGCGACGCGATTCCGGCTGGACCGGTTCCGCACGGGCCGGGGGTTGATGGACGAAGAAGGCACGGGCGCGCAGCACAATCTGCATTGAGACGCGCGCGGAGGGCAGGATTTGAGTATTTCTGGAACGATGAAGGCGCGGATAAGATGAGGCTGGGCTGTCCGATCTGCGGCGAGCGGGATCGTCGCGAGTTCTACTATCAGGGGGCGGCGCTCTCGCGGCCAGAGGGCGAAGTCTGGGCGCCGGAGTGGGATGATTACATCCACAATCGCGACAACCTGCCGGGTGTGACCCGTGATCTGTGGCAGCACGAGCAGGGTTGCGGGGCTTGGCTCATCGTGACGCGCAATACGGTCACGCATGAGGTTCTGGGTGTGGCCTTGGCCACGGAGGCGGGCGCATGAGGCTCGAAGGCAAAGGGCTGATCGACCGGGCGCGTTCGGTGAGCTTTCACTTTGACGGCCGTCAATATGAGGGGTTTGCAGGCGATACGCTGGCCTCGGCGCTCTTGGCCAATGGCGTGCGGATGGTGGCACGGTCGTTCAAGTATCACCGTCCGCGTGGGGTGATGACCGCAGGCAGTGAGGAGCCAAATGCGCTGGTGACGTTGGGACGGGGTTCTGCGCAAGAGCCGAACCTGAGGGCGACGACCGTCGAAGTGCACGAGGGCCTATGGGCGCAGAGCCAGAACCGCTGGCCGACGCTGGGGCTGGATTTGCTGGCGGTTAATGATGTCTTCGCGCCGTTTCTGGGGGCCGGATTCTATTACAAGACCTTCATGTGGCCGCGCGCCTTTTGGGAGCGGGTTTATGAGCCTGTGATCCGCCGTGCGGCGGGTCTGGGCGCGTTGTCGGGGGATGCGGCAGAAGACAGTTATGAGCGTGCCTACGCCCATTGTGACGTTCTGGTGATCGGCGGCGGTCCTGCGGGCCTGATGGCGGCGCGGGTGGCGGCAGTGGCGGGGGCGGATGTGATCCTTGCCGAAGAGGACACGCGACTTGGCGGGCGTCTCATGGCCGAGACCGAAGAGGTCGATGGGTTGGCTGGTGTCGATTGGGTGGATGAGATCGCCGCAGAACTGGCCGCGATGCCCAATGTGCGGATCATGACCCGCACGGCTGTGTTCGGGGTGTATGATGGCGGCACCTATGGCGCGCTGGAAAGGCTTGCACCGGATCTTGCCGCGCGCGGTCACGCGCCCAAGGGCTGTTTCTGGCGGATCGTGGCGCGGCGCGCGGTACTGGCGGCGGGGGCGCTGGAGCGGGCCATCGCCTTTCCCAACAATGACCGGCCGGGGGTAATGATGGCGGGGGCGGTGCGTGCCTATGCCAACCGGTGGGGCGTGGCGCCGGGGCAGAGCACGGTGGTTTTCGGCAATAACGACAGCACTCATCGCACCGTGGCCGATCTGCAAGCGGCGGGGGTGCATGTGGCCGCATTGATCGACGCGCGTCCCTATGCGCGCTGTGACCTTGATGTGCCGTTTTATCCCGGAGCGCAGGTCTGTGGCACGAGTGGGCGGCGCGGGCTGGAGGCGGTGACGCTTGCCACGGCCAAAGGTGAGGACCGGATCGCTGCCGATTGCCTTGCGATTTCGGGCGGGTGGAACCCGACGGTGCATCTGGCCTGCCACATGGGCGCGCGGCCCACGTGGGACGCGGCGCGGCAGGCGTTTTTACCGCCAGAAAACGCTGTGCCGGGCATGCGCGTGGCAGGGGCGGCGGCGGGGGCGTTTTCCACCCTAGCCTGTCTGGAAAGCGGTCTGAACGAGGGCGCAGCAGCGGCGTTGGACCTAGGGTTTAGTGCGTCGGATTTAGCGGCCCCGAGCGCCGGGAAGGCCACCTATGACATATTTCCGCTCTGGCAGGTGCCGGGGCGGGGCCGGGCGTGGCTCGATTTCCAGAACGATGTGACGGTCAAGGATGTGGTACAGGCGGCGGGCGAAAATTTCCGATCGGTCGAGCATATGAAGCGCTACACGACGCAAGGTATGGCCCCGGATCAGGGCAAGAATTCCAACGTCGCCGCGCTGGCTGTGCTGGCCGAGGCGACGGGGCGTGGTATTGCCGAGACTGGCACCACCACCTTTCGTCCGCCCTATGTGCCGGTGCCGATCGCGGCCTTGGGGGCGGGGGGCAAGGGCAAAGGCTTTGCCCCAGAGCGGCGCACCACCTCGCATCAAGAGAGCACTGCGCGCGGTGCCCCGATGATTGAAGCCGGGCTGTGGTATCGGCCTAGCTATTTCCCGCAAAAGGGTGAGAACCATTGGCGGCAATCCTGCGACCGTGAGGTCGCGATGGTGCGCGGCGCGGTTGGTGTCTGCGATGTGTCCACCCTTGGCAAGATCGACGTGCAAGGCCCGGATGCGGCGCGGTTTCTGGATTTCGTCTACACCAACATGATGTCCACGCTGAAGGTGGGCCGTGTGCGCTATGGCCTCATGCTGCGTGAGGACGGGCATGTGATGGATGACGGCACCTGCGCGCGTCTGGGAGAGACTCATTTCGTATTGACCACCACCACGGCGGCGGCGGGGCAGGTGATGCGGCATCTGGAATTCGTAGCGCAGGTTTTGCACCCCGAATGGGATGTGCGGATCGTGTCCGTGACCGAGCAGTGGGCGCAGTTCGCCATAGCGGGGCCGCAAGCGCGGGCGTTGCTGAATGGGATGCTGGACGCACCGATTGATGATGCCGGATTTCCCTATATGGCTTGTGGCGCGGTTCGCCTGGCTGGGGTGGCGGCGCGGCTCTTTCGTATCTCCTTTTCGGGTGAGCATGCCTATGAAATCGCCGTGCCTGCGCGCTACGGGGCGGCGCTGTTTGGCGCGTTGGTCAAGCGGGCCGAGGACATGGGCGGCGGCGCCTATGGGCTTGAGGCGCTCAATGTGCTGCGGATCGAAAAAGGGTTCATCACCCATGCTGAAATCCATGGCCGCGTGACCGCCTATGACATCGGGATGCAGGGGATGATGAGCGCCAAGAAGGATTTCATCGGCAAGGCGGCAGCGACGCGCCCCGGTCTGATGGACCCGGAGCGCGAGCGCATGGTGGGCCTGAAACCGGTGGGCGCGGTCAAGGAGCTACTGGCGGGCGCGCATATCTTTGACGAGCACGCCGAAGCGGTCAGCGACAACGATCAAGGCTATGTCACGAGCGCCTGCTATTCGCCGACGCTTGGGCATGTGATCGGCATCGGCTTCCTCAGGCGCGGACCGGAGCGGATGGGCGAACGGGTGCGCGTGGTGGATCACCTGCGCAAGTCCGAGACGGTGTGCGAAGTCACCCCTCTGGTGGCGTTTGATCCCGAAGGAGGGCGGTTGCGTGGCTGACTTCAAGGTTCAAACCCCCTGTACGGGGCTATTGCCGGTGACAGTGGGCGGACTGCGTCTGACTGAGGTGGTGCCGAGGCGGATGACCTCGCTTGCGCCCTATCGCGGCTCTGCCGGGGCATTATCAGCCGCGATGCAGGCGGCGCATGGCGTGGCATGGCCGGAACCGGGGCGCATGACGGGGCAGGCGGCGGCGCGCGCGCTCTGGTTCGGGCGCGAGCTGGCCCTTTTGATCGGTCCCGAGCCTGATGAAAGCTTGGCAGCTCATGCGGCGCTGACAGACCAGTCGGACGCCTGGGCGGTTGTGCAATTGGACGGGCGGCAGGCGGTCGAGGTTCTGGCGCGTCTCTGTCCGCTCGATCTGCGCGAGGCGGTCTTTGCACCGGGCCATACAGCGCGCACGGATGTGGCGCATATGGCCGGGTCTGTGAGCCGCCTGGGGCTGCAGACATGGCAGATCATGGTCTTTCGCTCGATGGCGGCGACGCTGGTGCATGAGGTGGAAATTGCGATGCGCCGGGTGGCGGCGCGACAAACTTCCCTTCTGTGAGACGCTGACAGGGGAGAGAATCTGACCTATGAGAGTCGGGTCTGAACGAAAGGATTGCCCATGCGCCCGATGCTGATTGCCGCCTTCTGCCTCTTGCCTGTAATGGCCGTAGCAGAGAACCCGATGTGTGCGCCCACCGGCGAGATCGTGGCATTGGCCGTTGAAGCGCGCAAATCGGGCGAAGAGGGCCCGGCCGCTATCACCGCGATTACCGCCGAGATGACCGGTGACGTGGCGCTATATGCGCCTGCGGTGCAGCCCTTAGTGGATTGGGTCTATTCGCTGGACGAGGCGCAGTTGGCCGAGGACGTGGCAGGCAGCTATGTCACGCAATGCGAGGCGCAGTAGCCCTCTGGACTCTGAGCCGCGCGCGCCCAATATAGGGGCATGAGCCTGCCCCCCGGATTTCTTGACGAGTTGCAAAACCGCCTGTCGCTCTCCCATGTGGTCGGGCGCAAGGTGACGTGGGACAATCGCAAGTCCAATCCTGGTAAAGGTGACATGTGGGCACCTTGCCCGTTCCACCAGGAAAAAACCGCGTCTTTTCATGTGGATGACCGAAAAGGGTTCTACTACTGTTTTGGCTGTCACGCCAAGGGTGATGCGATTTCCTTTGTCCGTGAGACCGAGAATGTCGATTTCATGGAAGCGGTGAAGATCCTTGCCGCCGAGGCGGGTATGCCGATGCCCGAGCGCGATCCGCAGGCACAGGCCAAGGCCGACCGGCGCGGGCAATTGATCGAGGTGATGGAGCAGGCGGTCAAGTATTTCGGCCTGCAATTGCGCAGCGGCGTCGGAGCTGCGGCGCGCGACTATCTCAAGGGGCGCAAGCTGAGCGAGGAGACGCAAGCGCAGTTCGATCTGGGCTTTGCGCCCGATGGCTGGCAGGGTCTGTGGGATCATCTGACGGCCAAGGGCGTGCCGCCAGAGATGATCCTGGCCTGCGGTCTGGCCAAGGACAGTCAGAAGGGCGGCAAGCCCTATGACACGTTCCGCAACCGGATCATGTTCCCCATCCGCGATGCGCGCGGGCGCTGCATTGCCTTTGGCGGGCGGGCGATGGACCCGAGTGATGCGGCCAAGTATCTGAATTCACCGGAAACCGAGCTTTTTGACAAATCCCACACGCTCTACAATCACGGACCTGCGCGCGAGGCGGCGGGCAAGGGCCAAACGCTGATCGTGGCCGAAGGCTATATGGATGTAATCGCACTGGTCGCGGCGGGGTTTGGGGCGGCGGTGGCACCCTTGGGTACCGCTGTGACCGAGCATCAGTTGCAACTCATGTGGCGGATCGCGCCCGAGCCCGTGATTGCATTGGATGGTGATACAGCCGGGCTGCGCGCGGCCTATCGGGTGATTGATCTGGCGCTGCCGCTCTTGGAGGCGGGCAAATCACTGCGTTTTGCGTTGATGCCCGAAGGCAAAGACCCGGACGATCTTTTGCGCTCAGAGGGGGCAGGCGCGGTACACGCGCGCATCGAGGGCGCATGGCCTATGGTGCAGCTCTTGTGGCAGCGTGAAACCGAGGGCCGCGATTTCGATAGTCCGGAGCGCAGGGCGGCACTCGACAAGGTGCTGCGCGAAAAGATCATGCTGATTCGCGACCCCTCGATTCGTAGCCACTATGGGCAAGCGATCAAGGATCTGCGGTGGCAGCTCTTTAATCCGCGCCGGAGCACCGGCTTTACGCCCCGTGCCCGTGGCGGCAAATGGCCGCCGCCGGAACCGGCGCGGGCGGCAACGAAGTCCTCGCTTCTGGTGGCGGCGGAGGGGGATGGTGCGGTGCACCTGCGTGAGGCGGTGGTTCTGGCGACGTTGATCTCTTGCCCCTCTGTCGCAGCGCGGTTCGAGGCAGACCTTGAAAAGCTAGAGTGTCGTGATCCTGATCTGGCATGTCTGCGGGATATGATTTTGCGCTATGCGGCCGACGGGGCCGAAAGCCTCAACGCCCGAATTGAGGCCGAGATGGGCCCCGCACCCCTTGAAAAGCTGATGACTTTGCCCCATGTCGCGCTCACCCCGCCGGTGCGGCACCCCGGAGATGAGGAGCTTGCCATCCTGACCCTGACCGAAGAGTTGGCCAAGCTGACGGCACAACGCGGCTGGATGGCAGAGCTGTCCGAAGCGACAGAAGACATTGAAGGGCTTGCCGATGAGTCGCTGACCTACCGTCTGGGACAGGCCGCTGAGGCGCGCAATCGTGCCGTGCGCAGTCAGCAAGAGGACCGGGCCGAATACGATCTGGGCGAAAATGGCGCGCGGATCAAACGCGATGAGAAACAACAGTTCGACGCCTTGCTCGACAAGATAACCTTTTCTAAACCGGGACGATGATTGTTTTCGTAAGGAAGCGCCGAATAAATCAGGGTAGACGGGTGTGCGAATCAACAGAACGCGCTATTGATTCGGGTCAACCGAATCACCCGCCCCGCCCATAGCCGAGGAGTCATTCATGGCCGCCAAAGATACCGACGACGATAAGCCAGAGGAAGTCGAAGCCGAAGTTTCGCTCGACATGAGCCAGGCGGCGGTAAAGCGGATGATCGCGGAGGCGCGGGAAAAGGGCTTTATCACCTATGACCAGCTGAACGAGGTTCTGCCACCGGATCAGGTGTCGTCGGAACAGATCGAAGACGTGATGTCGATGCTCTCGGAGATGGGAATCAACATCATCGAGGCCGAGGACGCCGAAGAGGAAGAGGGGCGCTCGACCGCTGTGGCCGAAATCGGGCGGCGCGGCGAGATCACGCTTGGCTCGGGCAAGGAAGAAAAGCTCGACCGCACGGATGATCCGGTGCGGATGTATCTGCGCGAGATGGGGTCGGTCGAACTCTTGAGCCGCGAGGGCGAGATTGCCATTGCCAAGCGGATCGAGGCCGGGCGCAACACGATGATCGCGGGCCTCTGCGAGAGCCCGCTGACCTTTCAGGCGATCACCATCTGGCGCGACGAACTCTTGGGTGAAGACATCCTGCTGCGCGATGTGATCGATCTTGAGGCCACTTTTGGCACCCAGTTGGGCGATGAGGATGCCGAGCCGGTGGTCGGCGCGGCCAATGTGACAAGTGCCCCCGGTGGCATGAGCCGCGATGAGAGCGAACCTGATCTGGATGCCGATGGCAATCCGATCCATTCCGATGACGATGACGACGATGACGAGCAGGCCAATATGAGCCTTGCTGCTATGGAGGCCGCGCTAAAACCGCGTGTCCTGGATACTCTGGACCGGATCGCGTCGGACTATGCCATGCTGAGCGAGATGCAGGACAGCCGCATCTCGGCTACATTGAACGAAGATGGATCGTTCAGCAGCGAGCAGGAGCAGACCTATCAGACCCTGCGCAGCGAGATTGTCGAGCTGGTCAACGAGCTGCATCTGCACAACAACCGCATCGAGGCGCTGATTGATCAGCTCTATGGCATCAACCGCCGGATCATGCAGATCGACAGTGCCATGGTCAAACTGGCCGATCAGGCGCGCATCAACCGTTCTGAATTCATTGAAGAATATCGCGGTCGCGAGCTTGATCCCAACTGGCTGGAGGACATGGCGCGCAAGGCCGGGCGCGGCTGGCAGATGTTCATTGAGCGCAGCCCCGAGAAGGTGGCGGAACTGCGCTCGGACATGGCGCAGGTGGGTCAGTATGTGGGCCTGGACATTTCCGAATTCCGCCGCATCGTGCAGCAGGTTCAAAAGGGCGAGAAAGAGGCGCGGCAGGCCAAGAAGGAAATGGTCGAAGCCAACCTGCGTCTGGTGATTTCGATTGCCAAGAAATACACCAATCGCGGCCTGCAATTCCTTGATCTTATTCAGGAAGGCAACATTGGCCTGATGAAGGCCGTGGACAAGTTCGAGTATCGCCGGGGCTATAAATTCAGCACCTATGCGACCTGGTGGATCCGTCAGGCGATCACGCGGAGCATCGCGGATCAGGCGCGCACCATCCGTATTCCGGTGCACATGATCGAGACGATCAACAAGCTGGTGCGCACGGGCCGTCAGATGCTGCACGAGATCGGCCGCGAACCGACGCCCGAGGAATTGGCGGAAAAGCTGCAAATGCCGCTGGAAAAGGTCCGCAAGGTGATGAAGATCGCCAAGGAGCCGATTTCGCTTGAGACCCCGATTGGCGATGAGGAAGACAGCCAGCTTGGCGACTTCATCGAGGATAAAAACGTTATTCTTCCGTTGGATAGCGCCATTCAGGACAACCTCAAGGAAACCACGACGCGGGTTTTGTCGTCGCTCACTCCGCGCGAAGAGCGGGTTTTGCGGATGCGGTTCGGCATCGGTATGAACACCGATCACACGCTGGAAGAGGTGGGGCAACAGTTCTCTGTGACCCGCGAACGTATCCGCCAGATCGAGGCCAAAGCGCTGCGCAAGCTGAAGCATCCGAGCCGGAGCCGGAAGCTGCGGAGTTTTCTGGATCAGTAGGGCGGATGAAAATCCGCGTTTGAAAACAGAGAGTTATGGGGTGCGCAATGAATGCGCGCCCTGCGGTGCATAATCTGGAGGCGGTATGTCAATCCTGTCGCGATTGTTTGGGGGCAAAGCCAAGGCCGAACCCGAAGAGAAGGTGGAAATATACAAAGATTTCCGTATCTTACCCGCGCCGCAAGCGGCCGAAGGCGGATACAGGGTCGCGGCGCGGATCGAGAAGGACATCGACGGCGAAGTGCAGGTGCATCAGCTTTTGCGGGCCGATACCATTGCCAGTCTCGATGAGGCGCGGGCGTTTTGTGTGCGCAAGGCCAAGCAGGTCATTGACGAGCAGGGCGAGGCGATCTTTCGCAAGTAAGGCGTGTTGATCGGCTAAGCGAGGCCTCGGGCCAGGCATCTGGAACATGTAAGCTCTGTAAGGTTTGTCAGGGGATTTTGTAAGGTCGCGGTCCAGGGGCAGTTTCGGTCCTACGCGCGTGCCGGCGGTTAACGGACAGTCAATGCTTGCGGGCGCGCGGGGCGTTAATCGGTGCGGGTAGAGCGGCGCGCGCGCTGCCGGTCCCTTGCACAAAGCGTAATCAGAGCGCGCGCTGGTCAGCGGATCGCCCCCTAACCGCTTGCCCCTCAACTCACGCTGTCTTACAGAGGCTGTAACAAAGCAGAGGGAGGCACCCATGCGTCGTGTCGTGGTCACAGGTCTGGGGATCGTCTCCAGCATTGGCAACAACGCCCAAGAGGTTCTGGCATCACTCCGAGAGGGGCGCTCGGGCATCACCGCAAACGAGGCGATGGCCGAGCATGGCTTTCGCAGTCGGGTGGCCGGGGCGATCAATCTCGATGTGACCCAGCATGTGGACAAGCGCGCGCTGCGGTTTATGGGGGGCGGGGCGGCCTATGCCTATATCGCCATGGGGCAGGCCATTGCCGATGCAGGCCTTGAGGAAAGCGACGTGATCAACCCCCGCACCGGGGTTGTTGCGGGATCGGGCGGCCCCTCGACCAGCGCGATGTTGGCGGCGCATCAGGTGGCGCTGGATACGGGATCGACCAAGCGGATCGGGCCGTTCGCCGTGCCCAAGACCATGTGTTCGACGATTTCGGCCAATCTGGCCACCTCCTACAAGATCAAGGGGCTGAACTATTCGATCACCTCGGCCTGTTCCACCAGCCTGCACTGCATCGGCCATGCCGCAGAGCAGATCATGTTCGGCAAGCAGGATGTGATGTTTGCAGGTGGTGGAGAGGAATTGGATTGGTCGCTGTCGTGCCTCTTTGATGCGATGGGGGCGATGTCGTCGAAATACAACGACACGCCCACCACGGCGAGCCGGGCCTTTGACGTGGGGCGCGACGGGTTCGTGATCTCGGCGGGGGGCGGTATCGTCGTGCTGGAAGAGTTGGAGCGTGCAAAGGCGCGCGGGGCCAAGATCTATGCCGAAGTGACGGGCTATGGCGCCACTTCGGACGGGGCCGATATGGTGGCCCCCTCGGGAGAGGGCGGCGAACGGGCGATGCGTTTGGCGGTGGCGACGCTGCCAGAGGGGCGCCGCGTGAGCTATATCAACGCGCATGGCACTTCGACGCCGGTGGGCGATGTGGGTGAGGTCGAGGCAGTGCGCCGGGTCTTTGGCCAGGGCAGCACGCCGCCGATCAGTTCCACCAAGTCGATGACGGGCCATTCCCAGGGGGCCACGGGCGCGCAGGAGGCGATCTATTGCCTCTTGATGCTCGAGAATGATTTCATGGCGCCCTCGATCAATGTCGAAACGCTCGATCCGGCACTTGATCCGGCAGAGATTGCGACGGTGCGGGTGGACAATGCCGGGCTGGATACGGTGATGACCAACTCCTTTGGATTTGGCGGCACCAATGGCTCGATGTTGCTGAGCAAATTTCACGGGTGAGATGAGATGACGATTGCGATGCAGGGCAAGCGCGGCCTGATCATGGGGGTGGCCAATGACCGCTCCATCGCCTGGGGAATTGCACGGGCGATGCATGAAGCGGGGGCGGAACTGGCCTTTTCCTATCAGGGTGAGAATTTTGCCAAGCGGGTCGAGCCGCTGGCGTCGAGCGTTGGCTCTGACCTCTTGCTCGATGTGGATGTGACCGATGATGCCTCGCTTGATGCCGCGTTCGCGGCGCTGGCGGAGCGCTGGCCGACGATTGATTTCGTGGTGCATGCGGTGGCCTATTCCGACAAGTCGGAGCTGACGGGTCGGTTTTTGAACACGAGCCGGGCCAATTTCAAACATTCGCTGGAAATCTCGGCCTATTCGTTCATCGAGGTGGCGCGGCGGGCCTATCCGATGATGAAGGACAATGGCGGCTGTCTGTTGACCTTGACCTATCAGGGGTCGAACAAGGTTGTGCCGAATTACAACGTGATGGGCGTGGCCAAGGCGGCGCTGGAATCGGCGACGCGCTATCTGGCGAATGATCTGGGACCGGATGGGATCCGCGTCAATGCGATCAGCCCCGGACCGATGAAAACGCTGGCAGGGGCCGCGATTGGCGGCGCGCGCAAGACGTTTCGGCATACCGAGGTGAATGCGCCGATGCGGGCGAATGCCACGTTGGAGGCGATTGGCGGCACGGCGGTCTATCTCGCGTCGGACGCGGGGGCCTGCACCAGCGGTGAGATCATCCATGTCGATGGGGGGTATCACGTGCTGGGCATGCCGCAGGCCGAGAACCTCTGAGGTCGGACCGGGTCTGGCCTCGTTATTGCCAAAGTCTTGCCGTGTTGCTGCATCAGGCTGCGCGCATGGAGCAATTTCGCCAGGTCGGCCAACCCGCTGAGATCAGATCACTTGCCCGTGCGCGCCGCGCGCGGCGGTGGGCGTGGATGACAAGTGTTTCCCTCGGCATCTGCGCGCTGGTGTCCATCTGGCAGGAGCGGGCGCTGGCACCGGGGGTGCATGACGCGCTGCAGGGCGCGGTTGCGCAGGCGCAAAGTATGATTGACGGCAACGAGACCGCGCGCGCCCTCTTGGCGCGGCTGGACGGTGGCATTGCCGTGGCCAAGGATGCCGGGCTTGATCCGCTGACGGCGCTTTTGCTGCGGGTGGCGGATTAATCCGCATTCAGAACCACTGGCCCGGTTCCATCAGACCCAGATCGAGCAGTTGCCGCGAATGCCATTCGAACGGGATCGAGTTGTGCCATTTGAAGCTATGGATGTCGAAGGTTGAGCCGGGGTTGCGCTTGAGCGCCTTGGCGGTGCGAAAGGACACGATGGCGCTGGTCAGGTTGTGATGCCAAGGGCAGGCGTAGGTATTGTATTCCTCGTCGGAAAAGGTGTGATCCTCGCGCAGTTTCAGCTCTGGTTTGGCACGAAAGAGCGCGATGCGGTCGATCTTGCGGCGTTTGGCGGGGATGTGTTCCTCGTAGCGCCAGCGTAGGCCGCCGTAGAAATCAAGCTGCCGTTCTCTGGGGTGGTTGTGGTTCTCGGGGTCGGGGCGCGCGAGGGCGTAATAGCCGGATTTGTCCATATGCGCCGTCTCGAGGCAGACGGCATCGGGGTAGGTATCGAGATCGCCAGCGTAGAGATCAATCACATAGGTCAGCATCGCGTCGCGGCGTTCTTCGGTGTGAAAGGCCAGCATTTCGCCCACGGTGCGGGTCTCGCAGAAGGGATAGAACAGGTATTCGGCGTTGTAGCAGTAATACATCCAGAGGCCGGGGGCGGCGGCGATGACGGCATTGACCGCCTCGGTCAGGCTGTCGCCAGAGGACAGATCGTGGCGAATGCGGTAAAGGCCGGGGGTGTCGGCCACGTCGCGGGCCAAGGTAAAGTTGTCGGGCGCAAAGAGAAGCACGGCGGCAAAGCCAGTGTCGAGATGGTGGCGCAGGGTAGAGTTGAGTTCGGTCTCATCCTCTGCAAAGACCATGGCGATGGGCCCTTTGGCGAGGGCCTTGCCGGGGTTGGCGAGAAAGCTCTTGAGGTCGGGGGCGGTCATGCGCGGCTCTACCCTTGGTTTTTTGTGCAAAGTCCGACAAACGCGGGGGCATTGCAAGTGCCCTATCCCCTGATGTAGTCAGACAGCCTGAACCCCAGGGCGGAGGCCGGGCGCATGGCAGATGTGAAAAAGCTCTTTATCAAGACCTATGGCTGTCAGATGAATGTCTATGACAGCGAGCGCATGGCCGAGGCCATGGGCGGGTCAGGATATGTCGAGACGCAAGACCCGGCTGAGGCGGATATGATTCTGCTGAACACCTGTCATATCCGCGAAAAAGCCGCTGAAAAGGTCTATTCCGAACTGGGGCGGATGAAGCAGTTCAAGCTGGACAAGCCCGATTTGAAAATCGGGGTGACGGGTTGTGTGGCACAGGCCGAGGGCGAAGAGATCATGCGCCGTCAGCCGCTGGTCGATCTGGTGGTGGGACCGCAGAGTTATCATCGCCTGCCCGAGATGGAAGCGCGGGTGCGTGCGGGGGAAAAGGCGCTCGATACCGATTTTCCGATTGACGACAAGTTCGACACGTTGCGGCACCGACCCAAAGCGCGGCGCGGGCCGACCGCGTTTTTGACCGTGCAGGAAGGCTGTGACAAGTTCTGTGCTTTCTGCGTTGTGCCCTACACGCGCGGGGCAGAGGTGAGCCGCCCGGCAAGCCGTGTGCTGGAAGAAGCCCGGGATCTGGTCGAGCGTGGCGTGCGCGAGATCACGCTCTTGGGACAGAACGTGAATGCCTATCACGGGGCTGGCGAGGGTGGTGATTGGGGGCTGGCGCGGCTGGTCTGGGCCTTGAGCGAGATTGACGGGCTGGAGCGTATCCGGTTCACCACGAGTCATCCCAATGACATGGACGATGATCTGATTGCCGCGCATGGGGACTGTGCCAAACTCATGCCCTATCTGCATTTGCCGGTGCAATCGGGGTCTGACCGTATCCTCAAGCGGATGAACCGCAGCCATACTGCCGAAAGCTATCTGCGCCTGATCGAGCGCATCCGCGCGGCGCGGCCGGATATCCTGTTGTCGGGGGATTTCATCGTGGGCTTTCCCGAGGAAACGGATGCCGATTTTCAGGCGACAATGGAGTTGATTGAAGCCGTCAACTACGGGTCTGCCTTTTCGTTCAAATATTCCACCCGTCCCGGCACGCCCGCTGCCGAGCGGCCGCAGGTGCCTGAAGAAGTCAAGACCGAGCGGCTCTATCGGTTGCAAGAGTTGATCACCCGTCAGCAGCGCGCGGCGCAGGATGCGATGGTCGGGCGCCGGGTTGGGGTGCTGTTTGAAAAGGCGGGGCGAATGCCGGGGCAAATGGTGGGCAAGTCCGATCACCTGCACGCGGTGCATGTCACCGGCGATGTGGCGATTGGCGATTTGCGGCAGGTCGAGATTATCGAGAGCGGGCCGAATTCACTGGCCGGTCGGTTGATTTCCTCCTGAATCTACGGCGATTTCCCTGCGCTGTGGATGAATTGTGGCCAGAGCGTGGCATTGTTTCCCCGAGGGGCACAATATCTGGTGAAATTTGCTTCACTTTAAGCGAAGACTTGATACAATTCAGTCTTATTAAATGGTTGGGGGTCATGGAGTTGACCACCATCTGGGGGCAATAAAAGGACTGGGGTCGTGACGAAACGCATTTCGAATACGCTTCACGCGGTCATGCGGGGGGCAAGTGCCATTGCTCTTGGCGTCGCGGTGATGGCAAGCGGTGCAGCCGCGCAGCAGCAACGGACCGTTTTGGGGGAGCGCTATATTCCGACCATCTGGGTGGATCCGGATGGATGCGAACATTGGGTGATGGATGACGGCGCGGAGGGCTATATGAGCCCGCATGTGACGCGCCAAGGTATTCCGGTGTGTCGTGAGGTCAATCTGTGCGGGGTGGTCAACACCGACCAGCTCTTTGCAACGGATAGCGCGCGTATCAGCTCGTCGGGGCAGCAACGCCTGCGCGAGTTCTTCCAGCAGACGCAAGCGGTCTCTTACACCATTGTCGGTCATACCGACAGCCGCGCCTCGGATGAATACAACATGGGCCTTTCGCTCCGGCGGGCCAATTCTGTGGCGGCGGTTGCACGAAGCACCGGGGCCAGTATCGCGGATGTGCGTGGCTATGGCGAACGGATGCCCAAGGCGTCGAACAACACCGCCGAGGGCATGGCGCAGAATCGCCGTGTCGAAATCCTGTGCTGGCGCTGAGGGGGCTGAGCAATGAAAACCTATAAAATCGCGCTCGCCCTGCCCATGGTCGGACTATTGGCGGCCTGTGACGCGGGCCCGGACAAGACAGTGGACCGCAATATCTTTGACAGGGGGCATCTGAGCCAGATGCAGGCCGGGATCTGGGTTGATCCCAACGGCTGTGACCACTGGATCATCGACGATGGCGTCGAGGGCTATCTGTCTCAACGTCTGGACAAGTTCGGCAAGCCGGTCTGTTCGGGCATTGCCCCGCCGACCGTGGCGACGGGCAATTTCAAAGGTGGCTCCACGAGCCTGATCGGCGATCCGATTTGATCGGGATTGTCCCATCTGATGAACCAATGTGCGGGCCCCTTTTGGCCCGCATTTTTTTCGCCGGTTTGCCCGGAATCGCGGCTGTCTGCTTGCGCAGGCGGCGGCATCTTGGCACTGTGAAGGGGAACCTCTGACCCTGTGGGAGATATGCTTGGGTAATAACGCGCCGCCCCCCGCCGCCGATCTGGCCTCTTTGCAAGAGTCCGTGATCGAATTCCCGGATAACATGCTGCTGATTGACCTCTGCGGCGAGTATGATCGGAACCTTGCCGAGATCGAGCGAAAACTGGGGGTGCAGATTGTCCGGCGCGGCAATCACCTGTCGGTCATGGGCGAGGATGGCCCAGTGCGCGAGGCGACGGGCGTGTTGCAGGCGCTGTATTCCCGGCTGGAAAGCGGGCGCGCGGTCGAGCGTGGCGACGTGGACCGCGAATTGCGGATGGGCGGATCAGAGAGCGAGACTGGCGCGCTGGCGGGCGATCAGCTCGAGATGTTCAAGAGCGGCCCGGTCGAGATCAAGACCCGCAAGAAATACGTGGAGCCACGCACCGAGGCGCAGAAATCCTATGTGCGATCGTTGTTCGCGCATGAGCTGGCCTTTGGCATCGGGCCTGCGGGCACAGGCAAGACCTATCTGGCGGTCGCTGTCGGGGTCAATATGTTCATCGAGGGGCATGTGGACCGGATCATCCTGAGCCGTCCGGCCGTCGAGGCGGGCGAGAAGCTGGGCTATTTGCCGGGGGATATGAAGGACAAGGTCGATCCCTACATGCAGCCGCTCTATGATGCGCTGAACGATTTTCTGCCGGCCAAGCAGGTGCAAAAACTGATGGAGGAGAAGAAGATCGAGATTGCGCCGCTGGCCTTCATGCGCGGGCGCACGCTGAGCAATGCCTTTGTCGTGCTGGACGAGGCGCAGAATGCAACCTCGATGCAGATGAAGATGTTTCTGACGCGATTGGGCGAGGGGAGCCGGATGGTGATCACCGGCGACCGCACGCAGATCGACCTGCCGCGCGGCGTGCCCTCGGGACTGGCGGATGCGGAGCGGCTCTTGACCAGAATTCCGCAGATCAGTTTCAACTATTTCACGTCCAAGGATGTGGTGCGGCATCCGCTGGTGGCCGCGATCATCGAGGCCTACGAGGCGGAAGGTTAAGCCCTGTGCTGTGCGATGTGGTGATCGAGGACGACCGCTGGGAGGCGGCGGGGCTGGAGGATTTGGCCGAACGCGCGGCGCGGGCCACGCTGGAGCATCTGGCGCTGAACCCGGAGGATTGGGAAATCAGCCTGCTGGGCTGTGACGATGCGCGGATTGCCGTGCTCAACGAGGATTTTCGCGACAAGCCGCAGCCCACGAATGTGCTAAGCTGGCCGAGCGAGGAGCGCGGGGCAGAGATGCCCGGCGCGGCACCTGAGCCACCTCTGCCGGGGCCTGATCCGGAGTTGGGGGATATTGCGATTGCCTGGGACACCTGCGCGCGCGAGGCGCTAGAAGGCGACAAACCGCTTGCGGACCATGTGACGCATCTGATCGTTCATGCAGTGTTACATTTGTTGGGCTATGATCATGTGCGTGACCAAGATGCCACTCTGATGGAAACAACTGAGGTGGAGATACTTGGCAAACTTGGGGTCAGTGACCCATATTAGCCGTGCTGGGGCCTCTGTGCCCCGTCACCTGGAAAGAGATGGATGGGCGAGAGTATCGACGGATCGTCTATGGCAGCGCAGAGCGCGCCGCCGGACGATGACAAGGACACCGAAGAGTCGGGCGGATTTTTCCGCCGCATCTTGGGGGTTTTTTCGACCAATGACGAAGTGACCGAGGCTGAGCATGAGCATCCGGCACAAGCCTATGGTGTGCCGGGTATGGGCAACCTGCGGCATATGGCCGTCGAGGATGTGGCCATTCCCAAGGCCGAGATCGTCTCGGTTCCCAACACGATTTCGAAAGAGGACCTTGTGCATGTGTTCCGCGACAGCGGCATGTCGCGCCTGCCGGTCTATGAGGGGACGTTGGATTCGCCCATCGGTATGCTGCATCTCAAGGATTTTGCGCTGAGGCATGGGTTCAACGGGGATACCGAGGAGTTCAAGCTGGAGGATATGTTGCGCCCGCTGCTGTTTGTGCCCCCGTCGATGCCGATTGGCGTGTTGTTGCAGAAGATGCAGGCCGAGCGGCGGCATATGGCGCTGGTGATCGACGAATATGGCGGTGTGGACGGTCTTGTGACCATCGAGGACCTGATCGAACAGGTGGTGGGTGAGATCGAGGATGAGCATGACATTGACGAGGATCATTACTGGACGCTGGAAAAGCCCGGCAGTTACGTGGCCCTTGCCAAGACCCCGCTCGAGGATTTCGAGGCCGAGATCGGCATCTCGCTGACCGAGGCGGACGAGATCGACGAGGAAGAGATCGACACGCTGGGCGGTCTGGTTTTCATGCTGCTGGGGCGGGTGCCTGTACGCGGCGAGGTGATCGAGCATCCCGCAGGGCCGGTGATCGAGGTGATGGAGGCCGATCCGCGCCGCATCAAGCGCGTGCGCGTGCGTCTGCCTGAGGCCAGGAATGAGTGAAACAGGCCGGGCCGCGGCCCTGATGGATCAGGTCGCGGGCCGCTCTGGGCGCTGGCGTCTCTTGGTGCTTTTGCTGCTGGGGGGGATGGCGGCGCTGGGACAGGCTCCGGTTGGGGCGTGGCCGCTGAGTGTTCTGGGCTTTGCGCTGCTCTATGGGGTGTTCTCGCGCGCCGCTGGGTGGCGGCAGGCGGCGGGTATCGGCTGGGCCTTTGGCACTGGCTATTTTCTGATAGCTCTCAACTGGATCATCGAGCCGTTTCTCGTCGATGTGGCACGGCATGGCTGGATGGCGCCCTTTGCGCTCTTGGGGCTATCCGGGGGGCTGGCGCTGTTTTGGGCGGTGGCCCTTGGGCTGGGCCGCGCCTTGGGGGGCGGTGCGCTTGGGTTTGTCGGTGGCCTTGGGCTGATCGAACTGGCGCGGGGCTATGTGTTGACGGGGTTTCCGTGGGCGCAGCCGGGGCATGTTCTGATCGACACGCCGCTCTTGCATTGGGCCTCATATCTTGGGTCGCTCGGATTGACGGCGCTGGTGCTGCTGGCGGCCGTGGCGTTGTGGGCGGCGATGACCGGTGCGCGACGGGCGCTGCTGGCCTTGGGGGCCATGGTGATCCTGTGGCCTGTGGGCGCCTTGCTGACGCCCGAGGCCGGTGTGGCACCAGAGGCGGCCACGGTGCGACTGATCCAGCCCAACGCGCCGCAGCATGAAAAATGGGACCCTGACAAGATCCAGGGTTTCTTTGATCGGCAATTGGCGTTTTCGGCGGCCGGGGAACGTCCCGACTTGATCGTGTGGCCAGAAACGGCGGTGCCGGTGATGCTGGAGCGCGCCGCGACCACGCTGGAGGTCATTTCAGACGCGGCGGGGAGCGTGCCGGTGGTGGTGGGGTTGCAACGCCGCGACGAGATGCGGCTCTACAATACGCTGGCGCTGGTTGAGGCCGGGGGCAGTGTGGCGGCGGTCTATGACAAGCACCATCTGGTGCCCTTTGGGGAATACATGCCCTATGGCGATCAATTGGCGCGATTTGGGATTCACGGCATGGCCGCCAAGGATGGGCAGGGGTTTTCCTCGGGTCCGGGGGCGCAGGTGATCGAGATGGGCGCGTTGGGGCGCGCCTTGCCGCTGATCTGCTACGAGGGCGTTTTTCCGCAGGATCTGAGGGCGGCGCCGGGGCGGGCGGATTTCATCCTGCTCATCACCAATGACGCCTGGTTCGGCAAGTTCTCTGGCCCCTATCAGCATCTTGCGCAGGCGCGATTGCGCAGCGCCGAGTTTGGCCTGCCAATGGTTAGGGTGGCCAACACGGGTGTTTCGGCCATGATCGACGCAACCGGTCGGGTGACTGAGTCTCTGCCATTGGGGGAGGCGGGCTGGCGCGATGCGGCCCTGCCACCGCCTTTGCCGCCAACGGTTTATGCGCGGCTGGGCGATGCGCCGATGTTGGTAATTTTCCTTGTTTTTCTGGGTCTGTCGCGGTTGGATCACAGGCGCAGAGCCGCGCGCATATAGGCATTGACGCAGGTTCTAGAGCGGCGTAACCACGCGCTAATCCCCCACAACGGCTTCCTGGCGTGGCGGTGACATCAAATGGAGCAACTTCATGTCAAGACAGAATTACCTTTTCACCTCCGAATCCGTTTCGGAGGGGCATCCGGATAAAGTGTGTGACCGGATATCCGATGCCATCCTTGATGCCTTTCTGACCGAAGAAGCAAATGCACGCGTCGCCTGCGAAACCTTTGCCACCACGAATTGCGTGGTTGTGGGCGGTGAGGTCGGTCTGACCGATCAATCGCGACTCAAGGATTTCATGGGCCGGATCGACGGGATCGTACGCGATTGCGTGCGCGATATCGGCTATGAGCAGGATGCCTTCCACTGGAACACCCTGAACTTGCAGAACTTGCTGCATCCGCAGTCGGCGCATATCGCGCAGGGTGTGGACCGGGACGGGGCCGGGGATCAGGGCATCATGTTTGGTTATGCCGTGGACGAAACACCGGAATTCATGCCCGCGCCGATCCTTTATTCCCATGCCATCCTCAAGCGGCTGGCCGAGGTGCGCAAATCGGGTGCTGAGCCGACCCTTGGGCCGGATGCCAAATCGCAGCTGACGCTGCGCTATGAGGATGGTCGCCCGGTGGCGGTGACGCAACTGGTGCTCTCGACCCAGCATTCGGATGAGAGCCAGACCAGCGACGACATCCGCGCCATTGTCGAGCCCTATATCCGCGAGGTTCTGCCGGCAGGCTGGCTGAGCGAGGAGACCGAGTGGCATGTGAACCCGACGGGCACCTTTGTGATCGGCGGGCCGGATGGCGATGCGGGTCTGACGGGCCGCAAGATCATCGTGGACACCTATGGTGGCGCGGCACCGCATGGCGGCGGCGCGTTTTCCGGCAAGGATCCAACCAAGGTGGACCGTTCGGCCGCCTATGCCGCGCGGTATCTGGCCAAGAACGTGGTCGCGGCGGGGCTCGCAAAGCGCTGCACGCTGCAACTGAGCTATGCCATTGGTGTGGCCAAGCCGCTGTCGATCTATGTCGATACCCATGGCACGGGGGAGGTGCATGAAAGCGCCATCGAAAAGGCCGTGGCACAGTGCATGGACCTGACGCCGCGCGGTATTCGCGAGCATCTGTCGCTGACGCGGCCGATCTATGCGCGCACCGCGGCCTATGGCCATTTCGGGCGCGCGCCCGAGGCCGATGGCGGCTTTAGCTGGGAGCGGACCGATCTGGTTGACGCTCTGAAAAAAGCTGTATGATCAAAGGGCTGGCGCGTGATCTTCGCGCGCCAGTTTAACTGTATATGAGCCAAGACAGACATCCTACAGGCGCGCCGTGGCGCAATTTCTATGGCCGATTCAAGGGTAAGACCCTGCGGCCAAGCCAAGAAACCTATCTGGAAGAGGATCTGGCGAAACTGTCGCCTGGGGCCGTCGATTGGGACGTGAACCCCGATCGGCAACCGATTGATCTGAAATCGTTATTCGGAGATCGTGAGGTCTGGCTGGAAATCGGGTTCGGCGGCGGTGAGCATATGGTGCATCAGGCCGTGCAGAATGCCCAAGCCGGGATTATCGGCTGTGAACCGTTCATCAACGGTGTGGCGATGCTCTTGGGGAAAATCCGGGCCGCAGAGGCGCAGAATGTTGCGGTTTACCCTGGTGATGCGCGAAACATATTCGATGTGCTGCCCGAGGGCTCCGTGTCGCGGGCGTTTCTGCTCTATCCTGATCCCTGGCCCAAGGCGCGGCATCACCGGCGGCGGTTCGTGACGCAAGAGCATCTGCAGCCGCTGGCCAAGGTATTGAAAAAGGGTGCGATTTTTCGCGTTGCCACGGATATTCCCGATTATGTGCGCCAGACGCTAGAGGAAGTGCCGCGCGCGGGCTTTGAGTGGCTGGCGGAGGGGCCTGAAGACTGGCGCCGGCCGTGGGAGGACTGGATTTCCACGCGCTATGAGCAAAAGGCGCTGCGCGAGGGGCGCGTGCCGCACTACCTGACGTTTCGGCGGAGGTGAGCGGCGGCGCGCTGTGCGCCGGCCGCTATCGCCCCTTGGGGCGTGCTGCGCTGGATCAAAGCCATACCCGTCCCGGGCTTGACCCGGGACGTCGTTGCGGCGGGGTGGAGGCCCCGGCTCCGCGGCCGGGGCGGTGTGGTCCCGTCATGACAACGTGCTTAGCGCCCAAGCCGGTCACCCAGCCGCCCCAGCATGTCGAGACATTGCTGGAGCTGGTCGAGCGAGAGATATTCGTCGGGTTTGTGCGCCTGATCAATCGAGCCGGGGCCGCAGACCACGGCGGACATGCCATAGCTCTGGAACAGCCCCGCCTCGGTGCCGAAGGGCACGAGATCGGCCCCATTGGCGCCGGTGAGTTCCATCATGATGTCGCGCGCCTCGTTTACCTCTGCGGGCTCTAGCCCATCCACCTCGCCGATGATTTCGGTCACGATGCTGGCCTCGGGGTAAATCTCGCGCATTCGGGGGAGGAGCATTTCCTCGCAATAGCGGCGCAGGTCCTCTTTGACGAAATTGGCGTCTGCCGCCTGAACGGGGCGCATTTCCCATTCGATCGTGGCGTTGGAGGCGATCACGTTATGGGCCACACCGCCTTTGAGCGAGCCGGTGTTGATCGTGGTCCAAGGCGGATCAAAGCGGCTGTCGCGGGGGGCGCGGGCGCGCAGGGCCTCGCTTAGCTCCAACAGGCGGTTGACGTAGCGCACGGCGTATTCCACCGCGTTCACGCCCCGGTCGGGTGCAGAGCCATGCCCGGCCAGACCACAGAAATGGGTGGTATATTCATAGCAGCCCTTGTGTCCCTCAATCACGCGCATCATCGTGGGTTCCCCGATGATCGCCACGCCGGGGCGCAGGCCACGGGCACGCAGGCTTTCGACAAGGGCTTGCGCGCCGAAACAGCCGACTTCCTCGTCATAGGTGAAGGCAAAGTGAATGGGACGGTCGCGCACCCGTTCCGCGAAATAGGGGGCCATGGCGGTGGCAGCGGCGATAAAGCCTTTCATATCGCAGGTGCCGCGCCCATAAAGCCGTCCCTCGTGTTCGGTCAGTTCGAACGGGTCCGAGGCCCAATCCTGTTGGGCCACCGGTACCACATCGGAATGACCAGAAAGCACGATGCCGCCGTCCACCTCTGGCCCGATGGTGGCAAAGAGATTGGCCTTGTGGCCGATGTCATCGTGAAAGATGTCGACCCGTGCGCCCGCCGATTCAAGCCGGTGTCCGAGATAGGCGATCATGTCGAGATTGCTGAGTTCGGAGATCGTGGGAAAGGCGATCAACTCTCGCAGAAGGCCGACGGTATCGGAAAGTTGGGTGGTCAAGGGCGAAGGTCCTGTGATGACGGGATTGAAACCTTTGTGACTGTGTTGATCGGCAGGGTGCGCGTCAACCCCCCGTCGCAGGGGCGCGCGGTGTGATGTGCGGCATGATTGTATTGCGAAACGCGTGATCGACTCAGCCGTGTGGCGAGGCGTGCCCAAATAGACTCAGTCCGTCCATATCTATGGAAATACGGCGTATTTTGGGGGGCTGCGTCAAAAACATCTAGCGATTGCGGCGGAAAAAAGATAATTATGAAGCAATAAAGCAAATCGGCACACCAAAGTGTCGAACCCTGAGGTCAGAGTGGTGGTGTTATGAAAGCGATTGATTTTGTCGCTCGCACAGATGCGGGCAATTCGCAGCGTGGGTCAATTCCGGGTCAAGATGGTGTTACTGTCATCCCGGCGGGTCACGGACAAGAAATTTCTCTTAATCTTCGGCAGATGGAAATCCAGGGCTATGCCCGGGATGGATCGAACCTTGTCATCAATCTGGCGGATGGCCGGGTTGTGGTGCTGGAGGGATATTATTCTGCAACCGGGGCCCCCTGTCAGTCGGCTGTTCATCAGCGCCGACGGTTATCTCAACGAGGTGACGGTGAGCGAGGGCGGCGATGGGCCGGTCTATGCGCAATACGGCCCGACCGAGCAGTGGGCCAAGTGGAGCCCGGATGAGGAGCTGATCTTTCTGGGCGGCAACGAGATTACAGCGCCGGCAGAAGATGACGAAGTGTCGATGCTGGGGGCCGCGCTCTTGGGTGGTGGCGGTCTTTTGGGGCTGGGCGGTGTCGGGGCGGCTGGTGTTGCGGCGGCGGTTGTGGCCGGGGGTGGCGATAGCGGCGGTGGCGGCCGTGGTCGGATCGAGCCAAAGGTGAATGAGGACGGCACGATCACGATTGGGGGGGATCAGGAGAGCCCCAAGATCACCATCACGGGCGACGCCGAGCCGGGGTCGGATGTGGATGTGACCATCGGCGACAAGACCGTCACCACCGAGGCTGATGAAGACGGCAAGTGGCAGGTCGATTTTGAGGACGAGACCTTTCCCGAGGATGGCGAGCACGAGGTGGTTGTCGTGGTCAAGGAACCCGATGGCACCGAAACCACATTGGAGGGGCCGGTGGTGGTGATCGACACCACGCCGCCCGAGGTGGTCATCGAGGACGGTGTCGTTTCGACCGATGATATCGTCAATGCCGAGGACTACGAGGATGGCATCGAAATCAGCGGCAGCGGTGAGCCGGGGGCTGAGATTTCGGTTGTTGTCGAGGGTGTTACCGAAACCACGGTGATCGGCGAGGATGGTCAGTGGCAGGTGGTCTTTGATCCCGCCGATATTCCGGGAGGCGAGCGTGAGGTCGAGGTGGTGATCACCGCGACGGATGGCTTTGGCAATTCCACTGTGGTCACGGATGTGGTGGCGATTGATACGGTGCCGCATCCGATTGTGATCAATTCCGGTGAGGTCGGCAGCGATGGTGTCGTCAATCTGGCGGAAGAGGCCGCAGGTGTGGCGATCACGGGCACCTCGACGCCGGGGGCCACGGTGACGGTCACGGTCGAGGGCGTGTCTCGCGAGGTGGTCGTGGGCGAAGATGGCACCTGGACGGCAGAGTTCGAGCCCGGCACGCTGCCCGGTGGGCAATATGAGGCAGAGGTGACGGCGACCACGGTCGATGCCGCAGGCAATGCCAGCAGCACCAGCGGAACATTCCGCGTTGACACCGAAGTGCGCGATTTCGACATGACCGGCACGCCGGGTGGCGCGGATGGCGTGATCAACGCCGCCGAGCAGGGCGACGGATTCACGATGAGCGGCACGGTCGAGCCGGGATCGACGGTGCGCTTGAGCTTTGGCGATGCGGTGGTGGATGCGGTCGTGGCGGCGGATGGTCGTTGGACCGCGACCTTCACCGGGGCGCAGATCGCGGCAGGCACCTACACGGGCGACATCGTGGCGGTGGCCACGGATGCGGCGGGCAATGTCAGCGAATTGCGCCAAGCCGTGAGCGTGGATACCGAGGCCAATGATCTGAGCATCACGACCGACACAGTCGGCGGCGATGGCACCGTCAATCTGGTGGAAGCCGGCGGGCAGGTGGCGATCACTGGCAATGCCACGCCGGGGGCCACGGTAACGGTATCTTTCGCCGGGGTGACGCAGGATGTGGTCGCGAACGCCTCGGGCACTTGGGTGGCCAATGTCGCAGGCAGTGCGCTGGCGGCCGGAACCTATGATGCGCCGGTTACAGCGATTTCTGTCGATGCGGCGGGCAACCGGGCGGATGTGAGTGGCACGGTGCATGTCGACACCGAGGTGCGCGATTTCGGTATGACCGGCACACCCGGTGGCGCGGATGGCGTGATCAACGCCGCCGAGCAGGGCGACGGATTCACGATGAGCGGCACGGTCGAGCCGGGATCGACGGTGCGGCTGAGCTTTGGTGATGCGGTGGTGGATGCGGTCGTGGCGGCGGATGGTCGTTGGACCGCGACCTTTACCGGGGCGCAGATCGCGAGCGGCACCTACACGGGTGACATCGTGGCTGTGGCCACGGATGCGGCGGGCAATATCAGCGAATTGCGCCAAGCGGTGAGCGTGGATACCGAGGCCGGTCTCTTGACGCTGAACGCAAGCGCGATTGGTGGCGACGGCATCATCAACGGGGCCGAGGCCGATGCCGGGGTGCTGGTCACGGGCACGGCGGATGCCGGGGCGACGGTCGTGGTCAGTCTCGACGGGGTCGAGCATACGGTGCAGGCCGATGCCACGGGCCGCTGGCAGAGCCGCTACGAGAGCGCCGAGATCACGCGCGGCACGCATGTGCCCGAGGTGAACGCGCGCACGGTCGATGCGGCTGGCAACCCGACCGAGGTCGAGGCGACAGTCCGGGTTGATACGCAGGTCGACAACCTCAGCCTCAGCGACCTCAACCTTGCGATTGGTGCGGATGGGCGCGACGTCATCAACAATGACGTTGCCACTGGCGGGTTTAGTGTCACGGGCACGATCGAGCCGGGCAGCCGGGTGTTTGTCACCATCGACGGGGTGCAGCACGAGGCGCAGGTGGCGGCCGATGGCAATTGGGTGGCGAATTTTGGCCCCAATGAGATTGCCCCCGGCGAGCGCGACGTGGCCTTGCGGGTCGATGTGACCGATCCGGCGGGCAATATCGCGTTCCTCACCGATACGGTGCGGGTCGATACATTGGTCAATGAGCTGAGCCAGGATGGGCCGGTGACACCGGACAACATCATCAACATCTCTGAGGCGGCGGCAGGTGTGACCCTGACAGGACAGGTCGAGCCGGGATCGAGCGCCGAAGTCCGGCTCTTTGGCCGCACCTATCAGGCGGTTGTGGATGCCAATGGCAATTGGTCGGTGACCCTGCCCAACGGGGATATTCCCCGTCAGGACGGTCAGGCCGCGATGGTGGTTTCAGCCACCGACGGGGCGGGCAATACCCATGAGATCACGGGCAGCCTGACGCTGGATATGGTCGCCCCCGAGACGCCGGGGATCGTTGGCTATTTCCGGCAGGGCGACGGCTATCGCAATGCCACGGTGGAAACGAGCGCGGACGATGTCAGCATTCATCAGGTCGACACCGGTGGCAATGTGCGGGAATTGGCGCTGGGCGAGCAGGCCAACCAGTTCACCGGCGAAACGGATTACTTCTTTCTCAATGGGGCAGGGCAGGTTTCGCCGGTCTCGGATGGGTCACAGCTGGTGGTGACGAGCACCGATGCCGGGGGCAATACCGCGAGCACCTATGTCGTGCTCGACGAGACCAGCACATCGGTTGTCAATATCGCCAATCCCAACCTGAGCGCCTTTGACATCGAGACGATTGATCTGCGGTTTGGCGATCAGGCGCAATTGAGCCTGACCGAAGAGCAGGTTCTGGCGCTCTCGGGCAATAGCGACACGGTTCTGGTGCAGGGCGGTGCGGATGACCGCGTGACGCTGAGCGGGGCCGAGGCCGCGGGCAGCACGGTGATCGACGGTCAGACCTATGACATCTACACGCTGGGCAATGATGCCACGGTGGTTGTGGATGAGGATATCCAGATCGTCACCTGACGCCGAAAAGGGACGCGTGCCCGTGCCGGGGTGCGCGTCTCCAACGACAAGGCCGGAAGGTCGGAGGACTATGTATGGGGATTGTAACGAGGGGGTTGTTGCTGGCGGGGGCCTGTTTGGCGCTTGCGGGGTGTTTGCGTGATGGTGGCAGTGACGCAGAAGTATCGCGCGCCGCTGCGGGGCCGGACCTGCGCCCCGATCAAGAGGCCCGCGCCAAGGAAGCCGCGCAATCGGAAATCATCCGCGACTTGCAGGCGCGCCGCTCGGTTCTGGTGCCGGGCAGCAGTTTTGATGAGGTGGCAGGCTCGGTTCTGGCCGCCTATAGCCGCAGTGCCGAGGCGGATCTGCTGAGCGCGCGGTTGCGCGCCGAGGCGGCGTCAAAAAACTGGTTGCCGCGCATCGGACCCAATCTCAGCCTGACCAGTCTGAGTGATCTTGTGAGCCAGTTGATCGTCGAGCAGGTCCTGTTTGACAATGGCCGCAAGAAGGCGGAGCGCGATTTTGCCAAGGCCGATGTCGAAGTGGCCGCCGTGACGCTGGCCGAGGATGTCAACAAGCGCGTGTTCGAGGCGCTGTCGCTCTATCTCGATGCGTCTCAGGCGCGTGAGCGTCTGGCGCTGGAGCGTCGCACGCTGGAGGATATGAGCCGGTTCGAATGGATCATGTCAGAGCGGGTCAAGGGCGGCGTATCGGATATGTCCGACCTCAATATTCTGCGCTCGCGTCTGGCGGAAATCCGCGAAGTGATGGCCGGACAACAAGAGGCAGAGGCGACGGCGGTGGCGGAGTTGAACGCCATGGCGGCGCGGCCCCTGGGCGGGATCACGGGCCTGTCGGAGGTGCCGGTCAATGCAGGATCGGTGCAGTCGCTTGATGTGTTGCGTGCCATGGCCGAGGCCGAGCGCGACACTGCCGAGGCGGTGATGGCGCGGGCGGGCCTATTGCCGGGATTGACGGCGGGGGGCACGGTGGGCAATGGCGACACGAGTTTCGGCCTCAATCTGCGATCCGAGCAATTGCTGGGCTTGGGCACTGGCGCGCAGCTGAAGGCTGCCGAGGCCGAAAAGGAAGCCGCCAAGCGCCGACGCGCGCAGGCGGATGAGGACAGCAATCGCGTGGTCCAGCGGCTGGAGGGCCAGCTTAGCGCCCTGTCGCGTCAGGTGGGTGAGGCGAGCACGCTGCGCGACACGGCCAAGGCCAATCTCGATCTCTTTCAGGCGCAATATGATGCCGGACAGCGTGAAGTGATGGATGTGGTCGGCGTCTACGAGACCTTTGCCCAGAGGCAGGCACGCGCGCTGGCGCTGAAATACGAACTGGCGCTGGCGCGGTTGCAATTGGCGCGGCATTTGGGCGTGCTGGCAGAGGGGAGTCGGATTTGACCAAAGCCCCCGTCGCCCTGACGATCACCACCAACGTGCGCGCGGCAGAGGTCAAGGGCGGGGCCAAGGGGCCGCAGCCCGCCGCTGCGCGGTTTGGCGAGCGGGCGGTGGCGCGGGCCAAGTTGGGCGTGGCCTATGCCGCGCTTTTGGGGGTCGAGGCGGTCGAGCGCGACATTCTGGAGGCGATGATCGCGAGCAAGGCAGGCGGTGGCCCCGCCGATCAGCCACAGCCACGCGCGATGGCCGATGGGCTTGAGGCGGCGGGGTTGATGGCGCGGGTCGAGCCGGTGGCGCATCCGCATCCCGATCAATGGCCCGCGCTGGCACAGATGACGAGCGGGCAATTCGTGCTGGTGCTGTCACAGGCGGGCAGTGTCTTGACGATCCACGACACGACCTGTGACGATCAGCGGGCCGAGGTGGACCTCGCCGAGTTCGAGCCGTTCTTTACCGGCCTTGTGGTGCGGGCCGATGCGCCGGTGCAGAGCCTGAGCCGCGCGCATGACGCGCCAGAGGCCGCGCCGCATTGGTTCTGGAGCCAGTTTGCCGGGTTCCGCCGGCATATCGCGGAGGTGGCGCTGGGCTCTCTTGTGGCCAATATCCTTGCGGTGGCGGTCGCGCTCTTTGCGCTTCAGGTCTATGACCGGGTGATCCCGCATCAATCCGAGGCGACGCTCTGGGTGCTGGCGGCGGGGGCGGGGCTCGCGCTGTTGATGGAAGCCGCGCTCAAGATCGCGCGGGCGCAGTTGATGGACGGGGCCGGGCGGCAGATCGAACTCAATGTGCAGCGCATTTTGATGGATCGCATTCTGGGTATGCGATCAGAGATCGCGAGCAAAAGCCCGTCGCAGATATTCTCGGCGATGCGGGAATTCGGATCGGTGCGGGAGTTCTTTACCGCCTCGACCATCGGCACGCTGACGGATTTGCCGTTCATCGTGGTGTTTCTGGCGCTGGTGGCGTCCATCGCGGGCAATGTGGTCTGGGTGCTCATTCTGGGCGGGATCATCATGGTGCTGCCCGGTTTCCTGCTGCAACGCCGGATGATGCGCCTGACCCACGAGATGCAGGGGGCGGGGGCGCGGGGGGCGCGGTTGCTGCACGAGGCGATTTTCGAGCTCGATACGCTCAAGACGCAGCGGGCCGAGGACCGGTTTCGCCGGATCTGGGGCGAGTTGACGGCGCTTCAGGCGATCAAGTCGAGCGAGCAGCGGCGGCTTGGATCGGTGCTGAGTTTCTGGGCGCAGGCCGTGCAGCAGGCAACCTATATCGTGGCGGTGATCCTTGGGGCCTATCTGGTGTTCGCGGGCGAATTCACTGTGGGGTCGATCATTGCCGTGGGGATTTTGACCAGCCGCACGCTCGGGCCGCTGACGCAGCTATCGGGCACGCTGGCGCGCTGGGGCAATGTGAAATCGGCGCTGGCGGGGCTGGATGCGATTGCGCTGGCAGAGCAGGACGAGGCCGAGGGGCGCAGCTATTTGCGGCGCACGTCCCTGACCGGGGCCTATGAGTTGCGCGAGGTGCAGTTTGCCTATGATGCCGGGGGCGCGCCGGTGCTGGATATTCCGGGGCTGATCATTCAGCCCGGTCAGGTGGTGGCGGTGCTGGGCACCAACGGGTCGGGCAAATCGACCTTTCTCAAGCTCTTGTCGGGGCTATACGCCCCAAGCCGGGGGCGGTTGATGCTGGATGGCACCGACATGGGCCAGATCGCCCCGCGCGATCTGCGGCGGATGATCGGCTATCTGGGACAGGATGTGCGGCTGTTCACGGGCAGCCTGCGCGAGAACCTGAACCTGACACTGCTGGAACGCGATGACGCGCGGTTGATGCAGGCGCTGGAATTTGCCGGGCTGGGGCCGTTTGTGCGCGGTCATCCGAAGGGGCTGGATCTGGAGATCTTGGACGGGGGCCAAGGGCTGAGCCAAGGGCAGCGGCAGAGCATTGGCTGGGCGCGGCTGTGGTTGCAGGATCCGGCGGTGTGCCTCTTGGACGAGCCGACGGCGGCGCTGGATCAGACGCTGGAGCGCACGCTGGTGAGCCGACTTGAGACATGGCTCAAGGGGCGTACGGCGGTGATTGCGACGCATCGGATGCCGATCCTGAGCCTGACAAGCCGCACGCTGATCCTGCAAGCCGGACGCATGGCGGTGGACGGGCCGCGCGATCAGGTTCTGGCGCATCTGGCGCAGGCGGCAGGCACCGGGCCGGGAGGGGCATGAGATGAGCGATGTGGGCGCGCGCAGCACGGCAAGCATTCTGGCGGAATTGAACGGGCGCTTGCGCGGTCCGAGCCTGATGGTCTGGCTCTGTGCGGCGAGCGTGTGGATCTTCATCCTCTGGGCGGCGTTTGCCTGGATCGACGAGATCGTGCGCGCACCGGGCGAGTTCATTTCCACCTCACGGCCCCAGATCATCCAGAACCTCGAGGGCGGGATTCTGGCGGAATTGCTGGTGCAGGAGGGGGATGTGGTGGCGCGTGGCGATGTTCTGGCGCGGCTGCATGATACGCGGTTCAATTCCGAAGTGGCGGATTTGCAGGATCAGATCGCTGGTCTTGAGGTGCGGCAATTGCGGCTGGAGGCGGAATTGGCCGGGCAGTTCGATTTCGTCGTGCCCGAGGTGCTGGTGGCACGGGCCGGGGAAATGGTGGCCTCGGAACGTGCGCTGCTCAGGGCGCGGCAGGAGGATTTCGTCAAGCGCAGCGAAGGCGCCAAGCGGGTGATGCAGCAATCCGCCGAGGAAAAGCGGCTGTTGGAGGGATTGCTGGAGAAAAAGATCGTGGCCTTGATCGAGGTCACGCGCGCGCGCAAGGCCCATGCCGATGCCGAGAAACGCTATGACGAGATCGTGACACAGGCCGAGTTGGAGCGGGCCGAGGCCTATTCCGAGACCTTGAAGGAATTGGCGACGCTGCGCCAGAATCTACGGGCCGGTCAGGATCAGCTCAACCGCACGGTATTGCAAAGCCCGATGCGCGGGGTGGTCAACAATCTGAATGTGACGACCATTGGCGGCGTGGTGCGCCCCGGCGAGGAAATCCTGGAGATCATTCCGCTCGACGAGGAGATGTTCGTCGAGGCGCGGGTCGAGCCGCGCAATATCGCCAATATCCGGCGCGGACAGGAGGCAACGATCAAGCTGACGGCCTATGATTACACGATCTATGGCACCTTGAAGGGGCGGGTCGATTTCATTTCCGCCGATACGTTCAAGGATGAGCGGGCGCGCGATCCCGATGGCGATCCGCATTACAAGGTGTCGTTGCGGGTGGATATGAGCGCGCTCACCCCCCGGCAGGCGGGGATCGAGATCAGGCCCGGCATGCAGGCCGAGGTGGAATTGCACACGGGCGAAAAGACCGTGCTGCAATATCTGTTGAAGCCACTCTACAAGAGCCAGCAGGCGCTGCGCGAGCCGTAAAGCACGTTGCGTCGGCTCGGGGTCATATCGCCCCGGCCCCCGCGCCGGGGTCTTTGCGCTGCCTCGGAGAGGTCCCGGGTCAAGCCCGGGACGGGTGTGGTTTCGATGGGGCGCAACACGCCACAGAGGTAGGGCAATGGGCATGAAAAAGGCGGCGATGGCACGGGGCCACGCCGCCTTTTTGGATCTGTGCTTGGTTTAGCCTTCGGCGGGCTTCGGCGCGGCGGGCGCTGTGGCAGCTGCGGGCTTGGGCGCGGTCTTGTTGCCGGTCAGGGGGTCGTCCTGACGCTGCACCGAGCCTTCGAAATGCGCGCCGCTCTCGATGGCGATGGTCTTGTGGATGATGTCGCCTTCGACGCGGGCGGTCGAGGTCAGGCGCACCTTGAGGCCACGCACACGACCCACGATGCGGCCGTTGATGACCACGTCATCGGCGATCACTTCGCCTTTGATGGTGGCGCCTTCGCCCACGGTCAGCAGATGCGCGCGGATGTCGCCCTCGATCGAGCCTTCGACCTGAATGTCGCCGGTGGTCTTGAGGTTGCCGGTCACGTGCAGGTCCGAGGACAGCACCGAGGCGGGCGGCTTGGCCTTGGGGGCCGAGGCCTTGAATTCCGTATTCAGCGCGTCAGGCCGCGCCGAATCGAGCCGGTTCTCGGAGGCAGCCGGTTTGGCCTCTGAGGGCTTTTGCGCGGGTTCGTTGATTTTGCTCTTAGAAAACATTGTTTGCAGCCTTGATGTATATCATGGGGTTGACGGACTTGTCGCCGACGCGGACTTCGTAGTGTAGATGTGTGCCCGTAGAACGTCCAGAGTTGCCCATATCACCAATCCGCTCGCCACGCGAGACCCTTTGCCCGACGTTGACACGGATTTGCGACAAATGCGCGTAGCGGGTCTCGATCCCGAAGGCGTGCTGGATCTTGATCAGGCGGCCATAGCCCGAAAGCCAGCCTGCGTGGGTGACGACGCCATCGGCGGTGGAGTAGATCGGCGTGCCATGGGGGGCGGCGAAATCGGTGCCCTGGTGCATCCGACCCCAGCGCATGCCATAACCCGAGGTGTAGCGGAACGCGCTCTTGACCGGCAGGGCAAAGGGCGCCTTTTGCGCGGCGATGCGATAGAGGTTCAACTCATCCATGCGGCCAAGGATGCGGTTGGCGCGTTCGGCGTCCACCGAGGGTTCTTCGCCCTTGGTGGAGAAGGAGAGCGGCATCAGCGGGCCGCCCTGACCGGAATAGCCCCGACGCACGGTTTGGAGCAGGTTGTCGGTATTGAGGCCCGCAGCGCGGAACATCTTGTCCAGCGGTTCGACCGAAATGGCCATGGCATCTTCTAGTTGGCTGAAGATCTGGTCGTTCTGATCCTTGAGCAGTTCCAGTTCCAACGCCATTTCTTCGGCCTTGAGCAACGCGTCCTGGGCATTGGCGATGGTGGTGTCGCGTTCTTCGGCGGCATCCTCCAGTGCGGCGGTCAGGAAATCGACTGTCGCGTCAGAGCCCGCATCAGCGGTCAGGCCAACACCCGAGCCGCCTTCTGACTCGATTGACAGAGCCAGTTGCTCGGCTTGGTCGCGGGCCTCCTCGCGCTCGGACATGGTGCGGCGTAGGGTGGACTGGATCACCTCGATGCCGGTTTCCAGTTCGCGACGGCGGGTTTCAGAGGCCAGCAATTCGGATTGCATCAGCGAAATCTGTTCGAGCGCGGACGAGAACCGCTCTTGCGCGGCAATCGCCTCTTGGGCGCGCTTGTCACGCTCGGAAGAGAGCGCGTTGAGGCGGTTTTCATAGGTGCGCTGATCGCGCTTGGCCTGTTCTCGGAAATTGCCCGCGCCGATGCTGTCCATCACCAGAATTGAGGTGGCGATGATCGACCAGGCGATGATGGCCGAGGCCCCGAGAAAGGCGAAAAGCTGGGTTGAGGGGCGCAGGCGGATGAAGCGCGTATCGTTATCGGATCGCAAAAAGACCCGGCGTTCGGGAAAGTACCTCTCGAGGATCGCATGGATTTTTATCGCAAGTCTTGTTCTCACGCGCTCAATGTCCCTGTTGCCCCTGCCATCGTCCGTTTGCGGCATTCACTTTTGAGGAGGCCGCAATGAAACGTGATTAGCCAGCGGTCCGCCTATGGGCAAGATTTTTGACCAATCTTGAGGCGAAGCTGGGCTGTTTCCCGCCCGAGCGGCGGAAATTCGCCGATAGCGCACGCCATATTTCAACCTTTGATTGAGCTGCTTTCGGTGAGAGGCCAGTAAAAGTCGGGCGGGATGCCCGCCTCTGCGCGCTTTTCTTCATTAAAGGGCGGTTTCAACGCGCCGTGGAAGTAGCGGCGCACGAGGTCGTGAAAGGCGGTCTTGGGGTCGATGTCATGGCGACCGCAGAGAAAGTGAAACCACTTGGAGCCATAGGCGACGTGATGCACCTCTTCGGCATAGATCACCTGCATCGCGGCGACGGCGGCGGTCTCGCCTGCGCGCTCGAACACCTCGATCATGCCGGGGGTGACATCAAGGCCGCGCGCCTCGAGCACCATGGGCACGACGGCGAGGCGGCCAAGAAAATCCTGCGCGGTGTCTTCGGCGGCGCGCCACATGCCGGCATGGGCGGGCAGAGCGCCATAATGGCTGCCCATCGCTTCAAGACAGTCGCATATCATGTTGAAATGCTTTGATTCCTCGTCGGCAGATTTGACCCAGTCATCGTAAAATCCAAGCGGCATGGGCGTGTCGGCAAAGCGCGCGATGATGTCCCAGTGCAGGTCCACGGCGTTGAGTTCGATATGGGCCACGGCATGCAGAAGGGCAATGCGTCCCTGCACCGAGCCGGGGCGGCGGCGCGGCACGTCGCGCGGGTCGAGCAAGGTGGGCTGTTCGGGGCGGGCCGGGCGCAGGGGCGGCACAGCGTTGCCCAAGGGAAGGGCGCGCCCCTCGGCGCGGGCGGCAAACCACGTGGCGGCATGGGCGCGCGAGAGCGCCGTCTTGGCGCGGCCATCGCGGGTCGAGAGCACCGCGACGGCCATTTCTGTCAAGGTCAGCTCGCTCACAGCGCCTTGACCGCGTCCAGCACCTCTTCGGCGTGACCGGGCACCTTGACCTTGCGCCAGGCGCGGGCGATGCGCCCCTCCCCGTCGATCAGGAAGGTCGAGCGCTCGATGCCAAAGAATTTCTTGCCATACATGCTCTTTTCCTTCCAGACGCCATAGTCTTCGCAGACCTGGCTATGCTCGTCGGATAAAAGCGGCACGGTAAGGGCATGTTTGGATTGGAATTTCTCGTGGCTGGCGAGGCTGTCCTTGGAAATGCCCAGCACTGTAACCCCGGCGGCGTCGAACTGATCCTTGAGGCTGGAGAAGGCAACCGCCTCTTTGGTGCAGCCAGAGGTATCATCGCGCGGGTAGAAAAACAGCACGACCGCGCCGGGACGCAGGGCCGAGAGCGTAACAGGATCGCCACCGGGGCGCGGCAGGGTGAAATCGGGGGCCATTTCGGATGTGTCAGGCATGGGATATCCTCTGGGGTGAAAAATTGTGAATTCCATATTAGGTCGCAAGAGACCAGAATAAAGCCACGAGGCAAAAGAGAGGCGCGGCATGCGCCCGAACGGATAAGATGAGCACGCAGCCGACACAAGAGCAGGGCGCGGCGGAAACGCCGGAGACTGCACTCAAGACCAGCAAGCGCGCCCGCAAGGGGCGGCGCGCGCTGCGACATGTGATGCAGTTCTGTTTTTCAAGCGCGGTACTGTTGGTTGTGCTGGGCCTTGGGGTGGCGATGAGCATCGGGGCGCACCTGCGCGCGCCTGACTGGGTGCAGGCGCGGATTGCAGCGCGGATTGATGCGAGCGTGCCGGGTTATGCCCTGCGGTTCGGCGAGATGTCACTGGTTGTGGGCGAGGATCTGGTACCGCGGGTGGCGCTGCGGGATGTGGTGCTGGCCAATCTCGATGGTGTAACGCTGGTCACTCTGGGATCGCTTGCGGTGACGGTCGCACCGGCGCCGCTCTTGCGCGGCGAGGTGCAACCCGAGGCGGTGCATCTGTCGGGCGCGCGGTTGGGTCTGCGGCGGCTGGCGTCGGGCGAATTCGCGATCATGTTCGAGGGAGCGGGGCAGGGCGGCACCTTCAACGAGCAGCTGGATGCGCTCTTTGCCCGGCCGCAGCTGGACGCGTTGACGCGCGTGACGGCAGACAATCTGACGCTGCGCTATGAGGATGCCCGCGCAGGCCGCGCCTGGAGCGCGGATGGCGGACGGCTGGAGTTGGTGCGCGCAGGCAAAGAGATCACCTTGCGCGGCGATGTGGCGCTCTTGGGCGCGCGCGACTACGCGACCACGCTGGCGGTGAATTACGCGGGCCGCATCGGCAGCAAGGCGGCAGAGTTTGGCGCCACGTTCGAGGATATGCCGGCGGGTGACATTGCCGGGCAATCGCCTGCGCTGGCCTGGCTTGGGGCGTTGGAGGCGCCGATTTCGGGGGCGCTGCGCGCAGGGGTCGATGGCGAGGGGCGTCTGGGCCCGCTCAATGCCACGTTGCAGATTGGCGCAGGCGTGCTTCAGCCCACGCCCGCCACCGCCCCGATCAAGTTCCGCGCGGCGCGCAGCTATTTCACCTATGATCCGACGGCCCAGGAAATCCGCTTTACTGAATTGTCGGTGGATAGCGCCTGGGGCCAGGCGCGGGCTGAGGGCAGCGCGCGGCTGGTAGGGATGGAGGACGGATGGCCGCGCGAATTGCAGGCGCAGATCCGGGTGAGCGACGTGGTAGCGGACCCTGCCGATCTCTATCCTGAACCGATCCAGCTTGAAGAGGCGCAGGTGGCGTTGCGGCTGCGGTTACAACCCTTTGTGCTGACCTTGGGGGCATTGACACTGAGCGATCAGGGGCAATACCTGCGGGCGCATGGTGAGGCGCGCGGTGGCGATGCCGGCTGGGATATTTCACTGGAAGGCGAAATGGATGGGCTGGCCCCGGAGCGGTTGATGGCGCTCTGGCCCCGCGCCGCCAAGGCCAATACACGCGACTGGATCGAGCAGAACGTGGCCAAGGCCGATTTGAAGGACATTCAGTTCGCATTGCGTCTCTTGCCCGAACATCGCCCCGAGTTCTATCTTGGCTTTGATTTCGCGGATCTGGAAACGGTCTATGTCCGCGATGTGCCGCCCATTACCGGGGCCTCTGGGCGGGCGTCGCTCTATGACAACCGCTTTGTGATCCATGCCGAGCGCGGGGAGGTGGTGACCGACGAGGGCGGTGCGATCGACGTGGCAGGCACGAGTTTCATCATTCCCGATGTGCGGGTCAAGGAAAGCCCGGCAGAGGCCGTTTTGCGGACCCAAAGCACGATCACGGCAGCACTGTCGCTGCTGGATTCGCCGCCCTTCCGGTTTCTGCAAAAGGCCGGGCAGCCGGTGACTGTGGCGGAAGGCCAGGCCGAATTGGCGGGACAGTTGACGTTCCTCTTGAAAAAGCAGCTGACGACAGAAGAGGTGGCCTTTGACGTGACCGGCACGCTGAGCGAGGTACGCAGCGACAGTCTTATCAAGGGGCGGGTGTTGACGGCGGAGACACTGGCGGTCGAGGCGAGCAACACGCATCTGGAAATCGGCGGCGCGGCACAGGTGGGCGACGTGCCGGTGCGCGGCAGTTGGGACATGGCGATTGGTCGCAATCCGCAGGGTGAGAGCCGGGTGCGCGGGCAGATCGAGCTGTCGCAGCGGTTTCTTGACGAGTTCGCCATTGGTCTGCCGCCGGGCAGCGTGACAGGCGCGGGGCAGGGGGTAATGGAAATCGGCTTTGCCAAGGGGCAGGCGCCGGAATTTGCGCTGAGTTCGGATTTGGCGGGGGTTGGTTTGCGATTGCCGCAACTGGATTGGGCGCTGGGTGCGTCGCAGCTCGGGCGGCTCGATGTGACGGGCCGCTTGGGCGAGGTGCCCGAGATCACGGCGCTGGGTCTGAGCGGGGCCGGGCTGGAGGCGCGCGGGCGGGTGAGCCTGAACGCGGGCGGCGGGTTGGACCGGGCCGAGTTCAGCAGGGTCACGTTGGGCGGCTGGTTCGATGCGCCCGTGGCGCTGGTCGGTCGGGGCGCAGGGGCTGCGCCACGGGTCGAGGTTACGGGCGGAACGGTCGATTTGCGCCAAACGTCGCTCGGCGGGTCAGGTGACGGCGCTACCGGCGGGCAGGGCGTGCCCATCGCCTTGCAGTTGGAACGGTTGCAGATCTCGGAGGGTCTGGCGCTGACCGAGTTTCGCGGTGATCTCGACACGGCGGGGGGGATGAGCGGCAATTTTCGTGGGCTTGTGAACGGCATTGCCCCGGTGACGGGGCAGGTGGTGCCGGTGGGCGGGCGCAGCGCATTCCGTATTCGGGCAGACGATGCGGGCGGTGTGCTCAAGGCGGCGGGGCTGTTGCAACAGGCGCGTGAGGGAACGCTGGAACTGGTGCTGACGCCCGCGCCGGAGCCTGGAAGCTATGACGGCGTGTTGGGGATTGATCAGGTCCGCGTCAAGGAGGCCCCAGCTCTGGCGGCGCTCTTGAATACGGTGAGCATCGTGGGCCTGTTGGAGCAGTTTTCCGGGCAAGGGTTGCATTTTGGCCGGGTCGATGCGCGGTTTCGCCTGACGCCGGAGCGATTGATCCTGCTGGAAGGCAGTGCTGTGGGGGCATCGGTCGGGATTTCGATGGATGGCTATTACCGTCTTGCCGACAAGCGGATGGACATGCAGGGCGTGGTTTCGCCGGTCTATCTGCTCAACGGGATCGGAGAGGCCTTTACCCGGCCCGGCGAGGGGCTTATCGGGATGAATTATACGCTCAAGGGTCCATCATCGGACCCGGACGTGTCGGTTAACCCGCTCTCGGCGCTGGCCCCCGGCTTTCTTCGCGAGATGTTCCGGCGGCCTGCGCCCACGGTGGGCACGGGGCGTGCGGCCACCTCGGGGCAGGTTGAGAGGCCCGCGGCGCGCGAGGCGCAGGACATTCACCAAAGACAGGACAGATGAAGCTATCGGATTTCGACTTTGACTTGCCGGAGGCGTTGATTGCCACGCGTCCCGCAAGACCCCGGCGCGCGGCGCGGCTGCTGGTGGCAGAGGGCGGTGCGATCACCGATGCGGGGGTGGCTGACCTGGGGCGCTGGTTGCGGCCTGGTGATCGGCTGGTGCTGAATGATACGCGGGTGATCCCGGCGCGGCTGAGTGGGCTGCGCCATCGGTCCGGCGCGCAGGGGGACACGGCGGCCAAGATCGAGGTCACGTTGCTGGAGCCGGGGGCGGAGGGCACCTGGGGCGCGCTGATCAAGCCGCTCAAGAAGATCAACGAGGGCGAGGAAATCGTGTTTTCCGACCGGTTGTCGGCGGTGCTCGAGGCCAAGGACGAGGGGCAGGGGCGTCTGCGGTTCAACCTCAAGGGCGACGATTTCGATGCTGTGCTGGCCGAGGCCGGGGCGATGCCGCTGCCGCCTTATATCGCCGCGCGCCGTCCGGCGGATGAGCAGGACAAGGTCGATTATCAGACCGTCTGGGCGCGGGCGCCGGGGGCGGTCGCGGCCCCCACCGCGTCGTTGCATTTCGACGAGGCGCTTTTGGCAGAGTTGGCGGCGATGGGGGTGGGGTTCACCCATGTCACGCTGCATGTGGGGGCGGGCACGTTCCTGCCGGTCAAGGTCGAGGATGTGACCACCCACCGGATGCATGCCGAATGGGGCGAAGTGAGCGCCAAGGCCGCTGCAGAGATTGCCGCCACGCGCGCGACGGGAGGGCGGATCATTCCGGTGGGCACCACCGCGCTGCGCCTGATCGAAACGGCAGCGCGGGCCACAGGCGAGATTGCGGCCTGGTCGGGGGATACGGATATTTTCATCTATCCGGGGTTCGAATTTCGCGTCACCGATGCCTTGATGACCAATTTCCACCTACCGAAATCGACGCTGATGATGCTGGTTTCCGCCCTGATGGGGCAAGACACGATCCGGCACGTTTATGCGCATGCGGTGGCGGAGCGCTATCGTTTTTTCTCTTATGGGGATGCCTCGCTGTTGATCCCCATGGCAAAGCCTGACAGGCGGGACGCGCAAGCGACAGGGTGAGTCGTCTTTGGGGTGCCGCGTGGATGTGCATCTGTTAGGCTGATCCCAAAGAACAAGGAGAGCGCGATGTTTCAGGTGCTGTCGGGGGCATGGGCCCTCTTGCTGGGCATGATGTTGTTGCAGGTGGGCAATGGCATGCAAGGCACGCTTCTGGGGGTGCGCGGCGCGCTCGAGGGGTTTTCGACCTATGAGATGTCGGTGGTCATGTCGTCCTATTTCGTGGGGTTCCTGTTCGGCTCTCGGTTGGCGCCGGAGATGATCCGACGGGTCGGGCATGTGCGGGTTTTTGCGGCCCTTGGCTCGATGATTTCTGCGGTGCTGATCCTCTATCCGACGATTGCCGAACCATGGGCGTGGTCTGTGGGGCGGGTGCTGATCGGGTTCTGTTTCTCGGGCGTCTATGTGACCGCCGAAAGCTGGTTGAACAATTCCGCCACCAATGCCACGCGCGGCAAGGCGCTGTCGCTCTACATGATCGTGCAGATGATCGGGATCGTGTCGGCACAAGGTTTGATGGTCTTGGCGGACCCGTCGGGCTATGTGCTGTTCGTGATCCCGTCGGTTCTGGTGTCGCTGGCCTTTGCGCCCATTCTGCTCTCGGTCAGCCCGACGCCCGCCTTTGGCACGACCAAGCCGCTGTCGCTGCGGCAGATCATGAAGATCTCTCCGCTGGGCTGTGTTGGAATGCTGCTGACGGGTGGCGTCTTTGCCGCGCAGTTCGGGATGGCGGCGGTTTATGGGGCCGAAGCAGGGCTGAATGTCGGGCAAATCTCGGCTTTTGTGGCGTCATTCTACGTGGCTGCTGTGGTGGCACAATACCCGCTGGGCTGGCTGTCGGACAGGATGGATCGGCGCAAGCTGATTGCGGCAGTGTCGCTGGGCACCGGCGTCGGGGCGGTGATCGGCATGATGCTGGGCGATAATTTCTGGTTCCTGATGCTTGCGGCCTTTATCGTCGGGGGCACGTCGAACCCGCTCTATTCGCTGCTGATTGCCTATACCAACGACTTTCTCGCGCATGAGGATATGGCGGCGGCGGCGGGTGGCATGGTGTTCATCAACGGGTTGGGGGCCATCGCGGGACCGCTGATGGTCGGCTGGATGATGGGGGTGATGGGGCCGGGCGGCTATTTCCTCTATATCGCGGTGCTGATGTTCGCGATGGTGGCCTATGCGATCTATCGCATGACGCAGCGCAAGGCACCGACAGTGCGCGAAACCGACCGCTACATGCCGGTTTCGCCCAATGCGTCCCCAATGGCGGTGGAATTTGCGCAAGAATATGCCATCGAGACCGCGCAAGACGCGAAAGAGGATTGAAATCGGGAAAATATGTCCCTTCTGTAGTATTATGTTACTGTGGAATGGGAGGAAATCCCGTTACCGTCATGGAAACGTCATAGGATATTGAGGAGTCCCCCTATGGTCACACCCGACGACGTGCTGCGGTTCTGGCTGGATGAAGTCGGACCGGAGGGGTGGTACAAGGCGTCAGAGACGCTGGATACCGAGGTGCGGGAGCGCTTTTTGGCAGCATGGGAGAATGCGCGCGAGGGGGCGTATGGCCTTTGGCTGACCTATCCCAACGGGATGCTGGCATATGTGATCCTGACCGATCAATTCCCGCGCAATATGTTCCGTGACGATGCGCGTGCCTTTGCTACCGATCAGCAGGCGCTCGCGGCGGGCAAGGTGGCGATCAATCGCGGCTGGGACCTGCGGATCGACGAGCCGGCGCGGCAATTCTTTTACCTGCCGCTCATGCATTCCGAGAACCTCTGCGATCAGGAACGATGTGTACGCCTGATGTGCGAGCGGATGCCTGAGCATGGCGAGCAGAACCTGACGCATGCGCGCGCGCATCGCGAGGTTATCCGGCAGTTTGGCCGCTTTCCCTATCGCAACGCAGCGCTGGCGCGGCCATCCACCGCATCGGAACGGGCGTTCGAGGACGGGGGCGGCTATGGCGGCACCCTGCGGCGGATCATGCAGGCGGCATGATCAGCGGCCTTATTCGCGTTCCGAATTGCTGAAAAGACACGTCTGACGATTGTTTGTTCAATCGGTCAATCATGTTGCGTTGCGATTTTGCGAAAAATAGTTTAATGGCAAACTAAATTTGGAAAACGGAGGGCCACATGGCATCGACTACCTATGACATGATCGTAATCGGGGCGGGTCCTGGAGGCTATGTGGCTGCGATCCGGGGTGCGCAGCTGGGCCTCAAGGTGGCCATTGTCGAGCGCGAGCACATGGGGGGCATTTGCCTCAACTGGGGCTGTATCCCGACCAAGGCCATGCTGCGGTCGTCCGAGGTGTTTCATCTGATGCACCGCGCCAAGGAATTCGGGCTCAAGGCCGATGGAATTGGCTATGATCTGGATGCTGTGGTCAAGCGCTCGCGCGGGGTGGCCAAGCAGTTGAGCGGCGGTGTCGCGCATCTGATGAAGAAGAACAAGGTCACGGTGGTGATGGGCGAGGCGACACTGCCCGCCAAGGGGAAGGTCAGCGTCAAGACCGAGAAGGGCACGGAAGAGCTGGAGGCCAAGCACATCATTCTGGCCACCGGTGCGCGCGCGCGCGAATTGCCGGGGCTTGAGGCGGATGGCGATCTGGTCTGGACCTACAAGCACGCGCTGGTGCCGTCCCGGATGCCCAAGAAACTCTTGGTGATCGGATCGGGGGCGATCGGCATCGAATTTGCCAGTTTCTACAACACGCTCGGGGCCGAGACGACGGTGGTCGAGGTGATGGAGCGTATTCTGCCGGTCGAGGATGCCGAGATTTCCGCATTTGCCAAGAAAGCGTTTACCAAGCAAAAGATGAAGATCAT
Source organism: Roseovarius mucosus DSM 17069 (assembly GCF_000768555.3). GTDB lineage: Bacteria > Pseudomonadota > Alphaproteobacteria > Rhodobacterales > Rhodobacteraceae > Roseovarius > Roseovarius mucosus. The sequence goes on from NZ_KN293975.1 coordinate 391,657, forward strand.
GGAGAAGGCCATGGTCAAGCAGTTGGACCGTGGCAAAGGCAAAGTCACCGCGCATATCGAGGTGGGTGGCAAGGTCGAGCAGCACGAATTCGACACGGTGATCTCTGCCGTGGGGATCGTGGGCAATGTCGAGGGGCTGGGCCTTGAGGCGCTGGGCGTCAAGATTGACCGCACCCATGTCGTGACGGATGAATATTGCCGCACCGGCGTGGACGGTCTCTATGCCATCGGCGATATCGCGGGCGCGCCCAGGCTGGCGCACAAGGCCAGCCATGAGGGCGTGATGGTGGCCGAATTGATCGCGGGCGGGCATCCGCATCCGGTGAAACCCGAGAGCATCGCCGGCTGCACCTATTGCCATCCGCAGGTGGCGAGCGTGGGCCTGACCGAGGCCAAGGCCAAGGAAAAGGGCTATGCCGTCAAGGTTGGCCGGTTCCCGTTCATCGGCAATGGCAAGGCGATTGCGCTGGGCGAGCCGGAAGGCATGATCAAGACGGTGTTCGATGCCAAGACGGGCGAACTCTTGGGCGCACATATGGTGGGCGCCGAGGTGACGGAGTTGATCCAAGGCTATGTGGTGGGTCGCCAGTTGGAGACCACCGAAGAAGACCTGATGAACACGGTTTTCCCGCATCCCACGCTGAGCGAGATGATGCACGAAAGTGTGCTTGATGCCTATGATCGGGTGATCCACATCTAAAGCAGTGACGCGCCCGGATCAGGGCGCGTCGTTGAACTTCCACCGCGCGCGGCGCGGCACGCGCACCGCGAGCATGGGTTTTAGCAGGCCCATGCGAAAGCGGGTGAGGTCAAGCGCCTCGTGCACCCCTACAGTTTCTTCACCATCGAGCCGCGTCTTGACCGCCGAGCGGCTGTAAAAGGGCGCGTCGAGCATGGGTTTCACCTGATGCGGTTTGTATCCGGCGTCGGCGCGGGTGTCGCGGGCCACCTGCCAGAGGCTGCGCCGCATCGCCACCTTGGGCGGCAGCGCGATGTCCTGTGCCTGTCCGTCCGCGTCGAAATGCACCGCCGTGGCGAGCGAAGACCCATCCATCCGCACCGCGTCGTAAAAACAGGTGGAGCCACCCCGCACCGGATAGCGCCCCCATGTCCAATATCGGAAATCCTGCTCCAGAGCGCGGGTGCCGAAATTGGCGTCGAAATAGCCATGCCCCTGCCATTGCCAACCGGGGGCGTCGAGATCGACCTCGATGGTCGAGGTGGGGCCGAAGGGCCGCCAGATATGGGTGCCCTCGGGGGTGAGCGGCAATTCCACTTGCGTCAGGGCCGTCGGGGTCACGGTGATGCGCCCGCGCACGCGGGAAATGAGCGGGGGCGAGGAGATTTCGTTGATCTCGATGATCAGGCGGTCATTTTCCCACCGCATGGACGAGGGGCCGACGGTCAGGCAGTCGCGGGTCTGGCGCAGGGCCGATGTGCCCCGATCCGTCATGGTAAAGCGTCCGCCGGGGCCATAAGTGGCAACGTTGATGCAGACATGGTTGGCCGGGTTGCGGCGGCCCGACCACGCATACCACGGCGAGAACACCGAGCCGATGAACCCGATCACGCTGACCGCGCGCCCGCCATCATCGCTCAACCCGTCGACATACCACCAGGCGTAGCCATTGGAGGGCACGTCGAGATCGAAATTCGGTCGTTCAAGATCGCCTCTGCCGCGTGCCGGGCGGAGAGCGTGGCCATCGGCACCCCCGCCCCCGGATGCGCCCCGCCCCCCGCGAGGTAGAGGCCCCGGATGGGTGTGCGCGCCGTGGGTCGTTTGAGCCCCGCTGTCATGCCGTGCGGGCTCTGCCCGTAGAGCGATCCGAGAGAGGCCGGGAACATCCGGTCGAACCGCGCCGGTGTCGTCAGAGCCCCCTCGCCCGGCAAGGGATTGAAGCGCAGGCCAAAAGCTGCGAGGGTTTGAAAGGTCCGGGTGTGACATGAGGCAAAATCCTCGGCTGTTTGGGTGAGGCCATCAAGCGGTGGCGCGTTGAGAATGATCTCGAACCGCTCGCGGTGGGGCGGCTGTTCGGGTAGGCCGCGATCCTGAGCGCAGACATAAACTGTGGGGTCGCGTGGGCAGCGCCCGGCGAGCAGATCGTCGAATTCGCTGCGGGCATCGGCGGCGAAAAATACGTTGTGATGTGCCAGGTCGGGACCTGAGGGCGTGGCGGCAAAGGCCCAGACCTGCGCCGAGAGGCTGCGCGGCAGTTTCGTTGTCTGGTGGGGCGACCGCGGTTGCGGCAGGTCCGAGCAAGCCCGAGGCAAGGGCGCGGGGATCACCGTTGAAAACGATGAAATCCGCCGCAAGCCGGGTGCCATCGCCAAGCGTGACGCCGCGCACCTGCGGCCCTTCGGTCTCGATCCGAGCGACATGGGTTCCATAGTGAAACTGCGCCCCATGGGCGCTGGCGAGGGTTGCGAGGCTCTGTGCCAAGCGGTGCATGCCGCCCCGCACCACCCAGACGCCCGCCGCCTCGGCCTGCCAGATCAGCGACAGGAGCGCCGGGGACTGATAGGGCGAGCCACCGACATAGGTGGCATAACGGCCAAAGAGCTGTCTGAGGCGCGGATCGTCGAACTGGCGCGAAAGGCTTTGTGCCAAGGTCGAGAGTGGCGCCATGGCGCGGATCAATGTGGGTTGCCGGGCGACCGTCGCGGCGAGGGCCAGAGAGGAGGGGGCGGCGGCCTGCATCATCGGGGAATCAAAGGCCGTGAAGAGGCGGCGCGCGCGGGCGCAAAAGCGGGTGAATTGCCGGGCGGCGCGGTCGCCCGCAAAGCCATGGATTGCGGCACGGCTCTGGGCTTCGTCGGCAAAGAGGTCAAGGTGGCTGCCATCGGGCCAGAAATGGCGGGCGAGGATGTCCTGTGGCACGAGGTCGATGTGATCCTCAAGCCGGGCCCCGACGCTTGCAAAAAGTGCGTCAAACACGCCGCGCATCGTAAGGACCGTGGGGCCGGCGTCGACCGGCCCGGCCTCCGAGGGCAGGGCACGCATCTTGCCGCCGGGGCCCGCGTGCCGTTCCAGCACCGTGACGGCTAGCCCTGCATGGGCAAGGCGCAGTGCTGTGGCCAGCCCCGCGATCCCGGCGCCGACGATCACAACCCTGTCGCGCGGTTCCAGAGGGGGCGTGTCTGATTTCATAACGCGATTGTTGACTCGCGCGCGCAATGTGTCCAGTATGATTTACACATGGTGTGTCAGAATGTTGATACATCCCTCGAAAAAGGAGCGGCCATGCCCATCGAGACCCGCATTGAGGCGGCCATTGCGCAGGCGATTGCGCGGGGGCAGGCCGGGCAGACCCCGGCGCGATTGGCAGACGCCCTCGATTATGCCACCAGCCCGGGCGGCGCGCGTATTCGCCCAACGATTCTGATGTCCGTGGCGCTGGCCTGTGGCGATGACCGGCCCGAGTTGAGCGATGCCGCTGCCGCCGCGCTGGAGATCATGCATTGCGCGAGCCTCGTGCATGACGATCTGCCCTGTTTCGACGATGCGGATTTGCGACGGGGCAAGGCTTCGGTGCATCGCGCCTATTCCGACGCCGCTGGCGGTGCTGACCGGGGATGCGCTCATCATCATGTCCTTTGAGATTCTGGCTCGTGTGGCGGACCGTGATGCGGCGCGTGCCAATGCGCTGATCCTCGCGCTGGCGCGGCGGAGCGGCATGCCGAACGGGATTTGCGCGGGCCAAGGCTGGGAAAGCGAGCCGACGGTCGATCTTGAGGCCTATCACCGCTCCAAGACCGGCGCGCTGTTTATCGCCGCCACGGAGATGGGGGCCATCGCGGCGGGGCACGAGCCTGAGCCGTGGTATGAGTTGGGGGCGCGTATCGGGGCCGCGTTTCAGGTGGCGGATGATCTGCGTGATGCGCTCTTGGATGCCGAGACCTTGGGCAAGCCGGTGGGGCAGGACGATCTGCACGGGCGGCCCAATGCGGTGTCGCAATTGGGGGTGGCGGGTGCCGTGACGCGGCTCAAGGATATTCTGGCGGGGGCGATTTCGTCGATCCCGTCCTGCCCCGGCGAGGCGCGGCTGGCCAAGATGGTGCAGATGCAGGCCGAGCGCATCATTTCGGTGCTGCCTGCGCGCATGCGGGCCTGATATGGCTGTGGCGGGCGATCTGCCCGAGCGCCCATTGCGGTCGCGCGGCGGCTGGCTGACGCGGCTCATTGCCAATCCACGGTTTCAGCATTGGGCCAGCGGTTTTCCCTTGACGCGCGGCATCGCCCGGCGCGACGGGGCCGAGATTTTCGATATTGTCCAAGGATTTGTGCAGTCGCAGGTGCTATCGGCGCTGGTCGAGTTGGACCTGCTGAACCGTTTGGCGGAAGGACCGCAAAGCCCGGCTGATCTGGCGCGGCGCGCGGGAATGGCCGAAGACCGTATGGCAATATTGCTTCAGGCGGGGGCGGCGCTTGGGTTGCTGCGGCGGCGGCGCGACGGGAGCTTTGCGCTGGCGCGCAAGGGGGCGGCGATTCTGGGCGTGCCGGGGTTGGAGGCGATGATTCGCCATCACCGCGCCTTTTACGCCGACATGGCCGATCCCGTGGCGCTGTTGCGCGGGGAGGGTGAAACCGAACTGGCGCGGTTCTGGCCCTATGTCTTTGGCGCGGCGGCGGAAGTGGAGCCAGAGGTGGCGCGCCGCTACTCGGACCTTATGGCGCAATCTCAGGGTCTGGTGGCGCAGGATGTGCTTCGGATGGTGTCGTTCAAGGAGGCACGGCATTTACTGGATATCGGCGGGGGCAGCGGTGCGTTTCTGGCGGCGGTCGCCGCGCGATCCCCTGATTTGCGGTTGAGCCTCTTTGATTTGCCAGAGGTCATTCCTTCGGCGCGGGCGCGGTTGACGCAGGCCGGGCTGACTGCGCGGTTGACACTTGTTCCGGGCTCTTTTCGAAGTGATCCGCTGCCGGAGGGGGCCGATACGATTTCGCTCATCCGGGTGCTTTATGACCATGACGACGCTACAGTGACGGCGCTTTTGGCCAAGGTCCATGCGGCCTTGCCTGCCGGAGGGCGATTGATTGTTGCAGAGCCGATGGCAGGTGGCGCGCGGCCAGAACGCGCGGGTGACGTCTATTTTGCCTTTTATACCATGGCGATGGGCACGGGGCGCGCCCGCTCTGCCGCGCGCATTGCCGCGATGTGCCGCAGGGCGGGGTTCACGGATATCCGTATCCCGCACAGCCCACGCCCCTTCGTCACCAGCGCGCTCAGCTGTGTAAAGACAGCATGACGAAAATAATTCTGACAGTGTAAAGAAAGATTGACACTTTAGCCTGTCCCGTTACACTTACAAGCAAGGGGAATCCAGAATCTGACACTGTCAGACAACGGACAGGAGGCCGCCATCGAAACCCGCGCCGTTCATCTCAGGGGACCAGAAGACCTCTCGGTTGACAGTCTGACGCTCAAGGCGCCGGGGGCCGGGGATCTGGTGGTCGATGTGACCCATTCGGGTATTTCCACCGGCACGGAAAAGCTGTTTTGGTCCGGGCAGATGCCGCCGTTCCCCGGTATGGGCTATCCGTTGGTGCCCGGTTACGAGGCCGCTGGCGAGGTGGTCGAGGCCGCACCCGGCACGGGCTACAAGCCCGGTGATCATGTGTTCGTCCCCGGTGCCGATTGCTACGAGGGGGCCTTTGGTCTCTTTGGGGGCTGCTTCGGCGCGGCTTGTGACCAAGGCGTCGCGCGTCTGCCGAATCGATGCAGGATTCGGGGCCGAAGGCGCGCTCCTGGCGCTGGCGGCGACGGCGCGGCATGCGATGGCGGGGCTGGACAAGGCCGTGCCCGATCTCATCGTGGGGCATGGCGTCTTGGGCCGGTTGCTGGCGCGATTGACGATTGCGGCGGGGGCCCCTGCGCCCACCGTCTGGGAAACGCAGGCCGGGCGCAGCGCGGGCGCACAGGGCTATCCGGTGATCCATCCTGACAATGACACGCGCCGCGATTATCGCGCGATCTACGATGCCTCGGGCGATCCCGCGATCCTGAACACGCTGATTGGCCGCCTGGCCAAGGGCGGCGAGGTGGTGCTGGCGGGGTTTTATCCGCAGGCGCTCAGCTTTGCCTTTCCCATGGCGTTCATGAAGGAAGCGCGGCTGCGCGTGGCGGCGGAATGGGTCCATGATGACCTGACCGCGACCCGCGCCTTGGTCGAATCGGGCGCGCTCAGCCTGGGCGGCCTGATCACGCATCAGGCATCGTCCAAGACCGCACCGCAGGCCTATCGGACCGCGTTCAGCGATCCCGACTGCCTGAAAATGATACTCAACTGGAAGGACGCAGCATGAAGGACGACGTGCCGAATCTCAAAGAGTTCGACCGCCGGCTGCGCGACGAGGCGCATGAAGAGCCGACGCTCGAAATTCCGCAGGGCGAACCCAAGTCCAAGACGCAGATCATCGCGATCTATGGCAAGGGCGGCATCGGCAAATCCTTCACCTTGGCCAATCTGAGCCACATGATGGCCGAGATGGGCAAGCGCGTGCTGCTCATTGGTTGTGATCCGAAATCCGACACGACGAGCCTGCTCTTTGGCGGCAAGGCGTGCCCGACGATCATCGAGACCTCGACCAAGAAGAACCTCGCTGGTGAGCCGGTCAAGATCGGGGATGTCTGTTTCAAGCGCGGTGGCGTCTTTGCGATGGAGCTGGGCGGGCCGGAAGTGGGCCGGGGCTGTGGCGGGCGCGGGATCATCCACGGGTTCGAGCTGTTGGAAAAGCTGGGCTTTCACGATTGGGATTTCGATTACGTCCTGCTCGATTTCCTGGGCGATGTAGTTTGTGGCGGCTTTGGTCTGCCGATCGCGCGGGACATGGCGCAAAAGGTCATTCTGGTGGCCTCGAACGATCTGCAATCGCTCTATGTGGCCAACAACGTGTGTTCTGCGGTCGAGTATTTCCGCAAGCTGGGCGGCAACGTGGGTGTCGCGGGCCTTGTGATCAACAAGGATGACCATTCCGGCGAGGCACAAGCCTTTGCCAAAGCGGTCAATATCCCGGTGCTGGCCGCGATCCCGCAGGATGACGATCTGCGCAAGAAATCTGCAAACTATCAAATCGTTGGCACAGCGGCGAGCCAGTGGGGCGATCTCTTTGCGCAATTGGCCGACGCGGTGTCCGTGGCCCCACCGGTGCGACCCAATCCGCTCGATCAGGATGGGCTGCTGGCGCTCTTCGATAGCAAGGATACGGGGGGCGATTACGTTTTGGAGCCCGCCACGGACGCGGACATGCGCGGCAAATACGCGGCACCCAAAGCATCGCTGGAGGTGGTTTATGACGATGTCTAACGAGCCCCGTCGCGAAACTCTGGCTGAGGTGCAGCGCCTGCTTGCGCGCGCGCGGCCTGAGCAATTGCGCCGCCTTCTGGCCGATATTCAGGCCGCAGAGCAGACCACCGACCGGGAGGCGCAGGCCTCTCCTCAAAGGCGGGCGTCATGAGCGATGAAGTTACATATGACGGGGCCGCCGAGGCCCATGTGATCACCGGCACCGCCGTTGAGACCGCGCCCGATCTGGCGGGTGGCTGCCATTCCGGGGCTGAGATGGAAAAGGCTGCGCGCATGGCGGGGCAGTCCGAATTGCTCGATCAATATGCCCGTGATTATCCCAAGGGGCCGCATGACCAGCCGCAGAGCATGTGCCCGGCCTTTGGGTCCCTGCGCGTGGGCCTGCGGATGAAGCGGGTGGCGACGGTGCTGAGCGGGTCGGCCTGTTGTGTCTATGGTCTGACCTTTGTGAGCCATTTCTACGGGGCGCGCCGCTCTGTGGGCTATGTGCCGTTCAATTCCGAAACGCTTGTGACCGGCAAGCTCTTTGAGGATATCCGCGAGAGCGTGCATGAGATGGCCGATCCGGATCGGTTTGATGCCATTGTCGTGACCAATCTCTGCGTGCCGACCGCGAGCGGCGTGCCGCTGCGCCTGCTGCCCTCTGAAATCAACGGAGTGCGGATCGTGGGCATTGACGTGCCGGGGTTTGGTATTCCCACCCATGCTGAGGCCAAGGATGTCTTGGCCGGGGCGATGCTGAGTTACGCCCGCAAGGAAGCGATGGCGGGGCCGGTTGCAGCCCCTGCAGGCGGCAAGTCTGACCGCCCCACCGTGACCTTGCTGGGTGAGATGTTTCCGGCAGACCCGATGATGATCGGCGCGATGCTGGCACCCTTGGGCCTCGCTGCTGGTCCGGTTGTGCCCTGCCGCGAGTGGCGAGAGCTATATGCCGCGCTCGATTGCGGGGCGGTGGCGGCGATCCATCCCTTCTATACCGCTGCAATCCGCGAATTCGAGGCCGCAGGCCGCCCCATCGTGGGTTCGGCCCCGGTGGGCCATGATGGCACCGCCGCCTGGCTTGCCGGGATCGGCGATGCCTTTGGTCTCTCCGCAGACCGGGTGGCCGCTGCGCAGAACGCATTCTTGCCCGCCATCAAGGGCGCGCTGGCCAATGCGCCCATCAAGGGCACGATCACGCTCTCGGGTTATGAGGGCAGCGAGCTTTTGGTGGCGCGTCTCTTGATCGAGAGCGGGGCCAATGTGCCCTATGTCGGCACCGCGTGCCCGAAAACCCCGTGGTCGGCGGCGGATGCAGACTGGCTGTCGTCCAAGGGCGTCAAGGTCAAGTTCCGCGCCTCGCTCGAAGACGACTGCGCCGCGATGGAAGCGGTCAATCCCGATCTCGCCATAGGCACCACGCCGGTGGTGCAAAAGGCCAAGGCCAAGGGCATCCCGTCGCTCTACTTCACCAACCTCATTTCAGCGCGGCCCTTGATGGGGCCTGCAGGGGCAGGGAGCCTTGCCGAGGTGGTCAATGCCGCCATGGGCAACAAGGCCCGGATGGACAGCATGCGCGACTTCTTTGCCGGGGTGGGCGAGGGCGATACTGCGGGTATCTGGGAAGGTAGCCCAAATCTGCGCCCCGATTTCCGCGCGCAGCATCAGAAGAAGCTCGACAAGCAGGCGCGAGCCGCCAAAGCGCAGGAGATGATCTGATGCTTATTCAGGATCATGATCGCGCGGGCGGATACTGGGGGGCGGTTTATGCCTTTTGTGCGGTCAAGGGATTGCAGGTGGTGATCGACGGGCCGGTGGGCTGTGAGAACCTGCCGGTGACATCCGTGCTGCATTACACCGACGCGCTGCCGCCCCATGAGTTGCCCATCGTGGTGACCGGGCTGGGCGAGAGCGAAATGGGATCGGGCACCGAAGAGGCGATGAAACGCGCCTGGGGCACGCTGGACCCCGCCCTGCCCGCGGTGGTTGTCACCGGCTCTATTGCCGAGATGATTGGCGGCGGCGTGACACCGCAAGGCACGAATATTCAACGCTTTCTGCCGCGCACCATTGACGAGGATCAATGGCAGTCGGCGGATCGGGCGATGACGTGGATCTTCACGGAATTCGGCATGACCAAGGGGCGGATGCCCCCCGAAAAGCCGCGGGAAGAGGGGGCCGCCCCCCGCGTCAATATCCTTGGGCCGATGTATGGCACGTTCAACATGCCGTCGGACCTGCACGAGATCCGGCGTCTGGTCGAGGGGATCGGGGCCGAGGTCAATATGGTGATGCCGCTCGGGGCGCATCTGGCCGAGATGCGCAATCTGGTCAATGCCGACGCCAATATCGTGATGTATCGCGAATTCGGTCGCGGTTTGGCCGAGGTTCTGGGCAAGCCCTATTTGCAAGCGCCCATTGGTGTGGAGAGCACGACGCTGTTCCTGCGCAAGCTGGGCGAGATGCTGGGGCTGGACCCGGAACCGTTCATCGAACGTGAGAAACATTCGACGCTCAAACCGGTGTGGGATCTGTGGCGGTCGGTGACGCAGGATTTCTTTGCCACCGCGAATTTCGGGATCGTCGCGAACGAGACCTATGCGCGCGGTATCCGGCATTACCTCGAGAGCGATCTCGGTCTGCCCTGCGCCTTTGCGGTGGCGCGCTGTGCGGGCAAGAAGACCAATAACGAAGAGGTGCGCAGCCTTGTGCACACCAAGCGTCCGCTCATCCTGATGGGGTCGATCAACGAGAAGATCTATCTCGCCGAGACGCGCGCGGGATTTGGTCCACAGCCGGTGTTTTTGCCCATGAGCTTTCCGGGGGCGGCCATCCGGCGCGCCACGGGGACGCCGGTGATGGGCTACGCGGGGGCGACATGGCTCTTGCAGGAGGTGTGCAACGGGCTCTTTGACGCGCTCTTTCACATCCTGCCCTTGTCGACCGAGATGGACGCGACCCATGCGACGCCCACGCCCTTGCGCCGGGATTTTCCGTGGGATGCCGACGCCGCCCGCGAGCTGGAGCGGATCGTTGCGGAACATCCGGTGCTGACGCGGATTTCTGCGGCCAAGACATTGCGCGATGCCGCCGAGGATGCGGCGCTGCGGCAGGGCGACGAACGGGTCGTGCTGCAAACCGTTCAAGCGATTTCCCCCCGTATGACCGGGGTTCCAGTTCGAGAGGAGGACTGAGACGATGACTGACATGACATCAAACCCGCCCCGTGCGCGCAGCCGACAGGCGCGGCGCCGTGGTCTGGAATTTCAGCTCTATTTTGCTCTGATTTTTGCGTTGGCTTTGCCCGTCGCCACTCTGCGCTGGATGCGCGACGTGGTGCAGTATCGCACGCTCGATCTGCGCGGACCCTTGGCGCGTGCCTGGGCCGAGGCGGATCGCACAACGCCACTGATTTTCTCGGCCTGACAAGGGCCGGGATCACGAACTGCCTGTCCCATTCTGGGGCGGACAGAACCCTGCGGGGCCATGCAGGCCTCGAAGGACCCGGTCGCGGGGTACGCGACGTCAGCATAACGTTCCGGAGGAAAGTTCATGGCTGATAAATCTGATCTGTCGTTCACAGGTCTCACAGACGAGCAGGCTCAAGAGCTGCATTCCGTCTACATGAGCGGCCTTTGGCTGTTCACGGCGATTGCAGTGGTTGCACATATTGCAACCTTCATCTGGTTCCCGTGGTTCTGAGGAAAGGGGTAAGACATGGCAAAGTTCTACAAGATCTGGCTCATCTTCGACCCCCGCCGCGTTTTCGTGGCGCAGGGCGCGTTCCTGTTTCTTCTGGCCGCGATGATCCATCTCGTGCTGCTCAGCACCGACGGTTTCAACTGGTTTGAAATCGCCGCTGCCAAGTATGGTCAGTGATTTCACTGTCCCAATGATCGCTGCGGGCGGGGACAACGCCGCCCGCGGCTACCTAACGAAACGAAACGGCTGAGCGGGCAAACTGAACAGCCGGACAACGCGGGGACCACGAGATGGCTTTGCTCAGTTTTGAAAGAAAGTACCGTGTCCGCGGAGGAACGCTGATTGGCGGCGATCTGTTCGATTTTTGGGTCGGGCCCTTCTATGTCGGCTTCTTCGGGGTCACGACCGCATTTTTCGCAGCCCTTGGCACGATCCTGATTTTCTGGGGAGCGTCGCAGCAAGGGACGTTCAACCCATGGCTCATCAACATCGCGCCGCCTGACCTGAGTTACGGTCTGGGCCTGGCACCGCTGATGGAGGGGGGATTGTGGCAAATCATCACCTTCTGCGCCACCGGGGCCTTTATCAGCTGGGCGCTGCGCGAGGTGGAAATCTGTCGCAAACTGGGAATGGGCTATCATGTGCCCTTTGCCTTCAGTTTCGCGATCCTGGCCTACATGACTCTGGTGATCTTTCGCCCGCTTCTTATGGGGGCCTGGGGGCACGGGTTTCCCTACGGGATCTTCAGTCATCTGGATTGGGTCTCGAACACCGGATATGCCTATCTGCACTTCCATTACAACCCGGCGCATATGCTGGCGGTGACGCTGTTCTTTACCACCACCTTCGCGCTGGCGCTGCATGGCGGCCTGATCCTGTCGGCGGCCAACCCCGAGAAGGGCGAAGAAATGAAGACGCCCGATCACGAGGATACCTTCTTTCGCGACTTCATTGGCTATTCGGTCGGCACGCTGGGCATCCACCGCGTCGGATTTCTTCTGGCGATCAATGCGGTCTTCTTTTCGGCAGTCTGTATCATCATTTCCGGCCCGGTCTGGACCAAGGGCTGGCCCGAGTGGTGGAACTGGTGGCTCGACCTGCCGATCTGGCCCTCTCAGGTAGGGATGTGAACCATGATTGAATATCAGAACATTTTCACCCAAGTGCAGGTGCAGGGCAAGCCCGAGATGGGCATGGACGACACCGGCGGGCGGCTGACGGCCGAACGCGCCGGCAAGCCCTTCTTCTCGACCCTCGTCGGCTGGCTGGGCAATGCGCAGATCGGACCGATCAACCTCGGCATGCTGGGCGTGGTCAGCCTGATCAGCGGCTTCATGTGGTTCTTTATCGTCGGTCTCAACATGCTGGCGCAGGTGGGCTGGTCCTTGCCAGAGTTCCTGCGGCAACTCTTCTGGCTGTCGCTGGAGCCGCCGGGACCGGAGCATGGGCTGTCGATGCCGCCGCTCAATGATGGCGGCTGGTATATCATCGCCTCGTTCTTTCTGCTGGTTGCAGTCTGTGCCTGGTGGCTGCGGACCTATCAACTGGCGGCAAGCCACAAGATGGGCAAGCATGTCGCCTGGGCCTTTGCCTCTGCCATCTGGCTCTTTCTGGTGCTGGGCCTCTTTCGGCCGATCCTGATGGGGTCCTGGTCCGAGGCGGTGCCCTACGGTATCTTCCCGCATCTTGACTGGACCACAGCGTTCTCGATCCGTTACGGCAACCTCTATTACAACCCGTTCCACTGTCTTTCGATCGTGTTCCTCTATGGCTCGGTGCTGCTCTTTGCGATGCACGGGGCGACCATTCTGGCTGTGACCCGCTTTGGCGGCGACCGCGAGTTGGAACAGATCGTGGATCGCGGCACGGCGTCCGAGCGCGCCGCCCTCTTCTGGCGCTGGACCATGGGGTTCAACGCGACGATGGAGGGGATTCACCGCTGGGCCTGGTGGTTTGCGGTTCTCACCCCGATCACGGGTGGTATCGGCATCCTGCTGACCGGCACGGTCGTGGACAACTGGTTCATCTGGGCACAAGAGCACAACTTTGCGCCGATGTACGACGGGTCTTATGGCTACGAGGCTTATGGCTCTTACGAGGCCTTTATCGGAAAAGGAGAGTAAGCCATGTTTCCCAAATGGTTTGACAAATGGAACCGTGACAATCCGACCAACATCTTTGGTCCGGCGGTGGCCATCGGCACAGTGGGTGGCGCGGTCTTTGTAGCAGCCCTTCTGGTGACATGGGGCCAGCCCTATGCCACCGAGAGCCTCCAGACCGGCCCGCGCGGCACGGGCATGTCGGTGCCCGAGTTCAAGCTGGATCTGGCCAAGCCCGATCCGTCGATCGAGAGCTTCCTTGCGTCCACTTCGGCACCGGTGGTGCCGCAGGGGGGCGAGCAGACCGCCGGTGAGGCGCGTGAGAACGTGCCGCCGGGGTTGGAGGGGCTGACGGTCGAGAACTATGACCGCCTGCTGGCAGCGATGCGCGTCTGGACCGGGATTCCCGATCTCTTCGAGAGCGTGGACAGCTACCAGACTGCCGTTGGCCATGTCATGATCGGTATGACCCAGAACCTCAACGAGGAATGGTCGGGCCACGTCAATGCCAACAAGGAGGTGGGTGTAACCTGTTACACCTGTCACCGTGGTCAGCCGGTGCCGTCGGATGTCTGGTTCAAGATCAGCCCGGTCAATGAGACCGTCGAAGGCTGGTCGGCCAATCAGAACCGGGTGACGGTGCAGTCGCAATATACCTCGTTGCCGTCGGACGCGCTGGAGAAGTACCTGCTCGATGGCGAAAGCATCAAGGTGCATGATCTCGAGTCCCGCGTGGCGGGGGTACCGGGCACAGATGGGTATCCGGGTATCCAGCAGGCCGAACGGACGTATTCGCTGATGAACTATGTGGCGAATTCGCTCGGGGTGAACTGTGTGTTCTGCCACAATTCCCGCGCCTTTTATGACGGGGCGCAGGTCACACCGCAGTGGGGCACGGAGATCCTGGGTATCGAGATGGTGCTGGAGTTGAACAACACCTATCTCGTACCGCTCGAAGGTCTCTTGCCCGAGAACCGCCTTGGCCCGGTCTATGCCGACGCGCCCAAGGCCGCCTGCAAGACTTGCCACAAGGGCTATCAGCAGCCCCTGCAAGGCACCAATGTGATCGGCGACTGGCCGGAACTGGCCACTACCAGCGGCACGCCGGATTACAGCAACTGACCAAGCATGGGGGCGTCTTGAGGCGCCCCCGTTGCCCCCATGCCGCCCCTCGTGCGGGTGGCATCAGCGCCACCGGGGAGGAGGCCGCCATGACCCACACCAGACCCAACACACCGCTTCTGGACCGCATTGCCGGCCCGTCTGACCTGCGCCAGATGCCGGATCGGCAATTGGCGACCCTCGCCGATGAACTGCGCGCTGAGGTGATTTCCGCCGTGTCGGAAACCGGCGGGCATCTGGGCTCATCCCTGGGCGTGGTCGAATTGACGGTGGCCATTCACGCGGTGTTCAGCACGCCGATGGACAAGCTGATCTGGGACGTGGGCCACCAATGCTATCCTCACAAGATTTTGACGGGTCGCCGGGACCGTATCCGTACCCTGCGGCAAAAGGATGGGCTCTCAGGCTTTACCAAGCGCAGCGAGTCGATCTACGACCCCTTTGGGGCCGCGCATTCCTCGACCTCGATCAGTGCCGCGCTTGGCTTTGCCGTGGGGCGGGACATGGGGCAGGCGACCGGCGATGCGATTGCCGTCATCGGGGATGGTTCGATCAGTGCGGGCATGGCCTATGAGGCGCTGAACAATGCCGGGGCCGAGGGGCGGCGGCTTTTCGTCATTCTCAACGACAATGAAATGAGCATCGCGCCCCCTGTTGGGGCGATGTCCTCCTATCTCAGCCGGATGTATGCCAGCGAGCCTCTGGCGCGCATGGCCTCCCTTGCCGAAGGGTTCGAGGCCGCGCTCCCCACGCCGCTGCGCGAGAGTGCCAAGCGCGCGCGGCAACTGGTAACGGGGCTGACAGGCTCTGGCACGCTCTTTGAGGAACTGGGATTTCAGTATGTCGGGCCGATTGATGGCCATGACATGGGGCAGCTTCTCTCGGTGCTGCGGGCCGCGCGCACGCGGGCCACGGGGCCGGTTCTGATCCATGTCTGCACGGTCAAGGGCAAGGGCTATGCCCCGGCCGAAGGGGCGGCGGACAAGGGGCATGGTGTGTCGAAATTCGACCCCGCCACCGGCGCTCAGGCCAAATCCAAGCCCGGCGCGCCATCCTACACGGGCGTCTTCGGGCAAGCGCTGGTCGATGAAGCGGCGCGCGATGACCGGATTGTTGCGGTGACCGCTGCGATGCCCGATGGCACCGGGCTGACCAAGATGGCCGAGCGCTTTCCGGCGCGGGTGTTCGATGTGGGCATTGCCGAGCAACATGCCGTGACCTTTGCCGCCGGGATGGCGGCGAGTGGCCTCAAACCGTTTTGCGCGATCTATTCCACCTTCCTGCAACGTGCCTATGACCAGGTGGTGCATGATGTGGCCTTGCAAGGGCTGCCGGTACGCTTTGCCATCGACCGCGCGGGGCTGGTGGGGGCCGATGGGGCCACCCATGCGGGGGCCTTCGATATCGGCTATCTGGGAAATCTGCCTGGCATGACCGTGATGGCCGCCGCCGATGAATCGGAGCTTGTCCATATGGTTGCCACCGCCGCCGCCCATGATGCAGGCCCAATCGCGTTCCGCTATCCGCGCGGGTCTGGAACCGGTGTGGCCCTGCCGGAACGGGGCAAGCCGTTGGCCATCGGCAAGGGGCGGGTGATCGAGGAGGGCAGCGATGTGGCGATCCTCAGCTTTGGCGCGCATCTCTTTGAATGTCAGGTCGCGGCTGATATGGTGGCGGATGACGGGATCACAGTGACCGTGGCCGATGCCCGCTTTGCCAAGCCGCTCGATACCGATCTCTTGATGCAGCTTGTCAGCCATCACCGCGCGCTCATCACCGTAGAGCAGGGGGCGATGGGGGGCTTTGGCAGTATCGTTCTGCACGAATTGGCGCGGCGCGGTGCCTTTGACAAGGGGCTGATCCTGCGCACGCTCTGCCTGCCGGATCGCTTCATAGATCAGGCCGACCCGGCGGATATGTATGCCGATGCCGGTCTCTCAGCCACGGATATTGCCTTTGCGATACGTGCCGCCCTGGCCGGGCGGGCCGAAGTGGTGCCGCTGCGCCAGATCCGCTGAACCTACTGCGCCGGAGGGCGGGTCACGGTCTGGAGATAGGCCCAGACATCGCGTGCCTTTTGCACATCGCGCAGTTGATAGGCCATCTTGCCGCGCGCGGTGGGATCATCGAGATAATTGCGCAGATAGGTCGTGGCATCGCGCACATAGACCACGAAATCCTCTTCGTTCCAGCGCAGGCCGGATTTTCCGGCCGCAACCATCGAAGTGGAATAGTTGAAGCCCGGCACGCTGCCCGCATGCCGCCCGATCACGCCATAGAGATTGGGGCCGGTGCGCCCGCCCCGGACAACCGGTGTTTCGGTCTCATCAATGATCGAATGACAGGCGCGGCAATCCTTGAAGATCATTTCGCCGCGTTTGACATCGGCCGCTTGTGCCGATGCCCCAAGGCTCGCAAGCCCAAGTACCAGGATCGCGCATCGGTTGAGCATCATGACGCCTCCTCGCCTCCGCTTCCCTTGTATTAGGTGGGCGGTCTTGAGGTTGGGTCAATCAGGGGGACGGGCGGATCACGTGGTTGTCACCGCCCGTGTGCCAGTATGATTACGCGACAGCATGCGCCAGGGCACATTGCTTCCACAGCACGGTCAACGCCCGCACCAGCTGGTCGAGATCGGCGTCCGAATGCAGCGGGCCGGGGGTGAAGCGCAGACGCTCGGTCCCCTTGGGCACCGTCGGATAGTTGATGGGCTGCACATAGATGCCATAGTCGCGCATCAGGATATCGGCCAGCATCCGGCATTTGACCGGGTCCTTGATCATCACCGGGATGATGTGGCTGTCGTTCGCCATGTGCGGGATGCCTGCACGGTCCAAGAGCGACCGCAGCCGCGCCACCTGCGCGCGCTGTGCCCGCCGCTCATCCTGGGATGTCTTGAGGTGCCGGATGCTGGCCGTTGCTGCTGCGGCCACGGCCGGGGGCAGGGCGGTGGTAAAGATGAAGCCGCTCGCAAACGAGCGGATGAAGTCGCACATCGCCGCAGAACCGGTGACATAGCCGCCCATGCAGCCATAGGCCTTGCCCAGCGTGCCCTCGATCAGGGTGATGCGATGCGCAAGGCCGCGCTCTTCTGACACGCCGCCGCCCCGTGGTCCGTAGAGGCCCACGGCATGCACCTCGTCGAGATAGGTCATGGCACCGTGCTTTTCGGCCACTTCGATGATCTCTTCCATCGGGCTGATGTCGCCATCCATCGAATAGACGGATTCAAAGGCCACGATCTTGGGGGCATTGGCGGGCAGGGCGGTCAGCTTGCGGTCCAGATCCTCGGGGTCGTTATGCCGCCAGATCACCTTTTTCGCGCGGCTGTGGCGGATGCCTTCGATCATGCTGGCGTGG
Source organism: Roseovarius mucosus DSM 17069 (assembly GCF_000768555.3). Taxonomy (GTDB): domain Bacteria; phylum Pseudomonadota; class Alphaproteobacteria; order Rhodobacterales; family Rhodobacteraceae; genus Roseovarius; species Roseovarius mucosus. Next base: position 409,224 of record NZ_KN293975.1, read on the forward strand.
TTCAACTCGTCCGAGAGGATCACCGCATCGGGCAGGCGCGCGCCGAGGGTCGAGAGGGCGGCCCAGTTCGAGACATAGCCCGAGGTAAAGAGCAGCGCCGCCTCCTTGCCATGCAGATCGGCCAGTTCGCGCTCCAGCACCAGATGGTGATGCGCCGTGCCCGAAATGTTGCGCGTGCCCCCCGCGCCGGTGCCACAGGCGTCGATCGCGTCTTTCATGGCTTGGCGGACCACGGGGTGCTGTCCCATGCCGAGATAGTCGTTGGAACACCAGACCGTGACCTCTTCGGGGGTCTGGGCATCATGGCTCTTGGCCTTGGGGAAAGCGCCGCATTGCCGCTCCAGTTCCGCGAAAATGCGATAGTTGCCTTCCTTTTTCAGCGCGTCCAACTGCGCTGTGAACATGGCATCAAAATCCATGATGTCCCTCCGGTCTTGATTTTTCAGGTGTAGGTTTGGGCGCAGGCAGCATCCAGCGCCAGAGTTTTGCATCCGGCAATGGCAGCACCATCAACCAGTGTTCGAGAAGCGCCAGCGCCGTGATCGCCGCCAGCAGGGCAAAGCCAACCGCCGAGCCGGGCGTCGGCGCGGACCAGAGCCGCTCCAGCCAGCACGCCACGGCAAAGCTGAGCGCCGAGACCGAGACGGGAAAGAACCAGCCCACCGGGGCCATGCGGAAATGGCTGGCAAGATGCGCCAATTGCGCGGGCAGGAATTCGGTGTTGATCTTTGGCACGCCGAAATAGAGGTTCAGCTTGGCGCTGATGCGCGCGAAATAGAGCACGCTGAAGGTCCAGAGCCCCACGGTATTGACCGCCTCGGAGGCATAGAGCCAGAGCAGGATCAGCACACCCGTCAGCAGCATTTCATGGTAGGCGACCGTGCCCCAGGCACGGATGAACCGTTCCCATCCCACCACATGAGCGGGGCAGGGCCGGGTATTGGGGCCTGTGATGGCCCCCGTGAGAAAGCTGAGCTCGATCCAGCCCCAGATCGCCAGTGCCGCCAGGAACGCGCCGCAGGCCGCGCCGGTTCCGGTCTGTCCCAAGCTGGCCTCATAGCCCCAGATGCCAAGGGCCAGCACCGGCAGCGCCATCAGCACCGCCCGGCGTCGTGCCGCAGCCCCCCGCCGTTCGCAGAGCTGCACGACGATCAGGATTGCCCCGGTGGCGAACCACCAGAGAAAAACCGCCATCAACGCTGCGATCCAGGGGCTACTCACGACGGTCCTTTCATCTGGCCTCAAATACCTCGGGGGGTGTGGGGGGCTGGCCCCCCACGGGGTTCAATAGGCCGGTTCCATCCGGGTCGACACGGGCAGGGCGTGCTTTTTCGCCGGGATGGTATAGAGCCCGACAAAGGCCGCCGCCGCGCGCATCTGTGCGCCCAGCGACCGCAATCGCCCGCTGAGGCCGCCCTCTGCGCGAGCCTCTGCCAGATCGGCATTGGCCTTTTGCAGCCGCACCAGCCCGGCTTGCCACCGCGGATGGTCGATATCGAGGGTGATCGGGAAGATCTGGCGGCTGAGCGCGCTGGTCTTGGTAAAGACCTCATGTGCATACCAATCCGGATCAACGCCGAGCGCGTTGTGGAATGCGGGTCGTTGATGGTCGCGCACATACATGGTGGCGTAAACCGCCGTCAGGAAGAACTTGATCCAGAGCACATTGCGGCCGGAGGTCAGTTTCGGATCGGTCTTCATCAGCAGGGCAAAGGCCTCGCCATGGCTGAACTCGTCGTTGCACCATTCCTGAAACCATTTGAAAATCGGGTGGAAGCGGTGTTCGGGATGCGCCTCGAGGTGGCGAAAGATCGTGATATAGCGGGCATAGCCGATCTTTTCGCTGAGGTAAGTGGCGTAGTAGATGAACTTGGGCCGGAAATAGGTGTATTTCTTTTGCTGGGTCAGAAACCCGAGGTTCACCGCCACGCCCGCTTCGCGCAGCGCGTCATTGATAAAGCCCGCATGCCGCGCCTCGTCGCGCGCCATGAGTTGAAAGAGCTGGGTGATGTCCTTGTTGTTGCCGCGCCGTTTCATCTCTTTGTAGAGGACGCAGCCAGAGAATTCGGCGGTGCAGGAGGAGACGAGAAAGTCGATGAACTCTTTCTTGAGCTTCGGCTCCATGCCTTCCCAATCGACGTGATCCCAGTCTTCGTTTTTCTTGAAATGGCCCTTGTTGGGGTCTGCTTCCATCTGGTCAATCAGCTTGTCCCAATCCTCGCGCACCGAAGAGACATCGATGGCATCCAGCTCGTCGAAATCGGTGGTGTAAAAGCGCGGCGTGAGCAGGGTGTTCTGCATCGCGAGGTCGGTTGCGGCCTTGCTGTCGAACTTGGCATTTGCCTCTTGGATGGCGAGACCCTCTTCGACGGTGGTGGCGTCGGCGGAATGTTTGACGGCGATATTCATAGCGTCACCTCATCGGAGAAGGAGAATTCACAGAGTTCCATCACTTCGAAATCGCCGGTCAGGCGGGTCCAGAGGCGCTCAAGCGCGCTCGCGCGGATGATCGTGGCCTCGCGGTCTTCGCTGACGACCATGCCGTAGGGGGCCATGATCTCGGGGCCGTGGACCTTGACGCTGTCGCCGGGATAGACGGTGGTGCCGTTGTTGAAGCGCACATGGGCGTGCAGGCTCTCGAAACAGTGGCTGATTTCGACCGTGCAGGGGGCGCGTTCAAATTCGCGTGTCAGAAGTCCCATGGTGGTGATCCTTTCCTAGCGGGTCAAAAGTTTGGTGAAAGCCATCGAATTGGTCTGGCCAAAGCCCATCAGGTCCGCGCCCCATCCGGTCGAGGGGTCGTAGACCGAGAGGCGGCTATCCTTGCGGGCGATGATGGTGACGGGGCCGGTGAGGGCCACGCCATGCTTGGCGCGCTCGCGGTCGAGAACGCGGGATACACCGGCGATAAAGCCACCCTCTTCGGGTGAGAGATTGGCAATCAGGGTGCCATTGGCATCAAGGATCGTGGCAGCCCCGCCCATGGTGCCGCTCAGGAACACATGGCGTTCCAGCACGATCTCGCTCGCGGGCGGGGTGGCGACCAGCGGGGCATCGGTGAGGCGCGCATAAGTGACCAGCGCCAGCACCGCCAGCACCAGCCCCAGCATCGCGCGGATCATCACGCGCGGCACGAGATCGCGGTCTGGCGGGGCCTTGTAACGGGGGGCGCTTGTATCGGTCATCTTATCCGTTCCTGTTCATTCAGCCGCGATGGCGCGCGGCGGCGCGCTGCGGGTGATCTTGGGCGTGGCGACGCGTGTTTCCGCAGCCTCTGCCAGCAGGTGTGCCACCTTGGCCGCCTCGGGGATGCAGCGCAGCGCCGGCTGGGTGCGGCGCATGACCCAAGGGCGCACATGCGGCCAGCACACAAGGTAGCTGAGCCGCGTGTCGCCCATCAGGTCGAGCACGATGGTGCCGGTGCCGCCCTTGCCCAGCTTGAGGTCGGCGCGCCCGACCTGCGTATAGGGCAGGTTGAGCGTGACGGTCAGCGCCGCACCGATGCGCATGGCCACGCGGCGGTTCGTGATCGTATAGACCGTGGCGCGCGCCTGGATATAGCCCACCAGCATGAGCATGAGGCAGACCACCGCGCCCATGATCACGAGCGGCAGGGCGGCGGCAAAGGCCGTGACGAGCGGCATCTGGTCCATCATGGTGATGAACCGCCAGACCGCGAGCACGACGAAATATCCCGCCACCCACGGCAGGCTGAGCGCCTCGACGCTCAACCGCCACCAATCGGGCGCCCCCTGCCAGAGAATACGCTCGCCCTCGGGCGGGGTTTCGGGCAGGCCCCTTACGGGTTCAACGGCAAAATCGTCGTGGCTCATGGTCTTGGCTCCTTATCCCAGCAGCGGCTCTTGCCGTGCGTCGCTGGCATAGAGGGTGCCACCGCCGTAATAGCCGCTGATCTTGTCCTCTTCGAGCAGCGTCACCTGACGTGACGAGGCATGCTGTGGCACGCCGCCGAAATGCTTGCCAAAGATCGAGCGGACATTGACGCGGTCCGATTTGATCCGGGCAAATGTGATCGGCACCAGACGTTTGCCCTCGCCATGCGGGGCGGCCAGTTCGATTTCCAGATAGCGCACCAGCTGCTCGGGTTCGTCGATCCACATGTCGCTGATCTTGCCCACGATTTCGCCGTCTCCGGCAACGACCGGAAGGCCCCGCGGATCACGCCCGGCGGCGACCACGAAATGCTCGGTCGCGGCCATCGGCACGATTTTGGGGTGGCCATGGCCATCCAGTTCCGGCACATCGCGGCGCGGCGCCCAGGACGCAGGACCAACCCCATCGGCCATCGGATCGCCGGTGGGGGCAAAGGGGAACCCATTGCCTGCGGCGGTCTTTTCCAGCGCCAGATCGCTACGTTCGGGGTTTTGCCCCGACGGCACGGTCAACTCGCCCCGACCATGCGGCAGCTTGAAGGTCTTGTCGCCGGGCAGCGGGAACAGCCCCTGATTGGCCGACGGCCTGCCATCGTCATCCTCGAGCGGATAGCCTTCGCGCATGTTTTCGCGCTGAATGTAGAAAATCAGCAGGGCAAAGAACCCGTAGAACAGCCAGAGCGAGAGGCTTGCGAGATCAAAATTTCCAAAGAACGGCTCGGTCATGTCAGACTCCTTTCGAGCGATCGCAGGTCATGTGGGGAAATCGGCCAGCCCGATGCGGCCGCCCCCGGATTGGGTTGTGCTGCCGGATTGCTTGAACCGCACAAGCGGCCCGAGCACGGCAAGGGTAATGAACAAAAGGGCAATTTCCCCGTGGTAAACGACGGAATAGCCGGTGGCGGGGGTGCTCAGCGCCTCGCCCATCTGTCCCGAGAGGGCGAGATGATTGACGACGTCGCGCACGCCACCGCCGATGGCGATCGAGAGACCCGCCGCCGTCGCCTGTGCTGCGCCCCAGGCGCCAAGCGCCAGTCCATGTCCGGTCATGCCGCTTGCGGCGAGGGCCATTGCAGCGGTCAATGTCGAGACCGCGAAAAGCCCGCCGCCAAGGCCAATCAGGCCTGCCCCGGCGAAAAAGAGTGCAGGGGCCTGCATCGGCGCGGAGAAGATCACGGTTGAAAAGGCCGCGATCCCGATCAAGAGGCCGGTGCCCGCCATGCGGTAGGCATTGGCTCCCCGCAAGAGCGCACGGCCGGCAAGACCAAAGCCGATCAGCGCGCCAATCGCCCAGATCGAGGTCAGCATCGTGGTCGAGGACACGGACAGCCCCAGCACCTCGCCGCCATAGGGCTCAAGCAGCACATCCTGCATGTTGAAGGCCATGGTGCCAAGGAACACAACCGCCAGCAGCCGCCCCGCTGTGCCCCCTGCCATCAAATCCGCCCAAGCGGCGCGAAACTCGGGGCGCGGGGCCGCGCGCTCTTCGCGGCTCATGGGGTTGAGTTTTTCCTGCTTCCAGAGCGCCACAAGGTTCAAAAGGATGCCGGCCAACGCTGCCCCCTGTACCACGCGTACCAGCGTGAAGGGGGCGAAATCCCGCAAGAGCCAGCCGATCACGATGGCCGAAATCGCCATGCCCAGGAGGAACATGACGTAAAGCAGCGCCACGACGCGGGGCCGCGTTTCATCTGTTGCGCGGTCGCTAGCCAAGGCCAGTCCGGCGGTCTGTGTCATGTGCAGGCCAAGGCCCGTCATGAGGAACGCCAGAGCCGCCAACACCTCGCCCGCCCAGGTCGGCCCCACCTCTTGTTGGCCCGACAAAACCAAAAGCGCGAAGGGCATGACCGCAAGGCCGCCCATCTGCCAGAGCGAGCCGAACCAGAGATAGGGAATGCGCTTCCACCCCAAGGCGGAGCGGTGTGTGTCTGACCGGAACCCCAGCAGCGCCCGGAACGGCGCGATCAGCACCGGCAGCGCGATCATCGCCGCGACCACGAGGGCCGGGACCGAAAGCTCGACGATCATCACGCGGTTGAGCGTGCCCAGAAGGAGCACCGTGGCCATCCCCACCGACACCTGAAAGAGCGACAGGCGCAGGAGTTGCCCGAGCGGCAGCCCCTCGCTCGCGGCATCGGCAAAGGGCAGCCAGCGCGTGGTCAGTGCCATCAGCGGAGAGGGGCGGCGCGTGCTCATCTGTGAACCTCCATCGCCTGAGAGATGTAAAAGCCGGAGGTCACGCGGGTCAGCGGACGCAGGGTGGCGGTGCTGCCTGCATAGCGCAGCGCCCGTTGTAGCCGTTTGGCCGAATGGGGCACCATGCTGGGCGAGCGGTCGGAGCGCGGGAAAAGCTTGCCCATGCGCCACATCGCCATAAGAAGCGGGGTGCGCGGGGCGACGGTAAAGATCACCGTGCCGGTGGTGCGAGCCGCCAACGCATCGAGCGCGCGCGCGAGGTCGGATTCGGTGTAATAGATCAGGCTGTCCATCGCGAGGACGTGATCAAACCGCCCAAGGGCAGCATCCAGCATGTCACCTGCGTGAAAGCTGACCTGCGGGGCAAGCGCATCGGGCAGCCGCCGCCGCGCCACCTCGATGAGGGCGGGGGAGATATCCACTGCCATCACCTCGGCGCCGCGCGCCGCCAGTTCCGCCGTCATCTGCCCGGCGCCGCAGCCCGCATCGAGAACCCGCAGCCCGCGCATGTCCTGCGGTAGCCGCGCCAGCATTTGCGCGCGCATCCGGTCGCGTCCAAGCCGCACCGTCTGGCGGATTTTTGAAACCGGCGCATCGCTCGTCAACCGCTCCCACACCTGGGTCGCGGTGCGGTCGAAATAGGTCTCGACCCGGTCGCGCGTCTGCGTCCAGTCATCTTGCGGTGCCCCAAGGGCCGGAGGTGCGCCGAAGTCCCGCATCAATCGAAGCCCAACAATTCAAAAATATCGCGGTCTTCCATTGGCGAGGGGGCCAGTGGATCGGTGCCGTTCCAGAGATGCTGCGCCAGGCCTGTGTAGATGTCGCGCACCATCTGCACCTCGTCATCCGTCTCCATCTCGAAGAGCGTCTTTTTCTTGAGGCGCGAGCGGCGGATGGCGTCGATATCGGGCATATGGGCGATCCGGTTAAAGCCCACCACATCGCAATAGCGGTCCACCTCATCGGTATCGCGGGACCGGTTCGCCACGCAGCCCGCTAGCCGCACCTTGTAATTGGCGGATTTGGCCTGCACGGCGGCGATGATCCGGTTCATCGCATAGATGCTGTCGAAATCATTGGCGGTGACGATCAGCGCCCGGTCAGCGTGCTGCAAAGGTGCTGCAAAACCACCGCAAACCACATCGCCCAGCACGTCGAAGATCACCACATCGGCATCATCGAGCATATGGTGCTGCTTGAGAAGCTTGACCGTCTGGCCAACGACATAGCCGCCACATCCGGTGCCGGCAGGGGGGCCACCGGCCTCGACGCATTTCACGCCGCCCCAACCCACGGTCACGAAATCCTCGGGGCGCAATTCTTCGGCGTGGAAATCCACGCTCTTGAGAATGTCGATCACCGTTGGCTGCAACTGTCCGGTGAGGGTAAAGGTGCTGTCGTGCTTGGGATCACAGCCGATCTGCAACACCCGCTTGCCCATTGCGGCAAAGGCCGCCGAGAGATTGGACGAGGTGGTCGATTTGCCGATTCCGCCCTTGCCATAGACCGAGAACACCTTGGCGCCTTCGATTTTCATATCGGCGTCCTGATGCACTTGCACCGATCCCTCGCCGTCCTGTCCCCTCAAGTTGGGAATGTCGTCGCGCGGGCTCATATGGTCCTCCAATCGGCTTGTGCCGTGATCTTGTGTTTCATCTGGCGAAAAATACCTCGGGGGTGTGGGGGCTGGCCCCCACTCCGACAGAGGTCACACTCGAAAAGCCTGGTCATTCTGCCGCCACCCCTTCCATCCGATCCTCCATCGCCGCCGCCGCAGATTGCAGCGCCGCGAGGGTCGCGGCATCGGTTTGCCAATAGGCGCGGTCATGCGCCTCAAGCAGGCGGTTCGCCATGCGCGAAGAGGCCACCGGGTTGAGATCGCTCAAGCGCTTGCGCATCACCTCATCAAGCACGAAGGTTTCGGAAATGCGCTGATAGATCCACGGCTCTACCTGTCCGGTGGTGGCCGACCAGCCCATCGTATTGGTGACATGCGCCTCGATCTGGCGCACGCCTTCGGCCCCGTGGCGCAACAGGCCTTCGTGGAATTTCGGGTTGAGCGAGCGGGCGCGGGTTTCCAGCGCCACCTGATCGGCCAATGTGCGCACGGTGCCTGTGCCGCGTGTGGTGTCGGAGATGTAGATCGCGGCCTCTTGCCCGCCACGCGCCCGGCGCACGGCGCGGGAAATCCCGCCCAGCGTGTCGAAATAATGGTCCACCGTGGTAACCCCCAGTTCGACCGACTCGAGGTTCTGATAGGCCACCTCGACCCGCTCAAGGGCAGCCTGCAGCAACGCGCCTTGGGCGGTCGCCTTGCCGTTGACGCCGTAGGCAAAGCCCTTGCGCGCCTGATAGGCATCGGCCAACTCGTCCTCGTCATCGAAGGCAGAGCTGTCGACCAGCTGATTGACGTTCGAGCCATAGGCGCCTTCGGCATTCGAGAATACGCGCAGCGCCGCCGTTTCCAGATCGCAGCCTGTTTTGGCCATCTGTGCGCGGACATGGGCGCGGATATAGTTCATCTCGTCGGGCTCATCGGCCCCGGCCGCCACCAGCGCCGCCTCGGCCAACATCCGTACCTGCAAGGGAAGCAGGTCGCGGAAAATGCCTGAGAGCGTCATCATCACGTCGATGCGCGGGCGGCCCAGCACCTCGAGCGGGATGAGGTCCGCGCCGGAGAGGCGGCCAAAGGAGTCGAACCGCGGTTTGGCCCCCATCAGTGCCAGAGCTTGCGCCATGGGCGCGCCGTCGGATTTGATATTGTCTGACCCCCAGAGCACGAGGGCCACCGAACGCGGCAGGCTTTTGTGGGTTTCCAGCAGGCGTGCCGCCTGACGCGCGCCATCGCGGCAGGCGAATTCGGTGGGCATGCGGAACGGATCGAAAGCATGGATATTGCGCCCCGTGGGCAGGATATCGGCCGAACGGATCAGGTCGCCGCCGGGCACGGGCGGGGTAAAGTGCCCGCCAAGCGCCCGCAGCAGCGCGGCAATCTCCGTCTCTTGCTGTAACATGGCATCCACCCGCGCCCGTGTTTCGGCATCGCTGCCGTCCATGATCTCGAGATATCCGGCGCGCGCCTCGGCGCTCATGGGACGACCCAGCACATGCAGGCCTTCGGGGATCAGCGCATCCTCGGTTTCCAGCAGTTTGAGCCAGAGTGTGTCGGGGTCGCGCCCCGCCCATGTCGACCGTCACGGCCTGCTCGGCGATCAGGGCGCGCAATTCCTCGCGCTCGGGCGCGTCGCCCGCCATTTCACGCCAGCGCTTGAGGCTGTCCTTGAGTTCCGCGAGCCCTTTGTAGAGGCCCGAGGCGGCCAAGGGCGGCGTCAGATGCGTCACCGTCACAGCCCCTGTGCGGCGTTTGGCGAGGCTCGCCTCGGAGGGGTTGTTGGAGGGGTAGAGATAGACATTGGGCATGTCGCCAATCAGCCGGTCCGGCCAGCAGGCTGGCCCCGGTCCGGCCTGTTTGCCCGGCATGAACTCCAGCGCGCCGTGCATCCCGAAATGCAAGAGCACATCGGCCTGAAAGCGGGTCTTGAGCCAGAGGTAGAATTGCGCGAAAGCATGGGTCGGGGCAAAGCCGCGCTCGAACAGAAGGCGCATCGGGTCGCCCTCATAACCAAAGGCCGGTTGCAAACCGACGAAGACATTGCCGAACTCGGCCCCGAGGATGAACACCCCGCGTCCGTCCGACTGCACCTTGCCGGGGGCAGCACCCCATTGCGCCTCGATCTCGCGCAGCCAGGGCGTGCCCGCCACGATGTCATCGGCGCTGACATGCGCGGCGATATTGGCCTCTTGCCCGTATTGGCGGGCGCTGCCCTCCAACACTGCCTTGCGCAAGTCCTCGACCGTTGCGGGCGGGGTCAGGTCATAGCCGCGCGCGGCCATGGCATGCAGCATGTTGTGCAGCGATTGAAAGACATCGAGATAGGCCGCCGTACCCGCCGCCCCGGCATTGGGCGGAAAGCCGAAGAGCACGATACCCACGCGGCGTGTAGCCACCTCTTGCCGCCGCAGATGGGCCAGCCGCGCGACCCGCGCCGCCAACATCTCGATCCGTTCGGGGCAGGGGGCCATCGCCTTGGCCCCGTCACCGGCGCAGCGGCGCGCGCAGCCGTCGCAGGCCGTATCGCCATGGCGCCCGGCAAAGACCGTGGGGTTGGTGGCCCCGTCGATCTCGGGCAGGGCCACGAGCATCGTTGTCTCGATCGGTCCCAATCCGCCCGCTGATCCAGCCCATTGTGCAAGGGTCTGAAATTCGAGCGGATGGGCGGCCACATAAGGCACGTCAAGGCGGCTCAGCACATCGACTGCGGCTGCGCTGTCATTATAGGCGGGGCCACCCACGAGGCTGAAGCCGGTCAGCGATACCAGCGTATCGACACGTCCCTCGAAAAACCGCTCGACCGCCGGGCGGCCATCAAGCCCCGAGGCAAAGGCCGGGATCACCTTGAGGCCGCGCGCCTCGAATGCCCGGATCACTGCGTCGTAATGCGCGTGATCGCCCGAGAGCACATAGCTGCGCATGACCAAGAGGCCGACAGTGCCGGTGGTTTCTTGCGGTGCGGGCAGGCGGGCGAGGTCGGTCGTGATGCGCTCGGGCAGGTCGGGATGATAGAGACCCACCTCGGGGTAATCCTGCGGCGCGGGGGCGCGCAGCGCGCGAAAGCGGGCCTCGTGACCATAGCGCGACATGAGGAACCGCAGCATTGCCTCGATATTGTCGTCGGAGGTGCCCAGCCAGTATTGCATGACGAGGAACCATGCGCGCAGGTCCTGCGCCTTGCCGGGGATATATTTCAGGATGCGCGGCAGGCGACGCAGCATCTTCATCTTTTTCTCACCCGATTCCGCCGACGGCTTGTCCGTGCCGCGCAACCGCTTGATCAGCTTGCGCGCACCGGTTTCGGGGGCGGCCATGTCAAGCGTGCCCATGCGGGTCAGTTTCACGATTTGGGCATCGGCGATGATGCCAATCATCGCGTCACAGTGATCGCGCCGTGCGCGCAGGTCCGGCAGGATCGCCCGGATGTGATCTTCGAGAAAAAGCAGGCTGATGAGGATCAGGTCGCCGCGCGCGATATCGGCGCGGGCGGCGTCGAGTGCCGTTGGATTCTCGCCCCATTCGGCGGCGGCATGGACCTTGAGCGTTAGGCCGGGAAATTCCGCCGCCATCCTCTCGGCCACCCGCGCGCAGGCCCCTGCCGCGTGGGCATCCAGCGTGAGGATCACGACGCGGTAGGGGGCCGTTGTGGCCGGGGGGATCACGTCATCGCGCATAATGGGCCTTTGCCTCGTAAAGCGTGTCGATGCCGATTTCGTTCAGCCCCTTTTGCGAGGCGAAAATCTCGGTGTTGCGCCGGGCCTTGCCGCGCACGAAGAAGGGGATCTTCTTGAGTTCGCGTTCGGCGTCGGCCAGCCAGACCACCACGTCGGATGTTTTGGCGGGTGTGTCTGTCGGGGCTGGCGACTCTGCCGGGGCCTTGGCTGTGTGCTGTCCGCCATGATGGCTGGCTCCAGCGGCGTCGTGGAATTCAAAATCGTCGCGGAACATATGCAAGAGGTGCTCTTCCAGCCCCATCACCAGCGGGTGCACCCAAGTATCAAAGATTACATTGGCCCCCTCGATCCCCATCTGCGGGGAATAGCGGGCCGGGAAATCCTGAACATGGACGGGGGCCGAGATCACGGCGCAGGGGATACCCAGCCGTTTGCCGATCATCCGCTCCATCTGGGTGCCGAGGATCATTTCGGGGGCGGCGGCCTCGATCGCGGCCTCAACCTCTAGATAGTCGTCCGTGATCAGCGCGGTCAGACCGTATTCCTTGGCCAACGACCGAATGGGACGCGCCATTTCGCGGTTATAGCAACCAAGGCCGACCACCTCGAACCCCATCTCGTTACGGGCGATGCGGGCAGCGGCGGCGGCATGGGTGCCATCGCCAAAGATGAACACGCGCTTGCCGGTCAGATAGGTGCTGTCAACGCTGGCCGAATACCAAGGCAGGCGCAGTCGCTCTTCATCCATTGCCTGAGGAACATTCGCCAACGTGCTGACTTCGCGAATGAAATCGCGGGTAGCGCCGACGCCGATAGGGACAGTCTTGGTAAAGGGCAAGCCCAATTCCCGCTCCATCCAACGGCAGGCACTCTCGCCTGTCTCGGGATACATCAGCACGTTGAAATGGGCCGCCCCCAGACGGGTGATGTCGGAGGGGGACGCGCCATAGGGGGCGCAGACATTCACGGCGATGCCCATGTCGGCCAGCATGCCGGTCAGTTCGGTGATGTCGTCGCGGTGGCGAAAGCCGAGGGCCGTCGGCCCGATCAGATTACAGCTGACATGGGCGGTTTTCTCTGCCGGTTTGGCCAGGGCGCGGGTGATCTGAAAAAACGTCTCATCCGCGCCGAAGTTTTCCTTGCGCTGATAGCTGGGCAATTCCAGCGCGATAACCGGGACGGGAAGGCCCATCATTTCGGCCATGCCGCCGGGATCGTCCTGAATAAGTTCTGCGGTGCAGGAGGCCCCGACGATCATCGCTTCTGGCTGGAAACGGTCATAGGCAGCCTGACAGGCGGTCTTGAAGAGATTGGCGGTGTCGGCCCCAAGGTCGCGCGCCTGAAACGTAGTGTAGGTGACGGGCGGGCGGTGGTTGCGCCGCTCGATCATGGTAAAGAGCAGGTCGGCATAGGTATCGCCCTGCGGTGCGTGCAGGACGTAATGCAGCCCCTTCATTGCGGTTGCGACGCGCATCGCGCCGACATGCGGCGGGCCTTCATAGGTCCAAAGTGTGAGCTTCATGATGCTGCCCCCAGTTTGAGAGCCGCGCGGCGGCGCATCGGGCGCGAGAAGAGCCCCGCAAGATCGCCTGCCTGTTCGTAGAAATGCACCGGGGTAAAGACCAGCTCGATCGCCCATTTGGTCGCCAATCCCTCGGCCTCGAGTGGGTTGGCGAGACCCAGACCGCAGACGGTTAGATCGGGCTGCGCCGCGCGGCAGCGGTCGAGTTGCCGCTCGACATCCTGCCCTTCGGTCAGTTGCGGGCCCGCCTCGAGCAGATCGAGATCGGGACCGAGGATGTGTTTGTGCAGGAAAGGCGCGCCCACCTCGACGGCGCGCATGCCACATTCGCGAGTCAGGAACCGAGCCAGCGGGATTTCCAACTGGCTATCGGGAAAGAAAAAGATCGACTTGCCACGCAGGCTTTCGGCGGCCTGGGCCACGGCGCGGGTCGCACGGGCGCGCGGGGCGGCGGTGACACGCTCGAACGTCGCATCGTCCACGCCGAATTCATCTGCGACGGCGCGCAACCAGCCGGTCGTGCCCTCTGCGCCAAAGGGGAAGGGCGCCGGGATATGCCGTGCGCCGCGCCGCTCGAGTGCTGCAAGCGTATCGCCAAGGAAGGGCTGCAAGAGGGCAAAGACGGTGTTTGGACCCACGCTAAGCGGATCATCGGCCCGGCGCGCCGGAAGGATCGCAACACTGGTGATGCCCATCTGGGCCAAGAGGTCGCGGGCCTGATCCTCGACCACATCCGGCAGCGCGCCCACCAGCATCAATTGCCGGGCATCGGTTGCGGGCAGGGAAGGGACCATGGAGGCAAGGCAGGCATCCTCGCCTTGGGTAAAGGTGGTCTCGATGCCCGAGCCGGAATAGTTCAGCACCCGCACATGCGGGGCGTGCTGCAGGCTCAGCCGTTCGGCGGCACGGGCGAGATCGAGCTTGATCACTTCGGACGGGCAAGATCCTACAAGGAAGAGTTGCCGGATATCGGGACGCCGCGCGATGAGGCGACCAACCTCACGCTCCAACTCGACCTGAGCATCGGCGAGACCGGCAAGGTCAGTCTCTTCCAGAATGGCTGTGCCAAATCGTGGCTCGGCAAAGATCATAACGCCGGCCGCGGATTGCAGCAGATGCGCGCAGGTGCGCGAGCCAACCACGAGAAAGAACGCATCCTGCATCTTGCGATGCAGCCAGATGATGCCGGTCAGGCCGCAAAATACCTCGTGCTGACCGCGTTCACGCAACACGGGGGCGTCGCGGCAACCTGTGCTGGGAGGCGTGTCAAAGCTCATGCCGCCTCTCCTGCCTGAAGGCGCGCCATGCGCAGTTTCCACAGGAATTGTCCGGCGTTGATGACGTAGGCCGCGTAGGCCGCGAGCGCGAGACCCATCAAGGCCTGTGGGGTCAGTGCGTGGGTCCAGAGAGCCCAGAGGTAGGCGGTGTGCAGCGCGATGACGCCAAAACTGAACACGTCTTCCCAAAAGAACGCAGGCGCAAAGAGATACTGGCCGAACACGACCTTTTCCCAGATCGCGCCTGTCACCATGATGAGGTAGAGCACGCCGGTCTTGATCAAGATGGACCAGGTCGCAGCGGCAAATCCGTCGCCGGTGACGAGGTAGCGTAGCACAAGCCCGAGCGAGATCAGAAATACCAGGAATTGCACCGGTGCGAGAATGCCCTGCACCAGAGTCCAGACCGTTGCATCGCGGCGTTCACGCTCTGCGGCGGTGTAGAGCGTCCCGGTCGCTTGTTGATGATGCGCCTGCCGCGCCATATCCCCTCCGGTCCCGTGTCTCTGGCCTGTCTTGATGCTACGTCCTGAGGGTCAAATGTGTCAATTATAATTTACACTTTTGATCCCGGATAACTTGTCATGCAATCTGGACGGCGTCCGGGCAAGCGCGGTGCTGTGCGGCGGGAGCGGCATTTTTGGGCGCTGGATCGGTCAATATTCGTGCAGTTTAGCCAAATTCGCGAGGGATTGGAGTGGAGGTCTGATTTGTTGCCCGAGTCTGTCAGGATAATTTGACATTTGATCCCTGCGCCCGCACACTAGTTATACGGAGCAGGAAACGCGCCCCCCTTTGTCCCGTGTGCGATTCGCAGTATAGCGATACGCAGAGGATCGCGGGATAGTAGGGTCGCCTGGGAGGGCAACGCATGAGGGAACCCGACGACAGCGGGTCTGGTCCGCAAGCATCAGGGATACGGTTTCTTGTCGAATCCGCCTTGCGAAAGGTGGCGCTCGACAAGCAGGGCGGGGATATCCCCAAGAGCCGTGGTGAATGGATCACGCGGCTCTGTGCGGCCTTGACTGACGAGTCCGAGGCGGCGCATCAGCGCGTCATCGCCTCGATGGTGGCCAACGGCATCTCGTCGAGCGAGATTTACCAGACCTATGTGCCCGATGCCGCGCGCTTTCTGGGCGAAATGTGGGTGCAGGACAAGGCCAGCTTTGTCGATGTGACCGTCGGCGCGGCCCGGCTTCAGGCGCTGTTCCGCTCGCGGGATGCGGCTGATCTGGGCGGCTGGATGGATCGCAGTATCCCGCTTGGTCAATCGGTGCTGATGATCGTGCCGACATTCGAGGATCACTCGATCGGCGCATTTGTCGCGGCGGATCAGTTCCGCCGACATGGTATTTGGGTTCACATGGCCATCGGGCTTGAGGATGAGGAGCTGAAACACCTGCTGGGCTCCGGCAGGTTCGCCATGGCCGGTATCACGGCGGGCAGTCTGAAAACGCTTGAACAATTGACGGAATTGATAGATTACCTACGTTCTAATTTGGACAGTTGTCCGCCCATCGTCATCGGGGGGCGGTTGGTGGACAAGCCGAGGGAAGTGGAAAAGCGGACTGGCGCGGATTTTGCAGTACGGACAGCACGGGAAGCGATTGAGCTGTGTGGTCTTGCATCCGTAGTTGATCCGTTGTCAATCGACGCAAACACGTAATCCGCGCGCCCTGCGCGCGAGAGTTGGGATAGCAGCGTGACGAAGCAGAACAGGACGTCTGAGCGGCCCCTAACGGGTGGATTGCCCGGGTCATCAAGTGTCGATCGCTTGATCGAGCAGGCATCTGACATCGCGGTCATGCTCGACGACAAATCACGTGTGACGGCCATTTCAGTGAGCCCGGATTTGCCAGAACTTGGTAGTCTTGAGCATTGGGTGGGGCGGGATTTCCGCAATTTCCTGACCACAGAAAGCCGCACCAAGTTTGATGCCCGACTGGCCGAGATGCGCGCTGATCCCGATGCCCTGCCGCGTCCTATCGAAATGAACCATCGCGACAATGCAAACTGGGAATTCCCGGTGCGCTACACGCTGCACTGCGAGCCTGACAGTGGCGGCGTCCTCTTGCTTGGGCGCGATATGCAGCCGCTGGCGGAGATTCAGCAGCGCCTGGTGCGCGAGCAAATGGCACGCGAGCGCGAGCTAGAGAAGTTTCGCGGCATCGAGACCTGTTACCGGGTTGTGCTTGAGGCATCGGAGACGCCGCTTGTGCTGGTCGAGCCGGATCAGGGGCGCATTCGTGACATCAATTCCGCGGGCGCACTCTTGCTTGGGTCCAAGCGGGACGTGCTGGCGGGCAATGCATTCGCGCAGGCCTTCGAGGGGCAGCGCCGGGGCGGGTTCATGGACCAGTTGCGTGCTGCTGCGGCCTCGGACGAGATCACAGGGGTCGAGGCTGTTGCGCGGCGCAATGGGCGTCTGGTGCAATTGAGCCCGGATTTCTTTCGCGCCTCCGGTGAGGTGTTGATGCTGTGCCGGATGGCGCCGGTCGAGGATGAAGAGGCGGCACGCCCCGAGTCGGCGCAATCGCTCACGGCGCTGTTTGAGGCGGCCAGCGATGCGATCGTGTTGCTCGACTCCAATGGTCTGGTTCGGGATGCGAACGAGGGCTTCTTGGTGTTGTCCGATGCGGCGCAATTGCGCGACGTACAGGGGCGCTCGATGGCGGATTTCCTGTCGCGCGGCAGCGTCGACCTCAAGCTTATTCTCGACAATACCCGCAAAACAGGGCGCATGCGCAGCTATGCCGCGCAGGTCCAGAGCATTGTGGGCACGCGCACGTCGGTGGATATTTCCGCTGCACGTCTGCGCGGACGCAATGCCGATCTGGGCGTTGGCCTGATCATCCGCGACACCAGCCCCCGCGATCTGCCCAGCGTCGAAGAAGCCTCGGCAGTGGTCAGCGAAGAGGCCATGCGCAATGTCATGGATCTTGTCGGCACCGCGTCGCTCAAGGAACTGGTATCTGCGACGTCGGACGTGGTCGAAAAGATGTGCATCGAAACCGCCGTGCGCCTGACCAACAACAACCGGGTTGCTGCGGCTGAGATGCTGGGCCTGTCGCGTCAGAGCCTCTATGTCAAACTGCGCAAGTTCGGGCTGATCAACGCACAGGATGACGAATAGGCGTTTGTGAACGCCTGTTTCAGAGAATTCCCTTCCCTCGCGATGGAATGTATAGTTTAATTGACACCATGAGTGTCACAGAGTCCTTACACATCGTGCGCCGCCTGCCAGAGCCTCGGGCCCTGCTGACCTTGATCAAGCCGATCACATGGTTCCCCCCGATTTGGGCCTATCTGTGCGGTGTGATCTCGTCGGGCGTTTCTCCCTTGAACAATTGGGGTCTGGTGATCCTTGGCATGGTGCTGGCGGGACCGGTGGTCTGTGGCATGAGTCAGGCTGCGAATGACTGGTGCGACCGGCATGTGGACGCGATCAACGAGCCGCACCGCCCGATTCCCTCGGGCCGCGTGCCGGGGCGTTGGGGGTTGTGGGTGGCTCTTGCGATGTCGGTGCTGGCGTTGGGGATGGGGGCGTTTCTCGGACCGTGGGGGTTTGGCGCGACAGTGTTCGGCGTGCTGGCGGCCTGGGCCTATTCGGCAGAGCCGGTGCGCCTCAAGCGGTCGGGCGTCTGGGGGCCGGGCCTTGTGGGGCTGTGTTATGAGGGGTTGCCGTGGTTCACTGGGGCGGCGGTGCTGGCCGCGGGCGCACCAAGCGGACCGGTCATCGCGATTGCGGCGCTCTACGCTATCGGCGCGCATGGCATCATGACACTCAATGATTTCAAGGCATTGGAGGGCGATCGTCAGATGGGCGTCTGTTCCTTGCCCGTCACCCTTGGCCCGGAACGCGCGGCGCGCGTGGCTTGTATCGTCATGGCCCTGCCGCAACTGGCGGTGATTGGCCTTTTGCTCGCCTGGGGCCGCCCGTGGCATGCTGCCGCAATTGGCGTGCTTGTGCTTGGCCAGTTCTGGGCGATGCGTATTCTTCTCTCTGATCCCAAGGGCCGTGCGCCTTGGTATAACGGAACAGGCGTGATGGCCTATGTCACCGGCATGATGATCGCGGCCTTTGCCCTGCGCATGATCGGAGGCGCGCCATGACGCTGAGTTGGCTACAAATTTTCCGTATGGGTCTGGTCCAGATGTGCCTTGGCGCGGTGGTGGTTCTGACCACATCGACGCTCAATCGCTTAATGGTGGTGGAATTGGCGCTGCCTGCGGTGTTGCCGGGCCTCTTGGTGGCGCTGCATTACGGGATACAGATCACGCGGCCCAATTGGGGCTATCTGTCGGACACAAGCGGGCATCGCACGCGGTGGATCATCGGCGGGATGGCGGTGCTGGCCTCGGGCGGGTATCTGGCGGCGTTGGCTGTCGTTTTGATGGACGCGCAATTCGGCCTCGGTCTGGCGCTGTCGATCCTCGCCTACGCGCTGATTGGTGTGGGCGTCGGTGCCTCGGGCACGTCGCTCTTGGCGCTCTTGGCCACGGCCACGGCCCCACGACGCCGGGCGGCGGCCGCCACGATCACCTGGCTCATGATGATCGGCGGCATCGCCGTGACTGCGACCGTGGTTGGCGGGTTTCTCGATCCCTACAGCCCGGCCTTGTTGTTGGAAATCGTCGGTGTCGTGGCGGTTGGTGCGGTCGTGCTGACGGCGGTTGCCATTCACGGCATCGAGGCGCGTGTCGGGGCGCAGCCTGCCCGCGCCGATGCGCCGGTGCGCTTTCGCGAAGGGCTGGCCGAGATCTGGGCCGAGCGCGAGGCGCGGCTTTTTACCATCTTCGTATTCCTGTCGATGACCGCCTATTTCATGCAGGAACTCATCCTAGAGCCCTATGCCGGGCTGGTGTTTCATTTCACCCCCGGCCAATCCACCCAACTGAGCGGCGCTCAGAATGGCGGGGTGTTCCTTGGGATGCTGACGGTCGGGGTCGCGGCGACTGGGCTGCGCCTTGGCTCGATCCGGCACTGGGTTGTGGCGGGCTGTCTGGGATCGGCTTCGGCGCTTGCAGCGATTGCGCTGCTCGGGGCCTCGGGCACGGCGGCGGCACTCGTCCCGATCGTCGTCGTGCTCGGGTTCTTTAACGGCATGTTCGCGGTGGGCGCGATTGGCGCGATGATGGCTCTTGCGGGGCAGGGGCGCGAGGCGCGCGAAGGCACGCGCATGGGGCTTTGGGGGGCGGCGCAGGCGATGGCCGCAGGCTTTGGCGGCCTGATGGGCGCGGCCTCGGTCGATCTCATGCGCCTTGTGTCCGATACGGATGCCTCGGCATTTGGCACGGTCTTTTTCCTTGAGGCCGGTCTATTCGTGCTCTCGGCGCTGATGGCGCTCAGGGTGATTGATCACGGTCGCGACCGGGGCGCGGCACTTGTTCCGGGGGAATGACCATGTTTGATGTCGTCGTTATCGGGGGCGGTCCGTCCGGGGCCACAGCAGCCGAAGATTTGGCCCGTTCGGGGCATAAGGTGGCGCTATTGGACCGCGCCGGGCGGATCAAGCCCTGCGGGGGTGCGATCCCACCGCGCCTCATTGCCGATTTCAATCTGCCCGATGATCAGATCGTGGCCAGGATTACCACCGCGCGCATGATCTCGCCCACGGGACGGCATGTCGATATTCCCATCGAAAACGGCTTTGTCGGGATGGTGGACCGCGAGCATTTCGACGAATTCTTGCGTGTTCGTGCGGCACAGGCCGGTGCCGTGCGCGCTACCGGCACCTATCTGCGGATCGACCGGAGCGGGCCAACCCCGGCGGTGATCTACCGCGACAAGGTCACGGGAAATGAGCGCAGCCTGTCCACGCGGCTGATCATCGGGGCGGACGGGGCGCGTTCGAACGTGGCGCGCGACGAGGTGCCGGGGGCTGAGCGCATTCCCTATGTCATCGCCTATCACGAGATCATCGAGGCCCCTGCCGCGACCGCTGTCTATGATCCCGAACGCTGCGATGTGATCTATGACGGGGCGATCTCGCCGGATTTCTACGGTTGGGTGTTTCCGCATGGCAAATCGGCCAGTGTTGGCATGGGCAGCATGGTCAAGGATGTCGATCTGAAACGGGCAACCGCCGATTTGCGCGCCGCTTCTGGGTTGACCGATTGCCCGACGATCCGGCGCGAAGGGGCGCCGATCCCGCTCAAGCCTCTGGACTGCTGGGACAATGGCCGCGACGTGGTCTTGGCGGGCGATGCGGCCGGGGTGGTTGCGCCGTCCTCGGGCGAGGGGATTTATTACGCCATGGTTGGCGGCCGGGTGGCCGCGACGGCAGCGAGCGCATGCCTCGCTTCGGGGCGTGTGCGCGATCTCAAACTGGCCCGGCAACTGTTCATGCGCGAGCACAAGACTGTTTTTCGGGTTCTGGCGTCGATGCAAAATGCCTATTATAGGTCCGACGAGCGGCGCGAGCGTTTTGTCTCACTCTGCCATGACATTGACGTGCAGCGGCTGACATTCGAGGCCTATATGAACAAGAAACTGGTCAAGGCGCGGCCCATGGCGCATCTCAAGATCGGGTTGAAGAACCTCGCCCATCTGACGCGGCTGGTGTCCGCAACCCGAACATGACGGTGCTCATCCCCACATGGATCGGCGGCGATCTGGTGGCCGTGGACAAGCTCGAGGCGCATCAGCGCGGGCTGCGGCACAAGGCGGTGTCGGTCTTTGTGATGGCGGGCGAGGATCTCTTGATCCAGCGCCGCGCCTTGGAAAAATATCACACCCCCGGTCTGTGGGCGAACACCTGTTGCACCCATCCGCATTGGGGCGAAGACCCGCTGACCTGCGCGCATCGCAGGCTGTCTGAGGAGTTGGGGATTACCGGCCTCACGCTCACCCACCGCGATCAGGTCGAGTATCGCGCCGATGTGGGGGGAGGGCTGATTGAGCATGAGGTAGTGGATATGTTCATGTGCCGCCTGCCTGCGCGCTGCGCCCTGAGCCCCAATCCCGAAGAGGTGATGGACACGCGCTGGATTTCGCTCAATGCGCTCAATGCCGCGATCCGCATGAACCCTGCGCGCTATACGCCGTGGTTGCGCATTTACATGGCCGAGCACGCAGCGCAGATTTTTGCCTGAGGGCTCTTATATCTGCCCCAACAGCGCCAATCCTGCGTAGAGTGTGACCGCGCCCAAGAGGATTGCCACAATCACATTGCGCAGCACATAGCCCGCAATCAGCGTCACCAGTGCTGCCGCCATGCGCGGAGCATCGAGCGAGCCGCCCGTCGCCGCCGGCCAGACCACCAGAGGGGCCACCAATCCGGGCAGCACCGCGACTGCCGTATAGCGCAGGTGCCGCAACAGCCACGCGGGCAGGGGCCGGTCGCCGATCAGCCCGGTAAAGACAAAGCGCAGCCCGAAACTGCCCAGACCCAAGAGCACGATCACGGTCCAGAGGCTTGTCTTGTCGATCATGGCAGCCGCGCCTCCTTGCGCCGCTCGAGGATCAGCTCCACCTGCGCGCCGGTCATCATGCCCGCAAGGCCCGCGACCAGCAGGCCGAGGTTATAGGGGAGAAACGCAAAGACCAGCGCCAGGGTCACAGACACAAAAGCCGCCGCCAGATGCGCAGGCGTACGCAGCATCGGCGCGATCATCGCGAGAAACGTGATCGGTAGCGCGAAATCAAGCGCCAGCCCCTCGGGGATCGAGGTGCCCACAAGCGCGCCGACCAGAGTGAAGATATACCAGAGCGGGCAGATGGGCGTGACCACGCCAAAGAAATACGCAAGCCTCTGGGGGATCGACCAACCGGGGTTCTTCTCAAAGGCGACGATGGCGCAGGTATAGCTCTGATCCACCGTGAAATAGGCCGCAAGGGCGCGCTGACCCAAACTCGCCCCGCCGATATACGGGGTGAGAGAGGCGGAATACATCGCCATCCGCAGATTGACTGCTAAAGCTGAAATGAGCGCAATCGCCGTGGGCGCGCCGTCGCTGAGCAGTTGCAGCGCCGTGAACTGCGCCGCGCCTGCGATCACCAGAACCGAAAAGCTGAGCGTTTCAAACACGTTAAGCCCAGCCTCGGTGGCCACCACGCCAAAGAGCAGCGAAAAAGGAACTATCACCAGGATGAAGGGTGCGCCGTCGCGCACGCCTTGCCAATAGGTCGAATTGGTGGTTTGCCTATGCACCGCTTGCCCCTAAGTTGACCCTGTGCCCTAACACCGCCTATCCAATGCCAGAAGGAGATGCAATTGGCCACGACCGAGGACCTTCTGTCTTATATCATCGCGCCCGATCCTGCCGCCCCGCGTCTGACGCGCGCGGTTGAGGGGATCGACCATGAGGGCAAGCGCACGCAGATTTCTGTGGTCGAGGAACGGCCCTTGACGATTTTCCTCAACGCGCAGGAAATCGTGACCGCCATGACCATCGGCGATTACCCTGAGTATCTGGCGCTTGGTTTCCTGCGCAATCAGGGGATGCTGGGACCGCAAGAGAAGGTTCTGGGTGTTGACTATGATGACGAGTTGGAAACCGTCGTGGTGCGCACCGATGGCCAGACCAGTTACGAGGAAAAGCTCAAGAAAAAGACCCGCACCAGCGGTTGCGCTGTGGGCACGGTCTTTGGCGACATGATGGAGGGGCTGGAGGGCGTGACGCTGCCGGTCGTGACGGTGAAAACCTCTGATCTCTATGCCTTGGCCAGCGTGATCAACCGCACGCCGTCGCTCTATCTTGAGGCAGGCGCGATTCACGGCACCGTGCTCTGCCAAGGCAACCGCCCGCTGGTCTATATGGAGGATGTGGGCCGCCACAACGCCGTGGACAAGATCGCGGGCTGGATGCTGAGCGAGGGCGTCGCGGCCAGCGACAAGCTGCTCTACACCACGGGGCGTCTGACCTCGGAAATGGTGATCAAGACCGCGATGATGGGGATTCCGGTGCTCGCCTCGCGCTCGGGCTTTACGGCATGGGGCGTGGAAATCGCGCGCCAGGTGGGGCTGACGCTGATTGGCCGGATGCGCGGCAAGCGGTTTGTGTGTCTGTCGGGTGAGGAGCGTCTTTTGCGGGACGCGGATCCCGAGAGCGTGGGCGACGAGGACAGGAAACACCGCCGCAAAGGGGCCGACGCATGAGCCGGCCCCTCGGGGTCATCCTCGCAGGGGGGCAGGCCACGCGCATGGGTGGCGGCGACAAGGGGCTGTTGGCCCTTGATGAGCGCCCGATCCTTGCGCATGTGATGGACCGTCTGGCGCCGCAGGTGGGGGCGATGGCGCTAAATGCCAACGGTGATGCGGCGCGGTTCGACGCCTTTGGCCTGCCAGTGCTGCCCGATCCGATCCCCGGCTTCGCCGGGCCTTTGGTGGGGGTTCTGGCCGGTCTCGACTGGGCAGCGGGCCAGGGGGCCGAGGCGATCGTCACCGTCGCCGCCGACACGCCGTTTTTTCCGACCGATCTTGTCGCGCAGCTCACACAGACGGCAGAGGGCATGGCACATCCGCTCGCTCTTGCTGCCACACCGCGCGGTGATACGGATACCAAATCCATGAGCGGCAGCGGTCTGGTTCGCCATCCCACCTTTGGCCTATGGCCCACGGCGTTGCGCCACGACCTGCGCGCGGCGCTGTTGGACGGGCTGCGCAAGGTGGTGCTCTGGACCGACAGGCATGGCGGGCGCGAAGCGGTGTTCGAAGACACATCCGATCCCTTTTTCAACGTCAACACGCCCGAAGATCTGGAAGCGGCGCGCAGGAGAATATCAGCATGAGGATTTACGGCGTTACCGGCTGGAAGAACGCGGGCAAAACCGGGCTGATGGAGCGACTGGTGGCGGAAATCACCGGACGCGGCTATACTGTCTCTACCGTGAAACATGCCCATCACACCTTTGACGTGGACCAACCCGGCAAGGACAGCCACCGCCACCGCATCGCCGGTGCGACCGAGGTGCTCTTGGCGTCGCGCAATCGTTTTGCCTTGATGCATGAACTGCGGGAGGATGAAGAGCCAAGCCTGGAAAGCCTGCTGCAGAAACTTGCCCCCGTCGATCTGGTGCTGGTCGAGGGCTACAAGCGCGACCGCCACCCCAAGGTCGAAGCGTTCCGCGCCGAGACCGGCAATCCGCTGATTGCACGCGATGACCCCACCATCCGTGCGGTGGCGAGCGATACGGCCCTGACCATTGACCGTCCCCTGTTCGACCTTGACGATACCAAGGCGATTGCAGATTTCATTCTCGCAGAGGTGGGCTTGTGACCCCGTTTGACACCATCGCAATGCTGGATTGGTCGGGCGGTGGCGACACCGGGCCGCAACCGTGCAAGGATGCGATCTGGCTGGGGATCACGCGCAACGGGGTGGACGAGGCCCCGAGTTACCTGCGTAACCGGGCCGAGGCCGAGGCGGCGCTGGTGTCTTTGATTGAGGCAGAGGTTGCGGCGGGCCGAAGGCTGTTGATCGGGGTGGATTTTCCGTTTGGGTTCCCAGCGGGATTCGCGCGGGGGCTGACCGGGTGCGACAATCCTTTTGCGGTCTGGGACTGGCTGGAAACGGTGATCGAGGATGGGCCGCAGGCCAATAACCGCTTTGACGTGGCAGGCGAGATCAACCGCCGCTTTCCCGGTGTGGGCCCCTTCTGGTTCAACGGGGTGAAGCGCGAGATTGCCGACCTGCCGCGCAAGGATACGCGCGCAGGTCATGGCATGGTTGAGCGGCGCGCAGCCGAGGCCCAGGCGAAGGGGGCCTTTACCTGCTGGCAGATGGGGGGCGCAGGCGCCGTGGGCGGGCAGGTGCTGACCGGTTTACCGGTGCTCAACCGATTGCGGCGTAGGTTCTATGGGCAGGTGTCTGTCTGGCCATTTGAGGTGTTGGACAAGCCTGTGGCACTGGTCGAGGTTTGGCCCGGCCTCATCAATCCCGCTGTCAAACGGGCCGAGGCGCAGGGCGGCATCCGCGACGCGCATCAGGTGCGCTTGATGGCGCGTGCGTTGGCCCGCATGTCCCCGGACCGGCTGACCGAGATGCTGGCGGTGGACGCGCCCGAGGAGGGCTGGATACTGGGGCTGGGACATGAGGCAGAACTGATCGCTGCCTGCGAGGACACCCTCAAACCGCCGCCCCTGCGCAACGATTGCTTTGCGCTGCCTGCAGGCGTGGATTGGACGCCGGTGGATGACGCGCTCGCCCTGTTGCGCGACCGGCTGCGCCCTGTTGTGGGCCAGAGCCGCGCGCCTCTGGCGCAGGCGTTGGGCCGCGTGTTGGCAACCCCGATTACCGCCCCGCGCGCGAACCCTCCCGAGGCGAATACGGCCGTGGACGGCTATGGCTTTGCCCATGCCAGCCTGACCACCGGCGATCAGGTGCTGCCGCTCGTTCAGGGCCGCGCGGCTGCGGGCGTGCCCTATTCCGGTACGGTGCCGCCGGGTTATGCCATCCGCGTGCTGACGGGGGCGGCCCTGCCGACGGGTGTCGATACCGTGATCCTGCAAGAGGATGTGACCTTGGACGAGGGGCGCATCGCGTTTCGTTCTGGTCTCAAGCCCGGTGCCAATACCCGCCGCGCGGGCGAGGATGTGGCGGCAGGCGCGCCGGTGCTGGAACCGGGCCGGGTCATTACCCCCGCCGATCTGGCACTCTGCGCCGCGGTGGGACTCTCGGACTTGCCCATCCATGACCAGTTGCGTGTTGCGGTGATGTCCACGGGGGATGAGTTGGTCGAACCGGGCGTGTCCGCCAGCGACGGGCAAATCTATGATGCCAATCGTCCGATGCTCTTGGGGCTGATGCAACAGATGGGCTATGCGCCGCTCGATCTGGGGCGGATTGGCGATGATCGCGCGGCCCTGCGTGCGGCCTTTGATCATGCCTCTGAGAATGCCGATGCGATCCTCACCTCGGGTGGGGCGTCTGCTGGGGATGAGGATCATGTATCGGCCTTGCTGAACGAGGCGGGGGCGATGGCCCAGTGGCGCATCGCGCTCAAGCCGGGGCGCCCGCTGGCGCTTGGTCTCTGGCGGGGCGTGCCGGTCTTTGGCTTGCCGGGCAATCCGGTGGCGGCGCTCGTCTGCGCGCTGATCTTTGCGCGGCCTGCGCTGCGACTCTTGTCCGGGGCGGGGTGGTCTATGCCTCAGGGACTTGACGTGCCGGCCGCGTTTGAGAAACGCAAGAAACCGGGCCGCCGAGAATATCTGCGTGCGCGTATCCGTGAGGGGCGGGTCGAGGTTTTCGCATCGGAAGGATCAGGGCGGATCAGTGGCCTGAGCTGGGCTGAAGGCTTGGTCGAGCTGCCGGACGGAGCTGTGACCATTCAACCGGGTGATCCGGTCCGCTACATTCCCTATGCGAGCTTTCTGAGCGCCTGAACCGGGGTCACGCGACCCCGGCGCGCAGGATGTCATGGATATGAACGAGGCCGCGCAATTGCCCGGTCTCGTCCACGGCAAAGAGCGCGCTGATCTTGTGGGTGTTCATGACCCCCAATGCCTCGGACAAGAGTGCCTCGGGCAGGATGCTGCGGGGATTTCGCGTTGCCACCTCTCCGGCGGTGCGCGCCATGAGGTCCGACAGGTTTCGGCGCAAATCACCATCGGTGATCACCGCCAAGAGCCGACCCTCCTCGACAACCGCCGCCACGCCAAAGCCCTTGGCGGTCATCTCGATCAGGGTTTCCCCCATTGGGGTATCAGCGCTCACGATAGGCAGGGCGGCGCCGGTGTGCATCACCGAGGACACCCGCAAAAGCTGTGCGCCAAGCGTGCCACCGGGGTGAAAGGCGAGGAAGTTCTCACGCTCAAATCCGCGCAGGCGCATCAGGGCCACGGCGAGGGCATCGCCCAAGGCCAGTGTGCACGTGGTGCTGGTGGTTGGCGCCATGCCGATGGCGCAGGCCTCGGGCGCATTGGGCAGGGTCAGCAGGAAATCGGCCTGTTGGCCGAGGGTGCTGTCAGGCTTTTTGGTGATGGCAATGAGCGAAATCGCAAAGCGGCGACTATGGGCGATGATATCGGCCAATTCGCGGGTCTCGCCGGAGTTGGAGATCAGGATCAGCGCATCTTGCGGTGTGATCATGCCCAGATCGCCATGGCTTGCCTCACCGGGGTGGACATATTGCGCGGGCGTGCCGGTGCTGGCCATGGTGGCCGCGATTTTTGCGGCGATATGGCCCGATTTGCCCATGCCCGAGACGATGACCCGTCCCTTGACCTCAAGCAGACTGGCCACAACCGCGTCGAAATCGGCGGGCATTGCGGAGTGGAGGGCGCTGAGGGCCTCGGCCTCGATCCGGATCACGCCGCGGGCAATCTCGGTCGGGGTTTCGATCTGGGCCTCGGTGTGGGTCTTGGCGGTTGACATGGGCGGTGCCCTCCTTTTGCGGCAACTGTTAGCCTGTCGCGCGCCCGGGGCCAAGCGCGGGATAGCGATTGCAACAAAATGCCGCCGCGTCGATCCTCTTTACACGGCCGGCTTTTTCCATCTGGTCAGTCGCCACGCGCCGTCCTATCGTCGCGCCATGAATGCCGATGCCGCCCTTCTTGACAGCCGATATGCCTGGACGCGGCTTGCCGTGTCGCTGGCCATTGCCATGATCGGCAATGTTGGCATGTGGTCGATCATCGTGGTGATGCCCGCCATGCAGGCCGAGTTTGGCGTCGACCGTGCAGCGGCCTCGATGCCCTATACCTTGACCATGGTGGGCTTTGCGCTTGGCAATCTTGGAATTGGCCGGGTGGTGGACCGGTTCGGTGTTACGACGGCACTGATCGGGTCAGCGCTGTTGATTTCCTGCGCAACGGCTCTGGCCGCCATCAGCCCGACGGTGCTTCTGCTATCTGCCTTGCAATTCCTGATCGGATTTGGAACCGCCGCCAGTTTCGGGCCGCTGATTGCCGACGTCTCGCTCTGGTTTCTCAAACGGCGCGGGATTGCCGTGGCGATCACCGCGAGCGGCAATTACCTCTCGGGGGCGATCTGGCCTGTGATCCTTGCTGGGATTCTGGCAGAGCAGGGATGGCGCGCCGTCTATATGGTGCTGGCGGTGGTGACCGTGGCGGGGGTGATCCCCTTGGCCCTGCTCTTGCGCCGCCGGGTGCCAATGGCGGCACGGGCGCATGCCGATAGCCTTTCGTCCGCGCGGGCCGGCGCCACAGGCCTCTCACCGCGCACTCTGGCTCTTCTGCTCGGTCTGGCGGGAGTGGGCTGCTGCGTGGCGATGTCGATGCCGCAAGTCCATATCGTGAGCTATTGCGTCGATCTGGGCTATGGCCCGGCTGTGGGCTCACAGATGCTGTCGCTCATGCTCTTGGGCGGGGTCGCGTCGCGCATCGTGTCAGGTCTCTTGGCCGACCGTTTGGGCGGCGTGCGCACGCTCTTGATCGGCTCTGCGTTGCAATGTCTGGCGCTTTTTCTCTATCTGCCCTCGGGCGGGCTGACCTCGCTCTATATCGTCAGCCTTGTCTTTGGCTTGGCGCAGGGGGGGATAGTGCCCAGCTATGCCGTGATCGTGCGGGAATACATGCCCAGTGCCGAGGCCGGACGGCGCGTGGGATTCGTGATGATGGCGACGATTGCCGGGATGGCGATCGGCGGCTGGATGTCGGGCTGGATCTATGACCTGACCGGCAGCTATCACATGGCGTTTCTCAACGGCATCGCGTGGAATTTCCTGAACATCGGGATCATGGTTTTGATCCTGCTGCGCACACGGACCCGCACCGGCAGCGCACTGCCGGCGTGATCCGGCTTTTAATAGCTGTAATCGGTGTAAATTCGGCTCAGATCGCCGTTCCAATCGCCATTGTAGCGATCGAGCAGTTCATCCGCCGGGGTCTTGCCCGTCTCGACACTCTCGCGCAGCGCATTGAGGAAATGCGTCTCGTCCGGGATCATGCCGCCGCCGCCCGAACGCGCGCGCGCCTTGAGACCGGCCTCTGATATATCCAGCACCGCGCGGGCCAGTTCATGCATGTGGACGTCGCCCACGCGCGCCTGAAGCCCATCGACGCTGGCCGCCACGCGCAGCGCATCACGCGTCGCGGCATCCCAGCCCTTGCAGATGTCCCATGCCGCGTCCAAGGCGGATTGGTCGTACATCAGCCCCACCCAGAAGGCAGGCAGCGCGCAGAGCCTGCGCCAAGGGCCGCCATCGGCGCCACGCATTTCCATGAATTTCTTGATCCGCGCCTCGGGAAAGGTCGTGGTCAGGTGATCCGCCCAATCGCTCAGCGTCGGCTTCTCGCCGGGCAGCGCAGGCAGTTCACCGCGCAGGAAGTCGCGGAACGACTGCCCCAGAGCGTCGATATATTTGCCATCGCGATAGACGAAATACATCGGCACATCGAGCGCATAGTCTGCATAGGCCTCGAATCCAAACCCCTCTTCGAACACAAACGGCAACATTCCGGTGCGAGCGGGATCAAGATCGCGCCAGACGCGGGAGCGCCAGCTTTTGTGCCCATTGGGTTTGCCCTCGAAAAAGGGCGAATTGGCAAAGAGCGCCGTCGCCACTGGTTGCAGGGCCAGTGCCACGCGGAGTTTCTGCACCATGTCGGTTTCTGAGGAAAAATCGAGATTGACCTGAACGGTGCAGGTGCGGCGCATCATGGTCCGGCCCATGGTGCCGACTTTTTGCATATAGCTGTCCATCAGCTTGTAACGGCCCTTGGGCATGAGCGGCATGTCCTCATGCGTCCAGATGGGAGCCGCGCCCAGACCGATAAAGCCGACACCCACCTTGTCCGCGATATCCTTGACCTCGCGCAGGTGGTCGTTCACCTCGTCGCAAGTCTGATGAATGGTCTCGAGCGGCGCACCTGAGAGTTCCAGTTGCCCGCCCGGTTCGAGGCTCACATTCGCACCGTCCTTTTCCAGCCCGATGAGCTTGCCGGCCTCCTCCACAGGAGCCCAGCCATGCACATCGCGCAGCCCTTCGAGCACCGCCAGAATGCTGCGCGGCCCCTCGTACGGGATGGGGCGCTGTGTGTCCTTGCAATAGCCGAACTTCTCGTGCTCGGTGCCAATGCGCCAATCTTCCTTGGGTTTGCAACCACTTGCCAGATATTCGGCCAGTTGCTCATGGCGTTCGATCGGCCCGCCGCCGGATTGTGGGATGGACATTTTCGGGCCTCCTGATCAGGGCAGTGTCTCGGGCGACACAGTTGGCGGCAAACGTCAGGACTGTCAATGCAGCCTAAGGTGCGAGGTGGTGCTTTGCGATTTCTGCCAGATCACAGTCGGGTGATCGGGCAGGCGGCGCATCTGGAACAGCATATGTTCGGTGCGCAGGCCGGGCAGGGCGGCGAAGGCGTCAAAGAGTGCCTCTGCGCCCTCGGCATTGAGCGGGATATGCAGCGCGGGCGCGCCTTGCGTGCTCAGCGCCCAATGCGGCGGCTTGCCGGTGGGATCGAGTGTCAGCGCGTCAAGATCGCGGATCGCCACCACGCCCCCCGTGAGAGGCCCGAAATAGGCAACCTGTCCCTCGTCGACCTGCACCACGCCGGGACCACCCGCGCCTGCGCGAAATCGCGTCCGTTGCAGCCCCATCAACAGGACCGCCCCGGCGAGGATCAAAAGCACGTAACCCAGCCATTGCAGAAGGCCGTAGCTGCCAACCCC
The DNA here is from genome assembly GCF_000768555.3 of Roseovarius mucosus DSM 17069. Lineage (GTDB taxonomy): Bacteria > Pseudomonadota > Alphaproteobacteria > Rhodobacterales > Rhodobacteraceae > Roseovarius > Roseovarius mucosus. The sequence continues at coordinate 439,973 of NZ_KN293975.1, forward strand.
CCACCAGAGACCAAGCGTCGCCAGCCCCAGCCCGCTCAAAACCTCGCGCCAGCGCCAAAGGGCGGCGCGCGCCTGCGGACGGATAAAGCTCATGTCCAGTCCCCCAAAGTGGTCTGCCAGAGTGTCATCGCCGCCACCGCCGCCGTATCCGCGCGCAGGATGCGTGGCCCGAGGCTGATGGCGTAGGCCTGCGGCAGCGCCGCGAGGCGTGCGCGCTCTGCCTCCGAGAAACCGCCTTCGGGGCCGATCAGGATGGCCCAGGGCGCGCCGCGCGGCAGATCACGACCAAGGGTTGCCGCGTGACCCGCCAGCGCCTCGTCGCAAAACATCAAATGACGCTCCTCGGGCCAGTTGGCCAGCATCCGGTCGAGGCGGTGCAGGTCGCTGACCTCTGGCACGAATGTGCCGCCGCATTGTTCGGCGGCCTCAACCGCATGCGCCTGAAGCCGGTCCTGCCGAATACGCTCGGCATTGGTGAATTCGGTCTGCACCGGGATGATCTGCGCCGCGCCCATTTCGGCGGCTTTCTCGACAATGAAATCCGTGCGGGCCTTCTTGATCGGAGCGAACATGAGCCAGAGGTCGGGCGGATTGCGCTGCGGGGCTGTCTGCTCGGCCACCTGCAGGGCGCCGCCGCGCTGCTTGCCTGCCTCGATCACGTCGGCGCGCCATTCCCCGGCCTCACCATTGAACAAAAGCACGGCGTCCCCCACGCCTTGCCGCATCACCCCAAAGAGGTAATGCGCCTGCGGCTGGCTCAGAGGAATGGTTTGCCCTTCCCCCAATGGGTGCTCTACATAAAGCCTGATCTTCGCTGCTTTCATGGGGCCAACATATGACCGCAAAGAACCAGATGCCAGAGGCCACGGGGCAGGTGGCCGATGCCTATGCTGGCAATTGGGTGGACCGATTGGCGCCTGCCGCCACGCGCCCTTATTTGCGGCTCAGCCGGGCGGACCGGCCGATTGGCACATGGCTCTTGCTCTTGCCCTGCTGGTGGGGGCTGACGCTTGCGATACTTTCGGACGGGCAGGCGGGATGGCATGATCTGTGGATATTCACTGGCTGCGCCCTCGGGGCGTTTCTGATGCGCGGGGCGGGCTGCACCTGGAATGACATCACCGACCGGCATATCGACGGCTCTGTGGCGCGCACGGCGTCGCGCCCGATTCCCGCAGGTCAGGTCACGGTACGCGGCGCGCTCATCTGGATGGCGGCGCAGGCGCTGATTGCGTTCGGGATTCTTTTGACTTTCAATATCGCCGCGATTGCCCTTGGGGTGCTGTCGCTCTTGCCCGTGGCGGTCTATCCCTTTGCCAAGCGCTTTACTTGGTGGCCGCAGGTGTTTCTCGGCCTCGCCTTCAACTGGGGTGCCCTTCTGGCCTGGACGGCGCATAGCGGTCGATTAGAGGCACCAGCGGTGATCCTCTATCTCGCGGGCATTGCCTGGACGCTCTTTTATGACACGATCTATGCCCATCAGGATGCAGAGGATGATGCCCTCATCGGGGTCAAATCCACGGCGCGGCTCTTTGGCGACAACTCGCCCCGCTGGCTGCGGTGGTTTCTGGTGGCGACCGTGTCGCTGATGGCGGTGGCCGTCATCCTCGCGGTGCCCGATGCGCGGCTGACAGCACTCCTCGTGGCGCTGTGCGGCCCTTGGGTAATGGGCTGGCACATGCAGGGACAGATGCGCCGTTTGCGGTTGGACGATACTGCGCGGTTGCTTCAACTCTTTCGCTCCAACCGCGATGCGGGCCTTTTGCCTGTGCCGTTTTTCGCCGTCGCCTGTTTGCTGTGATTGAACTCAGGCCGCTGCGCGCCTAAAGACGTGGGCAGCACTCATAAATTGGCCATTGCCCGATGCGTTTATCATCCGCTTTCACGATCGCAGGAACCTTTGCCGGGGCAGCGGTGCTTGCGGTTGTTGCCGCGGGCTTTGCCGTGAGCGCCATCGAGGACAGTTCGCGCCGCGCGGTGCGTGATACGCTGGACCGCGTCGGTCTGGTCTGGGCCGATGTCGATACGGATGGTCTGCAACTCTTTCTCGCAGGCACCGCGCCCTCTGAGGCGCTGCGGTTCAAGGCGCTGTCGCTGGCGGGCACGGTGGTCGATGCGGCACGGGTGATTGATCAGATGCTGGTCGAGGATGCGGCGGATATTGCGCCTCCGCGCTTTGCCATCGAAATCCTGCGAAATGACAGCGGCATTTCCCTGATCGGGCTGGTGCCCGCCGCCACGGATCGTGACAAGCTTTTGGCGGATATCGCGTCTGAAACCGATGATGTGACGGTGGCCGATCTGCTTGATTCCGCGGATTATCCCTATCCAGAGACATGGCCCGCCGCGCTGCGTTATGCGGTCCGGTCGCTTGGGAAATTGCCGCGGGCCAAGATCTCGGTCAGTGCGGATCGGGTCGAGATCAAGGCCATGGTCGACAGCACCGAGGCGCAGCGCCGGATCGAGACGGATCTGGCACGCGCGGCACCGGACAACGTGCGGCTGGCGCTTGCCATCTCGGCCCCGCGCCCGGTTATCACACCCTTTACCCTGCGGTTCGTGATCGACGGAACCGGCGCGCGGTTCGACTCCTGCTCCGCCGATACCGAAGAGGCGCGCGAGCGCATTTTGCGCGCTGCGGGCAAGGCGGGCGTACAGTCCAAGGCCCATTGCGTAGTGGGGATGGGCGTGCCCTCGCCACAATGGGCGCGGGCGGCGGAACTGGCCATAGCTGCGGTCGCGGAGATGGGCGGCGGCACGGTCACGTTTTCCGATGCCGATGTGGCGCTCCTGGCCCCAGAGGGCACGGCACAAAGCCTGTTCGACGACGTGGCTGGCAAGCTTGAGGCCGAATTGCCCGAGGTCTTTGCCCTCACCGCCACCTTGCCGCCGCCCCCCGATGCCGCACAGCCCGCAGCGCCCGAATTCGTGGCCACCCTCTCGCCCGAAGGTCAGGTTCTGATTCGTGGAAGGGTGGGCAGCGAGACCAGCCGCGAGACTGTGCGCAGCTTTGCAAAGGCACGGTTTTCTTCGGATTCGGTACATCTGACGGCGCGGGTGGCTGAGGGGTTGCCGCGCGATTGGTCGATCCGGGTTCTGACCGGGCTCGAGGCTCTGTCGTATCTGTCGAACGGCGTCGTGACCGTGACGCCCGATAATATCGGCGTTCAGGGAAACACGGGCCGCAAGAGTGCCAGCGCGGAGATCGCGCAGTTCCTTGCGGAAAAGCTGGGTGAGGCCGAGAAATATACCATCGACGTGACCTACAAAGAGGCCCTTGATCCCGTCGCCGGGCTTCCAACGCCAGATGAATGCGAGGCGCAGATCGCTGCGATTCAGGCAGGGCGCAAGATCAACTTTGAGCCGGGATCAGCCAAGATCGACGCGCAAGGGGCCGCGATCATGGACGATATTGCCGATGTGCTGAAAAAATGCGGCGAAATCCGCATGGAGATTGGCGGCCACACCGACAGTCAGGGCAGCGAGGATATGAACGTGCAACTCAGCCTCGCACGGGCGCGTGCGGTGCTGGACGAATTGCGCATGCGCCGTGTGCTGACCTCGAGTATCGACGCAAAGGGATATGGCGAAAGCGTGCCCATTGCCGACAACGGGACCGAAGAGGGCCGCGAGACCAATCGCCGCATCGAATTTCGCCTGATCCGCCCCGAGCCGGTGGCAGATGAGCAAACAGCGCTTGAAAGCCTCGAAGAACCGGGGGAAGAAGGGGCTGAGGCCGAAGAGACCACGCAGGACAAGCCAACCGAATGAACAGAACCGAATTCATCATCGCAACCGCCATCGTCCTTTTCGTGGCGTTCTGCATGGGCTGGTTCGCCAATTGGCTGGTACATCGCTTCATCCGCGTACCGGGATCCGATGTCGGGGAGTTGGAACGGCTGGCGCAGGAACTGCACGAGGCTGAGGAAACCCGCGATCAGGCTATCACCTATTTGCAACAGCGCGAGGCCGAGCTGACCAACCAGATCAGTCAGACCGAGGCAGAATTGGCCGCGACCATGGATGGTCTTCGCGAAGCGCGCTACGAGGCTGAACAACTGCGCGCGCACCTGGAAAAGGTGGCTGGCCGCGCGGTCGGCTGATTTCGGCAGCAGGCACAGGACGCGCCGGGGCGGAAACTTTTCGTTCCCACGAACTGTAATTGTTTGAATTGCGCGCAAAAACGGGGCCCCAATCGGTGTCGCGCGATTGGGGCCGCCTTTCTTTGATGTGCAAGAGAGACCGGCGTAGCAGACCGCCCAGCCGGACCCAAGTGGGTCAGTTACCGGTTCCGTGACCTTTTGCACCAGCATCTTCGGGTTTGCGCGCCAAATCGACCGGAACATCGACGACGATCTCTCCGGATTTTTCGAAAACCAGCGTCAACGGAATGATCTTGCCCTGCTCAAAGCTCTCGGTCAGCCCCATCAACATTACGTGGGCGCCGCCGCGCTGTAACACCAACGTCTCGCCCGCGGCGATAGCAAAGCCCTCTTCGACATGCGTCATTTTCATGACGCCACCCTCTTCGAGATGGGTGTGCAATTCGACTTTCTGCGCGGCGGGAGAGGCCGCGCCGAGCAGGCGGTCATCGGCGTCGCCGATATTCTCGATGAGCATGAAGGCTGCGCCGGTTTTGGCGGTGGGGCTGGCGCTGCGGGCGTAGGTGTCGAGCACGTGGATTTCCTGCGCCAGTGCGGGCACGGCAAGAACAGTCGCGGCAAGGGCCGCCAGAAGGGGGGATTTGAAGGACATGGGTCGCTCCTTGAATGTCTGTATCACGGTCTGAAATGGGGTGTCAGACCGTCACAGGCGGCGCGCGTGCCACGCTCGGGGGCTGGCCGCGCGTCACGGCGTGGCGGTCCATTGCCACAGTCCCCATCCGTCGCTCCGGCCCCTTCCAGAGGCCGAGGGTCGGGGGTGAGACCAGAACAACGGCAAAACCGGGCAGGCAATCGGGGCAGAGGTGCTGTGCGGCCACAGGCTGTCCGTCGGCATCGACGGCGATAGTGACCGGGCCTGTGCCAGTGCAGAGCACGATTTGCCCCACCGGCTGCGCGCCGCCGCGCGCCACCGCAAGGCTCTGGCTGGTGAGGGCCAGAACCAGGCAGAGGGCCAAGGCCAATATCGGGTGCAGTGGTCTCATCGGCCTGACATATAGGCCTGCGCGACCGGCTTGGGCAAGCGGCAAAAGCAAACAGCCCCGCCGGTTAGGCAGGGCTGGGTGCAAAGCGATTGGACGCTCAGGATCAGGCGGTTGCGGCCTGCGCCTTGGCGATCTCTTTCTTGACCTTCAGCGCGGAGGCCGACAGTTCGTCGTCCTTTGCCTTGGCCAGAAATGCATCGAGACCCCCGCGATGATCGACACTGCGCAGAGCATGCGCCGAAATCCGCAGCTTGATGCCGCGATTCAGGGTTTCAGATTGCAGGGTCACGTCGTTGAGGTTCGGCAGATACCGACGACGTGTCTTGTTGTTGGCGTGGCTGGAGTTGTTGCCAACCATCGGGCCTTTACCGGTCAGTTCACAGCGGCGCGACATGAGATCATCCTCGTTCTTGCTGAGGGCGCGTGCTGGCCCTTCTTAACACAAACGGGCACCACCACAGGCAGTGCCCCGAATTCCGTTTGGCGTCTTTAGGCCCAAAGCACAGGCGCGTCAAGGGATTCTCGGCTGAATTTGCCGCAATCCGGCACCTTCGTACTACTTGCCAGCGTGGAGATCATGACCGCCGTTGGCGAGAGTATTCTTGCCTAGAAGAAGCGGGCAGGGTGGTAGCATGGCAGAAGGTCTCCGCCGATCTCTGCGGGCGCTAAATTGCGCTAATCTGAGGGGGGAATTGGTGGAGCCTAGGGGGATCGAACCCCTGACCTCTTGCATGCCATGCAAGCGCTCTCCCAGCTGAGCTAAGGCCCCAATTCCGTGGCCGCTTTGGGCCGTGCGCCGCTCTCTAAGCAAAGCTGCGGGCGGGATCAAGTGGAAAATCCCGCCCTCCGATTTTTAAAGATCGTTGTCGTCCGAGGCCACGTCGGCGATGTCGTCAAGCGACACGTCCTCGTCCTCGTCGTCCTCGAGCAGGTCATCATCCAGCTCGACATCGACGTCGTCATCATCCAGCAGATCGGCATCCTCATCGAGAATGCTCCCTGCTTTCAGTTTCTTCGTTTCCGCATCTTCGGCGTCCGGAGCCATCGAGCGCGTTTTGTGCGACGACAGTTCCACCACCTCGCCCGTGTAGGGGCTGACGATCGGGTTCTTGTTCAGGTCGTAAAAGCGTTTGCCGGTGGTCGGGCAGATACGCTTGACGCCCCATTCTTCCTTGGGCATGGGTGATCCCCTTTGAATCTCTGGTCTTGTCGACGATCCGCGTCCCCTGCCATAACATTGAATGGCTGTCAAAGCCTTTGACGGTGACACGCAGACCCCGAGCAGGAGCGCATATGGGCCATCACATGCTGGCGGGCAACCCCCCGGTTGCGTTGAGTTTACGCCATAGTGCTCGCGCGCGGCGGATTTCGCTGCGTGTGTCAGGGCTGGATGGGCGCGTGACACTTACGATTCCGCGTGGCGTAAGCGAGGCTGAGGCCCTGGCTTTTGCCCGGTCGCGGGCCGATTGGCTACGGGGACATCTCGCGGGGCAGCCGGAGCAAATGGTCGTGGGACTTGGCTGTGATCTGCCTGTTGAGGGAGAGATCTTGCGAATCGTGCCCGGAACCGGTCGACGGATCGTGCGCGATGCGGCGCAACTCTGCGTGCCGGGACCGCAAGAGAGTGTTGGTGCGCGTCTCGAAGGATGGCTCAAGGCGCGGGCGCGGGATCGGCTGGCGGCGGCCTCAGATCATTACGCGGCCCTCTTGGGGCGGCGGCACACCCGGCTGACCTTGCGCGACACACGGTCGCGGTGGGGATCCTGTTCGGCCAAGGGCGCGCTCGGCTACTCATGGCGGCTGATCCTCGCGCCGCCCGATGTGCTGAACTATGTGGCGGCGCATGAGGTGGCGCACCTGGCGCAGATGAATCATTCGCCCGTCTTCTGGGCCGAGGTGGCGCGCCTCATGCCGGACTATGAGAGCCCCCGCGCCTGGCTGCGTCGCGAAGGCAGCGCGTTGCACCGCTATCGTTTCGGTGATTGACCGGCGCGGGATTTGTGATCACATGGGGCCATGTTGTTGCCGCCGCGCCCCGATCCGTCCCCCTCTGCGCATGACCGCGTCTATCGCGGTTTGCGGTCGCGCATCATGCATGGTGAGATTGCCCCAGGTCAGGCGTTGACCCTGCGCGGTATCGGCGCGGAGTTTGGCGTGTCGATGACGCCTGCGCGCGAGGCTGTGCGTCGCCTGTCAGCCGAGGGCGCGCTGACCATGTCCAGCTCTGGCCGGGTGTCCACGCCCGAACTCAACAGCGAGCGGATCGAGGAACTGGCTGCTTTGCGTGCACTCATCGAGGTGGAACTGGCCAGCCGCGCCTTGCCACGTGCGCATATTGCCTTGATTGACCGGCTCCAGAGCATCAATGCCCGTGTGGCCGAGGATATCGCTCGTCAGGACGCGGTGGCTTATATCCGACGCAACCTCGAATTCCACCGCACGCTCTATCTGCGCGCGCAGGCCCCCGCGATGCTGGCCATGGCCGAGACTGTCTGGCTCCAGCTTGGCCCCACGATGCGCGCGCTCTATGGCCGTCTGCGGCGCAAGGACCCGCCGCACTATCATCGGCTGATCATCGCGGCACTCAAGGCGGGGGATGAGCCCAGCCTGCGTCTGGCTGTTCGCTCAGATGTCACCCAAGGGCTCAAGATGCTGATCGGCTGAGCTGTCAGACCAGCAGCGTCAACACCGCCACCAAGGCCAAGGCAGCCCCCCATGTCCGCCAGAGCGCGCGGCAGGCGGCTTCGATCTCGGTCGCGCCGATGTCGCGGCGCCCGGTTGCATTGACATAGGGAAACTCTTGCCGCGTGCCGTGATAGGATCGTGGGCCGGACAGCGCCACGCCCAAGGCACGCGCCATCGCCGCCTCGGGCCAGCCGGCATTGGGCGAGCGGTGTTGCCGCGCCTCGCGTGCGACCGCGTCCCATTGCCACCAGAGCGCATGGGTGGCGAGAATGAGCCCAGCCGTCGCCCGTGCGGGGGCGAGATTGAGCAGGTCGTCGAATCGCGCGGCAGCCCAGCCAAAGGCCTCGTGGCGCGGTGTGCGATAGCCGATCATGCTGTCGGCGGTGTTGGTGATCTTGTAGAGCATGAGACCCGGCAGACCGCCGATGAGAAACCAGAAGGCGGGGGCGATCACCCCGTCGCTGAGGTTTTCGGCGGCTGATTCGATGGCCGCGCGCGCCACGTCCGAGGATTGCATTGCTGTCGTATCGCGCCCCACGATCTGTGCCACCGCGCGCCGTCCGTCGCCCAAGGATATCCGCAGATCGCGCGCCACCGCCGCCACGTGATCGACAAGCGAGCGCTGTGCCAAGAGGATTGCCGCAACGATAACCTCGACCACCGGACCCAGTTGCGAGAGGACCCAGCCCAGCCCAATGGCCAAAATCCCAAGGCCCGTCATCGTCGCGATGCCCCGTGCACGCCGTGCCGCGCCACGATTGAGCACCCGGTCGCACCAGCCCACGGCGCGCCCCATCAGAACCGCCGGATGCGGCAACCGATCCCAGAGCCAGCGCGGCTCGCCCAAGGCGGCATCGAGCAGCATTGCCAGGACGAGGGTCACAGCGCCGCCTCGAGGCGTGCCCAACCCTCTGGCCCCGGCAGGCCCAGCCGGATCAGATCATCCGCATAGGGGAACACTCGGATGAGAATCCGGCGTTCGGCCAGACGCGCCTGCCACGCCGCGGCGGATTTGACCCGGTAAAGCCGGAAGAGGGCACAGCCCCCCACCGCCTCGGCGCCCGCGCGCCACATCAGCGCGTCGAGCCGCGCTGCTTCTTCATTGAGGCGCACCCGCGTCTCGCGCGCCCAGTCGGGATCGTTAAGTGCCCTTGCCCCGATTTCCAGTGCCGGGCCAGAGATCGGCCATGGTCCAAGCATGTCGGCCAAGCGCTCCACCTCTGCGCGCGCACCTACGGCAAAGCCAAGCCGCAGCCCGGCCAGCCCCCAGAACTTGCCAAAGCTCTTGAGCACGATCAGGCCCGGCGTTAGCGCATGGGGCAGCAGTGAGCGGTCTGGGGCCACATCGCAAAAGCTTTCGTCTACGATGGTCAGGGAGGCGTCCAGGTCTTGCGCCCCGTAAAACTGTCCCGTGGGGTTGTTGGGATGCACGATGACCCGCGCGTCCACGTGCGTATCCGCAGTACGGGTGTCGATCACCTGCCAGCCATGAGCGCGAAAGCTGGCGGCGTGTTCATTGTAGGTGGGGCCGGGGATATGCACCGTTCCGGGTGCAAGCAGGCCCGGCAGCCGTGCAATAAGCGCCGAGGCCCCGGGGGCGGCCAGCACGGCGGCCCCATCTGGCACCTGCCAGAAGTGCCGCGCGGCGCGAATGAGCGCCTCTTGCGCGGCGCGGTCGGGCAGGGCGGTCCAAGCCTCGGGTGTGATTTCGCCCACCGGATAGGGCAGGGGGTTGATCCCCGTCGAGAGATCAATCCAATCGGTTCGCTCTCCGCCATGCGCAGCCCGCGCCGCGTCGATCCCGCCGCCATGGTCCCGGTGCATGCGCGTCACGCCTCGGTGTCAGAGGGCAAGGGGGGATGGCGGGTCACGAAATGCCCCTTTACCCCCTGCGGCCATTGTTTGTAGGGCACCTGTCCTGTCGCGCTCTCGGAATGGAGGGCGGCATAAGCGACAATGGCCTCGGCGGCGGCGGCGTCAGGTGTGAAATCGCCCAAGGTATAGGCCAGTTTGCCTGCGCCCTGAATGGCCACGTTGCAGCCCTTTCCACAACCCATGAGACAGGCCACCCGCCGTGTGCGGACCGTCGCACACCCCTCTGCGGCGCGTTCGACAAGTGCTGCGAGATTCTCGCCATGCGGGCGCGTGTGCGTGGCGGCGTCCCAATCCTCGCGCTTGCAGGTGTCGCAAATGGTGATCCAAGTCGTCATCTCGTGCCTTTCCTTGTCCGCAGGCCCGTTCAAGCGGAATTCCGCTCTCTTCGCAAGCGCCCTGACAGCTGCGTCGCGAAACACCGCGCGATAGCAGCGTCATAAAACGCGGGCCGGGCAGCGACCCTGCAGGGCGCGACAGGAAACCGCTGGATTGCGGCGCGACCTCAAAGCCGCTTCACCCTACGGTCCCGACAGGCTAGAAGGCGGCAACACGAAGGTCAGGAGAGAGCATGCCGAAACCCGTCGTCCTGTGCATCCTCGATGGTTGGGGGCTGAGCGACAGCCCCGATGCCAACGCGCCGCATCTGGCGCGAACACCTGTTTTCGACCGGCTGATGGCCAATTGCCCCCATGCCACACTGATCACCCATGGGCCCGATGTGGGCCTTCCGCGCGGCCAGATGGGCAATTCCGAGGTGGGGCATACCAATATCGGCGCGGGTCGCGTTGTGGCGATGGACCTGGGCCAGATCGACCTTGCCATAGAAGAAGGCTCTTTCTTTGAAAACAGCGCCTTGCAGAGCTTTGTAACCAAGATGAAGGCCAGTGGCGGGCGGGCGCATCTCTTGGGGTTGATGTCCGATGGCGGGGTGCATGGGCATCTCAATCACATCGCGGCGGCTGCGCGGGCGCTGACCGACGCTGGGGTGCCGGTGCTGCTGCATGCGCTGACCGACGGGCGCGACGTTGCCCCGAAATCGGCGCGGGTGCAGTTGGAGGCACTGCGTGAAATGATGCCGCCCGAGGTCCGTATCGCGACCGTCACGGGGCGCTATTTTGCCATGGACCGCGACAACCGCTGGTCGCGCGTAGAAGAGGCCTATGAGGCGATCGTCGCCGGGCGTGGCCTGCGTTGCCCCGATCCACGCATGGCGATCACCAATGCCTATGCCCGCTCCGAGACCGACGAATTCATAACCGCGACCGTGATCGGGGATTATGCCGGCGCGCAGGATGGCGACGGTCTCTTTTGTCTCAACTTTCGCGCCGACCGCGCCCGCGAAATCCTGCAGGCCATTGCCGATCCTGCGTTTGCGGCGTTTGAGCGGGGGTCTTGCCCAAAATGGGCGGCGCTGCTCGGGATGGTGGAATATTCCGAGGTCCATAATGCGTGGTTCGAAACGGTTTTCCCCTCGCGCGATATCGTCAACACCCTTGCCGAATGGGTGGCGCAGCATGGCTTGCGCCAGTTTCACTTGGCCGAGACTGAAAAATATCCGCATGTGACCTTTTTTCTCAACGGCGGCAAGGAACAGCCCGAGATAGGCGAAGATCGCTACATGGCTCCCTCGCCGAATGTGGCGACCTATGATCTCAAACCTGAAATGTCCGCCGAGGAGGTCACGACCCGGCTCGTCGCGGCGATCCGGGGGCGGTATGACCTGATCGTGGTCAATTACGCCAATCCCGACATGGTCGGCCATACCGGCGATCTCAAGGCGGCGATGGCCGCCTGTGAGGCGGTGGACCAAGGTCTTGGACGGGTCGTTTCGGCGCTGGAAGAAGTGGGCGGCACGATGATCGTCACGGCAGATCACGGCAATTGCGAGGTTATGGTCGATCCCGAAACAGGTGGGCCGCATACCGCCCACACGCTCAACCCAGTGCCGGTTATCCTGTTGGGTGGGCCAGAGGGGGCCGACTTGCGGGCGGGCGGGCGGCTGGCCGATCTGGCGCCGACGGTGCTACAACTGATGGGGCTGGAAAAACCGCTGGAAATGACTGGGGAGACCCTGCTGACATGAGGCTATTGCCCACCTGTTGCGCGCTTTTGTGGCTCTGCGGTGGAGTTGCGCCGGTTATGGCGCAAGATCCGGCGTCAGCAGCGCGCGCGGCGAGTGAACAGCTAAGCCTTGCGGCAGAGGCGTTGGCAGAGGCAGATGGCGCGCAGAACCGGGTCAAGGCGTTGACCCAAGTCATCGCCGGCTATGAGGATGGGCTAGAGGCGATGCGCGACGGGCTGCGCCGGGCGTCGCTGCGCGAACAGGCGCTTGGCGCGGAATTGCAGGCGCGCGAGGCCGAGATTGCACAATTGCTTGGCGTGCTCTCGACCATGGGCAATGCCCCTGTTCCGGTGCTCTTGATGCATCCGTCGGGGCCTGTCGGCACGGCGCGGGCCGGGATGATCCTATCCGAAGTGGCCCCGGCGCTGGACGCCCGAGCGCTTGAACTGCGCGACAAGGTGCAAGAGTTGAGTGTGCTGCGCGTGCTCCAGCAAAGTGCTGCGGACAAGTTGCAAGAGGGGTTGGAGGGTGTCCAAGAGGCGCGCACCGCGCTCAGCACCGCCATAGCCGAGCGCACCGACTTGCCGCGCCGCTTTACCGAGGATCCGGTCAGGACCGCGTTGCTCATCGCATCGACCGAGACGCTGGAGGGATTCGCCAGTGGACTGAGCGAGATTGCGGTGGATGAGGCACCGGGCAGCTTGCCCGACATTACGGCGCGCAAGGGGGCATTGCCGCTGCCTGCCGAGGGGGTTATCCTGCGCCGCGCGGGTGAGGCGGATGCCGCCGGGGTCGCGCGCCCCGGCATTCTACTGGCCACGCGTCCCCGGGCGCTTGTCACCGCGCCCAGCGCGGCCACAGTCCGCTATCGCGGGCCCTTGCTCGACTACGGAAATGTGATCATTCTGGAACCGCAAGCGGGGATTTTGCTGGTGTTTGCGGGTCTCGATGTTGTTTATGGTCAGGCAGGGCAGGTTCTGCCGGGTGGCAGTCCGGTGGGGCTGATGGGAGGAGCAGGGAGCGAAGGTGATCTGCTACTTGCCGCCGATGCGCAGGATACGGGTGCCAGACGCACACAGACGCTCTATATTGAGGTGCGGCAAGACAATTCTCCAGTGGACCCGCTCACGTGGTTCAAGACCGATAAGGATGGTTGAGATATGAAAAAATTCCTGATGGCCGCCTCTGCCGGCATTCTGACCGGCGCTGTGGTGACGACACAGGTGGCCGCCCCGCTATTGGCGCAGGAGGCCGAGACGACCAGCAACGTCTACGAACAGCTTGATCTCTTTGGAGATATTTTCGAGCGGATTCGGGCGCAATATGTTGAAGAAGTCGAAACCAAGGACCTGATCGAGGCGGCTATCAATGGTATGTTGACCTCGCTTGATCCCCATTCCAGCTATCTCTCGCCCGATGACGCCGAGAATATGCAGGTGCAGACGCGCGGTGAATTCGGCGGGCTCGGGATCGAGGTCACGCAAGAAGACGGCTTCGTCAAGGTGGTCTCGCCCATGGATGGCACCCCGGCGGATCAGGCGGGCATCGAGTCGGGTGATTTTATCACCCATGTGGACGGGGCGAGTGTTCTGGGCCTTACGCTTGATGAGGCCGTGGATCTGATGCGCGGGCCGGTGGGCAGCGAGATCATCATCACCGTGGTGCGCGAGGGCTCGCCGGAGCCGTTTGACGTGTCGATCATTCGCGATACGATCAAGCTGACGGCGGTGCGGGCCCGAGCGGAGCAAGATGCGGTCGTGCTGCGCGTGACCACGTTCAATGATCAGACCTATGCAAATCTTGAAAGCGGTCTGGCGGAAAAGATCGAGGAATTGGGTGGCGAGGACAAGATGAGCGGGATCGTGCTTGACCTGCGCAACAATCCCGGTGGCCTTCTGACGCAGGCGATCAAGGTTTCTGACGCGTTCCTCGACAAGGGCGAGATCGTGAGCACACGGGGCCGCAATCCGCAGGATGGCGAGCGCTTCAACGCCACGCCGGGCGATCTGGCGAATGGCAAGCCCATTGTTGTTTTGATCAACGGCGGGTCTGCCAGCGCGTCGGAAATCGTGGCGGGGGCATTGCAGGATCATCACCGGGCCATCGTGGTCGGCACCAAGAGCTTTGGCAAAGGGTCGGTGCAGACGGTCATGCCGCTCCGGGGCAATGGCGCGATGCGCCTGACCACCTCGCGGTATTACACGCCGTCGGGCCGGTCAATTCAGGCCCTTGGCGTCAGCCCTGATATTCTAGTCGAGCAGCCGCCGCGCGTGCCGCAGACCGAGGAGAACGAAGCCACCAAACGGCCAGATCGGTCCGAGGCGGATCTACGCGGACGTCTGAGCAACGACAGCCTGACCGAGGATGAGATCAAACAGATCGAAGAGGATCGGGCGCGGGCCGAACTGGCGGCAAAACTGCGGGAAGACGACTATCAACTGGCCTATGCCATAGACATCCTGCGTGGTTTGTCTGTGATGGCAGAGGGTCAGCCGGAATAAACCCGAGGCTCAATGCCACGTAATCACAACCTCGTCCGCCTTGTGCGGGCGGGGTTTTTGCTTTCAAGGGCGGGGCGGGTCTTTGTCAGGGGTCTTTTGCGGCTTGCACAAGCAATGTCCTGTGCAAGGCAAATCCCCGAGTTCGTCATTGCGCCTTGGCGCGCTGCGGATCCCATGCCGCGAGAACATTGGAATTGTCGTCGCTGTCATACTCGTAAAGCGTTTGCTCGGAAACGCCGGGAAGCTTGCCAAAAGCCTCAGCCGTCTTGCGCGGATACCAGGAGGTGCCGATCTGACCCGGAAACAGCTCTGACAGGATGCGTGAGGTTGCAAACGAGCATTGCGCCTGCGGCACAGGGCCATTGGCTTTGACCAGTTGCAGCGCGCGTTCCGCCAATTCCGGCGATACGTCGAGTTGCTGAATCTGCACGCGGTATGTCTGGCGCGCATGGTAGCGGGTATAGACATCCTCGACCTGAGGATTGATCCCAAAAAGCACATCATTGCGCTCGGGCAGGTGTCCAGCTTTGTTGAATGATCCGGCGGGGTCGAAAATCACCCGTTGTGACCCATTCACCATCAGCGAGGTATGCGCGCCCGAGCCATTGTTGTTGTTGATCATTGTATAAAGGGTCAAGCGCGGCGGCCCATCATGGCGATAGGCGGCGCGCGCCACCTCTTCGTCGGGTGCCCACACCGATTCCGCCGCGCATCCCGCCAGCGTAAGTGAGGCGGCAAGCGCCAAAACCAATGACCGCATTACATACCCTCAGCGCGGAATAGCGACCGCGTGTTCAGCCGTTAACCGCTGCGATAAAGAGCAACAGCGCAATGCAGCCGACGGCGACATATGTGACCGCCTTGATAAACCCGTCAAAGGTCTTTTGCTGAACGTCGATATTCATTTCACCATGCTTGTGCTCGGCCATGTCGCGTGTGTCCCTTGCTGACTTCCGTTCAAATTCCGGCGTTGGATAGCCCATTTGACAGGGGCTGTCACCACCCAAGCTGTCGCGGCTTCAGGCTTTGTTGAGGTCTTGTGCGAGGCGAAATCCGATTCGGTTGGGCTCGGCTGTCTCGACCTGTTTGGGCAGGGCGCGCAACATGACGCTGAGTTGTCCGACATGCTGGATCAGTTGCGTGCGCATGCCCATCTGGTCTTGTCCATAAAAGGTCAGAATGTCGGGCTCGAAATATCCCATGCCTTCGATGCGGATCACGCCACTGTCGCTGCCGGCAAAGCCCATCGCCACCTCATGCGCCTCGTCGAGTGTCTTTTCAAAGTTCTGGATATAGAGAATCAGCCGTTCATAGGCCCATTGTGCCGGACTCTTGGTCGTGCCTGCGTCGTTGGAGAGGGATTGCGCGGCTGTTTCGATGCAGGGCTGGTTGGGATCGGAATGTACCTCATGGGCGCGCGGCATGGCGTCGGCCTCTGCGGCTTCGGCGGTGGTGTGGATGGTCGGGTCCATGGGCCTGCCCCCCTTGTCAGCGATCCTTGATCTGCCAGAGCCATGCCTCGTCGGCACGCCGCCAGCGTGTCACCTCGCCAGCGTGCAACAAGTGGTTGAGATGCGCAATGGCCTCGACCAGCGCCAACCCGTAAGTGCCCCGGTCGATCTGACGCTTGAAGAGCAGGGGGAAACACTCGGCTGCGGTACGCGGTGTCGCAAGGAACGTGCGCAGTCGGTCGAGTGCGCCGTGATGATTGTCGCGCAACTGCTGCATGCGAAAGGGCAGGCCGGTGAACGGCAGCTTGTGCCCCGGCAAGACGAGATGCGTGTCGCTGGCATGGGCCGCTAAACGGTCGCAGGCGGCCAGCCAGTCGGCCAGCGGATCGGCCTCTGGTTCGGTCGGGTAGACGCCGATATTGGGGCTGATGCCGGGCAGTATCTGATCGCCGGCGATCACCAGGTTTGCATCGCGTGACCAGAGCGTGACATGTTCGGGCGCGTGCCCGCCGCCCATGCGCACATCCCAGTCGTAGCCGCCCGCGCGGATCACGTCGCCTTCCTGGATGCGGGTATAGCCCACCGGGATGGGGACGCAGATATCAGAGAAATTATAGGGGCGCTCGGATTTGCGGGCCTCGTAAATCTCCGGGTCCATCCCACCCGCCCGCGAAAAGGCGAGAGCCTGTGGTGTCGGGCTGTCTTCGACATCGAGGATCAGCATTCGCGCCATGAGCCAACTTGTGCGCGAGGCCCAAAGCTCCGCACCAAAGCGCGCCATCAGCCAACCCGCCATGCCGATATGGTCGGGGTGATGATGGGTCAGGATCACGCGGCGGACCGGGCGGCCTTGCAATGGGCCTGACAAGATATCCTCCCATAGCGCAACGCTGCGCTTGGAATGGATGCCGGTGTCGACGATGGTCCAGCTATCCCCCTCATCCAATGCGTAGATATTGACGTGATCGAGCACCATGGGCAGCGGCAGGCGCAGCCAGAGCACGCCGGGGGCCACCTCGGTCGCGGCACCGGTTTCGGGCGGCGTGTCCCAGGGCGTGGCTATGATCGGGCCGCCATCCATCAGGCCGCGAAATCCTCGGGCGTGAGGGCATAGAGATCGGTTGCCCCTTGGGTGGCATGGGCCAAGAGGCCCGCGTGTTCCGGCAAGAGGCGCGTGATGTAGAAGCGCGCAAGCCGCGTGCGCGGCCCGTTCCCGCCTTCGGCCAAGGCCGCCTTGAGGTGGAAATGCCCCCCCAAGACCCGCGCAAAGCCGCGCAGAAACGGCGCAGCCCCGGCGAACCGTTGGTTGAGGTCTTTTTGCCCCAGCATCCACTCGACCGCTTCGCGCAGGCTCTCGGTGGCCTGCCAGACCGGTTCGGCCAATGCGGGCAGGCTGGCGCGGGCGGCTTCGGCCTGCGCCTCGATCTCGTCGAGCAGGGCATAGGCCGCCTCGCCGCCATCCATCAATTTCCGCGCCGCAAGGTCCATGGCCTGAATGCCGTTGGTGCCCTCGTAGATCGCAGTGACGCGCACGTCGCGGGAATATTGCGCGGCGCCCGTTTCCTCGATGAACCCCATGCCGCCATGCACCTGCACGCCCATTTCCGCCACCGCGATCCCGGTATCGGTGCCAAAAGCCTTGGCAATCGGGGTTAGGAAGGCCGCGCGCGCGGCCCAATTGGCATTGCCGGTCGCGGTCTGCATGTCGATCGCCTGCGCACAGGCCAGCGCGATGGCGCGGGCGGCAAAGATGTCGGCCTTCATCGTGGCCAGCATCCGGCGCACATCGGCATGGTCGATGATGCTGCCTGATCCGCCATCAACCGGGGTGCGGCCCTGTTTGCGATCCAGCGCATAGGCCAGCGCGTGCTGGTAGGCGCCTTCGGCCACGCCGATACCCTGACCGCCCACACCAAGCCGAGCGTTGTTCATCATGGTGAACATGGCGCGCATGCCATCATGGGGCTTGCCCACCAACCAGCCGGTCGCACCATCGTATTGCATGACCGCTGTGGGGCTGCCGTGCAGGCCCATCTTGTGCTCGAGGCTCACGACCTTGAGGCTGTTGCGCTTGCCGGGGTTGCCGTTCTCATCGGGGATGAACTTGGGCACGAGAAAGAGGCTGATCCCCTTGGTGCCCGGCACGCCATCGGGCAGGCGGGCGAGAACGAGGTGGCAGACATTCTCGGTAAAGTCGTTATCGCCCCAAGAAATATAGATTTTCTGCCCGGTTACGGCATAGGTGCCGTCGCCATTTGGTTCGGCCTTGGTACGCAGCGCGCCAACGTCGGACCCGGCTTGCGGCTCGGTCAGGTTCATGGTGCCCGCCCATGCGCCGCTGACAAGTTTGGGCAGGTAGATCGCCTTGAGGTCGTCCGAGGCATGATGCTCCAGCGCCTCGATCTGGCCTTGGGTCATCAGTGGATTGAGTTGCAGCGAGAGGCAGGCCGAGGACATCATTTCGTTGACGGCGGTCGTCACCGTCATCGGAAGCCCCATGCCGCCGTGATCGGGATGTGCGCTGATCGACACCCAGCCACCGTCGGCAATCGCGCGATAGCCCTCGGCATAGCCGGGGGAGGTGCGCACGACCCCATTCTCCAGCTTGGCGGGACTCAGATCGCCATTGCGTTGCAGCGGATAGAGAACCTCTTCGCACAGGCGCGCGGCCTCAGCGAGAATCGCTGCTGTCATGTCGGGTGTGGCCTCGGCAAATCGGTCAGTGTCGACCACTTGGGACAGGCCGACAACTTGATCGAACAGAAAGCGATACTCATCAACAGGAGCGCGATAGGGCATGTTCCGTTTTCCTTTTCATCTCGTCGGCGTCGCTTGGCATCCGCAAGGAAGGCCTGTAGTGATCCGGGTTTGACAGTCAGACTAGCCGAAGGCACAGCGGCGGCAACCAAAACGCCGCGTCAGGTCAGGGGACGTATATGGCAAATGCAACCGAATTATTGCAAGCGGACGCCGCCGGTTATGCAGCGGCCTCTTCGATTTGGTCTGCCGGTGGTCTGGTCGCGTTTCCAACCGAGACCGTCTATGGTCTGGGGGCCGATGCCCGCAACGATCGAGCGGTGGCGCGGATATTCGAAGCCAAAGGGCGGCCCCGCTTCAATCCGCTGATCGTGCATGTCGCAAGTGTGGAGGCGGCCCGGCGCTATGTCGACTGGTCGGATGAGGCAGAAATCCTGGCCTCTGCTTTTTGGCCCGGTCCTCTGACCCTTGTGCTGCCGCTGCGCGCAGATTCCGGTCTCTCGCCTCTTGTGACGGCGGAGTTGCCGACGCTGGCCATCCGCGTGCCTGCGCATCCCGTGGCGCAGGGCCTTTTGACCGAGTTTGGCGGCCCGGTGGCGGCCCCCTCGGCCAATCCCTCGGGGCGGATCAGTCCGACCACGGCGGCGCATGTTCTGGCGGGGCTGTCCGGGCGGATCGAGGCGGTGATCGAGGGCGGTGCCTGTGCGGTGGGGGTGGAATCCACCATCGTGGGGCTGGCGGATCAGGCCAGCGTCTTGCGGCCCGGCGGTGTGCCGATTGAGGCGCTCGAGGCTGCATTGGGCAGGGCGCTGACGAAGCACACGGCGGGGGATCCGCTGGTGGCCCCCGGCCAGATGCAATCGCATTACGCGCCCGGTGCGCCGGTGCGCCTTAATGCCCAAGAGCGGCGGGCTGGAGAGCTGCTCTTGGGATTCGGGACGGTGGACGCGGACCTGAACCTGTCGCCCTCCGGCGATCTGGTCGAGGCGGCGGCCAATCTCTTTGGTCATCTGCACGCGCTTGATTCGCGGGGGTCACCGATCGCGGTATCGCCCATTCCCGAAATTGGGCTTGGTCGCGCCATCAATGACCGTTTACGCCGCGCGGCGGCTCCGCGCGACGACAGATTGCCGGGGTAACAGCCCTTAGCCCTTGGGCAGATAGGGAATCGAGCCTGCGGCATCGGTGTCGTCGATCACCCAGAAATGCCCTTCGCTGCCTGCCTGACGCGCCTGTGCCAGCGGCGCATAGTCGGGATCATTGGCAAAGGCGCGGGCGGCATCGGCCGAGGGAAACTCGATCAGGGCAATCAGGGTGGTGTCGGGCGCTGTGCCTTCCAGTGTCGCGATATTGGCGCTGCGCGAAAGATAGCGCCCGCCGTGTTTGGCGGCGATGTCATGTGTCCGGGCCGCGTAACCGGGGACCCAGGCATCGTCGGTGATCTTGACCTGTGCGATAAGATAGGCTGGCATGCGTTTCCTCCTGATGTGACTGGCCACCATCCCCATGGCCCAACGCCCCCAGAGCCTAGCACGACCTGCGCCGGGGCCGAGCAATTTGAGGCTCCTACTTAGGTCGCAACCGCGCCGCGCTGCCGTTGCGCAAAAATTTTCCGGGCACTGCGAATTTTCCTCTTGCAGCCGCCCGCCAGAGTTTATAGATCACGCCTCACCCAAGGATGCGGGCGTAGCTCAGGGGTAGAGCATAACCTTGCCAAGGTTAGGGTCGGGCGTTCGAATCGCCTCGCCCGCTCCAATTTTCTTCGGATGGGTTTCCGAAGCAAAACACAAAACGCGGGCATTAGCCCGCGTTTTGTGTTTTCGGCGTGGTCGCTTGAAAACGGGTCAATCTGGCGCGGGTAGGTCAATTTCGTCGAATACCGAGATGTCGCCCATGCTGCGTGCGAGAACGAGTGCCCCCTCAGACGTTGCCAGCGTGCTAAGTGCCAGCTTGCGTCGGCGCGTTTGTCCGACACGCGTTCCCCACTCTGTGCGTGCCAAGGCGGCCTCTGTCCACGCGACTGAACGCTCAAAGAACACACGCACTTCTGCTGCCACTTCGCCGGGCAGATCAGCCACTTCCGCCCCGAGCATGCCACATAGGCACATCAGATTCTCCTCAACCAGAGACCGTCGCGAAAGGTCATGCAGGCGCTTCTGCACCCCGACTGCGTCCATCGGAGCCTCATCCACCGGGCCGAGCGACGACAGAAAATCGTCGCTGTAGCGCCGTGCCACGGCGGCGCCAAGCGCACCTTTGGTGGGGAAATGATAGTGCACACTCGCGCTCTTTACTCCGACCGCATCGGCGATTTCACGAAAGCTGAAGCCGTTATAGCCCCTGCTTCGGATCATTTTCTCTGCTGCTTTGAGGATGGTTTCTTTCATGTCTTGTGCTGTCATGGCGGTCCCTCTCTCTATCGAGGGATAGACGGCAAGCCACCGGCGATCAAGTCAACCTCTCTTGGTGCGTTCGTCTTGCCTACCTTTCGATAGATAGTCGTTGACGTTCGAGTGTATGCTCGATAATCCTCACATCTATCTACTGATAGATAAATGGAGAATGACATGACATATCCCCCCCTTGCTCTTGTTGTCGGCGGTTCGTCCGGCATGGGGTATGCAACCGCCGAGCGGCTGCTTCAGCGTGGCGTCCACGTCGGCCTGATGGCACGTGCCGGTGAAAAGCTTGACGCTGCCACAGACCGGCTGCGCGAGCTTGGCACAGTCCACAGCTTTGCCGTGGACCTCACTCACCCAACCTCTTTGCAGCATGCGCTGGACGCCATTGCAGAGCGCGACCGCCATATTTCGATGTTGGTAAATGCTGCGGGCACATTTAGCCCCAAGCCGTTTCTCGATCATCAAGAGGCCGATTTCGACCATTATCACAGGCTCAACAGCGCCACGTTCCGCATTACCCAAGCGGTTGCCCGCAACATGGTCGCCCATGGCGGTGGGGCCATTGTCAATATCGGCTCGATGTGGGCCCATCAGGCGGTCAAGGCCACGCCGTCTTCGGCCTATTCCATGGCCAAAGCGGGGCTTCATGCCCTCACGCAACATCTGGCCATGGAGCTGGGTGAACACGGCATCCGTGTCAACGCCGTGGCCCCTGCTGTGGTTGAGACACCAATCTACGGTGCATTCATAGAGCCGGAGCAGATCAGTACGACGCTGCATGATGGGTTCGACGCCTTCCACCCAATCGGACGCATCGGCACGCCCCACGATGTCGCCGCGACCATCGACTTTTTACTGTCTGATCAGGCGGCTTGGGTCACTGGAGCCATCTGGGACGTCGATGGCGGGGTCATGTCTGGCCGCAATTAACAGGCAACAGTCGCATCGCGGTGCGCGCCCCTTTGCCGCTTGGGCCTTGGCGCGCGGCCTTGCGCGGACTATACACCGCCGAGAAACCCGAGCGGAGGCCCCATGCGCAGCGCCACAATCACCCGTAAGACCGCCGAAACCGACATTAGTGTGACCGTCAATCTTGATGGCACTGGTCGGTATGACAATCAGACCGGGGTCGGGTTCTTTGATCACATGCTGGATCAACTCGCGCGGCATTCGCTGATCGACATGACCGTGCGCTGCGCGGGCGATCTGCATATCGACGATCACCACACGGTCGAGGATGTGGGAATCGCATTGGGGCAGGCGCTGACACAGGCGCTTGGCGACAAGCGCGGCATACGCCGCTATGGCGCGTGCCTCTTGCCCATGGATGATGCGCTGGTGCGTGCCGCGCTTGACCTTTCGGGGCGGCCCTATCTGGTGTGGAACATGGACCTGCCCACGCAGAAAATCGGCACGTTCGACACCGAATTGGTGCGGGAGTTCTTTCAGGCGCTCAGCACCCATGGCGGAATTACATGCCATGTCGACGCGCTGCACGGGATCAACAGCCACCACATGGCCGAAGCGGCGTTCAAGGCGGTGGCGCGCGCCCTGCGCGAAGCGGTCGAGACCGACCCGCGCAAGGCGGATGCGATTCCCTCGACCAAGGGCAGTCTTTGACCCATGACCACCGTCATTGTTGATTACGAGAGCGGCAATCTGCACTCGGCGCAAAAGGCGTTCGAGCGCATGGCGCAAGAGACCGGGGCAGGGGCGGTGATCGTGACCTCGGACCCCGAGACCATCCGCGCGGCCGCGCGGATCGTGCTGCCGGGGGATGGGGCCTTTCCGGCCTGTCGTCGCGCGCTTTATGACCATCGCGGCGTGTTCGAGGCCATCGAAGAGGCGGTGATCACCCTTGCGCGCCCCTTCATGGGGATTTGCATCGGGATGCAGATGCTGGCCACGCGCGGGCTGGAATATGAGGAAACCGCCGGGCTTCGACTGGATCGGTGGCACGGTCGGGCCGATCACCCCCTCGGACCCGTCGCTCAAGGTGCCGCATATGGGCTGGAATGATCTGGTGATCGACCATGCCCATCCGGTGCTGGATGGGATCAGCACGGGCGATCACGCCTATTTCGTCCATTCCTATCAGTTCCGGGTGGATGATCCCGCGCATCTTCTGGCGCATGTCGACTATGCCGGGGCGATCACCGCAGTCGTCGGGCGCGACACGATGGTGGGCACCCAGTTTCACCCCGAGAAAAGCCAAAAGACCGGCCTGCGCATGATCGCGAATTTCCTGCGCTGGAACCCCTGATGGCGGAGACGCTGCCCCCGCTCCAGCCGGTGCTGGACGAGATCACGGAGATTGCCCGCGCCTCGGAGGACCGGGGCAAGGTGGCGGATTACATCCCCGAACTGGCAGACGTGGACCTGAACCAGTTTGGTATCGCCATTGCGCGCCCCGGCCTGCCAACGGTGATGGCGGGCGATGCACAGGTGCCGTTTTCGATTCAATCCGTGTCCAAGGTCTTCATGCTGGCCCTGGCGCTTGGCAAATTGGGCGACCGGCTCTGGTCGCGGGTGGGGCGCGAGCCCTCGGGTCATTCGTTTGATTCGATGCTGCTGCTGGAGTTGGAGAAAGGCTATCCGCGCAATCCGTTCATCAATGCGGGCGCGATTGTGACCACCGATGCGGTGCTGCAAGGCTCCAGCCCGCGCGAAACCCTTGGCGCGCTCTTACGGTTCATCCGGGCGGCGGCGGGGGATGAGGCGATCCATATCAACGACCGTGTGGCGCGGTCCGAAATCGCGACAGGCCACCGGAATTTCGCCCTCGCGCATTACCTCTTGTCGCATGGTAACCTCAAGAACCCGCCGGACCTGACCCTTGGCACCTATTTCCACCAATGCGCGGTCGAGATGACCTGTGCGCAACTGGCCAATGCAGGGTTGTTTCTGGTGGGGGCACCGGGCGTGCCGCGTCTTGTGTCACGGGCACGGATTCGCCGCATCAATGCGCTGATGATGACCTGCGGGCATTATGACGGGTCGGGCGATTATGCCTTTCGCGTGGGGCTGCCGGGCAAGAGCGGGGTGGGGGGCGGCATTCTGTCCATCGTGCCGGGCGTGGCCGCGATCGCGGTCTGGTCTCCTGGGCTCAACCACTTTGGCAATTCCAAGCTGGGCACCGAGGCGATGGAGCGCTTGACCACGCGTATCGGCTGGTCGGTTTTCGGGCCCGACACTCGGCAGACCGACAGATAGGGGCCAATCTCAAAAGTCAGTCACTTAACGCCTATCTCTCCCACAATCTCGGCTCTGCCATTTCAATGGAGTTCCCCGCCGGATCGCGAAAGTAGATGGATCGCGCCCCATTCGGCCAGTGAAAATCGGCCTCGATTTCGACACCCGCCGCCTCAAGCCGCGCGCGCCAGTCATCGAGCGCCAGCCCCTCAACCGCAAAGCAGAAGTGACCCTGCCCATGGGCGCCATGCGACGGGACGGGCAGTTCGGGATTGTTTGGTGGTTTACACGTTTCTTCGGGGTTGAATATCAACAAGATACCTGCACCCACTCGGTAAAAAACATGGCGGTTTCCGACCCGCACGATCGGATCAAGCCCGAGGATACCGCCATAAAACCGCTCAGCCGAGTCAATATCCGGCACGTAGAGGGCCGCCTCAAGAAGTTCGGCTGGCGGTGCGGCGAAGGGAAGGTCTTGATCCGTCATGGCACCACCATACTGCAGATGCCCCTCAGACCAAACCGTCCCCTCGCAAATGTCATGCTACTCGGCGCTTACTTGACCTTTTGCCAGGTGCCGCCGTCGCGGCAGATGCCAAACACGCAGCCGCTGACCTTGAGCGTATTACCTGAGAGTTGCAGCTTGGAGTTATAGGTCTTGTCGCGGTCGGGCGAATAGACCTTACCCTTGTATTCACCACCGCCCGTGGGGGCGGTTTCGGAAATGATTTTGCGGCCGATATTCTTGCTCTGCATTTCCTTGCCGTTCTCATCGAAGGATTTGACCAGCGTGCCGCAAAGTTTCGCGCCGCAGGGCGCCACTTCGATCAGGCCGGAATGGCCATTGTCATCCTTTGCGGTGCGCCATGTGCCCAGGAGCGGCTCTGCCATCGCCATCCCGGCCCCCATTGTGAACACCGCCGTCATCATCAACAGTTTACGCATGTCTGATCCTCCCTGACATTCGTGAAAATCCTGTGCCACGGAGGTGCTACAAATCAAGTCTGACGTGGGGTCGCGTTGCATTTCGCGCGCGTGCATGCCAAAGCGCGCGGGACATCTACATGAAAGGCCGTCGCGATGATCCTTTATCCTGCCATTGACCTCAAGGACGGCAAGGCCGTGCGTCTTTTGCGCGGCGATATGGACCGCGCGACGGTGTTCAACGAGGACCCGGCGGCCCAAGCGATGGAGTTTGTGGCGGCGGGCTGTGAATGGCTGCATCTGGTGGATCTGAACGGGGCCTTTGCCGGGGCGCCGGTCAACGCGGCCCCGGTCGAGGCGATTTTGGCAGCGTGCCGGGTGCCCGCGCAATTGGGCGGGGGTATTCGGGATATGGCCACCATCGAAGGGTGGCTGGCCAAGGGGCTGGCGCGGGTGATTCTCGGCACGGTGGCGGTGGAAAATCCGGCGCTCGTGCGCGAGGCGGCGCGCGCCTTTCCGGGGCAGGTGGCGGTTGGCATCGACGCGCGGGGTGGCCGCGTGGCGACCAAGGGCTGGGCCACCGAGACCGATGTGGAAGCGACCGACCTCGCGAAATCCTTTGAGGATGCCGGGGTGGCGGCGATCATCTATACAGATATCAACCGGGATGGGGCCATGCAGGGCCCGAATATCGAGGCGACTGCGGCGCTTGCCCGTGCGGTCAGTATTCCTGTGATCGCCTCGGGCGGGGTATCGTCGCTGGAGGATCTCATTGCGCTGCGCGATTGTGGCGTGGCGCTCGATGGGGCGATCTCGGGGCGCGCACTCTATGACGGGGCGCTCGATCTTGGGGCGGCCTTGGCCGCGCTCAGGGGCTGAGCGCGGCCAGAGCGCTTATTGTCCAGCGGCCACGCCCGTCAGCTTGCCAAGCGCGCCGGTCATCCTCTTGATGTAGTCGGCGTCGTCATTGATGCCGGTGTCGTCGAACATATCCTCAGGGTCCTGATAGGCGAGCCATGTCGCGCCCGCGCCATCCTGATAGACCAGCACTTTCATCGGCAGGAACAACCCCGCCAGTGGGTCATCCTGCATCGCGGCCGTGCCCATCTTGGGGTTGCCGAAGATCAGCACTTGAGAGGGATCGAGCGCCAGATCCACGCTGGCCGCGCCCGCAGCGTGATCCACGCGCGCAAAGACAGTGGCCCCAGCCCCGGTTACGGCTGCTTCGAGCCGGTCCATGGTCGTGGCCACATCGGAGGTGGATTTGACCTTGATGATATCGTCGTCACTGGCGAGGGCGGGCAGGGCGGTCAGGGTCATCGCGGCTGCGACAAGAAAACGCTTCATGGTAAACTCCTTCATTTGCAACGCTAATATGGGTCTTATCCTCTGGCATGTTAACCGATTTGCCCATAAACAACGGCGTGAAATTCCTGTAACAGCGACACTATGCTCAAGACCCGTATCATCCCCTGTCTCGATGTCGCCGATGGCCGTGTGGTCAAGGGCGTGAATTTTGTCGATCTGCGCGACGCGGGCGATCCGGTGGATGCCGCGCGGGCCTATGATGCGGCGGGGGCGGATGAGCTGTGTTTCCTCGACATTCACGCCACGCATGAGAATCGGGGCACGATGTTCGACGTGGTGCGCCGCACCGCCGAGGCCTGTTACATCCCGCTGACCGTGGGCGGTGGCGTACGCAGCGCGCAGGATGTGCGCGCGCTGCTGCTCGCCGGAGCGGACAAGGTCAGCTTCAATTCCGCCGCTGTTGCCGATCCCGATGTGGTGGCACGTGCCGCCGATCAGTTTGGCAGCCAGTGCATCGTTGTAGCCATCGACGCCAAGACGGTAAGCCCCGGCAAGTGGGAGATTTTTACCCATGGCGGGCGCAAGCCTACGGGCATCGACGCGGTGGATTTCGCGCGGCTGGTGGCCCAGAAGGGGGCGGGGGAAATCCTGCTGACTTCGATGGATCGCGACGGCACGCGGGCGGGGTTCAACCTGCCGCTGACGCGGGCCATTGCCGATGCGGTGGATATTCCGGTCATTGCCTCGGGCGGTGTGGGCACGCTCGACCATCTGGTCGAAGGGGTCATCGAAGGGCATGCCTCGGCTGTGCTTGCCGCCTCGATCTTTCACTTCGGCACCTACACGATCGCCGAGGCCAAGGCGCATATGGCCGCGGCAGGCATCCCGATGAGGTTGGCCGCATGACGCTTGACGATTTGGCCCGTATCATCGCCGCGCGCGCAGGCACCGACCCTGAGAGTAGCTGGACGGCAAAATTGCTGGCCAAAGGGCCGGAGAAGTGCGCCGAGAAATTCGGGGAAGAGGCCATCGAGGCGATCATCGAGGCGGTCAAGGGCGACCGGGCGCGCCTGACCTCGGAGGCGGCGGACGTGCTCTTTCACCTGTTGGTAATGCTGCAATCCCGCGATGTCGCCCTATCTGACGTCATGGCCGAACTTGCCCGCCGTCAGGGCACCTCTGGCCTGACAGAAAAAGCCTCCCGCTCGAAAGACTGAGACATGATCCGCCATATTGTATTCTTTTCCGCCGCCAACCCGGACGATATCGAGCGCATCCGCGACGGGCTGATGATGCTGTCGCGGATACCCCATTCCTCGCATTTCGAGGTGGGGCGCAATCTCCAGAGCGATGCCATTGCCGGGGCGCAGGTCGATCTGGTGGTCTATGCGGAATTCACGGATGAGGCTGCACTTGCCGCCTACAAGGCCGATCCGATCTATGCCGAGTGCATAGCCCTTGTCCGGCCGCTGCGCGAATTGCGCATCGCGGCGGATTTCAAATCCGAATAACGGCCCTTTGGCCCATGTCCCCCGGCACCTCGGGGAGAGTTTGAGGCGCCGGGGGAGGGACGGGGCAACCGATCAGAGGTTGCCGCGTGAGAGTTCACCCGCAATGTGATCGGCCTGACGGATGGCCAGGGCCACGATGGTCAGCGTCGGATTTTCCGCCGCCCCGGTGGTGAACTGCGAGCCATCCGAGACAAAGAGGTTGGGAATGTCATGGGTCTGGCCCCATTTGTTCACGACCCCGTCGCGCGGGTTTTCGGACATGCGGTTGGTTCCGAGATTGTGGGTTGAGGGGTAGGGCGGTGTCGGGAAGGTGCGGGTGGCCCCGACCGCCTCGTAGACCGCCGTGCCCCGGCTGTAGGCATGGTTGCGCATCGCGATGTCATTGGGGTGATCCGAGAAATGCACATTGGCGACCGGAAGGCCCCACTGATCCTTGACGTCATGGTTGAGGGTGACGCGGTTGGTCTCTTGCGGCATGTCTTCGCCCACGATCCACATGCCGGCCATGTTTTCGTAAGCGTCGAGCGCGGTGGTGAATTCGCGGCCCCAGGAACCGGGATCGAGGAACGCCGCCATGAAGGGCAGGCCGAGCGAGAGCGTTTCCAGCTCGTAGCCGCCGACAAAGCCGCGCGAGGGGTCGTGCCGTGCTTCGTCCTGAATGATGCCCGCCATGGTCGTGCCGCGCCACATCTTTACCGGCTTGTCGAACACGCCGTAAACCGAGCCGGTCATGTGGCGCATGTAGTTGCGCCCCACCTGACCCGAGGAATTGGCCAGACCGTCCGGGAACATCGACGATGCGGAATTGAGCAACAGGCGAGGCGATTCAAAGGAGTTGCCCGCAACGCAAACGGCGCGCGCCTTTTGCATCTGGAGATTGCCCGCCTCGTCGAAATACTCGACCCCCGTCACCTTGCCGCTGTCGTCATGCAGGATGCGCGCGACATGCGCCTTGGAGCGCACTTCGAGATTGCCCGTGGCCTCGCCGCGCGGGATGTCGGTATAGGCCGCGGACCATTTGGCGCCCCATTTGCAGCCCTGAAAGCAGAAACCGGTCTGCTGGCAGGCCATGCGCCCGTCATATTCCTCGGAGTTGATGGCCATGCGGCCGGTGTGGACCTCTTTATACCCAAGCGCCTTGGCACCGGCCTCGAACACCTTGTAATTGTTGTTGCCCGGCAGGCCCGCGAGATTGTTGGTGCGCGTCACGCCCAGCTTTTTCTCGGCCAGATCATACCAGGGGGCCATTTCCGCCCCGTCGATGGGCCAATCGAGCAGGTTTGCGCCCTGCACCGGGCCGTAGGTGGTTGCGGCCTTCCATTCGTGGTCCTGAAAGCGGATCGAAGCCCCGGCCCAATGGGTCGTGGTGCCGCCCACCGCCTTGACGATCCAGGCAGGCAGGCCGGAAAAATCGCGCGCCACGCGCCAGTCGCCCGATGTGGTGCGCGGGTCGAGCCAGGCCAGCTGGCCAAAGCTTTCCCATTCGTCGTTGATGTAATCCTCGGGCAGATAGCGCCCGCCGGCTTCGAGTGCCACGACGGAAATGCCGCGTTGTGCCAGTTCGTTGGACAGCACGCCGCCGCCCGCGCCGGTGCCGATGACAACGATCACCGTGTCGTCGTTATGATCAAAAGGTGCAGCCATAGTCTTTCCTCCCTAGATGGCTATGGCCTAAAGCCAGTTGATGTCGTCAAAGCCGCGGTTGATGTAACCGCCTTGGCTGAAGGACTCGCCCTCGTAGCCGAAGAGGGGCCAGACCGCCTTTTGGTTATAAAGGCCGGTCACCAGCCCGCCGCGTACCTGCTGAAAGAAGGGGCTGTCCTCGATGCCGCGCAGGATGTCGACGCGGTCACGCTCCCAGCCGATGCTCAGGTAATCGGCATGGCCCTTTCCCTGCGCCGCGGCGTTGAGGCCAGCGATCCCGGCCTCGACGGCTTCGGCGGCATCGGCGGTGTCATAGCCCTTGACCGCGATGGCGTAGTATTCATCGGCCAGATGGTCATGCGGATAGATGTCGCGCGCCATCTGGATCAGCGTGGCCATGGTCTCGGGCTTGAGTGCCTGCGTCTCAAGCGCCCAGGCGGCATCGGTGCTGGCGACAAAGCCGGCCCCCACGACGAAACTTGCGCCCGCCGCGATTGAGCGCGAGAGCAACTCGCGCCGGGTCAGCCCTTTGCGGGCATTGGTGTCAGTCATTGGTTCTCCTCCCATAGAATGAATGCGCGCACCCCCGTGAGGACGCGCGCCTGCTCTCATTTGAAACGCCCACCGCGTTCCAGAACTTCGATTTCATAGCCGTCAGGATCGGCGACAAAGAAAAACTTGCCCACGAGTTCGCC
The DNA here is from genome assembly GCF_000768555.3 of Roseovarius mucosus DSM 17069. Lineage (GTDB taxonomy): Bacteria > Pseudomonadota > Alphaproteobacteria > Rhodobacterales > Rhodobacteraceae > Roseovarius > Roseovarius mucosus. The sequence goes on from NZ_KN293975.1 coordinate 470,126, forward strand.
GTCGGGGGCGAATTCCACCATCTTGCGGGGATTGAGGCCCTCGGCCTCGAACCGCGCATGTTCCGCCGCGAGATCTTCGACCAGAACGGCCAGATGACCATAGCCATCGCCGCGATCATAGGGTTCGGTCCGACCCTTGTTGATGGTCAGTTCCACCTCGAACGGGCTTTCGTCATTCGACATGTAGACAAGGGTGAATTTCTCGAAATCGAGCCGGTCCGCCACGCGCAGCCCAAAGGCGCGAGAATAGAAATCGACCGACCGCGCCTCGTCGAGAACGCGAATCATGCTGTGAATGGCTTTGGCCATCATGCCCTCCGAAACCTGTATTTGGTTCGGAAAAGTTACCAAAGCGGGGCGGGGGCGGGTAGTAAGGGGATACTACGCCTTGATTTGTCTCACTCCGCCGCCATCTGCCGCGCGTCCGCCTCGAGCGGGTTTTCGCGGTGGACAAGGCAGGTGCAGCGCAGGAGCGAGGTGAAATTGGCGGGCTCGCCGTGCAGTTCCAGCACCTCGGCATGAAGTTTCGACACGAAACCGGGGGTCGTCAGCCCTTCGCTCTCGGCGATTTCGTCGAGGATACCCCAAAAGGATTTTTCGAGACGGATGCTTGTGCTCTGGCCATTGAGGCGCATGCGGCGGGTTACAAGCGCGTAACGGTCGGGGTCTTGCCCGGCAAAGATTCGACACATGATCAGGTCCTCCCTCATCCGGGCCACGGCGGGGGCGCGCGGCGCGGATCTCAGTACGTTTTAGGATGATGGACGATTTTTGCCAGCAGGGGAAGCCTTCTGCACCGTGCCCGCCTGCGCGGGGCGGTCTGTCAGAACAGCGCGTGGCCGATATTGGCGAGCGCGGTGAGAATCAGCATGGCAAAGGTCAGCACCATTCCGGCGCTGCGCATCGGCATGATTTCCGGCACCCGGCCAAATCCGGCGGCATGCAGCACCCGCCCTGCCAGAAGCATCAGGCCCAGCACATGCACCACCCATCCCGGCGCGCCCTGAAGTTCGGCCATACCCAGCAAGATCAGGCCAAGCGGCGCGTATTCGGCGCAATTGGCCTGCACCCGGATGCGGCGGATCAGGAGATCCTTGCCGCCGTCACCGATGGAGACATTGGTCTTGAAGCGCGCGGCAATGACCAGCACGCTCAGGAGGACGAAGAGAAGGCCGATGAGGCCCGCGTAAAGAGGGGCGATAGCAAGGGACATGCGATGTGCTTTCTGCTCAGGAATAGGTGGCCGAACGGGTCGGCGGCAGGGTAAAATCCTCGGTATGGACAACCACCCCTGTATCGGTCAGCAGCAAGAGGCCATAGGCGCCGGGTTCGTCGATAGAGAGGCTGGTATCCTCTGCGTCGAGCGCCATGGGCATCTGGTGGCAGGGGCTCTTGAGGATGGCTGTGGGGATGCCCCCCGCCGATCCCTGAACCGTGCGGTGCACATGGCCCGATACGATCTGCACGACATTTCCCGCCGCCCTGAGGCGTGCGATGAACTCAGCGCGATTGCGAAGCCCGATGGCATCCATCCCGGCAAAGCCCGTGTCGATGGGCGGGTGATGGGTAAAGACGATGACCGGCCCCGTACCGGCCCCGGTCAAACGCTGCTCCAACCAGTCAAGTCGCGCGGGGCAGAGGTAGCCTGAATGCAGGTCCGGGGCGGTTTCGTCCAGCGTGTCGAGACAGATCAGCCGATGCGCCCCGATGTCGGCGTGGTGCTGAATATGCCCCGTTTCCATCCGTGCGGCCTCGGGAAAGGTGTCGAGAAAGGGCGCGCGGCGGTCGTGATTGCCAAGCATGAGGCTGACGGGCAGGGGGCAGTCGGCCAGGGCCCCGCGCAGACGGGCGTATTCCTCTGGCTTGGCTCGATGTGTCAGGTCGCCGCAGAGCACGATGCGCGCGGCATCGGGGTGGCGCGCAAGCGCGTGGCTCAGCCCCTGGGTAAAGCGGGCATAGGGATCAAGGCCGATGATGGTCTGGCCCTGGGCCACGATGTGAATGTCGGTGAAGACAAGAATTTTCTGCATGGCGCGGCCTGTCATTGGGCTATGCCGCGCAGCATGGCGCAAGTGAGGCGGTTGGGAAAGCGTATTCCGGGAATGGAAGTCGCCCCCCTTGGGTCAGGTCCCAAGGGGGGCGGGGGGTGTTATTCCAGTTCGACCAGCAGATCCTTGGCGTCAATCTGGCTGCCGGGTTGAACATGCACCGCCTTCACGGTCGCGTCACGCTCTGCGTGCAGGCCGGTTTCCATCTTCATTGCCTCGATGGTGAGCAAGAGGTCGCCCGCCTTGATCTTTTGTCCGGCCTTGACCGCGACCGTGGCCACGGCACCGGGCATGGGCGCGCCGATGTGGTTGGCGTTGCCCAGTTCCGCCTTGGGCCGGGCCGCCACTGTGCTCTTGATCCGCCGGTCGGGCACGCGCACGGTGCGCGGCTGGCCGTTGAGTTCGAAGAACACCCGCGCCTCGCCGTCCTCTTGGGTTTCGCTTACAGCGACCAGCCGGATTTCCAGCGTCTTGCCCGGGTCGATTTCGGCGGTGATCTCTTCGCCTGTCTCCATCCCGTAAAAGAAGGTGCGGGTGGGCAGGGTGCGCACGGGGCCGAATTGCGCGTGCCGTTCCATGTAATCGGCAAAGACCTTGGGATACATCAAGCTGCCCATCAGGTCCTCGTTGTCGATCTTCTTGCCGAAACGCTCGGTCAGTTCGGCAAGCCGCGCGTCCAGATCCTCGGGCGGCAAGAGCGTGCCGGGGCGCACGGTGATGGGCTCTTCGCCCTTGAGCACCTTCTTGACGATGGCGGGGGGGAAGCCGCCGGGGGCTTGGCCCACATAGCCCTTCATCAGCGTGATCACCGAGTCCGGAAAGCTGACCTCGGTCGCGGGGTCGAGCACGTCCTCGCAGGTGAGGCCCTGGCTGACCATCATCAGCGCCAGATCGCCCACGGTCTTGGCAATCGGTGTCACCTTGATGACGTCGCCGAACATCTGGTTCACATCGGCATAGGTGCGCGCGATGTCGTGCCAGCGGTCCTCCATCCCCATAGAGCGCGCCTGCGCCTTGAGATTGGTGAACTGGCCGCCGGGCATCTCGTGCAGGTAGACTTCGGAGGTGGGCGATTGCATGCCGCTCTCGAAGGCGGCGTAGTGATTGCGCACCGATTCCCAGTAGTTCGAGATTTGACGGATGGCCCCGATGTCGAGCCCGGTGTCGCGCGGCGTATGGCGCAGCGCCTCGACAATGGTTCCAAGCGTGGCTTGGCTGGTATTGCCCGAGAGCGAATCCATCGCGCAGTCGACCGCATCCACCCCGGCCTCGGAGGCCGCAAGGATCGTGGCCCCGGCAATGCCCGCCGTGTCATGGGTATGGAAATGCAGCGGTAGCCCCACCTCTTCCTTGAGCGCCTTGAAGAGCACGCTTGCCGTGGCCGGTTTCATCAGCCCGCCCATATCCTTGAGACAGAGGATATGCGTGCCGGCGGCCTTCAGCTCCTTGGCCATGGAGAGGTAGTATTTGAGGTCGTATTTCGAGCGCGCGGGATCGAGAATATCGCCGGTGTAGCAGATCGCCGCCTCAAGCACCTTGCCCGACTCGAGCACGGCATCCATCGACACGCGCATGTTCTCGGCCCAGTTCAGCGGATCGAAGACGCGGAAGATATCCACCCCGCTCTCGGCGGCCTGTTTGACGAAGGCCGCGACCACGTTGTCGGGATAGTTGGTATAGCCCACCCCGTTCGAGCCGCGCAAAAGCATTTGCGTGAGCAGGTTGGGCATGGCCGCGCGAATGTCGCGCAACCGCTGCCAGGGACATTCGTCGAGAAAGCGATAGGCCACGTCAAAGGTCGCGCCGCCCCAGCATTCGACCGAGAGGAGGCCGGGCAGGTCATGGGCGTAATTGGGGGCGATGCCGATCATGTCGATCGAGCGCATGCGTGTGGCCAAGAGCGACTGATGGCTGTCGCGCATGGTGGTGTCGGTGATCAAAAGCTGCTTTTGCGCGGCCATCCAGTCGGCCACCGCCTGCGCGCCCTTGCGCTCAAGGATCTGTTTCGGGCCGTCCTTGATTTCAGGGTTGGCGGGGCGCGGGGCGCGCGGCAGCTTGAGGTCGGCAGGCGGGCGAGTGCGCCCTTCGACCTCGGGATGGCCGTTGACCGTGATGTCGGCGATATAGCTCAGAACGCGCGTGCCACGGTCCCGTCGCTTGGCGAATTTGAACAGCTCGGGCGTCGTGTCGATGAATTTGGTTGTGTAGGTATTGTTGAGAAAGGTCGGATGCTTGAGCAGGTTTTCGACAAAGGCGATATTCGTGCTCACGCCGCGAATACGGAATTCGCGCAGGGCGCGGTCCATGCGGGCAATCGCCTGCTCGGGCGTGGGTGCCCAGGCCGTGACCTTGGTCAGAAGGCTGTCGTAATAGCGGGTGATCACGCCCCCCGCGTAGGCGGTGCCGCCATCCAGACGGATGCCCATGCCCGTGGCCGAGCGATAGGCGGTGATGCGGCCATAATCGGGGATAAAGTTGTTGAGCGGGTCTTCGGTGGTGATCCGCGTCTGGAGCGCGTGGCCATGCAGGGTGATGTCATACTGGCTGGCCTTGCCGGTGGCCTCCATCAGGCTCTTGCCCTCGGCGATCTTGATCTGGGCCTGCACGATGTCGATGCCGGTGACTTCCTCGGTCACGGTATGCTCGACCTGCACGCGGGGATTTACTTCGATGAAATAAAACTTGCCACTGTCCATATCCATCAGGAATTCGACGGTGCCGGCACATTCGTAATTCACATGCTTGCAGATCTTGTAGCCAAGCTGGCAGATTTCCTCGCGCTGCGTCTCTGACAGGTAAGGGGCGGGGGCGCGTTCCACCACCTTTTGATTTCGGCGCTGCACCGAGCAGTCGCGCTCGAAGAGGTGATACATATTGCCATGCTTGTCGCCCAGGATCTGGACCTCGACGTGGCGCGCGCGCAGGATCATCTTTTCAAGATAGCCCTCGCCATTGCCGAATGCTGCCTCGGCCTCGCGGCGGCCCTCGCGGACCTTATCCTCAAGCTCGCTCTCGTTTTCGATGGGGCGCATGCCACGCCCGCCACCACCCCAAGACGCCTTGAGCATCAGGGGATAGCCGATCTCCTTGGCCTGCTTGCGGATTTCCTTGATGTCATCGCCCAGAACTTCGGTCGCGGGGATGACGGGCACGCCCGCCTCGATGGCCACGCGCCGCGCGCTCGCCTTGTCGCCAAGCGCGCGCATGGTTTCGGCACGCGGGCCGATAAAGGTGATCCCCGCCGCGTCGCAAGCATCGACAAAGGCCGGATTCTCGGACAGGAGGCCATAGCCGGGATGGATCGCATCTGCGCCCGAGAGCTTGGCCACGCGGATGATTTCCTCGATCGACAGATAGGCCTGAACCGGCCCCATGCCTTCGCCGATGCGATATGCCTCGTCCGCCTTGAAGCGGTGCAGCCCGAGCTTGTCCTCTTCGGCAAAGACAGCGACGGTTTTCTTGCCCATTTCATTGGCAGCCCGCATGATGCGGATGGCGATTTCGCCCCGGTTGGCGATGAGAATTTTTTTGAAGTCGGCCATGCCTGTCCCCCGGTTTATCAGTTCTGGCGGCGCGGCCGTCTATGCCGCATTGCAGCGCTGCATCCTTGTAGGATTTGTGAAAGGTTTGTGCAATCCGGCAAACTGGGTATTCCCCGGCAAGGGAAATTTCCTGTCCCGACGGGTGGGTGGCCCTACCCGGAGGGGATCAAGCGTGCGCGCACATCCCAAAGCGTGTGCGTGCCCAACTGGCCCATGTTGGCGCGCAGATCCTCGGCCAGGATATCCGCGAGATGCGCCGGGCCGCTCTCGCCCAAGGCCCCAAGCGCGTAGTGCCAGCCGCGCCCCAACATGACGAAATCCGCTCCAAGGGCGATGGCGCGCAGCACGTCGAGCCCGCCTTCGATGCCGCCGTCCATGATCACCGGCAGGGTGGTTGCGGCGCGTACCTGCGGCAGCGCTTCGATGGTGGCGGGGGCGGCGTCGAACTGTCGACCTGCGTGGTTCGAGATCCAGATCGCGTCCACTCCCTCTTTCTCGAGCGCGGTGGCATCGTCGGCGCGCAGCACGCCCTTGACAACAAGCGGTCCGTCCCAAGCATCGCGCAGCCAACGCAGGTAGTCCCAGTCGGGCGAGGTGCGCAGCAGGTATCCGGCGTGCTTGTTCGAGGGCAAGCCCTTGGTCTGGCCTGCGTAATCGTCAATCAGCCGCATGCGCGGCATGCCGAGCCGCGCGGTGCCAAGCGCCCAGGCCGGGCAGCGTGCCACCTGCGCCAGAAGGCGCGGCGTCAGCTTGGGCGGCTGAGTAAGCCCAGACCGCACCTGCCGCTCGCGGCGGCTGCCCACGGGCACGTCGACGGTCAGCACGAGCACCGAGAACCCGGCGTTGCGCGCGCGGTTCAGCATGTCCATGCGAATGCCGGTGTCGCGCGGCGGATACATCTGGAACCAGCCATTGCCGTTCAGATGCGGGCCCACGACCTCGGGCGTCTGGCTCGCCACGGTGGAGAGGCCATAAGGTATCCCCACCTGCGTAGCGGCCCGTGCCAACAGACGCTCGGCATCGGGCCAGATGAGGCCGGACATGCCCACGGGCGCGATGCCCACCGGCAGGGCATGGGTCTGCCCAAAGAGGGGGGCGGTGATGTCGGCTGTGAACTCGCCATGCAGGATCGACGGGCTGAGCCGCACCTGATCGAGCATCAGGCGGTTGCGCGCCTTGGTGGCCTCTGTGCCGGTGGCACTGTCAAGGTATTCCCAGACGAAATGCGGAATGCGGCGCGCCGCGCGGGCGCGCAGGTCAGACAGGGCGGGATAGGTTGCATGCAGCGTCATGGCGCGCATTTGCGCGGGTTTTCAGGAGCTTGTCCAGAGGGCAGATCGGGGCGGAACAATCCCCGAACATCTCTTTATCTCCGGGCGTGCTCGCGCTATTGTCCTGTGCATGAACAGATTTGACGAATCCGATGCCTTCGAGGGGGCCAGCCTCTCGGCCCGTGCGATGGCTGCGCGGCCCGCGCCCTATCTCGATGACCTCAACCCCGAGCAGCGCCGCGCGGCGGAGACATTGGATGGTCCGGTGCTCATGCTGGCCGGGGCGGGCACGGGCAAGACCAAGGCGCTGACCACGCGCATCGCGCATCTGATGAACACCGGGCGCGCGGGGCCGGGCGATATTCTGGCCGTGACCTTTACCAACAAGGCCGCGCGCGAGATGAAGGAACGCGTCAGCCGCCTGATGGGCGAGCGGGTGGAGGGCATGCCGTGGCTCGGCACGTTTCACTCGATCTGTGTCAAGCTCTTGCGCCGGCACGCCGAACTCGTCGATCTGAAATCCAATTTCACCATTCTGGACACAGACGACCAATTGCGCCTGCTCAAGCAACTGGTGCAGGCATCGGGCATCGACGACAAACGCTGGCCCGCGCGGATGCTGGCCGGGATCATCGACCAATGGAAGAACCGCGCCTGGACGCCCGACAATCTGCCCAGCAGCGAGGGCAGCGCCTATGACGGCAAGGGGGCGGCGCTCTATCGGCAGTATCAGACCCGCCTGCGCGAGCTGAACGCGGTCGATTTCGGCGACCTGCTCTTGCATGTGGTCACGATCTTTCAAAAGCACGACGATGTGCTCAGGCAATACCAGCGATGGTTCCGCTATATCCTCGTGGACGAGTATCAGGATACCAACGTGGCGCAATATCTGTGGTTGCGCCTCTTGGCGGGGGGGCACAAGAACATCTGCTGCGTGGGCGATGACGACCAGTCCATCTATGGCTGGCGCGGTGCCGAAGTGGGCAATATCCTGCGGTTCGAAAAGGATTTTCCGGGCGCGGCTGTGATCCGGCTGGAGCAGAATTACCGCTCGACCCCGCATATCCTTGCGGCGGCGTCGGGGGTGATTGCGGGCAATCGCGACCGGCTGGGCAAGGAGCTGTGGACCGCCACCGAAGAGGGGGAAAAGGTCCGCCTGATCGGCCATTGGGATGGCGAGGAAGAGGCCCGCTGGATCGGCGAGGAAATCGACGCGATGCAGCGGGGCACGCGGCAGATGCGGCCCTATTCGCTGGACGAGATGGCAATTCTCGTGCGCGCCTCGCACCAGATGCGCGCCTTTGAGGACCGGTTCCTGACCATCGGCCTGCCGTATCGCGTCATCGGCGGTCCGCGATTCTACGAGCGTTTGGAAATTCGCGACGCCATGGCCTATTTCCGGCTGGTGGTCTCGCCTGCGGATGATCTGGCGTTCGAGCGGATCGTCAACACCCCAAAACGCGGTCTTGGCGACAAGGCGCAGCAGAAAATCCAGGTCTCGGCGCGCCAGAATGGCGTGTCGCTGGTCGAGGGGGCGCGGCTCTTGCTCGACGACAAGGGCATCGGCGGCAAGGCGGCGGGGGAGTTGCGCCTGCTGATCGACGGGCTGGCCCGTTGGGGCCGCATGGTGGACGATGCCGACATCACCCATGTCGAACTGGCCGAGATGATCCTCGACGAGAGCGGCTACACGGCCATGTGGCAGAATGACAAGACGCCCGAGGCACCGGGGCGGCTCGAGAATCTCAAGGAATTGGTCAAGGCCCTGGAAGGCTTCGAGAATCTCCAAGGATTCCTGGAACATGTCAGCCTCATCATGGACAACGAGTCGGGCGATGAGGGCGAGAAGGTCACGCTGATGACCCTGCACGCCGCCAAGGGGCTGGAGTTTCCGGCCGTGTTCCTGCCGGGGTGGGAGGATGGGCTTTTCCCGTCGCAACGAGCGATGGACGAAACCGGCGTGCGCGGGCTCGAGGAAGAGCGGCGGCTGGCCTATGTCGGCATCACCCGCGCCGAAGAGGTCTGCACCATTTCGTTCGCGGGCAATCGCCGCGTTTACGGTCAGTGGCAATCGCAAATGCCCTCGCGCTTCATCGACGAATTGCCCGAGGCGCATGTCGATGTGCTCACCCCTCCGGGGCTTTATGGCGGGGGGTATGGGGCGGCGGCCTCAGCCGGCATCGAGAGCCGCGCCGCCGAGGCCAATGTGTACAATAGCCCCGGTTGGCGGCGGCTTCAGGCGCGCGGCGGCGAACGGCCCATGAGCCAGCCAAGCGAGGCCCGGCACAGCGTGATCGACCTTCAGGCCACCAGCGCGCATATGGTGGGCGAGCGCGTCTTTCATCAGAAATTCGGCTATGGGGCGATCATCGCCATCGAGGGTGACAAGCTCGAAATCGCCTTTGAAAAGGCGGGCACCAAGAAGGTGGTCGCGCGCTTTGTCACCGGCGCGGATGACGTGCCGTTCTGACGCGGGGCCAGCGGCGGATCTGAGTATTTTTGCCTAGAAGAAACCCGATGTCGCTTCTTCTTGGTGCAAATACTCAAATCCGACCTTGCGTCGAAACGATCAGCCGAGGTGATCCACGACCGTCAGATGCTGCGCCAGCCGGCTAACCTCGGCCAGATAGCGCGCGACCAGTTTCGGATCATGGGGAGCTGCGCTGACGCCTGCGGGGATTTCGCGCGCCAGCACCGACTCGACCGCGAGCGAGACCGGAATCGACACGAGCCGCGCCATCGCCGTGCCGCGCGCATCGCCCCAGGCGTCCATCACATAGCTTTGGTGCCAGACTGGTTTACCGGCCTTTTCTGCCTTGAGATCGACGCAGAGCACGACGCGGTCCGGTTCGCCCTCATCATAGGCGTTCTCTTGCCAGAACTGATCGGACATCTCCTTGAGCCGGGCATCGCCCGCGGCACCGTCGAGCGTTTCGATCTCGGCAAAGACCTCCTTCCAGGCCTCGGACCAGCCATTCAGGCGCAGCGTGCCGCGCACAAAGTCTTTGATCCGCCAGTCGGGATCGAACCGGTAATCGGCGATGAAGGGGATGGAATCGCGGTTGGGATACACCTCGAAGGTCTCCGGGGTTGGCAGGGGCGCGTCATAGCTGGAAATCGCGTCCCAGGGCCGGGACACCCTGAGTTCCGAGAAATCGCGGATCGAGCGCGAGGGCGAGCGCAGCGCCTTGAGCACGCCCAGAGGCGACCAGCTGAACTTGTAGCGAAACGGGTTGGGAAGTTTCGGCACGCCGCCGCAATAGGAGGTGAACGACAGGTCATTGCCTGCGTCAAAGGCCGGGGAGGCGCGATATTCGGCCACCAGATGATGCGCCATCAGGTGGTCAATGCCGGGATCGAGGCCGATTTCATTGACAAAGCACAGCCCCTTGTCGCGTGCCGCCTCGTCCAGGGCGCGCATCTCGGGGGCGATGTAGGAGGAGGAGACGAAATGCACGCCCGTCCCGAGGCAAAGCTCGGCCAGCGGCACATGCCAGTCGCCGGGCAGCATCGAGACTACGACATCGCCGGGTTTGAGCAGCTTGGCGAGGGCGTCCTTGTCAAAGGCGTGGATATTGTCCGTGAGATCACCGACGGCGGCGCGCGCCTTGTCGGTCGAGCGGTTCCAGACGCTCACGTCATGCCCTGCCTCGATCAGCCGCCGCAGACCGGGAATGGCCGATAGGCCCGTACCGCACCAGTGGATTGTCATGTCCGTCTCTCCTTTATTTGTAACGGAGTTTCGCCGCGACGATGCTCAGCATCGCCAGAACGGCGCAGATATTGGCCAGAATGAGAGGCCAGTCGCCGATCATGAGCCCGTAAACCAGCCAGAGCGACACGGTGGTCAGAAAGATCAGGTTCGACGGCAGCGACAGGCCCGAGGTGTCGCGCGTGGCCCAGGCCTTGACCGCCTGTGGAATCCAGCAGATCGTGCCTAGAAAGGCGGCCAGATATCCGACGTAGGGCGCCATTCAGATCTCTGTCATATGGCTGTGAAAGGTCTCTGACGCCCGCGCCCAGACCCCTTGATCCAAGGTGTCGAGGGTCAGGAGGGAGGCCAGCAACTGCCCCGCGTAATCCTGCGAGGATTCCACCGGCAAGAGCGAGGGCAGGTTGTCGATGGCCATGATGTCGAGCGGCGGGGCGTCATGCACACGCAGCACGGGGGCCGCCCAGGAGGTTGCCGCGTCATAGAGAGGCACCGGGTTGTAATCGCTGTCAGGATCGCAGGCCACATCGCCGACCACGGTCAGTTGGCGGGGCTGATCGAGCGCGGATTTCGGCACGAAAACCGGCGTGCCGGGGCGCGCGAAGATGCAGTTCAGAAAGATGTCATGGGCGAGAATTTCCGGGAAAGGCCCGCCGGATGCGGTCTCGGCCATGTCCCAGCGGGTGACGGGCACGTCCATTGCCTCGCAAAGGTCTGCCGCCCCGGTGCCTACGCGGCCCAAGGCCCCGATGACGATGGCGCGGGGGCGCGGCGCGCCCGTGGCATCGAGCCGCGCGCCGAGGTCCGCCAGCAGCGCGTCGCGCCCCGGATAGGTGTCGACGGGGGGGCAGGTCGCATCGCGCTGTTGCGCCACCCATGCCATGAGCGATACCGCCGCCCCGGCATAGCCCGCCCAATAGCCAAAGGCGGCGACGCGGCGGCCCGTTTCATCGACGAGATATTCGAGATCATAGAGCGTGCCGCCCCCGGCCTTGAACCGCTGCAAGAGGCGTCGTCCGGCATGCTGGCCCTTGAAGGCATGGCCGAACATGATGTGGCGATGCGGCAGGGGGGTGCCGTCTTCGGGCAGTTCCTTGAGCCCGAAGATGATCGCGTCGGCGGGGGGCGGAGGGCCAAGTGTTCTCGGGTGCAATCGTGCAGCCCGCCGCGCGGTAGCCGTCGATCGGAATGGCGCGGTTGTGGCTTTCTTCCACCGTCACGCGGATGCCCTTGGCGATGAGTTGTGCCGCGCCCTCGGGCGTCAGGCCGACGCGTTCCTCGTTTGGCCGCTGCTCGGCCCTTACCCACAGATGTGTCATGTCAACCTCTCAGATCATGTTGTCCGCGATCACGCGCGCCACAGAAGCACGCGCGCGCATTGCCTGCACAAAGGCGGTGATCTTGGGGAATTGTGCCACGTCCACCCCATCACCTGCCAGCCAGCTACAGGCAACATAGAGATAGGCATCGGCGAGCGAGACAGTCTCGCCCAACACAAAAGGCCCGGTGAGTACGTGGTTTTCCACATAGGCGGCGCTGTCGGTCATGGTCTGCACCGACTTGGCCTTCATATCGTCAAAAGAGCTTTGCTGATCGGCCCAACGGTGGCCGCGCATTTTGTGCGCGTGGTTCACATGCATGGTGGAGGCGATGTAATACATCGCTTCGCGCATCTTGGCGGCCTGATAGGGATCTGTGGGGCGTAATCCGGCCTGCGGCGTAGTGTCGGCGATGTAATCGAGGATCGCGCCGGTTTCGGTCAGAATGCCGTTGTCGGTGACAAGGGCCGGAACGCGCCCTTTGGGATTGATCGCGAGATAGGTAGCCCCTGATTGCTCCCCGGCCCGGAAATCGAGGCGCATCGGTTCAAAGTCGAGACCGGCCTCGTGCAGGGCGATGGCCACTGCAATCGAGATGGTGCCTTTGGCGTAATAGAGTTTCATGGCGGGTCCTCTTGACTGTCAGATGAAGGTGCGGGCATGTGCCCGGTCGGGTGTGTCGAGATGGGGCGTGGCGTTGAACGTGCCCAGCATCAGCATGTCGTGCACATGCTCGAGGCGGTGCAGCGAAGAATTCATCACTTGAAGCATGACCTTGGACATGCCCGGAATATCGAGGCCGAGGGCGTGCCGCATGACCATGCCGATCACGCCGCCGGAGGTGACGATCAGGATGCGCCCGTTATGGTGACAGATGTCGTCGATCAGGCTGGTGATCCGGGTTGTGAAATGCTCGAAAGTCTCGGGCACATCGTCAAGATCGCCCCTTGCCCAGTGTTCGATCACCTGCGGCAGGTAGCGGGCGAACTCGGTCGCATCGGCAGGAGCGGGAATGCCGTGTTGCACTTCGATGGCGCGGGCGAGGGCGAAATAGCTCAACTCGTCAAGGCGCGGATCCCGCTCGGTGATGTCATAGCCCATGGCGCGGGCCGTGCCGATCTGACGGTTTAGAGTGCCTGTGATTACGTGATCGAAATGGGGATTCGTCCGGGCAAGATGCGCACCCAGCCATTCGGCCTGCTGCACGCCAAGAGGCGACAGCCGGTCATAGCCTGCCTCATCGGTGGCATGGCTGTTGGCCTGCCCGTGCCGCACCAGAATAAGCTCTGCCAAGGTTTCCCTCCCCTGAATTCCGCGCGACGTTAGCGCCGGTTGCGACGGGGTTAAAGGTGGCGCGCGAAATAATCCTCTCGTTCGTCAGCCACGTCTTTGACAGCATGTGAATTGGGGCCTCAGCGATGGCTCTTTGCCTTTCGTGGCGCAAACGCAGGGTGAGGTGTCGGGATTGACGGCCTATGGGATGCAGCTGCATGCTTAAAAAAGGCCCAAAGCAGGGAGGCACGCTGATGACCGACAAGATCACATTCGTATTGGACGGCCAAGAGGTCGAGGCAGACGCCGGTCAGACGATTTGGGAAGTTGCGAATGGTCGCGGCCTGAAAATACCGCATCTCTGCCACAAGCCCGCACCCGGCTATCGCCCCGATGGCAATTGCCGCGCCTGCATGGTCGAGGTTGAGGGCGAGCGCACGCTGGTCGCCTCCTGCATTCGCGAGGCCAAGGCGGGTATGGTGGTGACCACGAATTCCGCGCGCGCGGAATCGGCGCGCAAGATGGTGGTCGAGATGCTCTTGGCCGATCAGCCCGAGCAGGCGCAATCGCATGACCGTTCGAGCCACCTCTGGGACATGGCCGAGGCCAACGGCGTGACGCACAGCCGCTTTCCCAAGCTCGAGAAAGAGCGGATCCCGCTTCTTGATGACACCCATATCGCCATGCGCGTCAATCTGGATGCTTGTATCCAGTGTGGTCTTTGCGTGCGCGCCTGCCGCGAGGTGCAAGTCAATGACGTGATTGGCATGGGAGGGCGAGGACACGACGCCTATCCGGTGTTCGATCTGGCTGATCCGATGGGGGCCTCAACCTGCGTGGCCTGCGGCGAATGTGTGCAGGCCTGCCCGACCGGGGCCTTGATGCCGGCCACCGTGCTTGACGATCAGCAGCAGGGCGACAGCGCGGATTTCGACGAAGAGGTCAAGAGCATCTGCCCCTTCTGCGGCGTGGGCTGCCAGGTCTCGCTCAAGGTCAAGAATGGCAAGGTCAAGTATGTCGAGGGCATCAATGGGCCTGCCAACGAAGGGCGGCTCTGCGTCAAGGGGCGGTTCGGTTTTGACTATATCCACCACCCGCACCGCCTGACCAAACCGCTCATTCGCCGCGACGATGCGCCCGCCAAGGGTCTGAATGTCGATCCCGGCAATTGGCAGGAAGTATTCCGCGAGGCCGAGTGGGACGAGGCGCTCGATCTGGCGGCGGGCGCGCTGAAGGGGCTCAAGGATACCCATGGCGGGACCAGCGTGGCGGGCTTCGGTAGCGCCAAATGCACCAATGAAGAAGCTTATCTCTTTCAGAAATTCATCCGCCAGGGATTTGGTCACAACAACGTCGACCACTGCACGCGGCTCTGCCACGCCTCCTCCGTGGCGGCGCTGATCGAGAATGTCGGCTCTGGTGCCGTCACGGCGACCTTCAACCAGATTGAAAACGCAGATGTTGCGATCATCATCGGCGCCAACCCGCTAGAAAACCATCCCGTTGCTGCGACCTATTTCAAGCAGTTCACCAAGCGCGGTGGCAAGCTCATCGTCATGGACCCTCGCGGTCAGGGCATGAAGCGCTTTGCCACCCATATGCTGCAATTCCGCCCCGGTGCGGATGTCTCGATGCTCAACGCGATCATGCACGTGATCGTGGAAGAGGGGCTGTATGACCAGCAGTATATCGCAGCCTTCACCGAGAATTGGGAGGCGGAGAAAAAGCATCTGGCGCAGTTCCCGCCCGAGAAGATGGAAGCGATCTGTGGCGTGCCCGCGGAGACCCTGCGCGCTGTGGCGCGGGATTTTGCCACGGCCAAGGCGGGGATGATCTTTTGGGGGATGGGCGTCAGCCAGCACATCCACGGCACAGACAATTCGCGCTGCCTGATTTCGCTGGCGCTGATGTGCGGCCATGTGGGCCGTCCGGGCACCGGGTTGCATCCGCTGCGTGGCCAGAACAACGTGCAGGGGGCGTCTGACGCGGGCCTCGTGCCGATGTTCCTGCCCGACTATCAGACAGTGACCGATGACGGCGTGCGCCGTGCCTTTACCGAAGTCTGGCAATCGGGGGACTTCTCGAACCAGAAGGGCCTGACCGTGACCGAGATCATGGATGCGGTTCACGAGGACAAGATCAAGGGCATGTATATCCTGGGTGAGAACCCGGCGATGTCAGACCCGGATGTGGAGCACGCCCGCGATGCTCTGGCCAAGCTGGAGCATCTGGTGGTGCAGGATATTTTCATCACCGAAACGGCGAACTATGCCGATGTGATCCTGCCTGCCTCGGCCTTTTATGAGAAAGCGGGCACCGTCACAAACACCAATCGTCAGGTGCAGATGGGCCGCCCCGCCGTGCCCCCGCCGGGAGAAGCGCGTGAGGATTGGGCGATCACCGTAGAGCTGGCCAAGCGGATCGGTCTCGATTGGTCCTACAACAGCCCGGCGGATGTCTTTGCCGAGATGAAGGTCAACATGCGCTCGCTCGACAATATCACATGGGAGCGGCTGGAGCGGGAAGGGGCTGTGACCTATCCTTGTAAAGGCCCAGATCAGCCCGGCGAGGCGGTGGTGTTTGGCAACGGGTTCCCGCGTCCAGAAGGACGGGCGAAATTCACCCCGGCGGCGATCATCCCGCCAGACGATGTGCCTGACGCGGACTATCCGATGATCCTGACCACGGGGCGGCAGCTTGAGCATTGGCACACAGGGTCGATGACCCGGCGCGCCAGCGTGCTTGATGCGGTCGAGCCTGAGGCGAATTGCTCGATGCATCCCGCAACTCTGCGCAAGCTGGGGGTTGAGCCGGGCGGCATGGTGCGCCTGAGCACCAAGCGCGGCTCGATCCGGATCATGGCGCGGGCAGATCGCGCCGTGGCCCCCGATATGGTGTTCCTGCCCTTTGCCTATGTCGAGGCGGCGGCGAATATCCTGACCAACCCGGCGGTCGATCCCTATGGCAAGATCCCCGAGTTCAAGTTTTCGGCGGTCAAGGTCGAAGCGGCGAATATCGCGGCGGAATGATATGGAATGCGCCCCGCGCAGGTCGCGGGGCGCACAGACACATGCCCGTAGATTTGGCATTTGGCCTCGGACCGCGGCGCGCCTATAGTCGCGCTTGGACATGACCCGAAAACCCGACACCCCTCTGCGCCGTGGCTGGACCACGGGCGCTTGCGCCACCGCCGCGACGCGGGCGGCGCTGAGTTTGTTATGGGGCGAAGGCAAGGTGCGGCGCGTGCAAATCACCCTGCCGCGTGGCGAAACACCAGAGTTTGACATCGCGCATCACGCCAGTGGCGAGGACTGGGCCGAGGCGGGGGTGATCAAAGACGCAGGCGACGACCCGGATGTGACCCATGGGGCGATGATCATCGCCCATGTGGCGCGCTCAGAAGGTGGCGTGGTGTTTCGCGCGGGCGAGGGGGTGGGACGCGTCACCATGCCCGGCCTGCCGATTCCGCCGGGAGAGCCTGCGATCAACCCGGTGCCGCGCCAGATGATGCGCGAAACGGTCGAGGATATGGCCGAGCGCCTGTCGGAAAGCCCGGATATAGAGATCACCGTTTCGGTGCCGGGTGGGGCAGCTCTCGCGCAAAAGACGTGGAACCCGAGGCTGGGTATCAAGGGCGGGTTGTCAATCCTGGGCACCACCGGGATTGTGCGCCCGTTTTCCTGTGCGGCCTGGATCGCGTCGATCCATCGTGGCATCGACGTGGCGCGCGAGACAGGGTTGACCCATGTGGCAGGCTGCACCGGTGCCACGAGCGAAAAGGTCGTTCAGGGGCTATACGATTTGCCCGATCACGCGATGCTCGATATGGGGGATTTCGCGGGTGGGATGCTCAAGTATCTGGCCCGGAATCCGGTGCCGCGCCTGACGGTGGGGGGTGGTATCGGCAAGATGATCAAGCTGGCGCAGGGCGCGCGTGACCTTCATTCGGGTCGCAGCCAGGTGGATTTTGCGGGCCTTGCCGAGGCGCTTGGCCTGCCCGAGCTGAAATACATGAATACGGCCTTGCAAGCCTATGATTTGGCGGGGGAGACCTTGGCGGATTGGGTGGCGCGCGAAAGCCGCGCCAAGGTGTTGGCGATGCTGCCCGACGGGGTTGCGGTGGATACCGTGGTGATCGACCGGGCAGGCACGGTGCTGGCGCGGGCGGGGGTGGTATGACGCTCTTGCTGCTGGCGGGTACGGGGGAGGCGCAACAGCTGGCGCGACATCTGGCGGATGAGGGGCGCGCGGCGGTGGCCTCGCTCGCCGGGGCGACGCGGGCACCGCGCGCCATGGGGCTGCCCACTCGGATCGGAGGGTTCGGCGGTGAGGCAGGGTTTCTTGCCTATGTGGCCGAGGCGGGGATCACGGCGGTGCTCGATGCCACCCATCCTTTTGCGGCGCAGATCTCTGCGCGGACGGCGCGGCTCTGCGCGGCCCATGATCTGCCCTATTGCCAGCTTTTGCGCCCGGAATGGGTGCCGGTGGCAGAGGATCGCTGGACGGACATTGCCGCCGAAGAAGAGGCGGCGGCGCATATTCCGCAGGGGGCTACGGTCTTTCTTGCGACCGGGCGGCAGGGCGTGAGCCGCTTTGCCAATCTCGACGGGCGTCGCCTGATTTGCCGTGTGGTCGATCCGCCCGAGGCACCCTTTCCCATGGCAAATGGCACCTATATCGTTGGCCGTCCGCCGTTCTCCGTGGATGATGAAATTTCCCTTTTCACGCGGCTTGGCATTGATTGGCTGGTAGTCAAGAACGCGGGCGGGGCGGCGTCGGAGAGCAAATTGACGGCGGCGCGGGCGTTGAAGCTGCCCGTTGCGATGATCGCCCGCCCGCCGCAGCCTGAGGCCCCCTGCGTGGCGACGGTGGCGGCGGCAATGGAGTGGGTGCGCGCATTATGACCGGACGGATCATCGAAAATGCCGAGGATGTGGAGGAAGGTGCGGCGCATCTGGCCGCTCTCTGTCCACGCCTGCGCCATGCGTATGGTCTGACCGGGCCGCTACCCTTGCGGCGAAACCCGGATGGGTTCGCTGAGCTGTTGAGCGCGATTGTCAGCCAACAGGTCAGTGTTGCGTCAGCCAATGCGATTTGGTCGCGGATGGAACAGGCCGGGTTTACCGAGCCTCAGCGCATTGCTGCAGTCACGGATGATGACCTGCGCGCTGTGGGCCTTAGCCGACAAAAGGCGCGCTATGCCCGCGCGCTTGCGGAGGCGGGGATTGACTATGCCGCCCTGCGCTACGCACCGACGCCGGAGGTCATTGCAACGCTCACGCAGGTGCCCGGTATCGGCGTCTGGACGGCGGAAATCTATGCGATGTTCAGTCTGGGGCGCGCGGATGTCTTTGCGCCCGGCGATCTTGCCTTGCAAGAGGCGGTGCGCCTGCTCTACGACCTGCCGGAACGCCCCAAGGAACGGGCGCTGCGGCAGATGGCCGAGGATTGGGCACCCTGGCGCGCCGTTGCGGCACGGCTCTTGTGGGCCTATTACCGGGTGGCCAAGGACAGGGAAGGGATCAGATGACACGGGTTTTGAAAGCAGGCCGCAAGGCACCGCAGTCGGGCGAGACACGCTCGGCCGTGGTCTTTCTGCACGGATACGGCGCCAATGGCGCAGATTTGCTGGGGCTGGCCGATCCGCTGGCGGAGCATTTGCCCGATACGCTCTTTGTAGCACCCGATGCGCCCGAAAGTATTCCCGGCATGCCCTTTGGCCTGCAATGGTTTCCTATCCCGTGGATTGACGGATCGAGCGAGGAAGAGGCGCATCGCGGGCTGATGACGGCCTCGGCGGATCTGAACGCCTTTCTCGATGCGCTTATGGTGGATGAAGATCTCTTGCCCGAACAGGTGGTGCTCTTCGGCTTTTCCCAAGGCACGATGATGGCGCTGCATGTGGCCCCCCGGCGCGAGGATGCGCTTGGCGGGGTCGTGGCCTTTTCGGGGCGGCTCTTGTCGCCGGAATTGCTGAGCGATGAAGTGCAAAGCCGCCCGCCGGTCCTTTTGGTGCATGGTGACGCCGATGAGGTGGTGCCGGTGCAGTCGCTGCCGCAGGCGGCAGAGGCCTTGCAGGAGGCCGGTTGGCAGGATGTCTATGCCCATATCATGAAGGGCACTGGCCATGGGATCGCGCCCGACGGCCTATCGGTTGCTCTGGCCTTCATGCGCGACAAACTTGGCCTTTGACGGTTTCCCGCAAATCGCCGCAGGCTTGCCATATTATGGCGGCGCGGATGCACTAGGCCGGGACGGATGAGCAAGGACACCGACAGTCTCTCCCCGCTTGGACGGGCCTATTCTCTTGGCGCGCTCTTTGTCGCCGAGATGGTGCTGCTTGTGCTGCTCTACCAGGTTTTGAGTGACCTTGAGTGCCGCGCAACCGGAATCGAAACCGCGTGCCGAGGGCTGCGGTTCGTGGCGCTGTGGCTGCTTTGCGCGGGGTCTTTGGTCGGGGTATATCTCTGGGCGCGCCCCGTGGCGCGGTCCGAGTTCGCAAGTACGGCAAGCGCCGCGCCGGGGGGAGTACCTTGGGCGTTGCTGCATGGGGCGGGCGTTCTGGCGATGCTTGCGCCGCTGGTTCTGGTCGCGCCCGAGGCCTTGAGCGCAGAGTTTGCGCGGGTGTTTCCGCTGGCGGCCTTGGGGGCGCTGATGGCGGCCTTGGGAGGGGTGCTGTGGCTCATGCGGCCGTCAGCCTGGATTGCGTGGTTGCGAGGACGCACCTTGTCGCTCGTCGCCATTGCTGCCTTCGCGGCGGCCCTACCGGGCGCGGTGGTTCTGGCAGGGCCATTGTGGAGTGTGCAGGCGATCACAGATGTGACCTTTATCGCGGTATTTCTCTTGTTGCGCCTTTTTGTCGAGGATGTGGTTGTGGATCCCGCGACCTATGTGATCGGCACGCCGGAGTTCCGGGTCATGGTGGCCGATAGCTGTTCTGGGATTGAGGGGTTGGTGCTGATCACCGCGTTTCTCGCTCTTTACGGCGTGCTTTTCCGAGACGAATTGCGCCTGCGCCGCTTTGGCCTTGTGATCTGGCCTATCGCGCTCTTGGTGAGCTGGCTGTTCAACGCGGTGCGGATCACGGTATTGATCCTTATTGGGGTGTATGTCTCGCCCGAGCTTGCGGTCAATGGCTTTCACAGCTTTGCCGGGTGGTTGATGTTCACGGCGCTGTCCATCAGTGTGTTGGTGGTAGTGGGGCGCAGTGGCTATGCGTTGCAAGCGGCGGCAGTGCCACGGGTGCGCAGCGTGGCGCCAATGGCCGAGGATGATGTGGCCGGGCGAATCCTGCCGTTTATCGTATTCGCTCTGTCAGGTCTGATCGCACAGGCATTCTGGCGCGAGCCCGCCTTGGCCTATCCGGTACAGGTGGGCATGATGCTGGCTGCGCTCTGGTGGGTGCGGGGCACCGTGCGGCAGCATCTGGCGTGGCCGTCGGCGCTGTCGGTGGTCGCGGGGGGAGTGGTTGGGGTGGCATGGATTGTGACCGCGCCCGCAGCAGACCCCCCCTCTGAGGCACTCTTGTCGCTTGGGGCGGGGGCCTTTGCCCTTTGGGCAGGGATGCGTATCCTTGGCACGGTAGCCCTTGTGCCGGTGATTGAAGAGCTGTTTTTTCGGGGCTATGTGCAAGCGCGGCTGGATCGGGGAACCCTTGTCAGCCGGATAATCGCGATTGCCATCTCAGCCGGACTTTTCGCCCTTGTCCACGGTCGCTGGATCGAGGCCGGCCTAGCGGGCGTGGTGTTTTCTCTGGTTTACATGCGCAATGGGCGGCTGGCTGATGCCATGGCCGCCCATGCTGTTGCCAATGCTGTTATCGCAGCCGCCGCCCTTTGGAGGGGGGATTGGGCGCTGATCTGACGGTAGAGGTCAGCTCCGCGCGCGACGGCGTTTGATTTCCCAAGCAAGGACAAGGGCCGCGAGAACAACCGCAATGGCCAATGTCCCACTGGCGGCGTCCATTTCCGGTACGGAGGACGTCGAGCCCGAGCCACCGCCCGATGTCGTGTCACCGTACCAGCCATTCCAGAACCAATCAAACATGGATGCTCTCCGCTGTATCTAACGTTCAAATTCTTTCCCAAGATATGCCAGATTTTCGACACATTTCAAGCTGCCCTCTCAAAAATCCGGTATTTGGAAACGAACCGCATTGAAAGGGCGCTTTGTTTCCAAGTTCAACAGAAGATACGCCAAAACGATGAGCAGTTTACCCGATCGGCGCGCTAGCGCCCTGATAAGCCGTTGAGAATCACTCTGCTGCGCGCAGGGGTTGGCCTTTTATTCCTTCTGCTGAGTCGGGCGCTTCCACGTCTGCCGCGGTGGTTTGTATAGCTTTAGAAAGCGACTCATCGTGTTCGTCCGGCCAGATGATTTCCGAGTGCGCAAGGCGGCTTGCGGCTCGGGTGAGGGCCCAATCCCGTGCGGCGCGGCTGGAGCGGCCCATCGAGAGCTTGGCCAAGAGTTGTGCCCCCCAGAGGGCGTAGGTGCCAAGCCATACCCGCAGGGCCAGCATCGCAGGGGTGAAGACCAGCGTGAGAACGGTGGCGATGCCAAGGCCGAACACCACGGCGGTGGCCAGCTGTTTCCACCACAAAGCTGTTGGACTATCAAAGGCATAGCCGCCATTCACGAAGTCGAGGCTGAGCCCGAACATCATCGGCGCAAGCCCCGCCATCGTGGTGATCGTGGTCAAGAGCACGGGGCGGATACGATCCTGCGCCGTGCGGGTGATGGCGTCGATCTGGGGCATGTAGCGGGCGTATTCCTGAAAAGTGTCAATCAAAACAATGTTGTTGTTCACCACAATGCCCGCCAGGGCCACGATGCCGGTGCCGGTCATGATGATCGAAAAGGGCTGATCCATCACGAGCATGCCGATCAGCACGCCCGTGGTCGAGAGCACGACCGCCAGGAGAACCAGCACCGCGTTGTAAACGCTGTTGAATTGCGCCAGCAGAATGATGAACATCAGGCCAAGCGCCCCGGCAAATGCCTTTTGCAGAAATTCACCGGACTCTGCCTGATCCTCGGCGTCGCCGGTCCATTCGTAGCTGATACCGGGCGGCAGAACGCCTGATTCGAGCCATTCGGTGAGATGGGTTATCCGTTCGTTCGCTGTGATCGGAACCTTACGGTCTGTAAGGTCTGAGGCGGATTCTGTAACGAATACCCCGTCCTTGACCGCCGCCTTGATGTCGAAGAACCGGGTCTGATCGACGCGGTCGATCTGGGCCAATTGCTTGACCGGTTTGCGGGTGACGAAATTCGATAGGGGCACAAGCCCGTCGTCGGTGCGCACCTTGAGGCTGTCGAGGGTCGAGAGCACGCGGTCCTGATCGGGCAGGCGGACCCGGATCTCGATTTCCTCGTCGCTGCTGTCGACGCGCATGGTGTCGAGCAGGATGCCGCGCGTCACGAGTTGCACCATGGCACCGACGGTGGCGACATCGGCGCCAAAGCGCCCGGCCTTTTCGACATCGACGTCGATCTGCCAGTCGATGCCGGGGAGGGGCAAGGTATCCTCGATCTGATGGAGACCTTCGGTTTCGTCGAATTTCTGGCGGGCCACCTCGGTAAAGGCGATGAGATCGTCCCAATTGTCGCTTTTGAGGCGCAGATGAACCGGTTTGGCCGAGGCGGGGCCACGGGATTGGGCGAGCACCTCGAACTTGATGCCGGGCACGTTTTCCAGCTCTGCGCTGAGTTCGGAGATCACGGTATCGCCGTCGAATTCCGTCGCGACTACATGGCGGGTCACGGGCAGATCGAGAAGCGGAATGGTGAACCAGGTCTCGATGGATTGCGGGCGATCCTCCCAGGCGATGGTTTCAAACTGAATCTGGCCGATCGTATCGCGCGGGGGCTGTGCGCCGCCGGTATTCGTATTGAGCCCGCCATCCCCGGCAAAGGCGAAAGCGGTCTGGATACCGGGATGGGCGCGAATGATGTCCTCGACCTGTTTGACCAACTGGTCCTTTTGGTCAATCGAGAGGTTGCCGCGCCCGCGCACATAGACGATGCCGCGCTCTGGTTCGCTATCGACGAAGAATTCGGTGCCGTTGTTGTTGTTGATGTAGAACATGAGCACAGAGCCCACGAGCACGAAAATCGCGCCAAAGGCCACCAGCGGCATGACCGGATTGCCCGCGATGGCGTGGATCACCCAGCCGAATGCCGAGCGTTTGTAGCCGCCCTGGACACGTTCGCGGCGCGGGGGCAGCCAGCGCTGCCGCGCGGCACTCATGAGTTTGCCAAAGCGGCGCGGAATGGCCAAGAGGCCCAGGAGTGTGGCGGCAACCCCCGAGACACCCACCCCAAGCAGCACGCAAACCCCCAGCATGAGGCCAAAGACCGTTGCCAGCACCGGCACGACCGAGCCTAGAATGCGCGTACCGTCCATGCCGGAAAATTGCGTGCTCACGGCGTTGAGCAGGGTTGGAGCGATCTGACCGGCCAGAAGGGCCGCGCCGATGGCCACCGGAAAGAGCAGCACATGCCAGAGCCAGAAGCCGCTTGCGATCTGGTCGGTGCGGGTGTTGAACCAGCGTTCCAGCCGCCCGGTCACGCCGCCCAGCACTGGCAGGTAGACAAGCGCCACGAGAAGAGAGGCGGAGAGCACGAAAATCAGCGTGACCGGCAACATGCCCATGAACTGCCCCGGAATGCCGGGCCAGAAGAGCATCGGAAGAAAGGCGCAGAGCGTGGTGGCTGTGGAGCTGACGACCGGCCAGAACATCCGCTTGGCGGCCCCGACATAGGCGTGCATCGGGCCTTCGCCCTCTGCGATGCGCTTGTCGGCGTATTCCACCACGACAATGGCCCCATCCACCAGCATCCCCACCGCCAGAATGAGGCCGAACATCACGATATTCGAGATGGCAACGCCCATGACAGCCAGAAGGGCGAAACAGAGGAGGAAAGAGGTGGGAATGGAAAAGCCCACCAAGAGCGCGGGCCGGATGCCCAGGGCCGCCAGCGTGACGACCATCACCAATGCGATGGCGGTGAGAACCGAGCCTTCGAGCTGGCTGACCATGGAGGCCACGGTGCTGGATTGATCGTTCGAGGTGCCGACGCTGACGGCGACCTGCAAATCCTCGGGCCAGGTCTTTTCCGCCTCGGCGACGGCGGCGCGCACAAGGTCGG
The DNA here is from genome assembly GCF_000768555.3 of Roseovarius mucosus DSM 17069. Lineage (GTDB taxonomy): Bacteria > Pseudomonadota > Alphaproteobacteria > Rhodobacterales > Rhodobacteraceae > Roseovarius > Roseovarius mucosus. The sequence continues at coordinate 494,441 of NZ_KN293975.1, forward strand.
CGGTCTCGATGATGTTGAAGCCTTTGCGCTTGACCACCTGCAGCGCGACGGTCGTCTCGCCGTTGAAGCGCGCTGTGCCAAGCCGGTCCTCGAAGGTGAGGTTGATCGTCGCCAGATCTCCAAGGCGCACGATGCGGTCGCCATTGGTCTTGACCGGCAGGTTGTAGAAATCGCTGGTATCTTCAAAGGAAGAGGGAATCTTGACCGCGAAAGTGCCCTGGGCCGTGTCGACCTCGCCCGCGGCGATCAGTTGGTTGTTGTTCTGCACCACATTGATGAGATCGAGCGCGGTGACGTTATAGGCCTCAAGGCGCAGCGGGTCGATGATGACTTCGAGCATCTCCTCGCGATTGCCCGCGATGCCCGCCTCGAGCACCGGCTCCAGCCCTTCGAGCGTGTCCTGGAGGTCTTTGGCCAGCCGCGACATGGTGCGTTCGGGCACCGGGCCGGAGAGGTTGACGATGATGATCGGAAATTCGCTGAAATTCACCTCGTTCAGGGTGTATTTCTCGGCGCCTTCGGGGAAATCCGCCTCGGCGGTGTCCATCGCGTCGCGCACATCGGCGAGGGTCTTGGTCTTGTCCCAGCCGAATTCGAATTCGAGCGCCACGCCGCCGTAATTCTCGGCGGCGGTGCCGGTCATCTTCTTGAGCCCGTCCAGATCGCTCAGTTCGGTTTCCATCACCTTGACGAGCAGTTTCTCGCTGTCTTCGGCCGAGATGCCGGGGAAGGGGACCGAGATGAAAAGGGCTGGGATCTCGATGTCGGGCTCGCCCTCTTTGGGCAGGCTGACATAGGCCATGGTGCCGGCAAGGACCGAAAGAACGATAAAGGCCAGAACCATCCGGGCGCGGGCGGCGGCCCAGTCGACGAGGCCGGTCATTGGCCAAGCTCCTGAAACACGGGATCAACCGGCACGCCATCGGTCACGTAATCCTGTCCGATCACGATCACATCGGCGTTGTCGGGCAGGCCGGTGATCCAGACGCCCGAGGGCGTGTCGCGCAAAAGCTCGACCGGGACGAATTGCGCCCGGCTCTCGGGGCCGACGATGCGCAGTCCCAAGGTGCCCTCGTCATCGAGGGTGAGGGCCGATTGGGGCAGGAGATGCGCGCGCTTGCCCGCGGCACCAATCAGGATTTCGGCGGTTTCCCCGTCGCGCAGCGAGAGGTCTGTATTGGGCACCGTGACTTCGACGCGGAAGGTGCGGGTGACGTCATCGGCAGAGCGCGCCACGAAGGTCACGCGCCCCTCGACCATGCGCCCCGAGGCCATGCGGATTGTCGCGGGGGCGTTCATCTGCACGCGCGCCACCTGCATTTCGGACACGAACCCGACCATGGTGATCGGGTCGAGTTGCAGCACGGTGGCGCAGAGCGCGCCGGGTTGAAGCAGACTGCCGATTTCGGCGGTGTCGGTGTCCAGCACGCCATTGAACGGCGCGATGATCGAGAGGCGATTGATTTCCGTTTCGGCGGCGGCGACGGCGGCATGGGCGGATTCGATCCCGGCGCGCGCGGCCTCAAGGCCGGAGGTGGCCGATTGCACCGCCGCCTGCGCGGAACTGACCGCGGCACGGGTGGCGGCGACGCGGGTTTGCGAGGCGAAGCCGCTCTCGATCAGGTTTTCGGCGGCGTTGGCATTGATTTGCGCCTCTTCGAGTTGGGCGCGCGCCTCGTTGGCGCGGGCCTCGGCCTCGGGGATGCGGGTCTGGGCCTCGGACAGGCGGGCTTGGGCCTCGGCCAAGGCGGCCTCGCGCGCGGCGGGATCAAGGCGGCAGAGAATGTCGCCTTGGGATACCATATGCCCTTTGCGCAGCGGCTCGTTGATGACGAGGCCCGAGGTCTCGGCCCGCAATTCGACGATGCGGTCGGCCTCGGAGCGGCCGCGCACGACGACGGCGCTGTCGACTTCGCGCGCTTGGGAATGCAGGGCCACGACGCGCATGATCGCTTCGGCCTCTGGGGCGGTCTCGGGCAGCGGTTCGGCGGTTTGCGGGTCGGGGGCGGGAAGAAAGCGGTCATGCTCGAAAACGACCACATAGACCAAGGCAGACACCACCAGGGCGATGAGAACAGGAAGCAACCGCATTTATCTACCTTCGGGCCATGAGGCGTGGCGTTGGGCCGGGCTTGGGCCTACCTTGCGGGACACGGCCCAGGCGCACCATTACCGACTTATGCTAAACCAACCGGTTCAGATTAATCTTTTCCGATGCCTGCTGCAAGCACGCCCTTGCGTCGCGGGCGCGCCGCCCCTTGGCAGGGACAGGGCTTCGGGGTAAGAGGGGCAAAATTCAAGGGGGGCGCGGCGTGAGCAACACCGACAGTTTCATCGACGAAGTCACCGAAGAGGTGCGCCGCGACAGGCTATTTGCGTTGATGCGCCGCTATGGCTGGATCGCGGTTCTGGCGATCCTGTTGCTGGTGGGCGGAGCCGCGTGGAACGAATGGCGCAAGGCGCAGGATCGCGCCGCCGCACAGGCATTGGGCGATGCGGTGCTGGCTGCCCTCGCGACCGAGGATCGGGCGGCACGGGCGGCGGTACTGGATGCGATCACGGCACCGGGCGCGCAGGCGGCGTCTGTGATTGCCCTCTTGGCGGCCGCAGAGGAAGCGGCGGATAACCCTGAGGCGGCGGCGCAGCGTTTGCTGGCGCTGGCGGATCGGTCGGATGTGGAGGCTGTCTATCGCAACCTTGCCACGCTCAAGGCCGTGATGCTGCCCGGTTCGGGGCTGGATGCCGAGGCGCGGCGTGGTCGGTTGAACGGCTTGGCGCTGAGTGGCGGTGTGCTGCGGCTCTTGGCCGAGGAGCAACTGGCGCTGATCGACCTTGAAACAGGCAACCGCGAGGCGGCTCTCGAGCGCCTTGTGGCAATTGCCAGCGATGCCGAGGCCACGATGGGCTTGCGCAGGCGGGTGACACAAGTGATTGTGGCCTTGGGCGAAGAATTGCCCGACCTTCCGGAGCCTGTGACAGGGGCCGTGTCGGTGGGCGAATGACGAAGGCCGCGCCAGGCCAAAGGCCCAAGCGGGTCAACAGGGCGGTAAAAGGCGAAGAGTGAGGGCAAGAGCAGTGAAACCGAACGGATTGATTCTGGGGCTGGTTGCAGTCCTCGCGCTGACGGCCTGTACAAAGAAGACACAGATTTTGAGCGGCGAACGCCAGGGGATTCGCGAAGTTCTCCAGAGCGAGGCGGCGCGAGCGCAGGCCAACGTGACCCCGGAAAACCGGGTGCTGCCGGTCTCGCTGCCTGCGGCGACGGTCAACGCAGAGTGGCGGCAGCGGATCGGATCGCCAGCGACGCGCAGCACGCATCCCGCGCTGTCGCGCGCGCCGCAACTGGCGTGGTCGGTCAATATCGGGCAGGGCGACGGGCGGCGGGTGCGGATCACCGCAGACCCCGTGGTGGCTGAGGGGCGCATCTTTACGCTGGATGCCGAGGCCAAGGTGGCGGCGGTCTCGACCACGGGGCAACTGCTCTGGACGCGGGATCTGACCCCGGCCAATGACAACTCGAACAATGCCAGCGGCGGTGGTCTGGCCTATGGCGACGGCAAGCTCTTTGTGTCCTCGGCCTTTGGCAAGCTCACAGCAATTGACCCGGCCAGCGGCGGCGTGATCTGGGAACAGGAGCTGGGCGCGCCCGGCAGCGGCACGCCAGCGGTGCTTGACGGGTTGGTCTATGTGGTGGCAGGCGACGATGTGGCTTGGGCGATCGAGACCGACACCGGGCGCATTGCCTGGCAGTTGAGCGGCACACCCGATATTCACAATGTTCTGGGCGGTCCGGCCCCGGCCATCACCGACAAATACGTGGTCTTTGCCTTTGGTGCGGGGGAATTGCAGGGCGCATTCCGTCGGGGCGGTCTGCGCCTCTGGGACGCGCAGGTCGCGGGCGAGCGTCTGGGTGTGGCGAGCGCGCGGGTGGATGACATCACTGGCGACCCGGTGGTCGTGGGGGACCGACTCTACACCGGCAGTCACTCGGGGCGCACGGTGGCGCTGAGCCTCGGCAGCGGCAAGCGTCTGTGGACCGCAGAAGAAGGCCCGCTGAACCCGGTCTGGCCTGCGGGCGACTCGGTTTTCATGGTCACGGATCGCAACGAATTGGTGCGGCTTGCCACGGAGGACGGGACGCGCATCTGGGGGCATGAATTGCCGCTCTTTGCGGATCGCAAGCCCAAGCGGCAGGCCGAGATCGTGGGCCATTTCGGCCCCATTCTGGCCGGTGGTCAGTTGATCCTGGCCTCGGGCGACGGGCAATTGCGGTTCTTTGATCCGGCCTCGGGGCAGATGACGGGCGCGCGCGATTTGCCGGGCGGGGCCACGTCCAACCCGGTGGTTGCGGGCAACACGCTCTATGTCGTGTCGAAAAAGGGTCAATTGCTGGCTTTCCGTTGATCCAGTGTTCCTGTATCAGGGCGACTTGATCCGTATCGGAGCCTAAGTCATGACCTTTTCTCTCGCCATCGTGGGCCGTCCCAATGTTGGCAAATCGACGCTGTTCAACCGTCTGGTGGGCAAGCGGCTGGCCTTGGTCGACAACCAGCCCGGTGTGACGCGTGACCTGCGTGAAGGTGCGGCGCGTTTGGGTGACCTGCGGTTCACGGTGATTGATACAGCGGGTCTGGAAGATGCCACCGACGAGAGCCTGCAGGGCCGTATGCGAAAATTGACAGAGCGCGCGGTTGATATGGCCGATGTTTGCCTGTTCCTGATTGATGCGCGGACGGGCGTGACGCCCATGGATGAGAGCCTTGCTGAGATTCTGCGCAAACGCTCGGCGCATGTGATCCTTGCGGCCAACAAGGCCGAAGGTTCGGCGGCGGACGCGGGGGTGATCGAGGCCTGGGGACTGGGTCTGGGCGAGCCCATTCGCATGTCGGCGGAGCATGGCGAGGGTTTGAATGACCTCTATTCGCAGCTGATGCCGCTGTCCGATGCGTTTGAGGCGCGCGCCGAGGCAGAGGCACCGGAGGTGGATGTCATGCTCGACGAGGATATCGAGGATGACGAGGATGTCAGCTATCGCAAGCCCACCGAGGCGCGCCCGATGCAGGTGGCGGTCGTGGGGCGGCCCAATGCCGGGAAATCGACGCTGATCAACAAGATCCTTGGTGAAGAGCGGCTCTTGACCGGGCCAGAGGCCGGGATCACGCGCGATGCGATTTCGCTGCGCATCGACTGGGACGGGATGCCGGTGCGGATTTTCGACACGGCGGGGATGCGCAAGAAGGCCAAGGTTCAGGACAAGCTGGAAAAGCTGTCGGTGTCAGACGGGCTGCGCGCGGTCAAATTCGCCGAGGTGGTCGTGGTTCTGCTCGATGCTGCGATTCCCTTTGAGCAGCAGGATCTGCGGATCGCCGATCTGGCCGAGCGCGAGGGGCGCGCGGTGGTGGTGGCGATCAACAAATGGGACATGGAGCCCGACAAGAGCGACAAGATCCGCGAATTGCGCGAGGCCTTCGAGCGGCTCTTGCCGCAGTTGCGCGGCGCGCCTCTGGTGACGGTCTCGGCCAAGACCGGCAAGGGGCTGGACCGGCTGCGCGATGCGGTGGCCAAGGCGCATGAGGTGTGGAACCGGCGCGTGACCACGGCACAATTGAACCGCTGGCTGATCGGCATGCTGGAGCAGCATCCGCCGCCCGCGCCGGGCGGTCGCCGGGTCAAGCTGCGTTACATGACGCAGGCCAAGACGCGGCCACCGGGATTCGTGGTCATGTGCAGCCATCCCGACAAACTGCCTGAGAGCTATTCGCGCTATCTGGTGAACGGGCTGCGCGCCGATTTCGACATGCCGGGCACGCCCATCCGCCTGTATTTCCGCAGTCAGGCGGATCGCAACCCCTACAAGAGCAAGAAAAAGGCGGGGCCGTCGAGCCTGCGCAAGCATCTGACAGGCCGCGCGAGCGACTAAGCCGGCCAGGGGCCGTGCAGATTCCTGCGCGGTCCCTCTTGCATTCCTGCGGGCCGAGGTCACATCTGCGTCACATCAAGACTGTTATCCCTCTGTGGCAAGGAGGCTGACGTGACCGAAACCCCCGATCAGGCCGCGCTGCGCGCCTTTCTCAAGCCCTATACCGCCAAAAGCGATCTGCGCGGGGCGCTGTCCTTCGCGGCCACGCTTGCGGTTTACGCGGCGACCTTGGCCTTGGGCGCGTGGTTGGCAGAGGCGGGGCAGTGGGCGGCGGCGGGGCCGATGGTGGTCGTCCTCGCCTTTGCCTCGGTCCGGCTCTATGTCTTGCAGCACGATTGCGGGCATCACGCGCTCTTTGCGCGAAAGGGGCTGAACGATGGGGCGGGATATATCCTGTCGGTGTTTTCGCTGACGCCCTACCGGGTCATGCAATACAATCACAACCAGCATCACGCCTATCTGGGCAATCTCGATCACCGCGAGACGACCGAGGTCTATACGATGACGCTGGCCGAATGGCAGGTGGCCCCGTGGCCCCGGCGGTTGTGGTATCGGCTCTATCGCAATCCGGTGGTGATGCTGTCGCTGGGGGGCATCTATGCCTATTTCATCGCCTATCGCTGGCCGCGCAATACGCTTGTGGTGGGCGTGTGGGGGGTGATTGCCCATAACCTGATGCTGGCGGGCTATCTGGCGCTGATCTGGGTCATGCTGGGGGCCGTGGGACTGGCGGTCTGGGGCCTGAGCGCGCTGCTGGCAGGGGTGATCGGGGTGTTTCTGGTCTATCTCCAGCACAATTTCGAAGAGACCTATTGGGACCGCAAGCCGTCGCTCGATTTCCGCAAGGCGACGCTCGTGGGGTCAAGCTCGCTCGATCTGGGGTGGCTGTGGGATCTGGGGACGGGCAATATCGCCTATCACGATCTGCATCACTACAACCCCGGCATCCCGTCCTATAACCTGCGGCGCTGTCAGAGGGATTTGCCGGAGGAATTGCGCGCCCATGACGTGATCCGCTGGCCCGAGGCGATCCGGAGTTTCCGGTTGAAGCTCTGGGATGAGGACGCGGGGCGGCTGGTGCCGTTTCCGAAGGCCGACGCGGTGGGGATCGTGGCGGCGGAGTAGGGGGGCGGGTATTTGGCTTTCAAGCCATACCGTTGAGGCAAAAGTGAGATCGGACATTCGTGCTGTGTGAGGGAGAAGTTTAGGAAGAGCCCCTAATACCGAATGCTGTAGGATGCATTAAAACCCGTGAACCTCGCATTGCAGATGTTGGTGCGCCCCGCAGCAATTTATACCCTGCGGATGGCGATTGATCGGTAAGAAGCCGCCGTCATCCGCAGAAGGATGTCAAGTTGTCGCCTGGCTACGCCGGAAAGCACCGTTCCAATGGACTAAAGACCTACGATGCAATAATAATCGAAATGGATGACCCGATGCGGGTATGCGATAGATAGTTGAGAGACCACTCTCGGGAAATGGTAAACTGAAAGGTTAGACGCTATGACTAGCAGGGTTCTTCCAGTCCTCAAATCCTTGCTAAAGGAAAACGAAAAGATACGTGCATCATTGCAAGATTTAGAAGAAGTACCTTCCTCAGCGGATCGTGACATCAGTGCATATATTCGATCGGTCGAGGGTGTAATGGTACTGGACCGAGATGAGATGACAGACTGGATCTATTGGTCAGCAAGTCTGAGAAAGGGAAACGACTGGACTGCCCGTCAACAACTACTTGATAAAGTCGGTAGTGTTGTTAAGCGCGAAATTGAAATGATTGAGGACGCGGGCGAGAATAGATTTCTTTCAAATCCTGTTATGTCAACTAGCTTGAACCAAACGCTTATCATTGATTTACATGAGTCCTTAGCCGAACTTGTAAACAGATTTTCCAACACTAACACTCTAACCCGATCGGGCAGTCCTTTGGATGATTTAACAAGGACCACAGTTATTGCGATGTTGGAAGGTGCGATCGCAATGATCAAATCGCCAGTCGTGGATGCCGGATATATGAAAAATCTAAAGGGAACGATCGCTACTACTAGCAAAAAAGTGGCAGCGAAGGGAGTAGAGAATGGGCTTTCTGTCATTATGGATAACGTCGTCGAACTGATTGGGAAAATCTTCTCAAATAATTGATTTTGTGGCCTCTACACAGAACCGCGGTTTTTAGAAGGCAGTCCTTCGCGCTAATGATGAGAGACTGAAAGTTAGCCTACAGGCACCTGTAGCGGGACGGCACTCACCGTCCCACGCCTTGGGGCTTTTGGCGATCGAATATATCCCCCCCATGGTGCTTTCCGTTGGAGACGTAATATCCCGAAAGTGGCCGTTGGCACCGGTGCGCCGAAGTGCAACTCCATCCCGCTCTACGGAGTTTCGCGCGCTCGGTCTCGGACGTAGAGTTCTGGAGCCGTCGTGCCAGGCCCTTGCCTAAAGACTGCCTGACTGCTCTGCGTTTGCCCCCGCGTGGCGTCGAAGGCGACATGAAAGCCCTGCGTAGGGCGTGTTGCGCCCCATCGAAACCACACCCGTCCCGGACTTGATCCGGGACCTCGCCTATGCGGGAGGGGGAGGCCCCGGGGCAGGCCCGGGGCGATGTGACCGCGATCAGGCGCGAGGTGCATTAGCCCAGACTGCCGTCTGCCTTGAGCATCGTCTTGCCGCGCAGGTAGGGGTGGAGGGCGTCGGGGAGGCGGACGGAGCCGTCGGCCTGTTGGCCGTTTTCCAGCACCGCGATCAGGCAGCGGCCGACGGCGAGGCCGGAGCCGTTGAGCGTGTGCAGGAATTCGGGCTTGCCGCCGCCTTGTGGTTTGAACCGGGCGTTCATGCGGCGGGCCTGAAAATCGCCGCAGACCGAGACCGAGGAGATTTCGCGGTAGGTGTTTTGCCCCGGCAGCCAGACCTCGATGTCATGGGTGCGGCGCGCGCCAAAGCCCATGTCGCCGGTGCAGAGCACGATGGTGCGATAGGGCAGGCCAAGGCGTTCCAGGATGCCTTCGGCGCAGGCGGTCATGCGGTCAAGCTCGGCTCGGCTCTCGTCGGGGTGGGTGATCGAGACCATCTCGACCTTTTCGAACTGGTGCTGGCGCAGCATGCCGGCGGTGTCGCGCCCGGCGCTACCGGCCTCGGAGCGGAAGCATTGGGTGTGGGCCACGTAGCGGCGCGGCAGGGTGGCGGCATCGACCGTCTCGCCATGCACGATATTGGTCAGCGTCACCTCGGCGGTGGGCACCAGCCACCAGCCATTGGTGGTTTCATAGCTGTCCTCGCCGAATTTCGGCAATTGCCCGGTGCCCAGCATCATCTCGGGGCGCACCAGAACGGGCGTCCAGGTTTCTTGCAACCCGTTTTCCTCGATATGGGTGTCGAGCATGAATTGCGCCAAGGCGCGGTGCAGGCGGGCGATGCTGCCCGAGAGCACGACAAAGCGCGCGCCGGAGAGTTTGGCCGCGGTTTCGAAATCCATCCCCGGCTGAACGCCGGTGATCTCGTAATGCTCTTTGGGCTGGAAATCGAAATGCGCGGGCGTGCCCCAGCGGCGCATCTCGACATTGCCGCTCTCGTCCGCGCCATCGGGCACGTCGTCAAAGGGCAGATTTGGCAGGGCCATCAGAAGGTCGGTGAGTTGGGTGTCGAGCGCCTTGGCCTCGGCCTGCATCGCGGCCATTTCATCCTTTTTGGCAGAGACCAGCGCGCGCAGGCGTTCGAATTCGGCCTCGTCGCCGCGGCCCTTGGCGGCGCCGGCCTCTTTGCTGGCGCGGTTCTGCTCGGCCTGAGCGGTTTCGGCCGCGTGGATGCGGGTGCGCCGCGCCTCGTCTAGAGCGAGGATCTGGGGCGAGACCGGGGCCATTCCGCGCCGCGCAAGGGCTGCGTCAAAGGCATCGGGGGTCTCGCGGATGGCGCGGATATCGTGCATGGCGCTGGTCCTCAAACCTAACTGTGAATCGCTTGGGCGGCGTTATGCACCAGAAACCGGGGCTGCGCCATGCTTTCGCGCCTTGCAAATGCCCCGCCTCGCGCCTAGGTTCCCCGGCAATTCGTGAACCCCTGTTCACGCCCCAAATAGAGGACACCCCATGGAAGCCTTTGGCCAGTTTATCCCGCTCATTCTGATCTTTGCGATCATGTATTTCCTGCTGATCCGTCCGCAACAGAAGAAGCTCAAGGAGCACAAGGCCATGATCGGCGCGCTGCGCCGGGGCGATCAGGTGGTGACGCAAGGCGGCCTCATCGGCAAGGTCTCCAAGGTCAAGGATGACAGCGAGATCGAGGTGGAACTCGCGGAAGGTATCAAGGTACGTGTGGTGCGCGCCACCATCGCACAGGTTCTGTCCAAGACCGAGCCCGCCGAGGGCTAAGCCCCCGGCCCCCTGCGAAAAAGCTCTGAAAGGGCGGGAAAATGCTGCAAATCGACCTGTGGAAACGCCTCTGTATCTGGGGGTTGGTGGCCCTTGGTCTGATGCTGGCCCTGCCGAACGGGTTTTATGACAGGGTAGAGCGGCATAACGATGCCGTGGCCGCTGTTGAGGCGGGACGAGATCCGGCCGCGGTGGCCGAGGATCTGTCGCTCTGGCCTGATTGGATGCCGTCCAACCTTGTCAATCTGGGGCTCGACCTGCGTGGCGGTGCGCATCTCTTGGCCGAGGTCAAGGTCGAGGATGTGTATCAGGCGCGGGTTGAGGGCATGTGGCCCGAGGTGCGCGATCTCTTGCGCGAAGAGCGGGATCGCGTGGGGCCGATCCGGCTGCAACAGACCGAAGCGCCCGAGTTGCGGGTGCGGCTGGTCGAGCGGCCCGAGATGGCGGGTGAGGCGGCGGCATTGGTGCGGGGGCTGGCACGCCCCGTCACGGATCTATTGACCGGCGTCGGCGGTAACGACATCGACGTGACCACCGACGGCGCGGATGTCATCATTCGCCTCAGCGAGGCCGAACAGCGTGCCACCGACGACCGCACCGTGCGGCAATCGCTGGAAATCATCCGTCGCCGGATCGACGAGGTGGGCACGCGCGAGCCGACAATTCAGAGGCAAGGGGCGGACCGGATTCTGATTCAGGTGCCGGGGATCGGCAGTGCCGCCGAGTTGAAGGCGCTGATCGGGACCACGGCGCAACTGACCTTTCAGCCGGTCGTAAGCCGCGCGTCCAGTGCCGATGCACCGGCGGGGGCGGGTAACGAGGTATTGCCCGCGCTCGATGAGAGCGGGGTTTACTACATCCTCGAGCGTGCGCCAGTCGTGACCGGCGAGGAACTGGTCGATGCGCAGCCTGATTTCGACCAGAATGGCCGACCGGCGGTCTCATTCCGCTTCAATCCCACGGGCGCGCGCAAATTCGGCGATTACACGGCTGAAAACATCGGCAATCCCTTTGCCATCGTTCTCGATGGCGAGGTCATCAGTGCGCCAGTGATCCAGAGCCACATTCCCGGCGGATCGGGGATCATCACCGGCAATTTCAATGTCGAGGACAGCACGCAGCTTGCGGTGCTCCTGCGCGCAGGAGCGCTGCCTGCGGGGCTTGATTTCCTCGAAGAGCGCACGGTGGGCCCAGAACTGGGTGCCGACAGTATCGAGGCGGGCAAGCTGGCCTGTCTTGTCGCCTTTGCGCTGGTGCTGGTCTACATGGTCCTGAGCTATGGCATCTTTGGCATTTTTGCAAATCTTGCCCTGATCGTGAACGTCGGTCTGATCTTTGGCCTGTTGAGTCTCATCGGCTCTACGTTGACCCTGCCGGGCATTGCCGGGATCGTGTTGACCATCGGGATGGCGGTGGATGCCAATGTGCTGGTGTTCGAGCGCATCCGTGAAGAGATGAAATCGGCCAAGGGGGCGGCGCGGGCGATTGATCTGGGTTATGAAAAGGCGATGAGCGCCATCGTGGACGCGAATATCACCACCTTCATGACCGCGCTCATCCTCTATGTCATGGGCTCTGGCCCGGTGCGTGGCTTTGCCATCACGCTGGGGCTGGGGATTGTGACCTCGGTCTTTACCGCGCTCTTTGTGACGCGGCTGATCACGGTCATGTGGTTCGAGCGCAAGCGACCCAAGACGGTCCTGACCGGACGCAGTTTCCGGATCGTGCCGGAAACCACCTCTTGGGATTTCTTTGGCCGGTGGAAGCTGTGGTTGGGCATTTCCGGGGTCATGATCCTTGTGGCGTTGGGCTCTTTTGCGGTGCAGGGGCTAAATTTTGGCATTGATTTCAAGGGGGGCACTACGATCCGCACGCTCAGCGCCGAACCAGTTGACATTGGCACCTATCGCGGCGCGATCAACGATCTGGGGCTGGGCGATGTAAGTATCACCGAGGTATTCGACCCGACCTTTGGCCCCGAAGAGAATGTGGCGATGCTGCGGATACAGGCGCAGGACGAAGCCGAGAGCGTGACACCCGAAACCATCGCGGCGGTCGAAGGGGCGTTGCAGCAGGTGGTGCCGGATATTCAGTTCACCTCGGTCGAGAGTGTGGGGCCGAAAGTGTCGGGCGAGCTGATTCAGACGGCGGTGCTTGCCGTTGTCCTCGCCATCGGGGCGGTGTTGATCTACATCTGGATGCGGTTCGAGTGGCAGTTTGCGGTGGGGGCGGTCATTGCGCTTGTGCATGACGTCGCGCTGACGGTGGGGGTTTTCTCGGAATTGCAGATCCAGTTCGATCTGGCGATCATCGCGGCCCTTTTGACGCTTGTCGGCTATTCACTGAACGACACGGTGGTGGTGTTCGACCGGGTGCGGGAGAACCTGCGCAAGTACAAGCAGAAGCCGCTGCGCGAGGTGCTCAACCTCTCGATCAACGAAACGCTGAGCCGAACCATGGTGACGTCGCTGACCACGCTGCTGGCCCTGCTGGCGCTCTATTTCCTTGGTGGTGACGTGATCCGGGGCTTCGTCTTTGCGATGATTTGGGGTGTGATCGTGGGCACCTATTCGTCAATCTTCGTGGCCAGCACGATCCTGATGTGGCTGGGTGTGAAGCGCGACTGGTCCAAGCCGGATGCCAACGCGGGCACGCAATTTGCCAATATAGATGCCTGAGACGCTGAGCGCGGTCTGGGCCACGCCGGGGCTGCCATGGCTCTTGCTGGCGATTGCGTTGGCGGGGATCGTGCGAGGATTTACCGGGTTTGGCACGGCGCTGATCTTTGTGCCGGTGGCGGGAATATTCCTGCCGCCGGAGATCATCGTGGGGGTGATCACGCTGACGGGCATTGCCAGCACCTCTGCGCTGTTGCCGCGGGCGTGGTCACAGGCGGATCGGCGCGAGGTGGGCATCCTGGCGCTTGCGGCGCTCGTGACCGTGCCGCTCGGTCTGTGGCTCATGGCGCGGCTCGATCCGGTGAGCATTCGTTGGGTGGTCGCCGCTGTTGGAACCGTGACTTTGGCGGCGCTCATCACCGGGTGGCGGTTCTCGGGGCAGGTGGGACGCCCCATGCTGGTGGCGATTGGCGCGTTGGCTGGGGTGATCGGCGGGCTGACAGGATTGACGGGCCCGGTGGTGATCCTGTTCTACCTCGCCGGGCAAGCGGTGGCGCAATCGGTGCGGGCCAATACGATCCTCTTTCTGGCGGCGCTGGATGTGGTGATTGTGGTGAACCTGCTCTTGCGCGGGACGATCAATGGCCAGATTTTCCTTTTGGCGCTGATACTTGCGGTGCCTTACTTCATCACGTCGCTGTTCGGCCAATCGCTCTTTGACCCGCGTCACGAGCGGCTTTATCGTTGGGCGGCCTATGCTGTGATCGGTCTGGCCGTGGTGAGCGGTTTGCCGATCTGGGGGACGGAAGGATAAGCGATGCGGATGACGGAAATCAGCTTTGACGGGGCGACGCCGATTGACGGCTATGGTCCGGGGTTCTTTCGGGTGGCCGGGCAGGTGATGGAAGGGGCCATTCTGGTCACGCCCAAGGGCGCGCGCACATGGAGTGGCTATGACGATGCGGCATCGCTGCTGGCCCTCGCGCTGGAGGTCGATGTGATCTTTATCGGGACTGGAGCGGAAATAGCGCATATTCCCAAAAGGTTGCGAGATGATCTTGAAGCGGCGGGATTGGGCGTGGAGACGATGAATTCGCCCGCAGCCTGCCGAACGTATAATGTGCTTTTGTCTGAGGGGCGCCGGGTGGCGGTGGCGTTGCAACCGGTGTGACGATCCGCGCGCCGATGGTGCTTTTCCATGGTCTCGCATTGGGTTAAGCACAGCGCATGATGCTGCAAGTCTCTGATCTGACCATTGCGCGCGGCGGGATACCCGTGCTGGAAGGGGTGCGTTTCACGCTGACCCAGGGTCAGGCCCTTGTGGTGCGCGGGCCAAACGGGATTGGCAAGACCACGCTCTTGCGGACAATTGCGGGCTTGCAACCGCCGATTTCAGGCCAGATCGACGTGCCGCCTGAAAGTCTTGTTTATGCCGGGCATGCAGACGGGATCAAGGCGACGCTGACGGTTGCGGAGAACCTGAGTTTCTGGGCGCAGGTCTTTGGCAAAAAAGACTATTCCCAAGCAATTGAGGCGTTCAAGCTTGGCTCTCTCTCGACCCGTCCGGCGGGCGCGCTCTCGGCGGGGCAAAAGCGACGGCTGGGATTGGCGCGGCTTTTGGTGACGGGGCGGGCGATCTGGGTGCTGGATGAGCCGACCGTGTCGCTAGACACCGAGGCCGTGGCGATGTTCGCCCATGCAGTGCGCGCGCATCTGGCGACGGGAGGTATGGCGCTGATGGCAACGCATATCGACCTTGGGCTTAATGAGGCGCAGATGCTCGATGTTGGGGCGTTTAAGGCTAAGCCATTGTCGAATAGCGATTTTGATGGGGCGTTCCTGTGATTGCGTTGCTCCTCCGGGATATTCGTCTTGCGATGCGCGCGGGCGGCGGCTTTGGTCTCGGGCTGTCGTTTTTCCTGATTGTCGTGGTGCTGGTGCCCTTTGGTGTCGGGCCGCAAAGCGCGCTCTTGACGGTGATTGCGCCCGGTGTCCTGTGGTTGGGGGCGCTACTCGCGTGTTTGCTGTCGCTCGACCGTATACTGGCCCTCGATTGGGAAGATGGGAGCCTTGACCTATTGGCCACCTCGCCCGTTCCGATGGAGGGGATCGTCAGCGTCAAGGCATTGGCGCATTGGCTGACCACAGGCCTGCCATTGGTGGCGGCGGCTCCGGTGTTGGGTCTTTTACTCAATCTCTCAGAAGCGGGCTATAAGTGGTTGATTATATCTCTTTTTCTTGGAACGCCTGCGCTGAGTGTGATTGGCACGTTCGGTGCGGCGCTGACGGTCGGGCTCAAGCGTGGCGGTCTGCTCCTCAGCCTGCTTGTGCTGCCGCTCTATGTGCCTACATTGATTTTTGGGGCCGAGGTGGCGCGGCGCGGCGCGGAGGGGTTTGACGTGACCACCCCGCTCTTGATGCTGGCGGGGATCACCTGCGGCACCATCGCGCTTTTGCCTTTTGCCTCGGCTGCGGTATTGAGAGTGAACCTGCGCTGATGACACGGGAAATACGATGAACCTGAACGCATTCTGGGAATACGCCAATCCCAAGAAATTCATCCAGACCGCCGACTGGCTCTTGCCGTGGTTCGCGGGGCTGGCGGCGGTGACCTTGGTGAGCGGTCTTATCTGGGGGTTCTTCTTTACGCCTGCGGATTACCGTCAAGGGTCGACGGTAAAAATCATTTATTTACACGTGCCGAGCGCGCTGATGGCAATCAATGCCTGGTTGATGATGTTGGTCACATCGCTGATCTGGATCGTCCGGCGGCATCATGTGAGCGCGCTGGCGGCGCGGGCGGCGGCGCCGGTGGGGATGGTGATGACGCTGATTGCGCTGGTGACCGGGGCCATCTGGGGACAACCTATGTGGGGAACCTGGTGGGCCTGGGACCCGCGTCTGACCAGCTTTCTCATCCTTTTTCTCTTTTATCTCGGGTACATAGCCCTGTGGGAAGCGATTGAGAATGACGACACGGCTGCGGATCTGACCAGTATTCTTTGCCTTGTCGGATCGGTTTTTGCCCTGCTCAGCCGTTATGCGGTCAATTTCTGGAACCAGGGGTTGCATCAGGGGGCGTCGCTCAGCCTCGACAAGGAAGAGAATGTGGCGGATGTGTTCTGGTATCCGCTGCTGGTCTGCATGGCGGGATTTGTGTTTCTTTTCATAGCCTTGGTGTTGATGCGGACGCGAACGGAAATTCGCGCGCGGCGGATGCGGGCGCTCTTGGCGCGCGAAAGGATGGGGGCATGATGCCGGATTTGGGGAAATACGCAGAGGCGGTCTTGTCGTCTTATGCGGTGTCGATCCTGATGATCGTGGTGCTGGTGATGCTGAGCGTGCGCCGGTCCAATCGCGTGAAGAAAGAGCTGCAAGAGGTTGAAAGCAAGGTGAAATCCAATGGCTAAGCTTTCCCCCATGATGGTTCTGCCGCTGGTGATCTTTGCCGCGTTTGCCGGTCTGGCCTTTGTCGGGTTGCAGCGGGACAATCCCAACGAGTTGCCCTCGGCGCTGGCCGGTAAGGCGGCGCCGGCTGTGGTCGTGACGCCGCTTGGCGATGGAAAAACATTTTCTGACAGTGACTTGCGCGACGGAACGGTCAAGCTGGTGAACTATTGGGCAAGTTGGTGTGCGCCCTGTCGGGTAGAGCATCCCAACCTTGAGAAACTGGCCGAGGACGGGATCACGATTTACGGTGTGAACTACAAGGACAAGGCCGATAACGCCTTGAATTTCCTGAAGGAACTTGGGAATCCCTATGCCGCCCTGGGGGCGGATGAATCCGGGCGGATGGCGCTGAATTGGGGCGTCTATGGCGTGCCCGAGACCTATGTCATTGATGGCGAAGGAAATATCGTGCTGCGCTTTGCCGGACCGATCACCGAGCGGGTGATGCAGAGCACGATCCTGCCTGCGATCGAGGCCGCGCGCTAGGGGCGTTTGGCGCAAGACCGCGCGACCTTACGATTTGTAAGGAGTGTACGCAGATTTCGTAAGCTCCGACGGCACCCGTCATTGCGGTGCCGCACAGTCCTGCGCGGTGGTCATTGCGGGCAGCGGGCAGGCGGTTTGCTTGGGATTGTCGCCATAGGCCCCATAGACAGCAAGCAGGCTGATCAGCCCGGCCTGGGCGAGGATGAGTGCGGTGGTGCGCATGATTTACCCTTTCTCAATCTCCTGCCCTCAAGATTGGGGTGCGGGCATCACGGAAAAAGGGGAATCACCTCACAATGGCATCAGGAGCGCGGGACCGGCGGGGAATGGCCGGAAATTGGGCGTCGCAGGCGGAACTCTGCGCAGGATATGAAAAAGGCGGCCCGGATGAGGGGCCGCCCTGTCGATGAGACCGCGTGGAAACTCAGGCCGCGGATTTGGCGAGGTTGCGCAGCACGTAATGCAGCACGCCGCCATGCTCGATATATTCGATCTCGATCGCGGTATCGATCCGGCATTTGAGCGTGATCGTCTTCGAGCTGCCATCGGCATAGGTGATGGTGCAGGGCACCTCGGCCAGCGGCTTGATCGTATCAAGGCCCGAAATGGCCACGGTTTCCTCGCCGGTGAGGGCCAGCGTCTTGCGCGTGTCGCCGCCGGTGAACTCGAACGGGATGACACCCATGCCCACGAGGTTGGAGCGGTGGATACGCTCGAAACTCTCGGCGATCACCGCCTTGACGCCCAGAAGCGCCGTGCCCTTGGCCGCCCAGTCGCGGCTCGAGCCCGCGCCATACTGTTCGCCGCCAAAGATCACCAGCGGCGTGCCCGCCTCCTGATAGGCCATGGAGGCGTCAAAGATCGAGGTCTGCGCGCCATCCGGCCCCTTGGTATAGCCGCCCTCGACCCCATCCAGCATCTCGTTGCGGATGCGGATATTGGCGAAGGTGCCGCGCATCATCACCTCGTGATTGCCGCGCCGCGAGCCGTAGGAGTTGAACTCGCGCACGGGCACCTGACGCTCGGTCAGGTATTTGCCGGCGGGCGTGGTTTCTTTGAAGGAGCCTGCGGGCGAGATGTGGTCGGTCGTGACCATATCGCCCAAGAGCGCCAGAACGCGCGCGCCGGAAATGTTGGAGATGGTGCCCGGCTCCTTGGCCATGCCCCGGAAATAGGGCGGGTTTTGCACATAGGTCGATTGCGCGGGCCAATCATAGGTTTCGCCTTCGGAGGTCTCGACGGCCTGCCACATCTCGTCGCCCTTGAAGACATCGGCATATTTCGACTGGAACGCCTCGCGCGTGACGGTGCGCTCGACCAGTTCGGCGATCTCTTTTTGGCTGGGCCAGATGTCCTTGAGATAGACGGGGTTGCCGTCCTTGTCGGTGCCCAAGGGTTCGGTGGTCAGGTCGATGTTCATGTCGCCCGCGATGGCATAGGCCACGACGAGCGGCGGGGAGGCGAGGTAGTTGGCGCGCACGTCGGGGGAAATGCGCCCCTCGAAATTGCGGTTGCCCGAGAGCACGGAGGTGGCCATGAGATCGCCTTCGGCGATGGCCTCGGAGATTTCCTTTTGCAGCGGGCCGGAGTTGCCGATGCAGGTGGTGCAGCCATAGCCCACGAGGTTGAAGCCGACGGCATCGAGATCCTCTTGCAGCCCGGCCGCCTCGAGATAGGCCGACACGACCTGAGAGCCGGGGGCAAGCGAGGTCTTGACCCAAGGCTTGCGGTTGAGGCCAAGCGCGCGCGCCTTGCGGGCGACGAGGCCAGCGCCGATCATCACGTAAGGATTGGAGGTGTTGGTGCAGGAGGTGATCGAGGCGATCACGACCGAGCCGTCACGGATGGTATAGTCTTCGCCCTTGACCTTGACCGATTTGCGCGGGTCGGCGGCGACGGCCGTGGCCGGGCCTTCGGCGGCCATGTCGGCGGCGGCGGGGCTGGCATCCTTGCCGCGATATTGCGACACGACGTCAAGGAAGGCAGCGGCGGATTTGTCGAGGGTGACGTAATCCTGCGGGCGTTTCGGCCCCGAGATGGCGGGCACGATGCTGCCCATGTCGAGATGCAGCGTGTCGGTGTAGACGGGGGCGTAATCCGCCCCGCGCCAGAAGCCGTTTTCCTTGGCATAGGCCTCGACCAGCGCGACGCGCGCCTCGTCGCGCCCGGTGTTGCGCAGGTAGCGCAGGGTTTCATCGTCGATCGGGAAGAAGCCGCAGGTGGCGCCGTATTCGGGCGCCATGTTGGCGATGGTGGCGCGATCCGCCAGCGGCAGGTGATCGAGCCCCGCGCCGTAGAATTCGACGAATTTGCCGACCACGCCCTTTTTGCGCAGCAGTTCCACGACCTTGAGCACGAGGTCGGTGCCAGTCGTGCCCTCGACCATGCGGCCGGTCAGTTCAAAACCGACAACCTCGGGGATGAGCATGGAAATCGGTTGACCCAGCATCGCGGCCTCGGCCTCGATCCCGCCCACGCCCCAGCCAAGGACGGCCATGCCGTTGACCATGGTGGTGTGGCTGTCGGTGCCGACAAGCGTATCGGGATAGGCGACGGTTTCGCCATTCTGGTCGGTGTCGGTCCAGACGGTCTGGGCCAGGTATTCGAGATTGACCTGGTGACAGATGCCGGTGCCCGGCGGCACCACGCGGAAATTGTTGAACGCCCCCTGGCCCCATTTCAGGAACTGGTAACGCTCCATGTTGCGCTCATACTCGCGGTCGACGTTCATCTGGAAGGCGCGGGGGTTGCCGAATTCGTCGATCATAACCGAGTGGTCGATGACGAGGTCCACGGGATTGAGCGGGTTGATCTGCTGGGCGTCGCCGCCGAGAGCCACAATGCCGTCGCGCATCGCGGCAAGGTCCACCACCGCCGGAACGCCGGTGAAATCCTGCATCAGCACGCGGGCCGGGCGATACGCCAGTTCGCGATTGGCGCTGCCGCCATTCGCCGCCCATTCGGAGAAGGCGCGGATGTCATCGAGCGAAACGGTCTTGCCATCCTCAAACCGCAGCATGTTTTCCAGCACCACCTTGAGCGCGGCGGGCAGGCGCGAGAAATCGCCAAGCCCGGCCTCTTCGGCGGCCGTGATCGAATAATAGGCGACGGTCTGGTCACCGATGGTGAGGGTCTTGCGGGTCTTGGCGCTGTCTTGTCCGACGCTGATGGGCATGGGCCGTCCTTTCATGGTCGAGGCTGGATCACTTGCCCCTGCTTCTGACCGATTTGAAACGCTCGATCAAGAGGGGTGCGAGAATATTTGTATACTATTGCACACAATTGATCGATATTTCAGTAAATCACCTGTGACTCTCGAAACGTTGATTGGTTTTTGCGTGCCACGCGGCCTAAATACGAAGAGGCGCGGATATGATATGATCCGACTGTGACCAAGCACACCGAACGGGAAGACGAACGATATGCGACAACTGGCGGCGAGCGTAATCGTGGGGCTTTTGTCCCTTTGGGCGGTGCAGGCGGGCGCGCAAGAGCGGCCTGTGGTGGTAGAGCTGTTTACGTCGCAGGGCTGTTCCTCTTGTCCGCCCGCAGATGCCTATTTTCAGGACCTCGCCGCGCGGAAGGATGTGGTCGCACTCTCGTTGCATGTGGATTATTGGGACTACATCGGCTGGGAGGACAGTTTCGGCAGCCCCGACAACAGTGCCCGGCAGCGCGGATATGCCAAGGCGGCTGAGCGCAAGATGGTCTACACGCCGCAGATGATCATCAACGGGGCCGATCATGTCGTGGGCACGCGGTTTGAGGATGTCGAGGCGCTGATCGCCAAGCACCGGGAGCCGGGTCAAAACGGCATTGCTGTCGAGGTGACGCGGGACGAGGAGCGGGTGCAGATCGCGGCGCGGGCCGAGCCTGCGCGCAGCATGCCGCTTTCGGTTCAGTTGGTGCGCTATATTCCCGAGGAAACGGTTGCCATCGAACATGGCGAGAATGCGGGGAAAACCATCACCTATGCCAATATCGTGACGGAAATGACGCCGCTTACGGTCTGGGACAGCCGTGAGCCGCTGGCGCTGGATTTTACGCTGGCGCGCGAGGACAAGGCGATTGTGCTGTTTCAGTATGTGGATTTCGGAACGATCGAGGCGGTTGCGCATCTGCGCTGAGGGCGCGCGCCGGGACAGCGCGGTGATACTGAGTATTTTGGCAACGATGAAGCCTGCGGGTTTTGGCGCAGGCGGGCGGGGTTATCCGCCTGTGTGGCTCATGTGGCGCGAGACGCGGCCATCGACGGTCTGGCGCGAATAGTCGAAATCGTGCCCCTTGGGTTTGCGGGTGATCGCCGCGCGAATGGCCTCTTCCAGCATGGCGTCGCTGGCGGGATTGTTGCGCAGGGGCGCGCGCAGATCGGCCATATCCTCTTGGCCGAGGCACATGTAAAGCTCACCTGTGCAGGTCAGGCGCACGCGGTTGCAGCTTTCGCAGAAATTATGCGTGAGCGGTGTGATGAAGCCGATTTTCTGGCCGGTTTCCTCAAGGCGCACATAGCGGGCGGGACCGCCGCTGCGCTCGGTCAATTCGGTGAGGGTGAAGCGTTCGCCCAAGCGCGCGCGCAGATCGGAGAGTTTCCAGTATTGGCCCAAGCGGTCCTCATTGCCGATATCGCCCATTGGCATGACTTCGATAAAGGTGAGGTCCATGTCGCGCGACGCGCACCATTCGGTCAGGGTGAACAGTTCGTCCTCGTTGAAGCCCTTGAGCGCCACGGTGTTGATCTTGACGCGCAGCCCGGCATTTTGGGCGGCGTCGATGCCCTTGATCACTTGGGCCAAGCGGCCCCAACGGGTGATGTCGGCGAATTTCTGGTCATCGAGCGTATCGAGCGAGATATTCACCCGGCGCACGCCTGCGGCATAGAGATCGCCCGCGAAGCGTTCCATCTGGCTGCCGTTGGTGGTGAGGGTCAGTTCCTTGAGTGCGCCCGTCGCCAGATGGCGGGTCATCGCGTCAAAGAAGGTCATGATGCCCTTGCGCACCAGCGGTTCGCCGCCGGTGATGCGCAGTTTCTGCACCCCCATGCGCACGAATGTCGAGCACAGACGGTCCAGTTCCTCGAGCGTGAGCAATTCGCGCTTGGGCAGGAAGGTCATGTTCTCGGACATGCAATAGACGCAGCGGAAGTCGCAGCGGTCTGTCACGGAGACACGCAGGTAAGAGATGGCGCGCTGGAACGGGTCTATCAGAGGTGCTGTCATGGCGCAAATCTAGGCGGGGGGGCGAGGCGGGGCAAGGGACAAGTTGGCCGTTGAAGGGGCAAGTGCGGGCGGGTAGGGTGGACAAATGAGACATTTGATCGTGATCTTGGCGGTTTTGGGTGTTGCGGGCTGTGCGCAGGTGGAGCGGCTGTTCGGCCCGCGCGCAGAGCCTCAGCCCGAAGTGGTGGTGCCGATGACGCCGGACACTCTGGATGAAACGACGCCGGAGGAGCGGCAGGCGGCGCGCGTCGAGGCGGCCACGGCACCGGCGGGGGCGCTGGGCACGACCGTGGCCTCGCTTGGATCGCCGGCCGAGCCGGGGCTCTGGCTCAAGACGCCTCTGGTCGATGCGCCGGGACGTGGGCGGGTGGATTATGCGCCGACCGGGCAATCGGTGGCGGTGGACCTCATTCCGCTCGAGGCCGAGCGCGGCGCGGGGAGCCAATTGTCGCTGGCGGGGTTTCGCGCCCTGGGGGCGGCGCTGACGGCGCTGCCGGAGTTGCAGGTATACCGGCTGGCCGAGTAGGGCCTGTGCATTTACCTTTGTAATTCGGGCGGGGTCGCTCTATCCGCTGGCGTGAAGCGGCGAGGGAGCAGGCATGCGCACGGTGGTATTCGATCTGGATGGAACGCTTGCGGATACGAGCGGCGATTTGCTGGCGGCGGCCAATGCCTGTTTTCGCGATATGGGCGCGGGCGATCTCTTGACGCTGGAGACCGACACCGGCGTGGCCCTGCGCGGCGGGCGCGCGATGCTGCGGTTGGGGATGGAGCGGCTGGGCCGGGCCGGGGATGAGGCCACCATCGACCGCTATTACCCGGTGCTGCTGGAGGCCTATGCGCAGGCGATTGACGTGCACACGGTGCTCTATCCCGGTGCCATGGCGGCGGTTCAGTGTCTGAGCGCGGAGGGCTATCGCGTAGCGATCTGCACCAACAAGCCCGAGCGTCTGGCGCGTATCCTGCTGGAGCGGTTGGGGGTGCTCGGCGCGTTTCAGGCGCTCACGGGCGCGGATACGCTGGCGGTGCGCAAGCCGGACCCCGAGCATCTGCGCGAAACGGTGCGACGGGCGGGGGGCGACCCGGCCCGTGCGCTGATGGTGGGGGATACGGTGACGGATCACGATACCGCGCGGGCGGCGGGGGTGCCCTCGGTGCTGGTGGGGTTCGGCCCCGGCGGGGCGGCGGTGGCGGCGCTGAAGCCCGAGGCCGTGATCGCGCATTACGACGAATTGCCCGGCGTGGTGCGGCGTCTTATCGGCTGAGCCGCAGGGCGGTTTCGGGTTTTCTGAAGGAAGGTGGGGCCGGGCCGCAAAGCCATTGACGCAAGGCCGGGTGCGCCCCACAACAAGGGCATGACAGAGAGATTCACAGGCAATTTCACGCAACAGGAGCCGATCCCCGAAGAGGGAATCGCGGCGGCGCTCGACGTGCTGCGGTCGGGCCGGTTGCATCGGTATAACCTTGTGGGCGAGGAGGCGGGCGAGGTGGCCGCCCTCGAACGCGAATTCGCGGCCTATACTGGCGCGCGCTATGCCTTGGCCGTGACATCGGGCGGCTATGCCATGGCCACGGCGCTGCGCGCGCTGGGAGTGGGGCCGGGCGACAAGGTGCTGACCAATGCCTTTACGCTTGCCCCTGTGCCCGGCTCGATTGCCAGTGTGGGGGCGGTGCCGGTCTTTGTGGGTGTCACCGAGGCGCTGACGATTGATCTGGAGGACCTGGCGGCCAAGGTGGGCGAGGCCAAGGTGCTGATGCTGAGCCATATGCGCGGGCATCTGGCGGATATGGATGCGCTGATGGCGATTTGTGACGCGGCCGGTGTCACGGTGATCGAGGATTGCGCGCATACGATGGGGGCGGCGTGGCGCGGTATCCCTTCGGGGCGCTGGGGCAAGATCGGGTGTTATTCCACCCAGACCTACAAGCATATGAATTCCGGCGAGGGCGGGTTCCTGATCACCGACGATGACGAGGTGATGGCGCGGGCGGTGATCCTGTCGGGCTCCTACATGCTCTATGCGCGGCATGGCACGGTGCCGCCTGCAGAGGTGTTCGAGCGGGTCAAATATGACACGCCCAATGTTTCGGGGCGGATGGACCATCTGCGCGCGGCGATTCTGCGGCCGCAGTTGCGGGCGCTGGAGGGGCAGTGCGAAAAGTGGAATGCGCGCTACCGCGTGGTCGAGGAGGGCTTGCGCGGCACGCCGGGGTTGACGGTGGTGGAGCGCGCCGAGGCGGAGCGCTATGTCGGCTCGTCCATTCAGTTTTTGTTGCTGGACTGGGACGGGGGGCGGATTGCCGAGGTGTTGAAGCGGTGCCTGTCGCGCGGGGTGGAGTTGAAATGGTTTGGCGGGGCAGAGCCGGTGGGCTTTACCAGCCGCTATGACAGTTGGCGCTATGCGCCGTCTGCGCCGATGCCCGCGAGCGACCGCATCCTGCGCGGGATTGTCGATATGCGTCTGCCACTGACCTTTAGCCTGGAAGATTGCGCGCAGATCGCACGGATCATCCGGGCCGAGGTGGGGGCGGTGTATCAGGCGCAGGGCGCGTAAGGGGACGTTTGGTCGAGAATGGACGTTAGCCCGAAACGTTGAACCGCGCGGTCGCTGGGCCGGGGACTAGCGAAGCTACGGAAATGGCTGCCTCTTTATGCTTGCCAAGTCCGTATACCCCCTCAGAGAAGCACTCCCTCTCAAATCGCTAGGCCGCGGGACGGCCCAGCGATCCGCGCGGCGGGCTTCGCCCTTGATTCCGCGCGGGGCGATTGGGGCCAAGGGGATCTAGGTGCCAGCCCGGTCACTTGGCGAGCGCGTCCAGAACCCGTGCCCAGCTTCGGATGCCTTTGTGAAAGCTCTGCACATTGTATTTCTCATTCGGCGAGTGGATGGCGTCATCCTCTTGGGCAAAGCCGATGAGCATGGCGTCGAGGCCGAGGATCTCTTTGAAAAATCCCGCAATCGGGATGGAGCCGCCCATGCCGGTAAAGACCGCCTCGCGGTTCCATTCGTCCGAGAGCGCCTGACGGGCGGCCTCGAATTCGGGGCGGTTGATGTTCATCACGGCCGCGGGCGAGCCGTCGAGATCCTGATTCCAGGTGATCTTCGCATCGGGCGAGAGACGGTCCTCGACGTGTTTGCGGACCTTCTTGCGCAAAGCGTCGGGGTCCATGTCGCCCACCAGCCGGCAGGTCAGTTTGCAATGGGCCTCTGACGGGATCACGGTTTTTGTGCCGGCCCCTTGATAGCCCCCCCAAAGGCCGTTGATTTCCAGCGTGGGGCGCGCCCATTGCTGGACGAGGGCGGAGTAGCCCGCCTCGCCATGGGCGCGGGTCATGCCCACGGACGACAGGTAATCGTCTTCGTCAAAGCCGCAGTTTTCCCATTGGCGCAGCAGGTCGGCGGGCACCTCATGGACGCCCTCATAGAAGCCTTCGACGGCGACGCGGCCGGTCTCGTCGTGAAAGGAGGCGATGAGGCGCGAGATTTCGCGCAGGGGGTTGAGGGCAGGGCCGCCATAATGGCCCGAGTGCAGGTCGATGCGCGGGCCGGTTATGGTGAACTCATCCTTGAGCATGCCGCGCAGTTGCGAGGCGATAGAGGGCACGCCGGGGGCCACCATGGAGGTATCGCAGATCAGGGCCAAGTCGGCGGAAAGTTCGGCGGCGTTGTCGCGCATGAAGGGGATGAGCGAGGGCGAGCCTGATTCCTCTTCACCCTCGAAGAAGAAGGTGATGCGGCAGGGAAGCGCGCCGGTCACGTCGCGATAGGCGCGGCAAGCCTCGATAAAGGTCATGAGCTGGCCCTTGTCGTCGGAGGCACCGCGCGCGCGGATCACTTTTCCGTGCGACGTGTCCTGAATCTCGGGGTTGAAGGGATCGGTATGCCAGAGCGCCAGAGGATCGACAGGCTGCACATCGTAATGCCCATAGAAAAGCAGGTGCGGCCCAGTGGCATCCGTTGGTCCGTCGATATGCCCCACGACCATGGGGCGGCCCGGTGTTGCGCGCTTTTCTGCCGTGACGCCAAGGGTTTGCAGGTCTGCGACGAGCCAATCTGCGGCGGCCTCGCAATCGCCCGCATAGGCGGGATCGGTCGAGATCGAGGGAATGCGCAAGAGCCCGGTCAGCCGGTCGAGGGCGGCGGGCAATTGGTCGTCGATGCGGGAGAGAACGGCGGAAAGCGACATGGCGGGCCTTTGGGTTTGAGTATTGTTGCGACTGAGGGTATCAGGCCAATCGGGGCTGTCCAGTCACTTGACCCAAGTCAAGGAGAGGGGCAGCGTCAATTTGTAACCTGTTGCGTGAGAGGAATGTATTTTATATCCATTCCAAATATTGAATAGGTGGCGCGACTTGCCGCCCAAGACCCGAAAGGCGGCTGGCCCCGTCGCTCGGTGACGATCAGGAAGGAAACGCCAGTGGATTACGAAGCCAAGCTGGATCAGGCGATCGACCGTTTGCATCAGGAAGGTCGCTATCGCACCTTTATCGACATCGAGCGGAAGAACGGCAATTTCCCCCATGCAGTATGGCGCAAGCCGGGTGGCGCGGAGCAACCGATCACGGTTTGGTGTGGCAATGATTACCTGGGAATGGGCCAGCATCCGGTTGTCCTGAGCGCAATGCATGAGGCGATTGACGCCACGGGCGCGGGATCGGGCGGCACGCGCAACATTTCCGGCACCACGGTCTATCACAAGCGGCTTGAGGCGGAATTGGCCGATCTGCATGGCAAGGAAGCGGCGCTGCTCTTTACCTCGGCCTATATCGCCAATGACGCAACGCTGAGCACGCTGCCCAAGCTCTTTCCGGGGCTGATCATCTATTCCGATGCGCTGAACCATGCCAGCATGATCGAGGGCGTGCGCCGCAACGGGGGCGCCAAGCGGATTTTCCGGCATAACGATGTAGAGCATCTGCGCGAGTTGCTGGCGGCGGATGATCCTGCCGCGCCCAAGCTGATCGCCTTCGAAAGCGTCTATTCGATGGACGGGGATTTCGGCCCCATCGAGGCGATTTGCGATCTGGCGGACGAATTTGGCGCGCTGACCTATATCGACGAGGTCCATGCGGTGGGCATGTATGGCGCGCGCGGGGCCGGGATTTGCGAGCGGGACCGCTTGATGCATCGTCTGGATATCATCAACGGCACGCTGGCCAAGGCCTATGGCGTGATGGGCGGCTATATCGCGGCCTCGGCCAAGATGTGCGACGCGGTACGCTCTTATGCGCCCGGTTTCATTTTCTCGACTTCGCTGGCCCCGGCGCTGGCGGCGGGGGCCACGGCCTCGGTCGCGTTCCTCAAGACGGCCGAGGGGCAAAAGCTGCGCGATGCGCATCAGACGCAGGCGAAAATCCTCAAGACGCGCCTCAAGGGCATGGGCCTTCCGATGATCGACCATGGCAGCCATATCGTGCCGGTGATCGTGGGCGACCCTGTGCATACCAAGAAGCTGAGCGACATGCTGCTCGAGGGCTATGGCATCTATGTGCAGCCGATCAATTTCCCGACCGTGCCGCGCGGCACCGAGCGGCTGCGCTTTACCCCCTCGCCGGTACATGGGCCCAAGGAGATGGATGCGCTGGTGCGCGCGATGGATGAGCTGTGGAGCCATTGTGCGCTGAATCGCGCCGAAATGGCGGGCTGATCCCTCTGCGCGTGCATTATACCTTGCCTTGTGTTAACGTCTGATAAAGAAAAGTTCAGAGTTCGAATCGGGACATTCGGGCAGCTGGGCAAGACACTCGAGAGGCAGGGGCGCATGATCGGGCGGCGATTTTCGCGGAAGGCCGAAGTTGAAGAGGTTGAAGCCCGTGGCTTTGACGCCTTCGAATTGCGCCTTGGCGATTTGATGCGCGGCGAGCGCGCGACGCTTGGCAAATCCCTACTGGATGTGGAACGAGAGCTGCGGATCAAAGCCAATTACGTGGCCGCGATCGAGAATTGTGATCCGTCTGCCTTTGATACCCCTGGTTTCATTCCTGGCTATGTCCGGTCCTATGCGCGCTATCTGGGGATGGACCCGGATCAGGCGTTCAAGGTGTTTTGCGAGGAATCCGGATTCTCTATCGCGCATGGCATGTCGGCTGAGGCGTCGTCGATCCGCAAGGCGGGCCCGGTCAAGCCGCGCAAGGCGGCGATGCAGGATCCGCTGATGTCGCCCAATACGCCATTCCTGCCCGCCTCGGAGAGTTTCCTGTCGCGGATCGAGCCGGGGGCGATCGGATCGGCGCTGGTGCTGGTCGCGCTCATCGGGGCGATTGGCTATGGCGGGTGGAGCGTGTTGCGACAGGTGCAGCAGGTGCAGCTTGCGCCGGTGGAAAATACGCCGGTGGTGCTGGCCGATCTGGATCCGCTGAGCGGGGCCACGGCGGCAGAGACGGACGCGGGCGAAGATGCCGCATCGGGCGTCTTTCAGCCGCCGCGCGACGAGCGGTTGAGCAGGCTTTACCGCCCCAAGGCGCTGGATGTGCCGGTGATGGTGGCGCGGGATGCGCCGATTTCCACGCTGGACCCGCGGGAAGTGGGCACGCTGAGCCCGGTCGCACCGGAAGCGGATCGCGACAGCGGTATCGCGCTGGCGCTGCGCGAGGCGCAGGAATTTGACGCACCGGGCCCGAACCGGCCGCAGGTGGTGGCAGGAGCCATGGCCGAGGTGCAGGTGGTCGCAGTGCGTCCCGCTTGGGTGCGGGTCCGTGCCGCCGATGGCAGCGTGATTTTCGAGGGTATTCTGAACGCGGGCGATAGCTATCCTGTGCCGGCCACGGAAGAACCGCCGACGCTGCGCGTGGGCGAATCGGGGGCGATCTATTTCGCGGTCAACGGTCAGCATTACGGGCCTGCGGGCACGCGGGGGGCTGTGACCTCGGGGTTGGCGCTGACGGCGGAGGATTTGACCGGGCGGTATGCGCTGGCAGATATAGAGGCCGATCAGGACCTGATGCGCTATGTCGCCGAGGCCGAGATCGCGCCTGAGGCTGTCCCGCAACAATAAGCGACACGCGATTGCCGTGAACTCCGGCACGGTTTATCGTGCGGGGAACAGTCACCTTCAGACCAACGAGGTCAGACGCGATGTCGCTCAATCATATCCGCCCGTGGCGCAATATCTATCGCCGCAAGTCCCGTCAGATCATGGTGGGCAATGTGCCCGTGGGGGGCGATGCGCCCATCACGGTTCAGACCATGACCAACACGCTGACCACGGATGTGGCGGGCACGGTGGCACAGGTGCAGGCGGCGGCAGAGGCGGGGGCGGATATTGTCCGCGTTTCGGTGCCGGATGAGGCCAGTGCCAAGGCGTTGAAAGACATTGTGCGCGAAAGCCCGGTGCCTATCGTGGCCGACATTCATTTTCACTATCGGCGCGGAATCGAGGCGGCGGAGGCGGGGGCCGCGTGCCTGCGGATCAATCCGGGTAATATCGGCGATGAAAAGCGGGTGCGCGAGGTGATTGCCGCGGCGCGGGATCATGGCTGTTCGATGCGGATTGGCGTCAATGCCGGGTCATTGGAAAAGCATTTGCTGGATAAATACGGCGAGCCGTGTCCCGATGCGATGGTCGAGAGCGGTTTGGAGCATATCCGTATTCTACAGGACAATGATTTCCACGAGTTCAAGATCAGTGTGAAAGCGTCGGATGTGTTCATGGCCGCCGCCGCCTATCAACAATTGGCCGAGGCCACGGACGCGCCGATCCATCTGGGGATCACCGAGGCGGGCGGCCTCATGTCTGGCACGATCAAGAGCGCGATCGGTCTGGGCAACCTCTTGTGGATGGGGATCGGCGATACGATCCGGGTGAGCCTGAGCGCCGATCCGGTGGAAGAGGTCAAGGTGGGCTATGAGATCCTGAAATCGCTGGGCCTGCGGCATCGCGGGGTGAATATCATCTCTTGCCCGTCCTGCGCGCGGCAGGGGTTTGACGTGATCAAGACGGTCGAAGCGCTGGAAAAGCGGCTGGAACATATCAAGACGCCAATGAGCCTGAGCATCATCGGCTGCGTGGTGAATGGCCCCGGAGAGGCGCTGATGACCGATGTCGGCTTTACCGGCGGTGGGGCAGGCAATGGCATGGTCTATCTCGCGGGAAAGCAGAGCCATAGGATGGACAATGCCCAGATGATCGACCACATCGTCGAACAGGTCGAGCGGCGGGCGGCGGAAATCGAAGCCGAGACAGCGGCGCAGGCGGCGGAGTAGCGCGGTCTTGCTGCGGTTGCGTGATCTGTGCCGCGTTTGCAAAGCGCGGAAAACTTGCTAAGGCAGGCGCGAGTTCATTCCATCAGAGGATTCCCGCCCATGAGCAGCATCATCGACATTCACGCCCGCGAAATTCTGGACAGCCGGGGCAATCCCACGGTTGAGGTCGATGTCACGCTGGAGGATGGCACCATGGGCCGCGCGGCGGTGCCGTCGGGGGCATCCACGGGCGCGCATGAGGCGGTCGAGCGGCGCGATGGCGACAAGACGCGCTATCTGGGCAAGGGCGTGCTGGAGGCTGTGGCCGCCGTCAATGGCGAGATTGCCGAGGCGTTGGCCGGCATGGATGCGACGGAACAGGTCTCGCTCGACATGGCGATGATCGAGCTGGACGGCACGCCCAACAAGAGCCGTCTGGGGGCCAATGCGATCCTCGGCGTGAGCCTTGCCTGCGCCAAGGCGGCGGCGGATTATTCGGGTCAGCCGCTCTATCGTTATGTGGGGGGCACCTCGGCGCGGGTGTTGCCGGTGCCGATGATGAATATCATCAATGGCGGCGAGCATGCCGACAACCCCATCGACATTCAGGAATTCATGATCCTGCCGGTGGCGGCGGAGAATATCCGCGATGCCGTGCGCATGGGGTCTGAGGTGTTCCACACGCTGAAAAAGGAGCTGTCGGCGGCAGGTCTGGCAACCGGCGTCGGCGATGAGGGCGGCTTTGCCCCGAACCTTTCGAGCACGCGCGACGCGCTGGATTTCATTCTGAAGTCCATCGAGAAGGCGGGCTATCGCCCTGGCGAAGAGATATACCTTGGCCTCGATTGCGCGGCGACCGAATATTACAAAGATGGCAAATATGAAATTTCTGGCGAAGGATTGAGCCTGAGCAGCGCTGAAAATGTTGCATATTTGCAAGCGTTGGTGGCGGACTATCCGATCATCTCGATCGAGGACGGCATGGCTGAGGACGATTGGGAGGGGTGGCGCGCGCTGACCGAGGCGCTGGGCGACAAGGTGCAACTGGTGGGCGATGACCTGTTCGTGACCAACCCCGCGCGTCTGGCGATGGGGATCGAGCGCGGGTGCGGGAATTCGATGCTGGTCAAGGTCAACCAGATCGGGACGCTGACCGAAACGCTGCAAGCGGTTGACATGGCGCATCGCGCGCGCATGACCAATGTGATGTCGCACCGTTCGGGCGAGACCGAGGACGCCACCATCGCCGATCTGGCGGTGGCCACCAACTGCGGGCAGATCAAGACCGGCAGCCTTGCGCGGTCGGACCGGCTGGCGAAATACAACCAGTTGATCCGCATCGAGGAAATGCTGGGCGAGACCGCGATTTACGCGGGGCGTTCGATCCTCAAGTAAGCGGGCGCGCGGCGGGGACGGAAAATTGAAAATTTTCCGGGGCGGAATTTTTTCAAAATTCCGGTCCCCCCTGCGCGGTGCTTTTGTTTTTCGCAGATTGGTTTTAGGCTTGGCCAAGGCGCACTGAGGCGTCTTGGCCCGGAGGCGGTCTGGCATGGGAATCGACGATCTGCGCAAGGATGTGGGCGACCAGACCTGGGTCGATGTGCTGCGCGCCATGGACCGGACCTATGCCGAACTGGTCGATTACCAGGAGCAGCTCGAGAGCCGCAATGCGGAGCTGACAAATCTGCGGCATTTCCTGTCGTCGATCATGGTGTCGATCAGCGATTATCTGGTGGTGGCCGATAAACACGGCACGATTGCCGATGCGAGCGCGTCGTTCTGCACGCTGGTGGGGATCGAGGTGGCCGATCTGGTGGGGCGGCCGTTGCGCGATTTCGTGGCGGAGGCCGATACCGGGGGGCTGAGCGCCGCCATGGCCGAAACGGTCGCGCTGCGCCGCACCCATACACAAAACGCCGATCTCGTGACACCCGATGGGCTGGAGCCGGTGGAATTCAGCATCGCGCCGCAATTGGACCGCCGCCGCAAGAGCACGGGTGTCGTGCTGACCGGGCGGCCACTGGGGGCGCTCAAGCGTGCCTATGCCGAGTTGGAGCGCAGCCATGAGGCGCTGAAACAGACCCAAGGGCAATTGGTGCGTAATGAAAAGATGGCCTCACTGGGCCGGTTGCTGGCCGGGGTGGCGCATGAGTTGAACAATCCGATCAGCTTTGTCTACGCCAATACGCATACGCTGGAGAAATACCTTGCCACGTTCGAGACCTATTTCGAGCGGGTGCAGGCGGGGGCGAGCCGAGAGGAACTGGTGGCGCTGCGCGAGGCGTTGAAGCTGGATCGCAACCTCAGGAATCTGGCCCATGTGGTGCAGGGCGCGCGCGACGGGGCCGAGCGGGTGCGCGACATTGTCGAGGATCTGCGGCGACTGTCGGCGGATGGCGCGGGAGAGATGACCGATTTCGATCTGCTCGAGACCGCGCGCGTCGCGGTCAACTGGATCGAGCGCGGTGCCAAATCCGAGCTGCGGACCAGCTATATGGGGGAGGCGCCCTGTTTGGTGCGGGGGCGGCCGGGGCATATCCAGCAAGTGTTGATGAACCTCGTGCAAAACGCGGTGGATGCAATGGAGGGCATGGCGGACCCGGCGCTGCGGCTTGATCTGCGCTATGAGGGCGCGCGCGCGGTGCTGGATATCTGCGACACGGGGCCGGGGATTGCGGCGGCGGAGGCACAGGCTATTTTCGATCCGTTCTACACCACCAAGGAGGTGGGCAAGGGCACGGGGCTGGGCCTGTCGATCTCGCACAAGATTGTCGAGGAACATGGCGGCACGCTGGAACTGGTCGAGTGGGCCGGGCCGGGGGCGTGTTTCCGCCTGAGCCTGCCTCGCGGGGGGGCGGCATGAATATTCTCTGGCTGCAATCGGGGGGCTGCGGGGGCTGCACCATGTCGCTCTTGTGTGCCGAAGACCCCAATGTGCTGGCGCTGCTGGCGGGGGCGGGGTTGGAATTCCTCTGGCATCCGACTCTGAGCGAGGCCACGGGCGCGCCGGTGCGGCGCATGTTGGAGGAGATACGCGAGGATCGTCAGGCGCTCGATATTCTCTGTGTCGAGGGGTCGATCCTGCGCGGGCCCAATGGCACCGGGCGGTTTCACATGCTGGCGGGCACCGGTCGGTCGATGCTCGATTGGGTGCGCGATCTGGCACCGCGCGCGGGCCATGTGGTGGCGGTGGGCACCTGCGCCACCTATGGCGGCGTGACCTCTGCGGGCGAAAATCCCGCCGATGCGGTGGGGGTGCAATATGACGGGGCGCTGCCCGGCGGCGCGCTGGCGGCCGATTTCCGGTCGCGTTCGGGCCTGCCGGTGATCAATGTGGCGGGCTGCCCGACCCATCCCGATTGGGTGACGGAGACGCTTCTGATGCTGGCGGCGGGTGAGATGCGCGAAGAGATGCTGGATGGCTACGGGCGGCCTAGGTTCTATGCCGATCATCTGGTGCATCACGCCTGTCCCAAGAACGAGTTCTACGAATACAAGGCGAGTGCCACGCATCTGTCGGAGATGGGCTGTATGATGGAGCATCTGGGCTGCGTGGGCACGCAGGCGGTGGGGGATTGCAATATTCGCAGCTGGAATGGCGAGGGCAGTTGCACGCGCGCAGGATACCCTTGCATCAACTGCACCGCCCCCGAATTCGAGGAGCCGGGACACGGCTATGCCGAGACGCCGAAATTCGCGGGCATCCCGGTGGGCCTGCCCTCGGATATGCCGAAGGCGTGGTTCATGGCGCTGGCGAGTCTGTCCAAGGCCGCGACACCGCCGCGCATTGCGCGCAATGCGGTGGCCGACCGGATCACCGTGCCCCCCAGCCTCAAGAAGCCCAAGCCATGAGCGACACACAGCTTCTGGTGGGGCCGTTCAACCGGGTCGAGGGGGATCTCGAAATCCGGCTGGATGTGGCGGAGGGCCGGGTGCGGGCGGCCTATGTCAATTCGCCGCTCTTTCGCGGGTTCGAGCGGATGCTCTTGGGCAAGGGGGCGATGGACGCGCTGACCATCACGCCGCGCATTTGCGGGATATGTTCCATCAGCCAATCGGCGGCGGCGGCGCGGGCCTTGGCGCAGGCGGGCGGTATTGTGCCGGCCCCAGAGGGTGAGAAGGTGGCGGCGCTCTTGCACATGGTCGAAAATCAGGCCGATCACATGACGCATTTCAACCTCTTTTTCATGCCGGATTTTGCGCGGGGCACCTATGCGGGTCGGCGCTGGCATGGTCGCGCGGTGGCGCGGTTCACGGCGATGCAAGGCTCGGCGCTGCATGGCGCATTGGAGGCGCGGGCGCGGCTGTTGCATATCGTGGGGATGCTGGGGGGCAAGTGGCCGCATACGCTGGCCATCCAGCCCGGCGGGGTGACGCGCGCGCCGTCCTTACGCGACAAACTGCGGATGCAGGCCAGTTTGCGGGCGTTCCGCGCCTATCTGGAAGACGAGATGTTCGGCGCGCCGCTGGAGGCGTTCGTCGCGCTGGAGAGTGTGGCGGCGCTTGAGGCGTGGGGCACGGGCGATGTGGCGCTCTTTCTGGAGATTGCTGCCGATCTCGATCTGGCCTTGATGGGGCGCGGTGCGGGGCGCTATCTGTCCTATGGGGCCTATCCGACGGCGGCGGGGCCGGTTTTTGCGCGCGGCATCTGGGCCGAAGGGGCGCTGGGTGTGTTTGATCCCGCGTTGATCGCCGAGGACCTGAGCCATGCCTGGATGCTGGGCGAGGCGGCGCATCCCGACAAGGGGCAGACGGTGCCCGATGAGGCGATGCGCGATCCCGGCTATAGCTGGTGCAAGGCCCCGCGCCTGGGGGGCTTGGGCTATGAGACCGGTGCGCTTGCGCGGCAGGTAGTGGATGGGCATCCGCTCGCGCGCGCGCTTGCAAGTGAAGGCAGCGTGCGGGCGCGGATCGTGGGGCGCCTCTTGGAGATTGCGCGCACGCAATTGGTGATGGAGGCGATGCTGGCGGGGATTGACCCCGCAGCGCGTTTCATGGCCGATTGGACCGCGCCGCGCGACGGGGTAGGGGAAGGTTTGGTCGAGGCGGCGCGCGGGGCCTTGGGCCATTGGTGCCGGATCGAGAAAGGGCGCATTGCATCCTGGCAGATCATCGCGCCAACCACGTGGAATTTCAGCCCGCGCGATGCGGGCGGCGTGCCGGGGCCGCTCGAGGCGGCGCTGGTCGGGGCCGAGGTGCAGCCGGGGGAGGACACACCGATTGCGGTGCAGCATATCGTGCGCAGTTTCGACCCCTGCATGGTCTGCACGGTGCATTGAGCGGTGCATTGAGCGGGGAAGGTTGGGGGCGCTGCCCCCGTCGCGCCGATGGCGCGACCCCCCCGAGGTATTTGAGGCCAGATGAAAGGCCGGGGTATGGATGAAGGCTGGCGTATCCGGGTGCGGGGGCAGGTCCAGGGGGTGGGATTTCGCCCCTATATCTGGCAATTGGCGCGCAGCATGGGGCTGCGGGGACGGGTGTTCAACGACCCTGAAGGGGTGTTGATCGAGGCGGCGGGCGACGGTCTGGCGGCCTTCGTGGCGGCGATCCCCGCGCGTGCGCCGGTTCTGGCGCGGGTCGATGCGGTGACGCATGAGGGGGCGGTGTTCGATCTGCCCGAGGGATTCGAGATTGCCGAGAGTCGCGGTGTTGGTGCCGAGACACGGGTGACGCCGGATGCCGCGAGTTGCCCGGACTGCGTGGCGGAGGTGTTCGCGCCGGGGCGCAGGCAGGGCTATGCGTTCACCAATTGCACCCATTGCGGGCCGAGATTCACCATCCTGCAGGGGTTGCCCTATGACCGGGCGCGCACGACGATGGCGGCGTTTCCGATGTGTGCCGCCTGCCGGGCCGAGTATGAGAACCCCGGCGACCGCCGCTTTCATGCGCAGCCCGTGGCCTGTCCGGACTGTGGCCCGCGTCTCTGGCTGGAACCTGGGGCCGGGGATGCCATCGTGGGGGCGGTGGCGGTGCTGCGGTCAGGGGGGATCGTTGCCGTCAAGGGGCTGGGCGGGTTTCATCTGGCCTGTGATGCGGGCAATGCCCGTGCGGTGGCGCTCTTGCGCGCGCGCAAGCGGCGGCCTGCGAAACCCTTTGCGATGATGGGCACGCTGGCGATGATCGGTGCCACCTGTGCGGTGTCCGAGGCCGAGGCGGCGCTCTTGCGCGACCCGGCGGCGCCGATTGTTCTCTTGCAGAAGGTCGCAGAGGTGCTGCCGGAAGAGGTGGCGCCGGGGCAGGCGGTGCTGGGCTGGATGCTGCCCTATACGCCGTTGCATCACCTCTTGATCGCGGAATTTGGCGGACCTCTGGTGATGACATCTGGCAATCTGTCAGGCGAGCCGCAGGTGATCGGGAATGCCGAGGCGCGCGACAAGCTGAGGGCCTTTGCCGATGCCTTCCTGATGCATGACCGCGAGATTGCGCGACGGCTGGATGACAGCGTGGAGCGCGCCGCTCCGCCGATGGTCTTGCGCCGGGCGCGGGGGCGGGTACCGGGCACGCTGCCCTTGCCCGAAGGGTTCGAGACCGCGCCGCAGGTTCTGGCCTATGGCGGGCAGATGAAGGCGGCCATCTGTCTCTTGAAGAACGGTCAGGCGCTTTTGGGGCATCACTTGGGCGAGTTGGACGAGGCGCTGACATGGGAGGCGTTTCTGGCGGCGGATGCGGATTATGCAGCCCTTTTCGATCATGCGCCGGAGGTGGTGGCCTGCGATCCGCATCTTGGCTACCGGGCGACGCAAGCCGCCCATGGGCGCGGCCTGCCGGTCATCGAGGTGCAGCATCATCACGCGCATATGGCTGCCTGCATGGTCGAGAATGGCTGGCCGCTGGACAGCGGTCCGGTGGCGGGGATCGTGCTGGACGGGGTGGGGCTTGGCCCCGATGGCACGATCTGGGGCGGTGAGCTGCTCTTGGGCGACTATCTTGGGTTTGAGCGGCGCGGCTGGCTGAGCCCGGTCGCAATGCCCGGGGGCGACATGGCAAGCCGCGAGCCATGGCGCAATGCGCTGGCGCAGCTTGATGCGGCGAGGTTGGGGCCGTTGGCGGATGAGATGTTTGGCGCACAGCCGCTGGCGTTGTTGCGGCAGGCGGTGCGGGCGGGGGTGAATGCGCCGCTGACCTCATCGGCGGGTCGGCTTTTTGATGCCTTTGCGGCGGTTCTGGGATTTGAAGGCGCGCAAACTTATGAGGGCGAGGCGGCGATGGCGCTGGAGGCGCGGGCGCGCCCCGATGGGGTGGCCTATCCGCTGGGGGGCGTTGAGGGCGTGATCGAGACTGCCCCGCTCTGGCAGGCTTGGGCGCAGGACCGTGCGGTAGGGGTTGCGCCCGAGGTGATGGCGGCGCGGTTTCATGCCGGGCTGGCGCAGGGCTTTGCGCGCCGCGCGCGGGCGCTGGTGGAGCGGGGCGAGGCGCGTGCCGTGGCGCTGTCGGGGGGGTGTTTCCAGAATGCGCTGTTGCTGGAGATGACCGTCGTGGCGCTGGGGGATTTGCCGGTGCTGATCCATCGGCGCACGCCGGCCAATGATGGCGGTCTGGCGCTGGGGCAGGCGGTGGTTGCGGCGGCGCGGGCGGTAAGCGGCTGACCGGTTGCGGCGTGGGGGCGGTTAGCGACTGGCCGGTTTAGCAACGCGACCTCTGCATCAGGGGCGGACAAGCCCATGATTTCGTTTCAAATTATTATCCCGGTGAGAGAGTCGCCTTTTCTTGGACAGGCGCTATGCGGCTTGGTCTGATGGCCCGTGAGGGGATGTATACGCATGCATCCCAAGGGGGACATCGAGGGAGGACCAGCCGTGAGCCAGATCGAAACCTTTTATGATGTGATGCGCAGGCAGGGGATCACCCGGCGCAGTTTCATGAAATACTGCTCTTTGACCGCCGCAGCCTTGGGGCTGAGCCCGGCGATGGTGCCGCGTATCGCACATGCGATGGAGACCAAGCCGCGCACGCCGGTCATTTGGGTGCATGGGCTGGAATGCACCTGCTGTTCGGAAAGTTTCATCCGCTCGGCGCATCCTTTGGCCAAGGATGTCGTGCTGTCGATGATCAGCCTTGATTATGACGACACGCTCATGGCGGCGGCGGGGCATGCGGCCGAGGCGGCCTTTGAAGAGACCATCGCGAAATACCGGGGCAATTACATTCTGGCTGTCGAGGGCAATCCGCCGCTCAACGAGGATGGGATGTTCTGCATCACCGGCGGCAAGCCCTTTGTCGAAAAGCTGCGCCATGCGGCGAAGGATGCCAAGGCGATCATCTCCTGGGGCGCGTGTGCGTCCTATGGCTGTGTGCAGGCCGCCAAGCCCAACCCGACGCAGGCCACGCCCGTGCACAAGGTCATCACCGACAAGCCGATCATCAAGGTGCCGGGATGTCCACCGATTGCCGAGGTGATGACCGGGGTCATCACTTATATGCTCACCTTTGACCGCCTGCCGGAGCTGGACCGGCAGGGGCGGCCGGCGATGTTCTACGGTCAGCGTATTCATGACAAGTGCTATCGTCGGCCGCATTTCGATGCAGGCCAGTTCGTCGAGGCCTGGGATGATGAGAACGCGCGCAAGGGCTATTGCCTCTACAAGATGGGGTGCAAGGGGCCGACCACCTATAACGCCTGTTCCACCGTGCGCTGGAATGAGGGCGTGAGCTTTCCCATTCAATCGGGTCATGGCTGTATCGGCTGTTCCGAGGATGGGTTCTGGGATCAGGGCAGTTTCTATAACCGGGTGACGGATCTGACGCAGTTCGGGGTTGAGGCCAATGCCGACAAGGTGGGCATGGCCGCCGCCGGTGTGGTGGGGGGCGCTGTGGCGGTTCATGCCGCCGTGTCGGCGCTGAAGGCCGCGCAGAAGAAGACCCAGACACAAACCAGCAAAGAGGAGGCATAAGCCATGACTGTAACCCCAAACGGCTTTGACCTCGACAATACCGGCCGCCGCATCGTGGTGGATCCGGTCACGCGGATCGAAGGGCATATGCGCTGCGAAGTGAATGTGGATGAGCAGGGCGTGATCCGCAACGCGGTCTCGACCGGCACCATGTGGCGCGGGCTGGAGGTGATCCTCAAGGGCCGCGATCCGCGCGACGCCTGGGCCTTTACCGAGCGGATTTGTGGGGTGTGCACCGGCACGCATGCGCTGACATCGGTGCGCGCGGTTGAGGATGCGCTGGGCATCACGATCCCGGACAATGCCAATTCCATCCGCAATATCATGCAGTTGAACCTGGAAATTCACGACCACGTGGTGCATTTCTATCACCTGCACGCCCTCGACTGGGTCAATCCGATCAACGCGCTGCGGGCCGATCCCAAGGCGACGAGCGAGTTGCAACAGGCCGTGAGCCCGTCGCATCCGCTGTCTTCGCCCGGCTATTTCCGCGATGTTCAGAACCGGTTGAAAAAGTTTGTGGAGAGCGGGCAGCTGGGCCTGTTCAAGAACGGCTATTGGGACAATCCCGCCTACCTCTTGCCGCCCGAGGCGGATCTGATGGCGACGACGCATTACCTTGAGGCGCTCGACCTGCAAAAGGAGATCGTCAAGGTTCACACCATCTTTGGCGGCAAGAACCCGCATCCCAACTGGTTGGTGGGGGGTGTGCCGTGCCCGATCAACGTCCATTCCACGGGCGCGGTGGGCGCGATCAACATGGAGCGGCTGAACATGGTCAGTTCCATCATCGACATGTGCAACGAGTTCAATCGCAACGTCTATCTGCCCGATGTGATCGCCATTGGCGGGTTCTACAAGGGCTGGCTGCATGGTGGCGGGCTGTCGGGCAAATCGGTCATGGCCTATGGGGATTTTCCCGAGAATCCCAATGACTTCACCCCCGCCAACCTGCATCTGCCGCGGGGGGCCATCATCAATGGCAACCTCAACGAGGTGCACGAGGTCGATGTGCGTGATCCGGAACAGATTCAGGAATTCGTCGATCACAGCTGGTATCGCTATGGCGAGGCGGGCAAGGGGCTGCATCCCTGGGATGGGGAAACCCAGGCCAATTACGAGCTGGGGCCCAATGCCAAGGGCACGCGCACCAATATCGAGCAGATCGACGAGGCGGCGAAATACAGCTGGATCAAGGCGCCGCGCTGGCGTGGGCACGCGATGGAGGTGGGGCCGCTGGCGCGCTATGTCGTGGGCTATGCGCAGGGCCACGAGGACATTCGCAATCAGGTGGATGGACTCTTGCGGGCGCTCGATGCGCCGTTCGAGGCGATTTTCTCGACCCTCGGGCGGACGGCCGCGCGGGCGCTTGAATCGGAATATTGCGGGCGGCTTCAAAAGCATTTCTTCGACAAGCTGGTGCAGAACATCAAGAACGGCGATGAAAGCACCGCCAATATCGCGAAATGGGACCCGAGCACATGGCCCAAGGAGGCCAAGGGCGTGGGCATGACCGAGGCCCCGCGCGGCGCGCTTGGCCATTGGATCAAGATCAAGGATGGCCGCATCGAGAACTATCAATGCGTGGTGCCGACCACCTGGAACGGCAGTCCGCGCGACACGGCGGGCAATATCGGGGCCTTTGAGGCGTCGTTGATGAATACGCCGATGGAGCGCCCTGACGAGCCGGTCGAAATTCTGCGCACGCTGCACAGTTTCGATCCGTGCCTCGCCTGTTCGACGCATGTGATGTCGGAAGAGGGTGCCGAGTTGACCACCGTCAAGGTCCGTTGAGCCAAGGGAGGGCAGGGCTATGAAATACGCGATCACGATCTATCTGGCTGGCGCGGGGGCCGCCCTTGCGCATGGGGGCCATGATCTGAGCCTGCCGCAAGAGGGGCTGGCGCATTGGCTGGCGGCACCTGTGCATGCGCCGGGGCTGATCCTATTGGCGGCGGTGCTGGGTGGGCTGGCGGTCTGGCGCGTCGCGCGTCGCCGGGAATGAGGGGGGCCTGCCATGAGCACGAGCGAGAGCGGGCTGCATGACGTGGACGAGAGCGATCTCGCCACAGTCAGCCGACAGACGAGCGTTTACGTCTACGAAGTGCCGGTGCGGCTCTGGCACTGGATCAATGCGCTGGCGATTTTGATCCTGTGCGTGACGGGCTATTTCATCGGCTCGCCGCCGCCGTCGATGCAGATTGCCGAAGCCACGCATCAGTTTGTCTTTGGCTATATCCGGTTCGCGCATTTCGCGGCGGGGTGGATATTGGCGATCGGCTTTCTCGGGCGGATGTATTGGGCGATCTTCGGCAATCACCATGCGCGGCAATTGTTCTATGTGCCGATCTGGCGCGGGTCCTGGTGGCGCGAGGTGTTTTTCGAGGTGCGCTGGTATCTGTTTCTGGAACGTGCCCCCAAGAAATACGTGGGCCACAACCCGCTCGCACAACTGGCGATGTTCTGTTTCATCACGCTGGGGGTGAGTTTCATGATCGTCACGGGGCTGGCGCTCTACTCCGAGGGGCTGGGCAAGCAAAGCGGGCTTTATGCGCTCTTTGGTTGGGTATTCACGCTCTTCGGTAACAACCCGCATCTGGTGCATACCTATCATCATCTGGGGATGTGGTGGATCGTGATTTTCATGATCGTGCATATCTATGTGGCGATCCGCGAGGATATCATGAGCCGTCAATCCATCGTTTCGACGATGATTTCGGGCACGCGCACCTTCAAGGATGATCTGCCGGACTGAAAAGCGGATCACCACTGGAGAGAGACTCAGAAAAGCGGGCTTTCGGCCCGCTTTTTTCATTTGGATGATTTGTGTTCGATTTGGTGTTATAATGGAAAGTAACTTTGCATATTGGCGCGATCCTGGGTGCTAATCCTCTGTTTTTAATTCACTTTTTATAAGCCCATGAGGAGCGGATTTTGGTGTTCTTTGGCATGCGGTCGCGGCCATTCTGAGCGCAAGGAAGGCTTTGGCATGGAGGAGGGGTCATGCAACCGAGCGTGCTGATACTGGGCATCGGTAATGTGCTCTGGGCTGATGAGGGCTTTGGCGTGCGCTGTGTCGAGCGGTTGGCGGCGCGCTGGTCCTTTGGGCCGGGCGTGACGGTGCTGGATGGCGGCACGCAGGGGCTCTACCTCTTGCCGTTTCTCGAGGCCGCGGATCGGCTGATCGTGTTCGATGCGGTGGACTACGGCCTGCCCCCCGGCACGATGAAGATCGTCGAGGACGAGGCCGTGCCCGCCTTTATGGGTGCGAAAAAGATGAGCCTGCATCAGACCGGCTTTCAGGATGTGATCGCGACGGCGCAATTGATGGGCTATTGCCCCGAGCACCTGTTGCTGATCGGCTGTCAGCCCGAGGAGTTGGAGGATTACGGCGGGGGGCTGCGCGATGTCGTGGCGGCGCAGATTGATCCCGCGATCGAGGTGGCGCTGGCGCGGCTGCGCGACTGGGGTGTCGAGATGCGCCCCGGTGTGAGCGATGCCACCTATCTGGCCGATCCGTCGATCCGGCAGGACGCCTATGAAGCGGGCCGCCCGAGCGCCGATGTTGCCTGTCGCGTGGGCGATGCGCGTTTCTTTCCCGGTGAGGGCTGAGCGATGTGTGTGGGGATTCCCATGCAGGTTCTGTCAGTCGACGGAATCGCCGCGCGCGCCACGGATGGCGAGAGCGAGGCGCTGATTGATCTGACGCTGACAGGGCCTTTGGCCCCCGGCACATGGGTTCTGACCCATCTGGGCGCGGCGCGCGAGGTGTTGGAGGCGGGCGAGGCGGTCAAGATCGCGGCCGCCGTGCGCGCGCTCAAATCCATCATGGCGGGGGGCGGCATGGGCGATGCCTTTGCCGATCTCGAGGCGCGCGCGCCTGCCCTGCCGTCGCATTTGGAAGCCGCCCGCGTCGCGGGCAAGACCACCGCATGAGAGAGGGAACGCCATGACGCATCCGTTGATTGACCGGCTGAGTGCCGAATTGGGCTGGCCCTGTCTGGAGAGCCACGACGACATGACCGCCTTTGTCGCGCGCGAGGGGGTGCATGTGCTGTTTATCCCCGGTGATCCCGCGCGCAATCTGGAGAGCGCCGATGTGGCGGTGATCCTGCCCGAATTGCGCATGGCCTTTCAGGGGCGGTTCGATTGCGCCGTGGTGGATGAGGCCATCGAGGCGGAAGTGCGCGAGGCGACCCGCGTGCTGAAAACGCCGAGCCTGATTTTCTATCGTGCGGGCGAAGTGATCGGCGCACTGCCCAAGGTGCGCGATTGGGATGAATACATGGCCCGGATCACGCAGATCCTGACCCGCAGCAACGCCGCCTGAGGAGGGCATCACATGGTCAGCAATTTTCACCTGCCCCCCACCGGATTTGGCCCCGGATCGCAGCCCTTGGGCGAGGAGGGCGCGGCGCTGGAATATCTGCCGATGCCGCAGGACATGCGCGCCTATTCCCCGCATCTGCCCGAGGTCGAGGTGGACGAGCGCCTGATGCCCGCGCTGGATCTCTTGGGCGAGATTGCCCGTGCCGCCGAGGTGTGCGGCCGCGTCGGGGGCCATCGGCGGTTTGATCTGTCGGGTTTGGATGCCGCCAATCGCGCGCTGATTGCCGAGACGATGGGGGCCGGAGAGGTGGCGATCAAGATCCACGACATTCCGGCGATTGCGGTTCAGGAGAGTGTCTTTGCCGGGGTTTGGGGCCTGAAGGGCGCGGGCGTCGATGCCATCGAGGTCGGGGCGGTGCCTGCACAGGCGCTGAGCCGCGCCTTTGTGCCGCGCCGGGCCGGGCGTGAGGTGCCGCGCAGCGCGCAGGTGGTGAACGCGCCGCCGCTCTTGGTCGAACTGCAGGATAAATCGGCGCGGTTCACGCCGGGGACCGAGGTGCATGTGATCAACCTCACGCTTTTGCCGCATACCGAGGCGGATCTGGAGTGGCTGGAGGCGCAGTTTGGCCAGGGATCGGTCGATATTCTCTCGCGGGGCTATGGCAATTGCCGCATCACCGCGACGGCG
The DNA here is from genome assembly GCF_000768555.3 of Roseovarius mucosus DSM 17069. Classification (GTDB taxonomy): domain Bacteria; phylum Pseudomonadota; class Alphaproteobacteria; order Rhodobacterales; family Rhodobacteraceae; genus Roseovarius; species Roseovarius mucosus. The sequence continues at coordinate 538,586 of NZ_KN293975.1, forward strand.
TTGCCGCATGTCTGGCGGGTGCGGTTCTACAATTCGATGGATGTGCTCATTCTCGACACGTTCGAGGTGACGGTCATGCCCGAGGTGGCGCTGGCCGCACCCGAGGACCTGGGAGACAGCGGCGCGCGGATTCTCGAAGTGCTGGAGGCCATTCGATGAGCGGGTTCGAGGGGTCGTATCTGGGGGCCAATGACAAGATCAGCCCGCAGGCGATCATGGAATGCAAGATCTGCTGGACGCCCTATGACCCGGCGGAGGGTGACGACACGCGCCAGATCGAGGCAGGCACGCCCTTTGTGGCGCTGCCCGAGGATTGGAAATGCCCCAATTGTGATGCGCCCAAGGAGCAATTCCTGGTGGGCGAGGACCCTGGCCACGGCGCCTTGGCCGAGGCGGCGATGATCGGGGCCAAGACACATGCGCTGGTCACGGATTTCACCGAAGTTTGGCATGGCAAGATGCGCGACGTGCCGATTGTGAACAAGCTCTTGCATGTGCAGGCGGTGGGATTTCAGATGCACGAGGCGCGGCCGCTTGGGGTGCTCATCAGCCCGTGGTTCATGAACCTTGTGCAATTGCCCGCCGAGGGCGAGGATTGGTCGGCACTTGTGCCGGGGGCCAAGGAGGTGATCGGCTTTGCCTCGGGCGAGTATGAATTCATCCATAATGTCCGCGAGATGGTGGGGGGCTACAAGGCCTGCTCGCTCTTTTCGCCGATGGGCGAATTTCGCAGCCAGGCGCAGGCGGTCGATGTGGCGCGGGCGGTGATGGTGGCGCTCTTTCAGGACGAACACCGCGCCGAGACCGACCGCGCTGCCGATATTCGCGCGGCACGCGAGGCCGAGATTGCGGCGCTCGAGGTGCCGCCGGCATTGCCCGAGGCCCCGACGCGGCGGCAGGTGATTTCCGCCGGTCTGGCCAGCGAGGGCTGAGGCGATGCTGGACCTTGACCGGGATGTGAGCGGCTTGCGTGCGGTGCCTGCACCGTCCTTGCCGCTGGCGCGTCTGGTCGAGGGGCGCGCGGTAGAGGAGGTGGCCGACCTGTTGCCGCGTCTTTTCAACCTGTGCCGGGTGGCGCAGACGGTGGCGCTGCGGATGGCGCTGGGGCTGGAGAGGATCGAGACCGGCGCGCTGGCAGCCGAGATTGCACGCGAACATGCGCTGAAGTTGAGCGTGGTCTGGCCGGTGCGGCTGGGTCTGCCGGTGCAGGCTGGACAGGCGGCGCTGGGCGGGGAATTTCCGGACGATGCGGAGGGGTTTTCGCGCTACATGCGGGGCGAGGCCGGGATTGCACCGCTCTTGCGCGCGGTGGCGGCGCGGTTTGCACCGGGCGAGGGCGTTTGCGGCGTTTTGCCGGAGGTGACGCCGGAGCGAAGCCTGACCCTGACCGCGCAGGAGAATTCCATCGCCGCACGGCATCTGGCGCATCCGGTGATGCTCCATGTCGAGAGGCACTATGGGCGTGGGCCGCTCTGGCGGGTGGTGGCGCGGGTGCTGGATTTAAAGGCCGCGGAGCAAGGTAATTTGCCCGTGCCGCACCTGACCCCGGAGGGCGTCGCGATCGTGCCCGCCGCGCGGGGCCTTTATGCGGTGCGGGCCGAGGTCGAGGCGGGCCGGGTGCGGGACCTCTGCCGGGTCACGCCGACGGATCACCTGATGGCTGATGGCGGGATCATGGCGCAGGCGCTTGCCAGCCTGCCACGCGCGAAGCATGCTGAGGCGAGGCTCTTGGTCGATCTGCTCGATCCTTGCGCACCGGTCACGCTGGAGGGGGGCCATCATGCATGAGATGTCGCTGGTCGAGGGGATGCGCCGGGTGATCGAGGATCAAGCGCGGGCGCATGACTTTGCCCGCGTCAAGGTGCTGCGGGTCGAGATCGGGCGCTTTGCCTGTATCGAGAAACCGGCGTTGGAGTTTGCCTTTGATGTCGTGATGCGCGGCAGCGTCGCGGAAGGGGCGCAATTGGAGATGATCGACCTAGCCGGTCGGGCCATGTGCTACGATTGCGTGGCCGAGGTCGAGATTGCCGAGCGGCTGTCGCCCTGTCCGCTCTGTGGTGGCGGGCGGCTGATGCCGGTGGGGGGCGATGAAATGCGGATCAAGGATATGGAGGTGATCTGATGTGCACGGTTTGCGGATGCGGGACAGGATCGGTCGAGGGGCATCATGGGCATGAGCACCATCACCACCACCACGATCACGGGCATGGCCATGGCGATCTGCATTTCGGCCAGGGTCCTGCCGGGGTCGAGGTGGCGGGGATGTCTCAGGCGCGGTTGATCGAGATCGAGACCGATATTCTGGCCAAGAATGACCGCTATGCCGCGGCGAACCGGGCGCGGCTAGCCGAATTGGGCGCCTTTGCGGTCAACCTTGTTTCCTCGCCGGGATCGGGCAAGACCACGCTTCTCTGCCGCACTATCGAAGCCTTGGACGCGCAGCCCCTGGCGGTGATCGAGGGCGATCAGCAGACCGCCAACGATGCCGACCGCATCCGCGCCACCGGCGCGCAGGCGGTGCAGGTCAACACCGGCAAGGGCTGTCATCTGGATGGGCACATGGTGGGCCACGCGATGGAGCATCTCGACATCGCGCCCGCCTCGTTGCTCTTTATCGAGAATGTCGGCAATCTGGTCTGTCCTGCGGCCTTTGATCTGGGCGAGGATTGCAAGGTTGCGATCCTGAGCGTGACCGAAGGCGAGGACAAGCCGTTGAAATATCCCGATATGTTCACCGCCGCGCGACTGGCGCTGCTGAACAAGGTCGATCTGGCCCCCCATTGCGATGTCGATCTGGACCTCTACGAGGCCAATCTGACCCGCGTCAATCCGGGGCTGGAGGTGATCCGCGTCTCGGCGCGCACCGGCGAGGGGATGGACCGCTGGCTGGGGTGGTTGCAAAGCAGGCTCGCGCAGAAAGCCAACCGCGCGGCGGCGGAGTAGAAGATGGCGGTGCTGCCCACACTCTTGCTGGTCGATGACGAGGCGCATTCGCTCAATGCCATGCGGATGGCGCTGGAGGACGAATTCGAGTGCCTGACGGCCGGTGACGCCGAGGAAGCCACACGGTTGATGGCCGAGCATGATGTGCAGGTGATTTTCTGCGATCAGCGCATGCCGGGGCGCTCTGGCGTGGCGTTCCTGACCGAGGTGCGCGACCGCTGGCCCGAGGCGGTGCGGATCATCATCACTGGCTTTACTGAAACCAATGACATGATCGCGGCGATCAACGAGGCGGGCATCTATCAGTTCGTCACCAAGCCCTGGCATCCCGATCATCTGCTGATGACCGCCAAGAATGCCGCCGACCTCTTTCGCCTGAGCCGCGAGCATGAGCGGATGTCGCTTGAGATGCGCTATCTGGCGCGCAATGTCGAAAGCAAGCTGGAGCAGCAGCGCCGGGCGCTGCGCGAGGGGCTGGGCTTTGAAAAGGTGCTGCGCGCGCCCAATTCGCCGCTCAACGCCGTGATCGCGCAGGCGCGGCAATATGCGAGTTTCGATGTGCCGGTCTTGATCACCGGCGAGGCGGGCACCGGCAAGGCGGCGCTGGCGCGGGCGATGCATTACGGCTCTTTGCGGGCGGATCGGCCGTTTCAGGAAATCGACTGCACCGGGGTCGAGGATGATATTCTGGAGCTTGAGCTCTTCGGCGCGCGGCGCGGGGCGATTGCCGGGCTTCAGACCGGCAAGGTGGGGCTCTTGCAAAAGGCGGATCGGGGGACGCTGTTCCTCAATGGTCTGGCGGGGCTGAGCCCGCGGATGCAACTGGCGCTCTTGCGCGTGGCGCGCGAGGGGGCATTTCGCCCGCTCGGCAGCCATGAGACGCAACGGGTCGATTCTGCGTCTATTGGGAGGGGCGGATCGTGATTTGCGCGCCGAGGTGGCAGAGGGGCGGTTTCGCGCCGATCTCTATCATGCGCTGGCGCGCACCACGCTTGAGGTGCCGCCACTGCGCGAGCGGCCTGGGGACCTGGGCATTCTTGCGCAAAGCCTCTTGTTCGAGGCGGCGGCGGCGCATGGCAAGCCGGTGCATGGTCTGTCGGAGGATGCGATCCGGTTTCTGGCGGGCTATGACTGGCCCGGCAATCTGCGCGAATTGGAAAACGAGATCACGCGGATGTTGATCTTTTCGCAAGACAGCCTGCTGGGGCCGGAGCTGATTTCGCGGCATATCCTGCAGGCGGCACCGGGAGCGCGGCCTGATCTGGCGCTGGATGCGGTGCTGGCGGGGCGTGGCACGCTCAAGGACCGGGTGGAAGAGGTCGAGGCGCGTATCCTGCGCGAGACCCTGACGCGGCTGAAATGGAACAAGAGCCGCGCGGCGCAGGAGCTGGACCTGAGCCGGGTGGGCCTGCGCGCCAAGATCGAGCGTTACGGAATCGAGGAACCGGGCAAGGTGGCCCAATCCGACCCCCAATCAGAGGAGGAGTGAGCCATGTGTCTGGGTATACCCGGTCAGATCGTTGCGGTGACGGATGCCGCCCGGATGATGGCCATGGCCGAGGTGTCGGGCGTGCGGCGGGCGGTCAATGTGGCCTGTATCGCACAGGGGCCGCTTGAGAATCTCGTGGGGCAATGGGCGCTCATTCATGTGGGCTTTGCCATGGCGGTGATCGACGAGGACGAGGCCGCCAAGACGCTGGAGGCGCTGCGGGGCTTGGGCGAGGCGCAGGAAACGCTGGAAGCGATGGCGGCGGGCGATGCGGCACTGGAGGGTCAGATATGAAATATGCCGACGAGTTTCGCGATCCCAGGGCTGCGCGCGCGCTCTTGGACAAGATTGCCAATGTGACCGACGCCATCGGGGCCACGGCGGAAAACCCCAAGCGGATCATGGAGATTTGCGGCGGGCATACCCATGCGATCTTTCGTTACGGTCTGGACAAGCTGGTGCCCGAGGGGCTGGATTTCATCCATGGCCCCGGCTGTCCGGTCTGCGTGTTGCCGATGGCGCGGGTCGATGAATGTGTCGAACTTGCCGAAGACCCGCGCGTGATCTTTACCACCTTTGGCGATGCGATGCGCGTGCCGGGGAGCCGCAAGAGCCTGTTGCAGGCCAAGGCCGATGGCGCGGATATTCGCATGGTCTATTCGCCGCTCGATGCACTGGAAATCGCGCGGCGCAATCCGGAACGCGAGGTCGTGTTCTTTGGCCTGGGGTTCGAGACCACGACGCCCTCGACGGCGCTGTCGATTCAGGCGGCGGCGGCCGAGGGATTGAAGAATTTCAGCGTCTTTTGCAATCACATCACCGTGCCGCCGCCCATCAAGGCGCTGCTTGATGATCCCTACATGCGGCTTGATGGTTTTGTCGGGCCGGGGCATGTGTCGATGGTGATCGGCATCCATCCCTATGATTTCATTGCCCGCGACTATGGCAAGCCCATCGTTGTCGCGGGGTTCGAGCCGCTCGACCTTCTGCAATCGGTGCTGATGGTGCTGGAACAGATCCGCGACGGGCGGGCGGAGGTGGAAAACCAATATGCCCGCGTGGTGCCTGAACATGGCAATCCGGTGTCTCTGGCGGCGATGGCCGATGTCTACGAGCCGCGCCCCTCGTTCGAGTGGCGGGGTCTGGGCGAGATTGACGCAAGCGGGCTGCGTATCCGCCCCGCCTATGCCGCCTATGACGCGGAGGTGAAATTCGGCGTGGGCTATGGCGCCGAGAACCGCAACGTGCCCGAGCCCGAGGGATGCGCCTGTGGGGCGGTGATGACGGGGCGGATCAAGCCCGTGGCCTGCCCGCAATTCGGGCGCGGTTGCACGCCCGAGATGCCTTTGGGCGCGCTGATGGTCAGTTCGGAAGGGGCCTGTGCCGCCTATTACCAATACGGTGGCGCGCGGGCCGAGGCGGTCTAGGGGGCGCAGCCCCCGCGCCTGTGGCGCTCGTCCGGAATATTTTTTGAAAGATGAAAACATGAGCTTGAGGGATACGCGGGTCACGCTGGCCCATGGCGGTGGCGGCACGGCGATGCGCGATCTGATCGAAGAGGTGTTCGCTTCGGTCTTTGCGCCCGAGATGATGGAAGATCAGGCGCGGCTGATGGCGGCGGGATTGCAGGAGCCGGGCGCGCGGCTGGCCTTTACCACCGACAGTTTCGTGGTCGATCCGGTCGAGTTTCCGGGCGGAGACATTGGCACGATTGCCGTCTGCGGCACGGTCAACGATCTGGCGGTGGGGGGCGCGCGGCCCCTCTGGCTGTCGGCGGCGTTCATCATCGAAGAGGGGACCGAAGTGGCGCTCTTGCGGCGGATCGTGGCCTCGATGCAGGCCGAGGCCGAGGCGGCGGGGGTGCGCATCGTGACGGGCGACACCAAGGTGGTGGGGCGCGGCATGGCCGACAAGCTCTTTGTGACCACCGCCGGTGTGGGCGTGATCCCGCCGGGGCGCGATTTGCAGGCGGCTCATATCTGCGCGGGCGATGTGGTGCTGGTGAATGGCGTGCTGGGCGATCACGGCGCGGCAATTCTGGCGGCGCGGGGAGATATGGCTCTGTCGGCCGATCTCGTGTCGGACTGTCAGGGATTGGGGCATCTGATGGAGGCTGTCCTGGCGGCGGCGCCGGGCACACGCGCGGCCCGCGATGCGACGCGGGGTGGGGTGGCCTCGGTGCTCAATGAGATGGCGGCGGCGGCGGGCCTGGCGATCGAGATCGACGAGGCGGTTTTGCCGCTGCGCACAGAAGTGCGCGGGATGTGCGAGATCCTTGGGCTTGATCCGCTCTATCTGGCCAATGAGGGGCGCGTGGTGGTGGTCGTGCCCGAGGCCGAGGCCGAGGCGGCCCTGGCGGCGATGCGCGCCCGCCCCGAAGGCACCGGGGCGGTGGCGATTGGGCGCGTGATGCCGGGCCGTGCGGGACAGGTCACGATGCGCACGCTTTTTGGCGGGGCGCGGATCGTTGATATGCTGGTGGGCGAGCAATTGCCGCGCATTTGCTGAGGCGCGGGGGCGGCATCCTAGTGCAAGAGCGCGTCCGCCCCGGCCGCGAGCGATAGAATTATCGTGACCGTCAGCACGACCGACAGCACGCCCAAAATGAGGCCGACGAAGGTGACGAGCCCGTCGCGCTCCACGATGCCGACGCCCACGGTGAAGAGTGAGACCGCCGGGAACCAGCCGCTGAGCGGCACCGGCAGAAAAAGCGCGAAGGCGATCACGAAGAGTACAAGGCCAAGCGGACGCTCGTTGCGGCGCGCAAAGAGCGTGATGTAGCGCGGCCTAAGAATACGTTCGAGCCGCCGCGTGACGGGACGCAGCCGCAGCACGCCGCGTCGCAGCCGATCCTGATCTATGCGGAGCCTTGCCAGCATGGACGGCAGGCGGACATGCGGATAGCCCACGAACATCTGGCCGGTCGTGACCAGCAAGGGCAGGGCGGTCAAGAGTGTGGTGCCGGGGGGCAGCGGCAAGAGCGTGACCAGTGAAAACACCACGATCGCCCAGCCGAAAGAGGTCTCGCCCAAGGCGGTGAGCAGGGTGCCCAGGGTCAGTGTTCCGGCGCGATGCTGGGCGCGCGAGGTTCGCAGGATCGGAAGCGACAGCGACGGTCGTTTCCGCTTGGCCTTTTTGCCTGTCATGCTGCGCCTCTCACAATCCCGGGCGACATATCGGATGCTCTGCGCCCGAATTCAATCGCTGCTTTGTGTCTAGTCGGGAATGATGACGAATAGACATCGAAATGTGTTGCGCCCCCTTATCTTTGGGGGGCGGCGCACCTAGCTGTGGCAAAGGTGCGCCCGAGCAGGGGCCGGGGCGCTCAGGACAAGGCAAGATTCCAGATGGCGCAGGATTTGATGCTCGTGGCCGCAGGCCTCGTGTTGTTGTTCGTGGGTGGGGAGGCGCTGGTGCGGGGCGCTGTGGCCATGGCCGAGCGGATCGGAGTATCCAAGCTCTTGATCGGGTTGGTGATCGTGGGCTTTGGCACTTCGACGCCCGAGTTGCTGGTATCGGTCAATGCCGCCCTCGACGGGGCGCCGGAAATCGCGCTTGGCAATGTCGTGGGCTCGAACATCGCCAATATCCTGCTCATTCTCGGTTTGGCGGCGGTGATTGCTCCGATCATGGGGTGGGCCCGCACGGCGGTGCGCGAGGCCTTGGTGGCGACGCTTGTCAGTCTCACTGCCTTTGCGCTGGTGCAAGGCGCAGTGATCAGCCGGATGGAAGGGATCGCCATGTTGCTGGTCATGGTTGGTTATCTGGTGGCGAGCTACTGGTTGGAGCGGCGTGACCGTTTGGCGCAGACATTCCAGCATGAGGCGGAGGCATTTGAAGGTCTGCCTGCTGCGCGGCCCTGGTTGCCGCCGCTCTTGGCCTTGGGGGGCATAGCGGCGCTGGTGCTCGGCGCGGATCTGTTGGTCGAGGGGGCGGTGAACATTGCGCGTGTCTTTGGCGTGCCCGACGCGGTGATCGGGCTGTCGCTGGTCGCGGTCGGCACCTCCTTGCCGGAACTGGCGACCGCTATCGTTGCCGCGATCAGGCGGCAATCCGATGTGGTCTTGGGCAATGTGATCGGTTCCAACATCTTTAACATCCTGGCCATTCTGGGGGTGACGGTGGTGATCCAACCTATCGAGGTCAGCGCGCGGTTCCGTGACATAGATACGCCGGTGATGCTGGGCGCGGCGCTCTTGCTCTTGGCGTTACTCTTTGCCACGCGCGGGATTGGCCGGATCTGGGGTGCTGCGATGCTGGCGATTTATGCGGCCTATATGGTGTTTCTCTTTGCCGGTGGCATGGTCGCCTGAGCCGGGTGCGCGCGGTGCTTCTTGGCGAAAACCTGCTCCGAGAGGGGTAAGCTTCGATTCCCAATCCCTGAAATTCCAGCTATTTCAGGGATATGGATATTGTTCTTGTCACGACGATCATTGCGTCGCTCTTCTTGGTCATTGCGGCTGCTGACCCTTTGGCGGCGCGGCTGCGGCTGCCCTATAGCGTGATCCTCGCCTGTCTGGGGATGCTGATCGGGGTGGGGGCGATCTTTTTCCTGCGCACCGAGTTGACCGATGCGCTCAATCCGGTGGCCGAGGCCATTCTGGGGTTGCCGATCCGCTCCAATGTGTTTCTTTACGTTTTTCTGCCCACGCTGCTCTTTCAGGTCACGCTTGGGGTCAACCCGCGCCGGATGATGGATGACTGGGTGCCCATTCTGGTGTTGGCGGTGGTGGCGGTCGTGGTGGCGACGCTGGCGGTGGGCTATGCCTTGGCTTGGGCCAGTGCGCTGCCTCTGGTGGCCTGCCTGCTGATCGGCGCGATTGTCAGCACGACCGATCCGTCGGCGGTGGTGGGGATTTTCCGCTCGATTTCCGCGCCGCGCCGGTTGTCGCGGATCATCGAGGGCGAGAGCCTCTTGAATGACGCGGCCGCCATCGCGCTCTTTGGTCTCTTCATGGCCTTTGTGATGTTGGGGGTGCCAGATCCCAGCTTTCAGGACGCCCTCGCGCAGTTTCCGGTGCTGATCGCAGGTGGGGCGGTGGCGGGCTGGCTGATCGCGCGGATCGCCGTGTGGCTGATGGCGCTGATGGCGCGCTATGAGCTGGCAGTGATCTCGGTCTCGGTCGCGTTGCCCTATCTCGCCTATATCGGTGCGGAGCAGAGCATCGGGGCGTCGGGTGTGATCGCGGTCGTCGCGGCGGGGCTCACACTCAACCTTACGGGGCCTGCGCGATTGCCGCCGCTGATCTGGACCAACCTGCGCGAGGTTTGGGATTTGCTGGCGCATTGGGCGGGGGCGCTCATCTTTATCCTTGCCGCGCTCCTGATCCCGCGCCTGCTGGAAGAGGTGCGGGCAGGGGATTTCGTGCTGATCCTTGTGGTCATCGCGGCGGCCATCGCGGCGCGGGCGGTGATCCTCTTTGGTCTCATGCCGGTGCTGAGCTTTGTGCGTCTCTCTCCTGTGGTGGAGCGGCCTTATCGTGTGGCAATCCTCTGGGGGGGATTGCGCGGGGCGGTCACGCTGGCGCTTGCCCTTGCCGTGACCGAGAGTTTTCGGGTGCCGGTCGAGGTCAAGCGGTTGGTGGGTATTCTGGCCACTGGCTTCACCCTCTTTACGCTGTTGGTGCAGGGCACGACGCTCCGATGGGTGATCGGGCGATTGGGACTGGATCGCCTCTCGCCACTGGATCAGGCGTTGAGCAATCAGGTGATCGCCGTGGCGCTTCAGACCGTGCGTGCGGATGTGGCGCGCACCGCCGAGAATTATGAACTGACGCGCGAAACGGTGCGTTCGGAGGCCAAGCGCTTTGCCGAGCGGCTGGACCGGGCGGTCGAGACCGCCGAAGAAGGGGCCGAAATACAGGACCGCGACCGTATCACGCTGGGGCTTATTGCCCTTTCGGGGGCAGAGCGCGATACCATTCTGGCGCGGTTTCGCGAACAGGCGATTTCGGCGCGGTTGTCGGAACAGATCCTGACCGAGGCGGATCGGTTGATCGAGGCGACCCGCTCGGGGGGGCGCACCGGCTATCAACGCGCGGCGCGGCGCAGTCTGCGGTTTGGGCGGGCCTTTCGCTTTGCGGTGCTGCTGAACAATCGGTTGCGGATTTCGCGGCCCCTCGCCTTGATGACGGCAGACCGGTTCGAGGTGCTGTTGTCGCAGCGCCTGATCCTGCGCGATCTGAGCGGGTTCATCGACGGGCGTATCCGGCGTATCCATGGCAAGCGGGTGGCCGACCTCTTGCACGAGCTGCTGGCGCGGCGGCAAGAGGCGGTGGAAACCGCACTTGAGGGGCTGCGCCTGCAATATCCCGGCTATGCCGAGGAGTTGGAGCGCCGGTTCATTCGCCGCACCGCGCTGCGGCTGGAAGAGCGCGAATATGGCATGCTGCGCGAGGATGGGCTGATCGGGGCGGAATTGCACGTGGCCTTGATGCAGGATATTGCCGCGCGCCGCCTGCGCGAGGAACAGCGCCCCAAGCTGGACGTGGCCGTGCAAAAGGCCGAGCTGGTGCGGCAATTCCCGCTCTTTGCCGATCTCGACGAGCGCAGTTTGCGGCAACTGACGCGCGCGCTGCGCACGCGCTATGTCAACGAGGGCGATGTGATCCTGCGCAAGGATACGCCCGCGCGGCGCGTGTTCTTTATCGCCTCTGGCGCCGTGGAACTGGCGGTTGCGGGGCAGACATGGCGTTTGGGACGGGGCGAGATGTTTGGTCAGATGGCCATTCTAATGCAGAAACCCCGCCGCACCGCCGCAACGGCGATTTCCTCGTCAACCCTGCTGGTGCTGGACGAGGCGCGGTTTCGGCGGCTGCTCAAGCGCAGCGCGGGGTTGCAAGAGGCGGTGCGTCAAAGCGCCAAGGCGCGCGGGGTCAAGACCGATGCCTTCACCATCCCGGAGTTGATCGCACAAGAGTGAGGAACCCCGCGACCCACCATTGCCGCATTGCAGCGAAAAGGGCTTGGCATCGGGGAAAGGCTTCGTTAAACGCCGCGGTTAATCGCATGGACCCGGGTGCAAGGCCCGGGTGGCTCTTCCGGCCGCCTATCCGCCGGATCATTGAACCCTATCAAGATGCACAATCGGGCCGCGCATCGGCTGGCCGGATCAGGGACGGATTTCACATGATTTCAATAGATGCCTATCGGGCGCAATGGTTTGGCAATATCCGGGGCGATCTGCTCTCGGGTCTGGTGGTGGCGCTTGCGCTCATCCCCGAGGCGATTGCCTTTTCGATCATCGCGGGTGTGGACCCGAAGATTGGGCTTTATGCCAGTTTCTCGATTGCTGTGATCACGGCGATCACCGGTGGGCGGCCCGGCATGATCTCGGCGGCTACGGCGGCAACGGCGGTGCTGATGGTGACGCTGGTCAGGGATTACGGGCTGGAGTACCTGCTCGCGGCGACGGTACTTGCGGGGCTTATCCAGATCGGGATGGGGGTGCTGCGGCTGGGGTTCGTGATGCGCTATGTGTCGAAATCGGTGATGACCGGGTTCGTCAACGCGCTCGCTATTCTGATCTTCATGGCGCAGTTGCCGGAACTCGATCCGCGGAGCGTGCCTTGGATCACTTATCCGCTGGTCGCGGCGGGACTGGGGATCATTTACCTCTTCCCGCTTCTGACCAAGGCTGTGCCATCGCCGCTGGTCACGATCCTTGTACTGACAGCGCTCACGCTGGCGCTTGGCCTTGATGTGCGCACGGTGGGCGACATGGGCGCGCTGCCCGACACATTGCCGGTATTCCTGATCCCCGACATTCCGCTGACGTTTCAAACGCTGATGATCATCCTGCCCTATTCTGTGGCGGTGGCGGTCGTGGGGCTGCTCGAGAGCCTGATGACCCAGAATATCGTCGATGATCTGACCGACACGAAATCCAACCGTAGCCAAGAGATGATCGGGCAGGGGATTGCCAATAGCGCCACCGGGTTTATCGGCGGCATGGCGGGCTGTGCGATGATCGGGCAGTCGATCATCAACGTCAAGTCGGGCGGGCGCGGGCGGCTGTCGTCCTTTGTGGCGGGTCTGTTCCTGCTGATCCTCGTTGTGGGCTTGGGCGATGTGGTCAGCCACATTCCGATGGCGGCGCTGGTGGCGATCATGATCATGGTCTCGATCGGCACGTTTTCCTGGTCCTCGATCAGGAACCTGCGCGAGCATCCGCGCTCGTCCTCGATCGTGATGATCGCGACGGTGGTGACAGTGGTCTATACCCACAACCTTGCCATTGGCGTGCTGGTGGGGGTGCTCTTGTCGGGCATCTTTTTTGCCGGCAAGATCGCGCAGCTTTTCCGGGTTACGTCAGAGATTTCAAAGGATGGGCGCGAACGCATTTACCGGGTAGAGGGGCAGCTTTTCTATGGCTCCGTCGAGGATTTCATGAATGCCTTTGATTTTCGTGAGGCGCTTGAGAAGGTCGTGATCGACGTGAGTGCGGCGCATATCTGGGATATTTCATCGGTGCAGGCGCTCGACATGGCGGTATTGAAATTCCGCCGTGACGGGGCCGAGGTGGAAATCCGCGGCATGAATGCGGCCTCTGAGACCATCGTGGACAAGCTGGCGGAACATGACAAGCCGGGGGCCATCGACAAGTTGATGGCGCATTGAGGGAGGAGAGCGACATGACGGACAAGATCATCGCCTTGGTCGATGGCTCGATCTATTCGGCCTCGGTCTGTGAACATGCGGCGTGGATCGCAGAGCGTACTGGCGCGCCGGTTGAGCTCTTGCATGTCTTGGGGCGGCGCGAGGGGGCAGAGACCTCTGACCTGTCGGGGTCGATCCGGCTGGGTGCGCGCACGGCGCTACTGGAGGAACTGGCAGCGATAGACGCGCAGCGCGCCAAGTTGGTGGCACACCGGGGGCGGGCCATTCTGGACGATGCGCGCGCCCTGCTGGAGGGGACGGGCGTGACCGACGTAACCACGCGGTTGCGTCATGGGGATATTGTCGAGACGGTCGCCGAGGTCGAACAGGAGGCGCGCGTGATCCTGATCGGCAAACGCGGCGAGGCGGCGGATTTTGCCAAAGGGCATCTGGGATCGAACCTCGAGCGGATCGTGCGCGCCTGTCACAAGCCGGTGGTTGTGGCGGCCCGCGCCTTTCGGCCCATTGAGAAGGTGTTGCTGGCCTATGACGGGGGCACCTCGGCGATGAAGGCGGTGGATCACATCGCGCGCAGCCCGCTCTTTGCGGGGCTGAGGGTGCATGTGGTCACGGTGGGCGCGGCCACGCCGGAGGTCAAGAAGGGGCTGGAGGATGCCCGTGCGCTCTTGGCGGCAGCGGGGATCGTGGCCGAGACTGGCGTGATCGCAGGACAGCCCGAAACCGCGCTTGGCAAGCTGGTGGACGAGGCGGGGTTCGACATGGTGGTGATGGGCGCCTATGGCCACAGCCGCATCCGCAGCCTGATCATCGGCTCGACCACGACCGAGATGGTGCGGTCTTGCAAAGTGCCGGTGGTTCTGCTTCGCTGACTGGGGCTGACAGGCTGACCCCTGGTCGAGGGTCAAACGGTCGTTAGCGCCCCAGTATCTCGAAATGCGCCTCGGTCGGCACGCAGGCGGCCCCGTTGATCGGCAGGATGTCTTGCGGGCAGGCCGACATTGCCACCACGCAATCCATCACCGCGCGCAGCACGACGAAATCCCCCGGTTTGCTGAGCGGTGTGCCCCAAGAGGTGTGCCCTTCGGGATCGACAGGGATATTCATCCAGAGATTCAGCGGGCTGGGGGTCTCGGGGCTGCTCAGGCCCAACTGGCGCAGGGCGGCGTGCAGGTTGTCGGTGCAGTTGTCGTGATAGTCCGTGCAGCCCAAGAGCCCGTAGCGATAATCGTCGCAGGCGGCGATCAGCGTGTCGTGGCGGCCCATGGAGCTGTCTTCTTCGAACATCAGGATGGGGCGGCGGCGGTTGGTGACAAGCGCGTCGCCTGCCGTGGGAAAGATGCGGCCCAAGGTGGGGCGGATATGTTCCATCGACATGAATTCGCCCATGTCATCGGCGCTGAAAGCCCAGGTATCCACCACCTGCGCGCCATGGGTGTTTACGATGCGAATAGCCTCTCCGGCGCTCAATCGCGTGGCCTTGCCGCGCCGGGCGGGTATGGTTTGGAGGGTGGGAGACATGCCTGCGCCTTTCCTGACAGCTAAAGATAAGCTAACAGCTTGCGGCCCCATGCCAAGGACAAATCATGGGTCACTTTCGCGATAGTTGGGAGAGTCTTTGGGAGGGATTGGTAGCGGAGGAGGGACTCGAACCCCCGACACGCGGATTATGATTCCGCTGCTCTAACCAACTGAGCTACTCCGCCAAACCGTGCGGCTAGGTAAGACAGCCCGCGCCAAGCGTCAAGGGCGAAAATGGCGGGGTTCGCGCACTTGTGGTGGGGCGGGGTTTGTTTCATGATCCCGACCATGACAGGTCATAACCCCGCAATTCTCAACGAAATCGCCGCAATCGTCGGTGCCGCGCATGTGGCGACCGGGGCAGAGGCCGCGCAGTGGTCGCAGGACTGGCCGGGGTTGACCCAATGGCAGCCTCTTGCGGTGGCGCGACCTGCGAATACGGGCGAGGTGGCGGCGCTGGTGCGGCGGGCCAATGCTCGGCGGCTGCCCATCGTGCCGGTGTCGGGCAATACCAACCTCGTCAAGGGAACGGTGGCGGAGGGGGCGCTGATGCTCTCGCTCGACCGGATGTCGGCCATTCGCGAGATTCGGGCCGATGCGCGGGTGGCGGTGGTTGAGGCAGGGGTGATCCTGGCCACGCTGCATGCGGCGGCGGCAGAGCATGACCTGATCTTTCCGCTCAGTTTCGGGGCGCGCGGGTCGGCGATGGTGGGCGGTGTGCTCTCGACCAATGCGGGCGGCTCGAATGTGCTGCGCTATGGCAATACGCGCGATCTCTGCCTGGGGCTGGAGGTGGTGACGCCGACAGGCGAGGTGATGAACCTGATGAGTGCGCTTCACAAGAACAATTCGGGCTATGACCTGCGCCACATGATGATCGGGGCGGAAGGCACGCTCGGGATCATCACGGCGGCGGTGCTCAAACTCTTTCCGCGCCCGCGTGCCTATGCCACGGCGATGGTGGCCGTGCCCACGGTCGGGGCGGCGCTCCGGTTGCTGCATCGTTTGCAAGACGAGACGGGCGGTGCGGTGGAGGCGTTTGAATATATGCCGCGTTCGTTTCTGACGGTGTTGTTGCAGCGGTTTCCGCAGATGCGGCCGCCGTTTGAAAAGTCTTATGATGTCAATGTCTTGGTAGAGTTGGGTGGGCGGGCGCCGCGGGATGTGATGCCGGATGCTTCAGGTACTGTGCCGATCTCGGCCCATCTTGAGGCGGTTCTGGCGGGGTTTTACGAGGAAGGGCTGATTCTCGACGCTGTTGTGGCACAGAGTGAGGCGCAGCGCGCGGAAATCTGGGCTCGGCGCGAAGCCTCGGCCCAAATTCTGCGCGTGTGCAAGCCGGTGGTCGAGAATGACATCGCGGTGGCGACAGACCGGATGGAGGAGCTGATCGCGCGCATTCAAAGTGTCAGCCAAGCAATTGATTCAGATATAGAAAACACTGGTGTTGCACATCTGGGCGATGGCAATCTGCACTATGTCGGCTGGCCCTCGCGTGATGATCCGGCGCTGTGCCGAGCGGTGCAAGAGGCGGTGGAGCGCGAAGTGATCGCCCTTGGCGGCAGTTTTTCGGCGGAACATGGCATCGGCCTGTCGAAACTGCCCGCGATGGCAGCGCATAAAGACCCCGCCGCCCTCGCGATGATGCGTGCGATCAAAGCGGCGGTGGACCCGAACGGAATCATGAACCCCGGAAAACTAATTCCGGATCAGTAGGTTAGCTGCGCCAGTCGAAAAATCCCGGGCCGGCCGCCGCGAGCAGTTTGGCGGCCATGGCGCGACCCAACTCGGCCCCGTCCTCGATCGGGGCGGATTGGTCGTCCGTCAGGCTCTCGCTGCCATCAGGGCGCAGGATTTCGCCACGCAGACGCAAGGTATTGCCGTTGAGTTCTGCCAGACCGGCAATCGGGGTCTCGCAAGAGCCATCAAGGGTAGCAAGGAAGGCGCGTTCAGAAACAAGGCGTTGGCCGGTTTCCTTGTGGTGAATGGCAGCCAGCATTTCGGCGGCGCGGGTGTCATCTGCGCGGCGTTCGATACCAATCGCCCCTTGAGCCACGGCGGGCAGCATGACGTCTGGCTCAATCGCGCAGGTGGCCACCTCGGATCGGCCAAGGCGGTTGAGACCGGCCATCGCGAGAAAGGTGCACGCAGCTACGCCATCGGCCAATTTCTTCAACCTTGTCTGGACGTTACCGCGAAACTCGACAACCTCGAGATGCGGATAGGCGACCAGCACCTGGGCCTTGCGCCGCAAGGAAGAGGTGCCGACGAGGGCACCCGTGGGCAAATCCGCCAGAGAGGGCGCGGACGGCGAGACAAATGCGTCGCGGACGTCCTCGCGCGGCAGGTAGGTGTCGAGCAAGAGGCCCTCGGGTTGCAGGACAGGCATGTCCTTCATCGAGTGGACGGCGATGTCGATGTCGCCGGTCAAAAGCGCCTGTTCAATCTCGCGGGTAAAGAGCCCCTTGCCGCCGATCTCCTTGAGAGGGCGGTCGATGATCTGATCGCCGGTCGTCTTTATGACAACGATTTCAAAGGCTTCTTCGGGAAGATCAAAGGCCGCGCCGAGGCGCGCGCGTGTCTCATGGGCCTGAGCAAGCGCCAGAGGCGATCCGCGTGTGCCGATCTTGAGCGGGTGGGACGGGGTGGGCAAATCACGTGTCATGGCGCAGGTTTAGACGTGACAAAGCGACGTGGCAAGCGCCTGACGCTTGACATCTGGAAGTGTCAAGGCGACCACAGACAAAACGGAGGACAAGATGCCCGCGCAAAAGACCATTCTGAGAGCCATCTCCGGGGAAACCCTGCCCACACCGCCTATCTGGATGATGCGGCAGGCGGGGCGCTATCTGCCGGAATACCGGGCCACGCGAGAAGAGGCGGGTGATTTTCTTTCTTTGTGTTATAACAGCGACTTGGCGACCGAAGTTACATTGCAGCCTATCCGCAGATACGGGTTTGACGCGGCGATTCTCTTTGCCGATATTCTGCTCTTGCCGCAGGCGCTTGGGGCGGATTTGTGGTTTGTGACGGGCGAAGGACCGCGGCTCTCGACGATTACGGACCGGGCGGGGCTGGAAAAACTGAAACCCGTGGACGAGATTCACAAGACGTTAAATCCGGTCTATCAGACGGTGCGCAACCTTGCCGGGGCACTGCCCAAGGAAACGACGTTGATCGGATTCGCGGGCGCGCCATGGACGGTGGCGACCTATATGATCGCGGGGCGCGGCACGCCAGATCAGGGCCCAGCGCATGCGCTCAAGGCTGAAAACAAAGAGGTTTTCGAGGGGATCATAAATATCCTGACGGAGGGCACGATCGAGTATCTCTCGGCCCAGATCGTGGCGGGCGCAGAGGTGATCAAGCTCTTTGACAGCTGGGCCGGATCGCTGAAAGGTGACGATTTCGAGAACTATGCGGTCGCACCGGCCAAGCGGATCATTTCAGAGCTGAAAGCGCGGCATCCGGGCATTCCGGTGATCGCGTTTCCCCGAGAAGCGGGCGATAACTATATGGGATTCCATGCGAAAACCGGTGCTGATTGCGTGGCGGTCGATGATTCTGTGAGCGCGGAATGGGCGGCGGAAAACGTCCAGAAGGATGGCTGCGTTCAGGGAAATCTCAAGTCTTCCCATATGGTTACGGGTGGAGAGGACCTTGTGCGCGAGACCCGGAAGATTGTCGAGGCCTTCCGGGGCGGCCCGCATATTTTCAACCTTGGCCATGGCATCACGCCCGATGCGGACCCGGACAATGTGCAACTGATGATCGACACGGTTCGGGGCGGCTGACCTTACAAAACGTAAGGTTTGTCAGGGGATTTTGTAAGGTCGCGGGCGGCGGGCCGGTCATTTCCGGCGCGTCAACGATTTTTTAAGATGTCTTGGGCAAGATCGGGGCAGGTTGCAGCACAGGAGCAGACCATGCCCATGACCCATCCGCCACCCAGCACCCGCGCCAAATGCGACCATAGGCGATGTCGCCACTGAGCGCGCCAAGCCGGGGGACCGGTCACAGTCTGGATGTCGGAGGACCTGCCGATGAACAGACATTACCGAGACACGCGCAAGATTGATCCAAGCCGGGGCAGCATGCTGGGCGATGGCACGCCCAATGACCCCGACCGGGTGGAAATTGGACCTACGCAACTGGCCTATGGCGAATGGGCGGTGGCGGGGCTGGAACTGCCAGATTTGCCCACGATGCGGCAATTTCGCTGGGAGAGGCTGACGGCGGCAATTGGGGCGCGGGATTATGCCGGGCTGTTGCTGTTTGATCCGCTCAATATCCGCTATGCGACCGACAGCACCAATATGCAGCTGTGGAACACGCATAACCCGTTTCGTGCCGTGCTGCTCTGTGCCGATGGCTATATGGTAATCTGGGACTACAAGAATTCGCCGTTCCTGTCGCGGTTCAACCCGCTGGTGCGCGAGGCGCGGTCGGGGGCGGACCTGTTCTATTTCGACCGGGGCGACAAGGTGGATGTGGCCGCCGATGTCTTTGCCCGCGATGTGGCCGCACTCTTGGCCGAGCATTGCCCCGGCAACCGGCGGCTGGCGGTGGACAAGGTGATGCTGCACGGGCTGCGCGCGCTGGAGGCGCAGGGGCTGACGATCATGGAAGGGGAAGAGGTCACGGAAAAGACCCGCGCCATCAAGGGACCGGACGAGATCAAGGCCATGCGCTGTGCGAGCCACGCCTGCGAAGCGGCGGTGGCGGAGATGGAGCGGTTTGCGCGGCAGGCGGTGCCGGGAGGCGGGGTCAGCGAGGATGATATCTGGGCGGTGCTGCATGCCGAGAATATCCGGCGTGGTGGCGAGTGGATCGAGACGCGCCTCTTGGCGAGCGGGCCGCGCACGAATCCGTGGTTTCAGGAATGTGGGCCACGCATTGTGCAGAATAACGAGATCGTGGCCTTTGATACCGATCTGATCGGCAGTTACGGCATTTGCGTCGACATCAGCCGGACCTGGTGGATTGGCGACGCGGCCCCGCGCCCCGATATGGTGGCGGCGATGCGCCATGCGCGCGATCATATCGAGGCCAATATGGCGATGCTGCGCCCCGGTGTGACGATACCGGAGTTGATCGCGGGCTGTCATCAGTTGGAGGAGAAGTATCAGGCGCAGAAATACGGCTGCATGATGCATGGCGTGGGCCTCTGTGATGAGTGGCCGCTTGTTGCCTATGCCGACAAGGCGGTGGCGGGCGCGTTCGATTATGCGCTGGAGCCGGGGATGGTGCTCTGTGTTGAGGCGCTGGTGAGCGAGGTGGGCAGCGATTTCTCGATCAAGCTGGAGGATCAGGTTCTCATCACGGAAGGTGGCTATGAGAACCTGACGCGCTATCCGTTCGATGCGGCGTTGATGGGGGCCGCTTAGGGCGCGTTGCGCTCGATCGAAACACACCCGTCCCGGGCTTGGCCCGGGACCTCGCCGAGGCGTGGAGGCCCCGGGTCAAGCCCGGGGCGATGTGAGCCCGATCAGACGCAAGCTGCTCTAACGGGGCTGACCCGCGCCTGACCAATGCGAGCGCAGGACATTGCCGTGCCAGTCTTCGAGGGCCGGGGGCTGAGTGGTGTTTTCGGCTGGTGGGGCAGGGGCCAGAGCCGCGGCGGTCAAGGCCGCGAGCAGGATGGCGGCGATGGGCACAAGCGCGGGTGCCTGCGGGGCGCGGGCCGGAGCGCTGGCGTTGTGGCAGAGGTCTTGGGGCATGGTCCGATCCTTTTGTTGGGTGGACCAGAGATAGGGGCTGGGTATAAATTCCAGAAACGAATTTATGTAGGATTTCAAATCACGTACTGTGATGAATTTGCGCGGTGCTTTGCGGTCTGGTCGGGGCTGTGTCGAGCGCCGGGTCGTGCAGGCAGGCGCGGTCGCGCCCGGCAGCTTTGGCGCGGTAGAGCGCGCGGTCGGCGCGTTGCAGCCCTGCGTCGAGCGTATCGCCAGGCAAGAGCGCGGCCACGCCGAAGCTCGCCGTGAGGGTTTGCGGGCCGGTGTCGAGAAAAACCGGGCTTTGACGGATGCGGCGGGCGAGGCGCTGAGCGGCGAGGTGGCCATTCGCCATGGTGGTTGCCGGCATCAGGATCACGAATTCCTCGCCCCCCATGCGGGCCGCGAGATCGCTCTTGCGGCAATTGGCCTGCAGGAGGGTCGCGAAGTGACGTAGCGCCAGATCGCCGGCGGCATGGCCATGGCGGTCATTGAAGCGTTTGAAATGGTCGATGTCGGCCAAGATCAAGACGCAGGGGCGGAGGCTGTCGCCGGGCACGCTGGCGTGCAGGCTGGCGCGATTGCGCAGGCCGGTGAGCGAATCGTGATGCAGCGCTTGTTCGAGGGCCTGGGCATGCCGCTGATGTGTCCGGAGGCGCTGACCCATGGCATAGGCGAGCGGGGCCGCGATCATCAGCGTGGGAACAACGCCGGGCAAAAGCGCAAGGCCGCGCAGCAGGGCGTCGGCCGCCAGAACGCAGAGGCAGACCAGCGCCGCGAAACGCCGCACATCGCCCGTTGTTTCGATCTCTGTGCGCATGTTCCGCCCCTCTTTGCAGATCCGAGCATCGCGCGGCTCGGTTAAGGAAGGGTTGGGCGCGGGCGGCGGAATGGGCCGGGTTTTAGGAAAATGCCACAGAGCCTCACCTTCGCGTGACATCGGGCGGGGTGGGGTGGTGATCCACGCTGCGGCTGCATAGTCTGGGGTGGTAGAATGCGGAGGATGTGACATGCCCACCGAACGCCTGACATTTCCCGGCCATGGCGGACATGACCTTGTGGCGCGGCTGGACCTGCCGGAGGGGCCGCATCTGGCGACGGCGCTTTTTGCGCATTGTTTCACCTGTTCCAAGGATATTCCCGCCGCGCGGCGGATCGCGGCGCGTCTGGCGGGGGCGGGGATCGCGGTGCTGCGTTTTGATTTCACGGGCTTGGGGCATTCGGGGGGCGAGTTCGAGAACACGTCGTTTTCGTCGAATGTCGCGGATCTGGAGCGGGCGGCGGCGGCGCTGGAGGCGCGGGGCATGGCGCCGGGGTTGCTGATCGGGCATAGCCTGGGCGGAGCGGCGGTCCTGGCGGCCGCGGGGCAGATCAAATCGGTGCGGGCGGTCGTGACGATCGGTGCGCCCTTCGATCCCGGCCATGTGACGGAGAATTTCGGGGATGCCTTGGGGCGAATCGAGGCGGAGGGCGTGGCCGAAGTCCGACTGGGGGGACGGGATATTCGCATCGGGCGCGGCTTTGTCGAGGATGTGCGCGCCGAGGTGCTGGGCCCCAAGATCGCGGGGTTGCACCGGGCGCTCTTGGTGTTGCACGCGCCACGCGATGCCGTGGTGGGGATCGAGAATGCGTCCGAGATTTTCCGCGCGGCGAAACATCCCAAGAGTTTTGTCACGCTCGATGGGGCGGATCATCTGATCACCGGCCCGGAGGATGCCGAATATGCGGCGCAGGTGATTGCCGCCTGGGCGCCGCGCTATCTGGACATGCGCGTGCCCGCACCGCCGCCCGGTGCGCCCGAAGGCGTGGTGCGGGTGAGCGAGGCGGATGCGGAGGGGTTCCTTCAGGATGTGAACGCAGGCCCTGCGCATCATGTGCTGGCGGATGAGCCGGTGGCCTATGGCGGCACGGATCGCGGCATGTCGCCCTATGGGTTTCTGGCGGCGGGGCTGGGGGCCTGCACCTCGATGACGATCCGGATGTATGCGCGGCGCAAGGGCTGGCCGCTCACGCATGTGAGCGTCGATGTGTGCCATGACAAGGTGCATGCGCAGGATGCCGACGCGCGGGGCGAGGCCAAGGTGGATGTCTTTACCCGGGTGATCCGGCTGGAGGGAGATCTTACCGCCATTCAGCGCCAAAAGCTGCGCGAGATTGCGGATAAATGCCCGGTGCATCGCACGCTGGAAAAATCATCGCGCGTGGAAACGCGGGTTGTTGACAGGGAGTAACTTGGGTTTTCCGCCCCCATGCGCGCCGTGGCTGGAGAACAGGGCGCGCACGGGGGACAAGCGCTGAGCGGGGAGCGCTCAGATCCGCAGGAACGGTTGCGCGATGCGCGGCATCAGCGCGCGGAAGCGCAGTGGGGCGTCGGTCGCGGCCAAGCAGATGCAATCAGCGCCGATTTCCGCGACAGGGGTGTGGTTCAATTCTTCGTTCGCCACCTCGATGTCGCCGGGGCCGAAGCGCGCGACCTCATCGCAAAAGGCGCCTTGCAGCACGAGGGTCAATTCCGTGCCACGATGGCCGTGGTCGGGCACTGCAGCGCCTGCCGGGATAAACAGCAGACGGGCTGTCGCGGCGCGAGAGGTGGGCAGGATCGCCTGTTTCACGCCCATGCCGACGGGCCGCCACCGCACGGCGTCGAGATCACCGCCCACGTAGTCGCGCAAGGGGGCCGGAAAGAGACCGGCGCGGGGGGCTGGTGTCTCGTGCTGTGGTTTGCTGGCGCGGATGCGCGCCATTGTGGCGGCAAGGCTGTCTTGGGCCAGTTCGACCGTGTCTGCGCCGTCGATCATCGCGCCGCCCACGCTGTCAAAGGCCGCCGCCCGGGCGCGGCAGTCGTCGCACAGCGACAGGTGTGTGGCCACCGTCAGGTTGAACGCCTCGGGTAAGGTCCCTGCCGAATAGGCCATCAGGAGGGCGTCGGTCAGGTGATGGGTGATCTGGTTTCTGGTCATGACATACACTTTACTTCATTGCGTGGCGCAGTCGGTCGAGCGCCAGTCTGATGCGGGATTTGATCGTGCCGAGCGGCAGGCCCGTGTCGGCGGCAATCTCGGAATGGCTGAGATCGCCAAAATAGGCCTTTTCGATCAATTCCCTCTGTTTCGCGGGCAGGGCAGCGATGGCGCGCCCCAGTTGGTCGCTTTCTTGTTGCAGGGCGAGCACGTCGGCCTGGTCGGGTTCCGGGTCCTGGCCCCAGGGCAAATCCTCGGGTTCGGGGCGTCTTTGTTTGCGCAGCGCGTCGATTTTACGGTTCCGCGCAATGGTGAAAATCCAGGTGGCGGCAGAGGCGCGAGTGGGATCGAAGAGATGCGCCTTTTGCCAGAGGGTCGACATGACCTCTTGGGTGCATTCCTCGGCGAGCGTGGCATCCGCGCCGGAGCGCATCAAAAATGCCTTAACCCGTGGGGCGAAATGGGCGAAAAGCCGGGCAAAGGCGGCCTCGTCCCCCTGATCGCGAATGGCCGCGATACAGGCCACCCAATCGGTATTCTCAGTCTCTCGTGCCGTTGTCACCTGTGCCGGTCCCGCCCGTTTGCCCGTTGTCCCGCGCCTCATAGCACGGGCCATGGGCACCGGCGAGGGGGGAGGATCAAGAAGGAGGGTGGCATCGTTTAACATAGACGAGTTACGCGATGCGGTTCATGGTGGATCACCGCCGGATGAAAAAAACCTGAAGGACCTACGAAAAACAATCTAATCCGTTTGCGGTTTCGGCCCGTAATGATGGGTATGAACGCAGACAAACTGCACATAGACAGGTGAAACGCCCCATGCCCTTTGAAACGAGCGCCGCCGCGCGCAAGAAAATCGCCGTGATCGGCGCCGGTGTTACGGGAATGGGGGCGGCGGAGCGATTGGCGGACAAGCACCATGTCGTGCTGTTCGAAGCCGAGGCGCGGCTGGGTGGACATGCGCGCACGATCATGGCGGGCAAGCGCGGGGATCAACCGGTCGATACCGGCTTTATCGTGTTCAACTATGCCACCTATCCGCATTTGAGCGCGCTTTTCGAGCGGTTGGAGGTGCCTGTCGCCCCGAGCACGATGAGTTTCGGGGCCTCCTTTCGGGGCGGCGCGCTGGAATATGGGCTTCAGGGTGCGGGCGCGTATTTTGCGCAGCGGCGCAATCTGGCCAACCCGGCGCATTGGGCGATGCTGCGCGATATATTCCGCTTCAACGCCGGGGCGCTGGAGGCGTGCCGCGAGCCGGGTTTGACCATGGCCGGGCTGATCGCCAAGATGAAACTGGGCCGCGCGTTCCGCGACTATTATCTCACGCCCTTTTCCGGCGCGATCTGGTCGATGCCGGTGGAGCAGGTGTTGGATTTTCCAGCGCAGCCCTTGGTGACGTTTTTCAAGCAGCACGGCTTGCTTGGTTATAGCGAACAGCATCAGTGGTATACGGTGGTCGGCGGGTCGGTGGCCTATGTCCGCCGGTTGGAGCAATCCCTGCGCGCCAAAGGGGGCCGAGACCCGGCTGGGCGCGCCGGTGGCAGGGATCCGGCGTCTGGCCGAGGGTGTCGAGGTGCGGGTTCAAGGCGGTGAGTGGGAGGGGTTCGACGAGGTGGTGATTGCCGCCCATAGCGATGACGCGCTGCGGCTCTTGTCGGATGCCGATGAGACCGAGCGCCGCGATGTGGGCGCGATTGCCTATCAGCCCAATGACATCATCCTGCATGCCGATGCCAGCGTGATGCCGCGCCGTCGGGCGGTCTGGTCGTCGTGGAACTATACCGAGGCCCGCGTCAAGCGGGTGGGTCAGATTGATCTGACCTACTGGATGAACAGCCTGCAACCCATTCCGCAGGACGATCCGCATTTCGTCACGCTCAACACCACGCGGCCCATTCGCGAGGCGCTGATCTACGATCAGGTCACGCTGCGCCATCCGGTCTACGACCTGGAGGCGGTGGCGGCCCAATCCCGCGTGCGGGCCGGAAATGGGCGGCGCAATACATGGTTTTGCGGCGCCTGGATGCGGCACGGGTTTCACGAGGACGGGCTGTCGAGCGGGCTGGAAGTGGCCGAGGCGATTTGCGCCAAGGCCGCGCAGACCGTGGCGGTGGCGTGAGCCGGGTCGATCATATCGCGGGCCATACCTGGCATGGGCGCAAGGGCGGGATTGAAAACGCCTTTCGTTACGGCATTGATTATGTGCTTCTGGACGCAGAGGCCGAGGTGGACGCGCCACGTCTTTTTGGGCGCAACCGGCGGGGGCTCGCCTCGGTCTGGGACCGGGATCACGGCGGCGCGCCGGGGCAGGGGCAAGGGGCCGCCTGGGTGCGCGCGGTGCTGGCGGAACGGCAGATGCCCGCGCCCGCGCAGATCGAGCTATTGGCACAGCCGCGCATGTTGGGGCATGTGTTCAACCCGGTCAGTTTCTGGATTTGTCGCGATGCCGCCGGTCAGGTGCCGGTGATCATCGCCGAGGTCACGAATACCTATGGGGACCGTCATTCCTATCTCTGCCACCGCGACGACATGGGGCCGATCACGGCAGAGGATCGCATCCGGGCGCGCAAAATATTCTATGTATCGCCTTTTCTGCAGATCGAAGGCGGCTATGAATTTCGCTTTGATCTGCGCGAGGACCGGATTGGCGTCTGGATTGATTTCTCGGGCGGTCATGGCGGTGTGATTGCCACGCTGGTGGGCGCGCGCAAGCCTCTGACCACGGGCGGGCTGCTGCGCGCCATGCTGCGGCGACCCTTGGGGTCGCGGCGGGTGCTGGGCCTGATCCATTGGCAGGCGCTCAAGCTGTGGTGGAAGGGGGCGCGGTTTCACAGCCGCCCGGCACCGCCCGCCGACGAGGTGAGCCGGTGAGTGCGGTTCTGACCGGGACCGTGGCGCAGAGCGCGCCGCGCCTGCCGGGCTATGCGCTCTTTGGCGCGCTTTTGGCGGCAGCGGGGCTGCCGCTCTATATCCATGCGCCGAAATTCTATGTGGATGAATATGGCGTGTCCTTGGGCGCGCTGGGCGCGGTGCTGTTTGCGTTGCGGCTGATTGATGTGGTGCAGGACCCGGCGCTGGGGCGATTGGCAGAGCGGCTGCGGGCGCATCGCGCGTTGACCGTCTGGATTGCGGTGGCGGTGATGGCGGCGGCGATGCTGGGCCTTTTTGCGATTGCGCCGCCGATTGCGCCGCTCTGGTGGTTCGCGACCATGCTGGTGCTGGTGTTTTCGGCCTTCAGCTACCTCACCATCTGCTTTTACGCGCAGGGCGTGGCGACGGCGTCGGCCATGCCGGGGCAGGGACATTTGCGGCTGGCGCGGTGGCGGGAAACCGGCGCGCTGTTGGGGATATGCGCGGCGGCGGTGGCCCCGGTGGTCTTGGGCGGCTTCGGCGGCTTTGCCGTGAGCTTTGCGATTTTGTCAGGGCTTGCGGCGCTTGCGATGCTGGGGCAATGGCAGGATTGCGGCGGGGTGCCCGGTACAGGCTTTGGCCCGGTGCTGCGCGATGCGGTCGCGCGGCGCTTGCTGCTGGTGGCGATGGTCAATGCCGCCCCGGTGGCCGTGAGTTCGACGCTCTTTCTCTTCTTCGTCGAGAGCCGGTTGCAGGCGCCCGGATGGGAAGGCCCGTTTCTCTTGCTCTTTTTTCTGTCGGCAGCGGCGGCGGCCCCGCTCTGGGGCACCCTGGCCGAGCGGTTTGGCGCGAAACGGATGCTCTTGGCGGGTATGGTCCTGTCGATTGCGGCCTTTGCCGGGGCAATCCTGCTGGACGCAGGTGATCTCTGGGCCTTTGGCGTGATCTGCCTCGCCTCTGGCGCGGCGATGGGGGCTGATATGACGCTCTTGCCCGCCCTCTTCGCGCGGCGCATGGCGCAGGTGTCACCGGGCGCGGCGGAGGGCTTTGGCCTCTGGTCTTTTGTGTCGAAATTCACGCTGGCGCTGGCGGCGGTGGCGCTCTTGCCCCTGCTTGAGGCAGGAGGCTTTGCCGCCGGGCAGAACAACGATGCGGCGGCGCTGACCCTGCTCAGCCTGCTTTACGGGGCTGTGCCCTGTGTCTTGAAACTCTTGGCCATTGCGCTCTTGGCCCGAACACCAATTGAGGAAAGGAGCTGATCTGATGGAGGCTTTGGGATGGACTCTGCTGGGGGCGTTCGCGATGCTGGCGCTGGTGCTGCTGAAAGAGCGTTATGCGGGCTTTGACGCGCAGGCACCTGAAGATTACGCGCAACAGGGTCCGCAGTTTGATCTGCGCGAGCATCTGAACGGCGCGATCAAATGCGAAGGGGTGATTTACGGCCCTCTGGGGCGGGTCGCGTCGCGGTTCACCGGCGATTTCGAGGCCAGTTGGCAGGGCAATCGCGGCGTGATGCGCGAGCATTTCGATTATGACAGCGGCAATGCGCAGGACCGCGAGTGGCAGCTGGAGCTGGGCAATGATGGCAGCATCCGGGCCGAGGCCGAGGATCTGGTGGGCACGGGCACGGGACAGCAGATGGGCGCAGCCGCCCGGCTTTGCTATCGCATCCGCCTGCCGAAAGAGGCGGGGGGCCATGTGCTGAGCGTCACCGACTGGATGTATCTGGCCCCCAACGGGGTGGTGATCAATCGCAGCCAGTTTCGCAAGTTCGGGATCAAGGTGGCGGAATTGGTGGCGGTGATGCGGCGGGTCGAGGCATGATGGACTGGCGCGGCAAACGTTATTGGCTGGTGGGCGCCAGCGAGGGGCTGGGGGCCGCACTGGCGCAGAAGATCAGCGCAGCCGGGGCCGAGGTGATCGTGTCGGCGCGCAATGCCGAGCGGCTGGACGAGGTCGTGGCCGGGTTGCCGGGGCGGGCGCGGGCCGTGCCCATGGATGTGCAGGACGCCGACAGCGTGGCCGAGGCCGCGCGTGCGGTGGGGCAGATCGACGGGCTGGTGTGGCTGGCCGGAGTTTACTGGCCGATGCCCGCAACCGAATGGAACCCCGAACAAGTGGTGGCCATGGCGGATGTGAATTTCACCGGCGCAGTGCGGGTCATCGGCGCGGTGTTGCCAGATATGGTGGCGCGGGACGCGGGCCATGTGGTGTT
Organism: Roseovarius mucosus DSM 17069; assembly: GCF_000768555.3. Lineage (GTDB taxonomy): Bacteria > Pseudomonadota > Alphaproteobacteria > Rhodobacterales > Rhodobacteraceae > Roseovarius > Roseovarius mucosus. Next base: position 566,897 of record NZ_KN293975.1, read on the forward strand.
GACCGGCTCGCTCTCGGGGTTTCGTGGGCTACCGGGGGCGATTGGTTATGCCGCGTCCAAGGCGGCGACCATGTCCTTGGCGGAATCGATGCGCGCTGATCTTTGGCGCAGCGGCGTGCGGGTGCAACTGGCCAACCCCGGTTTCATCAAGACGCGGCTGACGGACAAGAACCAGTTTCGCATGCCCTTTATCATGACACCCGAGGCGGCAGCCCAAGAGATGTTCGAATTGATGTGTGACGAGGCTGCATTCCAGCGGAATTTCCCGCGACTTTTCAGCTATGTCTTTCGTTTGTCTCGGTTTTTGCCGGATTGGGTCTATTACCGGCTCTTTGCGTGAGATCAAGGACGGGTGGCTGTGCGCCCGGCAATCCTGTGCTAGGATAAGCGCGACAGGAGGGCGGGAACATGCTGGAGATCACGGTACATAAAATCGCGCAGGTGGTGCTGATGGCGCGTGAATTGGAGCGCGCCGAAGGCGAGTTGCGCGCCTTTCTGGATCGGCTGAGCGAAGAGGAACAGGCCAGTCTGGTTGCCGTCATGTGGATCGGGCGCGGCAGTTTCGAGGCCGAAGAACTCGAAGAGGCCAAGCGCACCGCCTATGAAGAGGCGACCACACCCTGCGCCGATTACCTCTTGGGCACGCCGCATCTGTCGGATCATCTGGAAAATGGCCTGGATGCGCTGGGATTGTCGGCCTCGGATGACGAGGATGAATTGATCCGGGGCGGCTGAGGCCATCCTGCCCGTGCATCTGGCGGGATAGCTGCCGCAGCGCTGGTGCATGTGCCGGGAAATTGCGGCCCTCCATCCCTGTGCGTCACGCGAGTTGGCGCATTTCTTGCAGGGCCTTCCTGTGTCGATCAACGGACAAGGAGGGCACTCAATGGTACTTTCGGAAACGGACCTGTTACGGGCCATTAACGGGACAAGCGATCTGGCAGCGGCATCGCTGGCCACGCGCATCGTTTTGAACCGGCTCCGTGTGCAGGCGCGCACGGAACCTGCAAAGCTAAGCGTTCTTGTTGCGGATTTGCGTGCCTTTATCGCCAAGAATCCCGCCGCCAGCGCCGAGTTGGCAACTCTCTGATTTATATTGAAGGATACGCGATGAAGAACGAATTCCTAACCCCGCAAGAAGTGGCTGCACGGATCGAGGCCGGCGCGGTGATGTCGATTGCCGGTGCGCCGGAGTTGCTGAGCACATTGCCCAAGGGCAACTGGATCGGCGGAAGCACGGTCTATTTCATGACGGAGGCCGGTGGCAAGGTGGATCGTGATCACCTCTTCTGCACCACCTTTCCAGAAGGAAGCCGCGCAACTGCGCGTCATCTGGCCACGGCGGATTTGCCGACTTTGGCGCAAGGCTATCAGCCCGGTGGCGTGACGCTGGTGATCATTCCCGCCTTTTCCGAGGCGCATGCCCGGTTTGCCGAGGACGGTGCAGGCTATGGCGACGTGTTTGACCAGCCGCTGTTGGGCTGGGTCAGTGGCGTGCATCTGGAAGAAATTGGCAAGGTGGCGCCCTCTGTTTTTGATGGCGCGCAGGGTGCCAAGCATGAGGATGGGGCTGTTCTTTTGCATGTTGCCTTGCCTGACGGGATGCAGCCGAGCCTTGATATCGTAAATATCTTCAAACAAGGCGACGATGCCGGCCTCGTTTTCTCCTTTCCCGAGGCCGGATTTTCGGCACGCAAAGCCTATGTGAACGGTGCAGAGGTCGATTTCTCTCAGTACGTGACGGATAAGGGCATCGACACCAAATTGCCGCTTGTGGCTAATTATGCGGGTGCGCTGATCAATGTGTCGTTCCAGTCGGTCGATCCCGAGGCCAGCAGCGTGGCCTTTTACGCCCCTGTGTTTCCGGGCGTTGAGTATCGTCTGGCGGCCCCGCAGGAGGACTATGCCAAGACGTTTGCCGCGCAGGTTGGGTCCGCAGGTGAGGGCAGCTATTCGTGCAACTGTATTCTCAACTATGTTTACGGCGATATGGAGGGCAAGCTGACGGCGGGCTTTACCGGGCCGGTGACATTTGGCGAGATTGCCTATGTCCTGTTGAACCAGACGCTGGTGAAGCTGGATCTTGCCGCCTGAAGCGGCCTTGGGGCGGCCGTGGGGTCGCCCCGACCATGCCACGACAGGGGCGGGTCTCTTGCATTGTGTGAGCGCGCGCATTTGGCTATAGCCGCGTGGAACAATTGTAACCGGAGGCTCTATGTCAAACGCAGTTCTAGAATCCGCAATCGAAGCCGCCTGGGAGGCGCGCGACACGATCACCTCCGCCACGGGAGGCGAGACCCGCGAGGCCATCGAGGAAACGCTGGCGGCGCTTGACAGCGGCAGCCTGCGGGTGGCGGAGCGGCAGGCGGATGGCCAGTGGCATGTGAACCAGTGGGCCAAGAAGGCGGTGCTTCTGGGGTTCCGGATCAAGGATATGGAAGTGCACGCAGGCGGGCCGCAGGGCGCGGGCTGGTGGGACAAGGTCGACAGCAAGTTCAAGGGCTGGGGCGACAACGAGTGGAAGGCGGCGGGCTTCCGCGCCGTGCCGAACTGCGTCGTGCGCAAGTCGGCCTATATCGCGCCGGGCGTGGTGCTGATGCCGTCCTTTGTCAATCTCGGCGCCTATGTGGACAGCGGCACGATGGTGGATACCTGGGCCACGGTGGGGTCTTGTGCGCAGATCGGCAAGAATGTGCATCTCTCGGGCGGTGTCGGTATCGGCGGCGTGCTGGAGCCGATGCAGGCGGGGCCGACGATCATCGAGGACAATTGCTTTATCGGTGCGCGCTCCGAGGTGGTTGAGGGCTGCATCGTGCGCGAGGGATCGGTTCTGGGCATGGGGGTTTTCATCGGAAAATCCACCAAGATCGTGGACCGCGAGACCGGCGAAGTCATGTATGGCGAAGTGCCGCCCTATTCCGTGGTTGTCGCAGGCTCGATGCCGTCGAAGAATGGCATCAACCTCTATTGCGCGGTGATCGTCAAGCGGGTGGACGCGCAGACGCGCTCCAAAACCGGGATCAACGAGTTGCTCAGGGATTGAGGCGAGGTTTGAGACGCAGCCCGCGCGAATAGAACCGAAGGTTCCGCGCGATCGCCAGACCGCCCCCCGGTCTGGCGATTTTGCAATGTGGTGCGACACGTTGGTGGCATACGGATTTTGCTGGGATAAACGGGCAGTTTCCGCCGTTCTATCGCCAAACCGCGGTCTGGCCATCGCGCGGCACGGCAATCGAACCCAAGGCGCGGCCATCCCCCAAAGAAAAACCCCGCCGGTTGGGCGGGGTTTTGATCCTTCAGCCGCAGGGCTGATCGCGGCTCAGCCCTGACGGGCTTTGAAACGCGGCTGGGTCTTGTTGATCACGTAGACGCGGCCTTTGCGGCGCACGACACGGCAATCCCGGTGCCGGTTCTTGAGCGAGCGGAGCGAATTACGAACCTTCATGGTCGTCTCCTCGGTTGTCGCGGCGCGGGCCAGCGCCTGGGGTTGCGGGCGTCCCGGTGTGCGGGACAGTGAATTCATGGTGGGCGATACAAGGTTCGAACTTGTGACCCCTTCGATGTCAACGAAGTGCTCTACCACTGAGCTAATCGCCCATGAATGCCAGCCGATCGCCTGCCCCAAAAAGAGGGGCGCGGAAATCCGCGCCGGTTCGGTGGTCTATAAAAGGAGTCGGAGAGGGGATCAAGGGCTTTTAGAACACCAATTTCAGTCTATTATCACGGGGGAAAGGAACACGCATGCCCAAGGTCGCCTATCACCTCACGCATCCCGAACGGCGGACCACGGCGGTGGTGTTCGCCTCGCCCCATAGCGGGCGGGATTACCCTTGGACCTTTCTGCGGCGCACCACGCTGAACGAGCATTCGGTGCGCTCGTCCGAGGATGCGTTTGTCGATCAGTTGTTCGAGAGCGCGCCGCTCCATGGAGCGCCGTTGATCAAGGCGGGGGCACCACGCGCCTATGTCGATCTGAACCGCAGCGCCGATGAATTGGACCCGGCCCTGATCGAGGGCGTGGCGCGGCAGGGGCATAATCCGCGTGTGGCCTCGGGGCTGGGTGTCATTCCGCGCGTTGTGGCCAATGGGCAGGCGATCTATGCGGGCAAGCTGAGCATGGCCGAGGCAGAGCACCGGATCGAGAATTACTGGAAGCCCTATCACACGGCGTTGCAGGGGCAACTCGATCAGGCGCATCTGATGTTCGGGCAGTCTATTCTGATTGATTGCCATTCGATGCCGCATGAGGCGATGGATGCGGTGGCGCGGCGGGGCGTGCGCCGGCCCGAGATCGTTCTGGGCGACCGGTTCGGGGCGGCGGCGGATGGGGCGATTGTGGAGCGGATCGAGGCGGCCTTCGTCAACGCCGGGCTGGTGGTTACGCGCAACACGCCCTTTGCCGGGGCTTATATCACGCAGGCTTATGGCCGCCCGGCGCGCGCGCGCCATGCCGTGCAGGTGGAGATTGACCGCGCGCTCTACATGAACGAGCGCCTCATTCGGCCCAACGGCAATTTCGAGGCGTTCCGCAAATTGCTGTCCGGGGTGATCCATGACATCGCGGAGATCGGGCGCGCCGAGGCGCGGCCACTGGCGGCGGAGTAGGGGGCCGCGCGGTGCCCGACCGCCGGGTGGGCGCAGCAACAGTATTTATTGGCAATTTATGCCTGCCAAGTCTTCCGCGTTTTTAGTGAGTTGAGCCGTTGCAAATGCGCCCGCCCGGTGGGGCGGTCGGGCGCAGCGCGGCGGTGCCTGCGGCACCTTGATTCCGCGCCTTGGTGATTGGGGCATAGCTCAAAACATGATCGAACCTCTCGCGCCCATTCCCTACCGCAACGCCCGCCCTTTGACGATTGCATCTGGCCCGAATTTGGCGCGGATGGCGTCGGTGGCACGTTCGGCCCCGGCGCGGCGGGTGGCTTGGGGGTCCAAGAGATCGCCCGAGCGGTCGGCGGCGGTTTCGGGCACCAGATCCGACAGGCCGACGCCGATGAGCCGGTAGGCGGCCCCTTGCGGTACCTGATCCAAGAGCGCGCGGGCGGTGCGGTAGAGCGTGTCGGCAAGCTGGGTGGCGTCGCGCAGGGCGTGGCGGCGGGTGAGCAGCGTGTGATCAGCGCGCTTGAGCTTGAGCGTGACGACGCGGCCCGCGAGGGCGCGGGCCTTGGCACGGTCCGCCACTTTTTCCGCCAGCCGCCAGATGTGGCCATCGAGCAGGTCGCGGTCGCGGGTGTCCTCGTAGAATGTCGTTTCGTTCGAGATGGATTTGACCGGCGCATTGGCCGAGACGCGGCGGCGGTCCTGCCCGCGCGCCAGATGCCAGAGTCGGTCGCCCATGGAACCAAAGCGCGCATTGAGATCGCGGCGGTCCCACCGAAGGAGATCGGCAAAGCTGCGGATGCCCGCGTCATTCAGCGCCTTGAGGGTGGACTGGCCCACGCCCCAGATGAGGCTGACGGGACGGTCGCGCAGGAAATCGGCGGTTTCCCCCGCACCGATCACCGCGAACCCATGCGGTTTGTCGAGGTCCGAGGCGATCTTGGCCAGAAACTTGTTATGGCTGAGGCCGATGGAGCCGGTCAGGCCCAACTCGTCGCGCATCCGCTTGATGAGGCGCGCCAGCATCACGGCGGGCGGTGCGCCATGCAGGCGCGCGGTGCCGGTGAGATCGAGAAACGCCTCATCCAGCGAGAGCGGTTCCACGTCCGGCGTGAGATCGAGCATCATGGCGCGGATGGCGCGCGAGGCCTCGGCATAGACCTGCATGCGCGGTTTGATCACCACCGCCTCGGGGCAGAGTTTGAGCGCCTGAAACATCGGCATGGCAGAGCGCACCCCCTTGATGCGGGCGATATAGCAGGCGGTCGAGACCACGCCGCGCCGTCCGCCGCCGATGATGAGCGGCTTGTCGGCAAGCTCTGGATTGTCGCGTTTCTCGACAGAGGCGTAGAAGGCATCGCAATCCATATGGGCGATGGAGAGATCAAAGAGTTCGGGATGGGCCACGATGCGGGGGCTGCCGCAGGCGGGGCAGCGGCGGGCGGTGTCGAATCGGGTCAGGCAATCGCGACAGAGGCTGGGCATGATGAGAGAGTGTAGGGGCTGGGTGTGGGCGCGCGCAAGTTGGGGGATGTGGTGGAAGAGGTGCGCGGATCGCTGGGCCGGGGACTAGCGATGCGACAGTTGTGGTTGCCAATTTATGCCCGCCAAGTCCATGTGCCCCCACAGAATTGCGCTCCCTCTCAAAATCGCTAGGCCGCGGGACGGCCCAGCGATCCGCGCGGCGGCGCTACGCGCCTTGTTCCGCGCGGGGGCAAGTGCTGCGCGACATCTCATTGCCAATAAAAAGCCCGGACGCGGGGCATCCGGGCTTCTACATTGGGTTTAGTCCCCGGCTCAGAGCAGGGATTTGACCTTGTCCGCCACGGCCTCGGGCGTGATGCCGAATTCCTTGTAGAGCGTCGGCGCCGGTGCCGAGGCCCCGAAATCGTGCATGCCGACAAAGCCGCCCTTTTCGCGGCGGCCGCGCTCGCCGTAGAGCCAGCGGTCCCAGCCGAAGCGGATCGCCGCCTCGATGGCGACGCGCACCGGGCCTGCGGGCAGGACGCGTTTGCGGTAGCTGTCATCCTGTTCCTCGAAGAGTTCCCAGCACGGCATCGAGACAACGCGCGTGCCGATGCCTTCGGCCTGCAAGAGATCGCGCGCCTTCATGGCAATCTCGACCTCCGATCCGGTGGCCATCAGGATCGCCTGGCGTTTGCCCTCCGCATCGGCCAGCACATAGGCGCCCTGGGCGGTCAGGTTCTTGGCCTTATGCTCGCGCCGCAAGGTGGGCAGGCCCTGACGGGTCAGCGACAGGACCGAGGGGGTTTCCTTGGAGGTCAGCGCCAGTTCCCAGGCTTCGGCGGTCTCGACCGTGTCGCAGGGGCGGAAGACCCAAGTGTTGGGCGTGGCGCGGCTGATCGCGAGATGTTCGATAGGCTGGTGGGTCGGACCATCCTCGCCCAGACCGATGCTGTCATGGGTCATGACGAACACGGTCGGGATCTTCATCAGCGCGGCCAGACGCATGGCGGGGCGGGCGTAATCGGTAAAGCACATGAAGGTGCCGCCATAGGGGCGGATGCCGCCATGCAGCGCCATGCCATTCATCGCGGCGGCCATGCCATGTTCGCGGATGCCCCAGTGGATATAGCGGCCCTTGCGGTTGTCCACGTCAAAGACGGTCATGTCGCCCGAGCGGGTATTGTTGGAACCCGAGAGATCGGCAGAGCCGCCGACGGTTTCCTGCAGGATCGGGTTCACCACCTCGAGCACCATTTCCGAGGATTGGCGGGTGGCCACCTTGGGGGCCTCGGCGCTGATCTGCTTTTTCAGCGCGCGGATGCGCGCGCCAAGTTTCGCCGGCATGTCGCGGTTGAAGATGCGGGCAATCTCGGCCTGGCGCGCGGGCGAGGCCTCTGCCAGACGCTTGGCCCATGCGGCATGGGTTGCGGCGCCCCGTTGGCCGATTTTCTCCCATGCCGATTTCACGTCAGCGGGAATTTCGAACGGGCCATAGGGCCAGCCATAGGCCTCTTTCGCGGCGGCAAGCTGATCGGCATTGGTCAGCGCGCCATGGCCCTTGGAGGTGTCCTGGGCCGCGTGGCCAAGGGCGATATGGGTCTTGCAGGCGATCATCGTGGGCTGGGCCGTGGTCTTGGCCTCGGTCAGGGCTGCGTCAATCGCCATCGGGTCATGCCCGTCGATTTCCAGCACATGCCAGCCGGAGGCGCGGAAGCGCGCCACCTGATCGGTGCGATCGGCCAGATCGACGGTGCCGTCGATGGTGATGTTGTTGTTGTCCCAGAGCACGATCAGGCGCGACAGCTCGTGCCGTCCGGCCAGACCGATGGCCTCTTGGCTGACACCCTCCATCAGGCAGCCGTCGCCGGCGATGACATAGGTATAGTGATCCATCAGTTTCGCGCCAAAGCGGGCGCGCAGCATCTCTTCGGCCATGGCAAAGCCCACGGCGTTGGAAATCCCCTGACCGAGCGGGCCGGTGGTGGTCTCGATGCCGGTGGCGTGGCCATATTCCGGGTGGCCTGCGGTTTTGGCCCCCCATTGGCGGAAATTGCGGATCTGCTCGATCGTCATGTCGGCATAGCCGGTCAGATGCAGCAGGGAATAAAGCAGCATCGAGCCATGCCCCGCCGACAGGATAAAGCGGTCGCGGTCGGGCCAGTTGGGATCGCTGGGATCGAACTTCAGATGTTTCTCAAAGAGCACGGTCGCGACATCGGCCATGCCCATGGGCATGCCGGAATGGCCGGAGTTGGCGGCAGCGACGGCGTCGAGGGTCAGCGCGCGGATGGCGGTGGCCTTGGACCAGTGATCGGGGTTGGCGGTGCGAAGGGCGGCGATGTCCACGGGGCGTGCATCCTTTGAATGGCGGTGTCTGACGGGTGTATCTGGGCGTTGCATACCAGCCCGGTCCAGAAGTTCAAGCGCGAGGCGGCTGAAGCGATGGATTGAGCGGGTTTGGGGGCGCATTTCGCTGATCCTTTCATTAGACTTGATCAAAACCCGCCCGGTGTGCGATTCGTGGGACAGCCGGGCAAAGAAGCGAGGACCCTCGAGGATGAGCCAGATAAACGAGTTGCAGGCACGGATCACCGCGGCGCTGGACCGCATCGCGCAGGGGCTGGAGGGGCGGCCCGCGGCCGCGCCTGAAACCGCCGCCGATCCTGAAGAAGTATCGCGGCTGCGGGGGCAGTTGGAGGAAGAGCAACTGGCCAATGCACAGTTGCAGGAGCGGATCAAGGCGCTGCATGCCAAGCTGGACGCGGTGGAGGGGGCGCAGGCCGAAAGCCTGCGCAAGCTCGATGCGGATCTGCAGGCGCTGCGCAAGGCCAATCAGCAGTTGCGCGACAACAATCAGGCGCTGCGCGCCGCGCAGGTGGCGGGCGTGGTCGAACCGCATCTGATCAACAAGGCGATGATGGCCGAGTTGGAGGGGCTGCGCGCCGCGCGGGGTGCGGATCGGGGCGAGGTCGAGGCGGTGCTGGCGGCCTTGGGGCAGGTGATCGCCGAGGCGGGTGCCGCGCCGGAGCAGACAGAGAAAACGGAGACATCGGATGCCTGAGGTTCAGATCGAGATCGGGGGACGCAATTTCGAGGTGGCCTGTCAGGCGGGCGAGGAGCATTACCTCTATGCCGCCGCGAAGATGTTGGACGAGGAGGCCGCCGTATTGGCGGCGCAGATCGGGCGCATCCCCGAGCCGCGCATGTTGCTCATGGCGGGTCTGATGCTGGCCGACAAGACCGCAGGCCTGCAAGACAAGCTGCGCGAGGCCGAGGACCGGCTGGCGGAGAAGGAGGCGGAACTGGATCAGCTGCGCACCGCACCCGCACCCGAGGCGCAGAGGATCGAGGTGCCGGTGGTGCCCAACGAGGTGGTCGAGACACTCGCCGAGATCGCCGCGCGGGCCGAGGCGCTGGCCGAGACCGTGGACGGGGCGCAGGCCGGGTGAGCGGTATCGGGGCGCTGCGATGAGGCTCTGGCTTGGTCTGGTCCTGCTCGGGATCGTGGCGGGGATGGCCTATGTGCGGCTTGCGCCAAGTGATCCGGCGCGTTGGCATGTGATGCCCGAGAGCGCCACGCCGGGCGATCTTGCGGGCGGGGCCGTGCGGGTGGTGCCGGGGGATCTGGCCGCGCTCGACGGGATCATCCGCGCCACGCCGCGCACGCGAGTGCTGGCCGGGGATGTGGCGCAGGGCATGATCACCTATGTCACGCGTTCGCGGCTCTTTGGGTTTCCCGACTATACCACGTTGCGGCAGGACGGCGAGACCCTCGAGATTTACGGGCGTCTGCGCTTTGGCAAGTCAGATCTGGGCGTCAACGCCACCCGCATCGACGGCTGGTTGCAGCGATTGGGGCAGGCGGGAGGATAGGCATCCATCCGTGATCTTGCGCCACATGGGCACGTTGAGCGACATCTGGCATTGCGCCATGAACATGTTGCCATCGACCTGAAGGCAGATCGTCTCGCCCATCTCGACGCGCGCGCCATTGCGGTCGGTGCAATAGCATTCCACCGTCTTGCCGCCGATGGTGGCATCGGCGAGCGCCGGAGTGGCGCAGATCAGAAAGAGGGGTAGCAACGCTTTCATCCTGTGATTCTAGCACAGGTGACGCCTCTTGACCAAGTCACAAGGATGGGACAGAGGATCATTCCCATGGTACCCTTGGACAGATTGCAACAGATCGCGGAGCGCTTTGATTACGTCGAGGCGCAGATGATGCAGGGCGGTGGCGATATTGCCCGCCTTGGGCGCGAGTATTCGGAATTGCGGCCCGTGGTCGAGGAAATCCGCGCCTATCGGCAGGCGCTGGACGATCTGGAGGGCGCGCGCGCGATGCTGGGCGACCCCGAGATGCGCGATCTGGCGCGCGAAGAGGTGGCGGCGCTGGAGGCGCGGTTGCCGGAGATGGAAGCCGCGTTGCAACTGGCGCTCTTGCCACGAGACGAGGCGGATGCGCGGCCTGCGATTCTGGAAATCCGGCCCGGAACGGGGGGGGAAGAGGCGGCGCTCTTTGCTGCGGACCTGATGCGCATGTATCAGCGCTATACGGAGGCGCGCGGCTGGTCCTTTGAGGTGATCGAGGAACAGCAAAGCGAATTGGGCGGTATCCGCGAATTGGTGGCACGGATCGGCGGTGAGGGGGTCTTTGCCCGGCTCAAATACGAATCGGGGGTGCACCGCGTGCAGCGTGTGCCCGAGACCGAGAGCGGCGGGCGCATCCACACCTCTGCCGCCACCGTGGCGGTGCTGCCCGAGGCGGAGGATGTGGATATCCAGATCAACGCCAATGACCTGCGGATCGACACGATGCGCTCGTCCGGGGCGGGCGGCCAGCATGTGAACACCACCGATTCGGCGGTACGGATCACGCATTTGCCCACGGGAATCGTGGTCACGAGTTCCGAGAAATCGCAGCACCGCAACCGCGAGATTGCCATGCAGGTCCTCAAAACCCGGCTCTATGATCTGGAGCGCAACCGGGTGGACAGCGAACGCAGCGCCAATCGGGCGGCGCAGGTGGGCACAGGCGACCGATCCGAGCGGATTCGCACCTATAATTTCCCCCAAGGCCGGATGACCGATCACCGGATCAACCTGACGCTCTATAAATTGGAACAGGTGTTGGGCGGTGATCTCGATGAGGTCATTGACGCGCTGACCGCCGATGCGCAGGCCACATTGCTGGCCGAGATGTCGTGACCCTGCGCGAGGCCTTGCTGGAGGCGGCGCAGCGGTTGGAGGTGGCGGGCATCGAGGCGGCGGCCGGGGATGCGCGCGCGCTCTTGGCCGAGGCCGTGGGGATTGCGCGTGACCGGCTGACCCTGCATCTGGGCGATGATCTGGAGCCGGGGGCGGCTGAGCGGTTCGCGGCGCTGATCGCGCGGCGGGAGGCGCGGGAACCTGTCGCCAAGATCCTCGGGCGGCGGGAGTTTTGGGGTCGGACCTTTGAGGTGACGGCGGATGTGCTTGATCCGCGCCCCGAGACGGAATGCCTGATCGCCGAAGCCTTGGCAGGGCCCAAGCCCTTGGCTTTGCTCGATCTTGGCACCGGAAGTGGCATTCTGGCGGTGACGCTCTTGGCGGAGTGGTCGGGGGCGCGGGGCGTGGCCACGGATATTTCGGAGGCGGCGATCAAGGTGGCGGCGCGCAATGCCGCGCGGAACGGGGTCGCGGCGCGGCTGGATTTGATCCGGGCGGATTGGTTCGATGGCGTCACGGGGGTGTTTGACCTGATCGTGTCGAACCCGCCCTATATCGCGGCGACGGAAATGGCTGGGCTGATGCCCGAGGTGCGGGCGCACGATCCGCGCGGGGCGTTGACCGATGAGGCGGATGGGCTGAGCGCCTATCGCGCGATTGCGGGCGGGGCGGGCGTGCATCTGCACCCCGGTGGGCGGTTGATGGTCGAAATCGGCTGGACGCAGGGGCCAGAGGTGGCCGACATCCTGCGCGCGGCGGGATTCGAGGCGGTGGCTGTCCTGCCTGATCTGGAAGGGCGCGACCGGGTTGTCTGCGGGGTCTGGCCTGTGCGTTCACGCAGAAATGAGCCATAATCGGCTAGATTTGCGGAAATTTTCCGCTTTGCTCTTGTGCGACCGGGCGACGCGTGCTTATTGGTGTCCAGTCACGACGGAGGATGCCCATTCGGGCGGTCCCGCTTGACACCAAGCCAGAACATGTCCGATCCGGTTTTATTCGACGCAAGGGGCGCCCATCGGGTCAAGCGAACATTTTGAGCATCAGGGCTGGACAGCACCATATGAGATCATCGAAGTCACGTCAGCGGAACAAGCCGAACCGCAACCGCACCGTCGGGAATGTCGTCAACCGTGTGTTTGACAGTTCCGGACCCGAAGGCAAGGTACGCGGCACGCCGCAGCAGATCATTGAGAAATACAACCAATTGGCGCGCGATGCGCAATTGGCGGGCGACCGGGTCGCAACCGAGAATTTCCAACAGCATGCGGAGCACTATCTGCGCCTGCTGAGCGAGGCGCAGAAAGAGCAGGATGCGCGCCGCGAGGAGCAGGAACGGTTCAACCGCGACCGCCAACAGGAGCGCGACCGCGACCGGCCAGAGCGGTCCGGTGGCCGCGAGAGCGACGAGGCTGAGCAGCCGGTGTCGCAGGATCCTGCCGCACAGACGCAACCCGATGTGATCGGCGGCTATGACGACCGGGACATCGGTCTGGTCGAGACGCCCGAGAGCAAGCCGCAACCCGAGCCGTCGCGCCGTCGGGCGCATGCGCCCGAAAGGGGACCGCGCCGTGGACAGGACCGCGCGGGCGATGCGGGCTCTGCGCCGGAGCAGGGGGCTGAACCGGAGGCACAGGTGACGGCAGAGGCGAACCCCGCCTCCAGCGCCGAGGCCCCCAAGCGCCCCCGCAAGCCACGTGCCAAGCGTCCGCCCAAGGCTGAGAGTGGCAACGCTGACGAGACGGGTGGCGAGGTCGCAACCAAGGCGGCCGAGTGATCCGATCCGACAGCGCCTTGCGGGGCTGGTCGATATGAGTATCTGAATACCGATGAAGGGGGGCTTGCCAGTGGCGGGCCCCCTTGCATGACACCGAAGCGAGATTGCCGATGCCGAGTGACCGACCCCAGCCAGCCTTTGTGCTCGTGCGTCCGCAGATGGGCGAGAATATCGGGGCGGCAGCGCGGGCGATGTGGAACTTTGGCCTCGACCGGATGCGGATCGTGGCGCCGCGCGATGGCTGGCCCAATCCCAAGGCAGATGCCATGGCAAGCGGGGCGGGGCGGCTTCTTGATGAGGCGCTGTTGGTTGCGGATACCGCGGGCGCGGTGGAAGATTGTACGTTTGTTCTGGCCACGACCGCGCGGGCGCGCGGGCTGACCAAGCCGGTCCTGAGCCCCGAGCGCGCCATGGTTCTGGCCGCCGAGAAGATCGCGGCGGGCGAGAAGGTGGCGGTGCTGTTCGGTCCAGAGCGCGCGGGGCTGGAAAATGATGACATCGCCCGTGCCAATGCCATCATCAACGTGCCGGTCAATCCGGCATTTGCCAGCCTCAATCTGGGGCAATGCGTGCTCTTGGTGGCCTATGAATGGCAACGCGCGGCGGGGCATGTCGTGCCCGAGCGGGTCGATCTGGCCAAGACTGACTGGGCCGCGCAGGTCGAGGTCGAGGCCTTGGCCGCGCATTACGAGGAGCGGCTGGAGGAGGCCGGGTTTTTCTTTCCCGAGCACAAGGCCGAGAGCATGAAGACCAACCTGCGCAACATGTGGAGCCGGATGCCGATGACGCGTGCCGATGTGCAGACCCTGCACGGGGTGATGCGGCAGATGGTCCGCTGGAAGGCACGCGGTTGAAGCAGGCAGGGACGCGCCCTAGTGTTGCCGGGTGCGAACAGAAAGAGGCGTGAGCATGAGCGGAAAACGCAGCATTTTCGAAGAGGTGGGACAGACCGGGGCCGAGAAGCCCGTGCCACAGGGCGGCATGATCGACGCGGGCCGACGCGGTGCGCGGGGGGCGATCCGGGTCTGGCTGATGGTCCTTTTCGCCTTGGTCGTGGTGATGATCGCGGTGGGGGGCCTGACACGCCTCACCGACAGCGGCCTCAGCATCACCGAATGGAAGCCGGTGACGGGGGCGCTGCCGCCGATGTCCGAGGCGCATTGGATGGAGGAATTCGACAAATACCGCGCCATTCCGCAGTACGAGTTGATCAACAAGGGCATGACCCTAGCGGAGTTTCAATTCATCTATTGGTGGGAATGGGGGCACCGGCAATTGGGCCGGGTGATCGGGCTGGTCTGGGCCTTGGGCTTTTTCGGGTTTCTCGTCGCGCGGCAGATCCCCAAGGGCTGGAGCGGGCGGTTGCTGCTCTTGGGCGCTTTGGGCGGCACGCAAGGCGCTATCGGTTGGTGGATGGTGTCCTCGGGTCTGACGGGCGAGATGGTGGCGGTGGCCTCTTACCGCCTGGCGACGCATCTGGGGCTGGCCTTTGTGATCCTTGGGGTGATCGCGTGGTTCGTGTTCCTGCTCGGGCGCGAAGAGCGCGAGCTGATGCAGGCGCGGCGCGGGCGCGAGGCGAAGCTCTATAGTCTCTCGACGGGGCTCATGCATTTTGCGTTCTTGCAGATCCTGCTGGGGGCGCTGGTGGCGGGGATTGATGCGGGGCGCAGCTATACCGACTGGCCGCTGATGGCGGGGGGATTCCTGCCGCCCGATATGATGGACTTGCAGCCCCTGTGGCGGAACTTCTTTGAGAACCCCGGCACGGTGCAGTTCATTCACCGGATGAGCGGCTATCTCTTGCTGGTCTTTGCCGTGGTGGTCTGGCTGCGTGGGCGCAAGAGCGCGCATGAGCGCACGCGGGGGGCCTTTACCGCTGCCTTTGCCGTGCTGCTGTTGCAGATCGTGTTGGGCATCATGACGGTGCTTTATATCGCGCCCTGGCAGTTGGCGATTGCGCATCAATTCGTGGCGGTGGTCCTCTGGGTGCTGATCCTGCGGGCGCGGTTCCTGAGCCAGTATCCGCGCGCCACCTCAATTCGGGGCACCTGAGCATGAGCGCCTATGACGATCTGATGGCGCGCGAGCGCGAGACGCAGGCCCTGGCGCAGGTGGCCGGGCGGCTGGGCTGGGATCAGGAAACCATGATGCCGCGCGGGGCCGCCGATCAGCGGGCCGAGGAATCGGGTGCGATTCAGGCGGTGCTGCATGCGCGGCGGGTGGACCCGGCGCGGGGCGATGTGCTGGCGCAGGCCGAGGCGGAGGCAACCGAGCCTGTGGCGCGGGCGCAGCTGCGCCACATCCGGCGCGATTACGAGCGCGCGGTCAAGGTTCCGGGAAATCTGGCGGTGGCGCTGGCCCGCCTCACGAGCCGGGCGCAGGGGCAGTGGGCCGAGGCGCGGGCGGCGGATGATTATGCCGCCTTTGCGCCCGTGCTGGCCGAGGTGGTTCGGCTCAAGCGCGAGGAAGCGGCGGCGCTGTCGACGGGCGGCGCGCTCTATGATGCGCTGCTCGAGGATTACGAGCCGGGGATGGGCGCGGCCAAGCTTGATGCGATGTTCGCCGAGATGCGGCCGCGGCTGGTGGCGCTGCGTGGGGTGGCGCTGGATGTGGAGTGGCCCAAGCTGGAGGGCACATTCGATCGCTCCGCGCAATTGGCGCTGTCGCGAGAACTGGCGCAGGTCTTTGGCTATGATCTGAACCGGGGGCGGCTTGATCTGGCGGTGCATCCGTTCAGCTCCGGCAGCGGGGATGATGTGCGCATCACGACGCGGGTGAGCGAGGTGGACCCGTTCAACTGTTTCTATTCCACCATCCACGAAGTCGGGCACGCCTGCTATGAGCAGGGGATCGACCCCGACTATCGCCTGAGCCCTCTCGGTCAGGGGGTGTCCATGGGTGTGCATGAGAGCCAGAGCCGGATCTACGAGAACCAGTTGGGGCGCAGCCGGGCGTTTTGTGGCTGGCTCTATGGGCGGATGCGGGATGGGTTCGGCGATTTCGGTATTGCCGACGAAGAGACATTCTATCGCGCCGTGAACCGGGTGCATCGCGGCCATATCCGCACAGAGGCCGATGAGGTGCAATACAACCTGCATGTCATGCTGCGCTATGATCTGGAGCGGGCCTTGATCGCGGGGGATCTGGGCGTGGCCGATCTTGAGGCGGCGTGGAACGATCGTTTTGCCGCCGATTTCGGATATGCCGTAGATCGCGCCTCGCAGGGTGTGTTGCAGGATGTGCATTGGTCCGTGGGGCTGTTTGGCTATTTCCCGACCTATAGTCTGGGTAACCTCTATGCCGGATGCCTCTTTGCCGCCTTGCAGGAGGCGGTGCCGGAGCTTGAGGCGCAGTTGGCGCGGGGGCGATCTGACCGCCGCGACGGCGTGGCTGCGCGCGTCTGTGCAGCGGCATGGCGGGCTATTCGAGCCGGCGGAGGTCATTGCGCGCGCCTGTGGCGCTGCCCCGACGGCGGGGCCGCTTCTGGATTATCTCGACCGGAAATTTGGTGACTTGGCGGGCTGAGGCCTATTGATTGACGGTGGCGTCGGGGCGGTCTTCGATCTGTTCGATCCACTGGGCCAGCACGCTGCGCAGGAGGGCCACATCGCGTGTCTCGATCGCCTCGGAGAGGGATTTGAGCGCCTTGGCGAGTTCGATTTCAGACAGATGCCCCTCTTGGGCGCGCAGGATCTTGGGGTGCGGCGTGGTCAGCATGTCAGAGCCGATCAGCAGTTCCTCATAGAGCTTTTCGCCAGGGCGCAGGCCGGTGATCTGGATTTCAATGTCGCCATGGGGGTTCTGTTTATCGCGCACCGTCAACCCTGAGCCTTCGATCATCTTGCGCGCCACGTCGCGCACGGCGATGGGTTTGCCCATGTCGAGCACAAAGACATCACCGCCTCGGGCAAAGGAGCCGGCCAAGAGCACGAGGCGCGCAGCCTCGGGGATGGTCATGAAGTAGCGGGTGACATCGGCATGGGTCAGCGTGACCGGTCCGCCGCGGGCAATCTGCTCGGCAAAGAGCGGGATGACCGAGCCGGACGATCCCAGCACATTGCCGAACCGCACCATGGAAAAGCGCGTGGTGCTGGTGCGGGTGGCGAGGTCCTGCACGATCATTTCGGCAAAGCGTTTGGAGGCGCCCATTACGCTGACGGGGCGCACGGCCTTGTCGGTGGAGACGAGGATGAAGCGTTCGACGCCCGCGTCCCGCGCCGCCTGTGCCACGGTGCGGGTGCCGATGACATTGTTGCGCATCCCCTCGATGGCGTTGGATTCGACCATGGGCACATGTTTGTAGGCGGCGGCGTGCAGCACGATTTCCACCTTGCGCGAGCGCATGAGCACGTTGACGAGGGATTTTTCGCAGACCGAGCCCAGAACGGGGGAAATCCGCATCTCGGGTGCAAGGCTTCGCAATTCGCGCTCGATCTCGAACAGGGCATGTTCGGCGTGATCGAGCAGGATCAGATGTCCGGGATCATAGGCGATCAGCTGGCGGCACAACTCCGAGCCGATGGAACCGCCCGCGCCGGTGACGAGAATGCAGCGCCCCTTGTAGCTGTCGCGGGAGCCGGGCAGCTTGTCCTCAAGCCCGTCGCGGCCCAATAGCTCGTTCACATCGACGGGGCGGCTTTGATAGAGGCTGCGGGCGTCGTTGGAAATCAGGTCGGCAAAGGAGGGCAGGGCGTGCACCTCTATCCCATGTTCCGCGATGCGCCGCGTGAGCAGGGTGCGTTTGGCGGGGGGCGCGCTGGGCATGGCAAGGATCACGCGCTGAATGTCATAACGCTTTACAAGGTCCGGCAGATCGTCGGACTTGTAGACCTTGAGCCCGGCGATGGTCAGAGATTGCAGGCGCGGTTCGTCATCGACAAAGGCCATGGGCAGCACGGCATCGTCGGTTGCCAGCGCCGTCGCAAGCTGTTGGCCGGTCTGACCGGCCCCGTAGATCAGCACCCGCAGGCGGCGATTGCCGTTGCGGTAGATGCGCAAGAGGGCGGTGCGCAGCACCAATCGCGAGGTTGCGGACAGGATGAGGAACATCATGCCGCAGACGATATAGACCGTGGCGGGGGCTGCGACGCTGGTGTCCAAGAGCGAGAAGGCAATCCCGCTGGCGGTGATGGCGAGCGCCACCCAGCCAGAGCTGAGCATGCCGTGCATCTCGTAGGACTTCAGCTTGACCTTGTGCAGGCCGAAATAGGTGGCGAGCGCCGCCGCGACGCACATCATTGCGAAGAGATCGTTGGAGGCAGCGACGAGATTGCTCGAAAGGGCTGTGGGCCCCATGAAGAGAATCACGGAAAAGACGTAGGACACGACGACGATCAGCATATCCAGCGTCAGGAAAAACGCTTGTTTCTGGCCCTGCTTCAGTGAGGTGACGGTTTTGTACAGCACGGCACTAACCCCTGAGATCAAGTACGTCGAAATCAAATCTTTTGTATGCGTTCATGGCGTCTTAAGGAATGCCGATTAACAGCGTTTTGAAAAGCCGAGAGACGATTCTGAGCAATTTTTAGCCGATTGGTCTAAAATATATGCGATAGCGGTCGTCAGCCATTCGGATCAGCTGCGGTTGGCCCGGACTGTGCGCCGCCGGGAAAAGACGCGAATCACCGTTTGACAGATCAGGCGGATGTCGTAGCAGAGGCTCTGATGACGTGCCCAGATCAGGTCGAGCCGCGCCTTGCGCGGGATGCAGCGGGTGACATAGGTGGTCTCGCCGGTCTCGTGGTTGGTGCAGGCCGAGAGCAGTTTTTCTTCAGTGCGGTGGTAGACGAGCGTGGCCAGTCCCGTCACGCCGGGGCGTTTTTCCAGCACGCGGGCGTAGATGTCCGGGCAGCTTTCGACATAGCAGCGCAGCGGCGGGCGGGGGCCGACAAAGCTCATGTCACCGCGCAAAACGTTGAGCAGTTGCGGCAGTTCATCAAGGCGGGTGGCGCGCAGGCGGCGGCCAAGCGGCGTGACGCGATGCTGCTTGTATCCGGTGGAGACGCCAGAATCGTTGGCCACCACGCGCATGGTGCGGAATTTCCACAGGCAAAACGGGGTATCGGGCGTCTTCATCCGTTCCGAGAGGTAGAACACGGGCCGCCCGTCGCAGATCGCGATCAAAAGCGCGATCACGACGATGAACGGTGACAAAAGCACGATCAGCAGCAGCGCGAATGCCACGTCAAAGGCCCTTTTGGCCGGGGTCATGCTGCCATCTCCAAACTGTGCCAGTCGTCGATCATCTGCTGTGCTGTCTGTTTCAGATACAGAAATGGAAGCAGAGCGGCAAGAGATGTGCCATCAAGGGTGACGGCCTGCACCGCATTTTCCGGGGCTTTTCGCCAGATCAGGGGGCGTCCGGCGGCGCGCGCGAGGCTTTCCATCGGCACGGGTGCGGGGGCGGTCACGTTGAGCACGTCCGGCAGGCGGTCTGGGGAAAGCTCTGACAGCGCGCAGAGCACCTGCGCGAGATCGCCCGGGGCGATATAGCTGCGCAAGGGGCCGGTGTCATCGGCGAAGCGGTCGAGCGACACCGCGCCATCAGCGGCGCGCAGGGCCGAGGCGAGGCTATCGGCCCCTACAACATTGGCCAACCGCAGGCAGCAATGGCGCGTCTCGCCGGGGGGCAGGGCGCGCACCGCCGCCTCCATCGCCAGCTTGGCCTGGCCATAGGCATTGGCGGGCTGGGGTGGGTCGGCTTCTGTCAGGGTGGTGCCGGGGCCGTAGACGGCGGCAGAGGAGAGGTGAAGCATGCGCCGTGCACCGCAGGCCCGCGCCAGTTCCGCCCCGTGTTGCACGAGCGCGACATTGGCCGAGAGATCCTCTGGCGTGCCTGTGACCTGTCCCCAAAGGGCGATCACCGTGTCGCAAGGGGGCAGATTGGGCGGCAGCGCCCCGCCCGGAGACCACAGGATATCCGCCGGTTCCCGACGCGCCAGCCACAGGGGGCGAGGGCCGGTCGTGGCCGGCCAGGCCGCCCGCAGCAGAGTTCCGAGACGGCCAGTGGCACCGGTGATCAGCGCGGTTGGGTCATGGCGTATTTCGGCCAGCATGCGGCTTTGCCTGTCGTTGATGGGCAGATTCCGATTGTCTAGCACGGCAGGACCGGGGTAGGAACCGATGCAATGCCAGAGGAACCGGGGAGTCGGAGAGTGACGCGCACAATCAGGATTATCCTCGGAATGATGATGTTTGCTGCGGTGGCGGCGTGCAGTCTGCCCCGGGGTGCCGCCCTGCAAAGCGAGGTTCTGGCCGAAAAGGACAACAAGGCACCGACTTTTCAGGTGGTCGAGGTCACGCGCCGCTCGACCCCGGCGCTGGCGCTCTGGCCTGCGTCGGGCTGGAAGGGCAGTTACCATTGGCTGACCGCCAGCCGTGGCCCGGATTCGTCGACCATCCAGACGGGTGACAGGCTCAATGTCATCGTTTGGGACAATCAGGAAAATTCCTTGCTGGCCAGCGAGGCGTCGCGCTCGACCCCTGTCGCGGGACTGACGGTTTCGCCTTCGGGCACGGTGTTCATGCCCTATATCGGTGAGATCAACCTGCGTGGCATGACCGAATCCGAGGCGCGCGCCACGTTGCAGGAGCGGATGCTGGAGATCGCGCCATCGGCGCAGGTGCAGTTGACCGTCGAGCCGGGGCGCAACAATGCCGTCGATGTGGTGGGAGGTGTGGCCGCACCTGGCAACTATCCGCTTGAGTCGCGCAACACGCGCATTCTGAGCGTGTTGGCGAGCGCGGGCGGCATTTCGCCCGCAATGGTCAATCCGCTGGTGATACTGCAGCGGGGCGGGCAGGTGTATGAGACGCGGGCGGAGAGCCTATATGCCGAGCCGGCGCGCAATGCGCTGGTGCGGGGCGGGGATCAGATCGTCGTGACCGAGGATGACCGCACGTTCAACGTGCTGGGGGCCGCGGGCAGCCAGAAGGTGATCGCCTTTGAGGATGAGCAGGTCACGGCGATGGAGGCGGTCTCGATGATGGGCGGCCTGAGTGCTGCGCGCGCCGATCCCAAGGGGCTGTTGGTGCTGCGTGAATATGAGCGGCAGCATATCAACCCCGACAAGCCCGGCCCCGAGATGCGGCAGGTGATTTTCTCGCTGGATTTCACCAATGCGGATGGTCTCTTTGCGGCGCGGCAGTTTCAGATCAATCCGGGCGACACGCTGCTTGCGACCGAATCGCCGGTCACACGCGTGCAGACCATCCTTGGCCTCTTTGGCACGGTGGTGGGCTTTGCCTCGACCGCGAACAACGTCGCGAACTAAGCCGGGCGGCTGAGACAAGCGGGCGGATAGGCGGGGGACGCTGTCCCCCGGACCCCCTGAGGTATTTTTGGCCAGATGATGCAGGGCTCAGATGAGGGACATGCGTTCGGCGCGTTCGGCATCGGGGAAGGGGCGATAGAGCGCAAAGCGCGCCTGCGCGATCTGGGCATGCACCCGGTCATGCAGCACGGTTGTCACCTCGTCCTGCGCGCCGGTCAGTCGAAAGGCGCAGTCAAGCTGGGCCAGATCATCGACCTCGATTTCAAGCAGGAAATCACCATAGGCATCGGCGGCGAGATTGAGTTTGCGCCGCAATAGGCGCCAGCGGCCGATGGTGCCGTAGTGGTGCAGATGCGAGAGCCAGGCATCGAGAGCGGCGGCAAAAGCCAGTGCCTTGGCATCCTGCCTGAGGTCGATCATGCAGCAATAGAGGTTCATCGGCGGGCATCCGGCGCAAGGGGTCACGCGTCCATTTTGCGCCGGAAGAGTTTAGGTTGGGTTAAGCGGCGCGGGCCCGGTCAGATATTCACAAAGATATTGTCGACGGCGTCCTCATCCCGGTCGGCGGGGCGATGCGTGATCGTGGCTGCGGCGAGGGCGCTGCGGATTTCCTGCTGAACGGGGCGTTTTGGTGCCGGTTGCGGCGTGATGCGGCGCGGGCTGATGGCCCTTTGGGCCATGGCGCGGCGCAGGCGGGCGCGGTGGGCCAGCACCGAGGCCCGGCGCAGCGCGCCGGGGCCGAGCGTGAGATAGGTGAGCAACACCGCCGTCGCCAAGGTCAGGTCGCGCCAGAAGGCCGAGAGGCTCTCGGGGGTGACGGCGATGAGGTTTTGCACGAGGCTGGAGCAGAAGACCAAGAGTGCGAGGCTCAGCGCCGCAAGGCGCAGGTGCAGCCCGGCCATCAGGGCCGCGCTTAGGCAAAAGAGCAGCGTCGAGCCGATCAAATCCGCCGCCGCATGGGGCATGAGGGCGGCAAAGAGCGTGGCCGCATCAAGCCCGGAGACGAGATCAAGCGAGAGCGCGAGGAAATACGAACCGATCACGATCCGGATCAGGTTGAGACCGGTTTGGTCCATGCTGGCGCTGGTGGGCTTGGCCATGAGACAATCCGCAGTGAGAGGTGCCGGGAACCGAAGGAGACAAATACAACCATGCCGCGAGGCGACTAGGGTATCATCATGGTAAATCCGGCGAAAATGCGGCCGGAGCGTGATGATACCCTGTCGCGGGGGCGCTGGTTCAGCCTTCGGCGGTCTCGTCCTCTTCGGCCTGCTCGGCGATCCAGGCCACGGAAACCACCTCTTCGCCGGTGCCGGTGTTGAACACCTTGACCCCGCCTGCGCTGCGCGAGCGGAAGGAGATGCCATCGACCGGTACGCGGATCGACTGGCCCTTGGAGGTGGCGAGCATGATCTGGTCTTCGAGTGTGACCGGGAAGGAGGCCACTACGGCACCGCCGCGCATGGATTTGTCCATGGCCTGCACGCCCATGCCACCGCGCCCGCGCACGGGGTAGTCATGGCTGGAGCTGAGTTTGCCGGTGCCGCGCGCGGTGATGGTCAGGATCAGGTTTTCGGCAGCCTGCATTTCCTCGAACCGCTCGGTGCTGAGGGCGGCGTCGGCATTGCCTTCGTCCTCGCCAGTGCCGTCGTCCTCGGCCCCGGCCAGTTGGCGGCGCATCTTGAGATAGGCGGCGCGGTCATCGGCGGAGGCGTCGAAATGGCGGATCACGGACATCGACACCACGCGGTCATCGCCCAAGAGGCGGATGCCGCGCACGCCGGTGGACTTGCGGCCCTTGAACACGCGCACCTCGGTTGTGGGGAAGCGGATGGCGCGACCGGAGTCCGTCACCAGCATCACGTCATCCTCGGGGCCGCAGATGCGCGCATTGACCAATTCCACGCCCTCGGGCAGGTCCATCGCGATCTTGCCGTTGCGCATGACATTGGTGAAATCCGACAGCGCATTGCGCCGCACATCGCCTGCAGAGGTGGCAAAGACGATTTGCAGGTCTTCCCAATCTTCTTCGGGGCGGTCGACGGGCATGATGGCCGCGATGGAGACCCCGGTGGGAATAGGCAGGATGTTGACGATCGCCTTGCCCTTGGACGTGCGGCCGCCGAGTGGCAAGCGCCAAGTCTTGAGCTTGTAAACCATGCCGGAGGTGGTGAAGAACAAAAGCTGCGTGTGGGTATTGGCCACAAAGA
Organism: Roseovarius mucosus DSM 17069; assembly: GCF_000768555.3. Lineage (GTDB taxonomy): Bacteria > Pseudomonadota > Alphaproteobacteria > Rhodobacterales > Rhodobacteraceae > Roseovarius > Roseovarius mucosus. The sequence continues at coordinate 590,422 of NZ_KN293975.1, forward strand.
GCGTCGTGACGACATCCTCGTCCTTGGTGGCCATGCCCGACAGACCCTTGCCGCCGCGTTTTTGGGCGCGGAAATCGGCCAGGGCCGTGCGTTTGATGTAGCCGCCGCTGGTGACGGTCACGACCATATCCTCGCGCTCAATGAGGTCTTCGTCCTCCATGTCGCCAGACCAATCCACGATCTCGGTGCGGCGGGGGACGGCAAAGAGTTCACGCACTTCGCGCAGCTCGTCGGAAATGATCTGCATGATCCGCTCGCGGCTGGCGAGGATGGCGAGATATTCCTTGATCTTGCCTGCGAGGTCCTGGAGTTCGTCGGTGACTTCCTTGACGCCCAGTTGTGTGAGGCGTTGCAGGCGCAGATCGAGAATGGCGCGGGCCTGAACCTCGGACAGGTTATAGGTGCCGTCCTCGTTGGCGCGGTGGCTGGGGTCGTCGATCAGCGCGATATAGGGCAGGATGTCACCTGCGGGCCAGCGACGTTCCATCAGTTTTTGCCGGGCCTCGGCGGCATCCATGGAGCCACGGATGGTAGCGACCACCTCGTCGACATTGGAGACCGCGACCGCCAGACCGCAGAGCACATGCGCGCGCTCGCGCGCCTTGCGCAGGTCATAGGCGGTGCGGCGCGCGACCACCTCTTCGCGGAAGGTGATGAAGAGCGAGAGGAACCGGTGCAGCGTCAACTGCTCTGGCTTGCCGCCATTGAGGGCCAGCATGTTGCAGCCGAAATAGGTCTGCATCGGGGTAAAGCGATAGAGTTGATTGAGCACCACCTCGGCGGTGGCGTCGCGTTTCAACTCGATCACCACGCGTACGCCGTTGCGGTCGCTCTCGTCCTGCACATGGCTGATACCCTCGATCCGCTTGTCACGGGCGGCCTCGGCGATCTTTTCGATCATCGTGGCCTTGTTCACCTGATAGGGAATCTGGTCGATGACGATGGCAAAGCGGTCCTTGCGGATTTCCTCGACGCGGGTCTTGGCGCGGATGATGACAGAGCCGCGCCCCTCGAGATAGGCCTTGCGCGCGCCGGACCGCCCGAGCATGAGACCGCCGGTGGGGAAATCGGGGCCGGGGATATACTGGATCAGATCCTCGCTCTCGAGATCGGGGTTGTCGATCAGCGCCAGCGTGGCATCGACCACCTCTCCCAGATTGTGCGGCGGGATATTGGTGGCCATGCCGACGGCGATGCCGCCTGCGCCATTGACCAGCATGTTGGGAAAGCGGGCGGGCAGGACGGTGGGCTCGCGGTCCTTGCCGTCGTAGTTGTCCTGGAAATTGACGGTCTCTTTTTCAATATCGGCCAAGAGATAGGCGGCCGGTTTGTCCATGCGCACTTCGGTGTAGCGCATGGCGGCGGCGTTATCGCCATCCATGGAGCCGAAATTGCCCTGACCATCGAGGAGGGGCAGGGACATCGAGAAATCCTGCGCCATACGCACAAGGGCGTCATAGATCGCGGAATCGCCGTGCGGGTGATATTTACCCATCACATCGCCCACTGCACGGGCGGATTTGCGGTAGGGTTTATCGTGGGTATTGCCGCTCTCGTGCATGGCATAGAGGATGCGGCGATGCACGGGTTTGAGGCCGTCGCGCAGATCGGGAATCGCGCGGCTGACGATCACGCTCATGGCGTAATCGAGATAGGAAGTTTTCATCTCATGGGTGATCGAGACGGAGGGGCCGCTGTGGCTGGGCCGCTCTGGCGGGGTTTCATCCATGTTTTCAGGGGGTTGGGGCGTATCGCTCACGTTTGGGACCGTCCTGTGATCATTCTCTATATCTTGTTGAAAGGACTATATCAGAGGCAGGATATAGGGTGCAATGGGGCTGGGGAATTGCCTTTGTCAGCCGGGCAAGCAGAGTGCTAATATACTGTTTTAATTGAAAAGTAATTTATTTCTGGCACCATGATCCTGTCAGGCAGTGACAGGAGAGACACATGCAGATGTCTGAGACGGAAATGATGCTCAAGGGATACGGGCTGACGACGGCGGAATTCTTCTACCGGATGCCCGATTTTCGCAACGTACTGAACAGTTACCTTTGGCAGGATTATGATCTGGCACCGGATCATCCCAAGCTTTTTGGTTTTATCGAATTCTGGCAGCGCGAGCTCGAGGGCCCGCTGCATTCGGTGCGTTTCACCCATCGCAAGCTGATCGCGCCGGGGGAGTGGCGCAATGTGGTGGGCGAATTCACGCTGCATTGAGGGCATATTGACGCCGCGGGCGGTTGAAGCGCCCGCAGGTCCGTGATTTTGTCGTGGGTTCTCGTTTCCGGTCTGGAGGATCGCCCGATGACAGCCCCGCAGATGATGATTCTCGGCGTGCTTGCGCTGACCATGGGTCTGTTTTTGTGGGGGCGGCTGCGCCATGACGTGGTGGCGTTGGCCGCGCTCATGGCCTGCGTCGTGACAGGGCTGGTACCCGCCGCCGAAGCCTTTGCCGGGTTTGGCCATCCGGCAGTGATCACCGTGGCTTGCGTGCTGGTGCTGAGCCAAGGTTTGCAAAATACCGGCGCGGTCGATGCGCTGGCGCGGGCGGTGCTGCCGCGTGAGGCGGGGCGCTTTGTCAGCATGGCGGCGCTCTTGAGTCTTGGGGCGATGTTGTCGGGGTTCATGAACAATGTTGGGGCGATGGCGCTCTTGATGCCGGTGGCGGTGCAACTGGCCCATCGGCTTGAGATGCCGCCGGGGCAGGTTTTGATGCCTTTGGCCTTTGGCACCATTCTGGGGGGCATGACGACGCTGGTCGGCACGCCGCCCAATCTGATTGTCTCGGGCTTTCGCGACGAGGCTGGGCGCGGCGCCTTTGCGATGTTCGATTTTGCGCCGATTGGCGTGACGGTGGCGCTGCTGGGCGTGGTGGCCATTGCCGTGATCGGCTGGCGGTTGGTGCCCAGGCGCAAGGCGGCGGGCGCGTCGGAATTTGATGCAGGGGCCTATATGACCGAGGTGCGGGTGGGCGAGGGCAGCAAGGCCATCGGCCTAACGCTGCGCGCCTTCGAGCGGGAGGTTGAAAGCTCTGATGCGCAGGTGGTGGCGCTGGTGCGCAATGAGGTGCGCCTCTTGGCCCCGCATGGCGGGCGGCGCATTCGCGCAGGTGATGTGCTGGTGCTGGAGGCGGATGTCGAGGCGGTGGCCGAAACGCTGTCGGTGTTCGATTTGACGCTGGAGGAGGCTGTCAAACGCGCCAAGGATGCAGCACCGGAGGAGGAAGAGGCGGAGGACGGCGAGGAGGCCAAGTCGAGAGAAGAGCGCGATACGGTGCTGCGCGAGGTGGCGGTGCTGCCTGCATCGTCGATTGTCGGCTTGTCGGCCAGCGACCTGCACCTGCGCACGCGCTATGGTCTGAACCTCTTGGCGGTGGCAAGGGCCGGGCAGGCCCCGCGGGCGCGATTGCGCTCGGTCAAGCTGCGCTCGGGTGATCTGCTCTTGATGCAAGGACCGGCGGAGTCGCTGTCGGATTTCATGCATGACACGGGCTGTGTGCCGCTGGGCGCGCGCGATTTGCGCCTGCCAAGCCGTCGGATGGCGATCACGGCGGCGGCGATCATGGGCATGGCGATCCTGTTGGTCACGTTTGGGGTGCTGCCAGCGGCGGCGAGCTTTGCTTTGGCGGTGCTGGCCTCGATGTTGTTTCGCACGGTGCCTCCGCGAGAGGTCTACACGGCGATTGACTGGCCGGTGATCGTTCTTTTGGCCGCGCTCATTCCCGTGGCTGGGGCGATGCAGGCCACGGGTGCAGCCGGGGTTCTGGCGGAGTTTCTGGTGGCAGAGGTGGCGCGAGGGCAGGCGGTGGCGGCGCTGGCGGTGATCCTGATCACCACGATGTTTCTGTCGGATGTGATGAACAACGCCGCGACTGCCGCCGTGATGTGCCCCATCGCGCTGAGCATTGCGGGCACGCTGGGCGTCAGCCCGGACAGTTTTCTGATGGCGGTGGCCATTGGCGCGTCTTGTGCGTTTCTCACACCCATCGGGCATCAGAACAACACGCTTATTCTCGGGCCGGGCGGGTTTCGCTTTGGCGATTACTGGCGGCTCGGATTGCCGCTGGAAGTGCTGGTGGTGGCGGTCAGCCTGCCGCTCTTGCTGATCGTCTGGCCGCTCTGACGCCGCAGCGCCCTAGGGCGTGCGGCGTCGCGATAGAGGGTATCAGGGGATGATACGGGTATATTTCATGCCTTCGAGCGAGACGCCCGCCAAGGCCCCGGCCTGACCGAAGATCACAGCGATAACCGGGCTGGAGGAGGTGGTCGTGTCGGCGCGAAGGTTCTCGCCCCGGTCATTGAACACATATTCGACATCGGCACCGGCCGCCCAACCGGAGGAGCGGCGGAATTTCTCAAGCGCATCGGGGGTCATGAAAAAGAGCACATGCGCGAATTGCTGCGCGCCGATCTGAAGGCCGACGCTGCCCTTGGTGGCGGAATAGTAATCGACCGTGACATTGTTGATGCGCAGCGCGCCGCGGCCAAAGCCGCCGCCGACGAGAAAGCCTGCCTCGGTCACGACCGGCATGATGAGCATGCCGTTGGATTTAGCCGCAAGATCGCGCGTGTTGGGATAGCGGGAATACATCTGGTTCAGCGTGGCATCGACACGGGCGTCGATGGTGGCCGCGCCGGAACTGCCCACGCCATTGCCGCAGGCCGCAAGGAGCGGCGTGCCAGCCATAAGGCCGAGGGTAAAGGTGCGTCTGGTCAGAATGCTCATGGGATTGCCTGTCTGTTGCCTCGTATGGGGCCGGTCTTTTGTCTCATACCGGTCTGACACTCAGTATAGGGGCAAGCAACGCTGGTGTCACCATGGATTGCGGTCATGCGCGGGATACTGCGCGCGAGCGCTACCCTCTGGAAAAGAGCCGCGCCACTTCGGGCGCGAAATAGGTCAGCACCCCGTCACAACCGGCGCGTTTAAAGCACATCAGGCTTTCCAGCATGGCGCGCTCGCCGTCAATCCAGCCGTTTTGCGCGGCGGCCATGATCATCGCGTATTCGCCCGAGACCTGATAGGCAAAGGTGGGTGCACCAAAGGTTTCCTTGGCCCGCCGGCAGATGTCGAGATAAGGCATCCCCGGCTTGACCATCACCATATCGGCCCCCTCGCTGAGGTCACGCTCGATCAGGCGCAGGGCCTCGTCGGTGTTGGCGGGGTTCATCTGATAGGTTTTCTTGTCGCCCTTGAGCGCGTTTGCCGCGCCCACCGCATCGCGGAACGGGCCGTAGAAGGCAGAGGCGTATTTGGCGGCATAGGACATGATCATCACATTGGGATAGCCGTTCGCCTCGAGCGCTGCGCGGATCGCGCCCACGCGCCCGTCCATCATGTCGGACGGGCCGATGATGTCGACGCCCGCCTCAGCCTGAGACAGCGCCTGTTTCACCAGAGCCTCGACCGTGGCGTCATTGACGATCTCGCCCTCCACGACAAAGCCGTCGTGGCCGGTGTCGGAATAGGGATCGAGTGCGACATCGGTCATCACGGTGATGCCGGGCACGGCGGCCTTGATCGCGCGGGTGGCGCGGTTGCTGAGGTTCTCTGGATTCCACGCCTCGGCGCAATCGGCGGTGCGGTTCTCGGACGAGGTATAGGGAAAGAGGCAAATGGCCGGGATGCCCAGATCGGCGGCCTCTTGGGCGGCGGCGACCACGCGGTCGATGGAGCGGCGCATGACACCGGGCATGGAGGGCACCGGTTCCTCGATCCCGTCGCCGTCGCGCACGAAAAGCGGCCAGATCAGATCGCCCGCTGTCAGCGTATTCTCGGCCACGAGGGCGCGGATGCTGGGGGTTGCGCGGGTGCGGCGCAGGCGGGTGGCGGGAAAGGCGGCTTGGGTCGGGCGCATGGGCGGTCTTTCTGGCTGGATCAACCCTGACTGAGTGGCATGGAAATTCGCGCATCTCAAGGGTAGGAATTGCCGCGCACCGGCGCTAAGAGAGGCGACGATGCGGCAAGAGGGGCGCGGATTTGGACTTGTACGACACGGTTTTCGAGTTGATCGACATGCGGTCATTCAGCAACCTCTGGTTCTGGATCGCCTTGGCGGTCACATGGTCCTCGGCAAGTCATTGGGTGATGGGTGTGCCATGGGACATGGCCATTCGTGCCCGCAAGGGCCGCAGCGCGCAGGCGATGACGGATTTCGAGGATATGGTGCGGATCAATATCAACCGCTTGCTCTATCTGGTACAGGAATCCGGGTTGTTGATGGCGGGGATCACGGCGTTCATTCTGACCACGCTCGTGTTGCTGGGTTTCGTTTATCACAACGAATTCGCTCAGGCGTTGTTCTTGCTCGGATTTCCGCTTTTGCTGGTCGGGGGCTTGTCCGTGCGGATGGCGCAGCGCATCGCGGTGCAGGGGTGGACAGGGGCCGCGTTGATCAAGCGGTTGCAGACCCATCGCCTGATTATTCAGGTGATTGGCATGGTGTCGATTTTCGTGACCGCCATGTGGGGCATGTATCAGAACATGAACGCCAATATTCTGGGATGACACGCGCCACTGACCGGGCGCAAGACGCAGGAAGATCATGACCAAGGCGCAGCATATCACCGTGGGCGGCGCGCCCGAAGGCTTTGACGCCACGCTCATTCTGGCCGAAGTGGCCAAGACCGGCGCGCCGGTTCTGCATATCGCGCGGGATGACAAGCGGCTGGTGGCGATGCAGGCGGCGTTGCGGTTCTTTGCGCCGGACATGCCGGTGATGACTTTTCCGGGGTGGGATTGCCTGCCCTATGATCGCGTGTCGCCCAATGCCGAAATCAGCGCGACGCGGATGGCGACGCTGGCGGGGTTGGCGCATGGCGGTCCGTCGCAATTCGTCCTTCTGACCACGCTCAATGCCGCCACGCAGCGCGTGCCTGAGCGCGCAGTGCTGCGCGGTGCGGCCTTTGTCGCCGCGGTGGGCGAGCGGGTCGACGAAAAGGCGTTGCGCGAGTTTCTGGTGCGGATGGGGTTCACGCAGGCCCCCACGGTGACTGAGCCGGGGGACTATGCGCTGCGCGGCGGGATCATCGACATTTACCCGCCGGGCGAGGGGGGGCCGGTGCGGCTTGACCTCTTTGGTGATGTGCTGGACGGGGTGCGTCGGTTTGATCCGGGCACGCAGCGCACCACGGAAAAGCTGGACCGGGTGGAGTTGGCCCCGGTGTCTGAGGTCATTCTGGACGAAGAGGCGATCCGCCGCTTTCGCCAGAATTACCGGATCGAATTTGGCGCGGCGGGCACCGATGATCCGCTCTACGAGGCGGTGAGTGCCGGGCGCAAACATGCTGGGGTCGAACATTGGTTGCCGTTCTTTCACGAGCGGCTGGAGGGTCTCTTTGATTATCTGCCCGGCGCCACCATCACGCTCGATGAGCAGGTGACGCCGCAGCGCTTGGCGCGTTGGGACAGTATCGCGGATCAATACGAGACCCGGCATCTGGCGCTGAGCCAGAAATCGCGGGGCGATACGGTCTACAAGCCGGTGGCGCCCGGTCTGCTCTATTTCGACGATGCCGCGTGGACGGCGGCGGTGGCGAACCGGCGCGTGTTGCAATTCGCGGCGCTGCCGCAGGCGACCGGGCCGGGGGTGATCGACGCGGGCGGGCGTATCGGGCGCAATTTCGCGCCGGAACGCCAGCAGGAAAACATAAATCTCTTCAGTGCGTTGAAGGATCATATTCAGGCAAAGCTTGAGAAGTCCCCGGTGCTGGTGGCCTCCTATTCCACGGGCGCGCGCGAGCGGCTTGAGGGGCTGTTGGAAGATGAGGGGCTGATCGGCGCGGTCGGGGTCAGCAGCGCCAAGGGCATCGGCAAGCATGGGCTGCATCTGGCGGTTTGGCCGCTCGAGAGCGGGTTTGAGGCGCCGGGGCTGACAGTGATTTCCGAACAGGATGTGCTGGGTGAGCGGTTGATCCGCGCGCCGCGACGGCGGCGGGCCGAGAATTTCCTGACCGAGGCGCAGAGCCTCAGCATCGGCGATCTGGTGGTGCATGTGGATCACGGCATCGGGCGGTATCTGGGACTGGAGGTGGTCACAGCCGCAGGCGCGGCGCATGAATGCCTCGTGCTGGAATATGCCGAAAGCTCCAAGCTCTATCTGCCGGTTGAGAATATCGAGCTTTTGTCGAAATACGGGCACGAAGAGGGGCTGCTTGACCGGCTGGGCGGCGGCGCCTGGCAGGCCAAGAAGGCGCGGCTGAAAGAGCGTATCCGCGAGATGGCGGATCGTCTGATCCGGGTGGCGGCCGAGCGCGCGTTGCGCAGCGCGCCCGTCATAGAGCCGGAACATCACGCCTGGGAGGCGTTTGCCGCGCGGTTCCCCTATCAGGAGACCGACGATCAGTTGCACGCGATCGAGGATGTGCTCAACGATCTGGGGTCCGGCGCGCCGATGGATCGGCTGATCTGTGGCGATGTCGGTTTTGGCAAGACCGAGGTGGCAATGCGCGCGGCCTTTGTCGCCGCGATGTCCGGGCTACAGGTGGCGGTGATTGCGCCGACGACGCTCTTGGCGCGGCAGCATTATCAGGAATTCGCGTCGCGGTTCCGCGGCTTTCCCGTCAATGTGCGGCCCCTGTCGCGCTTTGTTTCCACGGGCGAGGCGGCCAAGACCCGCGATGCCATGGCGCGCGGCGAGGCGGATATTGTCGTGGGCACCCATGCCCTCTTGGCCAAGGGCATACGGTTCAAGAACCTCGGTCTCTTGATCATCGACGAGGAACAGCGCTTTGGCGTGGCGCATAAGGAGCGGTTGAAACAATTGCGCTCTGATGTGCATGTGCTGACGCTGACCGCGACACCGATTCCGCGCACGCTGCAACTGTCGCTGTCGGGGGTGCGCGATCTGTCGATCATCAGCACGCCGCCCGTGGACCGTTTATCGATCCGCACCTATGTGAGCGAATTCGATAGTGTCACCGTACGCGAGGCGCTCTTGCGCGAGCATTATCGCGGCGGGCAGTCGTTCTATGTGGTGCCGCGCATCAGCGATCTGCCCGAGATCGAGGATTTCCTGAAAACACAGGTGCCGGAAGTGACCTATGTCATCGCCCATGGGCAGATGGCAGCGGGGGACCTCGACGAGCGGATGAATGCGTTCTACGACGGCAAATACGACGTGCTGCTGGCGACGACGATCGTCGAGTCGGGCCTCGATATTCCCACGGCCAATACGATGATCATTCACCGGGCCGATATGTTTGGCCTCAGCCAGCTTTATCAGATCCGGGGGCGGGTCGGGCGCTCGAAAACGCGCGCCTATGCCTACCTCACCACCAAGCCGCGCGTGCCGCTGACGCCGGGGGCGGAAAAGCGGCTTCGGGTGCTGGGCAGTCTCGACACATTGGGGGCGGGGTTCACGCTGGCCTCACAGGATCTCGATATTCGCGGGGCGGGCAATCTGCTGGGCGAGGAACAGTCCGGGCAGATGCGCGATGTGGGTTACGAGCTCTATCAATCCATGCTGGAAGAGGCGATTGCCAAGATCAAATCGGGCCAGATGGAGGGGTTGTCGGAGGGCGACGAGCAGTGGGCGCCGCAGATCAATCTGGGCGTGCCGGTGCTGATCCCCGAGGATTATGTGCCCGATCTCGATGTGCGTCTGGGGCTCTACCGCCGCCTGAGCGGGTTGGAGACCAAGGTGGAGCTGGAAGGCTTTGCCGCCGAGTTGATCGACCGTTTTGGCAAGCTGCCGCGCGAAGTGAACATGCTGATGCTGGTGGTGCGGATCAAGGCGATGTGCAAACGCGCGGGCATTGCCAAGCTCGATGGCGGGCCGAAAGGGGCCACGATCCAGTTTCACAACGACAAATTCGCCTCGCCGCAGGGTTTGGTGGAGTTCATCAATGACGAGCGGGGATTGGCCAAGGTGCGCGACAACAAGATCGTGGTGCGCCGCGACTGGAAAGGCGAGAGCGACCGGATCAAGGGGGCCTTTGGCATCGCCCGCGATCTGGCGGAGAAGGTCGTGGCCGAGGCCAAGCGCGCGAAGGGGTGAGGGCGGGGTGGGGGCGCTGCCCCCGTCCCGGATTTCATCCGGGACTCCCCCGAGGTATTTTGGGCCAGATGAAGCTGCGGGCGATCAGCCCGCGATGGAGGCCCGGTAGATGTCGTCGATGGATTTCGCGATGGTGGCGTTGAAGTCGGCATCCGATTGCTGCGCCGAGAGACCTTCGGTCAGGGCGCGGCTGAAGCTGGCGATGACGCCGCGATTTTGGGCCAGACGCGCGTTGGCCTCATCCCGGCTATAGCCGCCCGAGAGCGCCACGACGCGCAGCACGCGGGGGTGGTTGACGAGGCTCTCGTAGAGGTTAGGGGATTCGGGCAGGGTGAGTTTGAGCATCACCTCTTGATCGGCCGGCAGCGCGTCAAGCTGCGCGAGGATGGCGGCGCGCAGGATCTCTTCTGCTTCGGCCTTGTCCTGGATCGAAATGGTCACTTCGGGCTCGATGATCGGCACAAGGCCATGACCGAGGATCTGCTGTCCCACGTCGAATTGCTGGGCCACGACGGCCTCGATGCCCGCAGGGTTGGCGGCGTCGATCACCGAGCGCATCTTGGTGCCGAAAATCCCCGCCTTGACCGCGCGCTCCAAGAGCGGATCGAGATCGGGCATGGGTTTCATCAGCTTGACGCCATCGGTATCCGTGGCAAGGCCCTTGTCGACCTTGAGAAAGGGGACCACGCCGCGTTCTTGCCAGAGGAAGGCGGGCGAAGGTTTGCCGCCGATGTCGCGGTCCATGGTCATCTCGAACAGGATCGCGCCCAGAACCTTGTCGCCGGTGAATTCCGGTGCCTGCGCGATGCGCGCGCGCATGGCGTGCACCAGATCGAACATTTCCGCCTCGGAGCCATAGGCGCTTTCTTCAATCCCGTAGAGGCGCAGCGCCTTGGGGGTGGAGCCGCCCGACTGGTCGAGGGCGGCGATAAAGCCTTGGCCCGCGCGGAGTTTGTTGGCCTGTTCGGTCTTGCTCATATGGAACACCCCTGAAGCATTAAATGGTCTCGCGCCCTCTTAGGCGAGGGGCGCGGGGCTTGCAATCGTGGTGGCGCTAACAGGCGGGCGCTGTGGTATGGCTCAGGCCTTGAGTGCTGCAACGCCGGGCAGATCCTTGCCTTCCATCCATTCCAGAAAGGCACCGCCTGCGGTCGAGATATAGGTGAAACCCTCTGCGGCACCGGATTTGTTGAGCGCCGCCACGGTATCGCCGCCCCCTGCGACCGAGGTGAGCTTGCCCTCCCGGCTGAGGTGCGCGGCGTGAGAGGCGGCGGCGTTGGTGGCGGTGTCAAAAGGGGCAATTTCAAAGGCACCCAGCGGGCCGTTCCAGATCAGCGTCTTGGCGGCATCGAGCGTGGCGATGATGCGCGCCACGGCTTGCGGGCCTGCGTCAAGGATCATGGCATCGGGCGGGCAGGCATGGGCGCCCACCACTTCATGCGCGGCCCCGGCGGCAAAGTCGCGCGCCACGACCACATCGGCGGGAAGCAGGATCTTGCAGCCTGCGGCCCCCGCCTTGAGCATGATTTCGCGGGCGGTGGCGGTCATGTCATGTTCGCAGAGCGATTTGCCCACTTCGAGGCCCATGGCCGCGAGGAAGGTATTGGCCATGCCGCCGCCGATGATGAGGCTGTCCACCTTTGCCACGAGATTGCCCAGGAGGTCGAGCTTGGTCGAGACCTTGGCCCCGCCGACAACGGCCACGACGGGGCGTTTCGGGGTGCCAAGCGCGGCCTCGAGCGCCTGCAATTCCGCCTGCATCAGGCGGCCCGCGCAAGAGGGCAGGTGATGCGCCAGCCCTTCGGTTGAGGCATGGGCGCGATGGGCGGCGGAAAAGGCATCGTTGCAATAGACATCGCCAAGCTGGGCCAGACGAGCGGCAAAGGCGGGATCGTTCGCCTCTTCGCCGGGGTGAAAGCGGATGTTCTCAAGGAGCAGCACGTCAGAGGCCAGGGCCTCGTCCGTCAGGTTCTCGGCCCCTTCCAGCGTTTCGATCAGCCGCACCTTGCGGCCCAAGGCGGCCTCGAGCGCCGGCACGGTCACGCGCAGGGACATGTCCAGCACGACCTTGCCCTTGGGACGCCCAAAATGCGCCAGAAGGATGGGCCGCCCGCCCTTGGCCAGAATGTCGAGAACGGTGGGGGCGATCCGGTCGATCCGGGTTGCGTCGGTGACAAGGCCGTTTTCAACGGGGACGTTGATATCGACGCGCACCAGCACGCGCTTGCCGGTCAGATCCATGTCGTCAAGGGTTTTCCAGCTCATGCCTCAGGCCTCCCGAAATCTGGTCGCGCCTCTATTGGCGCGGGTCTTTGCCAGCGTCAACCTCTGTGCTTGGCAATCGCGCGGGAACCGCCTAGGTATCTGGGCATATTTATCAAGGAGAGCCCCATGGCCGAGATCAAGGACCCCGAGAACACCATTCTGATGGAGCTGAAGGGTGGCACTGTCACCATCGAGCTGTTGCCTGCCATCGCGCCGGGCCATTGCGAACGGATGAAGGAACTGGCCCGCGCAGGGCACTATGACAACGTGGCCTTTCACCGTGTGATCGACGGCTTCATGGCGCAGACTGGCGATGTGCAGCACGCGAATATGGAAAAGGATTACAATCCGCGCATGGCTGGCACAGGCGGCAGCGACCTGCCCGATCTAAAGGCCGAGTTTTCCAAGATCCCGCATGATCGCGGCACGCTGGGGGCGGCACGCAGCCAGAACCCCAACAGCGCCAACAGCCAGTTCTTTATCAATTTCAGCGACAACCATTTCCTGAATGGTCAATACACGGTCTATGGCCGCGTGATCGCGGGCATGGAGCATGTCGATGCCATCACGCGCGGCGAGCCGCCCGCGAACCCGGACCGGATGATCAGCGTCAAGGTGGCCGCAGATGTATAAGATCGCACTTGCACTGAGCCTGCTGGCAGGTCCTGCGCTTGCGACGGGGCTCGAGATCGAGATCGCGGGCGAGGCCAATGGCACCGTCAAGATTGACCTCTTTGAGGATATCGCGCCGGGGCATGTGGAACAGATCACCGCGCTGGCCGCTGAGGGGGCCTATGACGGGGTTGTGTTTCACCGGGTGATCGAAGGCTTCATGGCGCAGACCGGGGATGTGCAATTTGGCAAGCTGGAGGGCGGCGACATGAGCCGCGCGGGCATGGGCGGCAGCGCTCGGCCTGATCTCAAGGCCGAATTTTCGGACAAGCCGTTCCTGCGCGGTGTGGTCGGCATGGCGCGCGCTCAGAACCCGAATTCCGCGAACAGCCAGTTCTTTATCATGTTCGATGCGGGTGAGTTCCTGAACGGGCAATATACCGTGGTCGGTGAAGTCACCGAAGGCATGGAGATCGTGGATGCGATCAAACGCGGCAACGGGCCGAACGGGGCCGTGATCGGCCAGCCTGATGTGATGACACGCGTCACGGTGACCGACTAAGCATGGGGGCTGCCCCCACACTCGTCCCGGAGCCTCTGGCCCAAGGGGTTTGGGGGGTGGCGGGCGGCCCTGTGATCTGGCGTGGCGGCGTTGCGATGCCGCTGCGCACGGTCGTGATCGAGCTGTCAGGCGGTACGCTCTGGGTGCATGCGCCGGGGGTCTTGACCGACGGGCTGCGCGATTGGCTCGAGACACGCGGGCGCGTGGCGCATATCGTGCTGCCCCATGCTCCGGAATTGCCGCATCTCGGCGATTGGCAGGCGGCCTATCCCGGCGCGCGGATCTGGCGCGGGGCAGAGGTGAAAACCGCCTCTTGGGCGGGCGAGATCAGGCCGCTCGTGCTGGAGGGGGCGCAGACCGAGGTTGTCTTTCTGCATCAGGCCAGCCGTTCTGCGATCCTCTCACGGCTCATCATCGCGGTGGAGACCGCGCCTTTGCCCGTCTGGATGCGCCCGCTGGTCTGGCTGGCGGGGATCGACGACAGCGATGGCAAACCGCCCTTGGGCCTGGCGGGGCGTCTGGGCGGGCGCAAGGCGGTGGGGGATCTGGTCGAGCAGGTGCTGGACTGGGGCCCCGAGCGGCTGATCCTGACCCATGGGCGGTGCTACACGCGCGACGCCAGTGGCGAGGTCAAGCGCGCCTTTCGTCGCCTGATGCGGGACCGGCTGTGGGACCGGGCGCTGAGCGAGGCGCGGCGCGGCTGACGCAGGGTCACAATCGCGTGGGGTGGGCTGGTTCGAATCCTGTGCCTTCCGCATTCTTGGTGCAGACCCGATGCCACGACAGGATCCGCCATGCCCCGTTTCCTTGCCCTGCTGACATCCCTGATGCTGATTGCCTCGTTGGCCCATGCCGATCCCCGGTCTTGGCGGGCGGAATGGCCGCAAACGAATTTCGACAAGACCACGGTGCGCGACTGGTCCGAGATCATGTCGGGCGGGCCGCCCAAGGATGGAATCCCGGCCATAACCGGGCCAAAATACCGCAAAGCATCCACGGAGAGGCGGATTGCGGGCTTAGAGCCGGTGATCACGCTGGAAATCCCCGGAACACAGCCGCGCGCCTACCCAATTCGCTACCTCACCTGGCATGAGATCGTGAATGACACGGTGGGGGGCGTGCCGGTCGCTGTCGCCTTCTGTCCCTTGTGCAATTCAGGCATGACATTTGACCGGCGCACGGCGCGGGGGGTGCTCACATTCGGCGTGTCGGGCAAGCTGCGTCATTCGGATATGGTCATGTATGACCGCGAGACCCAAAGCTGGTGGCAACAGGCGATCGGCGAGGCTATCGTGGGCGATCTGACGGGCACCACGCTCAAGCAGGTGCCAAGCTGGATGGAAAGCTGGGATCAGTTCCGCGCGCGCAATCCGGATGGTTTGGTGATGGACGAGCCGGCCTATAATCGGTCCTACGGGCGCAATCCCTATCGGGGCTATGATACTTCGGCGCGGCCGTTTCTCTACAACGGCGAGAACCCGCCGCATGGAATTCCGCCGCTCGAGCGGGTGGTGCGGGTGGGCAACCGGGCCTGGCCCTTGACGCGGGTTCGGGCAGAGGGTGGTGTGACGGAGGCAGGGATGAGGATCAGCTGGGAGGCGGGCCAAGCCTCGGCGCTGGATCACGGGACCATTGCCAAAGGCCGCGACGTGGGCACGGTGCGGGTGCGCGACGGGCAGGGGCGCGATGTGCCGCATGATGTGATGTTCGCCTTTGCCTTTCATGCGTTCTGGCCTGACGGGGTTTGGATGGTGCGGTGAGGGGGCATGAAGCGCTGAGAAGCCGCGCGGTCGCTGGGCCGGGGACCAGCGAAGCAACAGTTGTGGTTGCCACTTTGTGCCAGCAAAGCCCTTGTGACCTTACCGTGAGGCGCTCCCTCACCAAATCGCTGGTCCGCGGGACGGCCCAGCGATCCGCGCGGCACCTTCGGTGCTATTCGCGCGGGGGGGCATTTCGGGCATGAGGTCCTCGGGTCGAGCCCGAGGATGACAGAGGCAACACACCCGAGGGGTGTGGGGCAAAACGGGACGCTGCGCTTGACTTCTGCGCGCGGGGCCTCCATATCGCACTCAACCGACGTTTCCTGCCGCGTGAGCAGCACTGCCCAAACGGGCGTATCTTATGAAATGTCGCGGATGATCCCAAAATCACGCGTGGGGCCAAACACCTGTCAGAGTGCAGGGGGCATGCGGTCCCTTGGCTGCTGGTTGGTGAAACCACGACGACCGGGCGGTGGCTATCACCGCCTGTGACGGGCTGCGGGATGTCCTCGCGCCCCTGAAAGGATACGACTTGAACCTATTTGACGAAATGGGCCTGCCTGCTGCATTGGTGCGCAAGCTGGCCACCGCAGGCATCACGGAGCCGACCCCGATCCAGACCCATGCCATTCCGCATGCGCTGAACGGGTTTGACGTTCTGGGCCTTGCGCAGACCGGCACTGGCAAGACCATGGCCTTTGGCCTGCCGCTGATCACAGCGCTGATGGAGGCACCGGGCAAGCCCGCGCCCAAGACCATCCGCAGCCTGATCCTTGCGCCCACGCGGGAACTGGCAAGCCAGATCCGCGATGCGTTGTTGCCGCTGGTCAAGGACAGCCCGATCAAGATCAACCTTGTTGTGGGCGGTGCCTCGATCAATCCGCAGATCAAGCGGCTGGAACAGGGCACCGATATCCTGGTGGCGACACCGGGCCGGTTGCTTGACCTCATCGACCGGCGCGCGGTGCGTCTGGATGCGGCGCACTTCCTTGTGCTGGACGAGGCGGACCAGATGCTTGATCTGGGCTTTATCCATGCGCTGCGCCGGATCGCGGGTCTCTTGGCGGCAGAGCGTCAGACGATGCTCTTTTCGGCCACCATGCCCAAGCAGATGGAAGAGCTGGCCGGTAGCTACCTCAAGAATCCCAAGCGGGTGCAGGTCAGCCCGCCGGGCAAGGCCGCCGATAAGGTCACGCAGGAGGTGCATTTTGTCGCCAAGGCGGCCAAGCCCGACCTGCTGATCGAGATGTTGGCCAAGCACAAAAACGAATTGGCGCTGGTCTTTGGTCGCACCAAGCACGGATCGGACAAGCTGGCCAAGCGGCTGGAACAGGCCGGGTACAGCGTGGCGGCGATCCATGGCAACAAGAGCCAGGGTCAGCGCGAGCGCGCGCTCAAGGCGTTCCGTGATGGACAAGTCAAGATCCTTGTGGCGACCGATGTGGCGGCGCGGGGCCTTGATATTCCCGACGTCAAACACGTCTATAATTACGAGTTGCCGAATGTACCCGACAACTATGTTCACCGGATTGGCCGGACCGCGCGAGCGGGCCGGGACGGGGCGGCGATTGCCTTTTGCGCGCCTGACGAGATGGGCGAGTTGAAGGATATTCAAAAGGTGTTGGGCACGACGATCCCGGTGGCCTCGGGCCGTCCTTGGGAAGTGCTGCCCGATCCGAAATCGCCCAAGCCCGCGGCGGGGCGCGGTGGACCGCGCCGACGCAGTGGTGGCGGTGGCTTCAACGGAGGCGGCCAGCAGGGCAAGCCGGGGGCCGGTGGCGGTCGTCGGCGCAAGCCTGGCGGCGGCGGCGGCGCGCGGTCGAACGCGGCCTGATCGACACAAAGGCGCCGGGGGTCATTCCCCGGCGTTTTTCATGTGCCGCAGAATGTGTTTTCGACCACCTCCGCCGGTGTCGGCGGGCGTTTGAGATCATCCGCGTCTGGCTGATCCGTGTAGGGGCGTGCCAAGACGTCGAGCAACCGCTCGAAAGGCGCGTAATCACCCGCAACGGCGGCCTCGATCATTTGTTCAACCCGATGATTGCGGGGGATGAAGGCCGGATTGGCGGCGCGCATCACCGCCTCTGGGTCTGGTTCCCGCGCGATGCGGGCGCGCCAGAGCGGCTCCCATGTATCAAAGGCTGCGCGATCGATGAACTGATCGCGCGCTGTGCCATCAAGAAGCCCCCGGAAGGTATTGGTGAAATCCGCCCGCCCCTCGGCCATCCGTGCGAGCAGATCGGCGATGAGGGCGGCATCTTCGGCCGTCGCCTCGGCAATGCCGATCTTGCGGCCAAAGGCGCGGCGCCATTCGACCTCGATCTGGTCGGGCATGGCATGAACGAGCGCGGTGAAATCCTCGATCGCCTCGTCCTGATCGGGCATGAGGGGCACCAGCGCCGTCGCCAGTTGCGCCATGTTCCAGACGATCACATGCGCCTGATTGTCATAGGCATAGCGCCCGCGCGTATCAATCGAACTGAACACGGTCTGTGGATGGTAGACATCCATGAAGGCGCAGGGGCCATAGTCGATGGTTTCGCCGGAAATGGTTGTGTTGTCAGTATTCATCACCCCATGGATAAAGCCGATGGAAAGCCAGCCCGCCACCAGCCGCGCTTGGGCGCGGATCACCTCGGCCAAGAGATGCGCTGGGCCTTCGACATGGGGATAGTGCCGCGCGACGGTATAGTCGTAGAGGGTGCGCAACCCGTCGAGATCGCGGCGGGCTGCGAAGAACTGGAAGGTTCCGACGCGCAGATGGCTGGCGGCCACGCGGGTCAACACCGCGCCAGGCAGGCCGCCCGCCTCGCGATAAACCGGCTCGCCGGTCAGTGTGGCGGCGAGGGCGCGGGTGGTGGGCAGGCCAAGGGCGTGCATGGCCTCGGACACCACATATTCGCGCAGGACCGGGCCAAGCCATGCGCGCCCATCGCCCATCCGGCTATAGGGGGTCGGGCCAGAGCCCTTGAGCTGGATGTCGCGGCGCTGGCCGTTGCGGTCAATCACCTCGCCCAACAGGAGCGCGCGCCCATCGCCCAGTTGCGGCGAGAAGCCCCCGAACTGATGACCGGCGTAGACCTGGGCCAAGGGGCAGGCACCCTCGGGCACCTGATTGCCGGAAAAGATATTGGCAAGCTCGGTTTCGCTGGCCTCGGAGATGCCCAGTTCGGCGGCCAGATCCCGGTTGAAGCGGATCAGGTGTGGGGCACGCACGGGCAGGGCCGCTTGCTGCGTGTAGAACCGCGCGGGCAAATTGGCGTAGCTGTTTTGGAACGGTATCAGTCGGGTCATGTAGTTTACCTAGGGTCAAGCGCGGAAAAGTCTAGAGCGCGCAGGTCATGAGGCTGTAGGCATCGCGCGGCTCGAACCGCAGTTTGCGATAGAGGGCGCGCACCTTTTCATTGTCGCGCCGGACTTCGAGATGCAGGGCCTTTAGCCCGGCACCGGCAAGAGCCTTGGGCAGGCTGACCATCACCTCAGAGCCGATTCCGCGCCCGCGCACACCGGGGCGGATGTAGAATTCATCGACATAGCCATCGAGCCCGCCGAATTCGACCGACCAGCCAAAGCTGATGACGATATAGCCGATGGGCGCGCGCCCCGGTCCGATCAAATAGGTTACGCCATGCGGGCTGCCTTCGAGCATGGGCAAAAGCGCGGCACGGCGGGTGCTGTCGGACTGGACAATGCCGGCTTCGTCGTGAAAGGCGGCGACCAGCGGCAAAAGCCGGTCCAGATCATCGGGCCGGGCGAGGCTGAGGGCGGTGGTCATAGGCGCGAGAGCCTTTCAGTGAGCAGGTCAAAGAAATCCTGCGCGCGAATATCGTGGATGAATGTGGCATTGGCGGGGCGTTTGGTGACCCCCCACCAATCCACCACGGTCATGCCCATGGTCAACTCGGATCCGGTCTCGATTTCCACATTGACGCGGCGGGCGGTGAAGAGATCAGGGCGCAAGAGCCAGCCAATCGTGCAGGGGTCGTGCAGCGGCGCGCCGTCGGTGCCGTGGCGCTCGGGGTGGTAGCGTTCATAGAACCCGGTGAGCGCGCCAACCGCCGCCCCCACGGGCGTGCCGAGGGCGTGAAAGGCGGCATTGCGGGAGGGGGTGACGAGGGTCTTGTGAGTCACATCGAGCGGCAGCATCGTGAACGGTGCACCGGAGGCGAGAACGCAGGCGGCAGCCTCGGGATCGACATGGATGTTGAACTCCGCCGCCGGTGTCACATTGCCATGCGCCGCGTGCGCGCCACCCATGAGCACGATTTCCTGAACGCGCGCGATGATGTCGGGGGCGCGCCGAAAGGCGGTGGCGATATTGGTGAGAGGGCCGATGGGCACCAGTGTAACCGTACCAGAGGGGCGCGCGCGCAGGGTGTCGATCAGAAACTCGACGGCGTGCCGATCCTGTAGCGGCATGGTCGGTTCGGGCAGGTCGGGGCCATCAAGGCCAGAGCGGCCATGCACATGCTCTGCCGTGATCAGCGCGCGGCCAAGGGGGCGGTCGCACCCGGCGAAGACCGGCAGATCGGGGCGACCTGCCAATTCGCAGATCTTGCGCGCGTTGCGCGTGGTCAGGGCGAGCGGCACGTTGCCTGCCACGCAGGTCAGGCCCAGCACGTCGAGCGCCTCGGGGCAGGCGAGGGCAAAGAGGATCGCGACCGCATCATCCTGACCGGGATCGGTGTCTATGATGATCTGTCGTGCCGTCATGCCTGTCCTCACGGTGCCCGGCGCACCATGGGGCGGATGTGGCGAAATGTCCACCAGTGGCGTCGTGCGGAGGCGCGTGGCCGCCGATCCGAATCAACACCCGCGCGGCGCTGATGCCGCGACGCAGCATCAAGGCCGCGCCCGTGAAGTGTCGTCGCCGGGTGAGGGCAGGGCGGGGAAATCGCCCGCGGTCAGCAAAAAACCGCATAGATTTCCGCCTCTTGCCTCGGCTTTCTGTTTGGGTTTCGCAGCATTCTGGCTATAGTCCCCCCCAACTGCCACAAAGTTACAAACAATAAGGCCGGGGGAGAGACCACCGATGATCCGATCGGAACTGATACAGAAAATCGCCGACGAGAACCCGCATCTTTATCAGCGCGACGTCGAGCGTATCGTCAATACCATCTTCAACGAAATCACCGATGCGCTGGCCGAGGGCAACCGCGTCGAATTGCGCGGCTTTGGTGCATTCTCGGTGAAAAAGCGGGATGCGCGCACAGGTCGCAATCCACGCACCGGCGAAAGCGTGCATGTTGAAGAGAAAAACGTGCCCTTTTTCAAGACCGGCAAGCTCTTGCGTGACCGGCTCAACGGAAAGTAATCCATGCGCTATATCCGCTATGCTTCGATTGCCATTTTCGCCCTTGCGCTGGTCCTGATCGCGCTGGCCAATCGCGGGGTCGTGACCTTGCGGGTGTTGCCCGATGAATTGGCGGGGTTTGCCGCGCTCAATCCGACCTATGATCTGCCGCTTTTCATCGTGATCTTTGGCGGCATCCTGATGGGTTTGATTGTCGGGTTCATATGGGAATGGATTCGCGAGGCGGGCGAGCGGGCAGCAGCGGCGCGGCAGGCGCGGGAACTGGCCAGTTTGCGGGCCGAGATCAAGCGTCTGAAAGGCGAGCGGCATCAGGGCAAGGATGAGGTTCTGGCGCTTCTTGATCAGGCGAGCTAACCTGCACGCATGACCAGAGATATTCGCGTCAAGATTTGCGGCCTGACCGCCGCCGCTGACGTGTCGGCGGCGATTGAGGCGGGTGCGGCCTATGTCGGGTTCGTGTTCTTCGAGAAATCGCCGCGTAATGTGGGGCTGACGCAGGCGCGAGCGCTTGCCTTGAGCGTGCCGCCGGGGGTGGCCAAGGTGGCGCTGACGGTGGATGCTGATGACGCCACGCTCGATGCGCTGACGGATCAGGTGCCGCTCGATTTCCTGCAATTGCATGGGCATGAGAGCCCGGCGCGGGTGGCAGCGGTCAAATCGCGTTATGGGTTGCCGGTGATCAAGGCCATCGGGATCGCCGAAGCGGCGGATCTGGCGCAGATCGACGCTTATAGCGGTGTGGCCGATCAGCTTTTGATCGACGCCAAGCCACCACCGGGGGCGACACGACCGGGCGGCAATGCGCTGGCCTTTGACTGGGGTTTGATCGCGGGGCGCGACTGGGAATTGCCATGGCTTTTGGCAGGGGGGCTGAACCCGGACAATGTGGCCCTGGCGGTGGCGCGCACGGGCGCACGCCAACTTGATGTCTCAAGTGGGGTCGAGGCCGCGCCGGGGATAAAGGATTCGGATCTGATCCGCGCGTTTATCCGCAATGCCCAAGGTGCTTGAATTTCGCGAGGCGCGCCGTGATGAGGTTGCGCAGGTGGTTGCGCTTTTGCGCGACGATGTGCTGGGGCGGGGGCGGGAACTGGGGGATACGGACGAGTATCTGACCGCCTTTGACGCCATGCAGGCCGAGGGCAACAATCACCTCATTGTGGGTGTTGACGCGCAGGGCGCGGTTTTGGCCACCTATCAAATCACGATGATCAGTGGGCTGTCGCTTTTGGCGGCGCGTCGGGCGCAGGTGGAAAGCGTGCGGATTGCAAGGCATCTGCGTGGGCAGGGATTGGGGCATCTCATGTTCGCGGATGTCGAGGCGCGCGCGCGTGCTGCCGGATGCCGCTTGATCCAACTGACAATGAATGAAACCCGCACCGAGAGCCGCAGATTTTATGAAAGCCTTGGCTATACGGCGTCGCATGTCGGTTTCAAGCGGGCCTTGGATTAGGCGTTCCGGTTGACAGGCCCGAACCCGCAACGGATGCTTTGTGAAAGAGCGAAGAGAGGCTGTGATGACCCGTGATCCCGAGGATCTGAGCGATGTGTATGGGGCGAAGACGCCTGAGCAATCCCGCGCGATCTATAATGATTGGGCGCTGAGCTATGACGCCGATAATCTGGCGCGGGGGTTTCGATTGCCGGGCCTCGGGGCCGCGATGTTTGCGCGGTTCATGGGAACCAGCGAAGGCCCAGTGCTGGATGCCGCCTGTGGCACTGGGCTGGTGGCCGAGAGCCTGCGAACTCTGGGTTACGGGCCGATCACTGGCTGCGATCTCTCACCCGGCATGCTGGCCGCGGCGCAGACAACGGGGCATTACGCCGATCTGGTCGAAGCGGAGATGGGCAGCGGTCTGCCCTTTGCCGATGACAGCTTTGCCGGGTTCGTCTGTGTCGGGGCCTTTGGTCCCGGACATGCCCCGGCGGAGAGCCTCATTCATCTGACCCGTGTGACACGCCCCGGCGGTATTGGGGTATTTAACCTACTGGAGGCGACCTGGAAGGCGCAGGGGTTTCAATCGGTGCTGGAATCGCTGGTGGATAGTGGCCAAATCCATATCGCGCAGCGGTCAGAGCCGTTCTTGCCCTTTCTTCTGGCTGAACCGGACCTGTGGTCGCGGCTCTATGTGATCCGCCGCCTCTGATTGCCCCGCTTTTCGCTGGAAAATCCCCTGCGCGTCCCATATTCATCCTCAGACTTTCCCGAATGACAAAGGCCCGAGACAATGAACGATCTCTTCAACAGCTTTATGACTGGCCCCGACGAAAAGGGCCGGTTCGGCGATTTCGGCGGGCGGTTCGTGTCGGAAACCCTGATGCCGCTCATTCTGGAACTGGAAGAGCAGTATGAGCATGCCAAGACCGATCCATCGTTCTGGGACGAGATGCACGATCTGTGGACGCATTATGTCGGCCGCCCCTCGCCGCTCTATTATGCCGACCGGCTGACGCAGCATCTGGGCGGGGCCAAGATTTACCTCAAGCGGGATGAGCTGAACCACACCGGCGCGCACAAGATCAACAATGTGCTGGGGCAGATCATCCTTGCCCGCCGGATGGGCAAGAAACGGATCATTGCGGAAACCGGTGCGGGTCAGCATGGGGTCGCGACGGCGACCGTTTGCGCCAAGTTCGGGCTGCAATGCGTGGTCTACATGGGCGCACATGATGTCGAGCGGCAGGCGCCCAATGTGTTCCGGATGCGTTTGCTCGGTGCCGAGGTGGTGCCGGTGACAAGCGGGCGTGGTACGCTCAAGGATGCGATGAACGACGCGCTGCGCGATTGGGTCACGAATGTGCGCGACACCTTCTATTGCATCGGCACGGTGGCCGGGCCGCATCCCTACCCGGCGATGGTGCGAGATTTCCAGTCGATCATCGGCAAGGAAACCAAAGAGCAGATGCAAGCCGCAGAAGGGCGTCTGCCCGACACTCTGATTGCAGCGATTGGCGGCGGGTCGAATGCGATGGGGCTGTTCTATCCGTTCCTGGATGATCCGAGCGTCAATATCATCGGGGTCGAGGCCGGGGGGCATGGTGTTGACGACCGTATGGAGCATTGCGCAAGCCTGACCGGCGGGCGGCCCGGCGTGTTGCACGGCAATCGCACATATCTCTTGCAGGATGCCGATGGGCAGATCCTTGAGGGACATTCGATTTCGGCAGGTCTGGATTATCCGGGCATTGGGCCGGAACACAGCTGGCTGCATGAGACGGGGCGTGCCAAATATGTGTCGATCACCGACACCGAGGCGCTGGAAGCGTTCCAGCTCTGCTGTGCGCAGGAGGGGATCATCCCGGCGCTGGAGCCGAGCCATGCCTTGGCCCATGTGATGAAGATCGCGCCGACCCTGCCCAAGGATCACCTCTTGGTGATGAATATGTGTGGGCGTGGCGACAAGGATATATTCACGGTCGCCAAGCATCTGGGCTTTGACATGAAGATCTGAGGCGCGTTCACGGCATAAACCATGGTTTATGGTGGCGTATTTAAGCCCCGGTCCAGTGGCCGGGGCTTTTGCTTGGGGTCAATCTGAGTTTATCCGGGGGCATGCCGCCGCCGGTTCAGTGATAGACACCAGTGGAGATTGCTTATGAAACCTATCGTTTATGCCGCGCTTGTTGCCCTTTTGCCCGTCATGGCTGAGGCCAGCCCCTTGATCGACACGGAGGTCACCGCGCTGCAGGCCGAGGGGTATGACCGGATCGAGGTCAAGACCGGGCGGACCCAGACCAAGATCGAGGCGATACGCGGTGCTGAAAAGCTGGAAGTGGTCTATGACAGCACCACCGGCGCCGTGCTCAAGCGCGAAATCGAGAGCGCCGAGTATGACGATGACATCTCGGTTGGGGTCAAGTATCGCAGCCGGGATCGCGATTTTGTCGGACGTGACAAGCGCGATGACGATTGACCGAAACGGGTCCAGCCGCCAGTCTGGCGGCTATCCGGCCTGCGCGCGGTTTCGCGTGCGGGCCTTGCTCTTGCCTGAGGGTGCCATGCGTCGCTTGATTCTGACCGCTTTGACCGCAACCGCAATTGTCCTTGCCGTGCCTGCGGGCGCACAGACCGCCGCCGATCGGATCGTGGCGCAGCTGCGGGGACAGGGGTTTGAGGACATCGCGGTCACGACGACGCTCTTGGGGCGGGTCCAGATCATCGCTCGTGAGGATGACACGCGGCGCGAGATCATCCTCAACCCCGCGACGGGGGCGATCCTGCGCGATTACTGGACCGACATTGACGACGGCGACGACGGTAAGCGTAAGCGTAAGCGTAAGCGCAAAGGCAAGGACGATTACCTGCTCGACAGTGACGACGACAAACGGCGAAAGAAGGACGATGACTAAGACCTGCCGAGGATTGGGCGCATGAGGGCGCGGGCGGGGTATATCCTGCTTTTTGCGGTGCAACTCGCCTGCGCGTTCTTTTTTCTATATGACATTCTGGCCAATCTCTTTGGTCTGCGCGTCACGCCGATCAACTGGCAGCTTTATGAGTTCATCGAGATTGGCGCGGCCTTTGGGCTTGTGATCGGGGTCATTGTGACGGCGCGGCTCATGGTGCTGTCGGCGCGGCGGCGCGACAAGGCGGAGTCCGATCTGCGACTGGCCTCGGGGGCCTTTATGGCGGTGCTGGAAGAGCGATTTACGGCATGGGGGCTGACCCCGGCAGAGCGTGACGTGGCGCTTTTTGCCATAAAGGGCGTATCCTCCAGCGATATTGCCACGTTGCGCAACACCTCGGAGGGGACGGTCAAGGCGCAGAGCACGGCGATATATCGCAAGGCTGGCGTGAACAGCCGCGCGCAGCTCTTGAGCCTCTTTATCGACGATCTGATGGAGGGGCCATTGCCGCCGGTGCCCGATGTTGGGTTGGCGGACCGTCAGGCCTTGAACACCTCATCGACCGGCACCTGAAGGGCGGTGGCGAGCGCATTGGTCTGAGAGGCCATGCCGATGACCGCGAGCAATTCGCCATGCTGTTCAGGCGTCATGCCCTTGGCGCGTGCGGCGGCGGTGTGGGAATGGGCGCAGTATTCGCAACCGTTGGCGACCGACACGGCGATATAGATCAGTTCCTTGGTCAGCGAATCGAGGGTGCCGGGGCCCATCACGATTTTGAGCCGCTGCCATGTGGCATCTAGGAGCGCCGGATCATGGGCCAGCGCGCGCCAGAAATTGTTAATGAAATCAGATCCGCGTGTGGTGCGTATGTCATCGAACACGGCGCGCACCTCGGGGCTGGCCTCGGCATCGGTAATCAGGGTTACGGTCGCCATTCTCTCAGCTCTCCGGGGCGGCGTGTTCTTGCAGCACGTCGAGCGGCACGATTTCAAGAGCGCGCACATGGGTGGCGTCGAGCCGCACCATGGGGGCGCAGCCCTCGTCATGGGCCTGAAGAAAGCGCGCGGCGCAGAGGCACCACTGATCGCCGGGTTTCAGCCCGGGAAACTGGAATTCCGGGTGCGGTGTGCTGAGGTCGTTGCCGACATATTTGGAAAAGGCCAGAAATTCAGCGGTCATCACCGCGCAGACCGTATGGCTGCCGTGATCCGCGTCGCAGGTGTTGCAATGGCCGTCGCGGAAAAAGCCGGTGAGCGGCTTGGTTGAGCAGGCTTCCAGAGCTTCACCCAGAACATTGCGGGCCTCATCCATGATCGTCATTGGGTCGGTCCTTTTGCTATTCGTCGGCAGAGTGGCGGGTTTTGGGCGTGATTACAAGCGGTTGTAGGATGGGATTAGCTGCGTTCCTCGGCCTTGGCCTGATCCCAGAGCGCGTCCATTTCGGCCAGATCCGAGTCTGACGGGCGCAGACCACGTTCGGCCAAGAGCGCCTCGATCCGTTCGAATCTCCGGGTGAACTTGGCATTGGCGCGGCGCAAGGCGGTTTCGGGGCAGAGCTTCATGTGCCGGGCGAGATTGGCCATGACAAAGAGAAGGTCGCCGAATTCCTCTTCCACCGCGTCTTGAGTCAATTCGGTTACGGCTTCATGCAGTTCCTCAACTTCTTCGCGTATCTTGTTGAGAACATGAGAAGAGTCGGGCCAGTCAAAGCCCACGCGCGCGGCGCGTTTCTGGAGCTTGACCGCGCGCAGGAGCGCAGGCAGGCCAAGAGCCACTCCGTCGAGCGTGCCGGTTTTGGCCTCGGCGGCGCGTTCGGCGGCCTTGACCGTCTCCCAGTCGCGGGTTTGCTGTTCGGCGGTCTTGTCGCGGCTCTCGGAGCCGAACACATGCGGATGGCGCGCGACCATTTTATCCGAGATGGCGTTGGCCACGTCCTGAACGTCAAACAGGCCCCGGTCCTGCGCGATCTGAGAATGAAACACCACCTGCAACAGAAGATCGCCCAATTCGCCGCGCAACTCTTGCCAGTTTTCCTGTTCGATCGCGTCGGCCACCTCATAGGCCTCTTCGATCGTGTAGGGGGCGATGGTGGCGAAATCCTGCTCGATATCCCAGGGGCAGCCCGTGTCGGGATCACGCAGGCGGGCCATGATGGCGATAAGGCGGGGCAATCCGCCAAGGGGATCGTGAATGAGCGTGTCGTCAGGCATTGCGGCGGCCTCGTCTTTGGGGTTGAGTGGACCCTGACGCGAGAAGGAAGGGATGTCCAGAGATGGCCGTGATCAATCGAATTGCCGGGTTTTCCGAGGAAATGACGGCCTGGCGCAGGCATCTGCACGCGCATCCCGAACTTGGGTTCGATTGTCATCAGACAGCCGCCTTTGTGGTCGAACGCCTGCGCGAATTCGGCATCACCCAGATCGAAACCGGGGTGGCGACCAGTGGTGTCATCGCGGTGATCGAGGGGTGGGGGGATGGGCCCACGATTGGTCTGCGCGCCGATATGGATGCGCTGCCGATGACCGAGATCACCGGGCTGGACTATGCCAGCCAGATCCCGGGCAAGATGCATGCCTGCGGCCATGATGGGCATACGACCATGTTGCTGGGGGCCGCCAAATACCTGTCGGAGACGCGGAATTTTGCGGGGCGCGTGGCGCTGCTCTTTCAACCGGCCGAAGAGGGGCCGGGCGGCGGGCGTATCATGGTCGAGGAGGGCGCGCTGAGCCGCTATGGCGTAGAGCAGGTCTATGCGCTGCACACGCTGCCCGGCGCGCCTGCTGGTACGTTCGAAACCACGCCGGGGCCGATCATGGCGGCGGTGGATACGTTGCATATCGACGTGATCGGGCGGGGTGGGCATGGGGCGATGCCGCATGAGTGCCTTGATCCGGTGGTGGCGGCGGTGGCCATCGTGCAGGCGATTCAGACCATTGTCAGCCGCAACCGCAATCCGCTGGATGATCTGGTAATCTCGGTGACGCAGATTCACACCGGCACGGTCGATAACGTGATCCCCGAGACCGCCTATATCAACGCCACGATCCGGACCTTCACGCCCGAGGTGCAGCAGATGGTGCACAGGCGTTTGCGCGAGGTGGCCATGGGCACAGCGGCGGCGCATGGGGTGCAGGCCGAGGTGCGGATCGAATTAGGCTATCCCGCCACTTATAATGACGCGGACAAGACTGCCTTTGCCGCAGAGATTGCGCGCGAGGTGGTGGGCGAGGGGGCCGTCATCGCGGATCGTCCGCGCGAGATGGGGGCCGAAGATTTTTCCTATATGCTGCAAGAGCGTCCGGGGTCGTATCTGTTTCTTGGGCAGGGCGAGGGGCCGGGGCTGCATCATCCGGGATTCAATTTCAACGATGCGGTGGCGCCAATCGGCGCCTCGTTTTTCGCGCGGCTGGTCGAGCGCGCGCAACCGATTGCCTGAGAGGGGAATAGCATGGCACTGGAAGATGCGAAAAAGCAGGTAGATCAGGCATTTACGCGCGATGACCCGCGCGGGCTAAGCTATGAGAATACCTTTGGTGGGGCGCTGTCCTTTGCGCGGCGGCGCTACAGCAAAGACCTCAGCGGTGTGGATGTGGCGATCACAGGCGTGCCGTTCGACCAGTCCGTGACCAACCGGACCGGCACCCGCATGGGGCCGCGCGCGGTGCGCGAGGCGAGCGCGCTGCAGGTCTATGATCCGCCCTACGGCTGGGATGGTTATGATCCACTCTCGCATCTGAGCATCGTGGATTATGGCGATCTGGCGTTTGATTACGCGCAAGTGGCAGTTTTTCCTCAGGCCTTGCATGACCATGCCAAGGGCATTCTGGAGGCGGGAGCAGCCTGTTTCGCGATCGGGGGCGACCATTATATCACGCTGCCGCTGTTACAGGCGCATGCCGAAAAATACGGACCGCTGGCGGTGGTGCATTTCGATGCCCATTCCGATACCTGGGTCGATGACGACCTCACGCGGATCGATCATGGCACGATGATGTACAAGGCCGTGAAACAAGGCTTTGTCGATGTCACGCGGTCGGTGCAGGTGGGGATACGCACCACCAATCCCGATACGATGGGCTTTACCACGCTTGACGCGCGTCAGGTGCATCTGGAGGGGCCGGTGGAAATCGCGCGTAAAATCAAAGAGATCGTGGGCGATGCTCAGGTCTACATGACCTTTGACATTGACGCGCTTGATCCGGCCTTTGCACCCGGCACCGGCACGCCGGTCTGGGGTGGTCTTACCTCGGGGCAGGCAGCGATCATCCTGCGCGATCTGGCGGGCATCAACCTGGTCGGGGGCGATATGGTTGAGGTATCGCCGCCCTATGATACCACGGGGGCCACCGCGATTGCCGGGGCGCATGTTCTGATGGAAATGCTCTGTCTCTGGGGCTGGACCCGTCGGGGTTAAAGAGACAGGCGGCCGGTCATTCCGGCCGCCCGCACCAGATCAGGCGTTTGCTTCGCGGATTTTTTCGGCGGCATCCTTGTCAAAGGACACGCCGGATTTTTCGAACAGCTCGTCGAGTTCTCCCGAGAGCGTCATTTCGGTGATGATGTCGCAGCCGCCCACAAATTCGCCCTTGACGTAGAGTTGCGGGATGGTCGGCCAATCGGAATAGTCCTTGATGCCTTGGCGGATTTCTTCATCGGCGAGGACGTTGACGTCCTTGAACTCGACGCCCATGTAATTCAGCACGCCCGCAACGCGGCTGGAAAAGCCACATTGTGGCATGTCCTTGGTGCCCTTCATGTAGAGCACGACATCGGCGGATTTCACGGTGTCTTCGATGCGGGTCTTGGCGTCAGTCATGATGTGTGTCCTATCGGTCTGTCAATCGGCCTTGGCCGAGGTGTCGGTCTCTTCTGGGTCATACCCGGTTTCATCGTCGCCCAAAAGCGTTACATGGGTGCTGTCGGTTTCTTCGCAATAGCTAAGGCCATAGGCGGCGCGCCCGTCGCGGCGATAGCGGAGGATTTCATGCCACATCGTATAGGCAAAAATTCCAGCGAAGGGTAAAATCAGCAAGGCAACGAGAAGGCGGGGTTCCATCAGGCTCAGTCGGGTGCCTTGGTCGTCAAAGCGAGTGCATGAACGGCACCATTGGGGCCGTCCATCTTGCCCTTGAGCGCGGCGTAGACGGCGCGCTGCTGCTGAACGCGATTCATGCCGCGAAAGCTCTCGTCGATCACTTCGGCGGCGAAATGCACGCCGTCGTCGCCTTCGACGGTGATCTTGGCATTGGGCAGGGCCTGGCGGATCAGGGCTTCGAGATCGGAGGCGAGCATGGCCATCGGTGGTCTCCTTGTCAGGTCTTGCCCAAGATGTAGAGCGCCGCCGGGAGGAGTGCAAGAGAGCGTGGCACCTGCCTTTCATCTGGCGCAAAATACCTCGGGGGGAGCGCCGCAAGGCGCGTGGGGGGCAGCGCCCCCCTCTGGCGAGGTTCAGATTTCCTCGCCCTTCTTGAGCAGATCGTCGATGAGCGCGCGTTGCAGCGCGCCGCTGTCGCCGCCACCATATTGCAGCGCGCCGCCGGAATAGAGCGTGCCGT
Organism: Roseovarius mucosus DSM 17069; assembly: GCF_000768555.3. Taxonomy (GTDB): domain Bacteria; phylum Pseudomonadota; class Alphaproteobacteria; order Rhodobacterales; family Rhodobacteraceae; genus Roseovarius; species Roseovarius mucosus. The sequence goes on from NZ_KN293975.1 coordinate 620,837, forward strand.
AACTCTGGGCGAGGTTCACCACCTGACCAAGACCCGAGATGAATTCGTCCTTTTCCAGAGGTTTGAGCGGATGGATGAAGGCGGCCCAGAGAATATCCTTGGCAATGGCGTAGCGCGCATCGAGAGCGGTGTCGAAATTGGCCTGCAGGACGCGGCTGAGGTCCTCGGGCGCAAGGTCTTCGGTCTTGGCCACGGGGGTCATGGCGCGCATCCGGTCGGCGGTTTCATCCGTGACGATGAGAACCTGCACGTCATTGATGCTGAGCTGCCAGACGGTGCCGTTGCTCTGCGCTTGCGGATCGAGGGCGCGGATGATCGTATCGAGCCGGTCGAGCGTCATCGCGGGTTCTGGCTCTGGGGGGGTGTCCTGTGCTGTGAGGGGCGTGGCGAGCAGGACAAGGCTGGCAAGAAGCAGACGACGGAGCATGGACGATCCTTTCATGGCTGGCACGAGCCTGCCACGGTGGCCGTGTCTGCGCCATGGGGCTCCGGATAATGTGAAGGGGAGAGAGGGCGGTCTTAAGGGATCGTTGCGCTTATGCGATGAGCCGCGCGGGGCCCGTCCGCCGGGTGGGCGCAGCAACCTCATCGGCTGGCACTTTATGCCTGTAAAGTACGTCCCCGTTATCAGCGTGTTCAGACCTTGCAAAAGCGCCCGCCCGAGGGGGCGGACGGGCGCTGCGCGGCGGCGCTACGCGCCTTGATTCCGCGCTTTGGAGATTGGGGCGAACGTCAGAAACAGGCCAAAATCGCCATCCTGATGTGCCTGCCTCCTCAGCCGAAGGTCGCCCCGAAAGTGCCCCGGAAGAGGGCCGACAATTCGGCCAGCGGCGCCTCGGATTTGCCCAAGCGCACGGTGTCGCCGGTGAAGCGCCCCACGGAGGTGAGAGGCACGCCCGCTTGACCTGCGGCGATCATGAGCGCCTCGGCCTGATCGAAATTGCAGGCGATGATATAGCGCGCCTGATCCTCGCCGAAAAGCGTGGCGGCATCATCGCTGTCGAGCTGCACGCCCACGCCAGCGGCCTCTGCCATCTCGAAGGCCGCGAGGGCCAGACCCCCATCGCTAAGGTCGGTGCAGGCCTTGATCAGCGCATGGTTGGCGCGGATGAAATCGCCGTGGCGTTTTTCTGCGGCCAGATCCACGGGGGGGGCGTCGCCCTCGACCCGGTTGAACACCTCGGCCAGAAGTGCCGATTGGCCCAGATGCCCATGGGTTTCGCCCAAGACAAGCGCCACATGCCCATCCCGCGCCTGACCGGTGATGGCGGTTGCGGGGTCACGGATGATGCCCACAGCGCCGATGGTCGGCGTGGGCAGGATCGCAGTGCCATCGGTTTCGTTATAGAGCGAGACGTTGCCTGACACGATGGGCATGTCGAGGGCGGCAACCGCCTCGCCGATGCCTTTGATGGCGCCGACGAACTGCCCCATGATCTCGGGTTTTTCGGGGTTGCCGAAGTTGAGGTTGTCGGTTGTGGCAAGCGGGACTGCGCCCAGGGAAGAGAGATTGCGATAGGCCTCGGCCACCGCCTGTTTACCGCCCTCGAAAGGGTTGGCTTTGACGTAGCGCGGGGTCACGTCGGAGGTGAAGGCCAGAAGTTTGTCGGTGCCATGCACGCGGATGAGGCCTGCGCCTTGCCCCGGCGTGCGGGCTGTGTCGGCCATGACCATGGTGTCATATTGCTCATAGACCCATTGCCGCGCGCAGTAATTGATCGAGCCGATCAATGCCTTGAGACCGTCGATGGGATCGACGCCCGGCACGCTGGCCGCATCGAGCGGAACTGCGGGCGCTGTTTCCACCCATGGCCGGTCATATTCCGGGGCAGAGCCCGAGAGGGTGGCCAAGGGCAGATCGGCCTTGATGTCATTGCCATGCAGGATGAGAAAGCGGTCTTCGGCGATGGTTTCGCCGACGATGGCGAAATCGAGGTCCCATTTCTCGAACACCGCGCGTGCCACGGCCTCAAGCTCGGGACGCAGGACCATGAGCATGCGCTCCTGAGATTCCGAGAGCATCATCTCGTAGGCGGTCATGTTCACCTCGCGCTGCGGCACAGCGTCGAGTTGCAGCTTGACGCCCAGACCGCCCTTGTCGCCCATTTCCACGGCAGAGCAGGTGAGGCCCGCAGCACCCATGTCCTGAATGGAAATCACTGCGCCCGTGGCCATCAATTCGAGACAGGCCTCCATCAGACGCTTTTCGGTGAAGGGGTCGCCCACCTGCACGGTGGGGCGTTTTTCCTCGATGCTGTCGTCGAATTCGGCGCTGGCCATGGTGGCACCGCCAACCCCGTCGCGTCCCGTCTTGGCCCCGAGATAGACCACGGGCATACCCACGCCCGACGCGGCGGAGTAGAAAATCTTGTCTGCCTTGGCCAGACCTGCGGCAAAGGCGTTCACAAGGCAGTTGCCGTTATAGGCCGGGTCAAACCGCACTTCGCCGCCCGCGCAGGGCACGCCAAAGCAGTTGCCATAACCGCCAACGCCCGCCACGACGCCATGCACGAGCTGGCGTGTCTTGGGGTGTGACGGCATGCCAAAGCTGAGCGAATTCATCGAGGCGATAGGGCGCGCGCCCATGGTGAATACATCGCGCAGGATGCCGCCCACGCCGGTTGCGGCCCCTTGATACGGCTCGATATAGGAGGGGTGATTGTGGCTTTCCATCTTGAAGACCACGGCCTGACCGTCCCCAATGTCGACCACGCCGGCATTTTCGCCTGGGCCGCAGATCACTTGCGGGCCGGTGGTGGGCAGGGTGCGCAACCATTTCTTGGACGACTTGTAGGAACAGTGTTCGTTCCACATGGCCGAAAAGATGCCCAGTTCGGTAAAGGTCGGCTCGCGCCCGATGATCTCGAGGATACGGTCGTATTCCTCTGGCTTGAGGCCATGGGCCGCGACGAGATCGGGGGTGATGGACGGTTCCTGCATCGGGCGGGCTCCTTCGGGGATGTGCATGCGCGGGTCTTTAAAGCACCCGCGCGGCGGGGGGAAGGGGCGCGTGATCGGCTGTGGGAGATTTTGGGGCATGGCAGCAAAACGGCCCGGCCGCTGAGGGCCGGGCCATAGGCGCGCCGGGAGGGAGGAGCGCGCCGTGAAACGCGGGGCGTTACTGCGTCATCGTCGCGACTTTTTCTGCCACGGCGGTGCGCAATTGTTCGAGCGTCATGGCATATTCCAAGCCACCGTTTTCCCCGACGCTGAGCGTGCCTGCCTCAAAGCCGATACGCTTGGCCTGAATCTGGGCATCCGAGTTGATATCGACATAGATCAGGTGCTCGGTGCTCTCGTCGCCTTCATGCGCCACGACCTCGCCGATGATCTTGTCATCCACAGACGTGAGCGTTGCACCGGTTTCGGCCTCTGCCAGAATATTCTCGACGAGGGTCTTGCCGGCTTCGCGCTCGTCTTTTGCTGTCAGGTCCAGTTCGGTGGGCGCGTGAATGTCACCATTCTCGGCAATTGTGGCCTCTGACCAGGTGTCGGACTGCGCAGGTGCGGCAGTGTCCGCGCCTTGTTCATAGATGGCATCCACGCCGCTGTTGTCTTGCGCTTGCCGTTCAGTGCCGCCTTCGTCTGCGGCCAAGGCCGTCAGGGCGGAAACGCTTGTAAGGGCCGTTGCAAGAGCCAGTGTGCGGAACGTCATAGTATCCTCCGTTTCTGCAGGGTCAGTCCTGCGATTGCATCAACGCGCCGAATGCGCGCTTGGAAGATCAACGCCGGAGGCACGGCGCGGTTCCAAACGGAATGAGAAAAGTTGAGATTCTTTCCCTCGCAGGCTCTGACGACCGCGCGGGAGGGCGCTGCTACTGCATCTCGGGGCGAAGGATCGTTATCCCCACCGCTGCCGCGCGGGCCAGATCGGGGTCGAGAGACATGGGGATATATTCGCCACGCCGCCAGAGTTGCGACAGGTTGTCGTAATAGCGGCTGAGGAAATGCCCCGATTGGCCGGTGGCGATGATGAACACGCTGCTGTCGGGATCGGCAAAGTCGTAGACCCCGCGATAGCCCGCGCCATGGACGTTGTGGAACGGATCCGGGCCGTTGCCGCCGCGCGTGCGCCCGCGCAAGAGCGTGTTGTCGCCCCCCGAGGTGGATTGGCGGATATTCACGAAATAGCGCAGAAGCGGCACATCGCCCAGAACCTGATGATCATGGGTGGCCTGATGCGCGTCGCCCCATCGCAGGCTTTCGAGCGACGCGCCATAGCGCTCGGAAATCCAGATCAGCGCATCGTCGAGCGCCATGCGGGCGGTGTCGGTGCAGGTCTCGACCGCCGTTGACTGCTTGACATCGCACCAGGCGGCGGCCCCGTCGACATTACGGAACACGCGTTCGATGAAGATCGGGTCGGGATGGTCGAACTCGCGCGAGAGGGGGCCGAGGTCGTCGCGAATGAGGCGGTCCATCAGCGCGCGCATCCAGGCTGCGTAGATCAGCGGCTCGGGCAGATGTTCGTTCATCTCGCCGTTCCAGTCGGCCAGCATGGTCAGCGCCCTTTGGCGCAGGCGTTCGGGGGTGCCTTCGGGGGCGGCTTCGCCGGTGAACCAAAGATCGGCGCCGATGAGTGGCAAGAGCGAACGGGCGGTAAAGCTGACGGTGTCCAGCTGCGCCTCGATAAAGCTGTCGCGGGTATGCACTTCGCGGCCCTGCATGAGCCTGCGCCAGCGATGGACGCGCTGCGTATCCCCCCAGAGGTGGCTTACGTGCATGGGAAAGGGGCGATCCACCACCTTGTTGTTGGTATTGCCGAGAATGCCACCCGAGGGGGGCGATGAATTCGGGGTTGGCGGCAAAGGGCAGCATGCCCTGCCAGCGGTTTTCCGGCAGCCAGCCACGCGCGGGCATGCGCCCCCTCGCTCTCGTGGCGGGCGTCGCGGCGCGGCATGGCGCCGATCAGGCGCAAGGCGATGGTGTTCTGGTCTACAAGGGTGAGGTTCTGGGAGGGCGCGATATAGAGCCGGCTGAGGTCGATCGCCTCTTGCACGGTCTGCGCGCGCATCAGGCCGATGGCCGAGGATATGGTGGTATCCTCGGGGCTGAGCGCTGTCCAGGCGAGCGAGGCCACATGGCCCGCCGGGGTCACTTCGGCCAGATCGTAATGGCTGCCGGGCAGGACGGGGCCGTTGTCTGTCCAGCGCAGGGTGAGGGTGACGGGATCGGCATCCTTGATCTCGATGATGGAGCGCGCGGTGCGGAACTCTTTCCAGCCGTCCGGCGTGCGGTACTCATCGGGATTGTCGGGGTTCACCTCTTCGATATAAAGGTCCTGATCGTCGAGATAGGACGAGGTGACGGCCCATCCCAGCCGCGCGCTGCGCCCGGTCAGGATCGCGGGAATTCCGGGAATGGTGCCGCCGATCACGCCACCGGTTTTCAGGTCAAGCCGGGCGAGATACCAGATGTTCGGCGCGGAAAAGCCCAGGTGCGGATCATTGGCGAGAAGTGTCCCGCCCGAGGCCGAGCGCGAGGGAGCAGCGGCAAAGGCATTCGAGGCCCCGGCGAAGGCGCGGTGTTTGAAGGGCGAGAGCGGATCGTCTGTTTCGGGTTCGCTCTGCGCGACGCGCGACCAGTCCGCACCGGGAAAGAGGGCGGCATATTCAGGCAGGGCGGCGATGCCGCTGCCGGGCGCAAGAGGCATGATGTCCGCCAGACGGTCCGGGTCTTCCAGCGCCAGAGCGGCGCGGGCAAAAAGCACTTCGTTTTCGAGATGCGAAGAAAGCTGAACCGCCATGAGCTTGATCAGCGCGATGGAGTCGGCGGGTTGCCATGGGGCGATGGGGGCGTTGAAAATGAACTGTTCCGGGGCACCGCGCCCCAGAGCCTCGCGGTTGATCTCGGTCAGGCGGGCGTTGACGCCATCGGCATAGGCCTTGAGTGCCGCCAAGGTATCGGCATCCTGCGCCGCGACCGACTGGCGCGCGAGCGTATAGAGGTCGAGCCGGCGCAGGGTGCTGTCGATCTTGACGGTGCGGGAGCCGAACACCTCTGAAAGCCGCCCCTGCACGGTGCGGCGCATGGTCATCATCTGCCAGAGCCGGTCCTGCGCGTGGGCATAGCCCAGCCCAAAGAAACTGTCGGCATCGGTTTGGCCGAGAATATGCGGCACATTGGCATTGTCGCGCACGATCTCGACCGGGGCGGAGATGCCCGAAACGGTCAGCGTCTTGTCATAGTCTGGCAGCGAGCGCGACAGCAGGAAATAGGTGCCGACCAGCGCCAGCAGCGCCAGCAGGATGGCACCGCCTGCCAACCTCAACAACCATTTCAAGACCCCTGACATGCCCCGGCACCGCCCTATTTTCCGCTTGCATCACCTGCCGGGGATAGTCAGAAAACCCCGGCAAGACAATGGCACACAGTATGGGAGAGGACAGGACAATGGCAAAACTGGCGTTTCTGGGGCTCGGGGTTATGGGCTATCCGATGGCGGGGCATCTGGCGGCAGCGGGACATGAGGTCTGTGTCTATAACCGCACGGCGGCCAAAGCCGAAGCATGGGCGGCCCAGCATGGCGGGCGGCACGCCGCGACCCCGCGCGAGGCCGCAGCGGGGGCCGACTTCGTGATGGCCTGTGTGGGTAATGACGACGATCTGCGCTCGGTCTGTCAGGGGGCTGATGGGGCGTTTGCCGGGATGGGGCCGGGGGCGATCTTCGTGGACCACACCACGGTGTCGTCGAAGGTCACGGCCGAGCTTTACGCCGAGGCCAAGGCGGCGGGGCTGAATTTTGTCGATGCGCCGGTGTCGGGCGGTCAGGCGGGGGGCAGAGAATGGCCAGCTTTCGATCATGTGCGGCGGTGATGAGGCGGCTTATGCGGCGGCGGAACCGGTGATGCAGGTCTATGCCAAGCTCTGCCGCCGGATCGGCGAGAGCGGGGCCGGTCAGATGACCAAGATGTGCAACCAGATCGCGATTGCCGGTCTGGTGCAGGGGCTGGCCGAGGCGCTGCATTTCGCTGAGAAGGCGGGGCTCGACGGGCGCGCGGTGGTCGAGGTCATTTCTCAGGGGGCGGCCGGATCTTGGCAGATGTCGAACCGCTATGAGACCATGATCGACGACAAGTGGAACCACGGCTTTGCGGTCGACTGGATGCGCAAGGACCTGGGCATTTGCCTGAGCACCGCAGACGAGACCGGCGCGAGCCTGCCGGTGACGGCGCTGGTCGATCAGTTCTACAAGGATGTGCAGAAGATGGGCGGCGGGCGTTGGGATACGTCGAGCCTGTTCGCGCGCTTGCGCAAGCTGGGCTGAACAAACAGGGCGTCAGGCGATCTTGCGGTCGCCTGACAGCCATTTGCGGGTGTCGATGACGTCGAGGATGAGCGAAAAGACATCGACCGCCAGCAGGATCAGGAGATAGGTCCGAAAGCCATCGGCGATGTCTTGGGTCAAGAGCCACAGGATCAGCCCCAGCATCGGCGTCCAGATCAGAACATGCGGCAGGGCCATCACCTTGGAAAAGCCGCGCTCGACCAGCATCAGCACACCATTGCAGAGCATCGCGCCCACCGCCATGAGCGCCAGCCACGCGCCTGCGGGCTGTGTGATAAAGAAGAGCGACGCGGCATTGACCGGCACGAGGATGAGCGCGACCCAAAGCTGCACCCAGAGGGGGAGGCGGCGGTAGCTCTGCCAGATTTGCAGTATCATATGTGCCCCTTCTATCAGGCGTCCTTGGGGCGCAGCGTCAGCCATATCAGCGCGCCGCCCGCCAGCATCAGGAACGGGGCCATCGCGAGGTTTACGGACGTCCAGCCGGCCTGAGGCGTGCCGCCGGAGCAGTTCATCAGCCCACCTGACGAGAGCGAGGCAAAGGTCACGCCGCCAAAGACGATCAGGTCGTTGAGGCCCTGCATGCGGCCACGCTCGTGCGGCGCATGGGCCCCGGCGAGCATGGTGGTGGCCCCGATAAAGCCGAAGTTCCAGCCGATGCCCAAGAGGATGAGGGCGACGAAGAAGTTTTCCAGTTGCACGCCGTTGAGGGCCACAGCCCCCGCACCGGCGAGGATGACAAGGCCGGTGGCCACGATCTTTTCCACGCCAAAGCGGGCAATCAGGTGGCCGGTGAAGAACGAGGGGATATACATGGCCAGCACATGCGCCGTGACCACATCCGCCGCGTTGCCCGCGTCAAAGCCGCAGCCGACCACGGCGAGCGGTGTCGACGTCATCACCAGATTCATCAAAGCGTAGGACACCGTCGCGCAGATCACTGCCACGGCGATGCGCGGGGTTTTCAGGAGTTCCATCCGTGTGCGGCCATGGGGGGCATCCACGGCGGGCACGGGTGGTTTCGGGATGTCGAGCATCAGAAAGAGGAACGCGCCTGCGATATTCAGGGCAATGACCGCAAGATAGGTTCCGAGGAACGGGATCACCATGGCCTGCGAGGTGGCCTTGACCAGTTGTGGGCCGATCACGGCGCTGAGCAGGCCACCTGCCATGACATAGGAAATCGCCTTGGCGCGGAAAGCGTCGCTGGCGGTATCTGCGGCGGCAAAGCGGTAAAAACCTTGGGCCGACATATAGGTGCCGGTGATCAGGCTGCCCAACAGGAAGATCGGGAATGAGGCGGTGTAAAGACCGTATGCGCCAATCGCCCCGCCGATGGCCCCGGCACAGGCGCCGATCACAAAGCCGGTGCGGCGACCATAGCGCTGCATCAGGTGCGAAATGGGCGTGGCGGACAGCATCGAGCCCAGCACGATGAGCGATATGGGCAGGGTGGCGAAGCAGATGTTTGACGCCAGAGATTGCCCGGCAAGCCCGCCCACAACGAAGATCATCGGCATTTGCGCGCCAAGGATCGCCTGTGCGGCGACGAGAACGGCCACATTGCGCTTGGCGCGGCTGTCGTCAGGAAGGAGGGCTGTATCGGTCATGGCGCAAGTGCTAGACCCGTCGCGCGAGGCCTGCAAGCGTAATTCAGGTGCGGTCGATGAGATGCGCGAAAGAGCCGCTGACCCGGCCAAGGGTAAGACCCATGGGGGCAAGAGCCGTGCCTTCGGCATCGGTGGCGGTGAAAAGCGCCGGGCCATCGGCACGCAGGGTCGTGGCATAGTGGAATTCATGCGCCGCCCATGTGCCGGGAAATGGGCCTTGGGCTGCGGTCAGGGTGCGATAGCCCAGATGTAGCCGACGTGTGGCAAAGCTGGTTTCGAGCGGCAGCAGACCGGCCATGGCATGAGGGGTGCCCGAGGCGTCGATCAGGCCATTTCCCAGCGTCATGTATCCGCCGCATTCTCCATAAATATCTGCGTGTTTCACGGCATTTCTGAGGCTATGCATGAAGATATGGTTGGACGAGAGGCGGCCTGCGTGCAGCTCCGGGTAGCCGCCGGGCAGAAAGATGAAACCGGCCTCTGGCACCGGATCGTCGGCGAGGGGCGAGAAGGGTTTGATTTCGGCCCCGGCCGCACGCCAGTCGGCGAGCATGTGCGGATAAGTGAAGCCGAAGGCGCAGTCCTGGGCCACGGCGATGACCTGTGCCGGTGGGGTAAGGCGCGGGGTGGGTGTGGGCCCGGGCAATGGTGCAGCCAGCGACAATAGCGCGTCACGGTCGAGGGTTGCGGCCAATGCGTCGGCGGCGGTGTCGAGGAACTGTTCAAGGTCGGGGCGCTCAGCGGCCTGCACCAGCCCCAGATGGCGAGAGGGTTGCGCGAGTGCCGGAGTGCGCCGGAGTGCTGCCAGAACGGGCAGGCCAAGGGGGGCAAGTGCGCGGCGCAGCATCGCTTCGTGCCGGTCGGAGCCTGTGTTGTTGAGGATGATGCCGGACACGCGCACCATTGGGTCAAACCCTGCGAATCCGGCCACGAGCGGCGCGATCGAGCCTGCCATACGGCCTGCGTCCACCACCAGAACGACCGGCAGGCCCAGATGTCGCGCCAGATCGGCCACAGCGCCGCGCCCGTCTGGGGGCGCTCCGTCGAAGAGGCCCATTGCCCCCTCGATGATCAACAGGCCGTCGCCTGCCGCAAGGCTGCTCAGGCGCGCAGGAGTCATGGCCCAAGCGTCGAGATTGGGGCAAGGCGCGCCGCAGGCGGCCTCGTGAAAGCGGGGGTCGATATAATCGGGGCCGGATTTCGCGCCGCGTACATGCAAACCCTCGCGGGAGAGAAGGCGCAGCAGGGCGAGGGTGAGCGTGGTCTTGCCCGCCCCGGAGGAGGGCGCGGCGAGGATCAGCCCCCGCATGCGGTCTCGGCTGGCAGGCCGCGCCCGAGCGGGTCGAGATCGCGCGGCGCGGCACCGGCCATCATGCCTTGCCAGTCGAGCACCTGACGCATGAGCACCGAACGCCCGATGCAGAGGATCGCGGGCGGCTCGAAGCCGCTGGAGTCGATATCGGCGGCAAGCCGCCCGAGGGTGGTTTCCAGCACGCGCTGATCCGGGGTGGTGGCAGAGGACACGACCGCGCAAGGCTCATCCGCCGGGCGGCCTGCGTCGAGAAGTGCCGCGCTGATCTGGCCTGCGTGTTTCATGCCCATGTAGATCACGATGACCTGACTGCCTTGGGCAATCGCCTGCCAGTTCAGGGACGAGGGCGTGAGGCCGGATTGATCGTGGCCGGTGACGAAGGTCACGGATTGGTTCACGTCGCGGTGGGTCACGGGGATTCCGGCATAGGCCAGCCCGCCGATGCCTGCGCTGATGCCCGGAATGATGCGGATGGGCACGCCGTGCTGCACCAGCGTCTGCGCCTCTTCGCCGCCGCGGCCAAACACGAAAGGATCGCCGCCCTTGAGGCGCAGCACGCGCTTGCCCTCGCGGGCGAGGTCCACAAGTTGCAGGGAAATGTCGCGCTGTTTTGCCGAGGGTTTGCCGCCGCGCTTGCCTGCGTATATGTGGCGGGCCTGCGGCGCCCAGTCGAGGATGCAGTCCTGCACCAGCGCGTCATAGATCACCACATCGGCCTGTTGCAGCGCGTTCACCGCGTGGAGGGTCAAAAGGCCGGGATCGCCAGGGCCTGCACCACAAAGCCAGACCCAGCCGGGTTCCATCCGGGGCCAGTCATTGCCGGGGAGCGAGGGAAGAGAAGAGCGGTGCGAGTCGGTCATGTCTTTCTATGCCGCGAGTTTCATCCGGTGGAAAGGTGGCAAACGACCATGCACCGGGGTCAGAGCGACATGCCGGGAGTGACCGGGCCTTGGGAAGGCCCGGCCGGGGTGTGTGTTACATCTTGCACTCAGCCGCGTAGGCGTCGACGTGATCTTCGAGCGCCACGCCGATGATCTTGTTGGTGTACACGTCGCCTTCCTTGATCACTTCGCGAACATAGATGTCCTGAATCGGGTGATGGTTGTTGCCAAAGGCGAAATCGCCGCGCGTGCTGGCGAAATCGGCGGATTTGAGGGCTGCGCGGAAGGCGTCAGCATCCGAGGGTTGTGCCTGATCCAGAGCGGAGATCAGGAGGTTGGCGGTATCGAACCCCTGGCTTGCATAGAGCGAGGGCAGGCGGCCATATTTCTCCTGAAAGCTGGCAACAAAGGCCACGTTGGTTTCGTTGTCGATATCCTTGGACCATTGCGAGGTGTTGACCACGCCAAGCGCCGCGTCGCCCACGGCCTGAAGGATGCCTTGGTCAAAGCTAAAGGCCGGGCCGACCACGGGCAGGCCGACGCCGCTGTCGGCATATTGCTTGAGGAAGGAAATGCCCATGCCGCCGGGCAGGAAGAAAAACACAGAGTCGGCACCTGACGCGCGGATCTGGGCGATTTCAGCGGCATAGTCGGTCTGGCCGAGCTGGGTGTAGATTTCGCCTGCCAAATCGCCCTTGTAGAACCGCTTGTAGCCGGTCAGCGCGTCCTGACCTGCCGGATAGTTGGGCGCCAGGATGAAGCTGTTTTTATACCCTGCGTCATTGGCATAGGCCCCGGCGGCTTCGTGCAGGTTGTCGTTCTGCCAGGCGACGTTGAAATAGTTGGGCAAGCAGCCTTGCCCCGCCAGCGCCGAGGGGCCCGCGTTGGGCGAGAGATAGAACTTGCCTTGGGCCACAGCGCCGGGGATCACGGCCATGGCGAGGTTGGACCAGATGATGCCCGTCATCACGTCGACCTTGTCGGACTGGATCATCTTATCCGAGAGTTGCACGGCGATGTCGGGTTTGCGTTGATCGTCCTCGATGATCACCTCGATGTCGGTGCGCCCGGATTGTTCCAGTGCGAGCATGAAGCCGTCGCGCACGTCGATGCCGAGGCCCGCGCCGCCGCCCGACAGGGTGGTAATCATGCCGACCTTGATGTCAGCCTGCGCAGTGACGGCGGCGAGGCTGAGCGCGCCAGCGATGGCCAGTGTCTTGAATGTCATGTGTCATCTCTCCCTGATGTCGGGCGGTTTTGTCCGTCCCGGTTTGCCTTTGGTCCCCCAGAAGGCGATGCTCAATCCTTTCCACAGCTTTGACAAAAGGTCCAGATGCGAGCGGAATGGATCAGGGGCTGGTATGGCGCGCCATGAAGCGGTCGGTCTCGGCGGGGGTCGGGGGATGGCCCGAGAAATTCTCAACATAGGCAGGCATGCGGGCGATGCGGATGTCGCGCGGTTCGGCCACCATCATCGAGATATAGCCGATCTGGGTGTAATAGACGGTATGGGCGCGGGTGTCTGCGTGATCCGGAGGGTAGCCGAATCGCTCGAACATGGTGCGGATGGCGGCGATGCGGGTTTCGTCCGTGCGTTGCAGCTTGGCCTTGACCACTGGATCGCCGAGGGCCCAGTTGCGGATCGCGAAATCAAGGCGGGAATCAAAGAGGTCGCGGGTGAGCCAGCAGTCGAAGAGATTGTAGAGCGCCTCGTTGATGGATTCGGCATAGGCCTCGGTGCGGGCGACGAGATTGCCGGTATTCTGCGCTTCCCAACGGTCGAGCAGGGCGGCCAGCAGCGCCTCGCGGTCCTTGAAATGCCAATAGAAACTGGTGCGCGAGAGGCCGAGCATCTGGGCCAGCGGCATCACCTTGACCGCATCCACCCCATTGGTGACGAGCACCTCATAGGCGGCGTTGAGCCATAGATCCTCGGATCCGCGGGTTGCGGGATCGGGGGCGGGTTTGGGGCGGCGCGTGGTTGGGGCGTTGGTCATGGGCCGAACCTAGACGGTTTTGACGGCGGTGGCAAATCTCTTGACAGGTTCGTGGATTTTCTCGACAGTTGTGTCGATTGCTTTTCCCACTATCGCCGGGTACTGCCCGGCCAGCTCAGGACCAGGCCGATGCCGCACGCCATTTCCACCGACAGTCTTGTTGATATGCCCGCCCCGTCCCCTCGTCGGGCACGCGGTGGGCGGGCCGCCATGCAGGTGCGGCGCGGCACGGGTGCGGGGGCTGTGGCGAACCCGCTGCATGTGCCCTATATCACCCGCGGCATTCCCACCCATGGCATCGCGTCGGAGGAGGGGCTTGATGCGATCATCGCCACCGCCGATCGGATTCTGGCCGAGATCGGCATCGAGTTTCGCGAAGACCTAGAGACAGTGCGCCTCTTTCAGCAGGCGGGCGGCAAGGCGCGGGACGTTGGGCCAGAGGCGTGGAATGTGACCTTTGAACCGGGGCTCATTCGCGGTCTGTTGGCCACCGCACCGACGGAATTCACGCAATACGCGCGCAACCCGGCCAAGTCGGTTCGGATCGGCGGCAAGTCGATGGTGTTTGCGCCTGCCTATGGCTCGCCCTTCGTGATGGATCTGGACAAGGGGCGGCGTTATGGCACGATCGAGGATTTCCAGAACCTGATCAAGCTGGCGCAATCCTCGCCCTGGCTGCATCATTCGGGCGGCACGATCTGTGAGCCTACGGATATTCCGGTGAACAAGCGGCATCTGGATATGGTCTATGCGCATATGCGCTATTCGGATCGGGCTTTCCTCGGGTCGATCACCGCGCCGGAGCGGGCCGAGGACAGTATCGAGATGTGTCGCATCCTGTTCGGGGCGGAGTATGTGGACAGCCATTGCGTGATCATGGGCAATTTCAATTCGACCTCGCCCCTTGTCTGGGATGGGGTGAGCACGCGGGGCATCCGCGCCTATGCCGCCGCCGGTCAGGGATCCATCCATCTGCCGTTTCTGTTGGGCGGCGCTGTATCGCCGCTGACCATGCCGGGGGCGATTGCGCAATGTCTGGCCGAGAGCATGGTGGGCTGTGCGCTGACGCAATTGGTGCGGCCCGGCGCGCCCGCGATTTTGGGCAGTTTTCTCTCGTCGATGTCGCTGCGCACCGGATCGCCCACCTTTGGCACGCCCGAGCCTGCGCTGGGATCGCTGGTGATGGGGCAAATCGCGCGGCGGCTGAACATGCCCCTGCGCTGTGCGGGCAATTTCAGCACCTCGAAGCTGCCCGACGCGCAGGCGATGACGCAATCCATGATGTCGATGATGTCGGCGGTGAATGGGGGGGGCGAATTTCATCCTGCATTCCGCCGGGTTCCTCGATGGGTTGCTGTCGATGTCCTATGAAAAGCTGATGCTGGATATGGATATGTGCGGCGCGCTGCATGCCTGGCTCAAGGGGTTGGACGTGAACGAGGACACGCTGGCGTTTGAAGCCTTGGCCGAGAAGGGACCGGGTGAGCATATGTTCGGGTGTGCCCATACGCTGCGCCATTACGAGACCGCCTATTGGGACAGCGGGCTGGACGACAACAACACCTATGAGACATGGTCGGAGGCAGGCGGGGTCGATGCGATGACCCGTGCCAATCGGGCGTGGAAAGACGTGTTGGCGAACTACGAGGCACCGCCGCTTGATCCGGGGATTGATGGCGCGCTCTGCGAGTTCATCGCGCGGCGCAAGTCCGAGATGGCCGACGCCTGGTATTGAAACGAATTGACGAGAGGCAAGCCCCCATGTCGCGTGATCCGCTGCTGCAACCCTATCAACTCAAGCATCTGACCCTGAAAAACCGGATTATGACCACGAGCCATGAACCGGCCTATCCTGAGGACGGCATGCCCAAGGCGCGCTATACCGCCTATCACGCCGAGCGCGCCCGCGCGGGCGTGGCGCTGGCGATGACCGCAGGCTCGGCGGCGGTGTCCAAGGACAGTCCGCCCGTGTTCAACAATGTTCTGGCCTATAAAGACGAGGTGGTGCCCTATATCCGGCAGTTGACCGACGCCTGTCACGAGCATGGCTGCGCGGTGATGATCCAGCTCACGCATTTGGGGCGGCGCACCGGCTGGTCCAAGGGGGATTGGCTGCCATCCGTGTCCTCGACCAAGCACCGCGAACCCGCGCACCGCGCCTTTCCCAAGCTGGCGGAGGATTGGGATATCGCGCGCATCATCTCTGATTTCGCCGATGCCACCGAGCGGATGAAAGAGGGGGGCATGGACGGGATCGAATTGCAGGTCTATGGCCATCTTCTCGATCAGTTCTGGTCGCCGCTGACCAATGATCTTGATGGGCCTTATGGCGGTCAGAGTCTCGACAGCCGAATGAAGCTGCTCTTGGACGTGCTGGCCGCCATTCGCAAGCGGGTGGGGTCGGAGTTCATCGTCGGCCTGCGCTACACGGCGGATGAGGCCGAGGCGGGGGGGATCACGCCCGAGGAGGGTTTGGAGATTTCCAAACGGCTCGCGGCCACCGGCATGGTCGATTTCCTCAACGTCATCCGGGGGCGTATCCATACCGACCCGGCGATGACCGATGTGATCCCGGTGCAGGGGATGAAAAACGCGCCGCACCTGGATTTCGCGGGCGCGGTCAAGGCCGCGACGGGGATGCCCACGTTTCATGCCGCCAAGATCCCTGATGTGGCCACCGCGCGGCACGCGATCCAGGCGGGGCTACTCGATATGGTCGGCATGACGCGGGCGCATATGGCGGACCCACATATCGTGAAGAAGATCATCGAGGGGCGCGAGGATGATATTCGGCCCTGCGTAGGGGCGACGTTCTGTCTGGACCGGATCTATGCCGCCGGAGAGGCACTGTGTATCCACAACGCTGCGACGGGCCGTGAACTGACCATGCCGCATACGATCGCACCGGCTGAGACACGCAAGAAGGTGGTGATCGTCGGCGCGGGGCCTGCGGGGCTTGAGGCGGCGCGGGTGGCGGCCGAGCGCGGCCATGACGTGACGGTGTTCGAGGCGCAGCCCGATCCGGGCGGGCAAATCCGGTTGACCGCGCTCAATCCTCGTCGTCGCGAGATGATCAGCATCATCGACTGGCGCATGGCGCAATGTGCGGCGCGCGATGTGGCGTTTCACTTCAACACCTTCGCCGAGGTCGAGGATGTGACCGCGCTCAACCCCGATGTGGTGATCGTGGCCACGGGGGGCCTGCCCAACCGCGAGCTGTTCGAGAGCGGCAAGGAGCAGGAGCTGGTTGTCACCGCATGGGATCTGATCTCGGGCGATGTGAAGCCGGGGCAGAACGTGCTGATCTATGACGAGAGCGGCGATCATCCGGGGTTGATGGCGGCGGAGGTCGCGGCCAATGCCGGGGCAAGCGTCGAGGTGATGACGCCGGACCGGGTATTCGCGCCGGATGTCATGGCGATGAATCTGGTGCCTTATATGCGCAGCCTTCAGGACAAGGACGTGACATTCACCGTGACGCGACGGCTCTTGGATGTGACGCGGGATGGCAATCGGCTGAAGGCCAAGATCGGGACGGATTACAGCAAGTTCACCTCTGAGAAGACCTATGATCAGGTGGTGGTGAACTATGGCACCTTGCCGCTTGATGATCTTTACTTCGAGTTGAAGCCGCTGTCGCGCAACCTGGGGGAAGTGGATCACGACGCGCTGATTGCGGGGCGTCCGCAGGAGGTCGAGAGCAATCCGGAGGGGGCATTCCAACTCTTTCGGATTGGCGATGCGGTGTCCGCGCGCAATACCCATGCGGCCATATACGATGCGCTTCGGCTGATGAAGGACATCTGAGGTGCGGCTTGGGTTTCTGGGCACCGGCACCATTGCGGAGGCGGTGGTGCGGGGGCTGGCACCGGACGGGCATGAGATCACGGTATCGGAGAGGAGTGCGGCGCGCGCGGCGCGGCTAGCGGCGGAATTCCCAAATGTAAGTGTCGCCACCAATCAGGACGTGGTGGCGGCAAGCGAGATCGTGTTTCTGGGGCTGATGGCAGAGCATGCGCCAGAAGTTCTGCGCGCGCTGCGGTTCCGGCCGGATCAGCGTGTGGTCTCGTTCATGGCGGGGCTGTCGCTGGAGGAGGTCGGGCCGCTTGTCGCCCCGGCGCGGGCAGAGGCGGTGATGCTGCCCTTTCCGGGCATCGCGCGGGGTGGATCGCCCATTCTGGCGCTGGGTGAAGTCGGCGTGATCGAGGCGCTCTTTGCGCCTGCCAACACGGTTTACCGCCTGCGCGATGCGGCGGAACTGGAGGCGTATCTCTGTGCGCAGGCTGTATTGTCGCCGGCGGTGCAGATGGTCGGCGTTGCGGCAGAGTGGTTGGGCGGCGAGACCGCGCAGGGCGAGGCGTTCCTGCGGCATCTGGTAGGAAGCAGCCTGTTGAGCGGTGAGTGTCAGAGCATGTTGGCGGCGCTCGACACGGCCGGTGGATATAATCAGAGATTGCGGCAGCATATGGAGACGGCGGGGATGCGTGAGGCATTGCGCGAAGGCTTGGACCGTCTTGGGGGCAGGGTATGAGCGGGTTTTCGCATGTGTTTCGCCCGGCGGTGCTGGCGGGGCATACCCTGCGCAACCGGGTGGTGTTTGGCGCCCATACCACGAATATGGCCGAGGATGGTCTGCCGGGCGCGCGCCATATTGCCTATTACGAGGAAAGGGCCATTGGCGGGGCCGCGATGATCGTGGTCGAGCCGATGCCGGTGCATCCGACGGCGGTGTTGACGCGCGGCAATTTCCGACATTCCAGCGACGCGGTGATCCCGGCCTTTGCCAAGCTGACGCAGGCGGTCAAGCGGCATGGGGCCGTGGTGGTGCAACAGCTGTATCATGTCGGCGCGCATGGGGATCAGGACAATAGCTGGCACGCGGCGTGGTCGCCTTCGGGTGGGCCAAGCTGGCATGACAGTGATGGCAGCCACGAGATGAGCGGGGCAGAGATCGAGGAGATCATAGAGAGCTTTGTCGCCGCCGCGGTGCGGTGTCAGAAAGCTGGGTTCGACGGGGTCGAGATTTGGGCCGCCTATCACTGTCTGCTGGATCAGTTCTGGACGCCGATGTCGAATACGCGCGAGGATGAGTGGGGCGGGAGCCTAGAAAACCGCACGCGGTTTTCACGAGAGATCCTGCGCAGGGTGCGCGCGGCCTGTGGGCCGGGATTCATCGTCGGGCTGTCTGTCAGTGACGGATCGAGCGCTGAGGCGATGTTGGACCATGACGCGATGGCCGAGATCGTGGCGCTGCATGATGCCGAACGGCTGATGGATTACGTCACCTGTGGATCGGGCAGCTATCTGGATTTTCATCCGCTGATGCCGACGTTTCTCTATCCCGAAAAGCTGGGTGTCGATCTGGCGGTGCGGCTGAAGCACGTTGTGAAACACGCGTTGGTGACAGCCGAAAGCCATATTCGGACTCCGGAGAATGCGAATACCGTGTTGGGGGCGGGCGAGGCGGACATGGTCTCGATCGTGCGCGGGCAGATCGCCGATCCGCATCTGGTGGTCAAGGCCGAGGCGGGCAGACCGGAGGATGTGCGCGGCTGCATTTCCTGCAATCAGCAATGCTGGGGGCGGCGGAGCCGGGATTACTGGATTTCCTGTCTGATCAACCCGTCGGTGGGATGGGAGCATGACTGGGGCGGGGATCGGTTCAGCCCGGCGGCGCAGGTGCGCGATGTGTTGGTTGTCGGCGCAGGACCTGCGGGGCTGGAGGCGGCGCGGGTCGCAGCCGAGCGCGGCCACCGTGTGAGATTGCATGAGGCGGGGCCGGCGCTGGGCGGGCAATTCCGTCTGGCAGGGTTGCAGCCGAGGCGGGCGCAAATCCTCGACCTCTTGGCGTGGTACGCGCGGCAATTGACGCGGCTGGGTGTAGAGGTGCAGTTCAACAGCTATCTGGATGCGGATGACATCGCGGGGATGGGGGCGGATCATGTGATCCTCGCCACAGGGTCGTTGCCCGCCGGCACCGGATTTCAAAAGGCAATCCCGCATGTGGCGGAATTGCCGGGGCTGGATGGCAATGTCTGGCCGGTCGAGGATGTGATGGGGCGCGCGGCGCGTCTGGGCAAGCGGGTGATCGTGCTCGATGAGGGCGGCAATTGGCGCGGGTGCGGCACGGCCTGGCATCTGGCGGAAGCTGGGCATGAGGTGGTGATCGTCACGCCGCAAGCGATGGTGGGGCGCGAATTGGAGCGTTCCGCTGCCGATCTGCCGCTCCGGCGGCGGCTGGCGGCGCTGGGCGTGCGTTTTGTGACCGAAAGTGCGATCACCGGCTGGCAGAACGGTGGGGCCGAGGTGGTGGACCTCTTGACCGGAGAGCGATCGCATATCGCGGCGGATAGTCTGGTGTTGGCCACGACCAATCGGGCGGACGTGAGTTTGCGCGAAGAACTTGCCGATCAGGGCATTCCCGCGCTTCTGATTGGCGATGCCCATGCGCCGCGGCTGGCGGCGCAGGCGTTTCACGATGGGCGCAAGGCGGCGCTGACGCTCTGAAGGTCAAGAGCCTTGTAAGGTCCGCAGTGGCGACATACGATCCGGACAAAAGGGAGGAAGAGCGCGGCAACGGCGGTCGGTGCTCTTGCGGTATGCTCAGGCCGTTGGATCGACATGGAATTTCTGGAGTATTCGCATAATCTCTGGTTGGTCGTTGCGTCATTGAGCGTGTCGCTCGTGGCAGCCTTTACCGGGTTTTCACTGACCCGCGGCATTGCGGCGCAACCCGTAGCGATGCGCAAACTTTCTGTGACCTTAGCGGCGATTGCGCTGGGCGGCGGCATCTGGTCGATGCATTTCGTGGCGATGCTGGGGCTGCAGCTGCCGATCCCGATCTATTACGATGCGATGATCACGCTCGGCTCGGCGCTGATTGCGATCCTGATGGTGGGCGCGGCGCTGTTGCTATTGCATTTCTACCCGCGCACACGGGCGAGCCTGACGGCGGCGGGCTGTATCATTGGCCTTGGTATCGTGGCGATGCATTATCTGGGCATGTCGGGGCTGCAACTGTGCCGGGCGGTCTATACGCTGCCGGGCGTGGTCTTGGCGGTGCTGGCAGCCTGTGGGCTGAGCGTGGCGGCGATATGGGTGGCCTATGGTCAGAGGCGGCCGCGCAATATCCTGCTGGGCACGCTGGCCTTTGGTTTCGCCGTGTTCCTTGTGCATTTCGCGGCGGTATTCGGCACGCGGTTCGTGGCGGTGCCGACGGTGCAGGAAATCGGGCCGCTCATGGGAAATGAGGTGCTGGCGCTGGGGGTATTGGTCAGTTCCTTCGTGCTCTGTGGCGCGTTCTTGCTGACGGGGGTCACGTTTTTGGCGCAGGGGAGCAAGGATGCGGAGGTGTCGCCCGCAGCGCCCGAGGTGAAACCTGCCCAGGTCATGCAGAGGATACCCTATGAGCAGCATGGGCAGACGCATTTCATCGACGCGCGCGACGTGGCGTTTCTGCGCGCCGAGGGGCATTACACGCTGCTATACGCCGGGGCCAACAAGCATTTCTGCACCTGGTCGATCACCGAAGCCGAGCGGCGGCTGAGCCCCGGTCCGTTTCTCAAGGTGCATCGCAGCTATCTGGTGAACCCCGCCCATGTGGCCCATTTCGAGCGGCGCAAGGACAATGGCCTGTGCCATTTTCACCTTGGCGGGCAGGACGTTACCGCGCCCGTCAGCCGCTCGCGTCTTGCGGAGTTGCGTGAGGCGCTGGGCCTCTGAGTGGCGCGCGCGCGGTCTGATTTACTTTCCTTAAACCTTTGACGGTCTGATGCCTCTCAAGCGGGCAAGAGGCCTGACATGAGCGGGATCAAGGAGAGCAGCGCGATGATACTGGATTTCTTTCGGCAAGGGGCCATGGCGCCGGACGCGGTGCCCGAGCAGAAGGCAAGTGCCACGGGCCGCGTGATGGCCTGGCATGGCGCGGGGCGCGTGGCCTGGAGCCCGCGCGATACGGTCAGCCTGACGCGCACCGGGTTTGCCGGGAATCCGGTGGGGTTTCGCTGTGTAAAGATGATTGCCGAGGCTGCGGCGGCACTGCCGCTTGTCTTGCAGGATTGCGAGCAGCGTTTTGCTGTGCATCCGGTGCTGAGCCTGATCAAATGTCCCAATCCGGCGCAGGGTCGGGCGGAGCTGTTCGAGGCGCTTTACGGGCAACTCTTGTTGACCGGCAATGCCTATATCGAGGCGGTGGGGGTGGGCGGCGTACCGGCGGAATTGCATGTGCTGCGCTCTGACCGGATGAGTGTGGTGCCGGGGGCGGACGGTTGGCCTGTGGCCTATGAATATGCGGTGGGTGGGCGCAAGCATCGGTTCGATGTGCGCGAGGGTGTGCCTTGTGTCTGTCACATCAAGAGCTTTCATCCGCAGGACGATCATTATGGGCTGAGCCCGCTTCAGGCGGCGGCGCAGGCGGTGGATGTGCATAATTCGGCAAGCCGATGGTCCAAGGCTCTCTTGGACAATGCCGCGCGGCCGTCGGGGGCGATTGTCTACAAGGGCCCTGAGGGACAGGGAGCGATGTCGGGCGATCAGTACGACCGTTTGGTGAGCGAGATGGAGGCGCATCATCAGGGCGCGCGCAATGCCGGGCGTCCAATGTTGCTCGAAGGCGGGCTGGACTGGAAACCGATGGGGTTCAGCCCGTCGGACATGGAATTCCAGAAGACCAAGGAGAGTGCCGCGCGCGAGATTGCGCTGGCCTTTGGGGTGCCGCCGATGCTGCTTGGCATTCCCGGCGATGCGACCTTTGCCAATTATCAGGAGGCGAACCGGGCCTTCTATCGGCTGACGGTTCTGCCGCTGGCGATGCGGGTGACGGCGACGGTTGCGGCGTGGTTGGGGCGCATGAGTGGCGCGGCGCTGGACCTTGCCCCCGATCTCGATCAGGTGCCCGCCCTGGCCGCTGAACGCGATGCGCAATGGGCGCGGGTGAGTGCGGCGGATTTCCTGACGGAAGCGGAAAAGAGGCGGCTTTTGGGCCTGCCTGCCGTGGCGGCGGAGGAAGTTGATGGCTGAACGGGGCACAGCGCCGCCGCGCTACGGGTTTGAGGCGTTCGATTGCGCGCCTGGGCTGCGGTTGGAGGCGCATGAACGGGTGTCGGAATTGCAGACGCGGGCGCTGACCGAACGCCAAGAGCGAATGGAGGCGGCTTTGGAGCGTCTGGAGCGACGGCTTTGGTTGGCGGTTTACGGCGTGGCGGCGGCGATACTGGCGCAGGCGTTTCAACCTCTCTTGGCTGTATTGCCGGGGTGAAGTCGAACGAAAGGAGGAAGCGGATGGAAATGGAACCGGGATTGGAGCGCAAGTTTGCGCGGCTGGATGGCACGATGCTGAGCGTGAGCGAGGCAGGACAGATCGAGGGCTATGCAAGCCTCTTTGGCGCGCCCGATCAGGGAGGCGATATTGTCGAGCGCGGGGCCTATGCGGCCTCGCTCGATCGGTTGGCCAAGGAGGGTCGGCGCGTCAAGATGCTGTGGCAGCATGATCCGGCGCAGCCCATCGGCATCTGGGACGAGGTGCGCGAGGACGCGCGCGGTCTCTGGGTCAAGGGGCGGCTTTTGGAGCCTGTGGAACGGGCGCGCGAGGCGGCGGCACTGATCGCGGCGGGGGCGATTGACGGGCTGAGCATCGGTTATCGCACGCTGCGCGCGGCGAAGAATGACAAGGGCCAGCGGCTCTTGCGGGAACTGGAGCTGTGGGAGGTGTCGCTGGTGACATTTCCGATGCTGCCCAGTGCGCGGGTGACGGTCAAGGGCGATGCCCTCGACGTCCAAACCCTGCGCGAGATGGCGGCGGCGTTTGACGCGGCCCGCCGGGAGATGGCGCAGGTGTAGCGCCCGACAACGACCCAAACCTGAAGGATGGAATGATGATGACCCAAGCGAAGGCTCGGGCCGGGGAAGATCTGTCTCCGGTGGCCGAGGTGAAATCCGCAGTGGCGGGTTTCTTGAGCGAATTCAGCGGCTTTCGGGCCGAAATTCACAACCGACTGCAACAGCAAGAAGAGAAAATGACTATGTTTGAACGCAAATCCATCGCGCTTGCACGTCCGCATCTTGCCGCGACCACAGACGGCTCTGCGCCGCACCGCAAGGCGTTTGACGCCTATCTGCGGGGTGGCGACGATGACGGGCTGCGCGGCCTCGAATTGGAGGGCAAGGCGCTCAATACCGCGATTGCGGGTGAGGGCGGCTATCTGGTCGATCCGCAGACCGCCGAGACGATCCGCTCGGTGCTGAGTTCCACCGCGTCGATCCGGGCGGTTGCCAATGTGGTGGCGGTTGAGGCCACCAGCTTTGACGTGCTGGTGGATCACACCGATGTCGGCCATGGCTGGGCCACGGAGAGCGGCACGGTGTCCGAGACCGACACGCCGGTGATCGACCGGATCAGTATCCCGCTGCATGAGCTGAGCGCGTTGCCCAAGGCAAGCCAGCGGCTCTTGGATGACAGCGCCTTTGACGTCGAAGGTTGGCTTGCGGGGCGTATCGCCGACAAATTCGCGCGCGCAGAGGCGGCGGCCTTTGTTTCGGGCGACGGGGTGGACAAACCGCGCGGGTTTCTGACCCATCCGAATCTTGACAATGATGTCTGGGTCTGGGGCAATCTGGGCTATGTGCCCACGGGCGTTGCGGGCGCGATTGCCGGGCCCGATCCGATTGTCGATCTGGTCTATGCCCTGGGCGCGCAATACCGGGCGAACGGCACCTTCGTGATGAACTCCAAGACCGCAGGCACCATTCGCAAGATGAAGGATGCCGATGGGCGGTTCCTGTGGTCGGATGGGCTTGCGGCAGGAGAGCCTGCGCGGCTGATGGGCTATCCGGTGCTGATCGCCGAGGACATGCCGGACATTGCCGCCGGGGCCAATGCGATTGCCTTTGGGGATTTCCATGCCGGATACACGGTGGCCGAGCGCCCTGATCTGCGCGTGTTGCGCGATCCCTACAGCGCCAAGCCGCATGTGTTGTTCTACGCGACCAAGCGGGTGGGTGGCGATGTGTCTGATTTCAAGGCGATTAAGCTGTTGAAATTCGCCGTTTCCTGAGGACGCGGCGACGGGGCGGGGGGTGATCCCCTTGCCCCGGGGCGCGTGCCGTTCGGGCGAGGCGTTGTCCAACTGTCCCCTCCGTCCGTGCAACGCGGAATGGCGCGCGCCTGAACCACCGGAGGGGTCCGGGATATATGGAGTAGGTCCATGATGTTAATCGAAGAAACTGCGGTGTCCCCGGCCGCGCTGCCGTTGGCGGAGTTCAAGGCGCATCTGCGGCTGGGCACAGGGTTTGCCGATGACGATATCCAGGACCCGGTTCTGGAGAGTTTTTTGCGCGCGGCGATTGCGGCCATCGAGGGACGCACGGGCAAGGTGCTGCTGGAGCGCGAATTTTCCTGGGCGCTGCATCAGTGGCGGGATGCGGCGGGGCAGGCCTTGCCGGTCGCCCCCGTGAGCGCTGTGTTGAGCTTTAGTTTGCGCAACCGGGCGGATGAGGTCGAGGTGATCGACCCTGCACTCTACAGGTTGGAGCAGGACGCGCATCGGCCCTTGGTGCGGCCTGTGGGCACGTTCCTGCCAGCAATCGGGCGCGGCGCTGTGGCGGAAATCAGGTTTCGCGCGGGTTATGGTGCGGGTTGGCCTGATATTCCCGCCGATCTGGCACAAGCGGTGCTGATGCTGGCGGCGCATTATTACGAATACCGGCACGAGACCAGTCTGAGCAGCGGCTGCATGCCCTTTGGGGTGGCCAGCCTGATCGAGCGCTATCGCACGGTGCGTTTATTGGGTGGGGGGGCGCGGTGATGGCGCGTCCGAGGTTGAACCGTCGTCTGGTGCTTGAGGGCGCTTCGCGTCTGGCGGATGGGGCGGGCGGGTTCGCGGAAGTCTGGGAGGCGCGTGGGACGCTCTGGGCCGAGGTCAGCGCACGGTCGGGCCGAGAGGCCGAAGCCGCGGGGTTGGCTGTGGCGCGGGCAGGCTATCGGATCACGGTGCGCGCGGCGCCCCAAGGGGTGGCGTCGCGGCCTGTGGCCGGACAGCGGCTGCGCGATGGTGCGCGGATTTTCGCGATCCTGTCGGTGACAGAGGCCGATGGGGCGGGCCGATACCTGAGCCTCTGGGCGCAAGAGGAGGTGGTGCCATGAGCTATGCGATGGCGGCGGGATTACAGACGGCGGTCTATCAGCGGCTGGTGCAGGATGCGGCGCTGAGCGCGTTGGTGGGCGGTGCGATCCATGACGCGGTGCCGCCGGGCCGGGTGCCGCCGCTCTATGTGACGCTTGGTCCTGAAGAGGCGCGCGAGCGCGGCGATGGCACGGCGGGCGGGGCCTGGCATCGGTTCACGATCACGGTCGTGAGCGAAAGCGCCGGCTTCCAACAGGCCAAGGCGGTCGCAGGTGCCGTCAGCGATGCGCTGGTGGGCGTGGAGCTGTCGCTTGCTCGCGGGCGACTGAGCAGTCTGAATTTTCTGCGCGCCCGCGCGCGGCGCGAAGCGGGCGGACAGGCGCGACGGATCGACCTGATCTTTCAGGCGCGCGTCGATGAGGGCGCGTAACCTTTAATCTCTGGAGTGACGACTATGGCGGTACAGAATGGCAAGGACCTGCTGGTCAAGATCGACCTGAACGGCAGCGGTAATTTTCAGACGGTGGCGGGACTGCGCGCCACGCGGGTCAGTTTCAACGCCGAGAGCGTGGATGTGACCAGCCTCGAATCCGCAGGCGGCTGGCGCGAGTTGCTGGCCGGTGCGGGTGTGAAATCCGCGAATATCAGTGGCTCGGGCATTTTCCGCGATGCGCAGAGTGATGCGCGCGCGCGGCAGATCTTCTTTGACGGCGAGATGCCGGATTTTCAGGTGGTGATCCCGGATTTCGGCACCATCGAGGGGCCATTCCAAGTGACGGCGATCGAATATGGCGGCACCCATGATGGCGAGGCGACCTATGAGTTGGCGCTCGCCTCGGCGGGGCAGTTGACCTTTACGGTGCTGTGAACGTGATGGCCAACCCCTGGGCAGGCGAAGTGGCGCTGGTCATTGGCGGCGAACGGCAGGTGATGCGGCTGACGCTAGGGGCCTTGGCCGAGTTGGAGGCGGCGCTGGAGAGCGGTTCGCTCGTCGATCTGGTGGCACGGTTCGAGGGCGGTGCGTTTTCCACCCGCGATGTGCTGGCGCTGATCGTGGCGGGGTTGCGCGGGGGCGGCTGGCGCGGATCGGCGGCGGATTTGCTGAGTGCCGACATCGAAGGCGGGCCCATGGCGGCGGCGCGGGCGGCGGCGGAACTCTTGGCGCGGGCCTTTGCGCTGCCTGAGGTGGGCGGATGAGTGGGCGGTTTGATTGGCCAGCCTTGATGCGCGCGGGGATGCAGGGACTGGGTCTGCGACCGGCGGAGTTCTGGGCACTTACGCCAGCCGAATTGCGCTTGATGCTGGGCGAGCGGCAGGGCGTGCAGCCCATGGCGCGCGCGGGGCTTGAGGCGCTGTTGCGCGCCTTTCCCGACAGACAAGGAGAGATGAGCGATGGATGAGTTGGAACGGGCCGACGAGCTTGAGGCGCAGATTGCAGCCCTCGATGACGCAATGGGGCAGGCTACGGGGATGGCGGCGGCCTTTGGCGCGGAACTTGCGCGGGTGAAGGGCGGCTTTGCCAGTGCCGGGCAGGACGTGCAGTCGCTGGAACGGGGCCTGAGCCGGGGATTGCGCGGTGCCATACGCGGCGCTGTGGTCGATGGCGATGGCCTGTCGGACAGTTTGCGAAGGTTGGCCACGATCATGGTCAACACTGCCTTCAACGATGCGACACGTCCGGTGACGGATCAGATTGGCGGGCTGATTTCGCAGGGGATCGGCAGCCTCGTGGGCGGGCTGTTTCCGTTTGCCAAGGGGGCGTCGTTTTCGCAAGGCCGCGTGCAGCCCTTTGCCAATGGCGGCGTGGTGAGCGGACCTGTGAGCTTTCCGATGCGTGGCGGCACGGGGTTGATGGGCGAGGCGGGGCCGGAGGCGATCATGCCGCTCAGCCGTGGCCCGGATGGGCGTTTGGGCGTGCGCGCGCAGGGCGGCGGGGGCGTGAGTGTGGTGATGAATATTCAGACGCCTGACGCCGAAGGGTTTCGCCGCTCTCAGGGGCAGATCGCGGCGCAGCTTGGCCGCGTGATCGGACGCGGTGGGCGCAATCGCTGAAAAGGAGCGGGACATGGGATTTCACGAGGTCAGATTTCCGGCGAGCCTGAGTTTCGGCTCGCTTGGCGGGCCGGAGCGGCTGACGGATATTGTCACGCTGGCCAACGGGTTTGAGGAGCGCAACACGCCCTGGGCGCAGGCGCGCAGGCGGTATGACGCGGGCGTGGCGCTTCGGTCGCTGGATGATATCGAGGCGTTGATTGCATTTTTCGAGGCGCGGCGTGGGCAGCTTTTCGGGTTTCGCTGGAAGGACTGGACCGATTTCAAATCTGGCCGGGCCAAGGCGGCGCCGGATTACCGGGATCAGGAGATTGGTGTGGGGGATGATGCAACGGTCGCCTTTCCGCTTTTGAAATCCTATCGGTCTGGCGATCAGGTGGCGGTGCGCCCCATCGTCAAACCGGTCAAGGGCACGGTGCGCATGGGCCTCGATAATGTCGAAATGCAGGAGGGCGTGCATTACGCGGTTGATACATTTACGGGCATCGTCACGTTCTCTGAGCCGCCAAATCGCGGCGTTCCGGTCACGGCGGGGTATGAATTCGATGTGCCGGTGCGGTTCGATACGGACCGTATTCAGACCAGCCTTGCCAGCTTTCAGGCGGGCGAGGTGCCCAATGTGCCGGTCGTGGAGATCCGGGTATGAGCGGGCTTCTGGAGCATCTCAAGTCGGGTGTCACCACGACCTGCCGGTGTTGGGCACTGACCCGCCGCGACGGGGTGGTGATGGGGTTCACCGATCACGACCGGCCATTGACGTTCGAGGGCGTGACGTTTCGCCCCGATACCGGGCTGAGTGCGCTGGCCCTCCAGCAGACCACAGGGCTGTCGGTGGACAACACCGAAGCCCTCGGCGCGCTGAGCGATGCGGCCATCCGCGAGGCGGATATCGAGGCCGGGCGATATGACGGCGCGGAGTTGCGCGCGTGGCTTGTCAATTGGCAGGATGTGACAGCGCGCAGCTTGATATTTCGCGGCACCATGGGCGAGTTGCGCCGCGCAGGTGGGGCCTTCGAGGCCGAGTTGCGCGGGCTGACCGATGCGCTCAATGTGCCGTTGGGGCGGGTCTATCAAAAGGCGTGCAGCGCCATTCTGGGGGATCGGACCTGCACCTTTGATCTGGATACGCCGGGGTATGCTGCGGAGCGTCCCGCCGAGGAGGTTGAGGAGAACCGTGTGTTTCGCTTTGCCGAGATGGGCGGCTTTGAAGACGATTGGTTTCGGCATGGCGTGATCCGGGTATTGAGCGGGGCGGCCACGGGGCTGATCGGGCTGATCAAGCGCGACCGGAACGACGGCGCGGGACGGGTGATTGATCTTTGGCATCCGTTTGGGGCGACAGTCGCGCCGGGGGATGCGCTGCGCATCGAAGCGGGGTGTGACAAGCGCATGGCAACCTGTCAGTTCAAGTTTGACAACCTTATGAACTTTCAAGGGTTTCCGGATATTCCCGGGGATGACTGGACGATCACGGATCCGACCAAGAGTGCGCATCTGGACGGTGGGAGCCGCAGATGAGCGGGCAGGACACGCGGATTGTCGCGGCAGCGCGGGGCTGGATCGGTACACCCTACCGGCATCAGGCGGCCTGTCGCGGGGCGGGCTGTGATTGTCTGGGGCTGGTGCGAGGCCTCTGGCGAGAGATCAAGGGTGCCGAGCCAGAGCAACCGCCGGCCTATTCGATGGACTGGTCCGAACCGGCGCGGGACGAGGCGCTGTGGCGGGCCGCGGCGCGGCATTTGCTGGCCAAGGATCTGGCCCAAGAGGCGGTGGGTGATGTGATCCTCTTTCGCATGCGCGAAGGGTCGGTTGCCAAGCATCTGGGCGTGGTCGCGGGCGTCGGCGCGCGCGCGTCTTTCATTCATGCCTATTCGGGGCATGGCGTGGTTGAGACCGCGCTGAGCGCCCCGTGGCGGCGGCGCATCGTAGCGCGATTTGCATTTCCCGAGGAGGGCTGAGCCATGGCAACCATTCTGTTATCCGCCGCGGGGGCAGCGATTGGCGGCGCGGTGGGCGGCACGGCGCTTGGCCTGTCGTCGGTGGCGATCGGGCGCTTTGCCGGGGCCGTGATCGGCCGTTCGATTGACCAACGGCTGTTGGGCCAAGGATCGGAAGTGGTCGAGACAGGGCGCGTCAGCCGGTTGCGCCTGACCGGCGCGGGCGAGGGTGATGCCATCCCGCAGGTTTACGGGCGCATGCGTGTGGGCGGACAGGTGATCTGGGCCACCGAGTTTCGCGAAAATGTAACCGTAACCCAAGGCAGCCGGGGCGGCGGCAAGGGCAATCCCCGCCCCGCCACGCCCGATACGCGCGCGATCAGCTATTCACTGAGTTTGGCGCTTGCGCTCTGCGAGGGGGAGATTACCCGTGTCGCAAGGGTCTGGGCGGATGGGACCGAGGTGGCGCCCAGCAGTCTCAACATGCAGGTCTACAAGGGCACGCGCGATCAATTGCCCGATCCCCGGATCGAGGCGGTGGAAGGGGAGGGCAATGTTCCCGCCTATCGTGGCACCGCCTATGTGGTGATCGAGGATCTGGACATCAGCCAGTTCGGCAACCGTGTTCCACAGTTCAGTTTCGAGGTGTGCCGCCCGTCGCAGGCGGGCAGCCCGGGGGCCGATCTTGATCCGATGCGGGCGGTGCGGGGCGTGGCGCTGCTGCCCGGCACGGGGGAATACGCGCTGGCCACGACGCCGGTCACGATGAATTTTGGCCTTGGATCGAGCGGGATCGCAAATATCAACAGCCCCTCCGCGCGCGCGGATATGACCACGGCGCTGGAGGGCCTGGTTGAAGAACTGCCGGGATGTGGGGCGGTGTCGCTGATCGTCAGCTGGTTCGGGGACGATCTGCGCTGCGGGGTTTGCCAGATCAGGCCGAGGGTGGAGCAAAAGCAATTCGAAGCGACGAACATGCCCTGGCAGGTTTCAAGCCTGAGCCGTGCCGAGGCGGGGGAAGTGCCCAAGGATACGCAGGGTCGCGAGGTCTATGGCGGCACGCCGACCGACCAGGCGGTGATCGAGGCCATTCTTGCGCTGCAACAGGCGGGGCAAGAGGTGCTTTACTATCCGTTCATCCTGATGGAGCAGATGCCGGGTAATGGCCTGCCCGATCCGTGGAGCGGGGCCGAGGATCAGGCGGTGCTGCCATGGCGCGGGCGGATTACCACCTCCAAGGCCCCAGGGCAGGCGGGCAGCCCGGATGGCACGCCAGAGGCGGAGGCGGAGGTCGCTGCGTTCTTCGGCACCGCGCGCGCCGTAGATTTCACGGTGACTCCCATTGCGGCGCAGGTGGCGGAGAGACCCGGCACCGGTGCGCTGGACCTTTTGAGCTTTGGCGGCGCGGTCAAGCTGAGCCCGGTGGCCTATCATGGCCCCGATGAGTGGTCTTACCGGCGGTTCATCCTGCATCAGGCCGCACTTTGTGCTGCTGTGGGGGGCGTCGAAAGCTTTTGCATCGGGTCGGAAATGCGTGGCCTCACGCAGATCCGGGGGGCGAACAACAGCTTTCCGGCGGTGGCACAGCTGATCGCCTTGGCGGCAGAGGTGCGCGCGTTGATGGGGCCAGAGGTCAAGATCAGCTATGCGGCCGATTGGTCGGAATATTTCGGTTATCAACCGGGGAATGGGGATCGGTTCTTTCACCTCGATCCCCTGTGGGCGGATGGCAATATCGACTTTATCGGCATCGACAATTACATGCCCCTCAGCGATTGGCGCGACGGGGACGCGCACCTTGACGCGCGAGACTGGCCGTCGATCTATGATCTGGACTATCTGCAAGGCAATATCGCGGGGGGTGAGGGCTATGACTGGTTCTACCCAACGGCAGAAGCGCGCGCGGCGCAGCGGCGGGTGTCGATCACGGATGAGGCCCATGGCGAGCCGTGGATCTGGCGCTTCAAGGATCTGCGAAGCTGGTGGGAAAACCGGCATTTCGAGCGGGTGGGCGGGCTGCGTGTGCCTGAGCCAACCGCATGGGTGCCGCAATCGAAACCGATCCGTTTTACTGAATATGGCTGTGCGGCCGTGGACAAGGGCACCAACGAGCCGAACAAGTTTCTGGACCCCAAATCGTCGGAGTCGCGCCTGCCGCGGCATTCGACAGGGCAGCGCGATGAGTTGATCCAGGTGCAATACTTGCGGGCTATGGCGGCCTTTTGGACTGATCCGGCGCGGAATCCGACGTCAGAGGAATTCGAGGGTCGGATGGTCGATATGGATCACGCCTATGTTTGGGCGTGGGACGCGCGGCCTTATCCCTATTTTCCGAGCAATCTCGACCTTTGGTCGGATGGTGCGAATTACGCGCGCGGGCATTGGATCAATGGGCGGGTAAGCGGGCGGCGATTGGCGGATGTGCTTGCCGAAGTGGCGGCGCGCGCGGGCCTGAGCGATCTGGACACAAGCCGCGCCGAGGGATTCCTGCGCGGCTACCTAGTGGATCAGGTCAGCGAGGCGCGTGCAACCTTACAACCCTTGATGCTCGCCTATGGTCTTGATGCAATCGAGCGGGCTGGTGTGCTTGAATTCCGCAAGCGGCACGGGCGAGTGGATCACGCCGTCGATCTCAATCGGGTGGTGCGCGATCCGGAATTGGGGGGGGTGATAGAGGAACTGCGCGGCAGCGACCTGGAACTTGCGGGCCGGGTGCGATTACGGTTTCTGCAGGCGGATGCCGATTATGAGGCGATTTCTGAAGAGGCGATCCTGCCCGATGAGGAGACGCATGCGGTGGCAACTTCGGAGATGCCGCTGGCGCTGACGCGGGCCGAGGGGCGGCAGGTGGTGGAGAGGTGGCTCTCGGAAGCGCGGCTGTCGGTCGATACGCTGCGCCTGACGTTGCCGCCCTCGCAACTGGCCGTTGGCGCGGGGGATGTGATTGAGATGCCCAAAGGCGACGCTGGCGCGCGGTTTCGGATCGACCGGGTTGAGCAGATGGGCAATGCGCAGCGCGTCGATGCGGTGCGGATCGACCCTGAAAGTTATCGGCCCATTCTGATCGACGACAGCCCGGCGCGGTTGCGCCCTTTTGTGGCCCCGGGGCCGGTGACGCCACTTTTTCTTGATCTGCCACTCTTGACCGGCGAGGAGGTGCCACATGCGCCGCATATCGCGGTGCTGGCCAATCCCTGGCCTGGGACGGCGGCGATCTATTCTGCCTCGGAGGATGCCAATTATCGGCTCAACACCTTGGTTGCAGCGCGCAGCACGGTAGGGGTGACGCAAACGCCGCTCTTACCAGCACCCATGGGGAGGATCGACCGGGGCGATGGGTTGTTCGTGCGGATGCGGTTCGGGACCTTGGAGAGCGTGGGCGATGCGGCGCTCTTGAACGGCGGCAATCTCTGCGCCATTGGCGACGGCACGCCGGGGGGCTGGGAATTGTTCCAGTTCCGCGATGCGGAGTTGGTGGCGCCGGAGACGTATGTTCTGCGCCACCGGTTGCGCGGGCAGGCGGGAACGGAACGGGCAGGCGGGGGCGTCTGGCCTGCGGGGTCACTTTTCGTGCGGCTCAACGGCGTGCCGCAGCAGATCGAATTGACCGAGGCGCAGCGCGGACAGGCGTTGCATTACCGGATCGGGCCGGGGGGACGGCCGGTGGATGATCCGAGCTTCGCCCATGCGGTGCTGGCCTTTGACGGGGTGGGTCTGCGCCCTTATGCGCCGGTTCATCTGCGGCTGGTTGAGGTCGATGGCGATCTGGCAGTCTCATGGATCAGGCGAACGCGGATTGGCGGGGATCGGTGGGACACGCCCGAGGTGCCGCTAGGCGAAGAGAGCGAGCGCTATCTCGTGCGGGTGATGCGGGGGACGCAGATCCTGCGAGAGGTCACTTTGGAGCGTTCGGAATGGATTTACTCGGCGACGGCGCGGGTTGCGGATGGGCCGGACGCGGGCAAAAGGATAGAGGTGGCGCAGATGTCTGCCAGTTTTGGGCCGGGCACATTCGCGGTCCGTGAACTCTGAGGTGGGCGCGGCTTACCTGAGTATTTGGAGAACGCAAATGCAGGGGCGGGTGGTGATCCCGCCCCGTTTTCAGTCAGCTCGAAGTTTGCGGCACGCAGCTATTGGTCGCTGCGTCCCATGCGGTTCCAGCTACACAGGAAATCGCCTGTTTCTGCTTGCTGTAGTTGCAGCCCCCCGTGGCCAGGGCCAAGCTGGGTGTGACAACAAGTGCGAGGGCGGCCAATCCGAATTTCAACTTCATCATATGTCTCCCTGTTGGACAGGGGTTCAAACTATCATGATTCCCCGAAAACTCGGGCAAAAATCGTGTCCACATGCTTGGTATGATAGCCCAAGTCGAATTTTTCAGCAATTTCCGCCGGGCTGAGCGCGGCTGTGACCTCTGCATCATTCAGCAACTCGGTTTTGAAGTCGCAGCCGGTTTCCCAGACCTTGAGCGCGTTGCGCTGCACGAGGCGGTAAGCATCCTCGCGGCTCACGCCCGCTTGGGTCAGGGCTAGAAGAACGCGTTGGCTCATCACGAGGCCGGGAAACTTGTTCATATTGGCCATCATGTTGTCAGGGTAGACCAACAGCTTGTCGATGACATTGGTCAGGCGGGCGAGCGCGAAATCGAGCGTGATTGTGGCGTCCGGACCGATCATGCGCTCGACAGAGCTGTGCGAGATGTCGCGCTCGTGCCAGAGGGCCACGTTTTCCATCGCAGGCACAACGGCCATGCGCACGAGGCGAGCCAGGCCGGTGAGGTTTTCGGTCAGCACCGGGTTCTTCTTGTGCGGCATGGCCGAAGAGCCCTTTTGCCCCATCGAAAAGAACTCAGCGGCCTCGAGCACTTCGGTGCGCTGCATGTGGCGGATCTCGATGGCGACATTCTCGATGCTACTGGCCACGACACCAAGAGCGGCAAAAAAGGCGGCGTGGCGGTCGCGCGGGATCACTTGGGTGCTGATGGGCTCTGGCGTCAGGCCAAGCTGGGCGCAGACATGCGCCTCGACGCGTGGATCGACATTCGCAAAGGTGCCGACGGCGCCGGAAATGGCGCCTGTGGCGATCTCTTCGCGGGCGGTCTGCAGGCGGCGCAGGTTGCGCTGCATCTCGGCGTAAAAGCGGGCAAAGGTCAGGCCCATGGTGGTGGGCTCTGCGTGAATGCCATGGCTGCGCCCGATGCGCAGCGTGTCCTTGTGCTCGTAAGCGCGGCGTTTGAGCGCGGCCAGGAGCGCCTTCATATCCGCGATCAGGATATCGGCGGCGCGGGTCAACTGGATATTGAAGCAGGTATCGAGGACGTCCGAAGATGTCATGCCCTGATGTACAAAGCGCGCCTCGTCGCTGCCTACATGCTCGGCCAGATGTGTGAGAAAGGCGATAACGTCGTGTTTTGTCTCGGCTTCGATCTCGTCGATCCGCGCGACGTTGAACTCGACATCCTTGGCTTTCCACACCGCTTGCGCGTTCTCACGCGGAATAACGCCCAGATCAGCCATGGCGTCACAGGCATGCGCCTCGATTTCGAACCAGATGCGGAATTTGGTAGCGGGTTCCCAGATGGCGACCATATCGGGGCGGGAATAACGAGGTATCATGCGGCGATCCTTGATGAGACTAACGGAATTTGCCGCGCTTGTAGTCGCAAGAGGGGGGCGCGGCAAGCCGCGCCGCGGGATCCCGGCTCAGGCCGCCAAGAGAAGGATCGGCAAGAACGCCAGAGCCAAGGCCCCAAAGCCGAAATCGCCGCCGCCGCTGCTGCCACCCTCGTCGTCGCCGATTCCCGCAGCGGAATCGGGGGCCTCCTGCGGCTCTTCGGGGGAGGGGATCACTGGGATCACGCTCTCGGCGCTGTCTGTCTCGGAGATGTTGGCCTGTAGGTAATCAGCAAAGTTTAGAACATTGCTGGCGACCTCGTTGTCGCTGTCCTCTACTTCAATCTCTTCCGGATTGTCGTCGGTGTCCGCGACCATGCGGGCAAGTTCCGCAGTAAAGATTGGGTTGAGCATCTCGATCATCAAGATTTCGTGGGGGGCGAGGTCGGCGATCAATATGCCGTCCTCGATCAGGTCCTGAGGGTTTTCGTTGGTAACTACGGGTACAGCGGTCGAGGCGCTCGGGATTTCGCCCTCAGCCACCCCTAGTCGAGTGATGGTGACGTCGCCCAAATCACGCAGGATGCCCATAAAGTCTACGACTTCTTCGCTTGCCTCGTCGCTGGTAGACGCAACGAAAGTAACCAGACGGTCAGGGGCATAGAACACATGCACATCCGCCGTTTCGCCCGACAATTCCGTTTCGCGCCCTTCGCTGCCGGCAAGGCCGAGGGGGCGGGTGCCGGGCAAGGTTTCGTTCAGCATGCGAAACATTTCCCCAGGCGCACGGATATCTGCGTCGCCTTCGCCATCGGCGAGGCCGGTTCGGCTGTTCATCTGAATTGGCCAGACATGTGCGGCATCGACGCCGCCCCAAGAAAACGCCTCGAGCACGTTGAGCATTTCATGCGCCTGTTTGAGACCGAACTCTTCTTGCGGGTCCTCGGACACTGAGCGTTTGAGATTCCATTCGGTCGCATAGATATCCAGCCCCGGCATTTCCTTGAGCCAGGTATCAGCGATCTGTGACAGTTCGAAATACCGGCTGTTCGGTGTGTCGGCACCTTTGGAATAGACATGGGCGACTACGCCGTCGATGGCGCTTTGTTCCGCGCCGGTGTCGAACTCGTTCAATATAACGGCGTTGGCAACCTTGGCCCAGGCCACATCACCAGAGGAATAGATATACTCTTCTTCTGACAGGTTCAGACCATAGGTCTCATTCAACTCGGTAAGTTGATCTTCGCCGGTCCCTGAGAACAAGTTAGACAGGGCGAACTGTCCATAATTCGTGCCCATCTGGACCAGAATGTCGGTTTCCGACAGATGTTCCGCTTCGGGGTGATGACGGATCTCATCCTTGACCATGACCGCCATTTCCGAGGCGAGGCGGCCATATTCAAAGGTATTCATGCCACCGCTGCCCCAGTATTCGTTGCCGATCTCGATGGCTTGAATATCCGGCGCGCCGTAATGCCCGTCGAACACGTCGCGCAAGAACCCGCGCAGGGCCGCTTCGTCGATGTCGGGCAAGCGATTGCCATTTTCATCCACTTCGTCGCTCAGGAAATGCCGGGTTGGAAGCACGATCGTGACCGCGATCCCTTCTTCTTCGGCAAAGCCGAGCGCATCGCTGATCGGCAGAAATGACGTCTCTTCGCCGGTCTCAGAATTCACGGCGATATCGCTGTCCGGGTTGCGGATGTCGAAGTAATATTCGGTGAGGCTGCCGCCGGGATAGCGGACATGTTCAACGCCGAGCGCGCGCGCGACGTTGTCATAGGTGCCCTCTTCCCCGACACGGTCGCGCAGGGCAAGCGCGTTGGCGCCGAAATGCGCCTGTGAAAAGGTCGTATCGGACAGATAACCCGCTGAAATCGAAAATGGCATTCTAACCCCCGGTATCCAATCGTGCTGCCGGAGAGCGTTGTGCATCTTTGTGGATGGTGCCGGATCGAAGCGGCGCAAACTCTAGCAGTCCTTGGAATTTCTAAAGAAAACAGGGATTTAAGATACTATTCGGCCGGATAGGCGATGCTTCCGGATAGGGTGTTAAGCATGTTTCCGAGTTTGGTCCGATTGTTGCATTTTCTTGTCCCTTCACGCGGCGAGACCGAGGGCATGCGCAGTGCGGCTGCGCAAATTATGCAGTAAAATCAGATAAATTATCTTAGGTTGTGCTGTTTTGGCTCTTTGATGGCTAAGGGCGAGTCGAGGTTGTCAGGTGAGACATTTTTGCACGCCACGCCAATGACGGGATCGGGCTGAGGGCGAGAATCACCTTGGTTAATGCCCTTGTTTTCCGGAATTTCGGTGCCGTGCGACTCAAGTGTCGGCCTCTAACAGCCCATATTGCACCGCCTCTGCCACCCCTCTATATCCGGCCCTATGTTGGACACCCTTTCAAACCGCCCCGATCTACCGGCAGAGATTGCCCGCCGCCGTACCTTTGCGATCATCTCGCATCCAGATGCGGGCAAGACGACCCTGACCGAGAAATTCCTCCTCTACGGGGGTGCCATTCAGATGGCCGGACAGGTGCGCGCCAAGGGCGAGGCGCGGCGCACGCGCTCTGACTTCATGCAGATGGAAAAGGACCGGGGCATTTCGGTCTCGGCCTCGGCCATGTCTTTTGACTTTGGTCGTTTCCGGTTCAACCTCGTGGACACGCCGGGCCACTCGGATTTCTCCGAGGACACCTATCGGACACTGACGGCCGTCGATGCCGCCGTTATGGTGATCGACGGGGCCAAGGGGGTGGAAAGCCAGACGCAGAAGCTCTTTGAGGTCTGCCGTTTGCGCGATCTGCCGATCCTGACTTTTTGCAACAAGATGGACCGCGAGGCGCGCGATACGTTCGAGATCATCGACGAGATCCAGCAGAACCTTGCCATTGATGTAACGCCCGCAAGCTGGCCTATCGGCATGGGCCGCGATTTTGTGGGTTGTTACGACATGCTCAATGACCGGCTGGAATTGATGGACCGCGCCGACCGCAACAAGGTGGCGGAGTCGATCAAGATCGACGGGTTGAACGATCCGAAACTGGCCGCGCATGTGCCCGCCAACCTGATCGTCAAGCTGCGTGAAGAGATTGAGATGGCGCGTGAACTCTTGCCCGCGCTTGATCCGCAATCGGTGCTCGAAGGGCATATGACGCCCATCTGGTTCGGCTCTGCGATCAACTCCTTTGGCGTCAAGGAACTGATGGATGGAATCGGCACCTATGGCCCCGAACCACAGGTGCAAAAGGCCACCCCGCGTGCGATTGCGCCGGAAGAAACTGCCGTGACCGGCTTTGTCTTCAAGGTGCAGGCCAATATGGATCCCAAGCATCGAGACCGCGTGGCTTTTGTCCGCCTCGCCTCGGGGCACTTCAAACGCGGCATGAAGCTAACCCATGTGCGCTCGAAAAAGCCCATTACCGTCTCGGCACCTGTGCTCTTTCTGGCGGCGGATCGGGAACTGGCAGAAGAGGCTTGGGCTGGCGATATTATCGGTATCCCCAACCATGGCCAGTTGCGTATCGGGGATACGTTGACCGAAGGTGAGGCACTGCGCGTGACCGGCATCCCGTCCTTTGCGCCGGAACTGCTACAACAGGCGCGGGCGGGCGATCCGATGAAGGCCAAGCATCTGGAAAAGGCGCTGATGCAATTCGCCGAAGAAGGGGCTGCCAAGGTCTTTAAACCGGCGTTCGGCTCGGGTTTTATCGTGGGCGTCGTGGGCGCGCTGCAATTCGAGGTGCTGGCCAGCCGGATCGAGCTGGAGTACGGCCTGCCGGTGCGCTTTGAGGGATCACAGTTCACCTCGGCACGGTGGGTATCGGGCGACAAGCTGGCGGTTGAGAAGTTCACCGCTGCGAATAAGCAGCACATCGCCCATGACCATGATGGCGACATCGTCTATCTGACGCGCCTGCAATGGGACATTGACCGCATCGCACGCGATTATCCCGATGTCACGCTGACTGCGACCAAGGAAATGATGGTCTAGGCGGCCCGTCCGACCTAGAGCAAATGCCCCGATTTTGCGGCCTTGGTCGCGAGATAGGCGTGGTTATGCGTGTTTTCGCCAAGTTTCAACGGCACGCGCTCAACCACCTTGATGCCGTTCTGCTCCATCATCGCGATCTTGGCGGGGTTGTTGGTCAAGAGGCGCACGGCTGAAAAGCCCATCAATGACAGGATGCGCGCGCCAATGCGAAAGTCGCGCTCGTCATCCTCAAAGCCAAGACGATGATTGGCCTCGACCGTATCGAAGC
Organism: Roseovarius mucosus DSM 17069; assembly: GCF_000768555.3. Classification (GTDB taxonomy): domain Bacteria; phylum Pseudomonadota; class Alphaproteobacteria; order Rhodobacterales; family Rhodobacteraceae; genus Roseovarius; species Roseovarius mucosus. The sequence continues at coordinate 659,909 of NZ_KN293975.1, forward strand.
CCTGATCCTGCAAGCTGTAGGCGCGCATCTTGTTGGCAAGCCCGATGCCGCGTCCCTCTTGGTTGAGGTAGAGCAGCACGCCAGCGCCTTCGGCCCCCATCTGTGCGAGTGCTCCGCGCAGTTGCGGGCCGCAATCACATTTCAGGCTTCCCATGAGGTCGCCCGTGAAACAGGCAGAATGCAGTCGCGCCAGCACGGGCGCGTTGCGGTCGGGCTGACCGATCTCGATGGCGTAATGTTCCTCGCCGCCATCTTCGGGGCGGAAGATATGCAGCCGTCCTGCCTCGGACACGGCAAGCGGCAGGCGCGCGCTGACCACCGGATGCAGCGGGCTTGTCATCTCGAGCTGCGGGGCTGCGGCGGTGTCGAGCAGGGTGAGCCCGTGACAGCGGGCAAATTCTGCACCCTCGGTTAACGGCATCACCAATGCGGCAGGCAAGAGCCGCGCGGATTTCACTAGGCCAATTGCCAGCCGATGCAGATCGACTGGGCCACCGCGCTCGGACGTCAGCGGGCCCTTCATCGGGGTTTTGAGATCATCCGCAGGATCGGCCACGGCGATGATCCAGCTGAGCGACACGTCGGGCGGCACGATCACCCGCGCAAGATCGCCATCATAGGCCCGTGCCTTGAGCGTGGCGGCACGCCGCGCGGTAATCGCGAGAACCGGTGCGCCGCCCAAGGCCCGCAAATCCGCCAATCTCTGTGCCTCCAGCGTTTCAGCCGCCATGATCAGCGCAGCCCCTCCTGGCCCGCGCAACACCACGGGCACGCCCATGCGCAGGTCGCTGCGCGCGCGCGCAGCAATTTCAGTGAGATCCGGGGCAAGGCTCATGCGGGGCTCCTGTCTGTCAGCCTGACAGTGATATAGTCTTTTGTAATGAATGGAAAGAAACGCTCGCGTTGCAACACTAGGGCGTGAGGGGAATGTTGCACATCTTGCCGCTGCGCCGCTTGTGCCGCATGCTCGGACAAAGAAAGAGGAAACCGATATGGCACAAGTCAAAAAGATCCTGCTCGTGGATGACGATGACGACCTGCGCGAAGCGCTTGGCGAGCAACTGGTCATGACCGAGGATTTCGACGTGTTCGAGGCGTCAAGCGGTGCCTCTGCGATGAGCAAGGTCAAAGACATGATCTATGACCTCGTGATCCTGGATGTGGGGTTGCCCGATACCGATGGGCGCGAACTGTGTCGTCTGATGCGCAAGCAGGGAATCAAGGCACCGATTCTGATGCTGACCGGGCATGACGGCGATGCCGACACGATCCTTGGACTCGATGCGGGGGCAAATGACTATATTACCAAACCCTTTAAGTTTCCGGTGTTGCTGGCGCGCATACGTGCGCAACTGCGCCAACATGAGCAATCCGAGGATGCTGTGTTCCAGCTAGGACCGTATACGTTCAAGCCGGCGATGAAGATGCTGATCACCGATGATGAACGCAAGGTAAGGTTGACTGAGAAGGAAACAAATATCCTTAAATATCTGTATCGTGCGACCGAAGGCGTGGTGCCGCGTGACATCCTCTTGCACGAAGTTTGGGGATATAACGCTGGGGTCACGACCCACACGCTCGAGACTCATATCTACCGGCTGCGGCAAAAAATCGAACCCGATCCCGGTAATGCGCGGCTTCTGGTCACGGAATCGGGCGGCTATCGCCTTGTGGTCTAAAAGGCACGGTACCTTGACCAAGATCAAAGTCGTATCTGCGGTTCAGGTTTAATCTGCTATTATCCGTGATGTGTGCGGTTACACACATGAACCTCCCTGTTGGACTGCCCCGGCCCCTGTGCCGGGGTTTCTTTTGTCGGGGGGCGGTGTGATCCGTGACAATAGCGGCTGGAATCCGCGGACGCATCGCTCTACTGTCCGGGCGAACCGCACAGGAGACGCCAGATGCCCTTTACTATCGCCACATGGAACATCAATTCGGTGCGACTGCGCGAAGGTCTGGTGGCGAGGTTGATGCAGGAAGAAGGGCCGGACATTCTATGCCTTCAGGAATGCAAGAGCCCGGTGGACAAGATGCCGCTCGCGGCCTTTGCCGAGCTTGGGTATGGCCATGTCGTGGCGCGCGGGCAAAAGGGCTATAACGGCGTCGCGATCCTCTCGAAGTTTCCACTTGAGGATGCGGGCGACATGGATTTCGCAGATCTGGGCCACGCCCGGCATGTTGCGGCCCGTCTCGAGAATGGCGTCGTGATCCATAACTTTTACGTGCCCGCCGGGGGCGACGTGCCTGACCGCAGCGTGAATGACAAGTTTGGCCAGAAACTCGATTACCTCACCGGGATGCGGGACTGGTTTCGCGACAGTCGCCCTGAAAAGGCGATCCTTGTTGGGGATCTCAACATTGCCCCGCGTGAGGACGACGTCTGGAATCACAAGCAACTGCTCAAGATCGTGAGTCACACGCCGATCGAGGTAGAACACCTGAGCGATGTTATGGCAGCGGGCGGCTGGCAGGATGTGACCCGCGCCGATATCCCCGACGGGCCGCTTTATAGCTGGTGGTCCTACCGCGCGAGCGATTGGGACGCCGCAGACAAGGGGCGCAGATTGGATCACGTCTGGGCCAGTGACGACATTGCTCGGGCCGCGCATTCCAGCCGCATTCTGCGCGGCGCGCGAGGTTGGGAGCAACCGTCGGATCACGCCCCGGTGTTTGCAACATTTGATCTTTGACACCGCCCGCCGCGCCCACATATAGGGGGCAAATCTGTGAAGGAGGCTGAACATGCTGGAACTGGGTAAAACCGCAAGCGCCCCAGGGGCGGGCGACCTGATCAAGGATGTGTCCGAAGCCAGCTTCATGGCGGATGTCGTGGACGCGTCGCAAACCGTGCCGGTTATCGTTGATTTCTGGGCGCCATGGTGTGGCCCCTGCAAGACTCTCGGACCGGCGCTTGAGGCGGCCGTGAGCCGCGCCAAGGGCGCGGTCAAAATGGCCAAGGTCAATGTCGATGAGAACCAGATGATTGCAGGGCAGATGCGGGTGCAATCGATTCCCACCGTCTACGCCTTTTGGCAGGGTCAGCCGATTGACGGGTTTCAGGGGGCCTTGCCCCCGTCCGAGGTCGAGGCCTTTGTCGCGCGCGTGATCGCTGCGGCGGGGGGTGCGGCAGATGATGGACTGGATGAGGCATTGGATGCCGCCGATGAAATGCTAGAGACCGGCGCTGTGGCCGATGCAGCCCAAACCTATGCCGCAATCCTGCAAGAGGATCCGGTGAATGCGCGTGGCTACGCCGGCCTTGCGCGGGCGCATATCGCATTGGGCGAGCTTGAACAGGCCGAAGCGATCCTGAACGGTGCCCCGGCCGAGATCAGCCATGCCGCCGAGATTGACGCGGCCCATGCGCAACTGGCACTGGCACGTCAGGCACAGGATGCAGGACCAGTAAACGAGTTGCGGGCTGCGGTTGATGCCGATCCGGCAAACCCGCAGGCGCGTTTCGATCTGGCGCAGGCGCTCTATGCCAATGGGCAGGCGCAAGAGGCGGTGGATGAATTGCTTGAACTGTTCCGTCGGGATCGCGAGTGGAACGACGGCGCGGCCAAGGCCCAGCTTTTCACCATCTTTGAGGCCCTCAAACCGAATGATCCGGTCCTGTTGAGCGGGCGGCGAAAATTGAGCTCGATGATATTTGCCTGAACCCTTGCACGGGCTAGGTTAGCGGCATGACACATACGCTCGATCTTCCAGAGATCATCCCCGTCTTTCCGCTGTCCGGTGCGCTTTTGTTGCCGCGCTCGCGCCTGCCACTGCATCTGTTCGAGCCGCGTTATCTGGCGATGCTTGAAGATGCGCTCAAAACGCCGGGACGGCTGATCGGGATGATCCAGCCCAACCGTGTTCCAGGGCGCGAAGGAGGCACCGGGCTGCACGCCATCGGCTGCGTCGGGCGCGTCACGCAATTCTCGGAGACCGAGGACGGGCGCTACATGATCACGCTCACCGGCCTGTCGCGCTTTCGCGTGCTGGAAGAGGTCGAGGGGTTTACACCCTATCGCCGGGCGCGCATCTCTTGGAGCGGGTTTGAGCGCGATTTGGGGCCAGTGGACAACGATCTCGGTTTCGACCGGCGCGCGTTTCTCAAGTTGCTGGCACGTTATTTTGAGGCGCGCGACCTCCAGACCGATTGGGATTCGCTGAAAGAGGCAGAGGATGAGCTGCTCATCAATTCGCTCTCGATGCTCTTGGGTTTCGAGCCCGAGGATAAGCAGGCTCTGCTCGAGGCCCCCTCGCTCAGCACACGGCGCGAGACGCTGGTGACATTGATCGAATATGTGCTGCGTGGCGGCGACAATGAGGATATGATGCAATGACGAACGATATGTCGCCGCCCCCAGCCTTTGACCGGCGGATGCTCGAGGCGCTCATCTGCCCGCAGACCCACAGCACGCTCGAGTATGATGCAGCTGCGCAGGAATTGATTAGCCGCGCCGCCAGCCTGGCCTTTCCGATCCGTAACGGTATCCCGGTCATGCTTATCGACGAAGCGCGCAGCTTGGATTAAGGCGCACGCACGGCGGTCAGGTCGAAGTTGACATCAACCCCGAAACCCAGCGACTTCTCGTCTTTTACCCCGTTACCGATATTGAAGTTGCGTCGGTCCAGAGCAAGCGCGCCGTTCGCCGTGGCGCTATCGCCCGTGATGGTCAATTCAAAGGGCATCTCGACCGGTACGGATTGATCGCGGATGGTCAGCGTGCCGCGTGCCACCGGGCCGTTTTCGGTGCCCATCAGATCGGCGGCAAACACGGCGGTTGGGAATTCCGCGGCGTTGAAGAAATCCGCGCCCATCGCCTGTTGTGTGACAGACCCAAGAGAGAGCGAGGCGATGCTGATCGTCACGGTGACATCGCCGTGTTTGCCATTCTCATCCGGTGTTTCCGAATAGGCGATCTCGGCGGTCCACTCGCCAAAGCTGCCGGTCACGGCAGAGCCCAATTGCTGCACCGTCACCTGCAATTGGCCGCTTTCGACCTGCCAATCGCTCTCGACCGCCGCTAGTGTGGTGGGCCCATCCTCGGCGCTGCCGAACCAGCCAAGCGCCGCAGCGCCCCCCAGCGTTGCGAGCCAGACCACCGCGGCGGCCAGAATGGGCAGGACGTGATTGGGTTGACGCGCGGTGGGAATCGCGTCGATGCGCCCCGGCAACATCCGTCGCAGCGTGGCATCTCCATCCAGCAGGTGATGCTTGAGAGCGCCGCCCACATGCGCGGCAATCGTTGCGACCAATACCAGCACAAAGACAAAGTGCAGAGTCGACGCCAGTTCAGAGAGCGTTTCCGATTTGGGCACCAGCGGCAGGCTCTGCCCCAAGGGCCACCAGATCGGCGCAAAACCAGAGGTTGCAGCGTGATGCACCCAGCCAGAGAGCGGGACCAGCACCAAGGAGCCATATAGCAACCAATGCGCGGTTTCTGCGGCCCAGGCCTCAATCCCGCGATCCCCGTTGAGCAATCCGGGCTTGGGCTGCGACAGAGCCCAGAGGATACGTGCGAGCGCCACGAAGAAAATTGCCACTCCAAGAGTTTTGTGAAGCGAAAACAGGAAAGTAGCCCGTGCGATTAACGGCTCCGTCGGGGATGTCGCCACCGCCTCTGCGACCTCTGTCGCATACCAGCCCAATGGCAGATTCGACAGGATCAAGAGCGCGGTGAGCCAATGAAAGCTCTTGGCGACACTGCCGTAGCTGGTGGCGGAATTGGTGCGTGGCATCGCGAATGTCCTCATGGTTGCAGCGCTACTCTAGCGGCATACGGCACGGGCGCAATCATCGCCCATGCACAGGGCCTCTGCGTCTTTGCGTGCCTGCTGAAAGACCGGGCAACCTTTGGTAACATTGGGCAAATACGTTGCCTTAGCCTGCGTGCCGATGTATCGGGAGGCACTTTTTCAAGGGAGGGGCAGGCCATGAGCCGAGCATTCGTTTTTCCGGGGCAGGGCGCGCAGGTGATCGGCATGGGCGCGGATTTGGCCGCTAGCTATCCGGCGGCGCGCGCGGTGTTCGATGAGGTGGATGAAGCGCTTGGGCAAAAGCTGTCCACGTTGATATGGGACGGTGCGCAAGAGACTCTTACTCTGACCGAAAATGCACAACCGGCGCTGATGGCCACCTCGCTTGCTGCGCTACGCGCGCTGGAGGCCGAAGGCGTGGACCTTTCAAAGGCCGCAAGCCATGTGGCGGGGCATTCGTTGGGCGAATACTCGGCTCTTGCGGCTGCAGGGGCGATCAGCGTGGCCGATACCGCGCGGCTTTTGCGTATTCGGGGACAGGCGATGCAACAGGCCGTGCCGGTGGGCGTCGGCGCGATGGCCGCGTTGTTGGGGCTCGATTTCGAAACCGCACGCACTATCGCGCAAGAGGCTGCAGAGGGCGAAGTGTGCCAGGCGGCCAATGATAATGATCCTGCGCAGGTGGTGATCTCTGGGCACAAAAGCGCGGTAGAGCGTGCGGTGGAGTTGGCCAAGGCACGCGGAGCGAAACGCGCGATGCTCCTGCCTGTAAGCGCGCCCTTTCACTGTGCCCTGATGGCTCCTGCCGCCGATGTGATGGCACAGGCCCTCTCCGAGGTCGCAATCCATGCGCCGGCAGTACCTCTCGTGGCCAATGTGCGCGCGCAAGCTGTGACGGACCCGGCGGAGATCCGCGCGCTTTTGGTTGAGCAGGTTACGGGCTCTGTCCGATGGCGCGAGTCAGTGCAATATATGGAAGCACAAGGCGTCACCGAAATTTGGGAAATCGGCGCGGGCAAGGCGCTCTCGGGCATGGTGCGCCGCATCGCGCGTGACCTCACCTGCCGGACCATTGGCACGTCTGACGAGGTCGCAGCGGCAATGGCCAGCCTGACCGCGAACTGATTTGCGTAACGTTTACCAAGGAAGGACTGAACATGTTTGATCTGACAGGGAAAACCGCGCTTGTCACCGGCGCGTCAGGTGGCATAGGCGCGGCGATAGCCCGCGCGTTGCATGGTGCGGGCGCAACCGTCGGGTTGAGCGGGACGCGGATCGAGCCGCTGGAGTCTTTGGCTGCGGAGTTGGGCGGTCGGGCGCATGTCCTGCCCTGCAACCTTGGAGATGCCGAGGCGGTCGAGGCGCTGACCAAGGACGCCGCCGCCGCTATGGGCGGGCTCGATATTCTGGTGAACAATGCAGGCATCACCCGTGACCAGCTTTTCATGCGGATGTCCGACAAGGACTGGCATGATGTGCTCGATGTCAATCTGACCTCAGCGATGCGTCTCTGCCGAGGGGCCGTGCGCCCGATGATGAAGGCACGGTGGGGGCGGATCATCAATATCGGTTCGATCGTGGGATCAAGTGGCAATCCTGGCCAGGCCAATTACGCCGCCGCCAAGGCGGGGCTCGTGGGCATGACCAAATCGATAGCTGCAGAGGTCGCCAGCCGGGGTATCACTGTCAATGTCGTGGCGCCGGGCTTTATCGCCACGCCGATGACCGAAAAGCTCAATGACGAGCAGAAGGCCGCGCTCAATGTCCAGATCCCTATGGCTCGCATGGGAACACCCGAGGAGATTGCCGCCGCGGTTCTTTATCTCGCAAGCCCCGAGGCAGGCTATGTCACCGGGGCCACGCTGCATGTGAATGGTGGCATGTCGATGTACTGAGCCAAGGCTTTGTCCCTCCTGCTCCTCTGGCCTGAGTGAAAGCATTTGCCATTGCCCGCGCATATGCTATAGGCCACCGAGATCAGCCGGAGGGATATGCGGATTCTCCCGGTGGCCTGTGTATTCAGGTAGTCGAGAACGGCCCACTGGGGCAAAATCATCGCCACCTCCCGGGCTGGGCGGGGGCAGACAACGGGCAAAACAGCCCAAGACAAAACGAGGAACAAGACATGAGCGATATCGCAGACCGCGTTAAGAAGATCGTTGTGGAGCATCTGGGCGTCGAAGAGGACAAGGTCGTCGACAAAGCCTCTTTCATTGACGATCTCGGCGCGGACAGCCTCGACACGGTCGAGCTGGTCATGGCATTCGAAGAAGAGTTCGGCATCGAGATCCCCGATGACGCGGCGGATACGATCCAGACCTTTGGCGACGCGGTCAAGTTCATCACCGAAGCGTCCTGATTTCGCGCTCATGCGCCAATCAAGAGCCCTGCCAATCGGTAGGGCTCTTTGCGTTTGCCCCTTGATACGTTTCACAATCGCGTGAGACAGATTGGCCTGTGGCCGTTTACAGGCACCGTGACGGTGCCATGACATGCCGTTAACGGTCCGTTGATACATCCCTTTCCCATCGCTCTGGACGGTCTCTATGGCCAAGAGCAGCACGCATGCGGCGCGGCAACAGGAAAGGGATAACCATGAACAAGGCAATCACCGACGGCATCGTTTTCATGCCGCAACCCTTCGCAAACGGTCTGGACCAATGGTCGCGTGGTGACGGGCAACCGGGGTCTGACACATATGCCAACGCCGCCGACGCGGCGTTCGTCCCTGCTGATCAGGATTTCGGTGGCGCGCTGGAGTTGCAAAAGACGGAAAGCGTCCAACGTCTGCGCTACATGGGCGAAACGCCGATCCTGCCTGGCTGCTATCTGCAAATCCGGGCGCGGATCAAGGCGATTGCGGGCAACTTGCCCAGCGTGCGTATCGCGGCATTTGCGGGCGGGGCAGGGGGCGCTGCCCTGCCCGGAGTTACCGTGACCGGACCAGCGGTCGCGCTGACCACCTATGGAGCGGTGGCCGAGGTGACGGCCATCGTTGGCACGGGCAGCCGCACGGGTGTGGACATGCCGTGGGGGCGCGGGGCTATTTTCGGCCATTTCGGGCTTGATCTGACCGGGCCAAGCGGGGGCGTTGTGCGCATTGATGACATCATCATTGAGGATGTCAGCCGCTTTTTCCTGCGGGATGTCATAAGCACGGTTGATGTGCGCGACTACGGGGCGATTGGCGATGGGGTGACGGATGATCATGCCGCTTTTGAGGCCGCCGATACCGCTGCCGAGGGCCGCGAGATTATTGTTCCCGCAGGCGATTATTTCCTTGGGCAGAGCACGACGCTCCAAAACCGCATCCGGTTTGAGGGCACGCTCGTGATGCCGGACGCGGCCATCTTGACCCTGACCAAGAATTACGATCTGCCCGCCTATATCGATGCCTTCGGCGACAGCGAGCTTGCCTTTAAGAAGGCCTATCAGGCGCTTTTGAACAATCCCGATCATGTGACGCTTGATCTGGCCGGACGCAAGGTGGTCCTGCGCGCGCCCGTTGACATGGCGGCAGCGGTTGCCAACCGCACTACATATAACCAGCGCCACGTGATCCAGAATGGGCAATTCACGATTCGGGGCGGCCCCGCCTGGACGACCGAGGTTGTGACGTCACAAGCCAGCTATGACATCGGGGACCCCCGACGTCTGACCAATGTGGTCAACGTGGCAAATATTCCCGTGGGTGCGCTGATCGACGGCAATGGTGTGGGGCGAGAGGTTTATGTAACCGCAAAAAATGAGGCGGCTCAGCGGCTTGATATAAGCCAGCCGCTATTTGATGCGGCTGGCACTCAGGTCTTTACGTTCCGGCGGTTCAAATATCTGCTGGATTTCAGTGGCTTTGGCGATGTCTCGCGCATGGTCTTTTCCGAGGTCGATTTTCAATGCACTGGCGATTGCAGCGGGGTTCTCTTGCCGCCACAGGGCTCGGCCAATCATTTCCGTGACTGTTTTTTTACCCGTCCCAAGGATCGCGCCATCACCAGCCACGGCGAGGGGGATCAGGGTATGATGATCGACCGCTGTCAGTTCATTTCGGACGAAGGGCCGCTTCTATCGACCGAGCGGCGCAGCATCGCGTTCAATGCCAATGCCAATGACCTCAAGATTCGCGACAATCGCAGCGTGCTCTTTCGACATTTCGCCGTGCTTGCGGGAAGCAGTTCGTTGATTTCCGGCAATCATGTGTTTCAGGGGGATAGCTCTCAGGGAGGGGCGCGCGTTGCGGGCTTTGTGCTGACCCGGATCAATAATCGCGGTAGCATCAGCGGGAATTATATCGACAATTGCTTTATCGAATGGGTGAACGAGCATGATGCAGAACCCGAGTTTGCAAGCGAGTTTTCGTTCAGTGCGCTGAGCATCACCGACAATGTCTTTCTTGCGGGTAATATGGCACCATGGTTCACCTATATCGTGCTCAAGCCGCACGGGGCGGGGCATTTCATCGACGGCCTGACTGTCACCGGCAATACGTTCCGCGCGATCGGTACCATTACGCGGGTCGAGACGGTCGATACCAGTTTCGCTGATTTGAACTATGACCGGGTGCGCAATGTCACCTTTGCCAACAACAGCTTTCACAACATCGACATTCCCGTCGCAAATCCGCTGGTGATGCAACACACCGAGGACAGTGCAAGCGTCACTTGGGTGGTCACCCCGGCACCGCGCTTGCCGTTTGGAGCTTGGGCGCAGACGGTCGAGGCGGTCGTGCCCGTCGGTCCTCTGCGTAATTCGGCGAATGCGGTGATCCATGCGTCCCCTTACTTCGAGGCGCAACAAGGCCCAAACCGGGATCGGATCAATTTGCGCTGGCCCAGTCCGGTTTTGGGGTCGGTGGTGCTGCGGGTTCGGATAGACGATCCGCTCTGATCGGTGTAGCGGGCCTCCGGGGATGCGTCAGAAAGACCGCCAGAGACCCAGTTTGATACCGCGCTCGCCGCCACCCGATAGCGGCAGGATCAACCCGACTTCCAGATGCGCGCCAGGTTTGGTTGCATACACATAGGATGGTGCAAACCGGGTATAGGCACGCCCCGCGGCGGGTCGGCCGGTTTGCACCTGTGCCATCACCTTGCCTCGCGCGGTGATGTCGAGACCAAGGGTGATGTCGCTTTCGAGCGTCACCTGACCTCCGCCAAAGACAACCACCCGCCCGTCGAACGCAGCCCAACCCTGCCGCCTCCAGAGCGTCAGGCCCCGTCCGAGCGACAGGCCGGGGCGCAGCGCGTTGACCTCGGACACTTGACCCAAGCCCAATTCAACCGCGATCTTGATCTGCTGTGCGGGTCGCCCGATGGGCCAGCGGGCAAAGGCGATCGTCTTGGTCATCCGCAGTGCATCGCCCCCCAGATCGAGGCCCAAGGTCAAACGCTCCGTTGCACCATATTCGGCGTAGAGAGTAAAACTCTGCCGTCTGAGGCCGGTTTCGTCTGGCGCATCGACCTGTCCCGTTGTTGCGAGAAAGGTTTGCCCTTTGGCCCGCGGCCACGCGCCTGCCTTTGCCGTGCCGTTCAGCAAAGGCAGTATCAAGACAGCAAGAAGCAGGATCAACCGCATCGTTACCTCCGCGTTAACCCTCGTTAAAAAGGGTAAAGCGCAGGTTAAGACGGGCTGGGAATTTACCGGAGGAGGGGCGCATGCTAGGCTTGGCTGAAAAGGAGGTTTCCCATGCCCCACATCACCACCGACACCGATCACCAGACCGTGCTCACCACCTTCGAGGTGACGCCGGGCACCTGTCAGGATCTGATGGATCTGCTGACCGCCGCCTATCGCGACTTCATCTCGCATCAGCCGGGATTCATTGCCGCGGGTCTGCATGTCAACGATGCCCAGACCCGTATTGCCAATTACTCGCAATGGCGGGCGCGTGGGGATTTTCAGGCGATGCTGCGCTCGGACGAAATGCGCGCCCGCAACCGTGAGATCAGCGCGCTATGCAAGGGGTTCGAGCCGGTGATGTATGACGTGGTGGCGACCTTCGGATGACCCAAGACAACGGGCCGACCGAGGAATTGACGCGCGAGGTGGCGGCGCTGCGTCGCGAAGTGCAGCGGCTGAACGCGCATCGCTTCATTCGTGTTCATAATTCATTTCCGCGCATGTTGGCCTTTAGCTTGGCGCGCGGTCTTGCCGCCGGGCTTGGCACGGTGCTTGGGGCGACGGTGCTTTTGTCCGTGATGATCTGGGCTCTCAGTCAGATCGAATTTTTGCCGATCATTGGCGATTGGGCGGCACAAATCGCGGCGCAGGTGCGCGACATGCAGAACTGAACCGGGGCTGATCTGGATCATGGCAGAGCGCGGCCGGCTGACGGATTGTCAGCGTAGTCAACAGAAAGGACAGGCCATGTACGCTCATATTCTGGTTCCCGTGTCATTCGACCAAGACCGCGACTCCAAAGCCGCACTGCGCGCGGCGCAGCTCCTTGCGGGCGAGACGGGCCGCATCAGCCTATTGCATGTCATCGAGCAGGTGCCGAGCTATGCTATCTCCTATTTGCCGCAAGGCTATGTGAACGAGGCGCGCAAGGCAATCGAGGCAGAGTTGGCCGAGATCGCCACCACCCTGCCCAATGCCTCGGCGCATGTGGTGGAGGGGCATTCGGGCCGCACCATTCTTGATTGGGCAGAGGCCCACAATCCCGACTGCATTGTGATTGCCAGCCATCGGCCCGGCATGCAGGACCTCTTGCTTGGCTCGACCGCGGCCAAAGTGGTGCGCCATGCGCCCTGCGCGGTGCATGTGATCCGCTGAGGTGCCTTGATTGGAGGCTTTGGGTTGCACCGTTGCTGGCGCGACCCCACATGCCCCATAAGGCAACAAGAGGAGAGCGCCCATGCAATGCCCGATTGACGGCACGCAACTGGTTCTGGCGGAACGCGCCGGGGTCGAGATCGACTATTGCCCGCAATGCCGGGGTGTCTGGCTGGATCGGGGCGAGTTGGACAAGATCATCGACCGCTCAGCCTCAGCTTCTGGGACTGCGGCACCGGTGCAGGGCGCGCGCGAGCAGCACGGTCACGGAGAACGTCCCCGCAAAAAGCGCGGTGGCTTTCTCGAAGATCTTTTCGATTTCTGATACGACCCTTGAAGGGCCATGATGGCAAGGGTATGCGCGGGAATGCCACAAATCCTGACAGCCCTGATAACGCTTGTGATCGGTGTTACCACTCTGATGCCCTCCACTGGGGGGCATTCCACACTTCTCGGGTTGGACAAGGTGGCGCATTTGCTGGCTTTTGCCGGTCTGGTCATCCCGATGACCCTTGCGCAGCCGCGCCGCTGGCCTCTGATTTTCGCTTTGGCTCTGGCCTATGGGGGCCTGATCGAGATTGTGCAACCGCATGTCGGACGTAGTGCGGAATGGGCGGACCTTGTGGCGGATGGGCTAGGGGCTGCCCTGGGAATCGCCTTGGCCCTGACTTTGCGGCGACGTTTGATCGACGATAGGTAGTAATGTGCATGCTGCACGTGCAAAAAGAGCCCTTTTGGGTCATCTTTTTTCCTCCGGCGCTTCAAAAGTTGATTTTGATCAAGTTTCACCTCCGGGATTGCACCTAGGGTCAAGTCGGGCCCTAGGGTTGTGTCGGTTTTGCAGGTGTCACGAGTGGTTCAGGTTTTTTGTATTTCGTGAGTGGGTCTTGCCCTGACATTGATTTTGAAGAGAGAATGCCATGACAACGACCCGCCGCCGCTTTCTCAGCATGACCGCCGCCGCGCTTGCGGTTCCATCTACCGCCTTGGCCGCGCAGAGTGCCCATTGGCAGGGCCGTGCCATGGGGGCTCCGGCGCGCCTGGCCGTTGCAGGCCTTTCTCCGGATGAGGCGCGTCCTGTATTCGCGGCGCTTGAGGTAGAGTTAGAGCGTCTTGAACAGATTTTCAGCCTCTTTCGCCCCGACAGTTCCTTGAGTTGGCTTAACCGCTCTGGCCGTTTGGTCGCGCCCCCGTCCGAATTGCTCGACGTCCTTGTTTTGTCGGACAGGCTATACCAAGCATCTGGCGGTGTGTTTGATCCCACGGTCTTGCCTTTGCTTGAGGCTGGCACATTTGGACGTGCCCGCGCCAAGGTTTTCGGGTTGATCGGCTGGGATAAGGTCAACATCGACCCGCGCGAGATCTCCTTTGCAAGCGAAGGCATGGCGCTGACGCTCAATGGTGTCGCCCAAGGATATATCAACGATAAGATCGCGGCTCTTTTGCGGGCTCACGGCCTGAACGACGTCATGCTCGATATGGGTGAGTTGCAGGGTATTGGCCAGTGCCCCTTGCGCAGGCCGTGGCAGGCGCGGATCTTTGCCACGGACGGGGCATACGAGGATCACATCACGCTGCGCAACCGGGCAGTATCCACAACACGGCCGTTTGGTGGACTTCGTCCTGGACGTTGTGGTCATGTTGTCGCCGCTTCGGGGCAGAGGCCGTATCACTCGATTGTCACAGTCTCTGCACCCAGTGCGGCGGTTGCGGATGGTCTTTCGACCGCTCTTGCCCTCATACCGCGCAATAAGACCTTAGGGGTTGTGGCACAGTTTGAAGGTGCCCGCATCGAGATGATCCGCTGAGGCGATCGGCTCTACCTTTGACCGTTGGCTGAGTTTTTTCGCCCCTGTGAACCGGTGCACGAGCCCGGATGGACGTTGCGCCTGCGATCTTCCACGGCTACTTTATGCCCGTCTCCTGCGGAACCAAAGGGCTGGTCGTGACAATAAAAGTTCATCCCTTTGGCGATTACGCGCACCGGCAGCCCTTGGCCTATGATCCCATTCGCCGGGCCTGCATGCCAATGGTCACGATCACGGATGCGTTTGATGCGGCTGATATTATCCTGCTTGCACATACCAAAGATCTTGAGCGTCATGCCGAAACGCTATTTTCCCGCCTGGCCGCGCATCAGCGTGTTGTGCTCTTGTCCGAAGAGCCGCTCTGGGATTGTGTCTGGGCAAAAGATCCAATCACCCGCGCGCAGGTCTTTGATACCGAGGCAGGGTCATTGCCCTATGTCTATCTCAATCATGTGACGTCAGATATCTACGATTTCGAGCGGATACCCTATTTCCTTCTGACGGACTATGCCTATCCCACGCGCTATGGCTGCTGGTTCATGGAAAATGCGCGTCTGTCCCAGCAGGATTGGGTGGCGCGGTTTGCCGGGGCGAAGTGGGATCTGGCCTTTGTCGCCGAATACCGGAACGAGCCGCGCTTTGATGCGGCCTATCCCGACGCGGGGATTTACGGTCTGGGGCGTTGGCGGACCCGTCTGGCATTGGCCTGCACCGGCGAGCGGTTGCTGCGGATGGGGTCAGGCTGGAATGAGTTGCCGCGCAGGCAGACCCTGCCGGATTGGCATCTTGAGAAATACCTTGATCTGCGCGGTCGCTGCGTCGTGCTGTCTGCCGTCGAGAACACCTATCACCGCGCGTATATAACGGAGAAAATCTTTGATAGTTTCGCAATTGGGGCCATGCCGCTCTATGTCGCGGGAGCGGATCACCGGATTAACGACCTCTTACCGCCGGGGGCGTTCGTCAACCTCTACGGTCTTACACCAGAGGCGGCCGCAGAACAGATAGCCAGATATACCGCCGACCCACAGGGCTTGTCCGCGTATTGCGAGGCGCAGGCGCGCTTGGCGGCGCTGTTCAACACGCCGTCGCTGCTCTGTGCGGAATACGACCGCTTGGCGCAGGCACTGACGCGCAATCTTGCTGCGCTGATCTGATCAATCGTTATTCTGCCGTTCGAACAGACGCCGCAGGGGGGCCGTAATGCGCCAACTGCGCGAGGTCAAAACGGCGCTGAGATGCGCCTTGAGTTGCGCCAATTCAACCTCGAGTGCTTGGACCCTCTGGGCGCAGGCGGCGGTCTCTGCCTCTTGCTGTCGCCGGTCGGCGTAGGACTGTTCCAGCGCACGTTGCACCTGATGCAACTGCGCAAGAAGAATTTGCTCGCCCGGTGTTGCTTGCGGGTTGAGAACAGTTTCTTTTGCCGTGCTCATGGCCTCTCCTGCCTTTCCCAGCGATCCTATGCCGCTTGAATGGCGACGTCCATTGCCCTCTGGATCAATTGTGCCGCTCCGCTTGCGAATCGCAAAGGACTACCGCAGGGAATGGAACATGGCACACACCGTCACCCTCGATGACTTTACAGGCGTCTGGACGCTTGAGCGAACCATCCAACACGCGGATGGCACAGGGGCCTGTTTCACCGGGCGCGCGGTCTGGCGGCCTGATCCAAACGGTTTGGCCTATCATGAGACCGGCGAGATGGTGTTGGCAGAGGGCGCGCGTTTCTTGGCTGAGCGGCGGTATCTGTGGTCTGCGGATCTATCGGTCTGGTTTGACGATGGGCGCTTTTTTCATAACGTGCCACCCCATGGCGGGACGACCGCGCATTGGTGCGATCCCGATCAGTATGACGGGCAGTACGATTTTGCCGATTGGCCCGCCTTTAGGGTCACATGGCGCGTGCGTGGACCGCGCAAGGATTACCGGATGGAGACACTCTATCGCCGTGCCGACGATTTTGCGGATGCAGCGGCACGGGCGCTTGGCTAAGTTTGCCGTATGGCAGAGATTCTTCAGACACGATTACCCTATGATCCGGCGGGTCGGCATGCCTTGCCGGGTATTTCTCCGCTCTTGATGGCCGACTGGTTGCAGGTTGACGAGGCCTTTGCAGGGCAGATGGCCGAACGTGCCCGGCTCTTGTCCGAGCAGCGCGCCGAGGTGGTGGCGATCACAGAGGGTGCGGGCCCCGCGGCAGCAGAGCTTTTGCAATTTGTGCTGGACTGGTTGCGGGACCACGGCCAAGGCTATGGCATTTCCGCAAATCAGGTACAACGCCCCGATGGTGTGATCGTTCCCATCGACAGGACGGACCCGATGGGAACTCTGGGCCATCTGGTGCAAGAGGATCTTTGCCTCATGGAGCGGCGCGGCGACGAGCATGTGTTGACCGCCGCCGTCCTGTGCTTTCCGGCGAGTTGGCATCTGGCGGACAAGATTGGTCGTCCGCTGACCACCATTCATGTTCCGGTCAAAGCTTATGATGATGCTCTTGCGCGCCGGGTGCAGCGGCTCTTTGACGGGGTGCAGGTGGGGCGGCCGCTCTGGCGGTTCAACGCGCTGCGCTATGCCAGTCCGACGTTGCATCAGCCCCGATCGCGCGTGCAACCGAGTGCGGACGCCGAGTATCCCTATCTGCGCAGCGAACGGCAATGCGTGCTGCGCCTGCCGCAAACGCGGGCCTGCGTGTTTTCGATACATACCTATGTTCTGGCACGTACGACCGCGCAGTAACCCGCAAAGCCGGCTTGTCTGATTGCTCAGGTCAGAAGCGGTTGCGCTTCGCGCAGGGTGGTATAGGCCAAAAGCGCCGCACCAAGCGGTGGCACATGCAAAAAGAGCGTAAGGCCGAAGGTGATAATCGTCAATCGCATCGGCAATGAGGCGTCAGGAATTGCCAACTGTGCGTCCACTGCATCCTCGGGAATGGTATACTTGGGACCCTCAGAGCTCTGGCCTGTGTCCTTTTCACGGCGGGGCCTGGATGGGCGCGCGCGTGGCGTCTGTCGACGGCGCTCCGTGGCGTCATTGGCGCACCCGGACAACAGCTCGAATGTCATGTCGAGAAGCGCACTGCCGATGGGACGGTTTGCTGCCCCATGCAGAACCGCGTCAAAGGGCAGATAGCCGCGCACCCGTTCGACCAAGCGTCGGGTCAGCATTTCATAGGCTTCGGGGTCAAGTGTGATGGTGCGCTTGGTGTTGCGCGGTCCTACGGCCAGCACCAGATAACTTGGCTGATCGCGGTCTTGGCCCGGTAGCCAGCCAAGTGCGATGCGCACCGCGTCCCGGTCGATGAGAGCAATGTCCTCGCCATCCCACGTCAGGCGGCGCAACTGCGGCGCAAGACGCTGAGATGCGATGTCGAATTCCTCGACAATGTCGGGAAAGTCCATTTCCGGAGGGTCAAAGAACTCTAGTGCGGCGATCTGGCCGTAATGCTGTCTGCTCATATCATGCCCTGTTTTTGAGAGGGTTCAGATGAAACCGGACATACTTGGCACGTTACCTGTAGATTAGTGCGGACGATTACCCGTCAGCCCCCGTCGATTTGCGCGCCCATCAGGGCAATCGCCTTTTGATAGACACCGGCGGCGTTCCATTGCTGGATCACAGCGAAATTCGGCTGACCTTCCTGATAACCCTGTCCGGGCTGCCAGCCCTTTTGGCGCAAGAAGTTCGCGGTCGAGGCCAGCGCGTCGGTGAGATTGTAGAAATCCACGCGCCCGTCGCCATTGGCATCAACCCCATATCTGAGGGCATTGCCCGGCAAGAATTGCGTATGTCCCAACTCGCCGTGCTTCGCCCCTTTGGTCTGAGCGGTGATAGCCCCCTGATCCACCAGTTTGAGCGCACCAAGAGCATGAGGTCGAAAGAAGTCAGAGCGGCGGCAATCATAGGTGAGAGTGACGATGGCAGACACCACAGCACTATCCCCCATGAATCCGCCAAATCCTGTCTCCATTCCGTGAATGGCGATGAGCACACCGGCTGGCACGCCATATTGCCGCTCCAATGCGTCGTAAAAGGCGGCATCCCGCGCGCGACGCTTGCGGCCCTGGGCCACGATGGTGGTGGCGCCGCGCACCTGCAAGAATTTCTCGAGACTGTATTTGAAGCTCTTTTGATTGCGATCCGCCGCTATGGTGCCGCTCGCATATTGCGCCCCTGCCAAAGCTTGGAGCCCTCTTTGGCCGACACCTTCGGCGGCGGCCTCCCTGGCAAAGGCGGCCTTCCAGTTGGAGAACCCATCAGCGCTGTTGCCGCAGGTTGCGGCCAGCGCGCTGTTGGCCAAAAGGCCAAAGCCAAGGGCCATGGCAAAGGGCCGAAGGCGACGCATTGTCGACGTGAACATTACAATCTCCCGTGAAATAGCTTTCGGACAGAGTGTAACGCGCCACGCGCGCGCCACAAGTCCACCTCAGCGGGGAATTTTATTGTTCCGGTCATCCCAAAAGGTCCTGCACGGTTTGAAGAGCCTGCGCCGTGGCCCCATGGACCTGCAAGGTCAGGAACAATCCGGTCATCGCCGCCGTCTGAGAGGCAAGTCGCAGGTTCTCGCCGCGCATCAGGTTGATGATGGCTAGGGCAGCGGCAACCGGAAGCGCAAAGAGGCCAAGCGTGATGGTCATTAACCAGACACTGAGGCGCAGGGGCGCCGTGCTCTCGCGGATGTTGTCTGACTGGAACGCGGCGGCATCTGCTGGTTCGAGATTGTCTCGAAAAACCGCACGCAATGCGCCTGTCATACGATCCCCTGGCATTGCGTCGCTCTCTGACACAAAGCGCGCGTGTAGCGCCTGATGTGTCGTATCGATGTCTGGCAAACGACACCGCGCCGCGGTTGCCGTGGGAAGGGGCACGATTTCAGCTTGGGGCGCGGGTGCCTCATGTTCGTCCTGAAAGGTGATAGCCTCCAGAAATTCGGCATGGCTGAGCAGGGCCAGTGGATGAATCCACTGCACATAATCCGGGGCCAGCGTGCTGTGCAACGCGCGCAGAACATGCGCCAATATCGAAAGGGCCAATTGCGTCTGGGGCGATGCCTCTGGGTCGGTGTGTGAAAGGCTTAGTGCAAGAAAGTGTTCAGCAGGCTGATCCAACGCGGTCAGTTTGTATTCCTGATGGATTTCGATCCTTAGAACAAAGTGATCGGAATGCAGGTGGGCCGCACAATCCGAGAGGACGCGCAAGCCCGTCGTTTGCTCGCCCAACCAGTCGAGGACCATGCTGATCCGATTTCCGATCCTGACGATGTCGAAGCTTCTCGTACCGAGAAATACTAGCCCTGCCGTTACCCTGTGAGTGGAGTTGGCCATGGGAGGTTCCATTATCTGCGTTGTGAGTGAACCATCAATGACAACCGAAGGTGGAGCTGATTTGTTTCAAATGAGGATTAATTTGGGCAATTCTTCAAAAATGCTGATATTGATGCCGATCACGCAACGGTGAACTGTCCGTGAAAAAGGGCACCCCAGATGGGGTGCCCTGATTTTGCAACTGCACGTTGAGTGGTCAGCAGCTGTAGTACATGCCGAACTCGACCGGGTGCGGCGTGTGCTCGTATTTGTGGACCTCATCCATCTTAAGGGCAATGTATGCCTCGATCTGGTCCTTGGTGAAGACATCGCCAGCCAGAAGGAAATCGTGGTCTGCCGCCAGGCATTCCAGAGCTTCGCGCAGGCTACCGCAGACAGTCGGAATGTCCTTCAGTTCTTCTGCGGGCAGGTCATAGAGGTTCTTGTCCATGGCTTCGCCGGGGTCGATTTTGGACTTGATCCCATCGAGGCCAGCCATCAGCAGGGCCGAGAACGCCAGATAGGGGTTCGCGCTCGGGTCGGGGAAACGGGCCTCGACGCGCTTGGCTTTCGGGCTTTCGGTCCACGGAATACGCACGCAACCCGAGCGGTTACGGGCCGAATAGGCGCGCAGAACGGGGGCTTCGAAACCGGGGATCAACCGCTTGTAGCTGTTGGTGCCGGGGTTGGTAAAGGCGTTCAGCGTCTTGGCGTGCTTGAGAATGCCACCGATGAAGTAGAGCGCCTCTTGGCTGAGATCGGCATATTTGTCACCGGCGAAGAGCGGCTTGCCGTCTTTCCAGATCGACATGTTCACATGCATGCCCGATCCGTTGTCGCCATAGATCGGCTTGGGCATGAAGGTGGCCGATTTGCCATAGGCATGGGCCACGTTGTGAATGATGTATTTGTATTTCTGAATTTCGTCGGCCTGCTTGGTCAGCGTTCCGAAAATAAGACCGAGTTCGTGCTGGCAGCTTGCGACTTCGTGGTGATGCTTGTCCACCTTCATGCCGATACGCTTCATGGTCGAGAGCATTTCGGCGCGCAGGTCCTGTGCATCGTCCACCGGGTTCACGGGGAAATAACCGCCCTTGAGGCCGGGGCGATGACCGGTGTTGCCCATCTCATATTCGGTGTCGCTGTTCCAGGAGGCGTCAACGGCGTCCACCTGATACGAGACCTTGTTGATCGTGTTCGAGAAGCGCACGTCGTCGAAGATGAAGAATTCTGCCTCGGGGCCGAAATAGGCGACATCGCCGATGCCGGAGGACTTCAGATAGGCCTCGGCCTTTTCTGCCGTGCCGCGCGGATCGCGGTCATAGGATTCGCCGGTGTCGGGCTCGACCACCGAGCAATGGATGCAGAGGGTCTTTTCCGCGTAGAACGGATCGACATAAGCGCTTTCGGTGTCGGGCATCAGTTTCATGTCCGAGGCTTCGATCGACTTCCAGCCGGCAATCGAAGAGCCGTCGAACATGAAGCCTTCCTCGAGGAAATCCTCATCGACCAGGTCGGCGACCACGGTCACATGCTGAAGTTTGCCGCGCACGTCGGTAAAGCGGATGTCGACATAATCAATGTCCTCATCCTTGATCAGCTTGAGAACTGCGTCCTTGCTCATTCTCTTGTCCTTTTCTTGTTAGAGTAGATTTCAGAGTGCGTCCGAACCGGATTCACCAGTGCGGATGCGAATGGCTTGTTCGACGGGGCTGACGAAAATCTTGCCGTCGCCGATCTTGTCGGTTTTGGCCGCGTCGATGATGGCTGCGATGGCTGCGTCCACCTGATCGTCATCGAGAACGACATCGATTTTTACCTTTGGCAGAAAATCGACCACGTATTCGGCACCGCGATACAGCTCGGTATGACCCTTCTGGCGGCCAAACCCCTTGACCTCGATGACAGACAGACCCTGAATGCCAGCTTCCTGAAGCGCCTCCTTCACCTCGTCGAGTTTGAAGGGTTTGATGATCGCTTCGATCTTTTTCATCGGCTCGGCCTCCCGCGGTTACGTTCGGAACGTGCAGACCACTTCTCAGGACAAGGCTCAATCGGTTAAGCTGGATTTTGCAGCGCTTACGAGGGGGTGAACGAATTTATTGCCTAATAATTGTGCAGAATGCGTAAAAGGACAGCGATAAAAAAACGTAAAAGGGCCAGGGATGTTTGAAATTTTGTCAGCCGCCGAAATGCGCGCCCTAGAACAGGCGGCTATCGAGTCGGGTTCAGTTACAGGACTTGAGCTGATGGAGCGTGCAGGTCGGGCCGTGGTCGACGCGGTGTTTACCGAGTGGCCGGATCTGGCCAAGGCGCCGCAAAAGGCAGTTGTCCTCTGTGGTCCCGGCAACAATGGCGGCGATGGCTTTGTCATCGCGCGGCTCTTGCAAGATTGGGGATGGGAGGCGGCAGCTTTTCTCTATGGCGACCCGGCGCTGCTCCCACCGGACGCGCGGATGAACTACGATCGTTGGTGCGCCATGGGGCCTGTGCACGACCTGGCGCAGGCCTCTGTCGAAGGGCCAAAAGTGGCATTGTTGGTCGATGCACTGTTTGGCACCGGACTGCGGCGGCCGCTGCAAGGTGTGACGCTGACGGTCTTGGATCTCTGGGCGGAGCACAGAGTCGCGGTGGACCTGCCCTCTGGACTATGTAGCGACAGTGGGCGCGTGCTGGGTAAGGTGGGGGCCACCGTGCGGGCGGCGCTAACTGTGACGTTTCATGCGCCCAAGCTGGGTCATGTGCTGGCCGATGGGCCTGCGGTCTGTGGGCGGCTTGAGGTTGCGGACATCGGCCTTGCGACAACGGCTGTGGGCGCGGCCAGGCTGGTTGCGTCACCGGATGTGAAGCTTCTCGGTAAAACGGTAGGGGCGCATAAATACGGCCATGGTCACGCGCTGGTCCTGACAGGCGGCGCGGGCACAACCGGCGCGGCGCGGTTGGCTGCGCGCGCGGCGCTCCGAATTGGGGCAGGGGTGGTGACACTGGGCGTGCCACCGGCCGCGCAGCTGGAGGTGGCCTGCCAGATCACTGCCCTGATGCTGCGGCGGGTCAGGGATGGTGCGGATTTGACCTCTGTGCTTGGGGATGCGCGCATCAACGCGCTCTGTCTCGGGCCGGGGATGGGGTTGAGCGCTGACAAAGCGGGCTTGCTCAGGGTGGCTTTGCAGAGTGGTCGGGCACTGGTGTTGGACGCGGACGCGCTGACCATGATTGCGCGCGATGCTGACCTCTTTGCGCTGTTACATCCGGGCTGTGTCCTGACACCCCATGCGGGGGAATTCGCGCGGCTCTTTCCCGATCTTGCGCAAAGGCTAATAGGCGTACCGGAAACGGGGCCTGCTTATTCCAAGGTAAATGCCACGCGTGAAGCGGCCAAGCGGGCAGGCTGCGTCGTGCTCTTCAAAGGTCCGGACACGGTCATTGCGGCACCGGACGGGGATTGCGCCATTCACCCGGCGGCCTATGGGCGTCAGGCTCCCTGGCTGGCCACGGCGGGCGCGGGCGATGTGCTGGCCGGGTTTATCGCGGGGCTATTGGCGCGCGGTTTTGACCCGATGCAGGCCGCCGAGACCGCGGCTTGGCTGCATGTCGAATGCGCGCGCCTGTTTGGCCCCGGTCTGATTGCCGAAGACCTGCCCGAGATGCTGCCCAAAGTGCTGCGCGCCTTACCAGATTAGGCGGCGCGGGCGTCAAGCCGCATGTCGGCGTTGCTGGCCAATTCCAACCCGTCGACGTAGAGGATATGGGGCGTTGCGAAATCGAGACTGAAGATGGTCATTTCCTGCGCCGCCTCGAGTGTCACAAATTCGCCATCCACAAGCCGCGTTGCGGGAACCAGCGCCTGCGCATCGCCAAACAGCGCGTTTGCCCGCCAGTCGCGCACCAAGAGGAGTTGTCCGGCGGGCAGGGTCACATCGCGTTCAGGTCGCGTGTGTCCGAGGGTGCCTGCCATGATCCGCACCGCCGCCGAGCGCACCCGGTGGCGGGTGATACCGCGCAAAACCGCTGTGCCGCTGTCGCGGGTAATCACACGATCCCCCACTCTAAGATCAGTGACGCGTCGCTCGCCGTCGAGGGTGAGAATGATGCTATCGGCCAAGAGGCCGCATGTGTCCACAGGGGGAAAGATGGCCAATCCACCATCTGACCGCCCGACCGTTTTCGGTTTCATGGCGTGTCTCGCTTGTTTTCTGCCTCGAATTAGAACCAGAATATGGCAATATTGGGTTAATGTCCTGCCTTTTTTTCGCCATGATCCTGTCGGCCAGTGCTGAATTTTCCCCTCGCATCCGGCGAGGCGCTTTGCTAGATACCGCGCCAGCAGCCTGAAAGGGCGCGCTACGGATGCGGGTGTGGCGAAATTGGTAGACGCACCAGATTTAGGTTCTGGCGCCGCAAGGCGTGGGGGTTCAAGTCCCTCCACCCGCACCAACAGACTGGCGTAAGAACGCCGGATTCCCCTTGCACGTTGGCGGGGGCCTCAATAGAACACGCGTGATTTTGACCGCCGCGGACGCCTCCGCGGCCCGATGCATATGAGAGGACGAAAATGCAGGTCACCGAGACCCTGAACGAAGGGCTGAAGCGCGGCTACAAGATGATCTTGTCGGCCAAGGATCTGGACGAGAAGGTAAACGCCAAGCTCAAGGAGGCCCAGCCGGATATCGAGATCAAAGGGTTCCGCAAGGGCAAGGTGCCGCTTCCGCTCTTGAAAAAGCAGTTTGGCCAGCGCGTGCTGGGCGAAGCCATGCAAGAGAGCGTCGATGACGCGATGAAGGCGCATTTCGAGGCCAAGGGCGAACGCCCGGCGTTCGAGCCTGACGTCAAGATGGCCAATCAGGAATGGAAAGAGGGCGACGATGTCGAAATTGTGCTGAGCTACGAAGCTCTGCCTGCGATTCCCGATGTTGACCTCAAGTCGATCAAGCTGGAGCGTCTGGTCGCCAAGGCCGACGATGCGGCGGTTGACGAAGCGCTGAAGAACCTTGCCGAGAATGCGCAGGATTTCAAGGATCGCAAGAAGGGTTCCAAGTCCAAGGATGGCGATCAGGTTGTGATCGACTTTGTTGGCAAGGTCGATGGCGAAGCCTTTGACGGCGGCAGCGCCGAGGATTATCCGCTGATTCTGGGCTCAGGCAGCTTTATCCCCGGTTTTGAAGAGCAGCTTGTCGGCGTCAAGGTCGAAGAGGTCAAAGCCGTGACCGTGACCTTCCCCGAGCAATATCAGGCTGCGCATCTTGCCGGCAAAGAAGCCGTGTTCGATTGCACCGTAAAGGCCGTCAAAGAGCCGGTGGCCGCCGAAGTCGACGATGAGTTGGCGCAAAAATATGGGGCCGAGGATCTGGCCGCGCTCAAGACGCAAATCGCTGAGCGTCTGGAAATGGAATATGCCGGGGCCGCACGTGCGATCCTCAAGCGTCATGTTCTGGATCAACTGGATGAGAAGGTCAGCTTTGACCTGCCGCCGACCATGGTCGAAACCGAGGCCAAGCAGATCGCGCATCAGCTTTGGCACGAGGAAAACCCGGACGTTCAAGGCCATGATCATCCCGAGATCGACGTGACCGAAGAGCACACCAAGCTTGCCGAGCGCCGCGTGCGCCTTGGTCTCTTGCTGGCGGAATTGGGTCAGAAGGCGGATGTGGAGGTTACGGATGCTGAAATGACGCAAGCGGTGATGAACCAGGCGCGCCAGTATCCGGGGCATGAGCGGGAGTTCTTTGAATTCGTGCAGAAGAACCCGCAAATGCGTCAGCAATTGCGCGCACCCATCTTCGAGGACAAGGTCATTGATTATGTGGTCGAGCTGGCAGATGTGACTGAAAAAGAGCTGTCCAAGGAAGAATTGGAAAAAGCGATCGAGGCGATGAACGACGAGTGATCGTCAGGCAACCTGCCGAAAAAATGAAGGGCCGCCCCGGGGAGAAGTGGGGCGGCCCTTTTCGTTCGAGCGCATGTGACATGGGCGACAGTGCCGGTCGCCGGTCAGGATTGCGCGCCCCTGGGGGTCAGGCGCGCTGATCCATGCGCGAACGAATCTTGTCCTCGAGTGCCGCCTTGAGGCGCAGAGCGGCAACGCGCTCTTTTTCCGAGGTGGCTGAGGTAATTTGCTCGTCGCAATATTGCTCGAGCGGCGTTTTGGGAGTGACAGTGCGAGCAATCGCCGGAAGGGCAAGAGCCGCCTCATCGCTGATAAAAACGTCGCCCTCAACTCCGCCAAAGGCGCGGATGCGATTAATCCGCTCTTCCGTGCAATCCAGAAGGGCAGCGAGCGCGGGCACCTTGCCCATATCGGCTGTCTTGCCGACATAGTCATAGGGTGCATTGCCCGAGCGTTTCAGAACCCGGTCCATCACCGGATCAATTACGGTTACGATATCTGATACACCGGCGCGCTTTGCTGCCTCGAGCGAGGCGATCATCAACTCGCAGGTTGCGTATGAGACCGAATTGCGGTCCCGTCCCCGTCCAAGACGGCGCGTGTCCACGCAAAAGCGGGTGGATTCCCACAAGGTCGCGCTGCGCAAGGGCGGCTCGCCATCGAGAATATCGGCAAAGACATCGGCCAACATATGCGGACCGGTGGTCTGAAGTGCGCGCACGCAAGACACTACATTCCCCTCATCGTCGAGCCCTACGGCATAAGCCGGGTTCAGATCATCGAACAGGTCCCGCTCGCGTCCATCTTTTACTTCAACCTGCCACCCGAGTCGGTCCCCAAAGACCCGTGCGCGCAGTTTGAACATCTCGTCCAGCACATGGCCGAACCTGTCTTTGTTAATGGCATCAATTACCAAAATCATTGTGTCGTCTCCCCAAAAGTGGCGTATCCCGTGTGAGTGGTGCTTTTCGCAATCCAGAGGTTAGTAAAATTGGGGGATTATACTATTGGGGAAATCCCGTATCGCCGCACACGACTGCTCACCAACCCGTGACAACCTCTTTGGAAATACGTAAAATTTCGGATATCCGATCAAAAGCCCGCGCAGGTCAGCGCGGGTAGATCAAACCGAGATTGATCGCGCGGCCAATCGCCTGTGGCGTTGTCAGCGCATTGAGTTTCTGACGCGCAGACCGCAGGTGCACTTCGACGGTGCGATGCGAAATGGACAGGATATCGCCGATGTCCTGTTGGGATTTCCCGGCGGCCGTCCATTGCAGGATTTCAATCTCGCGGGTCGAGAGAGAGGGGGTATTGAGCATCCTTGTCAGAGGATCAGCCTGAATCACCATGTCATGCATATACACTGCTGCCGACTGGAGATCACCAATGATCCCCGAGATGAGCAGGTGCCACTCGCGTTCAGAGCAATCACGATTGATGCTGAGACCGCCGACATCACCGTAGGGGCCGTGAATGGGAATCGTCAGCCCCCGATCCGAGATCCCAAAGTCACGGGCAGCCCGAAAGATGGTTTGAAATTCGGCCCCCCGCTCCAGTCTGTTCCAGTCCACCGGAGCGATGCTGTGACGGGCCTTGAGCAGGGTCGGGTCGATCTCGTAGTACTTGTTCTGGAGATAGTGAGATGTCCAGTCCGCACCATAGGTCATATGACCATGTGTGGCCCCGCTGATCGGGTTCATGCCGGCATAGGCAACGTGATCAAGCTCGAACCTATTGCGCAAATCGTCAAGAAACTGCCGGAACGGATCCAACTGAGCCATTTACCGCGTCCCCCTGTTATGGGTGGGCGGGCTGGTTGGTAGGGCCACCAAGAGAAAGGACATGCGCGTCAGATACCCTGCGCCTCCGCTCTTAGGTTGGATCGCAAGACAGCCGATTCCAAGACCATTGCACCGCTGGTGGCGGTGTAGGGTCAAATTCCGGATAAGCGGGGTTTCCATGTTGAGCAGGCCCAGGTGATATGGCGACAGGGGAACTGGTTGGTCCCACAATTTACGTCAGAAGCGAGCGCGACGGTGGGGTTACAGCACGAGAACCGCAAGGACAGAAACCACTAGGAGGACAGAAAACTCGAATTTAAAGCCAAGCGTAACATTGCAAGACGCGTCTTGTCGACCGCGATGTCACAAAACAGTGCCGCGCAGGGGACTGCGCGGCACGTTTTTCAGAACAATTGCCGATATCAGGCGTTATTGTCGCGACGAACCGAATAGTCATCCTCGTCGCCTGCGGCGCCGCCGATGTCGTCAAACAGTTCCGCGATCTCAAAATCAGCGGCCTGATCGGCCTCGGCGGCAGCATCTTGGATGCTCTTGCCAGAGGCTTGCAGGGCCGCTTCTTCGACCGAGCGTGCAACGTTCAACTGGATCGTTGCCACGACCTCGGGGTGCAGCGTCACGAGGACGTCATGCAGACCAAGATCCTTGATCGGACGGGTCAGGGCAACCTGCTTGCGCTCGACGGTAAAGCCATTCTCGGTCGCGGCTTCTGCCGCGTCACGGGTGCTGACCGAGCCGTAGAGCGCGCCGCTGTCAGACGCCTGACGAATGACGATGAACTGCTGACCGTTCAGCTTGTCCGCCATCGCTTCGGCTTCCTTGCGGGTCTCAAGGTTCTGAGCCTCAAGCTGGGCCTTGCGGGCGGCGAAATCGGAAATGTTCTTTTCCGACGCCGACAGCGCCTTGCCCTGCGGCAGCAGGTAGTTGCGGGCAAAGCCGGGCTTGACGTCGACGACATCGCCCATCTGGCCAAGCTTGGCAACGCGTTCAAGAAGGATCACTTGCATCTGAGGTCTCCTTATTTCACGGCATAGGGCAGAAGGGCGAGGAAACGGGCACGCTTGATGGCGCGCGCGAGTTCACGCTGCTTCTTGGCCGAAACGGCGGTGATGCGCGACGGCACGATCTTGCCACGCTCGGAAATGTAGCGCTGCAGCAGGCGCGTGTCCTTGTAGTCGATCTTGGGCGCGCTATCGCCCGAGAACGGACAGACCTTGCGGCGACGGAAAAACGGTTTTGTAGCCATGGTTTATGCTCCTTGTCTCAGGGGATGGATCAGCGACGTTCGCGGCGTTCGCCACGGTCGGCGCGGTCGCCACGCTCGGGGCGGTCACCACGCTCGGGACGGTCGCCACGGTCGCCACGCTCGTCACGCTTCTGCATCTGGACAGAGGGGCCTTCTTCATGCGCATCGACCTTGACGGTCAGCACGCGCATGACGTCGTCATGCAGGCGCATCAGACGCTCCATCTCTTGCACGGCGCTCGAGGGCGCATCGCTCTTGAGAAAGGCATAGTGGCCTTTGCGGTTCTTGTTGATCTTGTAGGCCATCGTCTTGACGCCCCAATACTCGTGCTCGACGAGTGTGCCACCGTTCTCGGTCAGCACGGCACCAAAATGTTCGATCAGCCCTTCAGCTTGCGCGCTGGACAGGTCCTGACGCGCGATCATCACATGCTCATAAAGCGGCATGTTCACTCCATTTCTATCAAGGCGCATTTCATAGGACGGGCTTTGGATCTTTCGCGCCCCATCCACGAGAGACTGCGCGGTTCATAACGATTGCGAAAGATTGGGCGCGTATACATGGCCCTGCGGGTCGGCGCAAGGCGCTTTGATCCAGCCCGCAGAATGCCGCCGACTTGCCGCAATGCGGACGAATTTGGCGGGCAGGTTGGTCGTGTTCGAGGTGAAAAGGAGTATGACCATGGTTGCCCTGCCGGATTTTGAGCGCGAGTTCACGCATGCACCGTTCGATTACCACGAGACCACCGGCCATGCTTTGCCAGAGGCCCCGGCACCTGATCTTGGTCGCGCCACGCAGACCTTGTGCGGCAGTGCGCTGATCTTTTCGGCTTTTGGCCTCTGGCTGGTGTCGGCTGGCGCGCAGGACTCCGCGATGATGATGATCAAGCTGCTGTTCTTCGTGACGCTGCTCTTTGCGGGTCTGATGTGCCTGAGCCGCGCGCGTTCGGCGCACACCGGGCCTGAAATTCAGGTCGATGTGATGAACCGACGTCTGCATGTGATTGCCCCTGTTGCGGGTGGGCGGGTGGCGCGCGTCGCAGTGCATGACCTCGACACGCTGTCGGAACTCTCGATGCGGGACCGGGTGCTGACGGCGCGGGATGCTGCTGGTCGTCAGATTGTCGCGATGAAGATCGAAGATCGCGCCACGGCCAAGGCCCTGCGCCGTGCCTTGGGCTTTCCTGCCTGAGCCGGGCAGGTATCACGCGCTACTGCGGCAGGTGTTCGCCAATCCACAGAGGTTGTTTGAAACTACGGGATTGTGATTTGGGCCCGGAGCGCCAAATGTGATCATGTACGTCACATTTCACTCTCTGGAGGTTTCCGATGAAGAATATCCTGCTCGCCACGGCGCTTGCGCTCACCGCGACCGGCGCTGTTGCTGCCCCTGAAAAATACGAGCTGGACCCCAGCCACAGCCAAGTTGTGTTTTCCTACAATCACTTGGGCTTTTCCACCACCCATGGCATGTTTTCTGGCTTTGCTGGTGAGATCATGTTCGATGCCGAAGATCCGGCCGCGTCTTCGGTCAACGTGTCGATGCCGGTGATGTCGATGTTCACCGGCTGGGAAAAGCGCGAAGAGCATTTCATGTCTGAGGATTTCTTTGGCGCGACCGAAGGCGATATGGTCACCTTTACCTCAACCGGGATCGAGGTCACGGGCGACACCACCGCCAAGATCACCGGCGATCTGACCATGAACGGCGTGACCAAGTCGGTCGTGCTGGATGCTCGCCTCAATCAAAAGGCGGATGCGCACCCGATGAACAACAAGCCGTGGCTTGGGTTTGACGCCACCACAACGCTGTTGCGCTCGGATTTTGGCGTGGACAAATTCACCCCCTTCGTCAGCGACGAGGTCGAGGTGCAGATTTCGATCGAAGCCGGCAAAGCCGAGTAAACTGGTCTCAAAGAACATCAGGGCCGTCCGCCGATTGCGGGCGGCCCTTTTCATAAGGGGTCAGGTCAGGTGCCGTAAGCGCGTTTGCGGCCCATCACATCCTCTGCTGCCATAACCAGCGCATCGGCGATCAGATCGAGATCGGTACGGGTCAGGTGCGCGGGCAGGCGGGTATCGCAGGCGCGCATCAACATGGCGCGGGTTTTCGGCAGCACCGGGGCCGCACCCGGCAAAAACTGCCAGTTCCAAAACGCGCGGGCATTGTCGGTGCTCAGGCCGAACACCTGCACCTTGACGCCGCGCGCCGCCGCGGCCTGGGCGAAGGCGCGTGTTTCTTCTTCGGTCATTCCCACCAGATTGAACTGGATCGAATCCGGCGCGCGTTCTTCGGAAAGCAGTTTCTCGGGCACCTGCATCCAAGGCGAGGTGTTGAGCCGCGTTGCGACATAATCGTGATTGGCCCGCCCGTCGCGCACGCGCCGCGCCACCTCTGCCAATTGCGGACGGATAATGGCCGCCGACAGATTGTTGAGCCGCAGATTATAGAGCGGAAGCTGGTTCTGAGCGCGCGCGAACGCTGCTTCAAGCTCTTCATCGGGTGCGCTCAGGTGTTTGGCCCAGTTGTGTTCATAGGCGCCGGACATGATGACCGCGCGGGCGATGAGATCGGCGTCATCACTGACCATGATCCCGCCTTCACCGGCATTGACCAGCTTGTAGGATTGAAAGCTGAAACAGCCGATCTTGCCGATGGTGCCGATGTTGCGCCCGCCCCAGGTCGTGCCGAGCGAATGCGCCGCATCCTCGATCACCGGGATGCCGCGTGCGTCGCAGAGGTCCATGATGGCATCCATATCAGATGTGTGGCCGCGCATATGGCTGATGATCACGGCCTGCACCGTATCCAGTCGAGATGTGAAATCCGCGATGTCTATCCGGTAATTTTCGCCCACCTCGCACAGCACGGGCAGACAATCGGCATGCAGCACCGAAGAGGGCACGGCGGCAAAGGTGAAGCCGGGGATCAACACCCGCGCATCGCGCGGCAGGCCCAGTGCCTTGAGCGACAGGAACAAGGCCGCAGAACAGGATGACACAGCCAGCGCATATTTCGTGCCCAGCAATGCGGCAAACTCCCGTTCCAACAGCGTCACCGGGGCGTTCTCCGGGGCCGTGTAGCGGAAGAGATCGCCCGATTGCAGCATCCGGTCGATCTCCGCACGGGCGGCCTCGGGGATGGGTTCCGCGTCATAGACATTGGGAGCAAGGACCATGTTTTCGGATTTCCTGAAGTTAGATTTCGGTTTTCCGGAACATATAGGAGTGAATTGTGACAGTTTGTCAAAGGAAACCCAGCTGATACCGGGGCAAAGGGCAGAATTACGCTGAAATGGGCGGGGTCAAAGACCGAGACGGTCGCGCAGCGAGAACCAAGTCATCGCCAGCACCAGAAGCGGGCTGCGCAGCGCGACGCCCCCCGGAAAGGCTGGCGCAGGCACCCGCGCCATGCAGTCAAAGCCCGATGCCTCGCCGCGCAGGGCCTCGGCCATCAGGCGGCCTGCATGTGTGGCGGTGCCCACACCATGCCCGGAATAGCCCGAGGCAGACAGGATATTGGGGGCAAGGCGCGCCAGATAGGGCATCCGCCGCAGAGTGATCGCCAGCGTGCCGCCCCATGCATATTCAAGCGCAACATCCTGTAAATGCGGAAAAATCTCGAGCATCGGTTTGCGGACGGTGGCGCGAATATCCTTGGGGAAGCGATAGCCATAGCTTTCGCCGCCGCCAAAGAGCAGGCGCTTGTCATGGCTGAGGCGAAAGTAATTGACCACGAATTTCGTATCGGCCACCGCGACATCCCGCGTCAGAACGCGGGCGGCGTCATCGCCCAGTGGCTCTGTCGCCACGATGAAATTGTTGATCGGCATCACCCGCGCGGCGACTTTGCGATCAAGGCCGCCGAGATAGCCGTTGCAGGCCAGAATGAGATGATCCGCCTCGACCGCGCCTGCATCCGTGGCCACGCGCAGCTTGGGGCCGCGCGTGATCTGATGCACCGCTGATCCTTCGTGGATACGCACCCCTGCCGCCGCTGCCGCGCGCGCAAGGCCAAGCGCATAGGCCAGAGGATGCAGATGCGCGGCCCCCATATCCAGCGTGCCGCCGTGATAGGCGGGTGAGGGGCAGAGCGTTGCAAAGCCTTCAGCATCCAGCTTTTCGATCTGATCATAGTCATAGCGATTGGCCAGATGATCGGCATAGGCATGCTCTTCCGCCATTTCGCGCGCCGTAAAACAGGCATGCGCCACACCCGGTTTCAGGTAACAGTCGATGCCATGGCGCGCCACCAGCGACTTGACCAGATCCTTGGCTTCTTCCGCCAGCCGCCACAGATGCGCGGCATCATCCGCGCCCACCAGCCGCTCGAGCGCGGTCTGCTCCATGCGCTGCCCGCTGCCCAATTGCCCGCCATTGCGCCCCGACGCGCCAAAGCCCACGCGCTGCGCCTCGAGCAGCACCACATCAAACCCCGCCTCCGCCAGATGCAGTGCCGCCGAGAGGCCGGTATATCCCGCGCCCACCACACAGACATCGGCCCTCGTTTGCCCGCGCAGGGGCGCGAATTCCGGCAGGGTCGAGGCCGTGGCCGCATACCAGCTTGGCGGATAGAGGCCGCGCCGGTCGTTGGAATAGAGCAGGTTCATGGCTTCTTCTTGGTGCAAATACTCAATCGTACGCCGGTGCCGCGCGGCTCAGACGTTGAGGAGGAGATGCTCACGCTCCCATGGGCTGATGACCTGGAGGAATTCCTCGTATTCGGTGCGTTTCACGATGGCGTAGACACGGGCGAATTCCGGCCCGAGAATCTCGTGCAGCGCCTTGGCTTCCTCGAACATATCGAGCGCGTCACCCATAACGTTGGGGATATCCGGCTCGCCGGAGTAGGCATCGCCCTTGAATTGCTTGTCGGGCCAATCTTCGTTGAGAATTCCCAAGAGGCCGCAGGCAAGGCTGGCCGCGATGCCGAGATAGGGGTTGCAATCCATGCCGGCCATGCGGTTTTCCACGCGCCGCGCCTCGGGGCCCGAGAGGGGAACCCGAATGCCGGTGGTTCGGTTGTCACGGCCCCAGGCCAGGTTGATCGGAGCGGCGTGATCCTTGACGTAGCGGCGGTAGGAATTGACGTAGGGGGCCAGGACCGCGATGGCCGACGGCAGGTGTTTCTGCAAGCCGCCGATGAAGTGGAAAAAAGCGTCAGTTTCGCCGCCCTGCGGCCCGGCGAAGATATTGCGGCCCGTTTCCATGTCGAGGATAGAGTGGTGGATATGCATGGCGCTGCCCGGCTCGTCGGCGATGGGCTTGGCCATGAAGGTGGCGAAGCAGTCATGGCGCAGGGCGGCTTCGCGGATCAACCGTTTGAAATAAAACACTT
Source organism: Roseovarius mucosus DSM 17069 (assembly GCF_000768555.3). GTDB lineage: Bacteria > Pseudomonadota > Alphaproteobacteria > Rhodobacterales > Rhodobacteraceae > Roseovarius > Roseovarius mucosus. The sequence goes on from NZ_KN293975.1 coordinate 693,811, forward strand.
CATCCGCCAGCTTGATCGGATCGCCATGGCGCAGGTTGATTTCCAGCTGCCCGGCGCCGCCCTCCTGCGTGATGCCGTCGATCTCGAAACCTTGGGCCTCGGCAAAATCGTAGATGTCGTCAATCACGGGGCCGAATTCGTCGACTGCGGTCATCGAATAAGCCTGACGCGCGGCGGCGGGGCGGCCAGAGCGGCCCATCATCGGCTTGATCTCATGCGCCGGGTCGAGGTTTCGCGCCACGAGGAAGAATTCCATTTCGGGCGCGACCACGGGCTTCATGCCATGGGCGTGATACATGTCGACCACCCGGCGCAGAACGTTGCGCGGAGAAAAGGGAATAGGCGCGCCTTCGCGGTCAAATGCGTCATGGATCACCTGAAGCGTCCAGTCCGCAGTCCAGGGCGCGGCGGTGGCGGTCGACATGTCCGGGCGCAGGATCATGTCGCGCTCGATAAAGCCGCCTTCGCCGGCTGCTTCGCCCCAATCACCTGTGATGGTTTGGAAAAAGATGGAATCGGGCAGGTGAAAGTATTTCTGGCGTGCGAATTTCGTCGCTGGCACCGCCTTGCCGCGCGCGATACCGGGCAGATCTGAGATGATACACTCGACCTCGTCGAGACGCCTATTCTCGAGATAGGCCTGCGCGGAGGCGGGCAGGGAATTGGTCAGGTCATTCAGATCGGCCATGGCTGGCACCTCGTTTGAAAAACTCCGCCATACGGGCGGCTATCGTGGCATTTGCGGTCGGTTGGTCAAGTTTGGCCTTGGCCTCGGCAATCAGGTCGGGCGGCACCACGCCGGGGGCGCGGTGGTGGATGAGGCGGTCGATCATTGTGGCGGTGAATTCTGGGTGCGGCTGGATCGTGTATATCCGGTCGCCGTAGAGCAGGGCAGCGTTTTCGCAAAACGCGTTGCTTCCAACGACTTGTGCCCCTTTCGGCAGTTCTGTCACCTGATCCTGATGCCAGGCGTTGAGAGGCAGGCGTTGCCCCTCGATATCATAGTCGGTGACACCCACCTGCCAGCCGCCGCCGAATTTCTCGACCTTGCCGCCCATGGCCTGCGCGATGATCTGATGACCAAAGCAGACCCCCACCAGCGGTCGCCCCGAGGCGTGGATATCCCGGATCAACTGCTCCAGCGGGGGAATCCAGGGATGGTCTTCGTAGGCCCCGTGTTTCGAGCCGGTGATGAGCCAGCCGTCGGCAGCGTCCGGTCCGGTAGGGAAGTCTTCATCAACCACGTTGTAATGATCGAATTCAAAGCCATGCCCGTCGAGCAACTGGGCGAACATCACCTCGTAGTCGCCCAACTCGTCTTGCACGATGTCGGGGGCGTGGCCGGTTTTCAGGATGCCGATTTTCATGGCGGTCTCTTGATTTGATCAAATTAACGCGGGGTTGCTGGTTCAGGCTACACCGTTTCGAGATAGGTCTTCCAGTGGTCTTCTTTGGGAATGGGGGACATATAGGCCAATTCCTGACGTTTGGTCATCACGAGGTTGCGGATGAGGTCGGGGTGAAAGATGCGCGCAATCATCGGATTCTCGGCGAACCAGTCGATCGCTGTGGCCCAATCCGCCGCCAGTTGTGGCATCTCGACCTCGTAGGCATTGCCGCTGATGGGCGGCGGCGGGGTCAGCCCGTCTTCGATCCCGGTGATTGCCGCGCCGAGAATGGCGGCAAAACTGAGGTAAGGGTTGATGTCGCCGCCTGCGACGCGGTGCTCGATCCGGCGCGCGGCAGGGGGGCCGCCGGGGATGCGCACAGCGGTGGTGCGGTTTTCATAGCCCCAGCCTGCACCGGTTGGCGCATGGGCGCCGGGCACCAGCCTTGCATAACTGTTGGCATGCGGCGCAAAAATCAGCGTTGAGGGCGGCATTGCTGCAAGACAGCCCGCCACGGCGGCGCGCAGGATGTCCGTGCCTTCTGCAGTTCCATCGTTGAAAACATTGTTCCCGGCCTTGTCCATCACCGAGAAATGCATGTGCATACCGTTGCCGGTGTCATCCTCGAAAGGCTTGGCCATGAAGGTGGCGACATAGCCGTGCTGACGGGCCAAGCCCTTGATGAGTGTCTTAAAAAGCCAAGTATCATCGGCGGCGCGTAAGGCGTTCTGGTGATGCAGGGTCAGTTCGAACTGACCGATGCCCGCCTCGCTGACGGCGGTCTCGACCGGCAGACCCATTTCCAACCCGGCGTCGTACAAGGCGCTGAGAAACCCGTCGAATGCATCCATCTGGCCGAGCGAAAGAATGCCTGGCGATTTCATCCGTCGGCCATTGCGGGGGTCTCTTATGTTCTTGAGAGTATTGCCTTTTCCGTCAACCAACGTGAATTCCAACTCGGTCGCGGCCTCTACGTGCCAACCGCGTGCGGCGTAGCGGTCGAGGACGGACACGAGGGCATGGCGCGGATCACCGGCAAAGGGGGTGCCGTCTTCGTGGTGCATGACCATGGGCACAAGGCCTTGGGGCACGTCGAGCCAAGGCAGGGGCACGGGGCCACGGTCGGTGGGCAGGAGCACGCCATCGATATCGCCGGTGTCGAACACCAGCGGCGAGTTTTCGATGTCTGCACCGAAGATATCCAGATTTAGAGAGGAAAGCGGCATCCGCACGCTACCGGTTGATAGTTTGTCCGCATGTGCGGCGGGAAGACGTTTGCCCCGCATCCGGCCATTGAGGTCACAGGCAGCCACGCGGAAGGTCTGGAACTGTGTAAGATCCATTGGAAGTAAGTCCTGATGATGATTTTGTGACAGCCTAGCCCGGCAGTGGGGGGCTTGCCAAGATAATTTGATCAAAAAATTTTGAAGGTGACGAATGGTAAGGTTTGTAAGCTTTGTCAGGTGATTTTGTAAGGTCGTCGGAAGGCGGCAGATCCTCGGGTCAGGTCCGAGGATCACTGACAATCAAGGAAGGCTCTTCCAGCGACTCTCAAGTTTTTCGATCGCGGCGATGCGTTCAGCGGTCTTGGGGTGGCTGAGCAGCCAAGCAGGCATGGCGCCGCCCGCGCTGCTTGTTAACGCTTCGAGTTTTTCGAACAGCGATTTTTGCGGGGCCGTGCCGATGCCCGCCTTGGTCAGGAGCGCGGCGGCATAGGCGTCGGCCTCATACTCGTCGCCGCGCGAGAGGCGGGCAGCGAGCAGGGTGGTCAGACCATTGGCGATCCAGACGCCGAGACCGGGACTGAAGCGCGACAAGATCATGGCGAGGGCCGTGCGCAGGGCGTTCTGCCCGGAAAAGTCGATCATCCGGCGGCGGGAATGACCCAAGGCGACATGGCCCAACTCATGCGCGATCACAGAGGCCATTTCTTCGGCGGAAACCTCGCCGGTCTGGAATTTACGATAAAAGCCACGGGTGATGAAGATGCGCCCATCTGGGGCGGCCAAGCCGTTCACCGGGTCAATCTCATAGATATGCACGCGAACGCGGGGCAGGTCGAGCGCACGCGCGAGCTGGTCTGTCATCGCCTTGAGCTTGGGGTCGGCCAATTCGGTTGATTGAGCATCCAATTCCCGCGAGGTGCGCCAGACCGAGAAACGATACATGGCGAGCGCGTAGAGAATGGCGAGCAGGATCGGGGTGAATTTCAACATGAGAGGAATATGGGGTGGGGTGGGGTGGCTGGCAAGCAGGGTTTGAGGGGATGGGGGTTCGCTGAGGTTTGCATCAAGCGATGAGTAGCGCGGATCGTTGGGCCGGGGACTAGCGATGCAAGGTCTGTGGCTGCCACTTTATGCCAGCAAAGTTCGTATAACCTCTCCGTGAGGCGCTCCCTCTCACAATCGCTAGGCCGCGGGACTGCCCAGCGATCCGCGCGGCGGCGCGTCCCGCGCCTTGTTCCGCGCGGGGTTTCCGTGCAAGGCGCAGATGAAAGCCACCCTTTCCCGGTGGACGTCGCTTGCCCCCTCGCATAAGTCTGGGGCCAATTGCCCGAGACCGGAGTGTGCGTCATGATCCCACAGGTTTACCTGATCCTGTTTCTTGCCATTCTTGCCGAAACCGCAGGCACTACGGCGTTGCAGGCAAGCCAGCAATTCACCCGCTTGTGGCCGTCGGTTTTGGTGGTGGTGGCCTATGGCATCAGTTTTTTTCTGCTGGCGCAAACGCTAAAGGTGATGCCGGTCGGGGTTGTCTATGCGATCTGGTCGGGGCTGGGGATCGTGTTCATCGCCTGTATCGGCTATGTGATCTTTGGCCAGAAACTCGATCTTCCCGCCATCATCGGCACGGGTATGATCCTTGCGGGGATCGTTGTCATTCAGCTATTCTCGCGCACAGCACCGCATTGACCGCGCAGGCAGGGCGGCAAAGGGGCTGGTCAGCACCGCCCCGTGCCGTTATGGCACCGCCGCAAGACAAGACGAGGCCGCCCATGACAGAGACCATCACCGAGCGTTGCGAGGCCAAGGGGCTGCGCATGACGGAGCAGCGCCGCACGATTGCGTCGGTTCTGGAGGGGTCGGACGATCACCCCGATGTCGAAGAGCTATACGCCCGCGCTTCGGGGCGTGATCCGCGGATTTCGATCGCGACGGTCTATCGCACCGTCAAGCTGTTTGAAGAGGCGGGCATTCTCGACAAGCTGGAATTCGGCGACGGGCGTGCGCGCTATGAAGATGCCGAGCGCGACCACCACGATCACCTGATCGACATGAATTCGGGCGAGGTGATCGAATTCGTCGATCCCGAGATCGAGGCGTTGCAAGACAAGATCGCGGAAAAGTTGGGGTATCGCCTGATCGGGCATCGGCTCGAACTCTACGGCGTGCCGGTCAAATCCGGTGACTGAGGCAGGGAGCGCCGCCACGCGGGTGATGCGGCTGGCGATTGGCAGCGTGGTCGTGGGGCTGTTGGTGATGGCGCTCAAGGTCTTGGCCTGGGCGCTTACCGGGTCGCTCGCTTTGATGTCGGATGCGCTGGAGAGCCTGGTCAATCTGGCGACGGCCTTGGCGGTGATCGTGGCGCTCATGGTGGCGCGGCGGCCTGCGGATGACAATCACCCCTTTGGGCATCACAAGGCGGAGTTTTTCTCGGCGGTGCTCGAGGGGGTTTTGATCGTCATTGCGGCGCTCTTTATCCTGCGCGAAGCCTATGACGGGTTTCAGGCCCCGCGCGCAATGGACGAGCCCTTTCTGGGCATGGCGATCAACATGGCGGCGGGGGGGATCAACGCGCTCTGGGCGCTGGCGCTCATCCGCAACGGGCGGCGCTATCGCTCGCCGGCGCTGGTGGCGGATGGCAAGCATCTGATGACCGATGTTGTGTCTTCGGTGGGCGTGCTGTTTGGCGTTGCGCTGGCGTTGGCGACGGGCTGGCTCTGGCTTGATCCGGCGATGGCGGTCCTGGTCGCGCTCAATATCCTGTGGTCCGGGAGCATGGTGATCAAGGCGTCGCTGAGCGGGTTGATGGATGAGGCGGTATCCGAGGCGGAACTGGTCACGATCCGGCAGGTGATCGAGGCGGCCGCCAGCGACGATGCCGCCTTGCAGGCGCATGATCTGCGCACGCGCCATGCCGGGCCTGTGACCTTCATCGAATTTCATCTGGTGATGCCGGGCAAGACCACGGTCGAGGCGGCGCATGACCTCTGTGACCGGATCGAGGCGGCGCTGATGGCGGCGCTGCCGGGCGCGCGGGTGACGATCCATGTCGAGCCCGAGCACAAGGCCAAGCATAGCGGTCATGTCGTGCTGTCATAGCTCTGCCGCTTTTTTGGGCGAATGATCCGAGCTATCACGGGCGTTCAACCGATCCGCAACCCGGCCAAGAAAGTCTGACATGGAAAATCTGCGCGGCAGTATTCTGATGGTCCTCTCGATGGGCGGTTTCGCGCTGGAGGATATGTTCGTCAAACGGTTGGCGGATAGCTTGCCGGTGGGTCAGATCATAATTCTGCTGGGTTTGGGGGGCGCGCTGATCTTTGGCACGATCACGCGGACGCAGGGCGGGCGGCTCTGGTCGCGCGATCTGGTGTCGCGGCCTGTGATCCTGCGCAATTGCGGCGAACTGGTGGGAACGCTGGGGTTCGTGATGGCGATTGCGCTGACGCCGCTGTCTTCGGCCTCGGCGATTTTACAGGCGACACCGCTCGCGGTCACGCTGGGGGCGGCGCTTTTCCTGGGCGAGGCGGTGGGCTGGCGGCGGTGGGCGGCGATCCTTGTGGGGTTTTGTGGTGTGCTGATGGTGATCCGGCCCGGCATGGCGGGGTTTGAGCCGGCGTCGCTCTTTGCGGTCTTGGCGGTCTTTGGGCTTGCGGCGCGGGATCTGGCAACGCGCCGGGTGTCGCGCACGATCTCATCCATGCAGCTGTCGACCTATGCCTTTGCCACGCTGGTGCCGACGGGGGTGATTTTGCTGGCGTTTCATGGCACGCCTGCGATGCCCACTGCGGTGAACTGGCGTGATCTGGTGCTGGCGCTCTTGTGCGGGGTGTCGGCCTATTACGCCATCGTGGCCGCGATGCGGTTGGGCGATGTGGCGGTGATCACGCCGTTTCGCTATTCGCGGCTGGTGTTTGCGCTGATCATCGGGGTCACGCTCTTTGACGAGCGGCCCGATGTCTGGACGCTGGCGGGGGCGGGGATCATCATTGCCTCGGGCATCTACACGTTCTGGCGCGAGCGGCGGTTGGCGCGGCGGATGGCGCTGGCGTGAGGGTCAGCTTGCGGCGGCGGTCAGGTCGTCGATCACCTTGACCCAAAGCTCTGCGGGCTGGCATCCCGGCACCGCGTGCTGGCCGCCGACGATGAAGGTGGGCACGCCCGAAATGCCCATTTCGCGGAATTGCGCATCGCGGGCGCGGATCGCGTCACGGTCCGCCTCTGTGGCCAACAGGCGCTGGATCATCGCGCCGTCAAGGCTGAGGCTGTCGGCGAGATCGGCCAGAACCTCGGGGTCACCGATGTCGCGGCCCTCGTTGAAATAGGCCCGAAAGAGCGCCATGGCCATGCGGTCCTGACAGCCCTCGATGCCAGCCCAATGCAGCAGGCGATGCGCGTCGAGCGTGTTGGGGGTGCGTTTGATGGCGGCGAAATCAATGGTCAGCCCGGCCGCCTCGGCGCGTTCCAGCACGGGGGCATAGGCGCGGATCGCGCCCTCTTTGCCGCCAAACTTCGTCTCTAGGTAGTCGCGCCGGTCCATGCCTTCGGCGGGCATGTCGGGGTTGAGCTGGAACGGATGCCATTCGATTTCGAACGGGTGATCGGGGCGCTGTGCCATGGCCTGATCGAGCAGCGTCTTGCCGATGTAGCACCAGGGGCAGATCGGGTCGGAGATGATGTCAAGCTTGACCATGGAGGTCCTCGTAGATCGGCCGCAAGGCGCGGCGCAGGATTTTGCCATTGGCCCCGGTGGGAAGGGCCGCGATGTGGTGATAGGCGCGCGGGGCCTTGTAGCCCGCGAGCCGTGCCCGCGCGAAAGCATCAAGCGTGGCGGGGTCGAGTGTCTCGGGGCCAGTATAGAAGGCCATGACGACGCGCGCATCCTCTTTCACCTCGATGTCGGTCACCGCAACGGCGGTGATGCCGGGATGCGTGCTGAGCACGGCCTCGACCTCCATCGGGGAAACGCGGTAGCCGCCTGCGTTCATCATGTCGTCGGCGCGGCCCAGATAGGTGATGTGGCCTGCGGCATCCATGCTCCCCTGATCGCCGGTCAGGAACCAGTCGTCGGTGAATTTTTCGGCCGTGGCCTCGGGCGCGCCGAGATAGCCCAGCATGAGGCCAGGATCGGAGCGGTGGACGGCGATGGTGCCCTCGGTGCCAAGGGGCGCGGGCGTGCCGTCGGCGAGGATGGCGACGCGGCGGCCTGTCTGGGGGCGCCCCAGCGTGCCGGGTGCGGCGGGGTGATCGGGGCTGCCTGAGATGAAGGTCGAGCATTCGGACATGCCGTAAGCCTCAAGGATCGGCGTGCCGGTGGCGTCCTGCCAATGCTGGCGGATGGTATCCGAGAGTTTCTCGCCCGCCGCCAGTCCGTGCCGCAGATGCGGCAGATCAAGGCGCTGACCGGGGTGCACAAGCTTGCGATAAACGCCGGGGGCGGCGGCAAAGATCGTGGCGTCATGGCGTTTGAGCAGAAGGGGCAATTGCTCGGGCGTGATACCGGGGGCAGGGATGAGGGCGGTGGCCCCCATGGTCCAGGGGTCCATCAGGCCGGTGCCAAGGGTGAAGGTCCAGTTGAAGGCGCCCGCGTGGCAGAGCCGGTCGTCGGGGCGCAGCCCGTACCAGCCGTCAAACATCATCTGCCGCGCCCAGATGGCGCGATGGGCATGGACCACGGCGCGCGGAATGCCGGAGGTGCCGGATGTGTAGATGATATAGGCGGGGCGGTCGGGGTCGTCCATGTTCCAATCGGCGGGAGGAAGGGCGCGCATTTCTTCAAGGTTGGGCTCAGTGAGCGTAGGAATGTCGGTGTCCGGGCAGGCCACGCCCTCGGCGCGCAGGATCAGCGCGGGTTGCGTGGTTTTGAGGATGCCTGCCACCTCGGGCTCGGTCAATTGGCTGGAGGTGGGGATCGGGATGAGGCCCACGGCAATGGCCCCGAGATAGGCAATCGGAAACTCGACCGTATTGCCCAGCCGCATCAGCACCCGGTCGCCGGGGGTGAGACCCGCGCGCAAGAGGCCGGTGCCGGTGCCGCGCACGGCGGCCGCGAGGCGGCCATAGCTCCAGCGGTCGGATTTGGTCAGGCTGAGGACTGCGAGGGCGATCTTGTCGGGATGCGCTTCGGCCCGGCCCAGAACATGGGCTGCGAGGTTGAAGGGGCGGGGGCAGGGGGCGCTTGGGCCCTGATCGAATATGGCGCTCATGGCCTTGGCTTAGGGGCCTCTGGGGACGGTTGCAAGTGGCCTTGCGCTTGGCCTATAGCGTGGGCCTATGACGGATCAAGCCTTGCCCCCTCTGCTGCGCGTCACGCGCGAAACCGGCGCTGACACGGTGCCGGAGCCGCTTGATCTGGGCGTTCGGGTGCGACAATTGCGCAAGGCGCGGGGCTGGACGCTGGAACAGGCGGCGAAACAGGCGGGGCTGGCGCGCTCGACCCTATCGAAGATCGAGAATGGCCAGATGTCGCCCACCTATGAGGCGCTGAAGAAGCTGGCGCAGGGGTTGGAAATCTCGGTGCCGCAGCTCTTTACCCCGCCGTCGCGCGACCGGATCAACGGGCGCATGGCGGTGACGCGGGGGGGCGAAGGCAGGCCCATGGCGACGGCGACCTATGAGCATGATCTGCTGGCCGATACGCTGAGCCAGAAACGCATGATGCCCTATCGCGCACGCATCCGCGCCCGCGCGGTCGAGGATTTCGGTGGTTGGGTGCGCCATGATGGCGAGGAATTTCTCTATGTGCTGACCGGGGTGGTGCGGCTCTTTACCGAGTTTTACGAGCCCATCGAGATGCGCCGGGGCGATAGCGCCTATTATGATGCCACCATGGGGCATAACGTGATTTCGGTGAGTGCCGAGGATGCGACCGTGCTCTGGGTGACGTCGCTCGACTAAGGCAGCGTGGGCGCAAGTGGCCCGGCCATGCTGGAGGCTCTGGCCGGGCCGTCTGCGCCGTGAGTGTGGTCGTCAATCGACCGGGGCGGCAGGGGTTTGTCGCGATTGCGCGCCGTCGATCACGCTGCTTGGGGCAGCATCAATCGCGGGTGGCGTGCTGTCGCGGCTCGGGCTGAGCATGCTGAAGGCGATCAGCCCGCCCATCAGGATCACGACGATGAGCAGACCCGTCAGCCCGCCGCGCGCACCGGCACCCGGATCATGGCCGGGTGGGCCGTAGCGGTTTAGGTCACGGTTGGCTTGGCGGTGGACATCGTCTTGGGGGGTGTACATGGCTGGCTCCTCTCTGACTGCGCTCAGCATAGTCCAGAGGTGGGGCCGCCCCCGAGGGTTTGAAAGCGCGGTAGTGTTTTCCGGCGCTTTGCCGCCATTTTGGGGGCGCGCGCCGGGCAGGTTCCCGCCGTCGGCCAGATATGGCCGCAAGCGGCAGGCGGATTCGGCAAGGATTGGCCGGGATCAGCGCAGTTTGGGGATGCCGCCGGGAAGGGTGCTGCGATCCACCACGCCCGCGCGCAAGGACCGCCCGATGCGATGCGCCAGCGCCGACCAGGCGGCGGCCTGATCGGGAGAGAGTTCGCGCGCGAGCACCGCATCGAAGAGGGCGAGCCAGGTCGAGAACATGCCCGGTTGCACATTGCGGGCGTTGACATGGGCGGCCATCGGGCTGCCGTCGTAGACGCGTTCATGCAGGATGGAGTTGGCCCAGAAGTCGGCCACCTTGGCCTCGTGCGACGGCCAGTCGGTGACATGCACCGCGAAGATCGGCCCAAGGCCGGGATGCGCGCGCACGGCCGCGTAGAACGCGGTCACGACCCGCTCGATCTCGGGGCGGGTGATGGGAAAACGCGGGGGCAGGGTGGTGGCCATGGCCCTTATGTGGCGCGGGATGTCGCAAGAGGCAATCCCCCAACGTGGACCCGAAATCTTGAAAAGATTTCGATCCGCTTTCTTTTCAAGAAAGCGGACACCCGCCCTCTGGACGCTTGGCCGGAGCGCGCCTATAAGGCGGGGCATGATGAGACGCAGTGCGATCATTATTCGAATTACATGCCCGGCGCTCTGAGACAATCGAGCTGCCGGGACAAGGCGTATGGGCACCCGCGCCGCCTCTCACCCCCCAAATTCCAGACCAGTGACAAGGACGCAAACCATGTGCGCCGACACGACCCAGACGCCTGATTACAAAGACACGTTGAACCTGCCCGAGACCGATTTCCCGATGCGGGCGGGCCTGCCTGCGCGCGAGCCTGAATGGCTGGCACGGTGGGCACGGATCGGGGTCTATGAGAAGCTGCGCGAGAACGCGGCGGGGCGCAAGCCGTTCACGCTGCACGATGGCCCCCCTTATGCCAACGGGCATCTGCATATCGGTCACGCGCTGAACAAGATTCTCAAGGATATGGTGGTGCGCAGCCAGCAGATGATGGGCCGCGATGCGCGCTATATCCCGGGCTGGGATTGTCACGGGCTGCCGATCGAGTGGAAGATCGAAGAACAATACCGCGCCAAGGGCATGGACAAGGACAAGGTGGATGTGGTCGATTTCCGTCAGGAATGCCGCAAGTTCGCCGAGGGCTGGATCGACATTCAGCGCGAGGAATTCAAGCGACTGGGGATCACCGGCTGTTGGGATCGCCCTTACCTCACCATGGATTTCCGCGCCGAGCGGATCATCGCGGAGGAATTCCAGAAATTCCTGATGACCGGCGTGCTCTATCAAGGGTCGAAGCCCGTGATGTGGTCGCCGATCGAGAAGACCGCGCTGGCCGAGGCGGAGGTCGAGTATCACGACAAGGAAAGTTTCACGGTTTGGGTGAAGTTTCGGGTCGTCACGCCGCGCCCCGGTCTGGAGGATACATCGGTCGTGATCTGGACCACGACGCCCTGGACCATGCCGTCGAACAAGGCCGTGGTTTATGGCGAGGGGATTTCCTATGGCCTCTATGAGGTGACCGGGACGCCGGGCGAGTGCTGGGCGGCGGTGGGGGAGAAATTCATCCTCGCCGACACGCGCGCCGAGGATGTGATGACGCGCGCGCGGCTGGAGCCGTCGATGTATCGGCGTGTGCGGGACGTGCCGACGGCGGAATTGGCAGATATGCAGCTTCAGCATCCCCTGGCCAGGGCCGAAGGCGGCGACGGTGAATGGGATGACCTGCGCGATTTCCGGGCCGCCGATTTCGTGAGTGACGAAGAAGGCACCGGGTTCGTTCATTGTGCGCCCAGCCACGGGATGGAGGAATTCGAGCTGTACCGGGACCTGGGCGAGCATCCCGACGGTGGGACCTGGCTTGAGAAAGTGATCACCTATAACGTGCTCGAAGATGGCTCTTTCCGGCCTGACCTGCCGTTCTTTGGCGGCAAGTTCATCCTTGACCGCAAGGGCAAGGAGGGCAATGCCAACAAGGCGGTGATTGATAAATTGGCCGAGGTGGGCGGGTTGCTTGCGCGGGGCAAGATCAAGCATTCCTATCCGCATAGCTGGCGCTCCAAAGCGCCCGTGATCTATCGCAACACGCCGCAATGGTTCGCGGCGATTGACCGGGCGGTGGGCGACGGGCAGGACGACTATGGCACCACGATCCGCGAACGCGCGCTGCGGTCGATTGACGAGCTGGTGACATGGACGCCCAAAACCGGGCGCAACCGGCTCTATTCGATGATCGAGGCGCGGCCCGATTGGGTGCTGAGCCGTCAGCGGGCCTGGGGTGTGCCGCTCACCTGTTTTGTCAAGAATGGCGCGCAACCCACGGATTCAGATTACCTTTTGCGGAATGAAGAGGTGAACGCGCGTATCCTTGCGGCCTTTGAGCAAGAGGGCGCGGATGCCTGGTACAAGGAGGGCGCGAAAGAGCGGTTACTCAAGGGCATCGTGAACCCGGACGACTGGCGCAAGGTCGATGACATTCTCGATGTGTGGTTCGATTCTGGCTCGACCCATGCCTTTGTGCTGCGCGACCGCGCGGACGGGTCCGAGGATGGATTGGCCGATCTCTATCTTGAGGGCACGGATCAGCATCGCGGTTGGTTCCATTCGTCGATGTTGCAGGCTTGCGGGACGCGCGGGCGCGCGCCCTATCGGGGGGTGCTGACGCATGGCTTTACCCTCGATGAGAAGGGCAACAAGATGTCCAAATCCCTGGGCAATACGGTCGCGCCCGAGGAAGTGGTCAAGCAATATGGCGCGGATATTCTGCGGCTCTGGGTTGCGCAGGCGGATTATACAGCTGACCTGCGGATCGGGCCGGAGATCCTCAAGGGGGTGGCCGATGGCTATCGCCGCCTGCGCAATACGCTGCGGTTCATGCTGGGGGCGCTGGCCCCGTTCACCGAGGCGGATCGCGTGGACCCGGCGGATATGCCAGAACTGGAGCGTTGGGTGCTGCACCGTCTGGCAGAGCTGGATCACAAGGTGAAGAAAGGCTACGTAACCTATGATTTCCAAGGGGTTTTCCAGCAAATCTTCAACTTCTGCACGCTTGACCTGAGTGCGTTCTATTTCGACATTCGCAAGGACGCGCTCTATTGTGACGGCGACACCGCGCGGCGGCGTGCGGCGCGCACGGTGTTGGACCTGCTGTTCCACCGCCTGACCACGTGGCTGGCGCCGGTGTTGGTGTTCACCATGGAGGAGGTCTGGCTGTCGCGCTTCCCGGGTGAGGAGAGCTCGATTCACCTCACCGATATTCCAGACACGCCCGCCGATTGGCTTGATGAGCCGCTGGCGGCGAAATGGGCGATGGTGCGGCAGGCGCGGCGCGTGGTGACGGCGGCACTGGAAGTGCAACGCACCGACAAGGTGATCGGGGCCAGTCTCGAGGCGGCGCCGGTGGTGCATATCCGCGATGCCGAGATGCTGAAGGCGCTGAAATCAGTGGATTTCGCGGATATCTGCATCACCTCGGATCTGATGCTGACCGGCGATCCGCGCCCCGACGAGGCGTTCCGCCTGCCGGAGGTGGACACGGTTGGCGTGGTCTTTGAGCGGGCGGAGGGCGAGAAATGCCAACGCTGCTGGAAGATCCTGCCGGATGTGGGGCAGCACAAGCATCCGGGCACCTGTGGGCGGTGTGACGCGGCCCTGGGGTAAGCCAGGCGTCTAATCTCCGTCCCGGGCTTGCCCCGGGACCTCGTTTCTCAAGAGGAGAGGCCCCGGGTCAAGCCCGGGGCGGGGTTTCGGGATCAAAGCGCCCCGGTGATCTGGCGCAGAACCGCGATATTGTCGTTTTTGACGCCGGGTTCGCGAAAGGCGCGGTCGGCGGAGGTGGCGACGATCACCACATCGCGGGCGCGGTCGATGTAGATATATTGGCCGTATATGCCGTGGCCGAAGAATTCGCCCGGCCGGGCATCGGCGGGCATCCACCATTGAAAGCCATATTGCAGATCGCCGGGGGCGGTGGGGGCCGTGGGCGTGGTGGCCGCGCGCATCCAGTCCTCGGGCACCACCTGTTGCCCGTTGTAGCGCCCCAGATTGGCGGCCATCAGGCCAAAGCGCGCGTAATCGCGGGTGGTGACGTTGAGACCGCCAAGGGCAAAGGCCACGCCCTCGCCATCGGTCAGGTAATAGGGTTCGGATTCAAAGCCCAAGGGCTGAATGATCTTTTCCGACAGAAGGTCCGGCAGGCTGCGCCCCGTGGCCCCACGCAGCACCATGGCCAGAATATGCGTGTCGATCGACACATATTTCCAGCGCGCGCCGGGATCCGCATCACGGGCGGTAAGGCCGGCGGCAAAGCCATCCATCGTACCGCCCAAGGCCAGCACGCGGCCCATGCGGTTGATGTCTGACTCGTAGTCGAGATAATCCTCATTGAAAGCCACGCCGCTCATCATCAGGAGCACGTTGCGGATCGTGGCCCCGTCATAGGCGCTGCCCGTGAGGCTGGGGGCGTAGCGCGTGACCGGATCGTCGAGCGATTCGATCTGCCCTTCGGCCACTATCACGCCGAAGAGGGCCGAGAGGAAGCTCTTGGCCATGGACCAGCTGATGCGGCGATCCTCGGGCGCGGTGCCGAGGTGATAGCTCTCATGCACCACGGCGCCCCGGTGCAGGACCATGAGCGAGGTCACATTGCGCGCGGTAATCCAATCGGTTGCCACGGCGGGCAGTGTCATGGCCGGGCCCGCGGGCAGGGGCGAGACAGGGCCCGTGCCGCGCGGCACGGGCACCGAGAGAAAGGCGCGGTCCATATGCGAGAAGTTCTGGACGATGCGACCCTCGTCAAAGAGGCTGTTGACCGCCCAGAGGCGGGTGATCTGGTCGCGCTTCCAGAGGCCCACCGCCGCCGCCGCAAGGACCAGAACCACCACGATACGGGCCAACCATTTAACTGCCTTGCGCATTTTCACCCTCCCATATTCTGCGGATAGTTGAGCAGGGCCCTCGTGTCGGATCAAGTCTGACGTTGGGGCGTCGTCTAAGGCGTTTCGGCATTTCCCTGAAACGGCGAACACTTTAACCCCTTGATTTGGCGCAGTTTTGAACCAAAAAACTCTATCGACTTTTTCTGAAGTTGCTTTAGCGAAACTTGTCCGCGAGCCGTTGCAGGGGCGAGCGGGGGTCGGGGGTGGGGTCTGGCGCGGGCGAAGGGCTGCGTTCGGTTTCGACGGGGGCGGGGCGCGAGGGCTTGGGCGGGGTCATCGCCTGTGCCACGGCGTTCTGAAAGCGGTCGGGTTTGCCCTGCGCCAGCCATGGTGCGCCCTTGGCGATACCGCGCAGCAGGTCATCGAGCCAGTCGTTTTCGGATTTAGCGAAATCCTGAAGGACATAGCCCGCCACGCGGTCCTTGTGCCCCGGATGGCCGATGCCGAGGCGCACGCGGTCGTAAGCCTCGCCGATATGTTGATGGATCGACCGCAACCCATTGTGGCCTGCGTGCCCGCCGCCGGTCTTGCAGCGCAGCTTGCCGGGGGCGAGGTCCAATTCATCGTGAAAGACGGTGACATCGGCGGGCGTGAGTTTGTAGAAGCGCACCGCCTCGCCCACGGATTGGCCGCTGAGGTTCATGAAGGTCATGGGTTTGAGCAAGATGACGCGCGCGCCGTCCAGCGTGCCCTCAGAGACCATGCCCTGAAACTTGGAGCGCCACGGGCCAAAGCCGTGATCCTCGGCGATGCGGTCAAGCGCCATGAAGCCGATGTTGTGGCGGTTCCGCTCGTATTTCGCGCCCGGATTGCCGAGACCTACAAAGAGCTGCATGGGTGGTGCCCCCGATCCTGAATGGATGACGGTCTAGGGGTTTGGGGGGCGGGAATCAACAGGGCGCAGGGCGGGCCAAAAGAAAACGCGGCCCCGATGGGGGCCGCGTTTGATTGGGTTGGGTCTGGTCCCGCGGGATCAGTCCTCTTCGCCCTCTTCATCTTCTTCGTCATCGCCCTGCGAGCGCAGTGCGGAGGGGGCAGAGATGTTGCAGATCACGAAATCGCGGTCCTTGATCACCGGCTCGGAGCCTTCGGGCAGATCAACCATCGAAATCGTGACCACGTCGCCGATTTTCTCGACCTTCGAGAGGTCCACAGTCACGTGATCGGGGATGTCACCGGCGAGCACGTTGAGTTCGACTTCGGGACGCACGACGGTCAGAACGCCGCCCTTGCGCAGGGCCTTGCACTGGTCCGCATTGATGAAATCAACGTGAATGAACAGGTTGATCCGGGTGGTGCGGCGCAGGCGCATCAGGTCGATATGGGTCGGCAGATCCTTGACCACGTCGCGCTGAACGTCGCGGCAGATCACGCGCACATCGTCATGGCCTTCGACCTGAAGGTTGAAGAGCGTCGACTTGAAGCGGCCCTTTTTCAGGCGCTTGAGCAGTGCGTTGAACGGAATGTTGATCGCCAGCGGCTCTTTGTCGCCACCGAACACCACACCCGGAACCATACCCGCACGACGGGCTGCGCGAGCGGCGCCCTTGCCCGTCCCCGCGCGTTCCTGGGCTTGAAGATCAGGAATTTCTCCAGCCATTTAATTTCTCCATAGGTTAGGGCGGGGCTCCTCCAAGGCTGTAGCCCCCGCGTGAGGTTGCGCCAATAGCCGGGTTTTGGGGAATTGAAAAGCGGAATCTTGTTGCCGGGGTGGGTGGCGTGACCTATCCGTCGATCCCGTGACGCAAGAGGAGCCTGATCAAGATGCCACGCCGCGTTTTCCTGCATGTCGGCATGCCCAAATGCGCGACCACGACGATACAGGCGGCGTTGTTGCAAAAGCAAGAGGCTTTGCGGGGCTTGGGGATCGCCTATGAGATGCCGGAGGGGCCAGCGGCGGAGGGGCAGGGCAATGCCGCGCGTCTGGCGATTTCGATCTTGCGGGACAGGGAAGAGGCCATCGAGGAAGCGCTTGATTTTTTCTCGCGCGGGACGGGCGATGTTGTGCTGAGTTCGGAAGTGTTCTCGGCGCTTTATAAATCGGCGGCGGCGATCAAATTCGTTGAGGCGTTGCGCGCGCGGGGGTTCGATGTCTCGGTGATCGCCCTGTTTCGCAGGCAGGATCACTGGCTCGAGTCGGATTTCAAGCAGCATGTCAAAGGTGCGCGGACCTGGAACGGCAGCATCGGGGAGTTGCTGGAAAAGCGCACGGAGCAGGATGTGCTGAACTTTGCGCTCTTTACTCTTTATTGGGGGAAATATGTCGGTCGGGATCGGGTGTTCACAGCCGTGATCCAGCCGGGGAGCGCGCGCCGCGATCCGGTGAATTTCGTGCTGGAGCAGATTGGTGCGGGGAGCCTCTGCTATGCGGAGGGTGAGGAGGTGCCGACCGCCAATGTCAGCCCGCCCACCGGGCTGATCGAGCCTGCGCGGTTGCTGAAGTGTGAGATGCAGGAGGCCGGGGCCTCTGCGGTTGAGGTGGATGTTGCTCTGGACCGTTTCTTTGCGGAGGCGCCGGGTGTGGTCGAGGTGCCGAAGCGGCGGTTTTTGATGCCCCATGCCCTGCGTCAGGAGGTGGTGGACCGCTGGAAGGGCAGCAATCACGATCTGGAGCGGCGGGCGGGGCATGTCGGCAAGTTCGATGTCGAGGTGGCACAGGATGCCGCGTCCGAGGTGCCATTGGAGGACGAGGCGCGCGCCGTTCTGGCGGACTGGAAGGCGGCCAAAGGCCTTGCGCCCGCACCAAAGGTGCAGGCGCGGGGCGGGCTTTTGCGGCGGCTTTTGGGGCGCTGAGGCGCCTCACTCCATCCAGCGGCCGGTGAAATCCTCGGGTATCATCAGGATATCGCGGTCGAGCGTTTTGACGTCACGACGACCACAGAGGCCCATGCTGCTGTCGAGTTCCTTGTGGATCACCTCCAGCGCGCGGGTGACGCCCGCCTCGCCCATGGCCCCCAGACCGTAGACGAAGGCACGCCCGATATAGGTGCCCTTGGCCCCCATCGCCAAAGCCTTGAGCACGTCCTGACCTGAGCGGATGCCGCTATCAAGATGCACCTCGATCTTGTCGCCCACGGCATCCACGATGGCGGGCAGAGCGCGGATGGCCGAGAGCGCGCCGTCGAGCTGCCGGCCGCCGTGGTTCGACACGATGATGGCATCGGCCCCGACATTCAGCGCCTCGCGCGCATCGCGCGGGTCCATGATGCCCTTGATGATGAGCGGGCCATCCCACATCTTGCGAAATTGGCGGATGCGGTCCCAATCGAGCGCCTGATCGAAGGCCTCTGCCGTCCATGTGCTGAGCGAGGAGGGATCGGTGACACCCTTGGCATGGCCCACGATATTGCCGAAGAACCGGCGCTTGGTGCCCAGCATGCCCAGGCCCCACTGCACCTTGGTCATCATGTTGGCGATGCTTTTCGGCGTCAGTTTGGGCGGGGCGGAGAGGCCATTCTTGAGGTCCTTGTGGCGCTGTCCCAGCATTTGCAGGTCGACCGTGATCATCGCCGCCGAACATTTGGCATCGCGCGCCCGGTCAAAAAGGCGCTGCATGAAGTCGTCGTCCTTGAGGGTATAGACCTGCATCCAGAAGGGTTTGGTGGTGTTCTCGGCCACATCCTCGATCGAGCAGATCGACATGGTGGAGAGGGTGAAGGGCACGCCGAATTTCTCGGCGGCGCGGGCGGCCTTGATCTCGCCATCCGCGTGTTGCATGCCGGTCAGGCCGACAGGCGCGAGGCCCACGGGCATCGCCACATCCTGCCCGATCATCTTGGTTGCCGTGCTGCGCCCGGTCATGTCGATGGCGACACGCTGGCGCAGGTAGATCTTGTCGAAATCGGTGGTGTTCTCGCGGAAGGTCTGTTCGGTCCAACTGCCGGATTCGGCATAGTCGTAGAACATCTTGGGGACGCGGCGGCGGTAAATCTGTTTGAGATCGGCGATATTGGTGATGACGGGCATGGCGTCCTCCGAAATTGGTTAGTTTCCTTTACCAACGGACGCGGGTCCGCGCAATCACCCCTGTTGCCGCAGGGGGACTCATGGGATGGTGCGCACCGACCATCCCCAGAACCGCACCAGCATGAACACCCCCGCCAGCGCCAGCCCCGACGCGAGGCCAAGCCAGATGCCGGGGCCGCCCAAGCCGAGGGTGAAACCGAGAAGGTAACTGACCGGCACGCCGACCGCCCAATAGCTGAGGGCGGCGATGACCATGGGCACGCGGGTGTCCTGCACCCCGCGCAAGAGGCCGAGCGCCTGAACCTGGGCCGCATCCACGAGCTGAAAAAGGGCGGCGGCGGCGAGGAGTTGGCGGCCAATGGCGATGACCTCGACCCGGTCGGGATCGTCGGGGGCAAGGAACAGCCCGACCAGCGGATCGGGCACGAGCAGAAGCAGGGCCATGGTTGCAAGCGCCACGGTGGCCGAGAGGCCAAGCACCACGCGTGCGCCGTCGCGCAAGGACGCGCCATCGCCCCGCCCATGGGCCTGTCCCGCGCGCACGGTAGCGACGTTGGAGAGGCCAAGGTGGATCATGAAGATGACCGAGGTGATCTGCATGGCGATGCCATGGGCGGCCAAGGGCAGCGTGCCGAGCCAGCCCATCATGATCGAGGCGGCGGCGAAGAGGCCGACCTCGGCCAGATTGGTCAGGCCAATGGGCCAGCCCAGCCGAAAGACGCGGGCCAGTGCCTCGGGGTCGGGACGCCAGAAGCGTTGAAAGAGGGCGTGGTCCGGGGCGGAGCGTTGGACATAGACGGCCAGCACAACGAAGGAGGCGATATTGACCCCGAGCGAGGCGATGGCCGCGCCCCGCACGCCCAGTTCGGGAAAGCCGAAATGCCCGAAGATCAGCAGGTAATTGATGCCGGCGTTGAGTGCCACTGCGCCCAGTGTCACCCAGAGCACCACGGCGGTGCGCTCGAGCGCGGCGAGATAGGATTTGAGCACCATCACCATGAGCGCGGGCAGGATGCCAAGCCCCGCGATTTCGAGGTAATCGGCGGCGAGGGCGGCGGTGGCGGGCTCTTGGCCCATGCGGTCAAAGAGCGCGCCGGAGCCCAGCATCAGGGGCAGGGTGGCCAAGCCGAAGAGGATGGAGGCCCAGAGGCCCATGCGGGTGACGCGGCGCACTTGGGTGGTTGCGCCCGAGGCCTGCGCGGAGGCCACCATGGGCATCACCGCCCAGGCAAAGCCGGAGCCCATGATGAAGAGGACAAAGAACATGGTGCCGCCCAGCACTTCGGCGGCCAGCGCCTCGACCGAATACCAGCCCAGCATGAGCGCATCGGTGAAGGTGATGGCGAATTGCGCAACATGGCTGCCGATGAGCGGCAGGCCAAGCCCCAGCACTGCGCGGGCATGTTGGCGATATGTGAGGCGGGGTTGCATGGGATCGGGGTTAGACGGGGGGCGCGTGGGGCGCAACCCTCGTCAGAGTGCGCCCAGCATGAGATGTGTCGAGAGTGCCGCAATGATCACGCCTGCCGCTATCTCGAAGAGGGGCAGGGCGCGGGCGGTGTCGCCGGTAGCGAGGCGCGCCAGCGCGCCTTCGCGCAGGGTGACGGAGGCGAGTGCCACGGCAAGGGTGACGCTGGCCGTGCCAAGGCCCATGGCGAAGGCCCCAAGGATGCCTGCCAGATCCAGCCCCATGCGCCATGTGAGGATCAGGAGAAAGAGCGCGCCGGTGCAGGGGCGGATCGCCACGGCCCCGATCAGGGCAGCGGCATCGCGCCAGGTGGTGACAGCCTCGGCCTCGGCCAGGGTTGGCCCGTGCTTGTGTCCGCAAGAGGCGCAAGGGGCGTCGTGGTCGTGGTGGTGGTGATTATGATGAGGGGGGACGGGGCGGTTCTGCCGCCAGCGGCGCAAGCCGCGTATTGCCAGCCAGAGACCCACGAGCGCGATGGCTGCGAAACTCGCGGGGGCCATGATGTCCTCGGCCAGATCGGTCATGTGCTGGCGGGTGAGGTCAAACACGAAGATGCCGGCATAGACCAGCAGCACCGCAGCCGCCGCCTGCGCAAAGCTGGAGGCCAGCGCCAAAAGGGACAGGCGCAGCGCGCTCACGCGTGCGGCCATGCCATAGCCCCCGATCAGGAGTTTTCCATGCCCCGGCCCCGCCGCGTGAAAAAAGCCATAGGCAAAGCAGAGGCCCATCAGCCCGGCCAAGGTCCCCGGTTCGCCCGCGCGCAGGGCGCGCAGGAGGCGGGCCATGGCCTGTTGCGTATCGGCCTGTCCGGTGCGGGCCCAAGCGGCAACCTGCGTGGCCCCGCCAAACCCCCAGAGCCAGATGACAAGAGCGGCAAGGGCAAGGGCCGCGAGGCTCAGGATGGGGCGGCGCATGTGACCGACAGGCTCTCGGAGAAAAGATTGCCGATTTCGACCCCGGTATATTGCTCCTCTGCGGTCAACTCGCTGAGCATCTGGCGGAACTGTTCCTGACTTTCGTCCAAATCGGGTTCGGTGATCGTGTAGACGCAGCCCTTGGGCAGGGTGATCGGACCGGCAAGGCTATGGGCCACATAATAGGTGGGATCATAGGCCTCGATGCGCAGTCCCTCGGCCTTGACGGGGCCAAAGGTGCGGGTATGGGTGGCGATGATGCGGCCATTCGTAAGGGCGATGCCGGTCGGGATGGGGTGATCCAGAGCAATCTTGGTCTCGCCCTGATACATATAGAGATCGCCCTCGAACCCCTCGGGCCATTCGACCAGATCAAAGCCCTTGAGCTTGTCCAGTTCCGCCTCGGTCAGCGTGCCGTCGCCATCGGGATCAAGGCCCATGTCGGTGAGGATCAGAAGGGAAAAGAAATCGTCATAGCTCCATGTCACCTCGACCTCGGTCAGGTGCCCTTGGGCGTCGGCGTTGAAGCGCAGGGCGACATCGACAAAGACATGCGGATGCGCGCCCATGGGGGCGGCGGGCAGGCAGAGGGCGGTGGCAAGGGCCATGGGAATGAGCGGCTTCATGCCGTCAGACTTAGGCGCAGGGCGCGTCTGCCGCAAGGCGCGTTTGGCGTGGGCGCGCGCGCCCGCGCGAAAGCTCGCTCAGGCCTTGATCACGATGGATTGCCCGCTGGTCAGCGAGAGGACATTCTCGGGCTTGTCGGCGAAAAACTCGTCGATCGCCTTTTTCGCGCCGGGGCAATCGCCAGAGCCGTAATCGTCGCAGATGATGACACCGCCCGGTTTGACCCGAGGATAGAAGAATTCGACCGAAGCGAGCGTTGGTTCGTAAAGGTCAACATCGACATGGACGAGCGAGAATTCCTGATCCGCGACATCGGGGAAACGGTCGGGAATCCAGCCTTTGTGCAGGTCCACACGGTCGCCAAAGGCGCTGAGATTCTGGCGCACGATGTCCTGGGGGACAGCCAGATCGCCTTTGGACCATTCGGACTTGCCGCCCGATTGCACATCGGCGTCGCTGGGTTCCGAGAGACCCTGAAAGGAGTCGAAGATATGCAGGCGCTTGGTGCTCTGCGCGCCCGCGCCGGTCAGCAGGAAAACCGAGGATTTGCCGAAGCGCACGCCACATTCGGCGAAATTGCCGGGAATGTTGCGCACCATGCGGGCAGAGGTCATCAGCGTGAAGCAGCGGTCATAGGGGCTGCCTTCGATGCCGCGCGCCTCGACCATGTCACGGGCGGCGAGAAACTCGGGGTCGGTGAGCCAGATCAGGTGCGGCTTGTACACCTCGTAGCGCTGCCGCGAGGCCAGACGCTTGGCCAGCTTGTAGTGACCGCGCCGATATTTTTCGCGTCCGAAAAGAAGCCCGCCGAGCGAGTCGAGTGCCTTGAGTATCACGGATTGCCCCCTGTCTGACGCCGCAGGCCGACCTGCTGGCCGCGCCTGCGGGTTCTTGGCCCAGACCGGGGCACCGCGTCAAGGGGCGCGTGTACGGGCCTTAGCGGGTCTTGCGGTCCTCGGGATGCAGGGATTTGCCCAGAATATGATCGCTCTTGTGCAGCACATGCTGCGCGGTCGACACGATCAGCGGGTCGGGCGCATGGGCGATATGGCGATCCTTGCCGGGGTAGTCGAGCGAGTTGAGAAAATGCCGCATGCAATTGAGGCGCGCACGTTTCTTGTCATCGGATTTGACCACGGTCCAAGGCGCATCGGCGGTGTCGGTATAAAAGAACATCGCCTCTTTCGCCTCGGTGTAATCGTCCCATTTATCAAGGCTGGCCTTGTCGATGGGGCTGAGTTTCCATTGCTTGAGGGGATCGGTTTCGCGGCTGGCAAAGCGGGCGCGCTGTTCGCCTTGGGTGACGGAGAACCAGTATTTGTAGAGCCGGATGCCCGAGCGCACGAGCATCCGCTCCAGTTCGGGGGTCTCGCGCATGAATTCGAGATATTCATGCGGCTCGCAAAAGCCCATCACCCGCTCGACGCCCGCGCGATTATACCATGAGCGGTCATAGAGCACCATTTCCCCCGAGGTGGGCAGGTGTTGGACATAGCGCTGAAAATACCACTGGCCGCGTTCCTGATCGGTGGGCTTGTTCAGGGCCACGACCCGCGCGGTGCGGGGGTTCAGATGTTCGGTGAAGCGTTTGATCGTGCCGCCCTTGCCGGCCGCATCGCGCCCCTCGAAGATCAGCACGAATTTCTGCCCGGTCTCTTGCGCCCAAAGCTGGACCTTGAGCAATTCGGCCTGAAGATGCGCCTTTTGCGTCTCGTAGCTGCGGCGACCCATGCGGGTTTCGTAGGGGTAATCGCCATTCTCAAAGGCGTCGCGCAGCGAGTTGGGATCGGTCTGGGAGGGTGCTGCGGCGGGGGAGCCTGCCGGGGCTGCCGGGGCTGCGCCATTGATCGGCGGGGTGGCGGAGCCGTCCGGAGTTTCGGGCGTGGGCAGGGGGGAGAGAGGGGATTCGCTCATACGGCACTCCGGACTGGTCTATTGATCACTCCGGGAATGATATTTGAACTTTTTGTGACAGACTTTGAGCGAGGTCAAACTCTGTGAGAAATGTGCGCCTCGTCTGTTGCTTTTGGCTCAGACCCCGGCCGCGCGGGCAAAGGCCACGAGGGCGGCGGTTGATCCGTCGCGGGTGAGGGTGGCATCGCCGGTCAACATGGCATCGACATCGACCGCCAGCACCTTGCCCAGTTCCACCCCCCATTGATCAAAGGAGTTGATCCCGAGGATCACGCCTTCGACGAACACGCGATGTTCATAGAGGGCGATGATCTGGCCCAGTCGGCGCGGGGTCAGCCGGTCATAGATCAGCGTTGTCGAGGGGCGGTTGCCGGGAAAGACCCGGTGGGCCGCCTGCCGCTCAAGCTCGGGGCCGGTGTAGCCTGCGTCGCGCATCAGCGCGCGCGCTTCGTCCAGCGAACGGCCGCGCAAGAGCGCCTTGGATTGCGCCAGGCAATTGGCCAGCAGCAGGCGGTGATGATGCGCAAGTTCCGGTTCGTGCCCGGTTGCGGCCACGAGGAACTCGCAGGGGATCACGGCGGTGCCCTGATGGATCAACTGGTAAAAGGCGTGTTGGCCGTTGGTTCCCGGCTCGCCCCAGACGACGGGACCGGAGGGGCGGCTGAGCGCGGCGCCGGACATGCTGACGCGTTTGCCGTTCGATTCCATTTCGAGCTGTTGCAGATAGGCGGGCAGGCGCGCGAGACGCTGGTCATAGGGCAGCACGGCGCGTGTGCCGTGACCCATGCCCTGATGGTGCCAGATGCCGATGAGGCCAAGCAGGAGCGGCATGTTGTCGAGGGGATCTGCGGTCTGGAAATGCTGATCCATCGCTTCGGCCCCGCGCAGGAAATCCTCGAACCGCTCGGGCCCGATGGCGATCATCAGCGGCAGGCCGATGGGCCCCCAGACGGAATAGCGCCCGCCGATGTAATCGCCAAAGCCAAAGACGCGGGACGCGTCGATGCCCCAATCCGCAGCCTTGGCCGCGGCTGAGGACACGGCGGCGAATTGCGGCCCCGGATTGACCCCGGCGCGGGTCATCCAGGCCTGTGCCGTGGCGGCATTGGTCATGGTCTCGATGGTGGTGAAGGTCTTGGACGCGACGATCACAAGGGTGGTGGCCGGGTTCAGCCCCGCCAGCGTGTCAGAGATGTCGGCACCGTCCACGTTCGAGACAAAATGGCAGCGCGGGCCATCGTGATAGGGGCGCAGCGCGCGCACCGCCATTTCGGGGCCAAGATGCGAGCCGCCGATGCCGATATTGACCACATCGGTGATGGGACCGCGCCGGATGCTGTCGGCAAAGCGGGCCATGCGGCTGCGGGTTTCGGTGATCTCGGGCATGATGTCCTGGCCTGCGACCCGGACCGGGCCACCCGAGAGGTTGCGCAGCGCGGTGTGCAGCACCGGGCGGTCCTCGGTCTCGTTGATCGCTTCGCCTGCGAACATCGCGGCGCGGCGGGTGGCGACGCCTGCGGTTTCGGCCAACGAGAGCAGAGCCGCGCGTGCGGGGGCGGTGAGGGCGGTCTTGGAATAATCAAAGAGCATGCCATCGAAGCGGGTCGAAAAGGCCGTGGCGCGTGCGGGATCGCTGAACAACCAGGTGATGTCGATGTCTCGCGCCGCTTGGGCGACCTCTTCAACCGCTGACCACATTTTCAAATCCTCTTAGGGGCACCAATGCACTGTGGCTCCCGCTAGCACGGCGGCAATCGGGGCCTCAAGGGGGCGCATATGCTGGGCGCGCTCTAACGCCGCCCGTTTTCGCGCGCCGGTGATCACCACATGCTTGCACAGCGCACCGTCCAGGACCCGCGCCGAGAGGGTGATGCGCGGCTCTTCCAGCCCCGGCGCGCGCATCGGCACGAGGATGGGCGCATCCTCGGCCAGCGCATCGGCGAGGCGGTCGGCACCGGGAAAGAGCGAGGCGGTGTGCATATCGGACCCCATGCCCAAGAGGCAGACATCAATCGGCAGAACAGGCGAGATGTTGGTTTCCAACTCGGCCAGCACGGCCTCTGGTTCCGGGGATTTGGCGTATAGTGGCAGGTATCGCGCCGCCGCTGCGCGGTCACGCAAGAGGCGCTCGCGCAGGAGGCGGGTGTTGGAGCGCAGGTGCACCTCGGGGCGCCAGCGCTCATCCGAGAGCAGGATGTCAACCCGGTCCCAATCGAGATCAAGGCCGCAGAGCCCGTCAAAGATCGGTCCCGGCGTGGTGCCGCCCGGCACGACAAACAGCACGCGGTCGCGGCTGCGCAGGGCGTTGCGCAGGTCTGTCGAGAGAACATCGACCAGCCCCATCGCGAGCATTTCGTCGTCTGCGTAATCCACAAAGGTCATGGTCGTATCTCCCGCCAGCGGCGTCCATCGCGGTGCATGAGCATCAGCGCATCATCCGGTCCTGCCGAGCCCGTGGCATAGGCAAGGGGGGGTGCCCCCTCATCTTCCCAATCGGCGATGATCGGATCGGTCCAAGCCCAGGCCGCCTCGACCTCGTCGCCACGCATGAAGAGGGTCTGGTTGCCGCGGATCACATCCATGATGAGCCGCTCGTAGGCATCGGGAAAATCCGCCTCTTCCGGCCCCAGCGCCTCGGCAAAGGTCATGTCGAGGGGCACGTCAATGAGGCGCATGCCGCCCGGCCCCGGTTCCTTGATCGTGACACCCAGTTCGATCCCCTCGTTGGGTTGCAGACGAATGGTGAGAATATTGCGGTGCCGCCCGGCATCGGCGCCAAAGATCGAATGGGGCGCATCCTTGAACACCACGGCGATTTCGCTGGCGCGGTCGCGCAGGCGTTTGCCGGTGCGCAGGTAGAACGGCGTGCCTGCCCAGCGCCAGTTGGATATATGCGCCTTCAGCGCCACGAAGCTCTCGGTCGTGCTGTCGCGGTTGCCCACCTGATTGCGATAGCCGGGTTGGGTGCCGTCGCCCTCATACTGACCGCGCACGACATTGCCCCGCGCCACCGGATCAAGGGCGCGGATGACCTTGAGTTTCTCGTCGCGCACGGCGTCGGGTTCGAATTTGGCGGGCGGCTCCATCGCGATGAGGCACAGAAGCTGCATCATGTGGTTTTGCACCATGTCGCGCATGGCACCGGATTTGTCATAGTAATCGCCGCGCCCGCCCACGCCCACGGATTCCGCCACGGTGATCTGGATGTGATCGACATATTGGCTGTTCCAGAGCGGTTCGAAGAGGACGTTGCCAAAGCGGATCGCCATCAGGTTCTGAACCGTTTCCTTGCCAAGATAATGGTCGATCCGGTAAATCTGACCTTCGGTGAAGTGCCGCGCCAGGGTGCGGTTGAGGTCACGCGCGGTGTCCAGATCGCGGCCAAATGGCTTTTCCACCACGATGCGGCTGAGGTCGTCGGCCATGCCGTGTTTGTGCAGGCGTTTGGCCAGATCGCCAAAGAGCGCGGGGGCGACCGAAAAGTAGAAGGCGCGGATGCGGTCAGGGCGCATGAGGGCGGCCAGTTGCTCCCAGCCTTCGGTGCCGCGCGCGTCAAGGGTGACGAAATCGAGCAGGTCGAGAAAGGCGGTGAGATCCTTTTTGCGGGCCGATTCCTCGCCGCCGAATTCGGTGATCGCGGCACGCGCCATGGCGCGATAGCCGTCGCGGTCCATATCGCCGCGCGCGGCCCCGATCAGGCGCACATCGCCTTCGATCTGACCGGCGACAAAGCGCCGGAAGAGGGCCGGCAGTATCTTGCGCCGCGCCAGATCGCCGGTGCCGCCAAATATCACCAGATCGAAGGGATCGACCGGGATCACCCGAGAGGCCATGGCCTGTCTCCTTTGCTCGTCAATCGCCTGTTTTTCCGGCGCAACCCTTGCCCCTGCAACTCTAACATGTTGGGGCGTCTTCACAATGGCGTCAGAACGCTTCTCTTGCCAGATCGCGAGCGTTAGGTGAGAAAAGAAAAACAGCAAGGTGGATGACCTTATGAAAGATACCGTCACCGGCCCGGCCAATCAGGGCAAGTTTCAGGACCCGGCGCGCACCGCCAAGGGTGAGGCGCGTGCCTCGGTGCCGCTGAGCCATCCCGAAACGCTGTGGTTCAACACCGGCACGCTGTGCAATATCGAATGCCGCAACTGTTACATTCTCAGCTCGCCCAGCAATGACGCGCTGGTCTACATCACCGAATCAGAGGTGCGTGACTATCTGGATCAGGTGCGTGAGCGGGGTTGGCCGCTGCGCGAGATCGCCTTTACCGGCGGCGAGCCCTTCATGAACCCCGAGATGATCGGCATGGCGCGGGCGGCGCTGGAGGCGGGGTTTGAGGTGCTGATCCTGACCAACGCCATGCGCCCGATGATGCGCAAGACGATTCGGGAAGGCCTGTTGGATCTGGTCAAGGTCTGGGGCGGCAAGCTGAGTTTGCGGATTTCGGTCGATCACTGGTCCGAGGCGCTGCATGACGTCGAGCGCGGCGCGGGGGCCTTTGCCAAGACGCTGGAGGGCATGTGCTGGTTGCGGGACCATGGCATCCGCATGACCGTGGCCGGGCGCACTGTCTGGGGCGAGAGCGAGGCGGCATCGCGCGCGGGCTATGCCGCATTTTATGCGGAACATGGGTTCGAGATTGATGCGCATGATCCCGGCGCGACCGTTCTCTTCCCCGAGATGGACGAGGGGGCCGAGGTGCCCGAGATTACCACGGCCTGTTGGGATATTCTGGGCAAGCGGCCCGAGGACATCATGTGCGCCTCGTCGCGCATGGTGGTCAAGCGCAGGGGGGCGGCGCGGCCAGCGGTGGTGGCCTGCACGCTGCTACCCTATGCGCCCGAGTTCGAATTGGGCGAGACACTGGCCGAGGCCGAGCGCGACGTGGCGCTGAACCATCCCCATTGCACCAAGTTCTGTGTGCTAGGCGGGGCGAGTTGTTCGCGGTGAGGGGGTGGGCTGGCGTGTTGCTGACCTTGGCCGCAAGCGAAGGAGCCGCGTGGTGCCTGTCCGCCGGGTGGGCGCTGTAACCGGGTTGGCTGGCACTTTATGCCTGCCAAACACTTCCGCGCTTTCAGTGTGTTGAGACCTCGCAAAAGCGCCCGCCCGGTGGGGCGGACGGGCGCTGCGCGGCGGCGCGTGCCGCGCCTTGATTCCGCGCCTTGGAGATTGGGGCAAACGTTCATTCCAAGCCCCTCAAGCCGCCTCACTCGCCCTTTAGCAGCCGGTCCGCCTTTTTGCGCACCAGCACCGAGCGCAGGTCGTGCATCGCCAAGAGAAGCGCATCCGTCACCTGTTCGAGTTGGTCGTCGGTCGCCTTGGACTGCACCCAATGGGTTGTGGTGTTGAGGTAATCCACCGCGCGCAGGATATCGTCGATGTCGCGGTATTCGACCAGCTTCAGCCGTTCTTCCATCCACGCGGTGATGGCGGTGATGTCGGCGTCGGACAGGGCGCGGTCGCCATGCGGCTTGATTTCGGACTTGCGGATATTGACGATGGCGATCTGTTCCATCTCGATCCGGCGCTGCCGGTTCTCGGTATCAACCCGAAACACGAAGGCCCCGTTTTCACGGACCCTGAAATAATAATCCGGCAGATCGCCCGCCATCCGTCCCCCTAGCTCAGCCCTTTGCAGAACGTCTGTATCCGCGTGCACGCCTCTTTGAGCGCTTCATCGGAGGTTGCATAGCTGATCCGGAAATTCGGCGATAGTCCAAAGGCTGCGCCAAAGACCACCGCGACGCCGGTTTCCTCCAACAAGGCCGTGGCAAAGGCCTCGTCATCGGTGATCTTGGCCCCTCCTGCGCTGGTCTTGCCGATCAGCCCGGCAATCGACGGATAGACATAGAACGCGCCATTGGGTGTGGGGCAGTCGATGCCCTCGACCTCGTTCAGCATCTTGACCACCAGATCGCGGCGGCGGGCGAAAACGGTGTTGTTCTCGGCGATGAAATCATGGCTGCCATTGAGCGCCTCGACGGCCGCCCATTGGCTGATGGTGCAGGGGTTCGAGGTGCTTTGCGACTGGATCTTGCGCATTGCGGCAATCAGATCCTGCGGCCCCGCCGCATAGCCGATCCGCCAGCCGGTCATGCAATAGGCCTTGGACACGCCATTGCAGGTGAGCGTGCGGTCATAGAGCGCCGGTTCCACCTGTGCGGGCGTGCAGAATTCAAAGCCGTCATAGGCCAGATGTTCATACATATCGTCGGTCATGATCATGACATGAGGATGTCGCAGGAGCACATCCGTCAGCGCCTTCAACTCGTCCCAAGTATAACCCGCGCCGGTGGGATTGCTGGGCGAGTTGAAGATGAACCAGCGGGTTTTGGGCGTGATCGCGGCCTCGAGCGCCTCTGGCGTCAGTTTGAAGCCGGTTTCGATGCCTGCGGGGGCAATCACCGGCTCGCCGCCTGCCAGGAGCACCATGTCGGGGTAGCTGACCCAATAGGGGGCGGGGATCAGCACCTCGTCCCCGGGATTGAGCGTGGCCATGAGGGCGTTGTAGAGGATCTGCTTGCCGCCCGAGGCGACGCTGACCTGCGCGGGGGTATAGTCGAGCCTGTTGTCGCGCTTGAACTTGGCGCAGATCGCCGCCTTGAGCTCGGGGATGCCGTCGACGGCGGTGTATTTGGTCCTGCCTTCCTCGATGGCGCGGATACCGGCAGCGCGGATATGCGCGGGGGTTGGGAAATCCGGCTCTCCGGCCCCCAGACCGATCACGTCGCGCCCTGCGGCCTTGAGTTCCTGTGCCTTGGTGGTCACGGCGATGGTGGGCGAGGGTTTGACGCGCGACAATGTCGCGGAAAGACGGGACATGGCCGGCTCCGGTTTGAATTCATTTCTAGAATGTCTTAGGCTGCGGTCAGGGCGCGATCAAGCCCGATCACTGGAAAGGAAGACGATGACCGCAGACAACACCGACGGCTGGTTCGATCCCGAGGCCACCACCTTTGGCGACCGCGTGACAGGTGCGCGCGAGCGCGCAGGCATGAGCCAGGCCGATCTGGCGAAACGGTTGGGCGTCAAGCTCAAGACGTTGAAGGCCTGGGAGAACGATCTGTCGGAGCCGCGCGCCAATAAGTTGTCGATGATGGCGGGGATGCTCAATGTCTCGCTCTTGTGGCTCTTGTCGGGTGAAGGCGAGGGACCGGGCGCGCCCGAGATGGGCGAGTTGTCGCGCGACGTGATCGATATGCTGACCGAAATCCGCGACATCCGCGCGCAGATGACCCGGGCGACCGACCGTCTGGGACGGTTGGAAAAGACCCTACGCGCCAAGTTGCGGGAAGAAGCCGGTGAGTGAGGCCCCTGTCGAGGCACCGGGCGGCGCTGATGAGCCGCCCGCCCACCGGATCAAGCGCCTGCGCATGCGCGCGATGCGCCGGGGGATCAAGGAAATGGACATCATCCTGAGCCGCTATGCCGAAGCGCGGCTCGAGGTGATGGACAAGGCCGCATTGGACGGGTTCGACGCGCTGTTGTGCGAGAACGATCAGGATCTCTATCAATGGGTGACGGGTCAAGCCGCGCCGCCTGCGCGCTTCGCGCCCCTGGTGGCAGAGATTGCGGCAGAGGCCAGCGGCGGAAAGTAGATCGCATTTTAGGCGGTTTCGTCGCGATTTACCGAATGTTCGGGTTTTTGCCAGATGGTCCCGTGCGAGCAGTATCGCACGGAGACCGACATGAGCTATCACAGCCCCCTCGCGACGAGCGCCGTTCAGAGCGCCTTTATCAGCAGTTACCTTGACGCTTTGTCGCTGGTGGAACGCCTGCACCGGCTATTGCTGGATGTCATCAAGGATGAGTTCGAGCGCGTGGGCGTGTTGGAAATCAACGCGGTGCAGGCGCTCTTGCTTTTCAACATCGGCGACCACGAGGTGACGGCGGGTGAATTGAAAACGCGCGGTTATTACCAGGGCAGCAATGTCAGCTACAATCTCAAGAAGCTGGTGGAGATGGGATATATGCACCATCAGCGCTGCGAGGCGGATCGCCGGTCGGTCCGGGTGCGGCTGACGGAAAAGGGGCGCACGATCCGCGATCTGGTTGGCGATCTCTTTGCCCGCCACGCCGAGGGGTTGGAGGCGCGCGGTGTTCTTGGCCCCGATGGGATCGACCAGATTACCGCCTCCTTGCGCCGGGTGGAGCGGTATTGGACGGATCAGATCCGCTATATCTATTGAGGCAGGGCGCCAAGCATGAGATCGTTGATCTCACGATACAGCTTGCGCGACATGGCGCGCTCGAAATCCTCGAAACCTTGGGCGATTTCGAGAAAGGCCCCCGGCCCGAAGAGCACCTCTCGCTGGTAATATTGGGTGACCTGCGGGTCGTGCCCCTCGATCACGAGGCCGTTGACGGTGATGTCGTCAAACGGAAAATGCTTGTAGGCGAGCGCCGGGCCGAAGCCCTGATTGTTGATCCCGTCACCCGAGACGTCGATCACCTGCCGATCGCAGCGGGGCGCGCGCGCCATCAGCGCCGCGCCATAGCCCAGCGCCGAGCCGAGGCCGGTGGGGTAATCGCTGGTCGAGCGCTGCATGCCCGCCAGCACCGCCACCGCGCCCGTTATATCGGCGTCAGAGCGCAGAAAGGTCCAGTCGAGATGCAGCCTGTCCTGAAAGCGGCCGCTCCACTCATAGACCGCCAGCGCCACATCGCCCGTGCCGCCACGCAGGATGGCATCGCGGATCTCGGGCGCATCAAGGGCCGAGGCGAGGCCCACCCGTTGCAGGGCATATTCGGCCTCATCGACCGAAGAGGACACATCGAGGGCGAGCACCAGCGCAAGGCGGCAGGCGCCTTGGGCCGGGGCCGCGAGAAGTGCGGCCGCAAGAAGGGCAGCGAGCCTCACCAATGGCCGATATTCTCCATGCTGGTCCAAGGCTCTGCCGGGGGCAGGGCGTCACCCTCTTGCAAAAGCTCGACCGAGATGTTGTCGGGGCTGCGGACAAAGGCCATACGCCCGTCGCGCGGCGGGCGGTTGATGGTGACGCCATTGTCCATCAGGTGCTGGCAGAGCTCATAGATATTGCTGGTTGCATAGGCGAGATGGCCGAAATGGCGGCTGTCCGAGGGCAGGCCTTCGTCGCCGTCCCAGTTATAGGTCAGTTCCACCGGGCAGTCCTCTTGTCCTTCGGGGGCCATGAACACGAGCGTGAAGCGCCCGCCCTCGTTGTCCCAGCGGCGGGTTTCCTTGAGCCCAAGAAGGGCAAAGAACCGCTGCGTCGCCTCAAGGTCTTTGACCCGAACCATCGTGTGCAGATATTTGATGCGCATGGTCATCCTCCGTGATTGCAATGGGTCGGAGGATAGTGGCGCGTGCGCCGGTGTCGAGGGCAATCTGGGGCGCGGTGGCTCAGAACTCGGACCGGATACCGAGGGTGATCGAGGTTTCCTCGACGTCGAAGCGGCTGATATTGGAGTCGCTGCGTTCGCTGGTCACGGTGAGGGTGGGGACAAAGCCCATGTAGCCCCAGTCGTTGAACGTGGCTGTGACGCCGCCGAACACGGATCGGTCGTCACGCCCGCCCGGCACGCTGATAAAGCCGACCTGATAGCTGGAATAGTCCAGCTGGCTAAGCCCAAGCGAAAATTCGAGGCTGGCGGGGCCGATGTCGCGGCCCAGCTGATAGCTGGCAATGCCGGTCCATTGATCCGAGGCGCGGTTGATGCCGTTGCTGTCGGTGTCGCGATATTGCACCTGAAAGCCGATCTGCGCGCCACTCTCAAGGGTCAGGCCGACCCCGGCAAAGCCGCTGGCAACAGTGCTGTCGGCGCCGCGCGCGCTCTCGTAGTGTTGATCCTCGAAGCTGCCACCAAAGCTCAGCATCAGGCGGTCGGTCAACCGGTGATGGCGCGTGGCGCCGACCCGTGCGAAATCATAGAGCGGATTGTCCGCATACCAGACGCGCCCGCCGTCGAGGTCGAATTTCCATGTCACCGCTGCGCTCGTGCCGCGCAGATATTGGGTCAATCCCAGTTCCGCGACCGTCGAGGAGAGGTCATCGCCGCTCAGCCCCGGCACGGAGTCTGAAATATCGACCCGCCGGGCGTTGACGCGGGCACGCGCCCGTGTCTCGCGCCCGTCGCTTTTGGCAAGGCGGTAGGAGAGGGCGGCTTGCGCCGTGGTGATCCAGCCCGAAAGCGCCTGTGCCGAGGGGCTGAGCGTGCCCACCACCGGCACGCCGTCGATCACGTTGAGCGGGCTGTTGGCCCCGTTGTTCACATTGTCCGAGGGGGTTGTGGAAAAGCGGAAATCGAACCGCAACGGGTTGCGCGCGCGCACGTTCTGAAAGGCGGTGACGGTCTGGGCGCGGGCCACCTCATCGGGGGCGTGATCGACCGCGCGGCGCAGCCAGAATTGCGAGCCGGTGAATCTGTCATCCGCAAAGCTGAGTTGGGCCGCGAGATTGGCGGCCTGAAAGCGCTGATCGTCCGTCTTGGCATGCCAATAGGCGAGGGCCGCTTTCTTTTCGGCGGCCCCATAGGCCTTGGCCTGAGCGAGGGCCAAGGCCTGATAATAATGCGCGCGGGGGTTGCGGCGGTCGGCCTGCAAGAGACCTTTGCTGAGGTCATAGGCCAAGCGCGGCTGACCTGCGCCCAGGGCTTGGGCCGCCAGCGCATCGGCCTGGGCTAGGGTGAGGTTGAGTTGATCGCCATGTGCGGCAAGGCCCATGACGATCAAGACGAGACTGGCACAAAGACGCCGCATGTTACGGCGTGCCAGCGCCCGGGTTTACAAGCGCACAAATTGCGTCGCTTACGGCCGCACCACACTGATCCAGAACGAAAATCCCAGATTCGAGTTCGTTCTCAAATCCCAGCGGGTCGCCATCGCCGTCGAAGCCCGTCAGGTTCACGACACCTGCGACCCCTTCAGCATTGGGGCCGCCGAAGACGCCCCCGTAGGAGCCTGTTTGGACTTGTGTGTCGGTATTTGATCGCGGATCCCTTGGGTCATACTCAACCGTTCCGTTAAATGTGCCATTCGCGGCAATCCCTGCTGTTATCAAAACCAAGTTTGGCAACTCTGTTGCAGGCGCTAACGGGTTTGACGGATTTGACGCATCTCTTATCAGCACGCGGTTGAAGATATTCCCCTCAACGCTGTTGTCAGCGAAGTCAGCGTTTATAAAGACATCACCGGTGACAGAGCTGGCCTGCGGCACAATGAGAGGCGTAGGCGTCCCCGGGGGTTGTGGCAAGAGATCGGCACCGACTGAATCTGTTGTGTTGGTTACGCCGACATATTTACCAGCGTAGCTGACAAGGCCAGATGTGGGAGAAACCGTAGGCGGCGTGTAACCGCCATCGCGCTCAAAGAAGCCGCCCATAAAAGAGCGGTTTCGTGGTCCGGGGCTGCTCGCGACAGCCGCACGGACAGCGCCGCTGTTGTTGGACTGCCCTGCGTATAGCGTGAAATGTCGGTCAAGAGGATCGTCTTGCGCGGTAAACGCCAAATATCCGTCTCGGTCCAGTCCCGGACGGCGGCGATAGACTGCGGTAAAAGGTACTTCGTCGAGGGTAAGCCCGACAACGGATACCGTGCCACTCACCGGATCAAAGGAGACACTGTCGATGTCTCCTGCCAATCCTGCTGGCACAGACACCGGGGTTGTACTTGTGATGGTGCCGTCCTCAGGGGGAGGCGTTGTTGTATCCTCTCCTGCGCCGTCAAACGGGTTGGACGATCCGCCACCCCCACAGCCGCCCAATAGGGCAGCGGCCATCAGGCCTGCCACGATATGTTTCATGATGAGACTGCCCTCAATATGTTTTATAGTTGTTTTGCAGCGACGTTCAGGCCATTGCCTTTAAAAGTCAATTCCCGATACATCTGCGGATTGCAAAAACTGCCCCCCTGTGGCGCATGGGCAAGCACCCGATATGGGCTTGGCGCATGGGTGATCCCCAAGATATAGTGATCTCCGACTCGTTCTTGTGATGAAAGGCCTCGCCATGCCCCTCAGCCCCGACCAACAGGCCGAAATCGACGCGCAGCGCGCGCAGAGCCAAAGCACCCTGCGCGCCACGGCGGCGGGGATGGAACAGCATCTCTACACCGCCTATCCGGTGCTCGATCACGGCTTTGTCCGGGTGATCGACTATATGGGCGATGATGCTGCCATCGTGCAGGCGGCGCGCGTGAGTTACGGCGCGGGGACCAAGCATGTGCAGAACGATGAGGGGCTTATTCGCTACCTCATGCGGCACTGGCATTCGACCCCGTTCGAGATGTGCGAATTGAAGCTGCATGTGAAGCTGCCGGTATTCGTGGCGCGACAGTGGATCCGGCACCGCACCGCGAATGTGAATGAATATTCGGCGCGCTATTCGATATTGGATCGCGAGTTCTACATACCTGCGCCCGATATGCTGGCGGCGCAATCGACGACCAACAATCAGGGGCGGGGGGCCGCGCTCGAAGGGGAAGAGGCGCAGCGCGTGTTGCGCATCCTGACCGAGGACGCGATGCGCTGCTATGACCATTACGAGGGTATGATTTCGCAGGAAGGCCAGCAGGGGCTGGCGCGCGAACTGGCGCGTATGAACCTGCCCGCCAATATCTATACGCAATGGTATTGGAAGGTCGATCTGCACAACCTATTGCATTTCCTGCGCCTGCGCGCCGACGCGCACGCCCAATACGAAATCCGCGTCTATGCCGAGGAGATTTGCCGCCTTGTGGCCGATTGGGTGCCCTATGCCTATAAGGCGTTCGAGGATTACCGCATGGGCGGGGCGACGTTGTCAGCTACCGCGCTGGATTGTGTGCGGCGGATGCTGAAGGGCGAGGTCGTGACGCAAGAGACTTCGGGCATGAGCAAGGGCGAATGGCGGGAGTTCGAGGGAGTTGTGAAAGGGTCTGCGTAGGGTGCGCATTTATTGCGCACCGGTCCGGTCGAGAGAGCCGGGGTGTGGGGTGGGGTTTTCGCCGGTGACAATGGTGCGCAATGAATGCGCACCCTACGGCCAATGCACCGGGCCATCGCGGTGGATCGAGGAATAGGCCCAATCCTCTGGTCGCGCGGCCAACCCATGTTTCACCGGATTGATCCAGCAATAGCGGATTGCGGCGCTTTTGTCCGCATCGCTGCGGAGGTGATGCTCCCAGAACCGCCGTTGCCAGATCCCATGCTCGCGTCGGGCCACGTGACTGGCACGGCGGGGCGCGGGGGGCATGGCGCGCGAGAACCGGGCCTTGATCACGCTCCAGCGGGTCGAGAAATCGCAATCCCCCTCGGGCAGGGTCCAGACACAGTGCATATGGTCTGGCAGGACGACCCAAGCGTTGATCGTAAAGGGCCGCTCGGTCTTGGTGCGTCGGACCGCCGCGCGCAGAGCCGCGATTTCACGGGTGAGCAGGTCTGAGCGGCGGTTGGCGAGCGTCACGGTGAAAAAGACGCAGGCACCGGGAAACCGGGGGCGGATATAGTCGGACATGGGTTCAGAGAACCACGGCAGGGTTAAGGGATGGTTATCGGCCGTGAGAGTGTTGGTGCGCAATGAATGCGCACCCTACGGAGGCACCCAATCACACCCCCCGCACCCGTGGGCGGACCCATTTCGAGGCCGGTTCGACAATCAGATCGGTGAGCGCCCAGACGAGGGCATCGACACGGTCGGGGCTGCCGCGCCCCTCATAGCCGCGCGCGGTCATGGCGCACATCTGATCCTCGAGCGCGCCAAGCCCGCGCGCGTGATGCACCCGGCCCTGTTCATAGAGTGCTGCCACAGGTTCGGCCCGTGCCACCTTGCCCCGGCTGGCGTGGACCTTGCGCAGGGGCACGAGGGGATCGACCTGCCGGATCACCTGTTCCACCAGATCGCCGCCCTGGTTGACCTCGGCCACCACGCGCTCTGCCCCCCAGAGTTCGCGCGCGCGGATCGCGGCGCGCGCCCAGCGGGCGGGGTTGGCGGCGTTGACGCTGGCATCGGCCAGCACATAGGCGCGCCAGTCCTGCACCGGGCCGCGCGTGATCGCGCCCACCACGATGATCCCACATTCATCCGATCCCGAATGGCCCGTGACGGGCGGATCGACCGCCACCACCACCCGGTCAAATTCGGGCAGGGTTTCGATCCGGGTCGCCTCGATCATCGCGGGGGTCCAGAGCGCATCCTCGGCCTCGTCGATCAGCAGCCCGTCCAGTTCCTGTCGCCCAAGCCGCGTGCCCGCGTAGCGCGCGCGCACCTCGTCAAGGAAGCCTTCGGCGAGATAGGCGCTGTTGGCCTCGGTTGGGGCAGAGGTGGTGACGGTGCTGGAGGCGGCGAGAATATCCTTGAGCACGCCGACATTGCGCGGTGTGGTTGTGACACAGACGCGAGGATTGTCGCCCAGGCGCAGGCCGAATTGCAGCATGTCCCAAGTCTCGCGCGCGCGTTTCCATTTGGCCAGCTCATCGACCCAGGCCCCGTCGAATTGCGGGCCGCGCAGCCCCTCGGGATCATGGGCGGAAAAGGCCTGTGCCACGGCGCCGTTGGGCCAGATCAGTCGCTTGCGCGTGGCCTGCCACTCGGGGCGGCGGTCGGGGGGCGAACAGGCGAGAATCCCGCTCTCGCCAAAGATCATCACCTCGCGCACCTGATCGATGGTTTCACCCACAAGTGCGATCCGCCTGCAGCGGCCTGCATCCATGGGGCGCGCGCCTTCGACCTCGGACCGCACCCATTCGGCCCCGGCGCGCGTCTTGCCCGCCCCGCGCCCGCCCATGATGACCCATGTCCGCCACTCGCCCGAAGGGGGCAGTTGATGCGGCAGCGCCCAGAATTCAAAGAGATAGGGCAGGGCCATGAGTTCGCCGTCACTCAGGGCATCGAGGAAGTCTTCCCTTACAACTGGCCCGTTTGAGACGATCCAGTCGGCACCCGATCTGATGCCGGGCGTCGTCGAAATCGAGGGCGTATCCATGGACAATGCCAAGGTCTTCTTTTCTGCGTCGTTCAAGCTGTGTCTCCGCTTCCAGTGCGATCTTGAGCCATTGCCGGATTTCGGTGGTGGCCTTGGTCGCGTTTTTCAGTTCATCGAGGTTGCCGGACCTGATCCGTTGATAGATCTCTGCCAGATCCGCGCGCATATCGGCCAATTGCTGTTCCAGCGCGTTGATCGAGGTGGTCAGGCCGGTGGGCCCCTCGTCGGGGGTGATCAAAACCATGCGTGCTCTTGCCTCATGAGTGGTGTGTTTCGGTGGGCCCCTCTGGCTGAACGGCACGAAAAAACGGCCGCCGGGGTTTCCCCCGGGGCCGTTGCCCAATTCGTCCAGCATGTCACAACCTATACGAGAGACCGCGCGCCGAGTCAAGTTTCAGCGCTTTAGCTTCGGCCCGCAAGTATCCGGTATGTTTACGTTTTGTTAACTATTCGGCGTGGCGCTCAGGCGCGATGTGCGCCGTCGGCCAGACCTTTGACAAAGCTCAGCACCTCGTCAACCGAACTGCCTTTGGCAATCTCGCCCACGATGGCCGAGCCCACGACGCAGCCATCGGCGACGCTGGCGATGGTTTGGGCGGTTTCGGGCGTGCGGATGCCAAAGCCCACGATCACCGGAAGATCGGTTTGTGCCTTGATGCGCGCGACTTCGGGGGCGACATCCGCCGCCTCTGCCGCCGCCGCCCCGGTGATGCCGGTGATCGACACATAGTAGACAAAGCCGGAGGTGTTTTCGAGCACCTTGGGCAGGCGTTTGTCATCGGTGGTCGGTGTGGCGAGGCGGATGAAGTTCATTCCCGCCTTCGAAGCCGGAACACAGAGTTCGTCATCCTCTTCGGGGGGCAGGTCGACCACGATCAGCCCGTCGATCCCAGCGGCCTTGGCATCGGTCAGGAACTTGTCCACGCCACGATTGTAGATCGGGTTGTAATAGCCCATCAGCACGATGGGCGTTGTATCGTCGCCCTTGCGGAATTCGCGCGCCATGGCCAGCGTTTTCTCAAGCGTCATGCCGGCGGCCAGTGCCCGCTGGCCGGCCAGTTGGATCGTCGGACCATCGGCCATCGGGTCGGTAAAGGGCACGCCCAATTCGATAATATCCACGCCCGCGCCGGGCAGCCCCTGCATCACCGCGAGAGAGGTGTCATAATCCGGATCGCCCGCCATGATATAGGAAACGAAGGCCTTCTTTCCGGCGGCCTTCAGCTCTGCGAATTTGGCGTCGATGCGTGTCATGCGGCTTTGTCCTCTGAATGGGTCCGTGCGGGTTTGGCGCAAAGCGCGCGGGAAATCAATGCCCGGCTTGACCTTGGGCCGCGCAAACCCGTAGATGCGCGCAATTCAAGGCATGGAGGGTCTGAGATGGGCTTTAAAATGGGAATCGTGGGCCTGCCCAATGTGGGCAAATCCACGCTCTTCAACGCGCTCACCCGCACCGCTGCGGCGCAGGCGGCGAATTTTCCCTTTTGCACCATCGAGCCCAATGTGGGCGAGGTGGCCGTGCCCGATGCGCGGCTCGACAAACTGGCCGAGATTGCCGGATCGAAACAGATCATTCCCACGCGCATGACCTTTGTGGACATCGCCGGGTTGGTCAAGGGCGCCTCCAAGGGCGAGGGGCTCGGCAATCAGTTTCTGGCCAATATCCGAGAGACGGATGCGATTGCCCATGTGCTGCGCTGCTTTGAGGATGGAGATGTGACCCATGTCGAGGGGCGCGTCGATCCGGTGGCGGATGCCGAGGTGATCGAGACCGAACTGATGCTGGCCGATCTCGAGTCGGTCGAAAAGCGCCGCGCGGGCCTGCAACGCAAGCTCAAGGGGGGCGACAAGGACGCAGCACAAGCCGAGCGGCTTCTGGGGCTGGCGCAGGCCGCACTTGAGGCCGGACGCCCCGCGCGCACGGTGGCGGTAGATGCCGAAGATGCCAAGGCTTGGAAAATGCTGCAACTTCTGACCGCCAAGCCGATCCTCTATGTCTGCAACGTGGATGAGGCCAATGCCGCTACGGGCAACGCCCATTCGGATGCGGTGGCCAAAATGGCGGCCGAACAGGGTGCGGCGTCGGTGGTGATTTCAGCCCAGATCGAGGAGGAAATATCCAAGCTCGATCCGGAAGAGGCAGAGATGTTTCTGACGGAAATGGGGCTGGAAGAGGCAGGGCTGGATCGGCTGATCCGGGCCGGTTATGGCCTTTTGCATCTAGAGACCTATTTCACCGTCGGCCCCAAGGAGGCGCGTGCCTGGACCATCCCGGCGGGCACGCCCGCGCCCAAGGCGGCGGGGGTCATCCATGGTGATTTCGAGCGCGGGTTCATCCGGGCGGAAACCATTGCCTATGACGATTTCGTATCCTTGGGCGGCGAGCAAAAGGCCAAGGACGCGGGCAAGATGCGGTCCGAGGGCAAGGGCTATGTCGTCAAGGATGGCGACGTTTTGCACTTTCTATTCAACACCTGAGCGGGGCGACAGGCGGAAGGCGCGGCTTAGACCCCGCGCCAGATCCAGCCGCCGCCGAGCACGCGCGTGCCGGTGGTTTCATAGAACACGCAGGCCTGACCGGGGGACACGCCTTCTTCCGGTGTCAGCAATTCGACGGTCGCCTCGGTGGCGGAAATGGGCCGCAGCACCGCCTCGCGCGGGGGGCGGGTGGAGCGGACCTTGACCGAGATATGCCATTCCGCCTGAGAGGTGAGGGGTGTATCGCCCAGCCAGTTGATTTCGCGCAGGGGCACGGTGCGGGTCGAGAGCATCTCCTTGGGGCCGACGATGACGCGGCGGGCATCGACATCAAGGCGCACGACATAAAGCGGCTCTTCCAGCCCGCCGATACCCAGACCGCGCCGCTGTCCGATGGTGTAATGGATCACGCCCTCATGGGTGCCAAGGATGCGGCCATCGGCATGGACAATCTCGCCCGGTTCGGCGGCACCGGGGCGCAGCTTTTCAATAACGCTGGCGTAATTGCCGTTCGGGACAAAGCAGATGTCCTGACTGTCGGGCTTGTCCGCGACTTGCAGGCCGTATTGTGCGGCCAGATCGCGGGTCGCTTGTTTCGAGGGCAGATGCCCCAGCGGGAAGCGCAGGAACTCGAGCTGTTCGGGCGTGGTGGAGAAGAGGAAATAGGACTGATCGCGCGCCGAATCAGTGGCGCTATGCAGTTCCGGCCCCTGCGCGCCCATCTTGCGCTGGATATAATGGCCGGTGGCCATGCAATCAGCCTCAAGATCGCGGGCGGTTTCCAAGAGGTCCTTGAACTTCACCCGCTCGTTGCAGCGGATGCAGGGGACGGGCGTGGCCCCCGCAAGATAGCTGTCGGCGAATTCGTCAATCACGGCATCGCGAAAGATGTTCTCGTAATCCAGCACGTAATGCGGAAAGCCCATCTCTTCGGCCACGCGGCGGGCGTCGTGAATGTCGATCCCGGCGCAGCAGGCGCCCTTCTTGGCCAGGGCCGCGCCATGGTCGTAAAGTTGTAGCGTGACGCCGACCACATCATAGCCCTCTGCGGCCAGATGCGCGGCCACGACAGAGCTGTCGACACCGCCTGACATGGCGACCACCACCCGCGTTTCCGCCGGAGACTTGGGGAATCCAAGCGAATTCAGGGGTTTGTTCGTATCCAGTGGCATGGCGGTCTCCGCGAAGGTTCTTCAGAATATAGGAAAATCCTAAACACTCTCAAGGCCCGGTTTCACCCCGCATTAAGCCTGAAACCGTCATTCTGGGCGTATCAGACCAAAGGGGTGAGCGTCATGTATCTGAAGAAAGTGGAAGGGCCAAGGGCTGTGACCCTGGCGGATGGAACGGTGTTCAGCAGGGCGGATTTGCCGCCCAGCGATACGGTGCGATGGGTTGCGTCGCGCAAGCTCAAAGTGGTGCGGGGGGTGGCCTATGGGCTGATCTCACGGCGCGAGGCGTTGGAGACCTATGGGCTCAGCGAGGAGGAATTTGACACATGGATCGCGGCGGTGGCCAAGCATGGCGAGGCGGCGCTCAAGGTCACGGCCCTGGGTACATACCGGTAACCGGAAGTTGAGTGAATGGGAGGTCAAAACAATGGTAACGGGTAGTTAACCATTTTTGACCAGTGTGATCGGTATCGAAGCAATGTTCCAAGGAGTTCCCAATGCGCGTACTTTTGGTCGAGGACGATCCGACGACATCCAAAAGCATCGAGTTGATGCTGACCCATGCCAATCTCAATGTCTACACCACCGATCTGGGGGAAGAGGGCATCGACCTGGCCAAACTCTATGATTACGACCTGATCCTGCTCGATCTGGGCCTGCCGGATATGAACGGGCATGAGGTGCTGCGGCAATTGCGGCTGGCGCGGATTGCCACGCCGATCCTGATCCTTTCGGGGGCGGATGACACGGACAGCAAGATCAAGGGGTTCGGATTTGGCGCGGATGACTATCTGACCAAGCCGTTTCATCGCGATGAGCTGGTGGCGCGTATCCACGCGATCATCCGACGGTCCAAGGGACATTCGCAATCGGTGATCCGCACCGGCAAGATCAATGTCAATCTCGACGCCAAGACGGTGGATGCGGG
Source organism: Roseovarius mucosus DSM 17069 (assembly GCF_000768555.3). GTDB lineage: Bacteria > Pseudomonadota > Alphaproteobacteria > Rhodobacterales > Rhodobacteraceae > Roseovarius > Roseovarius mucosus. The sequence goes on from NZ_KN293975.1 coordinate 737,130, forward strand.
CGGAAAGCCGGTGCATTTGACCGGCAAGGAATATCAGATGCTGGAGCTGTTGAGCCTGCGCAAGGGCACCACGCTGACCAAGGAGATGTTTCTCAACCATCTCTATGGCGGCATGGATGAGCCGGAGCTCAAGATCATCGACGTGTTCATCTGCAAACTGCGCAAGAAGCTGTCGGAGGCCACGGACGGTGTCAATTACATCGAGACGGTCTGGGGGCGCGGTTATGTGCTGCGCGACCCCGAACAGGCAACGTTGGGGGGGCGGCCGCTGGCGATCGGGGCCTGAAGGCTGCGCAGGCTCTGGACGCTGGACGGGTCGGGCACTATCACTCTGATCAGGCATGGGGCGGGCAGGCAATGGCCGCCGCAACCGCGATCAGAGAGGGGCCGATGACCGACAGGATTGCCGTTGAGGATCTGACCGAAGGTGAGGCGGGGGCCGAGTTAGCGCGGCTTGCCGCGCTCTTGGCGGCGGCGAACCGGGCCTATCACACCGAGGATGCGCCCGAGATCACGGATGCCGACTATGACGCGCTGAAGGCGCGCAATGCGGCCATCGAGGCACGGTTTCCCGCGCTCAAGCGGCCGGACAGCCCATCTGAACAGGTGGGTGCGGCCCCGTCCGAGGGCTTTGCCAAGGTGGCGCATAGCGTCCGGATGCTCAGCCTTGGCAATGCGTTCGAAGCCGAGGATGTGGCGGAGTTCGATACCCGCATCCGCCGGTATCTGGGCCTGTCCGATGACGCCCCGCTTGCCTATACCGCAGAGCCCAAGATCGACGGGCTGAGCCTGAGCCTGAGGTATGAAAGCGGCAGGTTGGTGCAGGCGGCGACCCGCGGCGATGGCGAGGTGGGTGAGAACGTGACCGCCAACGCCCGCACGATCACCGATATTCCCGAGACCTTGAAGGATGCGCCCGAGGTTCTGGAAGTGCGCGGCGAAGTTTACATGAGCCATGCCGATTTTGAGGCGCTGAACGCGCGGCAATCAGCCAAATCCGACAAGGTCTTTGCCAATCCGCGTAATGCCGCCGCCGGATCATTGCGGCAACTGGATGCGTCGATCACAGCCGCGCGGCCGCTGCGGTTCTTTGCCTATAGCTGGGGCGAGGTGAGCGCGCCCCTGGCCGAAACGCAGATGGGGGCGATTGAACGGCTGGCGGCGCTCGGGTTTCAAACCAATCCGTTGACGGTGCTCTGTGATGGGGTGGAGGCGCTGCTTGAGCATTACGCGCGGATCGAGCAGGCACGGGCCACCTTGGGCTATGACATCGACGGTGTGGTCTACAAGGTCAATGATCTGGGGCTGCAAGCGCGGCTTGGGTTTCGCTCGACCACGCCACGGTGGGCGATTGCGCATAAATTCCCCGCCGAACTGGCCTGGACGCGGCTTGAGGCGATCGACATTCAAGTGGGGCGCACCGGGGCGCTGAGCCCGGTGGCGCGGCTGACGCCCGTCACGGTTGGCGGGGTCGTGGTCAGCAATGCCACGCTGCATAATGAGGATTACATCGCCGGGCGCGACAGCAAGGGCGAGGTCATCCGCGGCGGCAAGGATATTCGCGTGGGCGATTGGGTGCAGGTCTATCGCGCAGGCGATGTGATCCCCAAGGTGGCCGATGTGGACCTGACGAAGCGGGCAGAGGATGCGGCACCGTTCGTCTTTCCCACCTCATGCCCGGAATGTGGATCGGATGCGGTGCGCGAAGAGGGCGACGCCGTGCGCCGCTGTATGGGCGGCCTTATCTGCCCCGCGCAGGCGGTCGAAAAGCTCAAGCATTTCGTGTCCCGCGCCGCCTTTGACATCGAGGGGCTGGGGGCCAAGCAGGTGGAACAATTCTACCGCGATGGTTGGATCAAGGAACCTGCGGATATCTTTACCCTGCAAGAGCGCTATGGCTCTGGCCTGCAACAGCTGAAGAACCGCGAAGGCTGGGGAGAAAAGAGCGCGAAGAACCTCTTTGAAGCGATCGAAGAAAAAAGAAAAATCCCCTTTGGCCGATTGCTCTTTGCGCTTGGCATCCGGCATGTGGGCGAGCAGGCCAGCACGCTCATTGCGCGCAATTACGGTACTTGGGAGGAGTTCATCGCCGCGATGGATGCGGCGAAGGGTTTTGACGGGCCGGAATGGGAGCGCCTGCTTGGCATCGACGGGGTGGGCACGGTGATGGCGCGCGCCCTTGTCGGAGCCTTTGCAGAGCCACATGAGCGCGACAGCATCGAGCGTTTGACCAAACATCTCACGGTGGAAGAGGCCGCGCGCCCCAGGACCGAGGGCAGCCCGGTGGCCGGCAAGACCGTAGTTTTCACCGGCACGCTGGAAAAGATGACGCGGGCCGAGGCCAAGGCGCGGGCCGAGAGCCTCGGGGCGAAGGTTGCAGGCTCGGTCAGTGCCAAGACGGACCTGTTGGTGGCCGGTCCGGGGGCCGGGTCCAAGGCGAAGAAGGCCGAGGAATTGGGGATCGAGACGATTGACGAGGATGGCTGGCTCGCCCTCATCGGGGACGCATGAGCGGGCGGCCGGAAATCCTCTTTCCGCTGTTTGCGGGACTGGAAACGCTGGAAGGGATCGGCCCCAAGACCGCGCAGAGCCTTACCGCGCTCGAGATTGCGCGGCCACGAGACCTGTTGCTGACGTTGCCGCATACGGGTGTGGATCGCCGCCGTCGGGCTACGGTGCAGGGGGCAGAGCTACCGGGCATAGTGACGGTCGAAGTGACGGTGGGCCAGCATCGCCCGCCCGCGCGCAAAGGGGGCCCCTATCGCGTGGTGGTCGAGGATGCCGCGACCAGTTTTCACCTTATTTTCTTTCATGCGCGGGATGAATACCTGCGCAAAATGCTGCCCACCGGCGCGCGGCGGATCGTGTCGGGCAAGGCCGAGCTTTTCGATGGGATCGCGCAGATGGTGCATCCCGACCATATGCTGCCCGTTGAGGATGCGGGCGAGATTCCGGATTTCGAGCCGGTCTATCCACTGACCGCCGGTGTCACGCAGCGGGTCATGGCCAAGGGGGTGCAATCGGCGTTGACGCGTCTGCCCGATCTGACCGAATGGATCGACCCGGTGCAAAAGGCGCAGGCGGGCTGGCCCGATTGGGCGGATGCGATACGCGCTGTCCACCGGCCGCAAGAGGCGCGGGATCTGTCGCCCGCATATCCCGCGCGCGAGCGGCTGGCCTATGACGAGTTGATGGCGCATCAGATGACGCTGGCCCTGGCCCGTTCGAAACTGCGCCGTGCCAAGGGACGCGCGACGGTGGGCACCGGGCGCTTGCAGGCGCGGGTGCTCGCGGCGCTGCCCTATGCGCTCACCGGGGCGCAGACACGGGCGATTGCCGAGATTGCCGCCGATATGGCCGCACCCCAACGGATGAACCGGCTGCTGCAGGGGGATGTAGGCGCGGGCAAGACGCTGGTGGCGTTCAAGGCGCTCTTGATTGCGGTCGAGGCGGGTGGGCAGGGGGTGATGATGGCCCCCACGGAAATCCTCGCACGACAGCATCTGCAGGGGCTGCGCCCCTTGGCCGAGAGTGCCGGTGTCGTGCTCGAAATCCTGACGGGGCGCGACAAGGGGGCGGAGCGGCGCGCCAAGCTGGCCGCCTTGGCGCGCGGCGATATTCAGATTCTGGTGGGCACCCATGCGGTGTTCCAAAGGGACGTCGAATTCGCCGATCTGCGTCTGGCGATTGTCGATGAGCAACACCGATTTGGCGTGCGCCAACGTCTTGAACTGGGCCAGAAGGGCGCGCAGGCGGATGTGCTGGTGATGACGGCGACGCCGATTCCGCGCAGTCTGGCCCTTGCGCAATATGGCGATATGGATGTCTCGGTGCTGGACGAAAAACCGCCCGGCCGGCAACCGATCAAGACGGCACTCATCAGCATGGGGCGGATTGACGAGGTGGTCGACCATCTGCGCCGCGCCATCGCCGAAGGGCGGCAGGCCTATTGGGTCTGCCCCCTGGTCGAGGAAAGCGAGGTGGTGGACCTCAGCAGCGCCGAGGAGCGGTTCAAACGCCTGCGCGCGGCCTTGGGTGATGGGCTCGTGGGGCTGGTGCATGGCCAGATGCCGCCCGAGGACAAGGATGCCGCCATGGCCGCCTTTCAACGCGGTGAGACCAGCGTTCTGGTCTCGACCACGGTGATCGAAGTGGGGGTGGATGTGCCCAATGCCTCGATCATGGTGATCGAGCGCGCCGAAAGTTTCGGTCTCGCGCAGTTGCACCAGTTACGCGGGCGCGTGGGGCGCGGGCAGGTGGCCTCGACCTGTCTCTTGATGTATCAGGCGCCGCTGAGCGAAGGCGGTGAGCGGCGGTTAACGACAATGCGCGACACCGAGGACGGATTTCGGATCAGCGAGGTCGATCTCGAGATGCGCGGTGCGGGTGATCTCATTGGCACGGCACAATCGGGGTTGCCGCGGTTTCGGATTGCCGATCTCGAATCGCAATCGGCGCTGATGGCGGTGGCGCAATCGGACGCGCGCAAGCTGTTGCATGACGATCCCGACCTCGTGTCAGACCGGGGGCGGGCGGCGCGGGTGCTCTTGTGGTTGATGGAGCAGGATCAGGCGATCCGTTTGATTTCAGTAGGTTAGATATTTTGTTCACTTATGTTCTCAAAAAGTTCTTTACTTGAGTGGGTCGATATGAGAACAAAGCAGCAACACAGAGGTTTTCAGAAGGAGCCCCCAGATGTTGCACCAGATCAAGACGACTGCGACCCGTGCGCAGGATACGATTATCGGCGATGCGATTGGCGCGCTTGCGCTCATGGTCACGCTTGTGGGTGCGCTCTATCTGCCCGGCCTTTTGTGATTTCTGCCTGAGTTTCTGCCTGCGGGTTTGTCCCGGCGATGGCGGCATCCCTCCTGTCCCAACTCTGGGGATGCGCCACACCACCTGTCCTAACCGGTTTTCGGGAATTGCCTCATTCCTCCCGAATGTCCGGGGCCTGTGACCCGCTCAACTTTGCCGCCGCCGCTGTCCCAAGCGTGCGGCGGTTTTTTCATTCCGAGGGCATGGGGGCAGGGCGCAGGCGCTGTACCAGCACGCTCCCGGTGTCGACGATGCCTTTCATCCGCTCTTCCAGACGGATCATTTCGGACATCACATGGCGCAGGCGCTCGCTCTCATCTCCCAGGGCGCCCAGATCGGAAAAGAGCGCCTCGCTTCCGGCAATCTGCGCCTCGGCATTGGCGACCACGGCGCGCAGATCCTCGATCAGGGCACCTGCATCCTCAGGGGTTTGGTTGCGCAGGTCTGATACCGCCCGGCGTGCTGTATCAAACCACGCTTGTGAGAGGCGCGGCTCTGACTTGGCGCTCAGCATCGCGGCGCGTTCCAGCCTTCGGATGCGCCCGGTCAGCGTGTCGATCCGGTCGCGAAGATCGCTCTGGATGGTGACGATGTCATCATTGACCGTGACCACCCGTTGCAGCACCTCGTCAAGCTCGCCCATCAACCGGGTAATGCGGTCAAGAAAGAGGTTGAGATCGCGCGCCAATACGCCGAATTCATCGGCGCTGCGGATGTCAGCGCGGTGGTTGAGGCCGCCGTAGGCGCGCGCCAGATTGCTGACCACCGTACGCAGGCCCAACAGCGGCTCGAGCCGCGCGCGCAGGATCAGGAACAAAAGGACCGAGTGCAGCACGATCTTGGCTAAGGCCAAGAGGCCAGTCAGGCGCATATCCTCGATCCATTGCGAAAAATCGGTGGCCAGATCGCGCCGCACCGTCACCTCGCCCAGCACATCGCCCACCGCCGCCTCGGTATGGCAGGCAAGGCAAAAGGGCTCTGCCGTGATGGCGAGCGTCGCACTTGCATGGGCGGTGTCGGGCCACTGGCCGCGCGGCAACCCCTCGGGGGTAAACTCGAATCCCTGCTGGATGGATCGGATCGTCACATCCGAGGGAATGATCGCGATGCGATAACCCAGCCCGTCCCAATTGTCCTGAAGGATCGGATAGACCGTGCGCGCGGCCACCGGCCCGCCCTCGTTGCGCATGATCGAGCGCACGTTGTCCGCCAGATCCTGCGCCGCCTCTTGGGCGTCGGAGGGGCCATGCACCCGGAACTTGTAATAGACCATCCCCGCCTTGAGCGCGAATTCCAGCACCGTCACCATCAACAGGATGATGAAGAAGTCGCGGATCATGTGGATCAAAAAGGACTGATCAAATCGCCCGATCAGAGGGCTGTTCTGGTCGAGTTTCTGCCCTGTCATGGCGCTGTCCCCGGCGTTTCTGCAGGGGAGGTAGCGCAAATTTTGGGAAAGGTAAGGGGTGTGGCCCTCAGAAAGGATCGCTTTGCCGCGAGGGGGCGGTCAGGCGCAGGAGGTTTGCGCGCGGACTGTCTCCATCGCCTCGACCAAAGCCTCTAGCGTGAGGAGGATCGAGGCGTGACGGTTCTTGTAGTCGCGCGCGGGGCGAAGAACTTCGAGCCCGTCAAAGGGTGCGGGCGGGGTGGGACCGTCGGATTTCAGCATCTCGCGCAGGGCATCGCGCGCCGCCGTCACCTGTGCCAGATCGCAGCCGATGATCGCGCGGCCCACAACGCTCGCGGCGGCCTGACCAAGGGCGCAGGCCTTCACCTCGGCGGCGTAGTCCGAAATCCGCCCGTCTTCGCAGCGGATATCCACCGTCACGGTCGAGCCGCAGAGCGGCGCGCGGCGTTTGACGCTGGCCTGCGGATCGGCCAGACGCCCGTGATGCGGTATGTCAGAGGCCAGTTCCAATATCCGCGCGGAATAAAGCTTGATAAGGTCGGTTTCGCCGCTCATGGCTTTCCCTTTCGTGTGTTGCCCCATAAATAGGCGCGTGACGCGCAGATGCAAAAGGAAATCCGCCATGCCCTTCAATCCGGCGACACTAAAGTATGATGCAAACGGCCTGATTCCTGCCATCGCCCAAGAGGCCGAAACGGGCGAGGTGCTGATGATGGCCTGGATGAACGCGGACGCCGTGGCGCGCACGCTGGCAACAGGCCGCGTGACCTATTGGAGCCGCTCGCGGCAGGCGTTCTGGATCAAGGGCGAAACCTCGGGTCATGTGCAGGAGCTGGTCGAGATGCGTGTTGATTGTGACCGCGATTGCCTGTTGGTGCAGGTGCGTCAGAGTGGCCCCGCCTGTCACACCAACCGGCGCTCGTGTTTCTACACGGCGGTGCGGGAAGGTCACGAGACAGAGATCATGGCACCGATGGGCTGAGTGGATTCGGACCGCCGAACGTCTAGAGGCCAACCATCGCGCGGATGTCTCTGGGGCTCGCCCCCTGGGCGCGGTAGGTGGAGATGGCGCGCGCGTCGTCGCGTTTGGCCAGCCGCTTGCCCGCGTCATCGCGGATCAGCGCGTGGTGGTGATAGGCGGGTGTAGGCAGGCCCAGCAGGCGCTGCAAGAGCACATGGATTTGCGTGGCTTCTTGCAGGTCTTCGCCTCGTATCACATGGGTGATCCCCTGATCGGCATCGTCAACGACCACCGAGAGGTGGTAAGAGGCGCCCATCTCGCGCCGGGCCAGCACCACGTCACCAACGGTGTGAGGCAGGTTACGGGGTGTGATGATCTGGTCTTTTTCTATGTAAGACAAAGGGTTATCTAGCATTTTGCAGGCTTGGGCCGTGTCGAGACGCAGAGCGCAATCTTCGGGCATCGGGCCCTGCGGCGGGGTCGAGGGGCGGCAGGTGCCGGGATAGATCACGCCATCGGGCCCCAAGAGCGGCGCGCCCTCTTGCGGGGCAGAGGCGGCGGCGCGAATATCGGCGCGACTGCAGGAGCATTGGTAGAGAAGCCCCTGACTCCAAAGCATTTTGAGCGCTGCACGATAGCGGGGCAGGCGGGTGGATTGGCGCAGCACGGGCCGGGGCCGGTCGAGACCGAGCCATGCGAGATCGTCGAAAATCTGTGCCTCCCATTCGGGGCGGCAGCGGGTTTGATCCAGATCGTCGATGCGTAGAAGGAAGGAGCCACCCTCAGCCTGTGCCCGGTCATGCGCCAGCATCGCAGAATAGGCGTGCCCCAGATGCAGCGGGCCGGTCGGCGAGGGGGCGAAGCGCGTTATGAACATTTTTCAAAGACTTATGAGGCAATGCTCATGTTCTGCGCGGCCAGCCATTCACCCCATGCCGCCTTGGCGCGGTCGGTATACCCCTTGTATCGGTCAATGCGCCCGCGCCGCCCGCCTTTGAAGCCATCAATCGGGCGGAAGAGGCCGAAATTCACGTTCATCGGCTGGAAGGTCTTGGCCTCGGCCCCGCCGGTGATGTGGTGGATGAGCGCGCCCATGGCGCTGTCCTGCGGCACGGGGGGCAGGTTTTGTCCCAGGATCTCCGCAGCGGCCAGACGCCCCGCCAAGAGGCCCATGGCGGCGGATTCGACATAACCTTCAACCCCGGTGATCTGCCCGGCAAAGCGGATATGCGGGCGTGAACGCAGGCGCATCTGCGCGTCAAGCAGCGTCGGAGAATTGAGGAATGTGTTGCGATGGATGCCGCCCAAGCGGGCGAACTGTGCGTTTTCGAGGCCAGGAATCATTTTGAAAACAGCAGTTTGCGCGCCATATTTCATCTTGGTCTGAAAGCCTACGATATTGTAGAGCGTGCCAAGCGCGTTGTCGCGGCGCAGCTGCACCACGGCATGCGGTTTGACGTCCGGCGCGTGGGGATTGGTCAGGCCAACGGGCTTCATCGGGCCGTGGCGCAGGGTCTCGCGGCCACGTTCGGCCATGACCTCGATGGGCAGGCAGCCGTCGAAATACCCCGCCGTTTCGCCCTCGTGAAACTCGGTCTTGTCGGCGGCCAGCAGCGCGTCGATGAAGGCCTCGTATTGATCGCGGTCCATCGGGCAGTTGAGATAGGCGGTGCGCTCTGCCTCGGTTTCGCCCTTGTCATAGCGCGACTGCATCCAGGCGCGCGACATGTCGATGCTCTCGTGATAGACAATCGGTGCGATGGCGTCGAAGAAGGCGAGTGCCTCGGTGCCGGTCTCGGCGGCGATTGCGCGACCCAAGCCTTCCGAGGTCAGTGGGCCGGTCGCAATGATCCAATGGCCGCTATCGGGAAGTTCCGTGATTTCATCGTGTTGCACGGTGATCTTGGGGTGATCCAAGAGCCGCGCCGTGACCGATTGGGAAAAGCGGTCCCGGTCCACCGCCAGGGCCCCCCCGGCGGGCAGACGGTTTTCATGGGCCATGGCCATGATCAGCCCGTTCGCCGCGCGCATTTCCCAATGCAACAGGCCCACGGCGTTCTGCTCGTCATCATCCGAGCGAAAGGAGTTGGAACAGACCATTTCCGCCAGATCACTTGTGCGATGGGCAAAGGTTTTGACGTTTGGGCGCATTTCGTGGATGACCACGTCGACGCCCATGTTGGCGGCTTGCCACGCCGCCTCTGACCCGGCCATGCCGCCGCCGATGATATGCAATGTCTTGTCCATGAGCTGCGATCTAGGCCATTGAGTCTGGTTTGGAAAGGGGCGTCACTGATCCCAATCGGGCGCGCGTTTGTCGATGAAGGCGGCGATGCCTTCGGCGGTGTCGCGGTCGAGCATGTTCTCGACCATCACTGCGCCGGTATGGGCATAGGCCGCCTCCAACCCCATTTCGAGTTGCTCGTAAAAGGCGCGTTTGCCGATGCGCACGGCAGAGCCGAGTTTGGCCGCGACGGTCTGGGCGAGGGCCATGGTCTCGGTCTCCAGATCCTCGGCCGGAACGGCCCGGTTGATGAGGCCAAGCTCTGCGGCACGGGTGGTGTCGATAAAGTGCCCTGTGGTCAGCATCTCGAAGGCCTGTTTGCGCGGTATATTGCGGCTGAGCGCCACCATCGGGGTGGAGCAGAAAAGGCCGATGTTGACGCCATTGACGCCAAAGCGCGTGCCATGCGCCGCCACGGCCATGTCGCAACTGGCCACCAGTTGACAGCCCGCTGCCGTGGCGATGCCATGCGGGGCGGCAATGACGGGCTGAGGCAGGGCGCGGATCGTGGTCATCATCCGGGCGCAGCGTGCGAAGAGATCTGCGAAATAGGCGCGCCCGCCATCCTCTGCCTGTCGCCCGGCTGTCATCTCCTTGAGATCGTGGCCCGCGCAAAACGCCTTGCCGGCGCCCAGGATCGTGATCACGCGTATGCTGCGATCCTGTGCCAGCCGGTCGAATTCGGCCTGAAGGGCCGCCAGCATCGCATCCGAAAGCGCGTTGAGATTTTCGGGTGAATTGAGCGTAAGCCGGGCGATTGCGCCCTCGTCGGTGCGGTCGAGAATTGCCATCTTGTAACCTTTTGTGCGTTAGGGCCATTCTAGCGTGGAACGAGGCAGGGAGCAAAGCATGAGCGTCAAGATGACCGCCGAAGACCTGATGGAATTTCTGGACCGGGAATTTCCGCAGGTCTCGGGCGAGTTTGCGATTGAAGAGGTGGGCGCCATGCGGGTGCGCACGCGGCTCCTCGTGGGAGAGCGGCATTTGCGGCCCGGTGGCACGGTCTCGGGGCCGTCGATCTTTGCTCTGGCCGATGTGTCGGTCTATCTGGCGATTCTTGCGATGATTGGGCCGCAGGGGCTGGCCGTGACCACCAATTGCAGCATTGATTTCATGCGCAAACCGGCGGCTGGGGTGGATCTGATTGCCGAGTGCCGGTTGCTCAAGCTGGGGCGGGTGCTGGCGGTGGGCGATGTGCTGATCTATTCCGACGGGCTGAGCGCGCCGGTGGCACGCGCGAGTTTGACCTATTCGATCCCCCCCAAGTGAGGGCGCGGGCGGCGGCCGGTCTGCCCTTCGGATCACCCCGAAGGTATTTTACGACGGGCGAGGCGCGAATTGCATGGGGTAACATAATACCTATTTTTTAAGGCATTGTTTTCTAAGGTATAATTTGAACATATGGCGGTTGACCTGTGCATCGAACTGATTATAACCCGTCCATCGCATCAGAGGCGCCCGCTGGGTGGCCAAAACTGATCAAGACCAAAGACCAAGCACAAGGTTCTGCCTGACATGAAAACATTCTCTGCTACCCCGGCAGATATCGACAAGAAATGGATCCTGATCGACGCCGAGGGCGTTGTTCTGGGCCGTCTTGCCTCGATCATCGCCATGCGTCTGCGCGGCAAACACAAGGCCAGCTTTACCCCTCACATGGACATGGGTGACAACGTGATCGTCATCAATGCCGACAAGGTTCAGCTGACCGGCAACAAGCGTAACAAGCCCAACTATTGGCACACTGGCCATCCGGGCGGCATCAAATCCCGCACCACCGGCGAGATCCTCGAGGGTAAATACCCCGAGCGCGTCGTGATGCAGGCGGTCAAGCGCATGCTGCCGGGCAATCGCCTGAGCCGCACGCAGATGACCAACCTGCGCGTCTATGCAGGCGGCGAGCACCCCCACGAGGCGCAGAGCCCCGAGGTGCTGGACGTCAAATCCATGAACTCCAAGAATACGCGGGTGGCTTACTGATGGCTGACGAAATCAAATCCCTCGAAGGTCTCGAAGCCGTCGCTGGCGGTGTGAGCGCCGCAGCCGTGGCGATGGAAGCTCCGCGTGAGCCGGTGCGCGATGCGCTTGGCCGGTCCTATGCCACGGGCAAGCGGAAAGATGCGGTTGCCCGCGTTTGGATCAAGCCCGGTTCGGGCAAGGTTGTGGTCAATGGCAAGCCGATGAACGAGTATTTCGCGCGTCCCGTGCTTCAGATGATCCTGAAGCAGCCGTTCACGGTTTCTGGCACCGAAGGCCAGTTCGACGTGATGGCAACGGTTGCCGGTGGTGGTTTGTCGGGTCAGGCCGGTGCGGTCAAGCATGGTGTGTCCAAGGCACTTCAGCTTTATGATCCCAGCCTGCGCGGCGCGCTCAAGGCGGCCGGGTTCCTGACCCGTGACAGCCGCGTCGTGGAACGGAAGAAATACGGTAAGGCCAAGGCTCGCCGCAGCTTCCAGTTCTCGAAGCGCTGATCCATTTCGGATTATACACTCAAAGGGCCGCCCACTGGGCGGCCCTTTCGTATGTGACAGAGGTTTCAGGCGGTGGGCTGCGCCGGTGTGGGGTTGCGGCGTTCGTCGATGAACTGATCGAATTCGGCCTTGTCGCGTGCATCGCGCAGGCGTTGCAGGAAGGCTTCGAATTGCTCTTGCTCTTCTTCGAGCCGGCGCAGCGTGTCGGCCTTGTAGGCGTCAAAGGCGGCGTTGCCGGTGTTGCGCGTGGCGTGGCGGCGTTGAAAGCGGGGTGTTGCGCTGCGACAGGTCATGCGGTTGCTCCAAATCATATAGCCGAGTAGGGCGAGGCCGATTGGCCAAAAGACGATGAAACCAAGGATCATCGCGATGATCCAAGCGGGTTTGCCTTGGCGATCAAGCCAAGATTCGGCCTGTGAAGGCCAGGTGGCGATGGCGGACATGTGGTCTCCTTCTCAGTTGTAAATGTTACTTACATTTACATAAGTGGGGTGCCAATTTTGCCATGCAAGAGGTGTATTCGGATTTTTTGAATCAGGAGCCGCTGTCAGGTGGAATGAGGCCCAGACCGCGCAGATAGACGCTGATCCCGGATTCGAGCAGGTCTTCGGGAGGGAAGGGCGCGCGCGCGCCCGGAGCACCGCGTGCGTAAAGTTCGACCACCCCGTGGCTCATCGCCCAAACATGGGCCGCGAACATCGCCGCAGGCGGGCGGCGGTCGGGTGGCAAATGCGCAGAGAGGGCGGCCGCGGCGCGGGTGAGGATCGCTTGCGCGCGTCCCGCCGCGTCGGCCAGTTCCGGGTTGGTGTTGACCGAGAGACCGGATTCGAACATCGCCACATAATGCCCCGCATTCGAGCGGGCAAAGGCCAGATAGGCACGCCCCGTCGCCATGAAAGCCGTCAGCGGATTGGGGCGGGCATCGTTGAACGCGGCTTCCATCCGGGTGACAAAGATTTCAAAGCCTTGGCGGGCGGCCTCGGCAATCAGAGCCTCGCGGCCTGAAAAATGCCGGTAGGGGGCGGCGGTCGACACGCCGGCCAGCTTGGCGGCCTCGGCCATGGTAAAGCCCTGCGGTCCTTTTTCGGCAATAAGGGCCAGCGTGGCCTCGACCAGAGCCTGCCGCAAATTGCCGTGGTGATAGCCCTGTTTACCCATGCCAGACTTCAGGGCCGCCAACGATGCCCGCATCACAGACGCCCACCGCGCGGACGTCCTTGCGGGCATAGTCCAGTTGGCTGAGGACATGGCGGATGGCCTCGATCCGGGCGCGCCGTTTGTCATCCGAGCGCACCACGGTCCAAGGCGCGTGATCAGTATGGCTGCGGGTCAGGGTTTCGGCGATGGCGGCGGTGTAGCTGTCCCATTTCTTGAGACCTTCGACATCAATCCAGCTGAGTTTCCATTGCTTGAGCAGATCCTGTTCGCGGTCGAGAAAGCGGCGGAGTTGTTCGGCGCGCCCGACATTGAGCCAGATCTTGAAGAGATGAATGCCCTCATCAATGAGCATCCGCTCGAAATCCGGCACTTGGGCAAAAAAGTGCTCGCGCTGTGCGTCAGTGCAAAAGCCAAAGACCTTTTCCACCACGGCGCGGTTGTACCAGCTTCGGTCATAGAAGACGATTTCGCCACCCGAGGGCAAATGGTCGATATAGCGCTGGAAATACCATTGCGTTGCTTCGACGTCTGAGGGTTTGCTGAGCGCCACGACGCGCGCGCCGCGCGGGTTGAGATATTCACGGAACCGCTTGATCGTGCCACCTTTTCCCGCCGCGTCACGTCCCTCAAAGAGGATGGCAATGCGCGCGCCGCTTTCCTTGGCCCAATGCTGAAGCTTGACCAGTTCGATTTGCAGCTTTGCGATCTCTTTCTCGTAGGTCTTTTTCGAAAGCCCCTCGGAATAGGGGAAATCGCCGCCCAAGATGTCATCCTTGTCGGCGCGGCGGATTTCCTTGCGGATCGCATCGGGGGCTTCGGTTTCGAAAAAGGCGCTGATTGCGCCGTCAAAGGGCAGGTCCATGGGGCCTCTCGCAATGGTTTCGGGCCAGTATGGCGGCTCAATCGGCGGGGCGCAATCCGGCGCGGGTTGCAGCGCGATTTATAGCGGAAACGACCGCCTCGGGGGCGCTGTGATGCGGCATATGGCCGACGCCGTCGAGAACGGTCAAATGCGCGTCTTTGACCTGCGCCGCAAGCGGTTCGGAGTGGATCGAGACACCTACGGTGGTATCGGCGGTGCCATGCACGATTTCAACGGGCACGCTAATCTCGGCGTAACGCGTGTGCAGCGCCTCGATCTCACCCAGAAGGTTGGCGCGTTGCAGGGCATTGGCGCGCAAGGAATGGCGGCGGAGTGTCAGGCCCGCGCCGATATGATCCATGTAACCGGCGGGCGGTTCTTGCGGCGCAAAAATCTCTTGCACAGCCTTTTCGACGCGGCTGTCGGGGACAAAGGCGGTGAGGAGCGGGATCACAAGCGGCCCCAGCACGGGATGCGAGAGCACGCGGTAGTAGGTGGAAAGGCCCGTATCCCAGGGCTCCGCAGCACCGGCGATGTTCACCAGGGCCGCGATGTGATCGGGCTGCGTCACAGCCCATGCAAGCGCCACGGCGCCCCCATAGCTGTGTCCCAGCACGATCGGTTTGTCGGCTCCCAATTGCGCCGCCGCCTCTTGCAGGAGCGCCGCTTGCTGGGTGATCGTGGCACCGGTGCGGTTGATCCGCGGAGTATATCCGAGACCGGGACGGTCCAGGACGATCACGCGGTAGTCCTGCGCCAGACGCGGGGCAAGATCAAAGGTCAGGTCGCGGGTGTTTCCAGAGGCCCCGTGAATGAGCACGAGATCGGGGCCCTTGCCCATCACCACCGCATGCACGGGGTGGCCTTGGACCGTGATGATCTGGCCCTCGGGGGGAAAGGCCGCCTCGGCGCGTGCCTCATGGCTGCGCGCGCGATGCTGGGTCCAGCCCCAGAGCGCGGTCAGGCAGGCCGCGAGCAGGATCAGGGATTTAACCGCCAATGGCATTCATGTCGAAAGGGGTCGTTTGATAGATCTGGTTCACCCAGTTGCCATAGAGAAGATGCGCGTGGCTGCGCCAGCGGTTTTGCGGCGGGCGTGCGGGATCGTCGCCGGGGTAGTAATTGCAGGGCACATTGATGGGCGTGCCATTGGCCACGTCGCGGTCATATTCCTGTTTGAGCGTGTCGCTGTCATATTCGAAGTGGTTGAAGATGTAGAGCGCACGGCGCGTGGTATCTTCGACCAGGCAGGGGCCAACCTCGTCGCTGTCGAGAAGGATCCTGAGGCCTGGCACAGCATCGATCTCGGCGCGCTTCATTTCGGTCCAGCGGCTGACGGGGATCACGCAATCGTCGGAAAACCCACGCAGATAAGGCGAGGCGGGTGCCATGTTGCGGTGCCTAAAGCACCCAAAGGCCTTGGCGGGCAGCATGTGCTTCTTAACCCCGTGGAAATGGTTGATCATGGCCATGCCGCCCCAGCATACGCCAAAGGTGGAATGCACATGGGACTGGGTCCAGGCGAACACGCGCTCCAGCTCTGCCCAATAGGTCACGGCGTCGAAATCGAGATGCTCGATTGGCGCGCCGGTGATGATGAGGCCATCGTATTTGTCGCCAGAGGCGGCGACCTCGTCAAAAGGGCGATAAAAGCTCTCCATATGCTCGGCGGCGGTGTTCTTGGTCTGATGCTCGCTCATGCGGATCAGGTCGAAGTCGATCTGCAGCGGCGTGGCCCCGATCAACCGGGCGAACTGGTTTTCGGTCTGGATCTTTTTCGGCATGAGGTTGAGGAGGCCGATGCGCAGGGGGCGAATATCCTGCCGCGCGGCCTGATCCGGATCCACCACCATTACCCCTTCACGCGTCAGCACGTCATAGGCGGGCAGGTCTGCGGGGATCTTGATGGGCATAGGGCGGGTTTCCTTGATTGTCTGGCCTTAGATAGGCGTGGCGGCGCGGCGCTCAAGGGCGGTGGCGATCAACCCTTCGAAGTCTTGCGCGGTCTTGACCGCCGCTACCTCATTGGCGCTCACGCTCACGCCCCATTTAACCATCGCCTCATAGCGCGGCTGACGATGGGCGAGCGCGCGCGCATAGGTCCAGCGAATGAAACTGTCAGGATCAACTTCGCTCTCTTGGCATTTGTTTTCGCTTAGATATTCCGTCCATGCCGCGTCAAGAAACTCGGGCTGATAGGCCATCGGTTTGGGGGCGCGATCAAAACGGCGAATGAGTTCGGCGGTATGCGCCTCGGACCCTTCGATATGGATGAGCAGGCAATGCTCGGAAAGTTCGGTCAGGATCGGATCGGCGGGATCGTCCCCGTCCACCCATTCACAGATCGAACCGCCGGTGTCGCAGATGAAATGAGGATAGCCATAAAGGGCACCCGCTCGGCGGATGAAGTAGGCGGTATCCATAAGAGCGTGAATTTCCGCCTGCCGGAACTGTTCCTGCCGGATGCGATATTCGTCGATGGGCAGACCGCCCTTGGCCGGGTTCCCCGGCTTGCCCAGGTAGGTCGAAACCGGAGTGAGATTGTTAAAGGTGATGTTGGAGCCGATATAGATCGAGTCGCTGAGCAGGAGGTCGCGCAAAAAGGGCACCTGCATCGCATGTGCCTTGGCGTTGTCCGCGATGAGTTCGCCCATGTAGCGTGTGCCGATGCGGTAGTCGATGGAATAATGAAACCAGTCCCCGGCGTCGCGCAACATGTTCGACAGATGCGTCTTGCCAAGCCCGGACATGCCATAGAACAGCACCCGTTTGTTTGTGGCCTCGCGCCAGTCTTGTGCTGAAGTATAGATCATCACCGCTCCCTCTCGCGGGCTTGGTACAAAGCGCGTGGCGCGGGGTCAAATGCAATCATGCAAAAGCCCCGCCCGGATGAGGGGTGGGGCCTGAATTTGCTTGGTCAGATCGCTTAGAAGCGGAAGGCAACCTTGGTGCCGATGGCAATGGCATCGCTGCCAGAGAAGGCGGTCACGCTCGAATTGGCATCGCCGATGTCGAAATACTTGATACCCGCGGTGATTTCCCATGCTTCGGTTTCATATGTGGCCGCAAGCCCGTAGCTGAAATAGCCGTCCTTGCCAGAGAGGTTACCTACAACGTCGCCCTCGTCTTTTTCATAGCCAAGGATGAGCGCGCCGCTCCAGTTCTCGTTGAACCGCCGACCGAGACCCAGCTCATAGGTCCAGATGTCGCTCGGGCCGCTGGCGATGGGCACGTTGACCGGAACGCCGGTGGCCACCGAGAAAAAGTCACCCGGCTGCACAGCGAATTTCGACCATTCCCGCCATTTGACGGAGCCGAAGAGCAGCGTGTCCTTGGCAATGCCCGACTGGGCATGCAGGGTGAACGCCTGCGGAATTTCCACCTTGAAGCCTGCGCCGGTGTTGTCCTTGAAGTCGTGCTCGGTCTTGGATTCGTAGGTCAGGGCAACGCGCAGCGCGATGTCGGGGATTTCATAGGCGGCACCCAATAGATAGCCGACCTGAAAATCCTTGCTCACACCCAGTGTATAGGGATTGTTTGGGGCAGGAACCGCGCTGCCCAGTGTGGCAGGAGAGATCACGGTCAGGTTCCCCGAGAGGCCGATATAACGCAGACCACCATAGATGCTGAAACGCTCGGTGGCCTTGTATTTTGCAAGTGCCGTGAAGGCAATGGAACTGACCTCTGCATTCGAGCCGCCGAAGAAAGCGCCGCCCAAAGCCGCCGGGGGCGTACGGTAGTTGACCGAAGCGCCGACCGGCTCGTCGACGACGAAAGCGAGCGCAATCCGGTCATTCAGTTCGTGCTTGTAGCCGCCTGCAAAGGACTGATAGCGGTTCTGGATATTGCCTGTGGGCGCTGTTGGGATGCCCGGAAGCGCGGTCCCCGAAACAGAGGGATCGACGGTCGCGGCCGAAAACTCGAGATAGTTCTTACCCTTTTCGAACAGGATCATCGAGGGATCGCCCCGACGTTCGATTTCGCCGCCAAAGGCTGTTGATGCGGTGGCGGCGATCACTGTCGCCGCAAGCCAGGTTGTCTTCATGATGTCCCTCTCCTCCAGAGTTATTGACGTCACATTACCGTTACGCCGAATCTGGTCAATCTTTGACGCGGCGTCACGAATTGAGACGTGGCGGCGGGTGGCGTGGGGGACACACCTTATAAGGGAAAAAAGTGCGTATTCAGGCGCTTTTGCGCGTTTCGCGCCAAAGATTGAGATAATTCGCGCCAAAGATTACAAGCGCACCCAAGATCACAAATGCGTCAACAGGTTCCGCATACACCAAAACACCGATGATCGCGATCACGGGCAGGCGCAAAAAATCTACCGGCGTGACCAGGGTGGCGGGGGCGAGCGAGAGTGCCGTGGTCAAACAGAAATGCGCCACGAGTCCCGCGCAGCCGATCAGCACCAGCCATGGGGCAGAGGTGAGCGAGGGCAAAGCGATGTCGCCGTCATACCCGGCGCAGGCCAGACCGAGGCCGATTTGCAGGAGAGTCATCCAGAAGAGGATGCAGGTGAGGGTTTCGGTGCGGGTCAGGCGCTTGGTCATCAGGATCGAGCCGGCAAAGCCGATGGCCGCAGCCGCAGCCGCGATCGTGCCCATGTTGAGGGTCTCGGGGCTGGGGCGGGCGACGATGAGGATACCGGCAAAGCCGATGACGGCGGCGAGCGCGCGGGTGCCGGTCAGACGTTCGCCGAGGACAAGAGGCGAGAGGATCAGAACCCAGAGGGGTGCAGTGAATTCGAGGGCAAAGACCTGGGCCAGTGGAATGACGGTGATGGCGTAGAACCACAGGTTCTGGCCGGTGAAATGGCACAGATTGCGAATGATATGCGTGCGCGGGCTGCGCGTGGTGATGGTGCCAATCTGGCCGGTCAGGCGGGCGACGCCAAGCACGAGAACAAAGCCCACGATGCTGCGATACATCATGATTTCGAACGTATCGAGTTCAAAACTGACCGCGCGCCCCGCGACCGCCATGGAGGAGAAAGAAGCGACTGCGCCCAGCATCCAGAGCCCTGCGCGCAGGGCCTGTGGTGCGGGGGCTGGTGCCGCCAGACTCATTCCTCGGAAATCTCGAAGTGGCGGGGCATATCAGCGGTGAAGCGCCACCAGTCGCTGGCGCGTGTGCGGGTCTGATGCGCATCAAAGGCGCTGCGGTCTACAAACCGCTCGGACACGCTGAATTCTCCGGGGGCGGTTTCGGTCACGTCAAACGCGAGGCAACCCGGTTCGGCGCGACTGAGGCGGATATGCTCGGGCAGGGCGGCGCGCACGGTTTCGACCTCTTCGAGCGCGCAAGTGAGCGTGCCGGTGAGCCGGATCACTCCCACTCGATTGTTCCCGGAGGCTTCGAGGTGATGTCATAAGTCACACGGTTGATGCCCTTGACCTCGTTGATGATGCGCGTTGCGGTTTCGCCCAGAAAGTCGTGGGTGAAGGGGTAGTAATCCGCCGTCATCCCATCAACGCTCGTCACCGCGCGCAGCGCGCAGGCGAAATCATAGGTGCGCCCGTCGCCCATGACACCCACGGTGCGCACCGGCAGGATTGCGACAAAGGCCTGCCAGATTTCATCGTAAAGCCCGTGTTTGCGAATCTGGTCGATATAGACCGCATCGGCCTTGCGCAGGATCTCGAGCTTTTCGCGGGTGATCTCGCCGGGGCAGCGGATCGCCAAACCGGGGCCGGGGAAAGGATGACGGCCGATGAAGCTCTGGGGCAGGCCAAGCTCGCGGCCCAAGGCGCGGACCTCGTCCTTGAAAAGCTCGCGCAACGGCTCGACCAGTTTCAGGCCCATTTTCTCGGGCAGGCCGCCGACGTTGTGATGCGACTTGATGGTCACTGAGGGACCGCCGGAAAAACTGACGCTTTCGATCACATCGGGGTAAAGCGTGCCCTGGGCAAGAAACTCGGCCCCCTCGATTTGCCCGGCGTATTTCTGGAATACGTCAATGAACAGGCGGCCGATGGTTTTTCTCTTTATTTCCGGGTCACTTACGCCCTCAAGCTCACCCAGGAAAAGATCGGCCTCATCAGCGTGGATGAGGGGGATATTGTAATTGTCGCGGAACATGGCCACGACCTCTTCGGCCTCGCCCTGTCGCAGCAGACCGTGATCGACAAAGACGCAAGTCAGCTGATCGCCGATGGCCTCGTGGATCAGCACGGCGGCAACCGAGCTGTCCACCCCGCCCGAGAGGCCGCAGATCACCCGCTTGTCGCCCACCTGGGCGCGGATTTTGGCAATCGCCTCTTCGCGATAGGCGCCCATCGTCCAGTCGCCTTTAAAACCGGCCAGACGCACGAAATTCTCATACAGCCGCGCCCCGTTCGGGGTGTGGTGCACCTCTGGGTGAAACTGCACCGCGTAAAAGCGGCGGGCCTGATCGGCGGTGATCGCGAAGGGGGCGCCGGGCGAAGTGCCCAAAACCTCGAATCCGGGAGCGATTTCAGAGACATGATCGCCATGGCTCATCCAGACCTGCTCACGCGCGCCGGCGTCGAACCAGCCCTCGACAAAGCCGCTGGCAACCCCGGTGGGGGTCACATAGGCCCGCCCGAACTCGGCGGTGGCGTGCTCTCCGGCTTCCACCTTGCCGCCCAGATCCTGCATCATCACCTGTTGGCCATAGCAGATGCCCAGGATCGGTACGCCAAGATCATAGGCTGCGCGTGGCGGGCGCGGGCTGCCCTCGCGCATCACGCTGTCAGGGCCGCCGGAAAAGATGATCGCGCGCGGCGCCATTTCCCTCAAAAAGGCATCCGTCACCTTTTGATAAGGGTGTATTTCGCAATAGACATTCAGCTCGCGCAGGCGCCGCGCGATCAGCTGCGTCACCTGGCTGCCAAAGTCGATGATGAGGAGGCGGTCATGGGATATCTGGCTCATGTCCTGCCTAGTAATTGGCGTCCCGCGCCTGTGCAAGCGAAAGCAGCGCGCCTTACCAGCGATAGCTGAGGCCGGTTGCAATCTCGTGCTGGTGCATGCGGATTTTCACCGGTTGTGCCACACCCGTCAGCGCGGGGTTGGCCCCGGAGAAGCTGTTGGAAAATGCGTGGGTGTAGGAAAAGGTGAACGACCACCGCTCGTCGATCTTGTATGTGCCGCCCGCAGAGAGATGCCATTGCGGTGTTGCGGGTGCGATGGTGTTGATCACTACGTCGCCATCGTTCTTGATGAACTCGGTCGAATAGCTGACGCCGGTGCGCAGCGTAAGCTTGTCCGATGTCCGCCAGATGGCGGCGAGACGCCAGACATCAATATCCTGCCAGCCAAAGCCTACACCATTCGGCGCGCCAAGAGGGCCATTCGGAGGCGCGCTCGGGTTGGCGATGGATTTTACATTGCCATAAAAAATGCGCTGATACTCGCCCGTGATCGTCCATTGCGGCGCAGAAGCAGGGGTATAGGCCGCGCCAAGGGTCAACATGGCGGGCACGTCGAATTCGCCCTCGGCAAAAAGGCCCTTGTAGCGGCTGAACTTGGACATCTGGATTTCATTGCGGTAGGCCGCGCCGATGGTCCACTCGGGGCTGGCCTCGTAGAGAAGGCCAAGGTTCACGCCAAAGCCGGTGGACCAGTCATGACCGCGATTGGTCACATCGCCGGGGCTGACCGAGAGGCCCGAAAAAGCCTGCAAGCCCTGCGCCTTGAACCGTTGGACCGCAAGAATGGGGGCAATTCCGAAGGACAGGCGGTCATTCACCTTGCGGGCGTAGTTCAGGGTGATGAACGCCTGTTCGAGATTGACCCCAAGCGGTGCGGATCCGGCACCGAGACCGGCAAGAAAATTCGTGTCGTATTCCGTGTTCATGCCGCCATTGGCAAAGACGAAGGCACCAAGCGATGAGCGGTCATCGAGCTTCCAGTTGGCGCCGCCGCAGGGGATGAAGAAGACGTCATTCTGGCTCTTGTGAGTGCCGGGGGTCAGCGGGCCACCCGGCGCGATTTCCACGTCGCGGTTGGGTGAAAACGTGGTCAGGCAAAAGCCGGCCTGATTGCCCACCTTGACGCCCGTCGCCGGGTTCTGTGCCATGCCCAGAACGCCCGTGGGTACCGCGACACCTGCCCCGGCCATGCCCTTGGACTGGCCGCCATATCCGTTTGCGAAATAGCCGTTGGTGGCCGTGGCGGGGCTGGCGAGCGTTGCCACACTGATCAGGGCACACACCTTGGCCAAATGGCCGAAACCTATTTTCATCATACAATCCCTCGCGATGCAGTGCAGTTTAACCGCATCTGTCAGTTTGTCCCGCGCTTTTCCAGACCAGAAGTGTTGGTGCTGGAAAGATCAGGCTCAGGCTAAACCATTAGGGTTTGTGAATATATTCAGACATTCACTTTTCTGTGTGTCGAAATCAATCGCGTTCTGGGGGGAATTGATCTGCGACGCGTGTCGCTTTTTCCCCGCAATCGCCGGAATCTTCGCCTGAAGGCGGCGGGCAAACAGGTATGACCACAGTAGACCTGCCCTGAGGCGGGAGCCTTGGCTATTGCAATTGACCACACACGAAGGGTGCATCCATGTCAGAAGCAGCACTGAGCAGCAGACGGTCCCGGGGCGGCGGCGGGGCCGCGCGCCGCGCCGAACGCACCGCCGTCAGCATCGAGACCGCGCGCTATATCGAGCGCAACATTCCCAATTTCGAGGTCCTGACCGAAGAGGCGCTAGAGATAATCGAAGCCAATGCCGAAACGGTGCTGGCAGAGGTTGGCGTGAACTTTGTGCAGAACCCGGCGGCGCTGGAGCGTTGGCGCGCAGCGGGTGCCGATGTGCAGGGCGAGCGCGTGCGTATTCCGCGCGGTCTGGCGCGGCAACTCTGCGCGACCGCCCCGTCGCGGATCATCCAGCATGCGCGCAACCCCGAGCGCACGGTGGAAATCGGTGGCAAGTCGCTGGTTCTGGCACCGGTCTATGGTCCACCCTTCGTGCGCGACATGGAAGGCGGCCGCCGCTATGCCACGATGGAGGATTTTCGCAAGTTCGTGAAGCTGGGCTATATGTCGAAATGGTTGCACCATTCTGGCGGCACGGTGTGTGAGCCCACCGATATTCCGGTGAATAAACGCCATCTTGATATGCTGCTGGCGCATATGACCCTGTCGGATAAGCCCTTTATGGGATCGGTGACAGAGCCTAGCCGCGCGCAAGACAGCGTCGATATGTGCAACATCCTCTTTGGAGAGGAGTTCGTGCAGAACAACACTGTCATGACGTCGCTCATCAACGTGAACTCGCCGATGACGTTTGACGATGTCATGATGGGGTCGCTGGAAATCTATGCTGCCAACAATCAGGCCTGCATCCTGTCGCCCTTTATCGTGGGCGGGGCCATGGCACCGGTTTCGGTGGCGGGCACTCTGACGCAGGTTCTGGCCGAGGTTCTGGCGGGCATTGCCTATAGCCAGCTTGTGCGCCCCGGCGCGCCGATGATCTTTGGCGCTTTTGTGACCTCGATCGACATGAATTCGGGTGCGCCGACATTCGGCACGCCGGAGGCCGCACATATCACCTATGGTGCGGGTCAATTGGCGCGGCGTCTGGGGCTGCCGTTCCGGTCCTCAGGGTCGTTCAACGGCTCGAAACTGCCGGATGCGCAAGCCGCCTATGAGACGGCCAACAGCCTCAACGTGGGCCTGTTGTCGGGCGTCAACTTCATGCTGCATTCCTGCGGTTGGCTGGAGGGGGGGCTGGTGTCCTCGTTCGAGAAATTCGTGATGGATGCCGATCAGTTGGGCACGCTTCACCATCTGGCGCGCGGCGTGCAGGTTGATGAAGAGGCACAGGCGATGGATGCCATCCGCGAGGTCGGACCGGGCGGGCATTATCTCGGCTGCGCGCATACGCAGGCGAATTTCAAATCCGCCTTCTGGCGGTCTGACTTGCTGGATTACAAGCCGTTCGAGACCTGGGCGGATGAGGGCGAGCGCGACACGATGGTTCTGGCCAATGCGCGGGTTCACAAGCTCTTGGCGGATTATCAGCAGCCGCCGCTTGATCCCGCGATTGCCGAAGCGCTTGCGGCCTATGTCGCCAAGCGCAAGGCCGAAATGCCGGATGCCTTTAGCTAAAAGACCCAAGACTTGATGTGAAAAAGAGCGCGCCGCACCTGTTTGCGGCGCGCTTTTTTGTCAGGTCCCGATCAGGGACGGGGCGATTGCCACATCCCGAGCCTCGCCCATCATTGCGATCAGCACCTCAACGTGGCGCGCGGGAGAATAGGCCGAATTGGCAAGGCGGCGTTCCTCATCCAGAGCGGCTTCGGTCTCCAGCAGGCGGATCAGCGCCGTGGCGCTCTGAGGGAGGGGGCCATCGCGGAGCAAGCGCCGCAAATGCACCTCGCGGCGATAGTCTTGCAGGCCGATGCGCGCGGCGCGGATCAGCAGCGGGGGGCGGCGCAGCGCCCGGAGGGTTCCGAGAATATCATGCATGAGAGGCTCCTGTGATCGTGCATATACTTCGTCGCACAGGTTGGATGGCTGTTGCGTTTTGGGGCGCTGCGGCGCGCGCAGGGCTTTGGATTTGTTTACGATTTGTCAATGAAGGTTGCATTTCTGGAAACAATTAACGAACCGGTAATCTTTGCACTCTTAAGTTGTGGATAACTCTGTGGGTAAGTTGCCAGGTTGCGATCTGGTGCCGGATGGCCGAAAGTTTGGGGGACGGGCGATGCACGAGGGGCATGCATTCAAGACCATTTTGCATGACGTGCCATCCTGGGTACCCGAAGCGGCACTGCATTATCTGGCCCATACCGAATCTGGCACGCCGATCCGGGCCTTGGCGCGGCACGCGGGGCGGCATGCTTCGACCGTGATGCGCCAGATCCGCGCCTATGAGACCCGCCGCGATGATCTCTTGGTGGACGAGGCGCTGCGGCGGCTTGGCCAGAGGGTCAACCATGACAAGATGCCCGGTTCTCCTGCCAAGGAGGCTCCGATGACATCCCAGACCATCCCGCGACACGATCAAACGCTTGAACTGACTGAACTCCGGTTGAAGTCAGAGGCGCGGCGCGTTCTGCGCCGCCTGTGCGAGGCGGGGGCTCTGTTGGCTGTCTCTGCTGATATGGACAAGGCCGTGGTGGTGCGTGACACCGGCATCGGTCAAACCCTGCGCACGGCGGTGGTCGAGCGCCAAGTGGCAGAGGCAATGGCGCTCAAAGGCTGGGTGGCCTGTGACTCGCCGGGGCGCATCGCGCGCTACCATATCACCGCAACGGGCCGCAACGCGCTGAGCCTGATGCTGGCAGAGGCGGAAAATCAGGCAAGCGGGTTCGGGGACGGGCCGGTGATGGTGCCAGGGCGCGCTGTGTCGCGCCCCGCCTCGGGGGCAAGTGGGCGGCGCGCGCGTTATGGAATGGTCGACTCGCCGCTCGTGGCGCTGGCCCGGCGCCGCGACAAGGACGGTAGCCGGTTCTTGACGTCGGACCTTGTGCGCGCGGGTGAACGGCTGAGAGAGGATTTCGAACTGGCCCAGATGGCGCCGCGGGTCACGCAGAACTGGGATCATTTCCTAAGCCATGTCGACGACCAAGCCAGCCCCTCCGTCTCTCGGGGATATGATGCCGAGGCGGCCCGCCTGCGCGTTCTGGAGGCGCTGCGTGAGTTGGGGCCGGGGTTGGGGGATGTGGTGCTGCGCTGCTGCTGCTACATGGAAGGGCTGGAGCGCGCCGAGAAGAAAATGGGGTGGTCGGCGCGGTCAGGCAAGATCGTGTTACGCATCGCGCTGCAACGGCTCAAGCGACATTACGAGAAGCTGGGAGAGGCGGGCGGCTTGATCGGCTGACGGCGGATGGGCGCGCGGGCTGCAAACCTGTCATGCGATAATTCAGGGTTGTTCTTGGGGTGGTTAGCCATAAGCTGGGGATATGAACATCACTCTGAGACAGATTGGCTATTTCAAGGCGCTCGCCGAACAACGCAATTTCGGGCGTGCGGCAGAGGTGGTCAATATTTCGCAGCCGGCGCTATCTGTTCAGATCAAGGAGTTGGAAACAACGCTCGGTCAAAAACTGGTGGAACGCCGCGCGCGCGATGTCGTGTTGACCCCGTTTGGCCGTCTGATTCTGGCCCATGCGCAGCGGGTTCTGGACGAGATGCAGGCGCTGACCGAGGCAGCGCGGTGGCAGGGTGGGTTGGCAGGGCGGCTTTCCTTGGGAATCATTCCGACCATCGCGCCCTATATCCTGCCCGGCGTGCTTGAGGCGCTGCGCAGTCGCGACATTTCGCTCGATGTGCAGGTGCGTGAGGCCAAGACCGACCAGTTGATCGCGGATATTCAGAGCGGGCAGCTTGACGCCGCGATTCTGGCGCGGCCAGTCGGGGCCGAGGGGCTGCGCGAGCGGTTGCTCTTTGAGGATCGGTTCTTGCTGGCGGGAACGGCGGTGCGGCTGGCCGTGCTCGGGCAAGGGGCCGAGGCGCTGCGCCCCACTTCGCTGGTCCATAGCCCGCTTTTGTTGCTGGAAGAGGGGCACTGTCTGACCGATCAGGCGCTGGAGGTCTGCGGCCGGGGCCGGGGCCATGCGCAGATCGACATGGGTGCCTCATCCCTTGGCACGTTGTCGCGGCTGGTGGCGGCGGGATTTGGCCTGACGCTCATGCCCGAGATTGCGGCGGCAACCGAAGTGCGGGCCGCACCGGGTATAAATCTGCGCCGCTTCGACCCGCCAGAGCCCGCCCGCCAGATCGTGCTGGTGCGTCGTCAGAGCACGCAAGACGAGGTCTGGTTCGAGAAACTGGCCGAGGTTCTGGAAACGGTTGGGGCCGCGCTCATTGCTCTTGCACGCGCGGAGGTGCCCGACGCCGCCGTTGCAACGCGGCCTGCACCGCAAACGGCGCAGGCCGACATTTACAGGGACACTCACTAAGCGCGATGGACACTCTTTACCCATGACGCAGACGTCGGGATGTAACGCTGCGTGACTGGCACTCTCCATCGCTATGACTTATACTAGCCAAGCCTTACCAAATCATTCGCGGGGAAAAATTCGTGCGCGATCTCAAACTTCCGGACCAACGTCATCCAGAAAAGGCGCATCGCCCCGATAACGCCCAGCCGCGCAAGCCGGACTGGATCAGGGTCAAGGCGCCGACCAGCAAAGCCTATTTCGAAACGCATCGGATCATGCGCGAGCACAAGCTGGTGACGGTTTGTGAGGAGGCGGGCTGTCCCAATGCGGGCGAATGTTGGAGCCAGGGGCATGCCACCATGATGATCATGGGCGAGATTTGCACACGCGGCTGCACCTTTTGTAATGTGGCGACCGGTAAGCCGCAAACTCTCGATGCGTTCGAGCCGGGGCGCGTCGCCGATGCCGTGTGCAAATTGGGCCTGAAGCACGTGGTCGTGACCAGCGTCGACCGCGACGACCTTGCCGATGGCGGGGCCGAGCATTTTGCCCAGACCATCCGCGCGATCCGGCACCGTGCACCCGGGACGACGATCGAGATTCTGACGCCCGATTTCCTGCATTGTGATGAAGGCGCGCTGGAAACCGTCGTGGCGGCCAAACCCGATGTGTTCAATCATAATCTCGAAACTGTGCCGGGTCTCTATCCGACGGTGCGTCCCGGTGCGCGGTATTTCCATTCCCTGCGTCTCTTGCAGCGGGTCAAGGAAATGGACCCGACGATGTTTACCAAATCGGGGATCATGGTGGGCCTTGGCGAGGATCGGCAGGCTGTGCATCAGGTGATGGACGACATGCGCGCTGCAGGGATAGATTTCCTGACCATCGGCCAGTATTTGCAGCCAACGCCCAAGCATCATGCGGTCGACCGTTTCGTGCATCCGGACGAGTTTGCCGCCTATGAAAAGGCAGCCTATGGCAAGGGGTTCCTGATGGTTTCGGCGTCACCGCTCACGCGGTCCAGCTATCATGCCGGGGATGATTTTGCCCGGTTGCAGGCAGCGCGGAACGCGAAATTCGCCTGAGCGCGATTTGCGGACGGTTCCATCAAAAAGAAAACCGGCCTGAGGGGCCGGTTTTTCGTCTGAGCAGTGTCAGAACGTCGTGTCTAACGGCCCCAGGTGCGGACCGGGCCACAATCCATATGCACGAAGTTGCTACCGGAGTAGCGCCCGACGCCGCCGCCGCCACAGGCCACGCCCGCGCGGTAAATCTGGCTGACTGAGCGGCTGCCAAGGCGCAGATCGGCAGCCTCGCCAACCATATGCCGTGAATTACGGGCAACGCCGCTGGATCGGCTGCGCAACATGGCGTTGGTCTGCGGACTGCGATAGCCACTCAAAAGGGTGTAAGGCTCGGATGCGTCAAGAAGATTGTGACTGGCTGCCATGATGTCGATCGTGCGAATATCGATGTCACGCACCTGATTTGTGCGCCAGTCGCGCATGAATAGCGAAATCTCGCGTACCGCTTCCTTGAGGTAGTCGCCCTCAATCCAGTAGATCGTATCAAGCCGCTCACCGGTTCGTGGCGAAACCAGACGGATGCGGCGGATATCGCCCGCGCCACGTAGAAACCCGGCCGCATTGGAAAAAGTGGGGGCCGCTGCCACGGCTGTTGCCGCGAACGCCAGCAGTACGCCACGCCGCGAGATGCCAGTTGAACTGATTTCTGTCATTGTTTCAAACGCCTGTCCCGTAGCCTACCTGTTGTTGCTGTCCCGCAACATTGTCGATCATCCCCAAGATGTGCGGAATTTATGGCACAGCGGGAATCAATGACCAAGCCCTGATTTTCCGTGTCGTTCAATATTCAAGTCCTTTCGGCGGGATTTCGCGCATAATTTCCCCAATGTGGCCGGAATGCGCGGTCGCCGCTGTATTTTCGCCGCAGTCACGCGCTTGTCGTCGAATGTGACAGGGAATCCTTAGGAAAAAATTGAGAAGGACAAGATATCCTGCATATAATTTTCTGAACGCGATCCCGCGACCTAGAGGTAGAAGAATGACTTTGGCGCTTGGCCATCCCTGCATCCGTAAAATTTTCCGCATTGTTCCGGTTGTGTTGACGGTAGTCAGCGTGTTGTATGCATGGACTGTGCCAGCTGCGGCGCAAGAGGCGGCGTTTCGGCAGGCCGTGGCAGAGGCGGCGGCCCAGGATCGTGATCTGGCGGCCTTCTATCAGGAACAGACGTATCGCCCGGTCTGGACCGGTGAGGGTGCAGAGCACCTTGCGCGGCGTCAGGCCTTGGTTCAGGTCTTGGCGCGGGCAGGGGTGCATGGTCTGCCCACGCAGCGCTATGATCTCGATGGAGTAATGACGGCGATGCGTGCTGCGCGGTCGCAGCGCGATCTTGGACAGGTCGAGGTGGCGCTGAGCCGCGCCTATTTGCGTTATGCGCGGGATTTGCAATCGGGGGTTCTGGTGCCCTCAGAGGTCGTCAGTGACATCAAGCGTGAGGTTGCGCGGCGCGAGGCGGGGGCGCTTTTGACTGAGATCCTGTCCGGCGACCCTGCTCGCACGATGCGCAATCTTGCGCCTCAGAGCAATGAGTATGCCCGACTGCTCAAACAAAAACTGCGTCTGGAAAAACTGATCGCCGATGGCGGCTGGGGTCCCACGGTGACGGCGGAAAAACTGCGCCCCGGTGACGGTGGCCCGGCAGTCATTGCCTTGCGCAACCGTTTGATTGCAATGGGTTATCTCGCGCGCAGTGCGGCGCAGACCTATGACATGCGGCTGCAACAGGCCGTCCAGGCATTCCAGGCCGATCACGGGCTTGAGCAGGATGGCGTTGCGGGAACGACGACGCTCGGTGCGCTCAACACGCCCGCTCTAGATCGGCTGAAATCGGTCATCGTCGCGATGGAGCGGGAACGCTGGCTGAGCGAAGAGCGGGGGGAGCGGCATATCCTTGTCAATCTCACGGATTTCAGCGCGCGGATCCTTGACAATGACGAGGTCACATTCGCCACCCGCGCCGTGATCGGCAAGAATGACCAGAACCGTCGCAGCCCCGAATTCTCGGACGAGATGGAGCATATGGTCATCAACCCGACCTGGCATGTGCCCTATTCCATCGCGGTCAATGAATACCTGCCGCAGATGCAGCGCAATCCGGGGGCGGCGTCGCATCTCAAGCTCTACAATCGCAACGGCCGCGAGGTGAGCCGGGGGGCAGTCAATTTCGGCGCGTATAATGCACGGAATTTCCCCTTTGCGATCAAGCAACCGCCATCAGAGCGCAATGCGCTTGGGCTGGTGAAATTCATGTTCCCCAACAAGTACAACATCTATCTGCACGACACCCCGCAAAAGGCCCTGTTCGATTTGGAAAAGCGCGATTTCAGCCATGGCTGTATCCGCCTGCATCAGCCGTTCGATTTTGCCTATGCGCTCTTGGCGCGGCAGGAAAGCGATCCCAAGGCATTCTTTCAATCCGTGCTGGACACAAGGCGCGAAACCTATGTGCAGCTCGAACAGCATGTGCCGGTGCATATCATTTATCGGACGGCCTTTACCCAGGCACAGGGGCGCCCGCAGTATCGTGGCGATGTCTATGGGCGTGATGCGCGGATATGGGAGGCGTTGGAAAAGGCAGGGGTGTCATTGGACGCGCCGCGGGGCTGAAGTCTTAGTTGTTCGTCGGTTCATGGCCCGCGCCGAGAGGTGCGGGCCTTTTGCCATGCGCCCGCCTGTGGTAGCGCAAGGTTTCAGATGCGGCACACTGCGCGGCTATCTAGAAAAGATTGTCTGGGCGCGGGACCGTTCTTAAATAAACTGTTACAAAATCGACGCAGAAGATCAGCATCCGCCCGGTTCTCGGGCGTCAGAATGAAAGACCTTGCCATGAGCAGCATTCAGGACCGTGTGATCGCCATTATCGCCGAACAGGCTGTGCTCGAACCAGCGGATGTCACCCTCGACAGCACCCCCGAGGATCTGGGGATCGACAGCCTTGGGCTGGTCGAGAGCATCTTTGCCATCGAAGAGGCGTTTGACATCTCCGTGCCCTTCAATGCCAACAATCCGTCAGAGAGCGATTTCGACATTTCCTCGGTGCGCTCGATCATTGCTGGCATCGAGCGGCTGGTGGCGGCGCAAACGTGAAACGCGTGGTCATTACCGGCGCGGGCACGATCAACGCGCTTGGCGCCGATGTGCCCAGCACCCTTGAGGCGATGCGCGAAGGGCGATGCGGCATTTCCGATCTGGAGTTTCAGGATGTCGAGCGTCTGTCGATTCGCATCGGTGGACAGGTCAAGAATTACGACCCCGAAGCGCAGTTCAACCGTCAGCAACTGGCGCTCTATGACCGCTTTACCCAGTTCACCTTGATCGCAGCGCGTCAGGCGATAGCGCAGGCGGGATTAGAGTTTACGGGTGAATTGGCGGCGCGGGCAGGGGTGATCCTTGGCAATTCAGGCGGGGGCATGACCACGCTCGACGAAAATTACCGCTCTGTCTACGAAGAGGGCAAGAACCGGGTGCACCCCTTTGTCGTGCCCAAGTTGATGAACAACGCCGCGGCCTCGCATTTGTCGATGGAGTTCAACCTCAAGGGGCCGACCTTTACCGTGTCCACTGCCTGTGCCTCGTCCAATCACGCGATGGCGCAGGCGTTTCAGATGGTGCATGGCGGGATTACGCCGGTGATGGTCACGGGCGGATCGGAGTCAATGCTGTGCTTTGGCGGCGTCAAGGCGTGGGAAGGGTTGCGCGTCATGAGCCGCGATGCCTGCCGCCCGTTTTCCGCAAATCGCAACGGTATGGTTCAGGGCGAGGGGGCGGCGATCTTCGTCTTTGAAGAGTTGGAGCACGCCAAGAAACGCGGAGCCGAGATTTTGGCCGAGGTCGCGGGCTTTGCGATGACATCGGACGCGTCGGATATTGTGATGCCATCGAAACAGGGGGCGGCCAGGGCCATAACCGGTGCTCTCAACGATGCGAGGGTCAACCGCGAGGACGTGGGGTATATCAACGCCCATGGCACTGGCACAGCGGCCAATGACAAGACGGAAAGTGCTGCCGTTGCGGATGTGTTTGGCCATCATGCCGATCGGCTTATGATTTCGTCTACCAAATCCATGCATGCGCATCTGATTGGTGGCACGGGGGCGGTCGAGCTATTGGCCTGTATCATGGCGCTGCGTGACGGGATCATTGCGCCGACCATTGGCTATGAGGAACCGGACCCGGAATGCGCGCTCGACGTGGTGCCTAACGTGGCGCGTGAGGCGCGGGTGAACGTGGCGTTGAGCAATGCCTTTGCCTTTGGTGGTCTCAATGCGGTGCTCGCGCTCAAGCGCTTTGGCTGAGATGTGGTACGCAAAACGCCGCCCAATGGGGCGGCGTTCATGTTTGGCATATCGTGCGTTTATTGCTGAAGAACCGAGGCTTCTTCGAAGGCTGCGGTAAAGCCCTTGAGCGATGCGTCGATCTTGACTCTTTGATCGGGGGCTTGGGCAGGGACGATTTCAATCGTCACCTTCACACCGCGCTTCATGTTGTTGACGTCCTCTTGCGTCAGACCAATGCGCGCGAAACAGCCCGCCATGGTGCAGAACGAATAGGCATAGCTCTTGGCATTGCCACCATCGACCGCCAGCTTGATCTCTTCGGTCAAAAGTGTGCCGAGCGGGGCGGCAATCGTGGCCCCGGCAATGACCGGTCCACCTTCAGGCAGGCGATAAATGCTGAATTCTGCCACCGGGTTGCCGGCGCTCTCGGTCAGAAGTTGGTACATCTGGCATAGGTCTTCCTGGCCTTCCACGCCGGTGCGAAAGCACTTGATCTGCCAATCGTCATGGGTGGACTTGATGTAGGCTGGATCCTCTTGCACAGGGCGCCCAATGTCGAGGCCGACGGCGGGGGTCCCGGTTTCCGGCTGCGCTGTTTCTGCCGGGGCTTCGGGGGCCGGTTGTGTTGCCTCCTGCGCGCTCAGGGCACCGCCCATTGCGAGGAACGCCATGATCGAAAAGCTGGTCAATAGTTTAGGCATCATTTCCCCATATCGGTCTATGTTTCTGGCGCGCTTTAGCATGGTGTGCCGGGAGAGTCAGGATCAAAACCGCATCTACGCCGACTTGCCAGCAGCTTTACGCCATCTTGTAATATGCCGTGATTGTGCGATCAGCACAAAAGGGTCAACACAAAAAGAAAGAGGCCTTGCGGCCTCTTCCTGCGTTTCTCCCCGTCGGACTGGCCGACTTAGTTATTGAACCGGACGCTAGGCCAGAAGCGCGCATGCGTCAACAGGGAAGGTCGCAAAAATGCGAAAAAAGGCCGCACCCAAGAGGCGCGGCCAGTCTGACAATGAGGAAGTCACCCGCAACCAGAGGACAATCGGTTTCGGGCATGGATTCAGACTGGCATGAAAGGGTTAATTAAGTATGGTCGGCCCGTAACCTTTTCTGGACAGGGGGTGTAGGGGTGCAGACTTCGATTTTTGTGGGTGGCGGTGGCGTGGAGTATGCTGAGCCTCAGGAACTCTTGCTGAAATACGGCAATCGTCATGGTCTTGTCGCTGGGGCCACGGGCACCGGCAAGACGGTTACACTGCAAGTTCTGGCCGAGGGGTTTTCGGACGCCGGCGTGCCGGTCATCCTGTCGGATATCAAGGGCGACGTATCGGGCATGGCGGTGGCGGGTAGCCCCGACCACAAACTGCATGCACCTTTCATGGAACGCGCGCAGAAAATCGGCTTTGACGGGTTTCGCTACGATACCTTCCCGGTAATCTTCTGGGATCTCTTCGGCGAGCAAGGGCATCCGGTGCGCACCACGCTGTCCGAAATGGGGCCACTGTTGTTGTCGCGGCTGATGGGCCTGTCGGACGCGCAAGAAGGCGTGCTCAACATCGCGTTTCGCGTGGCCGATGAAGAGGGGCTGCCACTGCTCGATCTCAAGGACCTGCAAGCGCTGCTGACATGGGTGGGCCAGAACAGCGCGGATCTGTCCTTGCGCTATGGCAATGTCGGGACATCTTCGGTCGGGGCCATTCAACGTGCGCTTCTGGTGCTGGAAAATCAGGGGGGCGCGCATTTCTTTGGCGAGCCTGCCCTGGCGCTTGAGGATTTGATGCGTGTGACGCCCGAGGGGCGCGGTTATGTCAACATCCTCGCTGCGGACCGGTTGATCAACTCGCCCCGTCTCTATGCGACGTTCCTGCTCTGGCTCTTGAGCGAGCTGTTCGAGACCTTGCCCGAGGTGGGTGATGTCGAGAAACCCAAGCTCGTGTTCTTCTTTGACGAGGCGCATCTCTTGTTCGACGATGCGCCCAAGGCTCTTGTGGACAAGGTCGAGCAGGTGGCGCGGCTGATCCGCTCCAAGGGGGTTGGCGTTTATTTCATCACTCAGAACCCCGATGACGTGCCCGAGGATATTCTGGGTCAGCTTGGCAACCGGTTTCAGCACGCGCTGCGCGCCTTTACCGCGCGGGACCAAAAGGCGCTCAGCCGCGCTGCCGAGACCTATCGACCCAATCCGCGCTTTGATACGGTCGAGGCGATCCGCGATGTGGGCGTGGGCGAGGCCGTAACCTCGATGTTGCAGAACAAGGGTGTGCCGGGCGTGGTGGAACGCACGCTCATTCGTCCGCCTGCGACACAGCTTGGCCCTTGCGATGCCGCCACACGGCGCGCGGTGATTGCGGGGTCGCCCGTGGCGGGCAAATACGAGGTGGCGATTGATCGCCAGTCCGCCCATGAAATCCTTGCCGCCCGCGCCGAGGCTGCGGCCAAAGAGGCAGAAGAGGCTGAGGCCAAGATTGCTGCAGCCGCCGCAGCCGAAGAGGCGGAGGCAGAGCGCGCCCGTGAATTCAAGGCGGCGCGGCGGTATAGTGCAGGGACGTCTTCGGGCCAGAGCCGCCGCGTGCGCGAACCCGAAAGTCTCGGGGGGGCGCTTGCCTCGGCGGTGATGAAGGAGTTGACCGGCACCACGGGGCGCCGAATCGTGCGCGGTATATTGGGCGGGCTCTTCAAAGGGCGCTGAGGCGCGCCCGCTCAGGGTCTGGCTGCGCGTTGCAGCATGCCGAAGAGGTCGCGGGGATCGTCCGGATCAGCCAGAAGGTCGAGGTCCAGGAAAAGCTCGGTTCCCGCGATATGGTCGCGCACATAGCGCAAGGCCGAGAAATCCTCGATCGCAAAGCCCACGCTGTCGAAGAGCGTGATTTGATCGTTGCTGGTCCGGCCCTTCGCGGTGCCGTTGATCACCTGCCACATCTCGGTAACGGGGTGATCCGGGGCAAGCTGCTGAATTTCCCCCTCGATCCGGGTCTGTTCGGGATATTCGACGAAGATGCTCGCGCGGTGCAGCACACCGGGGGCCAGTTCCGTCTTGCCCGGACAGTCGCCACCGATGGCGTTGATATGCACGCCTGCGCCAACCATGTTGTCGGTCAGAATGGTGGCATATTGCTTGTCCGCCGTGCAGGTGGTGATGATCTGGGCGCCTTCCATGCTCTCTTCTGGGGTGGTGCAGGGGATCACCTCCAGCCCAAGCCCTTGCAGATTGCGGGCGGCCTTGGCGGTGGCGGCTGGATCGATGTCATAGAGGCGCACGGATTTGAGGCCGCAGATTGCCTTCATCGCCAGCGTCTGAAACTCGGACTGCGCGCCATTGCCGATCATCGCCATGGTATCCGCGCCTTTGGGGGCCAGATATTTGGCAACCATCGCCGAGGTGGCTGCCGTGCGCAGGGCCGTCAGCACAGTCATTTCCGAGAGCAGCACCGGATAGCCGTTGCCCACATTGGCCAAGAGGCCAAAGGCGGTGACGGTCTGCAGCCCCTCACGGGTATTCTTGGGATGGCCGTTCACATATTTGAAACCATAGACCTCGCCATCCGAAGTGGGCATGAGTTCGATCACGCCTTCCTTGGAATGGCTGGCGATGCGGGGGGTCTTGTCGAACAGTTCCCACCGGCGGAAATCGGCCTCGATATAGTCGGCCAGCCCGCGCAACATCGGCTCTATCCCGATGTGATGCACCAGCTTCATCATGTCGTCGACAGAGACAAAAGGCACCAACGCCTTGTGAGAGGGGGCAAGCGTCATGATTGAGTCCTCAGCTATAGGCTTGGGTCGGGCGGTCAAAGACACGGCGGCCAAGGGCCGACGCCGCGAGATCGACCATCACCTGTGCGGTGCGTCCGCGTTCGTCCAGAAACGGGTTGAGTTCCACGAGATCGAGCGAGGTCATGAGCCCGCTGTCGCAGATCATCTCCATCGTCAGATGCGCCTCGCGGATTGTCACGCCGCCTGGCACCGTGGTGCCCACGGCGGGGGCAAAGATTGGGTCTATGAAATCGACATCAAGGCTGACATGCAGCGCGCCCCCCGCCGCAGCAACACGGTCGAGAAAGGCCCCGAGAGGGCGGGAAATCCCCTCTTCGTCGATCACCCGCATGTCGTGATAGCGGATGCGGCTGGCCTGAAGCGCCTCGCGTTCCGCCCGGTCCACAGAGCGCAGGCCAAGGATACAGATATTCTCTTCGGGCACCGGATGGGCCACCGGGGGAAAGCCATGAAAACCAGCACGACCCGTGACATAGCCAAGCGGCGTGCCGTGCAGATTGCCCGAGGCCGTGGTCTGCGGCGTGTGAAAATCGCTATGGGCATCGAGCCAGAGCACGAATTGAGGGCGCCCCATGGCGGCGGCATGACGGGCCACACCCGCGACAGAGCCGAGCGACAGGCTGTGATCGCCCCCCAGAAAGATCGGCAGCCCCTCTTGCATGGCCGTTTCCGCGGCCTGCATCAAGGAGGCCGTCCAGCCCGCCGTTTCCGCGGGTGCATGAACATGCGCGGGCAGGGCGGGATCGGCGGCGACCGAAGCAGGGCAGAGATTGCCAAGATCGCGCAAGCTGTGCCCGAGATCACCAAGCGCCTCGGCCAGCGCGGCCGTGCGATAGGCATCGGGCCCCATCAGGCAGCCGCGCCGGTCCTTGCCGCTATCCACCGGGGCACCGATCAGAAGAATGGTTTGTGGGGTCATCGGATGCTCTCACTTTACGCTTCAGAAGCAGGATGCCGCCGAATTGGGTTGATTTGAAGCGGCTATTTTGCGCAAATGGGGCAGTAATTGCGCAAATTGGATTAAGGATTTTGCGAAATGGATGATGCCGATCAGAGGTTGATTTCCATGCTGCGGCATGACGCGCGCGCCTCTCTGTCAGATCTGGCGATCGGGCTTGGCATGTCGCGTACCACAGTGCGTGCGCGGATCGAGCGGCTGCGTGCCAGCGGGGCGATTGTTGGCTTTACCGTCGTGCTGCGCGGCGACGCGGCCCGTGATCCGGTGCGGGGCCTCATGATGCTGGGGATCGAAGGGCGCGGTACCGACCGGATCTTGCGTCAGCTCAACGGGTTGAGTGCCGTGCGCGCGACGCACACCACCAATGGCCGGTGGGATGTGATCGTCGAGATTGGCACCGAGACGCTAGAGGAACTCGACAAAGTTCTGGCGCAAATCCGGCGGTTCGAAGGGATAGCCCAGTCCGAGACAAGTCTGCTTCTCAATACCTGGAAGTCGGGGGCTTGAAGCAGCTTCAACGCGCGCGCAAGGCCATCTGCCAGAGTGCGGCCAACCCCAGCGACATGAGCATGTTCCAACTGGCCATTGACAGGCCAAGCATTTCCCAAGGCACCTGATCGCAGCGGACCAAGGGGGCCGCCATGATCTGTTCAAAGAGCGCATCGGCGCTGATCCCGTCCGTGCCGGAGGACGAACAACTGGTCGGACCTTGCCACCAGCCACGCTCGACCCCGGTGTGATAACCACCAAGAGCCGCAGTGGTCAGGGCCGCCAAGAGACCTGCAAGGCTGAACAGGCGGGGCAGGGCAATGAGGGCTACAGCGCCGAAACCGATTGCGAGCACATGCGGCCATCGTTGCCAGATGCAGAGCTTGCACGGGGCCATGCCGCCCAAGTGCTGAAACCCAAGCGCCCCCAGCATAAGGGCTGCGGACCCGCCTGCGGCGAGGAGAATTAGGTGCTTCTGGCTTAGTTTCATCAAAGGAACCTCGTCGCGTAAAAGCCGCCAAAGAGCAGGACCACAAAGGCGATGGTCACGAGGCCAAGACGGCGCTCAATGAAATCGCGCACCGGGGCCCCGAACTTCCACAGAAGGGCCGCGACCAGAAAGAAGCGGATGCCGCGTGCGAGAATTGAGCTAGCGATGAATACACCAAGCGGCATCGCGGTCCAGCCGGACATAATGGTGATGACCTTGTAGGGAAAGGGCGTGATGCCGGCGGTCAGCACAGCCCAGAACCCGAAATCGTTGAACCGCCCGCTGAATTCGGCCATCGCGTCGCCCTTGCCGAGGGCTGCGAGGATCGGCTGGCCGATCTCCTGAAAGGCAAAGGCACCGATGGCATAGCCCAAGAGCCCTCCCAGAACCGAGGAGACGAGGGCAACGACCGCGATCAACCATGCGCGCGACGGGCGGGCGAGGATCATCGGGATCATCAGCACATCGGGCGGGATTGGAAAGATAGAGCTTTCGATAAAAGACACCGCCGCCAAGGCCCAAAGCGCATGGCGGTGATCGGCCATGCGGATCGTCCAGTCATAAAGCGCGCGGATCATCGGTGTCTCTCGGGTTGCCTGACGCGAGACACCACGCCAATTGGCCGGGGTCAAGGCCCGAGAGATTTCTTGTGCAATTTCCACCAAGAGAGTCCTTTTCGCCACTGGACGCCGGTCGTATGCTTGGCTAGAGAAAGAACAGTGCCCAAGTGGCGGAACGGTAGACGCAGCGGATTCAAAATCCGCCGCCTTTACGGGTGTGTGGGTTCGAATCCCACCTTGGGCACCATTCGCTTTCCCTGACCAGTATCTGAAAATATTGCCTGTCCGGTGTCCTGGCTCAGGGAGCGAAGGCGAAGGTGTCGGGTCGGGCGTGGTCCCAGTATTTCGCAAAGGCCGGATGAGTGACATGACCGCTGAGCAATTCGCCCGGTTGCAGCCAGAGATATTGGCTGGCGGCGGAGCGCACTTCGCGGCTGTTGACGCGGATCATCAGGTGATGCGGGGTGAATTCCTGTGGGCGCTGGAGACCAGAGGATTCCACCGCTTCCTTTAGCGCAAAGAGTGTGTTGCGGTGATAATTGGCGACGCGCAGATGCTTTTCCGTAACGACGATCGCACGGTAACGCCCGGGATCCTGCGAGGTGACGCCCGTGGGGCATTTGCCGGAATGACAAACCTGCGCCTGAATGCAACCTACCGCGAACATGAATCCGCGCGCGATGTTACAGCCATCGGCGCCAAGGGCGAACATGCGGCACATGTCAAAGGCGCTGATGATTTTGCCCGAGGCGATCAGCCGGATGCGGTCGCGCAGTCCCACACCGACGAGGCTGTTGTGCACCAGCATCAGCCCCTCGCGGATGGGGGCCCCCTTGTGATCGGCGAATTCTACCGGGGCTGCGCCCGTGCCGCCTTCGGCCCCGTCAATGGTGATGAAATCTGGCGTAATTCCGGTTTCATGAAAGGCCTTGACCATGGCGAACACTTCCCAGGGATGGCCCACGCAGAGCTTGAGTCCCACAGGCTTTCCGCCTGAGAGTTGGCGCAGGCGGGCTATGAACCGACAGAGCCCCTCGGGCGAGGAAAATTCGGAGTGGGCGGCGGGGCTGATGCAGTCCTGACCTACGCGGACGCCGCGCGCCTCTGCAATCGCCTCTGTCACTTTGGCCCCCGGCAGGATGCCACCGTGTCCGGGCTTGGCCCCTTGGCTCAGCTTGATCTCGATCATCTTGACCTGATCGTTGGCGGCATTTGTGGCAAACATCTCGGGGTCAAATGCGCCATTGGCCGTGCGGCATCCGAAATAACCCGAACCAATCTGCCAGATCAGATCGCCGCCATGTTTGCGATGAAACCGAGAGATGGAGCCTTCGCCGGTGGTATGCGCAAAGCCACCCAGTTTCGCGCCCCAGTTCAGCGCCTCGATCGCCGTGGGCGAGAGCGCGCCATAAGACATGCCCGAGATGTTGAGCGCAGAGCTGTCGTAGGGTTGGGCGCAGTCCGGGCCGCCGATAAGGTGACGAAAGGAAATGTCGCCAAGATGGCTTGGTGACATGGAATGATTGATCCACTCGTGGCCCACGGCATTGACATTGCGCAAGGTACCAAAGGGGCGTAGGCCCTCAATCCCCTTGGAGCGGCGATAGACCAGCGCGCGCTGCTCGCGGGAGAATGGGGTCTCGTCGTGGTCGCTTTCTAGGAAATATTGCCGGATTTCGGGGCGGAAATGCTCGAAGAGAAAGCGCAGCCGTGCTGAGAGCGGGTAGTTTTTGAGCACGGCGCGTTTGGTCTGGAACAGATCGTAAAGACCGATAAACGCGGCCACGCCTGCAAGCCCCGCTAGCAATCCGCCCCAAAAAGGCAACCAGACAGCCAGCAGCCCGCCAACAGGCACGAGCAAAATGCTAAGCAACAGTGGAATATAACGCATGCGATCCTCCCTTTTGCCCGACCGCTGCACGAATTGTTCCAAGCGCCGAGGCCTTAGGTCAGTCTTTTATGCACGAATTCTTAGCAATCTGCGAAAGGGTTTTGGTTTTCGCTCAATAATCGCGCTCAAAGAACACGCCGACCCCAGAGGAGCCATCGTTAGAGGCCCCGCCCTTGAGCGTGACACTGTCGCTGAGATCAAAGTTGAGATTTATGCGTTGCTTCCCGTCGCTGTCGGCTGTGACCTCGGTATAGACCTTGTCCGAGATATACGCGCCGGCACTGACCTCTGTGCCGCCATCTTCGGTTTGGGTGACGTCCAGATCCGAGAGGCCGATGGCACCGCGCAGCTTGCCGACCACGTCGGCGTTGCTGTTGCCCGACAGTGTCGCCACTGCCGAGGCCATCTGTGCAGCCTGAAACGCTGAGATATTGTCGAGGCCACGGCCAAAGATCAGGCGCGAGACGACCTCTTCCTGTGGCAGATCGGGATCAGAGGCAAAACGCACCTCGGGCGCGCTTGCCAAGCCTTCGACGATGACCTGAACGGCAACATCGCCCGCATCGGTGGTGGCCACAAATCGTAGAAATGGATCGAGCGAGCCTTGCATGGTAATGCGCCCCTCGGTCATCGTAAGCCTTTGACCAAGGATGTCGATCCGTCCGCGGATCAGTTCAAAAAACCCGTCTGGGGCAACGGCATCGGTGGTTCCCGCTAGGCGCAAGTTGCCGCCCAGTTCGGCATCAAGCCCGCGCCCACGAACAAAAATCCTGTTAGGCGCGCTGATCGACAGATTGAGCGCATAGGGCCGTGCGCGCCCCGCGGTTTCGGTCTGGATCAGGCCAGCGCGCGCGCGGGTTTGGCGTACCGCGGCCGGTTCGTTCCGATGCTGAAGATCCGGCAGCGAGACCGAAGACGCCCCCAATCCAGACGGGATGCGGATATTGGTTTCCTCGAGTGTCAGTGCCCCGCCGATCCGTGCGCCGCCCGTCAGGGGGCCATTAACGCCGATGTTGCCATTTACCGTGGTGGTGTAGATCAACTGGTCGGTCAGCACGAGACCGTCAAGCCCAACCTCCAGATCACCCGAGAAACCGGGTGTCAGGCCAATCGGCCCCGTCACTCGTATCTCACCACCATCGCGCATCCGGGCGGTGAAGTCTGTCTGCACGCGGCTTTGACCGAGGGTTGCGGTGCCGCTCAGGGTTTCGACCGTCAGGCCGGTTGCGGGCAGGGCGATACGTGTGTCAGAGGTGCTGATCGTGCCCGAAACAGAAGGCAGGGCAGGGGCCC
Source organism: Roseovarius mucosus DSM 17069 (assembly GCF_000768555.3). Taxonomy (GTDB): domain Bacteria; phylum Pseudomonadota; class Alphaproteobacteria; order Rhodobacterales; family Rhodobacteraceae; genus Roseovarius; species Roseovarius mucosus. The sequence goes on from NZ_KN293975.1 coordinate 778,773, forward strand.
CGTTGATCCGCAGATCATAGCGCGCCGTGCCCTGAATCGCATTTGGCCGGATATAGCTATTGGCAAGCGCCAAGGGGAGCGCGCCGCTGGCGCTCAGATCAAGCCGCGCACCGTGATCTACGATATCGCCCGAGACCTGCGCCGTCGTGCCCCCCGGACCTTCGGCTGAGAGTGTCACGGCCACCCGTTGTGCAAAATCTCCGGACAGGCTGGCGCGCCCCGTAGCCGTCACCGGACCTGCAAAATCCGGGGCGAAGAGCCCGAGATTGTTCAGACGCACATTGAAATCCACGGGGGCGTCGGGGCGGGGCGATCCTGCTGAGAGAGTGAGTTGTGGTGTCTCAAGCTCGACCGTGTCAATTTCGATCCGGTCAAGACGCCTCGCACCGGCGGCCGTGAGCTTGAGCCGTCCGGCGATGAGCTTGTCAAGGTCCGCAATTCCGGTCCGCAGGTCACGCCCGTCAATCGCTGTATTGATCTCCACATCCTGCCCGCGATCCTTGGCTTTACCCGCGACCCTGAGGTCAAGTGCGCCGCGCAGGGGCTGACCAACCAGAGCGTTGAAACGCGCCAGATCGGTGATCTCGGCCCGAAGTTCGCCACTGACTGGCAAACCCGCCGCCTCGGGCGAGAGCGATGCGTCGGCGCGCAAGCGGGTGCCCATGAATGCAGCGTCAAGCCCGGTTAGTGTCACGTCACCGCCGGTTTGCCACGCAACATTGCTGCTGAGTTCCGCCGGGCCGGACAGACGCGGATCGGCGAGCGCGAGATCAGTCAACCGCGCTGCAAGGCTGAGCGCGCCGCTGTTCCCGTTCAAACGCCCCGATGCCGTGGCGCGAATAACCTCGTTCTCGACCTGAAGTCGGTCGAGCGCGATGCCTGTTGTGTCGCGGCGTGCCGCGAGAGAAAGCGTGCCCGCGCTTGCGATCAGGGGGTCAACCTCGGCGATGCCGACTGCCAGTTGATCTGTTTCGGCATCGAGCGTGATGTCGAAGTCACCCCCAAGCAGGCTGCCGGATCCTGTCATGGTGGCCTTGGCGGCACCTGCGATATTCTGTCCGGTGAGGGCAGCAAAGCGTTTGAGATTGGGTGCCTCCAGCGTGGCGGTACCAGAGACGGGAAAGCCGTCAGCAAAGGCAGAGATTCGCCCGTTGCCCATGAGCTGCGCTGCGCCTGATGTAAGGCGGAGCGCCCTCAGGACAAGCGGGCGACCCTCGGTAAAATCGAGAGAGGCGAGCCCGCCAATCTCTGTTCCGACGGCCTCGGACAATGCTGGATCGTCAATGCGCATCCCGCCCAGGTCGAATTCCATCAGCGCGGTGACACCGCGTGGCGCGGTGCGTTCCAAGGCACCACGGCCTGAGAGGGTCGCTGTGGAAAGAGCGATGTCGGGACGCTCGAACCCGGTCAGACCCAGCCGTGCGCGCCAACGGTCGCCGCGCGCGGCATCAAAGGCGGCGTCAATCGTGGCGCCCCGGATATGGATTGCCGGGCCGCTGATCGGCAAACGCACGCGGGTTTCGCCATCCCCCAATTTCCCGTTGAGCCTGAACTGCTGTGGCCAACCCGCCGCATCGAGCGTCAGGGCACCGGAGAGGGAAATTTGTGCCGCCGTAAGCGTGAAATCCGCGATCTCCAGAGCCCCGTTCTGTTGGCGCGTGCCGGTCATTTTGAGCGCGCTTTGCGTGCCAAAGAAGGGGCGGTAGTCGGCGGCAATGAGGGGGGTGAGATCGCCAGAAAGGGTCGCGCCAAAGACCTTGGCTGTCGTCTCATCTGCGGCTGCGTCGCGGATCGTGACTTGCCCGGTCAGACGGGGTGTGCCGTCCGAGGCGAGGCGGATTTCGGCCGTATAGTCATTCAAAGGGGCCGTGCCGCTGATCCCGAGCGCAAGCGCGGGCCGATCCGGCAGTTGCAGCAATGTGGCAGCGATGCCGCCTGCGTCCTCTTGCAACGACAGATCAAGTGCCAGAACCTCTGTCGCATTGACAAAACTTGCGTCGAGCGTGACCGCGCCGCGCCCGTCAAGCCGGGTCACGTCTATTTCTGCCGCACCTTCGCCACTGCCCAGTGACAGCCGACCGAGCAGGCGCAGGGCGATTTCTTCGCCCAACAGGGGCGCGCCAAGCGTGAGCGTCTCGGCGCTGATTTCGCCGATATTGACCGAGACCGGAAGCTCTGGCAGGCGGAATGGCGTGGCCTCTGCCATCTCTGGCGAGAGCGGTTCTTCGGCGATCGGGGCGCGTGCCACAATGATTTCTCGTGCGGTCAGGCGGTTGACCTCGACCCGGCCGCGCAAAAGCGCCGTGCGCGTCCAATCGAGTGCCACCTCGCGCAGCGTGAGCCAGATGCCATCGCGGTCGGCGATGGTCAGTTCCTCGATTGTGGCCCGCGACGACAGCGCCCCGGCAAAGCCGGTGATCCGCACTTCGCGCCCTGCACCGGACAGGTTGTCTTCAAGAAGGGCCTGCAGATAGCCGCGGTCCTCATCAGCGGATTGCGCCAAGAGCGGGGTCGCAAACGCAGTCAGCACCAGTGAAAGGATGAAGAACAGTCGGGCCATCAGAACGCCTGCCCAATGCCGATATAAATTTCGAGGTCTTCCCCGGCCTTGTCGCCTAGGGGCGTGGCGATATCCACGCGAATTGGACCCACTGGGGTAAAGTAGCGCGCACCAATCCCGGCACCGCTGTGCCAATCTCCGCGGCCCGTGCCAAGGGCATCCTGACCGACAAATCCCGTGTCGGCAAAGGCGACGGCCTGAATGTTGTCAGTGACAGTGGCGCGGAATTCACCCGAGAAGCCAACAAAAGCGCGCCCGCCAACCGTGACACCGGGGGCAATGTCGACGCCGAGAGATTGGTAATCCTGCCCGCGCACAGTGCCTGCCCCACCGGAGTAAAACAGCATGTCAGCTGGAATTTCGCCTACCGATGGGCCTGCGACCGATCCGAACTGCGCGCGCCCTGCCAGTGTATAGCGGTCGCCCGCGCCAAAGCTGCGATAGTGCCGGGCATCGGCAAACATCCGCGCCCCATCCCCCGATTTTTCGTCGAGACCGATAAAGGGCGTCAGCGTGACCTCGATGAAATGGCCAGAGGTGGCATTGAGCTGATCATTGCGTTTGTCCCAAGTGAGACTGGCGGGAAAGAGGAGATGCTGCAGTTCGCGCCGCCCCAGATCGTCGTCGATGTCGGAATAGCGATAGGAAATCCCAGCCTCGCCGCGCAACTCCTGCGAGAATATCCGGGTGAAGCCACCGCCGATCTCGACCTTGGATTCGGTATAATCCGGTTCGTCATTGCCCTCGATCACTGCCAATAGAAAGAGGCCGGTATCGGGGTGAAAGGTTGCGGGACGGTCATAGCGTGCGCCAAGACGGTAGTCCTCGCCGCCTGAGTCGCCACCGATGCCACCGATCATGGCATCAAGCCGCAACCGTTCCGCCCCGCCAAAGAGGTTGCGATGCAGCCAAAAGCCCGAGAGCGTCAACCCTTCGAGTGAGGCCAGTTCCGCGCCAAAGCCGAGGCGGCGCGGTTTGGCGTCGGTGACGCGGGCCGTAATGTCAAGACTTCCGTCGGTATTGGGCCTGTCCGCCTCGATCATCACGACCGATCGAAAGGCACCGCTGCGGCGCAGGCGCGCAGCGGCCTCGTCCAATTCCTCGGGCGAGAACTGTCGTCCGGTCGGCAGTCCTGCAATATCGCGAATGCGCTCTGGACGCACGCGGCTTTCGCGACTTTCCTCCGCCAGCAAAAGCCTGCCGAAACGCAGGCGCGGGCCGGGATCAAGGCTGATGTCGGCAAAAAGCGTCGAGTCCGCGTGATCGGCGATAATGGTTTGCTCTGCAACAAGCGCCTTGGCGTGGCCGCTGGCGCGCCACGCGGCGATACTGCTGCGCGTGGCCTCGCCGATCAGATCGCCCTTGGCCCGGTTGCCCTTGGCAAATTCAGGTGGCAGTGCGGTTTTTGGCGCAAGCGGTGCGACGCGGGCGGTTGAAAAGACGAAGGGTGCGTTGCGTTCGACGGTGATGTCGATCTGTCTGATTTCGTTTGGCGCGCGCAGAGGGGGGATGCTCGCGGCTTCCTGGCCGTCGACGCGGATGCGGATCACGCCGCCATAGAAGCCTTCGGCATAGAGTACACCGATCAGGCGCCCGTAATCCGATTGTGCGGCGGCCAGCAAATCCTGTGCGGTCGCTTCTTCTTTCGCGGCGGTGGTTATCGAGAGCGACGCGCTGCGCAGCCGGTCCGTGAACCCATCCCCCGCCTCGGGAGCGGTAAACCTGACCTCGGCGGCGTATGCGAGCGAGGGCGCAAGACAAAGGCAGAGCGCGGTAAGGGCCGATTTTCCGAACCTTGATTGCAGCACCTGATGCCCCCCTTCGACTCTGTCTTTTATGGCATTGCACCCTTGGGATTGCCACCCTTGCAAGCCGTAAAACGAGGCGCGGAGAGCGGTCGTGGCAAGAAATCACTCAGCGGGTTGGCCGCGCTTGCCAAGGGCGGCATCGAGTGTCTTTTCAATCGCACCACGTGGACGGGTGAACCGGGCCATCAAGTCATAGAGGATCGGCGTGACAAAGAGCATGAGCGCTGTAGCCATGGCAAGACCCGCGATGATCACCGTGCCCACCGCGATGCGGCTCTCAGCCCCCGCGCCAGAAGCGGTAACAAGCGGCACTGCGCCGAGAATAGTAGAGATCGCGGTCATCATGATGGGCCTCAGACGCAGGACGGAAGCCTCGATCACCGCCTCACGCACCGCATAGCCTTCGTCGCGGAGTTGATTGGCGAATTCTACAATCAGGATGCCGTTCTTGGAAATGAGCCCTATCAGTAGGATGATTCCGATCTGGCTGTAGACATTGAGCGACAATCCCCCCGCCGCCATGGCATAGATCGCCCCTGCCACGCCCACAGGCACGGTGAGCATTATGACGAGCGGATGCACGAAGCTCTCGAATTGCGCCGCAAGCACAAGATAGACAATCAGCAGCGCCAGCAGGAACACGACGCCGACCCCGGCGGATGTGTCCATATAGGTGCGCGATTGGCCATCGTAGCCCAGCTTGGCCTCGGGGGGCAGGATGTCGTCTGCGATGTCCTGAACCTGTGCCAGCACGTCCCCCAGTTCGGCATCCGGGGCAAGCGCGCCCGACAGTTGGATCGAGGGCAGGCGATCAAAGCGCCGGAGCGAGGGGGTTGCGGCATTCTCCGTCAGGGTTACGAGCGCGCCAAGCGGCACCAGCGTCTCGCCATCGCCCGCGCGCAGGAAGATGTTTTCGATGTCTGTGGGGACGCGGCGGTCTGCATCCTCGGCCTGCACCAGCACGGGATATTCGCGGCCCCGGCTGACAAAGGTCGTGACTTCGCGCGAGGCAAGCATGGTTTGCAACGTGGCCGCGATCACATCGGCAGAGATGCCCAGATCATCTGCGCGGGCACGGTCGATTTCGATGTCAAGCTGTGGCAGGTTCTGTTCGAAATTGATCTCGGGATTGACGAGACCCTCCACTGCTTCGACGCGTTCCAGCAGAGTGGTTGCCCATTCCTTGACGCTCTCGAAATCTGGACCGCCGATAACCACCTGCACTGGTGTCGAACTGCCGCGTAGGCCAAGGCCCGCCGGGGTTACGGGAAATCCGCGTGCGATAGTGACCTGGCCCATCTGCGGGGCGATTTCGCTGACGATGACGGATACGGGGCGAACGCGCTCTTCCCAAGGGGCAAGGCGAAACACGACGAAAGAGCGCCAGGCCCTTCCGCCCCAGCCGGTAAAGCTGAACACGGTCTCGATCTCGCCTGATTGGCGCAGAGGTTCGAGAATAGCCTCGACCTGACGGGCGGCCATGTCGGAATGACCCACGGTCGAGCCTTGCGGTGCCGTGAGCGGCACAAAGCCTACGCCGCGATCCTCGCGTGGGGCCAACTCGCGGGGCAGGCTGTCATAAAAGAGTGCGGCCCCCGCCGTGATGGCAAGGGTCACTGGCAGGATCACCAAAGGCATGCCGATGGCGCGGGTCAGAAGCGCGCGATAGACGCGCTGAACCCACGAGGGCGGGCGTGGGCCGGTTGAGGCGTTCGCGCGCAGTTTGCGCGCGCTCAGCACCTTGGAGGCGAGCGCCGGGCAGGCGGAGAGAGCGACGAAGGTCGAAATCGCGACCGTTCCTGCCATAACCCAGCCAAATTCCACAAAGAGGCGGCCCACCTGACCGGGCATGAACGAGAGAGGCACAAAAACCGCGATCAAGGTGACAGAGGTGGCGATGACGGCAAAAGTCACTTGGCGCGCGCCATGCACGCTGGCCACCAGCGGAGATTCCCCATCCTCGATCCGGCGTTGGATGTTTTCCAACACCACAATCGCATCGTCCACCACAAGTCCGATGGCGAGCAGTAGCGCGAGCAATGTCAGCGTGTTAAGCGAAAAGCCCCACATACCGATCAAGAGAAAGCTGCCGATCAACGACACAGGAATTGTGATGAAAGGAACAAGCGTGGCACGGAGGCTGCGCAAGAAAAGGAGGATCACCGCGACTACAAGTGCCAGAGAAATGAAGAGCGCGATGACCACTTCGCGGATCGAGGCCCCGACAAAGAGCGCATCATCCGAACCCACGATGATCCGCATGCCTTCGGGCAGATTGGGTTGCAGCGCCTTGATTTCGGCACGCACGGCGTTGGAAATCTCGAGCGTGTTGGACTGGCTCTGCCGCAATATCCACATACCGACGGCTTCTGTCCCGTTGGTGCGCACGATGGTGGAATCGTCTGCTACCCCCGGCACCACCCGCGCCACATCGCCCAACCGCACCGGATAGCCCGCCACGCGGTCGATCACGATGTCGCGGAAATCCTCGACGCTGTGCAACCGGCTGTTCAGCCGCACGGTCATTTGCCGGTTGATCGATTCCACCTCGCCTGCGGGCAGTTCGAGGTTGTTGCGCAAGAGCGCCGCCTCGACATCCGAGACGGTGAGGTTGCGCGCGGCGAGCGCACGGCGGTCGATCCATATCCGCACTGCAAAAGGCTGCGCGCCGATCACGTCGACATTGGCCACCCCGTCGAGGGTAGAGAACCGATCCACCACGAAACGGTCGATATAGTCGGTGATTTCAGCCGTGGTCATGCGATCCGACGTGACGGCGACGCGCATCACGGGGTCGGCATCGGCATCGCTCTTGACGACTTGAGGTTCGTCCGCCTCTTCAGGCAGGTCGCCACGTACCCGGCCTACGGCGTCGCGCACGTCATTGGCGGCCACGTCGATATCGACACTGGTTTCAAACTCGATGGTGACGCGGCTGCGGCCTTGACGGCTCTCCGAACTGATGGTGCGAATGCCGGATATAGAGGCGATGGCACCCTCAACCGTCTCTGTGATGTCCGTGTCGATCACTTCAGGGGCAGCCCCCCGATAGGTGGTGGTCACGGTCACGACGGCATTGTCTACATCCGGCAATTCGCGCACGGGGATAGACCGCAGCGCCGCGACACCGAAGATCACGATCAGCAGGCTCGCTACCGCAGCCAGAACCGGGCGTCTGATCGAGATGTCCGAAAGTGTCACGTTGCGCTCTCCGGCTTGGCGAGATCGGTTTTCGCCGTGGCGTCCTTGTCCGCGCCCAAGATCTTGAGTGCGCTGCCATCACGGACCCGTTGCAGCCCGCGAATGATCACCTCTTCGCCGGCCTCTAATCCTGATAGGATCGCAATCCGCCCATCCTTGCGCTGACCGGAGGTGACGGTGCGGCGGCTGGCCTTGCCATCTGCGACGACAAAAACATAGGTTTCTGCGGCCTGAAATATGAGCGCCTCTTCCGGAACGGTGACATGCGTGCTCTCGGATAGCACCAGCGTCAAGGACAAGAACATCCCCGCAGCCAACGTGCCATCGGCGTTCGGAATGCGCCCGCGGGTTCGAAAAGCACGCCCGACCGGATCAATCCTGCTGTCCACTACATCCAATGTGCCCTCAAAAACGCGGTCCGCAAAGGCAGCGCTGCGGGCGATCAGGGACTGGCCAGGTTGCACTAGGGCAAAAACGGTTTCGGGCAGGGAAAATTCCACCTCGACCTCGCTCAGATCATCCAGCCTGGTGAGAACCTGACCCTCGACCACGCGCGCACCGACATCGAAATTGGTCAGCCCGACCACCCCCCCGAAGGGCGCGGTAATGGTGCGATCCTCAAGCCGCCTGCGCGCGCGCTCGACCTCGGCCTCGGCCTCGGCCAGACGTGCTACGGCCTCTTCCTCGGTCGCCTGCGACACCGCGGCGGTCTGGCGCAATTGGCGAGTGCGCTGGAGGGTTTGCCGCTGTTCGACCAATATCGCCTCGGCTTCGGTCAGGTCGGCACGCTGGATTGTGTCGTCAAGCTGTGCCAGTATATCGCCTTGCACGACGCGGGCGCCGGGGGTGATCCTGAGGCTCGTCAGCCGGCCGTCGACCTCGGGGACGATGTCGATGGATTGCAACGCCCGTGTCGTGCCGACCGCTTCGATGGTTTGTTGCAACGTGCGCTCTTCTGATACGGCAATCTCAACCGTCACAGGCCGCTCTGTCTGCGCTTCTGCCGCAGCTTTGGGCGCGTCGACAAGGTAGGTCTGATAGCCGAGATAGCCGCCATAGGCTGTGCCGCCGATCAGGCAGAGCAAGAGCAGTTGTTTCCATATCTGCATTGGTGCGGCAATCCGTTTTCAGAGGGCGATGGAGCGCGCATGGGTTACGGGCGCAATCTAGCTTCGTGCAAACGTATAGTAAGCCCGCAAAAAGGCAATTCTTTGTGCGCGATTCAGCCAGCGCGATTGTGACTGTTGAGTTGGCGGAGCGTCTCTTGCAAAAGGGATGGCAAGGCTGAAATTGCCGTTTCCGCGGCTTCCGCATCGCCGCCGCGCAGAGCAGATTCCGCGCGGCCCAAGAGGGCCTGCAAGGCTAGCCCACCCGTGGCCGCTGCTGTGCCTGCGAGTTTGTGGATGCGATCCGCAAGATCTGTGCCGCTCAGGGGATCGTCCCGCTTCAGATCGCCCAGAATGGCCGCGCCTTCGGTTTCGAACTCTATCAAAAGGCGGTCGATGCGGTCCTGTGGCAAGGCGGCGCGGAGTTGTTCCATATAAACCGGATCGACATGGCAGGGTTTATCCGCAGGTGCGTCGGCGGTTGAGTCAATCTGCCGCAGGAGGGCGCGCAGCGCCTCGCGGCGCAAGGGTTTCGTTTCGACCCGGTCAAAGCCCATCTTTTCGAGATCGCCGCGATCCTCGGCGCGCACATGGGCGGTGAGCGCGACGATCTGGGTCCGCGCATTCGGCCCCTGACTGGCGCGGATGTGCAGCGTCGCTTCGCGCCCGTCCATCCGGGGCATGCTGATATCCATCAGGATTAGGTCAAAGCGCTGTTTTTGAGCGACCTCCACGCCTGCGATCCCGTCGCTGGCCAGATGCACCCTGTGGCCATCGCCCTTTAGCATCCCCTCCAGCACGACGCGATTGGTAGCATTGTCCTCGACCACCAGAATGTCGAGCGCGCGCGCGGGGGTGTGGGTCTGAGGAACGTCGGCCACGGCCTTTGGTTCTGGCGCGATTGCGACGGCTGCGGCGGGCAGGGGCAGGCGCACCCAAAACAGGCTTCCTTCGCCAACTTCGCTTTCGACGCCGATCGTGCCTTTCATCAGCTTGACCAGTTGGCGCGCGATACCAAGACCCAATCCGGTCCCCTCGGGGCGGTCGCCCGTGGTATCCTGAACCCGCATGAAATCGTCAAACACCTTTGGCAAGTTGTCAGAACTGATCCCGATGCCTGTGTCAATGATCTGAAACTCGATCATGTCCGGCTCATTGTCTGTTGATGGCAGGCGGCTGACGTCGAGCGTTATCTCCCCATCCCGGGTGAATTTGATCGCGTTCGAGACAAGGTTAAGCAGAACCTGATAGATGCGCGCCCGGTCTCCGGTCACACGCCCGAACCCATCCTTGGGGGCCACCAGCCGCAGGCTGTTGCCGCGTGCCTGCGCAGGTCCCTGCTGGGTTTCCGCCAATTCCCCAAGAAGTTGGTCAAGATCAAAGACCGCAGGGCGCAACACGATCTGACGTGCGGCGGCCTGCGTGAGGTCAAGCGCGTCGGTGATCTGCGTCAGCAAAAGCTGGCCAGAAGAGCGCATGATGCGGGTGAATTTCTCTTGTTCCGGGGTTAGGCCGGTGTCCCCCAAGAGTTCGAGAGCGCCCAGGATGCCGTTGAGCGGCGTGCGCATTTCGTGGCTGATCATGGCCAGGAACCGCGCTTTGGCCCGCTCTCCGGCAAGGGCCTTTTCGCGAGAGCGTTCGATTTCGGACTCTGCGGCCAGACGTTCCGAAATATCGCGGATGAAAAGAATACAGATTTTGCCCGCCCCCTGCCGCGCAAGATCGGCGGAAAGCTCTGCCGCAAACTCTCGACCTGCGAGATTGCGCACGATCACATCCTCGCGCCGTGAGGGACCAGTGGCGCAGGTGTTACGCAAGATCTCGCCCGAGAGCGGCTTTAACAGGCTGCTGAAGAAGTCAGCCTTGAAGGACGTTATTCTTCCCCCACGGTTTGAA
>NZ_KN293976.1:0-276200 GCF_000768555.3 Roseovarius mucosus DSM 17069
GGGTGAAGATGACATCATCCGCTATGAAGACATTTACGCGCGTGGCTGACGGGCGCGCTGCACATAAACAGATGGAACCCGCCATGTCCGAAGAATCCCGCCTCATCATCTGGGTCAGGCCCGAGACAGAGGCCGCCCTGATCGCGGAGAGATTGCAACAGATCGCCGCCGGGCCGGACGAGCGCGTCAAGGTGGAGATCTGCACGGACCCGGATACGGCACAGGCGATGCTGCGTTCGGATGGTGCCGCGATATTATGCCAGATATACACGTCACCGGAACGCTTTCTCTCGCGGGCTGTTCGGGATGGTGACAATCTGAAAGCGGCGCTTGGGAAATGGATGGACGAGGCACACAAGATGCTTGCGCTCCATCGGCAAAACCGGGGGCGCAGCCTGCTCTTCGAGGCACTCCACCTCTGCCGTTATTCCGATACCGGTCTGGCCCGGCTTGGCTTTTCATCGGGCAGCGTGATCCTGAACACCGCGCTCGAGGATGTGCCACAAGGGGCCCCATTGCAGTGGTTGATCGCACAGGCCCATCTCCAATCCCGCCCCGATGTCGTAGACCTGCGCGAGGAGCTGGATGCCAGCGCGCAGCTTCTGTCAAATGACGCAGCTCTGGTGCCGCCCTTGTCAGCCGAGTTGGCGCTACAGGATTACCGCGCCCAAGCCCTGCGCTTTGCGGAGGTCAAAGAGGAACGGGATTCGGCGAAAAACCAGACCCTGGCGAGCTTGGAGAGCCTGAAAGTCCTGAGGGCAGAAACCGCGTCAAAGGATCTGAGCCTGCAGGCGCGCGCGGCAGAGATCGAGGCGCTGCGGGCGGAACGCGACAGTCTCAGTGCCCGGGTGGCAGAGCGGGATGCGAGCCTGCAGGCCCGCGCCGTGGAGATCGACGGGCTGCGAGCGGAGCGCGACAGTCTCAGCGCCCGGCTGGCAGAGCGGGAGGCGAGCCTGAAGGCGCGCGCCATCGAGATCGACGGGCTGCGCACCGATCTCGTCGGGAAGGATGCGGCGCTTGGTGCGGTGCAGAAGGATATCAGCCGGGTCAGCAAGGAACGCGACCTCGGCTTCAAAACGCGCGACGGCCGGATCGCTGATCTGAACGAGGCAGTGAAGAAAGAACAAGGTCAAGTTCAGGCGCTCGAAGCCGAGATCGAACGCATCATGAATTCCCGCTCAATTCGCATCACCGCACCGCTTCGCCGCCTATGGGCCCTGTTTGGCGGGAGGTCACATGACTAAGATCTGGCCCGAGATCGTGGCCATGGATCTGGCCGCCCGGCCCCTAGGGACCATTCTGATGCTCGGGTCCGGCGGCGAGACGCTGCTTGGGAGTTTGCCGCTTGCGGCCACGACGCGGGTGGTACGGGCGGAGCCCGATCCCCGGCGGGCGCGGATTCTGCAGCGCCAGCACGTGTCGGACTCGTCCGTCACGATCCTGCCCGTCGCAGTTGCCGAGACGGCTGGCCCTGCGAGGCTGCGACGCTTCAATCTCTCGCATGCGACCTCGTTTCGCGCCCCGACCGGGCTTGCCTCCCTGTTCCCGGGGCTGTGCGAGACAGGGCAGGCCGAGGTCGAGACACAAACTGTCGCGGCGGTCGTTCAAGAGGTCGATCTCGACCGTGAGGCCGACAACGTGCTCATCCTCGGGTTGGCGGGCGAGGAACTGGCCGTGATTGAAAAGCTTGCGGATCTAGGCCTGTTGCAGCGGTTCGCGCATGTGATCGTCCCCTTGCCGAGCCTGCCCCTCTATGAGGGATCGGGCGACGGACGGGAGATCCGTACCCGTCTCGAAGAGGTCGGTTTCCGGGTAGAGAGCCGGGACATGTCCGACCCGGATCTCGCGTTTGCCCATCTCCGTATCGACCGGGTGCAGGTGGCGCTCACCACCGAGCGCGATGGGCTGCGCGAGGAACTGGAGAGAACCCAATCCGAGATCGCCCGCCTGCAAGACGCGGTGAGCGCGGCCGAGACCGAGCGCGACCGGCTGCGCGAAGCGCAGGGCACGTCCAATGCCGAGATCGAGCGCCTCAAGTCCCTGCGCGCGCAGATTGCTGCGGCCCGCGATGCGGCACAAGAAGCGCGCACTGAGGCCGAGCAGAAAGCCGCGACGCAGGCAGAAGAGATCGCCCGCCTGCAAGACGCGGTGAGCGCCGCCGAGGCCGAGCGCGACCGGCTGCGCGAGGCGCAGGGCACGTCCAATGCCGAGATCGAGCGCCTCAAGTCCCTGCGTGCGCAGATTGCCGCGGCCCGCGATGCAGCACAAGAAGCGCGCACTGAGGCCGAGCAGAAAGCCGCGACGCAGGCAGAAGAGATCGCCCGCCTGCAAGACGCGGTGAGCGCCTCCGAGCAGAAACGCGAAGCCGCGCAGAAGATCGTCGTCGCGACGCAGGAAGAGAAGGACCGGATCGGAACCCTCAGCGATACCTATCGCCATGCGATCCGACTGGAGCTGATGCGCACCAGTGGACGCGCGTCCGAACGAGCGCGTCCATTGTCGCCCGCCGTCCTGCGGTGGCTCGAGGCGCTTGACAGCCCGACATCGGCGCTCACCTCACAATCTCTCGGCGCACGGACCTTCAATCTGGAGGTGTATCGGAAGGCAACCGAGAATGCCGCAGATCATGCTGATCGCCATATCGTTCTGGATGTGAAATCCATACCGCGCTCTGGTCTGCATTACATGAAGCGGCAATTCGCACATCTGTTTCAAGATCGGTTCAGTTTTTGCGAGTGGTACCAAGAGCCGGGTTGCTGCAAACGGATGCCCTGCGCGTTCTTCCCCCATTCGGCGGGCGATGGCGCTGCGCTCCGAATGCTGAAGTCCCATGATTTCGACCTGAGCGATCCAGTCTACCCCGTCACGCCGGGCCTGCAACGCCTCATTCTGGTCCGTGATCCGCTCTATGTTCTGACATCGCATTGGGTCTTGCATCTACTGGCCAAGAACAAGGAAATCCTGGCAGCCAACGATATCCGCTTCGAAAAGATCGTTTACCTCCACGAACCTGCCGTGCTGTCCCGGGCCTATGCGCTTTTGGATGAGGCCGCGGTCATTCCCGACGCCGAGGCCGTTGCGATGTTCCTGTCGGAACAGCAGGAGTATTTGACCGGGTTCGCGCGCAAGTGGGCCGTAGCGGCAGAGATGCCCCGGACCTATGTTGTCCCCTATGACAAGACGCCGCTGGCGATAGAGGCCTGTCTTGCGCCGATCCGTGAGGCGATGTCCGCTGATCAGCGCGCTCGGCTGGACGACTATACCGCGGGCTGGAGAAAAAGCTTTCAGCCGCGTCAGGATCCGTTCCGGGGGCCGACCCCGTATCTGAGTAGCCTGCTCGAACGCCATTCCGCGCTGTTCCGCGCGACGGCAGACGCGGTCCGCGATGCCGATAGCAGCGGGTTCTTTGACCTGTCGGGATAGGCGGGCTGCCGCCCCCAGAGTGTGTTATGTGCATTTGCGGTCACGCAACACGCTCTAACCCATTGATTTTGCATGTTCTAGACACCCTCTGGCTCTAGCAGAAGCACGCCGGCGCTCCGCCGACGCTTGCGAGCGGACAGAGCGCTGTGAGTGACGGTCTTGGGCGTTGATTGCCACTGAGATTTGACCCGGCAGAGCAAAGGCCAGTGCCCCCCTTTGGAAAGAAACCTGTGCGGTCATCTGCTCCCTTCTACGGCAGCAGTTTACAATCGCTAAGGGGGCCCTGAGCCAGAGGTGAATGCTCTAACCTTTTCATCCCGCTCAAAAAATGGACAGGCTTTCGCAATATTGGGCAAAATTGCATGCAAAATGCAATCTTGTGGTGATTTTGCGCTTTGGAATCTGGTTTCTGCCCTGTGGGACGACATGGTCTGCCCATCTGCCACCGATTAAAAAGGACAGGACAATGGATAGACGCAAGTTTCTGGCGGTCACCGCCGTCGCCCCTCTGGCCGCGCCGAGCATTGCGCGGGCTCAGACCAGTTTTGCTTGGAAAATGACCAACGCTTATGGCCCCGGTTCCCCGTTCTATGTCGAGGGCCCGGGGAGCCCCAAGGACTTCTGCGACAAGGTTGCGGCGATGTCTGGTGGCCGTATGACCATTCAGCATTTCGCCGCCGGTGAGCTGATCCCGGCACTAGAAGGCTTTGACGCCGTGCGTGGCGGCGCGGTCGAAATGAACGCCGCAAACGCCTATTTCTGGGCGGGTAAATTGCCTGCGGCGCAGTATTTCACGACTGTTCCCTTTGGCATGAACTTTCAGGGCATGACGGCGTGGCTCTATCACGGGGGCGGGATGGCGCTTTGGGATGAGCTTTATGAGCCGCTTGGCCTCAAGGCGCTGCCAATGGGCAATACCGGCGTGCAGATGACCGGCTGGTTCCGTGAGCCGATCGAGAGCATAGCCGATTTCAAAGACCTCAAGATGCGTATTCCCGGTCTTGCCGGCAAGGTCTATGCGGCCTTGGGTGTCGATGTGAAACTCTTGCCGGGCGGCGAGATTTTCCCGGCGCTGGAACGCGGCGTGATTGATGCGGCGGAATTTGTCGGACCCTATCAGGATCGTCGCCTCGGACTGCATGATGCGGCCAAATACTATTACACGACCGGCTGGCACGAACCCTCGAACGTGACCGAACTCTTGATCAACAAGGCCGCGTGGGACACGCTGCCCGCCGATCTTCAGGCTATTGTGTCTACCGCTGCCATGGCCTGCAACCTCGAAAGCCACACATGGTGCGAGGCGAATAACGCCGCAGCTCTCAAGGACCTGGTCGAGAATGAGGGCGTGATCGCCAATACCCTGCCCCAGGATGTGGTGGACGAGTTGAAGGCTGTGACGCAAAAAGTCCTCGAAGAAGGCGCTGCCGCCGATCCGGCGACCAAAAAAGTGCATGACGCCTTCATGGCGTTCAAGGCCGAGCATGACAGTTGGGCCGCCGTGTCCGAAAAGCCGCTCTACGCTCTGTGATGCAGGCGTGGATCAAACGCGTTACGGACGGGGCTTCTGGCCTCGTCCGTGTCATCGGACATGTCGCAGCATGGAGCGCGCTGGCGCTTGTGCTTGTCGTCGCGTTCAATGTACTGGCGCGCTACCTCTTTTCCTATGGCACCGTCGGGTTGCAAGAGGCCGAGTGGCATATCATGGCGGTGAGCGCGCTTTTTGGGATGTCTTACGGTCTCAATCAGGGGGGCGAGGTGCGGGTCGACATTTTCTATGGGTCGATGCGCCCCAAGTCGCAAGCACTGGTCGATTTCGTGTCCAACATCGCGCTTTTTTTGGTTGCGCTCCTCATTGCCTGGCTCTGCATTGCTTATGTGCAGTCAAGCTACGCGATCAACGAAGGCTCTCCGGATCCCGGCGGCCTTGGCTACCGCTACCTGCTCAAGGCAGCGATGCCTGTGGCCTTTTTGCTCTTGGCTTTGCAGGCGGTCGCGATGATCGGCCACGCCGCGCTCAAGTTGATGACCCCTCTCCCAGAAAGACAGGAATAGGCACGTCCAATGCCCTACACTGAAATTCTCGCGCTCTGCATGATCGGCGCGTTCTTTGTCCTGTTGCTGATCGGCATGCCGGTTGCCGTGTGCCTTGGCGCGACGGGGTTTGTATTTGGCTACATGGGCTTTGGCTCCATGCTCTTCACGCTGATGCCCGCGCGCATCTTCGGGGTGGTCACCAATTATACACTTCTGGCACTGCCCCTCTTCATCTTCATGGGGATCATGCTCGAAAAATCCCGAATAGCCGAAGACCTGCTGGAGGTCATAGGCTTTGCCATGGGCGGGCTGCGCGGGGGCATGGCTCTGGCCATTATCCTTGTTGGGGTGTTGATGGGCGCGGCATCTGGCGTGGTTGGCGCGACAGTGGTCACGATGGGGCTGATCGCCCTTGGCCCGGTGATCAAGCGCGGCTACAGCGCCAGCGTAGCCGCAGGCGTCATCTGTGCATCGGGCACTCTGGGGCAGATCATTCCGCCTAGTCTGGTTTTGATCCTGCTGGCCGACATCATGGGGCAATCCGTGGGCACGCTCTTTGCCGCAGCGCTCTTTCCGGGGCTGATGCTGGCGGGGCTTTTTGTGGGCTACGTCCTCATTCTTGGATTTCTTTCGCCCAAGACCCTGCCGGCGATCCCTCTCGAAGAGCGGGCCGCGATGCTGCGCGGTGAACTGGCCGGCAAGCTTCTCAAGGTTGTCTTTCCGCCCATTGCCCTGATCGTTTTGGTGCTGGGGTCGATCATCGGCGGTGTTGCCGCACCGACCGAAGCGGCCTCGATGGGTGCCTTTGGCTCTATCGTGCTGGCGGCACTGGCCGGGCGGCTTAATCTCTCGATCCTGCGTGACGCGGTGCGCGCCGCCTTTGTGACTTCAGCCATGGTTTTCCTGATCCTGATTTTCGCGCAGCCGTTCGGGTTGGCCTTTCGCGGACTTGGAGGCGAACATCTGGTGCAATCGGCGTTCTCCAGCGTGCCGGGCGGGATGGATGGTCAGATCTTTTTCCTGATGCTCTTGCTCTTTGTGCTGGGCTTCTTTCTGGAATGGATCGAGATTTCCTATATCGCCTTGCCGCTCTTTTTGCCGATTTTCATGCAGTCTGGTGCGGATTTGACATGGATCGCTATTCTGGTGGCTATGAACCTGCAAACCTCGTTTCTCACGCCTCCCTTTGGCTGGGCGCTGTTCTTTCTCAAAGGGGTCGCCCCGCCCGAAGTCACGACCGCTGACATCTACAAGGGGGTTTTGCCCTTTATCGGCCTTCAGCTTGCTGCGCTCAGCCTTGTCTATTTTTCACCGGGGCTGGCCACATGGCTGCCCCAAGCAATCGGATGGTGAACCATGCTTCATTCTGCCTTGGGATATAACGGCGCGGTGTCCGCGCCCCATCGGGCCGCCGCATTGGCGGGACGGGATGTGCTGCGCGACGGAGGCACAGCAATAGAGGCGATGGTCGCCGCTGCGGCGACGATTGCAGTGGTCTATCCGCATATGAACGGCATTGGTGGGGATGGGTTCTGGCTGATCAAGCAACCGGGAAAGCCACCTGTCGGCATCTTTGCAGGCGGGCAGGCGGCGGGGCTGGCGACGCCAGAGTGGTATGCGGCGCGAGGGCATCATCAGGCAATTCCCACGAGGGGCGGTCTGGCTGCGCTGACGGTTCCCGGCACAATCGGCGGCTGGGAGGCGGCGCTTGACGTGCAGGGCACAAAGTTGCCGCTCTCGCGTCTCTTGGCCCCTGCGATTGCCTATGCGGAACGCGGCATCGCCGTGACCGGCAATCAATCGCGCACCACGGCCGAAAAGTTGGACGGCTTGCGCGACGTTCCGGGCTTTGCCGAGACCTTTTTGATCGGTGGCAATGTGCCAGAGGCGGGCGCACATCTGCGCCAATCGGCCCTTGCCCGCACCCTGCGCCATCTTTCTGACGAGGGGCTGCGCGCCTATTATGACGGCCCGCTGGCGCGCACCCATGCCGCCTATCTTGAGGCCAACGGCAGCCCGCTGCGCGCCGAAGACTTTAAGGGTTATGCCGCAGAGCAGGTGACGCCGCTGAGTTTGGAGACTTCTCAGGGGCGGCTCTACAACATGATCCCACCCACGCAGGGGGTCTCATCCCTAATGATCCTTGGTCTCTTTGACCGACTGGGTGTGACGACGGGTGACGGCTTTGATCACATCCACGGGCTGATCGAGGCCACCAAACAGGCGTTTTTACGGCGCAATGCCGAATTGGGTGATCACACCCACATGGCGACACCGGCGCAGGAATGGCTAACGGATGCGGCGCTGGATATGCTGGCAGCGCGGATCGACAGAAGCAAGGCGCTGCCCTGGCCCTATGAGCCGAAAGAGGGCGATACGATCTGGATGGGCGCCTGCGACGCCGACGGCACGGTCGTCAGTTTCATTCAGTCCGTGTTTTGGGAATTCGGCTCTGGCCTCACATGCCCGGATACGGGCGTCTTCTTTCAGAACCGGGGGGCGGGATTTTCACTGACTTCGGGGCCGAACCAGCTTGCCCCCGGCAAGCGCCCGTTCCACACGCTTAATCCCGCCATGGCCGAATTGCTTGATGGGCGCGTGATGGCTTATGGCACGATGGGTGGCGAGGGCCAGCCCCAGACGCAATCCGCCGTTTTCACCCGCTATGTTCAGTTCGGCATGGGCTTGCAAGAGGCGGTGACAGCTCCTCGCTGGCTATTGGGCAAGACCTGGGGGCAGGAGACTACGTCACTGAAGCTTGAGGATCGGTTTGATCCGGACCTGATTGCGGCGTTGCGAGGGGCCGGGCATGAGGTTGAGATGATCCCCGCTTATTCGGATCTTGCGGGCCATGCCGGGGCTGTGGTGCGCCATCCGACTGGATTGATAGAGGCCGCTGCCGATCCGCGTTCGGATGGGGCCGCGATCACTGATTGAGGTCTAGGGGCAGGGCCGGCCTGAGCAGGTGGGCTCAATCTGCCCTGCCCTTGTGCGTGAGAACAGCAGTGCAAAAGTTGGCCATGGAAATGGCGTGATAATCTCGCTGCGGGCCACGTAGTTGCCGCAGGCGCGTCGCGAGTTTAAGACCGCATGAAGCCCAGCGTTTCGCCGCGCTTGTCGATCGCTCGATACAGACAGCACCAGCGTCCCTACACTTTCTTATATGTTGCATCCATCCGCCAGGAGCGTGCAGCCCCGGTCATCCGTTTCTGTGCCTCTTGCGCGATCAGAGGTGCATATTTCTCGACCCAACGGTTTAGCGTGGCGTGATCGACAAAAACGCCACGGTCCTTGATGATTTCCTCAAGATCACGATAGGAAACCAGGAAACGCACGTAGAACCAGACGGCAAACACGATGACGTGTTTCGGAAACTGAGCGCCCTTGAAATCGATCACACTATTCTCCACCCTGCGACGTTCAGAAGCGCCAGATGTAGATTTCGTGCCCAAGCACCTCAACTCGAGAAAACTTTGCGAGAGAACCGCAGGGGGCAGGTCACTGGAAATTCGACGAGCCTCTGAGGCTTATGCGGACCGCACGCCAACCAACGCACGCGAATCTCGCGCTTGTTTTTGCGAAGTCGTCTTCGAAGTTGGTGATGACCGCCTGTAAAAGTCTCCGCGCCAGCCCCTATGCCCCCTGAATAAATGAGTTACAGATCAACTCGCACTGGGACGCGTATAACGCGCGCTACTCGTCAAGATAAGCGCCGCTTGAGCGTCGGATCTCATCCAGTTGCCTAAGTCGATGGCGCGAAGCGTCACCGCTGGCTGCGGCACAAGCCGCCAAAAGAATTTCGGCGACAAGTTGCACGGCGATGGCTGATGGAAAGTAATGTGGGCTGGCTGTTGGGGCCAGAAAGATGCCATTTGCATAGGGGGCCAATGGCGAGCTGGGTCTGTCGGTGATGGCATAGACCGATGCACCGGCGCGACGGGCATATTGCATTGCATCAATCGTCTGCACGCAATAGGGCGCAATGCCGAGCGCCAGCACGGTATCACGCTCGGAGATTGTCGAAATCCGCTCACTGGCAGCCACGGTCCCGGCTGGCAGTGTGACAAGATCGGGCAGAGCAAGCCTCCCGGTTGCTTCGATCATACCGGCAGCCCAGTACATCGAGCCTGCGCCGATCACATAGGTGCGCCCGGTCCGATGCACAGCGGCAACAAAGGCCGCAACCTCCTTTGGCTCAAGATGCGCGGCAACCTCTGCGATATTATTCTGGGCGGCCTCTGTCATATGAGTGATCAGCTTCGACAGCGAGTCGCTCTGAAAGGTGCTGCGCAGCGCATCAACCCGCGCCCCAAAGCCGCGCCCCATCAACAGTTTCTGAAAGTCCTGTCGAAGTCCATCATAACCCTCATATCCCATATTTTGCGCCAGTCTCTGCATTGTCGGCGCGGCCACACCGCAGGCCTGTGCCACAGAGCGCATGGATTCCATCGCGATCCGGTCTGGATTGTCCAGCGCAAAGCGGGCCGCAACGGCCAACTTGCGCGGCAGGGATGGCAACGCTTGGGTTAACTTTTCGTCGATTTTCATATCCGCGACACCTCTCGCTTCAGCATCGTCAGTGTCATGTGGAGATCGCATTGGGGCAAGTGTAATTTTTTAACGCAAAAAATGACAAATGATATTTTTTTCTGGACTCGTGAGAGTCAAAACCTCATCAAATCCGAAGCAGCACGGAAGACGTGTTGGCACCAGACAACAGGAGAGTGGAATGAGGACGTATATCAAAGCTGCACTGACCGCCGTCGTGGCCACCTTGACCAGCACCGCCGCCATGGCCGATGCGCTGCAAGATATCAAGGATGCTGGCAAGATCGTCGTTGGCGTCAAGCAGGACTACAAGCCATGGGGGTATCTGACCTCGGACGGTCAGCTTCAGGGCCTTGAGATCGACTTGGCCAAAGACGTCGCAGAGCGGCTGGGGGTCGAGGTGGAACTGGTTCCGGTGGTCGCGTCCAACCGTATGGAATTCCTGCAGCAAGGGCGGATCGACCTGATCATCGCGACGATGGGGGACAACCCACAGCGGCGTGAGGTGATCGGCATGATCGAGCCCAACTACTATGCCGGCGGCACCAATGTTTTGGCGCCCAAGGCTGCGGGCCTCGAAAATTGGGAAGACCTGAAGGGCGCAGACGTCTGCGCGCTGCAAGGTTCCTACTACAACAAGCGCGTCACGCAACTCTACGGTCCCAATCTGGTCGCTTTTGCGGGCATCCCAGAGGCGACTGCGGCGCTCTTGAACGGAAGCTGTGTCGCCTTTCTCTACGACAACACCTGGATCGAATCGCAACTGGCCTCGGACGCACAATGGGCTGAATTTGAAATGCCCTTCCCGACTGAAGACCCGCAAGCATGGTCCATCGCCGTGCCACTTGAGGAACTCGACCAACCCTATGGTAAATTGATGAGCGAGATCGTCACCGATTGGCACAAATCCGGCTATCTGATCGAACGAAACGCAGCAAACGGCATCGCGCCCAGCCCGTTCCTGCAGGCAGAGCACGACCGTTTGAAGTAACCTTTCCTTGCTGAACTGCCCGGCAGCACATGTCTCTGCCGGGCATCTCTTTGCGCTGCGACAGAGGTGATCCGAGCCGATGGACCTTGCTAACACATTTATCGACTGGCTGCGCCCCGACTGGTTTTTGAACCTTGCCGTGGTCAGCGACGATTACAATCGCGGTCGCTATGTCGCGGGTCTCTGGATGACGATCAAACTGTCGGTCGTGTCGATCTTTTTGTCGCTCCTTGTCGGCGTGTTGGGGGCCGCTGTCCAAGGTGCGCCGTCCCGCACATTACGCGTTGCTGTCGGGCTCTTTGTTGCGTTCTTTCGCAACACACCGCCATTGGTCCAGCTCTACTTCTTTTATTTCGCCATCGGCACGGTGCTGCGGATCACCGGCGAGAATGGTCTTCCGCAGCCTTTGATCAGCAATTTCGGCTGGGCTATCATTTCCCTATCGCTGTTTGCCGGCGCGTTGAATGTGGAAATCTTTCGCGCAGGGGTCGAGGCTGTGCCGCGCTCGACGGTAGAAGCGGCCGAGGCGCTCGGGTATACACGCCTGCAAATCTACACCGATATCGTGCTACCGCTGGCGGTGCGCGTCTCATTACCGGCGCTCGGGACAAATCTGGTGAACTTGGTAAAGACCACAACACTCGCCTATGCGATTGCCGTGCCGGAACTGCTCTATATCTCGGCGCAAATCTGGTCCGAGGATCTGAACGTACGCGAGATGATGAACGTTCTGCTGGTGTCCTACGTGGGTCTGGTCGCCGTTCTGGTCTGGGTATTGCATCGTTGGGAAAAGGCGCTGCGCATTCCAGGATATGGGGAATGACCATGTACTGTCTCCACCAGAAACCCAAGGTTCGCGGCCACATGCCGGTGATGCTGCCCATGCGCCTGCGCGCCGATGGTTTGCCGCTTGCGGATAGGCTCTTCAATCTCTGGACGCTCACAGCGCTGGTGCTGGCCTTGGCCGCCGTGCTGATTGGTCCCGCCTTTGCCCAGCTTGCAACGCCAGACGAACGCACGATCCTCACGATCCTGCTGGAATGGACCCCCACCTTGGCCAAAGGGTTTGGTTTTAATGTCCTGATTTCCGTTCTGTCGATGCTGATCGGGACGATTATGGGGGTGTTTCTGGGTGTTCTGCAGGTGTCGCAGATCCGTCCGATACGGCAGTCTGCATGGCTTGTCACACAGTTCTTCCGAAACTCACCTTGGCTTGTCCTTCTGTTCTATTGCATCCTGCTGATCCCATTCCAGTTCGAGGTATTCGGCGTGAAGGTCCCCTTCCCCGGCTGGATCAAGGCCGTGATCGGCCTGTCGTTGCCCGTCATGGCCTACACGTCGGAATTCATGCGGGGTGCGATCCTGTCCATCCCGACGGGCCAGTGGGAATCTGCTGAATCCTTGGGGTTCAGCCGCCGGATGACCCTGACGAACATCATTCTTCCACAAACCGTCAAGCGCGTGCTGCCGTCTTGGATGAATCTCTACGCGGTTCTGACGATGGCGACGCCGCTGGTGTCCATCATTGGGGTCGATGATGTCATGGCCCTGACGCGCGCTGCGCTGAGTGCTGAAGGGCGCGCTGATCTCCTGATCCCGATGTACCTTTATATTCTGTCCTGGTTCTTTCTCTATTGCTACCCGATCAGCTCTTTGACGCGCGTTCTGGAACGAAAATACTCGGTGAAACTATGAGCGAGGCTTCCATGACCTGGACCCCCCAACAGCCAATCGTGTCGTTGAAAGACGTGCACAAGTCCTTTGGCTCTGTCGAAGTGCTCAGAGGCATCTCGCTCGATGTGATGAAAGGGGAGGTGATCTGTATCATCGGGCCGTCGGGCTCGGGCAAATCGACCCTGATCCGCTGCATCAATGCGCTAAACGACATTCAGGCAGGTTCGATCACCGTGGAGGGATTGGAGGTCAACGACCCAAAGCTGGACAAACTCGCGCTGCGACGAAAGGTCGGGATGGTGTTCCAGCAATACAATCTTTTCCCACACAAGACCGCCTTGCAAAACGTGATGATGGCACCCATCAAGGTGCTCGGCCAGGACCGCGCAGAGGTGGAAAACCGCGCGCGCGCGCTGATTGCCAAGGTTCGTCTGAACGGCAAGGAAGACGCCTACCCCGGCGAGTTGTCCGGGGGCCAACAACAGCGTGTCGCAATCGCACGATCTCTGGCCATGAACCCCGACGTGATGCTGTTTGACGAGGTTACCGCCGCGCTTGACCCTGAGACCGTGAAAGAGGTTCTGATGACGATCAAGGACCTCGCGGCGGACGGCATGACCTGCATCCTCGTCACGCATGAAATGGGCTTTGCCCGCGAGATCGCAGATTGCATCTACTTCACGGATCGCGGGGTGATCGTCGAGTCAGGTCCACCAGCGACCTTTTTTGACAACGCGCAAGACCCCCGCACCCAGCAATTCCTTGCTCAAATCCTGTAGGTGCCCATGACGTATCGCACTGAATCCGACAGCCTTGGCACCG
The DNA here is from genome assembly GCF_000768555.3 of Roseovarius mucosus DSM 17069. Lineage (GTDB taxonomy): Bacteria > Pseudomonadota > Alphaproteobacteria > Rhodobacterales > Rhodobacteraceae > Roseovarius > Roseovarius mucosus. The sequence continues at coordinate 13,496 of NZ_KN293976.1, forward strand.
TCCAATTACCCGATGGCGCGCTCTATGGGTCCAATACCGCACGCGCATTGGAAAACTTTGCCGGCATGGGCCTGCCTCTCTCGGCCTATCCCGATTTCATGCGCGCCATGGCGCTGGTCAAACGCGCGGCCGCGATGGCCAATCGCGAGGTGGGGGCTTTGGCCTCAGATGTGGCTGACGCCATCATCACCGCCTGTGACGAGATCGCGGCTGGCGGTCACGTCGAGCATTTTCCCACGCCCCTTTTGGAAGGGTCTGGTGGCACATCCACCAACATGAATTTCAACGAGGTGATCGCAAACCGTGCGGGCCAGATCCTCGGCGATACGCCGGGATGCTATGCGCGCGTCAATCCCAACGATCATGTGAATTGTAGCCAGTCCACCAATGACGCCCTGCCGACAGCGGTCAAGCTGGCCTGTGTTCTGACCGAACCGTCCCTGACCGCAGCAATAGAGACCTTGATGTCAGCGCTGCGCGTCAAGGCCGACGAAACGCGGGATATGCTGCGCGCGGGGCGGACCTGCATGCAGGCGGCGCAGCCGATGACATGGGGGCAGTATTTCACGGGTCACGCCAGCGCCCTCTCGCGCGCGTTGAGCGCGGTACGGGCGGCGGTTGATGCCTTGCGCACGGTTCCGATGGGCGGGACCGCAATCGGGACCGGTCTTGGGGCATTTCCAGGCTATCGCCTTGCCATTGCCCCCGCTCTTTCAGAGGTGTTCGGCATGGAAATCCGTTTGGCGGAGGACTCATTCGATGCCATGCATGCCGCCGACGGGTTTGTGCGCTTGTCGGCAGAACTTCGTAATCTTTCTGCTGTTATGGCCAAGCTTGCCGCGGATCTGGTGATCCTTGGCAGCGACGGCGCGTCGGGTTTGGGCGAATTGCGTTTGCCGCCTGTGCAACCCGGCTCATCCATCATGGCAGGCAAGGTCAATCCGGTGATCCCCATGACCGTCCAACAGGTCTGGATGCGCGTGCATGGCCATGATGCCGCCATCGCCATCGCCGCGCAGTCTGGCCAGATGGAGATCAACCATTTCGAACCGCTGATCGCCCTGTCTCTCTTCGAGCAGATGGCGTTGATCACCGCCGCCGCCAAGAGCTTTGCTGCGCGCTGCATCGCCGGACTGGAGGTGGATGAGGACCGCAGTTACCTCAACCTCGCGCAATCGTTTGGCGTCTCGACCGTTTTCCTGAAAAAGCTGGGGTATGCACGTGTTTCGGCCATGGCCAAACGTGCGCTCTCCGAGGGCAAGCCGCTGGCAGATATTGCCGTTGAAGAGGGTCTTCTGTCCGACTCTGATATTCGCGATGTTCTGCGCCATGCGGCGGTTCCGGCTGAATGACGGCGGCTAGAGGCGCTCGCGTATTTGCCGTTGCTCAAGATCGACAATCGAGACATGCGCCGAGACGATTTGCCAACCTGTGGCTGGAAACTTTACGAGGCTCTGACTCTGCCTGCCGGTGCGGGTCGCAGGCCAGTCAGCGCGCGTGAAAATCGCATTCGTTGTGGCAAAGTCATCGCCAAAGGTGGTGATGACCACCTGTAAGAGGCTCCGCGCCAGCCCTACACTTGGACGCGCCTTGCGGAACGCGAGGATCTCATCCTGACCGAACAGGTTTTCAGAGGCCCCCAATCTGACCGTGTGGTCACTGGACCAAAACAACGCATCGAGGGTCGCGACATCGTTTGTCACGAGGGCCGTTTCGTAGCGATAAAACACCTCTGTTACTTCGGCGTGGGTCTTGGGGCGGTTTATGTCCATAACGCCGCTCACGTGTGAGCCAGTGACACTGGCGCAAAGGTCTGCGCCGCAGCGATCAGGCGCAGATCCGTTCCTCGGGCACCGAGAAGCGAAAGACCAATCGGTGCGCCGTCATGGATTGCAAGCGGCACGCTGATCTGTGGCAACCCGGCGTGCCCGGCAACGCAGAGCAGTGTCAATGCAGCGTTGCGGAACACATCTAGATCCTCTTGGGGCGTTGTGCGAAGGGGGGCCACGCCCGGAGATGTTGGGAAAACGAGGATAGTTGTGGGCGCAATCGACGTTTCGAGATGAGAGCGAATGGCGGACCGGCGCTCGACTGCGCTGTCGAACTCCTGCTTTGAAATCTTGCTGGCAGTGTCAAACCTCTCTCGGATACCCGGCCCAAAATCAGGTTGGTGCTCCTCTATCCAAGCGCCGAGCGCTTGCCAGATCTCATAGCCTTGATGGATGCGGAACACATGCAGCCAGTCTGTCAGATCACCACCCGGCAAAAGAGGGTCCAAACGACATTCACCGGCAGGACGTGAGGCGCGCAAAGCCCCTGCAACGCCGTCGTCTACAAGTGACCAAAGGTCAGAAGGCAGCCAGAACGTGACTGGCCCCTCCGGCGTCTGATCCTTCTGGAACACCGAAGCGATGGCCGCCATAGTGGTGAGGTCGCGCGTGAAAAATCCGGGTGTATCGTAGCTCGGCGCAAGGGGGACCAGATTTTCGCCTGACATGAGCCCATGTGTTGGCCGCCAGCCATAAACGCCGCAAAAGGATGCCGGCAAGCGGACCGAGCCACCGGTGTCGCTGCCCAGACCAATGTCCACCAACCCGGCCGCCACACTGGCCGCCGAGCCAGAGGATGATCCCCCCGGAACCCGGTCAGGAGCGGCGGGATTGAGGGGGGTGCCATAGCGCGCGTTGACCCCCATGAGGCTATAGGCAAGCTCATCCATCTGCGTCTTGCCAATGATCTCTGCGCCCACGTCAAGCAAAGCCTGCACAACAGGAGAGGTCTTGGTCGCGGGACCGTGAAAATCGGCCCATTCCGGGCATCCAGCCCCGGTCACATGCCCCGCGATGTCAAAGCCGTCTTTCACGCCAACGCGCAACCCGGCGAGCGCGCCAGAGGGGCTGGACCCCCTCAAAGGCGTGTCAAATTTACGTATGAATGGATCGCATGTCGGCAGCATCCGGCATCTCCTCAGAAAGACGTTGAAATATTCGGATAGAATTGCGCTGGCAGCCAGAGCGACGTGATCGGAACATAGGTAATCACCGCCAGCGCAATCAAACCGACCAGAATAAATGGCAGCGCGCCCTTGATCGCGTCGCTGAAGGTGATGCCGAGCGCACCGGAGACAAAGAGGTTCAGGCCGAATGGCGGGGTAAACATTCCAATGGCGGCATTCACCGCAAGCACAATGCCTAGATGGATGGGGTCAATACCCGCCGCCATCGCGACCGGCACGATAAACGGCACGAGGATGATGATGATGGAATTCGGATCAAGGACCATGCCCGCCAAGAGAATGATGCAGTTGATCGCCAACAGGACGTAAATCGGATCATTGCCAATTCCGGCCAAGAGCCCGGTCAGTCCGTTCGCGACGCCGGAAGTGGTGAGATACCACGCAAATGCCGAGGCCGCCGCGATGATGATCATCACTTGCGCCGTCGTGATCGCACTGTCGACCGCAGAATCGAGAATGTCGGTGAGGGTCATTTCCCGGTAGATCAGGGCCGATACGAAGACAGCATAGATGACCGCAACCGCCGCTGCCTCGGTTGGGGTAAAGATGCCCCCATAAATGCCCCCAAGGATGATGAAAGGCGTGGCCAAGCCCCAGAAACATCCGCGCGCCGCGGTCATTATTTCGGCCCGGTCCCACCGCGCCTCACGGGCCATGCCTGTGACCCTTGCATAGACAACGCAGACGGCGATGAAGGCCAGACCATAGACCAACCCAGCACCGACACCCGCCAAGAACAGCGCGCCGATCGACACACCTGTGACTGCGCCATAGACGATCATGAAAATCGACGGAGGAATAATGATGCCCATGGAACCGGAACTCATCAACAGGCCAATGGAAAACCAGCGCTTGTATCCTTCCTTTTCCATGGCAGGCAGCATGATCTTGCCAACAGCTATGACGGTTGCCGGGCTGGAGCCAGAGATCGCGGAAAAGAACATCGAACTTGTAACCGTTGTGATGCCCAGCCCACCAAGCAACGGGCGCACAAGTGCATTTGCTAATCTTATCAGCCGCTTGGATATTCCACCCTGCGCCATGATATTGCCTGCGAAGATGAAGAACGGGATCGCCATCAGCGGAAACTTGTCAATACCGGAGAACAATCGCTGGATCACGAGGACAGGTGGCGTCGCGGTCGTGGTCTCTAGAATGACCATTACGGGCAGCAGCAAGACGACAAAAACAGGCACCCCCACAAGAAGCAGGACAACCAATGATCCAAAGAAAGCGACGTGCATCCGGGTATCCTCAGGCTGTGCTTTGAGCGGCGGTCAGACGGCGGGCATCCTTTGACAGGAAAAAGGCGTTCTGGATGAACCGCACCGACATGAGCGTGCACCCTGTCGGGATGGCGAGGTAGACAACCCACATGGGCCATTCGAGCGACGCGGATGTTTGCCCGAATTGCTTCATCTGGCTAACCAGGGTCCAGCCGTACCATGCCAGCATCGCGGTGGTGCCGGCGGCTATCAGGGCCGCAAACTGTGCCAAGCGGTGCGCCATTCTGGGGGGCAGGACCGCCCCAAGAACATCAATCGAGATATGAGCCCCCGAGCGTGCCCCGATGCCCCCCCCGATGAAGACAAGCCAGACGATGGCATAGCGCGTCAACTCGGCCGCCCAAGCCAGCGCTAAACCAAAGAATGCCCGCAACGCCACATCTGCGACGAGGATTACAACCGCGACCAGCAAGAGGAGTGCGACCGTGGTCCGTTCCAGAAATGTCAGGGCCGCATCTATCAGTTCAAGCCATTTCCGCATCGGCAAAGTCCTTGTTGAAGAGGCAAAGATCGGTCGGGGTACACCCGACCGAGAGGATCGGCCTTCCGGGCAAAGGGCGCAGACGGCCGACCTTTGGGCCCCGCCATGACGACAGGGCCTGTGTTCTCAGCTCACTTTGAGAAGGACTCAATCTCGGCATAAGCCGCCTCGAGCAAGTCGCTGCCGATACGGTCCGCGAATTTCTCATGCACCGGCTGCATTGCATCGGCGAAAAGGGTCAATTGTTCCGGTGTCATTTCGACCACTTCGGTGGTTCCGGCATCAATGATTTCCCGAAGCAGGCGGCCATTGTCCTCAGCGGATACCTGGCGTTGGTAATCGCCGGCTTCGCGCGCCGCAGACATCAGTATGTCTTGCATTTCCGGTGACTGAGCATCGAACCACACTTTTGAGAAGATGAAAGCCGTGCCGATGTACCCATGGTTCGAGAGCATCATATAATCCTGCACCTCGTAGAACTTCATCGAGTTGATGGATACGATCGGGTTCTCCTGACACTCCACGACCCCTTGCTGAAGAGCCGTGTAGGTTTCGGAGAATGCCACGGGAATTGCCGTCGCTCCCAATGCCTCAAACTGAGCGATCAAGAGCGGGCTCTCCATCACGCGGACATTGCGCCCAACATAGTCCTCGGGTTTGCTGATAAGATGGTTGCAGGTCAGTTGTTTGAATCCCGACTCCCAAAACTTTGCCCCAACGAAACCGGAGGCTTCGAGCGACTTCAGCATTGTACCGCCGACCTCTTCTGAATCGAGTAGGGCATAGGTCGCCTCGACCGACGGAAAGAGGAAAGGCAGGTCAATCAACTGTAATGACGGGCTAAAGTTCGCGAGCTTGGCGGTCGGGATAGGGGCGGCCTGTACCGCACCAAATTGCATTTGCTGCGCAACCTCGACATCGTCGCCAAGTGCGTTGTTGGCATAGATTTCGACCTCATAGGCCCCGTTCGATGCGGCCTCGACAAGCTCTTTGAACTTAACGGCGCCTTTGTGCTGGGCCGAGGTGTCCGGCAAGTCATGGTGAAACTTGATGACCTCTCCGAGAGCGACCGTCGATGTCACACTCAGCGCGAACGCAGTTAGGCAACCGATTGTAATCTTTCTCTTATTCATTTCCATTCTCCTGTAGGACAAGTTTCCGTCTGACGCGTGAATGTGTGAGCGACGCTCAGTAAGTGCACAATTACTTTGCAACTCGGGTGTCCGTTTGATTGGACGTCGAAATCTCAAGTGCCTGTCCAAGTGGCGACAAGCCTGCGTTTTGGGCAGGTATCAAATCATCAGAACGCAAGTGCTGCACCATCCGCACGCGGGTCACTCGCGGCTTCCATCAGCCCAGTGGGATGCTGCACGACGGCCCCCGCATGTCCGGCTAGATCGGACCACGGCGCTATTATTTCGATGTCGTGGCCAAGCGAGTGCAACCCCGCCATGAGGGAGGGATCAAAGCGATCCTCAAGCTTGAGAGTCGTGGTTGTTTCGCCCCAGGTCTTGCCCAACAGCCAACGTGGTGCCGTGACTGCCTGCTGCAAATCCTGACCGAAAAGCGCATAGCGCGTGAATACTGCTGCTTGCGTTTGCGGCTGCCCTTCTCCCCCCATCGTGCCATAGGCCATTATGCGGCCATCGTTCAGTTCGGCGAGCGCGGGATTGAGGGTATGAAAGGGGCGCGCGCCCGGACGCAGTTGATTTGGGCCTAGGGCCAGAGAAAAGCCCGCGCCACGGTTCTGGAAAAAGACGCCTGTATCGGTGCAGGTCAATCCGGAGCCAAACTCCCAGAACACCGATTGAATGAAACTGACAACCGTTCCCTCCGCATCTGCCGCCCCCATCCAGATTGTGTCACCCGGTTTGGCCGGATGCGGCCAAGCCAAGGCCCGCGCCGGATCAATGCGCCCGGCAAGGGTGGCAATATGATCTGGTTCCAACCAGTCTTGGGCCGGCTGAGACATGAAATCAGGGTCGCCCAGTTCGGCGTTGCGCTGAATGAACGCCTGTTTTGTGGCCTCAATCAATCCGTGCAGATGTGCGGTCCCCTCAGCTTGGGTAACGCCAAGCTGGTCAAAGATCGCGAGGATCATCAGTGATGAAATCCCCTGCGTGGGTGGTGTCATGTTCCAGAGTCGGCCTGCACCAATCTGAACCGTGAGCGGTGTCACAAGGTCCGCTGAAAATGTGTTGAAATCCTCAAATCGCAGCGGGCTTCCTGCTTCCTCAAGAAAGCGGGCATGGGTTTGTGCGATGTCGCCACGGTAATAGTCGTCCAGCCCGGTCTCTGCCAGCCGTGCCAGCGTGTTGCCAAGCGCCGATTGCCGCAGCCTGTGCCCTGGCGCAGGAGGCATGCCCCCCACCAGATAGGTTTCAGAAAAGCCCGGCACATCCTTGAGCCCAACCAGTTTTTCCAACGTCGTGCGAGATTGATTGCCGGTGACTGCGATTCCGTCACGAGCCTGCGAAATCGCGGCACCAAGCAGATCCCTGAGCGGCATCCGGCGACGGTCCGGCACCAGTGCCAGTGCCTTGGCCCATCCAGCAATCGTGCCCGGCACAGTCAGAGTTGCCAAGGCACCCCGCGCAGGAATTGCATCCAATACACCCTGCGCGGCATACCAGCCAGGGGTAGCCAAAGAGGCAGCCCGACCGCAGGCCGATATTCCGACAGGCGCCATTCCTGGTCGATGAATGAGCCAGAACCCGTCACCTCCGATGCCGTTCATATGGGGGTATGTGACCGCAATACTTGCAGCCGCCGCAACCATTGCCTCAATCGCAGTGCCGCCTGCATTCAGCACATCCCGCCCCGCCAAGGCTGCCGCTCGGTGGGGGGCACTGAATGCGCCGTTAAATCCCAATGCTGTGCTTAGCAATTTTTCACTCCCACGTGAGCACCTGAAAGTATGAGGCATTGGTTAAAATAGTAAGTCAACTATTACTTACAGTTCCTTGCAAACCAAATCTGTTTATGATGGGCTGGGCCAAACACCGAGGAACGCTTATGAGTAATAGAATTTCAGCAGTCCCAGAGGTCGCGCCCAAGAGTGAAGGTCGGAGCGCATCGCAAACCAAAGAGAAGATATTGCTCGCAGCGATCGAAGAGTTCTGCGAGCATGGGTATGCTGGTGCAAGCACAACGAGTATTGTCAGCGCAGCCGGCTGCAATATCAGGATGCTCTACCATTATTTCGAAAGCAAAGATGGCCTCTACCTTGCCGCTCTGACGCGCGTCTACCAACATCTACGCAGCAGTGAAGCCTCTGCGGATTTCTGGAATCTGCCCCCGAGACAAGCAATCATCGCCCTCACACATTTCACCTTTGACTACATGGTAAAAAACCAGAGTTTCCCACGCATGATTATCAACGAGAACCTCAACAAGGGGCGCGCAGCGGTCAGTATTGCCGACTCAATCAGAACAGCATCATCACCATTCATCGCCAAGATAGATAAGTTGATTTCGCAGGGTCATACATCGGGCGAGTTTTCCCACCGGCCAGATGCGCTTAATCTCTACCTCACAATTCTGGGCCTCAGCTTCATTCACATCACCAACAGGTTCACTCTTACAGCGACTTTTGGCGTCGATATGTCCTCAGAGGTGTTTCTCTCAGAGCGCAGGGAACACATCACGCATACCATTTTGGCCCTGCTGTCTTGCGGCATCAATAGTGAACGCAAAGGGTTGAAAGTTTAAGAGAACTGTCCAAAAGGCCCATCTTTCAGGCATCTAAGGCTGTTTCTACCGTTCTGGCGGAGCTTACCGTTTTGCGCAACTTTGCCAATTGGCACAGCCGGAAATTAACTACAGCCTTCAGTGCCCTGATAATAGTTTGAGACGAGCATCTGTTTCATTGGCCATACTAAGCGTGTGCTTTGTGACCAGCTGATCGGAAGCCGGGAAACCCTGCCATCGGGCGGCGCAACGTTGGGGGCGGATCAAGTTGGAGCAGACTCTACATTACAGTGAGGGATTTCGCGGGAGGCAGGTCAGCGTGCGCGGCCAAACCTCAGATTATTCCACGATCTCGCGCTTTAGATGCCGGTTGGACCTGAGTGGAGACACCATGTTTTCGATATAGGATTCGAACATGCGTCTGAACCGGGGAGAGTGAAATCCTCATGACACGTGCTGTTTGCTCGTAGGTAAGTCCCTTTGCGATAAAGCGAATTGTTTCAGTTTCGCACTCTGAAAACGGAGATGCCTTAGGCTGTTGATTGTCACTGAGAACTGACCCGGCGGGAGTGCGGCAATGAAGATCAGCAAATCGCGCGGAAGATCGCGACATTGAAGCAGTGACGCCATTGCTGCGATACGCCGATCCTCACATAGATCGATTAGTGTCCCTATGTCATGCCCTGCTGCATCGCAGATCAACGGCGGTCGCCATTGCACGAGCAGACTGCATTCAGCCTCGACATGCGCGGTTGGAAAAGCGCGCGGGGTCTTGCCTTGCATTTCATGCGAGAGCCCGAGTCCGGGGAGCGCGTGGGGCTCTCTCGCAAGAGTCCCACGCCGTCTTTAGTTACGAGAAGAGATCGAGCTCGCTGGTTCCCAAGCTGGTGACATCCTCGAACAGGATCCGAAGCGTGCCGGTCGCGTTGAAGCTCAGTTCGAGGGCATCGGCACTCACCGAGACATTGCTTGTCAGCGCCGCGTCGTTGGCGTCGATCACGCCGTCCCCGGTTACGTCGAAATCCGAGAAGCTGTTGAACCCAGCCTGCAGCCCGAACACCCGTGCCACATCACCGCCGCCAAAATCGGTGATCACGTCCTCGCCGAAATTGTCGCGGAACACGAAGAGGTCCGCACCCGCCCCGCCGGTCAGCTGGTCAAATCCGTCGCCACCGTCGATCGTATCCTGACCCGTGCCACCATCGATCACGTCTTCGCCAGCAATCCCGAGGATTCTGTCGTCCCCACCGAGCCCACGCAGGACGTTCGATCCCACGTTACCGACCAGCAAGTCATTGCCCGACCCGCCCACGACATTCTCGAAGCCCGAAATCACATCGCCCGTCGCAAACCCGCCAGACGCGGTGTTGTTGAACAGACGCACCGCCACCCCGCTCGTGTCGAGAGAGTAGCTTAGGGTGTCGGTGCCCGCCCCGCCGATCAGCGTATCCGCACCGGTCGCAGAGCGTATGAGGTCATCCCCCGTCCCACCGTCCAGCCGATCGCCGCCGCCGAGGCCACTTAGCGTATCGTTACCACCCAAGCCGCGCAGGTCGTTCGACTGACCGTCGCCGAGCAGCACGTCACTGCCTGCCCCGCCCACGACATTCTCGAAACCCGAGATCACGTCGCCCGTCGCAAACCCGCCAGACGCGGTGTTGTTGAACAGACGCACCGCCACCCCACTGATGTCGAGAGAGTAGCTCAGTGTGTCGGTATCCGCTCCGCCGATCAGCGTATCCGCACCCGCCGCTGAGCGGATCAGGTCATCCCCTGTCCCGCCGTCGAGTGTATCCCCGCCACCTAGGCCGCTCAACGTATCGTTACCACCCAGGCCGCGCAGGTCGTTCGACAGACCGTCGCCGAGCAACACGTCATTACCCGACCCGCCCACGACATTCTCGAAGCCCGAGATCACGTCACCTGTCGCAAAGCCACCCGAGGCGGTGTTGTTGAACAGACGCACCGTCACCCCGCTCGTGTCGAGCGCGTAGCTCAGCGTGTCGGTATCCGCCCCGCCCGCAAGGCTGTCAGCCCCGCCGCTGCCTTCGATCGTGTCGTTTCCGCCTCCACCGGTCAGGGTATCATTCCCGAGACCGCCAGTGAACTGATCCGCAAACACACCGCCGACAAGCTGGCGGCCAAGATCGTCTGCCGTGACGACTTCCGCCGCGCCGTTATCCTGCACGGCGATCGAGATCGTGCGCTGCAACGTCTCAATCCCGTCACTCACGGTGAAGATGACATCGTGGCTGCCCTGCTGCTCGAAGTCGAGGGCGAGGCCGTCATTGACGATGATCTGCCCGCTCGAAGTATCCGCGAAGGCGAACCGCCCCCCGGCATCGTCGAGCATCGTGAAGATCAGCGTGTCCTCGTCCTCGTCCGTCGCCGCAATCGTGGTGACCACGCTGCCCGTTGCCGCAAACTCTGCCACCGCCGCATCCGACGGCACCACAAGCTCTGGCGCATCGTTGACGTTCGCCACCGCATCGGTCGCCGCCGAGGCCACGCTCTCAGGCGTGCCCTGAGCATCGGTATAGGAGGCCACCACGGTGATCGCCGCGCCGACATCGGCCTGACCCAGCGTGTAGGTCTCGCCCGTCGCCCCGTCGATATCCGCACCATCGCGCTGCCACTGGTAGCTGATCGTGCCCAGACCATCCTCATCCGTCAGGTCGTTCGACGCCGTCAGGGTCTGATCCTCTTCCGCCAGACCGCTGATCGTCACCGTGCCAACCGGCAGGTCGTTGACTGGAAGCAGATCGAGACCTGCGGACGCCGTCGCCGTCAACCCGCCATCCGAGACGGTATAGGAGAAGGTCACCGCGCTGTCGTCATTGGCCCCGGGCGTGAAGGTCCAGGTGCCATCGCCATTGTCAACCAGAGATCCGGCACCGCTGCTCAGGGTCAGATCGGTGATCGTGAGCGTATCGCCCACATCCACATCGCTCGCACCGACCAGCAGTTCGGCCTCGGTGATCACGCGCACCTCATCCTCGTTCGAGGCGGTGAGGGTCACATCAACGGCCCCGGGCGCATCATTGTCGCCTGTGACATTGACCGTCACCGTGGTCGAGGACTGAGCCGAGCCGCTGTCCTGCACCGTGTACTGGAAGCTCGCCGTCGTGGACTGACCACCGGCCAGGCTCTCGGGCGCGGTGAGCGTGTAGTCCCCGTTCGCGTTCAGGTCGATGACAACGCCATCTACAGTGGTGATCCGGAACCCGCCCAGCGTCGCAATGGCGGTGGCTGTGACCGAGCTGCCGACGTTCACGATGGTGGGTGTATCGTTCACATCCGCATCGATGTCATTGGCCAGCAGGTTGCCGGTCACGCTTGCGGCGGCGTCCTCGGTTGTCGTGATGGTATCGGCCTGCGCCTGGATCGCATCATTGGCCCCGGTGATGGTCACCTGGACCGTCGCCGTCGTGGACAGATTGCCGTCGGAGACAGTGTAGGTGAAGCTGTCAACCGCCGTCTCACCCGCCGCAAGCTGGTTGAAGCGCGCGGTGGAGGAGGTGAGGTTGTAGAAGAGCTGGCCATTCTGCTGAAGCGTGACCTCGGCGCCCCAATCGGTGGTGATGACGCCCGCCGAGGCGCCAACCACAGCGGTGCCGCCGACAGGCTCTGTGCCATCGGCCACATCTGCCACTTGCGTGACGGTCAGCGCATCGCCATCGGGATCGCTGTCCGCCGTGCCAAAGGTCAGCACGTTGAACGCCGAGGCAAAGGCCCCTTCTGAGACGCCGAAGGCATCGTCAACAGGTGTCGGGCTGTCATTCGAGGCGGTGATGGTGACCGAGACAGTCTGTTGCGCAGCCGAAGCCCCGTCACCGTCGGTGAGGTCGAGCGTGATGTCGCGCGACGCCACGGGGGTGTCATCGGTGGTGGCATAGGTCAGCGCGTTGATCACGGCCTGCACGTCAGATGCAAAGGCTGCGGCCAGGAAGCTGACCGAGAGCGTGGCGGTGCCCTGCCCGGTCACGCTGCCGACCTCGGTGCCACCCACGGAAACGGTGCCGCTTGCGACACTGACCACGCCGGAGGTGTCGAGATCCAGCAGGTCGGTCGCATCGCCGCCCGTGACGGCGGCGGTGAAGGTGCCGCCCGCGTAATCGAGCCCATCCACGTCGATCAGCGCGGCGGCGTCAGCCACCAAAACCGGTACGGGGGCAGCATCGTCGACGGCCTCGACATGGGTTGGGGTCACCTGGCCCGCGACGTCGATCTCGGTTGCGTCGTTGACCGCATCGACCGTGACATTGACCGTAACGGTATCGGTGCCGCCATTGCCGTCCGAGACTTCGACGGTGAAGCTGTCGGTGCCGTTGAAGTCTTGCGCGCCCTGATAGCTGTAGGTGCCGTCGGGGTTGACCGTGACCGTGCCATTGGCAGGCTCACCCTCCGCAGCCAGCGTGAAGGTTAGATCGTCCTCCTCGACATCCGACGCCAGAACGGACCCGGTGATCGCCGTGTCCTCGTCGCCCGAAACCGCGAGATCCGAATTGACCTCGTCAATCACCGGCGCGTCGTTGACCGCATCGACCGTGACGTTGACCGTAACCGTGTCGGTCAATTCGCCGCTGTCGGTGACCACCACGGTGAAGCTGTCGGCGCCGTTGAAATCGGCGTTCGGCGTATACTCGTAGGTGCCATTGGAGTTGACGATGACCGACCCGTTCGTGGGCGCGCCGCCGTCGGCAAGGGCGAAGGTGAGAGTGTCACCCGCATCCACATCCGTCGCCGTGACCGAACCGTTGAGGACCGTGTCCTCGTCGGTGGTCACATTGGCATCCTCCTGTGCGACCGGAGCCTCGTTCACATCCGTCACCGTCAGGGTGAAGGCCCGTGTCGCATTCGGACCGCTGCCAAACTCGGCGTCGTTCACGTTGACGGTTACGTTATACGTGTTATCGGCCCCGGTATCCGCCGGCATCTCGAAATCCGGCGAGGAACCGATGTAGTGCAATTCCAGCCCCGAGGTGCCATTGACCACAATGAAGGCGCTTGCATCATCACCGCTCAGCGTCACGTCATTGATGCCGAGCGCATCGTCGGTGATCGTGATATCCGCGACCTTGATCCCGGTCCCGATGGCGGTGTTCTCGGCCACGGTCGTCTGAGCATTGTCGAGGGTCACCGCCGTGGGCGCCTCGTTCACATCCGTGACCGTGACGGTCAGGGTCTGCGTTGTGGGCGTGGTAGAGCCATCGTCGGCCTGAACCTCAACGGTATAGACATTGCTGCCCGCGACACTGCCCGGAGCCTCGAAATCTGGCGCGCTAACGAAGCGAAGCTGATTGCCAACGAGTTCAAACGCCCCGGCATCCGCGCCACCCGTAATCGTGAAGCTGATGTTTTCAGGTGCCGTATCCACATCCGTGGCCGCCAGTGTCACCACATCGGTGCTGTTCTCGGCGACGCTCTGCGATGCATCGATAGTGAAGACCGGCGCGTTGTCATCCGCATCTAGGATATTGATGGTGAAATCTTCCGTCGCGGTCGAACCGTCCTCGCTGGTCGCCTGCACGGTAATGGTGTGGCTGATCTCGGTCTCGAAATCGGGGCGTACCGCCCCCGGAGCGGTCGAGAGACGCACTTCTCCCGTAGTCGCATTGATTTCAAAGATGCCACCGGCATCATTGGTCAGGCTGTAGGTGACACCGTTCGTGGTCGCGTCCGCATCGCTGGCAAGCGCGGTAATGCCCACCGCCGTACCGGGGGCCGCATTCTCGGAGACTTCGTTGTCACCGGTATTGACATCGACCGGAACGGTTACGTCGAACTCGTCCACATCGTTGATCGTGATGGTGAAGGTCGAGGTGGTGCTCGCCGCGCCGTTTGTCGGCGTTGCCTGCACCTCGATGGTCAATGTCTCGTTTGCTTCACGGTCGATCGTGGCCCCCGAGGCGACCGACACGACGCCTGTGTTGGCGTCGATTTCGAAGGCGCTCTCCCCCGTGCCGCCCGTGATGGCATAGCTGATCGCACCAGAGGTGACATCCGCATCGGTCGAACTGGCGGTGATGCCCACGGTGCCCGAGGTGGCATTTTCATCCACAGTGCCGCCTACGTCACCGTCTGCATCCACCGGCGCGGTCGTCAGGTTGTCGTCCACATCCGTGACGTTGATGGTGATCTCCTGCGTATCGGTGCCGCCATTGCCATCGTCCGCCGTCACGGTGAGGGTATGGGTCAGCGCCGTCTCGGCATCGAGCGTCTGGCCCGCCACGAGAGAGAGATCTCCTGTGGAGGCGTTGATCTCGAACAGTCCCGCTTCGTTACCGCCGGTGATGCTGTAGGACAGAACATCGCTCAGGTCCGCATCCGTGGCAGAGGCCGTCGCGATGACGGTCACGTCGTCGAGGTCTTCGGCGACCGTCGCCGAGGCCGCCGCCGAGGCCACCGGGCTGTCATTGGTGCCAGTGATCGTGATGGTGACGGTCTGCGTGTCGGTCGCGTTGGCCTCGCCCGACTGGTCATCGGCGGTCAGCGTGTATGTGACCTGCAGCGTCTCGCCCACCGCGAGGAAGTCGAAGGACGCATCGCCCGCCGCACCCGAGGTGAAGATCCAGCTGAAATCGCTGCCCGCGCCATCCGCGCCGAGCGTGACGCTGGACGTGCCCGCCGTCGTGACCCCGGCCCCTGCGGCCAGCGTCATCATGGATTGCAAGTTCACAGTCTCGGGCACCAGCCCACTGAACGTGCCACCGGTGACGGCCGCCTCGCTGACCGAGATGGTCACGTCATCGCTTGTATCCACATCCGCAACCGACAACGTTCCTGCGGTCGTGATCGTGGCGTCCACGGCCCCGTCGGCCGCTTCGGTTACCGCGCCGCTGTCGGCCAAACCGCCGCCAAGCGCCCCGGAAATCACTGGCGCATCATTGGTGCCAATGATCGCGATCGAGACCTGCTGCGTCACCGATCCGCCATCGCCATCGCTGATCGAGATGTTGTAGAGCTGCGGGCTGGCCGAGAGCGCCTCGCCCTCAGCGAGGGACTCGAGTTCCGCATCGGGGATGACGAAGCTCCAGGTAAAGGTGCCTGCATCCACCGTCTCGCCCGAGGGCGAGAAAGAGATGGTACCGGCAAAGCCGGGCGCGGCCGCCACAAACCCGAAGGAGGGCGTGCCGGTGCTGTCCACATCCGCGAAGGAGATCGTGCCGGACACGGTGACGGTGCCACCCTCGTCGGCCTCGGCCTTTTCTTTGGCGGTGACGTTGACCACACCTTCGGTCGCCCCCGGCACAGTGCCGGTGACGGTGGGGTCGTCATTCACCCCGTCGATGTTGATGGTGATATTGGTCTCGTCGAACGCGCCCTGCGGATCGGTCGCCCGAAGGGTGGTGGTGATGGTCGGGTCCTCATCCGCCCGCAGGCTGTTGATGCCTGCATCGTCGGGCTCAAAGCTATAGGTGCCATTCGTCTGCACCGTCAGCGTGCCGAGCGCGACACCATTGGTGGGAACGGTGGTGACAACGGTGCCGCTGTCACGATCCAGGTAGAAGGTCTGCGACGTGGCGCCCTCGCTCACCGTCTGGCCCGCGATGGAGTATTCCATCCCGTCCTCGTGGCCGGTATCGCGGTCTGCGGCGGACAGAGTCCCACCTTGGGCGGCAAAATCATCGGCCGCGTCGGTATCGGTAATGCTGATTGCATCCACCGGTGCCAATTCGGGCGTATCGTTGGCCGGGTCGATCGTCACGCTGATCGTCGCGGTATCGGTTCCTCCCTTGGAATCCGTCACCTCGACGGTGAAGTCCTCGTCGATGTTCTCGCCTTCCGGCAGGGCGTTGATCGCCTCCGCATCGGGGGTGAAGGTGTAAGAGCCGTCCGAGAGAACGCGCAAGGTACCGTATGTGCCCGCGATTTCGGTGTAATCGCTCAATCCGTCATTACCGCTCGTCACCCCGGTGCCGGTCACGACATAGGTGAAGCCAGCATTGTCGGCATCGACATCCGTCGCGATCAAAGTTCCGTCGAGCGTGGCGGTCAGGGCGTCATCGGCGGCGGTCTCCGCCACCGTGCCGATATTGACATCGGCCAGAACCGGCGCGTCATTGATGCCTTCAACCGTGAGCGTGAGTTGACCGTTCGTATCGGCCAGCGACCCGCTGTCGATTACGGTAAATGCCACCACAACGGAAACGGTGTCCGTCGCATCGAGCGGTTGGTAGAGCGCCGCATCGGTATCCAGCGTGAAGACGCCGTCCACGTAGCTGATGCCAGCCTCCGCCAGCGTCTGCGGCACGCCGTTTACGGTCACGGCGGTAAAGCTCAGCGAGGAGGGGCTGATATCGCCATCCACATCGCTGGCAAAATCCGACAGGGACAGCTCGTCCGTGTCCGGCAGGCCCGATACGATGGTAAAGCTGAGAGGCGTGTTTTCCAGCACGTTCCGCAGGATCGTCGGCATCTGCGCCACCGGCGCATCATTCATCGGGGTAACGGTGATGGTGACCGTATCGGTATCGTTCAGCGCGCCACCCGCGCCGGTGTTGCCACCGTCATCGGTGGTCATGGTCAGCGTGACATCGCCGTTGAGATCCTGCGCCGGGGTAAAGACCGGTGCAGTCATGCCAGCGAGATAGGCGTTGATATCCGCGAGGGTGCCCGAAAGCTGGACGGACTCCCCCCCTGAACCCAGAACAGTGACACCGCCCGCTTCGCTTGCCGCGATGGTCCCGTCACCCTCACCCACCGACAGCGTCACGGTGATCGCGCCCGTGGCCGCATCCACATCCGCGACCGACAGGCCGGTCAGTGTGACCGAAGTATCCTCGTCCGTGGTGTAGCCTGTCGGCACGGTGTTCACCGGCGCGTCGTTCACCGGGGTGACCGTGATGTCGAACGAATCCGAGATCGTGTCCTCGCCGTCCGAGGCAATAACGGTAACGGATGCTATTCCCACGTCGCCGTTCTCGGGCGTGCCGCTCAACTCTCCTGTCGTCTCGTTGATGCTCAGCCATGTTGGCGCACCATCGCCGAGGCTATAGGTCAGCACATCACCATGGATCGTGTCGTCATCGGCAAAGTTGCCCGAGACATCGAGGCTGAACGCCGCATCCTCAGCGACGCTTGTATCAGAGATCGGGCTTGCCACGACAGGCGCATCGTTGGTGTTGTTGACGGTCAGGTTGAAGGTATCGGAGACCGTCACAGAGGAGTCGTCGGTTGCGATCACGGTCACCTCGACCGTTCCCACATCGCCGTTTTCGGGCGTACCGGTCAGAATTCCGGTATTCGCGTCGATGCTCAGCCATGCCGGCGCACCCTCGCCAAGGCTGTAGCTGAGGCTGTCGCCATGGATCGTATCATCGTCGGCGAAGTTGCCGGACACATCGAGGCTGAAGGCTGCGTCCTCGTCGGTGCTGGTGTCGCTGATCGCGACCGATACGACCGGCGCGTCGTTGACGTTTGTCACGGTCAGTTCGAACGTGTCGGACACGGTGTCGTTACCGTCATCGGTGGCGATGATGGTTACGCTGTTGACACCGACATCGCCATTTTCAGGCGTCCAGCTGATCACGCCGGTGGTTGGATCAATCGTCAAACCCTCCGGAGCCCCTGCCCCCAACGAGAAAGTCAGCGTGTCGGTCACATCCAGATCGGCGAAATTACCCGAAACATCGAGGCTGAAGGCCGCGTCTTCAGCCGTAGTCTGATCAAGGATCTCGGTTCCAACCGTCGGTGCATCATTCGCGCCCATGACGGTGACACGCACAACCTGCGTGTCGGTCGCCATGCTGCTGTCGGTGGCCGTCAGCGTATAATCCAGCACAAGGCTTTCGCCTTGGTTGAGATAATCGAACACACCCGGTGCGGCGGTGAAGCTCCAATTCACGACATCGGTCGTTTCGGTGGCGTTCAGATCGCCGCTCACGCCCATCAGCGCGAGCAAAGTTGAGTTTTCGATGCCGTTGTCACTGCCCTCGAAGACCGCGACACCGGTAACGACAACACCCACCGTATTGCTCAGGTCCACGTCCGAAAGTGTCAGCGTTCCCGTTGCCGAAACTGAATCCTCGCCCGTGCTGCCGAAGGCGGTGTCCATACCACCAGAGGCATCGAGAACCGGTGCATCGTTGGTGCCGTTGATCGTCACCTCGATCAGTTGCGTATCGGTGCCGTCGACCGAGGACACCGTGATCGTGTCGGTCAGGCTCTCACCGACGCCAAGCGCCTGAACCGCCGCCACGCCATTGTCGAGCGTGTAGGTCCAGTTGCCATTGGCATCCATCGCGAAAGTGCCATAGGCATTGCCGCCCGGGGTTCCAGCCTCGACCGGCGTGAACACCGCCTGACCGTCATCGGCATCGGTAACGGTAAGTGCGCCGGAAACCGTCTGGAAGGTGGTCTCGCCATCGCCATCTTCGGTCACCGCACCCGTCGCGACACCCGCGATGGTGGCGGCATCATTCGTGCCGGTGACGGTGAAGGTCAGCGTTTCGGTATCTGTGCCGCCATTGTCATCCTCCACCGTCACGGTGAAGGTGATCGCCAGTTCTTCACCCGCATTCAGGAAGTCGAAAGCACCATCGGTGATGGCATAGGTCCAGCCAACGGTATTGCCGAGGGCGTTGGAGGCATTGGCCGCATCCGCGTCAAAGGTCAACGTGCCGGTCGGGCCAGCATATTCGGCAACAGCTTCGCCGCCGCGGGCCACGCCCGTCACTTCCGCCGTCACCGTATGGGTATCCGCCGTGCCGCTGCCATTGAGCGCGGCCATGTCGGAGATGTCGACATCGTCAAACGTGATCGTGCCGGTCAGGGATTGGCTGTCGACCGAGCCGGTCTCGACCGTGCCCGCATCCTCGGTCAGCGTGGTGGCACCCGTGGTCCCGGTGATCACCGGCGCGTCATTGGTGCCGGTGAAGGTCAGCACGATGTTGCGGCTCGTGGTCGCCGTGCCGTCCGAGATCGAGACCTGATATTCCTGGGTGAACGTCTCGCCCGCGGCCAGATTGTCGAGCACGGTGTCGTTGAGGTTGAAGTTGTAGAAAACCGACCCGGCATTTGCGACATCGGTGCCTGTGGGCGCAAGGAAGCCCGCCGAGAAGGTGCCGACATAGGCCGAGAGCGGTGCTGCCCCCGCGCCCTCGCCCTGCACCGCCTGCGTGATGACCTGCAAGTTGGCGATATCGCCCGGATCGACGTCATTGAAGGTGATCGAGCCTGGGACGGTGTCGCGCGGGGCGTTATGGCCTGCGTCGGCCGCTGTCAGTTCGGTCACGTCCGCCGCGAAATCCGCGCCCTCGATGATATAGGGCGCGTCATTCGCGCCATTCACGCGGATGGTGGTGGTCACCGTGTCAGTGGTCGTGGTGATGCCGTCCGGCGAGGTGGTGGTGACGGTATAAGTCAGCGCCACGTCAATGAATTGGCCATCGTCCAGCGCGTCAAATACGGCTGCGTTGCGGTCGAAGGTGACGGATTCCGCCCCGGGCGCGCCCAGAGTAAAGGCTGCCTCGGCATCCGCTGCGGTGAAGCCGGCGGGAATGTTGCCCGAGGCCAACACGCTCGTGGTGCCGGTGATCGTGCGGACATCGTTGGTGTCGGGTTCGGTGACGTTGGTCACCCAGATTTCATCGGCGGTATCGGTGCCCTCGCCCAGCAGGTTGATGGTGACATTTGCCGTCGGCGTGGTCGCCTCTTGATCGAGAACGCGGGTCACCGGGTCGATCACAAGTGAGTCGCCTTCGACAAAGGCGTTCACTTCGTCCGCCACAACCGTCGGCGCATCATTGGTGCCGGTGATCGTGATCGTCACCTGCTGCACGGTGGAGACAGAGTTCTCGTCCGCGCCGGTGCCGTCAGACCCTTCGCCATCATTCACCGTCACGTCGTAGACAACGGTCAGCGTCTCGCCCGCGCCGAGGAAATCGGCAAGGGTGTCGGCAAGAGCGAAGCTCCAGTCGACCTGCCGCGCGTCGCCCGTGTTGATCGTCGCCGCGAAGGCCGCGTCGAGCGCTGCCTCGAGCCCGGCGGGCAGCGGCGTGACGGAAGACGGAGTCCCCCCGTTGTCGGCCCCGTTCTCGTCGGTCCAGGTCACCGAGGCGCGGGTTGCGGAAACCGAGTGCACATCCGAGGCGTCGGCATCGGCGATGCTGAGCGTGCCGGAGGTTTCAAGATTGCCGCCCATAAGGTCGGTTGACTCGGTCAGGCTTCCAGTGGCGCTGTCGGTGCCTTCCACAACGATTTCCGGCCGGTCATTGGTACCATTGACCGTGACGGTCACGGTCTCGGTATCTGTGGCGTCGCCGTCATCGGCGGTGACCGTGTATTCGAGGGTGATGCTCTCGCCCGCGCCGAGATAGTCGAAGGTCTCTGTGCCGCTGTCGAACGTCCACGTCGCCTGACCCGAGGCATTGCCCGTGCCAGTGGTCAGTGGGCTGCCGGCGGTGATGCTCAGCATGGTCTGCAACGCAAGGTCATTCGCATCGAAGTCGCCCAGCGTGCCGGTCGCCGCCACGCCCGTCACTGTCAGGCGCACCGAGTCATCCGCATCCACATCGGACAGAGTCAGCGTGCCGGTCGTGGTGAGGTTCGCCGCGTCAGATTCCTGGACGGACTCCGCCTGGGAATCGCCGGTCTCGACCGTGATCACGGGCGCGTCGTTGGTGCCGGTGACGTTGACGGTGACGTCGAGTTCCGAGTAGCCGCCCAACCCGTCGGCCACACGAACGGTGAAGACGTCTGTGACGCCTGCCCCTGCGGCGAGCGCCTGCGTGTCCGGGTCGGCGTCATTGAGAAGGTAGGACCAAGTGCCGTCATTGTTGAGCGTCAGGCTGCCATAGGTGCCCACCGCCTCGGCGGCCGCGCCATTGGCGACGGAATGGGTGATCGCCCCCCCATTCACGGCTGTGATCGACCAGATCGCCGCATCATCGGCTGTCGTTGTCGTGTCGTTGCCGTCGACATCCGAGACCGTGAAAGCACCCGAAGCCGCGTTGTCACCCACAACGCCTTCGCCTGCTTCTACCACGGCATTGTCCGCAACGGCGCTGCCGTCCACCGCGATCACCGGCGCGTCATTGGTGCCGTTGATGGTGATCGTGACATCCTGTGTCGTGACAGCGTTTCGGCTGTCGGTCACCGTCACGGTGAAGGTTTCCTCGACGGATTCCGAGTCGTGCAGCGCCTGCACGTCCGGATCGGTGTTATCCAGCGTGAAGGTCCAGTTACCGGAGGCATCGACGGCAAAGATGCCGTAGGTGCCTGCGATCGTCAGGGCATCGGTCTGCGACTGGCCGGCAGCGGTGTCGGCACCGGCACCCCATGTCAGGGCCGTGCCGCTGATGCCATCCTCGGCATCCACATCGTCGGCGCTGAGCGTGCCGGTGGCGGTGGTCGGAGGGGTGTTGATCGCGGCATTGCTGCCATCGACGCCCTCTTCCTCGACGGTGCCCGCATCCTGACCTTCGCCAACGGTGATCACGGGCGTATCATTGGCCCCGGTGATGTTGACGGTGAGGGTGGAGGTGGCGGTGTCGTCCGCATCCACACCATTCGAGATCGTATAGTTGAAGGTTTCGGAGGCGGCCTCGCCCGCGTTCAGCGCCTGCGTTGCCGCGCGTGTGTCATCGAGGACGTAGCGATAGCTCCCATCGGCGCTGACAAAGAGCGTGCCATAGGTGCCGTCGATCTCGGCTTCGCTGCCGGTGCCACCATCGAATGTCAGTTCCGCCTGCGCATCGGCCCCATGCGATCCGGAGACGACCGCCAGATTGGCCGCCTCGCCATCATCGGCATCGGTCCAGTTGCTGTCAGCGGAAAGATTGCCGGTCACCTCACCGGTGCCAGCCGTGCCGTTGTCCACGCCGCCGGCCTCGGCCACGCCGTTTGCCGTGCTGCTGGCCACAATCTCTGGCACGTCATTGCTGCCGGTGATGGTGATGGTCACGACCTGCGTGTCGGTCTCGTCCACGCCCGCGCCGGAATCATCCGTCGCCGTGAGAGTGTATTCCAGAACCAGCGTTTCGCCGTCGGGCAGGAAGTCGAAGGGCGAGCTTGTCTCATCGCCCGCGCTGAACTGCCAGGTGAAATCCGAGCCGCTCAATTCGGGATCCGGCGACGCATTCGCCGCCAGCGCTTCGCCAGCCACGACCTGCATCATCGCCAGAAGAGTGGCGTTGTCCGGGGGAGTACCGGTAAATGTGCTGGCACCCGCAACAGCCACCGACGTCACATCCACCGTCACCGTGTCGCTGGTGTCGGTATCCACCACGTTCAACGTGCCCGAGGCGCTCAGCGACTGGTCGCTGGTGCCGTCGTCGACAACCTCGGTCAGCTCCGCCGCGACCGCCGCGCCGGAAATCACCGGGGCGTCGTTCGTGCCCTCGATGGTGACCGTCACCCTCTGGGTAAAGCTCAGGCCGCCGCCGGTCTCGGCCACGGTGACGTCATATTCCTGCACGATGCTTTCGCCAGCGGCCAGCGCGTCGATGATCGCCATCTGGGTCGTCTGCGTGCCTGCGGGCAGCGGCGCGCCGATGGTGAAGCTCCAGCCCACCGTGCCATCGCCATCGCCCTGAATCGGATCGGAAAAACCAGCCTGGAAGAAACCGAGGAAACTGCCATTGGTGCTGGAGATGTTATTGACGGTGACGGAATGGCTGTTGGCCACGTCGTCGTCATGCACGGTAAAGCTGCCGCTGGTCCCGAGGGGTGGGGTGTTTTCACCGACGACATTGTCGTCGCGCTCCATCACCTTGCCCGTGACCTCGTTGAGGCCACCGCCCAGTTCCGGCGCGTCGTTGAGATCGCTCAGATTGACGGTGATGGTCGACGGGGTGGTGTTGCCCGCATTGTCGGTGCCGATCACGTCGATGGTGATGGTGGGGTTTTCCTCGAAGTCGAAAAAGCCGCGCGCGGCCTCGGTGTCGATGATCCGGAGGGCCCAGTCGCCGCCGTCTGCGACGATCTCGACCGCGTCATAGACCCCACCGGTGCCGTTCAGCGCATAGGTGGTGCCATCCGCGCCCGAGAGCGAGGCCAGCACGATGGGGGTGCCGCCGGTGTCGCCCGCGTTCTGATCAGAGATCTCGGCGAGGGGGACGGCTTCGGTCTCGCTCGCAGTCGCCTCGGTGTCGATTGCGGTGCCGGTGGAGGCACCCGTTACGGCGCTGAGCACGTTGCCCGCCGCATCCTGCGCACCCGAGATGTCGACGGTGATGTCGGACAGATCGACGTCCTGGTCACTGACGGTGTAGGTGATCGAGAGCGTCAGCCCGTCCATGGACCACAACCGGCCCGTCTCCGTCAGGCTGCTGGCGGCATTCGCGATGGTGACGGCCGGATCGACGGTGGTATCCATCGCCTCGGTGAATGTGATCGCGAGCGTGACGGTGTTGCCCACGTCGCCCTCGTTGATCTGCCCGTCACTGGTCTCGCCGGTGATCGTCACCGTGTCGATCAGCGGCGCGGTGGTGTCGAGATCGAAGCTGTTGGCCAAGACCTGAGCGGTATTGCCCGCCGTATCGGTCACATCAAGCGCAACGGACAGCGTACCGTCCGACAGTTGACCCATCTGCGTCTCGTTCAGCGTGATGGGGCTGGTGGTGGTCGAGTCCACATTGATAACAACCGGCGTGCTGCCCTCTCCGGTCGAAGTGATCGTCAACGTCCCCGCCGCATCCGCGTCGATCCCGCCGAAGGTGACCTGAATCGGCTCGGCCGCGTTGAACGTGCTGTCGCCGCCCGCGCCCGCAAAAGCAACCGAAAGCGCAGGGTCGGCATCCGCCGTGGTGTCGATGGTCACTTCGAGAGCCGCCGAAAGCGTGCTCACATTGCCCGCCACGTCGACGCTGCGCGCGGCAATGGTGTGGGTGCCCGCACTCAGCCCGGAGGCTTCGATCAGAACGGTGCTGGCCCCTGCTTCGAGCAGGAAGCTGCCGACAACCGCATTGCCGTTGCTTGTGTCGATCAACTGGATCGTATCGGTCAGGTTCAGACCGGCAACGCTGACCTCAAAGGTGGGCGTCGTGTCATTCGTCAGGTTGTCGGTCTGGCTGCTGCCGCTGTCAGAGGCCGAGACCAGATCTGGCGTGCCCGGGGTGGTCGGGTTGGTCGTGTCCACGGTGATGAGCAGGGTATCAGAGAGGGCACTGACATTGCCCGCAACATCCGTCGCCCGCGCCGCGATGGTATGCGCGCCCGGGATCAACGCGCTTGTCGTGATCTCGGCAATGCCGCCCGTCTCGGCGCCTGTCACGGTGTAGGTGGCAACCACGGTCACCGCGCCGAATGTATCGACCAGTTCCACCGTATCGCCTGCGGCGAGGCCTGAAACATCCACGTTAAAGCTGGGCGTCGTGTCGTTGGTCACGTTGTCGGTATCGCTGCTGCCGGTGTCGGAGGCGGCCAGAAGATCCGGCGTGCCAAGCGCGTCCGGCGCGGTGGTGTCCAGCGTGAAGGTGAACGCATCGCTCGCAGGGCCGGCGTTGCCAGCCGTGTCGACCTCGCGCACGAAGATCGTGTTCTCACCCTCGGTCGGGGTCGGCGCGATTGCCGACCACGTGTTGCCGTCGGTCGAAAATTCCACAGTGTTGGCATTGTCGGCGGGCGTCGCTGTGAACGCACCAACGCTGGTAATCAGGTCATTGCCATCGGTGCCGGTATCATTGTTGAGCGTAATCGTCGGCGTGCCGGCAGGGGCCGTCGTGTCCAGGACGATGGTCAGGGCACCGGAGAATGTACTGACATTGCCCGCAGCATCGATGCTGACTGCCCGGATATTGTTCGTGCCGTTGAAAACCGACGCTGTGATCTCGGCAATCCCGCCCGCCTCGTCGCCCGTGACAGTATAGGTGCCGAGCACATTCGGATCGAAGGCGTCATCCAAAAGTCGCACAGTATCGCCTACGGCGAGGCCCGAAACATCTACGTTAAAGGTGGGCGTCTCGTCGTTTGTCAAGTTGTCGGTCTGGCTGATGCCGCTGTCGGAGGTCGAGGCCAGATCCGGCGTACCGGGGGCGGAAGGCGCGGTGGTGTCGAGGACAATGTCGAGATCGCTGGTAGCAAATGGGGGAACCGAAAAGGGCTCGTCAGAATCTTCGATGAAACCTGTGTATCCCGTGATCTCGAGGTCGGAGACATTGTCCCCCGGTAGCACAGTGTAGCTGAACACCAGTGTGTTGGTGCTATCCCCCGACACATAGCTTGCGGTCCGCCCTCCTGTCAGGCTCAGCGCGGCTTCTAGACCGGGTAGTCCCACGGCCGTGACAACCGGTTCCGAAAACAGCACCGTGAAGGTGATGACATCCCCGGCGTTGAAGGGCGAGGCGGGGGTGAAGGTGGCGGATTGGAAGGTTGCGGGCATGGTGGTCTCCTGTGACGGGGCGGTCCGGGCTGGCGGACACTTTCAAGGGGATTAAAACGGGGAGGGCGCAAGCGGGACCGGGTCCCGCGTGCGCCGTGCGATCAGGATTTAAGGAGAGCGCAGCAGCGCGGAACGACCGGCCTCGCCGGTCGGGCGACCCTGACGGGCAAGCCAGGGTGAAACGGTTGAGTAATGGTCATGCTGTGGGTCCTCGACTGATCAATCGTCATTCTTTGCCATCTGAGGCAGTGAAGTCTTGCTGGCGGTATGGAAAATCAGGCCTGATGCATCGGCGGGTGTAGGGCGGTCAAGCCACCGGGAAAATTGAAGGTGCGGCGTGAAAATTTGTAAACTTAATTGGACACTCGATGCTTTTGAATAACTTTTGCAGCATTGGTAATGGGCCCTTCCTAAAGAGTAACGTTGCAAAGATAGAAGGAACGATCGTTTTAAAACAAGGTATTATCTTTCGATTTTCCCATCATTATCAACGAAATATTGCTTGCATTCTGAAATTGACCGAGGATTCTGCAACCCTGAGTTTTGTTAAAAATTAGCGTGCATCCTAAGGTGTAAATAGTTTGCAACCATAGGTATAAGCTTCTGTAAATCAAAGTTGTCAGGCTTGTATCTGAGAGAGAAAGTCGGCGCATCTCCCCTGACTCGCTTGGTGCCGTGGCGCGTTTCTGAGGCTGGGGATATACCGTCAGCGCAGCGTTCGCCCCATGGCAATGGCGTGGCACCAAGAGCCGACCTGGCCCACGGCCAACCCCTGGATTGCCAGACGCTTTGCCAGGTAATTCTGGAACCCCGGGTCGACGAAATCTCCGCAGGCAATTTCACGGACGAGGCCACGCGCGCGCCAGTCGCTCAGGCGGTTGATACGGTAGACCCGAAGCCATGGTCGCGGTGAGATGGTCTCGCTGTGGGCGGAACGAGATTCTGCCGCTTTCCCCTACTCAAGGCTGCTGGCGTTGGACCATGGTCTTTGACGCGATCACCGTCCTGCGGGAACGCATTGATGAAGACGGGCAGTTGTGCGTGCGTCACGGGGATCAAACGAGAAACGCCGCCCTGTTGAGGCGGCGCTCTCTTTTTGCGCGTTTTTCGCGGCTCAGCCGCCAGTGGAGGACAGTTTCACCAAATTGCCTCTCCTATGCCTGTCATATCATCAGGCACATTTGCTGTGACCACAGCTTGCACAGGTCATGCAGCCTTCGATCATGCGCATGTCGTATTGGCCGCAGGCGGGGCAGGCGGGGGTTCTGCGGGGGCTGTCCAGACCCGCGACCTGTGTCTGCGGGTCTTCCTTGAGGCCCATGCCCTCTCCTTCAAGAAAACCGATCTGCACCATATGCTGTTCCAGCACGCCGCCAATGGCCGCCAGAATACTGGGAACGTATTTTCCCTGCATCCATGCCCCGCCGCGCGGGTCGAACACCGCTTTCAGCTCTTCCACCACAAAGGATACATCCCCGCCGCGCCGGAACACCGCCGAGATCATCCGGGTCAGCGCCACGGTCCAGGCATAATGCTCCATGTTCTTGGAGTTGATGAACACCTCGAAGGGCCGGCGATGCCCACCCAGCACGATATCATTGACGGTGACATAGATCGCATGGTTGCTGTCGGGCCATTTGAGCTTGTAGGTGGCCCCTTCCAGCTCCTTGGGCCGGTCGAGCGGCTCGGACATATAGACCACCTCGCCGCCGGTGGCGGGAACATCGCCGCGCGTCTCGCCGGGGGCCTTGTCCGTGGTCTCGGACACGCTGAGAACCGATCCCGTCACATCATTGGGCCGGTAAGTTGTGCACCCCTTGCAGCCCAGATCCCAAGCCTGAAGATACACATCCTTGAACGCCTCAAAAGAAATATCCTCGGGGCAATTGATGGTTTTCGAAATGCTGCTGTCCACCCATTTCTGGGCCGCGGCCTGCATCTTGACGTGATCCTCGGGCGGCAGGGTCTGGGCGTTGACGAAATGCGCGGGCAGAGGCGCATCGCCCATCTTGTCGCGCCACATCTGCACGGCATAATCGACCACCTCTTCCTCGGTGCGGCTGCCGTCCTTTTGCAGCACCTTGCGGGTGTAGCTATAGGCAAAGACCGGCTCGATCCCCGACGACACGTTCCCGGCATAGAGGCTGATCGTGCCGGTGGGCGCGATACTGGTCAGGAGTGCGTTGCGAATACCATGTTCGGCCACGGCGGCGCGCACATCCTCGTCCATCGCCTGCATCGTGCCAGAGGCGAGATAGGCGTCACGATCAAAAAGCGGAAAGGCACCCTTTTCCCGCGCCAGATCGACCGAGGCCAGATAGGCCGCCCGCGCGATGGCACGAAGCCACGCCTCGGTCTGTTGCACCGCCTCGTCCGAACCATAGCGCAGCCCGACCATCAGGAGCGCATCGGCAAGCCCCGTCACACCCAGGCCGATCCGCCGCTTGGCCTGCGCCTCAGCGGCCTGGGCGGGCAAGGGAAAGCCGCTGACGTCGACGACATTATCCATCATCCGCACAGCCACGCGCACCAGATCGCTCAGCGCCGCCTCATCCAGACGCGCATCCGTGGCAAAGGGCTCTGCCACCAGCCGCGCAAGGTTGATCGACCCCAAGAGGCACGCACCATAGGGTGGCAAGGGCTGTTCGCCGCAAGGGTTGGTCGCCGCGATCGTTTCGCAATAGTTCAGGTTGTTGGCGGCGTTGATCCGGTCGATAAAGATCACCCCCGGTTCGGCGTAATCATAGGTGGCCTGCATGATCCGGTTCCACAGATCGCGCGCCTGAACGGTATGATAGACCTTGCCGTCAAACTGCAACTCCCACGGGCCATCGGCCTTGACTGCCTCCATGAAGGAATCGGTGATCAGTACCGACAGGTTGAACATGCGCAGCCGTGCCGGATCGGATTTCGCGGCGATGAACGCCTCGATGTCGGGGTGGTCACAGCGCATGGTCGCCATCATCGCACCGCGCCTGCTGCCCGCCGACATGATGGTGCGGCACATCGCATCCCACACATCCATGAAGCTGAGCGGCCCGCTTGCATCCGCAGACACGCCCTTGACCTCGGCCCCCTTGGGCCGGATCGTGCTGAAATCATAGCCGATGCCGCCGCCCTGCTGCATGGTCAGCGCCGCCTCGCGCAGATTGTCGAAAATGCCGCCCATATCGTCGGGGACCGTGCCCATCACGAAACAGTTGAACAGCGTCACCTTGCGCGCCGTGCCGGCACCCGCAGTAATGCGGCCAGCGGGCAGAAATTTGAAATCCTCAAGGGCCTGATAGAACCGCTCTTCCCAGACCTGCGGTTCATTTTCGACCACAGCCAAAGCACGGGCGATGCGCCGCCAAGTGTCTTCGACACTGGCGTCACCGCCATCGCCGTTTTTGAACCGGTATTTCATGTTCCAGATCTGTTCGGAAATAGGGGCAGCAAATCGGGTCACGGCGGTCTCCATTGGCGGGCAGAGAACCACAATAGCTTGAAGCTGCCCGTATTTCCACTACCCTATCTGCCCATACTGGAGATTCTTTGACGTGACCCTGCACCTGATCAAACTGAGCGTCGGCACCACCTCGGTCGAGGACCTGGAGGACTGGCACAAAGACCCCCGCGCCCAAGGGCCGGACGGGCTGCCGCGCCATGTCACCCGCATGTGGCCCAAGCGCGAAGCGGAATTGCTGGATGGCGGCTCGATCTACTGGGTGATCCAAGGGGTTGTGCAATGCCGTCAGCGCATCTTGCGACTGGACGAGGTGACGGGCAGCGACGGCATCCGCCGCTGCGCGATCGTGCTGGAGCCCGGGCTGGTCCGCACGGCCACAGCCCAAAAGCGCCCCTTTCAGGGCTGGCGCTATCTGCCCGGATCGGATGCGCCCCCCGATCTTGGCACGGCGCGCGTCAAGGATGATAAACTGCCCCCCGCCCTCTCGGCGGCACTGGCAGACATCGGCGTCTTGTAACCGCACGCCTTTGACGCTCTTTCTCGGGCAATCTGCATGTAAGCCCCACCCTCTGAACATGCCGGTGTCACCCGCTCTTGTACCGGCGGGCTGACCCCAAGATCGGCGCTCGCTAAGGTTACCTGATTTTCAGTCCATTTTCCGTGGGCGCAGAGATACTCTATCACGAAATCGACACCTTCAACGCGACCGCCACAGGCATCGGAGCCACCACCACTCAGGCCCGCGCCACGTTACGATCTAAAGGCGGAGTGCGACAAATAGGGCGGGTGCGTCCTTCAGTGTGCCCGACCGCTTGGGAACAAGGGATGCGCCGAACTTTTCCCCAATGGGTTGCGCAAGACCCACATATTTTTGCAAAAACCCGCCGAATGGCTTTATTATTCAGCATATCCTTGCCACTCAAGCGAGTGTGATGCCCCCGCGCGTGACGCGCCCTTGTCGCCATAGGAGTGTGACCCGATATGAGTTGGGACGGAACCAACCGTGTGCCTTCGGAGTTCTCCTCCCTGACCCGAGTGGCAAGACCAGAGTGAAAGGAAAACACGATGTTGAAAACAACCACAGCGCTGATGACCGCAACTGCCCTGATGACCGCCCCGGCCTTTGCTGGCAACGTGCAAGAGCCGACGCCTGAGCCTGTGATCGCCGCCCCGGTCGCACCCCCGGCCCCGGTTGGCCCGAATTGGACCGGCTTTTACGCGGGTGGTCAGCTTGGCTATGGCGACGTTGACACGCAGGCCGCAGGTGTCGACGGCGATGGTCTGATCGGCGGTCTGATCGCCGGGTACGATTATGACTACGGCAACAACTGGGTCGTTGGCGTGGGCCTCGATTACGATCTCGCAGACATCGACCTTGGCGCGGCCGCGTCGCTGGAAGACGTTTTCCGGATCAAATCGCGCCTCGGCTACAAGATCGGCAATGGCCTGCTCTACGGCACCGGCGGCTATGCCTGGGCCGACACCGACAACCTTGGCGATGACAACGGCTATTTCTTTGGCGCGGGCTATGAACACATGATCACCCAGAACGTGTCTCTGGGCGGTGAGGTGCTCTATCACAAGTTTGACAATTTCGGCACGGCCGGGGTTGATGTGGATGCCACCACGGTTCAGGCGCGGGCGGCGTTCCGCTTCTGATCCTCAGAACAAAACGGGGCGGTCGTGATGGACCGCCCCGTTTTCATTCCAGATCCAGCCTTTGCTTGAGCACGCGCAGCGTGTCCCGATCCTCAGGCTCCATCGGGGCCACCCGCGACTTGAAGAGCGTCGCCTGTGACTTGAGGATCAGCCCATCATCCAGAACCTTGAGGTGATTGGCCCGCAGCGTATCGCCGGTCGAAGTGATGTCGGCAATGGCCTCGGCGGTCTCGTTCTTGACGGTGCCTTCGGTCGCGCCCTGACTATCCACCAGTTGATAATCCGCCACGCCATTCTCGCGCAGGAAATCCCGCACCAGACGGTGATATTTCGTGGCGATGCGCAAGCGAAACCCATGCTTGAGCCGAAACGCGGCGGCGGTGGCGTCAAGATCGTCAAGATAGCTCACATCCACCCAACAGCGCGGCACCGCCAGCACCAGATCGGCCTGACCAAAGCCCAGCTCCGCCAGCTCCGCCACCTGATTTTGCCACTGCCCCAGCTTTTCGCGGATTAGGTCGGTGCCCGTCACCCCCAGATGGATGCGCCCGGCGGCCAGTTCGCGCGGGATTTCCCCGGCAGAGAGCAGGACCAGTTCGACATTCTCAATGCCCTGCACAAACCCCGCATACTCGCGCTCTGACCCCGAGCGCCCCAGCGTGATGCCGTGCTTGGCGAACCAGTCAAAGGTTTTCTCCATTAGCCGCCCCTTGGACGGCACCCCAAGTTTCAGGGTCATGTCGCACCCCCAAGGCCCAGCACCAGACCGGGCCGGATCACGCCGCCTACGGCCGGGATTTCGCGCCCGCGACCCAACTGTCGGGTGAGCGCATCATAGCGGCCGCCCGTGGCAATGGGCGGCAGGTCAGGGCGGCTCTCGGCATAAAAGCCAAAGACAAAGCCATCGTAATATTCCATCTGCGTGCGCCCATAGCTCGCCTCGAAATCCAGCTTGGTGATGTCCAGTCCGCGCTCTGACATCGCCGTCAGCCGCCGCGCCAGACGGTCCACCGCACCATGAATGGCGGGCATGTCCACCGCAATATCGCGCAGCCGCTCCAGCGCGTTGTCGCTGGTTTCGCGCACCGCGAGGATGGCATCCAGCAGCTGCACCTCAGAGGCGGAAATCGGCCCGGCCGCCGCATCCTCGCGCAGCGCCGTGATCCGGCCTGCAATCTCGTCCGGGCCGCGCAGCCCGATCATCGGCTCTGCCCCCGCCATCGGATCCGCCGACGCCAGAAGGGCCGCACGCGCCTCGGGCACCACGGCGCGCCCCGAGTACCGATCCATCAGCGCGCGAAAGCGCCGGGGCCGCCAGATATGCCGCCGGAGCGCCGCCTTGCGGCGCTCGGTGGTGCGCAGCCCCTCGACCGCTGCCATCAGGATGCCGATGTCGCCCGTCGCCGCACGCAGGCCAAGCGGTCGCAGGATGTCAAAGAACATCGCAAAGACCTCGGCGTCCGCGGCCTCAGGTGCCGCCCGCTCGAAGATCTCGAACCCTACCTGCGTGTATTCATTGGCGCGGGCCGCGTCCTCTTCCTGACGGCGAAACACCTCGCCGGAATAGGTATAGCGCGCGGGCTCGGCGCCATGCTCCATATGCATCTGAACGACCGGCACGGTGAAATCGGGGCGCAGCATCTGTTCGCCGCGCAGCGCGTCCGAGGTCACATAGGCCCGCGCACGAATATCCTCGCCGTAAAGGTCCAAGAGCACCTCGGCGGGTTGCAAGACAGAGGTTTCCACCGGCAGCGCGCCCGCCCCCTCAAAGAGCGCGCGCAGCCGTGCGGCCTCAGCCCGGATCGCGGCACGTTCCGGCATCAGCTTTGCTCCGCGAGGATGTCGCGAACCTTGTCCACCAACCCGGCGCGCGGCACCTCATATTGGCTGGGGCGTTCCTTCCATTCCTCCACGGTCGCATTCTCGGCGATCTGCGCCCCAAGGATCAGGTCCTTGATCTGCACCACGCCCTTGGCGAACTCGTCACCCCCGGCGATGATCGCCACCGGAGACCCGCGCCGGTCGGCGTATTTCATCTGATTGCCAAAGTGCTTGGGGTTGCCAAGGTAGACTTCGGCGCGAATACCCGCTTGGCGCAACTCGCCAACCATCGCCTGATAATCCGCCATCCGGTCGCGGTCCATCACGGTCACAACCACCGGCCCACGCTCTGCGCCGCTGATCTTGCCCTTGGCATGAAGCGCGGCAAGCAGGCGATCCACGCCGATGCTGACCCCAACGGCAGGCACCTGCTGCCCGGTGAAGCGCGCGACAAGGTCGTCGTAACGTCCCCCGCCTGCCACGCTGCCAAACTGGCGCGGGCGGCCTTTCTCGTCGAGAATTTCAAACGTCAGTTCGGCCTCGAAGACGGGGCCCGTGTAGTAGCCAAGGCCACGGACGACGGAAGGGTCGATGACGATGCGGTCGGGGCCGTAACCTTGCGCGGCGAGGAGGCTGGCGATTTCTTCGAGTTCGTTGACGCCTTGCACGCCCATCTCAGAGGCTCCAACCGCGACGCGCAGGTTGGCCAGAGTTTCAGCAGTACTGCCACCCTTTGAAGTTAGAAACGCCAACACGGGAGCCGCCTGATCTTCGTTCAGCCCTACGCCGTCGATATACGCCCCCGACGCATCGAGCCGCCCCTTGCCCAGCAACTCACGCACGCCGCTCTCGCCCACCTTGTCGAATTTGTCGATGGTGCGCAGCACGGCGGCCTGTTGGTCTGGCTCAGTGACGCCCGTCGCCTCCAACACCCCATTCAGCACCTTCCGGTTATTCACCCGCACCACGTAATCGCCGCGCGGAATTCCCACCTCTTCCAGCGCATCCGCGAGCATCGCGCAAATCTCGGCATCGGCGGCCATGCTGGCCGTGCCGACCGTATCCGCATCGCATTGATAGAACTGGCGAAACCGCCCCGGTCCCGGCTTTTCGTTGCGCCAGACCGGACCCATGGCATAGCGTCGGTATGGCGTCGGTAAATCGTTGCGGTGCTGCGCATAGACGCGGGCCAGGGGCGCCGTCAGATCATAGCGAAGCGCCAGCCATTTCTCGTCCTCGTCCTGCCAGGCAAAGACACCCTCGTTCGGCCGGTCCACGTCGGGCAGGAACTTGCCCAGCGCCTCGACCGTTTCGACCGCGCTCGATTCCAGCGCGTCAAAGCCATAGCGATGATAGACGCCGGCAATCGCGTTCAGCATCGCGGCGCGCGTCGTCACCTCTGCGCCGAAATAATCGCGGAACCCTTTGGGCGTTTCGGCCTTGGGGCGGGGCTCTTTCTTGGGCTTGGCCATGGAATGCGTCCTTGCGGCATCTGTCGTGGCGCGGTCTAGCCCAAGGGCCGCGTCGGGGCAAGGCGGCTGCGCGATTGACCAAAGGCGCTGTCGCGCGTAATCCGATACCATGACCGAAATAGAAGAAAAACTGGCCCACCTGATCCGCACGGTTGATGACCTGTCGGATGTGATCGCGCGCCAGGACCGCGAGCTTGACCGCCTGCGCGTCCGGGTCGAGATGCTGCTCGCGCGCGAAGCTGCCCGGCAGGGCGAGAGCGATGGCGGCGTAATCCTTGGCGACGAGCGCCCGCCGCATTACTGACACGGGGTTATCTTACAACCGGAGGTCCCGGTTCAGGCCCGGGACAACTACGCAGAAGTCGTCAGATTTCTTCGACCATCACCACGCCGGTCAGGCTCTTGATCGCGCCCTTGATCTGCGGCGTCACGGGATATTCCGCGCCGCTGTCAATCTCGACCTCGCCGGGCAGGTCCGCGCCCATCAGGCAGAAATGGATCGGGCCAGGGCGCGCACCGCGCGCGGCTTGGCTGGCGCTTTGCAAGACCGTGGCGACCGATCCAATCGCCCCTGGCTGATCCACGAAAATCCGCAAGCCGACCGCGCCCGCCCCGGCCACCATCCCGTCAATCGGCTGCACCGCGCGGCAGAGCAATTTCAACTGATCCGCCTCAAGCGTGGCCTCGGCGGTGATCACCACCTGCGCGCCGGTTTCCAGAAACTCGCGGCATTTCTCGAGCGTGTCCGAGAATATCGTCACCTCATAACCGCCGGTCGTATCGCTCAGCTGCGCAAAGGCAAAGCGGTTGCCGCGCGCCGATTTCCGCTCTTGCCGCCCGGCCACGACCCCGGCCATCTTGACCAGCGCCGGACCGCGCTCGGCCTGTGCCGTCACCTCGTCCAGCGTTTTCACATCCTGCCGCCGCAACACGGTCATGTAATCGTCGAGCGGATGCCCCGAGAGGTAGAACCCAACGGCCTTGAATTCCTCGGTCAGCCGCTCGGCAGGCAGCCAATCATTGACCGGGGCCAATCGCGGTTCAGGCAGATCATCGCCCGCCTCGCCAAAGAGCGAGACCTGGCTCGAATTCTTCTGCTCATGGATCGCCGCCGAATAGCTCATCAGTGCCTCGATGCTCTCGAACACGCGGCGGCGATTGCGGTCGAGCGCATCAAACGCCCCGGCACGGGCCAGCATTTCGAGCGGGCGCTTGCCCACCCGTTTCAGATCGACCCGCTGCGCCACATCGTAGAGCGTGGCAAAGGGCCGGTCGCCACGCCCCGTCGTGATCAGCTTCATCGCCTCGACACCCACGTTCTTGAGCGCACCCAGCGCGTAGTGCAACACGCCATCGCGCACGTCGAACGTGGCCTCGGAGCGGTTGACGCAGGGCGCAGCCCAAGGCAGGCCCAGCCCCTTTTTCACCTCTTGGAAATAAACCGCCAGTTTGTCGGTCAGGTGAATATCGCAGTTCATCACCCCAGCCATGAACTCGACCGGGTGATTGGCCTTGAGCCAGGCGGTCTGATAGCTGACCACCGCATAGGCCGCCGCGTGGGATTTGTTGAAGCCGTAATTGGCGAATTTCTCGAGCAGGTCAAAGACCTCGCTGGCCTTTTTCTTGTCGACGCCATTCTCCATCGCGCCCTTCTCGAATTTCGGGCGTTCCTTGGCCATCTCTTCGGCGATCTTCTTGCCCATGGCACGGCGCAAGAGGTCGGCACCGCCGAGGCTATAGCCCGCCATCACCTGCGCGATCTGCATCACCTGTTCCTGATAGACGATGATGCCCTGGGTTTCCTCTAGGATATGGTCAATCGACGGATGGATGGACTCGAGCTCACGCAGACCGTTCTTTACCTCGCAATAGGTCGGGATATTCTCCATCGGACCGGGACGGTAGAGCGCCACAAGCGCCACGATGTCCTCGATGCAGGTCGGCTTCATCCGCTTGAGCGCATCCATCATGCCGCTGGATTCCACTTGGAACACGGCGACAGTCTTGGCACTGGCATAGAGCCGATAGGATTTCTCGTCATCGAGCGGGATTGCCCCGATGTCATATTCGAACCCTGCAGGGGGATCATAGAGCACGGTGCCATCCGCCGCCACATTCAGCGGGCGGCCCGCCTTGCGGATCATGTCCACCGCGTTCTGGATCACCGTCAGCGTCTTGAGGCCGAGAAAGTCGAACTTGACCAGTCCCGCCTGTTCCACCCATTTCATGTTGAACTGCGTGGCCGGCATATCCGAACGCGGGTCCTGATAGACCGGCACCAGCTCATCCAAGGGCCGGTCGCCAATCACCACACCCGCGGCATGGGTTGAGGCATTGCGCAACAGCCCTTCGACCTGCTGCGCATAGGTCAAGAGCCGGTCCACGACCTCTTCATTCTTGGCCTCTTCGCGCAGGCGCGGCTCGTCGGCCAGCGCCTTTTCGATGCTCACCGGCTTCACGCCCTCGACCGGGATCATCTTGGACAGCCGGTCCACCTGCCCATAGGGCATTTGCAGCACGCGCCCGATGTCGCGCACGGCGGCCTTGGACAAGAGCGCGCCGAAGGTGATGATCTGGCCCACCCGGTCACGGCCATATTTCTCTTGCACATACTGGATCACCTCCTCGCGGCGATCCATGCAAAAGTCGATGTCAAAGTCGGGCATGCTGACCCGCTCCGGGTTCAGGAACCGCTCGAAGAGCAGGCTGTAGCGCAGCGGATCAAGGTCGGTGATGGTCAGTGCATAGGCCACCAGACTGCCCGCGCCAGACCCCCGCCCCGGCCCCACCGGGATCGCGTGATCCTTGGCCCATTTGATGAAATCGGCCACGATCAGGAAATACCCCGGAAAGCCCATCCCTTCGATGATGCCCAGTTCGAATTCCAGCCGCTTTTCATACTCTTCGACCGGGGCGGCATGGGGGATGACGGCCAGCCGGGCCTTGAGCCCCTCCCGCGCCTGACGGCGCAGTTCCTCGACCTCGTCATCGGCGAATTTCGGCAGGATCGGATTGCGCTTGTAGGCCCCAAAGGCGCAGCGGCGCGCAATCTCGACCGTGTTTTCAAGCGCCTCCGGAAGATCGGCAAAGAGCGCCGCCATCTCGTCCTGGCTTTTGAAATAATGCTGCGGGGTCAAGCGGCGGCGCGGCGCACTCTGATCGACATAGGCGCCCTCGGCCACGCAGAGCATGGCATCATGCGCCTCATACATGTCCGATTTCGGGAAATAGACATCGTTGGTCGCCACCAAGGGCAGATCCATGGCATAGGCCATCTCGATCAGCCCACGCTCGGTCAGACGTTCGACCTCGGGCGCACCGCCCTCGCCGGGATGACGCTGCAACTCGACATAGAGCCGGTCGCCAAACGCCTGTGCCAAGCGCTGCATCAGCGCCTCTGCCGCCGGGCGCTGCCCGCCTTGCAAAAGACGCCCCACCGGCCCATCCGGCCCACCCGTTAGGCAGATCACCTCCCCGGCATGCCGCTCCAGCTCGTCCAGCGCCACATGCGGCAGGCTGCCGTCGCCGCGCAAGTAGAGGCACGAGTTGAGCTTCATAAGGTTCTCATACCCCTGCTCGCTCTGCGCCAGAAGAACGATGGGCGCAGGCGGTTTGGCGCGTTCACCGGGGGCAGGGCTGAGATAGGCCAGATCAACCTGACAGCCCATTATGGGCTGCACACCCGCCCCCTGCGCGCTGACGGAAAATTCGAGGGCGGAGAACATGTTGTTGGTATCGGTCACGGCCACGGCGGGCATGCCTGCGGCCACACAGAGACCCGGCAGCTTCTTGAGCCGCATCGCCCCCTCCAGCAGGGAATATTCGGTATGCACCCGCAGGTGGATGAATCGGGGATCAGTGCTCATGCATGCCACCCTAGCCCCGGCTGCGGGGGAACAAAAGACTTGCCAAAACGCCCGCCCCCGGCTTTCATCAGTCCATGACAGGCAAAGCCCGCCGCCTTCTACGCCGCATCGAAGGTCAGGCAATCCGGGGCAGACATAGGTAACGCGGCGGGCATCGGCTCATGACCCTCACGTTTCTTCTGAATGGAGAGAGCGTGGCGCTTCGGGATGTGACCCCGACGACAACCCTGCTCGACTGGCTGCGCGAGACGCGCGGTCTCACAGGCACCAAGGAAGGCTGCAACGAAGGCGATTGCGGCGCCTGCACGGTGATCGTCAGTGACGAGACCGGCGCGCGCCCGCTCAACGCCTGCATCCTGCTCCTGCCGCAACTCGCCGGGCGCGCGGTGCGCACGGTCGAAGGGGTCAGCGGCCCCGAGGGCCAGTTGCACCCGGTCCAGGAGGCGATGATCGCGCATCACGGCTCGCAATGCGGCTTCTGCACGCCGGGGTTCATCACCTCGATGGCCTGTGCGCATCTCAATGGCGAGCGGGATCACGATCGGGTTCTGGCGGGAAACCTTTGCCGCTGCACGGGCTATGCCCCGATCCTGCGCGCCGCCCGCGCCGCCGAAACCGCCCCCATTCCCGCATGGATAACCGAGGACCGCGCCGTCATCTGGCCGGAAATACCTTCGGGGGGGCCCGCAGGGCGGGGGGCAGACAGCCCCCCTTCCTCGCTGCACCCCCGATGCGCCGATGAGGCTGCGCGCCTCTATGCCGCCCACCCGCAGGCCACGCTGATCGCGGGGGCGACCGACGTGGGCCTCTGGATTACCAAGCAATTGCGCGATCTCGACCTTCCGATCTTTCTCGGGGGCTGCGCCGATCTGCGCAAGATCGACATCTCGGATACGGAGATCCGCCTTGGCGCCGGGGTTACCATCGCGGCGCTGATGCAGGCGATTGCCCCCTTTCACCCCTCCTATGCCGCGATGCTGCGGCGCTATGGCTCGGAACAGGTGCGCGCGGCGGCCACGCTTGGGGGCAATATCGCCAATGGCTCGCCCATCGGCGACAACGCCCCCGCGCTCATTGCCCTCGGGGCCACTCTGCACTTGCGCCATGGCGAGACCCGCCGCGAGATACCGCTCGAGGCATTCTTTCTCGACTACGGCCAGCAGGGCCGTGCGCCGGGTGAGATGGTCGAGGCCATCACCCTGCCCCGCCAACCCGACCGCCTGCGCTGCTACAAGATCTCGAAACGCTTTGATCAGGATATCTCGGCTCTTCTGGGCTGCTTCAACATCACCGTGAACGAAGGCAGGATTACCGCCGCGCGGATCGCCTTTGGCGGTATGGCGGGCATCCCGAAACGCGCACAGGCGGTCGAAGCGGCACTGATTGGCCAACCTTGGACCGAGGAGACGATCACCGCCAGCCACGTGGCTTGGGCGCAGGATTTCGCGCCGCTCTCGGATATGCGCGCCTCTGCCGACTATCGCCTCGACGTGGCCCGCAACCTCTTGATGCGCTACTTTCTCGAGGATCAGGGCATCGCCACTTCGGTTCTCGAGGTGCAACCATGACCGTCGCCCGCTCTCTGCCCCATGATGCCGCGCGTCTGCATGTGACGGGGACAGCGCGTTATGTCCACGATATTCCCAGCCCGCGCGGCACGCTGCATCTGGCCTTTGGCCTAAGCACCATTGCGGCCGGTCGCATGACCGAAATGGACCTTGCATCGGTGCGCCAGAGCGCGGGGGTCGTTGCCGTGCTGACCGCTGCCGATCTGCCACAGGGGGCCGATTGCTCGCCCTCGGCGCATGACGAGCCGCTCTTGTGCACCGGCGACGTGCATTACCATGGCCAGCCGCTCTTTCTGGTGATCGCGACCAGTCACCTTGCCGCGCGCCGCGCCGCACGCCAAGGGCAGGTCAGTTACGAAGAAACGCCCCCCCTCCTGAGCATCGACGCGGCCCTTGCCGCCAATAGCCGCTTCGAGGAGGGGCCGCGCATCTGGCAAAGGGGCGACGCCGCCCGCGCCATCGCCGAGGCGGCCCACACGATTGACGGCGTGATCGAGATGGGCGGGCAAGAGCATTTCTATCTGGAAGGTCAGGCCGCGCTCGCCCTGCCCCAAGAGGGGGGCGACATGGTGATCCACGCCTCGACCCAGCACCCCAGCGAGGTGCAGCACAAGGTGGCCGATGCGCTCAGTCGCCCCATGCATGCGGTGCGGGTGGAAACCCGACGCATGGGCGGCGGCTTTGGCGGCAAGGAAAGTCAGGCCAACGCCCCCGCCATCGCCTGCGCCGTCGCGGCGCGGCACACGGGCCAACCCTGCAAACTGCGCTATGACCGCGACGATGACATGGTGATCACCGGCAAGCGCCATGATTTCCGCATCACCTATCGAGCCGGTTTTGACGACACCGGCCGACTGTCCGGGGTGGAGTTCGTGCATTACGCGCGCTGTGGCTGGTCGCAAGACCTGTCGCTGCCGGTGGCCGACCGCGCCATGCTGCATGCCGACAACGCCTATCACCTGCCCGCCGTGCGGATCGAGAGCCATCGGTTGCGCACCAACACCGCCTCGGCCACCGCCTTTCGCGGCTTTGGCGGGCCGCAGGGCATGCTGGGCATAGAGCGGGTGATGGATCACGTGGCCCACACCCTCGGGCTGGACCCGCTCGCCGTGCGTCGCCGCAACTACTATGCGGCAAGCGCCGGAGGGGGGCTGTCTGCCCCCCGCGCTGCGCGCCCCCCCGAAGGTATTTCGGGCCAGATGAAGCCGCAGGTCACGCCCTATGGGCAGGAGGTCGAGGATTTCATCCTGCACGAGATGACCGAGCGGCTGATGGACACCTCGGACTATGCCGCGCGGCGGGTTGCGGTGGCGGCGTGGAACGCCCGTAACCCCGTGCTCAAGAAGGGGCTCGCGCTGACGCCGGTCAAGTTCGGCATCTCCTTTACGCTGAGCCACCTCAATCAGGCCGGGGCCTTGGTCCATGTCTATCAGGATGGCTCGGTGCATCTCAATCATGGCGGCACCGAGATGGGGCAAGGCCTGTTTCAAAAGGTGGCGCAGGTGGCCGCCGCGCGCTTTGGCCTGCCGCTGGAGGCGATCAAGATCACCGCGACCGATACCGCCAAGGTGCCCAACACCTCGGCCACGGCGGCAAGTTCCGGCAGCGATCTCAATGGCATGGCGGTCAAGGCGGCCTGTGACACGATCCGGGACCGGATGGCCGCCTGTCTGGCAGAGCGTTATGGTGGTGCGCCAGACGCGGTGCAGTTCAGCGCGGGCCATGTGCAGATCGGCACTCGGTGCCTGAGTTTTGCCGCAGCCGCCAAACTCTGCTACGAGCAGCGCATCAGCCTGTCCGCGACCGGGTTTTACAAGACGCCCGATCTGGCATGGGATCGGATCAAGGGGGAGGGTCGCCCCTTTTACTATTTCGCCTATGGTGCCGCCGTGACCGAGGTGGTGGTGGACGGGCTGAGCGGCGAGTACCGCATCCTGCGCGCCGATATCCTGCATGATTGCGGGGCCTCTCTCAATCCCGCGCTCGACATCGGGCAGATCGAGGGCGGCTATGTGCAGGGGGCAGGCTGGCTTACGGTCGAGGAACTGGTCTGGGATGCCGCCGGGCGGCTCCGCACCCACGCGCCCTCCACCTACAAGATCCCCGCCTGCTCGGATCGGCCCTCAGTGTTCAACGTGGCGCTGTGGGAGGGAGAGAACCCGCGCCCGACGATCTACCGCTCCAAGGCCGTGGGCGAGCCACCCTTCATGCTTGGGATTTCGGCCCTGATGGCGCTCAGTGCTGCGGTGGCGGCGTTTGGTCCGGGCTATCCGTCGCTCGATGCCCCGGCCACACCAGAACGCGTGCTGAGCGCCATCGCACGCCAGAGGGCGCGCGCCGATGCGTGACCTTGATGATCTGCGCGCGGCCGTCGCACGCGAGGACGTGATTGCGCGGGTTGTCATTACCTCGACCCGAGGCTCGACCCCGCGCGCCGCCGGGGCCGCCATGCTGGTCTGGCCCGGCGGGCAATCAGGTACCATCGGAGGTGGGCGGCTGGAACATGCGGCAGCAGGCGCCGCGCGCGCGCTTTTGGCCGAAGGCGCGCACGCCCGCGTGCTGCGCCAGGCGCTCGGCCCTGCCCTTGGGCAATGCTGTGGCGGGGCGGTGGTTCTGGTGATCGAGCGGTTTGACGATCACCGGGTGGAAGAGGCAGCAGAGGCGCTCACACACTCGGGTGTCTGGGCGCGGCGGATCGAACCCGGCGCAGACCGCGCCCCCCGCATGCCGTGGCAAGGGGCAGATGCCGCGATCTCATGGTCGGAGGGTTGGCTGATCGAGCGCCTGCCGCCCCGGTATCCGGTTGTAATCCATGGCGCGGGCCATGTCGGCCGCGCCTTGGCAGACATGCTCGCCCCCTTGCCCGATCTGGCGGTGACGCTGGCGGATTCACGACCAGAGATGTTGAGCCACCTGCCCGCGTCGATAACAGCTTCGGATCATCCCCTGCGCGCGCTCGGCGATGCCCAGGACAGTGCCGCGCATATCATCGTGACCCACGATCATGCGCTGGATCTGGAGCTGTGCCACCGGCTCTTGCAACGGCCTTTCGCAGGCGCGGGATTGATCGGCTCTGCCACCAAATGGGCGCGGTTTCGGCAGCGATTGGCGGCTCTCGGGCATTCCGACGCGCAGATTTCACGCATTTCCTGCCCTATTGGCGATCCGAACCTTGGCAAACACCCGCAAGCCATTGCGCTTGGCGTGGCGGCTGCGCTACTGAAAGAACCGGGCATCAGGGCCGCAGACCGAAGGAGAACCGCGTGACAGGCGATTTGCTGACCGTCTCGGGTCTGACCAAGGCCTATCCCGGGGTTGTCGCCAATGACGCCGTATCCTTTGCTATCCGCGAGGGCGAGGTGCATGCTCTTCTGGGCGAGAATGGCGCCGGGAAATCCACCCTCGTCAAGATGATCTATGGTCTGGTCAAGCCCGACAGCGGCACCATGACGCTGCGCGGTGCGCCCTATGCTCCACATGACCCCCATGCCGCGCGCTTGGCCGGGGTGGCGATGGTGTTTCAACATTTCTCGCTCTTTGATGCGATGAGCGTGGCAGAGAACGTGGCCCTCGGGATGGAGAACCCACCGCCAATGCGCGATCTGGCTACCCGCATTCGCGAGGTCTCGGAGACCTATGGCCTGCCGCTTGACCCCGACCGCACGGTTGGCGACCTCTCGGCAGGCGAACGCCAGCGGGTCGAGATCATCCGCTGCCTCTTGCAGGAGCCGCGCCTCTTGATCATGGACGAGCCAACGAGCGTGCTGACGCCGCAAGAGGTGGAAATCCTCTTTCAGACCCTGCGCAAGCTGACCGGCGAAGGCGTGGCGATCCTCTATATCTCGCACAAGCTCGAGGAAATCCGGGCGCTCTGCGATCATGCCACCATTCTGCGGCAGGGCCGCAACGTGGGCACCTGCACCCCCCGCGAGACCTCGGCCCGCGCGATGGCCGAGTTGATGGTGGGTTCCAGCTTTGCCGCGCCGGAACGGGCCCGGGGTGGCAAAGGCGATGTTCTGCTGGAGGTGTCCGGCCTGTCGGTCGCGGCACAGGGACAGTTCGGCACCGCGCTGCACGCGATTTCCTTTGCCGTGCAGGCCGGAGAGGTACTGGGCATCGGCGGGGTGGCGGGGAACGGACAGGA
The DNA here is from genome assembly GCF_000768555.3 of Roseovarius mucosus DSM 17069. Lineage (GTDB taxonomy): Bacteria > Pseudomonadota > Alphaproteobacteria > Rhodobacterales > Rhodobacteraceae > Roseovarius > Roseovarius mucosus. The sequence goes on from NZ_KN293976.1 coordinate 57,270, forward strand.
TGAGCTTTTGGCCGTGCTCTCGGGGGAAATGCCGGTGCCGGCAGAGACCCTGCGCCTGAAGGGTGCGACCATCGGCCAGCACGGCCCCAGCCAGCGCCGCGCCATGGGTCTGCTCACCGCGCCCGAGGAACGGCTGGGACATGCCGCAGCCCCGGACATGAGCCTGACGGAAAATGCGATCCTGACCGGCGCGGCGCGGGAAAACCTGGTCAATCGCGGCTTTCTCAAATGGGACGCAGCCGAGGCCTTTGCCCGCCGGATCATCACCGGCTTTGACGTGCGCACACCGGGCCCCGGCACCGCCGCGCGGGCGCTCTCGGGCGGCAATCTGCAAAAGTTCGTCATTGGCCGCGAAGTCCTGCAACGACCCGAGGTTCTGGTGGTCAATCAGCCCACCTGGGGCGTCGATGCCGCCGCTGCCGCAGCAATCCGGCAAGCCTTGCTCGATCTCGCCGCCGGTGGCGCGGCGGTCATCTGCATCAGTCAGGATCTGGATGAGTTGATCGAGATTTCCGACCGCTTCGGTGCGCTCAGCGAGGGGCGGCTCTCGGAGATACGGCCCACCCAAGGCCTGAGCGTCGAAGAGATCGGTTTGATGATGGGCGGCGCGCATGGCATGGAGGTGGCGCATGTCTGACCCGTTGTTTTTGAGTATTTTTACCAAAAAGAAGCCTGGGCGCGTGCCATGCTGAAACTGGAAAAGCGCCCCCAACCCTCGCAATTCTGGACATGGGCCACGCCGGTTCTGGCGGTGCTGATCACCATGGTGGCGGGGGGTGCGCTCTTTGCCGCCCTGGGCCAGGACCCGGTCGCGGCGATCTCGACGATCTTCTGGCAGCCGCTTTTTGGCGAGTTCGCGTTTTATTACCGGCCCCAACTTCTGATCAAGGGCGCGCCTCTGGTGCTGATTGCCACTGGCCTCAGCCTCGGGTTTCGCGCCGGCATCTGGAACATCGGGGCCGAAGGACAATATATCGTCGGCGCGCTTGCGGGTGCGGGTGTGGCGCTTGCCTTTTATCCAGCGGAAAGCGCGCTGATCTTTCCGCTGATGGTGCTGGCGGGCGCGTTGGGGGGCTGGGCATGGGGCATGATCCCGGCCGTGCTCAAGCTGCGGTTCGGCACCAATGAAATCCTCGTGTCGCTCATGCTCGTCTATGTCGCCGAGCAATTGCTGGCGGCCATGGCGCTTGGCCTGATGAAGAACCCCGAGGGGCGCGGTTTTCCCGGCTCGCGCAACCTGCGCCAATATGACAGCGCCCATAACGCAGAGCTGATCACCGGCACGGGCATGCATTGGGGGGTGGTGGCCGCGCTGATTGCGGTCATTTTCGCCTATGTGCTGCTCAGTCGACACCTTCTTGGGTATCACATCCGGCTGGCCGGTCAGGCCCCACGCGCGGCGCGGTTCGCCGGGGTGCGCCCGGCGCGGCTCGTGCTCTTTTGTCTTGGCACCTCGGGGGCCTTGGCCGGTCTGGCTGGCCTCTTCGAGGTGGCGGGGCCCGCGGGGCAGGTCAGCATTGATTTCAACGTGGGCTATGGGTTTACCGCGATCATCGTGGCCTTTCTGGGCCGGTTGCACCCGTTCGGTATCCTGCTTGCGGGGCTCTTGATGGCGCTCACCTATATCGGGGGCGAACTGGCGCAATCCAACATGGGCCTGCCCGCCGCCGCGATCCAGCTCTTTCAGGGGATGTTGTTGTTCTTCCTGCTGGCCGTTGACCTGCTGACCAATTACCGCATCCGGTTGGCGACAAAGGAGGTGGCGTGATGGTCCTCTCGTCGATTGATCCGGCGCTGCTTTTGGCCTCGCTCATCGTGGCCTCGACCCCCATCCTGCTGGCAGCCCTTGGCGAGCTGGTCGTCGAGCGGGCGGGGGTGCTCAACCTCGGGGTTGAGGGCATGATGATCACCGGCGCAATCTGCGGCTTTGCGATGGCCGTCAATACCGGATCGCCGTTCGTGGGCTTTGTCGCCGCCGCCGTCGGGGGGGCCATTCTGGCGCTCCTTTTCGCGCTCTTGACGCAACTGGCCCTTGCCAATCAGGTGGCCAGCGGTCTGGCGCTCACGCTCTTTGGTCTTGGCCTGTCGTCCCTGCTGGGGCAGGGCTATGTCGGGATCAAGCCGCCGCCGACCACCCGGCTCGACCTGCCTGTCCTGAGCGATCTGCCCTTTGTCGGGCGGGTGCTCTTTTCCCATGATCTGATGGTCTATGTCGCCCTTGCGCTTGTGGCTCTGGTCTGGGGGCTGTTGAAATATACCCGCGCCGGGCTGATCCTGCGCGCGGTGGGCGAAAACCACGAGGCCGCACATGCGCTTGGCTACAAGGTGGTGCGCATCCGTATTCTGGCGATCCTCTTTGGCGGGGCCTGCGCGGGTCTGGGCGGGGCCTATCTCAGCCTCGTGCGCGTGCCGCAATGGACCGAAGGCATGACCTCGGGTGCGGGATGGATCGCGCTGGCGCTCGTGGTCTTTGCCTCATGGAAGGTGGGGCGCGTGCTGCTTGGCGCGTGGCTCTTTGGCGGGGTGTCCGTGTTGCAGCTCAACCTTCAGGCAGCAGGTGTCGCCATACCGGTGGAATATCTTTCCATGTCGCCCTACTTGATCACCATCCTCGTGCTGGTCATCATGTCGGCGGACAAATCCCGCGCGCCCGGCTCGCTTGGCCGCATCTTTCACGCCTCGCAATAAGATCACATCAAAAGATCACAACAGGGAGACCCCGAATGAAACTCACGCATCTACTGACCTCTGCCGCACTGGCCCTTGGTCTGGCAAGTGCCGCCGTCGCGCAGGACAAGACCAAGGTCGGCTTTATCTACGTGGGCCCCATCGGCGATGGTGGCTGGACCTATGAGCATGACAAGGGACGTCAGGCTGTCGAGGCGCAGTTTGGCGACGCTGTCGAAACCGTCTATCGAGAGAGCGTGCCAGAGGGCGCCGATGCCGAGCGCGCGATCACGCAGATGGCGCTCCAGGGCGCGGACTTGATCTTTACCACCTCCTTCGGCTTCATGGAGGCGACGCTGGCGGTGGCCGAGAAATTCCCGAACGTGAAATTCGAACACGCCACCGGCTACAAGACCCTGCCCAATGTTTCGACCTATTCCGCCCGCTTCTACGAGGGGCGCGCGGTTCAGGGCCATATCGCGGGCAAGATGACCAAATCGAACATCGTGGGCTATATCGCATCTTACCCCATCCCCGAGGTCATTCGCGGCATTAATTCGGCCTATATCCACGCGAAAAAGGTCAACCCGGATGTCGAGTTCAAGATCATCTGGGCCTATACATGGTTTGACCCCGCAAAAGAGGCCGACGCCGCCACCGCATTGATCGAGCAAGGCGCCGACGTGATCCTGCAACACACCGATTCCACCGCGCCGCAGGCCGCCGCCGAAAAGGCCGGCAATATCGTGACCTTCGGACAAGCCTCGGACATGGGCGAATACGCCCCCTTCCCGCGCGTGTCGTCGATCATCGACAACTGGGCGCCCTATTACATCGCCCGCACGCAGGCGGTGATTGACGGGACATGGGAGAGCACGCAGACATGGGATGGCATCGGGCCGGGCATGGTCGGCATTGGCGAAATTTCCGATGCGGTGCCTGCGGATGTAAAGGCCGAGGCACTGGCGCTCAAGGCGGCCATGGCCGAGGGCAGCTATCACCCCTTCACCGGCCCGCTGAAAAAGCAGGACGGGTCGGACTGGCTGGCCGAGGGCGAGGTCGCCGATGATGGCACGCTTTTGGGTATGGATTTCTATGTCGAGGGGCTGACAGGCGAGATTCCGAACTAAGCCGCCAGGACAGGTCTGGATACGACAGCCGCCGGTAACCCGGCGGCTGTTTGCGTTCATCGCGGGGGCTATTCTCGCGACATCCCCGCCGGTCGGTTTCAGAACAGACGCGCGCGATGCAGGCCATACTCTTTGGCATATCCACCGCCAGGAGACAGACCATGGGCACCCCCGAATCCCTGATTGATCTTGACCGCTACCCGGTTCACCAAAGGGGGGCTGGCGCGCGACGCGGTCCTTGCCCGCGTCCGGGCCGATCTTGGCCGCGATGGCTGTGCGGTGCTCAAGGGGTTCCTCACCCCGGCAGGTGTGGACATCCTGCGCGCGCAGGCAGAGGGCGTTGCGGACAAGGCGTTTCGGTCCTTCAACCGCACCAACCCCTATTTCACCAAGGACGACCCGAGCCTGCCCGCCACCGATCCGCGCCGACGGTTCTTCGAGCGCTCCAACAGCTTTATCCCGGCGGACAACTTTCCATCCGCAAGCCCGCTGCGCGGGCTCTATGAATATCCCGCCTTGACCACGTTCATTCAGGACTGTCTCGAGGAAGAAAACTTCTATCCCTATGCCGATCCGCTGGCCGATGTGATCGTGAATGCCGCCGATGAAGGCAACGGATTCCCGTGGCATTTCGACACCAACAATTTCACCGTCACCATCGCGCTTCAGAATGCCGATGAGGGAGGCGCGTTTGAATATGCGCCCAATATCCGCGCCGGGGGCGAGAATTTCGCCGAGGTCGAAAAGGTGCTGGATGGCACCTCGGACAAGGTCAGAACGCTTGTGCTGGAACCCGGCGATCTTCAGATCTTCCGGGGGCGCTATTCGCTTCACCGGGTCGCACCATTGCGCGGCAAGACCCCGCGTTACGTTGCTATCCTGTCCTATGTCGAAGAGCCGGGAATGGTGGGCACGCCCGAACGCTGCCAACAGCTGTACGGCCGCACCCTGCCAATCCATCACGAGCGTGCGGGTCAGAGGGCCGACGCCTATCTCGATTAACCCTCGTTGGGATACCAGAAGAGCGCAGCCCAGATCACCATGCCGACATAGGCCAGACACATCACGATCAGCGCCGCCCAGGTAAAGATCACCAGCGCCGCCGCGACACAGGCAAAGGCCAAGAGGAAAAACTTGACGTTCTCGCGCGAGATGCGGGTTTTCTTGAACGACCAGATCGGCACCGGCGAAATCATCAGTAGGCCAACCCCGGCCATGTAGAGCCCGGTGAGGAACGCAGGCGGCGGGGACATATCGGGCAGCGCAAAGGTCACGAACATCGGCAGCATCGCCAGAAGCGCGCCTGCGGGCGAGGGCAATCCCTGGAAATAGGCCCCCGATCCGCCCTTGCCGCCCTCTTCGCGCGCGCTGACGTTGAACCGCGCCAGACGCATGACGCAGCACACAGCAAAGAAGAGAACCGCGATCCAGCCAGCCTGTCGCGCATCCTGAAGGCCCCAGTAATAGATCACCAGCGGGGCCGCGACGCCGAAGTTGACAAAATCCGCCAGCGAATCAAGCTCGGCCCCCATGGCGCTCGAACTGCGCAAAAGCCGCGCCAGACGTCCATCGAGACCGTCCAGAACCCCGGCAATGAGCAAGAGCTGCACCGCGCGCACATAGTCCCCCTGCACGCCGAGCCGGATTGCCGTTACCCCGGCACAGATCGCGGCCACGGTCAGCATGTTGGGCAAAAGCTGCGCCAGCGTTACCTCGCGGCGCGCGTGGGGCTCGGGGTCTGGCGTCATTGATCCAACTCCGCGATCACGGTTTCCCCCGCCACCATGGTCTGACCCACGCGCACACTCGGGGCAACACCCTGGGGCAGATACACATCGAGACGAGAGCCAAAACGAATGAGACCAAACCGCTCTCCACGCCCAATGGCCGCGCCCGGTTTCACGAAACAGACAATCCGCCGCGCCACCAATCCGGCGATCTGCACCACCGGCAAGAGCCGCCCATCGGCCATTTCGATCACCACGCCATTGCGCTCGTTATCCTCGCTCGCCTTGTCGAGAGAGGCGTTGAGGAATTTGCCGGGGCGATAGGCCACCGTCTTGATGGTGCCTGCGACCGGCGCGCGGTTCACATGGCAGTTGAACACGCTCATGAACACGCTGACGCGGGTGAGCGGCGTGTCCGGCAGGCCCAGTTCGGCAGGCGGCACCACCGGTTCGATCAACGACACGATGCCATCCGCGGGGCTGATGATCAGGCCGGGGCGCTCTGGCGTCACACGCGCGGGATCGCGAAAGAAATAGTAGCACCACACCGTGAGGCCCACACCGATCCAGCCCAGCACATCCCAGACCATGAAAAGCGCAAGCGTGACGAGCGCAAAGATCGCCACGAACTTGCGCCCCTCGGGGTGCATCGGCTTGATGAAGGTTTCATGCATTTTCATGCGCGCGCGCTCCTTGCGACGGGTCCGGGTTTGCTTCCGTTTCCCCCCGCCTAAGCCCATGGCTCTCAACTTTCAAGGTGACAGCTTTTCTTTGCAACATCCACATGGCAATCTCTGCGCCATGACCATGCAAATCACCTCCCCCGACGGAACCCCGGCCAGCCGCTTTGCCTTTGGCACCATGCAATTCGGCGATGCCGCAGACGAGGCCGCCTCGCGCGCCATGTTCGACGCCTGCCTCGGCGCGGGCATCACCCATTTCGACACCGCGCATCTCTATACCGATGGCGCTGCGGAAACGCTCTTGGGGCGGTTCGCGGCCCCACATCGCGACCGGCTGACCATTGCCACCAAAGCCGGGTATTCCGGCGGGGCGGGGCGCGAGAACATCCTCGCGCAGTTCGACATCTCCCGCCAGCGTTTGGGCATGGACAAGGTCGAGATTCTCTACCTCCACCGCTTTGATCCCGACACGCCGCTTGAGGAAACTCTGGAAACCTTCGCCGAGTTGCGCGCGCGCGGGCAGATCAATCATGTCGGCCTGTCGAATTTCGCCGCGTGGCAGGTGATGAAGGCCGCCTGCATCGCCGCGCGATTCGACCTCAGGATCTCGATCCTGCAACCGATGTATAGCCTCGTGAAACGGCAGGCCGAAGTTGAAATCCTGCCGATGGCCGCCTCCGAAGGGATGGTGGTGGCGGGGTATTCGCCGCTGGCCGGCGGATTGCTCACGGGCAAATACGCGCGCGGCGAAACCGGGCGGCTCACGGGCAATGAACGCTACGCCATCCGTTATGGTCAAGGCTGGATGCAAGAGGCGGCGCTTGCCCTTGTCGAGATTGCGCAAGAGTTGGGCACCGATCCTGCCACCCTCGCGGTGGCGTGGGCGGCGCAGCATCCGGCCCATCCAGTGCCGATCATTTCCGGCCGCTCTGCCGCGCAGATCGCGCCATCGCTGGCCGCCCTCGATTTCGAGATGGACGCGGCCCTCTATGCGCGGATTGCCGCCCTCAGCCCCGCACCGCCCCCCGCCACCGACCGCACCGAAGAGGCCTGAGCCGATGGCGCAACGCCCCCTGCCGCCAACCGCCTCGATCGCGCACGCGGGCGACGGGGCCAAGCTGCACGCACCCTCTGCCGAGCGCAACGCGGCGATCATCACCGAGGCTCTGGTCGGCATCGCGCCCGCGACAGGCCGCGCGCTCGAGATTGCCAGCGGCACGGGTCAGCATGTCGTGGGCTTTGCCCGCGCGATGCCCGGTCTCGATTGGCAACCGACCGAGGTGGACGCTGCGCGGCGCGCCAGCATCGACGCTTGGGCGGCCGAGGCCGGATTGCCCAATCTGCGCGCGGCCATGCCCCTCAACGCGACGCAAGCGGGTTGGGGCACAGAGGCGGGCGAGCGCGCCCTGATCGTGCTCATCAACCTTCTGCACCTCATCTCGACGCCAGAGGCACAAACGCTGGTGCAAGAGGTGGCCCGTGCCCTCGCCCCGGCGGGGCGCTTTGCGCTATACGGGCCGTTCCTGCGCGAGGGTCAGGCCACATCCGAAGGCGATGCCCGGTTCCACGCCAGCCTGATCGCGCAGGACCCCGCCATCGGCTACAAGGATCTGAAAGAGGTCCAGGATTGGCTGCGCGACGCGGGGCTCACCTTGATCGAAACCCGTGCGATGCCTGCCAACAATGTACTGCTGATTGCTGAGCGTCCCGCCTGATCTGGATCAAGGCCACGCGCGGCGCGGCGTGGTTTCTGCCGGGACAGAGACAGGCATGGAGAGCACGCACATGAGTTGGCCAACCAAGATCGAGACCACCCGGCAGGAATTGCGCGCGCTCAACGCGCTCATTCCCGACACCGCCCGTGCCTTTGGCGGGTTGGGCAAGGCCGTCAAGGAAGGCGGCACGCTTGACTTCAAGGTCAAGGAATTCGTGGCCCTGGGCATTGCGGTTGCAACCAAATGCGAACCCTGCATCGCCCTGCATATGGAGGCGCTCATTCGCACAGGGGCCACCCGCGAAGAAGTGGGCGACGTGCTGGCCATGTCGATCCAGATGGGCGGCGGCCCGGCGATGATGTATGCCGCCAAAGCGCTCGCCTGTTACGATGAACTGTCGGAAAAAGGCCAGCCCGCATAAAAACGGCTGACCGATTCACGGTAATCAGGTTAGGCTCGGGGCAGGTCTTCTTGTAACGGGTTTGCCGATGCTGCGTGCTCTTTTCCTCTGCCTTGCCGTCCTTTGCGGCCCCGCTCTGGCAACCGAGCGGTTTGGCGACTATGCCCCGGTCGATTTTGGCCCGCGCGGCCCGTCACGCTATCCGGTTCATGGCATCGACGTGGCGCGCTTTCAGAACGAAATCGACTGGCGGCGCGCGGCGCTCTCTGGGGTGGCCTTTGCCTTTATCAAGGCGACCGAGGGCGGCGATCTCAAGGACGCGCAATTCGACCGCAACTGGCAATTGGCCGCGCGCAATGGCGTGCCGCGCGGGGCCTATCATTTCTACTATTTCTGCACCCCGCCCGAAGTGCAGGCGCAATGGTTCATCCAGAACGTGCCGCGCCGGGGCAAGGCGTTGCCGCCCGTGCTGGATATGGAGTGGAACCCGTTTTCGCCCACCTGCACGGTGCGCCCACCGGGGGCAGAGGTGCGCAGGCAAGCGCAGATTTTCCTTGATATCGTCGAGCGCTATTACGGCCAACGCCCGATCATCTACACGACCCCGGAATTCTACGAGCAAACCGGCATCGGACAGATAGAGGGGGTGGAATTCTGGTTGCGCTCGGTCGCCAAGACGCCCGACCAGGTCTATCCCGGCAAACGCTGGACCTTTTGGCAATATACCGGCACGGGCATCGTGCCGGGGGTCGAGGGCGGCGTCGATATCAACGTCTTTGCCGGGTCTGAGGGGGATTGGCGCAGGTGGTTGCGCCAGCACTACAAGTAGCACAAGCACCTTACAAGTAACTTTGATAAACGGCACTGTGGGATTTGAATTTGCTTTCGAAACCTGAAATATTCATAGTAATTTGCATGCAGGAGTTATTTGAACAACAAAGATGAGGAGCCATCCCTTGCCGTATCTGTTCTACTTATTTGCTTTGATCGCCGTAGTTTTGTCAGTTTTGAAATTGAGTACAGGGCTTGGGTTAATTTCTCAAACTTGGTTTGCGGAAGCAGCCTTTTTTCTTGGCATTGGCAAAATAATTGCACAACTTGAACAAATAATTCCTGTTTCTCAGGATAGCCATAACTTGGTTGAAAAGTCGCTTTCGATAGAAGACGACATACCCGAACAGTTCAAAGACTAATACCCATAGAACTAGCTTTGATTTTCACCCACCCCGCGCTGCATTTACCGTAGGGTGGGTGTAAGCTACCAGTTAGTTATAGACACTCACCCGTCCTTGCGGATGGTCTCGTTCTTGGGATCATAGGGGCTGTCGCAGGTCACGACCGCATCCCAGAGCTGATCGAGCATCTTGACCTTGAGCTTGGTGCCCTCAACCGCCTGCTCAGGCTTGACATAGCCCATGCCGATGGATTTCTCGAAGGCCACCGAATAGCCACCAGAGGTCAGACGCCCCACGCGCTCACCCTCGGGCGTATAGAGCACCTCACGCCCCCAGGGATCGGCATCGGCGGGCCCGTCGATCAGAAGCGTGCAGCATTTCACCCGCACACCGGTTTCGACCATCCGGGCCTTGCCACGGAATTCCTTGTCCAGATCGACAAAGCGCGGCAAATCGGCCTCGAGCGGGGTGGCATCGCGGCCAAGCTCGTTGCCGAAGGCGCGATAGCTTTTCTCTTGCCGCAACCAGTTTTGCGCGCGCGCACCGACGAGTTTCATCCCATACTTCTCGCCAGCCTTTTCCAGCAGGTCGAAAAGGTAGTTCTGCATCTCGATCGGATGATGCAATTCCCAACCCAATTCGCCGGTATAGGCCACGCGGATGGCATTGACCGGGCACATGCCCAATTCGATCCGCTGCGCCGACAGCCAGGGGAACCGCTTGTTGCTGAGCGCGGTCGCCGGATCGGCATCCTTGACGACCTCGTTGAGCACCGCGCGCGATTTCGGCCCCGCGATGGCAAAGACACCCCATTGCGTCGTCACGTCCTGGATCTCGATATAGCCGAATTCGCCCGCCATATCCTCGGCCGATTTGCGCAGGTAATCGGCATCGTATTCCGTCCAGGCCCCGGCAGAGACGAGGTAATACTCGTTCTCCTTGAGGCGCACGATGGTGTATTCCGTGCGCGTCGTGCCGTGATCCGTCAGCGCATAGGTCAGGTTGATACGCCCCACTTTCGGCAGTTTGTTGCAGGTAAACCAATCGAGGAACGCGGTCGCCCCCGGCCCCTTGACCATGTGCTTGGAAAAGGCGGTCGCGTCGATCAGGCCCACACTCTCGCGGATGGCCTTGGCCTCTTCGACGGCATATTGCCACCAGCCGCCCCGGCGGAAGCTGCGGGCGTCATGGTCGAAGTTTTCCGGCGCGTCGAGGGGCCCGTAATAGTTGGGGCGTTCCCAGCCATTGACGAACCCGAACTGCGCGCCGCGCTTCTTTTGCCGGTCATAGGCGGGCGAGGTGCGCAACGGGCGGCACGCGGGGCGCTCTTCATCCGGGTGGTGCAGGATATAGACGTGATCGTAGCATTCTTCGTTCTTGCGCGCGGCAAACTCGGTCGTCATCCAGTTCGACGAATAGCGCTTGGGATCAAGGCTCGCCATGTCGATCTCGGCCTCGCCATTCACCATCAGCTGCGCGAGGTAATAGCCGGTGCCGCCGGCGGCGGTGATGCCAAAGCTGAAGCCCTCGGCCAGCCACATGTTGCGCAGCCCCGGCGCGGGACCGACCAGCGGGTTGCCATCGGGCGTGTAGCAGATCGGCCCGTTGAAATCATCCTTGAGTCCGCTTTCCTCGCACGAAGGAATACGGTGGATCATCGCCATGTATTGTTCTTCGATCCGCTCCAGATCGAGCGGGAAGAGGTCGGCACGGAAGCTGTCCGGCACGCCATATTCAAAGCAGGCAGGGGCGTTCTTTTCATACACACCCAGAATCCAGCCGCCGCGCTCTTCACGCACATAGCTCTGCGCATCGGCGTCGCGCACCACGGGATGCTCCTTGCCACCATTCTTGCGGAATTCGACCAGCGCCGGGTCCTGATCCATGACCACGAACTGATGCTCGACGGGGATTGCCGGAATCTTGATGCCCAATTTCTTGGCGGTGGTTTGCGCATGGTTGCCCGAGGCTGTCACGACATGCTCGGCGGTGATGACGATCTGCTCGTCCGAAGGGACCAGATTGCCGCCCTTTTCCACCATCTTGGTGCAGGTCACTTCCCAGGCGCTGCCGGTCCAGTGGAACGCATCCGCCTGCCACTTGCGCTCGATCATCACGCCGCGCTGACGCGCGCCCTTGGCCATCGCCTGCGTCACATCGGCGGGGTTAATATAGCCGTCGGTGTTGTGATAGAGCGCGCCCTTGAGATCAGAGGTGTTGATCAGCGGCCACCGCTCCTTGATCTCGTCCGGGGTCAGCCACTGATAGGGCACGCCGCAGGTCTCGGCGGTCGAGGCGTAGAGCATGAATTCGTCCATGCGCTCATCTGTCTGCGCCATGCGCAGGTTGCCCACCACGGCAAAGCCCGCATTGAGCCCGGTCTCGGCCTCGAGCGTCTTGTAGAACTCGACCGAATACTTGTGGATATGGGTGGTCGCAAAGGACATGTTGAAGAGCGGCAGAAGCCCCGCTGCGTGCCAGGTCGAGCCAGAGGTCAACTCGTCCCGCTCCAGCAGCATCACATCCTCCCACCCGGCCTTGGCGAGATGATAGGCAATCGAGGTGCCAACGGCCCCACCGCCAACGACGAGGGCTTTGACCTGGGTTTTCATGACGTGCGACTCCCTTCGGGTAACATGAGTTGGGCCGATGTTTATCAATCCTGCCATTTCGCGCGCAGCCCATCCGACGCAACGCCGCACGAAAGCGACGTCACGCCAGATCGCAGGCGAAAACAGAGGTGTGGATTTCTCTGGCGAGGATTGATAGCGTGCGCCGCAATGCAGAAATGACCGGACTTCAGCCCATGAGCGCCACCGCCACCAAGACCGCCCCCCTGCCGGAGGATATCCGCGCCATGAAAGGCGGCACGCCCATCGTCAGCCTGACAGCCTATACGACGCCGATGGCGTGGATGATGGATGCCGCCTGCGATTTCGTGCTGGTGGGCGACAGCGTGGGCATGGTGGTACACGGCCTGCCCTCGACCCTCGGCGTCACGATGGAGATGATGATCCTGCACGGTCAGGCGGTCGCGCGCGGCCTCAGCCATGCCATGCTGGTGATCGACATGCCCTTCGGTTCCTATGAGGAAAGCCCCGAACAGGCCTTTCGCAACGCGGCGCGGATCATGCGCGAGACAGGTGCTGCGGCGGTCAAGCTCGAAGGCGGGCGGCACATGGCGGACACCATCGCCTTTCTCGTGGCGCGCGGTGTGCCGGTGATGGCGCATATCGGCCTCACGCCACAATCCATCAACACACTGGGCGGCTACAAGGTGCAGGGGCGCGGCGATGCCGCCGAGACGCTACTGGCCGATGCCCGCGCGGTCAGTGCGGCGGGAGCCTTTTCGGTCGTGCTGGAAAAGGTCACGGCCTCGCTGGCCGACCGGATCACCGCCGAAATCCCCATTCCCACTATCGGCATCGGTGCCTCGGTGGGCTGCGACGGGCAAATCCTCGTGGTCGATGACATGCTGGGGCTTTTCACCGCCTTCAAACCGAAATTCGTCAAGCGCTATGCCAGCTTGGGTGCAGAAGGAGAGGCGGCCATTGCCGCCTATGCCGCCGAGGTGCGCGCGCGGACCTTCCCCGCACCCGAACATACCTTTGCCGACAAGGCCCCCGCGCGGATGAGCGCGCCCATCCTGCGCGACCTCAGCGCGCTGCGTGCCGCCACCCGTCCCTGGATTTTGGCAGGCGAGACGATTGGCGTCGTGCCCACCATGGGCGCGCTGCATGACGGGCACCTGTCGCTGGTGGCGGCGGCCAAGGCAGCCTGTGACCGGGTGATCGTGACCATCTTTGTCAATCCCAAGCAGTTCAACACCCCCGAAGACCTCAAGAACTATCCTCGCACGGAAACCGAGGACGCACGCAAGCTGGAGCGCTTCGACGTGGATGCCCTCTGGGTGCCGGATGGCGACCAGATGTATCCCGAGCATTTTGCCACGACCGTCTCTGTCGCGGGCCTCACGGATGTGATGGAGGGCGTCTATCGCCCCGGCCATTTCGACGGCATGTCCACGGTCGTGACCAAGCTTTTTACCCAGACAGCAGCCACCGATGCCTTTTTTGGCGAAAAGGACTATCAGCAGCTGATGGTCGTGCGCCGGATGGCGGCGGATCTGGATATTCCGATCACCGTGCACGGCTGCCCGACGATCCGCGAGATCGACGGTCTGGCCATGTCCTCGCGCAACCTGCTTTTGTCGGACCGCGCCCGCACCACGGCCCCCGTGCTGCATGAGGTGATGGAGCAGATCGCCGAAGGCCTGCGCGCGGGTAGCGATTTCCAGGCGTTGCACGCCGAGGCAGTGACGCGGCTGGAACGGGCGGGCTTTACCGGGGTCGATTACCTCGATCTGCGCGCGCAGGACGATCTGTCAGCCCTCGCGACCCCCATACGCCCCGCCCGGCTCTTTGCGGCCGCTTGGCTGGCAGGGGTGCGCCTGATCGACAATATCGCCATCGGCACCTGAGCGGTTTCATCGCTCCGTAAATACTCAAATCCCGCCGCCCGACGCAGGGGCGGGTTTCGAGTATTTGCAGAACAGTGAATTCAGGCCCCGAGCAACTCCGCAAGCGCAAGCGCCATGACAAGCGCGGATTGTTCCATATCGTCGATCCCCACATATTCATCCGGCTTGTGCGCCAGATCGAGAATACCGGGGCCATAGGCGATGCAATTCTTCAGCCGCCCGATCCGGTCGATATGTTTCTGGTCATAGGTGCCGGGGCTGACCACGTAATCGGCGGCATGGCCGAACACCTGATCCACCGCCCGCGCCACCGCCCCCACCACCGGCGCATCGCGGTCGGTCATCGTGGGCAGGACGCGGTGCAATTCGCGCAATGTATAGTCAAACCCCGCTCTTCCGCTGCGCAGGTTTTCCAGCAGATCACGGATTTCGGATTCGACCGCGCCAATATCCTCCTCGATCAGGAACCGCCGGTCGATCACCATGCGGCAGCGGTCGGGCACGCAAGGGCTGGGCAGGCCGGTGTAATCGGCGGCCTGCTCCGGCTCGCCGCCATGGATCGAGTTGATGTTGAGCGTGGAGTGCCGCGCGCCTTCGGGCACCACCGGCATCTCGGTGCGCCGGGCCGCCAGTGCCGGAAAGAGCTGCGCCTCCATCCGTTCGATCACGGCGCCCATGTGGCGCACGGCGCAATCCCCGAGAAAGGGCATGGAGCCATGCGCAATCTCGCCATGCGTCTCGATTTCGGCCCACCAGACGCCACGATGCCCAAGGCAAATGCGATCCTTTCCCAAGGGTTCCGGGATGATGACGTGATCCACCCGGCCGGGGCTGAAATAGCCCCGCTCAGCCAGATAGGCGACGCCGCCAAAACCGCCCGATTCCTCATCCGCCGTACCGCTGATCTCGATGGCCCCGGCATAATCGGGACAGGTGGCGATGAACGCCTCTGCCGCGATGATGCTTGCCGCAAGTCCGCCCTTCATGTCACAGGCGCCCCGGCCATAGATCTTGCCGTCGATCACCGCACCGCCAAAGGGGTCCACGCTCCAGCCATGGCCCACCTCGACCACGTCGATATGGCTGTTGAAATGCACGCAAGCGCCGGGCCGCGCACCCGCGCGCCGCGCGATGATGTTCCAGCGCGGGTGCCGGTCGCTGTCGCCCGGCGCGCCCATCGCGCGGATCAATTCGGTCTCGAACCCCGCCGCGCGCAGGCGACGGTCGAGATAGTCGCAAATCTCGCGGTAATTCTCGCCCGGTGGATTGAGGGTGGGAATGCGGATCAGATCCTGCGTGAGCGCGATCAGATCGTCGCGCCGCGCCGATATTTCGGCCTTCAGACGCTCCGCTACACTCATCCGGCCCAGCCCGGCGCGCGCGCGAGCAGCGCTTCGGCCTCGTCCACGATCCGCGCGATGATGTCGGCCACTGGCGGGCGATCATGGATCAACCCCGTTGCCTCGCCGACAAAGGTATTTGCGCGGTCAGGATCACCCGCTGCCCAGCCCGTAGCCCAGTCAGCGCGCGCGGGCAAATCCTTGCGCAAACCGTCGGGATCGTCATGCCAACGCTCTGTCACCGCATTGCGCAGCACGCGCGCCGTGTAGCGTGCGGGCCAACGCAGATCGCGCGCGGCATCCATCACGGTCGAGCGGATTGTCTGATCCCCGGTCGCGGCAATCGCGGCATCGGTCATTGCCTGGGATACCTGCGCCTCGGCAGAGGCCCAGAGGCGCGATCCCATCAGAGCGCCGTCCGCCCCGAGCATGAGCGACGCGGCCAATCCTCGCCCATCGGCAATGCCCCCCGCCGCCAAAAGCAGCACCTCGGGGGCCTGCCGCGCCAGCCAGTCGGCCACCTCGGGAACCAGCGTGATCGTGCCGCGCCGCTCGCCGTGACCCCCCGCCTCGGCCCCCTGTGCCACGATGATCCGCGCCCCACAGTCCGCTGCGCGCTGCGCGTCTCGCAGGGTTTGGACCTGACAGATGAGCGGCACACCCGCCGCCGCGATCCGGGGCGCGAATGGCGCGGGATCGCCGAACGAGAGGCACAGCGCCGCCGGTTTGCGCGCCAGAACCTGATCCAGAACCGCAGGGTTTTCGGCCATTTTCCATGTGATGAACCCGCATCCTACCTGCGCATTCCCCGCCTCGGCAAAGGCCCCGTCCAGCCAGTCGGCATTGCCATAACCGCCCCCGATCAGGCCCAGTCCGCCAGCGTGGGTCACAGCCGCCGCCAAACGCCCCCCGGCGGCAAAGGCCATCGGCGCGCAGAGAATGGGATGGGTCAGGCCAAGGACCTCGGTCAAACGGGTTCGCATGGGCTGAGTATGCCCGCGCAATCACCCTCAGGACAAGAGGCCTCTGATCAGCCCCGGCAAGTGCGCGAAATCCGAAAACGCCCGGTCATGGGCGATCCGTTCGACCGGCCCCTTGCGATAGCCCTCGGTGTAAAGAACAAAGGGCACCCCCGCCCGCGCCGCCGTTTCGGCAT
The DNA here is from genome assembly GCF_000768555.3 of Roseovarius mucosus DSM 17069. Taxonomy (GTDB): domain Bacteria; phylum Pseudomonadota; class Alphaproteobacteria; order Rhodobacterales; family Rhodobacteraceae; genus Roseovarius; species Roseovarius mucosus. Next base: position 73,743 of record NZ_KN293976.1, read on the forward strand.
CAACCTCGCTGTCGCCGACAAAGACCACGTCCCGTGCGCCAAGCGCTGCCGCCGTGGCCTGAAGCGGGGCCGGGTCGGGTTTGCGCACGGTCAGGCTGTCCCCTCCGATGATCACCGGGAAATAGCCGTCCAGCCCCAGATGTGACAGGACAGAATGGGCCGGCCCCTCGGGCTTGTTGGTGCAAAGACCCAGCGCCAGATCGGCCCCCGCCAGGCCGTCAAGCGCGTCCATGACCCCCGGATAAACCTGTGTCAGGGTCACGGCGGTTTCGTAATCGGCGATGAACTCTTCGATCAGACGGGCGCGCAGCGCGCCATCCCCTGCCCGCCCGCGCGCCGTCAGACAGCAGGTGATGAAATGCGGCACGCCGCTGCCGATGAAACTACGGGTTTCGTCGGGCGTGAAAGCGGCAAACCCATGCTGTGCCATCAGGCGGTTGGCGGCGGCGTGAATATCCGGCGCGCTGTCGATAAGCGTGCCATCGAGGTCGAAAATGACCGCGCGGCTCATGCCATGGCACCGGTCGCCGCCTCTGCCGCGCGACGGATCGCGCGGATATTCTCGCCGTAGACGCCGGGGTTATCGACGCTGCCGCCCTTGAAGACCGCAGAGCCCGCCACCAGCACATCGGCCCCCGCCGCCGCCATCAAAGGTGCTGTTTCGGTGGTGATGCCACCGTCAATCTCGATATGGATGGGCCGGTCGCCGATCATCGCACGCAGGCGTTTGACCTTGTCGATCTGGCTATGGATGAACTTCTGCCCGCCAAAACCGGGGTTGACCGTCATCACACAGATGAGATCCACCATATCAAGCAGATGATCGACCGCGTCGATCCCCGTGCCGGGATTGAGCGCGAGACCCGCCTTGCACCCTGCCCCACGAATGGCCTGCAAGGTGCGGTGGATATGCGGCCCCGCTTCGAGATGCGCGGTCAGGATGTCGGCCCCGGCCTGCGCAAAGGCGTCAATATAGGGATCAACCGGCGAGATCATCAGATGCACATCCATCACCGTCTTGATATGTGGGCGGATGGCGGCGCAGAGCGGCGGACCAAAGGTGAGGTTGGGCACGAAATGCCCGTCCATCACATCGACATGCACCCAGTCACATCCCTGAGCCTCGATGGCGCGGATTTCCGCCCCGAAATTGGCGAAATCGGCAGAAAGAATGGAAGGGGCGATCTTGATCGAACGATTGAGGCTCATGGCAGGTCTCCTCTGGGGCGCATGCACGCGACATGCGCTGCCTATGGCCAGAGGTCAAGACCCAAGGGGCAGCGCGCCGCAGCCCCGAGCCAGCAGCAAACCCGCCTAGAACCAGCCCGCGACCAGTTGATCCAACCACACCCGCGCCATGTTGACCGCATTCACATATTGCGTGAGCGGTGCCTCGGCTGCGGGGATGGACGCGGCCAGACGCGGGGCCAGCGCATAGACAAGGGCCGCGAGACCGAAGGTGATGATCGCAAGGCGAAAGCCGCTGCGAAAACCGCCACGCCCGACAGGCAATTCGATATCCTCGGGAATCGGGCTCTGCGCCGGTTCTGCGCGGTCGCCAGTCGAGGTGAGCGAAGAATTGATCTCTTCTATATCGGGCAAGAGATTGCGCCGGGATGAGGGGTCAATGCCAGCATGTGCATCGGTCATCTCGGGCGCAGTCGGTGCAGACGGGCCAGAGGTGCCGCGCAGACGCTCCATCCGGGCGCGGGCCTGCCTTGTGCGCTCGTCCTCCGAGAGGTCGGGTTCTGTAAGGCCCAGATCGGGCTGCATCTCGATTCCGCCGGGGGCGGCGCGGACCTGTCGTTCACGCTCGGCCTCCTGCCTCAGGATGTCGGCGACACCGGGGTCGATGCCGCGCCGCGCAGGGCGGGCAGACGCCGGGTCCGGCTCCGGTTCTGGCTCTGACAGGTTCTCCTCGAGCATATCGTCGTCATAATCGTCGTCTTCGCCATAGACATCATCGGGCAGAGGATCGTCACCGTTCTCGGAGTTCTCGGATCCTTCTGCCGCAGGCGCGGGGGGCGGCAGGTCTTCGTCGCGCAACTGAGGGCCCAGATCATCGTCGCCCGACGCAGCGGGCGCATGCGACGGATGATGCTGAAACCAGGTATCCCCACAGTTGGAGCATTGCACATCGCGCCCGCTCACCGGGATCACTTCGTCGGGCACCTCGTATTGTGCACCGCAATTCGGGCAAATCAGCCTCATTCTGCCACCTGCTTCTTGCCGCCGTTGTCCGGCCCCTCTCGTTAGCCATCAGCATAGGCGGTTCGCTGCTTTCGGAAAAGGCCAAAGCGAATCACGCGCAGGATCATTGCACATGTGTGGCCTCTGGGGCATTTAGGGGCGGTAAGTGACAAGGGGACAGCGGTGATCGAGCTGGAGAATGTGGCCTATAGCTATGGCGGCGGCGAGTTGCTGGCGGATGTGTCGCTGGCGCTCAGTCCCGGTTCGTTTCATTTCCTGACCGGGCCGTCGGGATCGGGCAAAACAACGCTGCTCAAGCTATGTTATGGTGCTCTTGTGCCCACGGCGGGACAGGTGCGCCTGTTCGGACAGGAACGGCGCACGATGGAGCGTGACGACATCGCCATGGTTCGGCGACGGATCGGCGTTGTGCATCAGGACTGCCAGTTTCTTGATCACCTGAGCGTTTCGGAAAACATCGCCCTGCCACTGGCTGTCTCGGGTCGTGATCTCTTGGCCGAGGATGCCAACCTGCGCGAATTGACCGGCTGGGTCGGCCTCAAGGAGCGCGCTAATGCCTTGCCGCCGGAACTGTCCGGGGGCGAGCGCCAGCGCGCGGCCCTTGCGCGTGCGGTGATCATGTCGCCCGATGTGGTGCTGGCGGATGAACCGACCGGCAACGTCGATTGGGAGATGTCGCAGCGTCTCTTGCGCCTGCTGATCGAGTTGAACCGAATGGGCAAGACCATCCTCATCGCAACCCATGACCTCGCCCTGATCCGCGCCGCCAAGAGCCACGTTCAGGCCCGCGTCCTGCGGATTGCATCGCGCAAGCTGCAATTGGCGGGGGCGGATCTATGAAGATCGACCTCGCACAGGTCAAGGCCCTACTGCTGACCGACAGGCAGGCCGACCGCGTGGTACCACCCACTGGCTTTACGGCCTCGCTCACGCTCTTCAGCGCGGGCGTCATGGCCTTTCTCGCGGTTTTCGCCCTTGCCCTGTCGCTGGCGACCGGGCGGCTGGCGGATCGCTGGGGCAACGAACTTGCGCGCACGGCAACGGTGCGGATATCCGCCCCCGAAGGCCAGATGGCGGCCCAAACCGCGGCGGCGCTGCGCGTCCTTGAAACCACCGCCGGGGTGGACCGTGCCCGCGCCCTCACGGATGAGGAACAAGCAGCACTCCTGGCCCCGTGGTTCGGCCCCGGTCTGCCCATTTCGGATCTGCCGATCCCGCGCCTGATCGAGGTGATCGAAACCTCAGACGGGTTTGACGCCGACGGCCTGCGCCTGCGCCTGAGCGCCGAGGTGCCGGGGGCCATGCTCGATGATCACACGCGCTGGCGGCAACCTCTGGTGCGCGCGGCCAGCCGGTTGCGGCTCTTGGGGTGGGTCTCGCTGATCCTGATCGGGGCAGCAGTCGGGGCGATGATCACGCTGGCGGCCAACGCGGCCCTTGCGGCCAATGCCCAGGTGATCAGCGTGCTGCGCCTTGTGGGCGCGCAGGATACCTATATCGCCCACGCTTTCGTGCGCCGCTTCACGCTCCGCGCGCTCAGCGGGGCCTGTGTCGGCATGGTTCTGGGTTGCGGTGCGATCCTGCTCTTGCCGAGCGCACAAATCGAGGGCGGGTTTCTAACCGGCCTCGGATTTCAAGGCTGGCACTGGATCTGGCCCCTGATCATTCCTCTGCTGGCGGCGGCAGTGGCCTTTGTCGCCACCCGCCTCGCCGCGCAGCGTACGCTTAAGGACATGCCATGAAATACGCGGTTCAGTGGGTTCGGTCGCTGCTCTTTGTGGCGCAGATGTATGTCATGCTGCCTGTGGTCGGGCTGATCTACATGCCCGCCGCCATTGTCAGCCGCAAGGGTGCTCTGGCGGGTTGCAAGGCCTATTGCCGCTGGGTCCGTTGGACCGCAGCATGGATGGTCGGCCTGCGCACCGAAGTACGCGGCACGCCACCGGATGGCCAAGTACTGATTGCGTCCAAACATCAATCCTTTCTGGATATCCTGCTGATTTTCAGCGAATTGCCGACAGGACGCTTTATCATGAAGCGCGAAATTCTCTGGACGCCGGTGATCGGGCTTTACGGCATGCGGATCGGCTGCGTGCCGGTTGACCGTGGCAAGCGGGGCGCCGCGATCAAGAAGATGGTCGAGGATGTGGCGCGCGGGGCGCAGACCCCCGGCCAGTTGATCATCTACGCCCAAGGCACGCGCGTGGCCCCCGGCGCACAGATGCCCTACAAGATCGGGACCGCCGTGCTCTATGAACAGATGGGCGTGCCCTGCGTGCCTGCGGCCACCAATGTGGGTGTGTTCTGGCCCAAGCGCGGCATCTACCGCAAGCCGGGGCTGGCAGTGGTCGAGTTCCTGCCCGCGATTGAACAGGGTCTGGACCGCGACAGCTTTATGACACGACTGGAGCACGATGTCGAAAGCGCCTCCAATGCGTTGATGCGCGAGGCGGGATTTGATCCAGAACAGCCCGCGCGCAAGTAAGGCGTTCCGGTCGGGCCACCCGACCTCTAGACGGCCAGCCGGGTTTTCATGAACTGGTAAAAGAACTCGGCCTTGCCCGCCTGCGCATAGGCCCGGTTCAGCCGTGACTTGGCCTCGAAGGCATGGCGTGCGGCGCGGCCATGCTGCGGCGCAATCCGGGTGCGACCGGTCTCGATGGCGCGCATGTGCTCGCGGTACGCCTGTTCAACCCGGCAGGCAAAGGCGGCTTGCGCCGTGGCGCTCTGCGCGTTGAGATGCAGGTTGTAGCTGGTCGCACCCAAAGGCGCGCGCCCCCCCACAAGCGACAGGATTTCCATCGCGTGCAATACGTCCTGCGCGGGCCGATTGCGAAATGGCCCGACCAACCCGCACCGCGCCACCGGATGAAAACTGGCCCCGGTGCGCCCCAGATCGGCAAAGCCAAGGGCCGTCTGGCCCCCGCCCGGCACATGCAGCAGAGCCTCCTTGCCCAGCAGGATACGGGTTCGGCCAAAGGCCGCCCCATGCGACCGGGCCAAGGGCAGAAGTGCCGCCAGATAGCCCGGCTCCCAGGTGTCATCGGCATCGAGAAAGGCGATCACCGGCGCGGTTGCCCGCGCGATGGCCCGGTTGCGCGCAGGGCCTGCGCCAGTGGCCATGTGATGCGTGGCACAGCGGATCAGGCGCAGACCGAGATCGGGCAAATCGTCATAGCCCTGCCCGTCATCCGGGGCGATCACTACCTCTATACGCTCTGACGGCAGCCCAGAGGCCGCGATGGAGGCAAGAGCGGCGGGCAAGCTGCCGCCCGCCTGAAACGCCGGGATGACGACCGAGACGAGGGACGTCATCGCGCCGCCCCGCTCACGCGTGGATTGCCCCATCTCCGCAGGCCAAAGCCGCTTCGCGCACGGCCTCGGAATAGGTCGGGTGCGCGTGGCAGGTCATGGCCAAATCCTGCGCAGAGGCCCCGAATTCCATCGCCACGCAAATCTCGTGGATGAGATCGCCCGCCGCAGGCCCGATGATATGCGCGCCGAGGATGCGGTCAGTCTCTTTGTCGGCGAGGATCTTCACGAAACCGTCGCCCGCAAAAACCGCCTTGGCACGGCCATTACCCATAAAGGAAAACTTGCCGACCTTATAGGCACGCCCTTGTTCTTTCAGGCTTTCTTCGGTCGCACCGACATTGGCAACCTCGGGATGCGTATAGATCACGCCGGGAATGACGCCGTAATTCACATGCCCATGCTTGCCCGCCAGCACCTCGGCCACGGCCATGCCTTCATCCTCGGCCTTGTGGGCCAGCATCGGGCCTTCGATGGCGTCGCCGATGGCGTAGATGCCCTTGACCGAAGTCTGCCAATGGTCATCCGTGGCGATCTGGCCGCGCTTGGTCATTTCGACGCCCAACTCGGCCAGCCCCAGCCCGTCGGTATAGGGCTTGCGCCCCGTGGCGAGCAGAACGGTATCGGCATCCAGCTGATGCGTGCTGTCGTCCTTGCGCAGTTTGTAATTCACCTTGGCCTTGGTCTTGAGTGTCTCGACCGATTGCACGGCGGCCCCCATGATGAAGTTAAGCCCTTGTTTCTTCAATGTTCTTTGGAAGGTTTTTTGCACCTCGCCATCCATGCCGGGCGTGATCGCGTCGAGATATTCGATCACCGTCACCTCAGCCCCCAGACGGGCATAAACCGAGCCCATTTCGAGCCCGATCACACCCGCGCCGATCACCACCAGTGATTTCGGGATCTTGCCCAGTTCCAGCGCGCCGGTGGAGGTGACGACGATCTTTTCATCGACCTCGACACCGGGCAGAGAGGCAGGCACAGAGCCGGACGCAATGACGATCTTCTTGGCCTCGTGGATGTCTTCACCCACCTTGACGCGCCCCGCCTCGGGGATGGAGCCCCAGCCCTTGATCCAGTCCACCTTGTTCTTTTTGAACAAAAATTCGATGCCCTTGGTGTTCTGGCCGATCACGTCATCCTTGTAGGCCAGCATCTGCTTCCAATCGACCGAGGGGGATTTGCCCTTGAGGCCCATGGCCGCGAAATTATGCTCGGCCTCGTGCAGCATGTGGCTCGCGTGCAAGAGCGCCTTGGAGGGGATGCAGCCCACGTTGAGACAGGTGCCGCCCAGAGTGGCGCGGCCCTCGACCACGGCGGTTTTCAGCCCCAGTTGCGCGCAGCGGATGGCGCAGACATAGCCGCCGGGGCCAGCACCGATGATGATTACGTCGTAAGAGGCCATGGGTCAGATCCTTTCGTTTTGCGCGGCGAGGCCGCGTCGGTATTCTATCGGTCTTGCGTCGGTGCGGGCGGGGCAGAATGGGGGCGCTGCCCCCGTCGCGCTGCGCGCGCCTCCCCCGAGGTATTTTGAGCCAGATGAAACATCAGAAGAGCGCCGCCAAAAGCATGAGAAGCGTGGCAAGCAGACCCACCGCCCAGATGAAGGAACGCGCGGGGCTAAGCCCGGCGTAATAGGCAGGCACATAGAGGATGCGGGCGGCAACGTAGCTATAGGCGCACCAGGCGGTAAAGTGGCTGGACTGGCCAGAGAGGGTGATCACCAGACACGCGATGGTAAAGAGGATCAGCCCCTCGAAATGGTTCGAAAGCGCCCGGCCAAGGCGGGCGGTTTGCGGGGAGAGGGGCCGCGGCGGCTCGTGATCGCGCGCGGACATCGTGTAGCCCGGCCCAAGCTCGAGATTGGCGGGGATGGCATAGAGGACGAATTGCACGACCTGCCAGAGCGCCGCGAGGGTGAGGGCGGTGAGTTCGTGGGTCATTCGGAGCCTCATGCCATGAGGTGCGCAATGAATGCACACCCTACGGGGGGTAGGGTGCGCACTTGTTGCGCACCGATTACAGATCCATCAGCAAGCGGCGGGGATCCTCAAGCGCTTCCTTGACCCGCACGAGGAAGGTCACAGCCCCCTTGCCATCCACGATCCGGTGATCGTAGCTGAGCGCCAGATACATCATCGGGCGGATCACCACCTGACCGTTGATCGCCATCGGGCGGTCCTGAATCTTGTGCATCCCCAGAATACCCGATTGCGGCGGGTTCAGGATGGGCGAGGACATGAGCGAGCCATAGACGCCGCCATTCGAGATGGTGAAGGTGCCGCCCTGCATTTCCGCCATGCTGAGCTTGCCATCACGGGCACGCGCGCCCTTCTCAGCGATGGCCTTTTCAATCGCGGCAAAGCCCATGGAGTCCACATCGCGGATCACCGGCACGACAAGGCCGGTGGGCGTGCCCGCCGCGATGCCCATATGCACGAAGTTCTTGTAGACGATGTCGGTGCCGTCGATCTCGGCATTGACCTCGGGCACCTCTTTCAGGGCATGCACGCAGGCCTTGGTAAAGAAGGACATGAAGCCAAGGCGCACGCCGTGCTTCTTGTAGAACTCGTCCTTGTATTGATTGCGCAGCGCCATGACCTCGGTCATGTCCACCTCGTTATAGGTGGTGAGCATGGCGGCGGTGTTCTGGCTGTCCTTGAGGCGACGCGCGATGGTCTGGCGCAGCCTCGTCATTTTGACCCGCTCTTCGCGGGCCACATCCTCGGCCGGGGCGGGCGCGCGTGGCGCCTGAGCGGGGGCAGCGGAAGCGGCGGGGGCCTGTGTGGCGGCGGCTGCAGCGCGGGCCACATCCTCTTTCATCACGCGGCCGTCGCGGCCCGAACCCTGCACCTGATCACGGCTGAGACCGGCCTCGGCCATGGCTTTCTTGGCCGAGGGCGCATCCTCGACATCCTTGCCACCGGCAGCGGCGGGCGCTGCGGCCTCTTCGGCCTTGGGGGCTGCGGCGGGAGCAGATGCCCCGGCACCCGAGGACAGGATCGCAAGCTTGCCCCCGGCCTGAACGGTGGAGCCTTCGGCCGCAAGAATCTCGGTCAGCGTGCCTGCGGCGGGGGCCGGCACCTCGACCGAAACCTTGTCTGTTTCCAGCTCGCACAGCATCTCGTCAGCGGCGACCTGATCGCCCACCTTCTTGAACCAGGTGGACACGGTGGCCTCGGTCACGCTCTCGCCTAGGGTCGGCACCATTACGTCGACGCTCGCCCCAGAGTCGGCGCTCTCGGACTTGGCGGGCTTTTCGGATTTCTCGGCCTTTGCCGGGGCAGCCTTGGCCTCACCGGCGGAAATGGTGGCAAGCAGCGCATCAACCCCAACGGTCGTGCCCTCTTGGGCCACGATCTCGCCCATGGTGCCTGCGGCGGGGCTGGGCACCTCGACCGTCACCTTGTCGGTTTCCAGCTCGCACAGCATTTCATCGGCGGCGACCGGATCGCCGGGTTTCTTGAACCATGTGGCGACAGTCGCCTCGGTCACGGATTCGCCAAGGGTGGGGACGCGGACTTCGGTGGTCATGGGTTAGTTCCCTTCGATGGTCAGCGCGGCATCGACCAGCGCTTCTTGTTGTGCTTTGTGCTGTTTGGCGAGGCCCGTCGCGGGCGACGCCGAGGCGGGACGACCGGCATAGGTGGGCCGCAGATGCTTGGCCTTGATCCGGGTCAGGACCCACTCGATATTGGGCTCGATAAAGGACCATGCCCCCTGGTTCTTGGGCTCTTCCTGGCACCAGACCATTTCCGCGCCTTTGAAGCGTTCCAGCTCCTTGACCATGGACATGGCCGGGAAAGGATAGAACTGCTCCAGCCGCAGAAGATAGACATCGTTGATCCCGCGCGCATCGCGCTCCTCGAGCAGGTCGTAATAGACCTTGCCCGAGCACATCACGACACGGCGAATCTTGTCATCCGCGACCAGCTTGGTTTCGGAATTGCCGTATTGCGCATCGTCCCACAGGACGCGGTGGAACGAAGAGCCGGTGGTGAACTCTTCGGCCTTGCTCACCGCCAGCTTGTGCCGCAAGAGCGATTTCGGCGTCATCAGGATGAGCGGCTTGCGGAAGGTGCGATACATCTGGCGGCGCAGGATGTGGAAATAATTGGCCGGTGTGGTGCAATTGGCCACGATCCAGTTATCCCCGCCACACATGGTCAGGAACCGCTCGAGACGGGCCGAGGAATGTTCCGGCCCCTGCCCTTCATAGCCATGCGGCAAAAGGCAGACGAGACCCGACATGCGCAGCCATTTCGATTCCCCCGACGAAATGAACTGATCGAACATGATCTGCGCGCCATTGGCGAAATCGCCAAACTGCGCCTCCCAGAGGGTAAGCGCGTTGGGTTCGGCCAGCGAATAGCCATATTCAAAGCCAAGAACCGCGTATTCCGAAAGCATCGAATCGATGACCTCGTAATGTGCCTGCCCTTCGCGGATATGGTTCAGCGGGTAATAGCGATCTTCGTTATCCTGATGGATCAGGCCGGAATGCCGCTGAGAGAAGGTGCCGCGCGTGCAATCCTGCCCCGAGAGACGGACGCGATACCCCTCGGTCAGAAGCGAGCCAAAGGCCAGCGCCTCGGCCGTTGCCCAGTCAAAGCCGCTGCCGGTCTCAAGCATTTTCGCCTTGGATTCAAGCAACCGCTCAACCGTCTTGTGGAGCGGGAAACCTTCGGGCGCGGTGCTGAGCGCACGGCCCACTTCGGCCAGGGTCTCGGGCTTGATCGCGGTCTCGCCGCGCTCATACTTGCCGCGATGGGCGTTCAGATCGGCCCATTTGCCATCCAGCCAGTCGGCCTTGTTCGGGCGGTAATCCTTGCCCGCCTCGAACTCATCCGCGAGATAGGCTTGGAACGCGGTTTTCATGTCCTCGATTTCCCCCTCGGGAATGAGGCCATCCTTGACCAGCCGCTCGGTATAGAGGCTGAGTGTGGTTTTCTGCTGCTTGATCTTTTTATACATCACCGGGTTGGTGAACATAGGCTCATCGCCTTCGTTATGCCCGAAGCGGCGATAGCAGATCATGTCGATCACCACGTCCTTGTGGAATTTCTGGCGGAATTCCGTGGCGACGCGGGCGGCATGGACGCAGGCCTCGGGATCGTCCCCGTTAACATGGAAAATCGGCGCCTCGACCATCAGCGCAATGTCAGTCGGATAGGGCGATGACCGGCTGAAATGCGGTGCAGTGGTAAAGCCGATCTGGTTGTTCACCACGATATGAATGGTGCCGCCGGTGCGATGCCCCTTGAGGCCCGACAGACCGAAACACTCGGCCACAACGCCCTGACCGGCAAAGGCCGCATCGCCATGCAAGAGGATCGGCAACACCTTGGTGCGGTCGGTGTCGTTCAACTGGTCCTGCTTGGCGCGGACCTTGCCCAGAACCACCGGGTTGACCGCCTCGAGGTGGCTGGGATTGGCGGTCAGGCTGAGGTGCACCTTGTTGCCGTCGAATTCGCGATCCGACGAGGCGCCAAGATGGTATTTCACATCGCCCGATCCATCGACCTCTTCGGGCTTGAAGCTGCCGCCCTGAAACTCGTTGAAAATCGCGCGGTAAGGCTTGCCCATCACATTGGCCAGCACCGACAGGCGACCACGGTGCGGCATGCCGATCACGATGTCCTGCACGCCCAACTGGCCACCGCGCTTGATGATCTGCTCCATCGCAGGGATGAGGCTCTCGCCGCCATCCAGACCAAAGCGCTTGGTGCCCATGTATTTCACATGCAGGTATTTCTCAAAACCTTCGGCCTCGACCAGCTTGTTCAGGATCGCCTTGCGCCCATTGCGGGTAAAGGTGATTTCCTTGTCATAGCCCTCGATCCGCTCTTTCAGCCAGGCAGATTCCTCGGGGTCGGAAATATGCATGTATTGCAGCGCGAAGGTGCCGCAATAGGTGCGTTTGACGATGGCGAGGATCTCGCGCAGGCTGGCAATTTGCAGGCCCAGCACGTTGTCGATAAAGATCGGGCGATCCATGTCGATTTCGGTGAACCCATAGGATTTCGGATCGAGCTCCGGGCGGTTCGGCGTCTCGCGCAGACCCAGCGGATCAAGGTCGGCGGCCAAGTGCCCCCGGATGCGGTAGGCGCGAATGAGCATCAGCGCGCGCACGGAATCGAGCACGGCGCGTTTCACGTCCTCGTCGGTCAGGCTCACGCCCTTCTCAGCGGCCTTGGCGGCGATCTTCTTGCCCGCATCCTTCAATTCAGGCTCGGCGGGCCATTCCCCCGTCAGCGCCGCGGTCAGGTCATCCGACGGCATGGGGGGCCAATCGGCGCGCGCCCAAGAGGGGCCAGCGGCCTCGGCCTTTACATCGTCATCACCATCGCCCAGCGCGTCGAAAAAGCTTTTCCACGCCGCGTCGACCGCGTTCGGGTCATTGGCATAGCGCGCATAAAGCTGTTCGAGATACTCGGCATTATGCCCCTGCATGAAGGAGGAGGCATGAAACTGGTCGTTGGGGGATTGGTCGGTCATGTCAGATGTCCTTTTCGCAACACATCCCGGGCCTGACCCGGGATCACCCAGCCGCGCAGGGGCCCCGGGTCAGGCCCGGGGCGCGCGCGAACGGGCCTTTAGCCAATCGCCTTGAGCACGGCTTCGCCGAGGCCAGCGGGGCTTTCTGCCACGGTGATGCCGGCGGATTTCATGGCCTCGATCTTGCTCTCGGCGTCGCCCTTGCCGCCCGCGACGATGGCGCCGGCGTGGCCCATGCGGCGGCCCGGCGGGGCGGTGCGCCCGGCGATAAAGCCTGCGACAGGTTTCTTGCGCCCGCGTTTGGCCTCGTCTTTCAGGAACTGCGCCGCTTCTTCTTCCGCGCTGCCGCCGATTTCGCCGATCATGATGATCGACTGCGTTTCGTCATCGGCCAGGAACCATTCCAGCACGTCGATATGTTCGGTGCCCTTGATCGGGTCGCCGCCGATGCCCACGCAGGTCGATTGGCCAAGGCCCACATCCGAGGTCTGCTTGACCGCCTCATAGGTGAGCGTGCCCGAGCGGCTGACCACGCCGACGCTGCCGCGCCGGTGGATATGGCCGGGCATGATGCCGATCTTGCAGGCCTCGGGCGTGATGATGCCGGGGCAGTTCGGGCCGATGAGGCGCGATTTGCTGCCCTCCAGCGCCCGCTTGACGCGCATCATGTCGAGCACCGGAATGCCTTCGGTGATGCAGACAATGAGCTCCATCTCGGCATCAATCGCCTCGAGGATACTGTCGGCGGCGAAGGGCGGCGGCACGTAGATGACGCTCGCGTTGGCCTCTGTCACATGCTTGGCCTCATGCACCGAGTTGAACACGGGCAGGTCGAGATGCGTCGTGCCACCCTTGCCGGGGGTGACGCCGCCGACCATCTGGGTGCCATAAGCGATGGCCTGTTCGGAGTGGAATGTGCCCTGAGAGCCGGTGAGGCCCTGACAGATTACCTTGGTGTGTTTGTCGACGAGGACTGCCATTTTGGCGTTCTCCTGTAATGAATTCGCGGGGGAGGTGGGTTGGCACCCACCCTACGGGATCAGCCCTTGACGGCTTTCACAATCTTCTGCGCGCCGTCCTTGAGGTCGTCGGCGGCAATCACGTCGAGGCCGGAGGTGTTGATGATCTCCTTGCCCTTTTCGACATTGGTGCCTTCGAGACGGACCACGAGCGGCACTTTCAGCCCCACCTCCTTGACGGCAGCCACCACGCCCTCGGCGATCACATCGCAGCGCATGATGCCGCCAAAGATATTGACGAGGATGCCCTTCACTTGCGGGTCGGAGGTGATGATCTTGAAGGCCTCGGTGACCTTTTCCTTGGTCGCCCCGCCGCCCACGTCGAGGAAATTGGCAGGCTCGGCGCCGTAAAGCTTGATGATGTCCATCGTCGCCATCGCGAGGCCCGCGCCATTGACCATGCAGCCGATCTCGCCATCGAGCGCGATATAGTTGAGGTCGTATTTCGAGGCTTCCAGTTCCTTGGGGTCTTCTTCCGAAGTGTCGCGCAACTCGGCGATATCCGCGTGCCGGTAAATGGCGTTGGAATCAAACCCCATCTTGGCGTCAAGGCATTTCAGATCGCCCTTGTCCGACACGATCAGCGGATTGATCTCGAGCATCTCCATGTCCTTGTCGAGGAAGAGCTTGTAGAGGATACCCATCAGGTTGACGCATTGCTTGACCTGACCGCCGGTGAGCCCAAGGTTGAACGCGATGCGGCGACCATGGAACGGCTGATAGCCGGTCGCAGGATCGACGCTGAACGACAGGATCTTTTCAGGCGTCTTTTCGGCGACTTCCTCGATATCCATCCCGCCCTCGGTCGAGCAGACAAAGGACACGCGGCTGGTCTGACGATCCACCAGAAGCGCCAAGTACATCTCGGTCTGAATACCCGATCCATCCTCGATATAGATGCGGTTGACCTGCTTGCCCGCCGGTCCGGTCTGTTTGGTTACAAGAGTGCGGCCCAGCATGCGCTTGGCCTCTTCGGCGGCTTCTTCCACGGAACGGGCCAGACGCACACCACCGGCTTCACCGGCGCCTGCCTCTTTGAACTTGCCCTTGCCACGGCCACCGGCGTGGATCTGCGCCTTGACCACCCAAACGGGGCCATCGAGCGCGCCTGCGGCGGTCTTGGCCTCTTCGCCGCGCAGAACGACGCGGCCATCCGACACCGGGGCGCCGTAAGAGCGAAGCAGGGCTTTCGCCTGATACTCATGGATATTCATCAAACTGTCCCGTTTTGCTGCGATTGGGACAGGGTGTGGCATATATCCTGCGGCGATATAAATCGTTTTTTGCGGAATGGCAGGTTTTGGTGCGAAAATCGTCATTTTGTGATCACACGGATAAATCGTGTGATCACAAAATGGAAATCGGCCCGTGCCTCGGGCCAAAAAGAATCAGGGCCGAACGTGTGTCGGCCCTGATGCAGAAGCGTTGACCGCAGGAGATCAGACCAGCGAGGGGTCGATTTCCTTGCAGGCCTTGACCAGACCTTTGACCGCATCGACCGACTTGTCGAACATATCCTGCTCGTCCTTGTTGAGCTTGATGTTGACGATCCGCTCGATCCCGCCCGCGCCGATCACGGTCGGCACGCCGACATACATGTCCTTGAGGCCGAATTCGCCGTCGCAATAGGCTGCACAGGGCAGAACCCGCTTTTGATCCTTGAGATAGGCCTCGGCCATTTCGATCGCCGACGTGGCGGGGGCGTAAAAGGCGGACCCGGTCTTGAGCAGACCGACAATCTCCGCGCCGCCATCCCGAGTACGCTGCACGATCGCGTCGAGTTTCTCTTGCGTGGTCCAGCCCATTTCGATCAGGTCCGGCAGCGGGATACCCGCGACGGTCGAATACCGCACCGAGGGCACCATCGTGTCGCCATGGCCACCCAGAACGAACGCGGTGACATCCTTCATCGACACGTTGAATTCCACGCTGAGGAAGTGGCGGAAGCGGGCGCTGTCAAGCACGCCAGCCATGCCGCAGACCTTGTTCGCCGGCAGGCCCGAGAACTTCTGGAGCGCCCAGACCATCGCATCGAGCGGGTTGGTGATGCAGATCACAAAGGCGTCGGGCGCGTTGGCGGCGATGCCCTCGCCCACGGATTTCATGACCTTGAGGTTGATCCCCAAGAGGTCATCGCGGCTCATGCCCGGCTTGCGCGGCACACCGGCGGTGACGATGCAGACATCGGCGCCTGCGATATCGGCATAGGACTGCGTGCCCTTGAGCGTCGCGTCGAACCCTTCGGAGGGGCCGGATTCCGCGATGTCGAGCGCTTTGCCCTCGGGGGTGCCTTCGGCGATGTCGAACAGGACGATATCGCCCAGTTCCTTGAGCGCGGCGAGATGGGCGAGCGTGCCGCCGATCTGTCCGGCGCCGATCAGCGCAATCTTGGGTCTGGCCATTGGATCATTCTCCGTCGGTTGAAAAGTTGCGCTTGGGCCTAGTCCGAATTCAACGATCTTGCAAGAGTGCTGCACTGCGGCGGATTTTCGGCGTGACAGCGGGATACGGTCGTATACCGTGAAAGTGCAGGCAGATTCAGAGGTTAGGGGCCGGAACGATGAGCATCGAAGTGATCGCAATCGGGGTGTTCGCGGCGCTCTTGGCAGGGGTGTCCAAGGGTGGCTTTGGCTCTGGCGCGTCTTTTGCCGGGGCAGCGATTCTGGCGCTCTTTGTCTCTCCGGCTATGGCCCTCGGCATCATGCTGCCCATTCTCATGCTGATCGACGTGGCCACCCTGCGCCCCTATTGGCGGCAATGGGGACGGGTCGAGGTGGCGATGCTGATCCTTGGTGGGGTGCCGGGGATCGGTCTTGGGATGCTGTTCTATCGCAGTGCCGATGCCGATCTCTTGCGCCTTTTGATCGGGGGAATCGCGCTGATCTTTGTGCTCTGGCAAACGGTGCTCAAGGCGCGGGTGATGCGCCGGGGACAGGCCCCCTTACCGGGTTGGAGCGGGGTACTGGCAGGGTTGGTGGCCGGGTTCACCAGCTTTGTCAGCCATGCGGGCGGGCCACCTGCGGCGGTGTACCTGCTATCGCGTGGGCTCGACAAGACGCGCTATCAGGCGACCACGGTGCTGATGTTCTTTGTCTTCAACATCGTCAAGGCGGTGCCTTATGGGATGCTTGGCCTCTTCACGGCAGAGACGCTGACGATCGACCTCATCCTTGCGCCCTTCGCGCTCTTCGGCGCTTGGGTCGGTGTGCGCGCGCACCGGATCATGCCGGAACGCGCGTTCTTTGCCGTGACCTATGTCTTGCTGACGATCACCGGGATCAAGCTTATCTGGGACGGGCTGTTCTAGGCGTTCTAGGCCCCCTTGCCGGGCTTCGGCTCGGTTTCGGCGGTGGGCTCATAGGCCTGACCGCTGGCGACAAGGCAGGTGACACCATCGCTGCCCGTCACCGTGATGGTCCAACTGCCCGACGTGCCGCTGGCAAAGACCTCGACCACCATGTTGTTGGCGCCCAGCCCCACGGATTGCCGCGTCTCACCATAGGCATCGGCCAAGCGCTGCACCACCATGTCGCGCGGCGCGCAAGCCCCGGTTTGCGCCTGCGCCGGGGCATATGCCAGCACCACCGCGCTCAGACCGGCCATCACTGTCTTGATCATCAGTCACCCTTTCTCTTGGGTTGGCCCCCCGGCCGTCGCGCGCCCATCATGCCGAAAGAGTGATGAACAAGGGGTTAATGAGCCCGGACGCCGCACCGAAGCCACCGCATCGCTGCATCGCGGCGAGAAATCGCTTGAACATTTCCGCCGAAAAATGCCATTCCTGCGCAAGATTATTACCACAGCCAGAATCCATCAAAGGGAAGACCCATGGACAGCAGCATGCATCCCTACCGTTCGGTGCTATATATCCCCGGCTCGAAAGAGCGCGGGCTAGAAAAGGCGCGCGACCTGCCCACCGACGCGATCATCTTTGATCTCGAGGATGCGGTAGCGCCCGATGCCAAGGCGGCCGCACGCGCCACGCTGGTCGAGGCGCTGCGCCAGGGCGGCTATGGCTATCGCTACAAGATCGTGCGGATCAACGCGCTCACGACCGAATGGGGGCTGGAGGATGCGCGCGCGCTGCGCGACGCGGGCGCCGACGCCATTCTTCTGCCCAAGGTCAACACGCCCTCGGATGTTGACAACCTTTCGGATGTGATCGGCTCTGATCTGCCCATCTGGACCATGATGGAAACGCCCGTCAGCGTGTTCAACGCCCGCGAAATCGCGGCGCATCGGCAGGTGACGGGCCTTGTGGCCGGCACCAATGACCTGATCAAGGATCTGGGCTGCCGGGTGCGCGCCGACCGCATGCCGCTCTGGGCCTCGCTCCAGATGATCGTGATGGCGGCGCGCGCGGCGCGGATCGTGGCGGTGGACGGGGTCTACAACCGCTTTCGCGATGGGGACGGGCTCAAGTTCGAATGTGAACAGGGCCGCGACCTCGGGTTTGACGGCAAAACACTGATCCATCCCGCCCAGCTGGAAATCGCCAATACCGCCTTTGCCCCCACCAATTCCGAAATTGAACTGGCGGGACGCCAGATCGCAGCCTATGAAGAAAGCCGCGCCTCAGGTCAGGGGATTGCCGTGGTGGACGGGCAGATTGTCGAAAACCTGCACGTCGTGTCCGCACAGCGCATTCTGGCCAAAGCTCAGGCGATACGGGAAATGGCAGCGGAGTAGCACCCATGTTTTACCTCATCCTCGGGCTGATCCTCTGGATCGCGGCGCATCTCTTCAAACGGGTGGCCCCCGATCTGCGCGCAAGGATGGGGAACGCGGGCAAAGGCGTTGCCGCCCTCGGCATTCTGGCCGGTCTGGTGCTGATGGTGATCGGCTATCGGCAGGCGGACTTCATCAACGTCTGGTATCCGCCCAGCTGGACGGTGCATATCAACAACCTGATGATGCTGGGGGCGGTGTTTCTCTACGGCATGAGCGCCACCAAGGGGCGGCTGCGCGGGGCCATGCGCCATCCGCAATTGACAGCGGTCAAGGTCTGGGCGGTTGCGCATCTCTTGGTCAATGGCGATCTGGCCTCGCTCATCCTCTTCGGCGGGCTGCTCGTCTGGGCGGTGCTGGAAGTGGTGATGATCAACCGTTCCGAGGCCTGGGTGCGTCCGGCACCGGGAGAGGCGAAAAAGGATATCCTTCTGGTGGTCATTACCAGCGTGATGTTCCTCGCCATAACCTTTGTTCACAACTGGCTGGGCGTCTGGCCGTTTCCGGGGTAATCCATGAAACTCTACCGTTTTCTCAGCGCCGACGACACGTCGGAGTTCTGTCACAAGGTGACGGCCGCGCTCAACAAGGGCTGGTCGCTCTATGGCGATCCCACCTATGCCTATGACGCGGCCAATGGCGTGATGCGCTGCGGTCAGGCCGTGACCAAGGACAAGGACGGCACCTACACCCCCGATATGAAGCTGGGAGAACAATAAGCATGGCCAAGACCAATCCGGGCCGGTTTTTCGAGGATTACGAACTTGGGCAAGTGATCCCTCACGCGGTGCCGCGCACCGTGTCGGGGGGCGAGCGCGCGCTCTATCACGCGCTCTATCCGGCACGCCATGCGATCTATTCCTCCGACGAATTCGCCCATGTCTGCGGCTTGCCCGCCAGCCCGATTGATGATCTGGCGGCCTTCCATATCGTGTTTGGCAAATCCGTGCCCGACATCTCGCTCAATGCCGTGGCCAATCTGGGCTATGCCGAGGCACGGTGGCTGCGTCCCGTTTATGCGGGCGACACGCTGCGGGCACAGTCCGAGGTGATCGGACTCAAGCAGAATTCCTCGGGCAAGACGGGCGTGGTCTATGTGCGCACCACCGGCTTCAACCAGCACGACCTGCCGGTGATGGAATTCGTCCGTTGGGTGATGGTGCGCAAGCGCGACGAGGCGGCACCAGCCCCCGCCGATCACGTGCCGCAAACCGCGTCCTGCGTCGCGGCCAGCGATCTCATCATCCCGGCGGGTCTGGATTTCACGCATTACGATTTCACCCTCGCCGGAGAACCGCATCGCTGGGGCGATTACGAAATTGGCGAACAGATCGACCATGTCGATGGTGTGACCATCGAAGAGGCCGAGCATATGATGGCCACGCGCCTCTGGCAGAATACCTCCAAGACGCATTTCGACGCGACCCCGCGCGCGGATGGCAAGCGGCTGATTTACGGCGGGCATGTCATCTCGATGGCGCGCGCGCTGTCGTTCAACGGCCTTGCCAATGCCCAGATGATCGTGGCGATCAACGCGGGCAGCCACGCCAACCCGTGTTTTGCAGGTGATACCGTGCGGGCTTGGTCCGAGGTTCTGGACCGCGCCGATACAACGGCACCGGGTGTGGGCGCACTGCGCCTGCGGCTCGTGGCAACCAAGGGCGGCGCGCCCTTCAGCTTGCGTGGCGAAGACGGCAAACACCTGCCCCATGTGTTGCTGGATCTGGATTACTGGGTCTTGATGCCGAAATAAGCGGGCTCAGAATTTACGCAGAATATCCTGCAAGTCCGGTTCGTCCACGAGTTTCGCTGCCCTGCGCGGCGTGACCCAAAGCCGACGGCGTTCGCGCGCTTCGGGGAAACGGTCGCGCAATTCGTCGTCACGCAGGCGAACTTTGTAAAGCTCCGCATTGATCGGCAAAGTGGTCCCATCGCGCATCCCCTTTTCATAGGAAAACCGCCCGATATGACGTGCCTTATCGGCATCGGCGCGCACGCCCGCCTCTTCCCAAGCCTCTTGCAGCGCGGCTTCCGCGTCGCTCAGCCCTTCGATGGGCCAGCCCTTGGGCACGATCCAACGGCCCGTGTCCCGGCTGGTGATGAGCAGAACCTCCTTGCGCCCCTTGTGCTTGCGCCAGCACAGCGCCGCCACCTGCCGGCGCGGCAGGACAGACTCTGCATGCACCGCGCCGGGCACGGTCTGGGGGAAAATCTGGTTCACTCTGGTTTTGCTCTGCTCGGGCACGTTTCTCTAAACATCATATATAGGATATTTCCCCACCGGATACAAATCACGGGATGTTGCGGGGTTTGGCGCGCAGCGTGGGATCGGCCTCGGTCGGATCTTCAGGCCAGGGGTGACGCGGATAGCGCCCGCGCATGTCCTTGCGCACATCCGCATAGGAACTTGCCCAGAACCCCGGTAGATCGAGCGTGGTTTGCACCGGGCGATTACCCGGCGACAAGAGCGTCACGCGCAATGGCGTGCGGCCAACCGTGGGATGGGTGGTCTGGCCGAACATTTCCTGCAAACGCAGGGTAATTTCAGGATACTCCCCACTATAGTCGATGGGGATTTTCCGGCCCAATGGCGTGGTGAACTGCGCGGGTGCCGCCCGGTCCAGCATTTGCATCTGGTCCCAGTCCAGCCGCGCGCGCAGCGCATCGAGCATGTCGAACTTCTTCCACTCCGGCGCGCTGCGCACGCCGCGCAAATAGGGCAAGAGCCAGTCGTCCAATGTCTCGATCAGCGCCGCCTCGGACATATCCGGCAGGTCCGCCCCCCCGTCGCGCAGCAATTGCACCCGCGCGACAAAGCGCCGGGCCGGATCGCTCCAATTGAAACCCAGATCGCGCACCCCGTCCAGCATGGCACGCGCAATACGCTCCTCGGGCGCGTCCCGCCAATGCCGATCATCCAGCACCAGCGCACCAAAACGCTCTTGCTTGCGCGCCACCACACGCCGTTCGCGCCGATCCCAGAGGCAGACATCCTGCCACACGATCCGCTCGGCAAAGAGCCCGCGAATTTCCGCCTCAGAAATGGCAATGGCCTGCCGGATACGCGCCTCGCGCGGGTCGCCATCCAGATCGGTGGCCACGATCAGCCGGGTCTGGCCCATCGGGTCGCCCTCTGGCATCACCGCACCCTTTCCCCCCGAGAGCACGTAACGCGGAGCATCCCCTTTGCGGCGCAGCCCGATCCGGTCCGGATAGGCAAGGGCGGCGCATTCGGCATCGCTGCGCGTGGCTTGGCCCC
The DNA here is from genome assembly GCF_000768555.3 of Roseovarius mucosus DSM 17069. Taxonomy (GTDB): domain Bacteria; phylum Pseudomonadota; class Alphaproteobacteria; order Rhodobacterales; family Rhodobacteraceae; genus Roseovarius; species Roseovarius mucosus. Next base: position 94,770 of record NZ_KN293976.1, read on the forward strand.
GGCCCTTGGCCTGCACCGCCAGACGCCGCGCCTCGGTCTTGATCCGCTCAACCGGGCCGCGATTGACCGTATGGACATGGCGCGCCTCAAAGGCGCGCAGATCACGCGCCGCACTCAGCCGCAGCGCCAGATCAACCGGCGCGCCGCGGCCCAGCGGATCGCGCTCCGCCAAAAGCGCCGCCAACATCGCCGCCTCCGGCCCCGCAGAGGTCAGCATGTGCGCGAGGCGCGGATGCAGCGGCAGCGCCGCCAGTGCCTTGCCATGCGGCGTGATCCGACCCGTGGCCTCCAGCGCGCCCAACATCTCCAAGAGCGCGCGCGCCTCGGCATAGGCGCCGGGATTGGGCGGGGTCAGCAGCGGCAAATCCTGTGGGGCCGCGCCCCAGAGTGCCAGCTCCAGCGCCAGACCCGCCAGATCCGCCGCCTCGATTTCTGCCGGGGGATAGGCCTGCAACGCGCCCTCTTCGCCGCGTGTCCAGAGCCGATAGCATCGCCCCTCGGCCACACGCCCCGCGCGCCCCGCGCGCTGCGTTGCCTCGGCGCGCGTCACAGGCTCTGTCACCAGCCGCGACATGCCGGAACCGGGGTCGAACCGCGCCCGTCGCGCCAAGCCGCCGTCGATCACCACGCGAATATCCTCAATGGTCAACGAGGTTTCGGCGATGGATGTTGCCAGCACGATCTTGCGCCCCTCCGTGACGGGCGCGATCGCGGCGCGTTGCGCGGCAAACTCCATCGCGCCAAAGAGCGGGCGCAACTGGCAGTCACCGGGCAGACGCGGGCGCAAGAGCGCCTCGGCACGGCGAATTTCCCCCTCACCGGGCAGGAACACCAGAACGCCGCCCGTTGTCTCGGCCACGGCCTCGTTCACCAGATCGGCCAAAGCCTCTTCAAACCGCCGCGTCTTGGGCCGGGGGCGGTCGCGCCAGCGGATCTCGACCGGATAGCTGCGCCCCTCCGAGGTGATCATTGGCACATCGCCCATCAACCGCGCCACGGGCGCGGCATCGAGCGTGGCCGACATGACCAGCAGGATCAGATCCTCGCGCAGCGCCCCCCGCCACCTCTAGGCAGAGCGCCAATCCCAGATCGGCATTGAGCGAGCGTTCGTGAAATTCGTCGAAGATCACCGCACCGACGCCGCGCAACTCTGGGTCAGACTGGATCATGCGGGTCAAAATCCCCTCCGTTACCACCTCGATCCGGGTCTTGGGACCAACGCGCGCCTCGCCGCGCACCCTGTAACCCACGGTTTCCCCCGGCTTTTCCCCAAGGCTCTGCGCCATCCGTTCAGCGGCGGCGCGGGCCGCAAGGCGGCGCGGTTCCAGCATCAGGATACGGCCCCCCGTCACGCCTGCGCGCAACATCTCGAGCGGCACGACCGTGGTCTTGCCCGCACCGGGCGGTGCCTGCAACACGGCACGCCCGCCCGCGCGCAGCGCGTCGATGAGGGCCGGAATGTCCTCTTGAATGGGAAGATCGGGCGTCATGCCCCGCGTTATCGGGCATCGGCGCGCGCTTGGCCAGAGGCTTGCCAGGCCTCTCGCCTCTGGACAAGGCCCACAGGGCCAAGGCATGAAGGCAACCGACAGCAAAAAGGGCAGCGCATGGATATTGCGGATACCGCACAGAGGATCATCGCAGGCGACCGCCGGGCCTTGGCCCGCGCGATCACCCTGATCGAAAGCGCGCGCGCGGACCACCGCGCCGATGCCGCAGCGCTGATGGAGGCATTGAAAACCGCAGGCAAACAGGCGGTGCGCATTGGCCTGTCGGGCACGCCCGGTGTGGGCAAATCCACCTTCATCGAGAGTTTCGGCATGATGCTGACCGCGCAGGGCCTGCGCGTGGCGGTTCTGGCGGTCGATCCCTCCTCGGCACGCTCGGGCGGCTCGATCCTCGGCGACAAGACGCGGATGGAACGGCTGAGCCGCGATCCAGCGGCCTTTATCCGCCCCTCCCCCAGCCAGAGCCATCTGGGCGGCGTGGCGCGCCGCACCCGCGAGGCAGTGACACTCTGCGAGGCGGCCGGGTTCGACGTGGTGCTGATCGAAACGGTAGGCGTCGGGCAATCCGAGACAGTGGTTGCGGAAATGTCCGACATCTTCGTGCTCTTGCTCGCCCCGGCGGGCGGCGACGAATTGCAGGGCGTCAAGCGCGGCATCATGGAAATGGCCGATCTCATCTTGGTGAACAAGGCCGATGGCGATCTCAAACCGGCGGCGATGCGGACCTGTTCGGATTACGCAGGCGCGCTGCGCCTCCTGCGCAAACGGCCCCAGGACCCCGAAGGCTATCCCAAGGCGATGACCGTATCCGCCTTGCAGGACGAGGGGCTGCAAAAGGCATGGGACGAGATGACCGCGCTGGTGAACTGGCGGCGCGAGACTGGGCATTTCGACGGGCGGCGGGCAGAGCAGGCGCGCTACTGGTTCGGGCAAGAGGTGCGTCAGGGCCTTCTGGCGCGGCTGGAAACCCCCACGGCACGCGCCGCGATGCAGGATTATGCCGCCCGCGTGGCAGCGGGCGACATGACGCCAACCGTCGCCGCCGCCGAAGTCCTGCGACAGATTGGCGACTAATTTTCTATTTTGCGTCCGGCGCTCGGATATAGACCCCCTCGGGCAGGTCGAGCGCCGCGCGCAGATCGCGCAGCTGCCCCATCGACAGGGTAATCTTGTGCAACCGATCGGTGCGCGGATCATATTGCTCGATCGTCACGCATTCCTCGAAGGCATTGATGATCACATCCTCGCCCAAGGGTGCCGCCCCCTCGTCGACAAGGGTGATCACGGTGGCGTCGAATTCGTGCTCTATGGAAAACATGGGTTCAGCCTACCGCGTTGGCGGGTCTTTGCAAGCAGAGACTGGCGTGGTGCAAAAGACCTGTCAGAGGCGTGAAACCCTGCTAAAACAAATGAATAAATGGGTCAGAACCGGGGATTTAGAATGCGGTGGTTATCTCTCGTGGGGCTGGTGGCACTTGTGGGCTGTGTCGATGTGGTGGAACAAGGGCCCGTGAGCCAACCCGCGCCGCAAGCGACCTCACGCCCCAAGGCGACAACGCCGACGCGCGCGCAGGTCAATCAATTTATCTCAGTGGTTCAAAGGGTTGAGCCCATAGCCGAGCGCGAGTGCCGGGCGCGTTCGCCGCGCGCCAACTGCGATTTCCGGATTGTCGTGGATGACCGGCCCGGTCAGCCGCCCAATGCCTATCAGACTCTTGACCGTAACGGTCAGCCCATCCTTGCCTTCACGCTGCCTTTGATCGCGCAGGTGCGCAATCAGGATGAACTGGCCTTTGTCATGGGACATGAGGCAGCCCACCACATCTCTGGCCATATCCCGCGCCAACAACAGAATGCAGCGGCGGGGGCGATTCTCTTGGGCGGCTTGGCGGCGATCACCGGCGCGAGCCAGACCATTGTCGATCAGGCGGTCGACATCGGGGCCGGGGTTGGCGCGCGCAGCTATTCCAAGAATTTCGAGCTAGAGGCGGATGCCCTTGGCACCGTGATCACCCATAACGCAGGCTACAACCCGGTGCGCGGCGCGGAATTCTTTAGCCAGCTTCCCGATCCCGGAAATCGCTTCCTAGGAACGCATCCGCCCAATGCCCAGCGGGTCGAAACCGTGCGGCGGGTGGCTGCCGGGCTGTGACATGCGACAGCTAAAAGGCGTCGTGAACGACCGGGGATCGAACTATGCGGTCTCGGGCGGGGCGACGCAGAGCCGCGAGGCGGTGGATGAGTTCCTCAAAGCCTTGAAAAAGGACAAGAAATTCGCCCGCGCCACGCATAACACCTGGGCTGTCCTGCTCGGCGATGGCACCCCGCTCAAGGGCGACGATGGCGAGGCAGGCGCAGGCCAAGTGATCCTGCGGATGCTGGAACGCGCCGATCTGCGCGATCATGTCGTGGTCGTAACCCGTTGGTATGGCGGCAAAAAACTGGGCGGCGACAGGTTTCGCCACGTGCAGGACTGCGTGCGCGCCTATCTCGACGAGATGGCGATTTGATCGAGGTCAAGGTGCGCGGCCGCGACCTGAGGCACAGTGGCGGCGCAGCAAGGGGGCAACAGCATGCAAAGCACTTCAACCTTGAAACGTCACGCACATTTGGTGGACCGGATGGCCAACACCTTGGGCGTTGATCTTGAACAGAAAATCATGGAAGGGCAAATGACCTTCGATACCTTGGGCGACGTGGTTCTGGCCTGCACGGGCTGTGCCAATCCCGAGGCCTGCGATCATTGGCTGGCGCGGAACAAGACCGCGAGCGCAACACCGGACTATTGCCGCAACAGCGATGTCTTCAGCCTCTTGATGGCGGGCAAGCACGCTTGAGCGACCTTACAGATCGTAAGGTTTGCCCGGTGATTTCGCAACCTCTCGCGCCCCGTCAGAGGCGGGTCGCGAGGGCCGAGGCGATCCCGATGAAAAAGCACCCGCTGGCAAAGGCCACGAAAAGGTGCCAGATGGCATTGGCAAAGCGCAAACTCTCCCACGCATAGAACACCACGCCCAGCGTATAGAGCAGGCCACCTGTCAGCAACAGCACAAGGCTATGCCCCGGCAGAATCGGCGTGAGCGGGATAAAGAGCGCCACCCCGACCCAGCCCAGCGCCACATAGGGCAACCAGCCGGTCGGCATCTGGCCGGGTTTGGCCCGGATCTTGGTCACGGCGCCAAAGATGGCCAGAACCCAGACGACCGCCAGCACGACATAGCCAAAGGCGGTGCCCAAAAGCACGCTGAGCGGCGTGAAGGTGCCCGCGATCTTTACATAGATGGCCGCATGATCCAGACGGCGCAGAAGGGGCCGCGCGGCGGTATGGGCATAGAGGTGATAGGCCGCAGAGGCCCCCAGCATCAACAAGAGCGCGCCGGAATAGACGATGGTCGAGGCCAGCGTCACCCCGTCCATGTGCAACGCCCACATGGCAAAGAGCACCCCCACACCGGTGAGCGCCGCGAGGAGGCCGGCAATATGCACCGCCCCGTCAGCAAGACGTTCGGCGCGGGAATAGGCAGGATAGGACATATCGATCATCCGCTCTCTGTGGCGCAAATGTATTAATTTTTCTATGCGCTGTCTCACAATATGGATCACTCTTTCAGGATTTCGCGGCATTTTGAGGGTGACGTTGCGGCAATGCCGGTGCCGCGCCCAAAAGAATCGAGTCGCGCCCCGGCGCAGGATTTGCGATAGTGTGTGCCGCAACAAAGGAGTGTGATCATGCATCGCCGTCTTGTTCTGGGTGTCCTGAGCGCCGGGCTTCTCGCCCTTGGCTGGCCCGTCACAGCGCAACCCGCGCAGATGACCGCCGCCGAAATCAGCGCGCTGTTGTCTGGCAACACCATCGTCGGAAGCTGGTCCGGCACCGACTATCAGCAGTATTTTGCTGCCGATGGCAGCACGGTCTACATGCTGGGGGATGGCCGCCGCGACGATGGCCAATGGCGCGTGAACGCGGAGACCAACGATTATGAGAGCTGGTGGCGCAGCACCGGCTGGACCCCCTACGCCATGGTACGCACCGAGGCGGGCAGCTATGCGTGGATCAATGGCGACCGGCTCGAACCCTTCGAAGTGCTGAGCGGGCGCCAGATCGAGTAGGCACCCGCGCCCGCTGCTTAGAGCATGTGGCCTCCGATCAGGTTCACATCGCCCCGGGCTTGACCCGGGGCCTCGCCGGGGAAGGTTGGAGATCCCGGGTCAAGCCCGGGACGGGTGTGGTTTAGATAGCGCGGCATGGTCTCAGTCGTCAGTTGACCAGATTGGGCGGGGCTTCCCCGGCAAAGAAGGCACGCAGGTTCTCGACCGCCATCAGGCCCATCGCCTCGCGCACCTCGAGCGCTGCGGTGCCCAAATGCGGAAGCAATGCGACGTTCTCCATCGCCTTGAGCGCGTCGGGCACGATCGGCTCGCGCTCATAGACGTCGAGGCCCGCCCCGGCGATGCGTCCCTCTTGCAGCGCGGCGATCAGCGCCGCCTCGTCCACCACATCGCCGCGCGCAATGTTGATGAAATGCGCGGTCGGGCGCATGGCGGCAAAGACGGCCGCATTGATCAGATGCCGGGTTTCCGCCCCGCCGGGCACCGCCACGACCAGAATATCGGCGGCCGCGGCAACCTCTTCGATCGACCCAAGCTGACGCGCGTCGAAATCGAGCGGTTTGGCCGAACGGTTGTGATAGACGACCGACATGCCAAACCCGAAATGACAGCGCTTGGCAATCGCCTGACCGATGCGGCCCATGCCGATGATGCCCACTGTCTTGCCCGTGACATGCAGGCCCAGCATCTGCGTCGGGTTCCAGCCCGGCCACTTGCCAGAGCGCACCAGCCGCTCGCCCTCGCCCGCGCGGCGCGCGGTCATCAGCATCAGCGTCATGGCGATATCGGCCGTGGCATCCGTCACGGCACCCGGCGTGTTGCTGACGGCAATGCCCACGGCACGGGCGGCGGCCACGTCGATATGGTTATAGCCCACGCCGAAATTGGCGAGGATGCGACAGCGCGAATTCTCGGCCTCGGTAAAGACATCGGCCTGAAACATATCGCCCAGCGTCGGAAGGATGCCATCATAGAGCGCCAGCGCGCCGCGCATCTGCCCCGGCTTGAGGGGCGTATTGTCGTCGCGTGTTTCCACGTCGAAATGGCGGCGGGCCTCGTCCAACACGCGGTCGGGCATGGGGCGGGTGACAAGTATCCGTTTCAATGCAGTCTCTCTCCGATGGGAACGTCTTGGTCCGGGCGTATCAGAACGATATCGCCATTGCTATCGCTCAGCCCCAGCACGAGGATTTCCGACCGGAACTTGCCGATCTGGCGGGGCGGGAAATTGACCACCGCCAGCACCTGACGTCCGATCAGGCTCTCGGGCGTGTAATGCGCGGTGATCTGGGCGCTGGATTTCTTCTCGCCCAATTCGGGGCCGAAATCGACCCAGAGCTTGATCGCAGGCTTGCGCGCCTCGGGGTAGGGTTCGGCGCGGGTCACGCGGCCCACGCGAATATCCACGGCAAGAAAGTCGTCGAATGTGATCTCAGCCATTGCGCAGCGCCTTGGAGCGGTCCGTGGCGGCGGCAACGGTTTTCAGCATCAGGGGCGGCAGGCCGGTGTCGGGGTGCATCAGCACCTCCAGCCCCGCCTGCGTCGTACCATTGGGGCTGGTGACGTTCTGGCGCAATTGCGCGGGCGTTTCCTCGGCCGCCTCGGCCAGGGCACCGGCCCCTGCAACGGTCGCCTGCGCCAATTGCATCGCAAGCGCCGGCGAGAGGCCCTGCGCCGCGCCCGCCTCAGCCATACATTCGATCATGTGAAACACATAGGCCGGGCCAGAACCAGACAGGCCAGTGACGGCATCCATCTGATCCTCATGCTCGAGCCGCACCACCTGCCCCACCGCACGCAGGAGCGTTTCGGCCAGATCGAGATCAGCCGCAGTCGCATGGGCATTGCCGATGATGGCGGTGATCCCGCGCGCCACGGCAGCGGGGGTGTTGGGCATGGCGCGGATGATCGGGGTCTTATCACCCAGCGTCGCCTCAAACGCCGCAATCGGCGTACCGGCGGCGACCGAGAGGAAGAGCGTCGTGCCATTGCCCATGGCGGCCAACGTGGGCAGGGCCGCGCCCATCATCTGCGGCTTGACCGCGACCAGCACGATGGCGGGCGCATCGGGCAGATCGGTGTTGAGATGCACGCCGGTGCCGCGCAGCCACTCGGACGGGTTCGGGTCCAGCACCCAGACCGACGCGGGCGGCAACCCGCCCTTGAGCCAGCCTTGCAACATGGCGCTGCCCATCTTGCCACAGCCCAGTAAAACAAGACCTTTTTCGGCCAGATCCTGCATCGTCATGGTGTTTCCCCCGCTCTTGTCATCCGTTCGCGGGGGATAGTGTTACGCGCGGCCGTAAGCCTCTGCAATGGCCACCTGCATCGCATCGCGCGGCGATTGATCCCCCCAGATCGCGAGTTGCAGTGCGGGGTAGTAGCGCTCGGCGCTCGATACGGCGGCATGCAGCATGGTGTCGATCTGCTCGGGGCTGGCCACCTGCCCACCGGCAAGAACGAGGCCATAGCGATAGACCATGAGTTTCTGCTCGGCCCACCAGGTAAAGGACCCGGCCCAACATTCATCGTTGATTTCGTTGAGAATTTCAAAGAGCACGGGCAGCTTTTCGGCGGGCGGCTCCATGTCGAAGGTGCAGACAAGGCGCAGCGTTTCATCATAGCCGGACCACGCGAGGGTGAGCGAATAGGTGCGCCACTGGCCATCGACGGCCATGGCGATCTGATCGTCGCCGATGCGGTCGAACTCCCACTCGTGGTGTTCGGCGATGTGCTCAACAATATCAATGGGGTGGATGTCGTCCTGCAAGAACTGCTCGGAAAGTGCCATGGCGCCGCCTCATTTGCTATAGCGCGGGGGTGGCGTTGCACCCCAAGCGCTAGGTGCCTGCTCTACGGACGGGGGCCATTCCCCTCGCCCATACCAGATATGGTGCGGGGTTTGACGCGCCCTGTAAAGCTATTTGTTGAGGGGGATAGCAATATATTGTGGATGGAATGGGAGAGTGCCGCAAGAGGGGGCGGGCACAGCCCTCACCCCGTCACGAAATCCTCGACCAGAGCGTGAAAGAGCGCGGGCTTTTCCAGATGCACTGCATGGGCGGTGCCGGGCACGACGGCCAGAGCCGCGTCGGGCAGGCCTTGCCAGAGGGTTTCGACCTGTGGCCAGCGATAAGAGCGGTCGCCATCGCCCCAGAGCACCAGCGTCGGCATGGTCAGGCGGCCAAGCGCGCCGCGCCCGTCCCAATGGCTCATGGCGTCAAGCCCGGCGAGGGCTGCGGCCTCGGTCGCCTGTGCGCCCAGCTCTGCCACGATCTCGAACCCTTCCGCCGCCGCGCCCTGGCGAAACCATGTGGCCCCGATGCGCCGGATGGTTTGCGCCACCCCATCGCTGCGCAGGCGCGCGCGCGAGGTCTCGAGCGGCTCGAACCGGTTGGGCATGGCACCAAGCGGCCCGGTGCCATAGAGGATCAGCCGGGCGATACGGTCTGGGTGGGTCGCGGCCAGTTCCTGCACGATCATGCCGCCCATGGAATGCCCCATCAGGGTAAAGCGACCAATGCCCAGCTCGTCGAGCAGGGCCACCACCGCCGCCGCAAAGGCGGCGATCCGCTCAGGTGGCGGCAGGCCCGCCGACCCGGCATAGCCCGGCAAATCGGGGGCGATCACGTCGAATCGGTCGGAAAAGCGCGCAAGCTCGGCCTGCCATTGCGCCGACCCGCCCAGATAGCCATGCACAAGCACCAGCGGTGCGCCCGCCCCTGCCCGGCGATAGCTGAGACCGCTCCGCGCGATCAGCGCATCTGTTCGGGCAACCACAATGCAAGCTCCGGCATGAGGATAAGAAGAACGATCAAGAGAACAAGCGCCCCGATGAAGGGCAGGCAGCCCATGATCACATCACCGATGCTGACCTGACCGCGCCCAATGCCCTGAATGACATAGAGGTTGAGCCCTACAGGGGGTGTCAGCACCGCAATCTCCATGGTGATCGTATAGACCACCCCGAACCAGATCAGGTCGAAGCCAGCGGCGGACATCAGCGGAAAGATCGTGGGCAGGGTGATGAAGGTCATCGACACGGGTTCAAGGAACATCCCCAGCACGATGTAGAAGATCAGCACGATGGTCAGCACCACATAGGGCGAGAGATCGAAGCTGAGAAACAGCTCGGTGAACTGTTGCGGCACGCGGTAATAGGTGAGCACGAAACCAAACAGCACCCCCGCCGACAGGAGCAGGCCAAGATAGCCCATGGTGCGCATCGTGGCAAAGAGCGAGTCCTTGAACCCCTGCCATGTCAGGCCACCCACGCCAAAGGCGAGGATCACGGTCAGAAGGGCCGCGACCGCCGCCGCCTCGGTCGGTGTGGCGATACCGGCGTAAATCGCCACCGTGATCACCAGACCGATCAGGCCGATGGGCGCAATGGTGGCGGCAATCTGGACGAGCCCCATTTTCACCGCATCCTCGCTGCCCGGAATATCCTCGGGCTTGAGGATGCCCCAGACCAGCACGACGATGGCAAAGCAGGTAACAAGGATCAGCCCCGGAATGACCCCCGCGATAAAGAGATCCCCGATGCTCTGGTCGGTGACGATGCCGTAGAACAGCAGGATGAGTGAGGGCGGGATCAGAACGCTGAGCGTGCCCCCCGCCGCCAGCACGCCTGACGACAGCCGCTTGCCATAGCCCAGCCGCAGCATCTCGGGCAGGGCCACGCCGCCAATCGTCAGCGCCCCCACCATGGACGAGCCACAGACCGCGCCGAAACCCGCGCAAGCCCCGATCGAGCCATAGGCCGCCGAGCCGCGCACCCGCACGCCCTGATGCAGGAACTGATAGAGATTGGGACCGATATTGGATTTGCCGATGAGTTCACCCAAAAACACAAAGAGCGGCACCGCCAATAGGATATAGTCGATCCACACCCCCCAGAGCTTCAACTCCGCCGAGGCGATCGAGGTCTCGAAGGTCTGGATTTGCCACAGAAAGGGCAGCGAGGCCGCCGCCAGCGCAAAGGGGATCGGCACGCCCACCGCAATCAGGAACATCAAGAGGCCAAGCAGGCCAAGACCGACTTCATACCATTCCATCGCTCAGACCTCCGCTGCCGGGGTGCGCAACAGCCGCACCAGCCGCAGCACCGCGTAAATCGAAAAGAGAACCAGCGCCAAGGCTCCGGGTGCCCAGAACGCATAGCGCGGCCAGAGCAGGATTTCCGAGGACGCGCCGGAATTGAACGACCGGATCGTGGCACTGACCCCGGCCAGCGAGAAAAAGAACCCGACCCCCAGCATCACGCAGAGATTGAACACTGCCACCACCTTGCGCAGACCGGCAGGAAGGGTATCGGTCAGCATCGTGACCTTGGGATAGGCATCCTCGCGCATCGCATAGGCGAGGCCCGCAAAGGCCACCGGAAAGAGCAAGAGCGCGGTTGCCTCTGTCACCATCCGGTCGGGCGCGTTGAGCGCGTAGCGCGTGAAAACGCCGTAGCTGATCCACACCATCTGCACGAGTACCACCACGGCCCCCGCCCCAGCGAGCCAGACAACCGCGCGTTCCACATGGGCAATCCATCGGTCAAGACCGCTTTGCATGGCGTGTCTCCCTGTTGATGCAACGGGCGGCCCCCTGCGCGCTTGGCGCAAAGGGCCTGTCAGATCACGGCGCGTGCTGCGCAAAGAGATCGCGGATCTTGCCAGCCAGTTCCGGCCCGCAGGCCGCATCGACCGTCTCGTTCCACTTACCCTGCACGCTGGCAATCAGCTCCATCCGCTTGTCTTCGGGGATTGCAACGGCCGCACCGCCGCCCTTCATCACCGCATTGCCGACGCGCTGATCCACCCAATCCTCGTAACGGGGTTTCAGCCACTCTTCGGTTTCCGTGGCGGCGGCCATCACGGCGGCCTGTTCGTCGGCGGTCATGCCGTCGAACTTTTCCTTGTTCATCATGTATTGGATATTGCCGTAAAAGAGGCTCGCCTTGACCATATAGGGCATCACATCCCAGAGCTTCCAACTGGAATAGGTGGCAACGCCCATGTTGATCCCGTCCACCACGCCGCGCTCGGCGGATTGGAACACCTCCTTGGGTGCCACAAAGACCGGCGCGCCGCCCCAGGTCTCGATCATCAGGCTGACGAGCGGGCCAATGGAGCGGACCTGCTTGCCCGCAAGATTGCCGAGATCGTCAATCGCCTCTTCGAACCACCATTCCTGATCGTAGGAATAGTTCGAGTTGAACACCGGCACGAGGTTGATCGCCGCCGCCTCATCGCGCACCAGATCGGCATAGGCGGCGTCCAAGTCGATCTGCCCTTCCAGATCCACCGCCACCGGGTAGAGCGAGGTGACACGGTAGCAGGGCAGGCGCTCGTCGGCGGGCATCCAGCTCATGTCCGACACGCCGCCCTGAACCGCGTCCACACCTTCGGACCAGCCATGCAGCGTGGAGGACGGGAAGATCTCGACCTTGACGCTGCCGCCGGTCTTGTCCGCGACCAATTCGGCAAAATGCACGAAACCGTCATAGCGGATATCGGCCTCGTTCACATAGGTGGACAGGCGGATCGTGGTTTCGGCCATGGCGGGCAGCGCAACAGTCATCCCGAGCGCTGTGGTGGCAATCAGTCCTTTCAACGACATTTTCATCTCTCTCTCCTTGTTGGGGGCGTGGCGAGACCGTTCATGCGGCCGTCGTCCATTGATATTGGAGGAAATGCTAGGACAGACCCGGACGAGTCGGCCAATTCAAACATCTCATAAAACTATTCCGATCTTGCATGACCCTGCGGCCTGGCGCAATCTGGCGGCAAGGGAGAGGGTGATGGACATCAACTGGCTGCGCGATTTCGTCTGCCTTGGACGGACGCTGAATTTCACCCGCGCGGCGGAAGAGCGCAACATCACGCAATCCGCCTTCAGCCGCCGCATCAAATCGCTCGAGGCGTGGATCGGCGTGCCGCTGATCGATCGTGCCAGCTATCCGGTGCAACTCTCCGAGGCGGGGCGGCAATTCCTGCCGGTGGCGCAACAGACGGTGTCGGACCTTACCGACACGCGGCAAGCGATCCGCGAACGCGCGCGCGGCCATGCCAGCTTTCAACGCTTTGCCGCCCTGCACGCCATTTCGGTGAATTTCCTACAACCGCGCATGGCGGCGTTGGAGCGCGAGTATCCCGATCTGCGCACGCGTGTCATCTCGGACAGCCTGACCGCCTGTTGCCAGTTGCTCAGCGAAGGCGGCTGCGAATTCCTGCTCTATTACCGGCATCAGGACGTGGCCCCGATCCTCGACGAGACCCGGTTCAAGCGCAAGGACATCTGCGAAGAGCGCCTGATCCCCGTGGCCCAGCACGAGGCCGCCGCGCGCCATGGCTGGACGCTGCCGGGGCGCGCCGGGCGCGAGGTGCCCTATCTCAGCTATGATCCCAACACCTTTCTCGGCACGGTCGTGGATCAGACCATCGGCAACCGCCGCCCGGCGCTCGACCTGCGCTACATGGATGCGCTGGCAGAGGCGCTCAAGCGCCGCACGCTCGCGGGGGCGGGGCTTGCGTGGCTGCCGGAATTTTCCATCCGTCAGGAACTGGCCGACGGCACGCTGGTCCGCCTTGGCGGGCGTGACTGGACCGCGACGATGACGATCTCGCTGTTTTGCTCACCCGAACGGCTGGATGATCTGGGGCGCACGATCTGGGATCAGTTCTAGGGCCTGTCGCGCCTCATCGAAACCGCACCCGTCCCGTGCTTGACCCGGGACCTCACCGAGGCCGCGTAGAGGCCCCGGCGCGGGGGCCGGGGCGGTGCGGCCCCGATCAGAGGCAACCTGCTTTACCCTGGACCGGCGCGATCAGGATGGCACGGAAATCGTTGACATTGGTCAGCGTCGGCCCGGTCACCACCTGCCCGCCAATCGACCCAAAGAACCCATGCGCGTCATTGATCGCCAGGGCCTGTTCGGGATCGACCCCGGCTGAGGCGGCCTGCGCCAATGTCTCCGGCCCGATCACCGCCCCCGCCACCTCTGCCGCGCCATCGACGCCATCGGTGTCACAGGCCAGCGCGTGAATCCCCGCCGCCCCCTCCAAGGCCAGCGCCAGCGCCAGCGCGTATTCGGCATTGGGCCCGCCCACGCCATCGCCACGCCGCGTCACCGTCAATTCACCGCCCGAAAGCAGCAGCACGGGGGCATCCCCCGGTGCCAGCCCCGCCTGCACCTCGCGCGCCAGCGCGGCGTGATCGCGCGCCACATCGCGCGCCTCGCCCTCCAGCGCATCGCCCAGAATACGCACGCTGATCCCTTCGGCGCGCGCCACCTCTGCCGCCGCCTCCAGCGATTGCACGGGGGCGGCATAGATCACGTTCTCGACCCGGCTCAACCGCGCATCCTCTGGCGCCACGACGCCGCTCTGCCCTGCCAGCACCGCCTGCGCCGAGGCCGGCAGATCAATCCGGTAGCGCGCCACGATGTCCAGCGCCTCGGCGCTTGTGCTGGCCTCGCCCACCGTCGGCCCCGATCCGATCATGCCCGGATCATCCCCCGGCACATCGGAAATCAGCAGCGCATGCAGCCGCGCCGGATAGGCCGCCGCCGCCAATTGCCCGCCCTTGACCCGGCTCAGATGTTTGCGCAGCACGTTCATCTGGCCAATCGGCGCGCCCGACGCCAAGAGCGCGGCATTGACCGCCTGCTTGTCCGCCAGCGTCATCTCGCCCGCAGGCTGCACAAGCAGCGACGACGCCCCGCCCGACATCAGCGCCAACACCATATCGCCCTCGCCCAAGCCCTCGACCAGTTGCAGCATCCGCGCGGTGGCCGCCAGACCGGCGGCATCCGGCACCGGATGCGCCGCCTCGACAATCTCGATGCCCGCGCAGGGCCGTGCATAGCCATAGCGCGTGATCACCAGCCCCTCGCAGGGGCCCCATTCCGCCTCGACCGCCTCGGCCATGCGCGCGCTGGCCTTGCCCGCGCCGATCACCACGACACGGCCTTCGGGGCGCGCGGGCAGATAGGGGGCAAGGCTCTGCATCGGGTCGGCCACGGCCACCGCCCGGTCAAAGAGGCGGCGCAACAGGGTCTGGGGATCGGTCATGTGTCTGGGGTCTCCGCGTCAGTCGCGCGCACCCTATCGCGGGGCGCGCGACTGCGAAAGCCCCTCAGGACGCGGCGCGCTTTGCTTCTCGCGCCAGATGCCGCGCATAAAGACGCGGGGCCAGAACCCGCTCATAAATCAGCGACGCCACCTGCCGCAGCCCCGGCAAGGCCACGATCCGCGCCGCCCAACGATAGCGCGGCAGGGCGGCCCAGAGTGCCGCAAAGGCATCGACACCCGAGAGCACGCGGTCATTCTGCCGCACATGCAGCCGCCGCGCGGCCTGATCGGCGCTGATGCCCCAATGCTCAAGACCACCGGCGTTGAGATCCTGAAAGATGACCGGCAGGCCGTGCGCGTCCACATAGCCCGCATAATGCGCAATCTCCGCCCGGCAGACCGGACAGCGGGCATTGTAGAGCACTTGGATTTCGTGGGTCATCGCGGGCCTCCTGTGAAGGGGAGGTAGGGGGAGAGGGACACAGGGGAAGAGGTGCAGAATGTCGCGGGGGGACGCCCGTAGAGTGGTGGCAACCAAACGTCAGGCGGCCCTACTCCCCCAACCTCCCCCACAAATCATACTCCCCCGCCTCATCGACCACGACCGAAACGATATCGCCCACGGAAACCCCCTCCGTCCCCTCATCAATAAACAGGTTCCCGTCAATCTCCGGCGCATCCGCCTTGGTGCGGCAGGTGGCGATGCCGTCGGCGTCGATCTCGTCCACGATCACCTCCATGCGCTGACCGACCTTGGCCGCCAGCTTGGCCTCGGAGATTGCCTGCGCCTTTTCCATGAAGCGATCCCAGCGCTCTTGCTTGACCTCTGGGGCCACATGATCCGGCAGCGCGTTGGACCGGGCCCCGGCGACATTCTCGTATTGAAAACAGCCCACCCGGTCCAACTGCGCCTCGTCCAGCCAATCGAGCAAAGTCTGAAACTCTGCCTCGGTCTCGCCCGGATAGCCCACGATAAAGGTCGAGCGCAGGGCAATCTCGGGGCAGTCGCGCCGCCATGCCGCGATCTCATCAAGCGTCTTTGCCGCCGCCGCAGGTCGCGCCATGCGCCGCAGCACCTCGGGATGGGCATGCTGGAACGGAATATCCAGGTATGGCAGCACCAGCCCCTCCGCCATCAGCGGAATGAGGTCGCGCACATGCGGGTAGGGATAGACATAATGCAGCCGCACCCATGCGCCCAGAGACCCGAGATCGCGCGCCAGATCGGTGATATGCGCCCGGTGCCCGCGCTCTTCGGCATGGCGGATATCGACGCCATAGGCCGAGGTATCCTGAGAGATCACCAAGAGTTCCCTGACGCCGCTCTCCACCAGCTTTTCCGCCTCGCGGATCACCGCATGGGCCGGGCGGCTCTGCAATTTGCCGCGCATATCGGGGATGATGCAGAATTTGCACTTGTGATTGCAGCCCTCGGAAATCTTGAGATAGCTGTAATGGCGCGGCGTCAGGCGCACACCCGAAGCAGGCAAGAGATCAATGAAGGGATCGGGGCTGGGCGGCACCGCCAGATGCACGGCATCCAGAACCTGCTCGTATTGATGCGGCCCGGTCACGGCCAGAACGCGCGGATGCACCCCGGTGATATACTCGGGCTCTGCCCCCAGACAGCCCGTGACAATCACCCGGCCATTCTCGGCCAAGGCCTCGCCAATCGCCTCGAGGCTTTCGGCCTTGGCGCTGTCGAGAAACCCGCAGGTGTTGACGATCACGGCATCCGCCCCGGTGTAGTCGGGCGAAATGCCATAGCCCTCGGCGCGCAACCGCGTCAAAATCCGCTCGCTGTCCACCAGCGCCTTGGGACAGCCAAGGCTGACCATGCCGATGGTCGGCTGGCCCGCGCGGGGCGTATCAGTCAGACGCGCACGCGGCGCGAGATCGGGGCGGAGGTTGGGCGGGTTCTGGGACATGGGCGCGATATACTCTGCCCCCGCCCGCCCGCCTAGCCCAAAAGCGGTTGCCCCGCCCCACGCCACATGCCTAGACTATGGCCAGAACAAGCAGGCAAAGGGGGCGATGCCATGCGGTGGATATTCCGGGCCTTGGGGCTGGTCGTGGTCATGGCGGCCATCGTCCTTGGCGCACTCTTCTTACTGCCGGGCGAGCGGATCGCGCGCATCGCCGCCGATCAGATCACCAAGGCTACGGGCCGTCAGGTCTCGATGTCCGGCGACACCAAGATCAGCTTTTATCCCATCCTCGGCGTGTCCACCGGCGCGGTCGAGATTGCCAATGCCGATTGGTCCGACGCAGGCCCGATGCTGCGCGCCGACAGTCTCAAGATCGGGGTGGAACCGCAGGCGCTGTTTGGCGGCGATATCCGCATTACGGGGCTGGAGGCGGTCAATCCCGCGATCCGGCTGGAACGCGCCCGCGACGGGCGGGTGAATTGGGAATTGGGGGTCGAGGGCGTGGCCCCTTCGGGGCAATCGGACGGCACCCTTGCCACCTCGAACCGGCTGGCACTAACCCTTGACCGCGCGCTCATCACCGGGGCGAGCCTCAGCTATACCGATCACGCCACCGGCGATGTGCAGGCGTTCTCAGACATGGATTTCGACCTGCGCTGGCCCGATTATGACGGCACCGCCACGTTTGAGGCCGTGCTGCGCCAAGGCAGCGCGCCCATGACCCTCTCGGGCCAACTCGATCAGGTGGGTCAGTTCATCGACGGGGCCGTCACCGGCCTCTCGGCGCGGCTATCGGGACCGGGCGGCAGCGTCACCTTCGCCGGGCGCGGCGGGGCGCAACCGCAATTGCAGGGGCGGCTCGACATCGACCTTGGCGATACCGATGCCTTTCTGGCGGCACTTGGCCTTGACCGGCTGGAATTTGCCCCGTGGCTTTGGCGCCAGCGTCACAGGCGGCACCGACCTTACGCTGACCGACGCCCTGCAACTTTCGTTGCGCAATCTGACACTGAACCTAGGCGGCAATGCCCTTGCCGGGGCCGCCGATATTGCGCTTGGCGGTGACGTGCCGCGCATCAACGCCCAGCTGAACGCGGGCGCGCTCGATCTCTCGCATTTCGCCGGGGCCGACAGCACCGGCGCAGGCAGCGCCGACAGCGGCTGGTCCAAGAGCGCGATCGACGCCAGCGCCCTTGCCCTCGCCAATGGGGAAATCGCGCTCATCGCAGACAGCATCAATCTGGGCGATCTGAAACTGGGCAAGACCCGCAGCCTGATGGCGCTGGACAATTCCCGCGCCGTGTTCGAGCTGCGCGAATTGCGCGCCTATGACGGGCTGATCACCGGGCAATTCGTCGCCAACAACCGCTCTGGCCTCTCGGTCGGGGGCAATCTCAAGGTGAGCGACATCAACCTCGAACGGTTCCTGACCGATGCGGCCGGCATCACCCGCTTTGCCGCGTTGGGTAGCGGCGAGGTGGAGTTTCTGGGCGTGGGCAATTCGGTGGATGCGATCATGCGCTCGCTCTCGGGCAAGGGGGCGCTGCGCACCGGGCGCGGCGTGATCTCGGGCTTTGATCTCGACCGGCTGATGCGCGCGGGCGATGTGACGGGCGGCACCACAATCTTTGACGCGATGACCGCCAGCTTTACGATGAATGGCGGCAACCTTATCAATCAGGACCTCGCCATGACCCTTCCGCTCGCCCGCGCCTCGGGCCAGGGGCGTGTCGGGCTTGGCGCGCGCGACATCGACTATCTCTTTACCCCCGTACTGCTCGAGGGCGAGAACACCCGCGGCCTTGCCATCCCGGTGCGCATCGAGGGGCCATGGGCCAATCCCCGGATCAAGCCCGATCTGGAAAAGGCCGTGCGCATGAACCTCAAGGCCGAGCGCGACAAGCTGGAGCAAGAGGCCAAGGACAGGCTGGAACGCGAACTGCAACAGCGCCTCAACGTCGCCCCGCAAGAGGGCCAGAACCTTGAGGATGCCCTGCGCCAAAAGATCGAGGACAAGGCCGCGCGCAAATTGCGCAAGCTCTTCGAATGAGGCAGGCGCGCAATTGAGTATTTTTGCCAAGAAGAACGAGGACCGCGCCCATGAGTGAGGTCAAGGCGCAATACGAGGCCTTCCCCTATCCCGCGCGCGATCCGGCGGATGAGGCCAAGCGCCTGATCACCGGCTCGCCGTCGCATGTGCTGGAAATTGACCATTTCCTGTTTCAGGGGCGGCGCGACTGGAGCAAACCGCTGCGCGCGCTCATCGCGGGCGGCGGCACCGGCGACGGGTTGATCCAACTGGCGCAACAGATGAAGGATACGGGCCGCGCCGCCGAGATCACCTATCTGGACCTTTCGACCGCCTCCCGCGCCATTGCCGAAGAGCGCGCCCGCCTGCGCGGCCTGAGCAATATCCGCTTTGTCACCGGAAGCCTGATGGACGCGGCCAGCCATGGGCATTTCGACTATATCGACTGCTGCGGCGTGCTGCATCACCTGCCCGACCCGGCGGCAGGGTTTGCGGCACTTCTGGCGGCTCTGGCACCTGGTGGCGGCATGGGCTTCATGGTCTATGCCCCCTATGGGCGCGCGGGCGTCTATCCGCTGCAAGAGGCGTTTGGCGCGCTCTACGCGGGCCTGCCCCCCGAGGCGCGTCTCAAGGCCGCCAAAGAGGTGGTGGCCAACCTGCCCGAGGGGCATCCGTTCAAATCCAACCCCAATCTCGGCGATCACAAGGACAGCGATGCAGGCTTTTACGATCTGCTCCTGCATTCCCAAGACCGCGCCTTTGACGTAACAGCCCTTGTCGGGATGCTGGACGATACCGGCTGGGCGCTCTCGGGCTTTGCCCTGCCGGTGCTCTATGACCTGAGCCGCATCACCACAGTGCCGGACCACCTGAGCGCCACCGCGCGCATGGCCCTGGCCGAAAAACTGCGCGGCACGATCAAGACGCATGTGGGCTATGCCACCCGCGCGACCGAGGCCCGCCCGTCCGCCACGGGGCGCGACCGCGCGCTGATCCCCCATCTCAAGGGCCTGCGCGCGCCCGACCTCGCCCGCGCCATCGCCCAGGGCCAGACGCCCAAACTGCGTTTCAACGGAATCGAGGCGCGGCTCGCCCTGCCCAAAGAGGCGGCCCCCCTCTTGGCGGCCATCGACGGGCGGCGCAGCCTGAGCCAGATCGCGCAGGCCAGCGGCATCGATCCCATCGCCTTTGGCAGTCTCTGGGCGCGGATCGAGCGCGATCTTGGCGATCACGGCCTCCTGCTCTTTTCCAGCATCCTGCGGCCATGAAAAAACCGCCGCCCGGACCCAACCGGACGGCGGTTTCAATCGCGATGCGAACCGGCTCAGGCGGCCAGCGCACCCTTGGCTTGGTCCACGATGGCCCCGAATGCGGCGGGCTCATGCACGGCCAGATCGGCCAGAACCTTACGGTCCACTTCGACCCCGGCCAGCGCCAGACCGTTGATGAAGCGCGAGTAGGTCAGCGATTCATCATGGGCGCGCACAGCCGCGTTGATCCGCTGGATCCACAGCGCGCGGAAATTGCGCTTGCGGTTCTTGCGGTCGCGGGTCGCGTATTGGTTGGCCTTGTCGACGGCCTGTGCGGCCACCTTGAAGGTGTTCTTGCGGCGGCCATAGTAACCTTTGGCGGCCTTGATGACTTTCTTGTGACGGGCGTGGGTGACAACCCCACCTTTGACGCGTGACATATCCTAAATCCTCCTTAGCGCGCGTAGGGCATCATCGGCTTGATGATCCCTTCATCAGGCTTCGACAGCGTGGTCGTGCCACGGGCGTTGCGGATGAATTTGTTGGTACGCTTGATCATGCCATGGCGCTTGCCGGCCTGTGCGGCCACCACGCGGCCAGAGGCCGTCACTTTGAACCGCTTCTTGCAGCTCGACTTGGTCTTCATCTTGGGCATTTCCGGCTCCTCTATTAGGTCGGTAGAACCGCACGACTCGGCATGCCACATCTGGCCGGTCCTGCGGGGTGAGCGCGCCGTATACGCGGCGCGCGGCCATTGTTCAAGAGGGTTTGACCACGGATTATGCGCGCCTCAGCTCACATAGCGCGCGATCACCCGCACCAGCACCTCGGGCAGATCACCAAAGCTGTAGCCACCCGGTTTGTTGCTGATTGCCCAGACGATCAATCCCCCCGAGGCCATGAGCGTAAAGGTCGCCACGCGCGGCGGATGCCCCTCGGAAAATGCCGAGATGATCGAAGGTATGGAAAACACCCCCAGCACCATGCCAATGGCCATCGCCAGATCAGGGTCCATCACATACCTCCGGGAAATACCTTGAATTAAACTGAGACAGTTTAACCCGGATCGGTGGCGTAAATCAAACTTTCCTGACAGGGGGCCACGCGCAGGATATTGGTCGTGCCGGGCACGTTGAAGGGCACGCCCGCCGTCACCACGATCTGATCGGCTTCGGTCGCGTATCCATGCGCCCGCGCCGCCCGCGCGGCATTGATCACCGCCATCTTGAAGCGCGTCAGTTCCCCGGTCATGACACAGGTCACACCCCAGGTCAGCGCCAGCCGCCGCGCGGTGCCAAGCAGACTGGTCAGCGCCAGAATCGGTACGCGCGGCCGCTCGCGCGCGGTCAAGAGCGCGGTGGTCCCAGATTCCGTATAGCAACAGATCACCTTGATATCGGCGGTCTCGGCAATCTCGCGCGCGGCGGCGACGATGCCATCGGCCACGGTCTGCCGGTTGACACGGCGGCTGGCCTCGATCACCTCGCGATAGGTCGGATCGCTCTCGACTTCGATCGCCACATTGTCCATCGTTCGCACCGCCTCGACCGGGTATTGCCCCGCCGCCGATTCCGCCGAGAGCATGATCGCATCCGATCCCTCATAGATCGCGGTGGCCACGTCCGACACCTCGGCGCGGGTGGGCATCGGGCTTTCGATCATGGATTCGAGCATCTGCGTCGCCACGATCACCGGCTTGGCCGCCGCCCGACAGCGCCGGATCAACCGCTTCTGGATCGGCGGCACGTTCTGCACCGGCAATTCCACGCCCAGATCACCACGCGCCACCATGATCCCGTCGCTGACCGCCAGAATCTCATCAAACCGCTTCACGCCCGCCGGTTTTTCGATCTTGGACATGATCGCGGCCCGGCCCTTTACCAAGGCCCGCGCCTCGGTCACATCCTCGGGGCGCTGCACGAAACTCAGCGCCAGCCAATCCACCCCAAGCTCGCAAATGAATTCGAGATCCGACAGGTCCTTTTCCGACAGTGCCGCCAGCGGCAGCACCACATCGGGCACGTTCACCCCCTTGCGATTCGAAATCGTGCCGCCCGCGATCACCTCGCAATCGGCATACTCCGGCCCACAGGCGGTCACGCGCAGACGGATCTTGCCATCGTTCACCAGCAGGTTGGCGCCCGGCTCCAATGCCGCGAAAATCTCGGGATGCGGCAGGCAAACGCGGCTAACGTCCCCCTCAGCCTCGTCGAGGTCAAGCCGGAACGCCGCCCCGGCGACCAGCTCCTCCTCGCCCTTGGCGAACACGCCTACGCGCAGTTTCGGCCCCTGCAAATCGCCCAGGATGGCAATCGGGCTATCTAAGTCCTCTTCGACCTGCCGGATGATCCGATGCCGCTCTGCAATATCGGCCTGCGTGCCATGGCTCATATTGAGACGAAACACATCCGCCCCCGCCTCGTGCAGTGCGCGGATCGTATCATAATCAGACGAGGCCGGGCCCAGTGTGGCCACGATCTTGACATTGCGGTTGCGTCTCATCTCATGCGTCCTTCATCTCTGACATCACAGGTTTATGTTAACGCTAACATCACCCTTTCGCGCCTTATCGCGCAATTCACATTATCCCGCAACTGTTCTAAAGGACGATGACAGGAAAAACCAAGCCAATGATGTATCATCCTTTTCAGATCGACGGGCAGGACCGCCCCGAACGCTGGCTCGTGACCTGCGATCACGCCAGCAACCGCGTGCCGGATTTCGTCAACGGCGGCTGTCTTGGCGTGGCCCCCGCCGACATGGCCCGCCATATCGCCTATGACGTGGGCGCCGCCGGTGTGACCCGCGCGCTCGCAGAGGCGCTGAATGGCCCGGCCATCCTCAGCAACTTCTCGCGCCTCGTGATCGACCCGAACCGGGGCGAGGATGACCCGACCCTGGTGATGCGCCTCTATGACGGCACCATCATTCCCGGCAATCGCCACGCCACCCCCGACGACATCGAGCGCCGCCTCAACCGGCTCTACCGCCCCTATCACACCGCCTTGGCCGAACTGGCCGCGCGCCGCGCCGATACGGTCATTGTCTCGGTCCACAGCTTCACCCCGCAATTGCGTGGCCGCCCGCCCCGCCCCTGGCATATCGGGCTGCTCTACGCCGCCGATGAACGGCTGGCCAAGCCGCTTCTGGCCCGCCTCGCCCAAGAGCCCGACCTCTGCGTCGGCGATAACGAGCCTTACAGCGGCCATCTGCCCGGCGATGCCATCGCGCGCCATGCCATCGCCTACGAGCGGCCCAATGTGCTGATCGAATTGCGCAACGACCTGATCGAGACGCCCGCGCAACAGACGGCCTGGGCGCTCCGCCTCGCCCCCATCCTGCAAGAGGTCGCGGCCCAAACCGGCCTCTGACCCATCCCCAAAAGGAGTGTGACCATGGACGACCAGACCAGAACCGAACTCGAGGCCGCCGCCTTTCGCGCCCTGCGCGCGCATCTGATGGACAAGCGCGCCGATGTGCAGAACATCGACATGATGAACCTCGCGGGCTTCTGCCGCAACTGCCTCAGCCGCTGGTATCAAGAGGCCGCCAACGCCCGTGGCATCGAAATGTCCAAGGAAGATGCCCGCGAGATTTTCTATGGCATGTCCTACGACGACTGGAAATCGCAGCATCAAACCGAGGCCAGCGCCGAGCAAAAAACCGCCTTCACCAAATCCTTCGCCGAGAATGTCGGCCCCAAGGACTGACCCCGCCTGTCATCCTTTTTCAAATGCTCGAAATCCTTGCACCCGAGGCTGTCCGATGACCGCGCCCTACCGCCTGCATTACGCCCCTGATAACGCCTCGGTGATCGTCCGCCTCACGCTCGAGGAACTGGGCCTGCCCTATGAAACGGCGCTGCTGGAGCGCGCGAAACAGGCGCATGCCGCGCCCGCCTATCTCGCGCTCAACCCCGGTGGGCTGATCCCCACGCTGGAAACGCCCGAGGGGGCCATTTTCGAAACCGGCGCGATCCTCCTTTGGCTGGCCGACCGGCATGGGCGGCTGGCCCCTGCCCCGGATGCAGCCGCGCGCGGGGATTTCCTCAAATGGCTGTTCTATCTCGCGAATACCGCCCATACCGCCCTGCGCATGAGCTTTTACGCCGAAAAATACGTGGGGCCCGACCGCGACGCGCAGCACCTCTTGCGCAGCACGATGCAGGCGCGTTTTGGCGACTGTCTGGACATACTCGAAACCCGCGCCACGCCGTGGTTCTCGGCCGAGACGCCCTCGGTGCTGGATTACTACCTTGCCTGCCTCATGCGGTGGCGCGCGCTCTATCCCGAGGGCACGCGCGGCAACTATGACGCAAGCGCCTGGCCGCGCCTGCACGCGCTGCTGACGCATCTCGAATCCCGCCCCGCCACTGGCCGCGTGGCCGCCGCCGAAGGCCTGGGCGCGCACCCCTTCACCGCGCCCGACTATTGCGATCCGCCCGAAGGCAGCGCCACCTGATCCGGCCACATGGCAAGGAGCCACCCTTGAAGCGTCGCTTTCGGACAAGTAGATCAAGGGGCGAGCGGCGATAAGACCCGCGATCAGGGAGCGCGCCTTATGTTTCTATCCGTCTTCGACATGTTCAAGGTGGGCATCGGCCCCTCTTCTTCGCACACCATGGGGCCAATGGTCGCCGCCGCGCGCTTCCTCGACAAGATGCGCGCCGCCCCCTTTCACTATGCCGGATTGCGCGGCTCGCTGCATGGCAGCCTTGCCTTTACCGGCGTGGGCCATGCCACCGACCGCGCCACCATCCTTGGCCTCGCCGGGTTCCTCCCCGACACCTATGACCACGACCGCGCCGAGGCGGTGCTGGAAGAGATTCGCGACACCCACACCGTCACGCCCCCGGGCCTGCCCGCGCTCAAGTTCCACCCCAAGGAAGACCTGATCTTCGATTTCGGCCCCAACCTGCCCGGCCATGCCAATGGCATGATCCTGATGGCCACCGACGCCCAGGGCGATGTGATCCTGCAGGAAACCTACTATTCCATCGGCGGCGGCTTTGTGCTGACCGACGGGGAACTGGCCGCAGGCAAGGCCACGGACGAGGGCGCACCGATCCCCTACCCGTTCAAATCCGCCGCCGAGATGCTGGAAATGGCCGAACGCTCGGGCAAGAGCATCGCCCAGATGAAACGCGCCAATGAAATCGCGCGCGGCGGCCCCGAAAATCTGCGCTCCGGCGTGGCGCGCATCTGGCAGGTGATGAACGACTGCATCGAACGCGGCCTTTCGACCGAAGGCATCCTGCCCGGCGGCCTGCAGGTCAAGCGCCGCGCCAAGGGCATCCGCGACGCGCTGATGGCCGAGCGTGGCACGAACCTCACCGCCCCGCACAAGATCAACGACTGGATGAGCGCCTATGCCATGGCGGTGAACGAGGAGAACGCCGCCGGCGGGCAGGTCGTGACCGCCCCCACCAATGGCGCGGCGGGCGTGGTGCCAGCGGTGATCAAATACTGGCTCGAGCATGTGCCGGGCGCCCATGAGAACCAGATCGAGGAATTCCTGCTCACCGCCGCCGCCATCGGCGGTCTGGTGAAATACAACGCCTCCATCTCGGGGGCCGAGGCAGGCTGTCAGGCCGAGGTGGGCAGCGCCGCCGCCATGGGCGCGGCGGGCCTCGCCGCCGTCTTGGGCGGCACCCCCGCCCAGATCGAAAACGCCGCCGAAATCGCGCTGGAACACCACCTTGGCATGACCTGCGACCCGGTGCGCGGTCTGGTGCAAGTGCCCTGCATCGAACGCAACGGCCTGGGCGCGATCAAGGCGGTCTCTGCCGCCTCTCTGGCGCTGCGCGGCGATGGCACGCATCTCGTGCCGCTCGACGCCTGTATCGAGACCATGCGCCAGACCGGCCATGACATGATGGAGAAATACAAGGAAACCTCCTTGGGTGGTCTCGCGGTCAATATTCCGAACTGTTGAGAGAGCGTCGCGCTCGCCTCAATCCCCCGCGCGAATAGCACCGAAGGTGCCGCGCGGATCGCTGGGCCGTCCCGCGGCCTAGCGATTTTGAGAGGGCGCGCATCACTGAGGGATCACACGCAGTTTGCTGGCATAAAGTGGCAGCCATTTCCGTTGCATCGCTAGTCCCCGGCCCATCGACCGCGCGGCTCGCCGCTAGCGTCCTAGGGTCACAATATCCCCAGCACCGCCTCGGGCGGCCGCCCGATCACTGCCCGACCCGCGCCAATCGCAATCGGCCGCTCGATCAGGATCGGATGCGCCGCCATCGCCGCCAGCAGATCCTCTGCCGCGCTCTCGCGCCCCAATCCCAGCGCCTTGAACTGCGGCTCGCCGGGGCGCATCATCTCGATCGGCGCGCAGCCCAACAGCGCCAGAACACGCCGCACCTCCGCCAGATCCGGCGCATCCTCCAGATAGCGCCGCACCGTCACCGCGACGCCGCGCTCCTCCAACAGCGCCAGACCCGCGCGCGACTTGGAACAACGTGGATTATGCCAATAGGTGATCACAGCCATGCCTCCCGCCCGGTGCCCACCGCCTCGGCCACATTGGCAAAACCGTCCCGTTCCAAGAGCCGTTCCAGCCCGCGCGCGATCTCGCCGACCAAGGACATCCCCTGATACACCAGCGCCGAATAGAGCTGCACGGCGCTCGCCCCGGCACGGATCTTGGCATAGGCCTGCTCGGCGCTGGCAATGCCGCCCACGCCAATCAGCGGCATTTCCCCGCCCGTCAGATGTGACAGCCGCGCCAGAACCCGCGTCGATTTCTCAAAGAGTGGCTGCCCAGACAGCCCGCCCGCTTCGCCCTTGGCGGCACTCACCAGCCCCTCACGGCCCAGCGTGGTATTGGTAGCGATGATCCCCGAGAGGCCCGAGGCCCGCGCCACATCGGCGATCTCGCTCAACTCGCCATCGCTCAGATCCGGCGCGATCTTGAGAAAGACGGGGATCGGCTGTGGCAACCAATCACGCGCCTCCATCACCCCTTTCAAGAGCCCCATCAGCGCCTCTGCCCCCTGTAACTCGCGCAGCTTCTCGGTGTTGGGGCTGCTGACGTTGACCGTCGCGAAATCCAGATGCGCGCCGCAATGCGCCAGCACGCGGGCGAAATCCTCGGCCCGGTCGGCGCTGTCCTTGTTGGCCCCGAGGTTGAGGCCGATCACGGCATCCTTTGGCCGCGCCGCCAACCGCGCCGCCGCCGCCTCCATGCCAAGGTTGTTGAACCCAAAGCGGTTGATCACCGCCCGATCCTCGCTCAGCCGGAACAGACGCGGGCGCGGATTGCCGGGCTGCGGACGCGGCGTGACCGCCCCCACCTCGATAAACCCAAACCCGGCGCGGGCAAGCGGCGCCAGCGCCTCGGCATTCTTGTCAAACCCCGCCGCCAACCCCACCGGGTTGGGCAGGCGCAGCCCCGCCAGATTGGTCCTCAGCCGCGCGCTTGTATGCGGCCCCGGCGTGGGCACCAGACCCAGTTGCAAGGCCCGCAGCGCCAAACCATGTGCCCGCTCCGGATCGACCCGATGCAAGAGGTTGAGCCCCAGACGCTCCATCCCGCTCATTCCAGACCTGCCGGAAACTGATGCACGCCGTCCACCAGTGGCAGGGGCTGCGCCCATGCCACATCCGAGAGGCGCATCTCGCGGTAGAGATGCGGAAAGAGCGCGCCACCGCGCGACACCTCCCATTTCAGCGCATCGCCCAGGCGCTCCGCCTCGACCGCCACCAGCATGAGGCCCTCGACCCCGGCAAAATGCTTGGCCGCTGTCTCGGCGGCCTGCTCGGCCGTCGAGAAATGCACATAGCCATCGGCCAGATCGACCGGCGCACCAGCCAGTTCGCCCGCTGCCCGCAACTCGGCCCATTCCGGGCCACGCAAGATCTTGTATATCATCATAGAGGCGTGATGCCTTGGCCCCGCGCGCAGGTCAAGCGATGCTTGAGCCTCGCGCCCTGATCGGCTAGGCAGAGGGTCCGGTCACGAAAGGGCAGCCCATGGCATTCACGATTGCAATCGACGGCCCCGCAGCAGCGGGCAAAGGCACCATCGGCCGGGCCCTGGCTGCGCATTTCGGCTTTGCCCATCTCGACACCGGCCTGCTCTACCGCGCCACCGGGCGGCGGATGCTGACCGGGCTCGACCCGGTCGAGGCCGCGCATTCCCTGCGCCCCGAAGACCTTGACGCCGACGACCTGCGCACCCCCGATGTCAGCCAGGCCGCCAGCCGCGTCGCCGCCATCCCCGAGGTGCGCCAGGCGCTTCTCGATTTCCAACGCGCCTTTGCCCGGCGCGCGGGCGGGGCCGTGCTTGACGGGCGCGACATCGGCACCGTCATCTGCCCCGAGGCCGAGGTCAAACTCTACGTCACCGCCTCCGATGCCGAGCGCGCCCGCCGTCGCCATCTGGAACTGACCGGCAAGGGCCATGAGGTGACGCTCGACGAGGTGGCCCAGGACCTTCGCGACCGCGACGCCCGCGACAGCGCCCGCGCCACCGCCCCTCTCAAACCCGCCGAGGATGCGGTGCTGCTCGACACCTCCGAGATGACCATCGAAGAGGCGACCGCCAAGGCCATTGCCATCGTCACCGCGGCCCAAGGCTGAGGCGCGGCGCACGATCACCGCAGACAGGCTTGATTATCCCGCCAAGCCCCTGTATACGCGCGCCTGTCACCAAAGGCGAATAAGGCCACAGGACAAAAGAGATCGAGCAGGGTCGGAACCACCGGCCCTCTTTGTTTTGTGACCCGCCCGACCAACGAAACCCTGAAAGACCGGCGGAGACAACCGCTCGGCCAGAAAACCGTTAAAAGGAAACCAGAGACCACATGGCTCAACATACATCTATGGAGGAATTCGAAGCCCTCTTGAACGAAAGCTTCGAAATGGACACACCCGAGGAAGGGTCTGTTGTCAAAGGCAAGGTCATCGCAATCGAAGCAGGCCAGGCCATCATCGACGTCGGCTACAAGATGGAAGGCCGCGTTGATCTGAAAGAATTCGCAAATCCCGGTGAGACCCCCAACATCTCCGTTGGCGATGAGGTCGAAGTGTTCCTGCGTTCCGCCGAGAACGCCAAGGGCGAAGCCGTGATCAGCCGCGAGATGGCCCGCCGGGAAGAGGCATGGGACCGTCTTGAAAAGGCCTATGCAGACGAAGAGCGCGTCGATGGCGCCATCTTTGGCCGCGTCAAAGGTGGCTTTACCGTCGATCTGGGCGGTGCCGTGGCCTTCCTGCCCGGCTCTCAGGTCGATGTCCGCCCCGTGCGCGACGCGGGCCCGCTGATGGGCCTCAAGCAGCCGTTCCAGATCCTGAAAATGGATCGCCGCCGTGGCAATATCGTCGTGTCGCGCCGCGCCATCCTCGAAGAAAGCCGCGCCGAACAGCGCGCCGAGGTGATCGGCAACCTGACCGAAGGCCAGACCGTTGACGGCGTGGTCAAGAACATCACCGAATACGGCGCCTTCGTCGATCTGGGCGGTGTGGACGGCCTCCTGCATGTCACCGACATGGCATGGCGCCGCGTCAACCACCCCTCCGAGATCCTGACGATCGGCGAAACCGTCAAGGTGCAGGTCATCAAGATCAACAAGGACACCCACCGCATTTCGCTGGGCATGAAGCAGCTGCAAGAAGATCCGTGGGATCTCGTGGCCGCCAAATACCCGCTCGAATCGGTGCACACCGGTCGCGTGACCAACATCACCGATTACGGCGCATTTGTTGAGCTGGAGCCGGGCGTCGAAGGTCTGGTTCACGTCTCGGAAATGTCCTGGACCAAGAAAAACGTCCACCCCGGCAAGATCGTTTCGACCTCTCAGGAAGTCGAAGTCATGGTGCTGGAAATCGACGGTGCCAAGCGCCGCGTGTCGCTCGGTCTCAAGCAGACCATGCGCAACCCGTGGGAAGTCTTTGCAGAGACCCATCCCGAGGGCACCGAGGTCGAGGGCGAAGTCAAGAACATCACCGAATTCGGTCTCTTCATCGGTCTCGAAGGCGAGATCGACGGCATGGTCCACCTCTCGGACCTCAGCTGGGACGAGCGCGGCGAAGACGCCATCCAGAACTACAAGAAGGGCGACATGGTTCATGCCGTCGTTTCCGAAGTCGACATCGAGAAAGAGCGCATCTCGCTCTCGATCAAGGCTCTGGGCGGCGACAAGTTCTCCGAAGCCGTTGGCGGCGTCAAGCGTGGCTCGGTGATCACCGTGACCGTGACCGCGATCGAAGACGGCGGCATCGAAGTGGAATACGAAGGCATGAAGTCCTTTATCCGCCGCTCCGATCTGTCGCGTGACCGCGCCGATCAGCGCCCCGAGCGCTTCTCGGTCGGGGACAAGCTCGACGTGCGCGTGACCAATGTCGACGCCAAGACCCGCCGTCTGGGCCTGTCGATCAAGGCCCGCGAGATCGCCGAAGAGAAAGAAGCCGTCGAACAGTATGGCTCGTCCGACTCGGGCGCATCGCTCGGCGACATCCTCGGCGCAGCCCTCAAGGGCGACCGCTAAGCAGACCGCAACCGGCCCCGCGCCGGTTGCAATTCGCCAGACACGAAACGGCCCCACCGATCCGGCGGGGCCGTTTTGCATTTGGGGGGAGAGAGATTTTGAATTCTATCCACCGCTTGGAATGCCTCCCGCGTGGAACAAGGCGCGGTACGCGCCGCCGCGCGGATCGCTGGGTCGTCCCGCGGCCTAGCGATTTTGAGAGGGCACGCAATTCTGATGGTTCATACGGACTTGGCCGGCATAAAGTGGCAGCTACGAGTGTTGCTTCGCTAGTCCCCGGCCCAGCAATCCGCGCGCTTCATCGCTTCCCCCCTCAACTCTCCTGCCGCACCGCGCCCACAACCGCATCCATCACCTGATCCAGCACCGCCGGATTGAGCGCCTCTGCCATGACCCGGATCATCGGTTCCGTCCCCGAGGGGCGCACCAGCAATCGCCCGTCACCGCCCAAGAGCTTCTCCGCCGCCGCCATGGCGGATTGCACCGCATCTGATCCCATCGGGTCCTTGCCCTTGGCAAAGCGCACATTGATCAGCTTCTGCGGCACCGGCTCGAACACCTGTGCCAGTCGGCTGGCGCGCTCGCCGGTCTCGACCATCGCCGCCAGGAACTGCAACGCCCCGATCAGCCCGTCGCCGGTGGTGGCATAATCGGTCATCACGATATGGCCCGATTGCTCGCCGCCCAGATTGTGACCGCCCGCACGCATCGCCTCGACCACATAACGATCCCCGACCGCCGTCCGCTTGAGCGCGATCCCCTGCCCCTCCAGATGCCGCTCCAGCCCCAGGTTGGACATGACCGTCGCCACCAGCGTATTGCCCGCCAGACGTCCCTCGCGCGCCCAGCGCGTCGCAATCAGCCCCATGAACTGATCCCCGTCGGCGATCCGACCCTGTTCGTCGATCAACACCACCCGGTCGGCATCGCCATCGAGGCAAATGCCCAGATCGGCCCGCGTCTCCAGCACCCGGCGCGCGGCGGCCTGCGGCTTGGTCGATCCGCAATCGAGGTTGATGTTGAAGCCGTCCGGTTCCACTCCCATCGCGATCACCTCGGCCCCAAGTTCCCACAGAACCTCCGGTGCCGTGCGATAGGCCGCGCCATTGGCACAATCCAGGACGATCCGCAGCCCCTCCAATCGCCGCCGATGCGGAAAGGTGGTCTTGGCATATTCCACATAGCGCCCGCGCGCGTCCTCGATCCGCTTCGCGCGGCCGATATTCTCGGGCGCCGCCAGCCGCGTGCCCTCGTCCAGCAGCCGCGCAATCCCCGCCTCCGCCTCATCGCTCAGCTTGTAGCCATCCGGCCCAAAGAGCTTGATCCCGTTGTCCGAGGCGGGATTATGACTGGCCGAGATCATCACACCGACATCGGCGCGCAGGCTATGGGTGAGATAGCCAATCGCAGGCGTCGGCACCGGCCCCAGCAGAAACACGTTCATGCCCGTGGATGTGAACCCGGCAGTGAGCGCATATTCGATCATATAGCCCGAGAGCCGCGTGTCCTTGCCGATCACCACGCGGTGCTCCTGCTTGTCGCGGCGGAAATACCGCCCCGCCGCTGCCCCGAGGCGCAACGCCACATCCGCCGTCATCGGCCAGCTGTTGGCCTGCCCCCGGACCCCGTCCGTCCCAAACAGCTTTGCACCCATCGTCTTTCTCCTTATCCACCCAACGCCACAGGCTTACCTGTTTTCCCCTACAGGACACCACAGCGCGTTGACACACCCGATTCGACCCCCAATACAGTCAAATCAAGAGTTTTGCGTCAAAGGGCATGTAACATGAAAATTGCGATGATCGGAACGGGCTACGTGGGCCTCGTCTCGGGGGTATGTTTTTCCGATTTCGGCCATGACGTGACCTGTGTCGATAAAAACCCCGACAAGATCGCCATGCTCCTGCGCGGCGAGGTCCCGATCTTCGAGCCGGGTCTCGACGCCCTCATGGCCAAGAATGTCGAGGCCGGTCGCCTCCGCTTCACCACCGACCTGGCCCAGGCCATCGACGGGGCCGAGGCGGTGTTCATCGCCGTGGGCACCCCAACCCGGCGCGGCGATGGCCACGCCGACCTCACCTATGTCATGGCCGCCGCCGAAGAGATCGCCCGCGCGGCCTCGGACTACGTGGTGATCGTGACCAAATCCACCGTCCCCGTCGGCACCAACCGCGCCGTCAAGAAGGTGATCAAAAAGGCCAATCCGGCCCTCGATTTCGATGTCGCCTCCAACCCCGAATTCCTGCGCGAAGGCGCCGCCATCGACGATTTCATGAAACCCGACCGCGTCGTCGTCGGCGTCCAGACCGACCGCGCCGCCGATGTCATGGCCGAAATCTACCGCCCCCTCTACCTGCGCGACTTTCCCATCGTCACCACCGATCTCGAATCCGCCGAGATGATCAAATACGCCGCCAACGCCTTTCTCGCGACCAAGATCACCTTCATCAACGAAATCGCGGCCCTCTGCGAACGCACCGGCGCGGATGTGAAACAGGTCAGCCACGGCATCGGCCTCGATGGCCGCATCGGCAACAAATTCCTGCACGCAGGCCCCGGCTATGGCGGCTCCTGCTTTCCCAAGGACACCCGCGCGCTGGCCCGCATCGGTCAGGATCACGGCCTGCCCATGCAGATCACCGAAAAGGTCATCACCGTGAACGAGGAAATGAAACGCCGCATGATCGACAAGCTGCTCGATCTCTGCGACGGCTCTTTCAACGGCAAGACCATCGCGATCCTTGGCGTCACCTTCAAACCCAATACCGATGACATGCGCGATGCCCCCGCGCTCACCATCATTCCCGCCCTTGTCGGCGGCGGCGCGCGCGTGCGCGTGACCGACCCCCAGGGCCAACGCGAGGGCGAGGCGCTCTTGCCCGGCGTCATCTGGCAGGATGACCCCTACAAATGCGCCAACAAGGCCGATCTTCTGGTCCTGCTCACCGAATGGAACGAGTTTCGCGCCCTCGATCTCAAGCGGCTGGCGCGCAAGATGGCCAACCCCCGCATGGCCGACCTGCGCAACATCTACTCGGTCAAGGATGCCAAACGCGCGGGCTTTACCGCCTATGACAGCATCGGTCGCCCCGCCTATCGCCACGACGCCGCCCCACAACAGGACTGATACCCATGACCGACACTCCGAAAACCGCCGTTGTCACTGGCGCCGCCCGTGGCATCGGCCTTGCCACCACCCGGCAATTTCTGGCCATGGGCTGGCGCGTGGTGATGATCGACCGCGATGCCGCGGCGCTGGAAGAGGCGGCAAACCCGCTCTCGGGCGTTGATCCGGTGCTCTGCGATGTCTCGCAGCCCGATCAGGTGGCGAAAATGGCCGCCCATGTGACCGCCACCGCGCCCTCTGTCGATGCGCTCGTCAACAACGCCGGCGTGGCCGATTTCGGCCCCCTTGCCGAAACCGATTTCGCCCGCTGGCGCACCGTGATGGACACCAATCTCGACGGCGTGTTCCTGATGAGCCAAGCCTTGCGCGAGGTGCTCTGTGCCGCGCGCGGGGCCATCGTCAACATCGCCTCCATTTCGGGCCTGCGTGCCTCGACCCTGCGCGTGGCCTATGGCACCTCCAAGGCCGCCGTCAAACACCTCACGCTGCAACAGGCGGCAGAGCTTGGCGAATTCGGCGTGCGCGCCAATTGCGTCTGCCCAGGCCCGGTGGCGACCAAGCTCGCCATGGCCGTGCACACCCCGGACATCGTCTCCGCCTACCATGACGCGATCCCCCTCAACCGCTACGGCAGCGAGGATGAAATCGCCGCGGTCGTCACCTTCCTCTGCTCGCCCGCCGCCAGCTACGTGACCGGCCAGATCATCGCCGTCGATGGCGGGTTCGAGGCCACCGGCATCGGCCTACCCGCCCTGCGCGGCTAGCACGCGCAACAAAAACCCGCCCCGGATCGCTCCAAGGCGGGTCTCTGTCACGCCCCGGGCCTGACCCGGGACGCGCATCAAAAGACGCAAAGACGGGGCAAACCCTTACTTCTGCGCCGCCGTCACGATGAACTCGACCAGATAATCCGGCGTGGCCAACTTCGCCTCACCTGCCGCGCGCGCCGGTGTGTGGCCCTGCGGCACCCAGGCATCCCAGACCGCGTTCATCTCGGCAAAATCCTTCATATCCGCCAGCCAGACGATCGTTTGCAGGATGCGCGTCTTGTCGCTCCCGGCCTCGGCCAGCAGGGCATCGACCTGCGCCAGACAGGTCTTGGTCTGCTCGGTCACACTGTCGCCGGGCTTGCCAACCTGGCCGGCCAGATAGACGATGCCGTTATGCACGACCGCTTGGCTCATGCGGGGGCCGGTATGAAGACGGGTAATCTCACTCATGGGATGTCCTTTCAAATGTAGTCTCGCCCCTTTTAGGCAGCCCATCCCGCCCGCGCCAGTGCCAATCGCTACATCCACCACCGCGCCCGGTCATGCCGCGCAAGCCAGCCACCAACACTGAAATGGTCCCGCCGGATCAGCAGCACCAGTGCGACAAAGGCCGCCAAAACCGCGAGATCAATCACTTGGTTGCGATGAATGGGAAATCCCCGGTCATTCACGGCGAATGGATCAAAGAACCCCTCCCAGCGCCGCGTCACGGTAAAGAAATGCATGATCAGCAGACTGCCATAGGAAAAATACCGCAGCACGCCTAGCGCCACCAACAGGCACAGCACAATCTGCGCGCCTCCCGCAAGATACACTTGGCTCAGGCTCACGTCGATCTTGTCGATATTGCGCGCAAGGTCCTGATATTGTCCCGGCGTGATGATCTTGTGCGCCGCCCAGAGGAAGATGAACCACGCCAGCCCCAGCCGCAGAACCAAAACCGCCAGCGCATCCAGCTTGTCCTGCGGTGACAGAATGATTTTCTCGTGAAATGCCATCTGATCTTATCCCCCTTTCCAAACACCTTCTGGCTAACGGCATAAAATCCCACATTCAAATCACAGCTTGGCGAAGATTGTGTCAGGCACACGCCCCTCGCTGCCGCGCCTCCTGCGCCCTCTCTGCCCGCGCCTCTCTGTCAACGATGATCCTCCTCTCACTTTTTCGCTTTGCCGCCCTTTGCCGGTTTCCGCCTTTACCCAACTGTCCTCTGCGATCCCTCTCTCGACTTTGCCCTCTACCGCCACCGATGCCCCGCCGCTCGGCCAGCCTCACGCGCCATGCGCGGTGCGGCTGTCCTCGGGCGCCTCGTCGCGCTCATTCATGCCATAGTCGCGGATCACGCTGACCACGCGCAGCCGGTAGTCGTCAAACATCACTTCGCGCCCGGCCCTCTGCGCGCCGCGATGTGCCGCCAATTGCCGCCACCGGATCACCGCCGCCTCATCCTCCCAGAACGACAAAGACAAGAGCTTGCCGGGGTTGGTCAGGCTCTCAAACCGCTCGACGCTGATAAATCCGGGGATCGCCTCGGCCAAGGGCCGCATCTTGGCCGCCATCTCCAGATATGGCTCCTTTTGTCCCTCACCGGGGATCACCTCGAATATGACCGCAATCATCTCACGCCCTCCCGCACGGTTGCGCCGCTTCTCTTGGCCGCCTACCTCGGCCGCCCTCCTTGGCCGCCTGCCCCGGCTCGATGCCGCGGCCGCCTGCCCTGACTGTCAGCCCTAGCATATTCCTGCGCCGCTCCGCCACGGCGGCCACGGCATGTTGCCCCGGCAATCCGCATGGGCGGCAATTCTCGGCCACCGCGTCCTGCCTCGGGCCGCCGCCCTGGGCGGCCCCTCGTCGCCGCGACAAATCCCACCGGCATCATCTGCTCACCAGCTTCAGGAAAACGCGGTCCTCGCGCAACAAGAACCGCTCGCGCTGCGCGAAGGCATAATTCTCGCGCCCCAGCGGATCATCGGCCAACCGCGCGCGATAGGCCTCATAGGCCGCGAGCGACGGGATATTGTAAATGCCATAGGCCAGCGTGCTGCTGCCTTCATGCGGGGCATAATAACCGATCAGATCCGCCCCACAGCGCGGGATCGCCTCGCCCCAGTTGCGGGCATATTGTGCAAACTCCTCTCTCTTGGTCGGGTCGATATGATAGCGAATCACACAAGTCAGCATGGCACGGCAGTCCTTTCCAAATGGTTGCAGTCTCCGATCTACCCGATTGCGCGGCATTCATGCTTCGTCTACCATCGAACCATGAAAACAGGTCCCGACATCGCTCGCATCGCCGCCCTTATCGGTGACCCGGCCCGCGCCAACATCCTGACCGCCCTGATGAGCGGCAAGGCCCTGACCGCCACCGAACTGGCGGCAGAGGCAGGCGTGACCGCACAAACCGCCTCCGCTCACCTCGCCCGTCTCGAAACCGGCGGTCTTGTCACGCAGACACGGCAGGGGCGGCACAAATACACCCGCCTCGCCTCGGACGAGGTCGCGCATCTTCTCGAGACCCTGATGGGCTTTGCGGCGGGGGCAGGCCATCTGCGCACCCGCCCCGGTCCCCGCGACCCCGAGTTGCGCCGCGCCCGTGTATGCTACAACCACCTCGCGGGCGACATGGGCACTCAGATGTATGACAGCCTCTTGTCGCGCGGCTTTCTCTGCCGCGATGAGGCATCCCTCACGCTCACCGATTCAGGCCACCGCTTCGTGATCACCCTCGGGCTTGACGTAACACGCCTTCCCTCCCCCCGAACGCCCCTCTGCCGCGACTGTCTCGACTGGTCCGAACGGCGCCCACATCTGGCCGGGCGTCTGGGGCGCGGTCTGCTCGCGCATATCGAATCTCAGGGCTGGGCAAAGCGTGTCCCCAGCACCCGGATCATCCGCTTTTCACCGGCGGGCACGGACGCCTTCACCGCCGCCTTTCCCGCGCCCTAGGCGACCTTACAAAATCCCCTGACAGACCTTACAGAGCTTACAATTCCACGCCACGCCGCAAACCAGACCAGATTGCAAGCGCGATAAGTCCAGTCTAATCTGCCCCCATGGCGATTCCGGTCGAAACCTTTTTTCTTGCCCCCGAGGCCGAGGGCACGCTTCAGGCGCAGATTCAGCAGATGATCGCGCAGGGCATCCTGTCGGGTCGCTTTCGCAAGGGCGAAAAACTGCCCTCCTCCCGCAAACTCGCCGCGCATCTGGGCGTCAGCCGCATCACCGTAACCCTTGCCCTGACCGAGTTGCAGGCCAATGACTATCTCGCCTCGCGCGACCGATCTGGCTACTATGTCTCTGAAAACGCACCAGAACCTCCGGCTTTCACGGCCCCCACACCGCGCGGCGACACGATTGACTGGTCCCGCGCGCTCGGTCGCCGCTTCACCGGCGGCGATACCCCTGAAAAGCCGCAGGATTGGGCGCGCTACCCCTATCCATTCATCTACGGCCAGACTGATCCGGCGCTCTTTGATCATGCCAACTGGCGTCACTGCGCGCTTCAGGCTCTAGGGGCCAAGGATTTTCAGGCCCTCACTGCCGATTACTACGATCAGGACGATCCCAAACTGATCGAGTTTATCGCCCGCCACACTCTGCCGCGCCGCGGCATCATCGCGCAACCCGATGAAATCCTTGTCACAATGGGCGCTCAGAACGCCTTGTGGCTCACCGCGCAGGTGCTCTTGACCCAACGCCGCACCGCCGCCATCGAAAACCCCTGCTACCACGCCCTGCGCGACATTCTCATGCAATCACGCTGCCATCTGATGCCGGTGGACGTCGACCGGGATGGCCTGCCGCCCGAAAACCTGCCCGATGAGGCCGACGTGATCTTTACCACGCCCAGCCATCAGGCCCCGACCAACGCCACCATGCCGCTTGCGCGACGCAAGGCGCTGCTCGCACGCGCCGCCGAGATGGAGGCACTGATCGTCGAGGATGACTACGAGTTCGAGGTCTCCTTCCTCCGCGCACCCCTCCCGGCGCTGAAATCTCTCGATACCGAGGGGCGGGTGATCTACGTAGGCTCCTTCTCCAAATCGATCTTCCCTGGGTTACGCCTTGGCTATCTTGTTGGTTCTAAATCATTTATCAGAGAATGTCGCGCCCTGCGCGCCTCCGTCCTTCGCCATCCGCCGGGCCATATCCAGCGCACCGCTGCCTATTTCCTCTCACTAGGGCATTACGACAGCTTGGTTCGCCGAATGGGTCAGGTCTTTTCCCGCCGCCGCAGCGTGATGGAGAGTGCGTTGGCCGAACACGGCCTCGACATTGCCGGGCGTGGCGTTTTTGGTGGCTCTTCCATCTGGATGCAGGCCCCGGACCATATTGACATGGGCCTGATTGACGGGCCACTCAGACAGGCAGGCGTGTTGATCGAGCCTGGCCACCCGTTCTTTCACGGTGCCGACCGGCCGCGTAATTTCTATCGCCTCGCTTATTCCTCGATACCCTCGGATCGCATCCCGCAGGGAATTGCCCATATCGCCCGGGAATTGGCCTTGATCTCTGGGCAAGCTTCCTAAACGGTAATTTGGCACATTAGTGTTTAAATTTCGCATCTTAATGAGTTAACCCAACAAACAATCCAAAGAGACACAAAGTCATCAATCATCCTTATTGATACCATTATTCTCATTTTTATAATACTCTGGCCTTACCCTACATTGCCTTCTGGCCCTAGAAGTAACCCCCGCACACCGCTAGTTTCGCATAAGATTTTCCCCTTAACCGCCACCGCGCGCCCGATCCAGAGGACCCAGCCGATGAAGATGACCACCGAAGAGGCCTTTGTCAAAACCCTGCAACTGCATGGAATCCAACACGCTTTCGGGATCATCGGCTCTGCCATGATGCCGATCTCGGATATTTTCCCCAAGGCCGGGATCACATTCTGGGACTGCGCGCATGAGGGGTCTGCCGGCATGATGGCCGATGGCTACACCCGCGCCACCGGCAAGATGTCGATGATGATCGCTCAGAACGGCCCCGGCATCACCAATTTCGTGACCGCCGTCAAAACCGCCTATTGGAACCATACCCCCCTCCTGCTCGTGACCCCGCAGGCCGCCAACAAGACCATCGGTCAGGGCGGTTTCCAAGAGGTCGAACAGATGAAACTGTTCGAGGATATGGTCGCCTATCAGGAAGAGGTGCGCGATCCCTCGCGTATTGCCGAGACCCTCAACCGTGTGATTCTCAAGGCAAAACGCGCCTCTGCCCCGGCCCAGATCAACGTGCCCCGCGATTTCTGGACGCAAGTGATCGACATCGAACTGCCCGCCATCGTCGAGTTTGAGCGCCCCTCGGGCGGCGAGGCCGCGATTGCCGAGGCCGCCCGCATGCTGACCGAGGCCAAATTTCCCGTCATCCTCAACGGGGCCGGTGTGGTGCTGGCCGATGGGATCGACGCCTCACGCCAACTGGCCGAGCGTCTCGATGCCCCGGTCTGCGTCGGCTATCAGCACAATGACGCCTTCCCCGGCTCGCACCCGCTCTTCGCGGGGCCTCTGGGCTACAACGGCTCCAAGGCGGGGATGGAACTCATCTCGCGCGCGGATGTCGTGCTCTGCCTCGGCACGCGCCTCAACCCCTTCTCGACCCTGCCGGGCTATGGCATCGACTATTGGCCCAAAGAGGCCAAGATCATTCAGGTCGACATCAACCCCGACCGCATCGGCCTGACCAAGAAAGTGACCGTGGGCATCGTCGGCGACGCCAAAAAGGTCGCCACCTCGATCCTCGCCCACCTGGGCGAGAGCGCAGGCGACACCGACCGCGCAGACCGCAAGGCGTTGATCGCAAAAACAAAATCGACATGGGCACAGCAGCTCAGCTCGATGGATCACGAAGACGACGATCCCGGCACCACCTGGAACCAGCGTGCCCGCGCCGATAAACCCGACTGGATGAGCCCCCGCATGGCATGGCGCGCGATCCAGTCCGCCCTGCCGCGCGAGGCGATCATTTCCTCGGACATCGGCAACAATTGCGCCATCGGCAATGCCTACCCGTCGTTCGAAGAGGGCCGCAAATACCTCGCCCCCGGCCTCTTTGGCCCCTGCGGCTATGGCCTGCCCTCCATCGTCGGCGCCAAAATCGGCTGCCCGGATGTGCCGGTGGTCGGCTTTGCCGGGGACGGTGCCTTTGGCATCGCGGTCAACGAACTGACCGCCATTGGCCGCTCGGAATGGCCCGCCGTGACGCAGATCGTGTTCCGCAATTACCAGTGGGGTGCCGAAAAGCGCAACTCAACCCTTTGGTTTGATGATAATTTCGTCGGAACAGAGCTGGATCAGCAGGTCAGCTATGCCGGGATTGCACAGGCTTGCGGCCTCAAGGGTGTCATCGCCCGCACGATGGAGGAACTGACCGACGCACTCAACACCGCGATCAAGGATCAGATGGAACATGGCAAGACCACCCTCATCGAGGCCATGATCAATCAGGAACTGGGCGAGCCCTTCCGCCGGGACGCAATGAAAAAGCCCGTGGCCGTCGCCGGGATTGATCCGGCCGACATGCGCGAGCAGCAGGTCTGATCTATGGGAAGCCCCGGCAACAGCGATCTCATTCTGGTCCTGAATGCCGGGTCATCCTCGATCAAGCTGGCCGTTTTTGACGGCCAGCTCACCCAAATCCTGACCGGGATCGCCGATGGGATTGGCGGTTCTGGCACGCTAAAACTGGGGGATGCAAAGGCGGTCCGCGATCTGCCCGATCACGCAACCGCTTTGCATGCCATCCTGCAAGAACTTGAAAGTCAAGGATTTTACATCACTCGCTTCGCCGCCGCAGCGCATCGCGTGGTACATGGTGGCACCACACTCACCCAGCCCACGCGCATCACGCCTGCGGTGCTGACCGCGATCAAGGCCTGCACGCCGCTTGCCCCGCTGCACAACCCACACAACGTCGCCGCGATCGAAACCCTGTCTGCGCTTGCGCCCGACTTGCCCCAAGTGGCCGCGTTCGACACCGCCTTTCACGCGAGCAACCCAGAGGTTGCCACCCGCTACGCCCTGCCTGCCGCAATCGAGGCGCGCGGCATCCGGCGCTATGGCTTTCACGGCATCTCCTATGCCTCACTCATCGACAGCCTGCCCACCCTGACCGGCACGCCGCTGCCCGCCCGCCTGCTGGCCCTTCACCTTGGCAACGGCGCGTCAATCTGCGCGATCCGCGACGGTAAATCCATCGCCACATCAATGGGTTACTCACCCCTAGAGGGGCTGACCATGGGTACCCGCACCGGCATGATCGACGGCAACGCCGTGCTGCGATTGGCCGAAGAGGACGGTATCGCCGCTACCCACACGCTTCTGAACAAGGAAAGCGGGCTGCGCGGCCTCTCGGGCGGCCTCTCGGACATGCGCGCACTGCTCGCTGACCCCTCCCCGGCAAGCGCCTTCGCGGTCGAGCATTTCTGCTATTGGGCCATCCGCCACGCGGGATCGCTCATCGCAGCGATGCAGGGGCTTGATGCCGTGGCCTTTACCGGCGGCATCGGCGAAAACGCCGCCCCCGTGCGCGCCCGGATCATGGAAGGCCTAGCCTGGCTCGGAGCAGAGCTCGACATCCGCGCCAATGCAATGGGCGCAACCCGCCTGCACGCCCCCGCCTCGAAGATCGCCTGCTGGATCATTCCGGCCCAAGAGGAACGCATGATCGCGGGCGACGCACAACGCCTCTTGTGCGGTGAATGAGGCCATGAACAGGAACAACAGACCGGTAATTTCGGAATTTCCGAGACATGTTTTCAGGAAATGAAAAGAATCAAGAAGATGGTCGCGATCAGGTTTCTTCTGCCATAACGTGACGCCGACGGAGAAAAAGGCCAACCATGACACATCAGCCCCGCATCGACACCTCGCCGCATGTCTCGGATGAGGTGCGCAAAACCACCTGTTACATGTGCGCCTGCCGCTGCGGGATCAACGTGCACCTCAAGGGGGGCAAGGTTGCCTATATCGAAGGCAATCGCGACCACCCGGTGAACAAGGGGGTGCTCTGCGCCAAGGGATCTGCCGGCATCATGCAGGTCAACGCCCCCTCGCGCCTGCGCGCGCCGCTCAAGCGGGTCGGCCCCCGTGGCTCTGGCGAGTTCGAGGAAATCTCTTGGGATGAGGCGCTGCAAATCGCCTGCGACTGGCTGGACCCTATCCGCCATGACGATCCGTCCAAGCTGGCCTTCTTCACCGGGCGTGATCAATCACAGTCTTTCACCAGCTTTTGGGCGCAGAATTTCGGCACGCCGAACTATGCCGCACATGGCGGCTTTTGCTCGGTCAACATGGCGGCGGCGGGCATCTACACAATGGGCGGTGCCTTTTGGGAATTTGGTCAGCCGGATTGGGACCATACCAAGCTGTTCATCCTCTTCGGCGTGGCCGAGGATCACGATTCCAATCCGATCAAGATGGGCATTGGGCGGATCAAGGCGCGCGGCGCGCGGGTCATCGGGGTCAACCCGATCCGCTCCGGCTACAATGCCGTGGCCGATGATTGGGTGGGCATAACCCCCGGAACGGATGGGCTTTTTATCCTGTCTCTCATTCACGAACTGATGCAGGCGGGCAAGATCGACCTCGATTACCTCGCGCGCTACACCAATGCGCCGGTGCTGTTGAACAGCGATCCCGCCTCGCCCGAACACGGGCTTCTCCTGCGCGATGATGACGGCAAGCCTCTGGTGATCGACCGCACCACTGGCCAGCTCACCGCCTTTGACACACCCGGCGTGCGCCCCGATCTCAGTGCGACATACGAGGCAGACGGCATCACACATCGCCCCGTCATGCACCTCATGGCCGAACGCTATCTCGATCCTCAATATGCCCCCGAAACGGTGGCCGCGCGCTGCGGCGTGACCCCCGACAAGATCCGGCGCGTCGCCGCCGAAATCGCGCGCGTGGCTTTTGACGAGGCGATTACGCTCAATCACGAATGGTCGGACTTTCGGGGCGAAACCCACAAGACCATGACCGGCCGCCCCGTCAGCTTTCACGCCATGCGCGGGATTTCGGCACATTCCAACGGGTTCCAGACGGCCCGCGCCCTGCACGTCCTGCAAATTCTGCTCGGCACGGTCGAGGTGCCGGGCGGTTTCCGCTTTAAACCGCCCTATCCCAAACCCGTTAGCGCCCATCCCAAACCGCATTGCGGGGTCCAGCCCGATTGCCCGCTCGACGGCCCGCATCTGGGCTTTGTACGCGGCCCCGAGGATCTGGCGCTCAAGCCTGACGGCACGCCCGCCCGTATCGACAAGGCGTTTACCTGGGAAAACCCGATGTCGGCGCATGGGCTGATGCATATGGTCATCTCCAACGCCCATGCCGGTGATCCCTACAAGATCGACACGCTGTTCATGTATATGGCCAATATGTCGTGGAATTCCTCGATGAACACGCGCGGCGTGATCGAGATGCTGACCGACAAGGACGAGAGCGGTGCCTATGTCATTCCCCGCATCATCTATTCGGATGCCTATAGCTCTGAGATGGTCGCCTATGCCGATCTGATTCTACCCGACACAACCTATCTGGAACGCCACGATTGCATCTCGCTGCTGGATCGCCCGATCTGCGAGGCGGATGCCGCCGCCGATGCGATCCGCTGGCCGGTGATCGAACCTGACCGCGATGTGCGCGGCTTTCAAACTGTGCTGGTGCAACTGGCCAACAAGCTGAAATTGCCCGGTTTCACCACCGAGGATGGCACGGCGAAATACGCCGATTACGCCGATTACATCGTCAATCACGAGCGAAAACCGGGCATCGGTCCGCTCTCGGGCTTTCGCGGCGATGGTTCTGATACCGGGCGCGGCACGCCCAACCCCGAACAGCTGAACCGCTACATCGAGAACGGCGGCTTTTTCGTAAGCCACATCCCCGACGGCGCGAATTACTACAAACCATGGAACATGGCCTACCAGAATTGGGCAGTCGGTATGGGCCTCTTTGACACACCGCAGCCCTATGTGTTTGATCTCTATGTCGAAACCATGCGCAAATTCCAACTGGCCGCCGAGGGGCATGGCACCCGCCAACCCCCCGACCACCTGCGCGACCGGATCAAGGCCACGATGGACCCGCTGCCGATCTGGTATCCTCCGTTCGAGGAATCGCATGTCGATCCCGATGAATTCCCCGTCCATGCGCTGACACAGCGCCCGATGGCGATGTATCACTCCTGGGGCACGCAAAACGCATGGCTGCGCCAGATCCACGGCCAGAACCCGCTCTATCTGCCCACCAAACTCTGGGAGAAGCACGGGTTCAGCGACGGGGATTGGGCGCGCGTCACCTCTGCCCATGGCGAGATTACCGTGCCCGTCGCCCATATGGCCGCGCTCAACGAAAACACCGTCTGGACATGGAACGCCATCGGCAAGCGCAAGGGGGCCTGGGCGCTCTCCGAGGATGCCCCCGAGGCAACGCGCGGCTTTCTGCTCAACCATCTGATCCACGAGCTTTTGCCGCCCAAGGGTGACGGCCTCAGATGGTCCAATTCCGATCCCATCACCGGACAGGCGGCGTGGTTCGACCTGCGCGTCAAGATCGCCAAGGCCGCCGCGCCATCAGAGGCGCAACCCGCCTTTGCCCCGATCAAATCAC
This sequence comes from Roseovarius mucosus DSM 17069, assembly GCF_000768555.3. GTDB lineage: Bacteria > Pseudomonadota > Alphaproteobacteria > Rhodobacterales > Rhodobacteraceae > Roseovarius > Roseovarius mucosus. The sequence goes on from NZ_KN293976.1 coordinate 139,662, forward strand.
CGGTCGGACAAGGCCCTGACCATCTGGAATGGAAGGTCGGGAAATGAGCGGCAAGACTCTGACATTGCTGGCCATTCTGGCCTTTGTCGCCTTCAGTGTCGGCTCGTTCATCTGGTTCATCGCCACATGGGACAAGACCCGCGAAGAGCCGGTGAGCATCCGGTCCAATATCCTAGAGGAGCGCCGCGCATGACAACGCTTCCCGCATCCACCACCCGAAAGCTGGGCTTGGTGATCGACCTCGACACCTGCGTCGGCTGTCACGCCTGCGTGGTGTCCTGCAAGGGCTGGAATACCGAGAATTACGGTGCCCCCTTGAGTGATCAGCAACCCTATGGCGCAGACCCTTCGGGCACATTCCTCAACCGCGTTCACAGCTACGAGGTGCAGCCGCTGGCCTCCTCCGCCATGCCGCACCCCGCCGCGCAATTGGTGCATTTCCCCAAATCCTGCCTGCATTGCGAGGATGCGCCCTGCGTCACCGTCTGCCCCACTGGGGCCAGCTACAAGCGGGTCGAGGATGGGATCGTTCTGGTCAACGAGAGCAATTGCATCGGCTGCGGCCTCTGTGCCTGGGCCTGCCCCTATGGCGCGCGCGAAATGGACGCCGCAGAGGGGGTGATGAAGAAATGCACCCTCTGCGTGGACCGCATCTACAACGAGAACCTGCCCGAGGTCGACCGCGTGCCCGCCTGCGTGCGCACCTGCCCCGCAGGGGCCCGCCATTTCGGGGATTTCGCAGACCCCGAAAGCAATGTCTCGAAACTCACCGCTGAGCGCGGTGGCCTCGATCTCATGCCGGAACAGTCCACCAAACCTGTCAACAAATACCTGCCGCCGCGCCCCAAGGATCGGCTCGACCAACCCAAGCCGGTGGGCGAGATCGACATTCTGGCGCCGTTCCTCGGTCCCGTGATCGAGGAACCCAAGGGTTTCCTTGGCTGGCTCGACAAGACCTTGGAGAAGCTCTGATGCATCCAGCCCCTTCCGTCATCGTCTTTACCACGCTCTCGGGCCTGGGCTTTGGCCTGCTGTTCTGGCTGGGTCTGGGCCTGCCTGCGGTCACTGGCTGGGTTGCCTTCGCCTTCTTCGCCATCGCCTATGCACTGGCCGTGGGCGGGCTTATGGCTTCGACCTTTCACCTCGGGCATCCGGAACGCGCTTGGAAAGCGTTTAGCCAGTGGCGATCAAGCTGGCTCAGCCGCGAAGGCGTCTGCGCGGTCGCGGCGCTTGTCGTCATGGGGATTTACGGCGCAGGGCTTGTGTTCTTTGGTGAACGTCTGGCGATTTTGGGCTGGTTTGGCGCGGCGCTCGCTCTTGGCACCGTGTTCACCACCTCGATGATCTATGCCCAACTGAAAACCGTGCCGCGCTGGAAAACTCCCCTGACACCCGCGCTCTTGATCGCGATTTCACTGGCGGGGGGCGCGCTCTTGGCGGGACAGATCAGCGTGGCGCTAATCCTGATCCCGATCGCTGGCGTGCTGCAAATCCTATGGTGGGTGCGCGGCGACGGGGCCTTTGCCGCCTCGGGTACGGATATGGCGACGGCAACTGGCCTTGGGCATATCGGCACGGTGCGCGCCTTTGAGCCACCCCATACCGGGCCCAACTACCTCTTGCGGGAATTGGTCTTTCAGGTTGGGCGCAAACACGCGCTGAAACTGCGCGGCATTGCCTTTGGTCTGGGCTATGCCGTGCCTGTCCTGCTCTTGCTTGTGCCCTTCAGCCATGCCCTGGCCTTGGTGGCTGTCCTCGCCCATGTCGCCGGGATCGCGGCGTCACGCTGGCTGTTCTTTGCCGAGGCAGAGCATGTCGTGGGTCTCTACTACGGCAAGCGTTGAGGCCGAATGGGCGCGGTTTTAACCGCGCCCGACGCCCCATTCCGTGTCACCCTGTTTCTCGCGCCCGTTCCAGAACCGCCGCCAGCGAACCCGGATGGCCCAGGCTGATGCGGCGAGCAGCAGAAGGATCACGATCTTGACCCAAGGGATGATCTGCACATCCGGCCCCGCGACCGGCCAGATGCTGACGGCATTGGGATAGATGGAAAAGAACTCGTTCCGCCAGCCATAATGGCGCACGACGACCCATTGGGCATTCTCGGCGGATTTCTTCGACATCATGTCCGAGGCTTCGGCCTGCAAATTCGAGGTGTCGAACTTGAAATAGGGCGGCCAGCCCCAGCCCGTATCCTCGTTGCGATAGATCATCGGCTTGTCATTGGCACGGAAGGTCTGGATGAAAAACACATCGCGTTCGGTCGCCGTCGGGTCCGCTCCGGTATCCGCATTCGACCAGAAGAGCGAATTATCCCCCGGATTGACCCGCTTTTCATAGGTATCCGTGATCCGCACCACATCATGCTGCGGCAGCGTGTAATGCAGAAACGCAATCACGCCGGTCCAGAACAGACCCCAGAACACCCATTTGACATAGACCATCGTCGGCCCCCTTACATGAAGTTCGTCAGATATATGATGACCACCACTGTCACCACCGGAACGATATAGACCAGCCAGATCAGCCGCTTGCGCAGCGATTGCTCATATTGCGCCATACCGGTCTCTATATAGGTATTCCTGTCGCCGGGACGACCCGCCTCTTCCCAATCGCGCTCCATTTTCCGTCGCCGCACGGAACGCGAATACCAGGAGATCGCCAGATAGAGCACCGTCAGAGCGATCAATCCAAAAATCAGCAAGCGCATCAGCGCCACCATGGCATGCTCCTTGTTTTCAAGTTCCGACCAAAGCCGCCCCCTTGCATAACGCAGAATCATGCTAGGCTGCACCCCATATGCACCGAAACCCGAAAGGACATGCCATGTGTGACGCCTGTATCATCAACGCGGTCAAGGACAGGATGCTGTCGCGCCGCAGCTTTTTCACCGCTGCAGCGGGGGTCGGGGCAGCGGCCGCATTGTCCCCTCTTGGCGGCACGCCCGCCATGGCGAATGGACATGCCAAGGTCGAGGACCTGACACATACCTATGACGCGGATTTTCCCACCTATTTCGGCGCGCCCGGCATCTCGACCGAGCAGAATTTCAACTTTGCCGAAAACGGCTTTAACCTGATGACGCTGACGGTGAACGAGCACACTGGCACCCATGTGGATGCGCCGCTGCATTTCTCGGCGGATGGCGCATCGGTCGATGAAATCGCCGTGGGCGATCTGGTCGCACCGCTCTGTGTGGTGGATATCGCCGCACGCGCGGCACAGGACGCCGACACGATGCTCACCCCTGACGATCTCAAGGCGTGGATTGCCACCCACGGCCCGATCCCCGACGGCGCCTGTGTGGCGCTGCATTCCGGCTGGGGGGCCAAGACCGGCACCGAGGCCTTTCGCGGGTTTGATGGCGAAAAACAGCACTATCCCGGTTTTCACATCGAGGCGGCGCAAATGCTGATCGAGGAAACCGGTGCCCGCTCGATTGCCAGCGATACACTGTCGCTCGACCACGGCCCCTCGGCCGATTTCGCGACGCATTACGCCTGGCTGCCAACGGGCCGGTTCGGCATCGAATGTCTTGCCAATCTCGACAAGGTGCCCGCCGCCGGGGCGACCATCGTGATCGGCGCGCCCAAGCACCGCGGCGGTTCTGGTGGGCCCGCACGCATCTTTGCGTTGATCTGACCTGTTCGGCCCCGACATGTTCGTCGGGGCCGAACCTGACACTCTTGTGACATGACATTTCAGGCGCGGTGCGTAGTCTGGTTTCAGCCACGTGTCGGAGATGTCATGCGTTCCCTGTTCTTCCTGCTGTGTTGTCTCTGGCCGGGGCTGCTGCACGCAATCGAGACAACCGAGGATCGCTGTCACGCCGAAGTGCCCTGTCCCTTGGGGGACCGTTCCTATCACGTGCTAGAGCCTGATGGCTGGGACGGGTCGTCGCCCTTACCGGTTCTATTGCATTTTCATGGGTGGATGCGGCAAGGCACGGTCGTGGTCAAACATCCCCGCGTCGCGGGTGCCACACGGCGACGCGGCGTGCTGTTACTGGCTCCCAATGGCGAGGGCAGAACATGGAACTTCTGGACCTCCCAAACCGATGACGTGGCGTTTGCTGCCGCCGTGATCGAGGATGCCGCAAAACGCTATCCGATAGACCGCGCCCGCATCTTTGTCTCGGGCTATTCCTACGGATCCGCGATGGCTTGGCGTTATGTATGTGAGAACGGCGACGGCGTTTCCGCTCTACTGGCGGTATCGGGCACCCTGCGCCAATCAGAACACTGCCAACAGGCCCCTCAAGAGATTCGTCACGTGCACGGCACCTCAGATACCGTCATGGACTTTCCGTTCGGTCCAGAGGGAGAGACCACATGGCCTGTCAAACTCTGGCGGGACAAGCTGGGATGTGCAGAACCCGGTGAGGGGCGTGGGGAATGGAGGGTGACAGAACCCCTCAGCTTTCAGCGCATCACATGGGAGGACTGCGCCGAAGGCCGCGTAGTGCTTGATGTGCATAGCCGAGGCCATTTCATCCCGCGCGGTTGGATCGGCAGGCAACTGGACGAGCTACTAGCCTTGCCCCCGTCCTATCCCTAAAACAGCAAAAAACGGGCAATCTTGCCCGTTTTCTGTATCTCATATGTCGATTGTCGCCGAAACCGGCGCGACAAATATCAGTTGGTGGTCGTCGTGGAGGACGAACCGTCGCCACCCGAAGCGGCAACTGCGCCAACAATGATCGCACCTGCGACAACAGCCACAACGGTGCCGGTGCTCACGCCGAGACCAAGACCAACGCCCGCACCTTGGGTGGACACGAACGGATCAGCATTGGTCTTTGCTTCTTCAGCAAGAACCGGAGCAGCGGCGGAAGCGGCCAGAGCGGCAGCGGCGACAAAAGTCGAAATCTTGTTCATTTTATTCTCCTATCCATTATGGACCATGACATCCCAAAAGGACTTAGGCTTGCTTATGCCATAGCTCAAGGCTCAATGGAACCCGAATTTTCGCCATACGCCCATTCTCGCTGCTGAGAGATATAGTTGCAACGACCTGATTAATTTTTGTGCAAATTCAGATGTAAGCTGCGCTCATTGCGGCGATTTCCGCCTCTGTGCCTTCGCCAGCAGCGCGATCACCGCGCGAATCGAGCCAGAGACAATAGGCCGCCATGCGCCAATGGTAGAATGCCGCAAGCGATTGGTAGCGCCGAGTAATCTCTGGGTCGGGATAAGTTGCCAGAAATCTCTGGCGCTCTCCCTCCGACAAGGGCGCACCGCGATAGGCCATTTGCATCGCGGGGGACAGAAACAGGGCGATATCCTCACACGGGTCACCAATCGCCGGACATTGCCAGTCTATCAGCCGCCAGTCCCCCGGATTTCCCACGATATTTCCGGCAACGGGATCGCCGTGCAGCAAACACATTCGGCCGACAGGGGGAATCACCCCAGAGGGGCGAAAGCTCCAAACAGGCTTGGCTTTGACAGCAGGACAGTGGGACAGAATTTGTTCTGTCTGGCGCAGAAGGCCCTCGCTCCCATCCGGCACCGTGCGCAGATTCTCCGGTCCGGCCAGGGCGTGGACCCGGTACAAAAGCGCGGCAATCTCTGACACCCCGGTTTGCCAGCTTTGGCCAGGGACATGCTGATAAATCACGCAATGCCCCTCTGCGGTGGCGAAATCATCCAACCATTTCGGGGCAAGGTTCAAATTGTCTAAATGCCGGAGACTGGCAACCTCTGCGCTTGCATCATTGGGAAAGAGGGGATTGTCCGAAACCTTCGCAAAGAGTTTGACGACAATGGACAGATCCTCGGCCTCGACTTTCCAACTTTGGTTCGTGCGCCCGCCCAAGAGGCGAGTCCAAAGGGCATCGGACAGGGCGAACCCGCGCCGCAACAGCGCGTCCTGCAACTCGGATTGCGTCATCTCAGCCGAGTCTTGTCTCAAAGGCTTTCACCATAACACCAAGGAAGGTTGAACAAGGCTAGAAGGAAGCGGGTGATCCTACAAGACACGGTGTTCTGAGCGCCTCGAAAGATCGAGACACCTGTGACCTGCTTTTGACGGGCGTGCAACAGAGTCACGATTTCTCAGGAAAGAGCCAGCCGGAAACCGGAACAATTGCTCGGGTGACAACCGGGATCAGCACGAGACCCGCAACCAGACCAACAATTCCGTCGAGCCCCGCCGTAACGCCCCAAGAGACAAGGCCGGGCAACGCGCCGGCCGTCTCTACCGCCCATTTTGCGGCATGCTTGATCTGCTCATAAGGCAGATGCCAGCCAAGTTCATGCAGGCCATGCACGAGGATGCTGCCCCCAACCCACAACATCGCAACTGTTCCAATGGCCCCAATCCCCGTCAACACACCCGGCATGGACCGGACAATGCCCCGCCCAAATGCCCGCGTGGCACCAAAGCGCCCGGTCGTACTCAGATGCAGGCCGACGTCATCAGCCTTAACCAAGAGTGCCACGGCACCATAAACCAATATGGTAATGCCGATGGCCACCAAGCCCAAGGCCGTGGCCTGTATCCAAAAGGTGCCAATGTCGATCTGTGACAAGGCGATTGTCATGATCTCTGCGGACAATATGAAATCGGTCTTGATTGCCCCTTTCACACGCTGCTCTTCCAGATGTGCCGCCTCAAGGGTTTCGGCCTCCTGCGGGCCGTGGTCCTTGTGTGGCACGATCAGATGCCAGACCTTCTCGGCACCTTCAAAACACAGATAGGCCCCGCCAAGCATCAAGAGAGGTGTTAGTATCCAAGGCAAAAACGCATTCAACAAAAGCGCAGCAGGCAACAAGATCACCAGCTTGTTGAAAACACGAGGCGCGCGCGATTTTCCACACGATAGGTAACTCGCGCGCCGCAGGCAGTCCGGTGGCGTATTTCGGTGTGACCGCAGCATCGTCGATAATCACTCCGGCGGCCTTGGTTCCGGCCTTGCTCGCTTGCGCTGCAACATCGTCAAGTTGCGACGCGGCCAGCTTGGCGATAGCAGCCACATCGTCGAATAGCGCCAGTAATCCGCTCATGACTTTCTCCGCATGTTTTGGGCCGCCCGCACCTGACCTCTATCAAGGAACAGGGCCGACATTCAACGATCACACGCCAGACCGGGACTAAGGCAAGACAATCCCCGTCGCTTTTGGCGAGAAAGATGTTGCAATAGGACGAGGACGCGCGGATATGCGCGCTACATTCGAGTGGTGCTTGTGAGGCGCTGCGCGATGACCCATCGCCATCTTGTGACAAAAGGTTTCCAGGGGATGAAACGGCTCGGGCTTGATGCAACGGATATCCGCATTCTCAATGCGGTCCAACAGCATGGCCCCCTAAGCAAAACTCGGCTGGCTGAGATTGCTAATATCTCCCCGACCCCCTGTTGGGCACGTCTTGATCGCTTGAAGGCGGCGGGCTTTATCCGTGGGTATCATGCGGATATCGTGCTCGAAAAGATCTGCGACTTTACCGAGGTTGTCGTCACCGTCTCGCTCACGCACCACCGCAAGGCGGATTTTGACCGGTTTGAGGGTTTCGTCCGTGGGCGCGACGAGATCACCGAATGTGTCGCCACCGGAGGCGGCATGGACTATGTGATGCGCGTCATCTGCCCCAGCCTTGCGCGGTTCCAGACCGTGATGGACGCCATGCTTGCCGGTGACTTGGGCATCGACCGCTACATGACCTACATCGCCACGCGGCGTGTCAAATCCGGGAAACCGAATCTCGCACTTCTCACAGCAAAAGACGGCAAGTGATCCAACCGACCGCGCAGTCTGTCCGCAATTAAAAATCAGCCTGTTCAGTCTGCGCGGATCGCTTTTTCAGACCAAATCCCAGTGCCGTTTGGCCCTAGAAGATCGCCAGTTTCACACAGTCGGCCACGGTGGCGCGACGGAACAGCAAGGGCGAAAACCATGATGCAAGCAGACGACTTCGGCTTTGGCACCCAGATCCGTAAATCCCCCTATTTCGATGCCACCGTGCGGTGGGGCGCAAAGGGATTTTCCGTTTATAACCATATGTATATCCCGCGTGACTTTGGTGATCCGGAACAGAACTTCTGGAACCTCGTGAATGACGCCATCCTCTGCGATGTCGCCGTGGAGCGCCAGGTCGAGATCACCGGCCCCGACGCTGCACGCTTTGTCCAGATGCTGACGCCGCGCGACCTGTCGAAAATGGCCGTGGGCCAGTGCAAATACATCCTGATCACCAATGCAGCGGGCGGCATTCTTAATGACCCGATCCTGCTGCGTCTGGCAGAAAACCACTTCTGGATTTCGCTGGCCGATAGCGACATCCTTCTTTGGGCGCAGGGTGTGGCGGTGCATTCCGGTATGGATGTGACCATCGGCGAGCCGGACGTATCCCCCCTCCAATTGCAAGGGCCGAAATCGGGCCTGATCATGCAAGAGCTCTTTGGCGAGAGCATCCTCGATCTGAAATACTACTGGATGCGCGAAGTCGAACTGGACGGGATGCCCTTGATCGTATCGCGCACCGGCTGGTCAAGCGAATTGGGCTATGAGATTTACCTGCGCGACAGCGCCCATGGCGATGCATTGTGGGAGCGGATCATGGCGGCGGGGATGCCCCATGGTTTGAAACCCGGTCACACCTCATCCATTCGCCGGATCGAGGGGGGGATGTTGTCCTATCATGCCGATGCGGACATCAACACCAACCCCTATGAGCTGGGTTTGGACCGGTTGGTCAATCTCGATATCGAGGCCGAGTTCATTGGCAAGGCCGCGCTGCGCCGTATTCGTGACGAGGGTCCGCGCCGCAAGCAGATTGGCCTGATCATCGACGCTGCGCCGCTTAAAGGGCCGAACACCACGTTCTGGGCGATCAATGTTGCGGGGGCGCAGGTGGGCAAGGTCACATCGGCCGTCTACTCGCCACGCTTGGAACGCAATATCGCTCTGGCGATGGTCGCAGCCGAGTATGCCAATATCGGCGCCGAGGTTGAGGTCGTGACCGGCCAGGGACCAGTGCGCGCCGTGATGGTGGAGCGCCCCTTCTACGATCCCAACAAGAAAATCGCCGCCGCCTGAGCGCGCCCAGTCAAGACGAGTCCTGATCCATGTCCGACCTCGCAATCGAGCTGCATTGGCAGCGCGCCGAACCTGTGCTGCACACTGGCAAATACTCCAACGCCCATACCGTGCAGTTCAACAACCACCATGATGTGCAAGTGGATGCCGCCCCGGATTGGGGCGGTGATCCCGCCCACACCAATCCTGAGCAGGCGCTCGCCTCGGCGCTGTCCAGTTGCCACATGATGACCTTTCTTGCCCTTGCGGCCAAGGCCGGCTGGCCGGTCGCCAGCTATCACGACTATGCCGTGGCCCATCTGGGTAAGAACCCCAAGGGGCAAATGTCCGTCACACGGATTGATCTGCATCCGGTCGTGCGTTTCGACACCGGCTTTGCGGTGGAAGACGCGCAGCTGGCAGAAATGCAGGACCGCGCGCACCGCTACTGCTTTATCGCCAACACGCTCGCTGAGAGCGTGGAGATCAACATTCTCTGACCTCTGAAAGGACGAGACCCCGTGCCAAAAAGCGATATCCTTCTCTCTGAGCTCGACGGCGACGGCATCCTGCGCCTGACGCTGAATGACGCAGGACGCCGCAACGCGCTGTCCGAGGCAATGCTGGCAGACCTGGGTCGCGCCTTTGCGGAGGCCGGGAATGATCCCGCGGTGCGGGTCATCGTTCTTGCAGCAAACGGGCCCGCGTTCTGCGCGGGCCATGACCTCAAGGAAATGACCGCGGGGCGGGCCGGAGCGGACCGGGGTCGCGCCTATTTCACCAAGATCATGGCGCTCTGTTCCGGCGTAATGCAGGCCATCGTGAACTGCCCCAAGCCAGTGATCGCCGAGGTTACGGGCATCGCCACCGCAGCAGGCTGTCAGTTGGTGGCAAGCTGCGATCTGGCGATTGCGGCGGATACGGCGCAGTTCAGCACGCCAGGGGTGCATATCGGCCTCTTCTGCTCGACCCCGATGGTGGCCCTGTCGCGCAACGTGGCGGGCAAACATGCGATGGAGATGCTGCTGACGGGCGATATGATCCCAGCCGCCCGTGCGGCGGAAATGGGGCTTATCAATCACGCCGTAGCACCGGATGACGTGCAGGCCGCCACGATGGCCATGGCGCGCAAGATTGCATCGAAATCGAGCATGACCCTCGCCACCGGCAAGCGCGCCTTTTACGCGCAACGCGAGATGACCCTGTCCGATGCCTATTCCTACGCCTCCGCCGTGATGGTGGACAATATGCTGGCGCGAGATGCCCAAGAGGGCATCGGTGCCTTTATCGAGAAACGCGCGCCCCAGTGGCAGGATGCCTGAGACATGAGCACGAACCCCTACAACACGGATCTTGATCGCAACCCCGCGAACCATCAGCCGCTGACGCCGCTGACGTTCCTGGAACGCGCGGCGACGGTTTTCCCGGATCACATCGCAATTGTGCATGGCTCCCTGCGCCGCAGCTATGCCGAGTTCTACAGGCGCTCGCGCCAGCTCGGCTCGGCGCTGAGCGCGCGGGGGATCGGGCGCGGAGATACCGTGTCGGTCATGCTGGCAAACACGCCCGCAATGCTGGAATGTCATTACGGCGTGCCGATGTGCGGCGCGGTGCTGCATTCGATCAACACGCGGCTAGACGCGGGCATCATCGCGTTTCAACTCGATCACGCCATGTCTCGGGCGGTGATCGTGGACCGCGAATTCATGCCCCTGATGCAAGAGGCGCTGTCGCTCGCAACGGCCACCCCGCTCCTTATCCAATATGATGATCCGGAGTTCGCGGGGCCGGGCATCGCGACCGAGGCAGAAGACTACGATGCCTTCTTGTCGGCTGGCGATCCGGCCTATGACTGGCTGATGCCAGAGGATGAATGGGACGCGATTTCGATCAATTACACCTCGGGCACCACAGGCGACCCCAAGGGCGTGGTCTCGCATCACCGGGGTGCGTATCTCTTGGCACAGGGCAATGCGCTGACCACCTCCATGGCCAAACATGCGGTCTATCTGTGGACCCTGCCGATGTTTCATTGCAACGGCTGGTGTTTCCCTTGGACGCTCTCGGCCATCATCGGCACGCATGTCTGCCTGCGTCAGGTGCGCGCCGAACCGATCTGGGAGGCGCTCGCACAAGAGCGCGTGACGCATCTTTGTGGCGCGCCGATTGTCATGTCTCTTATGATTTCCGCCCCACAGAGCGTCAAACGGGCGCTTGATCACAGGGTCCAATTCTTCACCGCCGCGGCACCGCCCCCGGAAAAGCTCTTGGCCGACATGAAGGAGGCAGGGTTCGACGTGACCCATCTCTACGGGTTGACCGAGACCTATGGCCCGGCGGTCGTCAATGACTGGCACGACGGTTGGTCTACCCTGTCCTCTGCGGAACAAGCAAAGCTCAAGGCGCGCCAGGGTGTGCGATATCTGGCGCTCGAGGGTCTCGACGTGCTGGACCCCGATACCATGGCCCCGGTGCCCCGCGACGGCGTGACCATGGGCGAGGTGATGTTTCGCGGCAATGTCGTGATGAAGGGCTATTTCCGCAACCCGAAAGCCACGCAAGAGGCCTTTGCCGGGGGCTGGTTCCATTCCGGAGATTTGGGCGTGCGGCACCCGGACGGATACATTCAACTCAAGGACCGCTCCAAGGATGTGATCATCTCGGGCGGCGAGAATATATCCTCTATCGAGGTGGAGGAGGCGCTCTATCGTCACCCGTCTGTGGCTGTGACGGCCGTGGTCGCCTTGCCGCATGAGAAATGGGGCGAAACCCCTTGCGCCTTTGTCGAACTGGCCGAGGGGCAGGCGGCAGATTCGGAAACCCTGCGGGCCTGGTGCCGCGACCATCTGGCGCCCTACAAGGTGCCGGGACGCTTCGTGTTTACCACCATTCCCCGCACCTCGACGGGCAAAATCCAGAAGTTCCTGCTGCGCACACGCGCAAGGGAATTAGCGGAGCCCGAAGTGGTCTAACCTGCCCGTGCCGCCTTGCGGCGTTCAACCCGCGCGCGGATAGCCGCGACATCGGTTACCGGTGTCGCGGCAAAGAGCGCACGGGTATAGGGGTGTTGCGGATCGGCAAAAAGCGCCTCACGGCTGCCCTGCTCGACCGCCTCACCCTTGGAGATCACCATCACCTCATCGGCAATATAGCGCACCACCGAAAGATCGTGGCTGACAAACACATAGGTCAGGTCGAACTCGTCTTGCAGATCGGCCAAGAGGTTGAGCACCTGCGCCTGAACCGAGAGATCGAGCGCCGAAACCGGCTCATCCAGCACAAGCAGCGAGGGGTTGAGCATCAGCGCGCGGGCAATCGCGATGCGCTGTCGCTGACCACCCGAGAACATATGCGGGTAGCGGTTGAAATGCTCGGGCTGCAAGCCGACCTTCTTGATCATCGCCTCGGCCCGGTCTCGCCGTTCCGAGGCGGGCATATCGGTGTTGATCACCAGGGGTTCCATCAGCACATTGCCGATCTTCTGGCGGGGATTGAGGCTTCCGTAGGGGTTTTGAAACACCATCTGCACCTTGGAGCGCAGGGCCGGGCCGGGGCGTTTGCGGGCAATATCAACGGGGTGATCATCAATCCGCAATTCTCCGCCCGAAGGCGCGTCAATCAGCGCGATAATGCGCGCGAGGGTGGATTTACCGGAACCGCTCTCACCAACGATGGCAAGGGTCTTGCCCTTATCGACAGCAAAGTCGATGCCGTTGAGCGCGCGCACCTTGCCTGCGCGGGCAAAGAGACTGCCGGGCACCGCGTAATCCTGCACAATACCGCGACCTTCAACAACGGGGGCGAGGGACGTTGCGGTCATCGGGCGACCTCCTGCGAGAAGAAGTCTGAAACGGTGGGCAGGCGATCACCTGTTGCGTGCTCTGGCAAGGCCGAGAGCAACGCGCGAGTATAAGGGCTCTGGGGGGCTTCAAAGAGCGAGAGCACGTCGGCCTCCTCCATCTTTTTTCCCTGATATTGCACCACAACCCGGTCGGCTGTTTCGGCCACCACGCCCATATCATGGGTGATCAGGATCAGCGCCATGCCGAAGTCCTCTTGTAGTTTCATCAACAGATCTAGGATCTGTTTCTGGATGGTCACGTCGAGGGCCGTTGTCGGCTCATCCGCGATCAAAAGGCGCGGGTTCGAGGCGATGGCGATGGCGATCATCACCCGCTGGCACTGTCCGCCTGACATCTGATGCGGATAGGCGTCAATCTTGGTTTCAGGATCGGGAATGCCCACGGCACGAAACAGGTCGAGCGCGCGGGTACGTGCCTCGTGCCGTGAGAGCCCAAGGTTGAGGCGCAGCACCTCTTCAATCTGGAACCCCACGGTAAAGGACGGGTTGAGCGACGCCACAGGTTCCTGAAAGATCATGGTGATCTCGCGGCCAATGAGATGGCGCCGTTCCGTGGCGGACAGGTCAGAGATGTCGCGCCCGTCATAGGTCATCTCGTCAGCGGTAATTGTAGCTGTATCAGGCAAAAGGCCCATGACCGCCAGCATCGACACCGATTTGCCAGAGCCGCTCTCGCCCACGATGGCCAGAACCTCGCCCCGGTCGACATGCACGTCGATCCCGTCTACGGCGGTAAAGCTGCCGGTGGCGGTGGCGAATTTGACCGTCAGGTTCTTGATGTTCAGAAGCGCCATTTCATCAACTCCGCTTCAGCTTGGGATCGAGCGCGTCGCGTAGCCCGTCGCCCATCAAGTTGATCGCCAACACCGAAATCAGGATGGCGAGACCGGGAAAGGTGACCACCCACCAAGCGCGCAGGATGAATTCCCGCGCCTCGGCCAACATGGTGCCCCATTCCGGCGAGGGTGGCTGCGCTCCCATTCCCAGAAATCCCAAAGCGGCGGAATCGAGCACTGCCGAGGAAAACGACAATGTGGCCTGCACGATCAGCGGCCCAAGACAATTGGGCAGGATGGTCTTGAACATCAGGCGCAGATTCCCCGCCCCCGCCACACGGGCAGCGGTGACATATTCGCGCTTCATCTCGGACATGACGGCCGCACGGGTCAGACGGGCAAAATGGGGCTGATAGACAATCGCGATGGCAATCATCGCATTGGTCAGCCCAGGTCCCAGCACCGCCACCAACACAAGTGCCAAAAGGAGCGAGGGAAAGGCCAAGATCACATCCATCATCCGCATGATGACATTGTCGATCCAGCCGCCAAAGAACCCCGCCAACAGCCCGATGATGATCCCCCCCACAAGCGCGATGGAAACCACGACAATGCCGATAAAGAGCGAGTATTGCGCACCAAAGATCAGGCGCGAGAGCATGTCGCGCCCGACCGCATCGGTCCCCAGCAGAAATTGCGCATTGCCACCTTCGGCCCAGACGGGAGGCACAAGCAAGGCTTCGCGGTACTGCGTGGTCGGGTCATGGGGGGCGATAATTCCGGCAAAGATCGCTGTTAGTACCAGCAGCACAAAGACCACCAGGCCGATCACAGCGCCCCGGTTCTGGCTGAAGTAGAACCAGAATTCAGCCAGCATGCGACGACGGATCGCAGCATCGGATAGCTTCACCGGGGCGGCAAGGTTGGATGTCTCGCTCATTTCACACGAATCCTCGGGTTGATGAGGCCATAAGTCAGATCGACCAGCAGGTTGACGATCATAACGAGCGCCGCGATGAGCAGGAGGCCGGATTGCACCACCGGATAATCCCGGCGCGAGATGGAATCGATCATCCATTTGCCTATGCCGGGCCAGGAAAAGATCGTCTCGGTCAGAATGGCACCGGCCATCAGCACCCCGATTTGCAGACCGATGGTGGTGACCACCGGCACCATCGCATTGCGCAGCGCGTGGATGCCGATGACGCGGTATTGTGGCATGCCCTTGGCGCGAGCGGTGCGGACATAATCCTCGCCCATGACCTCAAGCATGGCAGAGCGGGTCTGACGGGCGATGACCGCAAGCGGAATCGTGGCCAGCACCAGCGACGGCAAGATGAGATGGCTCAGCGCCGAGGTGAACGCCCCCTTCTGCCCCGAAAGCAGGCTGTCGATCAGCATGAAGCCGGTGACATTTGGGAAATAGTACAGCAGGCTGATACGCCCCGACACCGGCGTCCAGCCGAGAATGCCTGAGAAAAAGATGATGAGCAGCAGCCCCCACCAGAAAATCGGCATGGAAAAGCCGACAAGGGCAAGCGTCATGGAAATCTGGTCGAACCAGCTCCCGCGCTTGATGGCGGCAAATACGCCCACGGTAACGCCAATCACAGTGGCGATGATGATGGCGCAAAGACCCAGTTCGACAGTCGCGGGAAAGAGGGTCAGGAACTCGTCCAGCACAGGTTTCTTGGTCACGAGCGAATTGCCCATGTCCCCCTGCAAGAGCCGCCCGAGGAAATCGAAATACTGGAGCACGATGGGTTGATCATAGCCCAGTTGCGCGCTGAGTTCCGCATGCCGTTCGGGGGTCACACCCCGCTCGCCCGCCATCAAGAGCACCGGATCGCCGGGCAGGATGCGCACAAAGCTGAAGGCGATGATGGTGATCCCGATAAAGGTCGGGATAAGGTAAAGAAACTTGGACAAGATGAATCGGATCATGCGCCGCTTTCCTTTGAAAACGCGCGAGGGCTGTGCCCCCGCGCGTCCGGTTTCAGATCAGACTGATCCGTTCATTCGGCAATGTCGACAGTCTCGAAGGTGAAGTCGCCCAAGGGGCTCATCACAAAGCCCGACACCTTGTTCGACATCGGCACATATTGGGTCGAATGCGCGATGGTGAACCACGGGGCCTGGTCCTTGAAGATCACCTGCGCCTGTTCATAGAGCGCGGTCCGTTCTGCCGGATCGGCAGTGATCTTGGCATCCTTCAGCAGCTTGGAAAAATCTTCGTTGCACCAAAACGCGCGGTTGGCACCGCCAGGCCCGGCGGAATCGCAGGACAAGAGCACCGACAGGAAGTTGTCGGGATCGCCATTGTCCCCGGTCCAGCCCAGCATCACCGCGCCGTCGCGGCCGGGTTCCATCGACTTTTGCAGATATTCGCCCCACTCATAGGACACGATCTCGACCTTGACGCCGACCTTGGACAGGTCCTCTTGCATCAACTCGGCAGAACGGCGGGCATTGGGCATATACGGGCGCTGCACCGGCATGGCCCAGATTTTCATCGAGAGGTCGGTCACGCCCTCTTCCTCAAGCATCTTCTTGGAGGCTTCGGGATCATAGGGATCGTCGACGATCGACTCGTTATAGGACCACATGGTCGGCGGGATCGGGTTCTTGGCCGGGGCGGCCGCCCCCTGAAAAACGGCATCCACGATGGCATTCTTGTTGATCGCCATGTTCAGCGCCTTGCGGACGCGCGCGTTGTCAAACGGCGCGACTGTGGTGTTATAGGCCAGATAACCCACGTTCAGACCGGCCTGCTCATCCAGTTTGAGGTTGGGATCGGCTTTGATGGTCTCGATATCCGCCGGGGCCGGATAGGGCATCAGGTGGCATTCACCAGCCTTGAGCTTTTGCAGACGCACGGCAGCGTCCGGGGTGATGGCAAAGACCAGATCGTCAATGATCGCGCCTTCTCCCCAATAGTCGGCGTTCTTCGTGTAGCGGATCACCGCGTCCTTTTGATAGGCCACGAACTTGAACGGGCCGGTGCCAATGGGCAGGTTGTTCAGATCTTCCTTGGTCCCTGCGGCATCGAGCGCATCGGCATATTCCTTGGACACGATCGAGGCAAAGGGCATCGCGATATTGGCGAGGAAAGGCGCTTCGGGCTGGTTCAAGGTGAACTTGACCGTATAGTCGTCGATCTTCTCGATGGATTTGATCAGGTCAGGCATCGCCATGGAGGTGTAATACTCGTAGGTCACACCGGCGATATACTGATGCCAGGGATGGTCGGCAGATCCCTGACGCTCGTAGGAAAAGATAACGTCATCGGCGTTGAAGTCACGGGTGGGCGTGAACTTGTCATTCGAGTGCCACTTGACGCCCTCGCGCAGATGGAAGGTGTATTCGGTTCCGTCCTCGGACACGTCCCAACCAGTCGCAAGGCCGGGCACGACCTCGGTCGTGCCTTTCTTGAACTCGGTCAGGCGGTTGTAGATCGGATGCGCCGAGGCATCGAACGTGCCGCCTGCGGTAAAGGGCGCAGGATCAAACCCCTCTGGCGAGGCTTCGGAGCAATAGACAAAGGTTTTGGCCTCGGACATCGTGGCGGTCAGCGCCAGTGCAGAAGCGCAGAGCAGTAGGTGTTTCACGTAAGGTCTCCTTGTTGGATTTGGTAGAGAATGCGCCGGTTGTCCCGGCTGGTGCCCGAGCCGCATACCGCGATGCCGATCAGGGGATGTCTGGTTTTGATGTGTCCGTGCCGGTGCGCGGCACATAAGATGAAGGGGTTGCGCCATGCAGCATCTTGCCGGTCCAGAGCAGACGCGCCCGAGTGTCGCTGGCGTTGGACCAGGAGTGCGGATGCTGGCCCAGATAATGCATGCTGTCCCCGGCACAGAGCAGAAATTGCTGCCCGTTGACCACTTGCAAAATCTCGCCCTCGAGCACAAAGATCAGCTCTTCACCGGAATGTTGCACGGTCTCGGACTCATACCCAGGCGGCACATTGAGAATGAACGACGTCAGTTCATGCCCGGGAAATTCCGCGCCGATCTGTTCATAGATGATCGAGGTGCCGGAAATCGAGAACTGCGGGCGCGTGGCTGCGCGGGTCACGCTATCCGCCTGTCTCGGCGTGGCGATGAAATGGTCGATGCCGACATCCAGCGCCGCCGCAATTTCTGCCAGCGTGCCCAGAGTGGGCACGGCATTGTCGCGTTCGATCTGGCTGAGATAGCTCACAGATACTCCACATCCGTTGCTGAGATCCTGCAAGGTCATCGACAAGAGTTGCCTGCGTTTTCTTATGCGACGCCCCAGGGCGAGTGGCGCGCCGGCAGGTGTATTGGTCATCGGCGTCCTTGGGTCAGAAGGCGTTTCTTGATGCTCACCTCAGACGAAATGTAAAAGCATTGCAACAAAAATTTTTCCATCTAGAAAAGTTTTTGCCACCGAATCGGACCTATGACGCTCCGCACCCAGAGGAGGATGCTGAAGCGTCATCCAATCACTGGACGCACAATCAGATCACGCGGCATATCCGAAAAAACCTCAGCCCCACCGGACCGCAGGATCACGATTTCCTCAAGCCGGAGCCCAAAACGGCCATCGAGGTAAATGCCCGGTTCGATGGAAAAGACATTGCCAACTGACAGCGGCGTTTCAGAGGTTGCAGTGATGTACGGCGGTTCGTGAATGTCGATACCAAGCCCGTGGCCCGTGCGGTGCAAAAAGCGGTCGCCATAGCCTGCAGCGGTGATCACATCACGCGCCGCCTTGTCGACATCACGCGCCAATGCTCCGGGATGCGCCGCGTCGAGCGCGGCCCGTACAGCCTGATCCACCACCGTGAAAACCTCGGTGTAGGTGGTGTCCGGCGCACCAAAAAATCCGCATCGCGTCATGTCAGACGGATACCCATTCAGCCGGCAGCCGGTATCGAGCAGTACGGGCATGTCGCGCTCCAGCCGCGTCGCTCCGGGCGTATGGTGCGGAAACGCCCCAGAGGGGCCAAAACAGACAGAACAAAACTCCAACGTCGCGCCGTGTGCCCCGTAAAATTCCTGAATGACTTGCACCAAGTCGCGCTCGGTCATGCCAATGCGGAGCGCGTCAAATGCGGCCTCAACCGCCCGATCATTGAGCAGATGTGCCGCTTTGATTGCGTCAAATTCCGCGGCGTCTTTGCAGGCACGTAGCGCACCAACTGTATCGTCGGTAAACCGTCGGTTCGGGGCCTGAAGATGGTCCAGCAGCAACAGTGAGAAATCCGTACGCATGGTTTCATCGAGCACAACCGAGAGGCCAGGACGGTTTGCATTACAGGCGCTCAGAATGTCTTGCAGAGCCGCATGCGGACCTTCGTCATCCCTCCACATATGAAATGGCAAATCGGTGGACTGCCGCGCTGAGGCGGCATTGAGCGAAGGCATGAGAAACCCGGCATAATCGCGTGTGATCAACAGCATTACGGGCCGCTCGTCGCCATGCGGATGCACGTCCGAGAGCCACGCCATATGGCTCGACGGCCCAAGGACCACAAGATCGGAGCCGGTCACCTCCATACGAGCGCGTAGGTTTGCGAGGCGGGACTGGGCGAGGGGAAAGGCGGTCATGACGGCTCCTGCCAATTAGAGGCACCGATCGACAGGCGGACTCGCAGACACCATGCCCGGAGAATCGTCGCGGCTTGCCTTGACCATAGAAGACAATTTCAGGCCTCACACCCGTCTTCTGGCGGCGATCACTGAAGGCAGGCGCGCAGCCTGTCTATACAAACTTCCATCAGCAGAACAATCATAAAGCTCGCGAGGATGATCATCGAAGCATTGCGATATTGAAAGAGGCGAAACGCGACCTTGAGATCCTGCCCGATCCCCCCGCATCGACCTGCCCCAACGGCATCGCCAACTGCGCCGGGGCCAGCCGCACCGCGCCTACTCCGCGCATGGGCGTGAGAAAGCGGCCCTTTTCCAGCACTCTGTAATAAAGGCAGAAGCCCTGCCCATCCCAATGCGGGAGCTTCAGCTTGTCACCCCGCTCCGGACTTGAGCCGTCCTCCTGTTTTGGATTTGCGTCTTGATAATGGTATGGTAGTCAACAGCATGGTGAAGACGATGTTCGTAGTGCTTTTCAAGGCCGCGATGGTCTGGATGGTGGCGATCAGCCTCTTGGCGATAGGTTTTGCCCACCGCCCGATCCCAAATGCCGCGCAGATTGGTCAGGCGGTGTATTTGGCCGAATTCGGCCCGACTGCGGTTGATCTCTGCGCGGAGTCGGGCGACGAGGATAGTGGACTGGTCATGGGCGACTGCCCTGCCTGTCACTTGGCGGGGTCAATACTGCTTCTGGAACCCTTCCTGAGCTTCATCGACATTGAACTGCGCGCTACCGCAGCCATCCTTGTCCCGGCACATATGCATGGTCTTGGTCGGACCACCAACCCTGCAACACCGGTCCGTGCACCCCCTCTGGCTTGATCGCCAAAACTTTTCGCCGATCAAGTCAACTTGCTGCGCCTTTGATGCGCCAGCATTACCCGAGGGTAATAGTATGAGATTCCTGTTCAAACTCCTTGGTCTTGGCGCGCTTGCCTTGACCACCGCCTTGCCCGCTTGGGCCGAAATCACCCTGACCGACCTCAAGGGCCGAACGGTCACTTTGGCCGATACTCCTGATCGGATTCTGCTCGGCTTTTATTATGAAGACTTCATTGCGATCACAGGTCCGGGCGGCATCGACAAGGTCGTTGCGATCTCCCGCACGCCTTGGGCGGAATGGCGCCCCATGCAGTGGGAGGCTTATAAGGCAGTCTATCCGCAGATCGATGCACTTCCCGACGTCGGTGACACTGAAAGCAGCACTTTTAGCGTGGAAGCCGCCATCGCAGCCAAACCGGATGTCGCGATTTTGGCAGGTTGGCAGTTTGATGCCCTTGGTGAGGGCATTGCACAGCTGGAGGCCGCAGGAATTCCTGTTGTCGTGGTGGATTATAACGCCCAGACACTGGAGGCGCATCTGGCCTCAACCAGAGTAATTGGCTCGCTGATGGGCACTGAAGATCGGGCCGAGGCCTTGGCCAGACACTACGAAAGCATGATCACCGATACGATCGCAAGGGTCACCGCCGCAGGCGGCGCGCCGAAGAAGGTCTATGTCGAACTGGCCAGAAAAGGCCCTGCCGAGGTTGGTAACTCCTATGGCAAAGGTATGTGGGCGGGCGTGATTGATCTGGTCGGCGGGGCGAACATCGCGAAAGGTCGGATTGAAAACTGGGGTCCGCTGGCACCTGAATTCGTTCTGGCCGAGCAGCCCGAAGTCATCCTTCTTGCCGGGTCGGAATGGATGAACGCCCCCGAGGCTGTGCGGATAGGCTTCGGGGCTGATGCAGCCGCGGCGCAGCAAAGTATGGCAGCGTATTTGACACGTCCAGGCTGGGCAGAACTTCCGGCTGCGAAATCGGGCGAGGTTCATGCGATCTACCACGGCGGCGCAAGGTCCTTGTCGGACTTCGTCTTTGCCCGTTATCTGGGCAAGGTCTTGCACCCGGAAGCTTTCGTCGATGTGAGCCCGCAGGCCGAGCTTGCCGCCTATTATGCAAAATGGCTGCCCATCCCACTTGATGGGATCTTCGTGCAAAAACTGCAATGACGGATGCCGTAACGACCTCTGGCGGGCTTTATGCCCGCCAGATCAAGGCGCGCATGACGGCACTTCTCGGGGCTGCCATATTGCTTTGCGCCCTGCTTGCAGCCGACTTGGTCACGGGACCATCGGGCATGTCGCTGGCCGATCTGAACAAGGCCCTTTGGGCAGGCCCCGCAGGTGAAGATCGCGGCGCCGCTGCCATCCTGTGGCAAATACGCTTACCACAAAGCATCATGGCAGCGCTGGTCGGCGCTTCGCTTGGTCTGGCCGGATTGATGATGCAAACCATCCTGAACAATCCCCTTGCCAGCCCATTCACCCTTGGGTTTTCCGCTGCCGCCGGTTTCGGTGCAGCCCTTTCGATCCTGGTCGGCGGGCTGTTGGGGTTGCCGCAATGGCTGCAAACCCCGATTGCCGCATTTGTCATGACCCTTGCCGCCGCCATGCTGATTTACCTTGTTGCACGTGTCAAAGGAGCCGCACCGGAGGTGTTGGTGTTGGCAGGCATTGCAGTCTTGTTCTTCTTTCAATCGCTGCAGTCGCTTGCGCAGTTCATGGCTTCGCCAGAGGTCTTGCAACAGATTGTCTTCTGGCTGTTCGGCAGCCTGTTGAAGGCCAGTTGGACCTCGGTTCAAGTGTGCGGCACAATCTTGCTGGTGTGCCTGCCGCTGGTTCTGCGCGATGCTTGGAACCTGACCTCGCTCCGTATGGGCGACGACAACGCTGCCAGCCTTGGGCTGGACGTCAACCGCTTTCGGAGACGGAGCTTTCTGTTGGTCGCTGCGCTGACCGCAGGGGCTGTCTGTTTCACCGGCACCATTGGTTTTGTCGGACTGATCGCCCCCCACATCGCGCGTGCGGTCGTCGGCGAAGATCACCGCTTTGCCTTGCCGACCGCCGCGCTAATGGGAGCGATCATCCTAGTTGCGGCGTCTGTTGTCGGCAAGCTGATCTCGCCCGGTGCGATCATTCCTGTAGGCATCATCACCGCCATTGCAGGTGTTCCGATGTTGATGGCTGTGATCCTGACGCTCAAACCAGCGGGGACGAGATGACCCTAAGTGCCAACCTGCCTGCCGCATTCAAGGGGCGCACCCAAATCCTGCATCCATTGCAAATTGAAGTCCCCGCAGGCCAAGTGCTCGGAGTGATCGGCCCGAACGGTGCTGGAAAATCCACTCTTCTGCGTAGTCTTGCCGGTATCGAGAAACTGCACGCGCATTGGAACGGTGTGACGCTACCCCGAGACCAGATCGGTTACATGCCGCAAGCCTTTCAGACGAACGTGCGTCTGTCGGTGTTGGAGGCCGTTCTTCTCGGCAAGCGCGAAGCCCTTGGCTGGCGCGTTGCCCCGGCAGATCTGGACGCGGCGGCAAGGGTATTGTCAGAGCTTGGGTTGTCCCATCTGGAAGACCGTAACGTGGACCGGCTTTCCGGCGGCCAGCAACAAATGATCTGCGTGGCGCAACGTCTTCTCCGCGCACCCCGTCTCTTGATTTTAGACGAGCCGACATCGGCGCTCGACCTGCACCACCAACTGGTGATCTTGCGGCATCTCAAGACCGATACACAGAACAGGCAAGCAGCCACCATCATGGCATTACATGACCTGACACTAGCGGGCCGGTTTTGTGATCAACTTCTGGTGCTGAAGAATGGCAAGGTTGTCGCTTTCGGCCCGAAACATGATGTCCTCTCGGAACAGCGCGTCGCCGAATGCTGGAACGTGTCGGTCGAGGTGATGCAAGCGCGGGACGGGTGTCCTGTGATCGTACCTCACGAACATGGTTTGGCGGTAGGAAAGCGAACATGACGAACGTCAACTCTGGGCAACCCCAGAGTAATACAGGACGACGTCGCAATCGCTTGGTTTGATGAGTTCCTCTCTGTCCGTTGGACAGTATCTGGGGGTGACTCAAGCTACTCTTTGCACCTTCTGGCGAGGTTGCGGCGCATTTTTCTAAGCCAGTAGACCACTTCAAGTGGCCTGCCACCAAGGGCTGAGTGTGGCCGTTGGAGGGTATAGAAAGCCATCCGTTTTGTGATGCGTACCTTTGTTTTCAACCCGGCCTCCTAGGCGTGCAGGTAGACGCATTCGCATTTCAGGGTCCGTCAGAGCCGCTCGATGAAGATGTTTTCGAAGAACCCGCCGGTCCCATCCATCGAGATGCGAACACTGGATCGGTACAGCCTGTCTGTACAGGCGAAGGACGTGAACTGGCTGCCCCATCCGTATTCATGTTCTCAGCCGGACCACTGGCCTTTTGTATTGCCTCGTTCTGCACTCCGACACAGATTTCGACCTCCAGCGTGTTCGATTCCCGCGACATTGCCCCGCACTTTGCGGCACTCTCTTATGCGACATCAACTCGCCTGTAGATGCGCCGGAAATATCCGGCCCAGAAGCTGCTCTGGCTTTATGTCCCAAAAACGCTTTTTCGCAGGCCACAAAGTTGCATGGAGACTGAGTCGGTTGGTCGAGCAAAGAGCGATATGCGCAGGGGCAAGGTTTCAGTATCCCCATTACACACGAGCAAGGCACCGCTTTGGACTTCGCTATAGACAAGGCTCATCGGTAACCAAGCCAGAGCAAAACCCATCAAGACTATTTCCTTGATGCCGACGGTAAAGGCGCTCTCGGCAAAGATTGCACCCGTATGGCTGGAATAGGAGGTGCTTGCCCCGGCGAGCATTTCGGCGAAAAAGGTCCCGGGGGGATAGCGGATCATCGGTGTATCTGGCGGAGCGACCCCCTTGGGGCTTAAGGCAAAGCGCAGTGGTCCGCCAACCACTGGGACAAGCCTGTCCCGGCCCCAAGTCGCACGGACAATACTGTCATCGAAGGGCATCGGAGCACCGCCATCGCGCTCATAGCACATCAGCAGCGAGGCCTCGCCGCTCAGGAACAACGAGATGCAATCATTATGGTTCGCGGCTCTGAGGCGAAAATCGACACCTTGGTGCTCTGCGCGCGCACCGGCTGCGAAATCGGGAAAGATCGAAACGATCAGTGAATGCTGTGCCGCGACCGTCACGGTAGATCTGCCGGGTTCATATCCGGCGATGCGCTGGCGAAATGCCTGAATGTGGCCCGCCAAGGCCTGAAGCTCGGTTGTGTTTTCGGACAGGGCCGGTTCGATGTCCACGCGATTGGCGGCACGCTTGACGATCGGACGACCCAGCCAGTGTTCGAAGCTTTGAATACGTCGTGAAAAGGCCGGTTGCGTGATGTTCCGGCGCTGTGCGGCACGGCTCATATTGCCTTCTTCCAGAAGCACAAGAACGTCGTCGAAGATGCTTAGGTCCATTAACTCTCCTTTACCCATACCCTTAGTATGAGCACCCTAAGAGAATAGCATTTTCCAATGGTATTAAAGGGAGTTTAGCCTTGGCTTTACATTGGGTGAGGGATTTATGGACAAAGAAGGCGTTTCGGCGACGGTTCAGCGAAGCCAGCAGCGCGTTTGGCCTTCTGTCGCGCGCAGAAAGGACCTGGCAAGCGCGCTTGCGGCCTTTCCCAGAGTGCGTCTTGGGCATTTCCCGACACCACTAGAACCCATGGACCGTCTGACCGAGCATCTGGGCGGACCCCGCTTTTGGGTAAAGCGCGATGATTGCACAGGCTTGTCCTCAGGCGGCAACAAGACCCGCAAGCTCGAGTTCCTGATGGCAGACGCATTGGGAGAGGGTGCGGATACGATCATTACCCAAGGCACCACCCAATCCAATCACGCCCGCCAGACAGCAGCTGCGGCGGCACGACTGGGCATGGCCTGCCATATCCTACTCGAAGATCCGACCGGCTATGCCGACCCAGAATACACGCTGAACGGAAATGTGTTTCTTGACCGGCTTCATGGCGCAACAGTGGCCATGCGGAGGAGCGGCGCCGACATGGCGTCAGAGATGGAGCTTCTGGCGGTAGAACTTCGCGCCGCCGGCCGGAAGCCTTATGTCATTCCGGGAGGAGGCTCGAACAGCACCGGTGCTCTTGGTTACGTGAATTGCGCCTTGGAACTTTGCGAACAGTCCGCGACCATGGGGTTGAAGATCGATGCATTGATCCATGCCACGGGCAGCGCTGGCACCCAAGCGGGCTTGGTGGCCGGCCTTGCGGCGCTGGAAAGTGACATCCAGCTTCTCGGAATTGGCGTTCGGGCCCCTCAGGACAAGCAGGAAAGCATGGTCTTTGAGCTTGCGAAACGCACCGGTGCGCGCATCGGCTATGGAGAGGCCATCCGTCGTGAAGATGTAAGGGCCAACTGCGATTACGTGGGTGCGGGATATGGTATTCCCACGCAAGGCATGGTCGAAAGCGTCAGGCTTTTAGCAGAGCTTGAAGGTCTGCTGTTCGATCCGGTCTATTCCGGCAAAGGGCTTGACGGTCTGATTGATCTGACCCGAAGGGGCGCCTTTGGCGACATGCATAATGTCGTATTTCTGCATACCGGCGGATCTGACGCGCTCTTGGGATACCCCGAGGCGTTTGATCTACCGGGCCACCAGATAAACTAACCATCAACGAAAAGAGGGAGAACTTGACCATGGACTTTAAACTTGCCCGCCGCCTGCTTGCTGTCGCGGCTTTGACAACAGGGCTGGCACCTGCCGCTATCTGGGCCCAAGACCTGACGGGAACGCTCGCCAAGATCAATGACAGCGGGGAAATCGTGATCGGCCACCGCGAAAGCTCGGTACCGTTTTCTTATCTGAATGATCAACAGCAGCCCGAGGGCTATTCCATCGACCTCTGCATGAAGGTGGTCGAGGAAGTGGAAAAGACGCTCGGCAAGGACATCGAAGTCCGCTATGTGCCCGTCAACCCCAAGACCCGTATCGCGCTGATGGCAAACGGCACAATTGATCTGGAATGTGGATCCACAACCAACAATTTGACGCGCCAGCAGCAGGTTGAATATTTGCCCGTGACCTTCGTAACCGGGACCAAGATCCTGACCCGAAAAGGTTCAGGCATCACGTCGGTTGCCGATCTCGACGGTAAAGCAATCGCGCTTGCACAGGGCACAACCAACGAGCGCGCTGTCAAAGCGGCGGTAGAGGCCCTGGGGCTAGAGGTGAAGATCCTGCCGGTACGCGACCATGCCGAAGGCATGCTCTCGCTTGAGACTGACCGCGTTGATGCCTACTCCACAGACCACATTCTGCTGTTCGGTTTGATTGCCAAGTCCAAGACACCGGATGAATTTGCCGTTGTCGGTGATTTTTTGTCCTTCGACCCCTACGCGCTGATGGTCCGTCGTGACGACAGTGCCTTTGAACTTGTGGGCAAGACCGCGCTTGCCAACGTGTTCCGCTCGGGCGAGATCAACGAGATCTATTCAAAGTGGTTCGACCCGATGGGCGTGCCTGCCGACCCGCTCCTGCAGGCCGCATTCCAGCTTGGAGCCCTGCCTGAGTAAAGGATCTGCGGCCCGCTCGTGACCGGGCGGGCCGCGCAATTTCGGGGGACCGGCCAAGATGAATTATAACTGGAACTGGAGCGTTCTTTGGGAACCGGAATATTTCGGCTGGCTCCTGAGTGGCCTTGGCTGGACCGTGTCGGTAGCACTCTGCGCTTGGGTGATCGCTTTGGTCGTGGGATCGCTGGTGGGCGTGGGCCGAACCCTGCCCAACAAAGTGGTCAGCACACTCTGCACCGCCTATGTCGAACTGTTCCGAAACGTGCCGCTGCTGGTGCAAATGTTCATCTGGTATTTCGCCGTCCCCGAGATGTTGCCCGAGGATGCCGGGCGCTGGATGAAGCGCGAGATGCCGCAACCCGAGTTTGTCACGGCAGTTGTGGCCTTGGGCCTCTATACCGCAAGCCGCGTGGCAGAACAGGTGCGTGCCGGGATTGAGGCGGTGCCATCTGGTCTCAAATCAGCGGCTACCGCACAGGGTATGGGCGTGGCACAGGTCTACCGATACGTTCTTTTGCCGATTTCTTTCCGCCTGATCGTGCCGCCAATGACATCGGAATTTCTGACTGTCTTCAAGAACTCGTCGCTCGCGCTTACCATCGGGCTGCTTGAATTGACGGCGCAGAGCCAGCAGATCGCGGAATACACATTCCAGAGTTTCGAAGCTTATACGGCCGCCACCGTCATCTACGTGTTCATCGCCCTCTGCGCCACAATCGTCATGACCGTCCTCGAACGCTACACGCGCATTCCGGGCTACGTTGGCAAGGGGAACTGAGATGGGCGATTTTGATTTTGGCGTCATCCTGAACAACCTGCCGTTCCTCTGGCAGGGTTTGCAACTCAGCTTATGGCTCACCTTTCTTGCGGTGTTGGGCGGTATCGCTTTAGGCACGTTGCTCGCGCTGGCGCGGCTCTCGGGGATCAGACCGCTGGCGATATTCGCTGCGGCCTATGTGAACCTGATCCGGTCCGTGCCCTTGATCCTCGTGATTTTCTGGTTCTACTTCCTTGTACCTCTGGCAGTCGGTCGGCCGATCGGCGGCTTCTATTCAGCGCTTATCGCCTTTGTCATGTTCGAGGCCGCCTATTATTCAGAGATCATGCGGGCCGGCATTCAGAGCGTTAGGACGGGTCAGGTGCACGCAGGTCAGGCCACAGGCCTAGGCTACTGGCAGATTCAGCGCTATATCGTGCTGCCGCAGGCATTCCGAAACATGATCCCAATCCTTGTAACACAAGGAATCATCCTGTTTCAGGATACCTCATTGGTCTTTGTCGTATCGCTGCGCGACCTGATGACCGCCTCTTCCATCGTGGCCCGG
This sequence comes from Roseovarius mucosus DSM 17069, assembly GCF_000768555.3. Lineage (GTDB taxonomy): Bacteria > Pseudomonadota > Alphaproteobacteria > Rhodobacterales > Rhodobacteraceae > Roseovarius > Roseovarius mucosus. The sequence continues at coordinate 167,664 of NZ_KN293976.1, forward strand.
ACCGAGGGCCGCCTCGTTGAAATGTATCTCTTTGCCGCGCTCGTTTACTTCGTGATCTGTTTTTCAGGTTCGCTGTTCGTGCGTCGGCTTCAAGCGCGGATGACGACATGATCGAAATGAAGAATGTGAGCAAGTGGTACGGGGACTTTAAGGTTCTCACCGATTGCACGACAAGAGTTGCAAAGGGCGAGGTCGTGGTGGTCTGCGGACCCTCTGGCTCGGGAAAATCCACCCTTATCAAATGTGTAAACGGGCTTGAGCCAGTTCAGGAGGGGCGGATCGTCGTGGATGGTGCCGAAGTGACAGGCAGCGGCACAAAACTGACCAAGCTGCGCGCCAAGATCGGCATGGTGTTTCAGCATTTCGAACTTTATCCCCACATGAGCGTGCGCGATAATCTATGCCTTGCGCAGGAAAAGGTGTTGGGACGGACGCGCAAGGAGGCGGAGGAGAGATCCGAGACGCTCTTGACACGCGTGGGAATGATTGACCACGTCGCCAAATATCCCGGTCAGTTGTCGGGCGGTCAGCAGCAGCGCGTCGCCATTGCACGGGCTCTTGCCATGGATCCGATTGCGATGCTCTTTGATGAACCGACTTCAGCGCTTGATCCCGAGATGATCAAGGAAGTTCTGGACGTTATGGTGGGACTGGCCCGTGACGACGGCATGACCATGATGGTGGTCACTCATGAGATGGGCTTTGCGCGCAAGGTCGCAGACCGTGTCGTATTCATGGATGCGGGGGCCATCGTCGAGGATCGTCCAACGCAAGAGTTCTTCGATGAGCCGGAAAGTGAGCGTGCCAAGGATTTTCTCTCAAAGATTCTGCAACATTGAGAACGCGGCGATACCGCCTTTCCGTATCCGACCTCGGAAGAGAGCAAAGGAGCGGGGGAATGTGTCGACGACTGTCAGGATGCCTATGTTGTCCGTAACCGAATGATTTGGAGAAGGCGGTGTGATTTTGGTCTGGAGGACTCCGGTTGTGTTGGTTGATGGTATGCTGCTTGGCGCTGATGGATCAAGCGGCAGTTCTGAATGGTCTGTGCCTTGATCTTCTCCCTTTCTGCCAGGATTGCGGGACCGCGCCCGAAGTAAGCATCGGCAGGTGTCAGATTGCCGAGGCTTTCGTGATATCGGCCGTGGTTGTATTGCTCGATGAAGGCGGTTATCGCCGCTTCGAGTTTGCCCTCCAGGGAGTGATTTTCGAGCGGGATGCGTTTCTTTAGGGTCTGGTGCCAGTGCTCGATCTTGCCTTACGTCTGGGGATGGTTGGGGGCTCCGCGCATGTAAGCCATGCCATTCTTCTCGAGATATCTGGCGAGATCGCCCGCGATGTAACAGAGGCCGTTTTCACTGAGCCGCTGCGGCTTGTGCAGCACCGTGACGCTGTCATATCCTGATGCGGCCTGCCTCTACCCGCTTCGTCAGACACAAACAACTTGGCGATACCCACCGCCATTGACCGCGCACCGGGTGGTGCAGCGATCGGGTTCAATCGAGGTTGCTGGCCGATGACCTGCGTGGATTTTGCATTTCAGTCGCCGACCGCGTGAACCGCGCGCGATGTGCCGCGCAGGATACATTCCAACGGACAGCGGACGCGAAAATGATCATCGCTTGCACCTGTGATCAGGTCGGTGAAGCGCTCGCCAGCAATCTCTCCAATAGTACGGGCGGGTATACGGATAGTGGTCAGGCCCGGCTCCATCTCGCTTGACCCTTTGAAATCCCCGATGCCAATCACCGAAATATCCTCAGGGACGCGCAGGCCGCAGCTTTGCGCACCATAGATTACACCTTGGGCAATCACATCATTGCCGCACAAGAGCGCAGACGGACGATGCGCCCGGCGCAAGAGATCCTGTGCCACCTGTTTGGCCTGCGCAATGCTATAGGGGGCCTCCCATTGCCAATCCGCGATCAAGGGAATGCCCGCTGCCAACAATCGCTCCCGCGCCCCCCAGAGGCGGGCACTTGCCCGATCATTGCCTTCCGGACGTGGAAAGACCAGCCCGATATCGCGATGCCCAAGCTCAAGCAGATGATCGGCGGCGATGCGCCCCGCCTCGCGATTGTCCGCCCCTACACAGGGCAGCAACGAGTCGGGAGCATAGTTCCAGAGCGCCAGTCGTCGGGCGTCCCCTGCTGCTCCAATAGCCGAAGGCTGGCGTCCGCGTGTTCCAACCCAACCAACGCAATGCCATCCACCCGATGCTCCATCAGCTTGCGCATCATCGCATATTCGCGGTCGAGGTCATAGGAATGCGACGCGATGAGCAGGGTAAAACCGGCCCGGTCGATGGAATCGGAAAAGGACTGGATCACTTCGGCAAAGATCGCATGGTCAATGGTTGGCACGATCAGACCGATGGTGGCGTTACGCCGTCCATGCATCGACTGCGCGGCGCGATTGCGGATGTACCCCAGCTTTTCGACCGCGCGGGTAATGCGTTTACGAGTGGCCGGGCTGACCAGACCGGGGTGGTTGAAACTGCGCGACACCGTCGAAGGTGAGACCCGCGCGGCCTTTGCCACAGCCACAATATCGACCTTTTCATTAATTTTGTCAGACACTTAAACCACCATTTCATGGATTTTATGAAAACATTTGCATTACTATTTTCATCACTTACCGTTAGACTTCAACCGGCGTTGTTGCCCGGAGTCGCAACGGGAGGGGCGCGTTGGAATTCCTTTACTACTTTGGAGAGGTCTTTACGCCGATGGCTTTCATGCTGCTTGTGGGCGGCACCATTGGCGGGCTGATCCTTGGGGCAACCCCTGGCCTCTCGCCGACAATGGCGGTGGCGCTGCTCATTCCGTTCACCTTTCGGCTTGAAGCTGCGCATGGCCTTATTCTGTTGGGGGCGGCCTATACCTCGACCGTGGCAGGTGGCGCAGTCAGTGCGATTCTGCTCAAGATACCCGGGGCACCTGCCAATATAGCAACCACGCTGGACGGCCATACGATGGCCACGCAGGGACGTGGCGCGGAAGCATTGCAACTTTCCTTTCTGTCCTCGGCAGCGGGGGGCGTCTTTGGCGTTCTGCTGTTGATATTTCTCACGCCGATACTGGCAAAATGGGCGCTGGCCTTTGGTCCCTCGCATCTCTTTTGGCTGGCCATTCTCGGTGTGACGGTAATCGGAACCTTAGATACCAATTCCGTGGTCAAGGGGCTGCTCTCGGGCTGCATGGGGATGTGGCTGGCCACCATTGGGTTTGACGACATCATGGGCGCGCAACGCTTTATCGTGCATCCGTCGCTGGCGGGGGGGATCAGCATCGTGCCTGCCTTGATTGGCCTTTTTGCAATCCCGCAAGTGCTCGCGATGTTCGCGCGCGGACGTCAGCCGGTGGGCAGCGATGTAATCGCAGTGCAAAAACACCCCATCGGCAAGGCGATGCGCGAGATGACCCGTCGCTGGCGTGCGCTCGGCATTGGCACAGCCATTGGTTCCATCATCGGCCTCATTCCGGGCATCGGGGGACAGATTGCGGGGCTCGTCGCCTATGATCAGGCCAAGAAATTCAGTTCCGAGCGCCAGAAATTCGGCAAAGGCCATTCCGAGGGCGTGATTGCAGCCGAAAGCGCCAACAACGCCATGGTAGGCCCGTCACTGGTGCCGCTCCTTACGCTTTCAGTGCCCGGCAGCCCGACGGCGGCGGTTCTCCTGGGCGGCCTGCTGATCCACGGAATCTTTCCAGGGAGCGACCTTTTTGACAACCACCCGGATGTCGCTTGGACCTTCATCAACTCGATGCTGATCGGGCAGGTGTTGATGTGCATCTTTGGCCTTTACGTCGCGGGCCTTGCCGCGCGCGTGGCACAGGTGCCGCAATATGTGATGGCTGCGGTGGTTCTAGGGCTGGCTGTATTTGGCTCGTACTCTGTCCAGAACTCGATGGGCGATGTCTATGTGATGGCCGCATTGGGCATCGGCATGTTCTTTCTGGAACGGTTCGGCTTTACCGCCGCTCCGCTTGTACTGGGTCTTATCCTTGGACCGATCGCCGAGGCCAATTTTACCCAAGGGTCGATGATCGCCGACGCCACCGATGGGCGGTTCAGCTATTTCTTTGGCGGCACTCTGAATATCGTGCTGATCCTTATCGTGATCGCCTCTGTCGCCTATTCAGCCTGGATGGAGGTTCTGCAACGTCGTCAGGATCGGGCCGATCAGGCCAATGAGGCCAAAGCATGAGACAGTGGCAGCATATCATCCCATCCGGCGCCATTGCCGCACTTGGCCTTTGGGTCTGCTATGTCAGCTTTACCCAGAAACCGACGCAGGCTTTTCTATTTCCCCGGCTGATTTCCAGCGTCTTTGTCGTACTGGCACTCTGGACCTTTGGCCGGGCGCTCTTGGGCCTTTCTCGTGCCGGCACCGGGATCGGCAGAACGATGTTTCTCAATATTCTGCCAGGCCTGCTGGTGGCGGCTGTCTATATCTTCTGGGCGGCAGAGGCGCTCGGGTTCTATAGCGGCAGCGCCCTCGCCTTTTTCACGCTGCTCAGCCTCTACGATCCTGCGTCCCACGGCGAGGTCAAAAGTTGGGTCCGCCGGATCGTGATCACGGCCGGGTTCATCCTCGTGATGTATCTGCTCTTTGCCAAGCTGCTCAGCGTTTTCACACCGCGTGGCCTGTTTTTTTAAAACTGCCGGAACAATCCGGACATTCAAAAACCAAGGGAGGAGAAGACCATGACCAAGATACTCAAAGGGTTGGCAACGGCCCTACTGCTCGCGGCGTCCCCCGCTGTGGCGCAGGACTATCCGGACCGCCCCGTGATGATGATGGTCAGCTACGGCGCGGGTGGGGCCACCGATTTCCAGGCACGGATCGTGACCATGACCGCCGGAAACGAGGATGCGCTTGGCCAGCCCATCGCCATCATCAACAAGCCCGGCGCAGGCGGGCGCGTTGGCTGGAACTGGCTGGCGACACAGGCCGAGGCGGATGGCTACACCCTGGGTGCCTACAACATTCCCCATTTCATCGCGCAATCGATCGAAGGTGGCGTTGAATACAGCGCGGACAGCTTTGAACCAATTGCCAATTGGGGCGCAGACCCGGCAGTCTTTATCGTCGGCGCCGACAGCCCGTTCAACTCAATGCAGGATGTGGTGAACTGGGCCAAGGAAAATCCTGGAAAACTGACCTTCTCCGGTGCCGGTCTGTTCGTGGGGCACCATATTGCGGCCCTGCAGCTCGAAGCTGCCGCAGACGTCAAACTTGCCTATATCCCCAACAACTCAGGTGGAGCGGGCGCCATGAAGGCTGTGATCGCCGGAGAGGTCATGGGCGGTGTCAACAACCTGTCGGACGCTTATCGTGCCGCGAATGCGGGCAGCGTCAAGATTCTGGGTGTGTTCGATACTGAGCGCAGCAGCTTCCTGCCCGATGTGCCCACTTTGCAGGAATCCGGGTATGACATTGACAATTCCAGCGTGAATTATCGTGGCATCATGGCTCCCAAAGGCACACCTCAAGAGATCATCGACAAGCTGGCAGCCGTGATGCCTGCCATGTTCGCCGACCCAAAGGTCGTCAAACAGATGGAGGCCGGCGGATCGCCGATAAAGATCATGACGCGGGACGAAGTGATCGAGATGTGGGCCGCCCGCCAGCAAACACTAGAGAAGCTTTTGGCAGGGCTTTGATCCTGCAGCAAAGTCTGCATCGGCAGGGCAGCCCACGGCATGCCCTGCAACCAACCCGACAAGGAACACCAAATGAGCGTTGAAGGTGATATCGCTGCCGTCGAAGACGTGATGGCCAAGGCTCGGGCCGCACAAAGGGCCTATGAGGCAAGTGGGTCGCAAGAGCGCTATGACCGCACCGCAGAGGCCGTGGCTTGGGCCATCATGGAGCCTGCCCGCAACCGCGCCTTGGCGGAACTCTCGGTGGCCACCACCGGCATCGGCAATGTGCCGGACAAGATCACCAAGAACCACCGCAAGACGCTCGGGCTGATGCGCGACATCGCCGGGGCCAAGACTTTTGGTGTCATCCGCGACGATCCCGCAACCGGCATCACCGAAATTGCCCGCCCTATCGGGGTAATCGGTGCCGTGGTGCCCTCTACCAATCCGGGGGCAACCCCGGCCAACAACATCATCAACGCCCTCAAATGCGGCAATGCCATCGTGCTCTCACCCTCACCCAAGGGCGTGCCAACCTGTGAGCGATTGCTAGAGCATATCCACGCCGAATTTACCAAGATCGGGGCAAATCCCGATCTGGTGCAAATGGTGCCCGCGCCGGGATCCAAGGCCAAGACGCAGCGCATGCTGGAATTGTCCGACCTGGTGGTCGTGACCGGCAGCCAGGACAACGTGCGCCGCGCCTACACCTGCGGCACACCCGCGATTGGCGTGGGCGCAGGCAATGTGACCGTGATCGTCGATGAAACCGCCAATCTGGCCGCCGCAGCCGCCAAGATCGCAGCGTCCAAGACATTTGACAACGCAACGTCCTGCTCATCGGAAAATGCGGTTGTCGTGGTGGATGCTGTCTATGACGATTTTGTCGCGGCATTGGCCCGCGAAGGCGGCGCACTGGTTCCAGAGGCGGACTCAGCCGGTCTCGTGGCTCGACTTTGGCCCGACGGCCATCTCAACCGCGCGGTCATCGCACAGGACGCGCCGCGCATGATCGAGGCGCTTGGCCTCTCGGGGAAAGTGCCACAAGCGACGCGCTTTGTAGCGGTCGAAACGCGGGGGATCGGGCCAGAGCATCCGCTTTCAGGTGAAAAGCTGAGCCTTGTTCTGGCGCTCTACCGCGCCGCGGACTTCACGGATGCAACCAGTATCGTTGCACGCATCCTCAGCCATCAGGGGGCAGGTCATTCCATAGGCCTGCACAGCACCGACGATGCCCGCGCACGCCACCTGGCGGCAACGCTTCCGACCTGCCGGGTGATCGTCAATCAGGCGCATTGCTTTGCAACAGGCGGTGCCTTTAACAACGGCATGCCCTTTTCCCTCTCGATGGGATGCGGCAGCTGGGGCGGCAATTCCATCGACGACAATCTCAATTGGCGGCATTTCCTGCAAACCACCAAGATCGTGCGGGAAATTCCACCGCGAGAGCCGACGCTCGACGAGATTTTCCGCGCGTATTGGCAGGTGGCCGGACGATGAAGCTAAGCCGCGACACGCCCCCCAAAGGCACGATACGGGACTGGGTCGATGCCCGCGCCGAGGCCGGTGGCATGGCGCTGTCCTTTCCAGATGAAGGCACCACGCTGGATTGGCCCGGTTTGCGCAGCCGCGCACGGGCGATCGCTGCCCTTTTGACAGCACGGGGGATCGCCAAAGGGGAAAGTGTCGCCATCCTGCACCCCAACGGGCAGGCGGCGATCGAGGCGATTTATGGAACGCTCTACGGTGGCTTTCGCGCCACGATGATCAACCTCGTCGCTGGGGCAGAGGCGATTGGCTACGCGCTCGACCATTCCGGTGCGCGGGTGGCGCTCGTTCATCCAACTCAGGAGAGCGTATTCCAGAGCGTAAACCCCGGCGGGCGCATTGCCATGTTGAACATGGCCGAGACCGCGCCTGAAACCGTCCTGCATCCTGTCACCCCCGACGATCATGCTTTGCTGATGTATACCTCGGGCACCACGGGGCGCCCCAAGGGGGTTGTGCACACCCAAGCAAGCCTTCTGGCCGGGGGGTGGACCACGACCATCGCCCATGATCTCACACCCGGGGATACGGGGCTTTGTGTTTTGCCGGTCTATCATATCAACGGGCTTTGCGTGTCTGTGATGGGCTCGCTCGTGTCGGGCGGGCAGTTGGCCATGTGCGCGCGGTTCTCTGCACGCCGGTTCTGGGCGCAAGCTGCCGAAACACGGGCCACTTGGTTTTCGGTCGTGCCGACCATCGTATCGCATCTGTTGCATGGGGAAACTGGACCAGACCCAGAGACCCGCAGACGGCTCCGGTTCGGGCGCTCCGCCTCCTCCCCTCTGCCGGTCGAGGTTCATACGGCGTTCGAGGCCCGGTTCGATGTGCCCATTGTCGAGACGATGGGCCTTACAGAGACCGCGGCGCAGATCCTCTCGAACCCTCTTCCGCCCGGCAGGCGCAAGATTGGCTCTCCGGGTATCGCCTATGGCAATCTGGCCGAGGTGGCAGGGCCGGATATGCGCCCGCTACCTCCGGGGGAAGAGGGCGAAATCATCGTCAAAGGCCCAAACGTCATGCTGGAATATCTGCGAAATCCCGAGGCCACGCGCGACAGCTTCACACCGGATGGCTGGCTGCGCACCGGCGATCTGGGACGCAAGGATGCAGAGGGCTATTTCTTTGTCACGGGACGCCTCAAGGAACTGATCATAAAGGGCGGCGAGAATATCGCGCCGCGTGAAATCGACGAAGTGCTCTACGCGCATCCCGATGTGGTCGAGGCGGCGGCCTTCTCTTGTCCTTGCCCGCGCTACGGCGAGCGGGTCGAGGCTGCAGTCGTCCCAAGACCGGGCTCGACACTGACGGCCGAGACCCTTTTGACGCTTTGCAAGGACCGTCTCGGGACGTTCAAAAGCCCGGATCACATCCATTTTCTAGACGAGTTGCCCAAGGGGCCGTCGGGCAAAATTCAGCGTGTCAGGCTCAAGAGCCTGCTGGCTGGGGACCTGGAGCGCAATTCCTGACAACATTCTGAAGATTGGATGAGAAACGATCACACACGCAGCGCGTCACTGGGGGAAATACGCAAAGCGCGCAAAGCATTCAGGATGACGGCAACGTCAATCACCTCTTGCAAGAGGGCACCCTGAACCGGGCTTAGGTAGCCATAGGCAGCAGCGATCATGCCCATCACCGAAAGACCGATCCCGACAACAACGCTTTCAACAGCGATCCGGCGTGCCGCGCGGGCAATCTCGATCCCGGGCCCCAGCGGGTCGATACGATCAACCAGAAGCACCACATCGGCCGCCTCAGCGGATGCGGCTGCACCCCGCGCGCCCATGGCGACGCCGACATCGGCAGCACTAAGAGCAGGCGCATCATTCACGCCGTCCCCCACCATCATCACCGGACCGCGCTTGCGTTCGGAAAGTACAAGCAGCACCTTTTGATCGGGCGTAAGACCCGCCCGCACCCCATCAAGGCCCAACCCCTCGGTCACGCGTTTGGCCACATCGGCGCGGTCGCCGGTCGCAAGCAGGATACGGCGCACCCCTTCGCGCCTCAGCCCGTTCAGCATAGCGCCGGCGCCGTCGCGCAGCGGGTCGGACATCACCAGATGTCCCGCCATTTGACCGTCAATTGCGACGGCAACCAAAACCGATCCGGCAGCCATGCTGGACGCATCGCCAGACACACGCCCGACAAGAGCCGCGACAAAACCATCCCCCCCGACGATAACGGGGCGGCCTTCGACTCTGCCCACCACCCCCTCACCGGGCAGTTCCACCACCTCTGAGGGTACGGGCAAGCGGAGACCTTCTGCCTTTGCCGCCGCGACGACGGCTTGCGCCACGGGATGCTTCGAGGCCTGATCAAGGGCTGCGGCCATGCGCAGGATTTCTTGCTCGCTCGTGTCACCGTAACAGGCGATGGACACGATTTTCGGCCGACCATCCGTCAAGGTGCCCGTCTTGTCGAGGATCAAGGTATGAATGCGCGCCATCGTCTCCAGCGGTCCCGCACCCTTGATAAGCACGCCGAAATGGGCGGCGCGCGAGAGGCCAGCCACCAATGCCACCGGAACAGCCAGAATCAAGGGACAGGGCGTGGCCACAACCAGCACCGCGACCGCGCGGATTGGATCGCCCGTGAACCACCACGCAGCAAAGGCGATGCTGACAGTCACCGCGAGAAAACCGAGGGACCACTTGTCAGCCAGCCGGGACATGGGCGCCTTGGACGCCTGCGCCTCGGCGACCAGCCTTACAATTCCGGCATAAGTGCTGTCCTTGGCCGGGCGCAGCGCCGTGAGGTCAAACGCCTCGCCCGCATTGGTGGCCCCACTCATCGCCTCGGCCCCGCGCATCAGGCGTACCGGCAGGGATTCACCCGTCAGCGCCGACGTGTCGACAAAACCGGTCTCCGAGGCCAGAGTGCCATCAACCGGCACCACGTCACCCTGCCGGATCAGCAACCGGTCACCCGGTAAAATCTCGTCAATGGGGATATCTTCAAGCCCGTCGTCGCGATGCCGCGTCGCGGTTCGCGGCACGCGAGACAGTAGCGCATGCATCTCTCGCCGCGCGCGGCCCTCGGCGAAGCTTTCAAGAAAGGTGCCCCCCGAATACATCACCGCGACCACCGCCGCTGCAAGTGTTTCGCCAAACGCAAGCGCCGCCGTCATCGAGAGCGCCGCGACGATATCGAGGCCCACCTCGCCCCGGCTGAGGCTGCGCAGAATCTCGATCACAAGCGATGCAAGCACGGGCACGACCCCGGCAATCCAGATAAGGCTGGCGATGCGGGCCTCATCCGCAAGATAGAAGGCAAGTCCAATGACCAAGCTGGCTACCGCCAGCAGTAGGAGCGCGCTCTTGAGGCGGTCCGATCCGGTTTGTTCCATGCGACCTCGTTCTCCCCGGCCACGCACCCACCTTGCGTAGCCCGCATGATCACTCAGGTCACAGAGACCGTCCAGCCCGAGTTTTACCGCAAGAAAGCTGCGGCTCCAGAAAGGACGACGCGCTCAGAACGCGAAAGGCCCATCCCCATAGCGCAATGGCAGTTCGGTCCAGACCCCACCCACCCCCGTGTCGATCACGGCGCATCCCGTTGGTCCCGTCAGAAACCCGACCGGTGCCTCTTTGCGCACGTCCAGTGCAAACGCACTGCAACAGGACGGGGCTGTCACGACCGGATGTCGCCCCAAAAGACCATGATAGACACCATGCACATGCCCGGCCAATACCCGAACCGGCGCATCATGTTGATCCAACACCGAGCGCAAGGCGTCAGGGTTCTCCAGACCGATGGCATCCATGAAACGTATGCCGGTTCGCAGCGGCGGGTGATGCAGAGCAACAAGCGTCTGCCTGCGTCCCGCCGTGGACAATGCCTCGGACAAAAGCACGAGACTTTCATCGCGCAGAGTGCCGCCGCCCTTACCCTCGATCAACGTATCGAGGCCGATAACGCGCGTGTCTCCGATATCCGCGACCCAGTCGATCTGGCCAGTTGACCTTATCTCTGGCAGGTCGGAAAACGCAGCCCTGAACGTTTCTCGATCATCGTGATTGCCCGGCACCACCAGCAATCTCTGCCCCAATCGCTCGAGTTGCTCGCGTGCAACTCTGTAACTCTCGGCGCTGCCATCATCACTGATATCGCCGGTCACAAGGACGGCATCCACGGGTCCGATGGATTCAAGCCGGTGAATGAGCGTGTCCACAGCCCCCCGAAAAAGACGGGCGGTGTCGAGTTGCCCCGAAACCAGCAGACCCTCTGGCACAATGTGAAGGTCGGTCAGGTGGAGAAACCGCGCCATGTTTACTTGATCCCCGCGCGCAAGAAGGCCTGCACGAACTGTCTTTGAAAGACAAGGAAGGCGACCAGCAAAGGTGCCACGGACATGATCGTTGCCGCCGAAATCACGCTGATGTTCACGCCGTTCTCGGGCGCGCCAAAAATCGAAAGCCCCACGGTGAGCGGTCGGGTATCCGGCGAATTGGTGACAATCAACGGCCATAGAAAATTGTTCCAATGGGTCGAAACCGACACCAGCGCATAAGCCAGATATGTGGGCCGCGCGAGCGGCACATAGACCCGCCACAGGATACCGAACCAGCCGCATCCCTCGACGCGCGCCGCCTCGTGCAGTTCGATCGGCACGCCCTTGAACGCCTGACGCATGAGGAAAATGCCAAAGGCAGATGCCATATAGGGCATGCCCACCCCAAGGATCGTATCGAACAGTCCGAGACGCGAAATCATCACGTAATTCTCGACAATCAAAACTTCGGGCAGAATGAAAAGCTGCATCAACACCAGAAGAAACACGATGTCACGCCCCGGAAAGCGCACCTGCGCAAAGGCAAAACCCGCCAGCGTTGTCACGAAGAATTGCCCGATCAGGATTACGGTCACCAGGAGGAAAGTGTTGAGAAAATATCGGAGCCAAGGCGCACCGGCCCAAGCGGTGCGGAAATTGTCCAAGGTCCACGGCGCGGCAATGTTGAAGTTCACCGCATCCGACGTGGTGTGAAACGCCGCCCAGACGGCAAAGACCAGCGGCGAGATCCAGATCACCGCCAGCAGCAGCGCGCCGAAGGTTTCGAGGTGTCGCATGAGGCCGCTCATTGGTAATGGGTCCGCTTGTCAAGGATGGTGAACTTGATCCCCGCCACCACGCCCAGCACCAGCAGGATCAGGATCGTCATCGCCGCCGCCTGCGGCGCGTCGAAGAACGCAAAGGCCATTTCCCAGATGTAGTAGAGGATAAGCTTCGAGGCGTCGTTCGGCCCGCCCTTTGTCAGGATGAAGAGGTGATCAATCAGTTTGACCGAGTTGATCAGCGCGTTGACCATGATGAAGAGCGTGGTCGGCATCAGGAGCGGCAGCACGATCCGGCGCGTGTAGGTCAGGCGGCTTGCCCCCTCGATATCGGCAGCCTCCTTGAGGTCCTCGGGAATGGTCTGAAGCGCGGCGAGATAGAAGATCATGAAGAACCCCGCCTCTTTCCAGATCGTCACGATGATCACGGCCCAAAGTGCCGTCTCCGGCTGGCCAAGCCAATTGACAGAGGGCAGCCCAAAGAGCGCCCCGATCTGATCCAGAACCCCCAATCCCGGCGTGTAAAAGAACAGCCAGAGATTAGCAGCGGCGATCATCGGCAGCACGGTGGGCGTGAAATAGGCGGTCCGAACAAAACCGCGCGCCGGGATCTTGGAATTGGCCCATAGCGCCATGCCAAGGGCAATCGCGATGGAAACGGGGATCGTGGCACCCGCATAGATCAGGTTGTTCGTGACCACCTTCCAAAAGGTCGGATCGGCGAAGAGCTCAGCGTAGTTTTCCGTGCCAACGAATTCACTGGGTTTGCGGCGCGTTTCCCGGCTGAAAAGGCTGGTCCAGAGAGTCGCCAGCGACGGATAAAAGGCAAAGGCCGTCAGCAAAATCGCGGCAGGGGATAGCAGAAGCCATCCGTAAATCGCCTGTCTGCGGCGTTCGATATTCACATGCTGCGCCATGTTCGGCCTTTTTAGCGGTCAATGTCGACGCCGGACCACGCCCGACGCCGACAAAAGGGACGTCCGATCAGAATTTACCGGTAGTCTTTCAACAGCCGCTCGGCGGCCTCTTGTGCCTCGGCCAAGGCATCCGCAGGCGCTTTGCCGCCCGTCAATGCCGCCTGAATGGCGTTGTTGAGCCCATCGCGCACGCGCGCCGTCTCGAAGGTCGAGAATTCGGCAACGGCGTTTTCAAGCTGGTTGCGCGCGACAAGAGCCGGCGGGAACTCTGCTGTATAGGCCTTGAGCGCTTCGGTGTCATAGGATGCGGGCGACACCCCCATATAGCCGGTGGCAATCGACCATTCTGCGGCCTGTTCGGGCGCGGTCATGAACTCGATCAGCTTGAGCGCTGCGGCCCGCTCTTCTTCAGTCGTGTCCTGAAAGACATAGAAATTGCCACCACCGGTGGGCGAGCCGGGCCGCACATTCGCCGGAAGCACCGACACCCCGAAATCAAAGCTGGCTTCTTTCTTGACCGCCGTCAGGTTGCCGGTCGAATGCCACATCATTGCCGTCTGACCTTCGAGAAAGGCCTGACGCAGCGTGCCCCATTCCACCGTCCCTTCGGGCATGATGCCATGCTCGGTCGAGAGCGATTTCCAGAATTCCAGGGTCTCGACAACCGCGGGGTCGTCAAAATAGGTCTCCAGCCCGTCACTGGACATCAGTTCCTTGCCATTCTGAATGGCGAGCGCCTGGAACATCCAATAGGGATAGCCGGTCGAGGGGATCATCAGACCATAGGTGCCATCTTTGGTCAGGGCCTTGCCCATGCTGACCATCTCGTCCCACGTGGCCGGGGGCGCCTCGGGGTCAAGACCTGCGGCACGGAACATATCCTTGTTGTAATAGGCCACGATGGTCGAACGCTGGAACGGGATACCCCATGTCTTACCCTCGATCCGGCCGTTGGCCATCAATGCGGGATAAAAGCTGTCGAGCCAGCCTTGGTCCACACCTTCGATATCCTCAAAGGCGACAATCTTTTCCTGCTCGATCAGGTCATAGGCGTCGATCGAAAAGAGCACCGCCAATTGCGCGGGCTCGCCCGAGGCCATGGCCGAAAGCGCCCGCACGCGCGTGTCATCGTAATTGCCCGAATAGATCGCGTTGACCTTGATGTCGGGGTTGGCCTCTTCGAACTTGGCGACGATACCATCCACGACCTCGGTCAGCGCACCGCCAACCGCAATCGGGTAATACATCGTCAACTCGGTTTGCGCCGCGACCGGCGCGGCGGTCAGGGCCGCCAATGCCGTTGCTAGACTGATCTTTCTGAAGGTGTTCATGATTTTCTCCCTTGAATTAAACGTGGTCATTCGAACGTGACCTCACACAGTCACGCCATTCGGATGCCGAAGCCTGTTTCCCTCTGCGTCGAAGAAATGCAGGTCCTCATCGGCAAAATCTATTTCGAGGTCCTCGCCCGCCGGAATGTGCCGCAGGCCCGGCATCGAAATCGTAAGCCCGCGCGCGCCCGGATGCGTCAGACCCACAAAGGTCTCCGATCCCAGGAACTCACACTCTGAAACCCGGCATTTCAGCCGCCCCTTGCCAGCCTCAGCTAAGCGTAGGCTCTCGGCGCGCAGGCCGATCATGGTCGCGCGTTCGAAACCCGGCAGCATCGCACTGTCGATCAGCGCCATCGGCGGTGCGCCGACGAATTCCGCGACAAAGGTATTGGCGGGGCGGTAATAGAGATCCTCTGGCGCACCGGACTGCTGAATTCGCCCGTCCCGCATCAGCACGACGTGATCGGCCATGCTCATGGCTTCGGTCTGATCATGGGTCACATAGACAACGGTGATGCCCAGATCGAGTTGCAGCTTCTTTATATCCTTGCGCACAGACGCGCGCAGCTTGGCATCGAGGTTCGACAGCGGCTCATCCATCAGGCAAAGCGGCTGGTTCGCCACGATAGCACGGGCAAGGGCCACGCGCTGTCGCTGGCCACCTGACAACGCACCGGGCTTGCGCGCCTCATAGCCCAAAAGCCCGGTGATCTCGAGCGCGCGCTTGAGCTTCTCGCGCCGTTCGGCAGCCGGTACGCGGCGCACTTTGAGGCCAAACACCACATTCTCGGCAACGCTCAGATGCGGAAAGAGCGCGTAGGATTGAAACACCATCGACAGATTGCGCTCTGACGGCGCGGCTGTGGTCACGTCCTTGCCGTCGATGATGATCCGCCCCTCGTCCGGCAACTCCAACCCCGACAGCAGCCGCAGCGTGGTCGATTTCCCGCACCCGGACGGACCAAGCAGCGCAACAAACGACCCACGCGGGATGGACAGGGAAACGCCCTCGACACCAAGCTGCCCATTCCAGCGCTTGGCGACATTCTGCACCTCGACGAACGTGTCAGGCATCACTCGGCATCCTCTGCAAAGGTGATGCGGTCGCCCAACTGCTCGACCAGCCCGCCAAACGGCGCGGCTGGCGGGCGGTCGCATATGATGTGGTCGATCCGTGCGATATTGCCGCCAACGGCAGGAGCAAGGCGCCCGAACTTGCTGTGGTCGATCACAAGGATGGATTTCCGCGCGTTCTGCCACATGCGGTGGGTGGCGCGCACTTCGGCCTGATGAAATTCGAGCAACTCGCCCTCCGCTCCGATTCCCGCCGTTCCAAAGAGGGCGAATTCTGCGCGATAGCGATCAAAGAACTCGACCACCTCCTCGCCCACGAAATCGCGGTCCGGCAGGCGAAGCTCGCCACCCGGAAGGATGATGCGGTTGGAAATCTCTTCACTCAGCGCCATCGCCGCGCTGAGATTGTTGGTGACGATGGTCAACTCCTTCTTGCGATGCAGCGCCCGCGCCACGCTGAGAACAGTCGATCCGATGGAGATGAAAACGGTGGAGCCATTCGGGATCAGCGCCGCTGCGGCATTGGCAATCGCGCGCTTGCCCACGAGATTCGTACCGGCCCGCTGATCGAACGGTGTGTTGCGCCGCCCCTCGGCCAGCTCGATACGCCCGTGCGACCGTTGCAGCGTGTCGCCATCGCAGAGGATATCGAGATCGCGTCGGATCGTCTGCATCGACACGCCAAACATCTCGGCAAGCGCGCCCACGCTCACCCCTCCCTGTTCCTGAACGACCTCTTGAATGAGGTCGTGTCGCCTGCTTTTCTTGGACGCCATTTCAGCCCCGTTGGTTTTGGTCGATTGTTGGACACGAAATGCAACAAAGCAACATTTTTCTACTCGAATCGCTTGCCGATTTTCGCCAACTCTTGCGCCACCTGATAAGAACTGCCTGTCTCGGTGGAGTTTTCCGTTGCGCCCCCTGCTATCGCGGATATGTGACAGAGGTATGAAATGTCGCTTTGTTGTTTTGACTTTAATTTTTTTACTTACGCTGTAAGTTTTCCCCAAGCTGGAGGTCGCTCCAGCGCTGCGGCACACGCAGTTTGACCAAGCCAAGGGACCAGCCAAGCCGATGGATACTGCCGCAACCATTTTCGACCGCTACGAGGCTGTGCGCCATCGCCTGCCTTCGGCGAGCCCTCCGGCCAGAACATCGCAAATCGCATCGCTGCACGACATAGCGGCCCATGCCGATGCCTTTGTCTTTGACGCCTACGGTGTGCTCAATATCGGCGAGGCCGCGATTCCCGGCGCTGCGCAACGCCTGCGGGAATTGCGCGAGATCGGGTGTCAGATTCGCATTCTCTCAAACGCGGCCAGCTACACGCATACAGGGGCCGTGACCAAGTTTCAGAAACTGGGCATGGGGGTGAAGGACCACGAGATCATCACCAGCCGCGACGCGACATTGGCACATCTGGACGAGCGTTTGTGGGGATGCATCGCCGCACCACAAGACAACCTGTCCGACATCACGGCCCCCACACGGCGCCTCGTGGATGACCCCACAAGCTATGATCAGGTCGAGGGGTTCTTGTTCCTCTCGACCGAAGTCTGGTCTCTGGACAGACAGGCTTTGCTCGAATCCGCGTTGTCAAAGCGGCCAAGGCCCGTGATCATCGCCAATGCCGATCTGGTTGCTCCACGCGAACATGGGTTCTCGCTGGAACCCGGTTACTTCGGGCATCAACTCGCGGATCGCGGCATTCAGGATGTGCGGTTCTTTGGCAAACCTTTTCCCGCGGTCTATGAGATGGTCGAGGCCTCGCTGCCCAACCTCTCGCCCGAACGCATCATCATGTGCGGCGATACGCTGCACACGGATATTCTCGGAGCCGCATCACGGGGCTGGCAGACAGTTCTCGTGGAAAAGGACGGTCTCTTTTCGGGCCAAGACACTGGCGCCTATCTTTGCCAGGCCAACCTCTTTCCGACGTGGCGCCTGTCGCGCATCTGAGACAGGCGCAAACGCGCAAACCACGCCGGCCAAAGGAGGTTATTGCGCGTAATCCGAACCTTCAGCATCCAGAATAGCCTTGAGTTCCGAAAGGTGGCGCTCCGCCTGACCGGGATAGTCATCGAGTTCCTGCGCTGTCTTTTCTGCAACCGCGTCGGACAGCACCCGCAAGGGCCGCCCGGTTTGCAAGGCGCGAATATAGGTCTCGGCGGCGCGCTCGAAGTAATAGAGCCTGTTAAAGGTGTCCGCGACACTGTCGCCAATGACCATCACACCATGGTTGCCCATGATCAGCACCTTGTGGCGCGGGTTGGTCAAAAGCCGCGCACAGCGCGCGCCCTCATCCTCGAATGCCAGCCCACCATAGCTCTCATCCACCACATGCCGATTGTAGAAGGTGGCGCAATTCTGGTCGATCGGCGGCAAACGGCTGTCGGCGAGGCTGGCCAGAACCGTGGCATGGATGGAATGCACATGCATGGCGCAACGGGCATGGGCGCAATGCCGGTGCAGACCGCCATGCAGGCCCCAGGCGGTCGGATCAGGCGCATTCGGACCCTCCAGCGTTTCGGGATCATTGGCATCCACGACGATCATGTCACTGGCCCGAATCCGGGCAAAATGCATCTGGTTGGGGTTCATCAGGAACCGCGTGCCGTCCTCATTGATCGACAGGCTGAAATGATTGGCCACCGCCTCGTGCATGTTAAGGCGCGCAGTCCAGCGAAAGGCGGCGGCAAGATCAACGCGCTCTTGCCAGTGGTCCATGTTGGGGCGCAGATTGGTCACGGTCATGTCGCGTTCCTTTCAGTCTCGGTGAGGGGCCGCGAGGCGACCCAGGCATAGCCATCGGGGCACAGGATGCAGCATTCGCGCAGCCCATGGGGTTTGTTGGTGGGGGGTTGAAGGATCATGCCGCCCGCACCCGTCGCGCGGGCGGCGGCAATGTCTGGATCTGTGTCGAAGAGGTGAATCGATGCCCCGGCCCCACGCGGCGGGCTCTCGGGCACAAGGCCAAGGATCGGATTGGCGGCATAGGTGTGATCTGCGTGGAGTTGCATCACCTGATCACCGTAGACCATGATCGCAAAATCCGCGCTGATCCGGTGGGCAGTCATGCCATAGACATTCACGAGGAACGCCGCCTCACCCCGCACATCGCGCACCAAGAGGTTAAGGCCAAGCCCGCGCAGGCCCGCGCCGAAATCCTGTGGTGAAATGCTCTCGTAATCCATTGACGCCCCTTTGACCGCAGCTTGATCATGCCCCCGGCGCGTGTCAACCTGAGACCATGGCGCAGGAGACAGGCATGAGCATCCACACCCCCGACCGGATCGACCCGGAGGCTTTCACAGAGGCGCGCGCGGCGGTGGACCGGCTCTGCCAGCTTTACGAGGCGAGCACGGCCTTTCTCTGTGACGCCTTTGCGCGCGCTTTGGCCGGGGATCTGCCGCAGGGCCGCGTGCGCGCCTTTTATCCCGAAATTCGCATGACCACCGCAACCTATGCCAAGGTCGATAGTCGCCTCAGTTTCGGCCATGTCTCCAACCCAGGAACCTATGCCGCAACCATCACGCGCCCGGACCTCTTTCGCGCCTATCTGGAACAGCAGATCGGCTTGCTCTTGGTCAACCATGGCGTCGGGGTGACAATCGGCCTCTCCGACACGGCGATGCCAGTGCATTTCGCCGTCGCAGGCGATGCGGGGTTGAGCGTGCCGCAAGAGGGCGCAGCCGAGTTCACCTTGCGCGATTACTTTGACGTGCCGGATCTTGCGACCACCAATGATGACATCGTCAATGGTACATGGACGTCGGGGCTGGATGGCGCGGCCCCACTGGCGCCCTTTACCGCGCAACGTATTGATTATTCGCTGGCGCGGCTCACGCATTATACCGCGACCGACCCCTGCCACTTCCAGAACTACGTTCTTTTCACCAATTACCAATTCTATGTCTCGGAGTTCGAGACCTATGCCCGGCGCATGTTGGCCGATAGGACAAGCGGCTATACCGCCTTTGTCAGCACCGGCAATGCCGAGATCAGCGGGCCGGATGCCCCCTTGCCCGCGCCCGAGCGCTTGCCACAGATGCCCGCCTATCACCTCAAACGGGCGGATGGGTCTGGGATCACGCTGGTCAATATCGGAGTGGGGCCCTCCAATGCCAAGACCGCGACCGACCACATCGCCGTGCTGCGCCCGCATGCCTGGGTTATGGTGGGTCATTGCGCGGGGCTGCGCAATTCGCAGTCCTTGGGTGATTTCGTGCTGGCCCATGCCTACCTGCGCGAGGATCGCGTGCTTGATGCCGACCTGCCCGCCTGGGTACCGATCCCCGCGCTGGCCGAAATCCAGATCGCCCTGCAAGAGGCGGTGGCAGCAGAGACGCAGTTGGAGGGGTTTGACCTCAAGCGCGTCATGCGCACCGGGACCGTGGCCAGTGTGGACAACCGCAACTGGGAACTGCGCGAGCAATCGGGGCCGGTGCAGCGCCTCAGCCAATCGCGCGCCATAGCGCTCGACATGGAGAGCGCCACGATTGCCGCCAACGGATTCAGGTTCCGGGTGCCCTATGGAACCTTGCTATGTGTGTCGGACAAGCCTTTGCAGGGCGAGTTGAAATTGCCAGGCATGGCCTCGGAATTCTATAAATCACAGGTCTCACGCCACCTGATGATCGGGATTCGCGCCATGGAATCACTCCGCCGGATGCCGCTCGAACGCATCCACAGCCGCAAATTGCGCAGTTTTGAAGAGACGGCCTTCCTTTGACCCTACGGAAATCCGCACAAAATCCGGCAAAAGGGCTTGCTTTTGCCCACTAGTCGTTGTGTTTAGCCACATCATAGCGTTTAATCGCGCGCATGAGGCCCAAGGGACGGGCAGTTGCAAGGAGACCATAAAATGGCAAAACCCATGACCAAGACCCAACTTGTCGCCGCTCTGGCCGATGATATGGGCAGTGACAAGAAGACAGCAGGCGCAGCTCTGGACGCCGTGATCGCGATCATCACTCGTGAAGTATCCGCAGGCGGTGCCGTGACCCTGCCCGGAATTGGCAAGATCTATTGCCGCGAGCGCCCCGAGCGTATGGTGCGCAACCCCGCCACTGGCGAGCAAATGAAGAAAGAGGCCGACAAGGTGGTCAAGATGACCATTGCCAAGGCGCTCAAGGACAGCGTCAACGGCTGATCCCCGGCCCGCTGGCAGGATTTCTGCAAAGCCAGCCTATACCAGAGACCAGAAGGGCCGCCCAATGGGGCGGCTTTTTATTTGTCTGACCGCAGGATCGGGTCACGCCACCTTGAGGACGATCTTGCCGATGTGCCCGCTCGATTCAAGGCGGGCATGGGCGGCAGCGGCCTCGGCCAAGGGAAATTCGGAATCCATAACCGGGGCGATTTTTCCAGCCTCGAGCAAGGGCCAGACATGGGTGCGCAACGCCTCTGCAATCCGGGCCTTGGCCAGATCGCTTTGCGGTCGCAGGGTGCTGCCGGTGATCGTCAGGCGGCGCATCATCACCTGAGAGAAGTTCAACTCGACCTTGGGCCCCTGGAGGAAAGCAATCTGCACCAGACGCCCATCGTCGGCCAAGGCATTGACATTGCGCGGCAGATAATCGCCACCGACCATGTCGAGGATGAGATTGGCCCCACCTTGGGCGCGCAGCACCTCAACGAAATCTTCCTCGCGGTAGTTGATGGCGTGTTCGGCGCCCAGATCTGCGCAGGCCTTGCATTTCTCGGCGCTGCCGGCAGTGGCAAACACCCGCGCGCCAAAGCTATGGGCGAGTTGAATGGCGGTCGTACCAATCCCGGATGAACCGCCATGCACAAGGAAACGCTCGCCAGACTTGAGCCCGCCGCGCTGAAAGACATTGGACCAGACCGTATAGAAGGTTTCCGGCAGGCAAGCGGCCTCTTTGAGGCTGAGGCCACGCGGCACGGGCAAGCAATGCGCGGCAGGCGTGGCCACATATTGGGCGTAACCCCCGCCCGGTAAGAGAGCGCAAACCTGATCGCCAAGCGCCCACTCACTGACGCCCGCGCCAAGCGCCACGATTTCACCAGCCCCTTCTAGGCCCGGCAGGTCAGAAGCCGAGGGCGGCGGCGCATAGAGCCCGGCGCGCTGCAACGCATCTGGACGGTTGACGCCCGCATAGGCCAGCCGGATCACCACCTCGCCTGCGCGCGGTGTTGGAACGGGGCGTGTCGTCAGTTTCAAGACATCTGGGCCGCCCGCCTGCGTGATTTCGACGGCCTGCATCGCTTCAGTCATGGGTCTGTCCTTGTTCTCAGTTCGGCCCGTTCCAACGACCCGGCATCCCGGTCTGCGCACTTGCTTGGGGCGCACGGATGCGGCTCAAAAAGTTGAGCGGTCCCGCCATGAGGCCCGACATCCACCGGTTGTCACGGGCCTGTGCCTTGAATTTCTCGATCTGCATCACATCCTCGATGCGACGATCCAGAAACTCCCATGTGCGGGTTTGACCTTCGCTGTCGTCGCCCAACCAATAAAGAACGGTCGCGCCATAGACGCCGGACAGCGTGGCGCGTTTGGTGTACCAATTCACATCCTCGGATGTATCGCCAAGCGCCATCCAGATGTGATCCGCAGTTTGCCAGAGCGCGCGCGCGCCATCGGCAGCATAGGGCGGCAGGGAAAAGAGGGTCATGCCCCGGCGGACAAGTTCACGATCCTCGACCACCTCAAGCCGGGCACGCACGGCAAAGGCCACGCGGTCACGAAAACGTAAGCTGCTCAGATCCGTCTCGGCCAGTCGTTTCAGCATCGCGGCATCCCCGGCCGCATGATAGGCGAGCGCAAGATCGACCGCGCCCCGCGGGCAGATAGCAGCCACGAGGCCGGGGGCAATCCCAGCATCCTCGGCAGCGAGGCGCAGAGTGGTCTCGCTCCAGCCATCGAACGGCACATGCATCGCTGCAGCCGCGAGCAGACGGGTCATCAGATCGGGTTCGGACATCGGCGTTTCTCCTTGCGGCGCACCCTAGACAAATCCGGGATGCTTTGCTATACGGCGCCTTCCTGCAATCTATTGCAACTTTAACTTAGGAAGGTGGTGACACCACATGCAGGTTAGTGTTCGCGACAACAATGTCGATCAGGCGCTTCGCGCTCTGAAGAAAAAACTGCAGCGCGAAGGCGTTTTTCGTGAAATGAAGCTCAAGCAACATTTCGAAAAGCCGTCCGAGAAGAAAGCGCGCGAGAAGGCCGAAGCGATTCGCCGTGCCCGGAAACTGGCGCGCAAGAAAGCGCAGCGCGAAGGCATGCTCTAAGAGCGCTCTCCGCAGGTTTTTGCGGCACGTTTGACGACCCCCGGGCAGATGCTTCGGGGGTTTGTCGTTCTTGTGGCTTAGCCCTATCAGCCCAAGTGTCAGTCGCCTGTAGATTTCAGCCTGAAACAGGGCGCGATCAGCTCAGCTGGCAGAGCGGCGCATCCTGACGGATCGAGGTGACAAAGCGCCCCTCTGCTGTGTCGCGGATGGCATAGCCATACCCGCGCAGGCGGTGCTTCCATTCCCGCTCGGAAACGGCGAGATGACGCTCGCGCATCACGAGGTTGCGGATTTCTGTGCTGCTGTCAGTATGGTTCAGGTTCATTGTTTCTATCCCTGTTAAAATTTGCCTCTAATCTTAGGGATAGGTGACGGATGTGGCGGCAATCGCACCGGATTATGGCAGGGCCGGGGAATTGTCAGGGCAAGATCAACGTGCCGCAGCATCCACGCCGGGCAATTGCGCAGCATCGTCGCGGCGCGCAGATGCGGCGGCCATGAGCGCACGAAAGATGCCCATTTGCCGATGCGCATAAAAGAGATGCTCGGGGTGCCATTGCACGCCCAAGGCAAAGGGCTCTGTCATCCGTTCGATTGCCTGAATCATGCCCCCGCTGTCCCGCGCCGCGATGCGCAACCCATCCCCCAAACGGTCCACGGCCTGCGTGTGCAGGGCGTTCACCTTCATCGGCTTTGCTCCAGCGAGCTTTGCCAGGCGCGTGCCACGCACGATCTGCACGGTCTTGCGCGGAAGCACGGTGCGGATATGGTCGCTGGCTTGATAGGTGGCATAGGCATCCTGATGCAGCGTGCCGCCAAGTGCTATGTTGAGCATCTGACTGCCCCGACAGATGCCCAAGACAGGCTTGAAATGCTCGAACGCTGCGAGCACCAACTTGCGCTCCAACGCATCTCGGTCAGGATCAAGGCGCGCGGATTTCACAAGCCGTCCGCCATAGAGATCCGGCGAAATGTCATCCCCGCCACCGATGATAAGCCCGTCTACGGTGGTAATGTCGGCGACACGCCCCGCCTGCCAGCGCAGAGCGCGCCCGCCAGCCAGCCACACATTGAGCGCGATGAGTGGAAAGATACGCCACCCCGAGCGGCGCGAGACAGTGACCCCGATCACCGGGCGACGAGAGGTCATGCGCGGTCCAGCCCCGCCGATTGCAGGATTCGCCCCGCGCGGGTGGCCCAACTCTGACGCGAGAGCGTCAGCAAGCCGTGATCGTCGAGCCATGCCTGTGACAGGCGGGTAAGCAGCGCCGTATCCGCAGCCGCCCGTTCCACCGTGAGCCAGCGCTGCCATTCATCGGCTATGCACCAGCCGCGCTCGTCGATCCGACAATCGGGCAAGCGGAAATGAAAGGTCGGGCGCGCAGATGTCTTGTCGGTGATGGCCGCCCTGATCCGCGCCTCATCGAAATGCGCAAAGAGCGGCAGCATGTCGAGACCACGATTTCGGCTCGGGGTGAGTTCGAGATAGAGACCTGTCACATGGTCGCGGCTGGCACCCGGTCCGGCCTTGATCAACGCACGGGTGAAATCAATCGGGTATGGGTCCGTAAAGGGCAAGAGGCGCCGGGACTCGTCAATCGGGTTGGCGGCGCGCAACCAATCCTCGATCAGGGCATAGGCCAGCAAGGGACGCACCGTATCCGCATCCGCCTCGCTGGCCATCTCGATGTTGAGATGCAGTCCAAAGCCAAAGAACCAGCCTGCGCCGCTACCCAAGGCCCCCGCATCCCGCAAGGCATTGCGCAGATCGTCAAGACGGCCAAGGCCATCCATGTCGAGCGGTTCGGTGACGATTTCCACCGGCACCACATCGCGCCCCAGATCAAGAGCCAGATCACGCAGTTTGCTCTGCTGGGAGTTGCGTAGAAAGATGTCGAGATAGATGTCGATCTCGCCGATCTGACTGTTCTCGACACGCCAGATATGGCTGTCGACTTGGGACGCGGTGCCATCCAGCGTGGTTGCACAGAGGCGCGCCACTTGCTCTACGGGCAAGCCGCCAAGCTCGATCTCGACCCCCACAAGGCGGGGATCACCCTTGGCGTTCATCGGTTGCGGCAGAGAGGGAAAGGCGGTCATGGGCCTAATGCCCAACCTCGGCCTCGATCTGAGCACGGGATTTGCGTGCGCGCTCGGTGGCGGATTTCAATTGACCGCAGGCGGCCATGATGTCTTCGCCCCGTGGCGTGCGGATCGGGCTGGCATACCCGGCCTTGTAGATGATGTCGGCAAAACGCTCGATCCGCTCCCAATCGCTGCGCTGATAGGGGCTTCCGGGCCATTCGTTGAATGGGATGAGATTGATCTTGGCCGGGATGCCCTTGATCAGTTGTACCAGACGGCGGGCGTCGGCGTCACTGTCATTGACCCCTTTGAGCATGACATATTCAAAAGTGATCCGCTCGGAATTAGACAGGCGCGGATAGTCGCGCAGCGTCTCGAGCAGCGTGGCGATGTTCCATTTCTTGTTGATCGGCACCAGCGTGTCGCGCACCTCGTCGGTGGTGGCGTGAAAGCTCACGGCCAAGAGACAGCCGATTTCCTCTGCCGTCTTGGCAATCTCAGGCACCACACCAGAGGTCGAGAGCGTGATGCGGCGGCGCGACAGGGAAATCCCCTCGCCATCCATGGCGATCTTCATCGCATCGCGCACGTTGTCGAAATTATAAAGCGGCTCGCCCATGCCCATCAGAACGATGTTGCTGATAAGGCGCGGACGTTCGCCCGCAGGCTCGCCCGGTTTCGGCCATTCATTCAGGTCGTCGCGCGCCAGCATCACCTGACCGATGATCTCGCCGGCCGTCAGGTTGCGCACCAGTTTCTGTGTGCCGGTGTGGCAAAACGAACAGGTGAGCGTGCAGCCCACCTGAGAAGAGATGCACAGCGTGCCGCGATCGGTTTCGGGGATATAGACAACCTCGACCTCGTGACCGCCCGCGATGCGCACCAGATACTTTCGCGTGCCATCGGCGCTGACTTGCTTGCTCACGACTTCGGGGATCGCCACCACGAACTTCTCGGCAAGTTCCGCGCGATAGGCCTTGGCCAGATTGGTCATGGCATGGAAATCGCGCACGCCCCATTGATAAATCCATTGCCAGATCTGGTTGACCCGCATCTTGGCCTGCTTTTCGGGCGTGCCATGCGCGATCAGAACCTCGCGCAGGGTATCGCGGGTGAGACCGACAAGGTTCACCGGCCCCTCGGGCAACTTGCGGGGGATTGTCAGAACATCCTGTGTGATCGGGGCAGTTTGGGTCATGGGCCTGTCGCGGTTCGGGCTGGGATATGATCCCATATAGGATTCGCACACGGATTCCAAAGGGTTTGGCGGAGGGCACCGCCAAACCATGCGTCATGTGTGATCTGTTGGGGCCTTACCCCTCGGCGTGTTGCCCCGCCATGACGCAGAGCAGTTCAAACATGATCGACGCCCCCAAAAAGGCCGTGCCGCCAGAGGCGTCAAACGGCGGGGACACCTCGACCAGATCGGCACCGATAATGTTGACCCCTTCCAGCCCGCGCACCACCTGCAATGCCTGATAGCTGTTGGGGCCGCCCACCTCAGGTGTGCCGGTGCCGGGCGCGAAGGTAGGATCAACAAAATCGATGTCGTAACTGACATAGGTATCACCGCTACCTGCAATCTCGCGTGCCTCGGCCATCACATCCTCGGGACCGCGCGCATGGAATTCCTCGATCAGGATCAGGCGGATGCCAACGGCCGCCGCGAAATCCCGATCTTCGGTGTCATACATGGTGCCGCGCAGCCCGATCATCACCACGCGCTTGGGGTCGAGCAGACCCTCTTCCACGGCGCGGCGGAAGGGGGTGCCGTGGGTATACATCGTGCCGCCGAAATAGGAGTGATAGAGGTCTGTGTGGCTGTCGAAGTGGATCATGCCCACCGGCGCGCGGCGGGCCAGCGACCGAAGCACCGGCAGGGTCGTGAGGTGATCACCGCCTGCGGTCAACGGGAGGATCCCCGCGCCGGTCACACTATCGTAAAATTCAGTAATCCGACGCATGCTGTCGATGATATCCGCAGGGTTTGGCCCCACATCCCCCAGATCGGCGCAATTCACTGCCTCGAACGGGCGCATGCCGGATGTCGGATGCTGCGCGCGGATCATCGTGGAGGCATCGCGCAACTGGCGGGGGCCGTGGCGCGGACCGGGGCGATTGGTGGTGCCACTGTCCCACGGCACGCCGATCAAGCCGATCTGCACCTCGTCAAACTTTGCATGCCCTGTGGGCACATAGGGCAGGCGCATGAAGGTGGGCACACCGGCAAAGCGCGGCAACTCAAAACCGGACACCGGATGAAAGAAGGGATCGGAGGTCATGACAGTCCTTTCAGGCGTTTGCGAGAGGTGACGGGGCCGTCGCCCTGTGCCGCGATACGGGCGATGGCATCCGTGATGGGTTCATAGGCCACGGCCATGTGATGCGCGTTGGCATGGAGGAGCGTGTCAGGATCCGAAACCCACGCCACATGCCCGCGCCAAAAAAGAAGATCGCCGCGTCGAAGCGGCGCAGTATCTGACAGGTGTTCCCCCAGACCTTGCTCTTGCGGACCACTGTCACCGGGGCAGGCGATGCCGCAGGCCAGGCATCCTGCCTGCACCAGACCAGAGCAGTCGATCCCGAAACTAGAATTGCCGCCCCAAAGATAGGGGGTGCCAAGATAAATCTCGGCCACGGCGACAGGGTCGGCCGCATGAACAGCCAGAGCTGTCAGATGCGCACGCGGCACATAGCCGTGCGGTGTTTCGGCAAAGCGTCCCTCGTCAGAGAGCGCCTCAAGACACGCACCGTGACCAAGACTGAACAGCTCACGGGCCTTGAAATCCGGCTTGGGGTAGACATGCGTAGCGCGGGCGCTGACGCGGTGTGTGACGGCCCCCTCTGTCAGCGCCCCAATGGGCACAAATCCAGGATAGCCGTCGCGGGCGGCG
Source organism: Roseovarius mucosus DSM 17069 (assembly GCF_000768555.3). Classification (GTDB taxonomy): domain Bacteria; phylum Pseudomonadota; class Alphaproteobacteria; order Rhodobacterales; family Rhodobacteraceae; genus Roseovarius; species Roseovarius mucosus. Next base: position 195,480 of record NZ_KN293976.1, read on the forward strand.
CAGACCTCTGCCCAGCCATCCGTGACGCCCGTCACGGTCACGGTCTCTCCCATCAAAAGTTGCCTGTCGCGCGGACCATCCGGGCAACGCAAGAGGTCAACGAGAGGCATGGCAATGAGGTGGCTTGCGGTCACAACCCCAGCACCTCGGGTATAGCCTCCAGCAATGCCCGCGCGCCCATGCCAACGCCTCCCTTTGGCCGGGCGGGGGCGGCGGAGGGCGTCCAGCCGTAGATGTCGAAATGGCTGTAGTTCAGCCCACCCGCAAAGCGGCGCAGAAATAGCGCGGCGGTGATTGAGCCTGCAAAGCCACCCGAAGGCGCGTTGTCGAGATCGGCAATCCCCGGCTCGATCATGGCCTCATAAGGCGTGTGAAACGGCAGACGCCAGACCGGATCGGCCACGCGCGCCGCTGCGGCCTCAAGTGCCTCGGCAAAACAGGCATCGTCGGTGTAATAGGGCGAAAGGTCCGGCCCAAGCGCCACACGCGCGGCCCCGGTAAGCGTCGCCATCGAGATCATCAGATCGGGTGCATCCTCGGCCCCATAGGATAGCGCATCCGCCAGCACCAACCGCCCCTCGGCATCGGTGTTGTTGACCTCGACCGTCAGCCCATTGCGGGCTGTCAGGATATCGCCGGGACGAAAGGCATTGCCCGCAACCGCGTTTTCCACCGCCGGGATCAGCACGCGCAACTGCACCGGCAGATCGAGCGCCATGATCATATGCGCAAGGCCCAGAACCGTGGCAGCCCCACCCATGTCCTTTTTCATCAACCCCATGGAGGAGCCGGGCTTGAGATTGAGCCCGCCGGTGTCGAAACAGACCCCCTTACCCACAAGCGTCAGTTTAGGCCCCGTCTTGCCCCACCGCAAATCCATGAGGCGCGGGGGCACAGCAGAGGCGCGTCCGACGGTGTGGATCAGCGGAAAACTCTGCGCCAGCAGGTCTTCGCCCCGCACGCAGGTCACGTGTGCGCCGTTCTGCTCAGCGATGGCAACACAAGCGGCCTCAAGGGCATCGGGGCCAAGATCATTCGCCGGGGTGTTGATGAGATCGCGGGTCAGCGCCTCACCCGCCGCAATGATCTCCAGCCGCGCGGCGTCAATACCCTGGGGCGCGACCAGCCGCGGCCTTGGCCGGGGACTGGGCACGATAGCGCTCGTAGGCGTAGTGCGACAAGAGCCAGCCCAAGCACTCGGTCTCGGCCTGATCCTCGGGCAAACCTACGACCCAGTAGGTGCCTGCGGGCAAGGCCGCAGCGATCCCCGCCAGATGAAACCGGCCCCGCGCGCGCGTCGCAGCCGTTCCATAACCGCCCAAGGCCATGGCAATGCCACCCGTCGTATCGGGCACGATCAGAACGCGCCCAAGTGCCCCTGTGAACCCCATGGCGCGCACCCATGCCGCAACTTCGGGCGTTTGCCCTGCAAGCCACCCCTCAAGAGCCTCCTCAGCCACAAGGTGCAGCGGCAGGGCGGGCGTGTCGGGGGCGGCGAATCTGAGGCTCATTCTGGCGGACCTTCTGGCAAGAACAATGCGCGCCAGCCTAGCCACGATTACGCCGCCTGCAACCCGTCATTTGAACCAGTCAGAGGGGCGGGTCAGACATATCCCAGATTTCGCAAAGCGAGCGCTCACCGATCCGCAACAGCCGCGCAAAGGTCGCGGCAAGGGCGTTGGCATCACCTGCGTCGATAGAGCCGGTTACATCCCCCGCCACCCGCGCCAGATGCAGCATACCGATCTGATCCGCGATGGCGATCAGGCTGCGCGTGCATTTGCGCAGATCAGCCATTTGCCCCTCACGATACAGCCGCTCAGCATGGGTAAGCCGCGCCGCCAATTCCTCGAGCGCGCGACACACCACATCCTCGGCATTTGCCTCACCCAATTGCAAGTAGAGCGCCGCAAGCCGATGCGCGTCGAGCCGCACCCGCTCCTGTTGTTTCAGCAATGTCACTTGGTCCACATTCTCACCCACGATGTCAGTTTGCCCCCACGGCGCGGGCAGAATGACGCCATTGCAGTTCCCAAATGGTTTCCGGCGGCGCAAATTGTCACTCGAATTCGAGGCGAATCCCGACTATTGACCAGTCGATTGCCCAAACCCCGGGAGAGACCATGGAACATGCCCGCCCCCTGCCCGCCTATCTGGTGCACCGCTTTCATGGCTGGAAGGCCACGAGCTATACCGAGAACCAGTCATGGTATCGGCATCTGGCGCAGCAGGGTCAGCACCCCCGCGCCATGGTGATTTCCTGCTGCGACAGCCGGGTGCATGTGACGTCGATCTTTGGCGCAGATCAGGGAGAGTTCTTTATCCACCGCAATATCGCCAACCTTGTCCCGCCCTATGTGAGCGATGGTGCCCAGCACGGCACCTCGGCGGCGGTGGAATATGCGGTGACAGCGCTCAAGGTGGCGCATGTGATCGTGATCGGCCATTCCGCCTGCGGCGGGGTCAAGGGATGTCTTGATATGTGTTCGGGCCACGCACCGGAACTGGACAAGCAGACCAGCTTTGTCGGACGGTGGCTCGACATCCTGCGGCCCGGATATGAGCGGGTCAAGGATATGGCCGATGCCGACGCCCAGATGAATGCGCTGGAAAAACAGGCGGTGGTGATCTCGCTCGAGAACCTGATGACGTTTCCGTTCGTGGCCAAGGCCGTGTCAGAGGGCGCGCTTACGCTTCACGGGCTCTGGCACGAAATAGGCTCTGGTGCTCTGGAACAGTATAGCGGCAATCAGGACGCGTTTGTGCCGCTTTGAAAGAATACCCCGGCGCGCCGCGGCAGCGCGCCGGGGATCGTATCATCAGGCCGCAGCCGCCTGCCCGCCAAAGCGTCCATAGAAGCTCTGGGTTTTGTCCGCCATCTCTCGCAGCAGTTTGGGCGTTGTGAAACGCGGACCGAATTTCTCGGCCAACTGGTCGCACCGCTCTGCGGCATAGGGCGTGCCAATGATGTCGAGCCAGGAAAACGGCCCGCCCGACCAGGGCGCAAAGCCCCAGGCCAGAATGGCACCCACATCGCCCTCGCGGATGTCCTCGAGCACACCCTCCTCCAGCGCACGCACCGCTTCGAGGACTTGCGCAAACATCAGGCGATGCTGCACCTCATGCAGATCTGGCTGCTCTGTGGCGCGGGGGTATTTGGTGGCCAGACCCGGCCAATAACCCAGGCGCTTGCCCTTGTCGTCATAGTCAAAGAACCCGGCCTTGGATTTGCGGCCCAGACGCCCCTCGCCTTCCATGTAGAAGATCACCTCGTCGACAGCAGCATCCGGATAGGCATCGCCCATGGCCGCCTTGGTGGCGCGGGCGATTTTCGCACCCAGATCAATCGAGGTTTCATCGACCAGTTGCAGCGGTCCGACCGGAAAGCCCAACTGCCGCGCGGCATTGTCGATGAGCGCGGGTGCCACGCCCTCGGCCACCATGCGCAGGCCCTCGTTGATATAGGGAATGATGCAGCGGTTGCAGTAGAAGAAGCGTGCATCATTGACCACGATCGGCGTCTTGCGGATTTGCCGGACGTAATCCAGCGCCTTGGCAACGGCGCGCGGGCCTGTTTTCGCACCTTTGATGATCTCGACCAGCATCATCTTTTCCACCGGCGAGAAGAAGTGGATACCGATGAAGTTTTCGGGGTTGTCCGAGGCTTTCGCAAGTTCGGTGATCGGCAGAGTGGACGTATTGGTGGCAAATATGCACTCTTTGTCCACAACCTTGAGCACCTCTTTGGTAACTTCAGCCTTGACCTTCGGGTCCTCGAACACCGCTTCGATGATCAGATCACAGCCCTTGAGCGCCGCGTAATCGGTCGTCGCGGTGATGAGGTCCAGCGTCGCCGCCTTCTTCTCTGCCGTGGCCTTGCCGCGCTTGATGCCCTGATCCATGAAATCGGCGGTGTAGGATTTGCCCTTGTCCGCCGCCTCTTGCTTCTGGTCGATCAGAACCACCTGCATGCCCGCCATGGCGGAGACAAGAGCAATGCCCGCCCCCATCATGCCCGCGCCCATCACGCCGACCTTCTTGACCTTCTGATCGGACACGTCGGGGCGGTTGGCGCCCTTTTCCAGCGCCTCCTTGTTGATGAAAAGAGAGCGGATCATCGCACTGGAACTCGGGTTCATCAGCACATTGACGAACCAGCGCGCCTCGATCTTGAGAGCGGTGTCGAACGGCACGAGCGCGCCTTCATAGACCGCAGACAAGAGCGCCTTGGCTGCCGGGAACGCACCTTGGGTCTTGCCGTTGACCATGGCCGACGCGCCGACGAATGTCATGAAACCTGCCGGGTGATAGGGCGCGCCGCCGGGCATCTTGTAGCCCTTGTCATCCCAGGGCTTGACGATCACGGGGTTGCTCAGAACCCATTCACGCGCTTTCTCGATCAGTTGATCGGCGGGCACCACCTCATCGACCACGCCGGCGGCCTTGGCCTTTTTCGGGTCATTCAGCTTGCCTTCAAGCAGGAGAGGCGAGGCCGCCATCGCGCCCAACTTGCGCACAAGACGTGTTGTGCCGCCCGCACCGGGAAAAATCCCGACCATGATCTCGGGCAGGCCGATTTTGGCCGAGGGGTTGTCGGCGGCGAAGATGCGGTGACAAGCCAGCGGAATTTCAAGGCCAATGCCAAGCGCCGTGCCAGGCAGAGCGGCGGCAATCGGCTTGCCGCCCTTGTTGGTCTTGGGGTCCATGCCCGCGCGCTCGATCTTTCGCAGGATGGCATGCATCCCCATCACCCCGTCAAAGAGCCCCTTGGCGGGATTGTCGCCCGCGTCATCGCGCATCTTGGCGATGATGTTGAGGTCCATACCTCCCGCGAAGGACCCCTCTTTGCCAGAGGTGATGATCACGCCCTTGACGGCCTCATCCGCCAAGGCCTTGTCAATCAGCGCCTCAAGGTCAAGAAACCCTTGGCCGTTCATAACATTCATCGACTTGCCAACGGTGTCCCATGTGATGATGGCCACGCCGTCGCTGTCGGTTTTCATCGTGAAATCAGTCATATCTTACTCTCCGATCTGGTCAGCCGTCAGCGGGCTGCCATCTTTGCGGGTAAAGGTGTAACCGGCCGCATCCACCGACACCTTCATGTCGAGATCGCTGTAATATCCGGTCTCTGTTTCGGTTCGTGTGCCCACCACCAGAAAAACGGCGGGCACTTCGGTCTTGTTCACAAGGTGATGGCCATTGGCCTCGCCTGCCGGGAAAGTGGCACAATCGCCGGCCTGCAGCGTATGCTCGCCCTGATCGTCAATCAGGGTGCAGGTTCCTTCCGTCACCATCACGAACTCGTCCTGCGCCATATGGTAATGGCGCAAGGACGACATCGCGCCGGGGTCAAGCCGCACGAGATTAACGCCATATTGGCTGAGCCCGCCTGCATCGCCCAAGGCCTGGCTGCTGCGCCCGGCCATGGCCTGGGCCAGCTTGCCGGGATAGCTTGAGCCGCCCTTGAACGGGATTTTCGAAAGGTCCAGCTTGGGCATCAGACGCGCTCGATGATCGTGGCGGCCCCCATGCCGGATGCGATGCAGAGCGTGGCAAGACCCGTGCCTTTGCCCGTGCGCTCCAACTCATCCAGCAGCGTGCCGATGATGATGGCGCCCGTGGCCCCGAGCGGATGGCCCATGGCAATCGCGCCGCCGTTCACATTGACCAGACCGGGGTCGACCTCGAAGGCCTGCTGAAAGCGCAGAACAACGCTGGCGAAGGCCTCGTTTACCTCGAAGAGGTCGATGTCCGAAATCGACATGCCGCTATCGGCAAGAATTTTCTGTGTGGCGGGAACGGGGCCGGTTAGCATGATCGTGGGATCGGTGCCGATCTTGCAGGTCTGCACGATCCGCGCGCGGGGCTTGAGGCCCCACTTCTCACCAAACTCCTTGGACCCAATGAGCACACCCGCCGCGCCATCGACGATGCCCGAGGAATTGCCCGCGTGGTGGATATGGTTGATCCGCTCCAGATGGGGATACTTCATCTTGGCGATGGCATCAAAACCCGGCATCACCTCGCCCATCGCCTGAAACGCCGGCGTGAGTGCGCCCAGTGTCTGCATGTCGGTGCCGGGGCGCATGTATTCGTCATGGTCAAGAATGGTCAGGCCGTTCTGATCCTGCACCTCGATGATGGACTTCGCGAACCGCTTGTCATCCCAGGCCGCCTTGGCCCGGCGCTGCGACTCCATCGCAAGCGCGTCCGCCTCATCCCGGCTGAACCCGTATTCAGTGGCGATGATGTCCGCGGAAATACCCTGCGGCACGAAATAGGTTTCCATCGCAATCGACGGGTCCACGGCAATCGCCGCACCGTCGCTGCCCATGGCAACGCGGCCCATCATCTCGACCCCGCCTGCAATATAGGCGTCACCGGCCCCGCCCTTGATCTGGTTGGCGGCAAGGTTCACCGCCTCCATGCCAGAGGCGCAAAAGCGGTTGATGGCAAGGCCGGGGATGCTCTCATCCAGATCAGAGGCGAGCACGGCAGTCCGCGCAAGGCAGCCGCCCTGCTCCATCACCTGCGTGACATTGCCCCAGATCACATCCTCGACGGCGTGACCATCGAGACTATTGCGGGATTTCAGTGCATTGAGCACCTGCGCCGAGAGACGCGCAGCCGTCACCTCGTGCAGCGCGCCGTCCTTGCGGCCCTTTCCGCGCGGCGTGCGCACGGTGTCGTAGATATAGGCGTCAGACATATCGGTCTCCTTCGTTCAGGCGCGGTCAGCGGGGCTGCCGGGCATCAGGTCATAGGGGTGTTTCCAGCCGGGCGTGGCACTGATGTTGTTCAGCCACCGGTCGATATTGGGCCAATCCTTGCGATCAAAACCGAAAGGCTCTGGATAGTAGAGATAGCCGCAGCACGAGAGATCGGCATTGGTGATCGCGTCGCCCACGATCCAGTCGCGCCCTGCAAGATGGGTGTCGAGCGTGGCATAGGCCGCCTTGAGGCGACCTTGGGTAAAGGGGATCGCGCCTTCGGGGCGCTTATCCTCAGGCAGAAAGTTCATCAGGAACCGCGTCATGCCAACCGGGCTGCTGAGCTTGTGGTTGTCCCAGAACATCCAGCGCATCACCTCGCGTGCCTCCTCCGGCGTGGTCCCGCCGAATTTGCCGGTTTTCTCGGTGATATACATCTGCATGACACCCGATTGGGTCAAGGTCACGTCACCATCGATCAACACCGGCACCTCGCCCATGACGTTGATCTTGCGGAACGCGGGCTGCCGTGTCTCACCTCCGAAGAAATCGACAAAGACCGGCGTCCAGTCGAGACCGGAGAGTTGCAGTGCCAGCGCCGCCTTGTAGGCATTGCCGCTTTCGCCGAAGCAGTGGAGTTTGATGGTCATGTGTGCCCTCCCGGCATTCCACCCTTGGCGGGCGTTGGATTTGAGTGATTTGGGAACAGTGAAGATGCGGGCCATGGTTCATCATGGCTGAAATACTCCACGGGGGTCCGGGGGTGTGAAACCCCCGGCTTCGACTGTGCCACACTGACTGCCGCCTCAACCCTCACAGCGCCCTCGCGATCAGCTCTTTCATGATTTCGTTGGTGCCGCCATAGATGCGCTGCACGCGGGCATCGGCCCACATTTCTGCGATGTCGTATTCCTGCATATAGCCATAGCCGCCATGCAGTTGCAGACAATCATCCAGCACTTCGCCTTGGCTGTCAGTCAGCCAGTATTTGGCCATCGCGGCCTTCTCCACGCTGAGGTCGCCGCTTAGATGCTCGTTGATACAGGCATCCAGAAACGCGCGGCAGACGGCGGTCTTGGTCTGGCATTCAGCCAGTTTGAAGCGGGTGTTCTGGAACTGAAGAACCGGGCCACCAAAGGCCTGACGCTCCTTGCAATAGCTGATCGTGCGCTCCACCGCGCCCTCCATCGCCCCTTGCGCACCACAGGCGATGATCAGGCGCTCCTGCGGCAATTGCTGCATCATCTGATAAAAGCCGCGCCCCTCCTCGCCGCCAAGGATGTTCTCCGGCGGGATCTCGACGTTGTCGAAGAACAGCTCGGACGTGTCGCCCGCATGCATCCCGACCTTTTCAAGATTGCGCCCGCGCGTGAAACCCTGCGCGCCTTCGGTTTCCACAACCACCAAGGAGATGCCCTTGGCCCCTTCCTTGGGGTCGGTCTTGGCCGCGACGATGATCAGCTCGGCATGCTGGCCGTTGGTAATAAAGGTCTTTTGCCCCGAAAGCCGATAAGCGTTGCCGTCCCGGATGGCACGGGTCTTGATGCCCTGCACATCCGATCCGGCGGCGGGCTCGGTCATGGCCAGCGCGCCAACCATTTCGCCCGAAACCATCTTGGGCAGCCATTTCTGCTTTTGCGCCTCGGACCCATAGGCAAGGATATAATGTGCGACGATGCCGGAATGGATGGGATTGCCCCAGCTTGCCAGATTGGCGCGGCCCTGTTCGATGCAGATGACTGCTTCATGCCCGAAATCGCCGCCAGCGCCGCCGTATTCCTCGGGGATGGACGGGCAGAGCAGGCCAAGGGCCCCCGCCTCAAGCCAGCAGTCGCGGTCCATGATCCCCGCCTTGCGCCAACGGGCAAAATGCGGCCGCCATTCCTCGGTGATGAACTTGGCGGTCATGTCCGAGAGCATCCGGTGCTCGACTGTCATCCAGGTCATGGCCGGGCCTCCCTTCCCTTTGCCGCCTTAACGTTTGCGTGCCTCAAGTTCGGAATTGAAGAGCCTGAGACGGTGCGCAAAGGTTTCTTCATTGATCACGCTGTCGAAATTCTCGAAGAGAAAGGACAGCGCCTCGCCCTCATCCAGCCCCGAGTCCTGCGCAAACCGGCGCAGGCGGCGGTAGCCATCCTCGGTCATCGCCGCATTGAAGCGGCGCGTGAGGCGAAAGCGTTTCGGCATCTGTCCCTCCTCGCTAGCAGTCTCTCCTCAGAACGCTTCGGCCTCGAGTGCCATGACCGTATCGGCGCCGCTCTGGATACGTGCCAGATGCAGGGCCGTCGCGGGCAGGCGGCGCTTCATGTAGAAGCGTCCCGTCGCCAGCTTGGTCTTGTAGAAAGCCTCATCCGAGGTGCCAGCATCGAGCGCCGCGTGGGCCGCCTTCGCCATCCGCGCCCACATCAGACCAAGGCAGACATGACCAAAGAGGTGCATGAAGTCATAGGAGCCCGCGAGCGCCGCATTGGGGTTCTTCATCCCGTTCTGCATGAAGAACATGGCCGAGGCTTGCAGATCCTTGGAGGCTGCCTTGAGTGGATCGAGAAAATCGGCCTTCAGCGCCTCGTTGCCCTCGTTGTCCTTGAGGAACGACTTGACCAATTCGAAGAAGGCCATGACATGCTTGCCACCATCCTGCGCCAGCTTGCGGCCCACAAGATCGAGCGCCTGAACGCCGTTGGCCCCTTCGTAGATCATGGCGATGCGGGCATCGCGGGTGAATTGCGACATGCCCCATTCCTCGATATAGCCGTGGCCGCCGTAAATCTGCTGCGCCAGCACGGTCATGTCGTAACCTTCGTCGGTGAGAAAGCCCTTGATCACCGGCGTCATCAGCGAAATCAGACCTTCGGCAGCGGCATCATCACCTCGATGCGAACGGTCAATGAGTTCCGCACCCCAGAGCATGAAGGCGCGCGCACCCTCGATAAAGCTCTTTTGATCCATCAGCGACCGCCGGATGTCGGGATGCACGATCAACGGATCGGCGGGGCCGTTGGGGTTTTCCGTGCCGGTCACCGCACGACCCTGAAGCCGGTCCTTGGCATAGGCCAATGCGTTTTGATAGGCGACCTCGGCCTGCGCCAGACCCTGCATGCCGACGCCGATCCGCGCCTCGTTCATCATGGTGAACATGGCGCGCATGCCTTTGTGCTCTTCACCCAAGAGCCAGCCGGTTGCCCCGTCATAGTTCATCACACAGGTGGAATTGCCGTGAATCCCCATCTTTTCCTCGATCTTGCCGCAGCTAACGCCATTGCGGTCGCCGAGGCTGCCATCCTCTTTGACGATGAATTTCGGCACGATGAAGAGCGACACACCCTTGATCCCCTCGGGGCCACCGGGGATCTTGGCCAGCACGAGGTGGATGATGTTGTCGGCCATGTCATGCTCGCCCGACGAGATAAATATCTTCTGCCCGGTGATCTTGTAGCTGCCATCGCCCTGCGGTTCGGCCTTGGTGCGCATGAGGCCCAGATCGGTGCCGCAATGCGGCTCGGTCAGATTCATGGTGCCGGTCCACTCGCAATTGGCCATTTTCGGCAGATAGGTGGCCTTTTGATCGTCGGTGCCATGCACGAGGATCGCCGAGGCCGCGCCATGGGTCAGACCCTGATACATGGTAAAGGCCTGATTGGCGGCCGAAAACATCTCGCCCACGGCAGTGCCGAGGATATAGGGCATATATTGCCCGCCGAATTCCTCGGGCAGATCGAGTGCTGTCCAACCGCCGTCTTTCATCTGCTCAAAGGCCTCTTTAAAGCCCTTCGGCGTACGCACCACACCGTTTTCCAACACGCAGCCCTCGGTATCACCCACGGCATTGAGCGGCATCAGAACCTCCGAGGCAATCTTGCCCGCTTCTTCCAGAACGGCCTTGGTAAAGTCGGGCTCAAGCTCGGCATAGCCGGGCGTGCTCTGTTCGGACACGCTCAAAACCTCGTGCAGCACGAATTGCATGTCACGGGTGGGGGCGGTGTAGCTTGGCATATGTCTCTCTCCCTAAAACAGGTGCCGGACCGGATTACTCGGCGGCTTTTTGGCTGGTCTTGAGCGAGGCCAGCATACGCTCGCCCCATGTCATCTGTTCGCGCAGCTCAGAGATTGCGGCCTCCAGCTCGTCGCGCTGTTTCTCCATCTCGGCCAGACGCGTGCGCGCAACATCGTAGGCGCGGGCAATCTGGCTGTGCTGCTGATCCCCCTTGTCATAGAGATCGAGCAATTGGCGCAGGTCCTCGAGGCTGAAACCAAAACGCTTGCCGCGCTGGATCAGTTTCAGCCGGGCCCGGTCACGCCGGGTAAAGAGCCGCTTCTGCCCGACCCGGCGGGGCGAGAGCAGTTCCTTGGCCTCATAGAAGCGCAGGGTGCGGGGCGTCACATCGAACGCCTCGCACATCTGGCGAATGGTCATCATATCGTCGGTCATCGGTTTACCCATGTCACAGCGCATTTGCCGACAATCTGCGGATCATGGGCCATGGTTACAACAGCCGGATGGCTTTACGTAACCACTACGTCGCGTCACTTTTAAGTTGACGTAAGATAAGGCAAGGTAAACAGGGTGCAGGGGAAATATTCTTGCCCTTGCGTCAGCCCTTTACCCGAGACTCGCGGCGGTATCGTCGCGCAGTTTCTTGAGTTCGGCCATTGCTTCGTCGATTTGACGGCGCTGTTCGGCCAGTTCCGCCAACTGCCGGTCGGCCAGGTCTATCCAACTGCGCATCTGCGCATTCGTGCCCTCTTTCTCGTAGATGAGAAGCCATTGCCGGATCTCTTCCAGCGCAAAACCGAACTTGCGGCCGCGCAAGATCAGCGTCATGCGAGCACATTCGCGCGGGCCGTACCATCGCGCGCGGCCATCGCGCTCAGGCTCCAGAAGTTCGATATATTCATAATATCGCAGGGTGCGCGGCGTCACATCATAGGTCGCACACATTTCCTTGAAGGACAGTTTCTTATCCGACATGGTCAGCCCTCCCGTTGTGCAGACGTTAGGACCAAGACGCGGCCCTTGCAACCGGTGCTCTTGCAGCTTGGGCAGATTAGGGATCATAAAGGGCGCATCACGATCCGCGGGGAACAGCATGACCGACGCCAAGACCAAGATCGCACAGCAGTTCATGCAGGCCCTGCCCCATGCCCGCGCCCTTGGCATGCGGCTGGTCTCTATGGGGGATGGTCAGGCCGAGATCGCGATGGATTACGATCCACGCTTTGTCGGCGACCCCGAAACCGGGGTGATTCACGGCGGGGCGGTTTCGGCCCTGATGGATACGTGTTGCGGGGCGGCGGCCATGAGCCATCCGGCCTCGCCCGGCGGCACCGCCACGATTGATCTGCGTATCGACTATATGCGCCCGGCAACACCGGGGCAGCGCATCCGCGCCCATGCGGACTGTTACCACATAACGCGATCCGTGGCCTTTGTCCGGGCAAGAGCGATGGATGAAGATGAGGCGCGCCCGGTGGCGACGGCGACAGGCACCTTTACCGTGGAGGGCAAATGATGGCCCGCACCCGTCCTGAACCTGTGCAGGTGGTCAAGCAGCGGCGCGATGCGGCGCTGAAGGCCTTGGTCGAAGGGGTGCCCTATATCGGCTTTCTCGGGGTGCAGTTCGATCGGCGGGGGGATGAGTTGACCGCCCTGATGCCCTTTGAGGAAAAGTTGATCGGCAACCCGCTCTTGCCCGCGCTGCATGGCGGGGCGACGGCGGCGTTTCTCGAAATCACCGCGATCATCGGCCTGAGCTGGGGGATGCTCTGGGAAGAGATCGAAAGCGGCGCGTTCGACCCCGAGGCGATTGTCGGAGGCAAGCTGCCACGATTGCCGAAAACCATTGATTTTACAGTGGATTACTTGCGTTCCGGCCTGCCGCGTGATGCCTATGCGCGCGCACAGGTCAACCGCTCTGGCCGCCGCTATGCCTCGGTGCATGTCGAGGCTTGGCAGGACAATCGCAGCCGTCCCTTTGCCCAAGCGACCGGGCATTTCCTGATGCCGCGTCGCGATGGCTGAGGTCGCGCGGGCGGTCACGCATGCCCGTGTCCTTAAAATTGCCCTGCCCATCGTGATTTCCAACGCCACGGTGCCGATCCTCGGCGCGGTGGATACGGGCGTGGTCGGACAGTTGGGGGCAGCGGCACCGATTGGCGCGGTTGGCATTGGCGCCGTCATAATCACCGGAATTTATTGGATTTTCGGATTCCTCCGGATGGGCACCACGGGACTGACGAGCCAAGCGCAGGGGGCCGGGCAGACGGGCGAGGTCGCGGCGCTCTTGACGCGGGCGTTGATGATCGGCTTTGCCGGGGGGCTGGCCTTTATCGCCTTGCAAGTCCCTGTTTTTTGGGCCGCTTTTCAGATTTCCCCGGCCAGCGAAGAGGTGGAAACCCTCGCCCGAGAATACATGGCAATCCGGGTCTGGAGCGCCCCGGCGATGATCGCGCTCTTTGGCATGACCGGGTGGCTGATCGCACAGGAACGCACACGGGCGGTTCTACTGCTGCAACTGGTGATGAATGGCATAAATATCCTTTTGGATCTGTGGTTTGTCCTGGGGCTCGACTGGGGTGTCGCGGGCGTGGCGCGGGCGACGGTGATTGCCGAATGGGGCGGTCTGGTGCTGGGCTTTTGGTTTTGCCGCGATGCCTTTGCCGTGCCTGCATGGTGCGACTGGCCAAGGGTATTTGACCGGGAGCGGCTGAAAAACATGGCCTCGGTCAATGGCGACATCTTTCTTAGGTCATTGATGTTGCAGATTATTTTCATCTCTTTCCTGTTCTGGGGCAGCGATTTTGGCGATGTCACGCTGGCGGCAAATCAGGTGCTGTTGCAGTTCCTGAGCATCACCGCGCATGCGCTGGATGGGTTTGCCTTTGCCGCCGAGGCGCTGGTGGGGCAGGCGTTTGGCGCGCGCTCTGTCGCGCACCTACGGCGAGGGGCGCTGTTGACAAGTATGTGGGGCGTCGTGGTCTGTGTCGCCTTGGCCATTGCCTTTGCCACCTTTGGCGGGGTGTTGATTGATCTTATGGCCAAGGCTCCAGAGGTTCAGCAAGAGGCTCGTAACTATCTGATATACATGGCACTTGCACCCATTCTTGGGCTGGCAGCCTATATGCTGGACGGCGTATTCATTGGCGCGACGCGCACCCGCGACATGCGCAACATGATGGCGCTGAGCCTCTTGGTCTATGTCGTCGCGGCGCTGCTGCTGGCCCCTTCGATGGGCAATCACGGCCTATGGCTGGCGCTCTTGATCAGTTTCGTGGCGCGGGGTGTCACGCTCGGGCTGCGGTATCCGGCGCTGGAACGGGCGGCAACCAACCTTACAGACCTTACAAAATCACCCTCGATTCTGTAAGGTCGAGGCACGGGTTTGCAGCGCCTGCCGGATGCGGACTGACGGAACGGGAACCATGCTGCACATCACCGATCAAATCGCCATCGAAGACTGGGAATTGACCGAGCAGTTCATCCGCGCCTCGGGGCCGGGAGGGCAGAATGTCAACAAGGTGTCGAGCGCCGTCGAATTACGGTTCGAGGCCGAGCGGTCACCCAATCTGCCCGCGCCGGTCAAGACGCGGTTGCGGCGGTTGGCCGGGCGGCGCTGGACCAAGGAAGGGGCGGTCGTGCTGCAATGCGACGAGACCCGAAGCCAGACCCGCAACCGGGAAATCGTGCGGGATCGTTTGGCGGAGTTGATCCGCCAAGCCTCGGTCGCGCCCAAGCGGCGGGTGGCGACCAAGCCGACGCTGGGGTCAAAGAAACGCCGCCTTGCCGCCAAGAAGCAGCGCGGAGAGGTGAAGGCATTGCGCGGTCAGGTGGGCAGCGAGGAGTGAGGCCCGCGCCTTGATCGACCGCGGGCGCTCTGACCGCAAAGTTTTTACCCCGCGCCTGAAACTTTGTGCCGATGTCTTGCGTGACTGTTCCGTGATGCTTGCAAACGGGAGGTCAAACCATGGCACATCTAGCGACTAACTATTCCTCTTTCGAAACCTTTCTGCGGGGTGCGGAATCCACCTATACGGTTGATTTCATTGCGCTCAACGGCTCGGGCGTCAGTGGTACGGCGATCCTCGCGATTGGCGCGCCTGAAATCACCGGCGAACAATATCTCAACGTGTCCATCACCGTGGAAGGTATGGAACCCAACCAACCTGTACCGCAGCATATTCATGGTCTGTTTGACGTAGACGACAATCCTGTGAATTCGCAAACGCCGGATATCAACAGCGATGCGGACCGCGATGGGCTGGTGGAAGTGCTGGAAGGTGTGGGCCAATATGGCGACGTGCTTTTGACCCTGAGCGGTGAGAGCGCCACGCCGATGACCAATGCCGATGGCTCCTTTACCTATATTCGGGCGTTCGATTTGAATGATGCGTCCAACTTTTTCAGCCCCGTCACCATGAATGATTATGTGGGTGCCGATATTCTGCCGCTCACCCTGCGGGAAATCGTTCTGCATGGCGTGGCCGTGCCGAATGGCATTGGGGCCGGAACGACGGGGGAGGTCAACGGCTCTCAGGATGGGTTTGTGCCAATTCTGCCTGCGGCGGCAGGCGAAATCGAGCAGATCACATTGGACGAAGCGCTGTCCCGTCTGGATGATCAACGGGCCATGGGCGGCGTCGCCCTGACGCTGGGTGATGCGGGCGAGACCGCGACGGGCACGGAAGGCGACGACAGTCTTGACGGTGGGGCGGGCGATGACGTGCTCATCGGTCTTGGCGGCAAGGACACCCTGACCGGCAACGGTGGCAGTGACGATATTGATGGCGGCCAAGGGGACGACGTGATTCTGGCAGGCAATGATGCCAATATCCCGAATGGCGCTGATGCCGGGGCCTCGGGGGCATTGCCCCGGGCAGAATATGACAATGGCTATGCCGGGGGTGCCGGTGACGACCTGATCATGGGAGGGGCCGGGGACGACATCATCACCGGGGACGATGAGAGCCGGGTCTCTGCCGTCAGCGGGCAAACCTTCAACCCGGATGCGGATGGTGCGGACACCATTTTTGGCGGGGCCGGAAATGATGAAATCCATACCGGATCCTGGGCCGACAGTGATGACGGGTTTGGCAATACCCAAACCGGCACCGCCTCTGACGAGGCGCATGGCGGCGACGGCGATGACATTCTGCGCGGTGCCGGTGGCGACGATATTCTGAGCGGCGACGCGGGCAATGACGATGTCGGCGGCGGCGGCGGTGCGGATAGCATTACGGGCGGCGCGGGCGATGACGTGCTCTTTGGCAATGCCGGTGCGGATGTGATAGATGGTGGAACGGGCAACGATACGCTGCGCGCAGGTGCGGGGGACGAGGACGACAGGTTCAATGCCGCCAGCTTTGGCGCGTCTGGCGCGCTTCCTCTGTCGGAATATGACAATGGCTATGCCGGTGGGGCGGGCGATGACCTGATCGAAGGCGGCGCGGGTGATGACATCATCACCGGTGATGACGACAGCCGCGTTTCGACCGCCACGGGGGGAATGTTCGATGCAACAGCCGATGGGTCCGACACGATCTTTGGTGGGGCTGGCAATGACGAGATCCACACCGGAAGCTGGTCGGATGGCGATGATGGTCTGAGCAATATATCGACCGGGGTGCAGGGGGACCTGGCCTTTGGTGGCGATGGCAATGACATCCTGCGCGGCGCAGGCGGCAACGATTTCCTTGGCGGTGACGCGGGCAACGATGACATTGGCGGCGGCGGCGGGGCGGACAGCCTCGTGGGTGGTGCCGGTGATGACGTGCTCGCTGGCAATGGCGGCGATGATGTCATCTCGTCCGGGGATGGTGACGACGTGGCCACGGGCGGCGATGGCGATGACCGGATCGGTGGAGGGCTGGGCAATGACCGGCTGTCCGGCGATGCGGGCGATGACGTGCTTGGGGCCGGTCTTGGGGATGACACCGTAGAGGGCGGCGATGGCAACGATCTGGTCAATGGCGGCGGCGGCGACGACGTTCTCACGGGCGGGGCCGGGAACGACAGGATGGGCGGCAGCCAGGGTGCCGACAGCATGACCGGTGATGACGGCGACGACCTGATGGGCGGCGGTGCCGGACAGGACGTCATGACTGGCGGCGCTGGTAACGATCAAATGGGTGGTGGTGTCGGTGACGACATGCTGGATGGCGGCGCGGGCGACGATTTTGTTGCCGGTGGCAATGGCCGCGACATGCTCAGCGGTGGTGACGGCAATGACACGATCAACGGCGGAAACGGCGACGATGAGATGCAAGGCGGGGACGGGATGGATGTCTTTGTCTTCAACAGATTCAACGCCGGAGAAGTCGATGTGATCTCGGATTTCGACAGCGCGGGCGATCTGCTTGATTTGCGCGGGGTTGCCGAGGGCTTTGATGGTCTGGGCATCGCCGAGACGTCGTTTGGCGGCTCTGCCGCGACCGAACTCAGCTATCAGAACCACACCATTCTTCTGGTCGGGGTAGAGGCCGCGACGCTGGACGAGAGTGACTTTCTCTTTGGTTGAAGTGGTCAGAACAAAGGGCCCCTCGCACGCTGCGGGGGGCCAACCGGACTGACGCCTCATAGCTTTGGTGGCCTGCGCGCGGCCGTTCTTTTCAGGCGCGTTTTTGCGTTGAGCTGCACTCTGTCCTCTCGGGTAGCGGGTCCACGTTAGATCTTGTCAACCTTTCGCAAGGACAGCACAGCTGAGGCCTGCCAGAGGCCGGTTGCCTCTGTGGGATGCCACGCTGGTGCCTCTGTGGCGCTAGTCCCGTGCTGAAATGGCGCGACGTCGGGCTTGACCCCGCGGCAGGACTGAGGTGATCTGATCGAACCTTTGAGGAGAATGAGAATGGGTTTGCCCGCAATCACGGGAACAGGTGTTTTCACACCGTCCGAGGTGATCACCAATGAGGAACTGGTCGTAGCCTTTAACGCCTATGCCGAAGCGTTCAACGCGCGACATGCGTCAGAGATTGCAGCCGGAGAGGTGGAAGCCAAAGGCATGTCCTCGCCCGAGTTCATCGTGAGTGCTTCGGGGATCGAGCGGCGGCATGTCATGGACAAGACCGGCGTACTCAATCCCGAGGTGATGCATCCGCTGTTGCGGCAGCGCCGGGATGACGAGCCGGGGATCATGGCGGAAATGGCGATGGATGCCTGCGCGCAAGCGCTTGCTCAGGCCGGGCGAGAGGCGTCAGAGGTCGATCTGATCATCTGCGCTGCGTCGAACCATGAGCGGCCCTATCCGGCCATTGCCATCGAGATACAGCAGCTTTTGGGCGCGGGGGGCTTTGCCTTTGACATGAATGTCGCCTGTTCCTCGGCCACGTTCGGGATTCAGGCCGCCGCCGACATGATCCGGGGCGGATCGGCCAAGCGGGCGCTGGTGGTCAGCCCCGAAATCTGTTCCGGGCATCTGGAATGGCGCGACCGCGATTGTCATTTCATCTTTGGCGATGTCTGCACCGCCATTCTGATCGAGGCGGGGGAAGAGTCCAAGGGGCCGCATTTCGTGATCCGCTCCACGCGCTGTGCCACGCAGTTTTCCAACAATATCCGAAACAACAACGGGTTTCTGCGGCGCACGCGCCCGGATGGTCTGGTGGACCGGCGCGACATGCAATTCGTGCAGGAGGGGCGCAAGGTGTTCAAGGAGGTGTTGCCGATGGTCTCGGCGCATATTCTGGCGCATCTGGAGGCCGAAGGCGTGGTGCCCGATGAATTGCGGCGGCTGTGGCTGCATCAGGCCAACAAGGCGATGAACGATTTCATCGGGCGCAAGGTGCTGGGCCGGGTGCCGGAGCCGGAGGAGCAGCCGAATATCCTGCAGGATTATGCCAACACATCCTCTGCCGGGTCGATCATCGCCTTTTCCAAGTATTCCGACGACCTTCGGCCCGGCGATCAAGGTTTGATCTGTTCCTTCGGAGCGGGCTATTCGGTGGGATCGGTTCTGGTGGAGCGCGGGTAATCCGCGGCCAAGCCCTTGGGACAATTTTTAAAACTGACAAAACATGGCAAAGCCGCTATGGGACATCCCGGTAAGGGTGGCCTCAGAAATGGCGGCCGATTTGGGGAATGCGTATGTCGACGACGGGAAGTTACCTGAAAAAGCACACCGAAGCCTTGGTCAAGGACGTCGGAATCGAGGCGGCCTGCCAATTGACCGGCAAGTTCAAGGCGACGCTGGGGCGCTATTATTCCGACCATGACGAGCACGCAGACCGCTTCATGCCGGTGGATACCGTGGCCGCCCTAGAGGCCGCCGCAAGCTATCCGCATGTCACAAGCGCGCTGGCCGAGTTGTGCGGTGTGAGCCTGAGCCTGATCGCAGAGCGGCGCAATACGCAGGAACGGGCCAATGTGAACAGCGATGTCATCGCGCTGTCACAGCGCTTTGCGATGCTCATGGCCGAGTATCAGCAGAGCATCGCAGATGGGCGCATCACCGTGAACGAGGCCAAGCGGCTATTGCGCGAGACCACGCAATTGCAGCAGGTCTTGATCGAGATGAAGCTGCATCTTGAGGAAGAAGTGACCTGACGCCAGCGGCGCGCTCAGGCGAAGGCGATATAGGCCCCGACAAGCGCGGTTGCCCCGCCCATCAGGCGGAGCGGCAGGGCGCGGGCATTACGGGTTTCACGCGCAGCGGTGAAGGCGATGAGCAATCCCGCCCCATGCAGAAGCGCCGTGGCGATGGCAAAGCCCGCGCCGAATTGCAGCGCCTGCGCCTGACCCAGTTCTCCGCCATGGGCGTGACCGTGAAAGAGCGCGAAGAGTGCCACAAGGGTCATGGCCAGCCCCGGCGCGGGACGCAGCGCAAGGGCCACGACAAGACCAAGCGCCATGATCGAGGCGAGAATCATCGGTTCGACCATCGGCAGAGGCAGGCCGATCAGGGCCCCGAGAAACCCGAGGATCATCGCCAGAACAAAGGCGCTGGGCACCGTCCAGAGCGCGCGGCCGCCGATCTGCGCCGCCCAGAGGCCGACGGCGATCATCGCAAGCACATGATCGAGGCCGAAAAGCGGATGCGTCACCCCGGCCAGGAAAGAGCCATATTCGCCCTCGGGCAGATGCGCCGCTGCGGGGCTGGCGGCGAGGATCAGGAGCGGGGCGAGGAGGCGTTTCATTGGGGGGTCCTTATCTGGTCAACCGGCGCCTCGGGGTGAGTCGCGCCTGTGGGGCAGGATGTAGAGGGTTGGAACGGGACGCAACAAAAAACCCGGCACGCGGGTGCGCGCCGGGTCAGGTGGGGAAATCGCGACCAGATCAGCCGAAGACGCGGGTCAATGCCGCATCCGTGGCGGAAATCAGGTGGTTGATGTCGTCCTTGGTCGCAATCAGCGCGGGCGAATAGCACAGCGTGTTGTTGAAGCCGGGGATCGAGCGATTTGTGGCCCCGATGATGACGCCCTGCGCCATGCAGTCGGCCACAACGGCCTGAACCCGCTTTTCATCCATCGGTTCCTTGGTGGCGCGGTCGGCAACCAGTTCGGCCCCGAGAAACAGACCCTTGCCGCGCACATCGCCGATGACGGCGTGCTTGTCCTTGAGCGCGCGAAGCTGGTCGAGCATGTAGTCGCCCATCGCCACGGTATTGCCCAGGAGATCCTCTTCCTCGATGATCGCCATGTTTTCCAGCGCCGCAGCGGGACCGGCGGTGCAGCCGCCAAAGGTCGAGATGTCGCGGAAATAGTTCATCGGATCGGTGGTGTCGTCCTTGAACATGTCGAACACGCGCTCGTTGGTGACACAGCAGGCGATGGCGGCATAGCCAGAGGCCACGCCCTTGGCCATGGTCACGAAATCGGGCTCGACCCCGTAATGCTGATAGCCGAACCAGGTGCCGGTGCGCCCGATGCCGCAGACAACCTCGTCGATATGCAGGAGGATGTCGTATTTGCGGCAAATCTCTTGCACGCGGGGCCAGTAGCCCTCGGGCGGGGTGATGACGCCACCACCGGCAGTGACGGGTTCAAGGCAGAGCGCGCCGATGGTGTCGGGCCCTTCGGCCAAGATCACCTCTTCGATGGCATTGGCGGCGGCGATGCCATATTCCTCGCCCTCGAGATCCCATTGCGCGCGGTATTCAAGGCAATGCGGCACACGCACGAAACCGGGGGTATAGGGACCATATTGCGCGTTGCGCTGATCCTGCCCACCCGCAGAGAGACAGGCAATCGTGGTGCCGTGGTAATCGCGGTCGCGGTAGAGGATTTTATGCTTTTTGCCGCCATAACGCTTGTGCGCGATCTGGCGGACCATTTTAAAGGCCTTCTCATTCGCCTCGGAACCGGAGTTGGTGTAGTAGACCCGGCTCATTCCCGGCATTTTCGAGATCAGCTTTTCAGAGAAAAGCGCGCCGGGGATCGAGCCCGCGGAGCCTGCGAAATAGGGCAGTTTGATGAGCTGGTCGCGCACCGCGTTGGCGATGCGTTCGCGGCCATAGCCCACGTTGACGGTCCAGACGCCGCCGGAGACACCGTCGAGATGTTCCTTGCCCTTTTGGTCCCAGACACGCATGCCACGCCCCTCGACGATGATGCGGGGATCGGCCTTGGGGTCGGTGCCGCTCCAGGGCGCGTGTTGAATCAGGTGATGCCAGACATGCGCGCGGTCGGCCTCGACCACATGGGAGATGTCGTTGTCGCGAAGTTTGCCGTCCATGGCGATGCTCCATCAGGTTGAGGCCCGGCGCGGGGCGCGGGCCGTCTATGTATATCACGGGTTGTCCTGCCCGCATATCAGCCGAGAATCCGGGCAGATCGTTAGGGCCAGAGCATAGCATTAAATAGGTCCAGAATAGCCCGCCGCTGTGCGAGTTTGCGAGTAACTCTCTGGTCTATTTCAGTTTTTCATCAACAGGGACGAGCGCCGCTTCTGTTTCAGGCTATCCGAAAACCTCTTTTCGGAAATACTGAAATGATCTTAGCTCTGTTATAATTGCGTTGATCGGGGCCTGTGGATCGGGTTCACTCTGGGCTGTCGCCTGTTCCGGGGTGCGTGTGATCCAATCGGCCCGGACGCAGGAGAAACCCGCCGAAACGTGCGGGGTGAAACAGAAAAACGACTGTAACCAACGGGAGAAGACAAGATGAGCATGAAAAGCAAACTGATGTCGGCGGTGGCTGGCGCGGCGTTCTTGGCCGGAGCCGGGGCGGCAAGCGCAGAAGAGATCACCGTGGCCTATTTCCTCGAATGGCCGATGCCGTTCCAGTATGCCAAGGAAATGGGCACTTATGACAAGGAAATGGGCGTCAAGGTCAACTGGCGTGCGTTTGACACCGGCACCGCGATGAGTGCTGCGATGGCATCGGGCGATGTGCATCTGTCGGTCAGCCAGGGTGTTCCGCCCTTCGTGGTGGCCACCAGCGCCGGGCAGGATTTGCAGACCCTCGACGTGGCCGTGAGCTATGCCGACAACGACAACTGTGTCGTCGCCTCGGCGCTGGAAATCGACAAGACCAACGCCGCCGAACTGGCCGGCAAGAAGGTTGCCGTGCCG
Source organism: Roseovarius mucosus DSM 17069 (assembly GCF_000768555.3). GTDB lineage: Bacteria > Pseudomonadota > Alphaproteobacteria > Rhodobacterales > Rhodobacteraceae > Roseovarius > Roseovarius mucosus. The sequence continues at coordinate 217,690 of NZ_KN293976.1, forward strand.
CTGGGCACCGCCGCGCATTACGGGTTCCTCAAGCAGATGAACCATTTCGGCGTGGATATTTCCACCATGGACGTGGTCAACATGGCCCCGCCAGAGGGGGCTGCCGCCATCGCGCAGGGCGCTGTTGACATGTTCTGCGGCTGGGGCGGATCGCTGCGCCGGGCCAAGGAGCATGGCAACGTGCTGTTGACCGGTGCCGAAAAGGAAGAGCTGGGGATTCTGGTGTTTGACGTGACATCCGGCCCGGCGGCCTTTGTCGCGGAAAATCCCGATCTGGTCGCCAAGTTCCTGAAAGTGACCGCAGATGCCAATGCGATGTGGGCCGATCCGGCCAATCGCGACACGATGCTGCCGGTCATCGCCAAGGATAGCGGCATGGATGTCGAGGCCACGGCAGCAACGATCGACACCTTCGTATTTCCCACTGTCGAAGAGCAGTTGACCGCCAAATGGCTGGGCGGCGGCGCGCAGGAATTCATGAAGGGCGTGGCCGAGGTCTTTGTCGAGGCAGGCAGCATCGATTCGGCGCTGGCCACCTATGAGAACAACGTCAACACCGGACCGCTGGCCGCCGCCAACGGCATGTAAGCCCGGCTGACGGACTGAAACGAGGCCCGCCCCGCATGAACGGGCGGGCCTCTGCCCAACAATCCCAGAGAAAAACAGGGGGTGGGGATGTCGACACTTTCGATTGATAACATCTCGATGCGGTTCGATCTGCCGAATGGCAGCCATGTGCAGGCGCTCAAGAATGTTTCGCTTGAGATCAAGACCGGCGAGTTGATGAGCGTGCTGGGGCCGTCAGGCTGTGGCAAGACCACGCTTCTGAACATCCTTGCCGGGTTTCTGGCCCCGACCGAGGGGCAGATCACGCTGAACGGGCATCGGGTGACGGGCCCAGATGCCGAGCGCGGCATGGTGTTTCAGCAAGGCGCGCTGTTTGAATGGATGAGCGTGCGCGACAACGTAAGCTTCGGCCCCCGCATGGCAGGCAAGCGGGAAAAGGAATGGGCGGGCACGGTCGATCATTTGCTTGAGGTCGTTGGCCTGCGCGATTTCAAGGAAAAGGCGGTTTATGAGTTGTCGGGGGGCATGCAGCAGCGCGTGGCGCTGGCGCGGTGCCTTGCGAATGATCCCGATGTGATCCTGATGGACGAGCCCTTGGGCGCGCTCGATGCGCTGACGCGCGAAAAGATGCAAGGTTTGGTGCTGAAGCTCTGGAAAGAGACCGGCAAGACCATCATTCTGATCACCCATTCGGTCGAAGAGGCGCTGCTCTTGGGCGAGCGGCTCTTGGTGATGGCCCCGCGACCGGGGCGGGTGCACAAGGAATACCGCCTGCCCTTTGCAGAATTGGGGGCGGGCCGTGATCTGCGCGAGGTCAAGAAAGTGCCTGATTTCGCCGCCAAGCGAGAGGAAATCCTGACGATGATCTGGGACATGGAAGAAGAGATCATGGGCCGGGCAGAGGAGGCGGGCGCATGATCATTCTGATCATTTACGTGGCGATTTTTGCGGCGTCGTTTTTCGTCGTGCGCCTTGGCGTGCGCAAATTCCGGCAGATGAACGATTTCACCTCGCTCAAGACGGTGACCTTCGGGGATGAGAGCGCGGTGCGCCCGGATCGCTGGGCGAGCGTGATTTCGGTGGTCACGATCTTTTTGATCTGGGGGGCCTTTACCGGCAGCAAATGGGTGCCCATCCATGCGCCGGGGCCATTCATCGGCGATACCGAATTCACCTATACGCTGGAGGGCCCGGACGGCACGCGCGACGATGCGACAGTGACAGTGCGGGTCTTTACCGTCGGCGAGACGGTTGAAGAGCCGGTGATCGAGCCGGGTGAGGGGATTGCCAAGAATGACGTGCTGACGGTGGGCGCGTGGCGGTCGCAGCTCTTGCTCATGGACAAGAATGACGAGGTGACGCGCGATCAGGGGGCCAAGGTGATCGCGATTGACGGCAAGCCAGTGAGCGCAGGGCAGACCGTTGCGGTGGCCGATGGCACCGTGGCCGTGACCGCCAAGGGATCGCTGAATTTCGCCCCCGCCAAGGGGATGCAGATGGAGCCCATATGGCTGCCGGCGCCCGAGGCGGTGGTGTCGCGTCTTATCGAAGTGTCGAAGCAGGGCTATCAGAACTTCACCCTTTTGGAGCATCTCTATTGGTCGCTGTTCCGGGTGATCGTGGGTTTTGCCCTGGGCGCGCTGGTGGGGATACCGCTGGGCTATGCCATGGGGTTGAGTGACTGGTTCCGCGGGTGGTTCGATCCGATCGTCGAATTCATGCGCCCGGTGCCGCCTCTGGCGCTGATTCCGCTGGTGATTATCTGGGCCGGGATCGGCGAGAGCGGCAAGATCATCCTGCTCTTTCTGGCCGCGCTCTGGATCATGACGATTTCGGCGCGGGCGGGTGTATCCGGCGTGGCGATTTCCAAGGTCCATGCCGCCTATTCGCTGGGCGCAAGCAAATGGCAACTCATGCGGCATGTGATCGTGCCCAACTCGCTGCCCGAGATTTTCACCGGCGCGCGCGTCGCGATGGGGGTCTGTTGGGGCACGGTGGTGGCCGCCGAACTGGTGGCGGCGGAAAAGGGCGCAGGCATGATGATCATGGTCGCCAGCCGCTTTCAGCTGACCGATATTGTGCTGATGGGGATCATCCTGATCGGGATCATCGGCTATGGCATCGACATCCTGATGCGCAAGGCCGAGAACTGGCTGGTGCCGTGGAAGGGCCGGGTTTGAGATAAGGTGCGGGCAGGGCTAACCCCCTGCCCTTTCCTTTTACCGCCCGTGGCTGCCGTCATAGCCATTGCGCGCGGGGCTCTGCCAACCGGAGAGCGCGCCGGGTGCGGGGGCGAACACCTCGACCAGCATCGGGTAACAGGCCGCCGTGTCGCTGGTATGCTCGGACGAGCAATCACCACCGGGACAGGCGCTGAGACATCCCAGAATGTCGATCTCGGCAAAGAACTCCAGATAGTCGCCGGGGCGCACGGGGCTGGCCTTCATGAAATATTGCCCCGTGTCGCGGGTGAATCCGGTGCACATGAAGACGTTGAGCACGTCGTGGACATGCGGTTCCGCCTCGGCCAAGGACACGCCCAATTCATCCGCCAGGGCGCGGGTCAGGTTGGAATGGCAGCAGTGGTGATACTGCACCCCCGACAGGAGGTTACCGGTATAGGGATCGCAGCGGGTGCCGATCACGTCATGCACCGAGCCGCCAAACTCGTCGATGCCATACCAGCCCAGACTATCCCCGGTGATCGTGGCCATCGGGCGCAGGTGCGGAAAGGACGACCAGAGCCGTTCACCGGCGGTCACATGGGTGCCGTGGAGCGCGCGGGTCTTGCCGGAATAGAACCGCTCTGTGAGGTCATGCGCGTTCCAGAGGTTGAGGTCGCCCACTTGCGGGCCATCCACGCTGGTGATGCGAAAGAACTGCCCCGCCTCGGCGCGAAAGCAGGCCGCCTCGCGCGGAGGGACCAGCACCTCTGACACCTTAGTCCCCCCGGCGCGGGCGGCGGCGTAGAGCGCCAGATCGGGCACGGGCAACGTGTCATTGGGATAGCAGATCACGGGCGGCACGGCGCGGCGGGCGGCGGCATCGGCGGGGCTATGGCTCATCTCAGTCCTCTGGAACGTCGCGGGGATTTACCGCGCAATCCAAAGGCGGTTTGCCGGTGGATGTAAAGACCTGCGCACCGCAGGCCATGCAGCGGTAATAGGATTGCCCGTCGCGGTCCTGCCGCCGGTCCGCGCGCCAGCGGCACGACCGCGTGCGCCGGTTGGACAGGATCAGCACCAGCACGAAGGCGATGATCAGCCCTGCGACAACCAGCATCCGGCTATTCCCTGGCCGTGGCACCGAAGCGGGTGTCGTGGGCGGCCTGCGCCACCGGCGCATGACAGGGGCAGGTGACGAGGTGATCGTTGACCATGCCCACCGCCTGCATGAAGGCATAGGTGATCGTCGGGCCACAGAACTTGAAGCCGCGTTTCTGCAAATCCTTTGAAAGTTTTACAGAAATATCGGTCTGCGCAGGAACCTCTGCCAAGCTGCGCCACCGGTTCTGAATGGGCTGACCGCCGACATGATCCCAGAGGTAGCGGTCAAAGCCTTCGTTAGCTTCGATCTCGGCCCAGGCGCGGGCATTGCCGATGGTCGCCGCGATCTTGCCCCGGTGGCGGATGATGCCCGGATCGGCCAAGAGGCGCGTCACCTCATCCTCGCCCCATGTGGCGATGACATGCGGGTCAAACCCATGGAAAGCCGTGCGAAAATTCTCGCGCTTGCGCAGGATGGTGATCCAGCTCAGCCCCGCCTGAAAGCCGTCGAGAATGAGCTTTTCCCAAAGCGCGCGGCTATCATATTCGGGCACGCCCCATTCGGTATCGTGATAGGACAGGTAAAGCGGATCGTCACTGACCCAGCCACAACGCTCCATCGTTTTCCCCCTCTGAAACGGCAGATACGCGCGTCCATTCAAATGCGCGCCTTAAGCGATCCTTAAGCCATCTGCGCCAGTTTGAGAACAGACGTTCCGGAGGGGCAAATGGGACAGAAACACAAATGGGCCGATATTCCGGCGGGGTTCGATACCCCGCTGTCCTATGCCGTGTCAGCACGGGACCGTTCCGTGATCGACATGGTCAATCAGGCGGTGAAGCACAAACAGGTGCTCTTGGCCTATCAGGCGGTGGTGCCCGCGCGGCAGCAAGATCGGCCTGCGTTTTACGAGGGGTTGATTCGTGTGCTCGATGCCACGGGCCGGGTGATCCCCGCCAAGGATTTCATCACCCAGATCGAGGTAACGGAAACCGGGCGGATCATTGATTGTCTGGCGCTGGAAAAGGGGCTGCGCACGCTGGTCAACTATCCGGACCTGCGGTTGGCGATCAACATGTCGGCGCGCTCTATCGGATATTCACGGTGGATGCGCACGTTGAAGAAAGGGCTCAGCGACGACCCCACCATCGGCGAGCGGCTGATTCTGGAGATCACGGAAAACTCGGCCATGCTGGTGCCCGAGCTTGTGACCGGGTTCATGAAAGAGTTGCAGGCCAAGGGAATAAGCTTTGCACTCGATGATTTCGGGGCGGGTTACACCTCTTTCCGGTTTCTCAAGGAGTTCTATTTCGACATTCTCAAGATCGACGGGCAATTCGTGCGCGGCATCGCAACGGACCCCGACAATCAGGTGCTGACCGCCGCCCTGGCCAGCATCGGGCAGCAATTCGATATGGTGACAGTGGCCGAAAGCGTCGAAAAACCGGAGGATGCCGCCTATCTCGCGGCGCTGGGGATTGATTGTTTGCAAGGCTACTACTTTGGCGCGCCCACGGTGCGGCCCCCCTGGATTGACAGCGCCCTTGACCGCGCCACCGCTTGAATGTGACACTCCGTCCGTTGCCGCAGTGCGGCATCTAAGATATGACGCCGCGTAACGGCGGAGGTGACAGAGGAATGGCCACGTTAATGTGACATTCCTATGCCACACTCCCGTCCGGCAAATCCTGGTGGAGGACATAGATGACCAATGTAGTAATCGCATCCGCAGCGCGCACCGCTGTGGGTTCCTTTGGCGGCGCGTTCGCAAATACGCCGGCGCATGATCTGGGCGCAGCCGTGCTTGAGGCAGTGGTTGCCCGCGCGGGTATTGAAAAGAGCGAAGTCTCTGAGACGATTCTCGGTCAGGTGCTGACCGCCGCGCAGGGCCAGAACCCGGCGCGCCAGGCGCATATCAATGCCGGTTTGCCAATTGAATCCGCAGCCTGGAGCATCAATCAGGTCTGTGGCTCGGGTCTGCGGGCCGTGGCGCTGGGCGCACAGCATATCCAGCTGGGCGATGCCGCCATCGTTTGCGCCGGTGGTCAGGAAAACATGACGCTGAGCCCCCATGCCGCCTATCTGCGCGCCGGTCACAAGATGGGCGACATGACCTATATCGACACGATGATTCGCGACGGTCTGTGGGATGCGTTCAACGGCTATCACATGGGTCAGACCGCGGAAAACGTGGCTGACCAGTGGCAGATCACCCGTGACATGCAGGACGAATTCGCCGTGGCCAGCCAAAACAAGGCTGAAGCCGCGCAGAAGGCGGGCAAGTTTGACGACGAGGTGATCGCCTTTGCCGTCAAGACGCGAAAGGGCGAAATCATCGTCGACAAGGATGAATACATCCGCCAAGGCGCCACGATCGACGCCATGCAAAAGCTGCGCCCTGCCTTTACCAAGGATGGGTCGGTCACGGCCGCCAATGCGAGCGGTCTGAATGACGGTGCGGCGGCAACCCTTTTGATGAGTGCCGATGAGGCCGAGCGCCGTGGAATCGAACCGCTGGCGCGGATTGCATCCTATGCCACCGCCGGGCTTGATCCGTCGATCATGGGCGTGGGTCCGATCCATGCCAGCCGCAAAGCGCTGGCCAAGGCCGGTTGGAGCGTGGCCGATCTTGATCTGGTAGAAGCGAACGAGGCCTTTGCCGCGCAGGCCTGTGCGGTCAACAAGGAAATGGGCTGGGATCCGGCCATCGTCAACGTGAACGGCGGCGCGATTGCGATTGGCCACCCGATTGGCGCCTCGGGCTGTCGCGTGCTGAACACGCTGCTCTTTGAGATGAAGCGGCGCGGGGCCAAGAAGGGTCTGGCCACGCTCTGCATCGGCGGCGGCATGGGCGTTGCCCTCTGCGTCGAGCGTCCGTGAACCGCGCGGGCGCGGTCTGAGAAAGGATCAAGGGCACCCCGCACGGTGCCCTTTTTCATGCCGCGCCGAAAATAGCCGCATCGCAGAAAATTTATCGCGCAACAATATTGCGCAATTCAACTCAAACCGATAACCAAGTTTCAACGCACCAGCCATATTGGAGGATATCATGGCAAGAACCGCACTCGTCACCGGGGGCTCTCGTGGAATCGGCGCCGCCATTTCCAAGGCGCTCAAGGAGGAGGGCTATACCGTCGCCGCGACCTATGCGGGCAATGATGAGGCCGCCGCCAAATTCACCGAGGAAACCGGCATCAAGACCTATAAGTGGAACGTGGCGGATTATGACAGCTCCAAGGATGGCATCGCGCAGGTTGAGGCGGAACTGGGCCCGATCGACATCGTGATCGCCAATGCCGGCATCACCCGCGATGCGCCGTTCCACAAGATGACGCCGCAGCAGTGGAAAGAGGTAATCGACACCAACCTGACAGGCGTGTTCAACACCGTGCACCCGGTCTGGTCGGGCATGCGCGACCGTGGCTTTGGCCGGATCGTGGTGATTTCCTCGATCAACGGGCAAAAGGGCCAGTTCGGTCAGGTCAACTATGCGGCGACCAAGGCGGGCGATCTGGGCATCATCAAGTCGCTGGCCCAAGAGGGTGCGGCCAAGGGCATCACCGCCAATGCCATCTGCCCCGGCTATATCGCCACGGAAATGGTCATGGCCGTGCCCGAAGCCGTGCGGGAAAAGATCATCGGCATGATTCCGGCAGGCCGTCTGGGCGAGCCTGAGGAAATCGCACGCTGCGTGACGTTCCTTGTGTCCGAGGATGCCAGCTTTATCAACGGCTCGACCATTTCGGCCAATGGCGCGCAGTTCTTTGTCTGAGTAACACGCGCTTGTCAGGGAAAGCCCGCCCGATGGCGGGCTTTTTCATGTCCGGGGGGCGGCGAGCGTGCCGCGAAAACAAATTTCTGTCTCGAGGCAGACGGGTGCCGGGGCCACGCCGCCGCCGACCATCTGAACCAAGAGCTGTGCCGCGGCGCGGCCCATGTCACGGTGCGGGACATGCACGGTGGTCAGCGCCGGATCGACCACGGTGGCAAGTTCTATATCGTCAAAGCCGGTGATCGAGACATGCCGAGGCACATCGAGCCCAAGCTGGCGCGCCATCTGCAAAGCGCCCACCGCGAGCACGTCATTGCCGCAGATCACGGCGGTGGGGGGCGTGGGCAGGGCCATGAGGCACGCCATCGCCGCGGCCCCGTTGGCGATGCTGTAGGGGGTTTGATGCAGGCGCAACGCGGAGGGATCCAGCCCGCGGTCGCGCAAGGCATCGCGCACCCCGGCAATCCGGTCGCGGGCGCGGTCGTTGCCCTCGGCCATGGCGGAAATCATGCCGATGTCGCGGTGCCCGACACGCAACACCTCGTCGGCCAAGCAGGCCATGGCGCGACGATTGTCAAAACCGATCGAGGGGCGGGCCTGTGCCGGATCAAAGGCCCAAGCGATCAACACCGGCACGCCGCGCTGTTCGAGAAAGGCGTAGATACCGGGATCGCGGTCATGGCCAATGAGCAAGAGCGCATCCGCACCGCGCGCCACAAGCGTGCGAATCTGCTCCGCCTCGATCTCGGGGCTGTAGGAGGAGGAGGCGACCAGAAGCGTCTGGCCGCTGAGATGCAATTCCTCCTGAAAGGCCTGAATGGCGCGGGCAAAAATAGCATTTTCCATCGTCGGGATGATCGCGCCGATGGTGCCGGTGCGCCGCGCGGCCAGGGCCCGCGCGCCGAAATTGGGAGAATAACCCAAGGACGCGACCGCGCTCAGGACACGGTCGCGCGTGGTTGTCTGCACCTGCGCGGGGGAGTTGAGGCAACGCGAGACAGTGGCGGTGGACACCCCCGCCGCGCGGGCGACATCGGCCAGCGTGGGCAGGTTGGGAGCGGTGTCTGAGAGGCGTCGATTCATCCTGTGGCCCGGAGCGTTTGTGTCGAACTCTGCCCGTCTGTAACGGGATTTCAGGAATATAACAGCTTGCGCGAAAATATGTAAGCGCTTACATTTCTCTCGAATCGTCGGCAAATCCGGCGAGAGGGAGGGCCGCATGTTCCTGTTTGCCGCATTGATCCTGTTCGGTGTCTTCGGCGCGAATGTAGCGCTGGGGGCCTTTGCCAATGCCGCGTTTCTGACAGGTGTGGGGGAGATGCTGCTGCTTTTGGCGGCGGTCGTGACCTTTGTCGTCGCCACGTTGAGGAGCGAGGCGGCGCGCAAGCGCGGAAAATAAAACCAAATCTCAGGGAGGAGATACGAATGAACGAAGAGAGCAAAGAGCTTGCGTCCGAGGAGCGGCGCAATTTCCTGAAACTGGCAACCACCGGCAGCTTTACCGCCGCAGTTGTCGCGGCGGCGGCGGGCACGCTGTGGTCGTCCGAGGCAAGCGCACAGACCGCCAATGAAGAGCGCGAGCGCGAGGCGGCGGCAGAGCATGTGATGACGCTGGCCACGGAATATGTGGTGGGCACCACGCGCAGCTATCCGATGATGCAGCTCGACGTGAAGGAGAACCTGCAAAACGCCTCGAACGGCAAGATTTACGTCAAGCTGGCCCCCGGTGGACAGTTGGGCGTGGGTTCGGCGTTGGCGCAGAAGGTGCAGGGCGGCACGATCAATGCCGGGCAATTCTCGCTCTCGAATTTTGCCCCGTTCGCCCCGGCGGTGGACCTGATCAACATGCCCTATTTCTGCGGGGCCAATCAGCGCTTCGTCAATCTTGTGACCTCTGACATCTGGAAGAAAGAGGTGAATGCGCTGGTCGAGGCGCGCGGGTTCAAGCCGATGTTCTATTTCTGCATCGACCCGCGAGTGATGGCGGTGCGCAAGGGCGGCGGTGGGCCAATCATGACACCTGCGGATTTGCAGGGGGTCAAGTTCCGCGTGCCCGGCTCAAATATGTTGCAGCAGTTCTATCGCATGGGCGGCGCCAATCCGACGCCGGTCGCCTGGGGTGAGACGCCTTCGGCCATCAAACAAGGTGTGGCCGATGCGCTCGATCCTTCGGTGGGCGCGCTCTATGCCTTTGGCTTCAAGGATATTCTGAGCCACGTCACCTTTACCCAAGCGGTGCCGGACAGCCAGACCTATGCCTGCAATCTCGAATGGTTCAACAGCCTGCCCGCCGATGTTCAGGAAGCGATTGAATGGGCGTCCGAGATGAGCTTTCACCAGAACCTTGCCAAGGTGCCGTCGGCGCGCACCTTTGCCATGGCAGAGATGAACAAATCCGGCGTGGAGTTCCATTCGCTGAGTGATGATCAGATGGCCGAGTGGAAAGACACCGTGGGCTATCAGCGGTCGGAATGGGACAGCTTCAAGACCGAGCTGGCCGGGTCGATGGAGACCTTTGACAAGCTGGTCGAGGCGGCGGGCACCAAGGGCAAATACTACGTCCACGACGCCTGAGCCATGAGCGGCCGGGCGCGCGCATGACCGCCGCGCCCGGTCTATGCAATGAGAACGACAGAACGGCCGGGGCCGCCATGCGCGCCCCGAACCGGAGAGGTTTGACATGCTCAGCACACTCGACCGCAATCTGGAGCGATGGGCGCTTCTGATCTTTTACATGATGCTGGTCGTCACCATGGCGATCGAGGTGATCAGGCGCGAGGTATTCGCCTATTCCTCGGTCTGGGGCGAAGAGATCGTGCGCTATGCCTTTATCTATCTGGCGTGGATCGGGGCGGCGGCGGCGGTGCGCGAGCGCGCCCATATCCGCATTGACGTGATCATGCATTACGTCGGGCCGCGCATGAAGGCGGCGCTTTACATCCTGGGTGATCTGGTGATGGCGGCGGTGGCTGTCGTGGCGCTCTACTGGTCCTGGGAGACGGTGCTGGTTTCGGCCAAGTTCGGCTCGGTCAGTGCCGGGTTGCGGGTGTCGATGGTGTGGTTTCTCTTGGCGGTGCCGGTGGGCTTTGGCCTCATGCTGTTGCGCCTTGTGCAATCCTTCCTGCGCGATCTGCGCGCCCTTCGTGACGGGACGCCCGTGCACGAAGGCAATCAGCTATTCGACTGAGGGGCGCGGATCATGTGGAATACCTTTGCGCAAACCGTCGATCTGGGCTGGGATTTTTACGGGCCGGTGATCCTGTTCGTGGTGCTGGTGGCCTTGGCGGTGCCCGTCTGGGCCGCTATCGGATCAGCCGCGATCGTCATGCTGATGTGGTCCGGCGCGCTGCCGCTCAGCCTTGTGGGCGAGAGCCTCTTTGACGGGATCGACGCCTTTGCGCTGACCGCCGTGCCGCTCTTTATCCTGACCGGCGACGTGCTGGTGCGCACGGGCCTCAGCCGCAAGTTTCTGAACGTGGCGGAGGCGCTGACGCAGTTTGCCAAGGGCGGCTTCGGCTCGGCCACGGTGCTTGTCTGCGGCATGTTCTCGGCCATCTCGGGGTCGGACGCGGCAGGGGCGGCGGCGGTCGGGCGGATGACCATCGACCGGCTGGTCGAAAGCGGATACCCGCGCCCCTATGCCTGCGCGCTGGTGGCGGCGGGCGCCTGCACCGGCATCCTCATCCCGCCGTCGATTGCCTATATCATCATCGGTCTGGTGCTGGGCATTTCCGCCTCGACCCTGTTCATGGCCGCGCTCATTCCGGGAATGCTGATCCTCTTGTCGATCCTGATCACCAATATCGTGGTCAATCGCATCTATGGCTATGAGGGCGGCGGCAATATCGGGTTTAGTGAGTATTTTGCCAATCTGGGCCGTGCGCTGGCGTCGGGCTGGTATGCCTTTATCGTGCCGGGGATCATTTTCTATGGCATCTTTTCGGGACGGCTGACGCCGACCGAGGCGGGCGCGACTGCGGTCATTGTCACGGTGATCCTTGGCTTTATCCTTGGCACGCTCAAGCTGGCGGATTTTCCGGCCATGCTCATCAGTTCGGCCAAGGTCAACGGGGTGATCCTGCCGATCATCGCCTTTTCGCTGCCGCTGGCGCAGGCGCTGGCGATCATGGGCGTGCCGCAGGGGTTTGTCACCGCAGTCACGGGTCTGACCGACGATCCGGCGCTGCTCATCCTCCTGATGATCCTGATCCTGATTGCGGCCGGCTGTGTGATGGAGACGACGCCCAATATCGTCATCCTCGCGCCGATCCTGAAACCGCTGGCCGACAATATCGGCATGAATGAAATCCAGTTCTGCGTGATGATGATCACCGCGCTGGGTGTGGGATTCATCACGCCGCCGCTTGGCCTCAACCTCTTTGTCGTGTCGGGCATCACCGGCGAATCCATCCTGCGGATCGCGTGGCGGGCGGTGCCCTTTGTCTTCTTCATGCTGATCGTGGTGCTGCTGATTGCCTATATCCCGGCGATTTCGACCACGATGCTCCCCGAAATCTACAGATAGGACGCTCCAATGACCCGGGAATACCTCAAGAAAGCAACGCTGACCTCAACTTCGCACGCGAGCGATGTGCACGAGACCGTGCAGGGCATTCTGGCCGACATCGAGGCGGGGGGCGACAAGGTGGCGCTGGACTATGCCGCCAAGTTCGACCGCTACGAGGGCAACATCATCCTCACGCCCGAAGAGATAGCCGCCGCTACCGCGCTGGTGCCGGAAAAGCTCAAGCGCGATATAGAATTCGCCCATTCCAATGTGCGCCGCTTCGCGGAGGCCCAGCGCGAGACGCTGCGCGACATCGAAATCGAAGTGGTGCCGGGGCTGATTGCCGGGCAAAAGAGCATCCCCGTCCATGCCGCAGGCTGCTATGTGCCGGGCGGGCGCTATAGCCATATCGCCAGCGCCATCATGACCGTGACCACCGCCAAGGTGGCCGGCTGCAAGCATATCGTCGCTTGCTCGCCGCCCCGCCCCGGCGTGGGCGTGGCTCCGGCGATCATTTATGCGGCGCATATCTGCGGGGCCGATGTGATCATGGCCATGGGCGGCGTGCAGGGTGTGGCCGCGATGACCTTTGGTCTCTTTGGCCTGCCCCCGGCCAATATCCTTGTCGGCCCCGGCAATCAGTTCGTGGCCGAGGCCAAGCGCATCCTCTTTGGCCGCGTGGGCATCGACATGATCGCAGGCCCGACCGACAGTCTCATCCTGGCGGATGGCACGGCCGATCCGATGGTGGTGGCCACGGACCTGGTGGGACAGGCCGAGCATGGCTATAACTCGCCCGTCTGGCTGGTGACGGACGACCGCCCGCTGGCCGAAGAGGTCATGCGCCTTGTGCCCGATCTCATCGCCGATCTGCCAGAGGTGAACCGCGACAACGCCGCCGCCGCGTGGCGCGATTATGCCGAGGTGATCCTCTGCGCGGACCGCGAGGAAATGGCGGCCACCTCGGACGATTACGCGCCCGAGCACCTGACGGTGCAGGCCGAGGATCTGGATTGGTGGCTGGGGCGGTTGACCTGCTATGGCTCGCTTTTCCTGGGCGAGGAAACCACTGTGGCCTTTGGCGACAAGGCGTCGGGCACCAACCATGTGTTGCCCACCTCGGGCGCGGCCAGCTACACCGGCGGCCTCAGCGTGCATAAATACATGAAGATCGTCACATGGCAGCGCGCCACCCGCGAAGGGGCCAAGCCCGTGGCCGAGGCCACCGCGCGGATTTCGCGGCTAGAGGGAATGGAGGGCCATGCCCGCACCGCAGACATTCGCCTGCGCAAGTATTTCCCCGACGAAACATTCGACCTGACCGCCAATGGCTGAACGCGGGCTATTCGACGTCGCAGGCCGGGTGGCGCTGGTGACAGGGGCCAGTTCCGGCCTTGGTCGGCGGGCGGCCACGGTTCTGGCGCAGCACGGCGCGCAGGTGGTCGGCGTGGCCCGCCGCGCCGATGCGCTGGCGGGTTGGCAGGCCGAGGTGGGGGACAAGGGCGCCGTAATCGCGCAGGATCTGGCAGAGCGCGACGGCCTTGCCGATCTGGCGCGGCGCGCGGCAGAGCCGTTTGGCGCACCGGACATCGTGATCCATGCGGCGGGCATCAACACCCGACAGGCGGCCGACGAGGTGACGCCCGACGGCTGGGATGTGACGCTGGCGCTGAACCTCACCGCGCCGTTTTTCCTGAGCCAGCATCTTGTGCCCGCGATGCGGGACAAGGGCTGGGGCCGGATCGTCAATTTCGCGTCGCTGCAATCGTTCCGCGCCTTTCCCGGCGGCATCGCCTATGGGGCCAGCAAGGGCGGCGTGGCGCAGATGACCCGCGCCATGGCCGAGGCGTGGTCGCGCCACGGCATCTGTGTCAATGCGCTGGCCCCCGGTTTCGTGCGCACGGAATTGACCGCGCCGGTGTTCAACGATCCCGAGCGCGCGGCGCGCAATGCGGCGCAGACCTGTATCGCGCGCAATGGCGAGCCCGAGGATATGGATGGGCCGCTGCTCTTTCTGTGCTCGGAGGCCTCTGCCTATGTCACTGGCCAAATCCTGATGCTCGACGGGGGGTTCACCGCGAAATGAAGGCTTTAGTCTATACCGGGCCAGAGGCGCTCGACTATCGCGAGATGGCGGATCCGGAACCAAGAGAAGGCGAGGCCCTGATCCGGGTGGAGAGCGTGGGCATCTGCGGGTCGGACATGCATGCCTATCTCGGCCATGACGAGCGCCGCCCGGCACCGCTGGTTCTGGGCCATGAGGCGGCGGGCGTGGTGCTGAGCGGGGCGATGACAGGCGCGCGGGTAACGGTCAATCCGCTGGTGACATGCGGCAGCTGTCCGGCCTGCCGGTCGGGGCGCGACAACCTGTGCAGCACGCGGCAGATCATTTCCATGCCGCCGCGCGAGGGGGCCTTTGCCGGGCTTTTGGCGATGCCCGAGCGCAATCTGGTGCCCCTGCCCGATCATGTGACCACCCATCAGGCGGCCCTGGCGGAACCGATTGCCTGCGGCTGGCATGCCGTGCGGCTGGGGCGGGCGGTGCTGGGCGATGGCCCGCACCGCGCGCTGGTGCTGGGCGGCGGCGCGATTGGTCTGGGCGCGGCGCTGAGCCTGGCCGCCCAGGGCATCAGGGATGTCACGATGATCGAGCCGCACGCGGCGCGGCGGGCGTTTCTGGACCTGCGCTGCGATCAGAAAACGCTTGCGCCCGACGCGCTCGACCCGGCGGAGCAGTTCGACATCGTGGTCGATGGTGTGGGCTATGAGGCCACGCGCGCGCAGGCCTCTGCCCATGCGCGCCCCGGCGGTGTGATCGTGCATATCGGCTTGGGGCAGGCAACGGGCGGTTTGGACATCCGGCGCATGACGCTGCAGGAAATCACCTTTATCGGCACCTATACCTATACCGCGCAGGATTTTCGCGACTGCGCGCAGGCGATGTTCGAGGGGCACCTGGGCGCGCTCGACTGGATCGAGGAGCGGGCGCTCAGCGATGGCGCGCGCGCCTTTGCCGATATTCGCGGCGGTCGTGTGACCAGCCCCAAAATCGTCCTTGTCCCCTGAAGAGGAGTGAGCCCCATGTATCGCAAAATCATTGTCGGCCTGTCGCTGGAACATGGAATCAGCGAGAGCGCGCTGGAAATTGCCCGCGCCCTGCGCGCCGAAGGCGGCGAGATCATCGCGCTGCATGCCTATGAGCCGGTCCAAAGCTCGGTGCGCGCCTATCTCGATGAGGAGGTGGTCGAAGGCGCCTACAAGCGGGCGCAGGCGCTCTTGGTCGAGCGGGTGAAAGGTGCGCCGGATGTGACGCCTGTCATGCTGCGCGGTCATTCGGGGCGGGCGATCACCGATTACGCCGAGAAACACGGCGCGGATTGCATCATCGTCGGCTCGCACAAACCGGGCCTGAGCGATTTTCTCTTGGGGTCCACGGCGGCGCGAGTGGTGCGGCATGCGCCCTGCGCCGTGCATGTGCTGCGCTAGGTAAGGCGATGGGGGCCGATGCCATTCATTCCGCCGAGGATGCCCGCCGCCTGGCGCGGCGGCACCTGCCGTGGATGGTGTTCGACTATATCGACGGGGCGGCGGGCACGGAACATGGCGAAGCGCTCAATCGCGCGGCGTTGCGGGATTTGCGGCTGAAACCGCGCGTCTTGCGGAATGTCACCACGCGGGATTTGTCCTGCGACGTGTTCGGACATGCGGCGCGGGTGCCTTTTGGCATCACGCCGATGGGCATGTGCAACCTCAGCACGCCGGGGGCGGACCTGATGCTGGCGCGACTGGCGGCACGGGATCGCGTGCCCTTGGGTGTCTCGACCGTCGCCTCTACTCCGCTTGAACGGATGATCGAGGTGGCCGAGGGCCATGCGTGGTTTCAGCTCTATTTCAGCGGCGATGGCAGCGGCACCATGGCGCTGGTCGAGCGGGCACGCGCGGCGGGGTATCAGACCCTTGTCGTCACGCTCGATGTGCCGGAGGTGGGCCGACGCCCGCGCGAATTGCGCCACGGGTTCAAGATGCCGTTCAAGATCGGCCCCCGGCAATTCGTCGATTTCGCGCTGCATCCGCGCTGGTCGCTGGGCACGCTCTGGCATGGCAAGCCCGAGATGGCGAATTTCCGGCAAGGGGGATTTGACCGCACAGCCAGCCGGGCGGCGGCGGATTGGTCCTATCTCGACTGGCTGCGCGCGGCCTGGCCCGGAAACCTGGTGATCAAGGGGGTTCTGGACGTGGAGGATGCCGTGCGGCTGCGGGATGCGGGCGTAGATGCGATACAGGTGTCCAGTCATGGCGGGCGGCAGTTGGATGGCGCGCCGGAGCCGATCCTGATGCTGGGAGAAATCCGAGCGGCGCTTGGGCCGGAGTTTCCACTGTTTTTCGATTCCGGGCTGCGGTCGGGCGAGGATATCGTCAAGGCGCATGCAATGGGCGCGAATTTCGCCTTTCTCGGGCGGCCGTTGCTCTATGCTATGGCGGCGGGGGGCGAGCGCGGTCTCAACCGGCTGTGGGAGGTGTTGACCGAAGAGGTCAGCCTGACACTGGCGCAACTGGGTCGCAGGGATATGTCCGGCCTTGCCGATACGGTGCGGCGCGCGGCCTGAACCGCGCGCCAAGGGCGTCAGAACGCGTATTGCCAGCCAAGCGTTGTGGTCCAGTCGGTTTCAAGCTGGAGGCCGTTCAGATCCTGATAGACCGGCGCGCCGATCTCGAGCGCCAAGCGGTGCCCGCGCAACGCGCCCTTTTGTGCCACGAGATTGACCCCGGCAAAAAGCGTCACCGTCTCGCCGCCGTAATTGTCGGGGTTGAGGGTGGGCGACGGGCCGACCATACGGGAATCGCGCCCGCTGATGTCGCCCACGCTCTTGGCCTCGATCCGGCCCGAGAGGCTGATCCAGGGTTTCGGCTGATAGCTGGCCCATGTGGTCAACGCCACCTCATTGCCCAAGTGATAGCCGTTGTTCTTGCCGGTGCGGATCACGCCGGTCAGTTGCGCGCCCCAGCCGGTGTTGCCCGACCGCGCGCTATAGGTGATGCCGGGCAAGAGATCGAAGGTGCCGGACCCAAGCTGCATCCCGTAGGGCATGCGCATATTGGCAAAGGTGCCGGCGGGCGTCAGGACGGTTGCCCGCTCCGTCGTGGACCCGGTCGGAAGGCTGAAACCGAAATTCAGATGCAGCTTGTGATTGCCCCAGTCCTTGAGGCCGTAGAGTGCGGAAACCTTGAGATCGCCCCAGCCTTCGGATTGGGTGTTGAACGTGCCCAACCGCACGGTCCCGGCAGGCCCGGCAAAGGTGATGTGATCCATCTGCTTGGTGATATAGGGCAGCATCGCCATCAGGGTGATGCGGTCATTCGGGGCATACATCGCGCCGAACATATGCATATCCATCGTCATGCTGGTGGGCACGATGCGGATATTGGGCGGCTGGCCCGGCAGGCCAAAGAACGCATTGGGCGTCACCGCCACCTGTTCGGGGCTGAGGCCGTTGGTGCCGCTGCGATACCCCTCCATGTCCATATGCATGAAGCGATAGGACAGCATCACCTCACCGGTCTTGTGGCGGTGTTCGCCCATCACACCGATGGGGGCATGGCCATCGGCGCGCAGCGGCGGCAGGTCGGTCACGCTGACGCGCAGCCCGTCCTTGGGGGGGCGTGGCACCGTCATGCGCCATGGCGGGCGCGGTCAGGCATAGGGAAAGCGCGGCGCAAACTGCACCGGCACGCAGGAAAACCTGTGTCATGGTCTTGGTCTCTTTTATTTGTGGATGCGCGTCGGACGGGGCACCAATAGGCCCGCAAACGTAACGACGTCGATCAATTGAAAATCACGGTCTCACTCAGAGGTCATTCGGAGGGCCAATCGGGGCTGGCATGGGCCACATCGGGCCTGATGCTGCGGCGCTTGTCCCGCCATCTGGCCCGCTGGAGACGGCCCGAATGGCGGTAAGCATGGCGAAACGATCATGCGAGGGTGTATTGCCCTGTCACCGAAGCTCCCGCTGGAGTGGCCCCTTGCCGATCAACGGCGAGGCGCACGGGGTGGACCCGGTGGCACGCATGCCAGCTATCCCAAGGCCACCACAGGCGGCGCGCGCGGGCTATACCCGGCGGGCAGGTCGCCCGCCGCCGCGCGCATATCGTCGAACACACGGACGACACGCGAAAATGTGAAATGACGCGCCTCGGGCGCGATGCGCACCTCTGTCAGCGCCGCTTGCGACTTGAAGAAAGGACAGGGCGTGTTGAGATGCGGGCCTTCATGATCGGCCTCGGCGGTGGGGGTTGTCAGCGCGTCGGGATGCTCTTCGACCAAACAGAGCTCGCCCCCAAGGGCGGCAGCCTCAAGCTTGATCTGCTCTTGCACATGCAGGTTGGAGCGGGCGGCATCCGCCAATTCGTGCTGGCAATCAACGGCGGCGGCGGTGGCGACCCGCACGCTCAGCAACAGAATCAGAAGTGCCGGCCCAAGGCCAACCCCTCTTAGTCTGCGCATCCAGCGTCCAAATCTCATTTTCACCAATCCCGTGGGCCCAAGGCCCGCGTCACCATTTGAAATGGGTTTCGTCACTGCGCGACTCGTAGTTTGCGCATTATCGAAACATTCTAACTTTAGAATACTGTCGGGATTGTGATTGCGTCAAGCGGGACGACAAGGGCGAAGGTGATTCGTGGACACGCCTGAAAATTATGGCAAGCAGATTGGGTGCTGCGGCGACAATCACGGCGCTTTGCGATCACTTCTCACAAGCCGCGAACAATTACCTCGAAAATTTGACGCAAAGCCCGTCCTTCCCCCATATTGATCCGACTAAACAAACAGATTTGTCCATCTGTCGTTGTCGGTGGGGGCCGACGCGGTTGTGACATCCTTGAATTTGAGGTGACACAGCAATGAGTATCCCCCGTCTGACGGCCAACGCCGCCTATGCGACGCCAGTGCGCCGCAGTCCCGCACGCCCTGAACCCTCTCGCTTGCCGATGCGGCGTTACACGCACCTCTGGCTGACCGCCGATGGCGGCATCGAAGAGCGCGAGCAGATGGCGCCGGCGCTACCGCTCTTTGACGCAGCACATTCCGCCTTTGCGCGCGGCACGCTGATCACCACAACGCGCGGGCCGGTCGCGGTCGAGGATTTGCTGCCCGGCGATCTGTTGCAGACCTCTGCGCATGGGCCGCTGCCTGTGCTCCGGATTGGCCGGATGACGCTGCGCCCCGAGGATATTGCCAGCCGTTCAGTCAACCTAACGCGGATCATGGCCGATGCCTTTGGTATTGCGCGGCCGATGGCCGATTTGCTGGTGGGTCCGGGGGCGCGAATCCTTACGCGGCCGCGCGATCTGCGTAACAGCATCGGATCGGACCACGTACTTAGCCCCGCGCATGTGCTGGCCGATGGGATGCACGCCTTTGGTGTCACCCCGCCGCGCGCGGCCACGTTCTATCACCTGTGGCTGCGGCGGCATGCGCTGATCACCGCCAACGGCCTGGAAGTCGAGAGCTTTCACCCCGGTGCCGGGTTTGAGCGCGACGTGGGACCGAGCATGCTGTCGCTCTTCCTGTCGCTCTTTCCGCAGATTCAGGAGCCGCATCAATTCGGCCCACTTGCGCAACTGCGCTTGCCGCTCGATGCGCCCGATACGCTGAGCGTCGCCTGAGATCAGGCCGACTGACTGAGCCGCGCCTCGAGGATTTCAAAGGGCACGCCGGGTTCGTCCTTGGCCCCGCGAATGACAAGCGATGTCTTGACGCTGGCGACATTATCGGCAGCGGTCAATTCCTCGGTCAGAAAGCGCTGAAAGGTGCTGAGATCGGGCGCCACGCATTTGAGGATGAAATCCACCTCGCCGTTGAGCATGTGACATTCGCGCACGAGAGGCCAGGCGCGGCAGCGCGCCTCAAAGGCGCTCAGATCCGCCTCGGCCTGGCTTTGCAACCCGACCATGGCAAAGACCTGCACCTCGAACCCCAGTTCGCGGGGGTCAACATCGGCGTGATAGCCACGGATATAGCCCTGCTCCTCGAGCGTTCGGACGCGCCGCAGGCAGGGCGGCGCCGAAATACCCACACGCTTGGCCAGTTCCACATTGGTCATCCGGCCATCAGCCTGCAACTCCGCCAGAATCTTGCGATCTATGGGATCAAGACGGGACGCGGCCATTTGGGGGACTCCTTGTTCGATTTCGCGATTGTTATAGCATCATGGCCTGCATGCGCAATTATGTTTCGCTGATGCGCAAGATCATTTCCCGAAAAGCCCCTGAGCCTGAGGCGCATATCCGCCTTGCAAGGGGTTACATGCCCCGCGTCAGAGGGCTATATCATGCGCCAAATCCGCAGATCACATGAGAGAGCGCCCATGTCCGACACCCGCCATACCAAATGCCTGATCATCGGTTCCGGCCCTGCCGGCTATACCGCAGGCGTCTATGCCAGCCGTGCCATGCTCTCGCCCATTCTCGTGCAGGGGATCGAGCCGGGCGGGCAGTTGACCACCACGACCGAGGTCGAGAACTGGCCCGGCGACACCGAGGTGCAGGGGCCGGACCTGATGGTGCGGATGGAGGCGCATGCAAAGGCGATGGGATGTGAGATCATCGGCGATATCATTTCGTCGCTCGATCTGGACAGCCGCCCCTTTGTGGCAAAGGGTGACAGCGGCACCACCTATACCGCCGATGCCGTCATCCTCGCCACCGGCGCGCGCGCCAAATGGCTGGGCCTGCCATCGGAAGAGGTGTTCAAGGGCTTTGGCGTCTCGGCCTGCGCCACCTGCGACGGGTTCTTTTATCGCGGGCAGGAAATCGTGGTGATCGGCGGCGGCAATACCGCCGTGGAAGAGGCGCTCTTTCTGACCAACTTCGCCTCGAAGGTCACGCTCATCCATCGCCGCGACGAACTGCGCGCCGAAAAGATCCTGCAAGACCGTCTGATGAAGAACCCCAAGATCGAAACGCTTTGGTTTCACACGCTGGACGAGGTTTTTGGCAGCGACAACCCAAAAGGGGTCGAGGGCGTGCGCGTCCGCCATGTCGAAACCGGCGAGATCACGGAAATCCCCTGCAAGGGCGTGTTCATCGCCATCGGCCACGCGCCCGCGAGCGAGTTGGTCAAGGACAGGCTCGAATTGCACAACGGCGGCTATGTCAAGGTCGTGCCGGGCAGCACCCGCACCTCGATCCCCGGTGTCTTTGCGGCGGGTGATCTGACCGACCACGTCTATCGTCAGGCGGTGACATCGGCGGGCATGGGCTGTATGGCCGCCCTCGATGCCGAGCGGTGGCTGGCCGAAAACGAGGGCTGAGACCGAGGCATTGCGGCCCTGTCAGGCAGGGCCGCAGCGGCGGGATCATCCGCCGATCTTGTCTTGCGTGCGCGTGTCGAAATCCGAGGCCGCGTGGCGTTCGCGCAATTGCATTTCCGGCTCGCCAAAGCTGCGGTTGACCATGCGGCCCCGTTTGACGGCAGGGCGCGCGTCGATCTTTTCCGCCCAGGCCATGACGTGTTTGTAGCTGGCCACATCCAGAAACGTCGCCGCATTATAGAGCCGCCCAAGGCAAAGCTGGCCATACCAAGGCCAGATCGCCATATCGGCAATCGTATACTCATCGCCCGCGATATAGGGCCGCTCCGCCAGTTGCCGGTCGAGCACGTCTAGCTGGCGCTTCACCTCCATCGCGAAACGGTCAATGGGGTATTGCCATTTCTCGGGCGCATAGGCGTAGAAATGGCCAAATCCACCGCCCAAGTAAGGCGCGCTGCCCATCTGCCAGAATAGCCAGTTGAGCGTTTCGGTGCGCGCAGGGCCACTCTTGGGCAGGAAGGCCCCGAATTTCTCGGCCAGATGCATCAGGATCGACGCGCTCTCGAACACGCGCAGGGGCGTGTCGCCGGTGTGATCCAGCAGCGCCGGGATCTTGGAATTGGGATTGACCGCGACAAAGCCAGAGCCGAACTGATCGCCCTCGCTGATGTCGATGCGCCACGCGTCATATTCGGCCTCATGGCCGGCGGCGAGCAGTTCTTCGAACATCACGGTGACCTTGACGCCATTGGGTGTCGCCAGCGAATAGAGCTGAAAGGGATGCTGGCCCACCGGCAGATCCTTGTCATGGGTCGCGCCTGAAATGGGGCGGTTGATCGAGGCGAATTGCCCACCGGAAGGAGCCTCCCATGTCCAGACTTCGGGCGGGGTATAGGTGCTGTCGCTCATAACGTGATCCTCTCCATCGGGTTTGGCGGCAAATGTAATCACTGGCTTGCCCCCCGCAATGCAAAACGCCGCACAGGGGCTGTGCGGCGCTGCATGGTCTGCCGTCGTGGGCTTAGTAGACCACCACGCTGCGGATGCTTTCGCCGGCGTGCATGAGGTCGAAGCCCTTGTTGATGTCCTCGAGCGGCATGGTGTGGGTGATCATCGGGTCGATCTCGATCTTGCCCTGCATGTACCAATCGACAATCTTGGGCACATCCGTGCGCCCGCGCGCGCCGCCGAATGCCGTGCCGCGCCACGACCGCCCCGTGACCAGCTGGAACGGCCGGGTGCTGATCTCGGCGCCCGCAGGCGCCACGCCGATGATGATGCTCTCGCCCCAGCCCTTGTGCGCCGCCTCAAGCGCCGTGCGCATCACGCCGACGTTGCCGGTGGCGTCAAACGTGTAATCCGCACCGCCCCCGGTCAGCGCCACAAGATGCGCCACCAGATCGCCCGAAACCTCCTTGGGGTTCACGAAATCGGTCATGCCAAAGCGCGTCGCCATCTCGATCTTGCCGGGATTGAGATCAACCCCCACGATCTGATCCGCCCCCGCCAGCCGCAGGCCCTGAATGACGTTGAGCCCGATGCCGCCAAGGCCAAAGACGATCGCCCGGCTGCCGATTTCCACCTTGGCGGTGTTGATCACCGCGCCGATACCCGTCGTCACGCCGCAGCCGATGTAGCAGATCTTGTCGAAGGGCGCGTCCTTGCGCACCTTGGCCAGCGCAATCTCGGGCAGGACCGTGTGATTGGCAAAGGTCGAGCAGCCCATGTAATGCAGGATCGGCGTGCCATCCAGCATCGAGAATCGGCTGGTGCCGTCAGGCATCAGGCCCTGTCCTTGGGTCGAGCGGATCTTCTGGCAGAGGTTGGTTTTCGGGTTGAGGCAATACTCGCACTCGCGGCATTCGGGCGTGTAGAGCGGAATGACGTGATCGCCCGGTTGCAGGCTGGTGACACCGGGGCCAACCTCGAGCACGACACCCGCGCCCTCATGCCCCAGAATGGCCGGAAACGCCCCCTCGGGATCCGCCCCCGACAGCGTGAAATCATCCGTGTGGCACAGGCCCGTCGCCTTGATCTCCACCAGAACCTCGCCCGCCTTCGGGCCCTCGAGGTTCACCTCCATGATCTCCATCGGCTTGCCCGCCTCAACAGCAACCGCCGCTCGTGTGCGCATGATCTGTCCTTTCCTTGAAAATTTGCGGCAGTCTTGCGCCATGTGGCGCGGTGATTCAATATCGAGAGCGTCACGCAGACCCCGGACTGCGGCAATTTCTGCGGCAAGAGAGGCGAAACCATGAAGAAACCCCTTGGCACCGCCCTGATGATCGGGGCGCTGGCGGGCTGTATCGGCCCGCAGGACACGCCCCCTGAGGAGAACGCCTGCGGCGCGGCACAGATGCAGGCGCTGATCGGCACGCCAGTCGCGGCGCAGGATTTCAGCGGGCAGGCTGCGGTGCGCATCCTGCCGCCGGGGTCGATGGTGACGATGGATTACCGCCCCGACCGGCTGAATGTCGAACATGACGCAGACGGGGTGATCACGCGGATCGCCTGCGGGTGAGGGGGCACCACGTCGAAATTCGATGTGACGGCTTTGATCAGCGCGGTGCGGCGGTGTCGGCTATCCCCCGCGCGGAACAAGGCGCGGCACGCGCCGCCGCGCGGATCGCTGGGCCGTCCCGCGGCCTAGCGATTTGGAGAGGGAGCGCTATGCTGTGGGATCACACGAACTTTGCGGGCATAAAGTGCAAGACGGTGCCGCTGCTTCGCTAGTCCCCGGCCCAGCAATCCGCGCTGCTGCTGACTCGACTCCGCCCCTCCCTCGCTCTATTTGAGTAAGAACAAATAGAGAACATCACTCACCATGCCCACCCGCCGCATCCTGTCGATCTGGTTTCCCCGGCTCGGGGCCGAGCGCCTGCTACGGCGGGTAACGGACCCGGACGCGCGGCTCTTTGCGGTGGTCAGTGCCGAAGTGCAGACTCAAGTGCTGACCTCTGTCTCGCAGCGCGCCGAGGCGCTGGGGCTCAGGCCGGGGCAACCGCTACGGACGGCGCAGGCGCTCTGCCCCGATCTCATCACCCGGCCGCGCGACCGCGCCGCAGAGGCGGCGTTTCTGGCCGCATTGGGGCGGTGGGCCGGGCGGTTCTCGCCCTTGGTGGGAGTCGAGGGCACGGCGGGCCTGCTCTTGGATGTTACCGGCTGCGCGCATCTCTTTGGCGGCGAGGCCGGGCTGATCGCCACGCTGCGCACAGAGGCGGGGGATCTGGGGCTGAGCCTGCGCTGTGGGCTGGCCGATACGGTCGGTGGGGCCTGGGCGCTGGCGCGCTATGCCGGGCAAGGGGTGGCCGCGCACCGTTCCGGCGATGCCATCGACCAGGAGGCCCGCGCCACCCGGTCGCGCGCCGTCAAGCGGCGGCATTGGGAGCGGGGCGGCGCGGCCCCTGCGGTAGGCGTCACGGCAGAGGCCGCCGAGATCGCCCCGCCGGGGCATCTGCCCGCGATGCTGGCCCCCCTGCCGGTGGCGGCACTGCGCCTGCCGCCCGCGCTGGTGGCGGATCTGGCGCGGCTGGGGTTGCGGCGGATCGGCGAGCTGGCGGCGCAGCCGCGCGCCAGCCTTGGCCGCCGCTTTGGCCCCGAGGTGATGTTGCGGCTGGATCAGGCACTGGGCCATGTGCCGGAACCGATGTCGCCCTCTGCCCCCGCCCCCCGCTTTGCCACGCGATTGAGCCTGCCCGAGCCGATCGGGCTGCGGGGCGATATGGAAGCGGCACTCTGCCGCCTGACAGAACGGCTCTGCCAGCTCTTGCAGAGCAAGGGACAGGGCGCGCGGCACCTGCGGCTGGAGGCTTACCGCGCCGATGGCGGGCTGCAAGCGGTCGAAGTGCGGCTGGCGCGCGCGGTGGACCAGCCCGAGGCGATGCGCCCACTTCTGGACATGCAGCTTGACGGGATCGACGCCGGGTTCGGTATCGACATGCTGCGGCTCGAGGCGGTTGTCACCGCGCGGATGGAAACCCGGCAAGGCGAGAGCGGTCTGGGCCAAGGTCGAGGGGCCGGGGCGCAAGAGGCCGCGCTGGCCGATCTGATCACCCGGCTGGGCGGGCGCATCGGGCTGGAGGCGATCACCCGCCGCCATCCCGCCGAGAGCCATATCCCCGAAAAATCCGCGCTGACCCTTGCGGCGGCCTGGTCGGAACCCGCCCGCGGCCCCTGGCCCACACCCGAGGCACGCCGCCCGCTGCTGATCTGGTCGCCAGAGCCGGTGATGCGGCCCGAAGCGGGAGAGGCCACGCTGCCGTTTCGCTGGCGCGGGCGGGCGCATGAGGTGGTGGGGGCCACCGGGCCAGAGCGGATCGCGCCGGAATGGTGGCTGGAAGACCCGGAATGGCGCAGCGGGGTGCGCGATTACTGGCAGGTGGTGACGACGCGCGGCGAGCGGCTCTGGCTCTTTCGCGCTCATGGCGGGCAAATCTCGGGCGGATGGTTCTGTCAGGGGCGGTTTGCCTGAACATGCACGGAAAGCGCTTGATTTGCCGCAGGATTGGCGCAACTCTGAAAGCATGAATTTGCAAAGCCTTGGCCCGCTTGCGGGCGCTCCTTCCTCGGCCCCACAAGTGGCGTTCCAGCGCAGCGAACTGGGTGTGATCCTGTCGCTCTACGGGCGGATGGTCGCAGCGGGGGAATGGCGCGATTACGGCATATCCTGCCTGCGCGAGGTGGCGGTCTTTTCAGTCTTTCGGCGCACCGCCGAACATCCGCTCTACCGGATCGAAAAACGGCCAAAATTGCAGGGCAAACAGGGGCAATATGCGGTGATCGGCATGGATGGTCAGGTGCTCAAGCGCGGCCATGACCTGCGCACCGTGCTGCGGGTGCTCGAGCGCAAGCTGATCCGGGCGGTGGAATGACGCCGCAGCAAACCAAGCCGGCACAAGATCGCAACGCCGCGATCGCCCGACTTTTCGAAACCACCTTCACCGCCTCTGAGGGACCAGAGGAAGGCGTGTTGATCGGCACCTTGGTCCGAAGCCTGATGGACACGACCGATCCGGACGAGTTGCACGTCTTTTACATCGAGGACGAGGGGTTTGTTGGTGCCTGTATCCTGACGCGGCTGCGCCATGACGGTGAAACAGGGATCGCCTATCTTCTGTCTCCGGTTGCTGTGGCCCCGGAACGACAGGGCCAGGGCATCGGGCAGCGTATGATTTCAGAGGCGCTGGAGGCGCTGCGCGCCGCCGGGGTCGAAGCGGTAGTGACCTATGGGGACCCGGCATTTTACAGCCGGGTGGGGTTTTCTCCGGTCACGGTGGATGAGGTGGCCGCGCCCTTTGCGCTGTCACAGCCCGAGGGTTGGCTTGCACAATCGTTGACAGGCCAACCCCTGACACCGCGCAAGGGGCGCGCGCGTTGCGCGCCCGCGCTCAGCGATCCGGCCTATTGGTAGGCTGTCACGCCTCGTAATAGGCATACATCTGTTCGAGTGCGTCCAGACCGGGGGCTTGGGGCGCTTGGGGCAGGTTGGCGGGGGTTTCAGGCGTGTAATAGACCGCGACCCAATCGGGTGTGATCGGGGCCGGTTTCGGATCGGGGGCGGCGGGGGTTTTAACCGGGTAAGCCATGGGTTTATCTCCATATTTCCATGACACCTACATAATCCTCTGCGCTGCGGCATAAACCGCCAAGGACGCAGTCTCGCCATGCGCCCGGCGCAAGGCACGCCCCTCAGCCGATCAGCATATCCCCGGCCAGACCGAGCGTGAAACCAAAGACCGCACCGAGGGGCGGCAACCAACTGCGGCGGGCATGGGCCGCAGGCGCGATATCCTGAAAGATCAGGTAGAGGATACCACCCGCCGCGAACATCATGATCCCCCCAAGCACCTGCGGCATTTGCGACAGGAAGGAAAAGCCAAGACCCGCGCAGACCGGGCCAAGCAGGGCAAGCCCGGCAAAGAGCAAGACGATCCGATACCCCCGGACCGCCCCACCGCGCCGGATATCGCGAAAGGCGGCAAAGCCCTCGGGCAGGTTTTGCAGGAAAATCAGCCCCGCCAACAGCAAGGCACGCTCGGCCTGCGCCGTGAGCATGGCGCCGATGGCCATGGCCTCGGGCAGGAAGTCGAGCAGCATCGCCATAAGCTGCGCGCCGCGTCCGCCCCGCGACTCGAGCGCGCGGTCAATCGCAAAGAACGCGACCCCGCCCGCCGCGAAGGCCGAAAGCGCGACCGGGGCAGAGAGCGTGTCGCGCGCGTGCGGCACAAGCACCAGCGCAATGGCCGCCAAGAGCGCACCGCCGCCAAAGGCGACGATGCCATGGGTTGCAGGTGCGGGCAGCCGCCGACAGGTTGCGGAGAGCGCGAGCGCCGCCCCGAGAGGCATGGCCGCGCCTGCAAAGAGGGCCAAGAGCAGCGCGGACCATAATCCTTCGCCTGCCATGACCCCTGCCCGCTTACACGTGCCGCTCGACCATCATCTTCTTGATTTCGGCGATGGCCTTGGCGGGGTTGAGACCCTTGGGGCAGGTCTTGGTGCAGTTCATGATCGTGTGGCAACGATACAGTTTGAACGGGTCTTCGAGATCATCCAGACGCTCGCCCGTGGCCTCGTCACGGCTGTCGATGATCCAGCGATAGGCATGGAGGAGTGCGGCCGGTCCAAGGTATTTGTCGCCGTTCCACCAATAGGACGGGCAAGAGGTAGAGCAGGAGGCGCACATCACACATTCATAGAGCCCGTCGAGTTTCTCGCGGTCCTCGATGCTCTGCCGCCACTCCTTTGCAGGGCGGTTGGTCTTGGTCTCGAGCCAGGGCATGATGCTGGCGTGCTGCGCGTAGAAATGCGTGAGGTCGGGGATCAGGTCCTTGACCACCGGCATATGCGGCAGCGGGTAGATTTTCACATCGCCCTTGATCTCGTCCATGCCATAGATGCAGGCCAGCGTGTTGATCCCGTCGATATTCATGGCACAAGAGCCGCAAATCCCCTCGCGGCAGGAGCGGCGGAAGGTCAGCGTGGGATCAATCTCGTTCTTGATCTTGATCAGCGCGTCCAGAACCATCGGGCCGCAGGTGTCCATATCCACGAAATAGGTGTCGACGCGCGGGTTTTTGCCATCGTCCGGGTTCCAGCGGTAAATCTGGAACTTGCGCACAGTCTTGGCACCCTCGGGCTTGGGCCATGTCTTGCCCGTGGTCATGCGCGAATTCTTGGGGAGTGTGAGTTGAACCATCTTGCTACTCCTTGTCAGCCGCCCAGCAGGGTCAGGCTATTTTGGGCAATACATTGCACGGCCTCGGGGCGCTGTGCGATTGCGATCACTTGCTGCGTGGTTTCAGGCGTGACACCGGCCACGCTGGCGCTTGCGATCTGAATGATCTCTCCGGCAGAGGCGGCATCAATCACGCAATCGGTGATCGGGGCGGCGTTGAGACCCGGAAAGCGCTGTGCGACGACCGTGTTGACCACGCTCTTGGCCCGCTCGCGCGCGAGGGTGTCGGCGACCTGATTGGTCGCGTCACAGGCACCCAGCGTCGCAAGCGCAAGACAGGCCAAGAGGATCCGCATCAGAACGTCCGTTCCTTCGGCGCGATCTTCTTGAGGCTGATGCCACCCTTGTCCTCGGCAGTCAGAGGATCGGTGATGATCGGGCGATAGCTGAGGTCAACGCTATTGCCCTCGACCCGTGCGATGGTGTGCACGCGCCAGTTTTCATCGTCGCGGGTGCTGAAATCCTCATGCGCGTGGGCGCCGCGGCTTTCCTTGCGGGCCTCGGCCCCAAAGATCGTGGCCAGCGCATTGGGCATGAGATTGGTCAGCTCCAGCGTTTCCATCAGGTCGCTGTTCCACACAAGGCTGCGGTCCGTGACCTTGATGTCATCCATCTTGGCCGCGACGGTCTTCATCTTCTCCACGCCTTCGGCCAGCGTTTTCGAGGTGCGGAACACGGCGGCATCGGCCTGCATCGTGCGCTGCATTTCGAGCCGCAATTCGGCGGTGGGCACGGTGCCGGTGGCGTGGCGCAGCCCGTCAAAGCGGCTGAGCGCCTTGTCCACCTCGGCCTTGTTGGTGGCGGGCACCGCCGCGTCGCGATCCACGACCTTGCCTGCGCGAATGGCGGCGGCGCGGCCAAAGACCACAAGGTCGATGAGCGAGTTGGAGCCAAGCCGGTTCGCGCCATGCACAGATGCGCAGCCCGCCTCGCCCACGGCCATGAGACCGGGCACGACGGCATGGGGATTGTCCTGAGTGGGATTGACCACCTCGCCCCAGTAATTCGTCGGCACGCCGCCCATGTTGTAATGCACGGTGGGCAGAACCGGGATCGGTTCCTTGGTCACGTCAACGCCCGCAAAGATGCGTGCGGATTCGGAAATGCCGGGCAGGCGCAGGTGCAGCGCCTCGGGCGGCAGGTGGCTGAGGTTGAGGTGGATGTGATCGCCATCCGCCCCCACGCCGCGCCCTTCGCGGATTTCCATGGTCATGCAGCGGCTGACATAGTCACGCGGGGCGAGATCCTTGTAGTTAGGCGCGTAGCGTTCCATGAAACGCTCGCCCTCGGAATTGGTGAGGTATCCCCCCTCGCCGCGCGCACCCTCGGTAATCAGGCAACCAGCCCCGAAAATGCCCGTGGGGTGGAACTGCACGAATTCCATGTCTTGCAGCGGCAGACCGGCGCGAGCCACCATCCCGCCACCGTCGCCGGTGCAGGTATGGGCAGAGGTGGCGCTGAAATAGGCGCGGCCATAGCCGCCGGTGGCGAGCACGACCATCTTGGCGTTAAAGACATGGATGGTGCCATCGTCGAGTTTCCAGCAAACGACGCCGGTGCAGGCGCCATCGGTCATCACCAGATCAATGGCGAAATATTCGATGTAGAACTCGGCCTTCTGCTTGAGGCTCTGACCATAGAGCGTGTGCAGAATGGCGTGGCCAGTGCGGTCGGCGGCGGCACAGGTGCGCTGCACGGGCGGGCCTTCGCCAAATTCGGTGGTATGGCCACCAAACGGGCGCTGATAGATCTTGCCCTCTTCGGTGCGCGAGAACGGCACGCCGTAATGTTCGAGCTCGTAGACGGCCTTGGGCGCCTCACGCGCGAGGTATTCCATCGCGTCGGTATCGCCCAACCAGTCCGAACCCTTGACCGTGTCATACATATGCCACTGCCAGCTATCGGGGCCCATGTTGCCAAGGCTTGCGGCGATGCCGCCCTGTGCGGCGACAGTGTGCGAGCGGGTCGGGAAAACCTTGGTCACGCAGGCCGTGCGCAGGCCCTGTTCGGCCATGCCGAGCGTGGCCCGCAGGCCCGCGCCGCCCGCGCCCACAACCACGACGTCATAATCATGCGTCTCGTATTCATAAGCAGCCATTTGTTCAGGTCCTCACAGCGCGATCTTGGCGAGGGCGAAAAGCCCGGTGGCGATCAGCCCGTAACTCAGAACGGTCACGGCAATAATCAGGCCGCGGCGTGTGCTGCCGTGGCTGTAATCCTCGATCATCGTCTGCGCGCCGCTGGCAAAGTGCCGAAGGCCGAAAAAGATCACGAGGCCGGTGAGAATGGCCATCGCCGGATGCGAAAATGCGGCCAGCACCTCGGCGCGGTCGCCGCCAAGCGCGCGGCCAAAGGCCACCAGAAACACCGGGATAATCAGCGCAAGGCCGACGCCGGACAGTTTCATATACCAGAAATGTTCGGTCCCGGTGCCAGCAGCGCCTTTGCCCTCGGCGCGTTTGCGTGCGGTCAGATATCGCATGATGCTCTCCTCAGACCAGAAGCAGGGTGATGACGGTCAGAACGACCGAACCGATGATGCAGCCCCAGCCGAGTTTCTCGGCGGTTGGAATATCCATCCCCTTGCCCGCATCGAAATAGAGGTGCCGCAGCCCGGCGAGATAGTGGTACCATATCGCCCAGACCGAGAGCGACAGGACCAGATCGCCGAACCAGGAGGTAACGACCGCATCGGCCATTGCGAAATAGGCGTCAGAGGTGGAAGCCGCCAAGAGCCACCACACAATCAAGAGCGCCGCCACGATCAGCGCATTGCCGGTAATCCGGGTCAGGATCGAGGTGATCGAGGTTAGTTGCGGGCGGTAGATTTGCAGGTGCGGCGAAAGCGGGCGTTCAACCGGTTTGGTTTCAGCCATGGAGCAACTCCTTTGCAGATGGCGGGCGGCGCGACAGCCGTCTTTTGCTGCGTTTCTTGTTATACTTTTTCTCAGGCATGTCACCTGCCCGACGCGTCAAAACCCCGGTTTTGGGTCAATTGGCCGCAAAAATCTTGCGTTTGTGATCACGAAAATAATCGTGTGATCACAAATAAGCATAATGGGAATCAGGTTTTCCGGGTGGGTTTGCCTGAGTCTCTGGATGAAACTGTCAAAAGTCGAACAGAGTCGCTTGGGCGATCTGAGTTTTTGTGATCACAAAAGCCAAACAGATATGAAAAAGCCCGGGACGTTTCCGACCCGGGCCAGTTCTGTAAAATACGGTTGCTTAGTGCAGCTTGGCTTCGACATCCGCGATGGCGGCGTCGATCAAAGCATTGCCATCAGCGGCGGTCATCTGCTTGGCGATCACGTCGCGCGCCGCAGCGACGGCCACGACAACAGCCTGATCGCGCACGTCGCGGATGGCGCGTGCCTCGGCGCTGGCGATCTGCTCTTCGGCGGCCTGCATACGGCGGGCGATCGAAGCCTTGATCTCATCCTTGGCCTCTTCGGCGGCGGCGTTGGCCTCTTCCTTGGCATGCGCCACGATACGGTCGGCCTGCGCCTGCACATCCTTTTGCTTGCGCTCATAGCTGGCAAGCAGGGTCTGTGCCTCTTCGCGCAGCGCGCGCGCCTCGTCGAGTTCGGCCTTGATATTATCGGCCCGCTCGTCGAGTTTCTTGCCCAAGAGTACGGGCACCTTGACGTAAATCAGGAAGCCGACAAAGAGCAGGAAGGCGAGCAGAACCACGAAATTGGTATTGGCGAGCGAGAAGAACGGACCCGAAGCCGCCAGCGCGGGGCTGGCGAAGACGGCGGCAACCATGGTCAGAAGCGTCTTTTGCATGGCGGTTATCCCTTCATCCGGTCGGCAACAGCGGCCCCGACGGTTTTCGCGTCGGCCTTGCCACCCATGACGGCAACGATCTCGGCTGCGGCCGCGACGGCCACTTCCTTGACGCTGTCCATGGCACTGGCCCGGATGTCGGCAATCTTTTGTTCGCCTTCCGCTGCGCGGGCGGCAATCTCGGCATCCGCCTTGGCGGTGGCGGCGTCCAGCTCGGCCTTGATCTCGGCCTTGGCCTGACCCACGATGGTCTGTGCCTCGGCACGGGCATCGGCCAGCGCCTTGAGATAAGCCTGTTCCGCCTCAACCGCCTTGGCCTTGAGGTCCTCGGCAGCGGCGAGGTCGTTTGTGATGGCTCCCTTACGCTCTGCCAACACGGCCGCGATGCGCGGCAGCGCGATGCGTGACAGGACAAAGTAAATCACGACCAGCGTGACGAGGAGCCAGAAAATCTGGTTGCCAAAGGTCGAAAAATCCAGCTGGGGCAGGCCCGGCGTGGATGCGGCTTGACCAGCGGCGTCATGCGTTTCGCTTGCCATGTCGTCCTCCTAGGGAAAGTTCCGTGTCACCGAGGGGTGGCGGTGCGCCACCCCCCAGCCGTAAGGATCAGCTACCCGAGAGACTTAGACAGCGAACATCAGCAGAAGCGCGACGAGGAACGAGAAGATCCCCAGAGCTTCTGCGAAGGCGATGCCGATGAACAGCGTCGCGGTCTGGCCAGCAGCGGCCGAAGGGTTGCGCAGCGCGCCAGCGAGGAAGTTGCCGGCAACATTGCCCACACCCATCGCAGCCCCGCCCATGCCCATGCAGGCCAGGCCAGCGCCGATATATGCACCCATTTGAACGATATCGCCTTCCATAGTGATGTCTCCTTACGTTGGAATTGGCATTGGTCGGTTGGTCGTGAGACGGGCGAACCCGCCGTCGTTTCGTAAGGTGGGCGAAACCCACCGCCTCCTGTTAGTGGCTCGGATGCAGGGCATCCTTGAGATAGACACAGGTCAGGATGGTAAAGACGTAGGCCTGAATGAAGGCCACCAGCACCTCGAGCGCATAGATGGTCGAGATAGCGAGGATCGAAAGCGGCGTCACCACGATGCCGATCCCGGTCGAGATCAGGATCATCGGCGCGAAGGCCGCGAACACTTTGACCACGGCGTGACCGGCCATCATGTTACCGGCAAGACGGATCGAGTGGCTGACGGGACGCACGAAGTAGGAAATCACCTCGATCAGCGCCAGAACCGGGCGCAGCGCGAGCGGCGCGGAACTGACCCAGAACAGCCCAAGAAACCCCGCGCCATGCTTGACGAAGCCCACGATGGTCACGGTCAGGAACACCATCACCGCCATCACAGCCGTCACCGCGATATGGCTCGTGGTGGTGAAGGCCATCGGCAGAAGGCCGAGGAAGTTGGCGAAGAGGATGAACAGAAACAGCGTCATGATATAGGGGAAGAACACCAGCGCGTCCTTGCCCGCGACATCCTCGACCATCTTGCGGACGAAATCATAAAGAAGCTCGGCCACGGATTGCGTGCGCGTGGGGATTGTGGCCCGGCGCGAGGTGCCCATGACCAGAAGTGCGATGATCGCCAGAACCGTCAGCGCCATCCAAAGCGTGACATTGGTCAGGGTAAAGACGCCCACGGCACCGTCGCCAAAGAGCGGCTTGACCATGAACTGATCCATCGGGTGGAAAACCAGACCGGGTTCCCCGGCACCGTGCGCTTCAGTCGCCATTCTTTGCCCTCTCATCCCCGCCTTGCGCGGGCTTGTCCATGCCTTGCTGGATCTCGGCGGCGCTGCGCATCATCGTCTTGACGCCCGCGGCCACCCCCAGCAACGTGAAGATGACAAGGAACACCGGCATCGTCCCCAAGAGGATATCCAGCCCGTATCCCATGCCGAAGCCGATCAAAAGACCGGCCACCAGCTCGATCACCATCCGCCAGGCCATTTGCGCCTGAGAATAATGCTCTTCCTGATGAGGCTTGGGCGCGTCCTTCGCCTTGAGCTTTGCGATCTTCGCCTCCAGCTCTGCCAGTTGCGCGCGCTGCTCGGGATCGGTCACGAAAGCCCCCTCAGGATGTTGCGCACTTGCTAGGGCTAAGGGCGGCATGAGTCAAGCACTCCGGGCGCACCTGCAGCATTGGCGCAAGCCTATGTTTTATTGAGTTTTTTTGCTTAAATGAAACTGGGGAGCCATTCGGCCGCAACCGCCCCAAAGGCCATTTGGGGCGGTTTGGCATATTCAACCGATTGGTTGAGTTTTTACCGCACCACCAGGACCGACACCTTGGCATGTGCGGCGATATAACCTCCGTGCGAGGCAAAGATATGCTCAAGAAAGCCGGGCACGTGGCTGGCCACCACCACAAGATCCGCACCGGTCCGCTCAATCGCGTGCATCAGTGCCGATGTGGTTTCGACCTCGGGGTCATGGCTGATAATCGGTTCGGCTTCGACCGTGACGGCATATTTGTCACGCAGATCATCGGCAAAACGATGGAGTGTCTGCGTGAACTCGGCGGCGTTATGGCCAAGCTCGTTGGGCAGCTCTCCTCCCACGCCCACCACTATGATACGGGCACCGTGGCGTTTGGCGATATCGCCCGCCACATCAAGCGCCTTGGCCAATGTGTCCTTGTGGAGCAGATCGACCGGAACCAGGATTGTCGAGAACATGGTCTTTCCTTTCGTGTTTCCGTTTCGCGTCTGCCCAGCCTAACGGCTGGCGCGCGCGCCCACCTTGTCACAGATCAAGGCCGATTTCAGCCCTTGCACCATGGATCAGCCGTTGACGCAGGGCGTACGCTTGGGCTTATGAAGGGCATGCACACTGCGCCCGCCCTCGATATGGTCTTTGCCGCCCTCGCCGATCCCACCCGGCGCGCGATCCTGTCGATGCTGCTGGAGGATGACATGGCGGTGACGGATGTGGCCGAACCCTTCGAGATGAGTCTTGCCGCGATTTCCAAGCATCTGGTCATTCTGGGCCGCGCCGGGCTGATCACTCAGGAACGCCGGGGCCGCGTGACATGGTGCAAGCTGGAACCGGACGCACTGCGCGATGCCTCGATCTGGATGCAGAGCTTTGGGCAGTTCGAGGCGGTCAATCTTGATGCGTTCGAGCGGTTTCTCAAGGCAGAACTGCCGGATGAGGGCTG
This sequence comes from Roseovarius mucosus DSM 17069, assembly GCF_000768555.3. Classification (GTDB taxonomy): domain Bacteria; phylum Pseudomonadota; class Alphaproteobacteria; order Rhodobacterales; family Rhodobacteraceae; genus Roseovarius; species Roseovarius mucosus. Next base: position 253,304 of record NZ_KN293976.1, read on the forward strand.
AGGCGCGGTGGCGCTATCTGATCGCGGCACTTTCATCCTTTAGCAACAGCACCAGCGCAACCACCGTCAGCCCCACCCCCATGAGCACCACCGGCTGTGGCAAGGGATGCCCCAACGCCGTCTGCCAGAGCGCAACCCAAGTGGGGGTGAGATAGGTATAGGCCATCACCTTGGCACTGGGCAGGTTGAGGCTGGCGTATTGCAGGCAGACAAAGGTTATCGCCGTGGCAAAGACCGCCGTGTAGACAATGGTGATCCAGACGATGGCGGGCAAGCTTGACCAATCGGTCGCGCGCAGGTCGCCCCAACCTGCGGCTGTCACCAAGAGCGCCGCCCCAAGCATCGTCCCAAAGGAAAACACCACCGGGCGCTCGCCGCGATTGAGGCGGCGCACCAGCGGCGTATAGATGGCATGGGCCGCGCAGCCGAAGAAATAGATCGCCTCGCCGCGCCCGACCTCGAACGCCATGAGCGCCGAGACATCAGCGCGAAAGATGACCCAAAGCGCGCCCATCGCCCCAACGCCCAAGGCAACCGCCATGCGCGGAGTTGTGATCTGGCGCAAGAGCAGATAGCCGGCGATGCCCGCCATGATCGGGGTGAGGGTAAAGACCGCCGCTGCCGACACCGGCGCTGCGGTCTTGAGCCCCTCGAACATCATCACGAAATAGAGTCCCATCGCACCGCCAAGCAGCAAGTAGCGCCACGGGGCCGACCATGTGCCGCGCGGAATGCCTCGGCCCAGCATCGCCCCCGTGCCGAGGATCACGGCGGCCAGCAGAAATCGCGGTGCGTTGAGCGCGGCAGGCGCAATATGCTGCGCCGCCATGGACCCCAGCGCGAACGACCCCGCCACCAGCCCAGAGAAACAGAGCATCGCGAGATGCCCCTTGAGGGCTGGTGTCACGCCACTGGCCACGCCGCTGCGCGCTCCTTGAGATGGCTCAGGAACGCCTGAACCTTGGTGGTGCGGTGCAGGTCCATATGCGTCACCAGCCAGAGGGGTGCGACCCATTCGGGACGGGGCGGCATCACCTGAATGAGCCCCGGCATTTCCGCCGCCTGCAGGACGGAGGTGAACCCGATCCCGGCCCCGGCGAGAATTGCATTACGCTGTGCGTGCACATCGCCCGAGCGAAACACGATGGCCTCAGTCGGCACATTCTCTTGCAGCCAGCGCAGGAACGGCGCGCGCGTCTTGGGGTCATCGGCCCCGATGAACCGGTGCTTGGCCAGTTCCTCGGGCCCCTTGAGCAGGCCGTGGCGTGCCACATAGCCCTCGCTCGCATAAAGGGTGAATTGCTGTTGAAAGAAGGGCTGTACCACATTGTCGGGTTGATCGGGCACCGAGCCTGCCCGGATCGCCACATGCGCCTCGCCATATTCCAGCCGAAACAGGCGGTCGCCGGTCAGATAACGCACCACCAATGCCGGATACATCTCTTGAAACGCGGCCAGCACCGGCACGAGCAGATGGCTCAGACCGCCGACCGAGGTCACGACAAGCTCGCCCGACACGTCATTGCCCTGCCCCTTGATGCGACCGGCCAACTGGTTGAACTGATCATCCGTCGCCTGCGCCACCCGGAGCAGGTCTTCGCCCGCCTCGGTGGGCGTATAGCCGCGCGCATGCCGCTGAAAGAGCTTGACGCCCAGCCGCTCTTCGAGCGCGTCGATATGGCGGATGACGGTTGCATGATGCACGCCCAGCACCTCTGCCGCGCCGCTTACCGTGCCGATCCGCGCCACGTTATAGGCGGTCCGCACCTCGTCCCAATTCTCCATCATACCGATCACCCCGCCCGGCCGCCTCATTGCCGCGCAACTATGCTGCGGCGGCACGGCGGTTGCAATCACCCGCAATGCGCGTAGCATGTCTAAACCCTCACCCAGAACAGAACGCTGATGAAAGTCACGCATAACAGTCCGGATCTGCTGATCCTCGAAGAGATGCCATGGTTCATCGCGATCATGCTCAGCCTCTTTACCCTCACATTCGCGGCGATCGGGCTCTTGGTTCTGTCGCAGACGCTGGTGGGTGGTCTGGTGTTCCTGCTGGTGGGCGGCGGCATGGGGTTGGCGGGCATCGGGGTCTTTGTCGAGCGGTTGCAACTTATCCTCGATGCGGGCACGGACCGTGTGACCCAGCGCTCGCGCACCATCTTTCGCCACCGCGAGACGGTCTTTGACCTCTCGGACCTGATCCGCGCCACGGGCGAGAGCACGCTGTCGGGCGGTGAGACCAGCACCGATCCGTCGCGCGTGCGCCGGCGCGTGCACCGCCCCACGCTCGTGCTGCGCGACGGGGCGGGCGGCCCCCCGCTCTTACACCCGATCACCGAGATCTATGACAGCAGTCGCTCTTCGGCGCAGGCGGTGCGCGCGATCAACCAATGGCTTAGTGAGCTGCGCGGCTCCGACCCCACGCTTGACTCTGCCCCACCCTCGCGCTAAACGCCCCCCAATTCCCGGAGGCCAATGCTTCCGGTCCCGGCCCTGTGTCGGGATCGCCCCCCGTCAGCGCGTTGCGCCCACGGGGGCGTTTATCGTTTGAACCGTTGCCCTTATGTTGGGGGTGACATGGCAGCAACCGGCAAAGGAGCCTGAGCGATGTTTGAAAATCTATCCGAACGCCTCTCTGGGGTCTTTGACCGGCTGACGAAACAGGGCGCGCTATCCGAAGAGGATGTGAAAACCGCCCTGCGCGAAGTGCGCGTGGCGCTCTTGGAGGCCGACGTCTCGCTGCCGGTCGCGCGCGATTTCATCAAGACCGTCGAGAGCCGCGCCACCGGGCAGGCCGTCACCAAATCCGTGACCCCCGGCCAACAGGTCGTCAAGATCGTGCATGACGCACTGGTCGAGACCCTGCGCGGCGCGGGCGATCCCGGCGCGCTCAAGATCGACAACCCGCCTGCGCCAATCCTCATGGTCGGCCTGCAAGGCTCGGGTAAAACCACAACCACCGCCAAACTCGCCAAGCGGCTCAAGGACCGCGAGGGCAAGCGCGTGCTCATGGCGTCGCTCGACACCAATCGCCCGGCGGCCATGGAACAGCTGGCCATCCTTGGCAAGCAGATCGGCGTCGATACCCTGCCCATCGTCAAGGGCGAAGACCCGGTTCAGATCGCCAAACGCGCCAAGACGCAAGCGGCGCTTGGCGGCTATGACGTCTACATGCTCGACACTGCGGGCCGGTTGCACATCGACGCAGAGCTGATCGCGCAGGCGGCGGCGGTGCGCGATGTGGCGCAACCGCGCGAGACGCTGCTGGTGGTCGATGGCCTGACCGGTCAGGACGCGGTCAACGTGGCCACAGAGTTTGACGACAAGATCGGCGTGACCGGCGTGGTCCTGACCCGGATGGATGGCGATGGGCGCGGCGGTGCCGCCCTCTCGATGCGCGCGATCACCGGCAAGCCCATTCGCTTTGTCGGTCTCGGCGAAAAGATGGACGCAATCGAAACCTTCGAGCCAGAGCGTATCGCGGGCCGTATCCTCGGCATGGGCGATATCGTGGCGCTGGTGGAAAAGGCGCAGGAAACCATCGAGGCGGCCGAGGCCGAAAAGATGATGCGCCGCATGGCCAAGGGTCAGTTCAACATGAACGACCTCAAGGGCCAGTTGGAGCAGATGCAGAAGATGGGCGGCATGCAGGGCCTCATGGGCATGATGCCCGGCATGGGCAAGATGGCCAAACAGGTCGAGGATGCCGGCTTCGACGACAAGATGCTGACCCGCCAGATCGCCATGATCCAGTCGATGACCAAGAAAGAGCGCGCCAATCCCGCGCTGCTTCAGGCCAGCCGCAAAAAGCGCATCGCCGCCGGGTCGGGCATGGAGGTGTCTGACCTCAACAAGCTGCTCAAGATGCATCGCCAGATGGCGGACATGATGAAGAAAATGGGCAAGATGGGCAAAGGCGGCATGCTGAAACAGGCCATGAAGGGCATGTTCGGCAAGGGCGGCATGCCCGACATGAACGACCCGCAGGCGATGGAAGAGGCGGCCAAGGCCCTTGGTGGCAAGCTGCCCGGTGGCCTGGGCGGCAAATTGCCGGGGCTTGGCGGTGGCATGGGTCTGCCCCCCGGCCTCTCGGGCTTTGGCAAGAAGAAGTGACCATGGCTTCTTCTTGGCATAAATACTCGGATCCGACCGTGCAACCGGCACCCCGCCAGCGGGGGGACCGGCCATGACCCTCACCCAGGCCCCCGTCTTGGAAACCGCGCGCCTGATCCTGCGTGGGCCAGAGGCGCGGGATATCGAGCCGACCATCGCCTTTCTGCTCGACCGGGACCGGTCCGAGGGCTTTGGCTCTTCGCCCAACCGGGGCGATGCCTGGCGCTGGTTCACGCTCAACGTCGGGCACTGGCATATCCACGGCTATGGCTATTTCACCATCGAGATGAAGGAGACCGGCGAGACAGCCGGCATCGCCGGCATCTGGAATCCCGAAGGCTGGCCTGAACCGGAATTGGGCTGGGCGCTCTATGCCGGTTTTGAAGGCCGCGGCATCGCCTATGAAGCCGCGCACCGCGCGCGCCGCTATGCCTATGAGGACTTGGGCTTTGACACGCTGACCTCGAACATCGTGCCGGGCAATACGCGCTCGGTCGCCCTTGCCGAGCGCTTGGGCGCATGGTTCGAGCGGGAGTATGACAACATCCACATGGGCCGTGATCTGCTCTACCGCCACCCCGGCCCCGATGCCGCCTTGGGCCGTGACGACGACGGCTCGGTCGAGGCCTACGCATGATGCACGCTCATTCTTTCAGCCGCCGGAGTCTTGCATGACTGACGCAATCGCGCTTGCCGCGCAGCTTCTCAAGGAACATCGTCAGAGCATCGACCGCCTCGACGCGATCCTCGTCTTCACGCTGGCCGAACGGTTCAAGCACACGCAGGCCGTGGGGAAACTCAAGGCTGAATACGACCTTCCCCCGTCCGATCCCGCGCGCGAGGCGCAACAGATCGAACGGCTCGAAGAATTGGCAAAAGCGGCCGATCTCGATCCCGCCTTTGCCAAGGAGTTTTTGAACTTCATCATCGCAGAGGTGATCCGGCATCACCAGAAGCATCAATCGTAAGGTGGATCTGACCCCCGCCAAACCCACGCCATTAAAGGAGAATATCAAATGGCCATGAAAATCCGTCTCGCCCGTGGTGGCAGCAAGAAACGCCCCTCTTACCGGATCGTCGCCGCCGACAGCCGCATGCCGCGCGATGGCCGCTTTATCGAAAAACTGGGCACCTATAACCCGCTCCTGCCCAAGGACAGCGAAGACCGCGTCAAGATGAACGTCGAGCGCGTGCAGCACTGGCTGGCGCAGGGCGCACAGCCGACCGACCGCATCAGCCGCATGCTGGAAGCCGCTGGCGTCATCGCCAAGAAAGAGCGCGCCAACCTGAAAAAGGCCGTTCCCGGCAAGAAGGCGCAAGAGCGCGCCGCCGAGAAAGCCGCCAAGGCCGAGGCCGCCAACGCCCCTGCCGAAGAGGCAGCCGCCGAGGAATAAGACCGGGAAGGCGCTGGAATGTCGCAATTTTCCAAGGACTTCCAGATTGGCCTGCGCGATCTCATGCGATGGCGGCGCGATGTGCGCCGCTTTCGCCGGGACGCGGTGGACGAGGCTGTGTTGCAAGACTGCCTCGACACCTTCCTTCTCTCGCCCTCTGTGGGGCTGAGCGAACCGTGGCGCGTGATCCGGGTGCAATCACCCGGCGCGCGGGCTGCGGCACTAGAGAATTTCACCGCCGCCAATGCACAGGCCTTGGCGGGGTATGACGGTGACAAGGCGCGCATTTACAGCGGCCTCAAGCTCTCGGGGATGCAAGAGGCCCCGGTGCAACTGGCGGTCTATTGCGACGAGGCGACCGACAAGGGGGCCGGTCTGGGCGCGGGCACGATGCCCGAGATGCGGCGCTATTCCGTGGTGGGCGCGATCACCCATTTCTGGCTGGCGGCGCGGGCACAGGGGCTGGGCGTGGGCTGGGTGTCGATCCTCGATCCCGTGCAATTGTCACGCGATCTCGATGTGCCCGACAACTGGGCCCTCGTGGCCTATCTCTGCGTCGGCTGGCCCGAAACCACAAGCGAAACGCCCGAACTGGAACTGGCCGGATGGGAGAGCCGCCGGCCCACTCTGCCGACCGAGGTGCGCTGATCATGCCCCTATCCGCACAACCGGAGACAAGCCGATGAGCGACAGTGACCGCATTTGCGTAGGGGCCATTGGCGGCGCCTTTGGTGTGCGCGGCGAGGTGCGGCTCAAGAGCTTTACCGCCATGCCCGAGGATATCGCGGCCTACAGCCCGCTCAGCACCGAAGATGGCGCGCGCACCTTCGACGTTACCCTGACGGGCCAGACCACCAATGGATTTACCGCGCAGTTGTCGGGCGTCACCACCAAAGAGGCCGCCGATGCCCTGCGCGGCACGCGGCTCTATGCGTTGCGGGCACAATTGCCCAATCTGCCGGATGACGAATTCTATCACGCCGACCTGATCGGCCTTGAGGTGTTTGACACCGGCGGCGCGATGCTGGGACGGGTCAAGGCGGTGCTCAACCATGGTGCGTCGGACATTCTGGAAATCCACGCGCCGGGGCTTTCCTCGACCATCCTCCTGCCCTTTACCAAAGAGGCGGTGCCAACCGTCGATCTGGCCGCAGAGCGCATCATCGCCGACCCGCCCGATGGTCTGACATGAGCGATACCCCCCGCTCGCATGGGCGCAAATCCATCCGCGCCACCATGACCCCGCGCGAGTTGATCACGCCCACACCAGAGCTGGCGGGCGTCTGGACAGCACGCGTGATCACCCTCTTGCCCCAAGCCTTTCCGGGCGTTCTGGGCGAGAGCCTGACAGGACGCGCGTTGCAGAACGGTCTCTGGGCGCTCAATCCGATCGACCTGCGCCCTTACGGCGAGGGGCGGCATCGCAATGTCGATGACACCCCTGCGGGCGGCGGCGCGGGCATGGTTCTGCGGGCCGATGTCATGGGCCGCGCGATTGACGAGGCGATGGCAGGCACACCGCCCGGCTGGCCCCTGATCTATCTCAGCCCGCGGGGGCGGCGGTTTGATCAGGCGATGGCGCAAGAGCTGTCGCAGCGCCCCGGTGTGACCCTGATCTGCGGCCGGTTCGAGGGGCTCGATGAGCGCGTGATCGAGCATTACGGCATTCAAGAGGTTTCCTTGGGCGATTTCGTGATGACCGGCGGCGAGATTGCAGCACAAGCGTTGATCGACGCCACAGTGCGCCTTTTGCCCGGCGTGCTGGGCAATGCCGAGAGCACGGCCGAGGAAAGCCATTCCAACGGGCTGCTGGAACATCCGCAATATACCCGCCCCGCCGACTGGAAGGGCCGCGTGATCCCCGAAGTGCTGACCTCGGGCGATCACGCAAAGGTCGACACATGGCGGCGCGAGATGTCCGAGCGCCTGACGGCCGAACGGCGCCCCGATCTGTGGGAAAAACACCGTCGCGGCCAATCTGACAAGGCTTGATCCATCCGGCACTTGCCCCTATACACCGCCTAGCTTGGAATCGCTTGGCGGCTCCGGGCGCGTTTGTTATTGGCTACATCTTCCGCCTGACTTTCTTCGGTCGCCTGCGGCAGCCCCGGCAAACGGATCACAGACAAGGACGACCTGATCTCTGGCGGGCGCATCTGCGAACCCGGAAGAAGACCAAGAGCTCTTAGGACGCGAGACACTTTGCGGAAAAAACCGCAAGCAAATCAGGAGAGAAGCGATGGATATTATCGCTCAGTTGGAGGCGGAACAGATTGCCGCCCTCGGGAAGACCATTCCCGATTTCAAAGCCGGCGACACGATCCGCGTCGGTTACAAAGTGACCGAAGGCACCCGCAGCCGCGTGCAGAACTTTGAAGGCGTGTGCATCAGCCGCAAGAATGGCAAGGGCATCGCCGGTTCGTTCACGGTCCGCAAGATTTCCTTTGGCGAAGGCGTGGAGCGTATGTTCCCGCTCTATTCGACCAATATCGACAGCATCGAGGTTGTACGCCGTGGTCGCGTGCGCCGCGCCAAGCTGTATTACCTGCGCTCGCGTCGCGGCAAATCGGCCCGCATCGCCGAGGACGCCAATTACAAGGCCCTGTCGGGCACTTCCGCGTAAGGATTGGTACGATGAAAAAAGACATCCACCCCGATTATCACGTCATCGACGTCAAGATGACCGACGGCACCATCGTTCAGATGCGCTCGACCTATGGCAAAGAAGGCGACACGCTGTCGCTTGACATCGACCCCTCGGTGCACCCCGCCTGGACGGGCGGTAGCTCGCGTCTGATGGATGCTGGTGGCCGTGTGTCGAAGTTCAAGAACAAATACGCTGGCCTCGGGTTCTAAACCCTGTTTCCAGCCGGATACGACAAACGCCGCCCTTTGGGGCGGCGTTTTGCTTGGGGCACAGGCGCAGCTTTACTTTTTGGTAGGAATTGGGGTATAAACAGGACATCCGAAAATCGGTTTTCAGTGTCCGCACCGAAAACGTGACCCTGCGGAGTTGGCGCTCCGCAGGGTCTTTTCTTTCAGGGGGTCAGAGCCCCATCAAGAGCCGGATGATCCCAACGAGCAGCGTCCCCGCTGCAAGTAACACCATCCATTTCCGAAATTCGGTTTCTCTCAGTTTCCTCGCCTCCTTGCGCTGCAATGGGTTGCAGAAAAATTACACCACCCAGTTGACGTGAAGGAAAGGTTAAAACCCATAAATGGGCAGATAAATGCGCAGAAGTAAGTGCCCATTCGGCCCCCGCCCTTGCACCTGTGCCGCAACCGGATAAAACGGACGCAACCGAGGCAGAGGGCGCAGAATGGCGACGGCACTGATCATACTGGCCGCAGGTCAGGGGACGCGGATGAATTCCGACCTTCCCAAGGTGCTGCACCCGATCGGCGGTGCGCCGATGCTGGGGCATGCGATGCAGGCGGGCGCGACATTGGAACCCGACCAAGTGATCGTTGTGGCCGGACATGGCGTCGAGGCGGTGCGTGCCGCCGCACTTGAGTTTGACGAGAGCGCGGAAATCGTGATCCAGTCGGAGCAACTGGGCACCGCCCATGCGGTGGCGCAGGCCGCGCCGCGTCTGGCAGGATACGAGGGCGATGCGCTGGTGCTCTATGGCGACACGCCCTTTATCCAGCCTGATACGCTGGAACGGATGCAGGCGGCGCGCGGCGCCCATGACATCGTTGTGCTGGGGTTCGAGGCCGCCGATCCGGGCCGCTATGGGCGATTGGTGGTGCAGGGCAACGACCTGCTCCGGATTGTCGAGTTCAAGGACGCGACCGAAGCCGAGCGGGCCGTAACGCTTTGCAATAGCGGCGTGGTTCTGGCACCTGCGGCCTTGCTTTTTGATCTGATCGCAGAGGTCGGCAACGCCAATGCGGCGGGTGAATATTACCTGACCGACATCGTGGGTCTGGCCCGCGCGCGGGGGCTGTCGGCCACCGCCGTCACCTGCGACGAAGCCGAGACCATGGGTATCAATTCACGCGCCGAACTGGCGCGGGCAGAGGCCGCGTTTCAGGCCCGCAAACGGGCCGAGGCGCTGGAAACCGGCGTGACCCTCGTCGCGCCGGACACTGTGCAATTCGCCTATGACACATGGCTGGGCCGCGACAGCCTGGTCGAGCCCTATGTGGTCTTTGGCCCCGGCGTGACCGTCGAGACCGGCGCGCATATTCGCGCGTTTTCGCATCTGGAGGGCTGCCATGTGGCGCGCGGTGCGGTGGTTGGTCCCTATGCCCGGCTGCGCCCCGGCACCGAACTGGCCGAACACGCTCGCATCGGCAATTTCGTCGAGGTCAAGAATGCGCTGATCGGCGAAGGGGCCAAGGTCAATCACCTGAGCTACATCGGCGATGCGCGCGTGGGCGACGAGAGCAATATCGGCGCTGGCACCATCACCTGTAACTACGACGGTGTGAGCAAGCATGAAACGGTGATCGGCGCGCGCGTATTCGTGGGCTCGAACACCATGCTGGTGGCCCCCGTCACCTTGGGCGACGGGGCCATGACCGGATCAGGATCGGTGATCACCCGCGATGTGGCCCCGGATGCGCTGGCCATTGCCCGAGCGCCGCAAGTGGACATGCCCGGGCGCGCGCGCAAGCTCTTCGATCTGTTGAAGGCTCGCGCCGGAAAACGCGACAAAGGGGCAATGTGATGTGTGGGATTGTCGGGGTTCTGGGGGATCACGAGGCGGCGCCGCTGCTGGTTGAGGCGCTCAAGCGGCTGGAATATCGTGGCTATGACAGCGCCGGGATCGCCACGATCAACGACGGGCGTCTGGATCGTCGCCGCGCGGTGGGCAAGTTGGTGAATCTGGCCGATCTGCTGGTCCATCATCCGCTGGCGGGCAAGGCAGGGATCGGACACACCCGCTGGGCCACCCATGGGGCCCCGACCGAGGCGAACGCCCATCCGCACCGATCCGGACCCGTGGCGGTGGTGCATAACGGCATCATCGAGAATTTCCGGGCTCTGCGGGCCGAACTGGCCGCCCATGGCATCGCCCATGAGACCGAGACCGACACCGGGACCGTGGCCCTTCTGGCGCATCATTATATGCAGCGCGGCATGAGCCCGGTCGATGCAGCGCGCGCCACGGTTGGCCGTCTTGAAGGGGCCTATGCGCTCTGTTTCCTGTTCGAGAATGAGCCCGATCTGCTGGTCGCCGCGCGACGCGGCAGCCCTTTGGCGGTGGGCCATGGCACGGGCGAGATGTTCGTCGGCTCAGACGCCATTGCGCTGGCCCCGATGACCGACCGGATCACGTATCTGGAAGAGGGCGACATCGCGGTTGTGACGCGCCAAAGCCTGGAGGTCACGGACATCCATGGTCATCTGGCCAACCGCCCCATCAAGACCATCGAGATCGAGGCCGCCCGTGTCGACAAGGCGGGGCACCGGCATTTCATGGCCAAGGAAATCGCCGAGCAGCCCTCGGTCATCGGAGCAGCCCTCGGGCATTATCTGAGCAGCGACGGCACCAGCCTGACCCTGCCCGAGGGCGTGCCGAACTTTGCCCAGATCGAGCGGCTGACACTCGTCGCCTGCGGCACCGCCTATTATGCATGTCTCACCGCGAAATATTGGTTCGAGCAATTGGCGCGTCTGCCGGTCGAGGTCGATATCGCCTCGGAGTTTCGCTATCGCGAGCCACCCGTGAGCCCCGGCACCGTGGCGGTCTTTGTCAGCCAGTCGGGCGAGACCGCCGATACGCTGGCCGCGCTACGCTATATGCAGGGGCGTGCCCGAGAGATCCTCTCTGTGGTCAATGTGCCAGAGAGTTCCATCGCCCGCGAGAGCGATCTCGTCCTGTCGATTCATGCTGGGGCCGAGATCGGCGTGGCCTCGACCAAGGCCTTTACCTGTCAGTTAACCGTGCTCCTGCTCTTGGCGCTCAAGGCTGCGCAGGACCGGGGCCATATCGGGCCGGAACGTCTGGCCGATCTTCTGTCCGGGCTGCGCGCCCTGCCGGCCGCGTTCAACACCGCGATGGAGTGCAGCGACCAGATCAGAGCCATCGCGCGGCAGCTTGCGACCGCCCCAAGCGCGCTCTTTCTTGGGCGTGGCCTGATGTATCCTCTGGCGCTGGAAGGGGCGCTGAAACTCAAGGAAATCAGCTATATCCACGCCGAGGCCTATGCTTCGGGCGAGTTGAAGCACGGGCCGATCGCGCTGATTGACGAGACGATGCCGGTGGTTGTCATGGCCCCCTGCGATGCGCTGTTCGACAAGACTGTCTCGAACATGCAAGAGGTCATGGCGCGCGGCGGGCGAATGGTGCTGGTGTCGGATGCGCGGGGCGTTATGCAGGCGGGTGATTGCGTCTGGCAGACCATCACCCTGCCCGATACAGACCCCATGCTGGCCCCCATCCTCTATGCGCTGCCCGCGCAGTTGCTCGCCTATCACACCGCCGTGGCCAAAGGGACCGATGTGGATCAACCCAGAAACCTTGCAAAATCTGTTACGGTTGAATGACACGGCGGGCAACACAGGTCAGAGACCTTGTGCCGGATGCGCCCGGCTTGCATTGGCAAGAGCGCTCGGTTAGAGCGCAAGCGGTATTTTGATTACTCAGGACATAATGGCACCGCGCATTTTCATCATAATGGCCGTGTTCCAGCCCGAGTCTGCATATCTGGCGGCGCAAATCAGGTCGCTTGCGGATCAGACCCATGCCGAGTGTCATTTGGTGGCGGTCATTGCCGATACGTGTTCCGAGGCGCTGGTCGCCGCGACAGCAGCGGCCGCAGCCCCAAACCTACCCCTGACACTGGTTCCCAGCGACGTTCCACTCGATGCGGTGCGGGCCTTTGAGGCGGGGCTGAGCGAGGCGCTGAACCTGATCGACGCCGAGGGGTTGGACGAGGATGCGGCGTTGATCGCGCTCTGCGATCAGGATGACATTTGGCATGTCGATCGTCTGGAGCGCGGGGTTGCGGCGCTGGCAGCCAGCGGTGCGGATCTTGTTCACAGCGATGCACGCCTTGTCGGGCCGGATGGGACGACCGAGTTGCACCGCTCGATGTTCGCCTTTGAGCGGCGCAAGAAGAAACCCGGCCTGCGTGGCCTGCTGTATCGCAACAATATCACCGGCATGACCACGCTGATGCGGCCCCGGCTGGTGCGGCTGGCGCTGCCCTTTCCACCGCAGAGCGGGGTGCATTTCTACCATGACCTCTGGCTTGGCCTCTTGGCCTCGGCGACGGGCGGAGTGCATCTGATCGACGCGCCGCTGGTGGATTATCGCCAGCATCAGAGCAACGTGATGGGTGCGATTGATCGCAGCCGGGCCAAAGGCCCACGCTGGAAGCGCCCCGACGCCATGTGGATGCGCAAAGAAGCGACTGCCTATGCGCTGGCGCGATACCTTGGACAGTCGACCTATAACCGGCTGAGCGATGCCGTCACCGACGGCCGCCTGAAACATGGCGAGGCCAAAACCGCGCCGCTGCGCCCCTATCTGCGCCGCATGCGCGGGATGGGCATACATCTGCGCGATGCCTTCGCCTTGGGGCTGCAGGGGCACGCAGGGTTGGCGCGGATCGCGGCCGGATTCGCCGTGGTCAGCGTCGGACGCGCCATCTGGAGCCTGCGGGAAGCGCTTGGACCGGGGCTGCGAAATGCTATCGACGCATTTGACACGCGGCTCTATTCGCTGTCGCCGGGCATGTCACCGCGCCCGCCCAAGAGTTTCTCCGGTCCGGCAAAGGCACCGGTCAAGCACGAGTCCATTATCGATCTACGCAAGGAACCGCGCTTTGTGCCAGAGTTCACGGCACCGCATGCCGCGCTGAACATCCTTGTGCCGACACTCAACCCGACCGAGATCTTTGCCGGGATTGCCACCGCGCTCGACATTGGGCTTGGACTTGCGGTGCGCGGCTATGCCGTGCGGTTTATCGCCACCGATCTGCCGTTGTCCTCTCCGGGCACGTCGCGCAGTTTCGTGCTGGGGCGTCTTGGACAGGGCCATGACCGAGAAGCGGCTGCCGCGCGCATCAGCCTGCTATGCGGCGTGCAGAGCAAGACGCTCTCGCTCCATGCCGAGGATATGTTCATGGCTACTGCCTGGTGGAGCGCGCATGTGGCGGAAAAGCTGATCCGGCGGAACGAGATGCCACAGGCACGGTTTCTCTATCTCATTCAGGACTATGAGCCGCATTTCTATGCCTGGGGTCCGGAATTCGCCGATGCCATGGCCAGCTATCACTTTGATTTCGATCCGGTGTTCAACACGACCCTTTTGCGTGACTGGTTTGCCCAGCAAGGGTTCGGGTTTGCCTCAGGGGATGCTCTGTCGTTTCATCCGTCGATCGACATCGCGCGCTATAGCCATGTCGCGCGCCATGCGGCGGGCAACGGGCCACGCCGTCTGGCGCTCTATGGGCGGCCCGATGTGCCGCGCAATATGTATGCCACTGCAATCGAAGCGCTCGCACGGTTTGTCACCCTAGAGAATCTGCGCCCCGAGGAAATCGAACTCATATCCATCGGACAGCATCACGGCGATGTTACCCTGCCGGGGGGCCATGTGCTTCGGAGTCTCGGCAAACTGCCGTGGGAGGATTACCCCGACTATCTGGGCACGGTCGATCTGGGTCTGTCACTGATGTATTCACCGCATCCCAGCCACCCACCGCTGGAAATGGCAGCCGCCGGGGTGCGGGTCGTCACCAATGGCTTTGGCCCCAAGGACCTGAGCCGGTTGAGCCCCGCGATCCTGTCCGTACCCGCCACGGCACCAGATCTGGCCGATGCGCTTAGCACAGCGTGGCACGCCGCCCCGGTAAGCAATTCTGAGCGAGAAATTGACCTGCGCGACCTTGGCAGTCATCCGGAGGACATGATCGACGATCTTGCCAATCGGCTTGCCACACGCCTTGCACGACCCTAGAAGCCTGCCACATGACCCAAAAGATCATTCTGCATATCGGCTCGCCCAAATGTGGCTCGACCTATCTCCAGCGCGTGATGCTACAGAATTCCGAGGCGCTGTTGCAGCAGGGCATTCACTATCCCGCGCCGCCCGGAACCCATCCTGGCAATGCCGGTGATATCGCCGAAATTACCAAGGCCGAAGTGGCCGCCATGTTCGTGGATGGGGTGCACACCGTGGTGCTGAGCCATGAGGATCTCTATTCGCTCTCAAAGCGGGGCATTGCACTTGCAGAGATCACCAAGGAGGCAGGGATTGCGGTGCAGCTTCTGGTTTTCCTGCGCCCCTTCAGTGATTTCGTGTTTGGCGATTATTCGCAATTCATGAAGCAGTTCTTCGATACCTTTCTGGCCGAGCGCAAACCCTATGGCGGGCGTGATTTCGAGACCTTTGCCAAGCGTCGGATCGACACGATGAAGCCCGCAGCGTACCTGACAAACTGGGGCAGGCTGTTTCCCGGTCTGCCACTCATCCTCGACAGTCACCGCAATATCCAACCCGTGCTCGACGCGGTTCTGGGCCATCCCGAGGGCATGATCTGGGAGGTCCCGCATCACGATACCAATCCCTCGTTGCGGATGCAGGATTGCGACATCATCGCGGCATCCATGCTGGATCCGGCCTGTGCGGATGACGATATCCGGCAAATGTTTCTGACCGCGTTTCACCACACGCAAGAGCCGGACATGGGCCGCAGCGCAGAGCGGATCGCATGGCTGGAAGAGCAGTTTCGCCCTCATAACGAGGCTCTGCTGACACAATTCGGGTTTGACAACCGGGCCCCTGTGAGCCGCGAAGACGACACCTGAAAAAGCCCAAAGGGCGGCAGAGGTCGCCCGCCCCGCTAGGACAGGTATCAACCAGAATTTGCTCTGCTGGCTTTCATCAATTCCTGATGGTGCGCGATGGCCTCGTCCACGTCGTCATAGAAGCTGAGGCGTCCATCCTCGAGCACACCGGCAAGGGTGCAGAGGCGTTTGACCTGCGCCATGTTATGCGTCACCATGACCGCCCCGCTCTGCGTGATCCGTTCTGCAAAGAGCAGTTCGGATTTTTCACGAAAGGCAGCGTCGCCGACCGCTGTAACCTCGTCCACGAGATAGGTTTCAAAGTGAATGCCCATCGACACCCCAAAGGCGAGGCGCGAGCGCATCCCGGAGGAATAGGTGCGCACAGGCAGGTTGAAATGCTGGCCCAGCCCAGCAAAGTCCGCGACGAAATCGACAAGCTCCGCCGTGTCCACGCCGTAGACCCGCGCGATGAAGCGGACATTCTGTAACCCGGTCATCTCGGGATGAAAGCTCCCGGCGAAGCCCACTGGCCAGGAAATCGTGCCAGTGCTGATCACCTCGCCGCTGTCGGCGTCCATGGAACCCGCCAACATCTTGAGCAGGCTTGATTTGCCGGCGCCGTTGCGTCCGAGAATGGCCACCGCGGTGCGATCCGGGAACACGGCAGAGATGTTGTCCGCAACCACCTTGCGCCGCCCGTTGAGCACGAAGGTCTTGCACAGGTTGCGTATCTCGATCATCGGACGTGTCCGCTCAGCGCCTGTCGCGCAGGGAGTAGTAGACCATCACAAGAATCGACCAGGACAAAAGCAAGAAGCCCGCAATCATCAAGAGCAACAATTCGCGCCGCGGATACTCTGCGGTTTCGGCCAAGGTCGGCGAAATATGGGTGGCGAGATAGCGCGACTGCCGCTGCGCCTCGGCCAAAGCGACATCGCGCGCGGCAAGCGCCGAAAGATAGCTCTTCTCGGCGAACTGCCGTTCGAGTTCGAGGGCCTGATATTCTTCGATCAGTTCCGAATACTGCTGAACACCGGACACGCCAGACGCCCCGCCGAACGTCGAACGCTCTTCGTCGATCAATTTCTGGATCGCCGCGATCTTGCGGTTGGCCTGATTGACGCGCGGATCGTTCTGGTTGGCGTTATCGAGCAAAAGCTCTAGCTCGATCTGTGCCTCGGCCATCTGCGCGTTGAGCGAGTTCAACAGGCCCATCTGACCCTGAACATCGGCCGCCGGATCGACAATCTGTGTCCGATTGCGGAAACTGGTGAGCGACCTGTTGGATACCTTGAGCCGATCCTCGGCGCGCGCCAGTTCTTCCTCGGCATAGCGCATGGCATCAGCGCGGGCGATGGCCGACAGCTGATTTATCATGTTGCTGCTCTCGGCAAACACCACTTCGGCCACGGCCTTGGCATCCTGTGGCTCAAAGGCGAGCACACGGATTTCCACCAGGCCACTGCTGCGGTCATAGAAAATCTTGACCATGCGCTGCCAGTAAGACAGCAGCGCCTCGATCCTTGTATCTTCTCCGAGCGTGAACACCGGATCGCCAGAGCGCTGGTAAATCCGCGCCATGTCGAGTTGATCGTCCACGGCGCGCACGATTTGCGGGCTCTGGATGAATTCGTAGAGAATGTCCGTGTCTGAGGAACTGGACCCCGACAACTCGGTGATGCCGCCCAAAAGTTCGATGGCAGAGCCGATTTCCTCTGTACGCACCGAAAAGCCGACATGGCTTGCGTATTGGTCGCGCGCGACAGTGTAGAGATACCAGCCCGACACCGCCACAGGCAGGACCACCCAAAGAACAAAGCTGAGAACAATGATCACATGCCGCAGGCGCAGGCGCGCTGGTTTGGCAGGCGGCCGCACGGGCGTCTTGGGGGACGGGGCCTGAACCACGTTCGGACCCGGTCCGGTTTTGGGGGCGGCACCCTGCTCAGAGGGTTGGGCCACTTTTTCCGCAGGTGAATTGGACTGGTTCAAATCGTGCTCTTTGGTCTGTTGTTGTCCGATCATATCTGTCGGATGGGGATTTTCTATCAAAGGACAGGGTGATACACCATCCGTCAAGATGACAAATGTAACCTTTCCCCCTGCCCTGCCCCGCAAGCGGACGGGCACCGTCCAGACGGTAATCGCGCTGATGCTGCGCGAGATGTCTGCGACCTATGGGCGCTCTTCACTGGGGTATCTCTGGGCCATTCTGGAACCGGTGGCGGGTATTTTCCTACTGACCTTCGTCTTTTCCCTGGCGTTCAGAAGTCCAAGTCTCGGCACCAGCTTTCCGCTGTTTTTCGCGACGGGTATTTTGCCGTTCATGGCCTATATGGATGTGAGCAACAAAATGTCGGTTGCGCTGCGCTACTCCAAGCAGTTGTTGTTCTATCCCGGGGTCACATACACCGACGCACTCATTGCGCGTTTTCTTCTGAATGCCATCACAAGCATCATGATTGCGGTGATCCTCTTGCCCCTGATCATCATTTTCTATGATCTCAATGTCATCATCGACATGAAGGCTATTGCCTGGGGCTACATGCTCGCGTTTGCGCTTGGGGCGGGTATCGGGACGCTAAATTGCTTTCTGCTATCGGTCCTACCGATCTGGGAACGGGCATGGGCGGTCTTGAACCGCCCTCTTTTCTTGGTTTCCGGCGTCATTGTCCTGTTTGATACTGTGCCTCTGCCCTATCGGGACTGGATGTGGTGGAATCCGTTGACCCACCCCATCGGACTGGTGCGCAAGGGAATTTACAGCACCTATGACGCCACCTATGTCTCGTCGGTTTATGTGCTGGCCGTGTCGGGCGTCACGCTGGCGCTTGGTCTGTTGCTGCTGCGCCGATATCACCGGGATATCATCAACTTCTGATCCGCAATCCCGTCACAGAGCGTTTGAGCCGGCTCAAGCCGCGCAAGATTTGACTGTGCCTGCGCAAGTGGCTTTGGCCGTCTACATGATAAGCCGCAAGAATGCCTGCGGCCTCGGCCCCCAGCGGAATTTCGCTTGGGTCGTCGTGCTCTGGCACCATGTCGAACGCTGGAACACCGCCAAGAAAGTTGCGCGCGAGCGCGGCATTCGAGGTCTCACAATTCTGCAAGAGACGTTGCCGGCGGATATGGGTCAGCAGGAACCGCCGCTTTGGCACGTGGACCAACCGTGGGGCCACGTCAAAGAAGCGGTCCACCTCCTGCTGAACAAGCGACATGGAAACGCCCCGATCCAGCATCGCACGCTTGAGGTAGCGCGCAGGCTCTATAAGGCCGGTCGGCGGGCTGACATTGTGATGCCTTCGGCCGGCGGCCCCCTGTGGCAGCATATCCGCAACACCCAGCACCTCAAGAAACCGGCGCACGGCGTAGTCAGGCCCTTGCTCTGGTCTCAAGGGCACCGCGATCACATTGTCATGCCCCACGAAGCGGGACCAGTTCATCAGCATGGCGTTATAGTTCAGCACCTGCTTTTCGACCCGTTCGTCCAGCAGCGCCACGATTCCCCGGCGCCAGTTTGCGCCGCTTTTGACATGCTGCTTGTAGTCGGACTCGATCCACAGATCCTGACGGCGGAAATAACAGATCAAACTGACATCGAAGCCGGCATGGCGGATGCGCGCAATCAGATCCTCCGCGACAGATCCACGGGAGACGCCAAAGAGATACTCGGAACTGAGGATCACATCGCCTTCGGCACGCAGGAAATAATCGAGAAGCGCCCACCCTTGCCGAGGGTCGCCCGTGATCAAGGCATTGGCGAGATGGCTGGCATTCCCCTGCTCGGGAACCTGCGCGCCGGGGGCGAAGGCATAATGCAGCCCACGCGCAGCCAGATCGTTGGCATGCTCTGCGAGAAAGGCCTGAATCGACGTCGTGGCACATTTCGGCATTCCGACATGCAGAAAAAGGCGCTTGGCCATGATGATCGAATGCCCTCCAGTCGGTCTGGCGCAACCTAATAACCCAAGCCGCGCGAGACAAGGCGCAAAAACCCCACCTGCGCGTTGCCAACCAAGGCCCCGCGCATTAAGCCATGAAGGACGAACCTTGGGTCAAAGGCGGGGCGCATGGGCTGGCGCGGCTATATTCATGATGACAGCAGAACCGTGTTCTTTTGGTCGCAAAAGGCGGCCTGCACCACGCTGTTCAACTTTATCGCCGATAACATGCCGTCGCGCCCGGCCCAGAAGCAGTATTTTCACACCAGCAGCGCCCCTTTTCGCGGCTGTGCCGAGGCACTTGTGACACGCAACTATCGGTCGGTGATCGTCGTGCGACATCCGGTAACACGGATCACCAGCGCCTATTTCAACAAGTTCTGCATCTATCGCGGCAGGCCACTGCACTCCCGTGCGGATCTGGAGCCCTTTGCGCAGGACCTCCATGA
Organism: Roseovarius mucosus DSM 17069; assembly: GCF_000768555.3. Lineage (GTDB taxonomy): Bacteria > Pseudomonadota > Alphaproteobacteria > Rhodobacterales > Rhodobacteraceae > Roseovarius > Roseovarius mucosus. The sequence goes on from NZ_KN293976.1 coordinate 272,955, forward strand.
TATCTATTGCGCGCGCACCGGGGCCGATGCGCAGGACAACAGCATGTCGTTTGAGGCGTTTCTGGACACGATCGCGCATCTGCATGCCAGCCGTCCGCGCCCTGAGAACCTGATCAACGGTCATTGGGAAACGCAGGTGCCCGCCTTTTACAAGGAGGTGGGCATCCACTACGATTACGTGGTTCATGTCGAGCGGTTGGATGTGGAGCTATCGCGGGTCGCGCGTAAGCTGGGATTGCGGCATACACCGCGCGTGCTCAACCGCACCCGCCTGCCGGAAACCCCGGTCGAGGGCTATCTTGGCAAGCTCTCGGCGCGCCAGTTGAGCGGCATGAAATTCAACTACGAAAATTTCATTTCGCCCGAAACACTCGCGACGATCCGGGGCATTTACGACATTGATTTCAAGACGCTGGGTTATCCACTCGATCCGCGGGACGGGTTTCATGGCACCGGATGGGCCGGTGTGCTGAACCGGACCTTTCCAGCCTTGGGGCGCCTCACAGGAAGATGAAATCGTCGCGCGACAGACTGGCCGCCGTCACATCATCCAGCAGGATTTCATGGCCCGCGTGGCGCAAGAGTGCACCCGCGTCGGCATCCTGAATGTCGAGCGCGAGAAAGCGGCCCGTCAACCCCTGCCCTTCGATCCCAGCCAAGCGTAAGCGATCCTCTCCAACCTGAAAATCAACGATCACATCACGTTCGCCTGCGGTGAATTCGTTGAACACAAAGACATCGGCCCCCTCTCTGCCGATAAGCCGGTCATGGCCAGCACCGGCGTTGAGCGTATCATTGCCGGGCCCTCCATCCAGCAAGTCATTGCGCCCGCCGCCTGCCAGAAAATCATCCCCCGCACCACCCAGCACGGTATCGTCGGCCTCGCCTCCGCCCAGCGCGTCGTTGCCGTCGCCCCCGTCGAGCAGATCGCGCCCGGGACCACCGCCGATACGGTCATCGCCGCTGCCGCCGCGCACCGTGTCATGGTCGAAGCTGCCCGCGAGCCGGTCATTGCCCGCCTCGCCTTCGAGCAGATCGCGCCCCGGCCCGCCGCTCAGAATATCGGCACCGTCGCCGCCAAAGAGGGTGTCATCGCCCGCGCCGCCCCCCATCGTGTCATTTCCCGCCTGTCCGTCGAGCCGGTCCGCCCCATGACCGCCACCCAGATTGTCATCGCCCGCCCCGCCATCAATGCGGTCATTCCCGTCGCCCCCGGCAAGGCGGTCGTTGCCTGCATCGCCGCGCAGGGTGTCATTGCCAGCCTTGCCCGCCAGCGTGTCGGCCTCGGCTCCGCCTTCGAGCAGGTCATCGCCCGCGTCACCCACAAGCAGACGCGGAGCAACACCGGGCAGCACAGGCGGCGGCACGGGTGGTGGCGGCACGGGTGGCAGGCTCAACTGAGGTGGGGCCACCTGCACCGGCCCCAGGGTCACATCGAGATGCGAGACCAAAGGCAAGAGCAGATCGGGTAGATCCGTGACGGCAAAGGCCCCGCCTGCCGCATTGCGCAGCTCCAACTCCTCTTGCCCAGAGCGCAGCACGCCCCCCGTGCTTGTCGAGACAAAGTCCAACTGCCCGAGATTGCGCAACATCGGCCAGAGTGAGAGGTCGAGCCGATCCTCGCCAAGGGTGAAATCGGCAATGACATCGCGCAGCCCATCCGCCCTGAGGACAAAGACATCGGCCCCCGCGCCCCCAATCAGCGTATCCGCGCCGGGACCATCGCTCAGCGTATCGTCGCCCTCTGCACCGTCGAGCACCCCGTTTCCGCTGCCGCGCGACAAGAGGTCATCGTGTGCGCCACCTTCAATCCGAGCCGCATTGCCGTGCAGAACCAGACCCAAAGGACCGAGATCCACACGAAAGAGACTCAGCCCCGCCTCACCCGCTGCCGTCACCAGAATGTCGATCCCGCCTGCTCGGACCTGCGCCGCAAGACCCGAGACACCGTTAAGGGCAAAGGCCGCCTCGTCCGCAAGCGTATCGAGATGCAACAGCCGCCCCTCTGCGGTCAGGCGCAAAAGGCTGAGCCCTGCGTCCCGGCCTGCGACCAGCACGAAAACATGCCCCTCAACGGTCACCACCTCGAGATGGGACACCCCAGCGAACCGCGTCGCAAGCCCGTCGATCACGTGATCCACGACATCTAACGCGCCGCTGCTGCCGACGCGAAGCACCGTCAGGCTGGAGCTGTCCGCTGCGGCGAGGATCAGAAAGGACTGCCCGGCAATCTCCGCCGGGGCGAGCGCCGTGATCGTCTGCACCGGCAGGCTGTCATTGTGCCCAAGGCTGGTCACGGGTTCAAGCCCACCATCCTCCAAGAGACGCAGGGCCGTTATGCCGTGTTCCCGGGCAGAGGCGGCAAAGACGAATACCTCGCCAGCCCTGTCAATCACCGCGATGTCGGAAATGGCGCGCAGATAGAGCGTATCGCTATCCGACACCGTGATGCCTGCCTGCACGCTCTGATCGGGACCAAGGACAAAGCTCGAAAGACCCGCGCCATCTGCGGCGGCAACAAGCAAGAGATCTCGCCCCCCGAACCGGCCAGCAAGAAGGGTAGAAGCCTGCGTTTGCACCGCACCCTGCCCCAGAAACCCCGGCACGCCGCTGCGCAGCCCGGCATCCCATGCAACAAGCAGATCCGACAACAGGCCCGGGGGCAGCGCGCCCTGCCTATCCCCGACCGTGACGGCAATGCGTGGTGTTGCCTCGTGAAACCACGGCGCGTCTAGCAACGGGCCGGAGGCGGTGGCGCGCACGGCACGGCTCTGACCAGCGGCGAAATCGGCCAGTAAAAATCCCCCGTCCGGCAGGGGCGTGATCGCCACCACTGGACGCGCAACCTCGAAAGTCGCCGCGCGACTCGTCCCGATATGGGCCAGATTGACCGCCATGTATATCCACCCGTTTCCCGCGTCCCCACGCGAGACCCAAGGTGGCAAAGCAAGGCTGCCATGCGCTTAACAAATCATGGCAGCCTTGCGGCATTTACCGAAAGTTAAAAGAAAACAGGCGGCGGCGCAGAGGCCGATGTCGACTACAGGAACTGGAAATCCTCGACCGTCAGCTGCGCCGCCGTGACGCCCTCGACAAGGATGGTGTTGCCATTCACACTCATCTGCGCACCGCCCTCTACATCAACGATATTCATCGCCGCAACGAAACCTGCTAGGCCATTGCCACCGTTGGTGATATTGGTCTCGCCCGTATCCGGGTCTACGCGGCGGATGAAGAAGCTGTCGA
>NZ_KN293976.1:276500-331098 GCF_000768555.3 Roseovarius mucosus DSM 17069
TGTCGTCATTGCCCGCGCCCGCGTCGATGCTGTCATTGCCAAAGCTGCCCGACATGCTGTCGTTGCCGTCACCACCCGAGAGCGTGTCATTGTCAGCCCCACCCGCGACCACGTCATTGCCTGCGCCGCCCGAAATCGAATCCGCGCCAAAGCCACCGCCGATGATGTCATCGCCGTCGCCACCGTCGATGGTGTCATTCCCCAGACCGCCGCCGATGTTGTCGTTGCCGGGGCCGCCCGCGGCCTGATCGTTGCCATCCGACGACGAGATCGAATCGTTGCCCGCCCCGCCGTCAACACTGTCATTGCCTGCACCAGCGGCGATCTGGTCGTTGCCATCCGTGCCCGTCAGCGTGTCGTCGCCATCTGTGCCGGTGATGACGCCGGTTGGTTCTGGCTCGACAAAGCTGCCCACCTCCAACTGCCCCAAGAACGCAGCATCTCCGGCAACACCAAAGAAGAGGATAGCGCCATCGGGATTGATATGCAGTTCGACGATGTCGGGATCGAAGCCACCTTCGACGCCGCCATCCACCACCACGATCTCTTCTTGAAACACACCATCTGCGTTGAAGCGGCGCACATGCAAATCAATGCTGCCGACAAACTCGTTGCCAGTCTGATAGGCCAAGGCGAAACCGCCATCGGACAAGGGGAACAACTCGGGCTCGAATTGACGCGCGGCGCGCTCCCCACCGCCATTTGCCATGAAGGCTGGGGTATTCCCCGTGCCATCGGGATTGAGGATCATCAAAGTCATCTCGCTGACACGGCTGAGCGCATCGGCGGAATCGTAAGTGTTCACGGCGATAACGATCCGCCCATCGGGCAGCCGCAGAATGGCGTAGTCGTCCAGCTCGCCAAAAATCGCCTCGGGGAAATAGGTATCATCCAGCAGAACGATCGGATCGCCGACGGCGGCAAGGTCCGCATCGACAAAGCTGCCATAGAGGAAATTGCCGGTGCTGGTGCGCGCGTCGGGATCGGTGTAGCCAATGGCGAAGAACCCACCGTCCGGCAATTCCACGGCCCCGGTGTTGATGATCGTCCCTGCGGTCATCTCTGCCGGGTCGATCCGAAAGATCGCATTTCCGATCGTGCCATCCGCAAAGATCTTGGCCATGACATTATGGACCAGCAGACCGCTGCCGTCAGGCAGGGAGATGACCGAACCCGGATCAGAGAACGACAGGTCTACCGGGGCAGTCACAACATTTGAAATCGCCCCCTGCGCGGTGATCGTGACGATAAAATCGGTGACAGTGTTCGGAACCACCAGGGTTCCGGTGTCGGGGTCGCGAATGCCATCCGTGCTCTCGTTCAGATAGATCACGGCACCGCCATCCGGCTGCGCAATCGAGAATTCGACGCTGTTGCGATAGAGCCCCACCTCTGCCTCTGGCAGCTCACCGACGCGCAGGCGCAGCGGCTCTCCGATGCGCACACCGGACGGATCATGGAGCGTGACAGTCTGGAAGTTCTCTGTCGTCCCGGCGGGAAAACTGGTCTCAAAGAAATTTTCAAAGCTGAGGAAGTTACCGTTCGACAGGCGCAAGACTTCGGTGGAATTCATTTCCGCTCCAATTTATTCAATCAAAGAAGTCGCCACGGAAATGCCGCTGCGACCACAGGTTTCAACATTGTGTTCAACAATGCCTCAGGTCTACATCACATCACGCGGCGGGATCCCGCCGCGTGACATGTTTGAAATTTCTCCTGTCAGAGCGATATGTCAACTGGGATTATCACATTCTTGTGATCGTCTTTTGAGCCATGGCATGCCGATCACGCTGCGGCATCTTTGGCGTCCATATCGACCCGGAGGCTCTGCGTGCGGCCTTGCTTGCTCTCGCCGAAATAGATCGTCTGATGTGGAAAGGGGATTTCGATGTTGCGGGCGTCAAACACCTCTTTCAGAACACCATTATACGCCCGCCCAATGCCCCATTGCCGACCCGGCACACATTTGATCCGGGCGCGTAGCATCACGGCGCTGTCGCCAAAGCTGTTGACGCCGAACCATTCCAGATCGTCGAGAATTCCATTGGCCTGATCGGGATCGCCCCTGAGCTCGGCAAAGGCGTCGAGCATCGCCTGTTTCACCTCGTCGACATTCTCGCGATACGCCACGCCCATATCGCAGACGAAATAGCCATAATCGCGCACATAGTTCGAGACCATGTCGACCGAGGAAAACGGGATGATGTGATAGACACCCTGCACATCGCGTAGGCTGACAGAGCGGATCGTCAGACGCTCAACGGTGCCGGTGACACCGCCAACCGTCACCACATCGCCCACGTTCATCGCATTTTCGAACTGGATGAAAATGCCGGTGATGATGTCCTGCACCATCTTTTGCGCACCAAAACCGATGGCCAGGCCCAGCACCCCGGCCGAGGCGAGAAGCGGCGCGATATCAAGGCCGATTTCAGCCAGCACGAACATCAGTGTGACCACGACAAGCGCAATCGTCGCGGCGTTGCGCAAGAGCGTCAGAAGCGTCTGTTCGCGAGCGGTGGCCACCTTGCCGAATTCAGGATTGAGCCGGTAGTCGACCCAAGACGTCAGCGCCAGCCACAGACCAAAGGCCACGAGCAACACTAGCGAAACCGACAGGATCATGCCCGTAAGCCGCAAACCGAACTGGCTGACCATCCAGCCGCGCAGATCGATGAGGCCAATGGCGTTGAAGGCCAGCAGCACGACCCCCGCAAAGATCACTGCGCGCAGCGCAAAGAGAACCTTGGGCAAAAAGGCATTGAGGCGCCCCTGCAAGAGCGGCACCCGCGCCGACATGCTGGGCGGCAGCATCACGCCGCGCGCCATGACGCGGCTGAGAAAGGTCGCGACCGAGAACCCGAGAAGCCCGACGACAAGCACCTGACCAGAGGCAAGAAAGGCCTGAAAGACCGCGTTGCCGGGGCGGATCAGCACGACCAGGAACATGGCCAAAAGATAGGCCAAGGCGGGCCAGTGCCAGTGGCGGGCAAGATAGGCAAGCGCCCCCTTGGGCGGCGTGGCATCCTCGGTCTGCGGGTCCAACAACCAGTCGGACACGGTGCGGCGATTGCGCAGCACCAACCCGATGGCAAGCATCAGAACCGCCATGGCGATCAACGCCGAAGTCGCCCGCCCGGCGGCAAAGGACACATTGCTGTTGAGGATCGGCACGATCAGCAACTGCCCATAGCCCACGATCCCGACAATAAGATTGATCCGCGTCGACAGATAGGACGCCGCCCGGTCAGGGATCGGCAGCGGCCGCAGCGCGGTTGCAGATGGCGAAAGCACCAGCCTGACCGCGACCTTGGCCATTTCCACCAGAAGGAAAGCGTTGAGATAGAGGGTCTGACGGATGCCGATCTGGCCAAATTCGCCCAAGGCCAGAATGGCAAGCGCATAGCCTGCCGCCCAGGCGATGAGCACGATCATCGCATCCGTAACGGCGGAGGCGAGAAAGAGCAGGATGGTTCGCGCCAGCCCACCGTCACGGGCCGACCTGCTCATGCGGGCATAGAGCGTCTTGCCAAAGCCACGCAGCACCAGAAAGGCCGCGACCGTTCCCGCGATCACCAGCGCAAGCTCGGCCAAGGCGTCGATCAGGACGGCGGCCTCACCTCCACTCAGCCCATCGAGCACGGCCGGAGCGCGGGCGATCTGACGGGCAAGGCTGGTCGTCCAATCGGCAAAATCCTCGGCGGCGGCCTGAGTGACCAGAGCGATCCGGCGGCCAAAGGACAGATCCTCAGGCAGCGGATCGGTGGGGGCTACGCTCTCGGCCTCGTCGGGCAGTCCGGCGGCGCGGAGCCGCTCGACAAGCTCGGTGCGGGCGGCGTCATCTTCGATCACGTCGATAAGCAATTCGACGCTGGAGCGCGCAAGCGCGGGATCGGCTGCACTCTGCCCCGGCTCTTGCGCCGTGGCCGCGGTGACGGTCAAGAACAAGGCAACAAGAAACTGCGCAAGAAATCGTAGCATGACAAAGGCTCTCCATGTCCCGTTTGATATTTGGGCACAAGGAAGCGCCCGCGAGGGCGCACCGCGATCTTTGCACAGCACACCGCGCCAATTGGCGTCAGGGCCGTAAAACCTATTGGAATCTGTGCTGGGGTCAAGGTTTGGGTGGGGTTACGCCACGCAAAGGGACGATGGTGCCCCGCTCAGGCGACCATCTGTTCCGCCTTCTTGAGATCCACCGAGACAAGCTGGCTCACGCCCTGTTCGGCCATCGTCACGCCAAAGAGCCGGTCCATCCGGCTCATGGTCACGGCATGGTGAGTGATGATGAGAAAGCGGGTTTCAGTGCGGCGGCACATTTCGTCCAAGAGATCGCAAAAGCGGGTGACATTGGCATCGTCAAGGGGCGCATCCACCTCGTCGAGCACACAGATCGGCGCGGGATTCGCGAGGAACACCGCAAAGATCAGCGCCAGCGCTGTCAGCGTCTGTTCCCCCCCCGACAAGAGGCTGAGCGTCGAGAGCTTCTTGCCCGGCGGTTGGCACATGATCTCAAGCCCCGCTTCAAGCGGATCATCGCTCTCGACCAGCACAAGATTGGCCTCGCCACCGCCGAAGAGATGGCGAAAGAGCAGGCTGAAATTGGAATTAACCGTTTCGAACGCCGTCAACAGCCGCTCGCGCCCCTCACGGTTGAGGCTGGCAATGCCGCTGCGCAGGGTCTTGATCGCCTCTTCCAGATCGGTCTTTTCCTTGATCAGGCTGGCATGCTCGGCCTCGACCTCCCTCGCGTCCTCTTCGGCGCGCAGGTTCACCGCGCCCAACGCATCTCGCTGACGCTTGAGCCGGTTCACATCAGCCTCGATCGCGTCCGAGGCGGGCATCACGTCAGGATCGACCGCGAGGCTCTGCAAGAGAGCCTCTGGCGTCTGGTCCAGCGTTTCATGTATCCGCTCGGCGGCATAATCGCGGGTCTCGCGCGCTGCATCGAGCCGCGCCTCGGCGCGGGCGCGCATCTCGCGCGCTTCAGACGCCAGCCGTTCGGCTTCGCGCTCGTCCAACGCGGCCTGACGCGCCACGCCCTCGGCGGTCGAGAGCGCATCGGCAGCGGCGGCGCGGCGCGCTTCGCTGCGGGTGATTTCCTCGCCCAGTTCGGCGCGCTTGGCGGCCAGAAGTTCGGGCGCGGCACTGGCATCTGCCAAGGCATCCTCCGACTCTTCCTTGCGCTCGACCAGTTCGGCGATACGCCGCTCTGCGGTCTCCAGACGATGACGCCAACCGCTGATTTCCTTGGTGATTTCCTGACTGCGGCGGGTGCGCCGCTCGCCCTCGCGGCGCAGTTCATCAGCCCCCGAGCGCTTGGTCATCATGGTCATGCGCGCGGCCTCGACGGCCATCTTGATGTCTTCGAGATCGGCGCGGGCGGCGCCCAGATCGCCAAGACCGGACAGTCCCTTTTCCGCCTCCGACAGGCTTTGCCGGGCAGTCATGGCCTCTTCGTCATGGCGCGTGACGGCAAGACCCAGCGACTCGAGCCGCGATCCGGCAAGGTTGCGATCCGCTTCGGCCCGGCTGAGGGCGCGATTGGCCTCGTTGACGGCGGCATCGGCGGCACGGCGCGCCTCGCGGGCGGCGCGGTCCTCTTCGGTGCGGCGGATCAACGCCTCGCGCAGGGCCTCGTGCCCGCGCACGGCCCCTTCCGCGCGCGCCGTTGTGTGCTCAAGCTGCTGCTTGAGTTCCTCCAGACGGTTGAGCTGTTGCAGACGCAGCGCGGCCGCAGAGGGCGCATCCTCGGCCCAGGCGCGAAAACCATCCCAACGCCACAAATCCCCCTCGGTGCTGACCAGCCGTTGACCGGGCTTCAAGAGCGGTTGCAGCCGGGCGGCATCCTCGGGATCAATCAGACCGATTTGCGACATCCGACGCGCCAGCACCTCGGGAACCGAGACATGACGGCTGAGCGCGGTCACGCCTTCGGGCAGGGGCTGCGGCGTGGCATAGGCAGGCAGCACGGTCCAGCCAGAGGGGCCATCGGTCTCGACCTCGGGGGCGCGCAGATCATCGGCAAGGGCAGCGCCCAACGCCTTTTCAAAACCCTGCTGCACCTGCAGGCGATCCATCACCTGCCCGCCCTCGGCGGTATCGCGCTGCACCAGCTTGGCCAGCGCCGTCACCTCGGCGCGCAGGGCCCCCAACTCGCCCTCGGCCTCAGAGCGGGCGGCGCGGGCCTCGGCCTCTTGCGCCTGTGCCTCGGCATGGGCCTCGTCGGCGGCGATAAGAGCCTGTTCTGCCGCCTCCGCGCGCGCAACCGCCTCGGCCTCGGCCTCATGCGCGGCGGCGTGGTCGGCTTCGGCACGGGTCAGGGCGGCGCGCAGGTCCGCTTGCGCGGCGCGAGCACGCTCGGCCTCGGCCTCGCTCTTGGCCAGGGTCTTGCGGCTATCTTCCAGCAGGCGTTGCGCGGATTGATGGCGCGCGGCAAGGCGGGCCATATCCTCGGTCATCTGGCTGAGGTCATTTTCCCGCTGTTGCAGGATTTGCGCCGCTTCGCGGGCCTCAGCCTGAGCCGCCTCGAGCCGGGCATCATGCCCCTCGGCCCCCTTGGCAAGCTCACCTGCCTCCCACTCCAGCCGGGCGATGGTATCGCCTGCGTCACGGTTCAGCCCCGCCTCACGCTCCATGTCGCGGACGAGCTGCTCGATTCGGCTGCGCAGGGTGGCGATGCGGTCTCGGGCGGTCGCCTCTTGCTCGGTCAGGGTGTCGCGCTGCACGCTCAGCCGTTGAAGGATCGCCGCGGCGATGGCCTCTTCCTCGCGCAGCTTCGGCAGCGCCTCTTCGGCCTTGGACCGGACCTTGGCAGCCTCGCGCGCCGCCGATTCCGCGCGGGCAGCGGCCGTGGTGCGTTCGCGCAACTCGTCCTCGGATCGGGCATGAGCCAAATCCGCCTCTTTCCAGCGGCGATAGAGCAGGAGCCCCTCGGCCAGACGCAGCTCCTCACCAATCTGCCGATAGCGCGCCGCCTGCTTGGCCTGCCGCGCCAATTGCGCCAGTTGGTTCGCCAATTGCTCGACCACATCGTCAACGCGGGTGAGATTGGTCTCGGCCCCGCGCAGTTTCAATTCGGCCTCATGGCGGCGCTGATAGAGGCCGGAAATACCGGCGGCCTCTTCCAGAATCCGCCGCCGCGATTTGGGCTTGGCGTTGATCAGTTCGGAAATCTGCCCTTGCCGCACCAAAGCGGGCGAATGTGCGCCGGTCGAGGCATCGGCAAAGAGCATCTGCACGTCGCGGGCGCGTACATCTTTGCCGTTCACCTTGTACGCACTGCCCACATCGCGCGTGATCCGGCGGGTGATCTCCAACTGATCGGCATCGTTGAACCCGGCAGGGGCCAGACGGTCGGAATTGTCGAGATGGATCACCACCTCGGCAAAATTGCGCGCGGACCGCGTGGCGGCCCCGGCAAAGATCACATCCTCCATCCCGTCGCCACGCATGGCGGTGGGACGGTTTTCCCCCATCACCCAGCGCAGCGCCTCAAGCAGGTTGGATTTGCCACAACCATTGGGACCCACAACGCCGGTGAGACCGCGCGCGATGATCAGATCGGTCGGGTCGACAAAGCTCTTGAAGCCGGTCAATCTGAGTTTCGAGAACTGCACCTGCGCGCGCGCCCTTTGTCCCGGGTGATTCCGTTATCATGAAATTGTGAGGTGTGAGGGGCCAGCCTGTCAACGATCAACCACAGGATATGGGGCAGTCGTGGGATTTATCCACATGATATTGGGCAAAGCACCGCCAATCCCCGCAAAAAGTGGTTCTGTTGCAAAGTTCTTCAGCGATAAGCATTTTATGCTGCATTGCTGAGATAAAGGGGATTGCAACAGAACCCGATAACTTTCTTAGGCGATTTGGACCGCCGCCACAGATTGTTCAAACCGGCAGCAGGTGGCACAAAGCATCCAACCGTTTCGTGATCGCCTCGCGGCGGTCAGCGAGCAGGAGCTCGGACGTCCAAAACAGACTCTGGTGTGTGAACCCCAGCAAGGGCTCGATCCCGCCGAATTCCTTCTGTCCCAGTAACCACCGCAAGAACCCGGTCTTCGGCGCGAGGTCGCCGGCCGCCTCACGGGCGGTGAACTCAGCCAACATGAGCGGCACGAGCTTCTCGAGACGCGCGGTAATGCCGGGCGCACCGCCAAGGCGCTTGGCCCGTTGCAGGGAATGAGGATAGCGAAACGCATGAGCGAGTTCTGGTTCCAGCTGCCGCTGCACAGCCTCCAGCACCAACTGTTCGGCATCTGCCAGCGTGTATTCATGCGTGCGTGAGGCTCCAACCAGCGTGCCTTGGAATGACAGGCTGCGCATACACGTGATCCCGAGATCGTGGACAGCCAACGCATTCAGCGCCAGCAGTGTGTCAAACAACTTTCCGCGACGCGCCTCGAAGCTCTGGATCAATGCTTGCTCCAGTTGATGCAGGGCGAAGTCGGCAATCTCCAGTCGGCCGAGGTCCTTGGTCAAGCTGTCACCATGCGATTTGGGCCCTGATCTTATCGAAACGGCGCGCCGTAAGGTCTTCAGGCGAAATCCAGATTTGCAGCGCACTGCAATCCCCCCAGAGCGTCGTCAATCCGTAGCCGGTGGCGAGGGTCAACAACAGTAAATCCGTCTTTGCGACGTTCTGGGGGTCTTTCGGTCCGAACAGGACGTGCGGGACCGGGGTGTGCCGCTCAGATGGGAACTCCGTGCTGCTGCGATCATAGCGCATCTGCTTTGCTGCCAGCGATCGGATCTCTGCGGGGATGTCGTCTGCTGTATCGTCATGTAGCGTGAAATGGCGCGTGGCGCGCAGCGGCGGCATGGCAAGGGGCTCGAGCGTGCTGACAAAAGCGTCATGCAGATCAAGACGCCAGTCCCGCTCTGCCGGGGTTTCTTGCGCTGTTTCGACCGGCAATGTGGCACCTGCCGCATCCAGCGATGCCAGCCAGGCGCGATACTCTGCGGCGATCTCGGAGGGGATGTGGCCCAGCGGATCCTGATGCATGACGCGCGCGGCCCAGGCCCGCACATCGCCGTCCAGGTCGCTGCCCCACAGAGTCTCTCGGGCCCGGGCCGCCTGCTCAATTCTTTCGTCGACGTCTTCGTCGTCCTTGATGAAACGATATTGCCCGAAATAGAAGTAACTCTCCATGCATTCCTGGATATCGCTCCATCTCCAAGGAAAACTCCGTGGCACCAACTGCACGCCCCGTGCCAGGGCATACTTATCTTCGGCCTTGTTCTCGATGAAGGCCGAAGCCCAGTTGGGCAACTCCTCCAGCACAAGAGCGACGCCATCTTCGGCCAGAGGGTCGGCGGGCAGCGCTTGTTCGAGGGCCGCCTTTTGCAATGCCTCCAACTCATCACTGTATTCGGCGCTCTCGGTACCGACATAGGGAACCGGTTCAAAGGGCAGGCGCGGCTCCCAGTTGGGGGCCTGAAGTGGCACATCCGTTTCGGCTGGACGCTTGCCATAATCGCGACGGAAAATGCCCAAAGACGTGCGGTTCCATCCGCTGTCTCGCAATGGCGCAAGTGCCGCGGGCGGCGCGACGGGCGCAAGATGGGACACGGAGTCGGCCGTGTAGATCAGGCGCACAGTCTCTTCGTAAAAGGCGTCGGCCACGGCATCCAAGAACAAGAACAGCGTGCCTTCGTTCGGGATGTCGGGAAGGGTGAAGCCGTCAACGGATCTAGGCAGCGTGGCGCAGTCCAGTTGCATCAGGAAATGCAAGGGCCGTCCGTCGCTGGTGCAAGGCCATTCAAGCGATGCCGGCAGTTGTGGCCAACCGCAGAATTGGTTCGCCGTGGTTCGCTCACCTGGCACAAGGGGTTTCAGGATCAGCCCGGCGCGCCGCTCCATGTTCGCCGGAAGAGCGGGCAGCGCGGGCTGACGCGGCTTGGCAAACCAGCGCCCGGCGCGGTTCACTCGTTCAAAGCGCACTTGATGGTTGTCAAAGTCACGGGCGCGTAAATCTTGGCGCGACACCACGAAATGCATCACATAGTCATCCGAAACCAGATCGAGGTTGCAGGCAGAATTATGCGCCAATTGGAACAGCAATACCTCGTTATTGTGCTCTGACGCCTTTGCAAGCTCATAGGTCTTGCGGGCATGTACCAGCGAATCTGCGCGACTGCGGTCCAGGGTCAGGGATTTCAGAAGTTGCAGGCGCGGCGCATACCCAAGCATTTGCAGTGGACGGATGCCATCCTCAGCCGTGGTCGCCGACGGCTCAACGCGCATCGCATCATAGAGCGGCTTTGGGTCCGCATCCGGGTGCGAGTCAAAGCTGTGAGGCGTCAACGCGACGGGCGCGAAATATCCGGTTTGCCCTGTGCCCGAATAAGCTTTTGGTTGTTTTCCCAGAAGTCGGGACAAAATGCCCTGCGGTTCCGGCTTGGGTTCGACCTTCAATTCGATGTTTCGTTGGGCATGGGAATATTCACCCAAGGGCGGCGTCTCTGCCGGATGCTCGACCGGCGCCCGCCCAGGCTTTGGTGCGTAAATGATCTTGGACGCGCCGTCGTCTTCGCCCAGTGAAGGCGCGCCGCGTTGGTCATAGTTCCCAGTGATAAACAGCCAGAGCATCCCCTCCGCCGGAAAATCAGGGTCGACGCGAGGGACCTCGGCACAATCGATCTGGAGCACGTGATGCATCGGACGCCCGGCGGCATCCATTGGCCAGGGCATATCAGTCGGAAGATTAGGATGGCCGCCAAAGCGAGACATGTGGTGGGAGGGGTTCTCCGATGAAGTCGGAACCAAAGCGACAGCAGGGTGGATCAAATGAACTCTCCAAGAACGAACTAATACCTGACTTGCACAGGATCGTTGGCTTGGGATTGTGTTGATTTTTCGAAACAAATGAGACTTCAAAGAGGATGCGTACCGCCATCGGTTCGTTCAGGGTTTGATCGACTTCTACCCCGATGCGCTATTGGGGCTTGACGACGGCGACAAGGCCAAGTTCTGGATTTCACGCGACGACCTGTCGCTTGGGCATTTCGACGATGTATTCTTGCTGGGAGGACAATCATGATGGCTGACGCGTCACAGAGAAAAATCCGCTTCTCCGTGGCAGGAACGGCACATATGCAAGCCGTCCTTTCGGAGCACTTCGCGCGTCCGGTCGAACCGGCTGAGGTTGGAATCCTTGCTGGCAAAATGGGCCAATTGGACCCGACCACTCGGGGTGTTCTCAAGAGCGCTTGGGCAGAGGCGACAGTTATGCCGGTTGATCAGGTTGAACTGGGCCGAATGCTGGAGGAGGCGCGCTGCGAAGGGGTGTTGCTGCGCAAGACGACGGATCGGTTTCGCGCGGGGCGGTCTTGGCTTATGGGCGCGCCGACGCTGCCACTGGAAATCGATTGGCCGTCCGCGACCTTGCCGGGCGGCGCGACGGTCACGCTCGATTTCGTGGCGCAGCTGGACCTCGGCCATGTGCCCTCCAGTGGCAAACTCCCCGCCGAGGGTTTGCTGTTCTTCTTTGTCGACCTTACATCGCCGCTGGACGACATGTATCGTGCGGCGAGGGTTATCCATGCCGCATCGGTTCCGGAAACATGTCCGATACGTGTAAATGAGTCCGCGCCGGCAAGGTCCGAAGCCGTTTCGATCCGATTCCAGCCCATGGCCGGGTATAACAGCGGCCTGTTTCGGAACCAGGCTTTCGAAAAGGCCGCGATGGGCCTGACGGCCCCAATCTCTGCGCGATTTCGAGAAACTCGGGACGAGGTCGTTTACGAACACAGCGGGGGCCTCGTGTCTCGTGTTCTGGGGAGGAAAAAGGTCGATATTCGCCAATACCTCCACACCCTATTTCTCGGGCCGGATTTTGGGAGATGGCAGGATTTTGATGACGCCGACCGAGTGCCGCTTTTGACTCTCGATACCGAAGACCGTGATGATCTAAACTTGCCGGACCACATCCTGCACGGATGGCCCTTGACCTTTGCCATTCAAGAAAGGGCGCTGTCGGCGCACGATTTTGACGTCGTGACTGCGTTGTTGAGAGAGTGAAAGGGATGGAGCCGACCAATGCAGTCGCGGCGTTGGGGCGAGCAGTCTGGGCACTAGGGGCATAGGAAGGTTCTGTTGCAAAGTTTTTCAGCGGCAAGCATTTTGTGCGGCACTGCTGAGACAAGGGGTGTAGCATGAGCGACATCAAAGGCCGTCATTCCCGAGGTGAAATCGTGCTTTGGGCTGTGCGTTGGTACTGCCGCTACGGGGTTAGCTATTGTGCCCTTGAAGAGATGATGGCCGAACGAGGTCATCGGGTTGACCGCTCTACGATCTACCGCTGGGTTCAACACTATGCCCCCGAGATCGAGAAGCGCTTGCGTCGGCAATGGCGGCACCCTCGATCGGATAGCTGGCGGGTAGATGAGACCTATATCAAAGTCCGTGGGAAATGGGCTTATCTCTAGCGGGTCGTCGACGAATTCGGGGACTTGATCGACTTCTATCTTTCCCCGACGCGTAATACGAAAGCTGCGAAGCGCCTTCTGGCCAAGATGCTGAAAGGCTTGGAGCACCCGCGCGTTAGCAACTCCGACAAGGCGCCGACTTATGGCGCTGCGCGGGCTGAACTCATGCAAGAGGGTAAATGCGCAAGCGACGTTCGGCACCGTCAGGCCAAGTATATGACCAAAGTCGTTGAGGCTGATCACGGCAGGCTCAAGCAGCTGATCAAACCGGTGCGTGGGTTCAAGACGATGAAAACCGCCTATGCCACGAGCAAGGGTTTCGAGGTGATGCGGGCCCTGCGCAAAGGGCAATCACGCAGCTTCAATTTGATCGGCGACATCAACGGCGAGGTGCGTATGATCAAACGCTCTTTTGGCTTGGGCCCCTGCGGTCTCGCGGAGGCAATGTCTATGCTCGAACTCCGTCTCGCATCATAAGACCAATGGCGAAACTGGTTCTTCTCGCTCTCCGGAAAGGATTGCAACAGAGCCAAAAAGAATGCCGCAGATTGCTCCTCAGCGGTCGCAATCCTCCTTGACGGGGTGGCGCACAGCCTGCATACCAAAAGGGCAAGGTTCCTCGTTTGGGTGCAAAGCGCCTCGGGGATGAAATGGGAATGACGTGCCGGTGGACCCAATCAGGGCGCCCATGCGTCAGCCGCCCCCGCGACTGTAAGCGGCGAGCCCCTGCCAGATGCCACTGAGGTGTAAAATCCTTGGGAAGGCGGCAGACAGGCGACGACCCGCGAGCCAGGAGACCAGCCCTGCGTTCGTCAATCCCGCCTCGGGTGAGAGGCGCAAAGGAGATACCGCCATGACCGCATTGGTTCAAACCGCTGCAAAATCCACCGTCCTGCCCTTCGTCGCAGCCCTGTTTCTGGGCCTCGGCATCGTGACCGTTGCCGGCCATGTGCAGGCCTCGGCACTGCATGACGCCGCGCATGATGTGCGCCACGCGACCGGCTTTCCCTGCCACTAACGCATGTTTTCAAAAATCGCGACCAGCGCGTTGTTCGCTGGTTTCTGTGCAGGGCTGATAGCCGCCCTGTTGCAGATCGTTTTCATTCAGCCGGTGCTGTTGCACGCAGAGCTGTATGAAGGGGGCAGTCTTGTGCATTTCGGGGCGGAGGCGGTCAGCGCCACGCCCGAATTGCCGGGCTTTGACGTGATGCGCGACGGGCTGAGCATCCTCTTTTCGGCACTGATCTATGTCGGTTACGGGCTGGTTCTGGTGGCCTGCATGGGCTTGGCAGCGGAGTATGGCGTGCGTATCGACACGCGCAGCGGCATCGTCTGGGGTGTGGCGGGCTTTGTCGCGCTGCATTTCGCCCCCGCAGCATCCTTGCCGCCAGAGGTTCCGGGCGTGGCCTATACAGACATCACCGCACGTCAAATCTGGTGGTGGGGCACGGTGATTGCCACAGCGGTCGGGCTAGGCCTGATTGCTTTTGGCAAAGGGCCCGTGATGCTGGTCGTTGCGGTGGCGCTGTTGGCTGCACCGCATCTGATCGGCGCGCCCGAACCGGAGGCCTTTACCGGCCCGGTGCCGCCGGAACTGGCCGCGCTCTTTGCCGCGCGTGCCCTTGGCGTGGGGCTTGCGGCGTGGGTCTGTCTGGGTGCCTTGGCCGGGTATTTCTGGCAACGCGAGAACGCAGCCGCCTGACATCTCAAAACCCCGGCATCACGGTGCCGGGGTCATTCGACAGGAGACAGGAACGATGGCCAAACCACTTGCCTTTCTCGGCATCGGCCTTTTTTTCGGCACGGGGCTAGGCTTTCTGGTCGCCGCCACATCCGGCGCGCAGCTTGAGGGGCATGACCACGACCATGGCGCGGCGGTGCATGACCACGCAGCACATGATCATGGCGGCGCACATGCGACCCTGACCGAGGCGGGCACGCCCGCGCCGGTGCTGCGCCTTACCCTGCACCCCGACGGGGCGCAGAGCCGCAACCTGCATATCGAAGTGGAAAACTTTACCTTTGATCCCGAGGGTGTGAACGGTCCGGTCATACCGGGGCGTGGGCATGCGCATCTCTATCTCAACGGGATCAAGATCGCGCGCGCCTATGGGCCTTGGATGCAGTTGGATGCGCTGCCGGTTGGCACGCATGAGCTGCGCGTGACTTTGAATGCCAATGACCATACGCAACTGGCCGCAGGAGGCGTACCCATAGAGGCCACGATTGCGGTGGTGATCGAATGATCCCTCAGCCCGGCACGCGCCCGATCAGGCAATGCCGGAGCCGTCCGGCAGGGCGTGCATCCTCGATCCAGCCATCGGCGCAGGCAGCATATAGCGCGGCAAAGGCCAGCGTATCCTCTAGATCGATCGTCGGGTCGATGTCGCCAAAGAGATACGTGGCCTTGCCCGCTGCGGAAAACGCCACACTGAGCGGACGGCCGCAATTGGACATGCAGTCATGGTCCTGCACCGTGAACTCCATGCCCCGTTCGCTGAAAGCCGCGCGCAAACGGGCCGCAAAGCCCTTGCCATCCGTGCCCTCGCACGTAGAACAGACCACAATCCGGTGCGTCATCGCCGATCCCCTTTTACACCGGGCTTAGGCCAGCCGCCCCGCCCGATGCAAGCCCCTGAAGGAGCCAAGACATGCAAGCCAAGATCCCCGCCACCGTCGTTACCGGATTTCTCGGGGCCGGCAAGACCACGCTGATCCGGCACATGCTGGAAAATGCGGGCGGCAAGCGCATCGCGCTGATCATCAACGAATTCGGCGATCTGGGCGTGGATGGCGATATCCTCAAGGGCTGTGGGATCGAGGCCTGTTCGGAAGAGGATGTGATGGAATTGTCCAACGGCTGCATCTGCTGCACCGTGGCCGAAGACTTCATCCCCACCCTGCAAAAGCTCTTGGACCGCGAGCGTGCGCCCGATCACATCGTGATCGAGACCTCGGGTCTGGCGCTGCCGCAACCGCTGGTGCGGGCCTTCAACTGGCCCGAGATTTCGACGCGGGTGACGGTCGATGGCGTGGTGACGGTGGTCGATGGCAAGGCCGTGACCGAAGGCCGCTTTGCGCATGACGTGGCGGCGGTGGATGCTCAGCGCAAGCTGGATGAGAACCTTGACCACGAAACGCCTCTGTCGGAGCTCTTCGAGGATCAGATGGCCTGCGCCGATATGATCGTGATCAACAAATCCGACCTGCTGACCGAAGACGAGCGTGCGGCGCTGAGCGCGCGGCTGCGCGCAGACTCGCGCAATGGCGTTCAGGTTGTGACCGCGACCATGGGGGCCCTGCCCATCGAGGTGCTTTTGGGGCAAGGTATCGGGGCCGAGGCGGATATGGAAGCGCGGCACGAGCTGCACCATCATCACCACGACCATGACGACGACGATCATCACGACGACGAGGACCATGATCACCACGATGATCATGACCACGACGCCTTTGAGAGCTTTGTAGTGACGCGGCCCGAGATCAGCGATCCGGCCAGCTTTGCCCGTCAGGTCACAGAGGT
Source organism: Roseovarius mucosus DSM 17069 (assembly GCF_000768555.3). Taxonomy (GTDB): domain Bacteria; phylum Pseudomonadota; class Alphaproteobacteria; order Rhodobacterales; family Rhodobacteraceae; genus Roseovarius; species Roseovarius mucosus. Next base: position 292,453 of record NZ_KN293976.1, read on the forward strand.
AATTCGCGCCCATGACATCCTGCGGCTCAAGGGCTTTGCCGCAGTGACAGGCAAACCGATGCGCCTGACCATTCAGGCCGTAGGGCCGCGCGTGGACAGCTATTTCGACCAACCCTACGGAGCCGGTCCGCGCCAGACGCGGCTGGTGGTGATCGGTCAGGCGGGTCTGGATCGGGCTGCAATCACCACCGCACTCTCGGCATGATCATCGTCGAGGCGGCAGACCCAAGGCATCCAGAGGCCAGCGCGCTCTTGCGGGCGAGCCATGCGCTGATGGAGTCGCTCTTTCCGCCCGAGGATAACTTCTTTCTCGACATCGACGCGCTCTGCGCGCCTGATATCCGCTTCTTTGCCGCGCGCAGTGCGGCGCGGATCGTCGGCACCGGTGCGCTTGCGCTACGCGATGGATATGGCGAGGTGAAATCCATGTTCGTGGCCGAGGCGGCGCGGGGACAGGGCGTGGCAGACGCCCTGCTGCGCCAGATCGAGGACGAGGCGCGCGCGCACGCTTTGCCCTGCCTGCGTTTGGAAACCGGGAATTTATTACACGCGGCCCACAAGCTCTATGCACGGCATGGTTTTGCAAGACGAGGCCCGTTCGGGGACTATCCCGACGCCCTCTCGTCCATCTTCATGGAAAAGCAGCTATGAGCCTATTTCGTGGCTTTCTCGGCCTTCGCCTTGAGGCGGGCAATCAGCTCTTCCTTCGAGGGGCGCTTGCCGAACGGGTTCTTGTCGGTGCCCGGCGCGTTATGCTCTTTGTGACGCGGGATCTTGCTGCCCTTTTTGGAGGCGCCCAATGCGTTGTAGTCCATGGCTCTGCCCTTTCGGCGATACGCCCCGACAGGGGCAGCTGTGACGCTGCTCTTGCCGCAAATCGCAGCCCCGTTCAAGCTGGAACCGCCTGATGCATCTGCTCGCCGCCACCCCCGGTGCCATCGAGGATGGCAAAGACCCCGTTGATCTGGGCCAGACGCCCGCCGATGTGATCGTTATCTCTGCCGCTGATACCGAACTGGCAGCGCTGAGCGAGGCGCGTGGCGAGTTGGAAGAGCCGCCCAGTCTGCGACTGGCAAACCTCAGCCATTTGCAACACCCGATGTCGGTCGATCTGCATCTTGATCAATGCGCCACGAAATCGCGACTGGTGATCGCGCGGGTTCTGGGCGGTGTAGGCTATTGGAAATACGGGGCCGAGCAATTTGCCGCGCGCCTGCATGAGGCGGGCGTGCCGCTGGCGCTCTTGCCCGGCGATGACAAGCCGGATGCGGAACTGCGCGGTCTGTCGACGGTCTCGGACGCGGATTACGATGCGCTTTGGGCCTATCTGGTCGAGGGCGGGCCAGAGAATGCGGCGAACTTCCTGCGCTATGCCCGCTCCGTGCTGGAGGGGGGCGAGAGCCCTGCCGCCGCCAGCCCGCTGTTGCGCGCGGGCGTCTATTGGCCGGGGGCCGGGGTCGCGGGCCTCAGCGCCGCGCAAGAGGTGTGGCAGGCGGATCAGCCCGTCGTGCCGGTGATCTTCTACCGCGCTTTGGTGCAGGGTGCGGGGCTGCACCCGATCAACCGTCTGGTGAAATCACTCTTACGGGCCGGGCTCAATCCGCTGCCGATCTTTGTCGCCTCGCTCAAGGACCCGGTATCGGTGGCAACGCTGGAGCATCTGTTCGGCATTGCCCCCCCATCGGTCATCCTCAATTGCACCTCCTTTGCCGTCGGCTCGCCGCATGCGGGCGACGATAGCCCCGAGAACCCGCTCTCCATGCCCGCCGCCAATGGTGCGCCGGTGTTTCAGGTGGTGCTTGCAGGCACATCGGAAGAGGTCTGGGCCAAGGGGCTGACCGGCCTTTCGGGGCGCGACATCGCGATGAATGTGGCCTTGCCCGAGGTAGATGGCCGCATCCTGAGCCGCGCCATCAGCTTCAAAGGCGAGGCGTTTTTCGACGAAGCCACCGAATGCCCAATCGCCACTTATCGCGCGGTCGGCGACAGGGTGGATTTTGTCGCGCAATTGGCCGCGAATTGGGCCAAGCTGCGCCAGACGCCCGCGCCCACGCGACGGGTGGCACTCATCCTTGCCAATTACCCGAACAAGGATGGGCGTTTGGCCAATGGCGTGGGTCTCGATACGCCTTCGGCCACGGTCCATGCCCTGCGCCTGATGGCCGAGGCGGGCTATTCTGTGATCAATCCCCCCGAGGATAGCGATGCGTTGATGCGGGCGGTGATGGCGGGGCCGACCAACTGGCTGACGGATCGCGCCAGCCGCGAGGGGGGCGAGAGGCTGTCGCTCGATACCTACCGCGAGCATTTTAACGCCCTGCCTTGGGATCTGCGCGAGGCGATGATTGCCCGCTGGGGTGCACCCGAAGACGATCCTTTCATCGTTGCAGAACTGCGCGACTCCGACGGCCCCGCCTTTGCCCTGTCGATCCTGACCTTCGGGCATATCGTGGTCGGGCTGCAGCCCGCACGGGGCTATAACATCGACCCGACCGAGACCTATCATTCCCCCGATCTGGTGCCGCCGCACAATTACCTCGCCTTCTATATCTGGCTGCGCCATCATTTTGGTGCGCAGGCGATCGTGCATATGGGCAAGCATGGCAATCTGGAATGGCTGCCGGGCAAGGCGCTGGCACTCAGCGCCGAATGTTGGCCCGAGGCGGTGCTGGGGCCGATGCCGCATGTCTATCCGTTCATCGTCAACGATCCCGGCGAAGGCACGCAGGCCAAGCGGCGCGCGCAGGCGGTGATCATCGACCACCTGACCCCGCCCCTCACCCGCGCCGAGACATACGGTCCGCTGCGCGATCTGGAGGCGCTGGTAGACGAATACTATGAGGCCGCCGGAGTTGATCCGCGCCGCATCGCCCATCTGCGCCGCGAGATCCTGACGCTGAGTGCTGCCACCGGGCTCGACAAGGACGTGGGCATGTCGGGCACGGATGAGGCGGGCGATCTGGCGCGGCTCGATGCCTATCTCTGCGAGTTGAAAGAGGCGCAGATCCGCGACGGGCTGCATGTGTTCGGGCAGTCACCGACGGGTCGATTGGAAGTCGATTTGGCTATCGCTCTGTCCCGTGTGCCGCGCGGGAACGGAAAGGGTGGCGATGCCTCGCTGATCCGGGCTCTGGCCCTGGACCACGGCCTGAGCATTGATCCGCTCGATTGCGACATGGCGGCCCCTGCGGCTGAAAAACCGCTGGCTTTGGCAGACCTCAGCGCCGATCCATGGCGCAGTAATGGTGATACGGTCGAACGGTTGGAGCTGATGGCGCAGCGCCTCTTGGCGGGGGATGATCAAGAGGCCGGACCACATACTGCGGCGGTTCTGTCAGAGATTGCCACGCGCATCCGCCCTGCCATTGCGGCCTGTGGGCCGGGCGAGGGCGCGGGGCTCTTGCGTGCGTTGGACGGACAGGCGATTGCTCCCGGACCCTCGGGCGCCCCCACGCGCGGGCGGCTCGATACCCTGCCAACGGGGCGCAATTTCTATAGCGTCGACAGCCGCGCCGTGCCCACACCGACCGCTTGGGCCTTGGGCTGGAAATCCGCCAACCTATTGATTGAAAAGCATCTGCAGACCCATGGTGATTGGCCACGCGCCCTGCTGATCACGGCGTGGGGCACGGCCAATATGCGCACCGGTGGCGATGACATTGCACAGGCGCTGGCGCTGATGGGGGTCAAGCCGACATGGGATGCCGCCAACCGTCGCGTGACCGGATTCGAAATTCTGCCTGAGGGCGTGCTGGGGCGGCCACGGGTGGATGTGACCCTGCGCATCTCTGGGTTTTTCCGCGATGCCTTTCCACAACTCATCGCGCTGTTCGACAGCGCGGCGCGGGCCGTGCAGGGGCTGGACGAGACCGAGGACAACAATCCCGCCGCCGCGAGAGCGCGGAGCGAGGGCGTTGCACCGCGTATTTATGGATCAAAACCGGGGGCTTATGGCGCGGGTCTGCAGGCGATGATCGACGAGCGGCTGTGGGCGGACAAGGCCGATCTGGCAGAGGCATACCTCACTTGGGGCAGCTATGCCTATGGTGCCAAGGAGGCGGGCACACCGGACCGCGCGGGCTTTGAAACGCGGCTGAAACAGACCGACGCCATCGTGCAGAATCAGGACAACCGTGAGCATGATCTGCTTGATTCTGATGACTATTATCAGTTCGAGGGGGGGGCTGCGGCGGCGGTCAGCACCTTGCAGGGGCGCGACCGGCCGGTTTACCACAATGACCATTCCCGCCCTGAACGGCCGGTGATCCGCACGCTCGAGGATGAGATCGGGCGGGTGGTGCGATCCCGCGTGGTCAATCCGAAATGGATCGAAGGGGTCAAGCGGCACGGCTACAAGGGCGCGTTCGAGATTGCCGCGACGGTGGACTATCTCTTTGCTTTTGCAGCAACAACTGGCGCCGTGCGCGGGCATCACTTTGATCTGGTCGAGGCCGCGTTCCTAGAGGATGAGGACACGCGGGCCTTTATCGCGGCGCATAACCCCTCGGCCTTGCGCGAGTTGGCGGAGCGGCTGGCAGAGGCCATTGACCGGGGGCTGTGGATGCCCCGCTCCAATTCCGCGCGGGCGCGGATTGATGCGGCGCGGGGACGGTAGAGCGCTGAAAACAGAGGGAAATCCGCGTCGGTATCGTGTCGGTATTACGTCGGTATATCCATGCCTTCGAACCAGAGCGCCCCGTCGCGATAGCCCCCCCGGATCAGACGCCCCGACTGTTTGACTTCGGGATAGTCAGCGGCCCAATCGCGGTAGCGGTCATTGGTGACGATGGGCGCGCCCACGTCGCGCGCGACAGTCAGAAGGTAGCGATCGGCAACGGTGCCCTTGGGCACGACCATCACCCAATCCTCGGCCAGCCCCAGATAGCCAGCCATGGCATCATCATGTTTGTATTTTCCGGTCAGCAGATAGCCCGCATTGGCATCAAACACGACCCCCGGCGCAAAGCCGATGCGACGCAGCTGCCCGATGACCTCGCGCAGCGTTTCGATCCTCGGGGTGTTGTCGCGCCAATACATGACGTTGGAGCCATCGATCAGGATGCGGTTCGGCTCTGGCACAGGTTCGGGCGCGGCCGGGGCCGTGATCCGCAGAAAAAGGGCGCGCCAAAGCAGGATCAACGCCGCGATGGTGCAAGGCCCCGCCAGCAGGATCAGATCGCCATAGCCGGGCAGCAGAAGTGCCACGGCAGCGCCAATGAGGGAAAGGGCAACGAGGAGAACCGGGACAACCATGAGAGGTGTTTAGCGCGGGGGATGCGGAGGGGGAAGTGGGGGAGTTGGGGTGCTATTCGAGAGGGCTTCACCGGGAAAGCGGAGATTGGGGGAGGGAATGGTTGGAGAGGGGATTACCGGGATTTTGATGATGACGGCTGTAAACAGCACTACCCACACCACTCTTGCTTGGGGCGGACTTATTGCCACGGCTTCAACCTCAGGGTAGCGTACGCAGGCTTTACCTTGCAGAATGAGTGTGTTGATATATATGGCAACGCTGACTGAGCTTTGTGATTCGGGTGCTCTAGATACCATTGATCCGTTGGAGCCTGACGAGCTACCGTGGAGAACGCTATATGGGACTATGGAATTTCTTACATGGCTTGATCAGGTTTTGCCGAATTTGGAGCACAACCCAATGTATGCGAAGCTCACGCCACTTGAGCAGGTTTCTGCGTTGTTCGCAGAATACGTGTCTGGCGATGATTTTTTCTCCGACCGTCGGTTCAAGAAACTTAGCTGGACGCCAGATAGATACGTTTGGGAACTCAAGACAGATGATGTCCGTATCTTTGGTTGGGCACCCAAAAAAGATGCGTTCATTTGTTGTTTTGGCGATGCCAAGGATAGAATAGTGATCGAGAACAGTTATGGGCGTTACATAGCGCAGACAGTTTATGTGCGTGATCACATTGAACTAAATGAGCCGAAATGCTTGACGGGAGGGAGCTACAAAGATGTCATATCAAATAAAAATTGATCCGAAGTCACGGAAGGCGGCTCGCTTTATTTCGCTTCTTCAGAAGAAGGTTCAGAAAGCCTTCGTCGCGACGGGCAAAACCCAGCAAGAAGTCGCGACGATCCTGGGAGTTGATCGTTCTGTTATTAATAGGCGATTGACTGGTAGTGCTAATCTTACGGCTCGGTCCATTGCCGAATTTGCGTACGCGTTCGACAAAGACATTTACATTGAGTTTGTTGATCGTCCTCGCGTCGGCCCGTCCAACGTTACAAGGTCTGCCGACCACGTACTTAGATTGCCGGAGCAATATAGGGTTCATACCAGCGGGACAATTAGCCCTGTATCGGAATTTAATCTTGAAAAGATCGCTTCATGACGGACCACGCCTATGGAATCACGATGTTTTGTGATGACATTAGACATGAAGTTAATGGGAAGTTAACTTTAGTCGGCTGTTATTCTTCAGAACTAAACTTCACCGGCCCGCCTCCGGGAGTGTTGCCGACTTTTGCTGCGCTAGTACATCTTCGGTTCCCTCAGGAAACCACGTTCGAGACGTTGGATCTAAGCGTCATAAAAGTTGAAGAAGAAGAAACATTGCAGATATTTTCGTCACAGACAAAAGTCTCCCAAGACGCATTCCTCGATAAATCTGACGCTAAAGAGGATAATCAAAGTGACAAGATATTATCCGTCGTCGTGCCAATACAGTGGGCAGCCCTAGTGTTTTCAGGTCCCGCGTTACTCAGAGTGCGTGCGAAGTTGGACTCCGGCGTGGAAGTGCGCGCAGGATCACTTGTCATCAACTTTCCGACAGAAAACAGCGAAGAGCAGCTGACTTCTCCTAAAACAGCGTCCACCTAACATTCTCGAACACACCTCGCCACGCCTGATTCGGCAGACTGCGTTTGTGGCTCTCTGAACGTGCTACAGGCTGAGCCGACAAATGAATGCCGTCTTTGGAACTGCGCGGGCCTTGTGTCCGAGATAACAACACCCCCCCCTACAAAACATACCTCGACAAATCCGCGGACCGCATCAATTCCCCCAAATTCGCCTCAACGAAGCCTGCATCGACCGTCACCGTCTCACCCGCGCGGTCGGGGGCGGTGAAGGAGAGTTCCTCGAACACCCGCTCCATGACGGTGTAGAGCCGCCGCGCGCCGATGTTTTCGACCGATTGATTGACCTCTGCCGCGATATGGGCGAGGGCGGCGATGCCATCCTCAGTAAATCTGACCGTCACCTCTTCGGTGCCCATGAGGGCGGTGTATTGCAGGGTGAGGGCGTTGTCGGTCTCGGTCAGGATGCGGACGAAATCACCTTCGGTCAGCGCGCGCAGTTCGACCCGGATGGGCAGGCGGCCTTGCAATTCGGGCAGAAGATCCGAGGGTTTGGCGATGTGAAACGCCCCCGAGGCGATGAAGAGGATATGGTCGGTCTTGACCGGGCCGTATTTGGTGCTGACGGTCGTGCCCTCGATCAGCGGCAGCAGGTCACGCTGCACGCCTTCGCGGCTGACATCGGCACCGCGCGCGTCCGAACGGGCGCAGACCTTGTCGATCTCGTCGAGGAAAACGATGCCGTTCTGTTCGACCGCCTCGAGCGCGGTGCGGTGGACGGTTTCGTCATCAAGGAGCTTGTCGGCCTCTTCGCCAATCAGAAGCGCATAGCTGTCGGCGACGCTGACACGCTTGGTCGTGGTGCGCTGGCCGAACGCCTTGCCGAAGAGGTCGCCAAGGTTCATCATCCCCATCTGGCCGCTGGGCTGGCCGGGAATATCCATCATGCCCATGGGGTTGGAGGTATCGGCCACCTCAATGTCGATCATGGTATCGTTCAGGAGGCCATCGCGCAGCTTCTTGCGGAACATGTCGCGGGTGGCCGGGCGGGCATCCTCGCCCGCGATGGCGGTGATCACGCGTTCCTCAGCGGCCTGTTCGGCGCGGGTCTTGACGTCTTCGCGCATCCAGTCGCGGGTCTGGGCGATGGCGCTGTCCAGAAGATCGCGGATGATCTGTTCGACATCGCGGCCGACATAGCCCACCTCGGTGAATTTGGTCGCCTCGACCTTGATGAACGGGGCGCGGGCGAGTTTGGCAAGGCGTCTGCTGATCTCGGTCTTGCCGACGCCGGTAGGCCCGATCATCAGGATGTTCTTGGGGTAAACCTCGTCGCGCAGGTCAGGGCCAAGCTGTTTGCGCCGCCAGCGGTTGCGCAGGGCGACGGCGACGGCGCGCTTGGCGTCGCGCTGGCCGATGATGTAGCGGTCAAGCTCCGAGACGATCTCGCGCGGGGTCAGGTCGGTCATTTGGAAATCCTTTCCACCGTCAGCTTGCCATTGGTGTAGACACAGATATCGGCAGCGATGGCCATGGCACGGCGGGCGATATCCTCGGCACTCAGGTCGGGGTTCTCGGCAAGGCCACGCGCCGCGGCAAGCGCATAGTTGCCGCCCGAGCCGATAGCGGCCACGTCATGCTCGGGCTCGAGCACGTCGCCTGCGCCGGTGATGACATAGAGCTGATCGCCATCGGTGACGATCAGCATCGCCTCGAGCTTTTGCAGGTATTTGTCGGTGCGCCAATCCTTGGCCAATTCCACGCAGGCGCGTTGCAATTGGCCCGGCGTCGCCTCGAGCTTGGTTTCCAGCCGTTCGAGCAGCGTAAAGGCATCCGCGGTGGACCCGGCAAAGCCCGCCACAACCGGATGACCGCCGGGCGAGAGGCGGCGCACTTTGCGGGCGGTGCCCTTGATCACGGTCTGGCCAAGGCTGACCTGACCATCCCCTGCAACGACAACCTCGCCGCCCCTGCGCACGCCAATGATCGTGGTGCCGTGCCAACCGGGAAACTTGCTCTCGGACATATGATATTCCTTCCGTTTCGCGGCCCTATATGACTGTCGCGCCCAATGTTTACAACCTTTGCCCCGCTTTCAAGCCGCTTGAGCAAAGGAGTCTTGTGGATTAGGTCTTAAGCCATGATGCAGGGGCACCGCGCGCGGTTGTATTTTCCAAATCCGATGGACAAGCGCGCGAGAGCGGGTGACCATAATTTCGTGAACAAGCTGCAAAAGGCGCTGGCGCTGTCGGGGTGGACCCTGGATATTTGCACGGCTGGCCCGGTGGACACTTTGGCCGCCGCGGACGCAGACGACTATGCCCTCTTCTTGATGCAGGAACCGGCGCATGCCAAGGGGCTCAGCCTGCGGGTTGCCTATATCATGCCATTCTGGAGGATCGAGCGAACGGCAGAGCGATGGAATTTCGATGTCGCCCATGCGGCGTTTGATCCCAGCCGGATTGATCCGGTCGAAGCCACGCGTTTTGCCAAATATTGGGCCAAGCGGAAGTTTGACTTAAACCCCGACGACAGCCGTCGCGACGGGACAATTTATGTGGCGCTGCAGGGGCATATCGGCGAGCGGCGCTCGTTTCAGGTTATGTCGCCGCTCAAGATGCTGCGCGAAACGCTGCGCCGGGCAGACGGCAGGCGGGTGATCGCAGGGCTGCATCCCAAGGAGCACTATTCGGACGCAGACATGCGGAAGCTGGAGGAGTTGCGCCGCGCCCATCCGCTGTTGGATGTGACCACAGGCGGGATGGAGGCACATCTGCGCAGCTGTGATTTCGTGGTGACAGAGAATTCATCGGTCGCGTTGATGGCGATGTTTTTCCGCAAGCCTGCAATTGTTTTTGCCAAGATAGATTTTCATCACGTCACGCTGAACGTGGCCGGGATTGGCGTGGACAGGGCCTTTGATCTGGTTGCGGGGCACGCCCCGGATTGGGACAAATACCTGCTCTGGTTTCTCAAGCTGAAGTCCATAAATGCCGGTGCGCCAGAGGCATCGGACCAGATCGCCGCCCGGCTGAGAGCGCTCGGCTGGCCATTGGAGTAAAGGCCAGGTTCACCCCAGCATGTCGCGGGCGACCTGATGAAAGATCCGCGCACCGATGGGGATGAGATCATCGGGGAAATCGTAATCGGGATTGTGCAGCGCGGCATGTGCGGTGCCCGCGCCAAGGAACAGCATCGCCGCCTTGGCGCGTTGACCAAAGCGGCCAAAATCCTCGGAGGCGCGCATCGGCAGACCGCGCGCGTTATGGGGCACATGCAGCGCATCGAGCGCGCGGCGCAAGATCAGGGTTGCCTCGGGGTGGTTTTCGCAATGGGCGAAAATGTCGTGATAGCTGATCTCGGTCGTCAGCCCCTGCGCCGTGGCGGTATCCATCACCAGCGTTGTCGCGGCATCGCAGAGCGCCTGCATGCCGCCGTCGGTCAGCGTGCGTAACGTGACGTAGAGCGTCGCATCGCCCGGCGCGATGCCAAAGGCGGGGGCACCCATCTGGACATGCGTCACCGTGGCCAGCGTGAAATCGGTGTCTTGGGGCGTGCCGTGGCTGAGGGCCGTGAGTGCGGGCATGAGATGCGCCAACGTGTGCATCGGAGAGCGGCCATTTTCCGGCTCTGACGCATGGGCGGATTTGCCGGTCAAGGTGACGGCCATGCCGCGCGAGGCGCAATTGACCGGGCCGGGAATAAGGCCCACATGACCGAGTGGCAGACCGGGCATATTGTGCAGAGCAAAGGCATAATCGGGTGAAATAGTCTCGAAATCCGGATTTCTCAACACCGCCTCTGCGCCTGCGCCGGTTTCCTCGGCGGGTTGAAAGAGCAGCACGACGCGACCCCGCGCAGGACGCTGACGCGACAAGAGACGCGCGAGCGCCAGAAGCACCGTCATATGCCCGTCATGGCCACAGAGATGCCCCGTGCCCGGCACGGTCGAGCGGTGGGGCAGATCGCCCTGTTCGGTGATCGGCAGCGCGTCGAGTTCGCAACGAAAGAGGATCGTTGGGCCATAGTCTTGACCCTGATAGACCGCCGCCACGCCATGCCCGCCGAGCCCGGTCAAGAGCCGGTCGGGTGAGTGCCCCAAGAGCGCGTCGGTGATGCGCCCGGCGGTGCCCTGCTCTTGGCCCGACACCTCAGGGTGTTGGTGCAACAGGCGGCGCAGGGCGGTCAGCTCTGTGATATCGGCATTGGTCAGGGTCATGGGACAATCATGCAAGTTTTGCGGGCAAAGAAAAAGGGCCGCGACAGGCGCGACCCTTACACGACGTAGCTGGTCGTCTCAGATGCTGTCTTCGATCCAGCTCTGCAGGGCCGCCTTGGGGGCAGCACCGGCGCGGTTCGACACAACCTGCCCATCCTTGAAGATGAAGAGCGCCGGGATGCCGCGCACGCCCATGGCGACGGCGGAATTGGGATTGCTGTCCACATCGACCTTGACGATTTTGACGCGGCCGGACATCTCGGACGACAGCTCTTCCAGAACCGGGCCGATCTGTTTGCAGGGGCCGCACCATTCGGCCCAGAAATCGACCACGACGGGAATGTCGGAATTCTTGACTTCGGCGTCGAATGTGGCGTCGGTGACGGCAACGGTGGCCATGATATGTCTCCTAGTGGTCAGGGTTTCGGTCGTGAACCTATGGAGCCGGGCGCGGCACGTCAAGCGATGGTGGTGGATTCCAGCGCCCTGGTCACAAGATCGTGGGGTAAGGGCATGAGCGTCGCGGTGCGGGTCCAGAGGATCGCGGTTTCGATGCGATGATCCGGGTAAAGCTGTGCGAGCGCATGGGCATAGGCCCCCATCTGCCGGAGGAGCGCATCGGGGCAATCGGTCACGGTGTCAGGCACCAGCGCATTGGTCTTGAAGTCCACCGCGAAGATACGGGTATCTTCGATGATCAGGCGGTCAATAACACCATGGATGCGCCGCCCCTGAAGCGGTGCGAGATTGGCGGTGATCGGCACCTCCGTCAGGGCTGTGGGGGTGAAGAGCGACGACAGGCTGGACCGGGTCAGAACCTTGTCCGCTTCTGCAAGAAGGAGTGAGAGTTCTTCACCCGAGGCGGCATCACTGCCGTTGGAGAGGAGGCGCGCGGCGGTGGCGGGCCAGTCAGCGGCAGGCACGGTGGGCAGGAACTCAAGCAGGCGGTGGATCTGGCGACCGCGCCGTTTGGCGGCCTCTTCATCCAGCCCGCGCTCGCCGGGCAACGCCTTGGCCCCGCCCAAATCCGAGGGGCTGAGCGTTTTGATGCGTGCAGGGAGCGGGGCGGGGCGCTCAAAGAGCGGATCAAGGGTGATTGTCTGAGGCGGCGCAGCGGGTGTGGATTCAGTCTCTCTTTCGGCCCAAAGACCATGATCGAGACGCAAACCGGGACCATGGGCAAAGCTGTGAGGTTGCGCGCCCGCTGCCAGCATCCCGCGCTGCACCTTGTCATACCAGGTGTCGCCCTGCTTGCCCAAATCGCCATGGGCGGCGATGATCAACCACGTCTCGGCCCGGGTCATGGCAACATAGAGCAGGCGGTCACGTTCAGCCAGCAGCGCGCGCCGTTCGGCATCGATCGCGTCGGCTAGCGTCGGTGGCATATCATCGGCACGCCCGGTCCAGAGGGCATGCCCCGCTTGCGTCACGATCTGCGGCACGTTGGGACTGCGCCAGGCGCCACATTCGGGCAGGATCACGACGGGTGCCTCAAGCCCCTTGGCCCCGTGCACGGTCATCACACGGATGCGGTTGCCGGCGCTGTCGAGTTGGCGCTTGATCTCGAGGTCGTCGGTCTCCATCCAGACGAGAAAGCCAGTGAGGCTATCGACCGCGCGGCGTTCATAGGCCATTGCCTGGGCCAGCAGCGCGTCGATGCCGTCCTCGGCCTCGGTCCCCAGACGGGCCAGCAGGCGGCGGCGGCCATCATGGCGGGTCAGGATACGCTCGATCAGGTCATAGGGACGCAGGAAATCGGCATTGTCGAGCAGGTCGCGCAGGATTGCCATGGTGTCAGGGTGGTCGGCGGCGCGAGCGCGCAACTCCTCCCAGAGGTAGGGGTGGTCGCGCCCTTGGGCGAGGTCGTAAAGCTGCGCCTCGGACCAACCGAACAGCGGTGAGCGCAGGGCGGTGGCGAGCGCCAGACTATCTTCGGGCGTGGCGAGAAAGGACAAGAGTGCCTCGAGATCGCGCACGGCAAGCTCTGCCCCGACCTTGAGCCGGTCGGCCCCGGCGATGGGCAGGCCCTGTGCCTTGCATTCGCGGATGATCTCGTGAAAGAGCGCGGAACGACGGCGCACGAGAATGAGGAAATCACCCGGTTGCACGGCGCGAAAGCCGCTGGACGATTTCGGGTCGGGGATCGCCTGTCGCGCGGCGATCATGTCGCGCATGGCGGCCGCCACCTGCCGCGCCAATAGGATGGCGGGATCATTGGAGGCGCGGATGTCCACCGGCATGTGCCAGGGGGGTGTTTCCTCTTCCTCCGGCTTTGCGACAACCGGCCAAAGATCGACGCGGCCAGGGAGCGTGTCGAAAAAGGCTTTGTGACCCTCTTCCGGTGTAAAGCCGCTCTCGCTGCTCTGGTCAAAGCAGCAATCGACGGTGGTCAGGATCGCCCGCGACGAGCGAAAGGAATAGGCCAGAACGCGCGATTGCAAGGGACGGTTGGTAGCCCCCAAACGCATGCCGAATTCCTGCTGCATGCGGTCGAATTCACGCGGATCGGCCCCCTGAAAAGAATAGATCGACTGTTTCTTGTCGCCCACGACAAAGATGGTGCGGGCCACATCGGCGCGCGCCCCCTCGCCGCTGGTGAATTCCTGCGCCAGACGCTCGATCACTTGCCATTGCACCGGGCTGGTATCCTGCGCCTCGTCCACGAGAATATGGTCGATGCCGCCATCTAGACGGTAGAGGACCCACGCGGCGACCGCCGGGTCAGTCAAGAGATCACGGGCGCGCAAGATCAGGTCGTCGAAGTCGAGCAGGCCGCGCAACTGCTTGGCGCGTTCATAGGCAGGCAGAAAGGCACGGGCGAAGTCATGCAAGGCGCGGGTCTTCTGCATGGCGAGGAGAGCAAGGCGCGCGGGGCGCGTATCCTCGACGCGCAGCATCCATTGCTCGATCTGCGGCATGACATGGGCGAGGGCGTCCCGAGTGGCTTTGGTTGGGAAAGTGCCTAACTTGGCGGAAAAGGGCGATTTGGTGCCCTTCCCGGTGAGAAAAACATCCTCCAAAAGCGGCAGTGCGCCGATGTCGAGCACGCCGACCCGCGCCAGCTTGGCGGCGGCCTTGACGTCATTGGCGGATCCGGCCTGAAGTGCAGGCAGGAGGTGATCAAAAAGCACCATTTCATTGCCCAGAAACACCCGTTCACGGATCATTTCAGGGGTGAGACCCTCGGGCTGATCGAAGAGTGCGGCGAGGTCCGCGTTGCTCAGCGGTTTCGAAAATCCGGTGCGGTGGCGCACGATCTCGGCTGTCAGTTTTTCCAGAGTTTCGCCGGAATAGTGTCTGGCGAGCGCATAAAACGTGGATGCGTACGGCCCGCCGGCCAATTCTTCGACAATCTCGGCGCGCAGGAGGGTGGCGGTGCGATCCTCCATCTCGGTGAATTGTGGCGTGACGCCCGCCTCGAGCGGAAAGCGGCGCAGGAGCGAGGCGCAAAAAGAGTGGATCGTCTGGATTTTGAGCCCACCCGGCGTCTCGATCGCGCGCGCAAAGAGGCGGCGAGCCTCACACAATGTTTGATCGGTGATCGCGCCCTCATGACCCAAAAGGCCCAATTCCTGCTTGAGATCGGCATCGGCCAGCATCGCCCAAGCGCCCAGGCGGCGAAAGAGGCGGTTTTGCATCTCGCTCGCGGCGGCCTTGGTATAGGTGAGGCAGAGGATGTGCTGCGGATCGACCCCGTCGAGCAAGAGCCGGGCCACGCGGTCGGTCAGAACGCGCGTCTTGCCCGACCCTGCATTGGCAGAGAGCCATGTCGAAAGGTCGGGGCGCGCGGCCTCGACTTGGGCTTGGGTGGCGGCGTCACGGGCGGTCATTGGCCCACCTTGGTCACTTGGGGTGGATCGGTCAGATCCCATTCACCATAACGGGCGAGTTGGTCGTAATCGCCGTCCTCATCGGCATTGCGCGGCGCACGACGGGACGTATAGCCCATATCAGGGTCTGAATAGGCTGAAATCAGCGCGTGAAACTCGGACCAGATTTTCTCGGGTGGCTCTGCGTCGAGCGGCGCGTCGAGTTCTTTGGGGGGGCTGCCCAACCCGATGAACATCGCGCGGGCCACGCGGCTTGGCCCCATATCGGCAAAACCCGCACGCGTGGCAATCGCGGCCTCAAGCAGCAATTGCTTGTCAAAACTGGTTTGTTCCTTGGCGGAGGGCGGCGCGCCGGTCTTGTAATCATAGATATGAACCTGCCCCAGATCATCGAGATCGAGCCGGTCGGCCTTGGCCGAGAGGGTAAAGCCCAGATCGGGCAGGGTGGCGCGGCCCTTGGCTTCGAACGCGACGGGATGCGCGCGGGCGCGGCGGGCAAACTCCGTCTCGATGAACCAGTCCGCCACCCGTTCCAGCCGCGCCAACCAGAGCGCGCGCGCCTCGGCCCAAGGTACGTTTTCGGCCAGAACAGTCTCTGCATGGTGCATCAGGGTGGCGTGATTGCACCGTGCCGGATGCTCTAGCGTTTCGCGAATGAAGCCTTCGAGGATTTCGTGCAGCACCGTGCCGCGCAAGAGCGCATCTGGCGTACGCATCAACGGATCGAGCCTGCGCAGGTTGAGGATATGGCGAGCATATATGGCGTAGGGATCACGGATCAGACGCTTGATCTCGGTCACGCTCAGGTGATCGGGGCGCACGGCGGCGGGAGGTGCGGGTGCCGGACGCGCGGCGCGCGGCACCTCACCGGGTTCCTCAAGGGCCGTAGCGCGGTCGAGCCAGAGGCGACCACGCGCGCACATAGCGTCAATCGCCGCCTGCCCGCCCTGATCCGGCAGGCCAGAGAGCAGGTTCAGGATACGGTTGAGCCAGCGCGAAACCACGGTTTCGGCATCCGCAGACCGCACGGACCGGGTGAGCCAGACCTCGGGCGCGGCAATCGCCTGTTGAAAATCATGCGCCGAGAGGCCGATGCGCCGCTCTGGCAGCAAGAGACCCACCTGATGACGCAGGGCGCGATTGAGCCATGGGTCAGGCTTGGGGGATTCTGGCCAACTCCCCTCATTCAGCCCGGCAAGGATCAAGAGATCGGCCCCCTGCACGCGCGCCTCTAGCGTGCCCCAGATCAGGATATGGGGATGCGGATCGACCGGGTTACGCACCTCGCGTGCGCTCAGGATCTTGTGAAACAGGCTGGAATAGTCACTGGCGCTGAGGGCCCCGGCATGATGTGCCTCGGTCCGAAGTTCGATCACGGCTTTTTGCGCCTCTTGTCCGGCATCCTTGAGCCAGAGGGTCCCGGAGCCTGTACCGTGGCAGCCTTGGGCGATTCTCTCGGCCAGTTCGAGATGCGCTGCGACGCTTTTTTCAAGGGGCATTTCGCCGGAATAGTCTCTGTTCACAAAGCAAGCGCAGAGCCAGTTCACCCAGTCAGGGGCAAGCGCATCCTTTTGCGCAGCACCCCAAGCGCGCAGGCTGTCTTCGGTCGGATAGGGCGGACCGTGGCGGCGCAGGTGCAATTCCAGCTCGCGCGTGAGGCGCAGATGTGGGCCACGCTCCGCCCCCTGATGTGCCAGAGGATGTTTGAGCAGGGTCAAGAGGGATTCAGCGCTGAGCCGATTGCGGAAGAGATCGGCGACATGGCGCAGAAAGCGCCCCGGCGGCGACAAGTGCAGCGGCAGACCCGCGCTGTCATCGGGCAGAATATCCCAGCGGTCGAGCGCGGCGGTCACTTGACGGGTAAGGGTCCGGTCCGGGGTGATGAGGGCGGCGGTGCGCCCGTCCTCGGCCGCTTGACGCAGGCGCATGGCGATGGCCAGTGCCTCTTGTCGCTGCGATTGGGCCTCGACCAGGGTCACATCGGCCATAGCCCCGGCAATGTCCGCCAGATGCGGGCCGTCGCGCAGCCACTGATCGGTCACAGGCGCGGGGCGCAGGGCGAGCGACACCAGCGCATTGCGTGCCGGATGGGTGGCGGGCATGTCGGACCACGGGCGGACGTCCGCAGGCGTGATCCCGGCCCCCGCTGCCACACGGCAAAAACGGTATTGCGGGTGATCCTCGGACAGCATGGCGTCGCCCAACGCCTCCCAGACCGCGCCGGGCATGTCGAAATCAAAGCCGGGCAGTACCACCGCACCTTGCGGCAGGCGTGCAACCGCCTGCATAAGATGCTGCGTCGCGCCACGCGACCCGGTCGAGCCCGCAAGGATCACAGGGTGCGTTGGCGGGGTTTGAGCCCAGAGGGACACCAGCCGTTCGATGACAAGGCGCTGACGGGTTTCCACATCGGGGGCGGCACCGCCTGCCTCGAAATAATGGCGGACAATGCCAAGGAAGGATTTGATCCGCGCCCAATGGCCAGATTGGTCACTGACATCGAGCGCCTCGATAGCCTGTGGCACCACCCCTTCGCCGTGCATTTCATCCATCAACCCGGCAAGGCTATCGGAAAGGTCGTAAATCGCGCTGCGCGGGGCAAGATCGGGGGCATTGTCGAGAAGCGTGGTGATCAGCTGCACCAGCTCCAGCCTGCGGCGAAGAGGCGGCACCGGATCGGGGATATGGGCCAGATCCCAAAGCTCTCCGAGATCGGTCAAAAGGCTGATGCGCGGCAAGAGGCACGGCGGGCCCTGGTCGAATAGCTCGCGGATGCGGCGGGCCATGCGGCGGGTGTTAACGATGAGCTGCACGCGGGCAAGGGTTTCGGGCGGCTGGCCCAGGTGCCGCGCCCGCAAGCCGTCGACCAACGCACGGGGAAAATCCACGCCGGGGGGCAAGCCGTAGAAGCGGGGGGTGTCCGAGCGATCAAACATCGGGAGCGGCAAGCAGGGTTTCGGCCAGCGCGATTCCCTCGGGGCGGCCGACATCGCACCACTGGCCCGGGTAATCTGCGGCATAGAGCCGGCCATCGGCAAGCATCATGTCCCAGAGGCGGTTGAGGGAAAAGGCACGCTCGGGAATGGTCTGGAGCAGGTCGGGTTTCACGATCTGAAGCCCGGAATAGACAGAGCCCGCGCCGCGTGTCGCCCTACCGTCCGGGGCGATCTGAAAATCCCCGGCCCCGCTATGGCCCACGGCCTGCGCGCGCGGGACGCACAGCAAGAGCGCATCCATCTCGGCGGGGCGCCAGAGGCGTGCCAGGTGATCAAGCGGGTTTGGACCGCGCCAGACCGCATCGGTATTCATGGTAAAGACCGGGCCGGGGCCAAGCAGCGGCAAGGCTGCGCGCAGCCCGCCGCCAGTCTCAAGGATCTCGGGCGTTTCATGAGAAAGGCGGATATCGCGCCCCGCCAGATGCTGCGCCAGTTGATCGGGCAGATAATGCAGGTTGGCCACAATCGGGGCCGCGCCATGTGCGGTGACAAGATCAAGCGCATGGTCGATGAGCGGGCGACCCGCCACCTCGATCAGGGGCTTGGGCCGGGTCGCGGTCAGCGCCCCCATGCGCGTGCCGAACCCGGCGGCAAATAGCATCAAGGGCAGGTTCATCGGGCACATTGCGCGCGCAGGCGCTCTCTGATGGCGGATGTCGGCGCGGGCAGGGCAGCGCGCAAGAGATCGGCCACCGGCGACAGGGTCGGATGGTCGAGATCCCGTTGCAGATGGTCCCAGACGCGTGGAATGAGGTCGATATAATGCCCTTTGCCATCGCGTAGGCAAAGGCGGGCAAAGACACCCAGAATGCGCAGGTTGCGTTGCGCGCCAAGGCAGTGATAGGCCCCCTCGAATAGGGTCTGTTCCGTGGCGGTCGCAGCACAATAGCGGGCGATCATCGCGGCCTCGACAGCTTGGGGCACATCGCGGCGGGCGTCTTGCAGCACCGAAACCAGATCATACGCGCGGTGCCCGGTCATTGCGTCCTGAAAATCGAGCAGGCCGACGCGGGCCGCGCCAATGCGTCCCGGCAGCCAGAGCAGGTTTTCGGCATGATAGTCGCGCAGGACGATCACATCGGTGGTCGCGGCGCGCTGACGCAAGAGCCGCTGCAGCGCGGCGAGCACCTCGGCGCGCTGCGGACTGTTATCCCCGGTAGCGCCAGTAAGATACCAGTCAAAGGCCAAGGCCGCCATGTCGGTCATGGTCTCCGGCCCATAGGGTTTGAGGCCCTCGGGCGGCGGCGCGCGGTGCAAGTCGATCAGAACGTCGGTGGCCGCAGCATAAAGCTGATCCTCCATTTGAGGGGCAACGGGGATCACACGGGCAAAGAGCGCATCACCCAAGTCTTCGAGAATGAGAAAGCCGCGCGACTCGTCCTGTGCCAGAATCTGCGGCGCGCTGAGGCCAAGACCGGTCAGGTAGCGGGCGATATGCAGAAAGGGGCGCACATCCTCGCCGCGCTCGGGCGGGGCATCCATCAGCACGGCCGTCGTGCCGGTTGAGGGATGGGTAAGGCGCAGGTAGCGCCGGTTCGAGGCGTCCCCCGCCAGCGGGGCAATCGCCGCCCCGGCCCAATCGGTCGCGGCGATGAACTCCTGCATCAAGGCGCTCCGCTCAGTCATTCAAAACCCCCTGTAATCGCTGTGCCCACCTGTCATCCTGCCAAGTGATCCGCAAGAGGCGGCTATCCTCTGCACCGGGGTTTGACAGCGGTTCCAATTCCAGCCAGAGCGCACCGGGCGGTGTCATGTCTCCCAGCCGGTCAGGCCATTCGATCAGGCATATGGCTTCTGCAAAGGCTTCGGTCAGGCCCAATTCGACCAGTTCCATCGTATCGCCAAGGCGATAGAGATCGGCATGCCAAATCTCGGCCCCCTGCCCCTGATAGGTCTGCACCAGCGTATAGGTGGGCGAAGGCACATCCTCGGGCGCAAGAAGCAGGGATTGGATCAGGCAGCGCGCAAAATGCGTCTTGCCCGCGCCGACACCGCCCGACAGCAGGAGCGTATCGCCCGGCCGGAGCCGGTGTGCCAAGGCGTGCGCCAAGGCGCAGGTCGCATCGGGACTGGCAAGGAGGATCTGGGCGCGGGGATCGGACATGCAACGACACTACACGCGCCGCGCCTGCCCGCAACCCGTCTCAGCGCAGAGGCAAGTCCACGCGATCCGCCTCGGCTACGGTGCGATCCTTGAGACAGAGCATGGATTGGCCCTGCCCCAGCGGCACAATCCGAAGGTCGGCCCCTGCCTGCCCCCGCGACACGGCGCGATCATGGAGGGTTGCAACCAGACGTCGGGTTGCGAGGCGATCCTCGACCTCGGGCCAGAGGCCGGGATCGGGGTAGCGCGCGGCACAGGCGGCGATGACGTCATGCAGGCCCATTTCGGCAAAGCTGGTGTCCGGGTCGATGCCCAGCATTTCGCCAAAGGCACTGTTACAAAAGAGCAGGTGACCATCCTGTGCCAACACCGCGATTCCCTCTTGCAGGCGGTCGATCACGGATTGGCGCAGGTCCATCTGGAGCCGGTGACGGCGGGTGGTCGACACCTCGAGTGAGATATCCTCGAACAGAAACGCCACAGCACCATCGGGGTGGGGCCGCCCGGTGACGCGGTAGGTCTGGCCCGAAGGCAGGGTCCAAACCTCGTGATAGAGACCGCCCGCAGCACTCTTGACCATATCGGTGATCTGGCTACGCCAGCTTGCGTAATTCTTGGGTTCGGGCATCACCATCCGGTCGCGCAGGGCATCGAAAAAGCCAAAGAGGCTGGGCCGGGCGCTGAGGAACTCAGGGGGCAGACCCGTGAGATCCGTGAGCGCGGGGTTGAAGACCGCAAGCATCTTGGCCCGGTCAAAGACCACAAGGCCGGTGGTGAGGTCGGCAAAAGTCTTGCTCAACGTCTGGACAAACTCGCGTTGCAGCGTTTCGGCGCGAACAAGGCGGGTGATGTCCTGCGCGTGGTGGACACAGCCCATCGCGGTGCGGGTTACATGCAGGTCATAGACATGATCCTGCTCGCCCGCCTCGCTCGCAAGACGGAGCCGCGCGCAGGAGGTGTCGCCCACCTCCGGCGGGAAGTCGGGCCGTGCGGTCAGGTGCGGAACATGGGCGGGCGGCACTGCGCCGGCGCTGTCATTTTGCCAGAGGATGGAACCGGCGCCATCCATGATCCAGATCGGGGTGGGCGCACGCTCGGCTGCCAAAGACCGGGAGAGAAGATCGTGACGCTCGCTTGCGAGGGCGTGGCAGGCGGCTGCGTCAACGGGGGCCGTGTCACGCAGCACGGCGCGCAGGCTATCTCGCTGCCGGATGAGGGTGAGGGTCGCGCCATCCTCGGCCTGCAAGAAGATGCTCTGGCCTGCGTTCATGTCGTCGTGATGTTGCGGCAGATCGCCAAACCGAAAACCCATCCAGTGGCAAAAGCGCGACCAATCGCTGACCTCAGTCGCGGCCTCGGGCAAGGACAGGCTGGAGGCATCGTGATCGACCAGCACGCCATCGCGAAAGAGAAAGGCCACATCGCGCGGGCCCGGTACCGCTTGCGCGCGCCGGCTAAGAGGGCTGGGATGGCCCATCAGCCAGAGAATACCCAATGACAATAGAAGCGCCAAAGGCACAAGAACGGCGATATCCGAAGCAGCCATGGCAAACATCTACATCCCTCGCAGGCGGGTTCCGAGACCAAGCTTGGCGCAGAGTGGTTAAGAGGGAATTAACGCCGACCGGGGATCAGCCACGCAGAGGCTGATTGAGGCCCAAGGCAGGGGTGAGAGCCCCGGATGGGGCCTCGAGCGCGTCGCGGGGCCAGGACACCTCGACCAAGGCACCGGTACGCGCGGCACGGCTGGCCTCTTTGCGAAAGGAATCCGAGCCATTGGCAAAGGTGAGATCGGCGCCTGACCGCTCCAGCAGGGTCTTGGCGATGAAAAGACCAAGACCCATGCCCTCGTATTCCGGGCGCTGTGGATCGTTGGCGGGGGCGCGGCGGCGAATGAAGGGATCGCCGATGCGCCCCAGCATGTCGGGCGGATAGCCGCGCCCGTCATCCATGATTCGCAGAGTGATGGCATCCGCGGTCCAGCCGCTCTCGACCCAGACATTGTCACGGGCGAAATCCACGGCGTTCTGGATCAGGTTGCGCAGGCCGTGGATCACCTCGGGGCGGCGTAGCACGGTTGGTTGGCTGGTCAAATCCTCTGGCCCGTGGTCGAAATGTATGTGTTTGCCGCGCGCGATATGCGGCTCTGCCGCCTCTTCGATGAGCGCGGTGAGGGGCGCGCTGCGCAGGTGCAGGTCATCCTTGCCCACGCGTCCCATGGAACGCAGGATGTCGCGGCAGCGATCGGTTTGCTGCACGATAAGCAGAGCATCCTCGCGCAGGTCAGGGTAGTCGGCGAGTTCCTCGGCCAATTCGGCACTGGCGAGTTTGATCGTGGCCAGCGGCGTGCCCAGCTCATGCGCTGCGGCGGCAACCACGCCGCCCAGATCAGTCAGTTTCTGTTCGCGCGCCAAGGCCATTTGCGTCGCTTGCAGGGCGTCGGACATGGCGCGCATTTCCTGCACGATCCATCGCGAATAGACCCCGAGGAAAAGCACCGCGATGACAATCGCCATCCAATTGCCAAAGCGGAATACATCCGGCATCGCCAGAACGAAACCGTCCTGAAGCCGCAGTGGCAAGTAGAATTGCATCAAGAGCGTGACGATCATGATCGCCATCGCGCCGAGAAAAGCGGTGGAGCGCCCCGAGAGCGCGGAGGCCGACACCGTGACCGGCCCCACGATCAGGATCGAAAACGGATTGTGCAGCCCGCCGGTCAGATAGAGCAAGAGCCCCAGTTGCAGCATGTCGAAAAGCACGACCAGAAAGGTATCCTGTTCCGACAGGCGTTTGTTTTCGGCAAAGACAAAGGCGGCGACGAGATTGCTGGCGATCGAGACCCCGATCACCAGAAAACACAGGCCGATTTCGAGATCGAGGCCATAGACCCGCTCGGCGATGATCAAGGCGGATGCCTGCCCCACGATGGCCCACCAACGCAAAAGGACCAGCGTGCGCAGGCGAATCCAGTTGCCGCGTTGGCGAGATTTCAAGGGTTCCGGCGAGAGATCAACCATATGTGCGCCTACGTCCCATTGCACGCGAGGGGTGTGATGATACATAAGCAAAGTCGCACTCTGACCCCACGAACGCAAGGATATCCCATGACCCGCTTGATCGCCATCGCCGCTGGATTAGTCGCCATCGTCGGGCTTGGGATCACCTATGCCATGACCATGATGCAGGGTGAGGACGACCAGTTTGCGCAGTGCCGGGCGTCGAATGTCGCCGGCGGCGCATCGCAGATCGGCGGTGCGTTTACGCTTGTCAGCGAAACCGGCGAGACCGTGACCGACAAAGAGGTGATCGACCAGCCCTCGCTGATCTATTTTGGCTATACGTTCTGTCCCGATGTCTGCCCGCTCGACAATACGCGCAATGCCGAGGCGGTGGATCTGCTCGAGGACCGTGGTGAAATGGTCAAGCCGGTGTTCATCTCGATTGATCCCAAGCGGGACACGCCCGAGGTCATGGCGGAATACACCGACTATGTGCACCCCCGCCTGCTGGGCCTCACGGGCAGCGAAGAGCAGGTGCGCGCCGCCTCAAAGGCCTATCGCACGTTTTTCCAAGCGCATCAGCCGACCGAGGGCGAAGAGGATTTCTATCTCGTGGACCATTCAACGATGACCTATCTGTCCCTTCCCGAGCATGGCTTTGTCGAGTTTTTCCGCCGTGACGTGACCGCAGAGCAAATGGCTGATCGCGTTCAATGTTTTCTTGACGCTCGCTAGAATAGCGCGTTTGTTTGACGCAGGTCAGGCTGCGGGCTAGAACCTGTGTCAGAATGGCGGAGCGGGAGGGACGGCATGACCGACGAGATACAGGATATCGGTGAAGATAGGTCTCTTCTGCTTGTGGATGATGACGAGGCGTTTCTAAAACGTCTCGCCAAGGCGATGGAGAAGCGCGGTTTCGAGGTTGAAACGGCAGGATCGGTCGCGGCCGGGCGCGCGATTGCCACGGCGCGCCCCCCCGCCTACGCGGTTTGCGATTTGCGGCTTGAGGATGGCAACGGGCTCGACGTGGTCGAGGTGATCCGCGAAAAACGCCCCGACAGCCGGATCGTGGTGCTGACGGGCTATGGTGCGATTGCCACCGCTGTTGCGGCGGTCAAAATCGGGGCCACGGATTACCTGTCCAAGCCAGCGGATGCCACCGACATCACCAACGCCCTCTTGGCCAATGGCGCCGACCTGCCGCCGCCGCCCGAAAACCCGATGAGCGCCGATAGGGTGCGATGGGAGCATATCCAGCGGGTTTATGAACTTTGTGATCGCAACGTGAGCGAAACCGCTCGTCGCCTCAATATGCACCGCCGCACCTTGCAGCGCATCCTCGCCAAGCGGTCGCCCAAGTAAGTTTGCACCGCACCGGGGTGCGATTTGATCATTTAGCGTCAACAGACTATATTTTTAGCTAAGATTGTTTCTCAAAAGCCCGTATTAAATGTTGAGGAATAATTTAAGGCCGTTCCGGGCAGGCAACAGGACGTGATTTTTGGGGGCATGGCAGTCATATCGGATGCGGTTGCGGCGCAAACGGGCGAAGATTCGCGCGTTTCGCAAGCATTTTTCGCTTAATCCGGTGATCAACCGCACCGATCGGATCAAGCCGGGCGATGTGTTGTTATTTTCAACCATGCGTGACGAGCATATTCGCCTGCCCTATTTCCTGCGCTATTACCGCGAATTGGGGATTTCGCACTTTCTGATCGTGGATAATGACAGCACCGATGGCGGCGCGGAATATCTGGCGGCGCAAGAGGATGTGTCGCTATGGTCAACCAAATCGAGCTACAAGCGCGCGCGGTTCGGGGTGGATTGGCTTAACTGGCTCCAGGGAAAATATGGCCATGGCCATTGGACGCTGGTCGTCGATCCTGATGAATTCTTCATCTATCCGTTCTGCGATACGCGCCCCATTCGGGCGCTGACCGATTGGCTGGATACCTCTCAGGTCAAATCCTTTGGCGCGATGCTGCTCGATATGTATCCCAAGGGGCGGATTGATGCGGTTCCCTATCAGCCGGGGCAAAACCCGATAGAGATTGCCGCATGGTTCGATCCCGGTAATTACATCATCGAAAAGAATAAGTTTTACGGCAATCTCTGGATTCAGGGCGGGCCGCGGGCGCGGGTGTTTTTCCCGGACAACCCCAAAAAGGCGCCGGCGCTGAACAAGACACCGCTGGTGCGGTGGGACAGGCGCTATGCCTATGAAAGCTCGACCCATATGATCCTGCCGCGCGGTCTGAACCTGACCTATGACGAATGGGGCGGGGAAAAGGCGAGTGGCATCCTGCTCCATGCCAAGTTTCTGGACACCTTTACCGTCAAGGCGGCAGAGGAACTGACCCGCCGCCAGCATTATTCCGGCAGCGTCGAATACAAGGCCTATGCAGAGTTGGTGAAGGACAATCCCGAACTTTGGTGCAAATGGTCGGAAAAATATATAAACTGGCGACAATTAGAAATTCTCGGGTTGATGTCCAAGGGGAACTGGGCATGAGCACGGGGACGGGAACAGGGACAGAATGAGCGTCGGCATCATCATGCTGGTTCATACGGCCTTTGGTCGCGCCGAACAGGTGGCGCGCCACTGGGCGGCCTCAGGCTGTCCGCTGGTTATCCACGTCGACAAGGCAGTCCCACGCAAGACCTACAATGCCTTTGTGCAGGCGCTCTCGGATATGAGCGATGTGCGCTTTGCCCCGCGCCATCGGTGTGAGTGGGGCACCTGGGGGCTGGTCGCGGCAACGCAAGGGGCCGCTGAGATCATGCTGCGCGACTTCAAAGCGGTGCGGCATGTGTATCTTGCCTCTGGTTCGTGCCTCCCGTTGCGCCCGGTGCAAGAGTTGATCGATTATCTGGGAAAGCGGCCACATACCGATTTCATCGAGAGCGCCACAACGGCGGACGTGCCTTGGACCATCGGCGGCTTGGATCAAGAGCGATTCACGCTGAGGTTTCCATTTTCCTGGCGTAAGAACCGCTTTCTCTTTGACAAATACGTCGCGCTTCAACGGCTGGTGCGGTTCAAGCGGCGCATTCCCAACGGTATCGTGCCGCATATGGGAAGCCAGTGGTGGTGTCTGACGCGGCAAACGCTATCCGCCATTCTGGAAGACCCGGAGAGGCGGATCTATGACCGTTACTTCTCCAAGGTGTGGATTCCCGACGAGAGCTATTTTCAGACCCTGGCGCGGCAATATTCTCGCCAAATCGAGAGCCGGTCACTGACGCTGTCGAAATTCGACTATCAGGGCAAGCCACATATTTTCTATGATGATCACCTGCAACTCTTGCGGCGCTCCGACTGTTTTGTCGCGCGCAAGATCTGGCCCTTTGCCGACCGTCTTTATGAGGCGTTCTTGACCGATCAGGCCAGTGCGATGAAGCGCACGGAACCGAACCCCGGCAAGATCGACCGCATTTTCGCCAAGGCGGTGGAGCGGCGCACGCGTGGGCGCCCCGGTCTCTATATGCAGAGCCGGTTTCCGGTCGAGGGGCGCGAGAACGGACTAACCTGCGCACCCTATTCGGTGTTCGAGGGTTTCAGCGATCTTTTCGAGAATTTCGAGCCGTGGCTGGCACGGATGACCGGCATGCGGGTGCACGGCCATCTCTTTGCGCCGGAACGGGCCGAATTTTCCGACGGGCAGATGGTGATGAACGGGGCGCTGTCAGACAGTGCCGCGCTGCGCGATTACAACCCGCGCGCCTTTCTGGCCAATCTGATCTGGAACACGCGCGGCGAGCGGCAATGTTTCCAGATGGGACCGCGCGATGTCCTGACGGATATCGAGTGGGATATTGTCCGCGATCCCAACGCGCAGGTTTCGGTGATTTCGGGGGCTTGGGCCGTACCACTCTTCAAATCCAACGCCAATTTCTCGGACATCCGGCGCGAGGCGGCACAGTTGCAGCGGATAGAGAGCAAGCATCTGGAGGTGCTGCGCTCGCAATGGATCAAGGCGCGGGTGCGCATCTGGACCATGGCCGAATTCATCGAGGCCCCGATGGAGCCATTGCAAACCATCATCGACGAGATTGGCCAGCAGAACCTGCGCGGTTTGGCCGAGGTGCCGCGCATGGCCGATCTGACCGGCTTTGGTCAATTCCTGCAAAACCTCAAGAATCAAGGGATGCACCCCTATGTGATGGGGGATTTTCCGGTGGAGCAGGGGATGAACGAACCGCAGAACAATCCCCGCAAACCCTATCTTGTGCGATAAGGCCGAATGACAGGCAATTTTGATTATTTCGTGGTGTTCGCAGAGATGCGCACCGGGTCCAATTTTCTTGAAAGCAACCTGAATGCCTTTGACGGGATCGAATGCCATGGCGAGGCGTTCAATCCGCATTTCATCGGCTATCCCAACAAGACAGAGCTCTTGGGGTTGACCCAAGCTGAGCGGGACGAGGTGCCAGAGCGGTTGATCGGCGCAATCAAGGGGCAATCGCAAGGCATCGGCGGGTTTCGCTATTTCCACGATCACGACCCGCGCATTCTGGATCTGATGCTGGACGATCCGCGCTGCGCCAAGATCATCCTGACGCGCAACCCAGTCGAAAGCTATGTGTCGTGGAAAATCGCGCAGGCGACTGGGCAATGGAAACTGACCAACGTCAAACGCCGTCGGGACAGCAAGATCACCTTTGATCCGGCCGAGTTCGAGCTGCATGTGGGCCGGTTGCAGGCGTTTCAGGTGTTGCTGCTAAACCGGCTGCAAGCGGCGGGGCAGACGGCATTTTACGTGGCATATGAGGATTTGCAGAGCCTTGAGGTGATGAACGGTCTGGCGCGCTACCTGGGCTGTGAGACGCGGCTAGAGGCGCTCGATGCTTCGCTCAAGAAGCAGAACCCCGAGCCACTGGAAAGCAAGGTCGAGAATTTCACGGAGATGGAGCGGGCACTGGCGGGGCTCGATCCGTTCAACCTGACGCGCACCCCCAATTTCGAGCCGCGACGCGGCGCGGCCGTGCCCGGATTCGTCAGCGCGGCACGCGCGCCATTGCTCTATATGCCGGTGCGCTCCGGCCCCGAGGCAGAGGTCTGTGCGTGGCTCGCGTCACTGGACAATGTGCCGGTCGAGACATTGCCCACCAAGCTCAATCAAAAGGCGCTGCGGCAATGGATGCGGCGCAAGCCGGGGCATCGGCGCTTTACCGTGTTGCGACACCCGGTGGCACGCGCGCATGCTGCCTTTTGCGACAAAATCCTGATCAAGGGACCGGGATGCTATCGCGACATTCGCCGCACGCTGCGCAATTTTCACAAACTGCCGATTCCCCAAGGGGATTTGGATGCGAGTTATGATCGCGATGCACACCGGCTGGCCTTTGCGGCCTTTTTGCGGTTTCTCAAGGCCAATCTGGCGGGACAAACCGGCATAAGGGTGGATGCACATTGGGCAACACAGGCCGCCGTGCTGGAGGGGCTGGCGGACTTCGCCCCGCCCGACATGGTGGTGCGGGAAAGTGAAATGGCGGGGTATCTGACTGCCTTGGCACGGCAGGTCGGCTATTCCAAGGCCCCTTCCCCGGCCAACGCGCGCGACACCGCACCCTATCCACTGGCCGAGATCTACGATGCCGAAATCGAGGCTCTGACGCGCGAAGCCTATTTGCGCGACTACATGACCTTTGGTTTCGGCGATTGGGCGTAAATGCGCCAAGCCTCACGCAAGGGTGACGCCGGCGCCCTGTGCAGGGGCCGGGGAATATGGGAGACTTGGTGCAGCAATCCTTTGACTGGAGCCTCCGATGCGCCTTGTTTCTGCTCTTGCGCTCTGCCTGTTGTTCGCCGGGCCGCTAGAGGCCGCCCAGCCCTGCGGTGATCCCGACACGCCCTGCGAGACAGCGACAGGCAGCTATCACATCGCCCTGCCCGAAGGGCCGGGCCCCTACCCGGTGATGATCTTTTTGCATGGGCATGGCGGGCGCGGCGGACCGATGGTCGAGGGTGCCACCGCACGGGATGCCACAGCGCGCGGCTATGCCTATATCGCGCCCAACGGGCTGATCCGTATGGGGCGCACACGCCCCAGCTGGAATTTCCACCCGGATTTTCCGGGACAGCGCGATGAGGCGGCGTTCCTGCAAGAGGTGATGCAGGATGCCGCCGCACGCTTTGACATTGATCCAAAACGCAGTCTCTTGGCCGGGTTTTCCATTGGCGGGTCTCTTACCAGCTATATCGCCTGCGCCACGCCGGACGCCTTCAGCGCCTATGCCCCAGTGTCCGGCAGCTTTTGGCGACCGCATCCGACAGGCTGCGCCGGGCCTGTGCGGCTATTGCATACGCATGGCTGGCGCGACGAAGTGGTGCCGCTCGAGGGGCGCGTGATCCGTCAGGTCATGGGGCGTGATTTTGCCCAGGGTGACGTGTTTCATGCCATGAGCCTGTGGCGCGCGGCCAATGGCTGTGACAATTACCGCGCCGACAGGTTCGAAACCTCGGGCGATTTCCTGCGCCGAAGTTGGACCCGCTGCGCCCCCGGTTCCGCGCTAGAGTTCGTGCTGTTCGACGGGGGGCATAGCGTGCCGAAAGGCTGGTCCACGATGGCGCTCGACTGGTTCGAGACGCTCAAGGGACCCGGCCAGTAGCTGTTACTCGGCGGCGATGGGCGGGCTCTCGGGATGGCGGAACATCATCCGGTGATTGCGCGCCAATTGCAGGATGGGCGGGGTATCGACCATCTCGGGCGTGGCCATCAGGGACGCAAGGCCACGACGCTGATCCAGCCGCAGGCCCGACACCATCGAGAGCGGCACGGCGGCAACCAGGCTCACCGCAATCGGCAAAAGCCAGAGCGATACCACCCCCGCCGCCATACCGAGCACCAGAAGCGCACCGCTGACGGTTTCGAGCGCATGAAACTTGAGGACGGTGCGCGGGCTGTAATCGCCGCCTTTGCGCGCTTGCGGCGACCAGGTGGGACGAATGCCGATCACGGTGCGCAGCACCGCAACCACCTGTTGCACCATCATGATCGGCGAAAAGAGGATCGACAGCAGCACTTCGACCAGCAGCGAGAGGGCAAATCGTGCCCCGCCGCCATAGCGCTGCATTTTCTGCTCGGTGAGGCCAAGCGAAAGCGCGCCCAGCATCTTGGGCGCAAGCAGCATCCCATACATGAACAGCAGAATGAGCACGGAACTGACCCGGCTCATTTCTGGCCAGACCGGATAGAGTGGGTTTTCCATCGAGAAATAGGTGATGACGCTGTCTTGGCCATTCCCCAAGATAGCCCAGATCACCAGAAGGCCGAACCACGCGGGCGAGAGCAGATAGCTCATAGCGCCGTGGAAAAGATGAAAGCGAGAGACCGGATGTAGGCCGCGCGTCGCCAGAAGGCGGAGGTGTTGAAGATTGCCATGGCACCAGCGGCGATCACGCAGCGCATAGTCGATCAGGGTGGCGGGCGGCTCTTCAAAGCTGCCGGGAATGGAGGGAAGGAACCGCACCGCCCAGCCGGCACGGCGCAAAAGGCCCGCCTCGACGAAATCATGACTAAGGATTAGCCCACCCTTGCCGCGCAGCGACGGCATGCGCGGCAGGCCCGCGCAATCCGCAAAGGCGCGGGTGCGCAGGATGGCGTTATGGCCCCAATAGTTGCCTTCGGAGCCTGTCCATCCCGCCAGCCCCTGAGACAGAAGC
This sequence comes from Roseovarius mucosus DSM 17069, assembly GCF_000768555.3. Lineage (GTDB taxonomy): Bacteria > Pseudomonadota > Alphaproteobacteria > Rhodobacterales > Rhodobacteraceae > Roseovarius > Roseovarius mucosus. The sequence goes on from NZ_KN293976.1 coordinate 323,089, forward strand.
ATCCCGTAGACGGAGGCCGAGAATTGCTGCATCCGGCCAAAGAGCGTGTCAGACCCCACCACCAGCGGGGCCGACTGAATAAGCCCTGCGGTCGGATCAAGCGACATCTCGTCAGAGAGGGCGATGACCGCCTCGGGGCTCATCAGGCTATCGGCGTCCAGCACAAGCATCGCCTCATAGGCACCGCCCCAGTTTTCCAGCCATTGCGCGATGTTGCCCACCTTGCGTTCGGTGTTCTGCACCCGCCTGCGGTACCAGACCGGGGCATCGGGCGGCATGGTGGCGCGCAGCGTGGCATACGCGCGCTGCTCGGTCAGGGCGATGTCACTGTCCTGCGTGTCGGACAGGATAAAGAGCTCGAACCGATGCGCACTGCGCGCCGCGCGCAAGGCGCTCATCATGGCGCTGGCATTGCCAAAGACTTCGGCAGTGTCCTCATTGTAGATCGGCACAAGCAGCGCCACGCGCAGCGGCGCGGGCGTGGCCCCGATGCGGGTGCCTTTCTGTTTGAGATGAACGGCAAGGCCAAGCGTCGCCGTGCCCATCGCCAGAGCGATCCAAAAGAAGGTGGCGACCACAAAGGCCAGCAGCACCCATTCCAGCCACCAGATGCCATTGGTCGACAACCAATCTCCAAAGGCCCAGGCCAGGGCCCCCGTCGTGATGACGGCCGGCAGAAACGCCGCCAGACGCCGCCACTGGAACACGGCAGAAGGTTTCCAGACCGGCGCACTGGGGTCTCGATAGGCGTGACGCAGGCTCTGGACCGGATGGGCCAGAGGCGCAGGCGCGGGCATCAGCCCGGTGCCGGGAAAGGGGGTCAGACTGTCCATCGGTAAAGCCAGACTTCGGACACGGCCTGTCCTTGGTGATAGAGTTGCGCACGCATTTCCGACGCCTCGGCATCGCCGGGATCAAAGGAAAACACCAGCCGCGGTCCGTCTGTTTCCGGATTGCGCTGAATTTGGGGGACAGACGTTTCAAAGGTATTGGCCCTGACGTAAGCGACCAACTCCTCATAATCATCGGGCAAGGCGGGATGCGGGGCAAAGTCGATGACCACGACCTTGTGATCATTATGAGCAAAGCCCTTGCCAAGGCGGGTATTCAGCACCGGCGTCACCGGCTTGGTCGCCTCGATCTGGTCGGTCCAGGTCATGCGATAGCTGAACGCGTGTTCAGAGCCCTCCGCAAGAGGTGTCCGGGGTTTCCAATAGACCACGATATTGTCGTAGATTTCCTTGTCCGTCGGGATTTCGACCAACGTTACCGCACCCTGTCCCCAATCTTCGCCGGGCGTAATCCAGAGGCTGGGGCGCTCATGGTAATGCGCCTCGAGATCCTCGAAGTTTGAGAATGCGCGCTCGCGTTGTGCCAGGCCGAAACCCTTGGGGTTATCATCGACGAAACTGGAAATCTGGATAAAGGTCGGGTTGGCCAAAGGCCTCCAGATCAACTCGCCATTGCCGTTGTGGATGCTGAGCCCGTCACTGTCATGCACGGCGGGGCGGAAATCATCGAACCGGCCACGGTTGGTCTCGTCGAAGTAGAACATCGAGGTCAGCGGCGCGATGCCGACATTCGCAAGCTCCGTGCGCGGCCAGAGGGTGCAGCGCACATCGACCTCTGTCGTGGTGCCACTGGGCCGCAAGGTGAAGTGATAGATGCCTGTGACAGAGGGGCTCTCGAGCAGGGCGTGAACCTTGTGCTCGGTGACCCCCGGTGCCGGCTTCTCGATCCAGAAGCGGGTGAAATCCGGAAACTCCTCGCCATCGGGCGAGGCGGTGTTGAGCGCCAGGCCGCGCGCCGAAAGCCCGTAGACCAGATCGCGCGCGATCACGCGGAAATAGCTCGCCCCCTGGAACACGGCATATTCCTGGAAGAAGCCCGGCTTTTCGATCTCTGCCCGCAGGCGGATCCCGGAATAGCCCAAGGCGTCGTCCACGGGTAGCTCCGGCACGATCTCATGCAGGTCATAGAGTGAAAAATCGAACGGCAGTCTGCGCGCGACGCCATTCTCGACCATGTTGACCTCAACCGCATGCGGGAAATAGAGGCCCGGCGGGAACATGTCGAATTCAAGCGTGGTGTCAGTGCCCGCCCAGATCGCCTTGTCGGTATCGTAGCGAATACCGCGATACTGATCATAGGTCAGTTCCCGCCATGCGTCAGGCACGAACGGGCGCTCTGCATAGGGATTGGCCGCGATCTGGCGGGCCAACTCGTGCAGCATTGCTTCGGAAAAGGCCACGCCCCCCTCTGCCCGGGCCATGCCGGGCCAAAGCGCAAGTGCCGCGATGGATTTCAGAACATCTCGGCGGATCATTTCGCGACCCGCCATGGATGAGATTTAAACCAGGCCGCGATGTAAGCCACCGCGATCAATGCCCCGAACCCGATGAAATTCGCGAGCGTTATGTTCCAGGTAGTGCGTCCGATCTGGTCCATGACAAAGCCCGAAAAGCGGGCGAACACCATGGAGAAGACGAAGACCGCCAGCGATTGCTGCCCGACCTTCAGAATCATTTTGAGCAGAACTCCCCACACATATGAGATGACGCCAGTGCCAGTGGCGCGCAGGCGCATACCACCTTCTCCGGCCGCTGCCCAGCACAGATATGCAAGTGCCAGAAAATGTACATAGCGCAGGATTCCGAAATCGGATTTGTTGAACAGCCCGTTGTTTGCGCCGCGCCAGTCGCGGGCCCAATCAAAGCCGAATTCGCGCACGCCGATGTTGGAAAGCGGGATATTCGCGATGACAATAGCTGCCGCGATGCCGATCAACACGCGATTCACCGGCGGTCTGGGCAACCAGCCGCGCATGAAGGCAAAGCCGGTGAAAAAGATCAGCTGCCAGCCGAACGGGTTGAAGAACCATTCGCGATTCGACCAAGGCTCTGCCGGAAAGGCCAGATGCCATTGGCCGAGGCCCAGTGAGGCAAGGAGAAACTCCTGCGCCATGAGCCACGTCAGCCCCATCGCCGCTGCCACCGCCCAGAGACTGATGCGGCTAAGGGCCACGACAACGGGCATCATCACGAGGATTACCATGTACATCGGCAGGATGTCGAAGTAATTGGGCACATACGTGAGGGTAAAAAGACCCAGAAGCTGCGGACCGGGATCGGCAAAGAACCTCTGGAGGTTCAGGCCGTTTACATAGCTCTTGTCGAAATCACCAATGATGTCAAAGGCCGCAAGCATCGTCGCGATGACAAAGAACATCCCGATATGCGCCCAATAAACCTGCCAGACGCGGTAACCCACACGCCCGGTGCCCAGCGTCCAGCCCGCGCGGTCAAAGGTGCGCCCAAAGGCAATGGCCGAGGCCATGCCCGAGCAGAACACAAAGATTTCGGTGGCATCCGAAAAGCCCCAACGCGCCGGAATCCAGCTTGTGAAGAAATTGCGCGGGGTGTGGGCACACAGGATAATGAACATCGCAAGCCCGCGAAAGAAATCCAGCCGGATGTCGCGCGTGCTGGCGACCGGCTTGACGGCTGCATGGGTGGTTTGGCCATGCGTCATGGACGGATCTGCAACACTCGTCATAACGGTGCCGACTCCTCTTCGTAAATCTGTCGAGACCTATTCCGCCGGCAAACGGTCCGCGTCGTCCCAGTCAACGCGCGAGCGCGAGATAAGTTCCAGACGGGTATTGGCATAGGAATCAAGACGGCCCGCGCGCTGTGTGGCGCGCTCTTGCAAGATATTTTCTGCCTCATCGAGGAATCCGCCGCGAATGGCGGCGTCGATGGTCAGACGTTCAAACACATCGCGTTGCGCGTGACTTCCACCCGCAAGCTGCATCGAGCGGCGCGCGCGGCCAAGGTTGAGAAAGGCGGTCTTGTAATCGCCTTCGCCAAAGGCCTCGAGCCCGGTGGCGGCCGACAGGCCGGGATTGGCCATACGCGCCATCAGTTCGCCCGCGTTGGTCTGTTTGGCGTCGCGGTGCATCCGCGCCAACATCCGTTTGACGGCCATGTCGCGATTGTCACCTACAAGCGCCAACAAATAATGCAGGTCGGCAAAGAGCAGGCAGGCATCTTCGCTGCGCCGCTCGGAAATCTCGGCCAATTCCTCCCAACGGTCGCCGACGTCATGCCCCTCGAGTTCGAGCCGCATCAAGAGGGAGGTGCCGTTGGAAATATCGCGGAAATCGTCGGTCTTGTCGCGGCGAATCTCTGTGTCGTAGAGGTCGAAAACTGCGTCAATCTCACCTTGATCGAGATGCATCAGCGCCTTGTGCCACCAGACATGATAGCGGAAATTGTTGCAATGCGTCCAAGCATGCTCGCGCCCTTCGAGCCAGTTGAGCCCGGCGCGCGCATTGGCGGTCATGTCAAAGACATGCGCAACCGCATGCAGACCCCAGGCATCATCGGGCGACAGGCTGAGGCCAAGACGACCAGCGGTTTCCGCGCGCGCATAATCGCCGGTTTCTTCGAGCGAGAAGGCATGACAGCCAAAGAGATAACCGCGCGCCGGGTTTTTGGCGTCATAGGCGGGCAAAAGTGCCTCAATCGAGGCGCGCATGCCCTTGCCATCGCCAAGGATGAACCGGGTGGCATGGCTGATCTTCATCGCCAGCGCGTCCTCGGGCCAGCGCGTGAGGATCGCCTCCATCTCGCGCACGGTCTCGGACGGACGACCATCGAGCCATGCCCCAAGCGCACGGACATAGCCCGCCTCGCGCGCGGTTGGAACGCTGCGTTGTGCGGCATCGACGGCAGAACGATGTGCCTCCTGCGCGGTTTCGTTCAATTCGCGCCGCCCCAGCATAAGGAAGAATAGCCCCTTGGTGGCATGGGCCATGGCAAAATCCGGCTCTTGGCTAAGAACAGCCCCCAGATATTCAGGGGTCTTGGCGGCATGGGCGAGAAAGGCCAATACCATCTTGTCCCACGCCTCAGCGGCGGTAGGGGATGATATGGTCAACTCATACCCGAATTGATCTGAACGCATGACCCGAAATCCTTTTTCTAGCTCTCACCACAGCTATTTCGGCAAAATATGAAAGCGGCAACACATCCGCCCCTCACCTCACCAAGTCGTTATCGCCAGCTTAACGATTGTGACCGCCAAGTGGCAGGGCAATAGGTGTAATGCACCGGAAAATAGGCGCAATTTCGCTTAGGTGAGGATCACGGGCGTCCGCCCCGCCTCAAAATCATTCAGCGATGGCTGTTTCGGCGACGGTTTTGAAAACATCATCCAGTTCGGACGCAAGCGCCCGGAGGTCATCCCCGCCCTCGTCGAAATAGGGGGTAAAAACCGCCGTCGGCGTCTTGTAGCTGAGGGTTGCGGTGCCGTCGGAATCTTCGGTCACATATAGACGGATCGGGGCCTCGATTCCCGCCGCAACGCTGGCGGCCAGCATGCGGCGCGCATAGTCGTTGCGGTAAAGGCCAAAGATGCGGTTGCCCGGGATAGTTATCCCCTGCCCGCGCGCGCCATCCGAGGCGCTCGCCTGTGTGACAATCGCGATGGGCGCAGTCTTGACCGCTTCGCGCACAGCCTCGACCAATGCGTCAAAGCCTTTGTCGGTGTCGTGGATGACCCAGCCTTCACGCGGTTCCAGTGCTTGTGCTGCGCCAGACAGGAACAGAAAGGCGGTCAGAATTGTCAGAAATCGTTGCATGAAATGGCCCTCCGGCTGCACCCGGAGGGGTAAGGCATCGCCCGAGTCGCAGCAAATCACGTGGCCGCGAGGCGAGGTTACAGATCGCGCCTCAGTGTTGAGAGCACCGCCTCGGTATCCGCCCCGGTCGCAGGCGGAGCAGAACGGTAACTGACCGGCGTGCGCGAAAACTTCAGCGGATTACCAATGAGACGCACCGTGCCTTTGGCGGTATCCGGCGCAGGCATGGTGATGGTCATGCCGCGCGCCTGCGCCTGCTCGGTTTCCAGCGCCTGCCCAATCGTGTTGACCGGCCCCACAGGCACCTTGCGCACCTCGAGACCGTCGATGACATGCGCGGTGGTGCGCGTGGCCAACACCTCGGCGATCATCGGCACAAGAGTATCGCGATGCGCAAGCCGCGCGGTATTGGTGGCATATTGCGGATCGGTGGCCCAATCAGGACGGCCCAGATAATCGCAAAAGCGGGCATATTGGCTGTCATTGCCCACGGCCACGATCACATGGCCATCAAGGGTCGCAAAGACCTGATAGGGCACGATATTGGGATGGGCATTGCCCGCGCGCGTGGGCGAGACCCCGGAGGTGAGATAATTCAGCCCCTGATTGACCAGCCACGCCATCGTGGCATCGACCAGCGCGATGTCGATATGCTGCCCCTCACCTGTGGCGTCACGGTGACGCAGCGCCGCCAGGATCCCGGTCGCTGCATAGAGGCCGCAGACCACATCTGCCACGCCCACGCCAACCTTCATCGGCTCTCCCCCGGCCTCGCCGGTGATCGACATGATGCCGCCATAGCCCTGCGCCATGAGGTCATAACCCGGCTTGTCACGGTTCGGGCCGGTCTGGCCGAAACCGGAAATCGAGCAGTAGACAAGACCCGGATAGGCGGCACAGAGCGTCTCGTGATCAAGACCGTATTTGCGCAAACCGCCGGGTTTGAAATTCTCGATCACCACATCGGCGCGGCCAGCGAGGTCATGCAGCAGGCGCTGCACCTCGGGGTCGGTCAGATCCACCGCCACGGATTTCTTGTTGCGGTTGGACGACATGAAATAGGCCGAGAGATCGGTGGGATTGCCCTCGGCATCCAGCGCAAAGGGCGGCCCCCATTGGCGGGTATCGTCGCCCTCAAGGCTCTCGATCTTGATCACCTCTGCCCCGAGGTCACCCAGGAGCTGCGTACAGGTGGGACCCGCCAGAATACGGCTGAGGTCGAGGATAACGAGACCATCGAGCGGGCCGGGCATGGGCATCTCCTCAGATACGGTTGTCGTAAGAGCCGCGATCTATCTCGGCGGCGATGACGGTAAAGGTGTCAGCCTCTTGCGCGGCCAAGAGGGCGGCGCGCAATTCGGCGCGGTTGGTCACGCGCACGCCATGCCCGCCAAAGGCGCGCCCGATGGCGGCGAAATCGTGATGGCCGAAATCGACCGCCAGATTGACCATCTGCCGCTCGCGCTGCTTCTTTTCGATGAGCGCGAGGCTGGCATCGACAAACACGATGAATATCACCGGAAGTTTGAGTTCCGCCACGGTCGAGAGTTCGCCGGCGACCATAAGGAACCCGGCATCCCCCGAAAAGCTGACAACAGTGGCGTCGGGCGATGCCAGCTTGGCCCCCATCGCCAACGGCACGGCACAGCCCATCGTGCACAGCGCGGTGGATTGCAGCAAGGCGCGAGGGATGTAGCTCGTCCACATCTGCGACAGCAGAATTCGATGCGCGCCGCTATCAACGGTGGCGATGGTATCCTCGGGCAGCACAGCCCGCGCCTCGGCGATGACCCCGGCGGCACCCCAGTCGTCCTCGGTCGGAAAGGCACGCGCCAGCGCCGCACGCGCCGCTGTCACCTCGCCCCCGGCCCAAGTGGCGCGAGGGGGGACACCCTGGGCAATGGCCGCGAGTGAGGGCGCGCAGGCGCCCACAATATTCATTGTCGCCTGATGCATGTATTGATCGTTGGGCACGGCGGCGATGTCGATCACCTTGAGCCTCTGCCGGGTCCCAGATCTCGCGCCAGCCGGGGCGCATTTCAATGGGGTCATAGCCCACGCAGAGGATCAGATCGGCCTCTTGCACCAGCGGCACGAGGATGCCGTCTGCCAAAGGCGACAGACCCGCGCCGCCCAGACAGAGCGGGTGGGTTTCGGGGATGATCCCCTTGGCCTTGTACGTGGTAATGACGGGGATTTTCAGGCGCTCGGCAGTCTCGAGGATTGTGGCGCTCGCCCCTTCGTTGACCGCATCAAGGCCCACGATCATCAACGGGCGCTCGGCCGCCGCCAGCCAATCGCGGGCCGCTTGCGGCGCGGCGGGCTGCATCGGCACGGCATCGGGGCGTCGGCGCAGGCGGGGCGGG
>NZ_KN293977.1:0-119621 GCF_000768555.3 Roseovarius mucosus DSM 17069
ATATTGACGAGGATGCCCTTCACTTGCGGGGTCGGAGGTGATGATCTTGAAGGCCTCGGTGACCTTTTCCTTGGTCGCCCCGCCGCCCACGTCGAGGAAATTGGCAGGCTCGGCGCCGTAGAGCTTGATGATATCCATCGTCGCCATCGCCAGACCCGCACCATTGACCATGCAGCCGATCTCGCCATCCAGCGCGATGTAGTTAAGGTCGTATTTCGAGGCTTCCAGTTCCTTGGGGTCTTCTTCCGAAGTGTCGCGCAACTCGGCGATATCGGGGTGGCGGTAGACCGCGTTGCCATCAAAGCCGAGCTTGGCGTCCAGCACCATAAGGTTGCCATCGGTGGTTACAATCAACGGGTTGATCTCGAGCATCTCCATGTCCTTTTCGACAAAGGCGCGGTAGAGAAGGCCCATGAGCGACACGCATTGCTTCACTTGTCCGCCGGTCAAGCCAAGCGCAAAGGCAATGCGTCGCCCGTGATAGGGCATGTAGCCGGTGGCGGGATCGACGGCGAAGCTGAGGATCTTCTCTGGCGTTTCAGCCGCGACCTCCTCGATATCCATGCCGCCTTCGGTTGAGCAGACAAAGCTGATACGGCTGGTTTGCCGGTCAATCAGGAGGGCGAGGTAAAGCTCGCGCGCGATGCTGGAGCCGTCCTCGATATAGATGCGGTTGACCTGCTTGCCCTCGGGGCCAGTCTGATGCGTGACGAGCGTGCGCCCGAGCATGCGCTTGGCTTCTTCTGCGGCTTCGTTAACTGATTTGGCGATGCGCACGCCGCCTTTTTCTCCGGCGCCCGCCTCTTTGAACTTGCCCTTGCCACGGCCACCGGCGTGGATCTGCGCCTTGACCACCCAGACGGGGCCATCGAGCGCGCCTGCGGCGGTCTTGGCCTCTTCGCCGCGCAGAACGACGCGGCCTTCGCTGACCGGAGCGCCGTAACTGCGCAACAGGGCCTTTGCCTGATATTCATGGATGTTCACGCTCTTCCTCCCTTAAGTGCAACGACCGGGGCCGTCATTTGATCAGTGGCAAAAGTTTCTTGAAGGCCGGGGTTCCGGCCCGGCCCAACCATTCGAAGGCGACCATTTCGGTTGTGGCGATGCCTGCGCCTGCGGCGCTGAGCCGGGCGATACAGGCCTGTTCGCTCTCGAGCGTGCGTGAGGCGGTGGCGTCAGACACGACAAAGACCTCGTATCCCTCTTCAATCAGGCTGGCGGCGGTTTGGAGTACGCAAACATGCGCTTCCATTCCTGCAAGCACCGCCTGCCTGCGCCCCAATCCCCGGAAATGCGCTGCGAAATCGGCGTCTTCCATGCAGGAAAAGTGCATTTTGCTAAGTACGGCGGTGCCGGGTGCTGGCTTGAGATCGGGCACGGTCTGGCCCAGGCCGGCGGGATACTGCTCGGTCATTACCACGGGCACCCCCATTTCCTGCGCGCAGGCCATCAGGGTGCGGGCATTGCGAATCGTGCGCGCGGGGGCCTGCATTGCGGGGACGAGACGCTCTTGCATGTCTATGATCACGAGCACGCTGTCGGCGGCGCGGATAAGCATGATCGTCCCCCTGATGTTGTCCACAGTGTGGTATTAATTCCTGTGGTAGTCCAAATACCACAGTTGATTTTAGCCAGCAACCCGGCAAATTTCAGGCCCTATCAGTAAGTTTCGGGGCGATGTGCCGGTCAAGACAAAGGTGGGGCTTTCGGGAGAGATGAAATGCCGCGCTGCGACATACGCGTGGTGATTCGGCAAGGTGGGGTCTGGTCCATAGATCGCTGAAATTCTCATAAAAAAGCAAATAAAACAGATACTTAAAAATCTCGCTGTCGACGCGAATTGCGCTTTGCCTTCGCCGATCCTGCAAGTCTAAATTGTGCTTGAATAACAAGGCTGTCGACGACTCTTGAGGGGGATCATGCTGCATGTGCGGCGACGAATTTTAAAAAAACGATTTGCCCGGTCTGATATGCTGGTCTATGGTATACCACAGATATGAGCATGGCCGCCACAGGGCGCGGGCGCATTGGAGGGATGACATGAAGCTACGCCCGATCGTGTCGAAATTCACGCTCAAGGATCATGTCTACGACCGTCTGCGCGAGGCGATCCTAGAGATGGATATATATGATCAGAATGCCGATCTGCGGCTCGACGAGCGATCTTTGGCCGAACAGCTGAATATCTCGCGCACGCCACTGCGGGATGCCATTGCCCGGCTCGAGGCGGATGGGCTGGTGACGGTGGTGCCGCGCAAGGGCGTCTATGTTCAACGAAAGAGCCTCGAAGAAATTCTCGAGATGATTGTGGCTTGGGCCGCACTTGAGAGTATGGCGGCGCGGCTTGCGGTAGACAACGCGAGCGACAGCGAAATCGCGACCCTGCGCAAAATCGCATCTAAATATAACGACGAGTTGTCAGCGACGCGGATTGCGGAATATTCCGACGATAACCTGAAATTCCACATGCATATCTTGGAGATTTCGCATTGCGGCCTGCTCAAGACCATGGCGGAGGGGCTATTTCTGCACATTCAGGCAGTGCGGCTGCGGTCGATGTGGGAGGGAGACCGCGTCAAGCGGTCGGTCGTTGATCACGCCGAAATCATCGAGGCGTTGGAGCGTCGCGATGCCGATGAGGCCGCCGAGCGGGTCCGAGAGCATACGATGCAGTTGCATCAGCATCTCCGAAAGACCTGGGGAAGGTTGGAATTGACGCGCAACGCCGCGGCGAACACGGGCTGAACAGCATACTCATACCCGGCAGCATAGGCGGGGTGAGATTGATTTGAAACGGGAGGGAAACCATGGCAGTCGCCAGCGCACACGCAGCAAATAGCAACGCACCTGAAGGGGATATCGAAAATCTCACCGATGGGTTCCACCTGCTTATTGATGCACTCAAACTTAACGGGATTGAGACAATCTATAACGTCCCGGGTATCCCGATCACGGACCTTGGACGCTATGCGCAGGCGCAGGGGATGCGGGTGATTTCCTTTCGCCACGAGCAGCATGCAGGCTATGCAGCTTCGGTCGCGGGGTTTCTGACCAAGATGCCGGGCGTCTGCATGACCGTCTCGGCCCCCGGCTTCATGAACGGTCTGACCGCTCTGGCCAATGCGACGACGAATTGCTGGCCTATGATCCTTATCTCCGGCTCTTCAGAGCGGGAAATCGTCGACCTTGCGCAGGGCGACTACGAGGAGATGGATCAACTGGCCATGGCGCGGCCATTCTGCAAGGCGGCATATCGCCTGACTTACGCGCAGGATATCGGTATTGCTGTCGCGCGGGCCATCCGTTCGGCCATTTCTGGTCGGCCCGGCGGTGTTTACCTCGACATTCCCGGTGCGATGTTGGGTCAGGTGATGGATGCTGCCGAAGGCGCGCGCTCGCTGGTCAAGGTGATCGAGCCTGCGCAACGGCAGATCCCTGCGAAGTCAGCGATTGATCGCGCTATCGAGGTAATGAAAACCGCAAAACGTCCGCTGATCGTGCTGGGCAAGGGGGCGGCCTATGATCAATGTGATGATCTGATCCGCGAACTGGTCGAGAAATCCGGCTATCCATTCCTGCCGATGTCGATGGCCAAGGGGCTCTTGCCCGATACGCACCCGCAATGTGCCGCGGCCGCGCGCTCGATGGTGCTCAAGGACTCGGATGTGGTCATCATGATGGGGGCCCGGATCAACTGGTTGCTCAGCCATGGTAAGGGCAAGCAGTGGGGTGAGCCGGGGGCCAAGCGCTTTGTCCAGATGGATATCGAGGCAGAGGAAATGGATTCCAACGTTGAGATCGCAGCCCCCATAGTGGGCGACGTGGGGTCATGTTGTGAGGCGCTGCTCAAGGCGATGGACGGAGCCGGGATCGCGCCGCCGAAAGAGTGGCTCGATGCGGTCAATTCCAAGGCCACCGCAAACATGGCCAAGATGGATGCGCGGCTGCGCAACAACAACGATCCGATGGATTATCACGGGGCGCTTGGCGTCATCAAGGATGCGATCAACGATCACCCCGACACGATCCTTGTCAATGAGGGGGCCAACACGCTGGATATGTGCCGCTCGATCGTGAACATCCACAAGCCACGTCACCGGATTGACGTGGGCACCTGGGGTGTGATGGGGATCGGCATGGGGTCGGCCATCGCGGCGGCGATTGAGACCGGCAAGCGGGTGCTGGCGGTCGAAGGCGACAGCGCCTTCGGGTTCTGCGGGATGGAGGTGGAAACAGTCTGCCGCTATAACCTGCCGATTTGCACCGTGGTGTTCAACAACGACGGCATCTATCGCGGGGATGGCGAGAACTGGGGCGGCGGTGACGATCCCGCGACCACGGTTTTTGTCAAAGGCGCGCGCTATGATCAGATGATCGAGGCCTTTGGTGGTGTGGGCGTCACCGCCCGCTCTCCAGATGAACTGCGCAAGGCTGTTTACGAAGCCCTCGACAGCGGCAAGCCCACGCTCATCAACGCAATCATTGACCCGGCTGCGGGCAAGGAAAGCGGCAATATCGGCAACCTCAATCCGCAATCGGTGGTGGCACAACGCCTCTATCCGCAGGCGCGAAAAGACTGAACACAGAACGAAACTGGGGCGTGGGTAACCAGCCCACGCAGCTCAGAAGATGGAGAACCCTATGAAAGCTCTTGAAGGCGTCAAGATCCTCGACTTCACCCATGTGCAATCTGGCCCGACCTGCACGCAACTCTTGGCGTGGTTTGGCGCGGATGTGATCAAGGTGGAGCGCCCGGGTGTGGGCGACGCCACTCGCAAGCAACTCGTGGATGTGCCGGGTGCGGACAGCCTCTATTTCACGATGCTTAACCACAACAAGCGCTCGATTGAGCTCAATCCCAAGAACGAAGCGGGCAAGGAGGTGCTGACGCGCCTGATCGAAACCTGCGACGTGCTGGTCGAGAATTTCGCGCCGGGTGCCCTGGACCGGATGGGCTTTAGCTGGGAGCGGATTCAGGAAATCAATCCGCGCATCATCATGGCGTCGGTCAAGGGGTTTGGCCCCGGCAAATATGAGGATTGCAAGGTCTATGAGAATGTCGCGCAATGCGCGGGGGGGGCGGCCTCGACCACTGGTTTTCTCGATGGTCCGCCACTCGTGACTGGCGCCCAGATTGGCGATAGCGGTACTGGCCTGCATCTTGCGCTTGGAATCGTCACCGCCCTCTATCAGCGTGAGCATTCAGGCCGTGGGCAAAAGGTGCTGGCACCGATGCAGGACGGGGTCATCAATCTCTGTCGCGTCAAGCTGCGCGATCAGCAGCGCCTGGCGGCAGGACCGCTCACCGAATATTCCCAATACGGGGCGGGCATTCCCTTCGGTGACTCCACTCCGCGCGCGGGGAATGACTCGGGCGGCGGTCAGCCGGGTCGCATTCTCAAGTGCAAGGGCTGGGAGACCGACCCCAACGCTTACACCTATTTCATCACGCAGGCTGCGGTGTGGGAGAAAGTGTGCGACGTGATCGGTGAGCCGGATTGGAAAACCGCTCCCGGCTATGCCACCCCGGCCGAGCGGCTGGACAAGCTCGATGCCATTTTCGCGCGCATCGAGGAATGGACCATGACCAAGACCAAGTTTGAAGTGATGGACATCTGCAACCCGCATGACATTCCCGTCGGTCCGATCCTGTCGACCAAGGAAATCATGGAGGATGAGGGCCTTCGCAAGACTGGTACCATTGTCGATGTCGATCATCCGACACGCGGCCGTTACACCACTGTTGGCTGTCCGATCAAGCTGAGCGACAGCCCGGTCGAGGTGACACGTTCCCCGCTCCTCGGGGAACATACGGCGGAAATCCTGAAGGACGTCCTTGGCTATTCCGGCGAAGATCTCGCGCGGATCATGGAGTCGGGTGCCGTCGGCACGGCTAAGCAGGCCGCCGAATAACGAATGAGTGACGGCAAGGCCGGCGCAGACCGGCCAACCGCACAAACGGGAGGAGCGAATGCGACTTATAGTGATGGGGCAACAGGCCTTTGGCAAAGATGTGCTGGCCAAGTTGCTCGACACCGGGACAGACGAGGTTGTCGCGGTATATTGCGAACCTGACAAGGACGGCAAACCTGTCGACCCGATCAAGGAACTCGCGCTGGAAAAGGGCCTGCCGGTCCACCAGCCTGCCAATTTCGATGATCCCGCCTCGCTCGAGGTGTTGGCGGGGCATAAGGCTGATCTGATGGTGATGGCCTTCGTCAACGTCTTCGTGCCCGAGGCCGCGCGCGATACGCCGACCCATGGCTCTATATGCTTTCATCCGTCCCTGTTGCCCCTGCACCGTGGCCCCTCTGCCGTTAATTGGCCGATCATCATGGGCTCGACGAAATCTGGCTATTCGTGGTTCTACCCGTCGGATGGTCTGGACGAGGGCGACAGCCTTTTGCAGTGGGAATGCGAGATTGGTCCAGATGACACAGTGATCGACCTCTACTTCAAGAAGATCTATCCGCATGCGGTCCAGAGCGTGCTTACGGTCTGTGATCTCTTCCGCGCGGGCAATCCGCCGCGCATCGTCCCGGACGAGAGCCAAGCGACCTACGAGCGCCGCTGCACCCGCACTCACGCGCGCATCGAATGGCATCGTCCGGTCAAACAGGTCTACGATCTCATTCGCGGTACCAATCCAGCACCGGGGGCCTGGACCACGCTGAACGGGGCCGAGGTCGATGTCTATGACTGTGCGCTCGTGCCGGGGGACGGCATATCGGGCCGCGTGCGTGAGGTTTCCGATGCAGGTGTTGCAGTGCAGTGCGTGGGCGGGCGTATCCTGATCAAGAGGGTTCGTCCGGCAGGCGGTGCCAAGATGCCCGCTGCCGAATGGGCCGCATCGGTCGGGCTTGCGCCGGGGGCCACCTTCGGAAGCTGATATACCATAGCAATGGGAGCGTATCATGGCAGACCTTGACCTATCTCAAGCCAACAGAGGGCCGCGGCAGATCGCCGATCGTCCTCTGGGTCAAGGTCTGCCATGCTGCACCTTCGCGACTGCGCCGGTTGCCTGCCGAATATTTCTGGCGCGTTTCCCATCCACCAACGCCGCAGGCGTTCCCAACGGGTTCTATTGATCATGGGCAAGAGCACACTTCACACCATCATGATGCCGGTTCGCGAAGACGGGCGGGGGCCGATCCTGTTTGCCCATGCCGCAGCTCTCGCCAAGCGCTACGACGCCCATGTGCGGGTGGTGCACTGCCATCCCAAGGCCGAAGACATGATGCCCTATGGGGTAGTGATCCCTGCCTTCTTGCGGAAGCAGTTGGAAGAGGCAAGCCAGAAGCGGGCGGACTACGAACAGGGCTACATGCGCGACAAGTTTCTTGACGATGCCAAACGGCATGGCATCAGCGTGGAGCCGCGCGCCGTCGGCAAGGCCACGGCCGCCTTTCGAGAGTATGAAGGCAAGCAGGTCGAGGTCGTGCGGCATTACGGTCGCCTGGCAGATCTGATCTGTGTGGCCAAGCCCAGCCAAGACGAGAATCTTGGATATAACACCTTGAAATCGGCGCTCTTCACGTCGGGACGTCCAGTTCTGGTCTGTCCCAATACCGAGCAAGTGGCCCCAGATATCGGCAGCCATGTGGCGATCGGTTGGAATGGCTCGCTTGAGGCGTCGCGCGCGGTGGCGATGGCCATGCCGCTCATCGAGGGCGCAGATCAGGTGACGATCCTGACGGCAGGGCGAATCGAACATACCGCCACGCCTGAGGAATTCCGCCATTACCTCGCGCAGCGCGGGGTTACATCGCAGATTCATGCCTTCGAGCGCACCGGAAATGTTGGTCGGACGCTTTTGGAAAAATGTACCGAAGTGGGGGCGAACATGCTGATTATGGGGGCCTATCACGAGAGTTATGAGCGGGAATCGCTCTTGGGCGGCAATTCCGCGACGATTGTCGCGGAGGCGAAAATTCCAGTCGTCATGGTGCATTGAGGCCGCGAGCACGAGGAACGGAAAACTTGTGGACAGAAAAGGGAGGACGACCGCAAACTAAAATCTGGTTCGGATAAGCCTGCAGAAAAATGACCGAGGAGGGTCAAGGGCCTGTCAGAACCTCTAACGCATCTGGCCATTTTGAAAGGCCATCAACGGGAGGAAGACATGAATATTCTGAAGACGTTAGCAATCGGCATCGCCGCGCTCGGGCTCTCGGCCCCTGCAGCAATGGCCGAATGGCAACCGCGCAAGCCTATCGACTTTGTCATCATGGCAGGTCCAGGCGGCGGTGCAGACCAGATCGCCCGCTTTATTCAGTCGGTGGCCGAGAAGAAGGACATGACGAACCGTCCTCTGATCCCCAACAACAAGGGTGGTGGATCCGGTGCAGAAGCGCTGATCTGGCTAAATTCCACGAATGACCCTGATCACACCATTCTGGTGACGCTCAATTCGTTCTTCTCGACGCCAATCCGGCAGCCGGAATTGGGCGTCGATATCCAGACCTTTACTCCGATTGCGATGATGGGCGTCGATCCCTTCGCCCTCTGGGTGCATAAGGACAGCGGCATCGAGAACTTCGAGCAGTGGGTTGATGCGGTCAAGGCGGCGGATGGCGAATATGTCACCGGCGGCACAGGCACGGGTCAGGAAGACAGTATCGTTTTTGCCTACCTCAACAATGCCTTTGATCTCAAGTCGAAGTACATCCCCTTCGACGGTGGTGGTGCGGTTGCGGCGGCCCTGGCTGGCAAGCAGATCATGGCCACTGTGAACAACCCTGCTGAGGCGCGTGGCTTCTTCCAGTCGGGCGATGTGCGTCCGCTTCTGGTTTTCTCGGACGAGCAGATGAGCGCCTATCCGGGCATTCCGACGCTCAAGGAAAAAGGCCACGATTTCAGCTACTACAACCAGCGGGCTGTTGTCGGTGCGCCGGGCATGTCGGATGAGGCCGCAGCCTATTACCAGAAGCTGTTCGAGGACATCTTCAACTCGGAAGAGTGGCAGGGCTACCTGGAAGCTGAATCGCTCTCGCCGCTGTGGATGAACCCCGACGAGCAGCGCGCCTATTGGCAGCTGCAGGTGGAAAACCACACCAAGCTGCTTTCTGGCATGAAGTGATCTGAATCGAAACCGATAATAAGGAGGGCTGGCCATGCGGGTTGGCGAAATAGTGACGGCGGGCGTGCTGGCCCTCCTCTCCATCTACCTGATGTACAAATCATCGGCGAACGGGATCGGTTTCGTGGCCGGGACCGGACCACAGGGCGGCTTCTGGCCATTCTGGCTGTCTCTCGGCATGCTGATCTCGACCGGCTTTATCGCCCTGAACTGGGTGCGGGGTACGTCTCCGCAATCCCAGTCGGATGAGCCTGTGCTCGACTCCTACGGGCTCAAGACATTGTTGCTCGTAGGGGGCGGTATCATCGGCTTTGTCGCGCTGATCGACGTCGTGTCGATGTATGGCGCGGTTGCGATCTTCATGATCTACTACCTCAAAGTTCTCGGTCGCCACGGCTGGTTTCTCACCGGCATGATGGCGGTAGTATTCCCGCTTGGGCTGTTCTTCTTCTTCGAAGGGCTAATGCAAATCTCGATGCCGACTGGCATGGGATTCACCGAGCCGGTGTTCAATGTCCTCTACGAAATCATCTACTGAGCCGGTCACGGCCTAGCTGACAAAGGGCGACCAAACCCATGGAAATTCTATCTCTACTTGGCGACGGCATATTTGTCGCACTGCAACCTCTTAACCTTTTGCTCATCTTTGTTGGCGTGACTCTCGGGCTCTTTATCGGCGCAATGCCGGGTCTGGGTTCCGTGAATGGTGTGGCAATCCTGTTGCCGATCACCTTTCTGGTCCCGCCGGGATCTGCGATCATCTTCTTGGCCGCCATCTACTACGGGGCCATGTACGGGGGAGCGATTTCGTCGATTACCTTGGGTATTCCCGGGGCCTCGACGGCGGTCGCGACCACCTTTGACGGGCGACCACTGGCACTTCAGGGCAAGGCACGTCTTGCCCTCGTGGCGGCGGCTATTGCTTCGTTTGTTGGTGGAACGGTGTCGGTCGTGCTCTTCACCGGCTTTGCCCCGCTTTTGGCAACGGTGGCCCTCAGCTTTGGTCCGCCTGAAATCTTTGCACTCATGCTTTTGGCCTTTGCCACATTCGTGGGCCTCGGCGGTGATGATATCCCCAAGACGGTGTTCTCGATCTGCTTTGGACTCGTGCTTGCAACGGTCGGCTTCGACCAGATTTCCGGCGCGCCACGCTTGATCCTGCTCGACATGAACGGCTTTCTTGGGGGCATCAGTTTTCTCGTTTTGGCCATCGGTGTCTATGGCATCGGCGAGATGATCTGGACGATTGAATCGACCCGGGGCGAAGTGACCAATACCGAAGCAAAGATCACGGTAAAGGGCATCGTCGAGGATACCGGTACATCCTTCAAAAGAGGGTGGAAGGGTATGTCCATCGGCTCATTCCTCGGCTTCTTTGTTGGCGTGCTTCCGGCGGCGGGGGCTACACCTGCGTCGCTCATGTCCTATGGCGTTACCAAGATGATCTCGAAACGCCCGGATGATTTCGGCAAAGGGCACGTTGGCGGCGTGGCTGCCCCGGAAGCAGCGAACAACTCTGCCTCGACCGGCTCCATGTTGCCGATGCTGACCTTGGGTATTCCTGGGTCTCCTACTACGGCAATTTTGCTTGGTGGTATGGTGATCTGGGGGTTGACCCCTGGCCCACGCCTGTTTGTGGAACAGTCGGATTTCGTCTGGGGTCTGATTGGATCGTTCTACGTATCCAACTTCTTCGCCGTGATCGTGAACCTCGCTTTCATCCCGCTCTTTATCTGGATGCTGCGCATGCCCTTCACGGTTCTGGCACCGCTGATCTTTGTATTGTCGGTGGTCGGTGGCTACGCCGCGATGCAGGATATGTTCGACATCTGGCTGCTTCTGATCTTTGGCTTTGGCGCCTTCTTCCTGCGCAAGTTCGACTATCCGGTGGCGCCTGCGGTTCTGGCCATCGTGCTGGGTCCGATTGCCGAACCGACGCTGCGCCAATCGCTGCTTCTGTCCTCGGGCGATCCGTCGATCTTTTTCAACCGTCCGATTTCGGCACCGATCATGGTGGTCGCGATCATCTTGATCCTGATGCCCGCGTTCAAATACTTGCGCCCCCGCCGGGCCAAGCCAGCCGAATAAGGACACATCGAGAGAAATGGAAGGGGGGCCAATCGGCCCCCTTTTCAGCTTTCATAACGGGTGCTGCCGCGCCGGTTTTCGTCAATTGGCAATTCCATCAACAAGGGCTGATGCGCGCGCTGTGAACAGGCCTGACGCGGGCAGAGGTTGCAGTTGAGACCGATGGGCGCATAGAGCTTGGGGTCGTCGAAATTGTAGCTTGAGGCATAGCGCAGGCGATGCGCATATTTCGCCTCGCAGCCTAAGGCGAGTGTCAGGCGGCGGTCCTGCGTTTCCTCGCTGAAAACCGGACGATGCACTGTGCGGCTGACAGTGAAATACCGCGCGCCGTCCGGCATTTCGACGAATTGCGGCATCATCACGCCGGGTTGATAAAACGCCGTGTGAATGTTCCACACTGGGCACGATCCGCCATACTCCGCAAGGTGAAACGAGGTGGAATTGAAGCGTTTGGTGACGTTCCCAGCCTTGTCGATGCGCAAGAAGAAGAACGGCACGCCGCGCGCGCCTTCGCGTTGCAGGGTGGTCAGGCGCTGACACACCTGTTCGAACGAGGTGCTGAACACGGCGGCAACGCGGTCAATGTCATAGGCGGCCAACTCGGCCTCGCGCAAGAAGGCGTCATAGGGCATGAGAAACGCGGCGGCAAAGTAATTGGCCAACTCCACCCGTAGCCGAGCCAAGGCATGTTGCGATCCAAGTCCGCTGCGATCCACAATCCCCGACAGAACGTCCGGATAGGCGACAAGGCACAGCACATGCGCCAATTGGAAGGCGCGGTTTGAGGTGTCAAGCGCCTGCGACAGATGCACGACGCCTGTGGCTTCGTCATAATAGCGCAGGGCATCGCCTATTTCTCCGATCCGCCGGATGCGCACGCTGATGCCGTGCCGCATCCGCAACCGCTCTCTCAGGTCGAAATAGCGATCTTCGGGCGAGCTGAATTCCCCGTCGCGTGCGCTTTCGGCGGCGCGCTCCAATTCCGGGAAATGGTTCTCGTGGTCGCGAAAGAAGTTGTGGATCACTGTCTCGGGTGAGCTGCGCAAGAGTTCGTCGGCGGCGTTCTCTCCCGCAAGGCTCAGGATCTTTTCCAACGCCGTGCGATAGGCACCGTGTAATTCGAGAAAAAGATCAACCAACCGGGGGGCGTGATCGACCGCGCCGCGCAATTCCTGCAGATCCGGGCGGTCCGACGCAAACACCGGATCGCGCACCGCATGGCGCAGGTCGGCCACCCGGCGCGCGGTCTCGTCCCGCGTCAGATCACGCCAATCGACCGCATAGGCATCGGCGATGGACATCAGCATCTGCACCGACAGGCTGCGCTGGTTGTTTTCCAGCAGGTTAATATAGGACGGGCTGACGTCCAGCTTGCGGGCCATGTCGGCCTGGGTTTGCCCCCGCTCGCGCCGCAGCTGGCGCAGTCGAGGGCCGATGAGGGTCTTGGCCATAGGAAACCTTACAACATTACAGATTTTTGCGATGTAATGTTTACTATACACACATTGACATTAATTTCGTAGTGAAATCGGCGCGCTCCTATATAACTAGTGGAACCAAAACACGCGCAAGATTCTTTCGAAAGGACTGTCATGGCATATCGCATCGTAATCCTTGGGGCCTCCTACGGCTCTCTTCTTGGCACCAAGCTTTTGATGGCCGGGCAGGATGTGACGCTTGTCTGCCGCCAGTCCACGGCTGATCTCATCAACTCCGAGGGCACCGATGTGCGCATCAAGCTGCGTGACGAGGCAGAGCATCGTTCGCTCCGCTCGCATGATATGCCTGGTACGCTCAACGCTCTGGCGCCCGAGGATGTCAATCCCGCCGATTATGACATGGTGGCGCTTGCCATGTCCGAGCCGCAGTATTGTGCCCAGAATATCGTCGACCTCTTGGGTCGCATTGCTGCTGCGGGCACGCCGTGCCTCTCGATCATGAACATGCCGCCGTTGCCCTATCTGCGCCGGGTGCCGGGGCTGGACACGTCGAAGCTTGAAGCGGCCTATACGTGCCCGAGTGCGTGGGCCGCGTTCAAGCCTGGCACAGTCACGCTCTGCAGCCCTGATCCGCAAGCATATCGCGTGGCCGAGGATGGCGCCAATACGCTGCATGTCGGCCTGCCCACCAATTTCAAGGCGGCCATTTTCGAGGATGAGGCCCATAACCGCATCCTGCGTGATCTGGAGGCGGCGATTGATGCGGTGACGGTCGATGGCAAGGACGTGCCGGTCAAGCTGCGCGTGTTCGACTCGATCTATGTTCCCTTTGCCAAATGGAGCATGCTGCTTACCGGCAATTACCGCTGTGTCCTGCCCGAGGGCGCGCGCCCGATCAAAGAGGCGGTGCATGGCGATGTGGCGCTGTCGGAAAAGATCTACAGCACCGTTGACGAGGTTGTGCGCCGATTGGGTGCAGAGGCCGACGATGCCGTGCCGTTCGCCAAATATGCCAGTGCCGCCAATGGCTTGCTCAAGCCGTCCTCGGCTGCGCGGGCAATTGAAGGCGGGGCCGATCGGATTGAGCGGGTTGATATGCTGGTGAAACTTATCGCCGACCAGCAGGGCATCGAGTCGAGTGAATTCTCCGGCATCGTCGATACGGTGAATGCACGGCTCAAGGCCAATCGTCGCAACGCCGCTTGAGGTGGGACATAAGCGCTCGCGGCTCAGGCCGCGAGACCCTTGCTGCCCATGCGCAGGAATTTTTCGCGCCGGTCCTTGATAAGGGCGGCGCGATCTTTTTCGGCTAACTCACTGAGCATCGCCTCGATTGTTCTACCCACCGCGGCAATGGCGCTTACCGGATCACGGTGCGCGCCGCCCAAGGGTTCATCAATCACGCGGTCCGCAACACCAAGCCGGGTCAGATCCTGAGCGGTGAGGCGCAGCGCTTCGGCGGCCTCACGCATCTTTTCGGAATCCTTCCATAGGATCGATGCGCAACCTTCGGGCGAAATCACCGAATAAACAGAGTGTTCCAGCATCGCCACGCGGTTGGCAGAGGCAAAGGCCACGGCCCCACCCGAGCCACCTTCGCCGATGATGACCGAGACCAACGGCACGCCGATGGCAAGACAGGTTTCGGTCGCGCGGGCAATCGCCTCGCTCTGGCCGCGTTCCTCTGCCCCCTTGCCGGGATAGGCACCGGGCGTGTCTACCAGCGTCACAACCGGCAGGCCAAAGCGGTCGGCCATCTGCATCAGGCGTACGGCCTTGCGATAGCCCTCGGGGCGGGCCATGCCGAAATTGCGGGCGATCCGGCTCTTGGTATCGTTACCCTTTTCATGGCCGATCACCATCACGGGGCGCCCGTTGATCCGGGCAAGACCGCCCATTATGGCGTGATCCTCGCCAAAGGCGCGGTCGCCGGCGAGAGGGGTGTAATCGGAGAACAGTGCCTCGATATAGTCGCGGCAATGCGGGCGGTCTGGGTGACGCGCGACCTGGCATTTACGCCATGGAGTCAAAGACTTGTAGAGATCGCGTAGCATCTCGGCGGCCTTGGCATCCAGGGCGGCGGCCTCTGCCTCGACGTTCATCTCGGCGTTTCCGCGGGCAATGGCGCGCAGTTCCTCGGCCTTGCCTTCAATCTCGGCCAGAGGCTTTTCAAAGTCGAGGTAGTTGGTCATTGCGCTCAGGTCTCCACGGTTGCCGTGGCGTTATATGGCTGCAAGAGCGACGATTTGCAATCACAACCGGGTCAGGAGGGCCAGAGTACGGGGATCAATGTTGCGATGAGCAGGGTGGCCATGAGCCAGTTGAAAATGCGCAGGCGGGTTTGGTTCTTGAGGAGGCGGCGGAGTTGTTGGCCAAGCAGGGTCCAGCTTGTGGTGCTGATGCTTGAGACCACAACATATACGCCTGCGACCCAAAGGACCGAGGCCAGATCGCGACCTGTTGCATAAAGGGTGATAGCCGAAAGCGCCATGCTCCACGCTTTGGGATTGACCCATTGGAACGCCGCAGATTGCAAGAAAGTCAATGGCTTACCGGACGCTTCCGCATCGCGGGGAGGGGCGGCGTTGGCGATTTTCCACGCGAGATAGACGAGGTAGGCGACGGAACCGATCTTGAGCAGGGTGTAGCTGAGCGGCCATAGGTCGAAAACCTGCATCACGCCAAGGCCGACGCAGGCCACCATTAGTGGAAACCCCAATCCGATCCCCAACATATGGGGAATCGACCGTGTAAACCCGAAATTTGTCCCCGACGCCATGAGCATGAGGTTGTTTGGCCCCGGAGTCATGACCGTGACGAAGGCGAAAGTGGCGAGGGCGGTGAGCAAATCGAGTGTCATGCCGCAACCTTATGCGAGAAAATCTGCCATGAAATTGCGTTCTGTTGCGATTTATAGGAATCAATGCAATAAAATTGATCCATGGACAAGATCGGTGAGCGTATATTGCAAGAGTTAACCCGCGATGGCCGGATCAGCAATCTGGAGCTTGCGGAGAAGGTGGGGCTGTCGCCGTCTGCCTGTCTGCGGCGGGTGCAGGATCTGGAGCGCCGGGGTATCATAGCGGGCTATCGCGCGGTGCTGGATCGCGGCGCGCTTGGTATCGGGTTTCTGGCCTATGTCACGGTCGGGCTCAACAGCCACACCAAGGCCAGTCAGGTGGCCTTTGAGCAGGCGATGAGCCGCGCGCCAGAGGTGGTGGAATGCCACAACATCACCGGAGCGGTGGAATATATCCTGCGGGTCGAAGTGGCCGATCTGGCGGCCTACAAACGGTTTCACACCGATGTTCTGGGCACGCTGCCGCAGGTCAATGCGATCACGTCCTATGTGGTGATGGGGTCGCCCAAGGATGGGCGCGGATGAAAACAGCCCCATAAAATGAAAGGGGGCCGTTGGTTCGGCCCCTCGATCATTCCTGCCATCGTAACTGGAAATCCCCGTAAAGTCAGGGGGTTGGAAGGTTTAGCACCTGACCGACGCGCAAGCGATCCGTGGGCTGCATCGTGTCGGCATTGGCGGCGAGGATGTCAGCCTGCCGCGCGAAATCGCTGTAAAAGCGATAGGCGATAGAGGCGAGGCTGTCGCCGGTGGCCACGGTATAGGTGGTGGGCACGCGAGGGCGAGCGGGTTGCGACAGGGCGCTGAGAAGAAGGGCGGTATCAACCCGGCCTTCGGCGGTTACGAGACCTTGGGGCACCTCGACCTTGCCCTTCTTGGCGGCGTCATTCACGAGCGCGTCGATGTAGCCTTCGGACTGCCCCTGTTGCAGCGCCCCAAGCACCATGGATTCAAGTGCAGTGCCAACCGGCATGGCTGTCTGCGGTTGAGGAGCGGTAGGGGTTGGGGCTGCGGGAAGGGCTGGCAACGTGGCAACATCCGTATTGTTTACCAACGGTTCAGTCGCGTGCGCAGGCGCGGTGAGCGTCGAGAGGTCCGGAGCAACGCGAGTGACATCGGTGTCGATCACGGGGGGCAAGTCGGCCACGGGACGCGATTTTCCGGGCTGAAGCAGGATCAACGCAAGGGTTACAGCGACAAATCCCGCCGCGATCAGTGTTGCACGCAACATAAGAAAACCTCATAATAATCAACGCTTTGGGAATATGCGGCCGGGGTCGTCGTACAGGCAACCGCTGTTGCTGCATCGCCAGTGTCACGGTTTGGCACGGCTCTATCCCCCTCGACGATTATGCAGTCCGGCGGGCAGGTGAGCCGGATTTTATTGCCTATATTTAGTCTGAATTTCAAGATTTCGTCAATATGGAGTGATTCGGAAATGGTCCTAAAACTCCGGAAAAGTCCGAAAAACCGCTGATTTCTCTCACGGTGTGGTTCACAGAGGGCGACCTTACAATCTGTAAGGTCCTTACGTGGATTTTGTAAGCTTTTTGCGTGTGTCTGTGCTGTGCCCCGGTCCGCCGGACTACCTAGCCGTTCTCGCGCAGGATTCCCCCTGCAAGGTAGAGGGAGCCACAGATGAGAATCCGCGCCTCGGGGCAGGTTGCGACGATGTCGGTGATAGCGGCAAGGGCGCTCTCGGCGGTGGTGGCGGGCAGGCCCGCCGCGCGCGCGGCCTCTGCCGTTACATCGGCGGGCAGGGTGTTGGCCTCGCCGGGGATCGACAGCGCGGTGAGTGCCGTGGCATGGGCGGCCAGCGGCGTGAGATAGCCCGCGATGTCCTTGGTGTTGAGCATGCCGCAGACGAGATAGGTCGGGCGCGCGGGCAGGGTGGCCAGATGCCGGGCGAGCGCCTCGCCTGCCGCGGGGTTGTGGCCGCCATCCAGCCAGACCTCGGCCCCGGGGGCCGCATCAAGGAGCGGGCCGGTTTGCAGGCGTTGCATCCGCGCGGGCCAGAAGGCGTGGGTGACGGCGGCCTCATAGGCGGCCTCGCCCATCTGGAGGTGGCGCAGCGCGGTGAGGGCGGCGCCTGCGTTCTCGATCTGATGCGCGCCGGGCAGGTTGGGCAGGGGCAGGTCGAGAAGGCCAGTTTCGTCCTGATAGATCAGGCGGCCGCGTTCTCGGGTTGCGTGCCAGTGCTGGCCATGCGCCAGCAGGGGCGCGCCGTGGCGGGCGGCGACGGATTCGATCACGGCCAAGGCCTCGTCGGGTTGCGGGCCGACGACGCAGGGCACGCGGCGTTTGATGATCCCGGCCTTTTCGCCCGCGATCTTGGCCAGCGTGTCGCCCAGATATTGTTCATGGTCGATGGAAATGGGCGTGATGACCGTGAGCGCCGGTTGGTCGATCACGTTGGTTGCATCGAGCCGCCCGCCAAGACCCACCTCGAGCAGGGTGTAATCCGCAGGTGTCCGGGCCATGGCCAGAAGTGCCGCGCAGGTGGTGATCTCGAAATAGGTGATCGGGTCGCTGCCGTTGGCGGCGTAACATTCATCGAGAATGGCGGTCAGGTGCTCTTCTGTGATCAACTCGCCTGCAAGGCGGATGCGTTCGTGAAAGCGCGCAAGGTGGGGCGAGGTATAGGCGTGGACGGACTTGCCCGCCGCTTCGAGCCCGGCGCGGATCATCGCCTGCGTGCTGCCCTTGCCATTGGTGCCCGCGATATGGATCACCGGGGGCAGGTCGTTTTGCGGATTGCCCAAGGCATCGAGCAAGCGCCAGACGCGATCGAGCGTGAGGTCGATGATCTTGGGGTGCAGCGCCATCATCCGGGCAAGGATGGCGTCGGATGTGGGGGCGGTCATTTTTGGGTGGCGTCCTGCTGCGGTTGTGCCTCGGGTCCGGGGGCGGGCAGGTCGCCCTTGATCGCGGGGGGCAAGCCCATCAACATGCGGGTGATGGTGATCAGTTCGTCGCGCAATTGGGTGCGGGGCGTCACGCGGTCAAGCATGCCGTGATCCAGCAGGTATTCGGCGCGCTGAAAGCCCTCGGGCAGTTTTTCGCGGATGGTCTGTTCGATGACGCGCGGCCCGGCAAAGCAGATGAGCGCGCCCGGTTCGGCAATCTGGACATCGCCCAACATGGCATAGGATGCCGTGACACCGCCGGTGGTAGGGTGGGTCAGCACGACGATATAGGGCAGGTTCGCCTCTTTCAGCATCTGCACTGCGACGGTGGTGCGGGGCATCTGCATGAGGCTCAGGATGCCCTCTTGCATCCGCGCGCCGCCTGCGGCGGAGAAGAGGATAAGGGGGCGTTTGAGCTTTACCGCGGCCTCGGCGGCGGCGATGATGGCGTTGCCCACATACATGCCCATGGAGCCGGCCATGAAGCTGAAGTCCTGGGCGGCGGCCACGATGGGTGTGCGACCCATCTCGCCGGTGGCGACCAGCATCGCCTCTTTCTCGCCGGTGGCCTTTTGGGCAGCGCGCAGGCGGTCGGGGTATTTCTTTTGGTCGCGGAAATGCAGGGGATCTGGGGTGGGCGCGGGGACCTCCACCTCGGAGAAGATGCCGCCGTCAAAGAGCGCTGTAAAGCGCGCGCGCGGGGTGATGCCCATGTGATGGCCGCAGTTGGTGCAGACGTTGAGATTGTCCGAGAGTTCGCGGTGGAACAGCATGGTTCCGCACTCGTCGCATTTGGTCCAGAGGTTTTCGGGGATTTCGCGGCGCGAGAAGATCGAGTTGATCCGGGGGCGCACGTAATTGGTGATCCAGTTCATTGGGTCCGGTCTCTCTGGTAACGTTGCGCCCTCACATAAGCGGGGCGCGGGTGAAATGCAATCAGCGGCGCAAGCTGAGGCGAATGGCGAGCCAGCCGCAGATGAGGATCAGCAGGTCGAGCGGCATCATGGCCCAGAGAGCGTCGGCATTGTCCACGGTGAAGGGATAGGCATAGAGCGCCAGCCCGTCGAATTGCCCGCGCGGGGCGGCGATCATGATGGCGCTGAAATTGTTGATGAAATGCAGTGCCGTGGCGGGGCCAAGGGTGCCGGAACGGGCGGTGAGGTCTGCGGCGGCCAGACCGAAGGCCGCAGCCCAGGCGACCACGACCCAGGCGTTTGCGCCAAAGCTGATGGGATCGTAGTGCAGCATGGCAAAGCTGACGGAGGGCAGCACCATCCATACAAGGGGCGATGCAAAACGCGCGGCAAGCTGGCTTTGCAAATAGCCGCGAAACACCAGTTCTTCGGCAAAGACCTGAAGAAAGAGGCCCGTCAGGGCGAGCGGCAGAAGCATCAGCCATTGCGAGGCGGGCAGGTTGGCAACCGGTTCCAGCCCTTCGGGCATGGGCAGAAAGAGCAGAGCACCGTAAAGCAGCAGCATCACCCCCATCGCGCGGGTGAACTGGCGCAAGGCTAGGGCATGGGGGCCGATGATGCTAGATAGGCCGCGCCGGTGGACGATGCGCAGGGTGAGGCCCAAGGCCACGATCAGCAGACCGAACACGAAGAGGTTGATCAGCACGCCCTGCGGGTTCGAGGCGCTTTCGATTCCCGGCGAGATTTGCGCCCAAGCCTCGGGTCCGAAGAGCAGCGGCAGAAGGGCGGCATAGCCATAGCTGAGCGCCACAAAGACCGGCACGCCAAGGGCGATGCCCGCCACAAGCCGCCCCGGATGGGCCGTGGCACGGGCAGGACCAACGAGGATTTCATGGGCGTCATATCTCATGCGCGCAAGCTATAGGCAGGGCAGAGGGGTTGCAATCGGCTTGCCCCCGCCGCGCCGCTGGCCTAGACCGATTTCCAGCTAATTCCGGGAGGCCTCTCATGACCAAGTTCGACAAAGCCAAACTGCCCAGCCGTCACGTGACCGAAGGGCCCGAGCGCGCGCCGCATCGGTCCTATTACTATGCCATGGGCATGACCGAGACAGAGATCCATCAACCGCTCGTGGGTGTGGCGACCTGCTGGAACGAGGCGGCCCCCTGCAATATCTCGCTCAACCGTCAGGCGCAGGCCGTCAAGGGCGGCGTGAAAGAGGCGCATGGCAGCCCACGCGAGTTCACCACGATCACGGTGACGGACGGGATCGCCATGGGGCATGAGGGTATGCGCTCGAGCCTCGCGAGCCGTGAGGCGATTGCCGACACGGTGGAGTTGACCATGCGCGGGCATTGCTATGATGCGCTGGTGGGTCTGGCGGGCTGCGACAAATCCCTGCCGGGGATGATGATGGCGATGGTGCGCTTGAACGTGCCGTCGGTGTTCATCTATGGCGGGTCGATCCTGCCGGGCAAGGCGCCGCAGGTCGAGGAAATCCCGGCGGACTTCCGCAGTCGCGATCTGACTGTGCAGGATATGTTCGAGGCGGTGGGGCGGCATCAGAATGCCGAGATGTCCGATAAGGCGCTGGATATGCTGGAGCGGGTGGCCTGCCCGTCGGCGGGGGCCTGCGGTGGGCAGTTTACCGCCAACACCATGGCCTGTGTGTCCGAGGCGATTGGTCTGGCGTTGATGAATTCCTCAGGCATGCCCGCGCCTTATGAGAGCCGCGATCAATATGCCGAGGCCTCTGGCCGGGCGGTGATGCAGCTCTTGGAAAAGAACATCCGGGCGCGCGATGTGGTGACGCTCAAGAGTTTGCAGAATGCGGCGCGGGTCGTGGCCTGCACCGGGGGCAGCACCAATGCGGGTCTGCACCTGCCTGCGATTGCGCATGAGGCGGGGATTGATTTCTTTCTCGAGGATGTCTGCGACATCTTCCGCGACACGCCCTATTTCGTCGATCTGAAACCGGGTGGGGCCTATGTGGCCAAGGACCTCTATGATGCTGGCGGCATTCCGGTGGTCATGAAGGAATTGCGCAAGGCGGGGCTGATCCATGAGGATTGCATCACCGCCAGCGGGCGCAGCATCGGCGAGGAGCTGGACCTGATCGAGCGCGAGGCCGATGGTAAGGTGATCTATCCGATTGAAACGCCGATCACCAAGACGGGGGGCGTTGTCGGCCTCAAGGGCAATCTGGCCCCGACCGGCGCGATCGTGAAAGTGGCGGGCATCGCGCCCGAGCATCAGGTCTTTACCGGCCCGGCGCGGGTGTTCGAATGCGAAGAGGATGCGTTCGAGGCGGTCAAGGCGCGCGCCTACAAGGAGGGCGAGGTGATCGTCATCCGCAATGAGGGCCCGGCGGGCGGCCCCGGCATGCGCGAGATGCTGTCGACCACGGCGGCGCTGAGCGGTCAGGGCATGGGCAAGAAGGTGGCGTTGATCACCGACGGGCGTTTCTCTGGGGCGACACGCGGGTTCTGTGTGGGCCATGTCGGGCCGGAGGCGGCGCATGGCGGGCCTATTGCCTTGATTGCCACGGGCGACATGATCACGATCGACGCGATCAAGGGTGTATTGTCGGTCGACTTGAGTGACGAGGAATTGGCCAAGCGCAAGGACGCGTGGAAAGGGCCGCGTGAGACCATCTACACGAGCGGCGCGCTGTGGAAATATGCGCAGTTGGTGGGCGAGACCTACAAGGGCGCTGTCACCCATCCCGGCGCGGCGTTCGAGCGGCATGTTTATATGGACCTCTGAGCGGGGCGGGGTCCGGGCGATAGCGCGCCGGACCCTGCTTGGGCTGGGGATGATGGCCCTTGCGGGCTGTCTTGCCGCGCCTGCGGGCAAGCCTCAGGCGATGACGGCGGTCGCGTTTTACGAGGGTGCGGTGGTGGTGACGGGCCCGCGTGGCTATTGCGTGGATGCGGCCAGCGTGCGGCGTGGAGTGTCGGGCAGTTTCGCGCTGATTGCCAGTTGTCTAAGTCTGGGGCAGATGGGCGGCGTCTATGCCGATCCGGCGGTGATGACTGTTTCGGTTCTGCCGCGCGTGGCGTCGGCGCAAGCACCGGATGCTCAGGCCATGGCCCGGGCGCTGGCCCCGGCAGAGGTGCGGGTGGCGCAGGAAAAGGACGGTCTGGCCGTGGTGCAGGTGATGCAGGGCGGCGATGCCGCGCTTCCGGGGGGCGATCCGGTACATTGGCGTGCTGGACTGGTGATCAACGGGCATCTGGTGGGACTGGCGGTTTACGGCCCCGAGGGGCAGGGTGTGTCGGGGGCCGAGGGGCAGGCGTTGGTGCAAGCCCTGGCGCGGGCGATGCGGGCGGCAAGCCCATCCTCCTGATCTTTGGGATGGATTGTTTCCTCTTTTGAATTAATGCTATGCAAGGATTTGGGACGTAGCAGTGCGGCACGGCCGCGCGTGCGAAGATTGGCAAGGGTGCGCTCTGCATGAAATTACTGGACGTGTTGACGCATCGCCACAGCCTGCGCAAATGGCGTCAGACTGCGCGCAATGCCCCGATGATGGGCTTGGCGGAGTTGCGGCGCGCGCGGGCGCGGGCGCGCAAGCTGATGTATTCGCTCAACGAGGTGATCTCGATTTCCGATAACCGGCTGGCGTTGCCGATGATCGGGTCGAATTCGTTTTCCCGGCCGCATGGCACCGATTGGGCCTGGCGGCCTGAATTGTGGCGCGAGCCCTTGCCGGTGCCCGGCATGGCCTCGGTCCGGTCCAAGTCTATGCTGGGGCGCGAGGTGACACTGTTTCACGATTGCGCCCGTTCGGAGCTGTGTTTGCGCCAGTTGCGCAACAGCCGCGAGGCGGATCTGGCGCCTTATGGGTTGCGGATGGATGTGTTTGCCTTTGACGGATCGTTTCTGTCGGTGGTGCTGGATTTTCCGCAGCAGGCGGTGAACGGGCTGACCAAGCGGCATCTGTTGCGGATGGATACGATTGTGGAATTGGAAAAGCCGCTGGAAATCTTTGCCCGGCTCAACATCAAGCACGGGCCGAATACCGAAC
Organism: Roseovarius mucosus DSM 17069; assembly: GCF_000768555.3. Classification (GTDB taxonomy): domain Bacteria; phylum Pseudomonadota; class Alphaproteobacteria; order Rhodobacterales; family Rhodobacteraceae; genus Roseovarius; species Roseovarius mucosus. The sequence goes on from NZ_KN293977.1 coordinate 23,317, forward strand.
AGATCGTGCGGGAATTGCCGCTGAATGCCGAAGAAATCATGGTCGAATTCGATCTGGCCTATTCCAACCTGAACGAAAAGCGGGTGGAGCGGGCGTGGATCGACCTGATCTTCGAGAATCCGCAGATGAGCCAGCTTGTGTTGCGGGATGTGACGTTTAGCCGTCGCCCGCGCGCGGCGCTATAGGGGGGTGCGGTGATGAGCGAGTGGACATTGACCAAGACGCGGCTCTTTGAAGGGGTCTGGGAGGGTGTGCTGACACGGGCGGGCGAGGCAGAGGCTGCGCCCGAGATCGAGGTCACGCATCAGCAAGAGCCGGTGGCGGGGGTCGTGGTGACGGCGAAGCCGGAGGAAAACCTCTGGGTGGTGCGGGTGCCGGTGCCCTTGGAAAAGATCGCGGACGGGGTACAGACCTTTGTGATCCGGGATCGGCGGAGCGGCGAGGTTCTGGACAGTTTCGCGCTCTTGGCGGGGGATGTGCTGAGCTATGACATTCGCGCCGAAATGGCGCTCTTGCGCGAGGAATTGGACCTGCTCAAGCGGGCATTCCGGCGGCATTGTCTGGATACGCTGTAGGGTCGTTGCATCTGATCGGGGTCACAGCGTCCCGGCCCCCGAGCCGGGGCCTCTATGCTGCTTGGGTGTGGTCCCGGGTCAAGCCCGGGACGGGTGTGGTTTCTATGGGGTGCCGCACGTTCTAGAGGCGGTCGAGATCACCCTTGCGCGGGAACATCTGTTGCACGACGCCTGCAAAGAGCAGGTAGACGCTGGTGATCACCAGCCCCCAATGCGCCCAGCTTTGCGGATCGAAATGCACCCAGGCCGCCCAGCCGGCAAAGAAGGTCCACGCCAGGGCCATGGGCAGGGTCAGCCAGCGCCAGCGTTCGGTGCGGACGGGATGCACGAATTTGAGCGGCAGGAACATGGCCACCGCGAGCACCACCACCAATCCGAGGATGATCCAGAAATTCGGAGCGAGCGCGAAGAGCACCAGCACCAGCATGTTCCAGCATCCGGGAAAGCCGGAAAAGGAATTGTCCTTGGTTTTCATCCGTGTGTCGGCGAAATACATCGCACTTGCAAAGGTGATCACGATGATGGCGAGCCAGCCTGTCCAGCCCGGCAAGAGATCGGATTTAAAGAGCGCAAAGGCCGGGATGAACACATAGGTGAGATAGTCGATGATCAGATCGAGCAGCACGCCGTCAAATTCGGGGGCATATTGCTGCACATCGTATTTGCGCGCGAGCGGCCCGTCGATGCCGTCCACCGCAAAGGCCACCACCAGCCAGAGGAACATCAGTTCCCATTTGTGATCGACTGCCGCGAGCATCGCAAGCATCGCGAAGACGGCACCGGTGGCAGTAAAAAGGTGAACAAGGAGCGCGCGCATCTGTAGGGTCATTCGGGTTTAATGACGCAGAGATGACGGATTTGCAAACAAAAGCCCGGCCCCTGAGAGGAGCCGGGCGAATTTTCTGGCGAGCTGCTCAGTTTGCGAGCCGCACCTCTTCCAGTGGATAGGCCAGCATATCCTGTGCCTCCCATGCGACGTGGCAGTCATGGCAGAAGCTTTGCTTGAATTTCATCGGCTTGCCGTTGGGCTGAATGCCGCCATAGACCCAATCGGCGGTCTCGGGCGCGCTGCCCGGTTCGCCCTTGGTCATGATGAAGAGCGGGCCGGGCACAGCGGCCTTTTTCTTGGCGCTGATGGTGATGCTTTCCTTGGCCAGCACGGATCCTACGGGCATGTTCACGCCCTCGGTCGCGTATTTCAGGTATTGCTCGGCGGCGATGTCATTGGCGAAGGTATAAAGCAGGCGGTTGCCATGGGCACCGGCCACGGCGGGGCGGGTCGAGGACACGGTCCAGTCACGATAGGCGCTGGCGACGGCATCGCCTTCTTTTGCGTAGCCTGCGACCATCTCGTCCTTGATGCAGGCGTAGATTTCCTCAATCGCGGCGGCCTCGAGCGCGAAGGGGTCATCCACCGCGACGGCACATTCGGCGGCATGGGCGGTTTGCGCAAAGCTGAGGCTGGCCATCAGGGTCGCGGCGGCGAAAAGCTGGCGGTTCATTCTGAATTTTCTCCCTTTAAATGATGAGACACGGCGGTCATCCACGCGGACATTTGCATGAATCCACTGTAATTGAACTTAACTATTGCGTGAGGCGTTGAAGGGATCGCGGGCTGTGATGGGCCGGGGCTGTGCGATTGCTGCAATGCGGCAACACTCTGCGGCAGCTGTCCGGTGATGGGCGATTTCCGACCGGATTCGCGCTATGATACCTTCAGGGAGGGGACCTGTTCGATCCGGGAAAGGGAACCCAAATGGCCGAGACCGACCTGACGACCCGCTTCATGCCTGCCAATTGGCGGCACGATCTGGACCTTTTTCTGGCCGAGCGTGCCGCCGGGATGAATGGCTATCTCTTGGCGCGTCCTAGGCTGGCGAGCGTGGCGCATCTCGAGAGCCTGTCTGAGTCTGAATTGGCGGCGATGGGGCTGACGCGCGCCGATATTCCCAGCTTTGTATTTGAGGACCTTTTACCGGAGTGAGTGCTGAACGCGGGCATTGATCCAGCTTGACAGTCTCGGCGGCAGCGGCCAACTCTGCGCCTCATGTTCGATATGCGACCCGTGGGATATCTCGTTGGCCTGATGGTCATGGCCATGGGCCTGACCATGGCGCTGCCGCTCTTGGTGGATATCGCCGAGGGGCGCGAACATTGGCCGGTTTTTGCCGAGAGCATGATCGTGACCTGCATTGCGGGCGGATTGGTGGCCCTGTCGTGCAAGAATTCGATGGGGCAACCTCTGACCATCCAGCAGGCGTTTTTGCTGACCACGCTGGTCTGGGTGGCGCTGCCGCTGTTTGGCGCGCTGCCCTTCATGCTGGGCGAAACCGATCTGGATTTCATCGACGCTTTTTTCGAGGCGATGTCGGGTGTGACCACCACAGGGGCGACGGTGATTGCCGGGCTGGATACCTTGCCCAAGGGCCTCTTGCTGTGGCGGGGCATCCTGCAATGGCTGGGCGGTCTGGGGATCGTGATCGTGGCGCTGGTGTTCCTGCCCGAGATGCGGGTGGGGGGGATGCAATTCTTTCGCGCCGAGGGGTTCGACACCTTTGGCAAGGCGCTGCCGCGCACCATCGACATCTCGAAGGGGGTGCTCAACGTCTATCTGGGGCTGACCGCGATTTGCACGCTTACCTTTCTTGCTCTTGGCATGGGCGCGTTTGATGCGACGGTGCATGCGCTGACCACGGTCTCGACGGGGGGGTTTTCCAGCATGGACAGTTCCTTTGCGGCCTTTCCTGGCGGGCCGCAATATGCCTGCGTGGTTTTCATGATCCTGGCCAGTCTTCCCTTTGTGCGGATGATGCAGGGGGTGCAGGGTAATATCCTGCCGCTCTATCGCGACACGCAGGTGCGCACCTACCTGCGGTGGATTTTTTATTCCGTCGCCTTGGTGGTTGGCTATGATTTCATAATGAACGGCCAGTTATCGGAAGAAAGCGTGCGCTTGCGGCTGTTCAACATCGTGTCGATCTTTTCCGGCACCGGATTCGGCGATGGCGATGTGACGGCCTGGGGGACATTTCCCTTTGTGGTGCTGATCGTGGTGGGGGCGATTGGCGGCTGCACCGGGTCGACGGGCTGTTCGATCAAGATTTTCCGCTACCAGCTGATGTTGCGCGCCATGGGGCAGCAGGCGCGGCGCATTTTCAACCCGTCCAGCGTGATGATCCTGCGCCATGAGGGGCGGCGGGTCGAGGATGAGGTGCTGCAATCGGTGATGCTGCTCTTTACCGTCTATATCCTGTCGCTGGGGTTTTTCTCGGTCGCGCTGGAGTTGACCGGGCTCACGCTGATGGAATCGGTGACGGGGGCCTGGACCGCGATTTTCAACGTCGGCCCGGCCTTTGGTCCCAGTGTCGGGCCGACCGGATCGCTGCTGGAGTTTCCCGATGCGGCCAAGGCGTTGATGATCCTTGCCATGCTGATGGGGCGGTTGGAAATTCTGGCCGTGATCGTGCTTATCCTGCCGTCGTTCTGGCGTCCGTGACACCCTGACCTGAAAAGGAGCCTGACATGGCCAAGACATCCGACGAGTTCCGCGTGCAGGCCCCTTTGGGCGCGCAGATCAGCCATATGCTGAAATCGCGCGGGGTCGAGGTGATCTTTGGTATTCCGGGCGTGCATAACCAAGAGATGTATCGCGGCATCGAAGAGGCGGGCATCACCCATGTTCTGGCGCGGCATGAGCAGGGGGCCGGGTTCATGGCCGATGGTTACGCGCGGGCCACGGGGAGGCCCGGGGTGGCCTATGTGATCACCGGGCCGGGGCTGTGCAATATCCTGACGCCGCTGGGGCAGGCGTGGTCGGACAGTGTGCCGGTGCTGGTGCTGTCATCCTGTCTGGATGAGGCAGCGGCGCAGCAGGGGCAGCTGCACCAGATGCGCGACCAGCGGGCGGCGGCGGCATGTGTCACGGAATGGAGCGCCGAGGCGCGCGACGCCGCCAGTGCCTATCGGTTGATAGACCGCGCGCTTGTCGAGTTTGCCACGCGGCGCGGGCGTCCCCGGCATATCCAGGTGCCGATTGCGGCGTTGGAGGGGATGGCCGAGGCGGCGCCTGTGGCGGTGCCCATGGTGGATAAGCCGGAGATTGCGATTGAGGTGGCGGCGGAGGTGGCCGAGGCGCTATGTGCGGCGCGCAAGCCGCTGATCATTCTGGGCGGCGGAGCCGTGAAGAGCGCCGATGCGTGGCGCGAGATTGCGACGAGGCTGGGGGCGGCGACCTTTACCACCTATGCCGGGCGCGGGATCATGGGGGCGGCGGCCCCGCTCGATTTCGGGGCCTATCTGGCGCGACCGGACAGCGCGTCGGTGATTGCCGAGGCCGATCTGGTGCTGGTCGTGGGCAGCGAGTTGTCGCAGAACGATCTGTGGCGGGCAGAGTTGGGGCATCGTGCGCCGCTCATCCGGGTGGATATGGACCCGGATGTTCTGGGCGGTGCGGTGGCTGGGGATCGCCGGATCCTGGCGGATGCCGGGGCGCTGGCGCGGGGGATTCTGGCGCAGGATATTGGCTCTCGGGGCGGCTGGCGACCCGAGGAGATTACGGCTGCGCGGGCACGTTGGCGGGCCGAGAGCGATGCCGAGCGGCCGGGGATCGCCGGCATTTGCGATGCCCTGCGCGCAGCCTTGCCCGAGGATACGATGATCTATTCCGACATGACGCAATTCGCCTATGTCGCCAAGGAGGCCTGGCCCATGGCGCGGCCCGGTCATTGGCACCATCCCACCGGCTTTGGTACGCTGGGTTATGCGCTGCCTGCGGCGATTGGCGGGGCGATGGCGCGGCGGGGCAAGCCCACGGTCGCCATCGCGGGCGATTACGGGTTTCAGTATACGGTGCAGGAGCTGGGCACGGCAGTCGAGCAGGGTCTGGCCCTGCCGATTCTGGTCTGGGACAATACCAAGCTGAAAGAGATCGAGGATAGCATGGTGCGTGCGCAGATCGCGCCCAATGCGGTCAAGGCGCATAACCCCGATTTCGGCGCCCTGGCGCGGGCTTACGGCGCCAATGCCGAGGCCCCGCAGAGTTTGGCGGCGCTGCAAGCGGCGGTGCAGGCGGCGCTGCGCGCGGACCGCCCGACGCTGATTCATATGACGCCGGTTTTGTCGGGGCAGGCCTAGTAGACATCCCCGCGCCCGGTGACGGAAATATAGGCCGGACAACCGGGCCGGGCGGTGTTGATGATGAGATACCAGACCGTTTCACCGGGCCGTCCGGTGCGCGAATATTCGCAGCCCGAGGGGTGGGTCCACCATTGGCCCTGATGGCTGGCAGGGGGCATGACGCTGCTTTTGCCGACCTTGATCTGGCTGGCACGGCCGATCTTTTTCGAGACATCGGCCTGTGCTGCACCGGTGAGGCCAAGGGTGAGCGCGGTGATGAGCGTGAGGATGGGTTTCATGGTCGGGACTCCGGTTCAAATGTTGCGTTCCGGCGGTCATTCCAGCGCCCGGCAGGGGCGCGTTGGCGTCAGGACCGTGGCAAAAGCACGGCTCTTCGCGAGGATTATTCTCGAATTTTACCAAAGGCTTGAGGGGCGTTCCGCTTCGCGTGCCACGTTTGGCGCGCGGGCGCGGTCCGTTGCGCGGTGTCTGTGCGACACGCGCTTGCGTGCGCTTGGCGGCTGTGGTTGTAGGATTGAGGAGCGATGCAGGATCTGGGGTGCGTATGAAGACGGTTCTGTTTCACGTTGGCATGCCGAAATGCGCCACCACGACGATCCAGGATTTTCTGACAATGCAGGGGACCTGGCTGGAAGAGCGTGGGTTTTCCTACAAGAAGCACCCGGATGATCCCACCGAGAGGCAGGGAAACGCTGCGCAGTTGGCCGACTATGCGATGACCGGCACCCCTGCGCAGCTGCTCGACCATCTCGACTTTTTCCTGAACTGTGACGGCAATGTCGTTCTGAGCAGTGAAATGCTGTTCGTTCTGGGGCGCGGAAACGGCTTCGAGACGATCCAGCAAGAGGTGCTGCGCCGGGGCTTTGATCTGCGGGTGATCGTTTATCTCAAGCGGCAGGATTTGTGGATCGAGAGCGATTACAAACAGCATGTGAAGGACGGCAACCTCTGGCAGGGGGATTTTGCCCAACTGCTTGCGATGCGGCAGTCGAAGCGCACGCTTGACTATAATTTCACCCTGACGAATTGGTCCAATCAGGTTGGGCATGCGCGAATGAGTGCAGTGGCGTTAAACCTGTCGCAGGATGAGGGCTATGCCATCGACAGTTTTTTGTCGCTGCTTGGTTTGCCCCGTCCAGAGGCGGAGATCGCCGCGCCTCGACAGAATGTCAGCCCGTCGGCAAGTGCAACCGAGGCGGCGCGCCAGATCAAGCTGCAACTGATCGGCGCAGGAATGGCCCCTGATGATATTCGAAATTTGATCCAGCGGTTTCTGGAGTCCGTGCGCGATGTCAGCCTTGATGTGCCCGGCGATGGCTTTCTCAGCCCGGTGGCGCGGCGCGCGCTCTTGTCCGAGTTGGCCGCCTCGAATGCCGAGCTTTCGCGCAGCTTTCTGGGGGGAAAGCCCGCCTTTGACGATCTGCCGCAGGACGATATGGCGGATTGGGTGCCCCCGACGGAGCGGGTGCCCGCTATTCTGGCGGGGGTGATTGCGAAATCGTTGAGGCAAGAGCGCCAAGATGACAGGTCGCCCGTTCAGAGCGATGCCCCGCTGACTGCATCCGGACAGCCTGAGGGGGCAGTGTCGTTGTTGGCGCGGATGAAGAGCCTGCTCCACCGCTGATATGGTCTGCCCCTTGGTGTGGCAGGGGCGCGTATCATGCGCTGTCCCTCTATCGCTTTGATCTCGACGTGTTATAGACTCTGGGCCATTGGGGGATGTGGCTGACATGGCGCGTCCCGTTCAGACCACAGGCGCGGTGATGCCCGTAGTAACCTTTCATATCGGCATGCCGAAATGTGCGACCACGACGATCCAGAGTTTTCTGGAGGCGCGGGCCGACTGGCTGGCGGCCCAAGGGCAGATATACGAGCGTCATCCAGAGGACCGCACGCGCAATCAGGGCAATGCGGCGCAGCTGGCCGCCATCTGCATGGCGCAGGATGCCGCGCGGATGGAGGCGCATCTGGGCTATTTCCTGCGCACGGGGCGCGATGTGGTGTTGAGCAGCGAGGTCCTGTTTGACCTGTGGCGCGACGAGAAGTTCATGCCGTTGCGCGATGCGGTGGAGCGCATGGGCTATGAGCCACGGGTGGTCGTCTATCTCAAGCGGCAGGATCTGTGGATCGAGAGCGATTTCAAGCAGCATGTGAAGGGCCGCAGCGATTGGGTTGGCAGTTTTGAGGATCTGCTGGAGCGGCGGTGGTCGCGGGGGACGCTGGATTATCACCGGCTCTTGTCGGCATGGGCGGCGCAGGTGGGGCGCGCGGCGATGCGCATTGTGCCGCTCAACCCCTCGCAGCCGCAGGATTTTGCCGTGAGCCGTTTGCTGGAAGTGATTGGCGTGGCCCTGCCAGATGGGCCGCTCGGCATCGCGCAACAGAATGTGAGCCCGCCCGCGGCGATGATCGAGGCGGCGCGGCACATCAAGGCGGCGCTGATGGCGCAGGGGATGCGGGCCCCGGATGTTGCGCCGCTCTTGGCGCGGTTCATGGCGCGGGGGCCAGAGTGGGCGCAAACCCGCGCCGCACAAGAGATCCTGAGCCCCGAGGCGCGGCGCGATTTGCTGGCGCGCTGTGCGGCCTCCAATGCGGCGCTGGCGCGGGATTTTCTTGGGGGGCAGGCACTGTTTGACGCGCCGGAAGACCCGGACGAGGCATGGGTGCCGCTGGCGGAGCGGGCAGAGGCGATCCTGTCGACGCATGTGGCGCAAGAGATGCGGGGCGCCCTGCCCGAGACCAAACCCGATGGCGCGCGGGTCCGGCGCTGGCTGGGCGCGCGTTGGCGCAAGACGTAGGGTAATCTTTTGCCGGGGGTGCGCAAATTGGGCTGGTCTCGGGGCAGTGGCGCGATTAGGTAGATGGGCGATAGCGACGCAACGGAGTGAGCCCAGACATGGCTAAAATCACCTATATCGAGCATAACGGCACCCGGCACGAGGTCGAGGTGGCCAATGGCCTGACCGTGATGGAAGGCGCGCGCGACAACAATATCCCCGGCATCGAGGCCGATTGCGGCGGGGCCTGCGCCTGTTCCACCTGTCACGTCTATGTCGATCCGACCTGGGTGGAGAAACTGCCCGCCAAGGATGACATGGAAGAGGACATGCTTGATTTCGCCTATCAGCCGGACCCGGCGCGCTCGCGCCTGACCTGCCAGCTCAAGGTGACGGATGCGCTGGATGGTCTGGTCGTGCAGATGCCGGAAAAACAGATCTGAGATGCGCGGCGCGGCAGCGGTCATCGGGGCGCTGCTGATTGCCGGACCGGTTCTGGCCGAACCTTGGGTCGCGAGCGGCGGTGGCAACATCGCCGCTGCGCGCTTTGAGGCCCCCGACGACAGCTATCCGCACCGGATCATGGGGCAGATCCAAGAGCGTCGTGTCCTGGCGGTGCGCGATGCCTCTGGAGTGGAAATCCGGCATGACTTGCGGCAAGGGCCGGAACCAAGCCATGTGTTCGAGGATATGGCCCCGCGTCTGGTGGATGCGGATGGCGATGGTCAGACCGATGTCGTGGTGGTGGAATCGAGCCCCACGCAAGGTGCGCAGCTGGCGATTTACACTCTGCGGCGCGGGCAGTTGGTGAAATCCGCGGCCACCCCGCATATCGGCACAAGGTTTCGCTGGCTGGCACCCGCCGCGATTGCCGATCTGAATGGCGACGGGATTACCGATATTGCCTATGTCGAGACGCCGCATCTGGGCAAGACCCTGCGCGTCTGGAGTTGGGCACCGGGGGGATTGACGCAAATTGCCAGTCTCACGGGCGTCACCAATCACCGGATCGGGGATGAGGTGATCTGGGGCGGGGTGCGCGACTGTGGTCAAGGTCCCGAAATCATCGTCGCGGATGGAGGATTTCGCGAAGTTGTAGCGGTGGCGTTTGACGGCGCTGACCTGACGGCGCGGCCCTTGGGGATCACGGCCAGCCCTGCGGGGTTCGCACAGGCGCTGGCCTGCGGTTGACAGGGGGCGCAGCTGTTGCGCGCTTGCAGCACACAACCATAATTTGAAAGCCGCAAGGGGAAGCCATTCGATAGGTAGATTGATTGCATTTTTGTCCCGACCTACGCTTCGTGCAAGGCAAGGTTTGTGAGGAGCGACGGTATGCTTGGTTTGCTGTTGGCGGCGATGGGCGTTTTGGGGGCATCCCTTGTCCTAAGTGATCAAAATGACGATGATAACGTGTCCAATGAGGGGCCGCCCGACGAGGATGACGTCGGAGAGGAGTTGCCGCCCATAACACTCCCCGAAGAGCCGGACGAAGAGCCGGTCGTAGATGGCCCGCGCCAATTCGGCACCGTCTCGATTTCATCCGGTCCTGACGATCAAGTGGCCACGCCTTTTGACGATGTGATCGCGATTGACAGCGGGTTCGCCCGAAATCCGTCAGGCGCAGGATTGGTGCCGGTTTTCAATTCCGTAGACGCCGGGGCGGGCAATGATCGCCTCTACGTATCCGGCGGCACGGGTATCGGGGGTGAGGGCGACGATACGATTTCACTGTTTGAAGGTGAGAGCCTCATTCAGTTTTTTGGCACCGAGTTCGAGGACTTGCCGGGAGTGCAGCCTGTTGCACTGGGGGGGGATGGCAATGATCTGATCGAGACGTTCGTTGGGGGCGATGGTGTGATCGACGCGGGTGAGGGCAATGACACCGTTGATGTCTATTCGGACAGGTCCGAAGACGGTGTTGATGTGACCTTAGGCGATGGCGATGATCTCATCCGGTATTTTTCCAGTAGGAGCCCGAGCGGCGTAATTGCCCAGCTGCATGATTTCAATCCGGCCGAAGACAGGATCGAGATCGTTCGGGATATTGCCGAGGGTTCGGTTCTTGGGGAGATGACCGGATTTGACGTGACAATTACCCCCGGCACCGGGGAAGAGCCATCCGTTCTGGCGATTACTGTCACTCATGCCGATCCCGCACTCCCTCCTGAGGTTTACCGCTATTTCGCTGACGGGCTGGATGCGACACAGGCGGACGAGATTCGGATCGGCTTTGTCGATGACTTGGGAGAGGAAAATGGGACACCAATCGAACCTCTGCGCGATGGCAGCGATCTTGTGTTCAGCCTTCGGTCCGCGGATTTGGCAACCCTTTCGGCGCAGACGTTTGACGTGTCCGGACAGGACGGAAATTCGCTCGCGGATATTACCCGTGTCGTGCTGAATATTGATGAGACTATAGAGGGCACATTCGAGGTTCACGATAGCAGACTCTTTATAAGGACAAGCGGCTCTGGGGATGGGATCAGCTCGCACTTCCGGCATGTCGTGTTTAGTCCGGCAGAGCTTGACGGGGCAACGGTGACCGAGGTGAAGCTGGCGGATGCGCCCTTTACGTTTTTGTCGATAGATGGACCCGCAGGGCCCGGAGGGAATGGTCTGCTCGATCTTCCGCAATTCCTGGCACCAAATGTCGAAGTCGTTCGGTTATTCAGAGGGGAAGTTGTTGAGGATTTGTTCAATCCCGAGAATGAGCGGAACACGGTCAATGATATAGAGATTGTGATCAACCGTGTGGCGCTTTCTTAGGCTGTGACCTCTGGAAACGTGGGATTTCGTTTCGGGGTGACACCCGAGAAAATGCCCGTTTAGGTCACTATGCGCTGCATGGTGATCGAGGTGGGGCGGTCATATCCGGGATGGGCGGTTTCGCCGGTTTTGACAAAGCCCATTCTGGCAAAGGCCCGGTGGTTTTCCGTCAATTCCACACGGACCTGCAATTCCACCGCGTCGAGGCCACGGGCGCGGGCGCGATCCGTGGCAAGGTCTACCAGCCGCGCAGCAAGCCCTTGTCCACGCCATGCGGCATCGACCGCGAGTTTGCCCAAGTAGAGACACCCGGATTTCGGCGTCAGGAAAACGCAGGCCACGGGCGGCGTGCCGATGGTCCAGACCTCGCCATTGCGGCAGTGCTGGTCGACGGATTCCACGGTCAGGCGGTGCATGGAGGAGGGCGGGTCGATCCGGCCCTCCATCTGCGCAAAGCTGCGGCGGATGAGATCAAGGATCGCCTCGGCCTGCCCGCTGCCGGGTTGCACCCGGACCGGGGCCGTGTCGAGGGTCATTTCAGCGCGCGCCAGCCGATGTCGCGGCGGCAAAACCCCTGAGGCCAGTCGATGCGATCGACCATGGCATAGGCGCGGTCGGCCGCCTCTTGCAGGGTGGTGCCACGGGCTGTGGCGGCCAGAACGCGGCCGCCTGTCGCGGTGATCTGCCCTTGGGCGCGTGTGGTGCCCGCGTGAAAGACCATGTGAAAGCTGTCCTCGGGGCAAGTGTCCAGCCCGTTGATGACGCTGCCTTTTTCGTAATCGTCGGGATAGCCCTGTGCGGCCAGAACCACCGTGAGGGCGTGATCCTCGGCCCAGTTGACGGAGATATCGGCAAGCCGCCCCTCGGCGGTGGCAAGCATCAGGTCGAGCGCCTGCGCGCCCAAGCGCATCATCAGCACCTGACATTCGGGATCGCCAAAGCGGCAATTGTATTCAACAAGGCGCGGTGCACCGTCCTTGATCATCAGCCCGACAAAGAGCACGCCTTGGTAGGGCGTGCCGCGCCGTGCCATTTCCGCCAAGGTGGGGCGGACGATCTGATCGAGCGCCTGTTGGGTCACGGCATCGGTCATCACCGGGGCGGGGGAATAGGCCCCCATGCCGCCGGTATTGGGGCCGGTGTCGCCTTCGCCCACGCGTTTGTGGTCTTGGGCGGTGCCGATGGGAAGGGCCGTCTCGCCGTCGCAAAGGACGAAAAAGCTGGCCTCTTCGCCGTCCATGAATTCCTCGATCACCACTTCGGCCCCGGCGCTGCCGAATTCGCCGCCGAACATGTCGTCTAGGGCGGCAAGCGCCTCCTCCTCGGTCATGGCGACGATCACGCCCTTGCCTGCCGCAAGTCCGTCGGCCTTGACCACGATGGGGGCGCCTTGGGTTTCGACATAGCTGCGGGCGGCGGCGAGATCGGTGAAATGGGCGTAGGCGGCGGTGGGGGCGCCTGCGGCGTCGCAGATGGATTTGGTAAAGCTCTTCGAGGCCTCAAGCCGGGCGGCGGCGGCGGAGGGACCAAAGACCAGCAATCCGGCGTCGCGCAGGCGGTCGGCGACACCGGCGGCCAAGGGCGCCTCGGGGCCGATGATGACGAAATCAATCGCCTCGGCCTCGCAAAAGCCAGCGATGGCCCCGCCGTCGAGAATGTCGAGCGCCGCAACTTCGGCGATTTCCGCGATCCCCGCATTGCCGGGGGCCACGATCAGCCGGTCGCATTTGGGGTTTTGCAGGACCGCCCAGGCAAGCGCATGTTCCCGCCCGCCCGATCCAAGGATGAGAATGTTCATGGCGGCAACTCCTGCTTGGCCTCGGTTGGCGAGCGTTCTAAGGTGGCGGGCAGCCAGACACAAGGCAGGAGGCGCGCGCATGTCCGATCTGATCGACGATCCCCAAGAGGGCGGCAATGCTCCGGAATTTTCGGTCTCGGATCTGTCAGGGGTGATCAAGCGGATGATCGAAGGCGAGTTTTCGCATGTGCGGGTGCGCGGCGAATTGGGGCGCATCTCGCGGCCACGGTCGGGGCATATCTATCTGGATCTAAAGGATGATAGTGCCGTGCTGGCGGGGATCATCTGGAAAGGGGTTGCGGCGCGCCTTGCGGTGCAGCCCGAAGAGGGGATGGAGGTGGTGGCCACGGGCCGTCTGACCACATTCCCCGGTCAGTCGCGCTATCAGATCATCATCGAGGATATGAAGCCAGCGGGCATGGGCGCGCTGATGGCGATGCTGGAAAAGCGCAAGGCGGCGCTGGCGGCGGAGGGGCTGTTTGCGCCTGAGCGCAAGCAGGCGCTGCCCTATCTGCCCGAGATTATCGGGGTTGTGACCTCGCCCTCGGGCGCGGTGATCCGCGATATTCTGCACCGGCTGCGCGACCGGTTTCCGCGCAAGGTGCTGATCTGGCCTGTCGCCGTGCAGGGGGACAGATGTGCGTCCGAGGTGGCGCGAGCGATCCGGGGGTTCAATGCGATGACGCCCGGTGGCGCGCTGCCGCGTCCCGATCTGATCATCGTGGCGCGCGGGGGCGGGTCGGTCGAGGATCTGTGGGGGTTCAACGAGGAAATCGTGGTGCGTGCGGCGGCGGAGAGTGCGATTCCGCTGATTTCCGCCGTGGGCCATGAGACCGACACAACGTTGATTGATTTCGCCTCGGACAAGCGGGCACCGACACCGACGGCGGCGGCGGAACTGGCGGTGCCGGTGCGCATGGACCTTTTGGCCTGGGTCGAGGGGCAGGGCGCGCGGCTGAGCCATGCGCTGAGCCAAGGGGTGCGTTTGCGTGGGCAGCGGTTGCGCGATCTGGCGCGGGCCTTGCCACGGGCCGAGGTGCTGCTCGATGGGCCGTGTCAACGGCTGGATGCGCTGGGCGAGCGCCTGCCTGCGGCGCTCATCCGTTCGGTGCAGGTGCGACGGGTGCATCTGTCGGAAACGGCGGGGGCGCTGCGGCCTGCGCTCTTGCGGCGCGCGGTCGAGGGGGATCGGCGGCGGTTACAGGGGGTGGCGGCGCGGCTCAATGTGCATGCGCTGAACCGGGATATTGCGCAGAAGCGGCGCGAATTGGACCGGCTGTCGATCCGATTTTCGGATGCGGCAGGACGGCAGGTGCAGGGCTGGCAGGATCAGCTGGCGGCGCTGGACCGGCTTCGCGAGACGCTGGGATACAAGGCCACGCTCAAGCGTGGCTATGCGGTGGTGCGCGGCGATGGGGCGGTTGTGACCACGCGGGCGGCGGCCGCGGGGGCCGGAGCGCTGGCGATCGAATTTACCGATGGGATGCTCGAGCTGTCGGGGGCTGCGACCCCGGCGCCGAAATCCAAGCCCAAGGGACCGCCGGAGGGGCAAGGGACGCTCTTTTGACGGGTTTATTCCGGTTTCTGCCCGCCGATGCGCTGGGTCAGGTCCGCAGCCGCCTCGGCCACTTGCCGTCCGACGGTCTCGAGCCGGGAATCGGGCAGGCGGGCGGCCAGACCCGAGACCGAGATGGCGCAGACCGCCTCGGCCTGCGGCGACCAGACCACGGCGGCAAGGCAGCGCAGGCCGGTCACGTGTTCCTCATCATCCAGCGCAAAACCCTGGGCACGGATGCGTTTGATGTCCACCATGGCGGTGGTCAGGCTGCGATGTGAGCGTTTGGTCATCGGGTGAAAGCCGGTGCGCGCCACGAATTCCGCAATATCGGCATCGGGCCAAGTGGCGAGAATCGCCTTGCCCATGCCAGAGCAAAAGGCGGGCACGCGCCCGCCGGGGGGCGAGATGGCGCGCATGATCTCGCGGCTTTCGACCTGTGACAGGGTCACAAGCTCGTCCTGGTCGAGAATCCCGAGATTGGCGGTTTCGCGCGTGACATCACGCAGATGACGCAAAAGCGGCAGCGCCGGGGTCACGAAATTATGCCGCCGGGCAAAGGCGGTGCCCACCGAAAACGCGCCGCGCCCCACATGCCAGAGCGCGCGTTCCGAATCGAACTGGGCGAAATGCTGCAATTCCAGCGTGGTCAGCAGCCGGTGGGTGGTCGAGACCGCAAGACCGGCCAGCCGCGCCAGATCCGAGACGCGCGCGCCTTCGTCCTGCTGGCTGAGCAGGTGCAGCAGGCGCAAGGCGCGGGCGACAGACTGGACGCCTTGGGTTTGGGGGTCGGACATGTTCGGTATACCTTTCCATACAATGGAAAACATTTTTCCCGTTCTTACAAGTGCCGCAGCACTGAAGTAGCTGCAAACCCCGATGATTTCCTGAAATACTGGAGCGATACTCATGACCACCTATGTTGACCGTCACGGCCTGAGCGTGGCCGCACCGCTGGCCCGTCTGATCGAGGATGAGGTGCTGCTTGGGCTGAGCGCCGATCAGTTCTGGTCGGGCTATGCCGCGCTGTTGCGTGATCTGGCCCCCAAGAACGCGGCCCTCTTGGCCAAGCGGCGGGAATTGCAGGTGCAGATCGACGGCTGGCACCGGGCGCGGCGCGGCCAGCAATTCGACGGTGAGGCATATCGCGAGTTTCTGACCGAGATCGGCTATCTGGTGCCGGAACCCGAGACATTCGAGCTGGGCACGCAGAATGTCGATGCCGAGATTGCGCAGGTCGCGGGGCCGCAATTGGTGGTGCCGGTGATGAATGCGCGCTTTGCGCTCAATGCGGCCAATGCGCGCTGGGGCAGTCTCTATGATGCGCTCTATGGCACGGATGCGATTGCAGGGCGTGCAGCGGGGCCGGGCTATGACGCGGCGCGCGGGGCGCAAGTGATTGCATGGGCGCGGGCACATATGGACAAGGTGGCCCCTTTGGCGGCTGGCTCTTGGGCGGATGTGGATGCCTTGGAGGTGGATGGCGAGTTGCGCATCACGGTCGCAGGACAGGTGACGGGGCTGGCCGATTCGGCGCAATTTGCCGGGCATACGGCGGGCGGTAATGTGATGTTGCGGGTCAACGGGCTGATGATCGAGATCGTGATCGACCGGGCCTCGGCCATTGGTCGCGATGATCCGGCTGGGATTTCTGACGTGCGGATCGAGAGCGCGCTGACCGCTATACAGGATTGCGAGGATTCGGTCGCGGCGGTGGATGCCGACGACAAATGCGTGGTCTACCGCAACTGGCTGGGTCTGATGCGCGGGGATCTGGAAGAGCGGTTCGAGAAGGGCGGGCGGCTCTTGACCCGGCGGCTGAACCCGGATGTGACCTATCTTGATCCGCAGGGCGCCGAGGTGGTGCATCCCGGTCGTGCGCTGATGCTGGTGCGCAATGTTGGTCTGTTGATGACCACGGATGCGGTGCTGCTCGATGGCAAGGAAACACCCGAGGTGATGCTGGATGCGGCGGTGACCGTGGCGGCGGCGATGCATGATCTGGCGCGCGGGCCTGAGGGCAATTCGCGGGCTGGATCTGTCTATGTGGTGATCCCCAAGCTGCACGGACCCGAGGAATGTGCCTTTGTCGATACGCTCTATGGGCGGATCGAAGAGGTGCTGGGCCTGCCACGCAACACGGTCAAGCTGGGCGTGATGGACGAAGAGCGGCGGACCTCGGCGAACCTGATGGCTTGTATCAAGGCGGTCAAGGATCGCTGCGTGTTCATCAATACCGGGTTTCTGGACCGCACCGGGGATGAAATTCATACCTCGATGCAGGCGGGGCCGGTCATTCCCAAGGGCGAGATGCAAAAGGCGATCTGGCTCGCGGCCTATGAGGCCGGGAATGTCGATGCGGGCCTTGCGGCGGGTATGACCGGGCGCGGTCAGATCGGCAAGGGCATGTGGGCCAAGCCCGATGCCATGGCCGATATGCTGGAGGTCAAGATCGCGCATCCCAAGGCCGGGGCGAATACCGCATGGGTGCCGTCGCCCACCGCGGCGACGCTGCATGCCACGCATTACCATCAGGTGGATGTGGCTGGACTGCAAGAGGCGCTGAAAGGGCGGGATCGCGCGGCACGGGCCGATCTCTTGACGCCGCCGCTGATGGTGGGGCGGAACCTATCGGGCGAAGAGGTGCGGCGCGAGTTGGACAATTCCTGTCAGTCGATCCTGGGCTATGTGGTGCGCTGGGTCGATCAGGGCATTGGCTGTTCCAAGGTGCCGGACATCAATGATGTCGCCCTGATGGAGGATCGCGCAACGCTGCGGATTTCGTCGCAATATCTGGCAAATTGGCTTATCCATGGGATCTGTACGGCAGAGGAAATCGACGCCTCGTTGCGGCGTATGGCCCCCAAGGTGGATGCGCAGAACGCGCATGACCCGGCCTATCGCCCGATGGCGCCCGATTTCGACGGGGCGGCGTTCAAGGCGGCGCGGGACCTGATTTTCGAGGGGGCCAAGCAGCCCTCGGGCTATACCGAGCCGCTGCTGCATGCGGCGCGGCGTGGGGTCAAGGCGGCATAAGGGGCAGGGCCATGATGACAGTGAAGCGGCTTGATCTGGCGGATGCCGGGGCGCTCCTTGCCGGGGCGCGGGCCAAGGCGGCGGAAATCGGCGTGCCGATGTGCATCGCCATCACCGACGAGGGCGGCAATCTGGTGGCATTCGAGCGGATGGATGGCGGCAAGGTCACGTCGATTACCATTGCCATCGACAAGGCCTTTACCGCCGCCGGAGCCAAAAAGGCGACGCATGAATATGGCGAGGTGAGCCAACCCGGCAAGCCGGTGTACGGTATCGCCTCGGCCATTGGCGGGCGGTTGATGGTGGTGGGCGGTGGCCTGCCTGTCGTCGTGGACGGAGAGGTTGTGGGCGGCATCGGCGTGAGTTCGGGCACACCGATGCAGGACCGCGAGGTTGCAGAGGCCGGGATCGCGGCGTTTCTGGCGGAACTCTAAACTTCGGCGGGGGCCAAGGCCTGCTGAAAATTTGCAAAGAACTGCGCGGCGAGTTTCTTTGCCGTGCTCTGAATCAGGCGGCTGCCCAATTGCGCGAGCTTGCCGCCGATTTCGGCGCGGGCGGTGTAGCGCAGCGTGGTGACGCCGTTGTCTTCGGTCAAGGTCACATCCGCGCCGCCCTTGGCATGGCCTGCGGCGCCGCCATTGCCCTGACCTGTCAGTGAAAACGCATCCGGCGCGCCTGTGGTGTCGAGCGTGACGGTGCCAGTAAAGCGCGCCTTGACCGGCCCGATCTTGAGCACGACGCGCGCCTCAAGTTCAGTGTCGGACTGTTTGATCAACTCCTCACAGCCCGGAATGCTCTGGCGCAGGATTTCGGGATCGTTCAGCGCGGCGTAGACGCGGGATTTGGGCGCGTGAAGCGTGATTTCATCGGCGAGGTCCATGGGGTCTCCTTGATACTTGGGGAATGTCAGGTCTGGCGCTGGCCCTGGCGGCGGTGCTGGACGATCTGCGCAAGGATCGAGAGCGCGATTTCCTCGGGCGTCACGGCATGGATCGCAAGGCCTGCAGGCGCGTGAACCCGCGCCAGCGCCTCAGGCGTGGCCTCAAGCCGCGCGGCGAGGGTGGCGAACTTGCGGCGGCTGGCGACAAAGCCGATGTAATCTGCGTCACTGGCAAGCGCCGCGCGCAGGGCGTCAAGATCGCCCACGCCTTGGGTGGCGATGACCACCATGCGCACATGGTTGGCGGCGGGCAGGGGGCCAGAATCGGGCAGGGTATCCGGCGTGGTGATGTCAAAGCCGAAGGGCTGGGCGAGGGTGGCAAGCGCCAGGGCCACGGGCGAGGCCCCGAGAATCACCAGTTCTGGGCGAGGCAGGACAGGTTCCACGAAAATCTCCATCGCGCCCTTGCTGGGACAGCCGTTGCGGGCAATGTCGCGCCCCTCATGGCGCTGACCGGGGCTGAGACCCTGTGCGGTCAGATCCTCGTCGGGCTGAATGGAAATCAGGCGCGGTGTGCCCTCGGCGATGGCGCTCTGGGCGGCGCGGGCAACCGCGCCCCGCACGCATCCGCCGCCGATCCAGCCCTCGGTGATGGTGCCATCCGCGAGGATCAGCGCCCGTGCGCCCGGCTTGGCGGCGGTGGCCCCGACGGTGCGGATCACGGTGGCGATCGCATAGGGGGTGCGGGCGGCGTTCAAGCGGTGGGTAGCCGTGTTGAGCGTGTCAGGGATCATGTCAGGCGCTCCAACTGCGGGCCAAGCGCCGCCAGATCATCGAGCGTCGTGGCAGCGGCGAAGAGATCAAGATGCGGCAGGGCGGCGGCCATGGCGGCCGTCACCGGCGCGTAATCCTTCCAACCTTTCAAGGGGTTGAGCCATATGATGCGACCGCCCCGTTTGCGCAGCCGCGCGAGGGCGTCGGTCAGGGCGGCGGGCGGGTCGGTGTCGTAGCCGTCCGAAAGGATCACAACGACCGAGCGCGAATTGACGCAATGCCGCGCAGGGCCGTGGGCGAACTGTGCAAGCGATGCACCGATTTTCGAGCCGCCGCCAAAGCCATCGGCCAAGAGCGACAGGCGGTTGAGCGCGCGCAGCGGATCAGGGTCACGCAGCGCGTCAGAAATGCGCACAAGGCGGGTGTGGAACAGCCACGCGTCGGTGGCGTCATCGGCGCGAATGAGGCCGGTGAGAAAGGCGAGAAACACCCGCGCGTAGATTGTCATCGAGCCGGAGACATCGCAAAGGGCGATGATCCGCATTTGCCGGTCTGGGCGTTTCTTGCGCGGGAGTGTCAGAGGCTCGCCCCCGGTCGAGAGGCTGGCACGGATCAGGCGGCGAAAGTGGATTTGATCGCCCCGGCGCGCGGCGCGGCGACGGCGCGACCGGCGGTAGGCGAGGGAGTGCGCGAGGTGGCGGGCGATGGATTCAGCGGCGGCAATGTCCTGCGGGCTGACCAGTTTGCGCATGTCGTGATGCATGAGGCTGGCGGTGCGGCTGGCGATGAGCGTGCCGGTGCCCTCGCCATGCGCGGCACCTGCACCATCGTCGGGGGCGTGAATTTGCCCGCGCGCGGCGGCGTTTTCGCCGCTTGCTTCGCGGCTGCTGCGGCTGTGGGCGTTGCCGCCACGCTCTGACGGGGCAAATTTTTCGCGCACGCGGCCGGCGTTCAGCCAATAGCTGTCAAAGAGCGCGTCGAACTGCGTCACCTCATCGGCGGTGCTGGCGCAGACCGACTTGAGGGCGCGGCGGGTCTCGTCGGGGTTGGCGGCGTTGACATGGGTGAGCGCGGCGAGGGCTGTTTCTGTCTCGCCCACCCCCAAACGCAGGCCATTGGCGCGCAGATGGGCGATGAAACCCGCGATGCGCGCCGATGGCCCCGGATCGCGGGCGGCAAAGCGGGTGACGCGACTCATGCCGCTTGTCCCGCGAGGCGCTGCGCCACTTCGGTGGTGATGCGGGCGCGGTCCACTTGGGTCTTGAGCAGGGTGGCGAGGGCAGCTTGCAGGATCACCGGATCATGGGTCAGGTCGTTGATGCCGAGGCCAGCAAGGGCGGCGGCGAAATCGAGGGTTTCGGCGATGCCGGGGGTTTTCTCCAGATCCTCGCGGCGGAGTGTCTGCACGAAGCTGACGATCTGGCGGGTGAGGTGTTGGTCGATCTGGGGACAGCGACTTTGCAATATTGCAAGCTCTGCGGCGCGTTCCGGGTAGTCGACATGCGCATAAATGCAGCGTCTGCGCAGCGCATCCGAGAGGTCGCGGGTGCCATTGGCCGTGAGGATCACCATGGGGCGCGCAGTGGCGGTGACGGTACCCATCTCGGGAATGGTGATCTGGAACTCGGACAGAATTTCAAGAAGATAGGCCTCGAATTCCTCGTCCGCGCGGTCGATCTCGTCGATCAGCAGAACCGGCGATTCCGTCTGCCTGATGGCCTGCAACAAGGGACGCTCCAGCAGATATTCATCCGAGAATATCCGTGCCTCGATGCCGGCCCCTGTCTCGCCCCCCTTCGGCGGCGGCGCGGATGGCAAGGAGTTGGCGGGGGTAGTTCCATTCATAGATCGCCTGTGCTGCGTCCAGCCCTTCGTAGCATTGCAACCGGATCAGGCGCGTGGATTTGAGCGCCGCGAGCACGCGCGCCACCTCGGTTTTGCCCACGCCTGCCGCCCCTTCCAGCAGGAGAGGCCGCCCCAGCGACAGCGCGATATGCAAGGCCATGACCAGATCATCGCCCGCGATATAGCCATGATCCGCCATGCTCTGTTGCAGATCGCGCCAGTCTGCCATGCTGTCATCCTGTTTCTTCTTGGTGCAAATACTCCGGGGGTCCGGGGGCTGGCCCCCGGTCCCGTCCTCAGCCATGCAGCCCAAGCTCGTGCGCCGCGCGCCAGATGCGCCAATGATCATGCGGCATATGGGTGTGGCGCAGGCCAAAGGGGCGCAGCGCGTCATGCACGGCGTTGGAAAAGGCCGGAACACCGCCGACATTCGGGCTTTCGCCCACGCCCTTGGCCCCGATGGGGTGATGCGGCGAGGGGGTTTCGGTGTGATCGGTGGTGTAATGCGGCGTTTCCCAGGCAGTCGGGAGGAAGAAATCCATCAGCGTGCCGGTTTTGACATTGCCCATCTCGTCATAGGCAATCTCTTGCCCCATGGCGATGGCGAGTGCCTCGGTCAGGCCGCCGTGGACCTGGCCTTCGATCACCATCGGATTGATGCGGGTGCCGCAATCGTCGAGCGCGTAGAACTGGCGCACCGCGATCTCGCCGGTGTCCACGTCGATCTCCATCACGCAGATATAGGCGCCGAAGGGATAGGTCATGTTGGGCGGGTCATAGTAGCTGACCGCTTCGAGCCCCGGCTCGACACCGGGAATGGCCTGATGATAGGCGGCATAGGCAATCTCGGCCATGGTCTTGAATCGTTCCGGCGCGCCCTTGACGACAAAGCGGTCGATGTCGAATTCGACGTCATCGTCGTGGACCTCAAGCAGATAGGCCGCGATCATCTGCGCCTTGGCGCGGATCTTGCGACCGGCAAGCGCGGTGGCCGCGCCTGCGACGGGTGTCGAGCGGCTGCCATAGGTGCCAAGGCCGTAAGGGGCGGTGTCGGTGTCGCCTTCTTCCACCGTGATCTTGTCCGCCGGAATGCCGATTTCGGAGGCGAGGATCTGGGCAAAGGTGGTGGCGTGGCCTTGGCCCTGAGAGATGGTGCCAAGACGGGCGATGGCCGATCCGGTGGGGTGGATGCGAATCTCGCAGCTGTCGAACATGCCCATCCCGAGGATGTCGCAATTCTTGACCGGGCCAGCGCCGACGATCTCGGTGAAATGGGTCAGGCCGATCCCCAGCAATTTGCGGGTTTCGCCGCGTTTGAAGGCCGCGACCCGGTCGGCCTGTTCCGCGCGCAGACCGGCGTAATCCACGGCCTTGAGCGCCTTGTCCCAAGCGGTGTGATAGTCGCCCGAATCGTATTCCCAGCCAAGCGCCGACTGATAGGGAAACTGGTCGGCGCGGATGAAGTTGAGGCGCCGCAGCTCTGCGGCGTCCATGCCCAACTCGATCGCCAGTATCTCGATCATCCGTTCGATGAAATAGGCGGCCTCGGTCACGCGGAAGGAGCAGCGATAGGCGACGCCGCCGGGGGCCTTGTTGGTATAGACGCCATCGACGCCCACGTAGGCCACGGGGATGTCATAGCTGCCGGTGCAGATGTGAAAGAAGCCGGCAGGAAATTTGGTGGGATCGGCGCAGGCGTCGAACGCGCCGTGATCGGCGGTGACATGGCACCAAAGGCCGGTGATCTTGCCGTCTTTGGTGGCCGCGATCTTGCCTTTCATCCAGTAATCGCGGGCGAATGCTGTGGCCATCAGGTTTTCCATCCGGTCCTCGACCCATTTCACCGGCACGCCGGTCACGATAGAGGCGACAATGGCGCAGACATAGCCGGGATAGACGCCCACCTTGTTGCCAAATCCGCCGCCGATGTCGGGGCTGACCACGCGGATGTTGTGTTCGTCGATGCCCGAGAGCAAGGAGGCCACGGTGCGCACCACATGCGGGGCCTGAAAGGTGCCGTAGACGGTGAGCTTGCCATTCACCTTGTCCATGGATGCGACGCAGCCGCAGGTTTCCAGTGGGCAGGGGTGGGTGCGGTGGTAGTAGATCATTTCCTCGGCCACCACATCGGCGGCGGCGATCACCTCTTCGGTGGCGGATTTGTCGCCCTCTTCCCACAGGAAAATGTGGTTGGGGTGGCGGCGGGGGCCGTGCGCGCCATCGGCACCGGGGGTGAGATCCTCGCGCAGGGTCACATCGGATTGCAGGGCCTCGAACGGGTCGGTGATGACGGTCAGTTCCTCATACTCGACCTCGACCAGTTCCACGGCATCGGCGGCGATATAGCGGTCGCGGGCGACGACAAAGGCCACCTCTTGCCCTTGAAAGAGCACCTTGCCATCGGCCAGCACCATCTGTTTGTCGCCCGCAAGCGTGGGCATCCAGTGCAGGCCAAGCGGTTCGAGATCCTTGGCGGTCAGCACAGCGACCACGCCATCGAGCGCCATGGCGGCGGAGGTGTCGATGGATTTGACGCGGGCATGGGCGTAGGGCGAGCGAACAAAATCGCCAAAGAGCATACCGGGCAGCTTGATGTCATCGACATAGTTGCCCTTGCCTTGGGTAAAGCGTGCATCCTCCACGCGCTTGCGGGCGCAGCCGATGCCCTTGAGCTTGGCGGTGCGGTCGTCGCGGTCTGGGGTCAGGTCGTTCATTCTGCGGCCTCCTTGGCAGCATTGATCGTGGCGGCGGCGGCAAGCACGGATTTGACGATGTTCTGATAGCCGGTGCAGCGGCAGAGATTGCCGGCCATGCCAAAACGCACCTCTTCCTCGGTCGGGTCGGGGTTTTCCTTGAGGAGTTGCGCCGCGCGGGTGATCATGCCCGGCGTGCAGAAGCCGCATTGCAACCCGTGATGCTCGCGGAACGCCTCTTGCAGCGGATGCAGCGCGTCGGGCGTGCCGAGCCCCTCGATGGTGGTGATGGAGGCACCATCGGCTTGCGCGGCGAACACCGTGCAGGATTTGACCGAGCGGTCGCCCATGATCACGGTGCAGGCGCCGCAATGCGAGGTTTCGCAGCCAATGTGAGGCCCGGTGATATTGAGGCGTTCGCGCAGGACATGGATCAGGAGTTCGCGCGGCTCGGCCAGCAATTCATGCCGGGTGCCGTTTACGGTGAGGGTGATCTGCATTTTCTTTGACATGGGTCTCTTCCTCAGGCGCGCGACCAGGCGCGGGCGATGGCGCGGGCAAGGATGATGCCCGCCGCGTGGCGTTTGAATTCGGCAGGACCGCGATTGTCCTCTGATGGATCAATGGCGGCCTGCATCGCGGTGATTGCGGCGATAACGGCATCCTCGCCGCAGGCGGTGCCGACAAGGGCCTCGCCTGCTGCCTCGGCCCAGATGGGCGTATCCGACAGGTTGGTCATGGCGATGGAAGCGGCGGTGCAGCGGTCGCCCAAGCGGGTGAGGATCACGGCGGCGGCGGCGGTGGCGTAATCGCCGATCTTGCGTTTCTGTTTTTCATAGGCCTGCCCGCCGGTGGGTGCGTCAAAGCTGACGGCGGTCAGGATTTCGTCGTCCTCACGGGCGGTGAGATAGGCGCTTTCGTAAAACTCTCGCGCGGGGATGTCGCGGCTGCCCGCAGGGCCGGTGACGTGGAATGTGGCATTCAGGCATTGCATGAGACCGGGCATGTCGTTGCCGGGATCGCCATTGGCGACATTGCCACCGACCGTGCCCATGGCGCGCACCTGCGGGTCGGCGATTTGAAGGGCTGCCTCGCGCAGGATGGGGGCGTGGGTGGTTAGGCCGGCATGGGCGATGATTTCTGCCTGCGTGACCATGGCCCCAAGGGTGATGCGGTGGCCGTCGATGGTGATCCCGCGCAACGCGTCGATGGCTTGCAGGTCGATGAGATGCGGCACCTCGGCCATGCGCAGCTTCATCATCGGGATGAGGCTGTGACCGCCTGCGATGACGCGGGCGTCGTCGCCGTGTTCTTGCAGCAGGGCCAAGGCGGCGGGCAGATCACCGGGGCGGTGATACTCGAATGCGGCTGGAATCATGTGGTCTCCTCCCAAAGACGGGGCCGGGCGGCCTTGGGCGGGATTTGGAGAGGGCGGGCGCGGGTTGTCGCCTCACATGTCCTGAAAATCGCGGGTCGCTGCACGAAATGCGAAATGGTTGCACGAAATGCGAGTGTTTCAGGCGGCGAGCGTTTCGGCGCCGATGGGGTGCCACGCCTGCATCCGCGCTCGGAACCATGTGCGCTGGCGTTTGGCATATTGGCGGGTGGCGATGGTGGCGGCCTCGCGGGCCTGATCGAGGGTCATTTGCCCACGCAGATGCGCGATGAGTTCGGGCGCGCCGATCGCCTTCATCGACGGCAGGGCAGGGTCCCAGAGGGGCAGATTGGCGCGCGCCTCGTCCAGCGCCCCGGCGCCCAGCATTGCATCAAAACGGCGAGCGATACGGGCCCCAAGCCAATCCTTGTCGGCGGTGATCACGAGCGGCGTGCAGGTGCCGAGCGGCAGGAGAGGCGGCGGTGTGTCATCCTGCCATGCCGACAGCCCCCGGCCTGTGGCGCGCTGCACCTCCCAGGCGCGCTGCACGCGCATCGGATTGCGCGTGTCGATGCGGTCACGGGTCGTGGGGTCGAGCGCAGCCAGAAGGGGGGCAAGGCCCTGGCTGGCCAGCAGGTGATCTGCCTCGGCGCGGATCGCGGCGGGGGTTGCGGGGATTTCGGCCAGACCTTCGGTCAAGGCGCTGAAATAGAGGCCGGTGCCGCCGACGATGATGGGCCGCGCGGGTGCCTTGAGGATCGCTGCCACCTCGCGCAGCCAATGGCCGGTGGAATAGGGCGTGCGCGCGCCGACGTGACCATAAAGACGGTGGGGAAGATCAGCTTCGTCCTCGAGACTGGGCCGCGCGCTGAGAATGCGCCAGTTTTCATAAACTTGCAGGGCGTCGGCGTTGACGATCACGCCGCCCTGGGTGCGGGCGATTTCCATCGCAAGCGCCGATTTGCCGCTGGCAGTGGGGCCGGCGATCAAGACGGGGCGGTCGGGGGCGATGTCAATGGGCAGGTGCATAGGCCCCGGTTAACGCCAATCGCGCGGTTTGGCGAGGCGGTTTGCCGCCTTTTCCCCGCGAAACGGGGTGATCAGCGATTGCACATGGGCGGCATTTGCGACATTTTGCGCGGGATTGACACGACCGAGCGGAGAATGCCGATGACCACCCCGGAGAGAGCCAAATTCACCCGTGTGATGCTCAAGATTTCCGGGGAGGCTCTGATGGGGGATTTGGGGTATGGCCTGCATCCGCCCACGGTCGAGCGGATCGCGCGCGAGGTTAAGATCGTGCATGATCTGGGGGTCGAGATCTGCATGGTGATCGGGGGCGGCAACATTTTTCGCGGCTTGCAAGGCAGCGCGCAGGGGATGGAGCGCACGACCGCCGATTACATGGGCATGCTCGCCACGGTGATGAACGCGCTGGCGATGCAATCGGCGCTGGAGAAAATGGGCGTGTTCTGTCGGGTGATTTCGGCCATTCGCATGGATGAGGTGGCCGAGCCTTATATCCGCCGCCGCGCGGTGCGGCATCTGGAGAAAAAGCGCGTCTGCATCTTTGCCGCCGGAACCGGCAATCCCTATTTCACCACGGATACGGCGGCGACGTTGCGCGCCAATGAAATGGCCTGCGAGGCGATCTTCAAGGGGACCAAGGTGGACGGCGTCTATGACAAGGACCCGATCAAGCACGCGGATGCCAAGCGGTTCGAGCGCGTGACCTATGACGAGGTTCTGGCGCAGCATCTGGGGGTGATGGATGCCTCTGCGATTGCACTGGCGCGGGACAATAACCTGCCGATCATCGTCTTCTCACTTGACGAACCGGGCGGGTTCAAGGGCATTCTGGCCGGTGAGGGCACCTATACAACCGTGCACGGTTGATGCAAAACAAGGCTTAGACGCAAGAGCCGCAAGAAGGACCAAGACAATATGGCGGATGATATCGAAATCGACACAGGCGATCTGGAGCGCCGGATGGAAGGCGCGATGAGCGCACTCAAGACCGAGTTTGCCTCGTTGCGCACCGGGCGCGCCTCGGCCTCGATGCTGGAGCCGATCATGGTCGATGCCTATGGCCAGAAAACCCCGATCAACCAAGTGGGCACGGTCAACGTGCCAGAGCCGCGGATGGTGACGGTCAATGTCTGGGACAAGGGGCTGGTCGGCAAGGTGGAAAAGGCCATTCGCGAGAGCGGTTTGGGCATCAATCCGCAGCTAAATGGCACGATCATCATGTTGCCGATCCCCGAGTTGAACGAGCAGCGCCGCAAGGAATTGACCAAAGTGGCGGCGCAATATGCCGAACACGCCCGCGTCGCCGTGCGCAATGTGCGCCGCGATGGCATGGATCAGATCAAGAAGGCCAAGGGCGATGGCATGTCGGAGGATGATCAGAAATTCTGGGAATCCGAGGTGCAATCCCTGACCGACCGTTTCATCAAGCATGTGGATGAATTGCTTGAGGGCAAGCAAGCGGAGATCATGCAGGTCTGATGGCAAAAAGCGCGCCCATGGCAGGAATATCCGCGCCGGCCGAGGGGCCGCGCCATGTGGCGATCATCATGGATGGCAACGGACGCTGGGCGCAAAAGCGCGGGCGTCCGCGCCTTTTCGGGCATCACGCCGGCGCGCGGCGGGTGCGTGAAATTGTGCAGGCCTGCCCCGGTTTGGGGGTCAAGTATCTGACGATCTTTGCCTTTTCCACCGAGAACTGGAAACGGACACAGACCGAGGTGGCCGGTCTCATGAGTCTCTTTCGCCGCTATATCATGAAGGAAATGCAGGAATTCGTGCGCGAGAACGTGCAGGTGCGTTTCATCGGGGACCGGCCGCGTCTGGATGCCAAGCTGCGCGGGCTGATGGACGAGGCCGAGGCGATGACCGCGCATTGCACCGGCACGAACCTGACCATTGCCCTGAATTATGGGGGGCGCGATGAGGTATCGCGCGCCACGCGGCGGCTGGCAGAGGATGTGGCCGCAGGGCGGTTGCGCCCAGAGGATGTGGACGAGGAAACCTTGCCACGGTATCTGGATACCTATGTTTTGCCCGACCCCGATCTGGTGATCCGCACCAGCGGCGAGGCGCGGATTTCCAATTTCCTGCTCTGGCAATCGGCCTATGCGGAATATGAGTTCATCGACACGCTCTGGCCGGATTTCACGCCGGATGTCTTTGCTGGATTGCTCGCGCAGTACGGCACGCGGGACCGCCGCTTTGGGGCTGTGCCTGCATGAGCGGCGCGGCGCGTTGGGCTGATCTCTGGCCCCGGCTTGTGTCGGGTATCGTGCTGATCGTCGTGGGCGCGGTTGAGATCTGGGTAGGTGGATTACCCTTTGCCGCGCTGGTCTGTGCGCTGGCGGGCGCGATGATCTGGGAAGCCGCGCGGATGTTCGCGGCCCGTGATGCGCTGCGCTCTGGCGTGCTGGCGGCGGTGGCTGTGGCGCTGGCACTGTGGCTGCCGGGGATCATGGTCTTGCCTCTTTTGCTGGCGGCAGTGATGGTCGCGTCAAGCTCAATCGAGCGCGAGCGCGGGCCGTTCTTTGCGCTGGCGCTCTGGGCGCTATTGGGCTGTTATGCCATGGGCACGCTGCGCGCTGAGGCCGGTTTGGTCTGGGTCTTGTGGCTGGTCGCGGTTGTGGTGATCTCGGATGTGGCGGGGTACTTTGCCGGGCGCATTCTGGGCGGGCCCAAGTTCTGGCCACGGTTCAGCCCCAAGAAAACATGGTCCGGCACGATTGCGGGCTGGATTGGTGCGGCGGTGATCGGGCTGATCTTTGCCGGGCCGACCGGGGCAGGTCTTGCGCTGGTGCCTTTGTCGGTGCTGGTAGGCTTTGCCGGGCAGATGGGGGATATTGCCGAAAGCGCGGCCAAGCGGCTGCGTGGGGTCAAGGACAGTTCCAACCTCATCCCGGGTCATGGCGGTGTTCTGGACCGGTTCGATGCGATGCTGGGCGCGGCGCTGGTTGTGGTGATCCTTTGGGCGCTGGGTCTCTTGCCGGGGGTGGCATGAAACGTATTTCCATTTTGGGCGCGACCGGTTCTGTCGGGCAGAACACAATTGACCTGATCCGCCGCGCGCCGGGGGCCTATCAGGTGGTGGCGCTGACGGGCGGGCATCATATCGACCAGCTGGCGCGGGATGCGATTGATCTGGGGGCCGAAGTGGCGGTGACGGCGCATGACGATCTGCTGGTGTCCCTGCGCGAGGCGCTGAGGGGCAGCAAGGTCGAGGCGGCGGCGGGCAAGGCCGCGCTGATCGAGGCGGCCAGCCGTCCGGCGCAATGGGTCATGTCGGCCATCGTTGGGGCCGCCGGGCTGGCCCCCGGTCTGGCGGCGCTGGAGCAGGGCGCGACGCTGGCCTTGGCCAACAAGGAATCGCTTGTGACGGCGGGGGCGCTGATGATGCGCACCGCGCGCGCCAACCGCGCCAATATCCTGCCGGTGGACAGTGAGCATTCGGCGATTTTTCAGGCGCTGGTCGGCGAGGATGCTGCCGCTGTGAGCCGGGTCATCATCACCGCCTCGGGCGGGGCATTTCGCGATTGGCCGCTGGAGCGGCTGGCCGCCGCTACCGTGGCCGAGGCGTCGAGCCATCCCAATTGGGCCATGGGGCAGAGGATCACCATCGATTCCGCCTCGATGTTCAACAAGGCGATGGAGATGATCGAGGCGCGGGAATTCTTTGGCTTTACCCCCGATCAGATCGAGGTGTTGATCCATCCCCAATCGCTTGTGCATGCGCTGGTGGGGTTCTGCGACGGGGCGCTCATGGCGCATGTGGGGCCGCCCGATATGCGCCATGCCATCGGCTACGCGCTGAACTGGCCGCAGCGTCAGGCGCTGCCGGTGGCGGCGCTGGATCTGGCGGCGATTGGCACGCTGGAATTTCGCCCGCCTGATCCCGAGCGTTATCCCGCGCTGCGGCTGGCGCGTGAGGTGATGCAGGCGCGCGGCCTCTCGGGGGCGGTGTTCAACGCCGCCAAGGAGCGGGCGCTGGACCATTTCATCGCAGGACGGATCGGATTTACCGACATGAACATCGTGGTGGAGGAGGTTTTGACCGCCTTGCACGATGCGCCCGAGGCGCGGAATTCCGAGATGACCCTTGATGTGGTGGCGCATATGGACCATCTGGCTAGGAAGCAGGCCGATCTGGTCGTGTCTCAGCGAAAAACCCAAGGATAAAGTGTGGAAATTCTGACCTCTCTGCCGCAGTTCGGCAATCTGTTCCTGACCCTTGCGGCCTTTGTCGTGGCCTTGTCGGTGATCGTCGCCGTCCATGAATATGGCCATTACATCGTCGGGCGCTGGTCGGGGATCAAGGCCGAGGTGTTCTCGCTTGGGTTTGGTCCGGTGCTGTTTTCGCGGATGGACCGGCATGGGACCCGTTGGCAGATCGCTGCCTTGCCCTTTGGTGGATATGTCAAGTTTCTCGGCGATGCCGATGCCGCGAGTGGCAAGGATGGCGCGGCGATGGCGGCGCTGCCGTCTGAACGACTGCGCCAGACCATGCATGGCGCGCCTCTCTGGGCGCGCACGGCGACGGTGGCGGCGGGGCCGATATTCAATTTCATTCTGTCCATCGTGATTTTCAGCGCTGTGATGATGACTGGTGGCAAGACCGCCGATCCGTTGACGGTGGGGGCATTGAAGCCGCTGCCGGTAGCTGGGATCACGCTAGAGCCGGGCGACCGGGTGCTGAGCATCGAAGGCCATCCCCTGCCGGATGTGGCGGCGGGCGAGGTCTATGACGACATGATCGACGCGCTGCCGCGCGTGGCGCTGCTCAGCTACAGGGTCGAACGTGCAGGGCGCGAGATCGAGGCGACGGGGCCACAGCTCATGCCGCCCTTGATCAGCGGGCTTGCGCCGCAATCGGCGGCATTTGCTGCGGATCTGGAGGCGGGCGATGTCATCACGGCGGTTAACGGCACGCCGATTGTGGCCTTTGAAGAGCTCAAGGTTGTGGTCGAGGGATCGAACGGGGCACCTCTGACGCTGACAGTGTGGCGCGAGGGTCGCGGGACCCACGAGGTCTCGATCTCGCCGCGCCGGGTGGACGAGCCGCAGCCTGAGGGCGGGTTTCGCACCGAATGGCGAATCGGGATTGCGGGCGGCATGGCGTTCGAGCCTGCGACAGAGCGGCTGGGGCTGATCGAGGCGGTGGGCGATGCGGTGGCGCAGATCGGCGACATCATCCAAAGCTCGCTCTCGGGTCTCTATCACATGATCACGGGCGCGATCAGCAGTTGCAACATGTCCGGGCCGATCGGTATCGCGCAGGTTTCGGGGGCGATGGCCAGTCAGGGCGCGCAGAGTTTCATCTGGTTCATTGCGGTGCTGTCGACGGCGGTGGGGCTACTCAATCTCTTTCCGGTGCCGGTTCTGGATGGCGGGCATTTGGTGTTTTATGCCTATGAGGCGGTCGCGGGCCGTCCGCCGAGCGAGCGGGCACTGCGTGTGCTGATGACCGTGGGGCTGACGCTTATCCTGTCGCTGATGCTGTTCGCGCTCTTCAACGATATTTTCTGCCCCTGAGGGCGGGTGCGGCTATCCTGACTTGTCTGGCGCGACGATTTCGCGCGATGCTGCGCGTGTTATAAGGGGAGCGCAGAGCATGTCAGAGCATGACTATACTGCCCGCGTCGTCTGGACCGGAAACCGGGGCGAGGGGACGCAGCATTACAAAGGGTATGACCGCACCTGGAATGTCGAGACGCCGGGCAAGCCGGTCATCCATTGCTCCAACGATCCGCTGCTGGGGGGAAACCCCGGCCTGCACAACCCCGAGGACATGCTGATTGCCGCGCTCAGCGCCTGTCATATGCTGTGGTTTCTGCATCTGGCGAGTGACGCAGGCATTGCCGTGCAATCCTACGAAGACGATCCGCTGGCGGTGGGGGAGACCGACAGCGCCGGGGCGAGCCGGTTTCTGCGCGCCACGCTGCGGCCAAGGATTGCGGTGCCGGCGGGAACCGACCTTGCCCAAGCCGATGCGCTGCATGGGCAGGTCCATGCCTTTTGCTTTATTGCGCGATCGGTGAATTTTCCGGTGAGCTACGCGGCGCGCTACCGGGTTCTGGCGTGAGTGGTCCGGGCGGCGTCGGTTTCAGGCTTGCAGCTTGGGGGCCCGCGCGTCTAGGCTGAACCTGTCAGGGTGCCGCCCTTTGGGGCGGAGAATTGGGAAGCCGGTGCAAGTCCGGCGCTGCCCCCGCAACGGTAAGGAAGGGCGTTTCGGCAATAGGCCACTGGGCAGGTTTGCCCGGGAAGGTGCCGCAACGCGAGGGCCGCAAGGCCTGCCGTCCAAGCCCGGAAACCAGCCTTGGCGTGACGTCGAATCGCGGGGTGCGGTGCGGGCGTGCGCGCGCCAAGCCGGATGCTCTGACGTGCCATGTCCCTTGCCGCTCTCGCCCCATCCGGCCCGGGGTGCGGTCGGGGAGAAGAGCAAGATGGGCTTTCAACGAATCATGGATGGGCTTGAGAGCAGCCCGGCGACCGGGTCACAGGCGATGCAGGCCGCGCGGTTGGGGTTCCTGCAGTGGGCCTGCGCGGTCGATGGGCCGGTCACGTCACAGCTTGTGAGGGCCGCGTTGGAAAGTCCGGAGGCGCGGACCGCCGAGAGCGACGCGGCGCGGGCCTTTGTCGGGGTCCTGCAAGAGGCCTGCCGGGCCTTTCAGGTCAAACCGATGCGGCGCGGACGGGCGCGGATTCTGCATTGAGGGCAGGGCCGTGGGGCCAATAGCGACCAGAGGGCCACCCGTTCGGTCATGTCACTGAATATCTCTGCCTTGCGTTTGCGCAATAAAAAACGGCGGCACCAGGGAGGAGGAGGGGTGCCGCCGTTTCCTATACGTCCGGCCCAGGGAGGAGGAGAGGGCCTTTCGCAAAACATAAGGACTTGTTCAGTCCCGATTTGACGGCCCCGAGCATCAGGGAGGAGGAAAGATGCCCGTGACCGTAACAGATACCCCAGGGAGGAGGAGGGGGGTACCTGATCTCTTATTACGACCGGTGGCCGTAAACTGTTTCATGCGCAACGCGGCGAATTTCGCTACGGTGCAGGCCCAGATCGGCAAGGTCATGCGCGCTGAGTTGCGACAGTTCATTGACCGTGCGGCGATAGGTGCGATAATTCACGACGCGCTGCATTGCAGCGTAGACAGCCGCGCTCAGGTCTTCGCCAAGGACGGCGGCGGCGGAGCGGCTGGTATTGAGCGTGGTCGGCATTGTTTCGGGTCCTTGCGGATTTGATCGTGTTAAGGTTCGGCGGAGTTCGTTTCGCCTTTTGTTGAGAGTAAGATACGCCTTTGCTGCGCGTGCACAATACCCCGGATGAGCAATGCTGCTATGCAGCAATTGCATAAGCCAAAAGTGACCTAAGGTTAAGCAAATGCGGCATTTTTTAGGCGTTATGTGAAGATGAACCGCCCCGGTTGTGGGGTGGGCGAGAGAGCAACCCGGGACCAAAGGACCGAAAATGAGCGATTTTCGCAACGAACTTGAAGCGCGGTTGCGGCAACTGGAATTGCCCGACGGCGGCAATCTTGTGTCGCGGGATATGGTGCGCGCGCTGGAGGTGGAGGCGGGCGAGGTGCGCTTTGTCATCGAGGCCCCAAGCCCGGAAATGGCGCGGATGATGGAGCCGCTGCGGGCCGCCGCCGAGCGTGCGGCATTGAGCCTGCCGGGAATCGTCCGGGCGCGCGTCGTGCTCACGGCGCAGGCGGCCCCACCTGTGCTGAAGCTGGGGCAGCATCCCAAGGGGGGCAATGCCTCGATCAGGCCAGAGGGAATTGGCGCGCTGTTGGCGGTGGCAAGTGGCAAGGGCGGCGTGGGCAAATCCACCGTCGCGGCCAATCTGGCGGTGGCGCTGGCGCGTCAGGGACGGCGCGTGGGATTGCTCGACGCGGATATTCATGGGCCGAGCCAGCCGCGCATGATGGGGCTGAGCGCGCGCCCCGCAAGCCCCGATGGCACGCGGATCACCCCGCTGGAGGCGCATGGCGTCAAGGTCATGTCAATCGGGTTGATGCTCGATCCGGCCAAGGCGGTGATCTGGCGGGGGCCGATGCTGATGGGGGCGTTGCAACAGATGATGGCGCAGGTCGATTGGGGCGATCTGGATGCGCTCATCGTCGATTTGCCGCCGGGCACGGGCGATGTGCAACTGACGCTCAGCCAACGTGCCCGGCCCGATGGGGCGATTATCGTCTCGACGCCGCAGGATGTGGCGCTTCTTGATGCGCGCAAGGCGATGGATATGTTCCGTACGCTGCAGGTGCCGATTCTGGGTATGATCGAGAATATGTCGTTCTTTACTTGCCCTGAATGTGGCCATGAGGCGCATGTCTTCGGTCATGGTGGTGTCCGGCATGAGGCCGAGGGGTTGGGTCTGCCGCTCTTGGCGGCCTTGCCGATTGATCTGGAAACCCGGCTGGCGGGGGATGCCGGCCGTCCGGTGGCGGCGGGCGACAGCGCGGCGGCGCAGGCCTATCTGGCGCTGGCACAGCGGCTGGTCGATCAGGGGCAGGGCTGAGGGCAGGGGGCGCTGCCCCCGTCCCGGATGATTCCGGGACTCCCCCGAGGTATTTCGGGCCAGATGAATCCCGGAGGGCAGGGTCAAAAGTGGGCGATCGCCTCAGTCGGGGATCGGCGTGGCCACCAGCCCCAGGCGACGGGCGCTGTCGAGCGAGAGCGTGTCGCTGTCCAGACCAAGCGGGGCCTGATAGCGGGCGATGGCGGCGCGGGTGCGGGCATCGAACCGGGCCGTGATCTGACCGGTGTAGAGCCCGCGTGCCGCGAGCGCGCGTTGCACCGAGGCGATGAATTCGGGCGTTTGCACATCGGCGCAGGGGGTTTCGTACCACGTGGTAACGCGTTCCTGCAGAATGGCCTGACGGGTCACGGTGGCATAGGTGGCAGGCCGCAGAACGCGGCCTGTGGCATCTGTTTCGGCGGGGGTAAGTTGCACCTGTTCGGTGACGGTTTCGATTACGGCAGGGGTGTCCTTTTTCCCCCAGCAGGTGCCGGGTGCGGCACCCGGCGGTGTCTCGGCCCCGAGGTTTGGGCGATCCACGCCGGGGGGCGTGGGCTGGCAGGCGGCAAGGGCAAGTGCCAGCACAAGGCAGGGCAGGCGGAAAGGCATCATGGGCGGGCGTCTCGCAGGCGGTGGACCGGTCAAGCCTAGCCTGTTTGATCCGGTGGGGAAAGCGGGGTTTCGGGATCGGCCAGAAGGTCAAGCAGGGGCGAGATGTCCTCGATCTCTTCGGCGACGACATGGGTCACACCCGATTGCCGCTCGACCCGGCCAGTGACCCGCAGCATCCGCCCGGCGATGACCGCCCGGCGAAAGCGGTCGAACACCTTGCGCCAGATCACGACATTGACGGTGCCGGTCTCGTCCTCGAGCGTGACAAAGACCACGCCGCGCGCGGTGCCGGGGCGCTGTCGCACCAGAACCAGCCCTGCCACGGTCACGCGCCGCCCCGGCGCCACCTCGGGGAGGGCGGCAGCGATCAGGGCTGAGGGGGGGCGGGCAGGTGGCATCGTGATCGGGGCTTTCTGGTGCGCGCTGTCTTGAGCAAGAGGTATCCAATTCCGAGGGCCTAGTGCAAGATCACGACGTGGTCGGGTCACGGTGATACGCGGTGATGCGGCGCACCGATCTGCGACGCGGGCACTTTCTGACGCGCCATCAGAGTGCCATTCGACACGAAAGGCGGGCACAGGGGCAGATTTCCATGATGTGGCAAAAGTGGCAGCCCGTAGGGGAGTCGAACCCCTCTTTTCAGGTTGAAAACCTGACGTCCTAACCGATAGACGAACGGGCCATGCCTTGGCGTGTCGCGTAACTAGGCAAAAGCGGCGGGGGGTGCAAGAGGGATTTTGCAAAAACTTCGCGCCACAATCAGAAATTTCTCCCCCACGGGGCAGGGGCGTCGGGCAGCGGGATTTTCAAGCCGGAGCGGCATCTTCCAGCCGCAATTGAACGGTCTGTCTGCCGCCCCAATTGTTGATGTCGAGCCGTCCAGCAAGGTGGAAGCGTGCGCCGCCATGGTTCAGCAATGTGGGTCCAAGAGGGCCGTCGAGCGCGCCAAAGCAGATCGCGTCAAGGCTTGCCCCCATGCCATCGCCAAAGCGCAGCTTGAGATGCGCGCCGCTCAGCGCCTTGGCAAAGGTGATCTGGCAATCGGGAAAGACATAGCGGGGTCCGGGCGCGCCCGCGCCAAAGGGGCCGGCGGCCTCGATCCGCTCGACCAGTTCGACCGTTGCCGCACCGGGCATCAAGAGACCGTCCAGCCGCAGATCGGCGGGGCCGCCCGCGCCCGCGCCCTGTTTGGCGAGCAACTCCGAGAGCCGTGCCATGGCAGCCTCGAGGTGATCTCGCGCCACGGTAAGCCCCGCCGCCATCTTGTGTCCGCCGCCCTTGATCAACAGCCCCTCGCTGGCCAGCCGTTGAATGGCGGCCCCGAGATCGACGCCCGAGACCGAGCGCCCCGAACCTTTGCCCTCGTCGCCGTCCAGCCCGATCACGATGGCGGGGCGGTTGGCGCGTTCCTTGAGGCGGCTGGCGACAATGCCCACGACACCGGGGTGCCAGCCCTCGCCCGCCGCCCAGACAAGAGGGGCATCAAGGCCGCGTGCCTCGGCCTGGGCGAGGGCGGCATCGCGCACCTGCGCCTCGACCTCGCGCCGCTCGGTGTTGAGCTGGTCGAGGCGTTCTGCCATGGCGCGGGCCTCGGCTGGATTATTACAGGCCAAGAGGCGCGCGCCGAGGTCCGCCTTGCCGATGCGGCCTCCGGCATTGACGCGCGGCCCCAGAAGAAAGCCCAAGTGATAGGCATTTGGGGCGGTGTCCATCCGCGCCACGTCTGCCAGCGCCACCAGACCGGGGCGCGTGCGCGTGGCCATGACGCGCAGGCCCTGGCGCACGAAGGCGCGGTT
This sequence comes from Roseovarius mucosus DSM 17069, assembly GCF_000768555.3. Taxonomy (GTDB): domain Bacteria; phylum Pseudomonadota; class Alphaproteobacteria; order Rhodobacterales; family Rhodobacteraceae; genus Roseovarius; species Roseovarius mucosus. The sequence continues at coordinate 60,485 of NZ_KN293977.1, forward strand.
GACGCCGATGAGTGGCGCCACGTCGGCGACGGTGGCCAGTGCCACCAGATCGAGCATTGCCATCAGGTCCGGCCCCTGAGCGCCCGACGCGCGCAATTGCCGCCCGGCCTCGACCAGCATGAGAAAGACCACACCGGCGGCGCAGAGATGGGCCAGATCGCCGCTCTCGTCCTGCCGGTTGGGATTGACGACGGCGAGGGCGGGCGGCAGCGTCTCGCCGCCCAGGTGGTGATCGAGCACCACCACATCCGCGCCCTTGGCGGCGGCAATCGCCTCATGGCTGAGGGTGCCGCAATCGACGCAGACAATGAGATCGTGGCGCGCGGCCAGATCTGACATGGCGGGCACGTTGGGTCCATAGCCCTCGTCGATCCGGTCGGGGATATAGAGCGTGGGGGCGGGGGCCTGCATCTGGCGCAGCCAGTCGATCAGCAGCGCGGCAGAGGTGCCGCCATCCACATCGTAATCGGCGAAGATGGCGATGCGCTCCGAAGTCCGCACCGCCTGCAGAAAGCGCGCTGCAGCCTCTTGCATGTCGCGCAGGCTGCGCGGATCGGGCAGCAGATCGCGCAGGGTGGGGGCGAGATAGGCCTCGGTGGCATCCTCTGTCACACCCAGCCGGGCCAGCGTCTGACAGAGCGGTCGGGGCAGGGCGGTGGCCTGTGCCATCGCTTCGGCCAAGCGATCGGTTTCGGCCCCCGGACCGATCCAGCGTCGCCCCGAGAGCGAGTGTTCCACTCCGAGAAAGGCCGGTCCCATGCGCGCCTCCTCTCATTCATCTGGCGAAAAATACCTCGGGGGAGTCCCGGGTCAGGCCCGGGACGGGGGCAGCGCCCCCACCCCGGTGCCCGTGTTCAGTCCCGCTTGCTGCGATAGATCATCCGCCGCACCGATCCGGTGCGCGAGCGCATCAGCAGGGTCTCGGTTTCGACATAGCCGGGGCGGCGTTTGACGCCCGAGAGGATAGAGCCGTCGGTGACGCCGGTGGCGGCAAAGATCACATCCGATGTCACCATCTCGTCGCGCGCATAGATGCGGTCGAAATCGGTGATCCCGGCCTTGGCGGCGCGGGCGCGTTCATCCTCGTTGCGGAACACGAGGCGGCCCCACATCTGCCCGCCCATGCATTTGAGCGCAGAGGCCGCCAGCACGCCCTCGGGTGCGCCGCCCGTGCCCATGTACATGTCGATGCCGGTGCGGTCGGCCTCGGCGCAATGTATGACGCCGGCCACATCGCCATCGGGGATCAGGAACACGGCGGCCCCCGTGCTGCGCAGTTCCTCGATCATTTCCTGATGGCGCGGGCGCTCCAGCACGCAGACGGTGATCTCGGACGGGCGGCAGCCACGCGCGGCTGCCAGCGCCTCGACCCGCTCACGCGGGCTCATGGCGAGAGAGACGACATTCTCAGGGTAGCCCGGCCCGATGGCCAGCTTGTCCATATAGGTGTCGGGTGCGTGCAACAGCGTGCCGCGCGGGGCCATGGCGATCACGGTCAGGGCATTGGGCATGGCCTTGGCGGTCAGGGTGGTGCCTTCGAGCGGATCCAGCGCGATATCGACGCCGGGGCCGTCGCCGGTGCCCACCTCTTCGCCGATGAAGAGCATCGGGGCCTCGTCGCGCTCGCCCTCGCCGATCACCACGACCCCCTTGATGGCCAGAATGTTGAGCTGTTCGCGCATGGCGTTCACGGCGGCCTGATCGGCGGCCTTTTCATCGCCACGCCCGATCAGGTCAGCACAGGCCAAGGCGGCCTGTTCGGCCACGCGCGCGAGGCCGAGCGAGAGCATGCGATCGTTGAAGGCAGTATCAGAGGTCATGGGATGGTCCTTGTAAATCTGGTCAAATCAGCATTAGCGCCGCGGGCTCTGGCGCACAAGTCTGGCGGGCGGGGCCGCGTCAGACGGTTTCGATGCGCAGGGCCACCGGCTCTCCTGACAGGACGTCAAGGCGTCTGATGCCGGTCAGGGCGGTGTCGAGCGCGTCGCGCGTGGTCTTGTGCGTCACGATCAGAACCGGCGCTGTGGTGGCGTCATGGCGATACTGGCGCATCCGGTCGATGGAAATACCCGCTTCGCCGAGGATGGTTGCGACCTTGGCCAGGGCGCCGGGTTTGTCGATCAGCGACATGCGCATGTAATAGGGGGCCGGTGTGGCGCTGGTCGCGGTCTGGCAGCGGGTGAGACCGGCGGCGGGTTGGCCAAAGGTCGGCAGGCGGAAGCCGCGCGCGATGTCCATCACGTCGCCCATCACCGCGCTGGCTGTTGGGCCCATGCCCGCACCGGGGCCGCGCAGCACGATCTGTTCGACATTGTCGCCTTCGAGCACAACCATATTGGTGCCGCCCTCCAGTTGGCCAAGGGGGCTGGTGTCGGGCACAAGGCAGGGAGACATGCGCTGTTCCAGCCCGCGCCCCGTCATCTGCGCCACGCCCAAGAGCTTGATCCGATAGCCCATGTCGGCCGCGTGACGGATATCCTCGATGGTGACTTTCTGGATGCCTTCGAGGGTCACACCGTCGAAATTGACCTCGCAGCCAAAGGCGATGGAGGCGAGCAGCGCCAGCTTGTGCCCCGCGTCGATCCCGCCCACATCAAGGGTCGGGTCCGCCTCGAGATAGCCCAGTTTGGCGGCCTCTTCGAAGACCTGCGCATAGGGCAGGCCTGCCGATTGCATGCGCGTCAGGATATAGTTGCAGGTGCCGTTCATCACGCCCATGACGCGGGTGATGTCATTGCCCGCCAGCCCTTCGGTGAGCGCCTTGATGACCGGGATGCCGCCCGCGACGGCCGCCTCGAAGCGGATCACGCGGCCCGCTGCCTCGGCGGCGAGGGCCAGTGCCTGACCGTGATGGGCGAGCATTGCCTTGTTCGCGGTGACAATATCCTTGCCTGCGGCAATCGCCGCCTCGGTTGCGGCCTTGGCCGGGCCGTCCGACCCGCCCATCAGTTCGACAAACACATCCACATCATCGCGTTTGGCAAGAGCGACGGGATCATCCTCCCAGGCGTAGTCACTGAGCGTGACACCGCGATCCTTGTCGCGGGTCCGCGCCGAAACGGCGGTGATGACCACGGGTCGACCTGCGCGGGCGGCCAGAAGATTGGCCTTTTGCCGGATGATCCGCACGACACCCGTGCCGACCGTGCCCAATCCGGCGATGCCAAGGCGCAGGGGTGTGTTCATGGGGCTCTCCGATTATCACTGTTCAGGGATTTTGCCGCGATGTAACGGGTTCGGCGGTCCCTTGCAACGCGGCTTGCAGGGGCAGGGCCGTGGCTTTCACTCGTTCACACCGCTTTGCATGCGCTCTTGCGTGCCGGGATCGACCACACCGCGCTTGAGCCGTGCGGCGCGCGCACGCAATCCCGCACTGCGCTGGTCGAGCGTATCGGCGGTGTCCGGTGTGATTTGGGGCGTGGTGGCCTGCGCCCTGATGTCTTCGGTCGGGATCAGATCGGGATAGGAGGCGTCGCGGGTGCGTTTGTCGACGGTGCGGTCGAGCGGCAGGATATCGCTGCAGCCCGCCACAAGGCCGGTGAGCAGGATCAGAAGAGGCAGGCGCAAAGCCATGGCGGCCGGTATCCTTGTTCGGGTGGATGGGTCTGTCTTGCCATTCTTTGGGGTCAGAGGGCAAGCCGGGCTTTGATCTGAACGAATGTTCAGTTAAACCCGGTGTCATGGCACGAACCCAAGGCTCTCATTCCGATATCACCGGCCCGCGCGTCCGCGATGCGGCGCTGCGTCTCTTTGCGCGCCACGGGTATGCGGCGGTCTCTATGCGGCAGATCGCGGCGGCGGTGGGGGTGCAGGCGGGTGCGCTCTATAATTACACGCCCGACAAGCAAACGCTGCTCTTTGACCTGATGCGCGGGCATATGGAGGATTTGCTGGCGGCTTGGGATGCGGCAGAGCCCCAGGGCGACGCAATGGCGACGCTAGAGGCGTTCACCCGGTTTCACATCCGCTTCAACACCAGCCGGGCCGATGCGGTCTTTGTGTCCTATATGGAGTTGCGCAATCTTGAGCCTGAGAATTTCGCAGTCATCGAAGGGTTGCGGCGGGACTATGAGACGCGGCTTGAGGTGGTGTTGCGGCGCGGGGGAGAGGCGGGCGTGATGGTCGTGACCGAGCCACGGATTGCCAGCATGGCGCTGATTGCCATGCTGACGGGCGTGAACACCTGGTATCGCGCAGAGGGGCGTTTGTCGCTCGATGAGGTCGAGGCGGTCTATTGGGATATGGTGCGCCGGTCGGTGACGGGGTGAACCGACGGCGTGGCCGGCCGATGAGGGCGGGCCATCACCATCGGTCGAGGTCGGTTTCCGCCTTTTTTCAGTCCCGCAGGTTGGTTTCCAGCCAATGTTCCAACCAGTGAATGTTGTAATTCCCGGACTGGATGTCATCCTCTTGCAGAAGCGCGTGAAAGAGGGGCACGGTGGTGTCGACGCCATCCACGATCAACTCGCCAAGTGCGCGGGCCAGACGGCGCAGGGCGCTGTGACGGTCCTTGCCATGCACGATCAGTTTGGCAATGAGGCTGTCATAGTAGGGCGGAATTTTATAGCCGTCATAGAGCGCTGAATCCATCCGCACGCCCAGACCGCCGGGGGCGTGAAACTGGGTGATCCGGCCGGGGCGCGGCGCGAAATCCGGCAGTTTCTCGGCGTTGATGCGCACCTCAATGGCGTGGCCATTGATGATGAGGTCGTCCTGAGTAAAGGACATCGGCAGGCCTTCGGCGACGCGGATCTGTTCCTGCACGAGGTCCACGCCAAAGATCGCCTCGGTCACGGGATGCTCGACCTGCAGGCGCGTGTTCATCTCGATGAAAAAGAATTCGCCCTTTTCATAGAGAAACTCGATGGTGCCTGCGCCGCGATACTGGATGTTCGCGCAGGCATCGGCGCAGATCTTGCCGATACGCGCGCGTTCTTCGGCGGTGATGCAGGGGCCGGGGGCCTCTTCCAGCACCTTTTGGTGGCGGCGTTGCAGCGAGCAGTCGCGCTCGCCCAGATGTACGGCGCGGCCCTTGCCATCGCCGAACACCTGAATTTCGATATGGCGCGGCGTGGTGAGGTATTTCTCGATATAGACCTCGTCATTGCCAAAGGCGGCCTTGGCCTCGGAACGGGCGGTGAGAAAGGCCTTTTCCAACTCGGTGGCGCTCTGCGCCACCTTCATGCCGCGTCCGCCGCCACCGGCGGTGGCCTTGACGATCACCGGAAAACCGATCTCCGCGCAGAGCGCCTGCGCTTGCTTGAGAGTGGCGACGCCCCCCTCGGAGCCGGGCACGCAGGGCACGCCAAGCGCTTTCATCGTGTCCTTGGCGGTGATCTTGTCGCCCATGATGCGGATGTGTTCGGCGGATGGGCCGATAAAGGTCAGTCCGTGATCCTCGACGATCTGCACGAAATTGGCATTCTCGCTGAGAAAGCCATAGCCGGGATGGATCGCCTGCGCGCCCGTGACCTCGCAGGCGGCGATGATCGAGGGAATCGACAGATAGCTTTCAGACGAGGACGGCGGTCCGATGCAGACGGATTCGTCGGCCATGCGCACATGCATCGCGTCGGCGTCGGCGGTGGAATGGACCGCGACGGTCTTGATCCCCATCTCACGGGCGGCGCGGATCACGCGGAGGGCAATCTCACCCCGGTTGGCGATCAGGATTTTCTCGAACATCGTTTGGGCCTTATTCGATGATCATCAGAGGTGCGCCATATTCGACCGCCGCGCCATCTTCGATCAGGATGCGTTTGACGGTGCCGCCGCGCGGGGCGGGAATATGGTTCATGGTCTTCATCGCCTCGATGATCAGAAGCGTGTCGCCCTCGGACACCTGCGTGCCCACGCTGACAAAGGCGGGCGCGCCCGGTTCGGCCTGCATATACACGGTGCCGACCATGGGCGAGGTGACGGCGCCGGGGTGGCTTGCCGGGTCTTCGGTGGCTGACCCGGCGGCGGGGGCAGGGGCGGCCATGGTGGCGGGAGCCGGAGCATATGAGGGGGGCCGGGGCCGGGGCGTAGTGGGCCGTGACGGCCTCACCGCGGCGGCTCACGCGGACCTGCAGCGTGTCATCCTCGCCATATTCCCGCTTGACCGACAACTCTGTCAGGTCGTTCTCGTTCAGGAGTTCCGCCAGAGCCTTGATAAAGGCCACGTCCGATTCATGGGATTTGTTCGACATATCTTCCTCGACCACAGCGCGATGATGTCCCGCGTGGCGGGCTCATGGCATTTGTTTTGGCCGCTTATAGGGCAAGGTGCAGGCTGAGAAAAGCGGCCATTGCCCCTTAATCTGGGGGCAGGGGGGCAATTTTACGAGAGGCGCGCGCAATCAGAGCGGCATGCCCGAAAGTTTGGCCACGAGTTCCGCGAGTTTTCGGGCCTGAAATTTCTCAAGCAGGCGCGCGCGATAAACCTCGACCGTGCGATAGCTCAGACCGAGATCAAGGCCGATTTCCTTCGACGTCAGCCCGCGACAGGTGAGAATCGCCACCTCGCGTTCGCGTTGGGTCAGTTCGACAAGCGGGCGTTCGTCCGAGAGATCGGAAAAAGACCAGATGCCGCGCTGAAACGGCGCCTCTGGCGTGAGCGACTGTCCGCGCACCCGGCACCAGAAGAGCGTGCCGTTGCGCCGCTTCATCACCCGCTCGTCGGAATAGCGCCCGGTCTTGCGCATGATGGCAAGCGCATCTGCCCCGATGCGGCGATAATCCTCGATCGAGGGGTAATAGCGGGCCAGCGGGATATTGGCATAATCGGCGGGGGTATCGCCAAAGATCGCGGCGAATTTCTGATTGCACTGCCGGATGATGCGATGTTCCAGCAGGGCAAGGCCCACGGGGGCATGATCGAAGGCGAGTTCCTTGATGTCCATGGCCCGTTATGCCGCGCGGGATGCGGCACGCCAAGCGGTTTGCGTGTTTCTACGGAATTGTGCTGGGGCCGCGTCAGTGTTTTGGTGTGGATTGGGAGGAACCGGGGATGAATATCGGGATATGGCTGGAACGCGCGGCGCAGGCGTGGCCTGCGCGCGGGGCGCTCTTCACCGGCGTTGATCTGGTGGCGGATTATGCCGGATTTGACCGCGCGGCACGTGAAGTGGCTGGCGCGCTTGTCGCGCAAGGCGTGGCCCCCGGCGACCGGGTCGCGATCTTCATGGGCAATGCGCCCGACTATCTCTTGGCGCTCTACGGTATCTGGTATGCCGGGGCCGCCGCCGTGCCGATCAATGCCAAGCTGCACGCGGCAGAGGCGGCCTGGATCATCACCGATGCAGGTGCGCGGGTGGTTTTGGCGGATGCGGCGCGGCGGGAGGCCTTGTCCGAGCAGGGGGTTACGGCGCAGGCGGTCACGCAGGGCGCGCCCGTGGCCGAGGTCGCCGCGCGCGCGCCGGGCGATCTGGCATGGCTCTTCTACACCTCGGGCACCACCGGGCGACCCAAAGGGGTGCGGATCACGCATCGGATGCTGGTGGCGATGTCGCTGAGCTATCTGGCGGATGTGGATGAGGTGACGGGCGCGGATGCAACGCTCTACGCCGCGCCGATGAGCCATGGCGCGGGGCTCTATGCGATGGTGCATGTGTTGCGCGGGGCGCGGCATGTCTGTCCGGCGTCGGGCGGGTTCGACGAGGGCGAGATTTTCGATCTCGCGCGGCATCATGGCCGGGTGCATATGTTCGCCGCGCCCACGATGGTGAAACGGCTGACCGCTTGGGCGCGGGCGCGCGGCGAGACTGGCGCGGGCCTGCGCAGCGTGGTCTATGCCGGGGGGCCGATGTATCTGGCGGATATTCTCGAGGCGGTCGAGGTGTTCGGCCCGGTTTTCCTGCAAATCTACGGGCAGGGGGAATGCCCGATGGCGATCACCGCGCTGTCCCGCGCCGATGTGGCGGGTCGCAACCATCCGCGTTGGCGCGAGCGGCTGGCCTCGGTGGGCCGCGCGCAGTCGGTGGTCGAGGTGCGGATTGCCGACGACACCGGGGCGGAGGTACCGCCGGGGGAGGTGGGCGAAATCCTCGTGCGCGGCGATGCGGTGATGCCGGGCTATTGGCAGAACACGGCGGCGAGTGAAAAGGCGCTGCGCGGCGGCTGGCTCTGGACTGGCGATCTGGGCCGGATGGACGGTGACGGCTATGTGACCCTGCAGGACCGCTCCAAGGATATGATCATCTCGGGCGGCAGCAATATCTATCCGCGCGAGGTGGAAGAGGTGCTCTTGACCCATCCTGACGTGATCGAGGTGGCGGTGGTGGGCATGGCCGATGCCGAATGGGGCGAGGTGGTGGTGGCCTTTGTGGTCTGTGATGGGGCGCTGGATGAGGCAGCACTTGACGCGCACTGCCTGAGCCATATTGCCCGGTTCAAGCGGCCCAAGCGCTATATCGCGCTGCCCGAGTTGCCCAAGAACAATTACGGCAAGGTGCTCAAGACTGAATTGCGGGCGCGCTTGGCCGAGTAGACCGACCTTGTTTTAGACTGTCAAAGGCGCTAGATGCGCGGGGTCGAGCGGTCGCAGCCTACCCGCTTTAAAAAACAAGGATGAAAGATGAGGACGATTGTTATCTGCTCGGGCGGGCTCGATTCCGTATCGCTCGCCCATAAGGTGGCCGCTGAGCATGAATTGGCGGGGCTTCTGAGCTTTGATTACGGGCAACGCCATGTGAAAGAGGTGGAATATGCCGCCGCTTGTGCGCGCCGTCTGGGTGTGCCGCACAAGGTGGTGGATATTCGCCAGATCGGGGCGGCGCTGTCGGGATCGGCGCTGACCGATGACGTCGCGGTGCCAGATGGGCATTACGCCGAAGAGACCATGAAAATCACCATCGTGCCCAATCGCAATGCGATCATGCTGGCCATTGCCTTTGGCATGGCGGCGGCGGAAAAAGCGGATGCCGTGGCCACGGCGGTGCATGGTGGGGATCATTTCATCTACCCCGATTGCCGTCCCGGCTTTATCCATGCCTTTCAGGCGATGCAGGACGCGGCGCTGGAGGGCTATGCCGAGGTCACGCTCTACACGCCCTACCTCAACGGCTCGAAAGGTGACATCGTCGCCGATGGTGCCAAGCATGGCACGCCCTTTGCCGAAACATGGTCGTGCTACAAGGGTGGGGCGCGTCACTGCGGGCGGTGCGGCACCTGTGTCGAGCGGCGCGAGGCGTTTCATCTCGCGGGGGGTGATTGACCCCACCGAGTATGCGGACCCGGATTTCTGGCTGGCGGCTGTGGCCGGACGGGGGGCGTGATGTATCGGATCACAAAGGAATTCCACTTTTCCGCCTCACATCAGCTTTTTGGCCTGCCGCCCGAGCATCAATGCGCGCGGCTGCATGGGCATAATTACATCGTGGTGGTGGAGCTGACCGCCGCCGAATTGAACGCGCATGGGTTCGTGCGCGATTACCTCGATCTGGGCGATCTGAAACGGTATATCGACGACACGCTGGATCACCGGCATCTGAATGATGTGCTGGGGGATGATTGTGTGACCGCCGAGCGGATGGCCAAGCATCTCTTTGACTGGTGTCGGGCGCGGTGGCCCGAGGTGACGGCGGTCAAGGTCAGCGAGACGCCGAAAACATGGGCGGAGTATCGCCCGTGAGCGAGGCGATCCGGGTATCCGAAATCTTTGGCCCGACCATTCAGGGCGAGGGCGCGCTGATCGGGCAGCCGACAGTATTCGTGCGCACCGGGGGCTGCGATTATCGGTGTAGCTGGTGTGACAGCCTGCATGCGGTCGAGTCGGCCTATCGCGAGACATGGGTGCCGATGAGCCCCGACGCGGTGTTGGCCGAGGTCGCGCGCCTCTCGGACGGTCGGCCGATCATGGTGACACTCTCGGGCGGCAATCCGGCGATACAGCCCTTGGGCGCGTTGATCGACCAAGGCCATGCGCGCGGCTATCGGTTCGCGATGGAAACCCAAGGCTCTGTCGCGCGCGACTGGTTTGCCGCGCTCGATATGCTGGTGCTCAGCCCCAAGCCGCCGTCTTCGGGCATGGAGGTAGACTGGGCGCTCTTTGACGATTGTGTTGCGGCGGCCAAGGGCGCGGCGCGCGTGCTCAAGATCGTGGTGTTTGACGAGGCGGATTACCAATGGGCGCGGGACGTGGCGGGGCGCTATCCTGACCTGCCGCTCTATCTGCAACCGGGCAATCACACGCCGCCCCCACCCGAGGATGACACGGCCACCGTGGATCAGGCGGGCATCGACGACCGGATGCGCTGGCTGGTGGAGCGGGTGACAGCCGACGGATGGTTTGACGCGAAGGTTTTGCCGCAATTGCATGTGATGCTCTGGGGCAACAAGCGCGGGGTGTGAAGGAGAGAAAGATGAGCGAGAATATCTACAAGGATCTCAAACAGTTGGGCGGTGCTACCGTGGTCCCGCAAAGCCCGGAAGAGGCGGTGCTGGAGCGGGTTTCCAATCCGCAGGCCGATGTGCGGTATAACGTGCGCTTCACCGCGCCCGAGTTTACCTCGCTCTGCCCGATGACCGGACAGCCGGATTTCGCGCATCTGGTGATTGACTATGTGCCGGGCAAATGGCTGGTCGAGAGCAAGTCGCTCAAGCTCTATCTCACCAGCTTTCGCAATCACGGGGCGTTCCACGAGGATTGCACGATTTCGATTGCCCGGCGGCTGGTGGAATTTCTCGAACCGGAGTGGCTGCGGATTGGCGGCTACTGGTATCCGCGCGGCGGTATCCCGATTGATGTGTTCTGGCAGACCGGGGCGATGCCCGACGGGGTCTGGATTCCCGATCAGGGCGTGCCGCCCTATCGCGGGCGCGGCTGAGGCCGTTGGATTTTTTGCGCCCGCCCGTTGACCGGGCGGGCGCGTGTTGCGTCACACGCCAAGCCAGCGATGCTGTGCCTCGGTGTCGGCGCGGATCGCCTCGGCGCTGCCGGTCCAGACCACCTGACCCTTGCTGACCACGACCACATCATCGGCAAGCGAGGTGGCAAAGCCGAAATTCTGCTCGACCAGAACCATCGACAGCCCCTCGCGCTTGAGCTCCATCAGCTTGTCATGGATCAGCTTGACGATGATCGGGGCCAGCCCCTCGGTCGGCTCGTCGAGGATCAAGAGGCGCGGATTCATCAGAAGCGCGCGCGCGATAGCCAGCATCTGCTGTTCGCCCCCCGACAGTTGCGTGCCGCCATTCTCCAACCGCTCGCCAAGGCGCGGGAAAAGGTCCAGCACCCGGTCCATCGTCCAGGCCCCGTCAAACCGCTTGGACGCGATTTCAAGGTTTTCGCGCACCGTCAGAGAGGGAAAGATATCCCGCGTTTCGGGCACATAGGCGATGCCCGCCTTGGCGATGTCATAGGGGCGCTTGGGCATGGCCTGCCCGTCCAAGGTGATCTGCCCGTCGCGCAGCGGCAAGAGGCCCATCACCGTCTTGAGCGTGGTCGATTTGCCCGCGCCATTGCGCCCCAGAATGGCCAGAACCCGGCCCGCTTCGGCGCGCAGGCCCATGCCATAGAGCACCTGGGTTTCGCCATAGCCGGAATTGACGGCATTCAGTTCAAGCATCTTCCCAACTCCCCAGATAGATGTCCTTGAGCAGCTTGGAGCCGCGCGCGGCCTCGGGCAGCCCGTCAAAGACCACTTCGCCATAGTTCAGCACGGTGATCGTATCGGCCACGTCAAAGGCCAGATCCATGTCATGCTCGATGATCAACAGCGTCAGATCACGCGGCAGGTTGCCCAGCAGATCGTGAAAGCCCTTGGCCATCTCGGGGCCGACACCGCTGGTCGGTTCGTCCATCAAGAGAACGAGGGGCCGTGTGGCAAGGGCCACGCCCACCTCCAATTGCCGCCGCACGCCGTAGCTCACCTCGGACACGCGCGCATGCAGATAAGGCATGAGATTGACCTGCTCGGCCACCTCGGCCACGATCTCGCGCACCTCGGGGCGGGCGAGGCTGTCGGTATGGAGCCGCGTTGCGTTACCGGTGTGGATCGCCGCCGCGAGCCCCAGATTTTCCTCGACGGTCAGCCCGTCAAAGAGCGTGTTCTTCTGATAGCTGCGCGACAGACCTTGGCGCGCGCGCCGGGCCACGGGCAGGGCGGTCACATCCTCGCCTGCCAGATGCACCGAGCCGCTGTCGGGGGTCAGTTCCCCCACTAGCAGGTTGAAGAGCGTCGTCTTGCCCGCGCCATTCGGCCCAAGGATCACCCGCCGCTCGCCCCGCTCCAGTTTGAGCGAGACCCCGCGCGTGACATGCACCGCACCAAAGCTCTTGTCGAGATTGCGTGTCTCAAGCATCGGTCTTGACCTCCCTGGGGTCTATATCGCGCACCGCATCCGCCGCGCGCCGTTCAATCCGCGCGCCAAACCGCGCCTCGATCCAGCCAAAGATGCCATTGGCGCGGCTCATCACCACGGCAATCAGGATGACCCCGACCACTAGATGCCAATAACTCGTGAGCGCGCCCACCTCATGCTTGAGCAGCACAAAGACCGCCGCCCCCAGCAAGGGGCCGACCAGCGTGCCAAGCCCGCCCAGGATCACCACCACCAGCGCTTCGCCCGATACCGTCCAGGACAGAAGGCCGGGAGAGACGAACATCACATGCTGTGCTGCCATCACACCGGCCAGGCCCGAGATCAGACCAGAGAGGCCAAAGACATCCGCCTTGACCCTCCAGACCGTAAGGCCAAGCGCGCGCATCCGCTGTTCATTATGCATGACCCCAGAGAGGGACCGACCCAATCCTGAGCGCAGGATCAGCACCGCCGCGCCATAGATCGCGGCCAGCACGCCAAGGCAAAAGAGTGCAAAGCTGCGCCCGTCGTTGAGATCGAGCCCTATCAGCGTGAGGTCCAGCCGGGCAATGCCGCCCAGCCCGTCATCGCCACCAAAGAGCGGCGCCTCGAACACATAGGAATAGCCCATCTGACCAAAGGCGAGCGTTGCCATGATGAAATAGATGCCGTGACTGCGCGCGCAGATGGCTCCGATGACCCAAGCGATACCCCCGGTCACGGCCACCGCCCCGCCCATTGCCATGAGCGGCGTCAGCCCCACCTTGGTGGACAGGATCGCATAACCATAGGCCCCGACGCCAAGCAATGCGCCGTGGCAGAGCGAGACCATGCCGCCAAAGCCCGCGACCATGTCGAGCGCGATCACCAGCATGGCGAGAATGAGTATCTCGGTCAGGATTTCCAGCCCGAAATATTCCGCGGTAAAGGCCTGAAAGAGGGCGGCCGAAGCCAAGAGCACGAGCGCGGCATATCTGAGTGGTGTATGTCGAAACATCGCCTTATTCTTTCGCCGGAAAGAGGCCCACGGGCCGGATCACCAGCACCGCCGCCAAGAGCGCGTAGATCAGAACCGAGGCCAGTTGCGGTGCCAGCACCGCGCCAAAGGTCTGTACGAAGCCAAAGATGAGCGAGCCCGCAATCGCCCCCTTGAGCGAGCCGAGACCCCCGATCACGATCACGATCAGGGTTGGGATGAGGATTTGCAGGCCCATGTCGGGTGTGACGCTCAGCAAGGGGGCCGCCACGGCGCCCGCCAGACCCGCAAGCGCGCAGCCCACGCAGAACACGATGAAAAAGAGTCGCTCGACATTGATCCCAAGACAGGCCGCCATCGCGTCATTGTCGACGCCCGCGCGGATCATCGCACCGATCTGTGTGCGGCTGAGGACAAAGGCCAGAGCGGCAAAGATTGCCTGTCCCAGAGCGATGATGAAGAGCCGGTAAACGGGGTATTCGACACCCAAGAGCGCCACGCGCCCGGCAAGAAGTGTTGGCACTTCCAGCCCCAGTGCCAGATCGCCCCAGACGATCCGGGTTATATCGAGCAGGGCAAAGATGAGGCCGAATGTCACCAGCACCTGCGCCATCGGCCCCGATTTGCGCATCCGTTGAATGAGGCCGGAATAGAGCAGCACGCCCACCCCTGCGACCGCCACCGGGGCCAGGAAGAACCCTGCCCAATAGCCGCCGACCGCCGCCACAGAGGCCGCGAAATAGGCCCCGAGCGCGTAGAGCGCGCCATGCGCCAGATTGACGAAATGCATCAGGCCAAAAATCACGGTCAGGCCGATGGAAAGCAGAAACAGAAGCATCGAAAGCTGGAGCGCGTTGAGCGCCTGCAGCGTCCAGAAACCCAGATCAAGTGACATTGCGGAACCTCCTCCCGAATGGGCCCGGCCAGGGATATGGCCGGGCCTTGGCTTTTAGTTGCTGACGGGTGTGGCCATCTCGCAGCCATTGACCGGATCGGCCTCGGCGGGCAGGGCGGCCAGCACCTTTTGCGTGAGGCCGTCGTCGCCTGCGACGGTCTCGTAGACATAGATCGGCTGCACGATGTTGTTCGTCGCGGGATCAATCGAGAGCGCGCCGCGCGGTCCGTCGAAACTGACCTGCCGCAGGGCATTGGCAAGGCTCTCGCGGTCCGTGGCCCCGGCCTTGACGGCCTCGATCAGCGCACGACCGGCGTCATAGCCATGCACCGCGAATTCCGATGGCACGCGGCCTGTCTTGGCCTTGAACGCCTCGACGAATTGCACGTTCGCGGGATTGTCGAGCGTGGGCACGTAATGCAACGCGGTGATCACGCCCTCTGCCGCCGGACCTTCGGCGTTGACATAGAGCGACGAGGTAAGAAAGCCCGAACCATAGAGCGGCAACTCGGCCTTGAGGCCAAAGCTGTCATATTGCTTGACAAAGGAAATCGCCTCGCCACCCGCATAGAACACGAACACCGCCTCGGCGCCGCTCGACTTGGCCTGTGCCAGGTAGGGGCCGAAATCCTGCGTCTTCTGGAAGGGGGTGAAATCCTGCCCGACAATCTCGCCGCCCGCCGCGGTGAAGGTCTGGACAAAGCCGTCGATCATCTGCCGTCCGGCGGCATAATCGGGGGCCAGCGTATAGACCTTGCGGATGCCCTGATCATACATCCATTGCCCCATCGGGCGGTTGACCTGCCCGTTGGAAAAGGACATGCGCGTGATATAGGGCGAGCACGCCTCGCCGGTGGCCTCATCGTTGCCCGCATTGGCGACGATCAGCGGCACGCCCGCGCCATGCACCATGTCGCGCACGGCGCCCAGCACGCCAGAGCTGACGATGCCCGAGATCACATCGACCTTGTCCTGCAAGATCAGCTTCTTGGCCTTGGCCAGGGCCACGGGCGGCTTGACCTCGGTGTCCTCGCGGACAATCTCGAATGTGGCCGGGGTTTCGCCGCCGAATTGTTCGAGCGCGGTGGCAAATCCGGCCTCGATGTCATTGCCAAGCGCGGCATAGACGCCGGAGAATGGCAAGAGAAGCCCGACCTTGATGTCCTGGGCTGTTGCAGGCACAGCGAGGCCAGTGGCGAGCCCGAGGGCCGCCAGAATTGCGCGTTTCATGGGTAGTTCCTCCAGTTGGTGTTCAGACCCCTCCTCAGGGTCTATCCAAGATCGCCCCCGCCCACCGGCACGGTAACGCCGGTGATGTAAGAGGCCTCATCCGACGCCAGGAACAGGATGGGTCCTGCCTGTTCGTCGAGTGTTCCGTAGCGTTTCATCAGGCTGGACTGGATCGTCTGATCGACGATGGTCTGATACCAGTCGGCGCGCTGTTCCTCCGCCGCATTGGGGTTGCGCGGCACCACGCGGGGCGGCGCCTCCGTGCCCCCCGGCGCAGTGGCGACCACGCGGATACCGCGCTCGGCCACTTCCCAGGCGAGGCTCGCCGTGATCGCATTCACCCCGCCCTTGGCTGCCGCATAGGGCACGCGGTTGAGGCCGCGCGTGGCAATGGACGAGACATTGACGATCACACCCGAGCCTTGCGGCAACATCCGCTCGATCGCGGCCCGGCAACAATAGAGCGTCGGAAAGAGAGACCGGCGCACCTCGGCGTCGATCTCATGGGGCGCGTAATGCTCATAGGGTTTGGCCCAGATCGTGCCGCCTACGTTGTTGATCAGAATGTCGATCCGACCCCAGATCTTGACCGCCGTTGCGATGGCCGCGTCACAGCCGTCCCATGTTTCCAGATCGACGTTGAGCGCCTGGGCCTCGCCGCCTGCGTCACGGATTGCCGCGACCACCGCCTCGCGCTGCTCGGAGCGGTCCACGACCAGCACCTTTGCCCCCTCGGCCGCGGCGCGTTCGGCCACCCGGCGCCCGATCCCCTGGGCAGCACCGGTCACGACCATCACCTTGCCTGTGAAACGCGGTGTCATGCGGCCGCTGCCTCTGTCTCGGTCGGGTTGAACTTCTCGAAATGGAACGCGGCGGGGGTTACGCCCAGTTGGGCGAAATGCGCGCGCACCGCGTCCACCATCGGGGGCGGACCGCAGAGGTAAACGTCGCAATCGCCACTGTTCAGATCCTCGGCCGTCACATGATCGGTGACAAAGCCCTTGCGCGCGTGTTCCTCGTTCTGATCGGCCAGCACGGTGATCACGGTCACGTTGCCGATCGCCTCGGCCAGCGCCGTCACCCGGTCCAGCTCCACCAGATCGGCGGCGCGGGTCACGGCATAGTAGAGCGTGATCGGCTGATCCGCGCCCTGCACTGCCACCTGTTCCAGCATCGAGAGGAACGGGGCAAGACCCGTGCCGCCCGCCAGCCACAGTTGCGGCCGCGTGATGGGCCGCAGGTAGAAGGCGCCCATCGGCCCCGTCAGCGTGACGGCATCGCCGGGGGTGGCGCGCTCGCCCAGATAGCGGCTCATGACCCCGCCCGGAATGTTGCGGATGAGGAATGTGGCCTCCTCCGCGCCGGGGGCAGAGGAGAAGGAATACGAGCGGTGTGCCTCTGTGCCGGGCACGCTCACATTCACATATTGACCGGGCAGGAACCCCATCGGCTTGGCCAGCTTGACCCGCAGACCAAAGGAGGTCTCGGACAGGCGGTCCACGCCCAAAACTTCGGCGCTGATCGCCTCGGGTGCGGTCTTGCACACGGCAGAGGAGGCCGGCACGCGGACCACGCAATCGCTCTGCGGCATCATCTGGCAGGTCAGCACATAGCCCTCTGCCGCCTCTTCCTCGGTCATCGCCTCGTCGAGGTAGAATTCCAGCTCATACTCGCCCTTTTCGGCAAAGCATTTGCAGGTGCCACACACCCCGTCGCGGCAGTCCATCGGAATGTTGATCTTTTGCCGAAAGGCGGCTTCGGTGACTTTCTCGTCATCCTCGCACTGGATGACACGGGTCACGCCATCCTCGAAATTAAGGGCGATGTTATAGCTGGTCATGGCGGGCTCCTCCCCTCTGCTGGCGCGCGCCCTCGGGCACGCGCCGGTCCTGGTCTCAGATGTGATAGACGTCGATCACATGGTGGATCTGGTCATTCTTGAGCACGACCTTCTTGTCCGTGATCAGCGGCTTTTTCCCCGTCACATCAAGCGTGTAGAACGACGTGCCCCAGTGCTGATCGGTCTTGCCATAGCGATAGGTCAGCGTGTGCCAGTTGAAGCGCAGCGTGATCTTGCCTGCGTCCCGGCTCAGCACTTCGATATTGGCAAGGTAATGATTGGTGCGCGGTTCAGGCAGGGACGTGGCCGAAGAGCGATCCGTCTGGATGCGGAACACGCGATCCTCGATGCCCGAGCGGTCGGGGTAATAGATCAGCGACATCTCGTTCTGCGGATCCTCGGTCAGTTGATCCTCGTCATCCCATGCGGGCATCCAGAACGGGCAATCCGGGTGATAGAAGGTCAGCCAATTGTCCCAGTCCCGATCATCGAGCGCGCGGGCCTCGGCATAGAGAAAGGCTTGGATTTCCTCGTAGGTCATGGTGGCCTCGGTGCTCTGGCGGTCAAGTGTTGCGGTTGTCATGGTCTCTCCTCCTCACTCTGCCGCGACTTGGGCGTCGGATGCGGTGGCGCGTTCCTTGGCGATGGCCTGCGCCATCCGCTCGGACCACTGCTTGTGCTGGATCACAAAGAGACCCTCGTCCTCGGTGCGGGCTCCCGACAGGATCGGGTTCACGCCAAGTGCCTTGGCATCCTCGTCCGGGCCGTAGATCCACTGGGTTGCGCCCCGGCAGATGTCATTCCACTTGGCATGGGCGGCCCCGGCATAGCCGCGCTGCGTGGCGCGGAATTCCTCGGTGTCGTCGGGCGTGGCCATGCCGGAGGCGTTGAAGAAATCCTCGTACTGACGAATGCGGCGCGCGCGGGCCTCTTGGCTTTCGCCCTTGGGCGCGATGCAATAGATCGTGACCTCGGTCTTATCCACGCTCACGGGGCGAAACACCCTGATCTGGCTGCTGAACTGATCCATCAGGAACACGTTGGGATAGAGGCAGAGATTGCGCAGCACACCCACCATCCATTCGGCCTTGGTCGCGCCGTATTTCTCGGTCCATTCCGCGAGGCGCGGATAGTTGGGGCGGTTGGTCGAGTCGGCCCATGTGGTCCACAAGAGGAGGTGACCATTCACATAGGAATGAAACCCGCCCTTCTGCTTGGCCCATTTGCTGGCATCGGTCGCCTTGATCTTGTCCTCCTTGCCGTCCGCCGTGCGGTGCGATGTGGTGGCCACATAGTTCCAATGTACCGCTGAAACGTGATAGCCATCCGCACCGTTTTCAGCCTGCAATTTCCAGTTGCCGTCGAACGTATAGGTGGACGAACCGCGCAGCACCTCTAGCCCCTCGTCGGATTGATCGACGATCATGTCGATCATCTTGCGCGCCTCACCGAGGTAGTCCTCAAGCGGGGCTACATCGGCGTTGAGCGATCCAAAAAGGAAACCGCGATAGTTCTCGAACCGCGCCACCTTGGTCAGATCGTGACTGCCGTCGGTGTTGAACTGTTCGGGATAGCCCGCGCCATTCGGGTCCTTGACCTTGAGCAGCTTGCCGGTGTTGGAAAAGGTCCAGCCGTGGAACGGGCAGGTAAAGGTCTTTTGATTGCGCCGCTTGAAGCGGCAGAGCTGTGCACCGCGATGCGAGCAGGCATTGACCAATGCGTTCAGATTGCCGTCCTTGTCGCGGGTGATCACCACCGGCGTGCGCCCCATGGTCAGGGTAAAGTAATCGCCGGGATTGGGGATCTGGCTTTCATGCGCCATGTAGATCCAGTTCCCCTCGAAGATATGCTTGATCTCAAGCTCAAAGAGCTCCTCATCGGTGAACATGTCACGTCGCGCGCGGAAAATCCCCGCCTCGGCATCCTCTTGCACGATACCGTCCAGGCGGCCTTCCAGTTCGTCGAGATTGGATTGGGTAAACATCGTCTTTCCTCCTCCGGAAAAGTCTTGGTTCTTGGGCCGGTTATTCACCGGCCACGGTTTTCAGGCTCCGCGCACGGTCGCGGCGGAAAAACTCGACCTTGTCGTGGTCGAGCGTCACGCCAATGCCCGCGCCCTGCGGCACCTCGACGGTGAAATCGGCATAGCGGATCGGGGTGGCCAGAATGTCCTCGGTCAAGAGGAGAGGGCCAAAGAGCTCGGAGCCCCAGCGCAATTCCTCAACCCCGGCAAAGAGTTGCAGCGCGGCAGCTGTGCCAAGCCCCGTTTCCAGCATCGTTCCGGCATAGAGGCCAAGGCCCGCCGCCTGCCCAATCGCCACCACTTCGGACGCGCGCTTGATCCCGCCCGATTGTGCCACCTTGACGGCGAACACATCCGCCGCACCCTTGGTCACGATGCTCACGGCATCCTCGGGGCCGTTCAGCGCCTCATCGGCCATCACCGCAATCTCGTGGTTCCGCGTCAATTCACGCAAGGCGTTCAGATAGCGCGCGCGCACCGGCTGTTCGACCAACTCGCAGCCCACATCCTGAAGGTCCTTGAGGCCCCAGCGCGCATCCTGAAGCGACCATGCCTGATTGACATCGACGCGGATGCTGGCGGCATCGCCTAACGCGGCCTTGATCCGTGCCACATGCGCCACATCCTCGGCCACTGCGCGTTTGCCGATCTTGAGTTTAAAGATGTTGTGGCGCCGGGTCGCGATCATCTCTTGCGCCTCGGCAATATCCGTGTCGGAATTGCCCGAGGCGAGCGTCCAGGCCACCGGAAGCCGCGTGTGCACGGCACCGCCGAAAAGCTGTGCCACCGACACGCCCAAACGCCGACCCAAGCCATCCCAAAGCGCGATTTCAACCGCCGCCTTGGCAATGCGGTTGCCCTTGACCAGATGGTCGATCAGCTGCACCGCGCCGTTCACATCATCCGCCGCACGGCCCAAGAGGGCAGGGGCGATATAGGTGTCGATGGCGGATTGGATGCTCTCGGGGCTCTCTGGGCCATAGGTGAGCCCGCCGATGGTGGTGCCCTCGCCAATCCCCTCGGACCCATCCGAGAACCGTATGCGGACCAGAACGGCGGTCTGGACCCGCATCGTCGCCATCGACAGGACATGGCCCCGGATGGTCGGAATATCGAGGATCATCGTTTCGATCTGGTCGATCTTGGTCACGGCGTTCACCACATGTCAGTATTGCATTGAGGTGCAAACTGCCTGTGGTGGGGCATCAAGTCGATGATGCTGCGGGTCTTGGGTGATACCCGCACCGAAAGGTTGCCCCATGTCCCGTGCCGGGCTATGGCACAAAGGAAAAGGCGCGCCAGACTGGCGCGCCTTGCTGAAATCCGTGCGAGAGGGGGCGGTTTACATCATGCCCAAGGCTTCTTTGTACATTTCGAGAACCGCCTCTTCTTCGGCGATGTCATCCTTGTCGCGTTTGCGCAGGGCGATAACCTTGCGCATGACCTTGGTGTCGTAGCCGCGTCCCTTGGCCTCGGCCATCACTTCCTTTTGCTGGTCGGCGATGTCCTTCTTCTCGGCCTCGAGCCGCTCGAACCGTTCGATGAACTGGCGCAACTCATCGGCGGTAACGCGGTAGTTGCTGTCGGAATTCATATCGTCCATGGCCTGATCTCCGGTCGGTTGGGGTTTCTGACTAGCGCCCTGTCGGATATGGTGCAAGGGACATCTGCGGCGCGGCTTGCAATGGCGGAAAAATTGCTCTAGCGCCGGGGCGGTAACCGGCCGGGGAGGTGGCGATGGAGTATATGATCTGGTCTGGGGCCGCCCTGTCGGTGGCTGGTCTGGCCACATTGATCTGGTGCATCGTCAAGGTCTGGCGCGCGCGTAATGCGGGGCTGTCGGATGACGCATTGCGGGCGGCGGTGCAACGGATCGTGCCGCTCAATACCGGTGCCTTGTTCTTGTCTGTGATCGGGCTGATGATGGTTGTTGTGGGCATCCTGCTTGGGTGACTCGGCTGAGCGCCTCAGGCGTCGGCCCGCCGACCAAAGAAACCCTCGCCATTCTTGACCATCTCGCGCAGCATTGGCGGCACCTCCCAGAGTGGGCTGCACAAGGCGGCGAGCGCCTTGAAATCCTGCAAAACCGCGAGCATCCCGCGCTGATCGGCGGCGAAAAGAGGCCCGCCGCGCGCGCGGTCGTAGCCGTATCCGCGCACCAACAGCAAATCAAGATCCGACGCGCGCTGTACGGCACCGCGCGCCAATAGCTGCATTGCGGCACCGAGCAGTGCGGCCTGCAAAGCATGTCTTGGTGCCACCGCGCCCAATACCTCAGCCAGATCACGCCCTGGCCCTGCCCAGGTCTTGGGGGCGCGCGGTCCGTCGCGTGGGTGGTCATAAAAGCCGCGCCCGACCGCGCGGCCGACCGCCCCTTTGGCCAGACGCTCGGCCAGCGGATCATCCGCGCCGGGGGCAGGGCAACCCAGCCATTCGGCCACTGTTCGTAGCCGTGCTGCCACCACCGGCAGCCCTTCATAATCCATCATCAGGAACGGCCCCGCCCGAAACCCGAGGCGTTGCGCCGCCTGATCCACCCGTTGCGGGGTCATGCCAAGGCGCACCAGTTCCAGCCCAGCCAGACTGAGCGCCCCCATCAGCACATGACCCAGCCCCGGCCCCGATGCAGGCTGCGCCGCGCGCACCGCCGTCACGCCCAGCCCGGTGCAGAGCCGCGCAAGGCTGGCTACCGTCCCGGCATCTGCGGCATGGGACACGGAGAGTTCTGCCAGCCGCACGCTCTGCGCAGGCCGGTAGAGCCGTAGACCCAGAGCCGCACCTGCCAGACCGCGCCCATCGTCGAGCGGCAGGCTGAGCGCTACATTCGCGGCCTCTGAGCCGCGCGTGCAGAGCGCCAGATCAACGGGCGCTGTGCCATTCTGCAACCGCGTCAGATATGCGTCGCGGGTGGCAGCCTCGATCTTGCCTTGTGTGACCAGCCCGTCGAGCGCGCGCGACACGTTGGTGCGCAGGTCTGGCGCATCGCTGCGCACCTCCTTGCCGCCCTCCAGGAGCAGCAGCGCGACATCCCCCAACCGCGCCCCCGCAAGCGCGATTCGGGTCATGTCATGCGTCGGGGATTGCGCGCGTTCGGGCATGCCCGAGGCCCGGCGCTCGGCCGCGTAAATGTGCCGCTGCGCGCGCGCTTCGGGGCTGCGCAACCGGTCGTCGAACAGCGTCGCCTCAAAGGCCAGCCCCTGTGGGAAGGGCAGAAGCTGCGCTGCCTCGACGGCACGCAAGATGTCGGAGGCCGCACCGGTCTGTCCCTTGAGCCGCTCGGCGACGGCGGAGATGGCGCGCTGATAGCCTGCAGGATCGGACAGGCCGCGCGTGGCGTCTTGGCTGCGGCGCCAATGGCCCTGATCTGCCAACTTGCGGGCCAGATCGACCGCCGCAGGCAACGGATCATCTGTGGTGATCTGGGAAAAGAGGTGACGCAGCCGCGGATCGGACGCACGCAGGGTCTGCCCCGTCAACATCACCTCCAGCGCCACCTGCGCCCCCAGAAGGCGCGGCAATCGCTGCGTTACTCCGCCCCCCGGCACCATCCCAAGCGTGATTTCAGGAGAGGCGAGCCGCGCCTCGGCCTGCACAACGCGGGCATGCGATGCGAGGGCCAGCGCCAGACCCGCGCCGAAGGTCGCGCCGTGCAATGCGGTGATCACAGGCTTGGGAAACTCCTCGATCCGCGTGCAGAGCGTGTCAATCCACGGCTCTGCCAGCGGGCCGTCGTATTCCGTGAGATCGACACCAGAGGAAAACCCGGCGCCTGATCCCGCAAGGACCACGGCGCGCACCTCGGTTTCGGTGGCCGTGCGATCCAACGCGGCCGCAAGCTCTGCGCGCAAGTCAGGGGACAGCGCATTGGCCACGGGACGATCCAGCAGCAGCACCGCCACCCCGTCCCGCAATTTCTGGCGTATCTGCCCCGTCACTCCGTCCCACCCGTAAAACGCTTCTACGCACAAGTTCTACGAGGAATTTCCTCCTGTGCAAGCTTGGGACGGAAAAACTGGTGGTTTCAGACGGGCATGTTGTCGAACTGCGCCTCAATAGCCTCGCACAAGAGCAGCTCGTGCAGGCTCTTGGTTTCGTCCGGAACGGCTATGCCTTCGTCATGCAGACGCGCAATCATCCGGCGCAATTGCGGCTCCAGCTTGTGGCGGGTGTCGGGATTGGCCTGTCCAATCTGATGCTCAAGACGGTCAAGCTCGGTGCGCGTATTGATCATGGTGGTCCTCCCTGGTGGCAATGCAACTCTAGCGTGTTTTGCGCTGCAATTCGAGGCTTTATCGAGACCCGGTAACAGTTGCGTGACGGGATCAGGAAACCTGTGCGGCACAGGCCCGGCAGAGCGGTGTTTCTGGCAAGACATCCAGACGATCAGCGGCAATCTGTTCTTCGCAACGGGCGCAGGTTCCAAACGTGCCCTTGCGGATACGGTCAAGTGCTGCGCGGATTCGTGCGACTTCTTCCTGACCGTACTGACCCAGATGCTCGAGCACCTCATCGCCTTCGCGCTCGATCGCGGCGTCGTCCCAATCCTTGGATTTGGTCGAATCGAGCTCATCTTCAATGGCATGCAGACGTTTGTCCAATTCGCCAAGCCGCGCCATAAGCGCCAACCGGTATCGTTCAGTCTCGAGCATCCAAAGCCTCCTTTATTTTAGATATCCTAGCATACGGCGGTGTTTCGGTCATTGATGCAGGTCAAGAGGGCGCAGATCGGCGTGAAGGTGCCTGATTACATCGGATGATCGGTAAGGTTCTGAGCCTCGATCGGCAAGAGATCAGAGCTGTTTCGCGGGGCGACAGGGGCGGGGTCCGGGACCGGGTCTGGCGGGTCCGGCGGGTCTGGCAAAGGCGAGGCCGCCCCTGAAATCAGGCGCAGCGCGCGCACGCCGTTCATTTGCCCAAGCTCTGCCGTGGCCACCAAATGCCCGCGCGTGCCGACAAGCTGGGTTCCGGTCAGCGACTCTCGCGGAAGGGGAAGCAGATCGCCGGGTTTCAGCGCCAGAATATCACGCAGGGGCAGGCGTAACCGGGCCATGACAGCGTCAAGCACCACTGGGGCCTTGGACACAACCTGGTCGATATGTGCAGGCGTTTCGATTGCGGCGCTTGCGGTTTTGCCGGGGGTGGCGCGTGCCGGCGGTGCGATCACGGGCAAGAGCAGGTCAAGACGCCCGGTCTTGGCCCCCGGTCCCAGATCGACCGTGAGGCGCAGCACCTCAAAATCCGGGGCCACCAGCAAGAGCAGCAGACCGCGCAGGTCCTCGACCATATCGCCAAAGGCAAAGTGGCGGGCCGGTGGCGCGTCAGGCTCTGCCGTCAACTGGCTGTCAAAATCGGCCAGAACCGCGTCGATCAGGGGCGCGACCATCGCCGCGTCGGTGCGTGTGGCCGCGCGTGATCGTGCCATGCCGGCGCGCACGGCGCCCGTGGTCTGCACCTCGATCAGCCCGGCAAGGAATTGTGAATCAAGACAGAGCGCGCCGCGTGCGCCCCCCGGCCCCCTCCAACAACACCAAGAGACCTGCATCGCACAAGCTGTGCCCCACGTCGGCAAGCGGCACGCGTATCTGTTCGACGGTGGCCACCGTCAGGCCAAGGCCCAGAAGGGTATCCGCCGCGCGTGCCACGGCCAGGCGCAGCGCCTTGACCGGAGTCATATGGCGGCTGTCGGACCCGTCGCGTGCGGTTTGCGCCATCCGCTGAATGACCGAACTGTGATCCTGCGATCCCATACCCTGCGCCATCGCCCCTTTCTGAAGCTGTCGGGGTGACCCTAGGCAGGCTTGGTTACGATTTTCTTTAGGCTGGCTGGAAAACCTCTGGTCTATTGTGCGGCCATGCGCGCGCTCAGCGGTAGGGTCACGCGGAATGCGGCCCCTTTTTGCCCCGGTAGGTAGCTGACCGCGCCGCCCAAACGCGCCATGATCTCGCGGCAGATGGCTAGGCCAAGACCCGCGCCGCCGGCCTTGTGTTGGCCTATGCGCGAGAATTTCTCGAATATGACGGCCTGTTGGGCGGGGGCGATGCCCGATCCGTTGTCGGTAAAGTCAATCACCAGTTCCCCATCGATCACCGCCGTGCGAATCGTCAAAATCGGCGGCTGCCCGTCGCAGTATTTGCGCGCATTGGCGATGAGGTTGATAAAGACCTGCACCAGCCGGTCCAGATCCGTGGTGAGCGCCACCGCTTCGGCTGTTCGGTCGCGCATCACCCTGAGTGTGCCACCCTGCACCCCCGCCGCGCGTTCCGCCCGGTCCAAGAGGTCAGCCAGAGATCCGGTTTGCACGTGCAAAACGACCTGCCCGTTTTCCAGCACGCTGAGATCCAGCAGATCATCCAAAAGCCGCGTCAGGCGCACCGCCTCGTCATGGATCACCGAGGCGTATTTACTCTGTTCTTCCGGGGTCAGATCGCCCGTGTCGCGCAGGATTTCCGAAAAGGCGCGGATCGAGGTCATCGGCGTGCGCAGCTCATGGCTGATCTGGCTCAGAAACCCGTCCTTTTGCACCGAGAGCTGTGTCAGTTTCTCATTGGCCTGCCGGAGTTGTCGGGCAGTACGGGCCAGTTCCTGCGATTTCGCCTCAAGCTGGCTGGAATATTCCATGATCTGCGCGGTTTCATCCGCCACTGCCATCAGATCCTCGACCGAAACCGCCGCGCCCCCGACGATCTGGCTGATCATGGCATGCGCCGTCGCGGCCCCGACAGAGCCCGACAACTCGCGCTCCAACTCTTGCAGGAAAGAGGGGCTGGGTTCGGGCAGATAGCCCGCCAGCCCCTGTCGTCTGGCGGCCTCGGCAAAAAGCGCCTGCGCCTCGGTGGCACCCATGATGCGTTGTGCCATGATCAACAGGTCTTCGCTCTGCGCCATGCCGCCGGTCCAGCCGCCGGGCGTTCCGGAATGATCGAAGACATTGACGAATTGCGCCCCTTGCAAGCGTTCCACGGGCTGCGGAAAGCTGAGGAGCGAGCCAAGGACAAAGGCGGAGGTGTTGAGCAACAGCGACCAGAGCACCGCATGTACCACCGGATCCATCCCCTCGGTGCCAAAGAGCGCACGGGGCCGCAACCAGTGCAGTCCAAAGAGACCTTCGTCAAAGACCACCTGCGGCAGCACCACCGAGGGGCCGAAGCTGGGCAGAAAAAGGCAGTAGATCCACACCACCGCCCCGACGATCAGACCCGCCAAGGCCCCGGTGCGTGTGGCCCCGCGCCAGAAAAGGCCGCCCATCAGCGCGGGCATGAATTGCGCCACCCCGGCAAAGGCAATCAGCCCGATTGCCGCAAGAGCCGTGCCGCCGCCCGACAGGCGGAAATAGACATAACCCAAGAGAACGACACCCGCGATACTCAGCCGCCGCGCCAGCAGGGCCACATGCCGCACATCCCCCGAGACCATCGCCGCCCCGCCTGAAAAATGCAGCCAGAGGGGCATCACGACGTGGTTCGACACCATGGTCGAGAGCGCAATCGCCGCCACGATGACCATCGAGGTGGCGCTGGAAAACCCACCCAGAAAAGACAGGATCGCCAGCCCGTCGCGCCCGTCCATCAAGGGCAGCGTCAGCACGAAGAGATCGGGATTTGCACCCCCCGGCATCAATTCCAGCCCTACCGCCGCGATCGGCACGACAAAGAGGCTCATCAGCATGAGGTAGGTTGGAAACGCCCAAGCAGCGGTGCGCAAATGGTCTTCGTCCTCGTTCTCGACCACCATCACCTGAAACATGCGGGGCAAGCACAGAAATGCCGCCGCCGACAGCATCGTGAGACCAACCCAGCGACTGCCCGACACCTCGAACCGTGCAATGGCCGAGGCGTCGATCCGGTCGAGCGTTGCCGCCACCCCGCCCGACAGACCCCAGACCACGAATATCCCGACGGCCAAAAGGGCAAAGAGCTTGACCACTGCCTCAAGCGCGATGGCCATGACCACACCATGATGGCGCTCGTTCGCATCCAGATTGCGGGTTCCAAAGAGAATAGTGAAGAGCGCCAGCCCCCCCGCCACCCAGAGGGCGGTGGATTGCATGTCCGGCAATGTCGTGGCTGTGGGGTCCGTTTCTGCAAA
Source organism: Roseovarius mucosus DSM 17069 (assembly GCF_000768555.3). GTDB lineage: Bacteria > Pseudomonadota > Alphaproteobacteria > Rhodobacterales > Rhodobacteraceae > Roseovarius > Roseovarius mucosus. The sequence continues at coordinate 87,820 of NZ_KN293977.1, forward strand.
CGCAGCAAAAGACAGCGTCACCGATTGCAATTGCAGTGCAATATAGGGTGTCGTGCCAATGACCGCCAAAACGGTCACGATCACCGCGAGCAGGTTGGACTTGCCATAGCGCGAAGAAATGAGATCGGCGATCGAGGTGATCCGCTGGCTTCGGCCAACCCGCACCATTTTGCGCAGGGTCCACCACCAGCCAATCATGATCAGCGTCGGACCCAGATAGATGGTGACAAATTCCAGCCCCGAGCGCGCGGCAAAGCCGACCGCGCCATAGAATGTCCAGGCGGTGCAATAGATCGACAGCGACAGGGTGTAGATATAGGGCGAGCGTAGCCAGCTGCCGCGTCCGCGCAGCGCGGCGCGGTCGGCGGCGAAGGCCACGGCGAAGAGAAACACCACGTATAGTATGCAGACAAGGATGAGGACGTTGAGGATCGTCATCTATCGCTCCTGCGGCCCCTTTGAGTCTTCCTCGCTCTCGGTCGGGCGCAGCCGTGCCGAGATCACGCCGGCAATCCCTGCCAGCACGATCCAGAGGCCAAAAATATAGAACATCGCGCGCGTGGTGCGTACGCCGTCTGTCTCCCACAAGAGGGGCACCGCGAACAGGACAGCCCCGGCAACCGGCAGCATCCGCGCTGCATCCGAAAGCCGCCGCATCCGATAGGTGCGCCGCGCCAGAAACAGCGGGCCGCGCTCGGCGCTCATGGCACGACCAGCGCCCGCACCGCGGCCAAGACATCGGCGTTGGAAAAGGGCTTGGTCATGTATTGGCTGGCCCCGGCGCGTTCTGCCATTTCGCGATCCTTGGTCTGGCCACGCGCCGTCAGCATCAGGACTGGCGTGTGGCCATAGACGGCATCGGCGCGGATTTCCTGAAGGATGTCAAAGCCGCTTTTGCCGGGCAGCATCACGTCGAGAATGATGAGGTCTGGGGCGCGGGCGCGCACCGCCTCCATCGCATCATGGCCATTGGCATGGGTCTTTACCTCCCAGCCATCCCGCGAGAGGATAAAACTGACAGCTTCGATGATGTTCGGCTCATCCTCGATCACCAGAACCCTCTTACTCATGCAACCGGCCTCCCCTCCGTTGCGCGCGCGGTCTTTGCCGTGCGTCTGATTCCCTGTTCGCCCATGCGGTCACATCCCTTCTGCGACAATCGACGGCTCGCGTCGTGCGGCGCAATCGGCCAGTGGACATATCCGGCAACTCACCCCAATGGCACGCACCGCGCCGCCCGCCTCGCCGGGATCGGGCAGCATCAGCATCAGCGCTTGCATCAGCGGCGGGCGGTCAAAGCCTGCGGGCCCGGTTTGGGCGGCCACCGCAAAGGCCTCGATCACCTCGGCGCCGCGTCCGGCCTGTCGCAGCCGCAACCGCAGGGGCACCTGTGGCTGGCTCAACACCTGATAGAGGGGCCAGAGCGCGCAGGCCCCGGCCATGCGCGGTGTGGCGAATCCGGCAATCGGCTTGCGAAACGTCAGCGTGCCGGAGGCATCGCAGATCACCAAGCCTATCGGCCCCACTTCGGCCTCGGGCAAGCTGGCCAGACGCCGGAACACCCGCGCCATATCCGCGCCCGTCGCCTCGGCCAGCCGGTCGGGGCGCAGCCCCAATGTCCTGACCCGTGCCAGAAACGCCCGCAGGGGCAGGGCGGCCGCGTCCTCCATATAGCGCAAGAGCGCCTCGCGCGTTAGGTTCTGGGCCGGGCTTGACATGCCGTCGGTTGCGGCAGTTTCAATCAGGCGAGCCACATCACTTGGCCCCGCCATTTCGCGCTCCAGCTCGGGCAAATGATAGCCGCGCGCCGCCAGATAGGCATGCATCTCATCTTGGGGCGAGGTCAGCTCTGCCTCGGTATTGGGGGCCGCTTCGAGATAGCGCACGAGGGCTTGCGCGCCTTCGGTCAGGCGGGCGCTGTCCTCGTTGATATTGCGGTGAAACCGTGCCTGCCATTCGGGTTCGATTGCCTCGGTTTCCACGAGGATCGACGAGGTGGCGCGAATGGCCGTCACGGCGGAAATCACCTCGTGCAGCGAATCCGCGAGAAAGGGATCATGCGCCAGTCGGTCGGTCAGGGTTTCGATGGTGCGCTCCAGCGCCTGCGTGCGCCGATGCAACTCGCTCAAAAGGCTGGCCCAGCCGGGATAGCGCCCGGCGAATTCCTCGGTCCGGTCCAGTTCCGGCCCATCTGAACGGGGTTTGCCCGCCGCCTCGCGCAGGCCTGAAATCAACGTGGCCTCTGCCCCTTGGGTCAGTTGCGATGGCTCGACCTTTAGCGCCTCGGCCAGTTTGAGCAGGGTCTTACCGCCGATCCGGCGATGGTTGTGCTCTATCAGATTGAGGTAGGACGGTGAAATCCCGGCCCGCTGCGCCAGATCGGATTGCCGCATGCCGTTCAGAACCCGCCGCTCGCGAATTCTGGTGCCGATCATGAGCCGGTCCGGCATCTGGCGTGTCCTTTTCCGGGGGAGGCGAGAGATACGAGAATTTTTTTACAACAGGCGCGCAGGGCTTGTCTATAAGTTTACAAGCGATTTGTTCCATATGATATTTGCTTTGCGCAAGATTGTTTCGCGTTTACCTGCGGACGTTCCGTGCTGCAAGCGATCTTGTCCAAGGCCATATTGTGCCGCGTCTCGCGCGGAGTCTGATCTGGCGAAGGGGTGCTCTGTTTTTGCGCGATCACGTCGCAAAATGGCGCGACAGTCGGTTTCGATCTGCCCAGCGTGAGAGGCAGTGGCCGCGCGCCAACAGCTCAGAAATGGAACCCCATGGCCACGCTATCGGCACAGCCCGCCCCCGCGCCCTCGCGCGCGCTGCAAGGGATACTCTGCGTCGAGATCGCCATGCTGCTCTTTGTCGGTCAGGACGCGATGATGAAGACGCTGCTGACCATCTATCCGGTCTGGCTGCTGATCTTCGTGCGTTCCATCGTGACGGTTCTGGTGATGACGCCGCTGATCCTGTGGCTGGGCAAGCCGCATCGCCTGCTGACGCCACTCTGGCCGCTGCATCTGATGCGTGCGTTCCTTTTTGCCTCGGGCTTTTCGATGTTCTACGCGGCCTTCCCGTTCATGGGGTTGGCCGAGGTCAGCACGATCTTTTTCTCGGCGCCGCTCATCACCGCGCTCTTCGCGGCGGTCTTCCTGCGCGAAACGATCGGCTGGCATCGCGGGATCGCCTTGGTGGCGGGGTTTGTGGGCGTGCTCATCGCGATGAACCCGGCGGGCGAGAACTTTTCCCTTGTTGCGGTCCTGCCGCTGCTCTGTGCCGTGACCTATGCGATTTCCCAGATCATCGCCCGTCAGATCGGCGACCGGGAGAGCACGCTGACCGTTGGCCTTTATACCCTGACATTCGCCGGAATCCTGATCCTGCCGATGGGCTGGCTGGTCAATCAGGTGATCGACATCACCCCGGCGACCTATCACCTGCGTTGGGAATTGCCGCCCAAGGCGCTTGACGACCTGCCGCGCCTGGCGCTCTTGGGGGTCATTGGCATGGCCGCCTATACGCTTGTCTCGCGCGCCTATCAGGTGGCCAATGCCAGCCTCGTGGCGCCATTTGACTATACCTATCTGCCCTTTGCCGCCCTGTTGGCCTATGTCCTCTGGGATGAGGTGCCAGCGCTGAATACGCTGGCAGGCATGGTGATCATCACCGCCTCTGGTCTTTACCTTGGGTGGCGGGAACTGCGCGCGTCGCGGCAGAGCGATGCAACGCCGGTCACCGCCGAGGCGATCTTTGCCCCCGGCAGCCCCCTGCCGCCGCAAATTCCCGAGGAAGAAAGCAGCCGATGACAACCATGACGATCCAGCCTGAACGCGATATGCGTGGCTACGTCCTTGTCTTTCTCGCCGGTCTGGTCTGGTCGACCGTGGGCTTGGGGATCCGCCTGATCGACGAGGCGCAGGTCTGGCAGATCCTGTTCTATCGCTCGGCCTCGATGACCCTACTTCTCTATGTGGTGATCCGGTTGCGCACAGGCCAGGATGCACTGCGCCTTGCGCGGCAAATGGGATGGCCGGGGGTGATTGGCGGGCTGTCGCTGGTGGCGGCCTACACGGGGGCGATCTTTGCGATTCAGACCACGTCGGTTGCCAATGCGATGATGCTTTTCGCCTGCTCGCCGCTCTTGGCCGCGATCCTCGGGCGGATCGTGTTGCGCGAATATGTCCGGCCGCAAACTTGGGTTGCCATCGTGGTGGCAGGCTGTGGCATCGCGGTGATGGTCTGGGACAAGTTCGGGGGCGCAGCACTTGTGGGCAATCTCGCGGCCATCGGTTCGGCGGTGGGCTTTGCCACCTTCACCATCACCTTGCGGTGGGGCAAGGCGACCGAGATGATGCCGGCGATCTTTCTTTCAGGTCTTTTCGGTATGGCGCTGATGGCGGCGATTTGTTTCTGGCTGGGGTTGTCGCTGCGGATATCCAACGCCGACACCGCGCTGTCGCTTGGCATGGGCGTGTTTCAGGTGGGGTTGGGGCTGATCCTCTACACGATCGGGTCTCGCACCGTGCCGGCCGCCGAACTCACGCTTTTGTCACTGGCCGAGGTGGTGCTTGGTCCGGTCTGGGTCTGGCTGATACTGGGCGAGACGGCGACAACCAACACTTTGATTGGCGGAACGATCCTGTTGGGGGCGATCGCTGGCAACGCCTTGTCCGGGGCGCGGCGCAGACCGCCCCCGCCGATGCTCTGATCGGCAATCCCCTGCCGATACAGTTTGGCTCCGGGAACAAAACCCGTTCCCCTACGTTATCTTGGACGATGTGTTTGAACCAAGAACGGAAAGGGAAAGATCATGAACCGCAGTCTCATTCTTGCCAGCGTGACCAGCCTTGCCCTGGCAGGGTGCATGCAGGGCGTCAGCGACCGGGAACTTGTGGGCGGTGCGGCGGGTGCTGCCGGGGGTGCCTTGCTCGCCTCGGCCTTTGATGCCGATTCCGACTGGACGATTGTCTCGGCGCTGGCCGGGGCGGCAGCGGGCACGCTGGTCGCGCGCAACACCGCGCGCAATCAATGCGCCTATGCCAATGGCGACGGCACCTATCGCACCGTGCCTTGCTGATCCATGGTGCCTTACTGAAACGAGAGGCGGCGGGCCGCGTCGCCCGCCGCTTAAAACTGCTTGCGCGCCACGCGCTGTGCGATCTTGACGAAGTTGTGGACATGCACGCCCTGTTCGTCCAACCGGTGATTGACCGATAGGCTTGTGCGGGCAATCTCTGGTTCGATCCGGAGGAATTTCATGCCTTTGCGCGGCGCGGTCGCGACCGACTCGGGCACAATGCACACGCCCTCGCCAATGGCCACGAGGCTGAGCGCGGTTTGCAAGTCCATGCACCAGAGGCGTAACGGCGCGCTGAACCCCGCGTCCTCAACCGCCTTGATCACGAAATCGGCGAAACTGGGCCGCGGATACTCGGGGTAGAGGATAAGGTTATGCGTCTCGAGCCGTTCGAGCTTGGCCACGGTGCGCCCGCCGGTATCGACCGTGTCGGGCAGGGCGAGGATCAGCTTTTCCTCCATCAACTCCTTGGTGACAAATTCGGGATCCTTCAACGCGGGCCGGGCAAAGGCCACGTCCAACTCGCGCGAGACAAGGGCGCGGTGCAATTGCGCATTGTTCATCGGGTTGAGGCTCAGGTTGACCTCGGGATAATTGGCGCGAAAGGATTTGATGATGGTGGGCAGGATGCCGAATGTCGCCGAGCCGACAAAGCCGACGCGCAGCCGCCCTTCGGCGCCCTGACCCAAGCGGCGCACTTCGAGCTTGGTATCCTCAAGCTGTGCGACAATGGATCGCCCGCGTTCGAGCAAGCGCTCGCCCGCCTGCGTGAGACTGATGGCGCTGCGGCCACGGTTGAAGAGGATCGCGCCCAACTCCTCTTCGATCTGTTTGATCTGACGACTGAGCGGCGGTTGCGCCATGTCGAGCCGTTCCGCAGCGCGGCCAAAGTGCAATTCCTCCGCCACAGCGATGAAATAGGTCAGTTGCTTGAAATTCATGGCACCCTCCAGCCCCGGCTCCAGCCTAGCCTGTTGCGGGCATAAAAAAAGCCCCCGCGTGACGGGGGCTTCAAGTCTCAGGGAAGGATCGTCTTACTCGGCGGCCACGGCCTGCGCTGCCGCATCCGCCTTGAGGACGAAGTCGAACTCGAAATGCAGGTCGGTGCCAAGCGTCTCGGGCGCGGGCTTGAACGTGCCGATCAGGCTGTCCTTGACGGCAAACACGCTGTCATCATCGAGCCATTTGCTATCGCCGTCATAGATTTGACTGATCAACTGGCGATAGCCGTCTTTCGAGATGATGAAGTGCATGTGGCCGGGACGGTAAGGGTGATGACCCATATAGCGCAGCAGTTCACCTGCCGTTTCAGTATCAGGGATCGGGTAGGGCACCGGGCGCACGGCGACAAAGGAATAGTGGCCGTTCTCGTCGGTCTCGAAGCGGCCGCGCAGATTGTATTCCGGCTGATCCGGGTCGAGGTTCTCATAGATGCCGTTCGGCGCGTCTTCCCAGACGTCGAGTGTCACACCGGCAATGCCGTTGCCCGCCGCATCGCGGATATAGCCCTCGTAATAGGCGGTTTCCTCGTTGTCGTAATGCTTCTGGATGGTCGAGGCGCCCTTGGGCAGAACGGGCGGATTTTCACGGTAAAACGGCCCCAGCACGGTCGACTCGCTCTCGGGGCCCCTCGACCGGGTTTGACAGCATGTCCACCAGCACTTCGATCCCTAGAATATCACCCAGAAGAACGAACTCCTGCCGGTTCTCGTCACAGGTCTGCCCTGCGCGCTTGAGGTATTCACACCCTTCCAAGAACTCACCATGCTGCAGGTTCACATCCTTGCAAAAGGCGTGCAGGTGACGGATGAGCGCGGTCATGATCTCGCGCTGACGCTCGGTGATGTCACCGTGCTTGCCAAGGCTCGCGATCACCACATCGGTGATGTTTTCCAGATTGACGATTCCCATGGGTTCTCCTCCAAACGGGGTTTCATATGGCGCGGGGCAGGCCGGGGCACACCCTCTGGTCCTCGTTGTCGATCAAGGTTGGCGTCAAACCAATGCCGCAGGCGGTATCGCGTGATACCCCGTCCGGCATGGATCAAACGCCCCCTTAAATGTCACTTCTAGCACATCCGCAGCATCAGGAGGGAGGCAGAGGTGATCGACAGATTTCGCGAGATAGAGGCACGGCTCAAGGATCAGCCGCATCTCTTGCGCCTTGGACGGCTGTTTTCCGAGACAGTGCTGATCGAGATCGACGGCGAGGAAATCTATCTGACCTTCGACAAGGGGCAGATCACCTCGGTCATGGCCGGTCCAAGCCGCAAGACACCGTGGCGCTTTGCGCTGCGCACCGATGCCGACGCGCTGGAACAGTTCTGGCAGGCGCGCCCCGCGCCGGGATTTCACGACATTTTCGGGCTGGCCAAGATCGGGCGCGGACGGATTGACGGCGACATTCTGTGTCTGGTCAAGAACCTGCGCTTTTTCAAAGAGGTCATGGCGCTTGCGCGTTGCAAAGAGGAGGCAGCCCTATGAGCATCGAGCCAATCACAGGCCGTTACCTGAGCGTCGAGATCGCAGGTGCCCCGCGCCGCATCTATTTCGAGGAGGCCGGGCAGGGGCGGCCGGTGCTCTGTCTGCATACGGCCGGCGCGGACACGCGGCAGTGGCGGCATCTGATGAACGATGCCGAGATCACGGCACATCACCGCCTGATCGCCTTTGACATGCCGTGGCATGGCAAATCCCTGCCGCCCGAGGGGTTCGAGACCCAAGAATACCTGCTGACCACCGAGGCCTATATCGAGACCGTTCTGGCGGTGGTCGCGGGCCTGGGGCTGGAGCGGCCCATTCTGGCGGGCTGTTCCATGGGCGGACGCATCGCGCTGCAACTGGCGGCGCTGCACCCCGAGCAGTTCAGCGGCTTTATCGCGATCGAGGCCTCGGATTTTCAACCCGCGTGGTATGACATCGACTGGTTCCACCGCCCCGATGCGCATGGCGGCGAGATGGGCGCGGCGCTCGTGTCGGCCAATATCTCGCCCTATGCGCCGAATGCCGAGCGCTGGAACACGCTCTGGATGTTCATGCAGTCGGGGCCGGGCGTGTTTCGCGGCGACCTGAGCTTCTACACCCGCGACGACAGCCTGATCGGGCGGCTGGCGCAGATCGACACCGCGCGGACCCCGGTTCATCTGCTGGTCGGGGCCTATGATCTGACCTGCACGCCCGAGGATGCGAAACGCACGGCAGCGGCCATTCCCGGTGCCACGGTCGCGGTGATGGACGAGTTGGGCCATTTCCCGATGAGCGAACACCCCCAAGGGTTCCGGCCCTTTTTCATGGATGCCCTCGCGCGCATGGCGCGCGCATCGGCGCAAGCGGCCTGAGAGGAGGGGCTGACATGACCAAACCCTGCATCATCTGTGTGGCGATCACCGGCAGCCTGCCGCAGAAATCCGACAATCCGGCGGTGCCGATCACCGTGGCCGAACAGGTCGACTCCACCCATGAGGCCTATGAGGCTGGGGCCAGTATCGTGCACGCCCATGTGCGCAACGACGATGGCTCGTCTTCGTCCGACCCCGAGAAATTCGCCCGGCTCAAAGAAGGGATCGAGGCGCATTGCCCCGGCATGATCGTGCAGTTCTCCACCGGCGGGCGTTCTGGCGCGGGCCAGACGCGGGGCGCGATGCTCTGCTTGCGGCCCGACATGGCCTCGCTCTCGGTCGGGTCCAACAATTTCCCCACTCGCGTTTATGAGAACCCGCCCGATCTGGTCGATTGGCTGGCGGGGGAAATGCGCACCCACGAGGTCAAGCCCGAGATCGAGGCGTTTGACCTGAGCCACATCCTCAAGGCCAAGGAAATGGCGGATCACGGCCAACTTCTCGGCACGCCCTATGTGCAATTCGTGATGGGGGTGAAAAACGCCATGCCGGTCGACCGCGATGTGTTCGAGTATTACATCCACACGGTCAATCGCCTGTTCGGCCCGGATGCGCCCTGGTGCGCGGCGGGGATCGGGCGACACCAGATCACGCTCAATGAATGGGCTGTGGCGGCGGGTGGGCATGCCCGCACCGGGCTTGAGGATAACGTGCGGCTGGATCGCGACACGCTGGCACCCTCGAACGCCGCTCTGGTGCGCCGCGTTGTCGACATCTGCGCGCGTCACGACCGCCCGGTGGCCACCTGTGACCAGGCGCGGCAGATGCTGGGCCTGCGTGCCCAATGTGGTCTCAAGGATGACAAAGTGGCGTGATCCCATGGTGAATGGGCTGGTCCTGCGCCGGTCAGCCCGTCACCATCCCATCCCCTACCACGATTTGCCGCCGACAGAGCGATGCGATCTTGTCGTCATGGGTCGAGATCAGAAAGGTCGTGCCTTCTTCGCGGTTGATCTCGGCAATCAACTCCATCACCTGCATGGCCGAAACGCGGTCGAGATTGCCTGTGGGCTCGTCTGCCAGCACGAGTTCGGGGCTGTTCATCAGCGCGCGCGCCACGGCGACGCGCTGCTTTTGTCCACCAGAGAGATTGGTGGCGGGAAAATGGATCCGCTCCGCCAGCCCCATCCGCGCCAAAAGATCGCGCCCGCGTGCTCGTGCCGGGGCGGTTTCCCGGCCTTCGCGGACAGCCGTCGGGAAAATCACATTCTCCAGCGCCGTGAAATCCGGCAAGAGATTGTGGAACTGAAAGACAAACCCGATATGGGCGTTGCGAAATTCGGTCAGCGCCCGATCGTCTGCGGCAATGAGGTCTTGACCCAGCATGACATGCTGGCCCGAGGTGGGTTTCATCAAGGTGCCAAGGATGGTCAGTAGCGTGCTTTTGCCCGATCCGGATGGTCCCAACAAAGCCGCCATTTCGCCCGCATCAAGCCGTAGGGATAGTCCGCGCAGGACGCGGGTCGCGGCCTCGCCGGTGCCAAAGGTCTTGACCAGATCGCACACCTGCAGAAGCGCTGTCATTGGCCGATTGCCGTGACCGGATCGACCCGAGCCGCAGATCGCGCGGGCAGGATCGAGGCGAGGATGGCACCAATCACCGTCAGGGTGATGGCCAGCCCGTAAGAGCCCTGAGTGATGTCCATCGGCAGGGTGCCCGGCTTGAACGCTTCGCGGGGCGGGAAGGGCAGGAGGGCCAGATACCCGAGCCCCGCGCCCATGATCCCGCCCATCAATCCAATAAGCGCCCCTTGGGTCACAAAGACAAACACCACAAAACCGCGCCCCGCGCCCATCGCGCGCATGATCCCGATTTCCGGGCGGCGGCGGTAGGTCGAGAGCAAGAGCGCCGAGGCCACCCCGATCACGATTGTGATAAGCGCGAAGGTCTTGAGGAAATAGCCGGTCTGCGCCTGCGCGCTCAGCGCCTCCATCAACTGCTCTGCCCCGTCGGTCCAGGGCACCGCATCGAGCCCGGTCAGCCCGCGAATGCGCAGCGCCGTGGCATCGGCGGCGTTGAGGTCAAAAAGCTTGATCTCGATCTGGCTCACACCTTGCGGCATGGCAAAGAGCGTGCGCGCGGTCGAGAGGCTGACAAAGGCGCGTGCCCCGTCCAAGGCGCCGTTTCCTGTCTCATAGATACCGGAGAGTGTAAGCAGGGCCGTCACGCCCTCAGAGCTTTGCAGGCGCAGCGGCTGATTGAGCGACAGATCGAGATCATCGGCCAGTTCGCGCCCCAGCACGATCAGCCCCGCGCCCAGCCTCGCGCGCCCTTCGACCATATACCCCTCCAGATCGAGGATGGCGGATTCGCGCCCCGGCTCGACCCCGGTCACGCTGACCTGTTCGACCTGTGCGCCACGCGTCAGAAACCCGGCACCGGTGATCTGCGGTGAGACCGCCTTGACCCCCGGCACCGCCTCGATAAGGGGTAGCCAAGTCGCAGCCTCTGAGAGAGACGCCGTGCGGGTGCGCCCGCGTTCGGCAACCAGCAGCACATGGCCTGCGGGCGAGATCAAGAGGGCGGGGTCATCCGGTTCGGCCTCGATGGTGACATGCGATATATCGCCAACGGTGCGTGACAGGATGAATTGCGCCAAACCGCCAATCAGCGCCGACATGAAGATGAAGATAAAAACCCCAACCGCTACCCCAAGCACCAGAAGGGCTGTTTGCGCCTTGCTGGCGGTCAGATAGCGCGCGGCGATCTTGAGCGCGTAAAGCATCAGGGTTGCCCCGCTGTCACGGCCTGACCATCCGTGATGCCTGTGGCCTCGGTGATCAGCACTTCGCCCTCGGCCAGCCCCGCCGTGACGATCAGCCGTGCGGCGGGCCAATCCACCACGCTGACCGACTGAAATCTGGCGGTGCCGTCGCGGAGCAGGAAAACGCCCGGCGCGCCTGCGTCCGAAGTCAGCGCGGTGCGGGGCACGGTCAGGGCCGCGTCCCGCTGCTCTACGATGATGTTGGTCGCGACCGTCAGGCCCACCGGCGCAGTGACCGGCGTATCAAACGACAATTCGACCGCCAGCCCGCCGGTTGCGATGTCGACGCGCTGTGAGACATAGCTGACCCGCCCGGTGCGGGTCTGGGTTTCGCCGGCGAGTTGCAGGACAGCGGGCTGGTCGAGCGCGATCTGGGTGGCGTAGGCCTCGTCCACATCAGCCTCGACCAGAAGCGCGCTGAGGTCGGCCAGGGTCAGGATCGGCGTGGCGGGGCTGACAAGCTGACCCTGCTCGACATCGAGCATCACGACGCTGCCCGCGACGGGCGCGCGGATCGTGTGGTTGGCCAAAAGGACGCGGGCCTGATCGAGCGCCGCGCTCAGGCGGGCAACCTCTTGGGTCGCCGCTTCGAGTTTGTAACCATAGGTGTCGCGCACCGAGCGGGCGATTGTCGTGCTCAGAGAGGCCGCGCGGTCAAACTCGGCCTGTGCTTCGCGCTGCGCATCGCGGGCGGCATCGAGGGCAGCTTGTGCCTGGCGCACGCTGGCGCGTTGCGCTTCGGCATCAACCTGCGCAAGCAATTGACCTGCCTCGACCTTGTCACCCTCGGACACGGGCAGCGCGATGAGCGTGCCGGTGACAGGGGCTGTCACCTCGACCGAACTGACCGCCGCAATCCGGCCATTGACCGCCAACACACGAGTAACAGGGGCGAGCGTTGCCGTCTCGACCGCGACAAGCGGGGGGCGGGTCATCCAGGCCTGCGCCGTGATCAGCCCGGCCATAGCGAAGCCGATCAGCGCTGCCGCTGCCCAGAGCCACCGACGTCGAGCGTTCCGCGCAGGCGCATCTTGTCGGCTAGGTTTCTGGTCAGCCGGAGCCAAACGGAGTTCCTTCTTATCGGATAGACGTGCCGGGTGACGAATCTTGCGCCGCCTCATGTTCCTTTAGCATAGGGCAGCAAATCGCAACTACTTTGACGTGGATCAGCGACCGGCACGATGGATGGGCCGCGATTGACGCCCAGGCGCTACCAAGGGCATAACGCTCGCACAGCGGGGTATTGCGCCGTCTGTGACAGGCCCATGCTGCCACACGGATCAGGTCCGGCGCAGCCCCAACAAAAGAGTGATGCCATGCGCAGCAGCAAGATCATCCACGTCGTTTCCTGTCATGCCGAAGGCGAGGTGGGGGATGTCATCGTGGGCGGCGTGACCCCGCCCCCCGGCGCCACGATCTGGGAGCAGCGCAAATGGATCGCTGAGGATCAGACGCTGCGCAATTTCATGCTGAACGAGCCGCGCGGCGGTGTGTTCCGGCATGTCAACCTGCTCGTGCCGCCCAAGCACCCCGAGGCACAGGCCGCCTGGATCATCATGGAGCCCGAGGATACGCCGCCGATGTCCGGGTCGAACTCGATCTGCGTGTCCACCGTGTTGCTGGACAGCGGAATTCTTCCCATGCAAGAGCCGGTGACGCATATGGTGCTTGAGGCGCCGGGCGGTCTCGTGCGGGTGCGCGCCGAATGCGCCAATGGCAAGGCCGAGCGTATTTTCGTCGAGAACCTGCCTTCCTTTGCCAGCCGTCTGGGCGTGCCGCTCGATGTGCCGGGGCTGGGGCGGATCACGGTGGATACCGCCTTTGGCGGGGATAGTTTCGTGGTGGTCGATCCGGTGGCCCTTGGGGTGGATCTGGTCGAGACGAACGCGCGCCAGATTGCGGAACTGGGCATTCGCATCACCAATGCCGCCAACGCGCAATTCCGGTTCGAGCATCCCGAAAAACCCGATTGGGCGCATCATTCGTTCTGCCTCTTTGCCGGGCCGATCACGCGCGAGGGGACTGCCTTGCGCGCGCAATCAGTGGTGGCGATCCAACCCGGCAAGCTCGACCGTTCTCCGACCGGCACGGCGGTCTCGGCGCGCATGGCGATTCTGGCCGCGCGCGGCGAGATGGGCGAGGACGACCGCTTTACCGGCGTGTCGATCATCGGGTCGGAATTTCACGGCCGGATTCTGGGCAGGGTGCAGGTCGGCGAGCTTGCGGCCATCCGCCCCGAAATCAGCGGGCGGGCGTGGATCACCGGCACGGCACAGCACATGCTGGACCCGAGCGATCCTTGGCCGGGCGGCTATCGCCTCTCGGATACATGGCCACGGATCAGCTAAGGGGCAGGGGGCGCCCCAAACGCCCCTGCACTCAACCCTCGACCGCTGCCAGCCCCTCGGCCTCGAACCGCGCCAATTGCGCCAGTTCCGCATCGCTGAGCGTGATACCATCGCGCAAGGACGCCTCGCGCGCCGCAAAGCGCCGCTGCGAGGGCAGGCGCGCGCCTTGGCCGCTGATGGCGGTCAACAGCCGCTCGCCCTCGGCAATGGGATCACGCCCGCTGCGCGCGGCAAAGCGGATCGGATCAAGGGCCAGAACCAAGGCCCCATGCCGTGGGAGCAGGGCGGTGCCGCCGGAAAACTCCAGCGCTTCCTTGCTCATGAACTCGCCCAGCATGGCACCAGCCAGCAATTCGACCATGGTCGAAATCGCCGATCCCTTGTGCCCGCCAAAGGGCAGCATCGCGCCCGCGAGCGCCGCTTCTGGATCGGTGGTCGGATGGCCGTCGCGGTCCATGGCCCAGCCTTCGGGGATGGGGGTGCCGGCGCGCCGGTGCAACTCGATCTCGCCACGCGCGGCGACACTGGTCGCGAAATCGAACACATAGGGATGAGGGCCGGGGCGCGGCCAGCCAAAGGCAATCGGGTTTGTGCCCAAAAGCGGCTCCTTGCCGCCCGTGGGGGCGACGGACGAATAGCTGGGGCACATCGAGAGAGAGGCAACGCCCCGTGCCGCCAAGGCCTCGACATCATGCCACAGCGCCGAGAAATGCAGGCAATCACGGATCACGAGGGCGGCCAGCCCCGTGTCGCGCGCGCGGGCCGCCAGCGCGTCCACCGCCGCGTCAAAGGCCGGGTTGGAAAACCCGCCGTTCGCATCCACCTCGATCACCGCGAGGCCCGTATCATGCAGTGCGGGCACCGCATCCGGCACCACCTTGCCCGCCGCGATCACCCGCAAGCAGCCTTCGATCCGGTAGATGCCGTGCGATTTGCAGTGATCCCGCTCGCCCGCGACGATCACCCGCGCCACCGCTGCGGCACTCTCGGGGCGCACGCCCGCGCGCTCGAAAATCGACGTCACCCGCGCCAGGAGGTCATCAACGGAAATCACGTTCGGCTCAGCCATGCGGGCGGCTCCTTCAGGGTCAAGAGGTCTTATTTGTCGACATCGGTATAGGTGCAAGCCCAGAACACCTTGGTCTCGGTGTCATCGAGCGCGCGCAACCCGTGTTTGATGGTGCTGTCGAAATAGGCGCAATCGCCGGGCTCCATGATCACCGGCTCGTAATGCTCCACCGTCAGCTCGACCCGTCCCGACAGCACATAGAGCGTCTCTTCGCCGTCATGCGATTCCAGCTCATCACGCGTGAGTGGCGCGCGTTTTTCGACCAGCGTGACCAGCGGGATGATCTTTTTCTCGGCCAGCGCGTTGCACAGCACCTCGTATTCGAAATTCTTGGCGCGCACCTTGCGCCCTTGACCTGCGCGGGTCACGGTCATGCGGGTGGTTTGCGTGGCGTCGTGGTCCGCGGAAAAGAGCCGCTCCATGCCGATGCCATAGGCGCGGGCAATCTTGATCAGGTTCTCATAGCTGGGCGAGACGCGCCCGTTCTCGATCTTGTGGATCGTCGACAGGGCAAGGCCCGTGCGCTGCGCCGCCACTTCGAGCGTATAGCCGCAGGCCTGTCGTACCGCCTTCATGCGGGCACCCAGATCGGCGCGCAATTGGTGGCGCTCGACGTCCCAATCATCCACTGCGCTGTCGGTTGAGGTTTTTTCCGTTTCGGCCATAATTTTTCTTTTCTTACCAACCGTGATTGTTTAAGCATATTTTTACGTTGGGCACAACAGTAGCAATCGACGGTGCGCAAGGGGAGACCGAATATCGGAGTTTTCCGAAATCCCTGCCGAACCGCGTCAGAACAGACTTCAAAAAAGGGTGATCTCATGCCGGACCTGATTGTCGCCGCCGAGGTTGAGGGGCCGATCCTGCTTTGCGACGAGGGTCTGAGCGTCTGGGGCGGTGTCGATCCCCTCAGCGGGCGGATCATCGACGCGCATCACCCGCAGCAGGGGCAATCTCTGGCCGGTCATGTTGTGATGATGCCGACGAGTCGCGGCTCCTGCACCGGGAGTGGCGTGCTCTTGGGTCTGGCCTTTGCCGGCACTGCGCCCAAGGCGCTGATTTTCCGCGAGGGCGAGGACATCCTGACATTGGGTGCCCTTGTGGCCACGCGGCTGTTTGACCGGCCCATCGCCGTTCTGCGTCTCTCTGGCCCCGATTATGACCGCCTGGCGCAGCACTCCCATGCCACGATCACCGCCACGCACCTGCACGCGGGCGATCTGGCGTTGCCGCTGACCTCCGTTGCCTCCGAGGGGCTGACGCTTTCGGACGTGGACCGTGCCTTTCTGGCCGGGGATCATGGCGCGGCGGCGCAACTGGCGATGGAAATCATCACGACGCTGGCCGCCGCCCAAGGCGCGCCAAGCCTGACCGATGTCAGCCGCGTGCATATCGACGGCTGCATTTATGCCAGCCCTGCCTTTCTGACCTTTGCCCGCGCCATGGCGGACAAGGGTGGGCGGGTGCGGATCCCCACCACGATGAACGCCATTTCCGTCGATCACGCCAATTGGCGCGCGCAAGGCGTGTCCGAGGCCTTTGGCCTGCCCGCCAGCCAATTGGCCGATGCCTATGTCGAAATGGGCGCGCGTCCCAGCTTTACCTGTGCGCCCTATCTGCTCGAGGACAAGCCCTCGGCGGGCGAGGACATCGCCTGGGCCGAAAGCAACGCCGTGATCTACGCCAACACGGTTCTGGGCGCGCGCACCGTGAAACATGCCGATTTCATGGACCTCTGTATCGCGCTCACAGGGCGCGCCGCACGTGCGGGCGTCTATCTGGACCAGAACCGCGCAGCCCGCCGGATCATCGACATCGACGTGCCCGAGGGTATTGACGATGCCTTCTGGCCGATGCTGGGCTGGATCGTGGGGCAGGTGGCCCCGGATCGCATCCCGCTCTTGCGCGGGCTCGAGGGGTTGCATCCCTCCGACGATGATCTCAAGGCGCTTTGCGCGGCCTATGGCACCACCTCTGCCTCACCGATGATGCATATCAAAGGGATCACGCCCGAGGCGGATATGCCCCCCGCGCCCGAGGCCGATCACGCCCGCATCACGCTGCAGGATTTCGCGCAGGCTTGGCAGGGGTTCAATCAGGGCGCCGACAAGGTGGATCTGGTCGCCCTCGGCAGCCCGCATTTTTCCGCCGCCGAAAGTGCCGTCTTTGCCGATCTGATGGAGGGCCATCATGTCCACCCGGATGTTGCCACGATCATCACGCTTGGGCGCGGCACCCTGACCACCATCACCGCCAATGGCGTCAAGGCGCGGCTCGAGGCCGCTGGCGTGACCATCGTGCCCGACATCTGCTGGTGCTCGATCTCCGAGCCGGTCTTTCCGCCCTCGGCAGAGGTCCTGATGACCAATTCCGGCAAATACGCGCATTACGCGCCGGGTCTGAGCAACCGCGCCGTGCGCTTCGGCTCTCTGGCGCAATGCGCGCAAACCGCGCAAACTGGCACGGCCCCCATCAACCCGCCGCCGTGGATCGCCGCGGCCCCGGCCCCTTCGGGCCACTAACCGCCGCAATCAAACGACACGCATCCAAAGGAGTTCCCCCATGAAGAAAGACGTCTTTCACGGCACCATCCCCGCCCTGCTGACCCCCTGCACCCCGGATCGCAAACCCGATTTCGACGCGCTGGTGCGCAAGGGGCAGGAAATGATCGCGGCGGGCATGTCGGGCGTAGTCTATTGCGGCTCTTGCGGCGACTGGCCGCTCTTGACGGATGACGAGCGGATGGAAGGTGTCGCGCGCCTGACGGCGGCGGGCGTGCCCGTGGTCGTGGGCACCGGCGCCATCAACACCAAATCCGCCGTGGCCCATGCCGCCCACGCGCAAGAGGTGGGTGCCGCGGGCCTCATGGTCATCCCGCGCGTTCTGTCGCGGGGGCTGTCGGTGGCCGCACAGCGCAACCATTTCAAGGCCATTCTGGATGCCGCCCCGGATGTGCCCGCCATCATCTACAACAGCCCCTATTACGGCTACGCCACCAAGGCCGATCTCTTCTTTGCCCTGCGCGCCGAGCACAAGAACCTCATCGGCTTCAAGGAATTCGGTGGCAAGAATGATCTCAGCTACGCCGCCGAGCACATCACCCATCAGGATGATGACGTGCTCCTGATGGTGGGCGTCGATACCGAAGTCTATCACGGCTTTGTCAAATGCGGGGCGGTGGGGGCCATTACCGGCATCGGCACCATCTTCCCCAAAGAGGCGCTCTTGCAGGTGGCCCTGTCGCGTCGCGCGGCAGAGGGATGCCCCGAGGCCGATCAGCGCGCGCGCGAACTGGCGGATGCGCTGCATGTCATCGCCAAGTTCGACGAGGGCGTCGATCTTGTGCTCTATTTCAAGCATATGATGGTGCTGAAGGGCGAAGAGGAATACCGCCTCAACATCAATGAAACCGATGCGCTCTCGCCCTCTCAGGCGCGCTTCTGCGAGGCGCAGTTCCACCAGTTCAACACATGGTTCGCAACTTGGGTGAAACAGGGCGGGGTGATCGCTGAATGCATGTGATCGACAGCCACACTGGCGGCGAGCCGACGCGCGTGATCCTCGATGGGGGGCCGGACCTTGGGTCCGGTCCCCTGTCCGAGCGTGCGCGGCTCCTCGCCTCCGAGCATCGCGATTTCTATCAATCGGTCAGCCTCGAGCCGCGGGGCCAGGTGGCCATGGTCTGTGCCCTTCTGGTGCCGCCGACCGATTCGACCTGTGTCACCGGCGTGATCTATTTCGATGCCGAGGCGGTCCTGGGCATGTGTGGTCATGGCACCATCGGTCTTGTCGTGACGCTGGCGCATATGGGCCGGATCAAACCGGGCATGCATCGGATTGAGACACCCGTGGGCATTGTCACCGTCGATCTCATCGACGCCAATACCGTCACCGTCACCAATATCGAGAGCCGCCGCACCCATACTGGCGTCACGGTCGAGATTGAGGGTATCGGCACGGTCTCTGGCGATGTGGCCTATGGCGGCAATCTCTTTTTCCTTGTCGATCCCAGCCCCGTTTCTGTCCATTCCGGCAATATCCGGGCGCTGACCGATGCCACCATCGCGGTGCGAGAGGCGGTGCAGGCGCAGGGCATCGACGTGGACCACGTGATTTTCTACGGCCCCTCTGACGATCCGCAGGCCCATAGCCGCAATTTCGTCCTCTGCCCTGACAATGCCTATGATCGCTCGCCCTGTGGCACCGGCTGTTCGGCGCGTCTGGCTTGTCTCGCGGCCGAGGGGCGGCTGGACGCGGGGCAAGAGATCGTGCAGGAAAGCGTGATCGGCAGTACCTATCGGCTGTCCTATACTCCCGGTCCGAACGGCGGCGTGACCCCCTCGATCACCGGGCGCGCCTATGTGATGGCCGACAGCACGCTTCTCTTTGATCCCAACGATCCGTTCCGCAACGGTATCCGTCTCTGACCCTCACGGCAAAGGTGCCCCATGGCCCGCTCTGAAATCCTCGTCATCGGTGCCGGTATCATCGGCGTCACAACCGCGCTTGCGTTGCAACGGGATGGCCATGCCGTGCGCATCCTCGACCGCAAGGGCGTCGCGGCTGAAACATCGCGCGGCAACGCCGGGGCCTTTGCCTATACCGACATCGAGCCGCTGGCGACGCCCGGCATTCTGCGCAAGGCACCGAAATGGCTGCTCGATCCGCTTGGGCCGCTGTCCATTCCGCCGGCCTATGCGCTGCCGCTTTTGCCGTGGATGCTGCGCTTCTGGCGGGCAAGCTGGCAGGATCGTTATGCGACGGCGGTGGCGGCACAGGCCAGCCTGATGCACCAATCCCGCGCCGCTCTGGAGCGGTTGATCGCGGATGTGTCCGGCGAGCCGCTGATGCGCCGCGAGGGGCAGTTGCAGGTCTACGAGGGCGAGGCCGCCTATCGCGCCAGCCTTCCGGCATGGGAACTGCGCCGCCAGCATGGCGTGCGGTTCGACCTCTTGCAAAGCCCCGGTGCCTTGGCCGAAGTTCAGCCGGGTCTCAGCCCGCGCTTCACCCATGCCGGGTTTACGCCCGACTGGATGAACACCGTCGATCCGGCGCGCTGGACCGAGCATCTGGCACAGCAGTTTGTGGCCGGAGGCGGGCAGATCGACATCGCCGATGTCCGCGCGCTGCGGCAGGTGAGCGAGGGCGTCGAGGTCGAGACCGCCACCGGTAGCATCCGCGCCGATCAGGTCGTCTTGGCGGCGGGGGCCTGGTCGCACCATCTGGCGCGCACCCTAGGCGACACGATCCCGCTCGAAACCGAGCGCGGATATAACACCACCTTTCCCACCGCCAGCTTCGATCTGCGCACCCATGTGACCTTTGCCGATCACGGCTTTGTCGTGTCGAAAATCGGCGGCGGGCTGCGCGTGGGCGGGGCGGTGGAACTGGGGGGCCTGCGCCGCGCACCCAATTACAAGCGCGCCGAAACGCTCGTGCGCAAGGCGTGCGATTTCCTGCCGGGGTTTGACCCGCAGGGCGGCACGCAATGGATGGGGTTCCGCCCGTCGCTGCCCGACAGCCTGCCGATCATTTCCCGCGCGCCGCGCGCTGACCGGGTAATCTATGCCTTTGGGCATGGGCATCTGGGGCTGACGCAATCGGCGGGCACGGCGGAATTGGTGGCGGCCCTTGCCGCGCGGCGCGATCCGGCGATTTCGCTCACTCCGTTCGACGCAGGCCGCTTCTAGAGCAGGGTGCGTCTGCTTGCGTTCACATCGCCCCGGCCCCCGCCCCCGAACCGGGGCCTCCATCTGCCTTGGCAAGGTCCAGGGTCAAGCACGGGACGTGTGCGGTGTCGATCGCTGCGCCGCCGCCAGCGCGCTCAGCGCACGTTGGCGAGGAACTTTTGCGTCTCCGGATGCTGCGGATCGTTAAAGAGCTGATCCGGCGCACCAATCTCGGCCATGATCCCCTGGTGAAAGAACGCCACCCGGTTCGATACATCGCGGGCAAACCCCATTTCATGCGTCACGCAGATCATGGTCATGCCTTCTTCGGCCAGCATCTTGAGGGTTTCCAGAACCTCGCCCACGAGCTGCGGATCAAGCGCCGAGGTCACCTCGTCAAAGAGCATGTAATCGGGCGACATCGCCAGTGCGCGGGCAATCGCCATGCGCTGCTGCTGCCCGCCCGACAGGCGGGAAGGATAAGTTGTCAGCTTGTCGCCCAACCCGACATGGCGCAATTGCTTTTCGGCAATCGCCTCGGCCTCAGCCTTGGCCATGCCCAGCACCTTGCGCGGGGCCAAGGTGACATTTTCCAGCACGGTCAGATGCGGAAAGGCGTTCCATTGCTGAAACACGATGCCCACCTTGCGGCGCAGCTTGTTCAGATTGGTGGATTTGGCATGCACCTCTGTGCCGTCGATGGTGATCCGCCCGGAATCAATCGGCTCCAGCCCGTTGATGCAGGTCAGCAGGGTCGATTTGCCCGAGCCTGAGCCGCCGATGACGGTGACAACCTCGCCCTTTTGCACCGTCAGGTCGATCCCCTTGAGAACCTCCAGATCGCCAAAGGATTTGCGGACATTCTGGATCTCAATCATTGGACCACCTTTTTTCGAGATAGCCGCCGAAACGGGCAAGCGGGAAGCTGATGACAAAATAGAACGCACCGCAGATCAGCAGCAGGAACAGCGGCTCTTGCAGGCGCGTGATGAGGATTTGAGTGGATTTCAACAGTTCCGTAACCTGCACCACATACACGAGGGCCGAGTCCTTCATCACCCCAAGCGCCAGACCGATCCATGAGGGCAGCGCCACGCGCGTGGCCAACGGCAGGACGATATAGCGCATGTCCTGCCCCCATGTGAGGCCAAGGGACCGCGCCGCGCGGCGGGTAATTTCCGGAACCGCATCAATGCCGCCGCGCACGATCTCGGCGCAATAGGCCGACGTATAGAGCGACAGCACGATACAGGCGACGGTAAAGCCGGAAATCTGGAGTTGCAGCACCATCCCGACAAAGGCGTTGCCCAACACCAATTGAATGAGCAGCGGCACAGAGCGGAAGATGTCGAGAAAGAAGGTCAGGGGGGCTGCCAGCACTGGGCCAAGCTGCACCCGGATCACCCCAAAAAGGATGCCCAAGAGGGTGCCGATGACCACGGAAATTGCGGTGACAAGGATCGTTATTCCCGCACCTTTGGCGAGAAACACGAGATCATTGGCGGTGAGGGCGGTGTCAAACATGCGTGTGGCCCCTCAATACCGGAACAGCCGCGCCGCAATCAGGCGGCCGCCAAGGGTGATGGTTTTCGTGATCAGGTAAAAGATCACGGCGGCCAGCGCGAAAAGCTCGAAGGTGCGGAACGTCAGCGCGTTGAGGTCTTGTGTAACCCCGTAAAGATCACTGTTCATGCCGACGGTGACGCCCAAAGAGGTCATCAGGATCGCCCAGACCATCTGATTGGTCATCGGCAAAAACGAAATCCTGAGCATCTGGGGCAGGATGATGTAGCGAAAGGATTGTAGCTGCGTCAGGCCCAGGGACCGCCCCGCGCGTCCTTGCGTATCGGGGATCGCCTTGAGCGCCCCGCGAAAATTCTCGGTCAGATAGCCCGCGTTGTTAAAGGTGATCCCGATCAGGATCGACACGAAAGGGCTGAAATGGATGCCAAAACTGGCGACGCCAAAATGCGCCATGTAGATCTGGAAGAGGGCAGGCGTGTTGCGCGCAATCTCGACCCAGGTCGTCGCAAAGGCCATCAGCGGGCGTGATCCCGATAACCGAAAGACGGTAAGCAGGATCGCAAGCAGGATGCCGAGAACCATCGACAGGATCGCGATTTCCATCGTGACCACCGCCCCATCGAGCATCTGCGGCAAGCGGTTGAACGCCTGTTTCCACTGGAAGGTATAGTCGAACATCCCGTCACCCGGCCCTTGGCTGAATAGAAAATGGCGGCGCGGGGCCTCCGCGCCGCCAATGATCTGTCACGCTATCAGCGATAGGTGTTCGGCACCACCAGTTTCGGAACTTCGCCGCCAACCCACTTCTCATACAGCTCGTCATACCGGCCGGTGCGTACCTGCTGGTTCACGAAGAGATTGAGGTAGTTGAGAAAGCCGTATTCGTCCCGCTTGGCGAAAAGCGCCACGTAATCGGTATCGAACGGGGCAAAACCCACGACAGTGATGTCCTTGTAGTTGCCCGACTGCACATTGGCCTGCGCCACGGTCGAGGTCGAGACGGTCGCGTCAAGCTGACCCTGGCTCAGCGCCAGGAACACATCGGCCTGCGTCTGGTAGGGGCGGAATTCGCCCTCGCCCCATTCCTTGACCTGCGCCTCGAGCGCGATCGCCTCATAGGTGCCTGCAACCGCGCCCACGGTGTGCCCCTTCATCCCCTCGTAAGAGGTGATGCCGGTGCCGCTATTGGCGGTCACGGCCATTTCAAAGGCGAAATAGGGGATCGAGAAGCCGACCGTCTTGGCCCGCTCCAGCGTGTCCGAGGTCGAGGCCACGCCCACATCGACACGGCCCGACATCAGCGCCGGAATACGCTCGGGGAACGGGGTTTCGACGATCTCGGCCTCGACGCCGAGGGCTGCAGCCAGATCGTTGCAGTAATCGACGTCAAAGCCGATGGGCACGTTGTTGGCATCGCGCATCCCCATGGGTGGGAAGTCAAGCACGACCGCGCAGCGCAAGGTGCCAGAAGAAATGATGTCGTCAAGCTTGTCCGCCTGAGCAGTGCCAGCGATGCTGGTCATACCCAGCAGGGCGGCGAAAAGTGCCGTTTTTTTCATTGGTGGAGCCCTCTCTGTTGATTCTTCGCTCAGCATGAGGCCTTTGGTTCTTTTTTGCAATAATTTTCCTAAAAGAAAAATACTGGCATGTCGGGAAAAAAATCGTTAAGCCGTGAAAATCCCGCATCGAGCGCCAGATCGCGTTCGGTCATTCCTATGGACTGAAAGGATTTCCCATGAGTTTCGCACCGCATGGCAAGCATCTCATCGCAGGCGCATGGATCGGCACACCGGAGACATTCCTGTCCGATCCGGTCGAGGGCGCGGCGCGGGCATTTTCCGTGGGCACGCCAGAGCTTGTGGATCAGGCCTGCCGCGCCGCAGAAGAGGCGTTCTGGGTCTATGGGGCCAAATCCCGCGCCGAGCGGGCGCAGTTCCTGAACACCATCGCCGATGAGATCGAGGCGCGCGGCGCAGAGATCACAGAAATCGGTACGCAGGAAACCGGCCTGCCTGCCGCGCGGCTGGAGGGCGAGCGCGGGCGCACCACCGGGCAATTGCGCCTCTTTGCCGACCATATCCTCAAGGGCGATTACCTCGACCGCCGCCATGATGCGGCGCTGCCGGATCGCAAACCCCTGCCGCGCTCCGATCTGCGGATGATGCAGCGACCCATCGGGCCGGTGGCGGTCTTTGGTGCGTCGAATTTCCCGCTCGCCTTTTCCACGGCAGGCGGCGACACGGCGGCGGCCCTCGCGGCGGGCTGCCCGGTGGTGGTCAAGGGCCACGGCGCGCATCCCGGCACGTCCGAGCTGGTGGCCGAGGCGATCCATGCCGCGATTGCCGCTTGCGCCATGCCTGCGGGGGTATTCAGCCTCGTGCAGGGGGGCAATCGCGCGGTGGGGCACGCCTTGGTGCAGCATCCTCTGATCCGCGCCGTGGGCTTTACCGGCTCGCTGGCGGGGGGGCGGGCGCTCTTTGATCTCTGCGCGGCACGGCCCGATCCGATCCCGTTCTTCGGCGAATTGGGCAGCGTGAACCCCATGTTCCTCTTGCCAGAGGCAATGGCCGCGCGCGGAGCGTCGATCGCGACGGGCTGGGCCGGGTCGCTGACCATGGGCGCAGGCCAATTCTGCACCAATCCCGGCATCGCGGTGGTGATCAAGGGACCAGAGGCCGACGCCTTTGCCGAGGCTACCCGCGCGGCCCTGAGTGAGAGCGGGGCGCAGGTGATGCTGACAACCGGAATCGCTGCGGCCTATGCGACGGGCGCGGCGCAGATGGGCGCGCAATTGGGCGTGCAAGACCTCTTGACCGCGATGTGTGACCAGCGTCAGGCCAAGCCCTTTCTCTACCGGGTCGCGGCGCGCGACTGGCTGGCCAATCACGCCCTCAGCGAAGAGGTGTTCGGCCCGCTTGGCCTGATCGTGGTGGCCGAAGATGCCGAGGAAATGCTCGCCGTCGCGCAGAGCTTCACGGGTCAGTTGACCGCCACCTTGCATATAGATGCCGCCGATACCGACATGGCCCGCCGCCTCTTGCCGGTGCTGGAACGCAAGGCCGGTCGTGTGCTGGCCAACGGTTTCCCGACCGGGGTCGAGGTCTGCGATTCCATGGTCCATGGCGGGCCATATCCGGCCTCGACCAATTTCGGCGCAACCTCGGTCGGCACCCTGTCGATCCGCCGTTTCCTGCGTCCCGTGTGTTATCAGAACATCCCCGAGGGCCTCTTGCCCGAGGACGCGCACTAACCGTCACGATCTCGCAAACGTACAGGCCGGGAATATCCCGGCCTGATGTTTTTCAAACAGTTGGATGCGCTTACGGCTTGCCGCGTTTGGGCGGGGTGGTGCCGCCGAAACCGGCGCGGGCCTTGGGCGGAGCACCTTTGCCCTTGGGTTTTCCTGCGCCGGGTTTCCCGGCCGGGCCTTTCCCCGCGCCCGGCTTGCCGGGCTTTTTCGCCGCTCCGGGCGGCACAAAACGCTTGGAGGTGTCGGCCGCCAGATTGGGTCTTGGCGCGGCGGGTTCCGCATCGCGCGGTGCCGGGCGGGCACGCGGCTTGTCAAAGGGTTTGTCCGACGATTTCGCCCCCGGTTTCCCAAAGGGCTTGGAGGTGGGTTTGCCCTCGGCCTTGCCATAGGGTTTTCCAGGTTTGCGATCCCCTGCAGGTTTGCCAAAGGGCTTGCTCGCGGGCTTTCCGGCGGGTTTGTCACCCGACCACGGCTTTTTCGCGGGTCGCGGCGCATCGCCCGCATCCGAACGCGGTTTGCGATATGGAGTTACCGTGCCATCCTCGACCGCGCGGGCCATCGCGGCGGGCGGTGCGCCTGCCGGTTTCGGACGTGGCTTGGGGGCAGGTCGCGGAGCGCTATCGCGAGGGGCATGATGCTCGCGGGATGTCTTTTGCTCACGTGGCGCACGGGCCGGACGATCCTCACGCGGGGCGCGGGGTGATCGTTCGGGTCGGTCCGCGCGCGGGGCAGGGGCAAACTCGGGGGCTTTGTCCAAGGCGCGGGCGCTGATGCCCTCATCCAATTGCCCGCCCTCGCCAAGGGCTGACATGAACCCCGGAACGGCGGCTTCGGCCAGTTCGACAAAGGTCTCAGACGCCTGCACGCGAATGGCACCAATCGCGGATTTGTCGAGATTGCCTACCCGGCACAAGAGGGGTAGCAACCACCGCGCCTCGGCCCGGTCATTGTTGCCAACTGACAGTGCGAACCAGCGGCTTGGTCCAAAGGCCGAGCGTTCGCGTGCCGGGGCGGGTGTGCCGGGCGCGCTCAGTTCCTCGGGCGCGGACCAGCGCGATTTATAAAGCCGCAGGTAGGCCGCGGCGATTACCTCGGGACTATGCAGCGCCAGCAGTTCGGTGGCAAAGGCGCCCTCGGTCTCGGACGGTGTTTCGGACCAGACCGGATCGGACAAGAGCCGCTCACGATCCTTGGCCTCGATATCCTCGGGCGTGGGCGGCGTGGTCCATTCGGCGGTTATCTTCGCGAATTTGAGCAGGCGCTCGGCCTTGTTGGCCGACTTGACCGGCACGATCAGGGCAGAGATACCCTTGCGCCCGGCGCGTCCCGTGCGGCCCGAGCGGTGCAAGAGGCCTTCGGAATTGGTGGGCAATTCGGCATGAACCACCAGATCGAGATTGGGCAGGTCGATGCCGCGCGCAGCGACATCTGTCGCCACGCAAACGCGGGCGCGCCCGTCGCGCATCGCTTGCAGAGCGTGGGTCCGCTCGGACTGGCTCAGTTCCCCCGAGAGCGAGACCACGGCAAAGCCGCGATTGGAGAGGCGCGCCGTCAGCCGGGCCACCATGGCGCGCGTATTGGCGAAAACGATGGCGTTCTGCGCATCGTGGTAGCGCAGCAGGTTGATCACCGCCCCTTCGGCATCCTGTGGCGAGACGGTCAGCGCCTGATAGGCGATATCGGCATGCTGCTTGGCCCCGGTCAGGGTGGTCACGCGATGCGCATCGCGTTGGAACTTTTCCGCCAGCTTGGCGATCATCGGCGGCACGGTGGCGGAAAACATCAGTGTGCGGCGATCTTCGGGGGCTGCGGCCAGCATGAATTCGAGGTCTTCACGAAAGCCGAGATCGAGCATTTCGTCGGCTTCGTCGAGCACGATGGCCCGCAGGCTGGTCATATCGAGCGCCCCGCGATTGATATGGTCACACAGCCGTCCGGGCGTGCCCACCACGATATGCGCGCCGCGTTCCAGCGCGCGGCGCTCGTCGCGGGCGTCCATGCCACCCACACAGGTAACCAGCCGCGCGCCCGCTTCGGCATAGAGCCAGCTCAATTCACGCATCACCTGCAACGCCAGTTCCCGCGTCGGTGCCACGATCAGCGCAAGTGGTGCTGCGGCAGGCGGCAGGCGGTCTTCGCCGCCCAGCAGTGTGGGCGCAATCGCAAGCCCAAAGCCCACGGTCTTGCCCGATCCGGTTTGGGCCGAGACCAACAAGTCAGAGCCAGACAGCGCGGGGTCCGTCACCGCCTCTTGGACAGGTGTCAGTGTTTCATAGCCGCGCGCGGCAAGGGCATTGGAGAGGGCAGGCAGGATCATGAGGGAGGTCGGTTCCGAAAAAGGGGTGCGGCTTGCGCGTCAAGCCGCGACGCATAGCTCAGTCACGCGCAGTTGTATACGGCAAATGCGCCAGCGGGGCAGCGCCCCTTGTGGTCGCACCGGGATTGCGCCACGGTAGCGCAAACCCCGAATTTGCGAACAGGAGGCTGACCGATGCCCGTCAAGAACCGCTTTGCCGAATTGCACAACGACATAACAGAATGGCGGCGCGATATCCATGCCCATCCCGAGATCCTCTATGAGACGCATCGCACCAGTGCGCTTGTCGCGGAAAAGCTCAAGGCGTTCGGATGTGACGAGGTGGTGACAGGCATTGGCCGCACCGGCGTTGTGGGGGTGATCAAGGGGCGCAGCACGTCCTCGGGGCGGGTGATCGGCCTGCGCGCAGATATGGATGCGCTGCCCATCCATGAGGCGACCGGCGTGGATTACGCCAGCAAGACCCCCGGCGCAATGCATGCCTGTGGCCATGACGGGCATACCGCCATGCTGCTTGGTGCGGCGCAGTATCTGGCCGAGACCCGCAACTTCGATGGAACAGCCGTCGTGATCTTTCAACCTGCTGAAGAGGGCGGGGCAGGCGGGCGCGAGATGTGCGAGGATGGCATGATGGACCGCTTCGGCATTCAAGAGGTCTACGGCATGCACAACTGGCCGGGCCGTCCCGTCGGCAGCTTTGCCATCCGCCCCGGTGCCTTCTTCGCCGCGACCGACCAGTTTGACATTGCCCTCACCGGCAAGGGCGGGCACGCCGCCAAGCCGCACGAGACCGTGGACACGACCGTCATGGCCGCGCATCTGGTCACGATGCTACAGACGATTGCCAGCCGCAATGCCGATCCGGTGGATCAGGTGGTGGTTTCGGTCACGTCTTTTCAGACGTCCTCGACCGCGTTCAACGTGATCCCGCAGGGCGTACATTTGCGCGGGACAGTTCGTACCATGAGCCCGCAAATGCGTGACCTGGCCGAGACCCGCATCCGCGCTCTTTGCGAGCATGTGACGGCAGGCTTCGGTGGTAGCGCCGAGGTCAGCTATTACCGGGGCTATCCGGTGATGATCAACCATGACGAACAGACCGAGTTTGCTGCGTCAGTGGCGGCCAAGGTCAGTGGTGGTTGCGATGAGGCGCCCTTGATCATGGGCGGCGAAGATTTCGCCTTCATGCTCGAAGAGCGCCCCGGTGCCTATATCCTCGTGGGCAATGGCGACACGGCGATGGTCCACAGCCCCGATTACAACTTCAATGACGAGGCGATCCCGGCTGGTTGCAGCTGGTGGGCAGGGATCGTGGAAGAGCGGATGCCAGCCTGAGGCGCGCCGATCACATCGGCTCGGCCATCAGCCACACCCCGCCCTGAGGCCGCAGCGTCAGGATCATCACCGGGTCGGGGTCACGCCCCGGCACCGGGGTGAACCGGAACCGGGAGAGCAGGGTGGCGAGGATGATCACCGCCTCTTGCAGCGCGAAACTGGCCCCGATGCAGATGCGCGGCCCATCGCCAAAAGGCAGGTAGGCGTAGCGCTCAAGGCTCTTGCGATCGGCAAAGCGGTCCGGATCGAACCGGTTTGGCTCTGGCCACAACAGGTGGTTTCGGTGCAGCGCGTAGATCGGAATGATCACGGTATCACGGGGTCTTATCTCGCGACCGCAGAGCGTATCGGCCACCTGCGCGGTGCGCGATATGATGCCCGCAGGCGGATAGAGGCGCAGCGCCTCGTCGATGATCTGGCGGATATAGGGCAGGCGGGCCACGTCTTCGCCGGTGGCCGCGCGGCCGCCAAGCACGGATTGCGCCTCGGCGCGGGCGCGGTCCTGCACGGCCTGATCATAAGCGCAGAGATAGAGTGACCAGCCCAGTGTCAGCGCCGTTGTCTCATGCCCCGCCACGATGAAGGTCAGCAAGTTGTCGCGTAACTCCGGCGTGCTCATCCGCCGTTTCGTTTCCGGGTCCTCGCCGTCGAGCAAGAGATCAAGGAGGTCGGGCACGCCCTCGGAGCCGCGCGCGCGACGCGCTTCGACGGCCTCGTCCGCCACGCGTTTCATCTCGGCCACTGTGCTGCCCGACATCACCCGACCCGGACGCGGCACCCAGTCCGGAAAGCCGAGAATGTCAAAGAGCGAGATCTTGCCCGCCTCAGCAATATAGGCGTCGATGCCGCGATGCACGGCGTTCACATCGAACATGCCATCGCCGGAAAAGGTCACTTCGGCGATGACGTCAAAGGTAGTGCGCACCATTTCGGCGGCCATATCCACTGCGCGCGGGCCCGCCGCCGCCACACGTGCTGCGCTCTGTTCGACGGCGGCAGTCATGATCGGAGCGAGGTTCATCACGTTGCGATGCGAAAAGACTGGCGCCGCCGTGCGTCGCTGCCACCGCCAATGCGCGCCCTCGGCGATAAAGAGCGACTCGCCGATGGCGGGGCGTAGAAGGTTCTTGGTGACAATGGATTTTGGGTAGTTATCGAGTTCCTCCAAGAGCATTCGCCGGATTGCGCCGGGGTCCATCACCATGTGCCAGCGTTTGCCCGTGCGTCCCGAGACCATGGGTTGCCGTGTGGCAATCTCGGGGATGATCGACAGGATGTTGCGCCGCGCGGCCTTCAGGCTGGCCAGCACGCCCATTGGCTCTGTCACCAAGGGCACATGCACGGGCGGGCGGTCGAGTGTCTGTTGGGGGATCGGGGGCATTGGGCACCTCTAGGCAAGTGCCCCTTAGATAGGGCACGGGCGGTGCGGGGGCAAATGATTGCGCAGACGCGTCGTCTGGGCTATCCCAGCCCGAACTGTCACACTTGGGGAATTCCTGATGATCCGTTTTCTCGCGCTCTTCGGGCTTGTCCTGATGGCCGCCTGCACAAATCCCAATGACCTTGATGAGGCTCCGGCCTATCTGGGCAATTTCCATCTGGGGCATAATGTTGTGGTGGCCCCGAACCTGACCAAGGGCCCCGCATCGCGCGAGGCGTCCAAGGAAGAATGGATCGCCGCGATGACCGAGGCGATGACGGATCGGTTCGGGCGCTACGAGGGCACCAAACTCTATCATATTGGGGTGAGTGTCGAAGGTTATGTGCTGGCCATTCCGGGCGTTCCGCTGGTTGCGTCGCCGAAATCGGCGCTGATCCTGAATGTCACCGCTTGGGATGATGCCAAGGGCGGCAAGCTCAACACCAAGCCGCATCTGGTGACAGTGGTCGAGAGTTTCTCTGGCAATACCTTCCTTGGTTCGGGCCTGACCCAGAGTAAGGAAACCCAGATGCTGAACCTAAGCCGCAATGCCGCCAAGCAGATCCAGAACTGGCTGGTGCAGCAGAATAACGAGTTTGGCTGGTTCGAAGACGATGGCGTGCCCGCGAATGACAAGGAGCGCCCCGAGGCGCGGGAGGAAGCAGCACCTCAGGGTGAGACCCCAAAGGCCGAGGCGCCCACCGTTGCGGCCACTGAATCCGGGGATTCGCCCGTACCGACCCAGACGGAAACCCCGAACGCCGCCGATCTGGCCAACGCCGCGGCCGAAGTGATCGAGGAACCGGAGGTCGTCCCGCCGCCTGAAGATTAATCGGGCGCGCGCGCGCCTGAATGCGCCTTGCGGGCATCAAGTGGCTTTGCTAAGGCGTGGCGAGAAGTTGTGAGGTTTTTTTCCATGAAATTCAATGCTATCACGATCATGGCGGGCGCGCTCGCTCTGCTGTCCGCTTGCACCCCACCTCAACAGCAGTTGACGAAGGCAGGCGAAGCACTTGATGTCGTCGCCGTCAAGGTGGATGCATCCCGCGCGAAGAAAACGTTTGGTTCCGCGTTTAGCCTCGATGTGGACCGTGCCGAGGAAATCGCAGAGAAGGTCATCGCGGCGCGTCTTGAGGCCGTCGATACTGAGGGCGCGTTGCCGGTTACTGTCGATCTCGACCTCGAGATGCTCTATCTCGCGGGAGGAGTTTATGCGTTGCTTGGCTCGACCACGAGTGGATCGAGAGGGACGCTGACTGTGACACGGCAAGGCACGGATACGCCGCTCTTGGCCGAGACGGCGCTTTCCGTGACTGGTGAACGCCGTTTCGGCGCTCTTGCCGGTGTCGTGTTTGTCAAAGGACAGGAGACCGAAATGGCGCAGGTTTCCTCAAGCTTCGCCGAGAAGATCAGGTTGGCTCTTTTCGGTCGTTGAGGGGCGGTCTCGGAACGGACCCCGACGGCCAAGGGCCTAAGCCAAGACCCGCTTGATTTCCCCGTGATAACCCAATAAACCGCGCGCGATGAAACTCGGGCCACCCTGGCCCCCCAACTGACAAGGCGTCCTGAGATATGGCAAAGGAAAAGTTTGCACGTAACAAGCCGCATGTGAACATCGGCACGATCGGTCACG
>NZ_KN293977.1:119900-253543 GCF_000768555.3 Roseovarius mucosus DSM 17069
CCATCCGCGAAGGCGGCCGCACCGTCGGCGCCGGCGTCGTGTCGAAGATCATCGAGTAACATCTGATCCGCCCTGACTGACAGGGGGCGTGCGGGTCACTGCACGCCCCCTTGCTATTTCGGAGCCGGACATGAAGCGTATTTTTCAGTATTTCGAAGCACGGATTGATGCCTATCCGGCATCTCCGCCAGGCCAGCCGCCCGCGCGGTTCTGGCCCTTTTTGTGGCATTATGCGCGCCCCGTTGCGCCGTGGCTTGTCGCGATGTCAGTCGTCTCAGCCGTTTTTGCCGCCGTTGAAATCATCCTGCTCGGCTATCTTGGCACGCTGGTAAACCGCATGTCGGAATTGGGGCCGGAGCGGTTTCTGGGGGAAGAGGCCGCGCGTCTTGGTGGTATGGGCGTGCTGCTCTTGATCGTGCTGCCCTTGCTCAGCGTCACCGGCGCGCTCATCATGTATCAGTCGCTCATGGGAAATTTCCCGCAGCGCATTCGCTGGCAGGGGCATCGCTGGCTCTTGGGTCAGTCGATGGGCTATTTTCAGGAGGAGTTTGCCGGTCGTATCGCCACGCGGCTTATGCAGACGTCGCTTGCTGTGCGCGAAACCGTCATGAAGCTGATGGACGTAGCGGTCTATATCCTTGCCTATTTCATCGGCACGCTGGTTCTTGCGGGGACGCAGGATATCCGCCTCGCCGCGCCCTTTGCGATTTGGGCGATCGCCTATGGCAGCCTGCTTGGTGTGATTGTGCCACGTTTGGGACGCGTGGCGCAAGAGCAGGCGCACGCGCGCGCGGACATGACGGGGCGTATCGTTGACAGCTATACCAATATCGCCACGGTCAAGCTCTTTAGCCATGCCGCCCGTGAAGAGGCCTATGCCCGCGCCGGTTTGGATGGGTTCTTGCAGACCGTGTATCGGCAAATGCGGTTGGTGGCGGTGCAGGATATGTCGGTCAACCTGCTGAATGCCTTGCTGACCGGGGCGGTCACGGGGCTTGGTCTGTGGCTTTGGGTGCAGGGACGGATCGATCTGGGGGCGCTTGCGGTTGCCATCCCGCTCGCTCTGCGGCTTGGGAATATGTCGCACTGGATCATGTGGGAATTTGCTGCCCTGTTCGAGAATGTTGGCACCGCGCGCGACGGATTGGCGACGCTCGCAATGCCGCGCACGGTTCAGGATAGCCCGACTGCAACGCCGTTGGTGGTGGACAAGGGGGCGGTGCGGTTTGAGGCGGTGCGCTTTGTCTACGACCGAAGCGGCACGCGCAAGGCCCCGGTGATCGACGGTCTCGACCTCACGCTCGCACCGGGGGAAAAGGTGGGGCTGGTTGGGCGGTCGGGCGCGGGCAAATCAACCCTCATCAACCTCTTGCTACGATTCCATGACCTGAGCGGTGGACGCATTCTGATCGACGGGCAGGATGTTTCGGAGGTCGGCCAAGACAGCCTGCGCGCCGCGATTGGCGTGGTGACACAGGACACGGCACTTCTGCACCGCTCGGTGCGCGAGAATATCGCCTATGGCCGTCCCGATGCGACCGAGGTGGAAATCCGCGCCGCGACCGATCTGGCCGAAGCGACAGAGTTCATTGCCGGGCTGGAGGATGCGCGCGGGCGCCGGGGCCTTGACGCCCATGTGGGCGAGCGCGGCGTCAAGCTCTCGGGAGGCCAGCGTCAAAGGATTGCCATTGCACGCGCGGCGCTCAAGGATGCGCCGCTTCTGGTGCTTGATGAGGCGACATCGGCGCTCGATTCCGAAGTGGAAGCGGCAATCCAGACACAGCTTTACCGACTTATGCAGGGCAAGACCGTGATTGCGATTGCACATCGCCTCTCGACCATCGCGGCGATGGATCGGCTGATCGTCATGGATGAAGGTCGGATTGTCGAAGAGGGCTCACATGCGGAGCTGCTGGCGCAAGGCGGGCTCTATGCGCGTCTTTGGGCCCGGCAATCGGGTGGATTCCTGATGGATTGATCGCAGAGGAGGTGCGGTGGGTCATTCTGTCGCGCCTTTTCCAGCTAGTGGAATGCGTTTTTCAGATGCAGCGGCAAGAGCCCGGCGCGCGCTCGGCCTACGAATTCTCGATAAAAATCAAGCACAGCTGAGCTTGCTGCATGTGCAAAGGGTGCGCGGCATACCGTTGTATTCCGTTAAGCTGTTGAAATCTTGACTTTATTTCAATCCCTGTCAGGCTGAAAGGTAAGCGGCGCGTGGCCTTATCGCTGCGTTGCCAAGACCGGTACGCGGGAGGGCACGGCATGGGCGGGATACTCAAGGGAATGCGCGTGGTCGAAGGATCGGCCTTTGTCGCGGTGCCGCTGGCGGGGATGACGCTGGCACAGATGGGGGCTGAAGTGATCCGTTTTGACCGCATCGGAGGCGGGCTGGATGCGGGCCGTTGGCCTCTGGCCCCCTCGGGTCAGAGCCTTTTTTGGGCGGGGCTGAACAAGGGCAAAAAATCCATCGCTGTAGACATGAGTCGTCCCGAGGGGCAGGATCTGGTGACGCGGATCATCACCGCTCCGGGCGAGGATGCCGGACTATTTCTTACAAACCTGCGGGTGCGCGGCTGGATGGATCATGAGACCCTCAGCCAGCATCGCGCCGATCTGGTAATGGTCACCCTGATGGGGGATCGGCATGGGCGCCCGGCGGTGGATTACACGGTCAATCCGTCACTGGGCATTCCCGAGATGACTGGCCCGGTGGGCTGGCCCGAACCCGTGGCGCATGCGCTGCCTGCGTGGGACATTGCGGCGGGGCATCTCGTGGTGTCCTCCCTCTTGGCGGCAGAGCGCGAGCGTCTGCGCCGAGGCAGGGGGCAGGAGGTCGAACTTTCGCTCAAGGATGTGGCAGCGGCCACCATCGGTCATCTTGGCCTGATTGGTGATGCCGCCCTGAATGACAAGGAACGCGGCAAGTCGGGCAATGCGCTCTACGGGGCCTATGGGCAGGATTTCCTCTGCGCCTGCGGGCGGCGGGTCATGGTGATCGGCCTCACGCATCGGCAATGGCGCGGGTTGATCAAGGCCACAGGCACCGAGGCGGCGATGGCGGCACTGGCCGCACGCAGTGGGCGCGATCTCAATGACGAGGGCAATCGCTGGCACCTGCGGCGCGAGATCACGGCAATCCTGCGGCCATGGTTTGCGACCCGGGCGTTGAGCAGCTTCGCCGAGGCGTTCGATGCGGCGGGACTCACGTGGTCCGTTTTCCGCACCGTCCGCGAGGCCCTGGCCGAAGACCCGGATCTGAGTGAGGACAATCCTATGTTCAAGCTCTTGATGCAACCGGGCTTAGGTCGGTTTCCGGTGCCGGGGCACCCGGCCACTTTCTCGGCCCATGAGCGGGCAGACCCGCGACCTGCGCCGCAGCTTGGCGCGCATACCGAAGAGGTTTTGGGAAATGTGGCCGGACTGAGCGACACCGAGATTGCCCAGCTTTTCGATAGCGGCGTCGTCCAAAGCCCCCGCTACGGGGCGCGTCCGGCGGCGTGAACAGGAAATTATGGATTTCCCGACGAAATCCGCCTGAGGGCGCTTGATTCCCGGTCGAAGCTGGCGTAATCCGGCGCTCGGCCTTAGGGGTATAGCTCAGCTGGTAGAGCGACGGTCTCCAAAACCGTAGGTCGCGGGTTCGAACCCTGCTGCCCCTGCCATTCCTTCCTGTCATCTTAGAACGATTTCCCTGTCCTGAATGACATTCGGGCGCGTCAAAAGCGCTGAAAATCGGTCTCAAATGCGGTTTAATTTAGACATGCCGTCTTTTCGCCGTCGGTTTGCCATGTTTTCGCCGCAATTGTGCCCCACCAAGACCACTAATCGGTTTCGACGTCCGGGGGGACTGAGACCGATCCGCGTGGGGGCGTGGGAGAAACAGGGGAATAGCTGCCATGGAAACGCATTTGCCGCGGGTTCCGATCCAAAAGACGTATTTTTCGCATCACAATCCAGAGCTTCCAGGGCGTTCGCCGGTTGATGCTGTCTCGACTGAGCAGGCGGTGGAAAATGCGATGTCCACAATCCGCGAGATTCTGACCGAGGAGCGGCGCAAGACGCGCCGCCACGTGTTGCCGGACCTCGCGCCGCACGTGCCGGTGGAACATCTCCAGCCGGTCCTCGCGCAAGCACCGAAACGGCGCGGAAATCTGCTGGCACGCCTCAAGAAGTTTCGCCCGCACGCGCTACGCTTGAAGCCGCGCCATGCCGGATGGCTGGCCGCGTTCGCCTTGGTTCTATGGCAGCCGATGCCGGTGTTGATTGCCATGTTCATCGGGTTCTGGATTGTCTTTCTGGGCTACGCCCTCTTTGGGCCGGAACGGATGACACATCTGCGGACCCGTGTGACGCGCCGGATTGCGCGTCTGCTGGAACAGCGCCGCGCGTTGCCTGAACTGCGACTGCGCCGCGAGCCAGAGCCTGATGTCTTTGCTGATCGTCCCGATCCCTTCGAGCGGATCGCGCCCAAGGCGCGCTGAGAATACGGGGCAGGGGGCAGTTGCCTTCTGCCCTTGAATTCGCGGGCCAGCCCGCGTATGTCGCGCTGAGCATCAAATTCAGAGAAGACAGCGCAGATGGCACGCACGAACCCCGTTCAATTCATTCAGCAGGTCCGCTCGGAAGTGGCCAAGGTCGTTTGGCCGACCCGTCGTGAGGTGATGCTGACAACGGTCATGGTCTTTATAATGGCCACGATCACCGCGATCTTCTTTGCTCTGGTTGACTTGGGCATTCGCAGCGGGCTGCAAGGGGTGCTGAGCCTGTTCGGCTAAGGCGGCGAAAATCGTGTTCAGGCTCTTGAATTCGCAGGCAATCAGGGGTAGTGGACCCCACACTCTGAAACATGGCGCGCGGCGATTCGTGTTGCGCGCCGATTTTTGTTTTAGATGTCGAAGGCCCAAGGGTCTGAAAGAATACGGAAATCCGATCTTGGTATCGGTAAGAACAAAGGCATAGGGCGACGATGGCAAAGCGGTGGTACTCGGTCAGTGTTCTCTCGAATTTCGAGAAGAAAATTGCCGAGCAAATCAGACAGTCCGTCACCGAGAACGGCCTTGAAGACGAAATCGACGAGGTTCTGGTTCCCACTGAAGAGGTGATCGAGATTCGTCGTGGCAAGAAAGTGACTGCCGAGCGCCGTTTCATGCCCGGCTACGTGCTGGTGCATATGGAAATGTCGGATCGGGGCTATCACTTGATTAGCTCGATCAATCGCGTAACCGGTTTTCTGGGGCCGCAGGGGCGCCCGATGCCGATGCGGGATGCAGAGGTCAATGCGATTCTGAACCGTGTTCAGGAGGGTGAAGAAAGCCCACGCACCCTGATTCACTTCGAGATCGGTGAGAGGGTCAAGGTCAACGACGGCCCGTTCGAAGATTTCGACGGCATGGTCGAGGAAGTGGACGAAGACAACCAGCGCCTCAAGGTGTCGGTGTCGATCTTTGGCCGGGAAACGCCGGTCGAACTTGAATTCACTCAGGTCACAAAGCAGATGTGATCGGGGTTGTCCGGTGTCGCCTAGAGGCGTCCCGGGCCAGAGCCGTGGGAGGCAAGGTGGCCGCGGCCACCGAACCGCACCACACAACACGAGAGCCAGAGGGGCGCGCCCCGATGGTGTTGGACCAAAAGGAGAGGCCATATGGCCAAGAAACTTATCGGGACGCTCAAGCTTCAGGTGAAAGCCGGGCAAGCCAACCCAAGCCCGCCCGTCGGCCCTGCACTGGGTCAGCGCGGCATCAACATCATGGAATTCTGCAAGGCATTCAATGCCAAGACCGCAGATCTCGAGCCGGGTGCGCCGTGC
The DNA here is from genome assembly GCF_000768555.3 of Roseovarius mucosus DSM 17069. Classification (GTDB taxonomy): domain Bacteria; phylum Pseudomonadota; class Alphaproteobacteria; order Rhodobacterales; family Rhodobacteraceae; genus Roseovarius; species Roseovarius mucosus. Next base: position 125,707 of record NZ_KN293977.1, read on the forward strand.
CCGACCGTGATTTCCTATTATCAGGACAAATCGTTCGAGCTGGCGATCAAGACGCCGCCGGCGTCTTACTTCCTGAAAAAGGCCGCCAAGCTGCAATCCGGCTCCAAGACCCCCGGTCGTGCCTCTGCCGGCACTGTCAGCATCGCGCAAGTGCGCGAGATTGCCGAAGCCAAGATGAAGGATCTCAACGCCAATTCCGTCGAAGCGGCCATGCAGATCATTCTTGGCAGCGCGCGCTCTATGGGCATTGAGGTGAAGTAAGATGGCAAAGCTTGGAAAACGGACCCGCGCCCTGCGCGAAGCCTTTGACGGCAAGGACAACATGAGCGTCGAGGACGCAATTGCCCTGATCAAGGGTAATGCGACCGCTAAATTCGACGAAACCGTCGAGATCTCGATGAACCTTGGTGTTGACCCCCGCCATGCGGACCAGATGGTGCGCGGCGTTGTCGGCCTGCCCAATGGCACCGGCAAGACCGTGCGTGTTGCCGTGTTCGCCCGCGGAGCCAAGGCCGATGAAGCCCAGGCCGCCGGTGCCGATATCGTCGGTGCCGAGGATCTCATGGAAACCATCCAAGGTGGCAAGATCGAGTTTGATCGCTGCATCGCCACGCCCGACATGATGCCGATCGTGGGTCGTCTGGGCAAGGTTCTGGGCCCGCGCAACCTGATGCCGAACCCCAAGATCGGGACGGTGACGATGGATGTGGCCCAAGCGGTCAAGGATGCCAAGGGCGGTCAAGTGCAGTTCAAGGCCGAAAAGGCCGGTGTGGTGCATGCCGGAATCGGCAAGGCATCGTTCGACGCGACCAAGCTGGCCGAGAATGTGCGCGCCTTTGTGTCTGCCGTGCAGCGTGCCAAGCCGACCGGCGCAAAGGGCACCTATGTCAAGAAAATCTCGCTTTCGTCCACCATGGGCGCAGGCGTGACAGTCGACGTCAACAGCGCCGTTGTCGAATAAGAATTTGCCCCCGGATCGATGGTCCGGGGGCAAACGGCAGGATCGCTTGCGGTCCTGTCCTGTCCGAGACGGAGGGTTCAGGCGATCGTTTGAATAAATCCTTCCTGAGATGGGGAACGAGATAAGATTTCCAGCCGGGACTTGCGTCCTCGGGTGATCTTGGCCTCGGGACCCGTGTTTTGGACCCGAACGCCGACCCTTCGGGAGCGGCAAAAACTGAGCCGGGGGGAGACCCCCAAATTTGGAGTGAAACTGTGGATAGAGCCCAGAAAGAGAAAGTGGTCGAGGAACTCGGCCAGATCTTTGAAAGCTCTGGCGTTGTAGTGGTCGCCCACTACGCGGGTCTTACAGTTGCCGAAATGCAGGATCTGCGTGCCCGCGCCCGTGCGGCAGAGGCATCAGTTCGTGTAGCCAAGAACAAGCTCGCCAAGATCGCCCTTGAGGGCAAGCCGTGCGCAAGCATTGCAAGCTATCTCACGGGCATGACCGTGCTCACCTTCTCCGAGGACCCCGTGGCAGCCGCCAAGGTGTGCGAGGACTTTGCCAAGGCGAACAAAAAGTTCGAGATCCTTGGCGGGGCCATGGGTGGCACGGCTCTGAACCGGGCCGGCGTCGAAGCCGTGTCGAAAATGCCCTCGCGTGAAGAGCTTATTGCTTCGATCGTGGGCTGCATCGGCGCACCTGCTTCGAACATTGCCGGTGCGATTGGCGCGCCTGCTTCCAATATCGCGGGCATCCTTTCGACGATCATCGAAAAGGCCGAGGCTGCGTAAGGCAAACTGTAATCACTGCGTAGGGGTTTACTTCCCGACGTTGGAACACATCTAGAGAACGGAAAGAGTCAAAAAATGGCTGATCTGAAGAAACTGGCAGAAGAGATCGTTGGTCTGACGCTTCTCGAAGCACAAGAACTGAAAACCATCCTCAAGGACGAGTATGGCATTGAGCCCGCAGCCGGTGGCGCTGTTATGATGGCAGGCCCGGCAGGCGATGCTGGCGGATCGGATGCTGAAGAGCAGACCGAATTCGACGTCATCCTGAAGTCGGCAGGCGCGTCCAAGATCAACGTGATCAAGGAAGTGCGTGCGATCACCGGTCTGGGCCTCAAAGAAGCCAAGGATCTGGTTGACGCTGGCGGCAAAGCTGTCAAAGAGCAGGTCTCGAAAGAAGAGGCCGACGACATCAAAGCCAAGCTGGAAGCAGCTGGCGCAGAAGTCGAAATCAAGTAATCCGTGCCGGGGCAACCCGGGTAGGATATTGCGGCTGGATCCGGGCTTTCCCGGTTCCGGCCAAACCTGTCTCAGAGAGGCCCTGCACTAACCGGGGTTTTTCTAAGGCGAGGTTTACACGATCGGGAGGTCATCATTGGGACGATGACCATGAATGGATCAAACCCAGCCGTCTCGGATGGACGCGGTGCTGAGCCCCAACAGCGCGCGCGACCGGTGAGAAATGAAAGGTGACATCGACCATGGCTCAAAGCTTCCTTGGCCAGAAACGCTTGCGCAGATATTACGGCAAAATCCGCGAAGTGCTGGAGATGCCGAATCTGATCGAGGTTCAGAAATCCTCGTATGACCTGTTCCTGAAATCCGGCGACCAGCCTCAGCCGCAGGACGGCGAAGGCATCAAGGGCGTCTTCCAGTCGGTTTTCCCGATCAAGGATTTCAACGAGACCAGCGTGCTGGAATTCGTCAGCTACGAGCTGGAAAAGCCCAAGTATGACGTCGATGAGTGCATGCAGCGCGATATGACCTATGCGGCCCCGCTCAAGGTCAAGCTGCGTTTGATCGTGTTCGATATCGACGAGGATACCGGCGCCAAATCGGTCAAGGATATCAAGGAGCAGGATGTGTTCATGGGCGATATGCCCCTGATGACGCCCAATGGCACCTTTGTCGTCAATGGCACCGAGCGCGTGATCGTGTCCCAGATGCACCGCAGCCCCGGCGTGTTCTTTGATCATGACAAGGGCAAGACCCATTCGTCGGGTAAGCTGCTGTTTACCTGCCGGATCATCCCCTATCGCGGGTCGTGGCTCGATTTCGAATTCGACGCCAAGGACATCGTCTTTGCCCGGATCGACCGTCGCCGCAAATTGCCGGTGACGACGCTGCTTTATTCGCTCGGTCTCGATCAAGAAGGCATCATGAATGCCTATTACGACACCGTAGATTACAAGCTGAAAAAGAAAAAGGGCTGGGTCACCAAGTTCTTCCCAGAGCGTGTCCGCGGCACCCGCCCCACCTATGATCTGGTCGACGCCAACACCGGCGAAGTGATTTTTGAAGCGAGCAAGAAGATCACACCGCGCGCGGTCAAGCAGCTGATCGACGAGGGGAATGTAACCGAGCTCTTGGTTCCCTTCGAGCATATCGTCGGCAAATTCGTGGCACGCGATATCATCGACGAGGAAACTGGCGCGATCTATGTCGAGGCGGGCGATGAGCTGACGCTGGAGTACGGCAAGGATGGCGAAGTCTCCGGGGGTACGCTTCAAGATCTGCTTGATGCCGGGATCACCGATATTCCGGTTCTCGACATCGACGGCATCAACGTAGGCGCCTATATCCGCAACACCATGGCGGCGGACAAGAACATGAACCGCGAGAGCGCGCTCATGGACATCTACCGCGTCATGCGCCCCGGCGAGCCGCCCACCGAAGAGGCCTCGGCGGCGCTGTTTGATACGCTGTTCTTTGATGCCGAACGCTATGACTTGTCGGCCGTTGGCCGGGTCAAGATGAACATGCGACTGAATCTCGATAAGCCGGATACTCAGCGCACGTTGGATCGCGACGATATCGTCGCCTGCGTCAAGGCGCTGGTGGAATTGCGGGACGGCAAGGGCGACATCGACGATATCGACCACCTCGGCAACCGCCGGGTGCGTTCTGTCGGTGAGTTGATGGAGAACCAGTATCGCGTTGGCCTGCTGCGGATGGAGCGTGCGATCAAGGAGCGGATGTCGTCGGTCGAGATCGACACGGTGATGCCGCAGGACCTGATCAACGCCAAGCCGGCGGCGGCGGCGGTGCGTGAATTCTTCGGCTCTTCGCAGCTGTCGCAGTTCATGGACCAGACCAACCCGCTGTCGGAAGTCACCCACAAGCGCCGTCTTTCCGCGCTCGGGCCGGGTGGTCTGACACGCGAACGCGCGGGCTTTGAGGTGCGCGACGTGCACCCGACCCACTATGGCCGGATGTGCCCGATCGAGACGCCAGAAGGTCCGAACATCGGTCTGATCAACAGCCTCGCGACCTTTGCGCGGGTCAACAAATACGGCTTTATCGAAACGCCTTATCGCAAGGTGATCAACGGCCAGGTGACGGACGAAGTGCAATACATGTCCGCCACGGAAGAGATGCGTCACACCGTGGCGCAGGCCAACGCCAATCTCGACGAGGGGGGACGGTTCGTCAACGATCTGGTCTCGACCCGTCAGTCGGGCGAATACATGCTCGCCCCTCGCGAGAGCGTGGACCTGATCGACGTGAGCCCCAAGCAGCTGGTGTCGGTCGCGGCTTCGCTCATTCCCTTCCTTGAGAATGACGACGCCAACCGCGCGCTGATGGGCTCGAACATGCAACGTCAGGCTGTGCCGACGCTGCGCGCCGAGGCGCCGCTGGTCGGCACAGGGATCGAGGGCGTCGTTGCCCGCGATTCCGGTGCTGCCATCATGGCGAAACGCGCCGGTGTGATCGACCAGGTCGATGCACAGCGGATCGTGATCCGCGCCACGGCCGATTTGGAAATCGGTGATCCGGGCGTGGATATCTACCGCATGCGCAAGTTCCAGCGCTCGAACCAGAACAGCTGCATCAACCAGCAGCCGCTGGTCAAGGTGGGCGATACCGTTCAAAAGGGTGAGGTCATCGCCGATGGTCCTTGCACCGATATGGGCGAATTGGCGCTTGGCAAGAACGTGATCACGGCCTTCATGCCGTGGAACGGCTATAACTACGAAGACTCGATCCTGATCTCCGAGCGGATCGTGCGCGATGACGTCTTTACCTCGATCCATATCGAGGAATTCGAGGTTGCCGCCCGCGATACCAAACTGGGACCGGAAGAGATCACGCGCGACATCCCGAACGTCGGCGAGGAAGCCCTGCGTAACCTCGACGAAGCGGGCATCGTCTATATCGGCGCCGATGTGGAGCCGGGCGATATCCTCGTGGGCAAGATCACCCCCAAGGGCGAGAGCCCGATGACGCCAGAGGAAAAACTCCTCCGCGCCATCTTTGGTGAAAAGGCCAGCGACGTGCGCGATACCTCCTTGCGCGTCAAGCCGGGTGATTACGGCACCGTCGTCGAGGTGCGGGTGTTCAACCGCCACGGTGTGGAAAAGGACGAACGCGCGCTCCAAATCGAGCGCGAAGAGGTCGAGCGTCTGGCGCGCGACCGCGATGACGAGTTGGCGATCCTGGATCGCAACATCTACGCTCGTCTGCGCACGCTCATCCTCGGCAAGGTTGCCGTCAAGGGCCCCAAGGGCGTCAAGGCCAATTCGGACATCACCGAAGAGTTGCTCTCGACCCTGACCAAAGGCCAGTGGTGGCAACTTGCCCTCAAGGACGAGGCCGATGCCAAAATCGTCGAGGCGCTGCATGATCAGTACGAGGCGCAAAAGCGCACGCTGGATGCACGGTTCGAGGACAAGGTTGAGAAGGTCCGCCGGGGCGATGATCTGCCGCCGGGTGTGATGAAGATGGTCAAGGTGTTCATCGCGGTGAAGCGCAAGCTGCAGCCGGGTGACAAGATGGCCGGTCGTCACGGCAACAAGGGTGTGGTGTCCAAGGTGATCCCGATCGAGGATATGCCGTTCCTTGCGGATGGCACCCCGGTCGATATCTGTCTCAATCCGCTCGGCGTGCCGAGCCGGATGAACGTTGGGCAGATTCTGGAGACCCACATGGGATGGGCCGCGCGGTCGCTCGGTCTCAAGATCGACGAAGCGTTGCAGGACTACCGCCGTTCTGGCGATCTGACCCCTGTGCGCGAGGCGATGCGCATTGCCTATGGCGATGACGTCTATGCCGAAGGCATCGAAGGCATGGATGAGACCGCTCTGGTCGAGTCCGCCGGCACCGTCACGCGCGGTGTGCCGATTGCCACCCCGGTCTTTGACGGGGCGAAAGAGGCGGATGTCAACGACGCGCTGCGGCGTGCCGGGTTCGACACGAGCGGTCAGTCGGTGCTGTTTGACGGGCGCACGGGCGAGCAGTTTTCGCGCCCTGTGACCGTGGGCATCAAGTATCTGCTCAAGCTGCATCACCTTGTCGATGACAAGATCCACGCACGCTCGACCGGACCTTACAGCCTTGTCACGCAGCAGCCTCTGGGTGGTAAGGCCCAGTTCGGCGGCCAGCGGTTCGGGGAAATGGAGGTCTGGGCACTCGAAGCCTATGGTGCCGCCTACACCCTGCAAGAGATGCTGACGGTCAAGTCGGACGACGTGGCTGGCCGGACCAAGGTCTATGAGAGCATCGTCAAGGGCGAGGACAATTTCGAGGCCGGTATCCCGGAATCGTTCAACGTTCTTGTCAAAGAGGTCCGGGGCCTTGGCCTCAACATGGAACTCCTGGATGCGGAGGAAGACGAGTAAGCGCGCGCCGGACCCTTTGAAAGGGTCCGGTCCGTTTTCTTTTCAAGAAAACGGCGTTGCAACTCTTTCCACTGCCAGCCTCTAAGGATTTTAAGATGAACCAGGAACTGACAAACAACCCGTTCAACCCTGTGGCACCGGCCAAGGTGTTCGACGAAATCAAGGTCAGCCTTGCCAGCCCGGAGCGTATCCTCAGCTGGTCTTACGGCGAGATCAAGAAGCCCGAGACCATCAACTATCGCACGTTCAAGCCTGAGCGTGACGGTCTCTTCTGCGCGCGTATCTTTGGCCCGATCAAGGATTACGAATGCCTCTGCGGCAAATACAAGCGCATGAAATATCGCGGCGTTGTCTGCGAGAAATGCGGCGTTGAAGTCACGCTGCAAAAAGTCCGTCGCGAGCGTATGGGCCATATCGAGCTGGCCGCACCCTGCGCCCATATCTGGTTCCTGAAATCGCTACCGTCGCGCATCGGTCTTATGCTGGACATGACGCTGCGTGATCTGGAGCGGGTGCTCTATTTCGAAAACTATGTGGTGATCGAGCCCGGTCTGACCGATCTGACCTATGGTCAGATGCTGACCGAAGAAGAGTTCATGGATGCGCAGGATGCCTATGGCATGGACGCCTTTACCGCCAATATCGGCGCCGAGGCGATCCGTGAGATGCTCCAGAACATCGATCTCGAGGCCGAGGCCGAGCAACTGCGCGCCGACCTCAAGGAAGCCACGGGCGAACTGAAGCCCAAGAAGATCATCAAGCGCCTCAAGGTGGTGGAATCCTTCATCGAATCCGGCAACCGCCCGGAATGGATGGTGATGACGGTGATCCCGGTCATTCCGCCAGAATTGCGCCCTCTGGTGCCGCTGGATGGGGGCCGTTTTGCCACCTCGGATCTCAACGACCTCTATCGCCGGGTGATCAACCGGAACAACCGCCTCAAGCGGCTCATTGAGCTTCGCGCGCCCGATATCATCGTGCGAAACGAAAAGCGCATGTTGCAGGAATCGGTGGATGCGCTCTTTGACAACGGTCGTCGTGGCCGGGTGATCACCGGCGCGAACAAGCGCCCGCTTAAATCGCTCTCGGACATGCTTAAGGGCAAGCAGGGGCGCTTCCGTCAGAACCTTCTGGGTAAGCGGGTCGACTTCTCGGGTCGTTCGGTGATCGTGACCGGTCCTGAACTCAAGCTGCATCAGTGCGGCCTGCCCAAGAAGATGGCGCTCGAGCTCTTCAAGCCCTTTATCTATTCGCGGCTTGAGGCCAAGGGTCTGTCGAGCACCGTGAAACAGGCCAAGAAGCTGGTGGAAAAAGAGCGTCCCGAGGTTTGGGATATTCTGGATGAGGTGATCCGCGAGCATCCCGTGATGCTGAACCGTGCGCCGACGCTGCACCGCTTGGGTATCCAGGCGTTCGAGCCGGTATTGATCGAAGGCAAGGCCATCCAGCTTCACCCGCTGGTTTGTTCGGCCTTCAACGCCGACTTTGACGGAGACCAGATGGCCGTGCACGTTCCGCTGAGCCTTGAGGCCCAGTTGGAAGCGCGCGTGTTGATGATGTCCACCAATAACGTGCTGTCGCCCGCCAACGGCGCGCCGATCATCGTCCCGTCGCAGGATATGATCCTTGGCCTCTATTACGTCACGCTGCAGCGCGACGGGATGAAGGGTGAAGGGATGGTGTTCTCGTCCTTGGGTGAGGTGCAGCATGCGCTTGACGCGGGCGAGGTACATCTGCACGCCAAGGTAACCGTGCGAGTGCCGCAGATCGATGAGCATGGCAACGAGGTCATGGTGCGCGTTGTCACCACACCGGGCCGCGCGCGTCTCGGTGCGCTTCTGCCGCAGAATGCCAAGGCGCCCTTTAGCCTTGTCAACCGTCTGTTGCGCAAGAAAGAGGTGCAGCAGGTCATCGACACCGTCTATCGTTATTGCGGTCAGAAAGAGAGCGTCATTTTCTGCGACCAGATCATGACCCTCGGCTTCCGTGAAGCGTTCAAGGCGGGCATTTCCTTTGGCAAGGATGACATGGTCGTTCCGGACAACAAGTGGGGGATCGTCGAAGAGACTCGCACCCAAGTCAAAGGCTTTGAGCAGCAGTATATGGACGGCCTGATCACCCAAGGTGAAAAGTACAACAAGGTCGTCGATGCCTGGTCGAAGTGTAACGATCAGGTCACCGAGGCCATGATGTCCACCATCTCCGCCGAGGTGCGCGACGAGAACGGTGCCGTGCGCGAGCCTAACAGCGTCTACATGATGGCGCATTCGGGCGCGCGGGGGTCTGTCACGCAGATGAAGCAGTTGGGCGGCATGCGTGGCCTGATGGCCAAGCCGAACGGCGACATCATCGAGACGCCGATCATCTCGAACTTCAAGGAAGGTCTGACGGTTCTCGAATATTTCAACTCGACCCACGGGGCCCGTAAGGGTCTGTCGGATACCGCTCTCAAAACCGCAAACTCGGGGTATCTGACCCGACGTCTGGTGGACGTGGCGCAGGACTGCATCGTGCGCGAGCATGATTGCGGCACCGAGCGCGCGGTCACGGTCGAAGCGGCGGTAAACGACGGCGAAGTTGTGGCCTCTTTGGCAGAGCGTTGCCTTGGCCGTGTTGCGGCAGAGGATATCTTTGATCCGATCAGCGATGCGGTCTTGATTGCCAAGGGTCAACTCATCGACGAGCGTATGGCGGATTCGTTGGAAGAGGCGGCGGTGCAAACCGTACGTCTGCGCTCGCCGCTGACCTGCGAGGCCGAGGATGGCGTTTGCGCCATGTGCTATGGTCGTGACCTTGCGCGCGGCACCATGGTCAACATCGGCGAAGCGGTCGGCATCATCGCCGCTCAGTCGATTGGCGAGCCCGGCACGCAGCTTACGATGCGGACCTTCCACATCGGCGGCGTGGCACAGGGGGGGCAACAGTCCTTCCTTGAGGCGAGCCAAGAGGGCACGATCACCTATGATCAACCCCAGACGCTGGAGAACGCCAATGGCGAGACCCTCGTTATGGGCCGGAACATGAAAATCCGGATCATGGGCGACAAGGGTGTTGAGCTTGCCAACCACAAGGTCGGTTACGGCACCAAGCTCTTTGTGAAGGAAGGGGCCAAAGTCACGCGCGGTCAGAAACTGTTCGAGTGGGATCCCTATACCCTGCCGATCCTCGCCGAGAAATCAGGCACCGCGAAGTTCGTGGACCTGACCTCGGGGGTCTCGGTGCGTGACGTGACCGACGAAGCCACAGGCATGACCCAAAAGATCGTGACCGACTGGCGCGCAGCGCCTCGCGGTAACGAACTGAAGCCCGAGGTGTTCATCATTGGCGACGACGGTGAGCCGATGCGCAATGACGCGGGCAATCCTGTGACCTATCCGATGTCTGTGGATGCCATTCTCTCGGTTGAAGAAGGTCAGCAGGTGCAAGCCGGCGACGTGATCGCGCGTATCCCGCGCGAGGGTGGCAAGACCAAGGACATCACCGGCGGTCTGCCGCGTGTGGCCGAACTCTTTGAGGCACGCCGCCCCAAGGATCACGCCATCATTGCGGAAATCGACGGGTATGTCCGCTATGGCCGCGACTACAAGAACAAGCGTCGCGTTACCATCGAACCCACAGACGAGAGCCTTGAGCCCGTGGAGTACATGGTGCCCAAGGGCAAGCACATTCCGGTGCAGGAGGGTGACTATGTCCAGAAGGGCGATTACATCATGGACGGCAACCCCGCGCCGCATGACATTCTCGCCATCATGGGTGTCGAAGCGCTTGCAAATTACATGATCGACGAGGTGCAGGAGGTTTACCGTCTGCAGGGCGTGAAGATCAACGACAAGCATATCGAAGTCATCGTGCGTCAAATGCTGCAAAAGTGGGAAATCCAGGACTCTGGCGATACCACGCTGCTCAAGGGCGAGCATGTTGACAAGGTTGAGTTTGACGAGGCCAATGCCAAGGCAGAGGCCAAGGGCGGGCGTCCGGCATCGGGCGAGCCGATTCTTCTCGGGATCACGAAGGCATCGCTGCAGACCCGGTCGTTCATCTCGGCGGCGTCCTTCCAGGAAACCACCCGCGTGCTCACCGAGGCCTCGGTTCAGGGCAAGCGCGACAAGCTGGTGGGTCTCAAGGAGAACGTCATCGTGGGCCGCCTGATCCCGGCGGGCACGGGTGGGGCAACCCAGGAAATGCGGCGTATTGCGACAGCGCGCGACAGCATCGTGATTGAGGCCCGTCAGGAAGAGGCGGCGGCGGCCGCTGCTCTGGCGGCCCCGGTGATCGACAATGACGTGGTTGGCGGGGATGAATTCGACAATTTTGTCGAAACCCCGGAGAGCCGCGATCAGTAAGGATTGCGCACAAGATATGGAAAAGCCCGGCCTGTTGGCCGGGCTTTTTCTGTTGAGGTGATCGGTTTTTCAGTGAAAAAGACTGGAAACCGTTTCAAGAGTTCTGGGCTTGCTGTCCCAAACCGCGCAGCTCGTCCAGCGGGATATGGCAATGGATCACATGGCCGTCCCCGGCCTCTTGTGCGGGCGGGGCGTCTGTTTCGCAGACCGTGCCACGCTTGACCGGGCAGCGCCGCTGGAAAGGACAGCCGCGCGCAGGTGGTGAAAGCTCCACCGCATCCTCGGCCAAAAGCCGAGAAACCTGATCCGGATCAGGCTCTAGAACTGCACCCAAAAGCGCCTCGGTGTAGGGGTGCGAGGGCTGCGCATAGACCGCTGCTGCCGGTCCCATTTCGCATATCCGCCCTTGATAGAGCACGGCAACCCTGTCTGAAAGCGCCCGAACCACAGTCAGATCATGGCTGACAAATACAAAGGCTGTGCCATGTAGCCCTTTGAGATCGTTCAGCAATTCCAGAACTGCCGCCTGCACCGAGACATCGAGCGCCGAGGTGATCTCGTCGCAGAGCACGATGTCCGGCCCTGCGGCAAAGGCGCGTGCCACCGCTACGCGCTGTTTCTCGCCGCCCGAAAGCTGCCCCGGGCGGCGGTCAAGGTAATGCGCGCCGAGGCGCACCGTTTCTAGCAGTTCGGCGGCACGGTCGCGCAGTGCGTGATCCTTGAGCCCGAAATAGAGCCGCAGGGGTTGGGCCAATATCTCGCCAACCGTTTGGCGGGGATTGAGGCTGTCGTCGGGGTTCTGGAAAATCATCTGAATGCGCCGCAACTGATCGGGGCGGCGGTCTTCAGCCAAAGAAGGCAGTGCAGTTCCATCGCCAAGGCTGATCCGGCCCTTGGCGGGGGCCAAGAGACCGGCGATGGATTTCAGGATGGTGGATTTGCCACTGCCGGACTCGCCCACCAACCCCAAAGTCTCGCCGCGCCGAAGGTCAAGCGTGATCCCATCTACCGTCGCGGGCGGGGCAGGTTGCCCCGTCAGTCGCGCAAAGAAACCGGGACGCTCGTAGCAGATCGCGAGGCTGTCGAGTGAGAGGGTAAGCGGACTGTCAGCAGAGCAGCAGGTCAGCGCCGCGCCGGCATGTCCGGCGCGCATTCTCGCCACTTGGTCGGGGTAATGACAGCGTGTCATTTGATCCGCCGCACCCGGCACCATAAGTGGGCGGGTGGTTTGACAGGTCTCGGTTGCCATGGCGCAGCGCGGCGCAAAGGCACAGCCCACTCGGGCGGTTTCGGGTCCCGGTGGTCGTCCCTCCAACGCCCGTGGTAGCGTGCTGTCGCCAAGTCGGGGGATCGAGGCCAACAGGCCCCGGGCATAGGGGTGCGCAGGGTGGCTGAGCACGCTCCGTGTTGGTCCTGTCAGCACGGTTTCCCCGGCATAGAGCACCTGAACCCGGTCGCAGACCCGCGCGATGACGCCCAGATCGTGGCTGACATAGACCATGGCCATATTGCGCGCGCGCGCCAGATCGCGCAGCAAGTCAAGGATATGCGCCTGCGTCGTGACATCAAGGCCGGTAGTCGGTTCATCCAGCAAGAGCGCGTCCGGCTCTCCGGCGAGGGCCATGGCGATGGCAACGCGCTGTTGCTGGCCGCCCGACAATTCATGCGGGTAGCGGCGCAGGATTGCTTGGGGGTCGGGCAGGCGCACTTGGGTCAGAAGGTCCAGCGCCCGTGCCGCATACGTGCTCTCTGGCAGGTCGCAATGCAGGCGCAGGGCCTCATTGATTTGCTTCCCGATACGCAGGGTTGGGGTTAGGGCCTGTCCGGAATTTTGCGGAATAAGGCCCAGTTGCCCGCCGCGAACCTTCGACAGTTCTTGCGCGGATAGGGCAAAGGTATCGGAGCCGTTATAGATCACTTCGCCGGACAGCCTGACGAGCCCGTGCCTGAGATAGCCCATGGCCGCCAGTGCAAGTGTGCTCTTTCCAGATCCACTTTCCCCAACGATTCCAAGGCTCTCTCCGCGACAGACCGTCAAATCGACTTCATGCAGCACAGGCAGGATGCGTCCGGATCGCCCGCGAAATCCGATGCAGAGCTTGCGAATGTCGAGAAGGGGGGGACCGCTCATGTCACACCACCGCGGCCCGGCTTTGATCAAGGCCGAGCGTCTTGGCGAGCGCGTCCGCCGTGAGGTTGATGCCTATGATAAGGCTGGAGAGCGCCACAACAGGTGCGATCACACCCCATGGGGCCAACGACATATAGACGCGGGCGTCAGAAACCATCAGCCCCCAGTCGGGGCGTGGGGGAGCGACGCCAAAGCCCAGAAAGGACAGCGCGGAAAATCCCAAGAGCATCCAGGACCAGCGCATCGCGCCTTCGACCAGCAACACGTCGGTGACATTGGGCAAGAGTTCGCGGCGCACGATGTCCATCGGGCGGTGACCACGGGCGCGCGCGGCGGCGATGAAATCGCGCGCAACCACCTCATGCGCCGCGGCGCGGGCGACGCGGATCACTGGAATCCCGAAGAAAAACGCCAATGTGGGCATCAGAACCTCGCCGCCGCTGCCAAAGACGGTGATCAGGACCAAGAGCGGAAGGATCCCGGGCAGGGCCAGGAACGCATCGACAAGACGCAGGGTGATGTCGTCCGCCCAACCGCCGCGCAGCCCGAGGTAGACGCCCAGGAGACCGCCCCAGAGGAGCGCTATAGGAGTGGCGATGCCGGTGATCACCAAGGCCTCGCGCCCCCCCAAAAGCACGCGGGTCAGCACGTCGCGGCCCAAGTGATCGGTGCCGAGCCAATGCTCGGACGAGGGGCCCGTGAGGGTCTGGAGCGCGTTCATCTCTTTGTAATCAAAGGGAACTATCCAAGGGCTGATGAGGGCCAGCACAAGATGACTGAGGACCAGGGCAAGCCCGATGGCACCCGAAGGGCGATGCGCCATGGCGCGGAGGATGGCGAAGGTGCGGTTCATCCCCGCCTCATGTGGTGGCTGCGCAGGCGCGGGTTGAGGGCGAGGCTGAGAATGTCGGCGATGAGGTTGATGGCGACATAGGTCGCGGCCACGATAAGGGTGATAGCCTGGACAACGGGCAGGTCACGGCCCGAGATAGAGTCGACAAGCAACCGCCCAAGCCCCGGATAATTAAAGACAACTTCGACCACAACCACCCCGCCCAAGAGCCAAGCCACGGTGAGGGCGATGATGTTGATCGCGGGCAGCAGGGCATTGGGCAGGGCATGGCGAAACACGATCCGCCAATAGGGAACACCCTTGAGCGTGGCCATTTGCACATAGTCGCTGGCCATGGCGTCGATCACGGATGAACGCATCATGCGCATGATGTGCGCCACCATGAGCATGGTCAGAACCACCGCAGCAAGGATAAATTCAGGAAAGAATTCAAGGGGTTGCGCGTCGGCGGGGGTTAGGACGATGGCTGGAACCCAGCCCAGCCAGATGGCAAAGACAAGGATCAGGATGGTGGCGGCGACGAATTCGGGGATGGTCATGGCAAGGATTGCGCCGGTGGAAAACAGAATGTCGACCCAGGTATCACGGCGCAGTCCGGCCACGGTGCCAAGGAAAATAGACAAGGGAATTCCGACACTTAGCGCCCCCGCCGCAAGTAAAAACGAGTTGCGAACGCGGTAGCCGACGAGTTCCGAGATGCTTTCCTGACCATTTGCGGAAATGCCGAAATCGCCCTGTAGCGCGGAGGCCGCCCAAGACATATAGCGAGTGAGCGCGGGCGCATTCAACCCCATGATTTCACGGCATTTTTCCAGTGCCTCGCCATGGGCGTCGCGTTCCAGAACGGCGGTGCAGGCATCGCCGGGCAGGGCCTCGACCCCAAGGAAGATAAGCGCCGAGACCAGCCAGATTGTGACCAGCCCAAGCGCCAACCGCTTGAAAATCAGAGCAAACATCCGTTCTGTCCCCAATCCGGCACAGGTCCCCAGCCTGTGCCTATGCGTAGACTAGACCAGCCGTGGCGCGCCCGTCGAGGATTTCTTGGGGAGTGACCTTACGGAGCTTACAATTTCGCGCGAGTTTTGTAAGGTCGGGCGGTGGTGTCAGACCCCGAGATAGGTATCGGTGAGGTCCGGGGTGAGCGCGCCAAACGGCCCGGCCCAGACGGTGCGCCCTTTTTCAAGGATCACGGCGCTGTCGGCGACGCGCCCGAGTTCGCGGATGGATTTGTCTATCACCAGGAGCGCCATGCCGGTTTCGGATTTGAGGCGGGCCAATGCCGCCCAGATTTCTTGACGCACGACCGGGGCCAGCCCTTCGGTTGCCTCGTCGAGGATGAGGAGGCGGGGATTGGTCATGAGCGCCCTGCCAATCGCCAGCATCTGCTGTTCGCCCCCCGAGAGGGAGGCGGCGATTTGATCCTGACGTTCGGCGAGGCGCGGAAAGAGACGGGTAACCGCGGCCATGTCCCACGGACCGGGGCGGGCGGCGGCGATGAGGTTCTCGCGCACAGTGAGGCCGGCAAAGCAGCGCCGCCCCTCGGGGACAAGGCCGATGCCTGAACGCGCCGCGCGGTGGGCGGGCAGGCGGCTGAGGTCACGCCCGGCAAAGGTGGCGGTGCCGCCGCTCTGGCGGAGGAGGCGGCAGATCACCTTGACGGTGGTGGATTTGCCCATGCCGTTGCGACCCATGAGGGCCACCACCTCGCCTTCGCTGATCGAGAGGTTCACATCGAAGAGCGCCTGACTTGCGCCGTAAGAGGCGGTGATCTGGCTGAGGGACAGAAGCGTCATGGCGCGACCTCATCCGTGTCATCGCCGAGATAGGCGCTGCGCACCTCGGGGTCGCGGCGGATCTCGTCCACGGTGCCGGTGGCGATGATCTGGCCATAAACCAGCACGCTGATCCGGTCGGCGAGGGCAAAGACCGCATCCATGTCATGTTCGACCAGGAGGATCGGGGCCTCGGCGCGCAGACCGTCGAGCAGCGTGGTCAGTGCGCGGGTGCCGTCGGCGCCTAGCCCGGCCATGGGTTCATCCATGAGAAAGGCGCGCGGGCGCAGGGTGAGGGCGATGGCCACCTCCAATTGGCGGCGTTGCCCGTGCGACAGCTCTGCGCAGCGGGTGTTGCGGGCGTCGAGCAGGCCCACGGTTTCGAGTGCCGCCTCGGCGCGGGCGCGCAGATCGGCATCGCGCAGCACGGGGCGCAGGAAGCGCACCACATCGCCGCGCTGGCCAAGCGCGCCAAGCAGGGCGTTTTGCAGCACGGTATAGTCCATCGGCAGGGCCGAAATCTGGAAGGTGCGCGCCATGCCGAGCCGCGCGCGCGCGGCTGTATCAAGGGCGGTCACGTCGCGTCCGTCAAACAGGATGCGGCCTGCGTCAGGGCGCAGCGCGCCGGCGATTTGGGCGATGAGGGTGGATTTGCCCGCGCCATTGGGGCCGATCAGGGCGTGAATCTCGCCGGGTCTGAGATCAAGCGTGATGTCGCGGCTGGCGGTGAGCGCGCCAAAGCTCTTGGTCAGGCCCTGAATATCGAGAATGGGATCAGTCATGCGGCTGTTCCCGTCCGGCGATGAGCCCGTAGAGCCCGCCGCGTGCGAAAAGCACGGTGCCAAGCAGGATCGCGCCCAAGTAGATGTGCCAATAATCGCTGAGCCCGCCGAGGCTGTGTTCGAGCAGGATGAAGAGCGCGGCCCCGGCGACCGGGCCAAAGACACGGCCAACCCCGCCCAAGATCACGAAAACCATGATCTCGCCCGAGGTCTGCCAAGAGAACATCACCGGGCTGACAAAGCGGTTGAGATCGGCAAAAAGCGCGCCGGCAAGCCCGGTGATCGCGCCTGAGAGCGTGAAGGCGATGAGATAGAGGCGGTAGGGGCGGTGGCCAACGGCGGCAACGCGCGCCTCGTTCTGCCGTGCGGCACCCAGCATGAGGCCAAAGTTGGAGCGGGCAAGCCGCGCGGTAAAGACAAGGATCAGCGCCAGAAGCCCATAGCAGAGCGCGAAGAACTGGATCGGGTCCATCGTGTTGAGGCCAGGAAAGCCGTTGCGGACATAGATCGAAAGACCATCCTCGCCGCCGTATGTGGGCCATGAGATCGCGAAGTAGTAGAACATCTGCGAAAAGGCCAAGGTGATCATGATGAAATAGACCCCCGTGGTGCGCAGGGAGAGCGCGCCGACGGCGAGGGCAGCAAGGGCCGAGGTGAGCGTGGCGATGACCCAGATCACCGGCATGGATTTTGTGCCGGGAAATGTCAGGGGCCAGTCAGTGACGCTGGTGTAGGTCTGGGCGTGATAGGCGAGGATGCCCATGGCATAGCCGCCCAGCCCGAAGAAGAGCGCGTGACCAAAGCTGACGAGGCCGCCGAAGCCGAGCGCAATGTTGAGGCCGACCCCGGCGATAGCGAGGATCACCGCGCGGGTGGTGAGGGTGATCAGAAAAGGCTCGTCCATGACCCAAGCGTAGAGGGGGAAGAGCAGAAGTATGGCCATCAGGGCGGCGTTGAGCAGGGTTTCGCGGCTCATGTCGCGGCCCCGAAGAGGCCACGTGGGCGGAAGATCAGCACGCCCGCCATGAGGATATAGATCGCCATGGAGGCGAGAGAGGCGCCGACGGAGTTGGCCGCCGCAGGCTCCATGAAGGTGGCGAAGACGGTTGGAAGAAGGGCGCGGCCCATTGTGTCGGTCAGACCCACGAGGAGCGCGCCGATGAACGCGCCCTTGATCGAGCCGATGCCGCCGATCACGATGACCACGAAGGCAAGGATCAGCACCGGCTCGCCCATGCCGACCTGCACCGATTGCACAGCCCCGATGAGGGCGCCCGCAAAGCCCGCAAGCGCCGCGCCAAGAGCGAAGACGACTGTATAGAGCGCCGAGATATTGACGCCGAGGGCGGCGATCATCTCTCGGTCATTCTCGCCCGCGCGGATGCGGATGCCGAGGCGGGTTTTCGAGATCATGGCAAAGAGCGCGGCGGCGATCACCAGCCCTGCGCCAATCATCGCAAGGCGGTAGCGCGAATAGTCGATGCCAAACGGCAGGCGCAGCGTGCCCGAGAGCCAGTCGGGCGTGTCGAGATAGAGCGGGAATGAGCCAAAGACCCAGCGGGTGCCCTCAGACAGGATCAGGATGAGGGCAAAGGTCGCGAGCACTTGATCGAGGTGGTCGCGGTCATAGAGGCGGCGGATGACGAGCAGTTCAATCAGCACGCCCGCAAGCGCGGCAGCAGCAAGGCTGGCGGCGAGCGCGAGAAGGAAAGAGCCGGTCAGCCCCGCCACCCAAGCTGCCGCAAAGGCACCGATCATGTAGAGCGAGCCATGGGCGAGATTGATAAGTCCCATGACGCCGAAAATGAGCGTGAGCCCGGCCGCCATCAGGAACAGCATCACCCCGAATTGCAGCCCGTTGAGGGCCTGTTCGATGAGCAGGACGGCGGACATTGCCTGTGTCAGACCTTGGGTTTGAGGCCGATACGACGGCCGATGCCGTCGGGGCGGGGCAGGGCAGCGTGCGCCTTGGCCATGGCGGCCACACGCGCCGCGACATCCTCGGGCATGGGCACGACGCGCGGGCCATTGAGATCCACATGCAGGGTCAGCCCTTCGCCCGTGGCGGCAATCCAGCCATCGCTGTGATAGAGTTGCTGAAAGAAGTGAAAGCGCTTGCCATCGTGGTCGAGAAGATAAAAGCTGCTGCGAAGCTGATCGCCCAGTTTCACCTCGCGCAGGTAGCGGATGTGGAATTCGGCGCTGAAGGTGGTGAGGTTGCGGGTGGCGCGATACTCGGGGCCAAAGCCCATCTCCTCGAACGCCTCATCGGCGCAGCGGTCAAAGAGCACGGTGTAATAGCCCATGTTCATATGACCGTTATAGTCGATCCAGCCCTCTTCGACCGGGTGGAAAGCGGAGAGGAAGGGCTGGGCGTCTGGCATCGGGCCTCCGGGCGGTTGGTTTGCCAGTCTTTTAGGGGATTTGCGGCGGGAATGGCAATGGCAAGGGGGCGTTGGCGGTTTCGTGATTTGGATTTCAGCGTTATGTGCTTAGCTGTGCGCAGAGTTGGATCAGCAGGGGAGACGCACGATGATCACACGGCGGGGCGTTTTGGCGGGCGCGGTTCTGGTTGGGGCCGGGGCGGTGGGCTATCTGGTCTGGGGGCGGGGCGGGTTCGAGGAACTGGCGGCGGCCCCGGTTTATGCCCCGGAGGGCGTGGCCTTGGGCGGCACCGATCCGGTGGGGTATTTCAGCGAGGGGCGCCCGGTGGCGGGATCGCCTGCGCATCGTTTCGACTGGAACGGGGCGACATGGCATTTCGCCAGTGCCGAGAACCGCGACGCCTTTGCCGCCGACCCCGCCCGCTACGCGCCGCAATATGGCGGGTTCTGCGCCTGGGCGGTGGCGGAGAAGGGCAAGCTTTACTCCACGCAACCGGAGAATTGGGCGATCGTGGAGGGCAAGCTTTACCTCAATTTCAACGATGACATTCAGGGGAAATGGCAGGCGGATGTGCCGGGGTTCATCGCCCGTGGGGATGAAAGGTGGCCTGAGGTTTTGAAGGGGGAGGGGTGAAGGGGGGGGGCTTAGTGGAGCCTTGGGTTTTATCCGTGTTATGATGGGTTCCAGCCCGGAGCGGTCACGGCGCCTTAGATGCGAATTTGCGACAGCCGGCCTTCGCTGCGCGGATCGTGAACTCACACAATGCGGGCGTTTTCAGACCTTCATGATCTAGGTTCGTTTGTTGCTTCTTTAGCAAGTTTCTGAATCCCCAAACTCGACCGAACATTGCCATTAGCAAGCCTAATCACAGCTTTTCTTACTATTTCGGCATCAATTTCGTTGGCCATTTTTGAGTCTGCGACTCCTTCAAACTCGTAGGGTTCACAAAGAAATACGCTTCGCCGAGAAATGTCGTCTATGTATTGGATAAATCCTGACATTTGCAAAACCGAAGCTGCCCTTTCCAGATCACCATTACACATGTTGTCGAAGGTTCTCATAGGGCCTTTAACGGCATGCAGTTCTTCCCTGTAATGCATCTCAAAAATGCATCGCGCCAGCTCAAGCAGCATGCCTCGTTTTGAATAATCAGGTTTAGGCAGCCAAGAAGGGGAATCCATAATGCAGCTTTATGATCGTGCTTGAGTTCTAAAACAAGCGATACAATGGACTCTCATCCGGCATTCGCAGCACTCAGCTTGAAGGTTCGGTGTCAGGAACCTACCCCAACTTTTGCAAACTCCGCTTCCTGCGCATTGGTGACCTTGGTCCGTAGTGCAGCATTGATGTCGTCATAATATGCGCCGTGGCGGAGTTGCGCTCGGCTGTGTCGTTTTAAATGCTCGCAATCAAGGCACCGTTGGTGCCGCCGCGCAGCGCCCGTCCGCCCCGTCGCACCGAAGGTGCGCCGCTTACGTTTGGCGCGCCTCTGGCGTGGCGGACGGGCACCGCGCGCCGAGACCCCCCTCGCGCCCCCTCTGGGCAGGCGGCTATACGTCGGCGAGGGCCGCATCAATCATTCGGGTCGCCATTTCCTTTGCGATCTGCGCTGCCTCGGGCATGCTGCGCACATGGGCCGTGGAGATGGCTCCTTCTTTGAGCAGGGCCAACTGCTCGGCCAGTTTTTCCGGGGCTGCTGCGCCGGCGTCGGCACACAGCCGTTCGAGATATTTCAGGATGCTCCGCTTGTGTTCGGCGGCAACGCGATGCGCGGGATGCGACGGATCGCTGAATTCTCCGGCGGCATTGATGAAGGCGCAGCCGTGAAAGCCCAATCCCCTGAACGCCCGTCCTTCGAACCAGGTTTCCAGTGCATCGAACATCGCAAGCAGTCGCGCACGCGGCTCTGTTGAAGCCTTTTCCATTTCGCCCATAAGCCAGTTTCGGAACTGTTCGTCTCGCCGGTGCAGCACCGCGAGAATCAGTTCGTCCTTGGACCGGAAGTGGTTGTAGAGCGTCATCTTCGCGACGCCGGATTCTTCCAGAATCTTGTCGATCCCGGTGGCATTGAAGCCGCCCGCGTAAAAAAGTTTCAAGGCAGTTTCTACGAGATCGTCGCGACGGGACTTTGCCATAATATTTAACCTATTCAGACAGTTCTGTCTATATGTGGCAGGGATTGCACAGTATTTCAAGCCATCAAGCCGGGGTATTCCATCAAAAGCAGGAGGTTTTTGAGCTTGCACATAGACAGACCGGTCTTTATATATGCTTGGCATTCGAACCAACCAGAGTGAGACAAACCATGACCCGTATCGACATTCCCTCTTCGATTGAAACCGCTCCGACGGCAGCGCGGCCGCTGCTGGATGCTGTGAAAAAGATGCTCGGCAGCGTGCCCAACCTGTTTCGTATCACCGCCAACAGCCCTGCCGCGCTCGAAGGTTATCTCGGCCTGAACGGCGCGCTCGCCAAGGGCAGTCTCGACGCCAAGACCCGTGAGCGCATCGCGCTGGCCGTGGCGCAGGTGAATGGCTGCGACTACTGCCTTGCCGCCCACAGCTATCTCGGCACGCATGTGGCCAAGCTCGACGCGGCGGAAATCGCCGCCAACCGCGACGCCTCTTCCTTGGACCCAAAGGCCAATGTCGCCGTCGGTTTCGCGGTCAAGCTCGTCATCGAGCGCGGCCATGTCGGTGCCGACGATGTCACCGCGCTCAAGTCTGCGGGCTATACCGAGGCCGAGATCGTGGAGATCGTGGCACATGTCGCGCTCAACACGCTGACCAATTACATCAATTCTGCACTCGATACGCCGATCGATTTCCCGGTGGTCAGCGCCAAGGTGGCCTGATCCCGATGGCGCCCCGGAAGCCCCCATGTGGACCCCTCCCTGTCCTGGCCGGGGCGCCAGAATTTCATCACTTAGGAGAATACCCGATGACACGCCCACCTCTGCCGCCCTTCGACGAAACCGCTGCCATTACCAAGGTCCGCATGGCCGAGGATGGCTGGAACAGCCGTGACCCCGAAAAGGTCGCGCTTGCCTATACGGCCGATTGCCAGTGGCGCAACCGTGCGGAAATCTTTCAGGGCCGTGACCGGATCGTCGATTTCCTCACCCGCAAATGGGCGCGCGAGCTCGATTATCGTCTCATCAAGGAATTGTGGGCCTGGCACGGCAACCGGATCGCCGTGCGGTTCGCCTATGAATACCGCGACGACAGCGGCGCGTGGTTCCGCGCCTATGGCAACGAGAACTGGGAGTTTGCCGAAAACGGCCTGATGCGCCAGCGCATTGCCTCGATCAACGACTTGCCGATCACCGAGCAAGAGCGTCTCTTTCGCTGGCCGCAGGGGCGTCGTCCGGACGATCACCCCGGCCTGTCGGCTCTTGGCCTCTGAGGCGTTGGGCTATGCCCCTCGGAGTCGCCGATCTCGCCTTTGCCCCGACCGTGTGCGGTGAACAGGCGCATCTTGGCTCTGCCGCGCTCTATGGGAGTGCCCCGCCGGCCAACCGCGCGATCATCATTCGTGTCGCTGCCTATAACTGGACCTGCTGTCGGCACACCCCGGAGCGCCGCACCGATGCCGAGCATGGTGTCGAGATTGCCTCGCTTTAGGCCCGGGTCGATGCACTGCAAAGCACATTGACCAAGGCCGGGCTTTTCCCGGCCTGACTGGAAGGATCAAACCCAAGGGCGCAGGCCCAGATTTCAAGCCACGAAGTGGATCATTAAAATGAAAGACAGAAACTCGCTTCTTATCTCTGCCCTTGCCATGGCAATTACCGTCGGCAATGTCGCGATCCCGTCGGTTATGGCAGAGCCAGATCAGGCCCGGATGGCGGTGGCCGACAAGGCCGCCCCCGACCATCACGCGCCGATGAAAACAGCCGCCTGCGCCCTCGCATTGACCGAAATGCCGGCAGATTGACCCCGATTTTGGCACCCCCTGCGAGGGTGCCGATCCCAAAGGAAAGCGGACATCGCTCCCTCTCGCCCGCGGCGTGATCCACGACCGCGACCAGGTGACGGCTGTCTCCTGATGCGGTCGGTGTGATCCCGCCAACCTGGCATTGCGGCAATGACGCCGCGCTGTCCTAACCCCTGAACAGGAGACTGACCATGAAACACGACCATGACCACGACTGCGGCTGCGGGATCACGCACGAGCATGTCGACCTTGCCCGCCGCCGGGTTCTTGCCGGGGCCGCCGCCGGAGTCGCCGCCCTCACCGGTGGTGCCGCCACTGCGGCCACGGACGAGGCGCGCGCCTATTACGCCGACCCCGAGACACCGGGTCTGCCGCAGATCGACATGGAGATCGACCCCGGTCGCACCGCGCTTGTTGTCACTGATCCGCAGATCGACTTTCTGTCCGAGGATGGCGTCACCTGGGGCGTTGTCGGCGAGAGCGTGACCGAGCAGGGCACGGTGGACAATATCGAGCGCCTCTTTGCTGCCGCCAAGGCGGCCGGCATGCCGGTCTTTATCTCGCCCCACTACTATTACCCGCACGATCACAAGTGGCAGTTCGAGGGCACGCTGGAGAAGACCATGCACTCGATCGGCATGTTCGACCGCCTCGGTCCGCTCAACCTCGACAACTTCGAAGGTTCCGGCGCCGACTGGATGCCGCAATACAAGACGTATATCGAGGATGGCGAAACCATCGTCTGTTCGCCCCACAAGATCTATGGCCCCGCGCAGAACGACCTGAACCTGCAACTGCGCAAGCGCGGCATCGACAAGGTCATCCTTGCGGGCATGTCCGCCAACCTCTGCACGCAGGCGCATCTCTACGAGTTGTTGGAGCTTGGGTACGAAGTGGCCGTCGTCCGTGATGCCACGGCAGGGGCCAAGGTGCCCGAGGGCGACGGATATCTCGCCGCCATCATCAATTTCCGCATGGTCGCCAACGGCGTGTGGTGGACGGACGATGCCGTGAAACGCATCGCCGCCGCAGGCTGAGCTTTCTTTCCCATACCCAATCATACAATCAACCCTGAAGGAGACTTGCAATGAAACCTCAACTGATCAAGGACATCGCGAATTGGGCAACCATCCTAACGGTCGCCTCGGCTGCCACGCTTACACTTGCGACATGGGCCTATGCCGCTGACGAATACAACGTTGTCAACGGCTACACCCTTGGGGGGCAACCGCTGGGCCTGCATGGGATCGATCCGGTGTCGATGTTCGGCGACCAGGGGCCGTTGACCGGCGACGCCTCACTCACCGCGAGCCATGACGGTATCGACTATTACTTCGCCTCTGCGGCGGCAAAGCAGGCGTTCGAAGCGAACCCGACAGGCTACCTGCCTCAATTCGGCGGCTTCTGTGCCTTTGGCGTCTTCGTCGGAAAGAAGCTTGATGGTGATGTTCGCTATGCCGATATCGTCGACGGCAAGCTCTATCTCTTCGTGAACGCCGCGATTCTGGCAAAATACCACGAAGACCCCGACGGCGTCATTGCGGGCGCTGAGGCCAATTGGCCCGGGATTTTGCATACCTCTGTGAGCGAACTTTGACGTAGATCGCGACGAAGAGTGGGGCGGCTCATGCAACTGCTTGGGTCGCTCGCCACGCCGCCGGTGATGGATGACGGACGTTCGCGGTTTGCGCAGCGAATGACCACGGTCCGGCCGCCACTTGGCGATGCGGCAACGTTCTACCTAGGCCATAGTGGCAGTCGCCCAAACGGCCGAATGCCACGTTGCAGCTTGGCTGAACCGGGCCTTTGGCTTCTAGCGCAGAATTCTGCAGCTCAGAGGTCCGCAGAGCGGGACAAAGGGGTCACTGGACTCTTTAATCTGTACGGCGGGTCTAGGGTATTACGGAAGTGGCGAAAAACTCCTCGAGCAGGATGCGGAAGTTCGCACCACCGAAAGAATGTTGGATATCTGAATCGGGCAAAGTCGGGAATTAGATTGATCTAATGCGCGGCTCGCCACTCTGGTAGAGGTTGAAGACATATGCGTGGACGGTGACGCGGCGTCCTGCATCTTCCTCGCTTCGCATTTGCATTCGCCATTCACCGGCTTCATTGCAGGGTAAGTCACGCATGAACAATGGGTGCGCCCTTAGGGTTTCGGGCATTGCCTCAAGAATTTTGGTGAAATCCTTGTTCTTCGAATTGAACATGATTAGCGCTGCCTTGCTGTCGCGCCATGTCAAATAGCCGAGCAACTGATCGAGTGCCGCTGTCAAGCCAGCCGGACCGGACCATAGCTTGCACTCTCCGACAAAGGCGGCGCGGTTGTCTTGCTCTATGCAAATGTCCGTCTTGCCCTTGCCTCGAAATGCCTCGCCCACCGCGTCTCCTTGAAAATGACCGTTGAGCTGGGCCAGAACGATGTTGCGGAGGTCTTCCTCGCCGTGAACAGCATAGGTGCTTGGCGTGCGTTCAAAGGTGCGTCCTTGATGGCGAATGAAGCGCAAAATTTGTTCGTAGGCTTCGTCAGTGATGCCCGGTTCAGGAACTAGCCCCGTCTTCGGCGGCACGGGCAGCCTCGGGGGCTTGCGAACCTCGATCTTCACTGGGGCGATTGATGGCGCTCCCGGTTTCGCTGCGAGAGGAATGTCTAGTAGGGCGGCGATGTTGCCATGGCGCCCCAAGCGATCGCGCCTATGAGTAACAGCGCTTCGTATTAGATTCGGCAGGCTAGCGTTATAGCTCTCGATCTGTTTCTGAGAGCGCTCAACATACTCCCGGATCAATTTGATCTCACGGTCGTAAGACGACTTGAACGTATTGGGGTCGGCGTCATGCGGCTGCGAAATTGTCAATTTCAAGTGGCCGCGCTGAACGTCTGCTCTCGGAAAGGCGGTAGACCACGGGTTAGTGCGATATCGAAATATCCATTCTTCACCTGTGAATGGAATGGTGATGTCCACTCGCGTCCCGGGAATGTGGAAAGGTCCACCCCCTCTACTGAAATATCCATTTTTGTCTCCCGAAACGTCAATTTGCGTCTCGGTCTGGTTCATTGACTTTGCTTCTTCGTGCAGCACCAATGGCTCCACATGGAGGGAGGCCGCAATGTACTCAATTAATTCCTCGTCGCTGGAAACAAGAAATTGATCTTTGGGCACCCCATCTACTGCCCCAGAGACATGACCTTGGCGCGCACGGAGCTGTCCATCCAAATCGTCTTCGAAAAATAGTGTGTTCCGATCTCGCATGAGTTCTCACTAGCAGCTTTGTTTGTGTCTCGGATAGAAAAGAATGTAGCACCCGTGTCGATGAATGGCAGCTTGGTCCGTCCTTCTTACCGAAAAGTCAGCTTTCGTCGCTTTGCCGCATTTTGTGTGATGTGCAGCATCGGTCAAAATGGGCTCCAAGCCGACTTTGGATGCGACGCAGCATTGGTTTCAGGAGGCTTTATCCGCGTCGGGTTGTCGATGTGGGAGGGCGTGGTGGACTGGAGGGTCCATCAGGGAAGCACCAAACTTGTCCGCCCCTCACGCCCAAGGCCCACGTCCCCTCCGCTCGCCTGCCATCTCGCGCAGGGCGCGGATGCGATTGGCGGGGTTGGGGTGGGTGGAGAAGAGCCGGTCATGGGCATGGGCGTGCAGCGGGTTGATGATGAACATATGCGCCGTGGCGGGGTTACGCTCGGCGGTGTCGTTGTCGATGCGCTGGGCCAGCCCTGAAATCCTTTCCAGCGCGGAGGCGAGCCAGAGCGGGTTGCCGCAGATCTCGGCGCCGATGCGGTCGGCCTCGTATTCGCGGCTGCGGCTGATCGCCATTTGCACGAGGCCCGCCGCGAGGGGGGCGAGGATCATCAAGGCCAGCGTGCCGATCAGACCCATGCCATTGTTGCGGTTGCCGCCCATGAACATCGCGAAATTGGCGAGCATCGAGATGGCGCCCCGCAAAGGTCGCGGTCACGGTCATGATCGTGGTGTCGTGGTTGCGGATATGGGCCAGCTCATGCGCCATGACGGCGGCGATTTCCTCTCGGCTGAGGCTGCGCAGGAGGCCGGTGGTGGCGGCGACGGCGGCATTGGCGGGGTTGCGCCCGGTGGCAAAGGCATTGGGCTGATCATTGTCGAGGAGATAGACCGCCGGGCGCGGCATCTGCGCAGCATCCGCCATGTCATGCACCATTTGCGTGAGTGCTACGCCCTCTGGACCCGAGGCAGGGCGGGCGTTGTGCATGCGCAGGACCATGCGATCGGAATTCCACCAGCTAAAGGCGTTCATGGCAAGTGCCACGATCAGCGCCACCATCGCCCCGCCCATGCCCCCCAAGAGCGCGCCGATGCCCAGAAAGAGCGCGGTCATCGCCGCCATCAGAATGCCAGTGCGCAGATAGCCCATCGGATTTCCCCCATGTTTCTGCGCCAAATATGGCGGTTGGCACGGCGCTTGCAAGTCTCTGACGGGAGGCCGTGTTACGTAAAATTCGAAGCGTTTGGCGTGTGCGCGTTAAATGGCTCTTGAGAATTCGGGTGCCAGTCTCTCTGCAAAGCTGCACGGAGACTTGCTATGGCCACAGCCTCGGAACTGCCGATTGATACCTCTGCCAGCGCGATGGACATGGCCGTGGCCATGTTTGGCCATGGCATCACGATCGTTTCTGCCAGCTATACGGGGGCGGCCAGCGCCTCGGGGATCTATAGCGATGGCGACACGGTTTCGCCGGATCTGACGCCGTCCGATACGGGCGTGATCCTGTCCACGGGCAGTGCGACGGATGTCACCAATGAGCCCGGTCTGCTGAACCTCTTGGCTGATCCGAACCTCTCTGCCGAAACCTCGACCGATCATGCTTTGGCGGGGGATGCGGACATGACGGCAATCTCGGGGCAGGAGACCTTTGACGCGGCGGTTTTTGAGGCGGAGTTTATCCCCGAAGGCAGCACGTTGACGATGCAGATCGTGTTCTCCTCCGAGGAGTATCTGGAGTATGTGAACGCCGGGTTCAACGATGCGGTGGGCGTCTGGGTCAACGGGGTGCAGGCCGAGTTGACGGTGGGCACGGGCGATATCACGATCAACAACATCAATGATGTGTCCAATGCCAATCTCTATATGGACAACTCCACCCTATCGAACGCCTATAATACCGAGATGGACGGGTTCACGGTCACGCTCACGCTCAAGGCGCCGGTGGTGGCAGGTGAGGTGAACACCATCAAGATCGGCATCGCCGATGGTGGCGATGGGGCGCTGGACAGCAATCTGTTGATCGCCGGGAACTCGATCCAGACGTCGTTGATTGCCGAGGATGACGTGATTGACGTGACCCGGTTTGCGCCGGTGGAAACCGACCTGCTGGCCAATGATACGAGTGCGGTGGGCGGGACGCTGACCATAACCGAGGTCAACGGTCAGCCGGTGGTCGTGGGCGATACGATCACGCTTGCCACGGGCGAGACGCTTCAGATGACGGCGACGGGGTTTGTACTTGTGACCTCTGCCGAGGCGGTGGGTACGTCCAACGTGCTGTCCTATACGGTGGCCGATGAGTTCGGCAATACCGATGTGGGCTTTATCACGCTGAACACGGTGGCGCCCTGCTTTACCGAAGGCACGCTGATCGACACGCCCAAGGGGCCGGTTGCGATCGAAGCGCTGCGCCCCGGCGATCTGGTGCAGACGCTGGATCATGGGCCGCAGCCCCTGCGCTGGATCGGGCGGAGCCCGAGGCGGGCGCGGGGCGGGGATGCGCCGGTGGCGCTGGCCGCCAATGCGCTGGGGCGGCACGCGGCACTGGAACTGTCGGCCAATCACCGTATCCTCGTGGCCTCGCCGCAGGCGGAATTGCTGTTTGGCACGCATCAGGTGCTGGTCAAGGCGGCGGCGTTGGTCAATGACCACTCCATCACGCGGCGCTGTGACGGTGCGCCGGTGGTCTATGTGCATCTGCTATTCGACCGGCATGAAATCGTGCGCGGCAATGGGTTATGGAGTGAGAGCTATCATCCCGGTCCGATGACGCAGGGCAGTTTCGATGCCGAGACAGAGGCGGAATTGCACAGGCTTTTCCCCGAGGTTTTCGCGTCGGGGGCTGCGGGCTATGGGCCGAGCGCGCGCTCTGGTCTGCGCTCACATGAGGCGCAGGTGTTGGTTGACGCGATGCGCTGAGGCGGAGCGAAAGGGGCTTTCGCGCGTCTGTGCAGCGGCTAGGATGCGGGCATGATCATCTCGCCCGGACGCAATTATATCTTTGTGCATATTCCCAAGACCGGCGGCACCGCGCTGGCGATGGCGCTGGAAGCGCGCGCGCAGGCGGAGGATATTCTGATCGGCGATACACCCAAGGCGCGGCGCAGGCGGGCGCGGTTGAAGGGCCTGCAAGCGCGCGGGCGGCTGTGGAAACATTCGACGCTGAGCGACATCGACGGGCTGGTGAGCGCCGAGCGGGTGGCGGCGGCCTTTACCTTTACGCTGGTGCGCAACCCTTGGGACCGGATGGTGAGCTATTATCACTGGCTGCGCGGGCAGGATTTCGATCACCCGGCGGTGCATCTGGCCAAGGACCGCGATTTCATTGGCTTTCTGGCGGCGCCCGAGACGCAGGCCGCGCTGCGCGCGACCCCGGCGCGGCACTATATGACGGCGGCGGACGGGCGCGAATATTGTCGGCTCTTTATCCGGCTCGAGCATTTGGAAGAGGATGCAGCACCGCTCTGGGCGCGTCTGGGATTCACGCTGGAGGTGGCCCCGGCCAATCGGTCGGAGAGGGGACCATATGCCGAGTATTATGACGCCCGCGCGGTGCAGATCGTGGCGGACTGTGCCGCCGAGGACATCGCACGATTCGGCTATCGGTTCTAAGCGCCGCTGATAAGTTCGCGAGATTGCGTGGGCTTTAAATGCCAATCGTGCGGCTTTGACGGTGTTGTCCACCCTGCCGCGACGGTGCCATAATCCTGCCTGAATTCGAGCAAAAACGGGTCACGTTAACCATGGCTTAGTCAACCCGTCGGAGTGTGGACCTGTTGGCAAAACACGACTGGTTGCAACGGAAAGGGAACGACAGAGGTATGCTGGGTTGGTTTGGCATCAGTGAACGCGGGGCGGCGCGGACGCTAGAAGCGGAGCCGGTAGGTGTGCAAAGTGGCCTCTTGAGCGGAACGCGGGTGGCCACGGGCCATGGCTGGCGTCCGGTTCAGGCGCTCTGCGCTGGCGACCGCGTCGTGACCTTTGACGCGGGCGTGCAACCGATCTGCGGTGTGTCGCGGCATCCGGTCTGGACGGGCGAGAGCGCCTGTCCGTCGCGGTTCTGGCCACTGGAGGTCGGACGCGGGGTGTTGGGCAATCGTGCGCCGTTGCGCGTGATGCCACATCAGGTGCTGATGGTTGAGAGCGATATGGCCGAGACGCTGTGGGGAGATCCCTTTGCGCTCTTGCCCGGTGTGGCCCTGGAGGCGGCACCGGGGGTTGCGCGGGTGATGCCCGATCCGGGGGCCGAGGTGGTCATGCTGCATTTCGAGAGCGAGCAGGTGATTTTCGCGGAGAACGGCCTGATGGCGCTGTGCCCGGCGTCTTGCAACCTGCTGGACTATGCGCAAGAGCGCGCGGGGCCACGCTATGATGTGTTGCCGCTGACCGAGGCGCGGGGGCTGGTTCTGGCCATGGCGCGGATGAACGGTCTGACAGCGGCCCCGCGCGATGCGGCCCTCTCTGACCCTTGGGTTCGGGCCTGAGCGGGGATAGCGCGTCCTGATTTGATCAAATTATGTTTCGGGGCTGGTGTTTCCCGGATCGGCACAGCAATGTCAGCGGTGTTGACCTGTCTGCCGGGAGGGCACCATGTCTGAGGACCGTATTCGCATTGCCATCAACGGGTTTGGCCGGATTGGCCGTACCATCCTGAGGATTCTGATGCGCGAGGGGGCGGCGTTCGAACTGGTCTGCATCAACGATATCGAACCGCTCGAGACTTGCGCCTATCTATTCCAGTACGACAGCGTGTTTGGTCCGTGGCCCGGCGTGGTCACGACGCGGCCCGGTGCTCTGGTGGTGGATGGGCAGGACATCCCGTTTCATGCGGCGCGCGATCTGAGTACGCTGGATCTGAGCGGGGTCGATCTTGTGCTGGAATGCACCGGCATGGGGGGCACACGCGCCGTGGCCGAGCGCGGATTGCAGGCGGGTGCGCGAGCGGTTCTGGTCTCTGGCCCTTCGGCGGAGGCGGATGTGACGGTGGTGATCGGGGCCAACGAGGGCGATTTGGGCGATCACCGGATCATTTCCAACGCGTCCTGCACCACCAATGCGTTGGCCCCTCTGGCGCGGATATTGGATGAGGCCTATGGCATTGTCAGCGGGCAGATGACGACGGTGCATTGCTATACCGGCAGTCAGCCCACGGTGGACAAGCCGCGCGATGCGCCCGAACGCAGCCGCGCCGCAGCATTGTCGATGGTGCCCACGACGACAAGCGCGCAGCATCAGACGGGGTTGGTTCTGCCCGGTCTCAAGGGGCGGATCGAGGCGCGGGCCATCCGCGTGCCGGTGGCGAGCGTGTCCTGCATTGATCTGGTGGTGCAACTGCGCGCCGATGTGACGGCGGAGGGGGTCAATGCCCACATGCAAGAGGCGGCGGCGCGGCATGGTTGGCTGGGTTGGACCGAGGCGCCGCTGGTGTCGTCGGACCTGCGCGCGCGCCCCGAAAGCCTGATCGTGGCAGGGCCGCAGACCTCGGTTTCGGTCGGCGGGTTGCTGCGGGTCTTTGGCTGGTATGACAATGAGTGGGGATTTTCCTGCCGCATGCTGGATATGGCACGGCTGATCGGGCGGCGGGGCTAAGCCGCCGCCCTAGGCTCATTTTCGCAGGGTGACGTTGCTAAAGCCCATGGCACGCAGGCGGTCGGCCCCGGCGTTGAGTTGCGATTGCGTGGCAAAGGGACCGGCGAGGACAAGCGTCAGCGTGCGCCCGTCGCGCGTGACGCTGCCGCGCCGCGCCGGAAGCCCGGAGGCGGCGATGCGCTGGGCTGCGGCCTGTGCCTGTGCCGGATCAGCAAAGAGACCGGCCTGCGCATAGCGGTGGCTGGGCGCGCTTGGGGCGTCCTTGGCGGGCGTCGAGCGGGTCGAGACCGTGGCGCGCGGCGCGGGTTGCGTTGTGGCCTGCGCCAATTGCCGGGCCGTGATCGGGGCCGGGACATAGCGGCCTTGGGTGGCAACGGTGACACCGGCGGCGCGCTGCGCCTCGAAGCTGGTATAGGGCGGTTGCAGGCCGGGATATTGGTGGATCACGTCGGCCCCGGTGCGCCGGTCAATAAGGCGCTGCGGCACGGTATTGGTCCACATCAGCAGCATCTGGTCGCGCCCTTCGAAGGTCTGGTGCGCGCGGTAGGGGTTGAGGCGGTCATCCTCCCACACCGGCTGCATGCCGGGAGGGACAGAGATTCCGGCAAGGCTGGCCTTTTGGCTGGCATAGACGCGGGCCGGGGCGATGCGGGTAAAGGGCGGCACGGTTTCAGGCGTGGCCGGGGTGCCGGGACGCGGCGCAAGCGAACGGCTGCCGCCTTTGCCATAGGTCACATGTGCCGATTTTTGCGGGCCGCAGCGCACCGGAGAGCCCTTGTGCTGGACGGTGTAGGCGGCGGAGATCGGGCTCAGGTTGGCGCAGGCGCTGCGTGCGGGATCCGGTTGGGTCAGGCGCACGGCGCGGGCAGAGGGGGCAGGGGCCGGTTTGGTCGCGGCAGGGCGCAGGGCCACAGGGCGCGGATCGGCCTCGGGGCGCAGGGCGCTGAGAGGTGCGCCAGACGCCACCTGGACCGGAGCGGTGCGACGCTGTGTCTGAGCTGTGGCGACCGGGGCCGGTTGCCGGATTGCGCGGCGGGGCAGGGGCGGGCGCGGGTGCCGTGGCGACGCGGGGTGCTACGGGGACAGGCGTTGTGCGGGCTGGCGGCGTAGGTTTGGGGGCGGGTTGTGCCACGGGCTGCGTGGCGGCCTGCGCACTCGGGGCAAGGCTGGGTTGGAAGCCGCAGAGCTGATCGCGGCCCCGCGTAATGCGTGGAACCCATGTGACGTTTCCGGCAACGCCGGCGCGCACGAACACGCAACCGGCGCTATCGACATATTGCCGACCCTGATAGCTGCTGGGCGGGAATTCGGCCGGTTCTGCAGGAGTGCGCAGGGTCTGCGCGGACAGATCGACCGTGCCAAGCAGCAGGACGGTCGACGCCAGAATGGCAAGTGGTGAAAGTCTCATTACGCCCCCAACATCAATTGGAGGCAGGTTGCCTTATTTTTGCTGTTTAGTAAACAGTAATTGGCCTATTTAGTGCCGAACATCCGGTCACCCGCATCCCCTAGTCCTGGCAGGATATAACCTTTGTCATTCAAGCGCTTGTCTAGGGCGGCGGTGACGACGGGCACATCGGGATGCGCCTCTTGCATGCGCTCGACACCTTCGGGAGCTGCAAGCAGGCAGAGAAAGCGGATGTCGCGGGCGCCTGCCTCTTTCAGCATGGTCACGGCGGCGGCAGAGGAATTGCCGGTGGCCAGCATCGGATCGACAACAATCGAGAGGCGTTCACCAAGCTGATCCGGCACCTTGAAGTAGTATTTCACCGGCTGAAGCGTGGCCTCGTCGCGGTAGAGGCCAACAAAGCCCACGCGCGCAGAGGGGATCAACTCTAGCATGCCATCGAGCAGGCCGTTGCCAGCGCGCAGGATCGAGATGAGCGCGAGTTTGCGCCCGGCGAGGACTGGCGCGTCCATTTCCATCAGGGGCGTGTCGATGGCGCGGGTGGTCATCGGCAATTCGCGTGTGATCTCATAGGCGAGCAACTGGCTGATTTCGCGCAGGAGTTGGCGGAAGACGGCCGTGGAGGTTTCCTTTTGCCGCATCAGGGTCAGCTTGTGCTGAACGAGCGGGTGGTCGACGACGGTGAGATTCGGGAACATGGCGGGCCTCTTGCGCTGCGGTGGGGATTGTCATTCCAGAAAAAGCGCCCGAGGGCAACGCCGGGATGTGGGCGCGCAATCGGGATTGCGTGGCGCGGCGCGACGGTGCAAGCTCGGGCTTGAAAAATCGCGGGGGCGTGATATGAGCATGCCGTAGCGGTAGTTTAATATTAAACTATATTGCCCGCAGGGAGATGAGGACCATGACCGACAGCCAAAAGGAAGCCACCCGTCAGGCGGCGCTCGATTATCACGCGTTGCCCCGGCCCGGAAAGCTGGAGATCCGCGCAACCAAGCCGATGGCCAATGGCCGCGACCTGTCGCGCGCCTATAGTCCGGGCGTGGCCGAGGCCTGTCTGGAGATCAAGGCCGATCCGTCCACGGCGTCGAAATACACGACGCGCGGCAATCTGGTGGCGGTTGTCACCAATGGTTCTGCGGTTCTGGGGCTGGGCAATATCGGGGCGCTTGCCTCTAAGCCAGTGATGGAAGGCAAGGCGGTTCTCTTCAAGAAATTCGCCAATATCGACTGTTTTGACATCGAGGTTAACGAGAGCGACCCGGAAAAACTGGCCGAGATTGTCTGCGCGCTGGAGCCGACATTTGGTGCGATCAACCTGGAAGACATCAAGGCGCCGGATTGTTTTATCGTTGAACGAATTTGCCGCGAGCGGATGAATATCCCGGTTTTCCATGATGATCAGCATGGCACGGCGATTGTGGTGGGCGCTGCGGCCACCAATGCGCTGCACGTGGCGGGCAAGACATTCGAGGAGATCAAGGTGGTCTCGACCGGCGGCGGCGCGGCGGGCATTGCCTGCCTTAATATGTTGGTCAAGCTGGGCGTCAAGCGCGAGAATATCTGGCTCTGTGATGTTCACGGGCTGGTGCATGTGGGCCGGGAGGTCGATATGAACCCGGAAAAGGCGGCCTTTGCGCAGGCGACGGAACTGCGGACACTGGGCGAGGTGATCGGCGGGGCGGACCTGTTCCTCGGGCTGTCGGGGCCCAACATCATGACGCCCGAGATGGTCAAGGCGATGGCAAAGCGGCCCGTCGTCTTTGCGCTGGCCAATCCGGACCCCGAGATCATGCCCGATCTGGCACGCGCGGCGGTGCCGGATGCGATCATCGCCACGGGGCGGTCGGATTTCCCCAACCAGGTCAATAACGTGCTGTGTTTCCCGTTCATTTTCCGAGGGGCGCTGGATGTGGGCGCGACCGAGATCAATGACGCAATGCAGGTGGCCTGTGTCCAGGGGATTGCCGAATTGGCGCGCGCCTCGACCAGCGCCGAGGCGGCGGCGGCCTATCACGGCGAGCAGATGACATTCGGCGCGGACTATCTGATCCCCAAGCCGTTCGATCCGCGCCTGTCGGGTGTTGTCTCGACCGCCGTGGCGCGGGCGGCAATGGAGAGCGGCGTGGCGGCGCGACCGATGGCGGATCTGGAGGCCTACAAGGCGGGGCTCGATGCCAGCAAATTCAAGTCGGCGCTGCTCATGCGGCCGGTGTTTCAGGCGGCGTCCACCGCCTCGCGGCGGATTGTGTTTGCGGAAGGCGAGGATGAGCGGGTGTTGCGTGCAGCGCAAGCGATCCTCGAGGAAACCACCGAACAGCCGATCCTGATCGGGCGTCCCGAGGTGATTGCACGCCGCTGCGAGCGGGCGGGCCTCTCGATCCGGCCCGAGCGGGATTTCAACATCGTCAACCCGCAGGACGATCCGCGTTACCGCGATTATTGGGAGACCTATCATGGGCTCATGGCGCGTAAAGGGGTCACGCCCGATCTGGCGCGTGCCATCATGCGCACCAATACCACAGCGATTGGCGCGGTGATGGTGCATCGCAACGAGGCCGATAGCCTAATCTGCGGGACCTTTGGTGAATTCCGCTGGCATATGAAATACGTCAATCAGGTCTTGCAGGACGAGAGCCGCCGCCCGCATGGGGCGCTGAGCATGATGATCCTCGAGGATGGGCCGCTCTTTATCGCCGATACCCA
The DNA here is from genome assembly GCF_000768555.3 of Roseovarius mucosus DSM 17069. Lineage (GTDB taxonomy): Bacteria > Pseudomonadota > Alphaproteobacteria > Rhodobacterales > Rhodobacteraceae > Roseovarius > Roseovarius mucosus. Next base: position 161,421 of record NZ_KN293977.1, read on the forward strand.
TGTGCGGGTGACGCCGAACCCGGCGCAACTGGCCGAGACCGCGATCGGGGCCGCGCGGCATGTGCGGCGGTTCGGGATTGCGCCCAAGGTCGCGTTTTGTTCGCAGTCGCAATTTGGCAACCAGCCGGATGAAGGGGCAGAGCGATTGCGCCAAGCGATTGCGCTCCTTGACGAGGCACCGCGCGATTTCACCTATGAGGGTGAGATGACGATTGATGCGGCACTTGACCCCGAATTGCGCGAGCGGCTGTTGCCGGGCAACCGGATGCAGGGGGCGGCGAATGTGCTGGTCTTTGCCTATGCCGATGCCGCGTCGGGCGTGCGCAACATTCTCAAGATGAAGGCGGGCGGTCTGGAAGTGGGGCCGATCCTGATGGGGATGGGCAACCGGGCGCATATCGTCACGCCGTCGATCACGGCGCGGGGCCTGCTCAATATGGCGGCGATCGCGGGAACACCGGTGGCGCATTACGGGTAGAATCAGGGTTTGCAGGGGAATTCTTTGCAGGTTTGCAAAGTTGCCAGCAATTTCCGGTGACGTGAACAATAAAAGCCGCTTTGCAAAAATTTGCAGAGCGGCTTTGGTCATTTCTGCAAAATTTCTGCGGCCTTCTGTCCCGTGGCCCTGCATGATGCTTGCCCCAAGGCAGGGTGATCCGTAACACATATTCAACGGATCGGAGGAGGATACCATGGGATACACTGAGGTTTACGAGCGATCGCTTGCAGATCCCGAAGGCTTTTGGATGGAGGCGGCAGAGGCGATTGATTGGGTGAAGATGCCCAGTAAGGCGCTGTTTGACGGGGCCGCCCCGCTCTATGAGTGGTACAAGGATGCCGAGGTCAACACCTGCTGGAATGCGGTGGACCGGCATGTAGCGGCAGGGCGCGGCGCGCAGACCGCGATCATCCACGACAGCCCCGTGACCGGCATCAAGCAAAAGATCAATTATTCGCAATTACGCAGCCGCGTGGCGCGGCTGGCGGGGGCGCTGCGGGCCAAGGGCGTGGAAAAGGGCGACCGCGTCATCATTTATATGCCGATGGTGCCCGAGGCGCTGGAGGCGATGTTGGCCTGCGCGCGGCTGGGGGCGGTGCATTCGGTCGTTTTCGGCGGCTTTGCCGCGCATGAGCTGGCGGTGCGGATCGACGATTGTCAGCCCAAGGCCATCATCGCCGCCTCTTGCGGGATCGAGCCGGGACGAGTGGTACATTACAAGCCGCTTCTTGACGGGGCCATTGAGCAGGCCGCGCATAAGCCCGAGTTTTGCGTTATCTTTCAGCGCGAAGAAGAAGTGGCCAAGCTGATCGAGGGGCGCGATTTCGACTGGCACGCGTTCCAATACGGGGTGGAGCCGGCGGAATGTGTGCCGGTATCGGGCGATCATCCGGCCTATATTCTCTATACCTCAGGCACCACCGGCGCGCCCAAAGGCGTGGTGCGGGCGACGGCGGGGCATCTGGTGGCGCTCAACTGGTCGATGAAAAACATCTATAACGTGAACCCGGGCGAGGTGTTCTGGGCGGCCTCCGATGTGGGCTGGGTCGTGGGGCACAGCTATATCTGTTACGGGCCGCTCATTCATGGCAACACGACCATTGTGTTCGAGGGCAAGCCGGTGGGCACGCCCGATGCGGGCACCTTCTGGCGGGTGATGTCCGAGCACAAGGTGCGCAGTTTCTTTACCGCGCCGACAGCGCTGCGGGCGATCAAGCGCGATGATCCCAAGGGCGAGTTGATCAAGAATTACGATCTGTCGCAATTGCGCGCGCTCTATCTTGCCGGAGAGCGGGCCGACCCGGACACAATCGAATGGGCACAGCGCGTGATGCAGGTGCCGGTCTATGACCATTGGTGGCAGACCGAGACCGGGTGGGCCATTGCGGGCAACCCTGCCGGGCTGGAGGCGCTGCCGGTCAAGATCGGGTCGCCCACGGTGGCGATGCCGGGCTATGACGTGCGGATTCTGGACGAGGGCGGGCATGAGGTGGCACCGGGCACGCTGGGTGCGATTGCGGTGAAATTGCCGCTGCCGCCGGGGACGCTGCCGACGCTGTGGAATGCCGAAGCGCGCTATCGCAAGTCCTATCTCAACACCTTCCCCGGCTATTACGAGACGGGCGACGCGGGGATGAAGGACGACGATGGCTATCTGTGGATCATGGCGCGCACCGATGATGTGATCAACGTGGCGGGGCACCGTTTGAGCACCGGGGCGATGGAAGAGGTTCTGGCCAGCCATCCGGACGTGGCCGAATGTGCCGTGATTGGCGCGGCGGACGAGTTGAAGGGGCAAACGCCGGTCGGATTCCTGTGCCTGACCAAGGGCGTCAACCGGGCGCATGACGAGATCGTCAAGGAATGCGTCAAGCTGGTGCGCGACCAAATCGGCCCGGTCGCGGCCTTCAAGCTGGCGGTGGTGGTGGACCGTCTGCCCAAGACACGCTCGGGCAAGATCCTGCGTGCCATCATGGTCAAGATCGCCGATAGCCAAGAGTACAAGATGCCGGCGACGATCGACGATCCCGCCATTCTGGACGAGATCAAGATCGCCCTGCAAAGCCTTGGTTTGGCACGGTAATAAAAAAGAGGGTTCCGGAGGAAGCCGGAACCCTCATCCCCCAGAAGGGACGCTGGAAGAAATGCTGTCTGGCGCGACGCACTCACAACGCCAGGCCAGACAGCGTAACCGGCCGATAAATACCCGTCATGAAGACCGGGTGGCACTTGACCGGTGTATCCCGCCAAAAAGGGTAAGGGATTGCGATATGAAAAGGGCTTGGGACACCCCTACACGCGAGATACCATTATGGTATGGCCGGTTGCGCGTGCAGATTCTGTGAGGCACCTCACAGAAGCGTGAAAAATGAGGAGTCTCGCACATGTCAATTGAGGCCGCACCGGAGCGGAGGGCGCGGGGGCTGGCCGGAATTCTGGAGCGGCATGGCCGTGCGGTCGATTATCCCAAGGGCCGGATGATCTATGCCACGGGTGCCCAGGACAGCACGATGATGCTGATCACCAAGGGCCGGGTCGAGATCAGCCGCAGTTCGGTCGATGGGCGACGCTCGATCCTGACGCATCTGGGGCCGGGGGATATGCTGGGCGAGCTGGCGGCGCTGGATGGTGGCGCCCGGAGTGCCGATGCCGTGGCGGCAACGACAGTGCAGGGGCGCGTTCTGGAGGGGGCGCTTGTCCTGCAACGCCTGCGCGAGGAACCCGATGCCGCGCTCGACGTGATCGGCATGCTGTGCCAACGGCTGCGCCAGACCTCGGGGATGTATACCGCGCATATGCTGGCGGATGGTCAGGCGCGTCTGGCGCGGCTGCTGTTGCACCTGTCTGAGAAATGGGGCGAGGCCCTTCCGGGGGGCAAGCTGCGTCTGGCGGAGCGGTTTTCGCAATCCGATCTGGGCGATCTGGTGGGGCTGAGCCGTGAGAGCGTGAACCGGCAATTCAGGGACTGGGAACAGGCCGGGGTCATCGCGCGCGAGGGCATGGGCATCGTGCTCTGTGATCCGGGGGCGCTGGCACGGGCGGCGGAGATGGCGGAATGAAATGGATTCTGGCTCTGGTTCTGGGATTGATGGCGGCACCCGGCGTGGCACAGGAGGGCGACATGCGCGATTACACCCCACCCGCGTTAGAAACCTGGCGCTATATCAGCGATCAGGTGATGGGCGGTGTGTCCGAGGGGCAGGCGGAGATTGCGGGACCCGAGGGCGCGCGGCATTTGCGCCTGACTGGAACCGTCAGCACGGCCAACCGGGGTGGGTTCATTCAGGTGCGGGGAGATTTGCTGACGCCGCTACCCAAGGGCGCGCAAGGCGTGGTGGTGCGTGTGAAGGGGAATGGTGAAGGCTATTTCATCCATTTGCGCACGCGCGGCACGGTCCTGCCCTGGCAGTATTATCAGGCCCCGATTCCGAGCGGGCCAGAGTGGCAAGAGCTGCGCGTGCCCTTTACCGCCTTTCGCGCTTCGGGGGCGATGCTGCGTGATGTGCCACGGGCGGGCGATATCAAGAGCCTGGCGGCGGTGGCCTATGGGCGGGATTATGAGGCCGATCTGTCGTTCGAGTGGATCGGCGTTTATTGATAGATAATGTAAAATTTACGGGCTAATTCACGCTAAAGTCGCTGTGAAAAGTCGATTTATGTAAACTGTTCACGTAGCAGACGCTCTTCTAATCCATGCCCCGGATCGAACAGTATGCGATGCTTGATGCGGTTTTCCGAGCGGATTTCGACCCAGATCACGTTTTCCACCCAGCGACTGTCGGCGTCGGCCATCACGGGGCGTTTTTCGGGATCGACCACATCGAAGCGCACCACGGCGGTCTTGGGCAGGAGCGCGCCGCGCCAGCGCCGGGGGCGGAATGCGGCCACCGCCGTCAGCGCCAGAACATCCGAGCCGATGGGTAGGATCGGGCCATGGGCGCTGTAGTTATAGGCGGTAGACCCGGCCGGGGTGGCAACGAGCGCGCCGTCGCACACAAGCTCTTCAAGGCGCAGGCGGCCGTCGATGGTGATGCGCAGCTTGGCCGCTTGAGGACCTGCGCGCAGGAGCGAGACCTCGTTGATGGCCAGCGCCTCGTGCAGGGTGCCGTCGAGGGATTCGGCGCGCATGGCGAGGGGATTGATCACCTCTTCCTCGGCCGCGATGAGGCGGTCGATCAGGTCAGTCTCGCTGTATTCGTTCATCAGGAAACCGACGGTGCCGCGATTCATCCCGTAGACGGGAATATCGAGCGCCTGCGTGCGGTGCAGCGTGTGCAGCATGAAGCCGTCGCCGCCAAGTGCCACGATCACATCGGCCTGATCCTCGGGCGCATGGCCAAAGCGGCTGGCAAGGGTGGCGCGCGCGGTCTGGGCGATGGGGGCATCGCTGGCGACAAAGGCGATCTTGCGGTGCATGGGCGGTCCTGTTTCCAAAAGGCGATGCTCTGGCCCGGATCGAACCACAATTCCCCTGCCAAGACCAGCCATGCCGGAGTTACAGGTGAAATCGTCGCTTTACATTCTTTCAAACCGAACGAGTTTCCTTTAGGAAAATGACCAATTCACCAATCTTTGGAGTTGCCCAAATGCCCCATGACGGACACCAGCCTGCTGCAGATCAAGGTTTTTTCACCGAATCCCTCGCGTCGCGCGATCCTGACCTCTTTGGCGCGATCCGCTCGGAGCTGGGTCGGCAGCGCGACGAGATCGAGCTGATCGCGTCCGAGAACATCGTGTCCGCCGCCGTGATGGAAGCGCAGGGCAGCGTGATGACCAACAAATACGCCGAAGGTTATCCCGGCAAGCGCTATTATGGCGGCTGCCAATATGTTGATATTGCGGAAAATCTGGCGATTGAGCGGGCGTGCGCGCTGTTTGGGTGCAGCTATGCCAACGTGCAGCCCAATTCCGGATCACAAGCCAATCAGGGCGTGTTCACGGCGCTGTTGCAGCCCGGCGATACGATCCTTGGCATGAGCCTTGATGCGGGCGGTCACCTGACCCACGGGGCGGCACCGAACCAGTCGGGCAAATGGTTTAACGCCATTCAATACGGGGTGCGCAAGCAGGACAACCTGATTGATTACGATCAGGTGCAGGCGCTGGCAACCGAGCACCAGCCCAAGCTGATCATCGCCGGCGGTTCGGCCATTCCGCGCCAGATCAACTTTGCCCGGATGCGTGAGATTGCCGACAGCGTTGGGGCCTATCTGCTTGTGGATATGGCACATTTCGCCGGTCTGGTGGCCGCGAAAGAGCATCCGAGCCCCTTCCCGCATGCCCATGTCGCCACGACCACGACGCACAAGACGCTGCGCGGGCCGCGCGGTGGCATGATCCTGACCAATGACGAAGGGCTGGCCAAGAAATTCAACTCGGCGATTTTCCCCGGAATTCAGGGCGGGCCGCTGATGCATGTGATCGCGGCCAAAGCGGTGGCCTTTGGTGAGGCGCTGCGCCCCGAATTCAAGTCGTATATTCAACAGGTGATCCGCAACGCGCAGGCGCTGAGCGACCAGTTGATCAAGGGCGGTCTGGACACGGTCACGCATGGCACCGACACGCATGTGTTGCTGGTCGACCTGCGCCCCAAGGGCGTGAAAGGCAATGACACCGAAAAGGCATTGGGCCGGGCGCATATCACCTGCAACAAGAACGGCGTGCCGTTCGATCCGGAAAAACCCACTGTGACCAGCGGTATCCGGCTTGGCTCTCCTGCGGGGACGACGCGCGGGTTTGGCGAAGCGGAATTCCGGCAGATTGCGGATTGGATCATCGAGGTGGTGGATGGGCTTGCGGCCAATGGGGCCGAGGGCAATGGCGCGGTCGAGGCCAAGGTCAAGGCCGAGGTCGAGGCGCTGTGCAAGCGGTTCCCGCTCTATCCGAACCTCTGATTTCGGATCACGAGATTGCCCCGCGCGAGCATCGTCTTGCGCGGGGTTTTCTTTTTCTCTCAAAGTTTTGTGGGGCGTTCCTAAGCTGACCCTTGCCAGCGGATAAGGGCATAGATCAGCCCGGACAGCAGCATCAGATTGAGCACGATTCCCCCGATCAGGCGCAGGAGCGCGGTCTTGCGCGCCTCTTGCGGGTTGAGCGTATCAAGATAAGCATGCAGATCCGCAAAAGCGCGGTCGACCTGAGCGGTGTCGAGCACCCGGGCAAGCTTGGCATGGGCCATCCAATCCTGAGCACCGAGGATAATTGCCGCAGCCCGGCGTTGGCGGCGGGGAAGCCGGCGCCCGGCGCGGCGTACTTGCCGCTCAAGCGTGGCGCTGCGCAGGCGCATACGATCCGCGAGGGCCTGTTGCAGCCCTGTGATCCTGCCTTGAAATTCTTCGGTATCAATCACTTGTGCAACCCTCTTGAGGCAGTTTAACGGCTGTGATGGGGCGCGGCAATAGGGCTGGAATCGTGAGTAAGGGGGCGTTATGAGAGGCTATGTTGAACAGGATCGAACATGGCACGCCGACCGAGAGGCCGGGATTGGTGATTGTGCACGGGCTTTATGGCTCGGCGCGCAATTGGGGTGTGATCGCCAAGCGACTGTCGGACAGTCGCCACGTGGTCGCGGTGGATATGCGCAATCATGGGGCAAGCCCTTGGTTTGAAACGCATTCCTATGAGGATTTGGCGGGTGACCTTGCCGAGGTGATCGAGAGCCTTGAGGGGCCCTATGACGTGCTGGGCCATTCGATGGGTGGCAAGGCGGCGATGGTGCTCGCGCTGAAGCGGCCAGAGCTCGTCAACCGGTTGATCGTAGCGGATATTGCGCCCGTGACCTATGGGCACAGCCAGTTGCAATATATCAAGGCGATGCAGGCGGTGGATTTGACACGGGTCGAGCGGCGCTCGGACGCGGCGGCGCAATTGCAGACCACGGTGGATAATCCGGCGCTGGTACCATTCTTCCTGCAAGCGTTGGATGTGGCGGAAAAGCGGTGGTTGTTGAACCTGGATACGCTGGCGCTTGAGATGCCGAAAATTCTGAGCTTTCCCGACGTTTCAGGGGTTTATGAGGGAAAGGTGATGTTCCTCACCGGGGCGGAGTCATCCTATGTGACACGCGAGCACCGCGACGGGATCAAGGCGCTGTTCCCGGCGGCGCAATTTGCCAAGATCCCCGGCGCTGGCCATTGGCTCCACGCCGAGAAGCCGCGCGAGTTCGAGGCGGCGGTGCGGACCTGGCTGGGCTGAGCAGGGGCGCCGGGCTTCAGCGCAGTGCGTAGAGCTTTTTGGCCACGATATAGGACACGGGGAAGGCCGCGATAAATCCCAAGAGGGCGGCGATCAGGATGGGTTGCAGCGTGTCCTGCCCGATGACGAGGGCGGCGATCACGGCAGAGCCGGAGAGGGTGGAGCCGATGAAGAGATGAAGGATTAGCCCGAGGCGTAACATGACAAAGCCTTTCAATCTTGGTGCTTTGGCTAATGTTAACGCCCATGGATCAGATTGGCCTTGATCTGGGTCAGGGATGGTTTCGAGGCATGAAAAAACCCGCCGGAGGATGCTCCGGCGGGTTTCCTGTGTCGCGAGGTGCGAGTGCTATTCCTGTTGCCCCATGAACATAAGCAGGAACTGGAACATGTTGAGGAAGCTGATGTAGAGGCTGAGTGCGCCGTCGTAGGCAGATTTGTCCAGCCATTCCTGGTCACCATGTGCCGCGTGCGCCACATAAGTGTTCTTGATCTCTTGCGTGTGAAAGGCGGTCAGGCCCGCGAAGATCAAGAGGCCGATCGCCGAGATGGCGAACATCATTGCCGGGCTTTGCAGGAAGAGGTTGATCAGCATTGCCACGACAAGGCCGATCACGCCCATGATCAGGAACGAGCCCCAGCCAGAGATGTCCTTTTTCGTGGTGTAGCCAAACAGCGACAGACCCGCGAAGGCGATGGCGGTCACGATGAACGTCTGCACGATCGAGAAGCTGGTGAACATCAGGAAGATCGAGCTCATCGAAATGCCGATCAGTGCTGCGAAGGCGAAGAAGCCAAGCTGCACGGCGGCCGCGGAGGCCCGGCGCAGAAGCGCGCCCCAACCGAGGAAGATGAAGGCCAGCGGGGCCAGCATCACCACCCATTTGAGCGGCGAAAGATAAAGTGCGGCACCAAGGCCCGACAACATCTTGCCATTAGGCAATTGTGCGGCGGCTGCCGAAGGATCGGTTGTCACGGCAAGCCCCGCGATGGCCCATGCCGCAAGCGCTGTGATGACCATGCCCACGGACATCGTGCCGTAGACCTTGTTCATGTGCGCGCGCAGGCCCGCGTCAATCTGGGCGGTGCGTGTGCCCGTCGCCGTCCGGATCGTGTTAAACTCTGCCATGTAACCCTCCGATATGTGAATGGCGGTCCCGTTCATGGGACATTGCCAGTAATATCGGGAGGCATGCCTAACATTTCAAGCGTTCATGACTGTTTTCGACAGGTTTTATGCGCGGTGGCGTTCGTAACTTTGGGCCGCCGCGCATGCTATGGTCGTGTGCAACAGTGCCTTTCAGAGAAACCTGCTGAATTTGTGGTCGTTTCGCCTAGCAATGCATCCGGCGGGGTAGATCCCAGAACGGGCGGCTCGCCTCACGCAGCGCGGCCTCGCGAGTCAGACCGAGGTCCTCGAGGGCTGCATCGTCGAGCCGGTAGAGGGCGCGGCGCTGCGCCCAGACTGCCAGCATCTCTGAGATGCGCGGGGCGCGCAGGACGGTGCGGAGGGCAGAGGTTTGGGCTTGGACGGTCATGGTCTTTCCTTTCCCTTTGGTGATGTGGCGAAGGGTTCGCATTTCGTATGTTGATCTTTTGCCCGCTTTCGTTCAATTTTGAAAATGAATGTTTGGCCGATTCATCATCAAGGATTGTGATAATGCGAAATCTTGACATCACCACGTTGCGGTCGTTGGTGGCGGTCGCCGATCATGGTGGGGTGACCCGGGCCGCGACGGCGTTGAACCTGACGCAATCTGCGGTCTCGATGCAGATCAAGCGGTTAGAGGAAATGCTGGATCTGACACTGCTGGAGCGGGCGAACCGGCGAGTATCGCTGACCGCACCAGGCGAACAATTGGTGGGCTATGCCCGCCGCATGCTCGATCTGAACGACGAGGTTGTGGGGCGCTTGACGGAAGAGACCTTTGAAGGGGAATTGGCGCTCGGCGTGCCGCATGACATCGTTTACCCGGTGGTGCCGCGCGTGCTCAAGCAGTTCAACGCCGCCTATCCGCGGGTCAAGGTCAACCTGCGCTCATCAAGCACGATGCGGCTGCGCGAGGCCATGGCGCGGGGTGAGGTGGATGTGATCCTGACCACAGAGGAAGGCGTGGGCGAGGGGGGCGAAACCCTGACGCAGATGAACTTGCGTTGGACCGGCGCGCAGGGGGGCGTGTCGTGGAAACGTCGCCCGCTGCGATTGGCCTTTTGTCGTCAGTGCATTTTCCGGCCCATCGTGCTGCGCAAGCTGGATGCGGCTGGGGTGGATTGGGAACTGGCGGTTGATTCCGAGGATGACCGCGCGGTCGAGGCGCTGGTGAGCGCCGATCTGGCAGTGGGCGCGCTGCTTGAGAGCAGTATTCCTCCCCATCTGGAGGCGATCACGCCTGGTGGGGCGCTGCCCGATCTGGGGGTTCAGAAAATCAACCTCTATGGCAACGCCGGCCGCGACGAAGTGCGCGCGGCGTTGATGCGAATGATGCGGCAAGGGTTTGGTGCGTTGACGCCGCCGGTCCCTATTCCAGCGTGACCACGACCTTGCCGGTGGATTTGCGCGTGCGCAGCAATTCGAGTGCCTCTGCCGCCTGTTCGAGCGACAGCAGGTGCGAGACATGCGGGCGCAGGCGACCGGCCGCATACCAGTCAAAGAGGGTGGCCATGCTCTGTGTCAGCACCTCGGGGCGGAATTTGAGGTAGCCGCCCCAATAGAGGCCCATCACGCTGATATTCTTGACCAGCAGGTGATTGGCGGGGATTTGCGGCACGTCGCCGGATGCAAAGCCGATCGCCAGAATGCGTGCCTCGGGGTTGCAGGCGCGCATGGCGGCGGTGAACTGATCGCCACCAACCGGATCATAGACCACATCGACCCCGCCCAAGGCGCGGCAGGTGTCGCGAATATCCTGGGTTGCGGCGTCGATCAGGTGGTCGGCCCCGGCCTGCTTTGCGACGTCGAGTTTATCCGCACCGCGGGCGCAGGCGATGACGCGTGCGCCCATCTGTTTGCCGATTTCCACGGCGGTTAGGCCGACACCCCCGGCTGCGCCCAGAACAAGCAGGGTTTCCCCCGGCAGCAACCGCGCCTTGTGATCCAGCGCCACATGGCTGGTGCCATAGGCCACTTGAAAGGCCGCCGCCTCGGCAAAGGTCATGGTATCGGGCAGGGGCACGGTGCGGGCGGCGGGAAAACAGCCATAGTCTGCGAGCCCACCCTGACCGCCAAAGACCGCAACGCGGGTGCCGGGGGCGGGGCCATCCGTATCGGGGCCAAGCGCCTCGACCGTGCCTGCAACCTCCATGCCAAGGGTAAATGGCGGCTCGGGCGTGTCCTGATAGGCGCCCTTGATCATCAGGAGATCGGCAAAATTGAGCCCGCAGGCCGCGATGCGCAGACTGATTTCGCCCGGTCCGGGGGCCGGGCGAGGCAGGTCGGTCAGGATGGGCTCGGCCCCCTTGGCGGGCAGGTGATAGGCGCGCATTGTGGACCCTTGTGATTCTACCGTTGCGGGATAATGCTGAAGCGGTGGTTAGACGAATTCGATTCGTCCTGTCAAACTGGCAACAGGCAAGCGGAAAAAGTAGGAGATTACCCTATCCAAAAGGATAGGTGCCCGCATAGATTGTGTTTCATTGGTATAGGTCACGCAAACGGATAGCGATATTTCTTGAATTTTAACACCATCTTGGTAGGGTCCGGCACGCGCTGCTGGGATGCGTGGCGCCGGGTCCGGAACAGATGTTTCGGTAAATCGAATTACGGTAAGTCTCAGAGTAGGTAAGAAGGAACATTATATGCCGCACCCCGTTGATGTGCACGTCGGCAAACGTATTCGGCACCGTCGCTGGCTGGTGGGAATGACCCAGCAGCAACTCGCAGAGAGTGTCGGGATCAAATTTCAACAGATTCAGAAGTATGAAACAGGTGCGAACCGCGTAAGCGCGTCGCGGCTTTGGGATATTGCCGAATCTCTGGACGTCGAGATCAGCTTTTTCTTTGAAGGTCTGGATCAGGAGGGCGGTGTGGAGCGCGAAAAGAGCGATCCGGCACGGGCCGATCTGATGGGCGACAAGGAAGCGCTGGATCTGGTGCGTTCGTATTACGCCATTCCCGAGAACCAACGTCGGCGTTTGTTCGACCTTGCGCGGGTTTTGAGCGAGGTGGCTTGAGCCGGACCGGCCCAGGGTCTATCCCTCTGCGCAAGCGGTAGGAAAGGCGGGTCGGAATGGACAAGACAGATATAGTCAAGACAGCCCATGCGGTGGCCGATGCCGCGCGTGAGGCTGTTTTGCCGTTTTTTCGAAGTGCCGGTCTGACGGCGGATAACAAGCTGCCCGATGGGCGGTTCGATCCGGTGACGGAAGGCGACCGCGCTGCGGAACGCGCCATGCGCGCGGCTCTGGCGGAGTTGCGCCCGCAGGATGGCATCCTTGGCGAGGAATATGGTGCGGTTTCGGGCACCAGCGGCCTGACATGGGTGCTGGACCCGATTGACGGCACGCGTGCGTTCATGTCTGGCGCGCCGACATGGGGTGTCTTGATCGCGGTTTCCGATGAAAATGGTCCGATCTACGGGATAATCGACCAGCCCTATATCGGCGAGCGGTTCGAAGGCGGTTGGGGCGCGGCGCGGATGACCGGGCCGATGGGCGCGCGGGATTTGCGGGTCATGGGCGCGCGGCCGCTGTCTGAGGCGATTGTCTTTACCACCTTTCCAGAATTGGGCAGCCCGGCCGAGGCGGCAGGCTTTGCCGAGGTGTCAGGGCACGCGAAGTTGACGCGCTATGGGCTTGATTGTTATGCCTATTCTCTTGTTGCGGCGGGGCATGTCGATCTGGTGATCGAGGCGGGGTTGGCGGCCTATGACATTCAGGCGCCGATTGCCGTGATCGAGGCGGCGGGCGGTATTGTCACGGATTGGCAGGGCGGTCCGGCGCATCAGGGTGGCCGTGCGATAGCCGCCGCCGGGCGCATGCAACACGAGGCCGCGCTGGAGATATTGTCGAAGGTGGTGTGACGGCGGCTTTTGCCGATACGCGCCCTAATCACCTTGTGCGACCGGGTGTTGGCGCTGCTTTCTCGTTGCCTGCTCACACCGCCTTGCCCGCCACCCAAACCCCTGCAATGGCGCGGTCGTCGCCCATCATGATCGTGGGAAACAGTGCCTCCCAGATATCCGTCGCGCGGGCGCTGCGTTGGGCGATGGCGGGGGTCGAGGCGAGATCGAGCGCGACAAGATCGGCCTCCATTCCCGGTGCTATGTTGCCGATCCGCGCGCCCATGTGCAGCGCCTCTGCCGAGCCTGCGGTGGCAAGCCACAGCAACTGGGCGGGATGCAGCGCCGTGCCGGTCAATTGCCCGATCTCATAGGCGGCGGCCATGGTGCGCAGCATGGAAAAGGACGATCCCCCGCCGGTGTCGGTGGCCAGGCCCACGCGCTGCCCTTCGGCCATGCGCGCGGCAAGGTTGAAACAACCGGACCCTATGAAGATGTTGGAGGTGGGGCAATGGATGAGCGCCGCGCCCACCTCGCGCAGGCGGTCGCGCTCGCGTGCATCAAGGTAAATGGCGTGACCGTAGAGGCCGCGCGCGCCCAAGAGACCGTGGGATTCGTATGTGTCGAGATAGTCGCGCGCCTCAGGATAGAGGGATTTGACCCATGCCACCTCGTCCACCTGCTCTGACAGGTGGGTTTGCATCAGGCAATCGGGGTATTCAGACCAGAGCGCGCCCAAGGCGGCGAGTTGATCGGGTGTCGAGGTGGGCGAAAAGCGGGGTGTGATGGCATAAGAGAGCCGGTCGACCCCGTGCCAGCGGGTGAGCAGCGCCTTGCTGTCGTCATAGGCGGATTGCGCGGTGTCGCGCAGCCCATCGGGCGCGTTGCGGTCCATGCAGGTCTTGCCCGCGACCGCGCGCAGGCCCCGCGCCTGGGCTGCCTCGAAGAACGCGGTGACGCTGGCGGGATGGATGGTGGCGTAGCTTGCGCAGGTGGTGGTGCCATGGGCCAGCATGAGATCGAGATAGCGGGTGGCGATTTCTGCCGCGTAGGTGGGATCGGCAAAGCGCATTTCCTCTGGGAATGTATAGGTGTTGAGCCACTCGATCAGGCGTTTGCCCCAACTGGCGATGATCGCGGTCTGGGGGTAATGGACATGGGCATCGACAAAACCGGCGGTTATCAGATGCGTTCCCATATCGGTCACGGTCGCCTGGGGGGCCTGCGCGCGTAGATCCTGCGCGGTGCCGAGAGCGGTGATGCGGCCATTTTCGATCAAGAGCGCCTCGTGCAGACGCGCCGCCCCCTGCGGATCGTCCGCGAAGGGCGAGCGGTCGAAGGCGAGAATCTGGCCGATGAGCAGGGTGATCGCTGACATGTGCCCCCCATGGGCTAAGGATTGCGCAGGGAGCAGGATAAGGGGCCACAGGACCGGGGTAAATTGGTCCATTGCGATTGTTTTCCGTAAACCGGTTCTTTAATCCTGCCCGCAACAGGGATTGCAGGGGGGCACCATGGCAGAACAAGAAGACGATCTGACCCCCGAGGTGGAAGAGTCGGAGGATGATACGCCGCTCACGCGATCCTTGATCGCGCGGATCATGTATGCGGTTGAGACGCAGGACCGCGAAATGCTCTGGGCCGAGATGGAGCCGCTGCACGCGGCTGACATCGCCGACCTGCTGGAGCAGAGCAATGCCTATGACCGACGGCGGCTGATCGCGCTCTATGGGCAAGAGTTCGACGGCGATATCCTGTCGGAACTGGACGAATCGATCCGTGAGGAGGTGATCGGCCTCTTGACGCCGCAGGTGCTGGCCGATGCCGTCCGGGAGCTGGACTCCGACGACGTGGTCGATCTGGTCGAGGATCTGGAGGATCAGCAGCAAGAGGCGATCCTGAGCGTTCTCGAGGACAGCGACCGGGCCGCGGTCGAGCAGTCGCTGACCTATCCGGAATATTCAGCCGGTCGCCTGATGCAGCGCGAAGTGGTGATGGCACCCGAGCATTGGAGCGTCGGCGATGCCATTGATTTCATGCGCAATGCCCAAGAACTGCCGGAACAGTTCTATCACATCGTGCTGGTCGATCCGCGCCTGCATCCGGTAGGCAATGTCACGCTGGGGCGGATCATGGCCGCGCGCCGCGATACGCCGCTCATGGATATTGTGGAGGAGACATTCCACACCATTCCGGTCACGCGCTATGACGGCGATGTGGCCTACATGTTCAACCAGTATCACCTGATTTCAGCCCCTGTTGTGGATGAGGATGGACGTCTGGTCGGGGTGATCACCATCGACGACGCGATGGCGGTGCTGGATGAAGAGCATGAAGAGGATATCATGCGTCTGGCTGGTGTGGGCGAGGGCGGGATCAACGATTCCGTGATCGAAACCTCCAAACAGCGGGTGCCATGGCTCGCGGTCAATCTTGGCACGGCGATTCTGGCGTCTTTGGTGATTGCGCAGTTCGAATTGGCGATTGCGCAACTGGTGGCGCTGGCGGTCTTGATGCCGATTGTCGCCTCAATGGGGGGCAATGCCGGCACGCAGAGCCTGACGGTGGCAGTGCGGGCGCTCGCGACCAAGGACCTGACCGGCGCGAATGTCTGGCGGGTGCTCAGGCGTGAAACGCTGGTGGGGCTGATCAACGGGTTGATTTTCGCGCTGGTGATGGGCGTGGTCGGGGTGGTCTGGTTCGGGGGGCCGGAGCTGGGTTATGTGATCGGTGCCGCGATGGTGATCAATCTGGTCGTTGCAGGATTGGCGGGAGCGGCCGTTCCCGTGATCATGGACCGGATGGGCGTCGATCCGGCGCTGGGATCGGGTACCTTTGTCACCACCGTGACGGATGTGGTGGGCTTTTTTGCGTTTCTGGGGCTGGCGACGGTGTTTTTGATATGAGCGATCTGAGTGAGGTGAAGGCAGCGGCGCGCAAGGCGGCCTTTGCGCGGCGGGCTGAGGCGCATCGTGCGCGCGGTCCGGGGGCGGCGGCGCTCTTGTCCGGGGTTTTGGCGGGTTATCGCGGCGTGCCACTGGCGGGCTATATGCCGATCCGGTCCGAGATTGATCCGCTGCCCGCGATGGAAGAGGCGGCCGCGCATGGGCCGGTGGGCGTGCCGGTGATCCGGGGGGAGGGCCAGCCGCTCGATTTCTCGCGCTGGGGGCCGGGATGCACGCTGCGGGCAGGGCCGTTTGGCGCGATGGTGCCGGAGGTTGACGATTTTTTCGAGCCGGAGATCTTGATTGTGCCGCTGGTGGCCTTTGACCGGCGCGGCGGGCGGCTGGGCTATGGTGGCGGGTTTTACGACCGCACGCTGGACATGTTGCGCGCGCGGCGCGGGACGATGGCGATTGGTTTTGCCTACGGCGCGCAGGAGGCGGCGGAAATGCCGCTTGAGCCGACCGATCAGCCGCTCGACATGGTGGTGACGGAGCTTGAGGTGATCAGTTTCGGAGGGCGCGGTTAAAGCGGGAGATAGTCCATCATCTCGCCCACCTCGCGCGCCGGATCATTGACCGGACGCACCATCAGCGCCTCGGCATTGGCGAGGATGCTGAGAAGCGAGCTGTCCTGTTTATCCTCGGGATGGATCCCTTGCGGCGTGAGGGCCGCGCGCATGTAATGTTCGCGTGGGCCGTTGGGTGGCAGGGAAACGGCCAGCGGCGCGCGCAGGCGCGGGGAAGGGGCGGTGCCCAGACCCAGCATGGCGTTGATCATGGGCGCGATGAACACATGACCGCAGACCATGGCTGACACCGGATTTCCGGGCAGGCCGACCATGGCCGCACTGTTCATGCGCCCGGCCATCAGCGGTTTGCCGGGACGCATGGCGACCTTGTAAAAGGCGCGCTCCATACCCAGATCGCCCGCCACCCGACCGACGAGATCATGGTCGCCCACCGAGGCCCCACCGATGGTGACGATCAGATCGGCCCCGCGCGTCAGCGCAAAACCGGCGGTGAGCGAGGCCACGGTATCGCGCGCGATGGGCAGAATGCGCGCCTCTGCCCCCATGGCGTCAAAGAGCGCCTTGAGGCCAAAGGTGTTGGACGCGATGATCTGATCGGGGCCGGGGCTCTCTCCGGGCATGACCAATTCGTCGCCGGTGGACATGAGCGCCACCTGCGGTTTGCGGCGCACGGGCACGCGCGCCACGTTCATCGAGGCCAGGAGCGCTATGTCAGCGGGGCGCAGGCGGCGCGGGGCGGTGATGGTTTGACCCTCGCGAAAGTCACAGCCCAAGGGGCGGATATGATCCTTGCGGTCGAGATTTTGGCCCAGGGTGATGCGGTCGGCGTCGCGGGTCACATCCTCTTGGATGATGACGCGGGAGGCCCCTGTTGGAATGGGCGCGCCAGTGAAGATGCGCACTGCTTCGCCGGACGACACGGCACCGGGATAGGCATGGCCCGCAGCGGCCTCGCCGATCACGGTGAGGGTGGTGCCGGGGGACGCATCAGCGCCACAGACCGCGTAGCCATCCATGGCAGAGGCGGCGAAGGGCGGTTGATCGCGGCGGGCAGCCACGTCACGGGCAAGGATGCGGCCAGCGGCCTGCGCCAGCGGCACCTCTTCGATGTCGAGCGGTTGCACGAGGGTGAAAAGATGCGCGAGGGCCGCGTCAACGGTGATCATGTCGCCTCATACCGCCCTGATTTTCCGCCATCTTTCAGGAGAACCCGGATGCCGCCGATTTCCATTTCCTTATCGACGGCCTTGGTCATGTCATAGACCGTGAGGGCGGTGACAGAGGCGGCGGTCAGCGCCTCCATCTCGACCCCGGTCTGACCGGTGGTCTTGACCGTCGCGGCTATGCGGACGCCAGGCAGGTCGGGATCAAGGGTCAGGTCCACTGTGACCTTGGTGATCGCGAGCGGATGGCAGAGCGGGATCAGGTCCGGCGTGCGCTTGGCCGCCATGATCCCGGCAAGGCGGGCGACGGCCAGAACATCGCCCTTCTTTGCGCGACCTTCGGCAATGATTTCAAAGGTTTCACGGGCCATCTTGATGTGGCCCTCAGCGATGGCCACGCGCGCGGTCACGTCCTTGTCCGAGACATCGACCATATGGGCATGCCCCTGGCCATCGAAATGGCTGAGCCCGGACATCAGAATCCGCCCGGTGTGAGCGGGTTGGCGAGCAGACTGCGGGTGGCCTCGGTCACATCCTCGGCGCGCATCAGGGTTTCGCCGATCAGGAAGGTGCGCGCGCCGTAGCGGGCCATGTCGGCCAGATCCGCGGGCGTGGCAAGACCGCTTTCGCAGACAATCATGCGCTCGGGGGGGACGAATTTGGACAGTTTCCGGGTGGTGTCGAGCGAGGTTTCAAAGGTGTTGAGATCACGGTTGTTGATGCCGATCATCCGCGATTTGAGGCGGCTGGCACGGTCGAGCTCTTCGCGGTTGTGGACCTCGATCAGGACATCCATGCCCCAATGAAGGGCAGCCTCTTCCAGTTCGGTGGCTTGGGCGTCCGAAACGCTGGCCATGATGATCAGGATGCAATCGGCGCCCCAGGCGCGCGCCTCGGCCACCTGATAGGGGTCATACATGAAATCCTTGCGCAAAACCGGCAGGTCGCAGGCGTTACGGGCCTGTCCGAGAAATTCGGGTGCGCCTTGAAAGCTGGGCGTGTCGGTCAGCACCGAAAGGCAAGTGGCACCACCGGCCTCATAGGCCTGTGCGAGGGTGGCGGGATCGAAATCGGCACGGATCAGGCCCTTGGACGGACTGGCCTTTTTTATCTCGGCAATGAGGCCATAGCCGGTCTTGGCGGCCTTGAGCAGGGCGTCGGAAAAGGGGCGCACGGGTGCTGCCTCATGCGCCAGCGATTCCATCTCGGCCATTGGATGTGCCGCCTTGGCGGCGGCGATTTCCTCGAGCTTGTAGGCTTTGATCTTATCGAGAATGGTCGGGCTGGTCATACGGTCTCCGATGTCAGTTTCGCGAGGGCGGCGATTTTGGCGCGGGCCGCGCCGCTGTCGATGCTCTCGGCGGCCTTGGCCACGCCTTCGCGCAGGTCGCTGGCATGTCCGGCCACGGTGAGGGCCGCAGCGGCATTGAGCAGCACGGCATCGCGGTAGGCTCCGGGCGCCCCATCGAGCAGCGCGCGCAGGGCTGCGGCGTTCTCCGCCGGGGTGCCGCCCAAGATGGCCTCAAAGGGATGTACGGGCAAGCCGAAATCCTCGGGGTGCAATTCGGTCTCGTGGATGCTGCCGTCTTCTTCGAGGGCGGCGACCCAAGAGAGGCCGGTGATCGTCATCTCGTCGGTGCCGTCCGAGCCATGCACGAGCCAAGCGCGCTCCGAGCCCAATTGCCCCAGCGTTTCGGCCATAGGGCGGATGAGGTCGCGCGAGAACGCGCCGGTGAGTTGACGCTTTACACCGGCGGGGTTGGTGAGGGGGCCAAGGATGTTGAAAATGGTGCGCGTGCCCAATTCGGTGCGCACGGGGCCGACATGGGCCATCGCCGGATGGTGCATGGGCGCCATCATGAAGGCGATGCCCACCTCTGCCAGCGCGCGCTCGACCACAGGCACGCCCACCATGACCTTGATCCCCATTTCGGTCAGCGCATCCGCTGCCCCGGATTTGGACGAGAGGTTGCGATTGCCATGTTTGGCCACCGGCACGCCTGCGCCCGCGACGACAAAGGCAGTGGCGGTCGAGATATTGAGCGTGCCCTTACCATCGCCGCCGGTGCCCACGATGTCCATCGCCCCCTCTGGCGCGCGCACCGCGTTGCATTTGGCGCGCATCACGGCGGCGGCGGCGGCGTATTCATCCACGGTTTCGCCCCGCGTGCGCAGCGCCATGAGAAAGCCGCCGGTCTGGGCAGGCGTCGCTTCGCCTTCGAACAGGATCTGAAAGGCGATTTCAGCCTCGGCGCGGGTCAGGGAGCGATCAGCGGCGGCCCCGATCAGCGGTTTCAGCCGATCGCTCATGCCGGGACCTGCATCATGTCGATGAAATTCTGGAGCAGGGCGTGACCATGTTGAGAGGCGATGGATTCGGGGTGAAACTGCACGCCCTGAATGGGCAGGTCGCGGTGTTGCAGGCCCATGATGGTGCCATCGGCCAGCTCTGCCGTGATTTCGAGGCAGTCTGGCAGGCTGGAGCGCTCTACCACCAACGAGTGATAGCGCGTGGCCTCGAACGGCGAGGGCAGACCGGCAAAGACGCCTTTGCCTTCATGGTGGATCTGGCCCATCTTGCCGTGTACGATTTCGGAATGGCGGATCACCTTGCCGCCAAAGGCCTGACCGATGGTCTGATGCCCAAGGCAGACGCCCAAAAGCGGAATACGCGCCTCGGCGGCGGCGAGGGTCAGCGGCAGGCAGATGCCTGCCTGATCCGGATCGCAGGGGCCGGGCGAGAGCAGGATACCATCGGGGCGCATCGCCATCGCCTCTTGTACGTTGAGCGCATCGTTGCGCACGACGCGGGTTTGTGCACCCAATTCGCCAACATAATGGACGAGATTATAGGTGAAACTGTCATAGTTATCGATCAGAAGCAGCATTCGCGCCTGTCCTCATGCAAAGGGGGCTGGAGGCCAAGGGGCCGGTCGCGGTATACTTGTTCAGTCTTGCGCGGCACCGTCAAGGGGCGCTAGGCCGGATAACAGGCAAAACAGGCAGATCAGGGGGCAAAGGCAGTGGCACGCGGAGTATTGGCAGGCATGATGACGGGAACGTTGGTCTCGGGACTGGCGTTGGGCACGCTGTCTGTGCTGAGCGGCGCACCGGGCGAGACCCCGCCCGAGGCGGTCAGCCTTGAAGTGCCGGCGGGATCGGGGTTCGATCTGCGGCGCGAGGATGCGGAAGCGGATCTGCCTGAAACACAGCCCGCGCCCGAGGCAGCGGTCGTGCCGCAGGTGGCCCCGCCCGCACCGGATGACAGTGCAGGGATCGGCGCGGTCGAAACCGCACCGGCGGCAGCGCCCGAGACGGGCGATGTGGCGGCCTTGGCCGACGCCCCGGAGGTGGCGGTCGAGGGGGCCGGTGTGACGGTCGAGAGCGATGATCCGGTGTTGCCCAGTCCGCAGGGGACGCCGCCGGTGGTGCCGTCGAGCGAGGGGGCCGTGGCGGTGTCGACCGATCCCGCGCAGCCGCCTGCACCTGCGCCAACCGAGGAGAGCGCGGGGCTGACTGTGCCGGAGGCGGCAGCGGAAGGGACCGAGGCCACTTCGATCTTTCCGCAGGAAGAGCCGGCACCGGTGCTGATCCCTGACGCCTCTGGCTCTGAGGGGGTGACGGATATGTCGCCCGAAGCCGAGGCACAGGCCGAGGCGGCACCCTTGCCCGAGGTTGACACAGAGACCGAGAGCGCAGCCAAGACCTTGCCTGCGTTGGGCACAATCGGCAACCGGGCCGAGGGGGTGACAACCAACCGTTTACCCAGTGTCGGTGCGCCAACGCCGGACACGCCGGAGACTACGGTGGACAGTGTCGCAGAGCCGCAGACGGTGGAGGGGGCGCTCGCGCGCAATCGGGTGGCGTTCGACAATCCCGAAGGCAAGCCGCTGATGGCGATCATCCTGATGGACGACGGGCAGAGCCCGATCGGGATCGAGGCGCTTCAGAGTTTTCCCTATCCGCTGAGTTTCGCGGTCGATGTGACCTGGCCTGGTGCGGCGGCGGCGGCGGAACGCTATCACGCGGCCGGGTTCGAGGTCTTGGCGATGGCCGATCTGCCAGAGGTCGCGCGGCCTGAGGATGCAGAAGTGGCGATGCAGGCGTGGTTTGCGCAGGTGCCGCAGGCGGTGGCGGTGCTGGAAGGCACGGGCACCGGCCTGCAATCGAGCCGCGAGGCCACGGCGCAACTCGCCCCGATCCTGAAAGAGAGCGGGCATGGGTTGGTGATGCATCCGAGCGGGCTCAACACCGCGCAAAAGCTGATTGCGCGCGAGGGCGTGCCCTCGGCCAGCCTGTTTCGGGATTTCGACGGGCAGGGGCAGAATGCCGCCGCGATCCGCCGCTTTCTGGATCAGGCCGCGATGCGGGCCGATCAGCAAGAGGACGGCGTGATCATGCTGGGCCGTTTGCGGGCAGATACGATCAGCGCACTTCTGCTGTGGGGTTTGGCGGACCGGGCCGCGAGCGTGGCGCTGGCACCGGTCTCGGCGGTGTTGCAGGCGGAATAGGCCCGGAGGGCTCGTTTCCGAATCAAGCCGCGAAAGGGCCTCATGATGCCGCACCGGGGACAGCCGGGATTGCGGATTGCCCCCAATTTGCGCCCACACGCATAGCAAAGGGGCATGGCGATGATCCTCTATCCCACCTTGGAAATTCTTGACGGCAAATGTGTCACCCTGACTCGTGGACGGCTGGAGGAACCGGTGCGTTGGCATGTGGACCCGGTCGAGACTGCGCGCGGGTTTGTGGCGGCGGGTGCCGAGTGGATGCACCTGACGGATATGAACGGGCTGCGCGGTGCGGGCGACAATGATGATCTCATCGAGCAGATCATCCGTGCCGTGGGTATTCCGGTGCAGCTTGGGGGCGGGTTTCGCACGCGTGAGGCGGTGGAGCGCTGGATCGACAAGGGCGCAGGGCGGATCGTGCTGGGCACAATGGCCGTGCAGAACCCTGATGCGGTCAAGGCCTTGGCCAAGTATCACCCGGATCAGATCGTTGTGGCTGTCGACATATATCAAGGGCAATTGATGACCGACGGTTGGCGCACGGCGTCGGCCTTTGGTCCGGCCGAGTTTATCGCAGCCTTTGACGGGGTTCCGCTGGCAGGTTTGTTGATCACCGATATTGACGCCGATATCGAGGATAGCGATGGCAGTCTGGGGCTGATTTCCGGGCTGGCGGCTGGAACGCGGCATGCCGTCATTGCGCGCGGCACGGTTCGGACGGTCGATGATGTGGCGCGGCTGCGCTATATTCCGAATATCGCCGGCACAATGATCGGACGCGCGCTGATGTCCAAGGATGTCGATCTGGGCGAGGCTCTGGCGGTTGCGCGGGCGGTGCCCGAGGCGAAGGCGGAGTTTCTCTGAGTGCGACGTCTCAGCCCCGCCATTGACCGGGGCTGAGGCCATCCAAGGTCCACTCTCCGATGCGCCAGCGGATCAGGCGTAGCGTGGGGTGGCCGATATGGGCGGTCATACGGCGCACTTGGCGGTTGCGGCCCTCCGAGATGGTCAGTTTCAGCCAGCTATCGGGCACGGATTTGCGAAAGCGGACGGGCGGTGTGCGCGGCCAGAGGATTGGAGGCGCCGCCCGTTCCACGCGCGCGGGGCGCGTTGGGCCGTCGTTGAGCGTGACACCGGCACGCAGGGCGGCGAGGGCCGCGTCATCGGGCAGGCCCTCGACCTGGGCGTAATAGGTTTTTTCCATTTTGAAACGCGGGTTTGCGATGCGCGCTTGAAGTTGACCGTCATCCGTCAGCAGCAGCAGCCCCTCGCTGTCACGATCCAGCCGGCCGGCGGGATAGACGCGCGGCACGTCGATGAAATCCGAGAGCGTGGCGCGGGGGCTGCCTGCGCTTCCACGGTCGGTGAATTGCGACAGCACGTCATAGGGCTTGTTGAAGAGAATGAGGCGGGCCATGTGCCTGTCTTGCCCGAGGGCACAGCCCGCCGCAAGTCTCAGTTATAGCCGGGGCGCAGGCCCTCACGCACCTTGTAGGTCCATGGCAGACCAGCATTGCGCCAGCCATTGACCGCGCGGGCACCTGCGTCGTTCGTGTCGCCTTCGAACCCGTCCACAACATTGTAGAGCGTCACATCCACCCCGGCCTCTACCAGCTTGGAGATTGCCGCCGCGCTGCGCGAACCGGAGCGGCACATCACCAGCAGGGTATCCACGCCTGCGGCGGCATCGCTGGCGAGCCAGGCCTTCATCTCGTCTACGAATGCGGGATTATCGACCATTTTATACATGCCTTTCTTGGCGTCGAAGGAGAGGGCAGGGTCCATCAGTTTCGAGGGGATATTGGCGGCGGCGGCGGTGGCATAGCCGATCAGGTTCACCTCGGACGGGGTCCGCACGTCGATGAGCGCAACATTGGGGTTGTCGGCCAGCACGCGGCCGGCATCGGCGGCGGTGATATAGAGACCGGGGGTGGTCTGTTTGCTCTTGCTGAGCGTTTCGGCGGCCACAGGCTCTTGCAGGGGCAGGGCCTCGCTGGCGGCGCTGGCGAGTGGGGTTAAAGCCAAGGCCAGAGCCAAGAGGGCCGGGGTGGCGAATCGGGTCATGCGGATCATGGGCTTCCCTCCATTATATTCCTTAATTGGAATATGATGTGGTAGACCTACGCCCGCAAGAGCGCGCGCGCTTTGACCTGAGTCAAATGACTCAGCCGTTGGCGTCACCACCAAAGCGCGCGGCATCGGCCGCTGCACGGCGGATGGCGTTCGATTTATGGACGGTTTCCATATATTCCGCCTCGGGGTCGCTGTCATAGACCACGCCGCCGCCGGCCTGAATATAGAGGTTCTCCTCCTTGACCACGGCTGTGCGCAGGGCGATGCAGACGTCCATATCGCCGCCCGAACTGAAATAGCCGACACCGCCGCCATAGACGCCGCGCTTCTCGGGCTCCAACTCGTCGATGATCTCCATCGCGCGGACCTTGGGTGCGCCGGACACGGTGCCTGCGGGCAGACCGGCCAAAAGGGCGCTGAGCGCATCCTGATCCTCGGCCAAGTCCCCAACCACGTTCGAGACGATGTGCATGACGTGGCTGTAGCGCTCGATGATGAATTTCTCGGTCGGATGGACGCTGCCGATCTTGCAGACGCGGCCCGCGTCGTTGCGGCCCAGATCGAGCAACATGAGATGCTCGGCCAGTTCCTTTTTGTCGGCCAGAAGATCTGCCTCGAGCGCGCGATCCTCTTCGGGAGTGGCACCACGGGGCCGGGTGCCTGCGATGGGACGGATCGTCACCTCTTGACCAAAGACGCGCACGAGGATTTCGGGGCTGGCCCCGATCACCTGAAAGCCGCCAAAGTTGAAATAGAACATGAAGGGCGACGGGTTGGTGCGCCGCAAGCTGCGATAGAGCGAGAAGGGCGGCTGGCGAAAGGTCTGCGTCCAGCGCTGGCTGGGCACGACCTGAAAGATGTCGCCTGCGCGAATGTAGTCCTTGGCCTTTTCCACGGCGGCCTTGTAGCCTTCGCGGGTAAAGTTCGACACCGGGGCCGCGTCTTCGCGGGCTTCGCCAAGTGCGCGGCTGGATTGCGGCAAGGCGCGTTCGAGATCGCGCACCGCATCCATCACCCGTTCGGCGGCCTGTGCATAGGCCGCACGCGCCGATTGTCCGCTGCTGACCCAAGCGGGGGCCACCACCATAACCTCACCCTTGACGCCATCCAGAACGGCCACGACCGAAGGGCGCAGCATCACGGCATCGGGCAGGCCAAGCGGATCCGGGTTCACATCTGGAAGATGTTCGACCAACCGGATCATGTCATAGCCCAGATAACCAAAGAGACCGGCACTGGCAGCGGGCATGCCTTCGGGCAGGGCGATGCGGCTCTCGGCGATGAGGGCGCGCAGGTTGGCCAAGGGATCGCCTTGCTGATCCTCGAAGGCATCGTGATCGAAACGGGCCTGACGGTTGATTCGGCTGGTGGTGCCGTGGCACTGCCAGATCACATCGGGTTTCATGCCGATGATGGAATAGCGCCCGCGCAATTCGCCGCCCGTCACGGATTCGAGCAGGAAGGCATCACGCGCCGCCCCAGTCAGCTTGAGCATCAGCGATACGGGCGTGTCGAGATCGGCCGCAAGCCGCGCATGCACCACCTGATTTTCCCCCGCCTCATAGGCGCGGGCGAAATCCTCGAACGACGGGGTCAGTTCCAATTGCGCGGTCCTCAGTTGAAATTGGCATGCACGGCGTTGAGGGCCGCTTGATCCAGCTCTACGCCCGCGCGGGCGCGGATGTCATTGGCCAGCACCTGAAAGAGATCCTGCCCGAGATCGGCGGCGACCTGATCCTGAAGGGCGCTGCGCAGGCGGGCGAGATCCTCGTCCTCGTCTGCGGGAAGGGGCGGTGCGATACGGTCGAGGCGCAGCACGAAGAGCCTGCCTTCGCCCTCGATCACGCGGACCTCGCCCTCGGTCATGGCAAACACAGTGTCGATGAATTCGGCGGGTGCGTCGGGGCGGTAATCGCGGCGGGTCATGTCGGTCACTTCGGTCGCGGTCAGCCCAAGATCGGCAAAGCTCGCGCCTGCCCGCAATTCGGCAAGCTGCGGTTCCAGTTGGGCGCGCAGCGCGGCCACCGTGGCCTCAGCCCGCCAGCCGGCCAGCACCGCGTCGCGCACGTCTTCGAGCGGTTGGATGCGCGGCTCCTGGATGCCGTCGAGACGCAGGGCGAAAATGCCACCATCGGCGAGCTGCGCGACCTCGGGGTAGTCGCCTTCGGCCACGGATTCGGCGGCGGTGCGGAAGCTGTCATAGCCCGCCATGCCTTCGGTCAGAGCAGAGTGCCAATCGATGCTCCCGAGTTCGAGATCGGTTTCCTTTGCCACATCTTCGAGCGTGGCCCCTCCGGCGAGGAGGTCATCCACCGTGTCGATCTGAGCCTCGATCACGCGGCGGGCGCGGTCAGTGGCAAGCTCTTCGCGCAGCCGCGGTTTCGCCTCTTCAAAACTCGTGACCTGAGCGGCGAGCACGGCGTTCACGCGAAAGAGCGCGGGGCCAAGATTGGTGTCGATCGGACCAACCACATCGCCGGCCTCGGCGGAGAACACCGCATCGCCCGCTGCGCCTAATTCTTCGCGGGTGACATCGCCCATGTCGATATCCGCCATGTCGAGCCCGCGTTCGGAGACCAGCATTTCAAGGGCGATGCCCTCGTCTATCCGGGCGCGGGCGCGGGTCGCGGCCTCGGTATCGGCAAAGGCCAGGCGTTCCACCAGCCGGCGTTCGGGCATGTTGAATTCGGCCTCGCGCTCGGCATAGGCCTCGCGCAGCGCGGCCTCGTCCACTTCGACGCTGTCGAGGATCATCGCGGGCGTGACCCAGGCATAGGTAATGGTCTTGGTTTCGGGCGTGGTGAAATCGGGCAGATGGCTCTGGTGATAGGTCTTGAGGTCATCCTCTGACGGGACCGGCAGGCCGGTTTGCAGCGCGTTGCGGTCGAGCACGGCAAAGGCAAGGCTGCGCCGCTCGGCCAGATAGGTCATCATCGTGTCCATATAGGTGCTGGGCGTCTGCAATCCTGCCAAGGCGGCGGCCTGCACCAGCGTGCTGGCTGTTTCGGCGCGGATGTTTTCCTCGAACTGGGATTCGTTCAGCCCTGCCTGATCGAGGGCAAAGCGATACGCCTCGCGATCAAAGCTGCCGTCGAGACCCTGAAAGGCGGGAATGTCGAGGATCTGCTCGCGCAGGTTCTCGTCGCCGACCGAGAGGCCAAGGCGATTGGCCTCATGTTCCAGCGCGGCGCGCGCCACCAGACGTCCCAGCACATCGGTATCGACCCCGGCGGCGCGGGCTTCGGCAAAGGTCATGGAAGAGCCGCGTTCGGCCTCGAGCGCGCGGATTTCGTTTTGCAGGGCGCGGGCGTAGGTGGTCACGTCAATCTCGGCGGTGCCGACATGGCCGATGCTTCGCACATTGCCCGAGAGGTTGGTTGCGCCGAACCCGGCAAGGCCGACGATCAAGAGGCCCATGAGAACCCACATCGCGCCCTTGTAGATACCTTTGCCCGCCATGATGGCCCCCTCACTGTTGGTGGCTTGCGCCCGTGTTGGGCGACTGTCTACGCGCTGTGACCGCCCGCGACAAGGGGCCAGCGGAGGGCCGAGAGCCGGTCAAAGAGCGTGTCGATGCCCGCACGGTCGAGATTGGCGAAGGCCACGCGCAATTCGCGCGCGCCCTGTGCGTCATCGGCGGGCCGGAACATGGTGCCGGGGAGTAGAAGAACGCCCGCCTCGGGCACCAGCGCCTGTGCCAGTTGAGCCGAGCCCATGGCGAAAGGATGTGCCATATAGGCAAAATAGGCACCGCAGCCCAAGAGGCGCCAGCCTTGGCTTGCAAGTTTCGGCATGTTGTCGTGGATCGCCGCGCGCCGGTCGAGGATTTCGGCGCGTTCACCGGCCAGCCATTGCCCAAGGTTGCGCATCCCCCAGAGGGCCGCGATCTGGCCCAGTTGGTTGGGGCAGATGGTGACGGTGTCGAGGAATTTCTCGACCTCGGCCAGACGGGTCGGGGAGGCCACCATCGCGCCGACGCGGTGGCCGGTCAGGCGATAGGCCTTGGAGAATGAGTAGAGCTGAATGAGCGTATCGGCCCAGTCTGGATCGTGAAAGAGATCATGGCCCGCGCCGGGGCGGGCATCGAAATCACGGTAGGTTTCATCGACGATAAGGGCGATGCCGCGCTCTTGCGCCAGCGCGTAAAAGGCGCGGGTGAGGTCGGCGGGATATTCCACGCCGCCCGGATTGTTGGGGGTGACGAGCACGATGGCGCGGGTGCGCGGCGTGATGAGCGCCGCCGCATGATCCGGATCGGGCAAGAGTTCGGCCCCCGCAGGCAGCGGAACTGCGCGCACGCCTGCCATGTCGAGCCACATTTTATGATTGAAATACCAAGGGGTTGGAAGGATAACTTCATCCCCTTCGCCGCAGAGCGTGGTGATTGCCGCGCAAAAGGCCTGATTGCAGCCCGAGGTGATGGCGACCTGAGAGGGTGCGACGGTGCCGCCATAGCTGGCAGACCACTGCGCCGCCACTTCGGCGCGCAGGTCGGGCAGGCCCAGCACGGGGCCATAAAGATGCGCCTGCGGTTCATTGAGCGCCGCCTCGGCCACCGCGCGGCGCAGCGCCTCGGGGGGCGGGGCGACGGGGGCGGCCTGGCTCACGTTGATAAGCGGGCGGTGGGGCGGGAATGTCACCCCGTCAAGCCAACGCCGCGCCTCCATCACGGGGGGCGAAAAGGTGCAGGCTGTGCGGGGCAGGTTGGTCATGTCAGGCACCCCGATAGGGTTCGACATATTGCAGGGCCATGTCCCAAGGGAAGAAAATCCAGGTGTCCTGGCTGACTTCGGTCACGAAGGTGTTGACCTGCGCGCGGCCCATTGGCTTGGCGTAAACGGTGGCGACATGGGCACGCGGCAGGTGCTGGCGCACCACCTCGAGGGTGCGGCCCGTGTCCACGAGATCATCCACGATGAGCACGCCCGCGCCGTCACCCATGATGGACATATCGGGGGATTTGATCACCACGGGGGCGGTCTGGGTCTGATGGTTGTAGGATTTCACGCTGATCGTATCGACGGTGCGGATGTCCAGTTCGCGTGCCACGATCATCGCCGGGGCCATGCCGCCGCGCGTGATCGCCACGACCGCGCGCCAGCCGCCTTCGGGGGCCTCGCCCTGAAGCCGCCACGCAAGCGCGCGGGCGTCGCGGTGAAGTTGATCCCAGCTTACGTGAAAGCCTTTTTCATGGGGGAGGCGGTCCATCATGGTGTTACCTGCTCAAGAGAAGTTTCAGCCCGAGCGCGCCCAGCAACAGGGCCGCCACGCGGTCGATGATCGGTTTCGCGCCAAGATAGGCGCGGCGGGCGGCGGCCCCGCTCAGCAGCGTGGCAAAGCCCGCGTAAAAGAGCCACTCCACCAGCATGTGATTGGCGGTGATGAGCGCGATTTCCGCGGCGGTGAGGCCCTTGGGAAAGATCACAACCAGCACAGAGGCGGCAAAAAGCACCGATTTGGGATTGCCGAGGTTGATCAGCACCCCGTCAAGAAAGGCGCGGCCGCGTGGCTTGCGCGGACCTTCGGTCACGGGCTGACGGGCTGCGCGCCACGTGTTCCATGCAATATAGAGGAGATAGGCCGCCCCTGCGATTTTGAGGGCGAGATATGCCCATGGAAAGAGGGTAAAGAGTGCCTCGAGACCAAGAAGCGCCGCGAGGGTCCAGAGGGCCGCGACAAGACCAAGGCCCATGCCCGCCGCAATGCCCGCAGCGCGGCCATCGGCCAGTGCGGTGCGCAGGGCAAAGAGCAGGGCGGGACCGGGGCTTAGGATGGCGGCGGCCAGAACCGCGTTGAAGGTCAGAAGATCGAGCGCGGTCATGGGCTGTCCTTTCAGGTGCTCGCGATCTTGATGCCAAGCAGGGCCAAAAGCCCGCCAAAGGTGCGATCCAGGATGGATTTGAGGCTGACATAGGCGGTGCGGGCTACGCTCGAGCGAGAAGATGCGCGCCACGAGGATATTCCACAGCGTTTCGTTCAGGAACACCACAGCAAGCAGCGCCGCAAAGATCAAGGGCGAGGTGCCGGGAGGCACGGTGCCGATGAAAATCGCGGAAAAGAGCACCGCCGGTTTCGGGTTTGCCAGTTGCGTCATCACTCCCAGCCGAAAGGCCGAGGCGGCAGAGCGGGGCAGGCGCGTTTCCGCGCCCATGTCGAGCGGGCGGTCGGCGTCGCGCCACAGGCCCCATGCCATCCAGATCAGATAGGCGGCCCCGATGATCTTGAGCGCCCAGAGCAGGGCCGGTGCGGCCTCGAACACAAGACCCAGGCCAAAGAGCGCCGCCGCTGCCCAGATCACACCACCGAGGCCGATGCCCATGGCCAGAAAGGTGCCGGTGCGCAGCCCTTCTGTCACGCCGGTGCGCGCGGCCATCAAGACCGCCGGTCCGGGGCTGATCGCTGCCATGAGGTGCAGGACGCAGATTGCGAGGAAGGCGGCGAGGGTCATTATTCCTGTTCCTTGCGTCCGCCGCTGGCGTCGATGTCGGGGGCGTCGACGGCCTTCATGCCGACGATATGGTAGCCCGCATCGACATGCAGCGTCTCGCCGGTCACGCCAGAGCCCAGATCGCTGAGCAGGTAGAGTGCGGAGCGGCCCACGTCGTCGATGGTCACGTTGCGGCGCAGCGGCGAATTCAGCTCGTTCCATTTCAGGATATAGCGGAAATCGCCGATGCCCGAGGCGGCCAGCGTCTTGATCGGCCCGGCGCTGATGGCGTTGACGCGGATGCCGTCCTTGCCCAGATCCTCGGCCATGTATTTCACGGAGGCCTCAAGCGCGGCCTTGGCTACGCCCATGACGTTGTAATGCGGCATCACCTGTTCCGCGCCGTAATAGGTGAGGGTCAGGGCCGATCCGCCCTCGCCCATCATCTTTTCTGCGCGCTGCATCACGGCGGTAAAGGAATAGACCGAGATGTCCATGGTCATCAGAAAATTGTCGCGGCTGGTGTCGACGTAACGCCCGCGCAATTCGTTCTTGTCGGAAAAGCCGATGGCGTGCACCACGAAATCGAGGCTGTCCCAATGGGTGGCGAGATCGACAAAGAGTTGGTCGACCGAGGCCATATTGCCCACGTCGCAGGGCAGAACGATGGTCGAGCCAAGTTCTGCCGCCAGCGGATCGACCCGCTTTTTCAGCGCATCGCCCTGATAGCTGAAGGCCAGTTCCGCGCCGGCATCGGCGCAGGTGCGGGCAATACCCCAGGCGATTGATTTGTCATTGGCGAGCCCCATGATAAGCCCGCGTTTTCCCGCCATCAGATTGTTCGACATTCCCAGCCCCCGACCATCAGATTTTTCTGACCTTTAGGCGATTGGGGGGATTGCATCAAGGGCTGGTCATTTTCCAGGGCAGGGTGTCAAATGCCGTTCAGAACACTAGTTTGACACATATGGTAACATATGAGCGAATTCTCGCAGGCAGCATCAAGGGAAGTTCATGGAACGCGACGGACTATTTGCAGGGGATGACCCGTTCGAGATTGCACGCGGCTGGCTGGCCGAGGCGGAGAAATCAGAGATGAACGATCCCAATGCCGTCGCGCTGTCGACGGTGGATGCCGATGGGTTGCCGAATGTGCGGATGGTGCTGCTCAAGGAGATTTCCGAAGACGGCTTCATCTTTTACACCAATTACAACAGCGCCAAGGGGCGCGAACTGACCGCCAATCCCAAGGCGGCGATGGTGCTGCATTGGAAATCCTTGCGCCGTCAGGTGCGTATTCGTGGTATGGTGAGTCGGGAAGAGGGCGCGCGCGCGGATGCCTATTATGCCTCGCGCTCGCTCAAGAGCCGTCTTGGCGCCTGGGCATCGGAGCAATCGCAGCCGCTCGACAGCCGAACGACCTTGATGGCGAAGGTGGCCAAGATCACGGCGCAGAAAGGCCCGAATCCGCCGCGGCCACCATTTTGGGGTGGTTTCAAGATCGCTCCGGTGGAAATCGAATTCTGGGCTGACGGAGCGTTTCGGTTGCACGACCGCTTTGTGTGGCGGCGAAAAGGCATAGGGGAAAACTGGGAAATTCAACGCCTGAACCCATGAATTTCACGTTGCGTGAAATGCAAGGCATTGAAAGTAATTGATATTAACCGCTTGCAAGCGGGGGCGAATATGACGCAAGTGTTACACAGTCTTGGGGATGAAGGCTGTTAGGTAGGACAAAGTGACGATACAGGATGACGATATTCGCAGATTGAAAGGGCGTGTTAAGTGGTTCGACCCTGTAAAAGGGTTTGGGTTTGTGATCGCCGATGAAGGTGGCCCAGATATTTTGCTACATGCCAATGTTCTGCGGAACTTTGGCCAAAGCTCGGTTGCGGATCGCGCCGGAGTTGAATTGGACGTGCAGCAAACCGAACGCGGTCGGCAGGCCGTGGCGGTGCATGCCATCAGCCCGCCGGATGATCTTGAACACACAGGGCTTGCCGATCTCGACGAGATTGATCCCGAGATCATTCGCAACGCGCCGCTGCAACCCGCCCGCGTCAAATGGTTCGACAAGGGCAAGGGATTTGGCTTTGCCAATACCTTTGGACGGGAAGAAGACGTGTTCGTGCACATCGAGGTTCTGCGCCGCTCCGGTCTTGCGGATGTTCAGCCCGGCGAGGCGCTGGCAATCCGCGTGATTGATGGTAAAAGGGGGCGAATGGCAACCGAGGTGTGTGGATGGGAAACGGCGGTAAAAGTATCCGAGTGATGGCGGCCGTCGTGCTTGCCGGTCTGGCAAGCACGGCAGCGGCGGAGAGTTGCCGCGAAGACGTGGTGATGCTTCGCAGCGATGCCGGCACCGCGCGTTTCCGCGTCGAGGTGGCCGATGACAAGGCCGAGCGCGCCCAAGGCCTCATGAATCGCGAGACGATGTCGATGAGCGCGGGCATGCTCTTTGTCTATCCCGAACCGCAGCCGGTTGGGTTTTGGATGAAGAACACGCTGATTCCGCTCGACATGATTTTCATGGACGAGACAGGCACCGTGAAGAAGGTACATCACGAGGCGCAGCCGCTGGACGAGTCGCCGATTTTTGGTGGTCAGGACATTTTGGCGGTGCTGGAGATCAATGGTGGTCTGGCGCGTAAAATCGGAATTCGCGAAGGTTGGACCATGCGGCATGCCGCTATTGACCAGACCAAGGCGGCCTGGCCCTGCGCCGAGAGCCAATAAAGCGTCACGAGGCCGGTTTTTGGCTTTTCAAGCTCGGTAATCACCAGTATGGAGGCGCACGGTCCGGGGCGTAGCGCAGTCTGGTAGCGCACCTGTTTTGGGAACAGGGGGTCGTAGGTTCGAATCCTATCGCCCCGACCATTTCACCCACACGCTTATGTCAGGTCCCCTCCGGGGTCTCTTTTCCAAGGCGCGCGCGCCGCATTTCGCGGCAGGCGTAAAGCGCATCAAACTTCAACCTCTGTGATAGCTATGCCCGGCAAATGCGCCGGAAATAACGGCTTCTTTACGGGGCTGGCTGTGGATGAATCACGTCCGCGATCGAGGGGGCGTGACCTGAGACTTAGTCAAACGTTTTTTCTGCCAAAATCCGAAAAGTTTTCGTTGACCGCCTATGGCAATATACGTCAGTTTGTGTGGGCGGGCAGCAAGGCCACAACATATAGTGGCTCGCCCCGGCAGGGACATGACACCGACACTCAGGACGACCAGACAGTGACCACTCCGCACGGCAGGGCCAGACGGCGTTTCGCAACGCCTGACAAGCGCCGTCCATGGGGAAAACGACCAACTCACATCAGGCCAAACGCCTGAAAATCACACTGGGCCAAAAGGCCAGAAAACGATTGCGATGGGGCAGAAGAGATGAAGATCGAAAGAAAATTCACCACCGCCGGACAAGACGCCTATGCAGCGCTCGAATTCGTGACCACGAGTTCCGAAATCCGTAACCCGGATGGCACGACAGTTTTCCGGCTGGATGACATCGAAGTGCCCCGCGGCTGGAGCCAGGTCGCAAGCGACGTGATCGCGCAGAAGTATTTCCGCAAGGCGGGCATCCCCAACCGGATCGAAAAGGTCAAGGAAGAGGGCGTGCCCGAGTTCCTGTGGCGCTCGGTGCCAGCGGCGGACAATGACGGCTTTGGTGGCGAGACGAGCGCCAAGCAGGTGTTTGACCGGCTGGCGGGCGCCTGGTGCTATTGGGGCTGGAAGGGCGGTTATTTCACCAAGGAATCGGACGCCCGCGCCTATTTCGACGAGATGCGCTATATGCTGGCGCGCCAGATGGCGGCGCCCAACAGCCCGCAGTGGTTCAACACCGGCCTGCACTGGGCCTATGGCATCGACGGCCCGAGCCAGGGGCATTACTACGTCGATTTCCAAACGGGTGAGTTGACCAAATCCAGCTCGGCCTATGAGCATCCGCAACCGCATGCCTGCTTTATCCAGTCGGTCAAGGATGATCTGGTGGGCGACGGCGGGATCATGGACCTCTGGGTGCGCGAGGCGCGTCTGTTCAAATACGGCTCTGGCACGGGCACCAATTTCAGCAGCCTGCGTGCCGAGGGGGAAAAGCTGTCGGGCGGTGGCAAGTCGTCTGGCCTGATGGGGTTCCTGAAGATCGGCGACCGTGCGGCGGGCGCGATCAAATCGGGCGGCACCACGCGGCGCGCGGCCAAGATGGTGATCTGTGATGCCGATCATCCCGATATCCAGGAATTCATCAACTGGAAGGTCAAGGAAGAACAGAAGGTTGCCAGCATCGTCGCAGGTTCGAAGATGCATGAGCAGAAGCTGAACCAGATTTTTGCCGCGATCCGGGCCTGGGATGGCAGTTCCGAGGATTCCGTCGATCCCAAGAAGAACGAGCAACTCAAGGCTGCCATTCGCAGTGCCAAGCAGGTGCAAATCCCTGAGACCTACGTCAAGCGGGTGCTCGATTACGCGCGGCAGGGCTATCAGAGCATTGAATTCCCGACCTATGACACCGATTGGGATTCAGAGGCTTATGCGTCAGTCTCGGGCCAGAATTCGAACAATTCGATCCGCGTCACCGATGCCTTTCTCAAGGCGGTGCGCGAGGATGCCGATTGGGCGCTGATCAACCGCACCGATGGGTCGGTTGCCAAGACGATCAAGGCGCGTGATCTGTGGGAAGATGTGGGGCACGCGGCCTGGGCCTGCGCTGATCCGGGTATTCAGTATCACGACACGGTCAACGCGTGGCACACCTGCCCGGAAGATGGTGAGATCCGGGGGTCCAACCCCTGTTCGGAATATATGTTCCTGGATGATACGGCGTGCAACCTGGCCTCGATGAACCTCTTGAAGTTCTACGCGGACGGCAAGTTTGACGCAGATGCCTATATGCATGCGACGCGCCTCTGGACCGTGACGCTGGAAATCTCGGTGACGATGGCGCAGTTCCCGTCCAAGGAGATTGCGCAACTCAGCTATGAGTTCCGCACCTTGGGTCTGGGCTATGCCAATATCGGCGGTTTGCTGATGAACATGGGCTTTGGCTATGACAGCGACGAGGGGCGCGCGCTTTGCGGGGCGCTGACGGCGATCATGACCGGCGTGGCCTATGCCACGAGTGCCGAGATGGCCGGAGAGTTAGGGGCATTTGCGGGCTACAAGCGCAATGCCAAGCATATGCTGCGCGTGATCCGCAACCACCGCAATGCGGCTTATGGGGCCACCGAGGGGTATGAGGGACTGGCCGTGAAGCCGGTGCCGCTCGACCACAAGAATTGCCCCGATGCGCGGCTCGTTGATCTGGCGATGGCATCCTGGGATGAGGCGCTGAAGCTGGGCGAAAAGAACGGCTACCGCAATGCGCAGACATCGGTCATCGCGCCGACGGGCACCATCGGTCTGGTGATGGATTGCGACACGACCGGGATCGAGCCCGATTTTGCGCTGGTCAAGTTCAAGAAGCTGGCAGGCGGCGGTTATTTCAAGATCATCAACCAGTCGGTTCCGGCCGCCTTGGAAAAGCTGGGCTATGGTTCGGCGCAGATCGAGGAAATCGTGAGCTACGCTGTGGGTCACGGCTCCATTGGCAATGCGCCGGGGATCAACCACACGTCGCTGATCGGTCACGGATTTGGACCCAACGAGCTGACCAAGGTGGATGCGGCCCTGGGTTCGGCGTTCGATATCCGGTTCGTGTTCAACCAGTGGACGCTGGGCGCGGAGTTCTGCACCAATGTTCTGGGTATTCCGGCGGAAAAGCTGAACGATCCGACCTTCGATATCCTGACGCATCTGGGTTATTCCAAGCGTGATATCGAATTGGCCAACGACCATGTGTGCGGCACCATGACGCTGGAAGGCGCGCCGCATCTCAAGGTGGAGCATTACAAGGTCTTTGATTGCGCCAATCCCTGCGGCAAGAAGGGCAAGCGCTATCTTGGGGTCGAGAGCCATATCACCATGATGGCGGCGGCGCAGTCGTTCATCTCAGGCGCGATTTCCAAGACCATCAACATGGCCAATGACGCCACCATCGAGGATTGCCAGAAGGCCTATGAGCTGTCGTGGTCGCTGGGTGTCAAAGCCAACGCGCTCTACCGCGATGGATCGAAGCTGAGCCAGCCGCTTGCGGCAAGTCTGGTCGAGGATGATGACGAGGCCGCCGATATTCTGGAATCCGGCACGCCGCAGCAAAAGGCGCAGGTGCTGGCCGAGAAGATCGTCGAAAAGGTGATCATCAAGGAAATCCAGAAATCGCACCGCGAAAAGCTGCCCGAGCGGCGCAAGGGCTATACGCAGAAGGCGATTGTCGGCGGTCACAAGGTGTATTTGCGCACCGGTGAGTACGAGGATGGCAAGCTGGGTGAAATCTTCATCGACATGCACAAAGAGGGCGCTGGCTTTCGTGCGATGATGAACAATTTTGCCATCGCCGTGTCGGTTGGCCTGCAATACGGGGTGCCGCTGGAGGAATTCGTCGATGCCTTTACCTTTACCAAGTTCGAACCGGCGGGCATGGTGCAGGGCAATGACAGCATCAAGAATGCGACCTCGATCCTCGACTATATCTTCCGCGAACTGGCGGTGAGCTATCTGGATCGCACCGATCTGGCGCATGTCAAACCCTCGGGGGCCAGCTTTGACGATCTGGGGCGCGGCGAGGAAGAGGGCGTGCGCAATGTTTCGGAAATGAGCGAGGCAGCCGCCAACCGCTCGCTGGAGGTGCTAAAGCAGATCAGTTCAACCGGCTATCTGCGCAAGCGTCTGCCGCAAGAGTTGGTGGTGTTCCAGGGCGGACAGGCCATGGCGCGCGCCGCAGGCGATGGCATGGATGCGATGAGCATGCTGGCCACGCTGGTGCCTGAAACGGCCAGTGCGACGATGTCGGCCATGACCACGACCACGGCGGTCGCCTCTGGCTCGGTCAGCATGGATGCCCGCACCAAGGCGCGGCTTCAGGGCTACGAGGGCGAGGCCTGTGGCGAATGCGGCAACTACACGCTGGTGCGCAACGGCACCTGCATGAAGTGCAACACCTGCGGCTCTACGAGTGGGTGTAGCTGAGGAAATTGAGACACGGGGCGGGTGCGCTCGCCCCGGACGCGGATCGGAAGCAGGCAACAACCACAGTCGGGCAGTGAATGACACCCGATCCGCGAGACTCGAGGGGGCCTAGTGCCCCCTCTTTTTCGTCTGGGGCGTATCGCGCCCGATCAAAACCGTCCCGGGCTTGACCCCGGACCTCGCCGATGCAGATCAAAGGCCCCGGCTCGGGGCCGGGGCGATATGAGCCTGATCGGACGAAAAATGCTGGCGCCCAACAGGGGGTCAGTGACCCATCTTGGAATGGTCCACGCCATCGGTGGGATCGACCATGAATTCCACCGTGACCGCGCCTGCCTGCTCGAAGTGGAAGGTCGCGGAAACCATGTCACCTTCCTTGAGCGGGGCGGTGAGGCCCATCAGCATGACATGCAACCCGCCCGGTTCGAGATTGACGGTCTCGCCCGGTGGAATCTCGATGCCTGCAACCGGCTGCATTCGCGCCACCCCGTCGCTGCCATGGTCAGTGGTGTGCAGGGTTGTCTTTTTTGCGGCGGTGGTTTCGATGGCAATCAGGCGGTCGGCCGTGGCGCCCTCATTGCTGATGGCCATATAGGCGGCGGCTGATTTGGCCCCGGCGAAAGGTTCGTTGATATGGGGATGGATGATTTCGAGTGTGTTTTTCTTCACACTATGGGCATGGGCCGCGCCGCTGAGCGCGATCGCCCCCAAGAGGGCCAGAAAAAACTGTTTCATTGAATTCCTCGTTTATCGGTCGCGTGGGCATGGGCATGGTGTGCGCGCCATGATGCCTGATCTATACGGTCGGCGGGCAGATGCGTCCACTTGTCTGATCTTCGGCCATGAAAAAGGGGCACTGGAGAGCGCCCCTTGATCTGGTTGGCAAAGCACGGGTCAGAGGATTTTCTGGCCGGTCTTTTCCCAATCGGCCATGAAGGTCTTGAGCCCTTGTTCGGTCAACGGATGCTCTGCCATTTTCTTGATCACGGCGGGGGGGGCGGTCATCACGTCAGCGCCGATATGGGCGGCTTGAAAGGCGTGGTTGACGGTGCGGATCGAGGCCGCGAGAATCTGGGTCTCGAACCCGTAATTGTCATAGATCGTGCGGATGTCGGCGATCAGTTCCATTCCGTCGAGGTTGATGTCGTCAAGCCGCCCGATGAAGGGGGAAATGAACGTGGCCCCCGCCTTTGCGGCCAAGAGCGCCTGATTGGCCGAAAAGCAGAGCGTCACGTTGACCATGTGACCCTCGCCCGAGAGCACCTTGCAGGCCTTGAGGCCGTCCCAGGTGAGCGGCACTTTGACCGCGATATTGCCCGCGATGGCGGCGAGTTTGCGCCCCTCGGCAATCATCTCGTCTGCGGTGAGGGCTACGACCTCGGCGCTGACCGGGCCGTCAACCATTTCGGCGATCTCGCGTGTGACTTCGAGAATGTCGCGGCCTGATTTCAGGATGAGCGAAGGGTTGGTGGTCACACCATCCACCATGCCAAGGTCATTGAGTTCGGCGATCTGATCGGTTTCGGCGGTATCGACAAAGAATTTCATGGGTGGCCCTCTGTGGCGGGTTGGGTTTGCTTGGCGAAGCGTTTACCTCATGGGGACGTCCGCCGAAACCCCTCTTGCAACAGGAGCCGTCCGTTGACCCAAGCCTTGCCCGACTTTTACGACGAAGGGGCGTTGGTGGCGGTGCTGACGGCGCAGCCCTTGGAGGGGCCGCTGGATTATCTGGCCCCTGAGGGCGGGGTCATGGCCGGCGCCTTTGTCGAGGTGCCGCTGGGGCCGCGCAAGGTATTGGGTGTGGTCTGGGGGCCGGGACGGGGCGGATTTGACCTCAAGAAGGCGCGCAGCATCGGGCGGGTGCTCGACGTGGCCCCGATGCGCGGCGAGATGCAGGAATTTCTGCGCCGCGCGGGGGAATATACGCTGACGCCGCTGCCTGCGATGCTGCGGCTGGCGACGCGCGCGCCGGGGCTGAGCGACCCGCCCTCGATGCAGAAGATTTACCGTCTGGGCGAGGGCGAGCCTGCACGCCTGACCGATGCGCGGGCGCGGGTGCTGGAGGTCTTGCGCGATCATGGCGGACTGGGCTTCACGCTCAAGGAAGTGAGCGATCTGGCGGGGGTGACATCGTCGGTGGTCAAGGGGTTGGTGGCGCAGGGTGCCGTGCTGGAAGAGGACACGCCGCGCGATACGCCCTTTGCCCGGCTTGATCCCGACCTGCCCGCCAAGGCGCTGACCG
This sequence comes from Roseovarius mucosus DSM 17069, assembly GCF_000768555.3. Lineage (GTDB taxonomy): Bacteria > Pseudomonadota > Alphaproteobacteria > Rhodobacterales > Rhodobacteraceae > Roseovarius > Roseovarius mucosus. The sequence continues at coordinate 201,061 of NZ_KN293977.1, forward strand.
AGGATCAGGCGGCGGCGGCAGAGCACCTGCGCGCGGGGCTGCGCGGGCAGGGATATGGCACAACTTTGCTGCGCGGTGTGACCGGATCAGGCAAGACGGAAGTGTATCTGGAGGCCGTGGCCGAGGCGCTGCGCCAAGGGGGGCAGGCGCTTGTCCTCTTGCCCGAAATTGCGCTGACGGCCGAGTTTCTCACGCGGGTCGAGGCGCGGTTTGGCGCGCGCCCGGCGGAATGGCATTCCGGTGTCACCATGACCGAGCGGCGGCGGGTTTGGAAAATGGTCGGGCAGGGGGGAGCGCAAATGGTGGTAGGCGCGCGGTCCGCGCTGTTTCTGCCGTTTCAGGATTTGCGGTTAATCGTGGTCGATGAGGAACACGACACCTCCTATAAACAAGAGGATGGCGCGCTCTATCATGCGCGCGATATGGCTGTCCTGCGGGCAAGCCTGTGTAGCGCGCGGGTGGTGCTGGCCTCTGCCACGCCAAGCCTTGAAAGCTGGGCCAATGCCGAAGCGGGGAAATACGAGCGGCTGGATCTGGATGCGCGGTTCGGCGTGGCGGTAATGCCGGAGTTGGCGGCCATCGACATGCGGGCTGAAACATTGCCGTCGAACCGCTGGATTTCGCCCAGCTTGCAGTCGGCGGTGAATGCGCGGGTGGCGGCGGGGGAACAGGCGCTCTTGTTCCTCAACCGGCGCGGCTATGCGCCGACCACCATTTGCCGCGCCTGTGGGCATCAGATCGGATGCCCACAGTGCGATGCGCGGATGGTCGAGCATCGGTTTCAAAAACGGTTGATGTGCCACCAATGCGGCGAGAGCGCCGCCATGCCCGAGGCCTGCCCGTCCTGCGGTGTGGCAGGCAAGCTCGCGGCGGTCGGACCGGGGGTGGAGCGGCTGGCGGAAGAGGCGGCGGCGCTTTTCCCGCAGGCGCGGATCGCGGTGCTGTCGTCGGATTTGTTCGGCTCTGCGCGGGCCTTGAAAGAGCAGATCGTCGAGATTGCCCAAGGGGCGGCGGACATCATCATCGGCACGCAACTGGTTGCAAAAGGGCATAATTTTCCGCTGCTCACCTTGGTGGGGGTGATTGATGCCGATCTGGGTTTGCAAGGCTCTGACCTGCGCGCCGCCGAGCGAACCTTTCAGTTGATGCGGCAGGTGGCGGGGCGTGCGGGGCGGGCCGAGCGGGCGGGGCGCGCGCTCTTGCAGACGTTCCAACCCGAGCATCCGGTCATTCGCGCCATTCTGGCCGGGGATGAGGAGGGATTCTGGCGTGCCGAGGCCGAGGGGCGCAGGCAGGCGGGCGTGCCGCCCTATGGCCGCATGGCGGGGATTATCCTCAGTTCCCCCGATATGCAGGCGGTGTTCGATCTGGGCGAGGCCCTTGCACGGCGCGATGGGCCCATTCGGGCGGTGGGGGCGCAGGTCTTTGGCCCGGCTCCCGCACCGATCGCCCGTATTCGGGGGCGCCACCGTGTGCGGTTGCTGGTCAAGGCCCCCAAGGGGGCGGCGTTGCAGGCGGCGGTGTCCGATTGGATCGCGCAGGTGCGGTTGCCTGCGCAAATGCGCCTGACGGTCGATATTGATCCGCAGAGTTTTTACTGACGCTTTCTTGAAAAGAAAGCGGGTTGAAATCTTTTCAAGATTTCGATTGGACCAATAGCGCAGCCTCTCGCCAAGGCGGCGACTTGGGCGTAAAGGGAAAATATGAAACCGCAATTTCCCCTGGGCAGAGCGCAAGAGCTGCCATTCTGGCGACGGCCTGTTACGCTGCTGTTCCTGATGGCCGCCGCGATGCCCGTGGCCTTCGCCACATGGTCGGCGCTGCTCAATAACTTTGTGATCGAGGTGGCAGGGTTCAACGGCTCTGACATCGGCTGGTTGCATACGGTGCGGGAAATTCCAGGGTTCCTGGCCATCGGGGTGATCGCGTTGATCATGTTCATGCATGAGCAGGTTTTGGCGTTGGTCGCCTTGCTGATCTTGGGGGTGGCGACTGCGATCACTGCGCATTTCCCGACACTGGGCGGGATCCTCACGATCACCATGCTCAGCTCCATCGGGTTTCACTATTTCGAGACAGTGAACCAATCGCTGCAATTGCAATGGCTGGACAAGTTGCGCGCGCCGCAGATGCTGGGCTGGTTGATGGCGGGCGGGTCGGCGGCGACGCTGGTGGCCTATGTGCTGATCGTGTTGACCTGGCAGGCGTTCGATCTGAGTTACAATTTGGTCTATCTCGTGTCGGGCGGCTTTACTGCATTGATCGCGGTGTTCTGCCTGATCGCCTATCCCCGGTTCGAGGCCCCCAATCCGCAGCTCAAGAAGATGGTGCTGCGGCGGCGCTATTGGCTCTACTATGCTCTGCAATTCATGGCCGGGGCGCGGCGGCAGATCTTCATTGTCTTTGCTGGCTTCATGATGGTCGAGAAATTCGGCTTTGAAGTGCATGAGGTGACAGCGCTCTTTCTCATCAACCTCGTGGTCAACATGATTTTCGCGCCCCTGATGGGCAAGGCGGTGTTTCATTTTGGCGAGCGGCGCACGCTGCTCTTTGAATACGCCGGGTTGGCGATCGTGTTTCTGGCCTATGGCGGCATCTACTTCTTTGGCTGGGGCGTGGTGCTGGCGGCGACACTCTATGTGATCGACCACATCCTGTTTTCGCTGGCTCTGGCGCTCAAGACCTATTTCCAGAAGATCGCCGATCCCGGTGATATTGCGCCCACTGCGGCGGTGGCCTTTACCATCAACCATATCGCGGCGGTGTTCCTGCCGGCGGCCTTGGGCTATCTGTGGCTGGTGTCGCCTGCGGCGGTGTTCGTGGGGGCAGCGGGGATGGCCATGGTCTCGTTCTCGCTTGCGCTGCTGATCCCGCGTCACCCCGAACCGGGCAACGAGACAGTGTTGTCGCGCTTTGTCGCCGCCCCTGCCGAGTGATTTATCCCCGAGAAGGACCATCAATGCCGACCTATACCGCCCTCACCACCCTTCCTGAAAAGGCCAACGCCGAAGCGATGGCCGAGGCGCTGGAGCATCTGGAACCGGAGCCGACCGGTATCGGATCATTCGAAATGGAGGATGGCTCGGGCCTGTGGGAAATCGGTGCCTATTTCGAGGAGGCCCCAGACGAGGTGGCGCTGGCGCTTTTGGCTAAGGTGCACGGGGCCAAGCCCTTTGTCATTTCTGAATTACCCGAGGTGGATTGGGTGGCCAAGGTGCGGCGGGACCTCACGCCCGTGGTGGCGGGGCGGTTCTTTGTCTATGGCAGCCATGATGCCGACAAGGTGCCCGAGGATTGCGAGCCGCTGTTGATCGAGGCGGCGATGGCCTTTGGCACCGGGCACCACGGCACGACGCAGGGCTGTCTCAAGGCGCTGGACCGGCTGGCCAACGCGGGCTTTGTCGGGCAGTCGGTGCTCGATCTGGGGTGCGGCACGGCAGTTTTGGCAATGGCCGCGGCGCGGATCTGGCCGGGCGTCATGCTGGCCAGTGATATTGACGCGGTGGCGGTCGAAGTGGCGAGCGCCAATGTGACGGCCAATGCGCTCGAGGGGCGGGTGGAGTGCATCGAGGCCGAAGGGCTGGAGCATCCCCGCCTGAGTGCGGCGGCGCCCTATAATCTGGTGTTTGCGAATATCCTGAAAGGCCCGCTGATTGCTCTTGCCCCTGGGATCACGGCGGCGCTGATGCCGGGGGGCAAGGTGATTCTCTCGGGTATTCTGAACGAGCAGGCAGATGAGGTGCGCGACGTTTATTGCGCGCTTGGAAACAGTGTAGAGTGCCGCGAAGAGATTGGTGACTGGACCACCCTGACCCTATCTAAAAGTCTATAAAAATGCGTCAGGATTGGGGCTGATCCGGAGCGCTGCCTTGGTTTTGCCACATTTCGGACGTACCTTCTCCTTATCGCGGTGGGGGTCGTGATAACGGGATGTCTCGATATGAGTGAAGCATTTCAAGGGTTCGACTCGCGCCTCAAGGCGATTGGCCGCAAGCGCACTCGATTGGCTCAGGGCTATGTCAGCAAAGTCGGTAAGGATGGGCTGATCATTTTTCGGCCCAAGCGCCGCAAGAGCGGACTTCCTCTGCGTGGGCTTCTGTATCTCGTGCTGGGCTTTACCTTTTTCAAGGCTGTGATCATCGCGCATCTGGGCGCGCCGCTCTATGCGGATCGGTTGGCGCAATTGGCGCAGGGCAGCATTGTGGAACAGGCAGGGGCCGTGGTGATGCAATCCGATCCGATCAGCCAGATGCTCTCGGCCTATCTGCGCCCGATCTTGCGCTGAGCGCCAAGTCTTTTACGCATGAAAAAACCCGCGCGGTGCATACCGGCGCGGGTTTATTGCTTGAAGCTCATGGCGAGATCAGATCTGGCGTGCGACCAGATCAATGTCACCACGGCTGAGGCCGATATCGTCGAGTTCGCGGTCCGAAAGACGCGACAGGGCGGCGCGGGTGGCGCGACGCTCGTTCCAAGTGGCAAGTACCGAGAATGCGCGGGCAAAGATTGCGCCGAAACCGGCGTGAGATGCGTGAGAGCGGGTGCTGTCGAGAGCGGCCATGATTTTATTCCTATTGAATGAGGGGACAGAGCGTGTCTGTTTCTGAGCCGCAGGTAATCCGCGCCTATCGTTCTCGCAAGTCGAGTTTATTGCATAGTTCTTATGCATTTTATGCATGGGTATAACAAGCCTTAAGCATATTGTTTTTAAACGATTTTAGATTTCACTATGGCCGCGTGCCAAGTGGATGCGCGACATTTCTGCAACGCAGCGATGGGAAAACAGGCGGTTTGCGAACGCGCATTCTGCTTGGTGCTTGTTCTCGTTTCGTGCTATTGCTGAAAAAAATCAAAACGAGCAGGGCAGCGAGATGCGGGTATTGGGGATTGATCCGGGGTTGCGCAACCTCGGCTGGGGCGTGATCGATGTCGAGGGCAGCAGGCTGAGCCATGTGGCCAACGGCATCTGTCATTCAAGCGGTCCCGACCTCGCGGCGCGGCTCTTGTCGCTCTATGAGCAACTCACCGATATTCTGCACCGGTTCGACCCGCAGGCGGCGGCGGTCGAGCAGACCTTTGTCAACAAGGACGGGGCAGGCACGCTGAAACTGGGTCAGGCGCGGGGCATTGCCCTGCTGGTGCCTGCGCAATACGGGCTGAGCGTGGGGGAATATTCACCCAACACGGTCAAGAAAACGGTGGTGGGCGTGGGCCATGCCGCCAAGGAACAGGTGGCGCATATGGTCAAGGTGCAATTGCCGGGCGTGGTGCTGGCCGGGCCGGATGCGGCGGATGCATTGGCGATTGCGATTTGTCACGCGCATCACGCGCGGTCCTCTGACATGCTGGCGCGCGCGGTGGCGAGGGCCAGCGCATGATCGGACGGGTTGCCGGGCGGATTGATTATCGCGGTACGGACCATGTTTTGATCGACGTGCGCGGGGTCGGCTATCTGGTCTATTGTTCCGAGCGGACGCTTTCGGCGCTGCCCGGAGTGGGCGGGATGACTGCTCTCTACACGGATCTGTTGGTACGTGAGGATCTCTTGCAGCTTTTCGGCTTTCCCACGCTCGTGGAAAAGGAATGGCACCGCCTGCTGATGAGCGTGCAGGGGGTAGGGGCCAAGGCGTCGCTGGCCATTCTGGGGGCGCTTGGGCCAGAGGGCGTGGGGCGCGCGATCGCGATTGGAGATTGGCATTCGGTCACGGCGGCCAAGGGGATCGGGGCCAAGACCGCGCAGCGCGTGGTCAACGAGTTGAAAGACAAGGTGCCGATGGTGATGGCGATGGGGGCGGCATCGCCTGCCGCTCCGCCTGCGCCGGATGCGGGCGAGGCGATTGAAAGCGCAGCGGTGGTCACACCCACCCCCGTCCCGCCCAGTCCCGGCGCACAGGCCGAAGCCCTGTCGGCGCTGACCAATCTGGGCTATTCCCCCGGCGAGGCGGCAAGTGCCGTGGCGCAGGTGGCGGGCGAGATGCCCGAGGGCACAACCTCCGATCTGATCCGCGCCGCCCTGCGGCGGCTGGCGCCGAAAGGGTAAAGCATGGCTGAACCGGACCCGACATTGCGCGGCGCGGCCCTGCCCGAAGATCAGGACCGTAGCCTGCGACCACAGGCGCTGTCCGAATTCATCGGGCAGCGCGAGGCGCGGGCCAATCTGGCGGTATTCATCCAGTCCGCCCGGCAGCGCGGGGATGCGATGGATCACACGCTCTTTCACGGCCCCCCCGGTCTGGGCAAGACCACGCTGGCGCAGATCATGGCGCGCGAATTGGGGGTGGGGTTTCGCATGACCTCTGGCCCGGTGCTGGCCAAGGCCGGGGATCTCGCGGCGATCCTCACCAATCTCGAGCGCAATGATGTGCTCTTCATCGACGAAATCCATCGCCTCAACCCAGCGGTGGAAGAGGTGCTCTATCCCGCGATGGAGGATTTCGAGCTGGATCTGGTGATCGGCGAAGGGCCAGCGGCGCGTACCGTGCGGATCGAGTTGCAGCCTTTCACGCTGGTGGGGGCGACGACGCGTCTGGGCCTTTTGACCACGCCTCTGCGCGACCGTTTTGGTATTCCCACCCGGCTGCAATTCTACGAGATCGACGAGTTGCACGAAATCGTGACGCGCAACGCAAAGCTCTTGAACATCCCCACCGACACCGAGGGCGCACGCGAGATTGCCCGCCGTGCTCGCGGCACGCCGCGCATTGCGGGGCGTTTGCTGCGCCGGGTGGTGGATTTCGCCGTGGTTGAGGGCGGCGGCAAGATCAGCCGCGCGCTGGCAGACAGTTCGCTGACCCGGCTTGGCGTGGATCATCTGGGGCTTGATGGAGCCGACCGGCGCTATCTGCGCCTGATTGCCGAGGCCTATCAGGGCGGGCCGGTGGGGATCGAGACCATCAGTGCGGCGCTGAGTGAGAGCCGAGATGCGCTGGAAGAGGTGATCGAGCCGTTTCTCCTGCAACAGGGCCTCATTCAACGCACCCCGCGCGGGCGGATGCTGGCGCAGGGCGGCTGGGCGCATCTGGGGTTGGCCGCACCGGGGCCGAAAGGGCAGAGTGATCTTTTCGGCAAGTGACGCGTCGGGGGCGGGCGTTGAAGGTGAGTATTTTCACCAAGAAGAATGACGGGTTTGCGAGACACTACTTGGCTTGATACATGGGCGCAAAAATCGGAGACCTGCCCATGACCGACCCCCTGACCTCTGACGAGATCGCGGCGCTGTTTACGCGTGCGGACGGCGAATTTCTCTTTGCACGCTGGGGGCGGCCCATTGTGCCGGTGGTGTTCGGCACCGATGACGCGACATTGAGCGTGGTCAAGGGCGCGGTCGAGGCGGTTGTGGCCGTGGCCGGGCATCAAATGGCCGAGACCGACCCGGAACTGGGCGCAAACCTCATGCTCTTTTTCTTTCGCGACTGGAAGGAGTTGCCGGAGGTGCCGGGGCTGGATCGGTTGATCCCGGACCTTGGCCCGCTGGTGGCGCGGCTGGAGGCGGCGGAGGCCAATCAGTACCGGATCTTCCGATTTGATCCGGCGGGGGCCATTCGGGCGTGCTTTGTGTTCCTGCGGATGGACGCGCATCTGAGTGCGGTGCCCGCCGAAACATTGGCGCTGAGCCAGATCGTGCAAAGCATGCTTTTGTGGTCGGACCGGGCGTTTCAGGACCGCTCGGCGCTGGCGGTGCTGCCGGGGGGCGGTGTTGTGCTGCGGCCCGAGATCGGGGCGCTGATCCGGGCGAGCTATGACCCTGTGTTGCCGCCGGTCAGCCAAGGCGCGAGCCACGCGCTGCGACTGGCGGCTCGGATTGGGTCGGGCGGCGCGCACTGAGCCTGCAAAGCGGCATGGCGAGGCGGAAACGGCTTGACCGAATCTGCCGGATTGGCCTTAGTGCCCTCATTATCTGGGGGATTGTATTATGAAGAGCGCTATTTGTGGGGTTGTGTTGCTGCTGGCCGGGGTATTCGCCGGGCAAGCCCAAGCGCAGGGGTGTGGCGGCAGCTACGTCGTACAGCGCGGTGACAGTCTCTCGCTGATTGCGGATAGCCAATACAAGGATGCTGGAAAGTGGACTGTCATCCACTCTGCCAACATGGATCAGATTGGCCAAAATCCGAACAATATCCGGGCGGGTATGCGGCTGCGGCTGCGCTGTATCGACGGTTTGCCCACCGGGCTGGACGGGGGAACCGTGGCCCCAGAGGCGACGCTTGCCGCCGCCGCGCCCTTGGTTGTGGCCCCCGGCAATGCCGCGACCCGGCGCAAGATCAACATTCTGACGGGGGGCGATTTCTGGCCATTCACGGATAAGGCCATGCCGAACGGCGGGATGCTTGCGGAGGTGGTGCAAGCCGCGATGGAGGCGGCCGCTCCGGAGCAGGGGTTTGCCATTCACTGGGTCGATGACTGGGCGGCGCATCACGAACCACTCTTGTCCAATGCGCTGCTGGACATCGGGTTTCCGTGGTTCAAGCCAGATTGCGAGAGTGACCCCGAGACCTATCGCTGTGCCAACTTGCTGTTTTCAGAGTCAATGTTCGAAGTGCTGATGCTGCTCTTTGTCGACAAGACGCGGCCCATGGCCTTTACCTCTGACGCCGATATTCAGGGCAAGACCCTGTGCCGACCGGCCGGGTATTCGACCTACATCTTCGACCAGCATGGACGTAACTGGCTCAAGAACGGGGTGATCACCCTCAAGACGCCCACATCGCCCGGCGATTGCCTGCGGCTGTTGGTGGAGGGAGAAGTTGATGGCGTTGTGCTGAACGAGTTTCTGGGGCGGGGCAAGATCAAGGAACTTGGGCTCGAAGAGCGTGTGGTCGTCGCCCAGGGGCAGCCGATTTCGGTCGATGGCAATCACATGGTCGTTCACAAATCGCATCCCGATGGGCCGGCATTGTTGGCCGTTTTCGAGAAAGGCTTGGCGGAGATACGTGCAAATGGAACTTATCAGAAGATCATCGACGCGCATATGAGCCGCGTCTGGGCGGGGTTCTGAGGCGATGCGGAGAAGCCTCACGGTTGCGCTGTTCGCAGCGGGCTTGCTTGTTCCTGGGGGGGCGCAGGCGCTGTGCGATGTGACCTACCGCGTTCAGCCCGGAGATACGCTCGCCTCGATTGCCGAGACGCATTACGAGGATGCCGAGCAATGGACCCTGATCTATTACGCCAATCAGGCGACACTGGCAGGGCAGGTTCAGTCGCTGGTCTCCGGGCGCGACATCTATATTCCCTGTCCCGCGGAGAACCCCGAGCCGGATGCCACACCGCTGCGGCAAAGCGGGGCGGAACTGACCCTGCTCACCGCCGGGGGGGACGTGCCCTTTGCCGATCAGGATTGGCCGGGCGGCGGCATGGTCACCGAGTTGGTCAATGCCGCGCTGGAGCTGAGCCCATCACCGGTGCCCTATGAAATTGTGTGGGAGCCGGACCGCAGTCAGCATCTAGGCCCGCTTTTGGGGCAAAAGCGCTATGATATGGGCTTTCCCTGGATCAAGCCCGATTGCAGCCTGACACCGGAAGACGACCTCTGCACCGCGTTTCACTTTTCCGACGCCTTGATGGATTTGCCGGTGATGCTGTTCCGGCGCGCTGACAGCGATTTTCGCTACACCGAGGATGCGGATATTCTGGGCAAGCGGCTGTGTCGTCCGGCGGGGCGTTTTACCCATGATCTCGACCGGGCCGACCGGCGCTGGCTGGTGGAGGGCAAGATCAGCCTGAACCAGCCCGGCAGCCCAGAGGAATGCTTTGCGCTTTTGATGGCCGGGGCGGTGGATGCGGTCAGTCTGGATGTCTTTGAGGGCGCGGCCAAGATCGTGGCTATGGGCCTGCGCGGTCAGGTGGTTCCGGTCGAACAGCCGCTGTCGCGCGAGGCGCTCTATGCGGTGATTTCCAAGACGCATTGGCGCGGCACGACGCATCTTTACCGGCTGAATGCGGGGCTTGCCAAGCTGCACGAGAGCGGGCGCTATGGCGAGATTGTCCAGCGGCATCTGGCGCTCTTTTGGGAAGCGCTGAAATAGGCTGATCGCTTTGGCCTGTGGCGGGTTGGGGTTAGAGCCCGTCGAAGGCGCAGAGGGTGTGCACGTCCATGCCCATATCTGTCAGCCGCTTGTGGCCGCCCAAGTCGGGCAGATCAACGACAAAGGCGCAGCCGGTGATGTTCCCGCCCAGCCGTTCGAGGAGCCGAATGCCCGCCGCCGCCGTGCCGCCTGTCGCCAGAAGGTCATCGACCAAGAGCACGCGTTCGCCGGGCTGAATGGCGTCATCGTGGATTTCAACCACCGCCTCGCCATATTCAAGCTGATACTCCTCCGAGATCACCGCGCCGGGCAGCTTGCCCTTCTTGCGGATCGGCACAAAGCCCACGGATAGCTGGTGCGCGATGGCACCGCCAAGGATGAAGCCGCGCGCCTCGAGCCCTGCCACCTTGTCGATGGGCTGGCCTGCATAGGGGTGCAGCATCTGGTCGATGGCCATGCGAAAGCCGCGCGGATCGGCAAAGAGCGTGGTCACATCGCGAAAGAGGATCCCCTCATGCGGGAAATCGACGATGGTGCGGATATAGTCCTGAACGGTCTTGAGGGGGGGCATGGCGTGGCTCCGGTTGGCTGCGGCAGGGTTGTGGCGCAGGGCGCGCGCAGGCGCAAGCGCTCAGTGCGTGGTGCGATACTGGGCGATGACCTCGGTCAGGGCGCTGATCGCCCAGAGGGTGAGGCCAAAGACCACGATGCAGAGAAGGAAATTGAGCGCCGATTGGGCAAGCCGACCAAACCGCCCCGCCGGATTGCCGAGAAAGGCGATCTCGGGCCGCAAGAGAAAGCGCGACGCGATATAGCCAAAGAGCAGCGCAGAGAGACCCCAGTAGGTGACGAGAATGATCGGCTGGTCATTGGTGCGCGCCAGATAACTGGCAAAGCCCACCACCAGAACCCAGCGGATGACCTGAAATATCTCATCGGTCAGCGCCTCAAAGCGGCGGCCCATGGCATAGCGCCAGTTTTGATCCGCGAGTTTGTCGATAAGATGGGTCATGCCCTTTTATTGGGCGTGACGCGCGCGGGCGTCCAGTGGTGTGACAGCCCGCGCGCGAAGAGTTGAGCGGTTGGCGATCAGCCCAGAACCCGCCCCGCCACCGCATCGAGCCGAGCCAGAAGCTTGGGGTCGCGTTTCTCGGGGGCGGTGATCAGGGCAAAGTCGAGCGCGCGGTCGCAGCCGTGCGGGCAGGGATCGCGCTCGGGGCCGAGCAGCGCAGGCAGGCGGCGCACCAGGTTGCGCCCCTTGTCGGCATTGCCGGTCAGGGTGGCGATGATGGCGCTGATATCGACCGCGCCGTGATCCGGGTGCCAGCTATCGTAATCGGTGATCATGGCAACGGAGGCGTAGCAGAGCTCTGCCTCGCGGGCGAGCTTGGCCTCGGGCATGCCGGTCATGCCGATCACGTCGCAGCCCCAGACATCGCGGTAGAGCTTTGATTCCGCGAGGGTCGAGAATTGCGGGCCTTCCATGGCCAGATAGGTGCCGCCCTCGTGCAGGGTGATGCCGGCATCGCGCGCCGCGACGGCGCAGGCTGCCGAGAGGCGCGGGCAGGTGGGATGCGCCACGCTGACATGGGCCACGCAGCCGGGACCGAAAAAGCTTTTCTCACGCGCAAAGGTCCGGTCGATGTACTGATCGACAAGCACGAAATCACCCGGTGCCATGTCTTCACGAAAGGACCCGCAGGCAGAGACCGAGATCACATCGGTCACGCCCAGACGTTTCAGGGCGTCGATATTGGCGCGGTAGGGAACCGAGGTGGGGCTATGCACATGACCGCGCCCGTGGCGGGGCAGAAAGGCCATCGGCACCCCGTCGAGCGTGCCGGTGAGGATCGCATCCGAGGGCACGCCCCAAGGGGTTTCCACCGCGCGCCATTCGGCCCTTTGCAACCCGTCGATCTCGTAGAGCCCGGAGCCCCCGATTACCCCGATCATTGTCTCTGTCATGTGCTGCTGTCCTGTCTGATGCCACTCGGGGTCATGGTTACGACGGTTCGCGGCAAATGAAAATGCCCGCGCGGGTCCGTGATCCGCGCGGGCTGCCCTGCCTGTCATCCCCGGCAGGCAGGTGCAATGGCGGCGAGCGTCAGCCCAGCATCGCCACGACCTCTTCGGTGGTCCAGACGGCGTTGGCCATGTAGCGGAAGTTGATCAGGGCGGCGAGATAGCCATCCCCTTCGGGCAGCATGGCGGCGGCGGTGGCGTCCTTGATCACCGCGACCTCAAAGCCCTGTTCCAGCAATTCGCGCATATGGCTTTCGGTGCAGAGGTTGGCGGACATGCCCGCGAGGATCACCTGATCGATGCCCTGTTTGCGCAGTTGCAGGGCAAGGTCGTTATGCTCTGGCCCATAGAGCTTGTGCGGCGAGGTAACGATGGTCTTGCCGTCGTTGATATAGGGTTTGTAGATCTCGAGGAAATCGGCACCCGAGCCTTCGAACCCTTCGAGCGACAGCGGATCCTTGCGGTCGAACATGCCGATCTTGTGCATCAGCTTTTCCAGCGCGCCTTCGAATTTCCAGCCGTGATCGCTCGGATAGTAGTAATGCGGTGACACGGCGACGGTGATGCCAGCGGCCTTGGCCGCCTTGAACAGGCTTTCGATATTGGCGACGGTGTTGTTGCGCTCGACGCTGGCACCGACCACACCCCAGGTCACGCCATTGGGGCTGAGAAAATCGTTTTGCGGGTCGGTGACGACAAGTGCCACGCGGGCGGGGTCGATCTTCATGTCGCTGGGCGGCAGGGCGGGTTCGGCGGGCTCTGCATAGGGATTGTCCTGCGCCCGTGCGCCGGTGGCGGCAAGGCCGGTCGCGGCGGCGGCAAGGGCCACGGTGCCGGTCAGCGCCTGACGGCGGGTGAGTTTCGGATCGTGGTCGTGGTCATGACAATTGCACATGGTCTCTCTCCTGAGTGGCGGTTGAATGGGGCGAGTTTGGCAGGCATCATGTGCCTTTGCGTCCCGAATACGTGGCGCGTGGCATTATTTCAGTGCCAATCCTGCCCTGTCCGTGGCACGCTGCACGCTATGCAGATCACAGAGACCCATGACCGAATCCTCAGCGAACTCGACATCCGTCCAGAGCCCTTTGCGCTCTGTGCGCTGGAGGGGATGTGCAGTCTCGGACTTGGGCGGGTGCCGGGCGCGACCTTGCATTATGTGCTGAGCGGAGAGGGGCATCTGAGCCTTCAGGGGCAAGCGCCAATTCCGCTTGCACCGGGGCGGCTGGTGTTGGTGCCGTCCTGTGCGCGCCATTCGCTGAGCCATAATGGCAAAGGCGCGACAGTGGTGCCGGAGTGCAAACCTGCGGGGCTCGATCTTGAGGAGCATGTGGCGCGCGGCGAGGGCGAGGGCACGATGGTGGTGCTTTGTGCGCGGCTGCATCTGGGACTGCGTGGCACGCATGGGCTGATTGATCTCATGCGTGCGCCGCTCAGTCTTGACCTGAATGCGGCACCGGGCGCCGCACGGGCGATGGAAACCTTGCTGGGCGAGGTGGCGCAGCAGAGAACCGGCGGGCGGGCCATGGTACGCGTGCTGCTCTTGCAATGCGTGATCGAGATGCTGCGCGGGCGGATCGAGGCGAGGGACCCGGCGGTTATGTGGCTGGGGGCGCTGGCCGATCCGGGCCTGTGGAGGGCGCTCTGCGCGATGCTCGATGATCCCGGCGCGCCTCATGCGCTCGAAAGCCTTGCCGAGGCGGCGGGCATGAGCCGGTCGCGATTTGCGGAGCGGTTTCAGGCCGCCTATGGGCAGGGTCCGATGGGGTTTCTGCGGGCGTTGCGGCTGGCGCGCGCGGCGCAGCTCTTGGTGGATCAGCGCATGCCGGTCAAACGGGTGGCGCAAATGGTGGGCTTTGCCAGCCGCAGCGCGTTTACCCGCGCCTTCGTCGAAGTCTGGGGACAGTCGCCGCGCGCCTTTCGGCTGGGACAAGAGCGGTGATCACGCGGGGGAACGGGCGCAGAATGTGACCATGTTGCGCCCCTGCGCCTTGGCGGCATAGAGCGCGCGATCCGCCTCTTCGAGCAATTGGGCAACGCTGAGGGTCTGACCCATCGCGGTGGCCATGGTCACACCGATAGAGATGGTGACATGCAGCGGGGGCGTCTGGGCTGCAACTGCGATAGGGGTTTGTGCAATCATAGCGCAGAGTCGGTCGGCGGTGCGCTGGGCGCGCCTGCGGCTGGTGGCGGGGGTCACGATCAGAAACTCCTCGCCGCCGATCCGGGCGAGCATGTCGCCGTCACGCAGGTGTGTGCGCAGGTGGCGCGTGACCGCGCAAAGAACCTGATCGCCCGCGGCGTGGCCATGGCGGTCATTGACCTGTTTGAAAAAATCGAGATCGGCCAGCATCACGGCAAAACTTTCGCCCGAAAGATGGCTGGTGTCGATCAGCCGTTGCAGAAATGGCAGGGCATAGCGGCGGTTATGCGCACCCGTGAGCGGGTCGAGCATGGCCGCGTTGAGCCCGTCGCGCAGTGCCGCGCGTAGACGTTCGGCGCGCCGCCTGCGGCGCAGTTGCGCCGAAAGGCGCAAGATCAGTTCGCGCGCGTCAGGGTGGCCAATGATCACGTCGTCAGCGCCCATATCTAGCAAGGTCACGCCAAGGGCCGCTGCATCGGCGTCGACCAACACGATAATCGGGCGGGCACGGCTGTGCGGTGCGGCCTTGAGTTCTGCCAAGAGGCGCAGGCCCTCTTCGGCCTCGGTCCCGGTGATTTGCAGCAGATAGACATCGGCCGGCGATTGCGTTTCCGAGAGCGACAGAGCGCGATCGGCGTCGATCACGGTCGTGACATGGGATGAATGGCGTGCGAGCAGGGTTTGCAGGCCATAGGCCCCGGCGCGGGTGCGGGCGATGAGTCCGACGCGGCCCGGCGCATCAAAGCCCGGAGGAGCCTCGGCAAAGCCCAGCGCCTGTGCGCCACCGAACTGCAGATTGAGTTCCTGTTCCCCATGATGCTGGCGCAAGAGATTCCGCAGGCGCGCGAGCAGCAGCGCCTCGGGGACCGGTTTGCTCAGGACGTCATCCGCCCCGGCGCTTAGGGCCGCGCGGCGTTCTGTCGGGCAGTCCGTCGTCTGCAGGACCATGACCGGCGTGGCCCTCGCCCCTTCGGCGTGGCGCAGTGCTGCGATGAACTCTGCCGCTGTGGCATCAGACAGGCGCGCATTGGCCAAAATCAGATCGGGGCGCTGTATGGCAACCAAGCGAAGCCCCTCCTTTGCCGATGCCGCCTGCACGACCTCGTAGTGGGCGTGGCAGAGTTTGACCTTGAGCACGATCCTGTTGGTCGCAAGATCGTCGACGATCAGAATTTTTCCTGACATGGACGCGACGCCTTTGCTCTTGCCCTTTACGATTGGTTCACTATCCATGGCAGAGGTTAAGAAAACCTTTCCAGAAATTAACCGGGATCACGATGCAGCAGGAAACCGCCGAAACGATTGCCTTGCAGGCGCTGGGCTGGCTCGCGGCGCAAGACGAGCTTTTGCCGGTTTTCCTCGGGGCGACGGGGGCGTCAGAACAGGATGTTCGTATGCGCGCCACCGAGCCGGAATTTCTGGGCGCGGTGCTGGATTTCCTGATGATGGACGATGCCTGGGTCGTGGGATTCTGCGATGCGCAGGGCTTGAAATACGAGACGCCGATGATGGCACGCGCGGCCTTGCCGGGCGGGGCACAGATGAGCTGGACATGAGCCGCGCCGACGGAATCCTCTTTGACAAGGACGGCACGCTATTTGATTTCCATGCCACATGGAGCGTCTGGGCGCATGGGGTCATTCACGATCTGTCGAAGGGGGCCCCCGATGTCATGGCACGAATGGCCCGTGAGGCGCATTACGATCTGGAGGCGCGGCGATTTCACCCAACCAGCCCGATCATTGCGGGAACCAACCGGGAAGCCGCCGAATGTCTGGGCCGCGCCTTGCCGGGCCGAGCCGTGGATGAAATCGAGGATCACCTGAGGTTGAGCGCCGCCACCGCACCGCTTGCCCCTGCCGTGCCGCTTGCCCCCTATCTCGAAGGTTTGGCCGCGCGGGGCCTGCGGTTGGGCGTGATGACCAATGACACCGAATACGGCGCGCGCGCGCATCTGGGCGCGGCGGGGGTGCTTGGGCATTTCGATTTCATCGCCGGGTTTGATTCGGGCTTTGGGGCCAAGCCCGCGCCGGGACCGCTCTTGGCCTTTGCGCGCGCCATGGCGCTAGAGCCTGCGCGTGTGATCATGGTGGGTGACAGCACCCATGACCTGATGGCAGGGCGCGCGGCGGGGATGCAATGCGTGGGCGTGCTGACCGGCACGGCGACGCGCGGTGACCTCGAGCCGCTGGCCGACATTGTGCTGCCGGACATCGGACATATCCCCGACTGGCTGACCGCATGAGGCACCATCCCCTGTTCGGTCTGGCGCTGGCGACGTTCGGCGCGCTGATGCTGACGCCCGATGCGCTCTTCATGCGCTGGTCGGGCATGGGCGGCTATCAGATGGTCGCATGGCGCGGGTTGATGATGGGCCTTGTTTTCCTGATCTTCTGGGCCACGACCTCGAGGCACAGGGTGCGCGATCTGGGGGTTCTGGTCAGTGGGTACGGGATTGGCATCGTGATTTGCCAATACGCCAATGCGACGCTCTTCAGCCTTGGCATCGCCAATGCGCCGGTCGCTGTCGTACTCTTCGCTGTGGCCACAGTGCCGATTTTCGCGGCGCTCTTTGCACGGCTCATCATCAGAGAGCCGACGCGCAGGGCCACATGGATCGCCATTGTCGTGGTCATGGCGGGCATCGCTTTGGCGGTCTTTGGCGGCGGACATGGGGATGTGACGCTGGACCGCGCCGCGCTCTGGGGGGCACTGGCGGGATTGGGCGTGGCAATGGTGCTGGCGCTGAATTTCGTGATCTTGCGGGCACAGCCGCAGGTGCCCATCCTTCTGGTGATCGGGTTGGGCGCGGTGCTGGCGGGGGCATCGGGCGTGATCGTGACCGGGCCTGCGGCCATGATGCAAGGTGAGGTCTGGGCGATTGCGATCTGTGGCCTTGTGATTCTGCCGGTGTCGTTTTTCTCTCTGTCGCTTGCGTCGCGCTATACCCATGCCTCGAATGTGAGCCTGCTGCTGTTGCTGGAGACGGTGCTCGGGCCACTCTGGGTCTGGCTGGGGACAGGCGAGGGGCCGACGCCGATGATGCTTTTAGGCGGTATGATCGTGGTGGTCACGCTGGCGATTTATCTCTGGCAGACCGGACGGCGGCGAATGGCGTTGCAATCGTGACCCGTGAAAAGCAAAAACGACAGCATACGTCGCTAAGCGGCATGTGAGGCTGCCCTGAGCGGTGTTTCGTGAGGTCAAACGAGCACCGGAGGGGCATCAGATGGCCGAAGATCTCAAACGCAGAACACGCAGTGGTGGGCGCGCAGGCGGGGTGGCGCGGCGCGGCAGCGCAGTCATCGAACAGATGCCGTGGAACCCGCCCCTCAACCGTGATCGGCCCACCGAACCGCTGACCGATGCGGGGGTGCTGGCGATTCACGATGGCGCGATGCGGATCCTTGAAGAGATCGGGATCGAGTTTCTCAACCCCGAGGCGGTCGAAATCCTGCGCGCGTCTGGCGGTTGCAAGATCAATGGCGAGAATGTCCGGATGGGCCGCGACTTCGTCATGGAGATGATCGCCAAGGCGCCCGAAAGCTGGACTATCACGCCGCGCAACCCGGACCGGACCATCACCATCGGGGGCAACCACCTGAATTTCGGGAACGTGTCCTCGCCGCCCTCTTATTGGGATATGAAGATCGGGCGCAAGGTCGCGGGCACGCGCGAGATGTGCCAGAACCTCTTGAAACTGACGCAGTATTTCAACTGTATCCACTTTGCTGGTGGCTATCCGGTCGAGCCGCAGGATATTCATGCCAGTGTCCGGCACCTTGACGTGCTCTATGACAAGCTGACGCTGACCGACAAGGCGATGCACGCCTACAGCTTGGGTGCCGAGCGGGTCGATGACGTGATGGAAATGGTGCGGATTGCCGGGGGTCTGACCCACGAGGAATTCGAGGCCAGCCCGCGCATGTATACCAACATCAACTCGACCTCGCCGCTCAAGCATGACTATCCGATGCTGGATGGCTGGATGCGTCTGGCGCGGCGCGGTCAGGGGCTGGTTGTGACGCCCTTTACACTTGCCGGTGCCATGGCACCGGTGACGATGGCCGGGGCTGTGGCGCAGTCGATTGCCGAGGCGCTCTGTGCCGTGGTTCTGGCGCAGCTCATCCGCCCCGGTGCGCCCTGTGCCATTGGCACCTTCACCTCTAATGTGGATATGAAATCCGGGGCGCCCGCCTTTGGCACGCCGGAATACATGCGCGCGACGCAAATGACCGGGCAATTGGCGCGGTTCTACAAGCTGCCGATGCGGGCCTCTGGCGTCTGTGCGGCGAACGTGCCGGATGGTCAGGCGATGTGGGAGACCTCGAACAGCCTCTGGTCTGCCGTGCAGGCGGGGGCGCATATGGTCTATCACGCCGCCGGGTGGCTCGAGGGCGGATTGATCGCAAGCCCTGAGAAATTCGTCATGGATTGCGAGATTTTGCAACAGATTCAGCGCTATATGGACCCGATGCTCTGGGCCACCGGACCTGACGAGATTGCCGTCGAGGCAATCCGCGAAGTGGGCGACAAGGGGCATTTCTTTGGCATCCAGCACACGCAGGACCGTTACACCACGGCCTTTTATCAGCCCTTCCTGAGCGATTGGCGCAATTACGAGGCCTGGGAAGCGGCGGGCGCCGTCTGGACACCGGCGCGGGCGCATCAGGTGTTTCAGGACATCATCGCAGGTTTCGAGGCCCCGCCGATGGACGAAGCGGTGCGCGAGGAACTGGCGGATTTCGTGGCGCGGCGTAAGGCCGAGGGCGGGGCACCGACGGATTTTTGAGGCAGTGATGTCGGCGTCGGTATTCTGTCGGTATCGCGTCGGTGCGTGATGACCTAACAGAGAGTCAGCCGCTGCGCGATGCCCTCGGCCAGTTCGTCGATCGACACGCCCGCCTTGACATGGCGCACGTTCGACTGGCTGAGCATCAGCTTGCCCAAAGGGAATGTCGCGCGAGGCGCTGAGGGTGATCTTCTGTTGCGTGGGTCTCATGGGATATCTCCGCGACGGGCCAGCCGGGAGCCTCTCTCCCGACCTCCAAACCCGTCACGGAAAACCCGGCCAACCTCTTACTCTAGGGTCCCCAGTGCCGCACGCTTGCCGCGTGTCCGCCCGCTATGCGGGACAAAACTGCTGTTGTGGGCAAACGCGACATAGGTAAGCTACTGTCAGCGAGAGTGACGAAGCATGATTAAGATCAGGGAAGCGATGGATGCCGATGCAGCTGAGGCGGTAAACACCCTTCGTCGCTCAATCACCGATCTCTGCGTTGCAGATCATCAGAACGATCCGGTCGAGATTGAAAGCTGGCTCAGCAATAAGACAGTCGAGAATTGGAGACAGTGGATCGCGCGAGATGACTCCGTGGTGCTGGTGGCCGAGCGGGACAGGAAGATTATAGGGGTCGGGATGGCCACCCTAAGCGGCTACATCCTCTTGAACTATGTCCATCCCGATGCCCGCTTTGGTGGCGTCAGCAAAGCTATTCTCTCAGGCTTCGAGGACGTCTTGCGCGCCCGTGGCATCCGGCGCTGCCGTTTGGAAAGCACCGTTACGGCCCAATCATTCTACGAAAGCTGCGGCTTCCGGTCAGAAGGCGGTGACGCGCTCCTGCTTGCGAAATCCTTGTAGTTTCGGGGCTTGCAAGGGCTCGAAGCTGGCTCTGACAGTGTCAGTGCGAAGCAGGTGGTCGCAGTAGCGACCACCGCCTCGCTATGCCGCTCGCTCCAACAACACCTTCGCCTTCCCCTCCATCACCAACCGTGCATCCTGCTGCGGCTTCGAGCGGGCCACCGCGGTGATCCCCTGCACGAAGTCGTACACGCTCTCGGGCGGGCGGCCTTCCTCGGCCAGCACCGTCTCGACGATCCGCCCCGTTTCCGCTTTTGAGAATCCGCGCTTGCGCAGGAAGTCCTGGCGGTCCTCGTCCGACCGCGCGACGATCTTCTCCCGCGCCGCTCGACCGAAAGTTCGCGAAATCTCTTGGAAACAGCAGGCGAGGCTTCAGGCTGTCGTGATAGCCCCCGATCTCACGCTACCGCACTTCGGGCAAAGTCGCCCTTCACCCCACCACCTTGCCATCCAGCCACCGCCGACAGCCCCGGTCCACCCCGGCGTGCAGGAGGAGCGTGAGCACTGCCAGCACGATCAGGGCCGCGAACATGAGGTCGATCTTGGCGCGGCCATTGGCCAGCAGCATGAGATAGCCCAGCCCCTTGGACGCGCCCACCCATTCGCCGATGATCGCGCCGATGGGCGCATAGACCGCCGCCAGCCGAAGCCCCGAGGCAAAACCGGGCAGGGCGGCGGGCACCCGGATATGCCACATGAGCCGCGCGCCATTCGCCCCCATGACGCGCGCGAGGTCGAGCCAGTGTGGCGGCGTGCGCATCAGCGCGTCGAAGAACGCCGATGTCACCGGAAAATAGATGATCAGGAGCGCCATCGCGACCTTGGACCAGAGGCCATAGCCCAACCAGAGGGTGAGAATGGGCGCGAGGGCAAAGACCGGGATCGCCTGGGAAAAGACCATCATCGGGCGAATGAGCCGCCGCGCAACGGGCGAGGCGGCGAGGCCAATCGCCGAAAGACCGCCCAGGATCGCGCCCAGGGCCAGACCGATCAACACCTCTGCCGCCGTGATCATGGCGTGATGGGCAATCAGCGCGCGGCTGGCCCAGAGGGTTTCGGCCACGCGCGCCGGCCCCGGCAGGATGAAGGGCGGCAAGGCCGCGAGCGTCACCAGCGCCTGCCAGAGCACCAGCGCAAGGGCTGTTGACGTGGCGATGGTGACAAGACGGCTCATGGGGCCGGGTATCCGGCGAGGGCCGCGTCGAAAAAGGCACGCTCCAGCCGTGTGGCGGTGACAAAGGCGGATTCTGCGGCGGCCTGGTCCTCGGGCGAGAGGGTGGGCCAGACCTGATCAAGCTGGCCGCGCAGATAGGCGACCACGCCCTCGAACCCCGGCCCGCTGTGCAGCGTGATCCATTCCCCGAACCAGAATGGCAGGCTTGCCGCCTTGTCCGCATGCGGGCTGGCCCAATCCAGATAGGTCCATTCCGCCACGCTAAGGACCGCGATCATCTGCGCATAGCGTCCTGATCTGGCAGCCGCGCGCATCAGGGCCTGAAACTCGGCCGTTACAGGATGCGGGGTGGCGGGCGGTTCGGTCGTGCCGCCCAAGGCCGCGATCGCGCGCAGGAAATAGGTGTTCTCCGGCCCGGAAATCAGCCCCAGAAACTGTGCGACCGGGATGGCATCGGGCAGGCTGGGCGCATGGGCGATGGCCGAGGCCAGGAGGCGCACGAAATCCTCGATGAAAAGGTAATCCTGTTGCAGATAGGTCAACATGCGCGTTTCGGGCAGGGTGCCCGCCGCAAGCTGATCGGTGAAAGCGTGCCGGGTGGCGGCCTGCCAATCGGTGGCCACAAGGGATTTGAGGTGGTCGGTGGGGCGCATCGTTGTCTCCGTTCAGGCGGGCGCGCGCAAGCGGGTCACGAGACGCCCCTGTGCGGCCAGAGTTTCAGGATCATCCACCGCGCGCGGCACCGGGGCCGCTGGGGGTGTCACATCCTCCAGCCCGGTTTCGGTCAGGATATGGATGGCATGGCCCATGCGCGCGGCCTCGGCCGGGTCATGCGTGACCATGAGCACCGTGCGCCCCGCCAGATGGGTGGCGGTCAGATCCTGCATCTGCGCGCGGGTGCGGGCATCGAGGGCTGAAAAGGGCTCGTCCAGCAGAACAATGGGGCGATCCTCCATCAGGGTGCGTGCCAGCGCCACGCGCTGTTTCTGCCCGCCCGAGAGCGCATGGGGCCGCTTGTCGGCATGATCCGCCAGACCAACCCGCGCCAGCATCTCGCGTGCCCGATCTATATCGCGCGGCATTCCACGCAACCGCGCGCCAAGTGTCACATTGCCCAGCACGTCAAGCCAAGGCATCAGCATGTCGCCTTGGGCCATCAGCGCCATGCGGCCCGGCAGGGGCAGCCCGTCCGAGGCGGTGATCGTGCCGCTGAACTCTGTCACCTCATCCACCCCGGCGATCAGGCGCAGCAGCGTGGTCTTGCCCACGCCCGATGGGCCAAGCAGGCAGGTGATGCGCCCTGCGGGCAAATCGAGACGCAGCGGGCCAAAGACCGACAGAGCGCCGATCCGGGCGCAACCATCGAGGGTCAGACTGGGCGGGGCGGTCATGCGCGGCCTCTTCAAACAGGGCTCGCGGGCAGGGGGATGGCGCGCGGATGCGCGGTTTCCGTTCCCTCCGCCGGTGCGAGCCGGATCAGGTTCGATGGGTTGGTGCAAAACCTCTCAGCCCCAAGGGGCACCCCAACGGATACCCCAGATGTAGCGGCAGCGCCCCGCGATGACAAGGGCGCGATGGAGCGTGCAAAATGCCGGGCATTTTAGATGTTCAGGGGGTCTTAACCCTTGGCTGTCAGGATGTGGGCATCTGAGGGGAGAGTGTCATGCACGGGCTGGTCAACCGCGCCATCGAGCGATTTGTCAGGGATACCTATGGGCGCGATGTCTGGATCGGCACCATTCACAAGCTGGATCTGGGGTTTACCGAGTTCGAGGCGATGATGACCTACGAGCCACGCATCACCGAACAGGTGTTGACGGTGGTGGGCACCCGGCTGGCGCGCGGGCGCGACGATTTGCTTGAGGATATCGGCACCTATCTGGTCTCGCATCCCGCGACCGAGGCATTGCGCCGCCTGCTGCGCTTTGGCGGGGTGGACTACGTGGATTTTCTGCATTCTCTCGATGACCTGCCAGAGCGTGCGCGCCTTGCGGTTGCCGATCTGGGATTGCCGGGGCTGGAATTGCAGGACAGGGGCGGCGGGCTTTATCATTTGCACGTCGGGCTGCCCGAGGAGCACGATCTGAGGCTTGGGCCGGTGGTGGTGGGGATTTTGCGTGCCATGGCGGATGACTATGGCGCGCTGGCGCTGGTCGAGCATCAGGGCGTCGGCGCGGACCATGAGATCATCGCGGTGCGATTGCTGGAAGAGGGGTTTGCCCATGGGCGCGCCTTTGCACTGGGCGTTGGAGGAAGCGCGGCATGACGGAGCAGGAGAGAACGCTGTTGCCCCTGCTCGCGGGCCTTTGCCCAATGCACGCGGTTCTGAATGCCCAAGGCCATGTGGTGCAGGCGGGGCCAACCTTTGCCAAGCTCTTTGGCGCGCAGCCCGCTCTCGGCATGCGATTTCTCGACCTCATCGAGCTGCGCCGCCCGCATCAGGCGGAGGATATGGTGACTCTGCTGGCCTGTGCGGGCGCGCGGCTGCGGCTTCGGCTGCGCGCCTCCCCCCATACGGCACTCAAGGGCGTGCTCTTGGCCTTGCCCGGCGGGGGCGCGGTGGTGAACCTCTCGTTCGGGTTTTCCGTGGTTGAGGCGGTGCGCGACTTTGGCCTGACGGGTGCCGATTTTGCCGCGACGGACCTGACGACCGAAATGCTCTATCTGATCGAGGCGAAATCCGCCGCGATGGAGGCCTCGCGCAAGTTGAACCTGCGCCTGCAAGGCGCGCGCATTGCAGCGGAAGAGCAGGCCTTTACCGATATGTTGACGGGTCTCAGGAATCGCCGGGCGCTCGATCATGTCCTGGACCGGCTGATGCAGAGCGAGCAGGATTTCGCGCTTTTGCATCTCGATCTCGATTTCTTCAAACAGGTGAACGATACGCTGGGTCACGCGGCGGGCGATCACGTGCTGCAAGAGGTGGCGCAACGCCTGCGCGACGCGGTGCGCGCGAATGACCTGATCGCGCGGGTTGGGGGCGACGAATTCGTCATTCTGTTGCTCGGCATGACCGAGCGGGCACCGGTGCGCGACTTGGCAGAGCGGATGATTGCCCGACTGGAAGAGGCGGTGCTCTACCGCGCGCAGGAGTGTCGGATTTCGGGCAGTATCGGCATCACGCTCAGCTGTGCCTACGACAGCCCGGATCCGGCGCGGATGATGGCCGATGCCGATCTGGCCCTTTATGCCGCAAAGGGGCTGGGGCGGGGCTGTGCGCGGTTTCACGAGCCGCCCGATAAAAGCGTGGCTCCGCTGCGCGGCATTGCCTGAGCGCGCGGGTGTTCTGGTCTTTCGCTGATCCGCCGAATGGCTCCAGATCTCTTCGGGCGCTATGCGCTCCATCGAAATCACACCCGCCCCGGGCTGACAAGGGACCCGCCGAGGCCCCGGCTCAGGGGCCGGGGCGACACGATCCCGATCAGACGGCGCCTGCCTCAGGCGGGCCAGTTCTCCGGATCGAGGATCGCGGCCAGAACGCGCGCGGCATCCTCTTCTTGGGCGACATGGCCAAGACCGTCGAGCGACAGGTTGCGCGCGCGCGGCATTTGCGCGGCGGCGCGGGCAGAGGTTTCGGGCGGCACCGCCAGATCGCGGCTGCCAGTGATCAGGAGACAGCGATTGGGGATCGTGCCCAACCGTTTCAGAAGCGGGGCCACGTCCCACTGCGCCATCATCTGCAATGTCCCATCAACATGCGCGCGGTCGCCGATCAGCCGCGCATAGAGTGCGAGCCCCTCCGGCGAGAGGTGCGATCCGGTGCTCTCGATCAGGCGGCGGGCGCGCGTGACCTTGTCCGCCCCAAGGGTGAAAAGCGTGGGGGTGAGCGGGTTGAGCGCCAGCACCTTGGCCAGAACTGGAAACAGCCAGCCTGCCACGCCTTCGAACGGACCGAGGGCTGCGTTGACGCAGGCAATATCGGGCGGTTGACCTGTGGGCGTGACCAGCCGCGTGGCGAGTTCGAGCGCGAGCGCGCCCCCCGCTGAATGACCGAGGATCAGATCCGGGTGCCAGCCTTGGGCGATGCAGAGCGCGGCAATATCCGTGGCCATGCCGGACAGGCCCAGACGCCGCCGGTTGCCGGCGCGCGAAAAACCCTGACCGGGCAGATCAAGCGCAATGACCCGGTGGCTGTGGGCCAGAAGCGGCATTAGATCGCGCCAGCTATGGGTCGAGCCTCCGGCCCCATGCAGCAAGAGCGCCAAGGGCCCGTGCCCCATCTCTTGCACATGCCAGTGGTGGGGGGGGTGGTGGATGCGCCGCGACTGGGCATTGAGCGGCCACGTCACGAGATCGCGCTGCCAATCCATCGCTCAGCCCCCGAGGGCTGAAGTGACTGCCTGTGAAATTCGCCGGGCATCGGCGCGCGGCAGGGGCAGGTGGCGGGCGTTCATCTCTGCGGCAAGCTGTGCCGGTTCCGGCCCCGGACGCGCAGAAATGTCGATCACGATCGCAGGCAGGTTTTGCGCGCGCCAGAGGCGAGCCATAGCGGTGGTGTCCTTGGTCGCCTCGGCACGGTCGCCGCGCCCGTCGAGCGTGATATTCGCCCGCGCATCGGTCAGGAGCGCCAGCGTCGGGCTCAGCCCATGCGCCTGCGATTGCCGCGCGAGGGCAAGTGCTGCGCCAAGGGCCGCCGCAAGCGGCGTGCCGCCCCCCCCGGGCAGAGCGCCCAGACGTCGCTTGGCCTGCACCAGGGCGCGGGTGGGCGGCAAGATCAGGTCCGCGCCCGTCCCGCGAAACGCGATGAGCGCCACCTGATCGCGCCGGGAATAGGCCTCGGCCAGTAAAAGTTCGACTGCGCCCTTGGCCTCGGCCAGACGCGCCAGGGCTGAGGAGCCAGAGGCATCGACCGCGAAGATCACCAGCCGGTCGGCGCGATCCTCGTAGCGTTTGAGGTGAATGTCGGCGGCATGGATGAGTACGCCCGGCGCGTCGGGTCGGGTGCTGCGGCGTAACGGTTGCCATGGGGCGGCGGCGCGCAGCGTGGCGATGAGGTCTATCCGCCCGCGCCCGTCCGGCGTGCCGGGTCGCGCAGGCAGAGGGCGGCCGCGCTGATGCGCCCTGCGCCGGGCACCGGCCCCCGAACCCGCGGCACGTCGCATGGCCCCGCGTTGGGTCAAGTGATCCAGCAGCGCGGGCGGCAGGAGGGCCGCCACCGCAGCGATGAGCAAGTCGTCGGGAATGTCGGGCGTATCGCTCTGGCGCTGATCTTCGGGTTCTGGTGTGGTATCGGGCTGCTCTGGTTCCGCATCTTGCGGCAGTTGCGTGGCGCGGGCGGGATAGACCAGCTCTGCCGCCTCGCGCAGATCGTCGGATGTCACCTGCGTATGGGCCGCGAGAGCCGCAAGGGCGCGGGCTGCACGCAGCGCAAGCCAAGGCGCGCGCAGGCTGTCGATGCCAAAGCTTGCGGCCAGAGCCGTCAGGGTGGCGATATCTTCGGGCGTATGGCTGACGCCGCCCAGCCGGGCGCGCGCCTCTGCCAGGTCGGCGGCGGCGGGCATGAGGGCGGGGGCCGCATCATGGCGGATGTCGTCGAGTGTCACATGAAGCGCCAGCCGCTCGCAGAGGGTTTGCGGGGCTGTCTCCTCGGCGTCGATCCCTTCGTCAAAGAGCACAAGCGTATGATCCGGGCTTTGGTCCAGCAGTTGCGCCAGTCGGGCGGCGAGGGCGGGCGGCGTGCGCTCGGCCATGGTCAGCACCAGCCGTGCCGGGGTTTCGGCCAGCCCGCCGCTCTGGATCAGGCGACCGGCGGCAAGGGTGGCGGCAATATCCGCACCGCCAAAAAGCTGCGTGTCGCTGAGATCGGGATGGATACGCCGGGCGGGGCCGGGCAGACGCGCAAGGGCGGCATCAAAGGCCTGGCGCACGGGGCCTGCGCGGGCGCGCAGGGTCAGGCCGCGCAGGCCCTCGGGATCAACCGCCAGAAGGGTAAGCGCCCGCAGGGCGCGCGCCCATGCGGGGCTGGGCGTCATCCCCAGACCTCGGTCATGGCGCGGGCGATGCGCGCGGCACTGCCCGCCTCGTCCAGTGGGTCACGGCGCAGCCGGTGGCTGAGCGCCAGCGGCGCCACTTGGTGCAGGTGCTCGCGGGTGACGGCGGCATCGCCCTCATAGGCCGCAAGCGCGCGGGCTGCGCGCAGCAGGGTCAACTCACCGCGCAGCCCGTCCGCGCCGATGGCAATGCAGAGGGTGGCGCAGTCGCGCAAGACGTCGTCGCGAGCCTCGACATCGCGCAAGGCGCGGCGCGCCGCCAGAATCCGGTCACGGATCAGGGCATCCTCGGCCTGCCATGTCGCCATAAACGCGTCGGTGTCGCGCTCATAGGCATCGCGGCGGCGGATGACCTCGATGCGTTCGTCGATGTTCTGAGGCGAGCGCACCTCGACCGAGAGACCGAAGCGGTCCAGAAGTTGCGGGCGCAATTCGCCCTCTTCGGGGTTGCCAGAGCCCACCAGCACGAAGCGCGCCGGATGACGGATCGAGAGCCCCTCGCGTTCGACCACGTTCTCGCCGGATTGGGCGACATCAAGCAAGAGATCGACGATGTGATCCTCAAGCAGATTGACCTCGTCGATATAGAGATACCCCCGGTTGGCCCGCGCCAGCAGGCCGGGTTGAAAGGCCTTTTCGCCAAGGGTCAGCGCCCGTTCGATGTCGAGCGCGCCGGTCACGCGGTCCTCGGTCACGCCGAGGGGCAGATCGACCACGGGCGTCGGCCGCTCGACCATCTCGCCAAGGGGCGCGGTCGACCAGTCGGGCGTATCCTCGGGGCGTTCGGCGTTGATCGGGCTGCCGTCGATCATGCGGATGGGGGGTAAAAGTGCGGCCAACGCGCGCACAGCCGTGGATTTGCCGGTGCCGCGGTCGCCGAACACCAGCACGCCGCCAAGCCCCGGCTCGATCGCCGTGAGGATCATGGCGCGTTTCATGTCGTTCTGACCTACGATGGCGGAAAATGGAAAGGCTGCGGTCATTGTTCTTCCTTGATATGGTCGAGCGGGCTGCTGCCGCCCCATGTGCCCGCCTCGCCGATAACGCGAAACCGGGCGTAGAGTTCTTCGCGGAACCAATCGCCATCGCGCACGGCGGCGATGGCGCGGGCATGCGGGCCGTCACGGCGGGCAAAGTCGGCCATGCTGCGGCTGTCAGGCCAGATCGAGAAGGTCACCTGATGCAAGAGCGGCACCTCGCCCACGCCGATCTTGAACGCGACATTGCGGTCGGCACCGATCACCGCGCTTATATCCGGCACGCGGCGCCAGAATTGCAACGCTTTGCGTGGGCGTACAGTGGCGCGGGTGAGCGCGGCGAGGGGGCCTTTGCCCTCGGGTGTGGTGATTTCAAATGGGATGGCCCCTGACCATTGACCGCGCACCGATGTTGGCGACAGAAAGAGGGTCCAGCTTTCGCTGGCGCGGGCGAGGTAGCGGCGAAAGACGCGGGCCCCCCCGGTCTGCGCGCGCGCCGTGGCGGCATCGGGCCAGACCGCGAGAATCGCATAGACCCCAGTATTGGGGATGGGAGTGAAGCCCTCGCCGGTGCCTGATCCAAGCAGTTTCCAAAAACCTATGCCCTGAACGCGCGGCAGCATGAAGCGCGCAGCCCCCATCATCATCAGCGCCCAAAGCCGGTCGATACCGCGGGAAAAGCGAAAGAAACTGAGGCTGACGGTCTGAATGGTACCGCTCCTTGAGGGACTGTCAGGCAAGTTTGACATGGATTTTGTTCCAAGAAAAGAGGCGCGAGAAAGGATTGTCAATTAAACTAGACACCTGTAGTCTAAACCTATGTTGACAAGAGTCGATCCGCGCCTGATTGAACAGGCCACACGCGCCGACGCCCCGCATGCGCTGGTCATTGGAGCAGGACTTGGCGGTCTGGCCTCGGCCATGCGTTTGGGGGCCAAGGGATACCGGGTCACGGTTCTGGATCGTTTGGATAGCCCCGGGGGGCGCGGTTCGAGCATCACAAAGGACGGGCATCGGTTCGATCTGGGGCCGACCATTGTGACGGTGCCGCAGCTCTTCCGTGAATTATGGGCGGCCTGTGGGCGGGATTTTGACGCGGATGTCGATCTGCGGGCGCTTGATCCCTTCTACGAAATCCGCTGGCCGGATGGGTCTACCTTTACCGCGAGACAAGACCGGGATGCGATGCGCGCGGAGGTGGCGCGCCTGTCGCCCGGGGATCTGGCGGGCTATGACCGCTTCGTCAAGGACAGCGAGACGCGGTACTGGTTCGGGTTCGAGGATCTGGGGCGGCGCTCGATGCACCGGCTGGTCGATCTGATCAAGGTCTTGCCGAAGTTCGCTTGGTTGCGGGCGGATCGGTCGGTTTATGCCCACGCGGCAGGCCGCATGAAGGATGAGCGCCTGCGCATGGCGCTGTCGTTTCATCCGCTCTTCATCGGCGGTGATCCCTTCAATGTCACGTCGATGTATGCGCTTGTGAGCCATCTAGAGGCGGTGTTTGGCGTGCACTATGCCATCGGTGGCGTCGATGCCATCGCCCGCGCCATGGTCCGGGTGATTGAGGGGCAGGGCGGGATGATCCGGCAAGGGGTCGAGGTCGATGAAATCGTGATCAAGGACGGGCGTGCCATGGGCGTGCGCCTGACCGGGGGCGAGGGGATCAGCGGCGATATCGTGATTTCCAACGCGGATGCGGGCCATACCTATGATCACCTCTTGCGCAATCACACGAAACGGCGCTGGACCACGGCGCGGCTCAAGCGGTCTCGCTGGTCGATGAGTCTTTTTGTGTGGTATTTTGGGACGCAAGGGACGCGCGAGATGTGGCCGGAAGTGGGCCATCACACCATCCTCAACGGCCCCCGTTACAAGGGGCTGGTGCGCGACATTTTTCGCCGCGGCGTTCTGGCCGATGACATGAGCCTCTATGTGCATCGCCCCTCTGTCACCGATCCGGGCGTGGCCCCGGCGGGGGGCGATACATTCTACGCCCTCAGCCCGGTGCCGCATCTGGGCCATGCCGATCCGGTGGATTGGGCGGCCGAGGCCGAGCCCTATCGCCAAAAGGTGCAAAAGGTGCTGGAAGATCAGTTGCTTCCGGGGCTTGGGGCGCATCTGTCTGCCTCTGATGTGTTCACGCCCGAGACCTTTCGCGACCGATACCTGAGCCCGCATGGGGCGGGTTTCTCGATCGAGCCGCGTATTCTGCAAAGCGCGTGGTTCCGTCCCCATAATGTCAGCGAAGAGCTGCGGGGCCTCTATCTGGTAGGGGCGGGCACGCATCCGGGCGCAGGTCTGCCGGGGGTGATTTCCAGCGCCGAAGTTCTGGCGCAACTGGTGCCCGATGCGGTGCCGGTCGGGGTGACGCCATGATAGCGCCGCAAGATCTTGTGCATTGCACCGAGGCGATCCGCCACGGGTCGCGGTCTTTCCATGCCGCGTCCAAGCTCTTGCCTCGCAGCGTGCGCGATCCGGCGCTGGCGCTATACGCCTTTTGCCGTCTGGCCGATGATGCGGTGGACGAGAACCGCGAAAAGGCAGCGGCGGTGCTGGCGCTGCACGAGCGGCTTGATCTGGCCTATGCCGGGCGGCCGCGCAATGCGCCCGCTGACCGCGCCTTTGCTGCCATCATCGACGGTTTCGACATGCCCCGCGCCCTGCCCGAGGCGTTGCTGGAAGGGCTGGCGTGGGATGCCGAAGGTCGCCGCTACGAGACGCTGTCAGAGTTGCGCAGTTATTCGGCGCGCGTGGCCTCTGCGGTGGGGGCGATGATGTGCGTGCTCATGCGGGTGCGCGCGCGCGACGCGTTGGCACGGGCCTGCGATCTGGGCGTGGCTATGCAACTGACCAATATCGCTCGCGATGTGGGCGAGGATGCGCGCGAGGGGCGGCTATACCTGCCATTGGAGTGGTTGTCCGAGGCCGGGATGACGCCGGAGGGTTTTCTGCGCGCACCTGCCCCTGATGCTGAGGTGCGTCGCATGGTGCGCCGCTTGCTGATGGAGGCGGACAGGCTCTATGCCCGATCAGAGCCGGGGATTGCGGCGCTGCCGCTATCGGCGCGGCCCGGTATTTTTGCCGCGCGCTATATCTATGCCGGCATTGGCGCGCAGGTGCGCCGCGCTGGCCATGACAGTATAACGCGCCGGGCGCGCACCAATGGCTCGCAAAAACTTGGCTGGCTGATGCTGGCCGTTTTACGGGCGGGGGGGAGCGTGATCCTGCCACGCTCGCCCGTGATCTTTGCTCGGTCGCTGCCTGAGACGGAATTTCTGGTGCGTGCCGCAGCACAAGACGCGCCGCGCGCCACCGATTGGAGCGATACGCTCTATGAGGCGCTTGCCCGTCTCAAGGCACAGGATATGGCACGCGAGTCAGGCTTGAGCCGGGATGCCGGGCGGGTTAGAGAGACCGCATGATATGGATCACCTTCGGGATTTTTCTGGCGGCTTGTTTCGCGGCAGGCTCGACCGGCGGGCTCTTTCCGCCGGGGGAATGGTATGAGCGGCTGAAAAAGCCGTGGTGGACACCGCCCAACTGGTTGTTTCCAGTGGCCTGGACAACGCTTTATATTTGCATGGCGGCTGCGGGGGCGCGGGTGGCGGTAAGCCCCGACAATGGCATTGCAATGGCGCTCTGGTCCTTGCAAATCGCGCTCAACGGTCTCTGGACCCCGGTGTTTTTCGGGCTTCAGCGCATGAAATTGGGGTTGGTCGTGCTGTGCTCGCTTTGGGCCTCTGTTGCGGTAACACTGGTTGCACTCTGGACTGTGGACTGGATCGCGGGGCTGCTTTTCGTGCCCTATCTCACTTGGGTGAGCGTCGCGGGCATGCTCAACCTCGCGGTTCTGCGCCTCAACCCGGATGGGGCGCGGTAACGCGTCATCCAAGCGTCCCGAGGGTGTTTGCGCAGAAACCCCCTATCCTATGGCCGTGAAATTGCTCTAGGCTCCCCCAAAAAGGGGAGGGATGGCACCATGTCGCAGAACGAGGTCAAGCCGCTGGGCGTGCCGGAGATGGGCGATGTGCGCTTTGACATGCTGGCCGAGGCGCTGCGCCGCGGCTGGGCGGACATGCGCCGCGCGCCGGGCTTCGCGGTCATTTTTGCCGGGGTCTACGTGGTGATCGGGCTGGTCCTTGCGTGGATCACATGGGTCACGGGCAAGAGTTACTGGCTGATCTTTGCCGCCGTGGGTTTCCCCTTGGTGGGGCCGTTCGCGGCTGTGGGACTCTATGAGGTGAGTCATCGGCTGAGCACGGGCCGCGCCCTTGTGGCGTCTGAGATCTTTGGCGTGATCGCGCATCAGAGGCGGCGGCAATTGCCCTCGATCTGCGCCATCATCATCATGGTGTTCCTGTTCTGGTTCTTTCTCGCGCATATGATCTTTGCGCTTTTCATGGGGCTGTCGACCATGACCAATGTCTCAACCTCGTTGGAGGTTTACTTCACGCCTGAGGGTCTGAGCATGTTGGCGGTGGGGACAGGGGTTGGCGCGGTTTTTGCCCTCTTGCTCTATGGCCTGACGGTGGTGTCGCTGCCCTTGTTGCTGGACCGGGAGGTCGATTTCGTCACCGCAATGCTGACAAGCCTGCGGGTGGTGATCGAAAACCCGGTGCCGATGCTGGCTTGGGCGGCTCTGGTGGCGGGCCTGACGTTTCTGGCGATGTTGCCTGCGTTCCTGGGGCTGTTCTTCGCGCTGCCGCTTTTGGGGCACGCGACATGGCATCTCTATACGCTGATTTGCGAGGCGGGGGGCGCTGCCCCCCGGACCCCCCGGAGTATTTGAGCCAAAAAGAAGCAGGAGGCGCTATGCCTCTCGCCCGTGGGCGATCAGGCGGGCGTGCAGATCTGCGGCCTCAAACGCGCCGGCCTCAAGTGCGAAGATATAGGCATGGGTGAGAAAAAAGCAAGCGGCGTCAAGGGTTTCGGCCCGATCTGCCGCCTGCGTATAGAGCGAGATCAGCGCTGCCCGGTCGCCCGTTTCATGGGCGCGGATCATCGCGCTGTCGAGATCGGTCATTCCGCTGCGCGGCTCATGGCGCGATGGGCTTCGACGCGGTCTGCCACCCAAGCGTGAAAACAGTGTGTGGGGCTGTCCATTACCGGAGAGAAACGCCCGCCGTCGAAATAGGTCGCGTGGCGGCCACGCTGCATGCCCTCGACCACAAAGATATCCTCTTCGAACACGGTTTTCCAAAGCTGGGTATTGCGCAGGCGTAGCCCACCATCGGCATTGGGAACCGAGTAATAGAGGTGGATATGTTCGACCGTGCGCTCTGGCCCCTTGGGTTCGAGTATGATGGCAAAGGCGTGATCGCGGTGAACACCCAAGAGAACATTGGGATAGGCCGCGACATATTCGGCCTGTTCGTTCCATTTCGCGCCCACTTCGGCGAAGTCCGGGAATTTTGCGCCGGTCTCATTGGTCAGTTGGCGATAGACCATGGTGCCCTGACCGGAATATGCGCCGGGCTTTTCGATGTGGTAGTGATCTTCGAGCCGGGAATAGCTGTTGAGGCCGGGGTGGACCCACGGCAGGTGATAGCTCTCGCAATAGTTCTCGACCGCCAGTTTCCAGTTGGTTTTCACCTCAAGCGTAATGCGGCTGTCGGCACCGCCATGGTAGACCGGCAGATCAAATTCGCGCCAGCGTGCGATGAGATCAGCCATCGCATCCTCAAACGCGGGAGCATCGCCCGAGACATTGATCCAGACCACATCGCGCCAGATATGGCTGCGTATTTCGGTCAGGCCCAGGTCGTCGCGCTTGATGCTCTCGTGGGTGTTGTGTCCCGGTCCGCCGACATGCGGGGTCGAGACGAGCGCGCCCTTGGTCGAATAGCACCACGAATGATAAGGGCAGCGGATGGCCCCCTCGATCTTGCGCGGTTCCTCGACGAGGATCATGCCTCGGTGGCGGCATATGTTCTGAAAGACGCGCACCTGACCGTCCTTGTCACGCAGAAGCAAGAGCGGCATGCCAAGGAATTCGAGCGGTTTGGCATCACCCGGTTCCGGTACATCGGCCCCCACGGCAAGCCCGGCCCATTGGTTGAAAAGCAGCGCGTGCTTTTCTTCCTCAAACACGCCGGGATCGATGTAATGGGCATTGGGCAGGCCGTTGGCCTGATCAACGGATGTGCGGACATTCGAAAGATCGGTCAGCGCGGGCATTTTGGCGTCTCCGGATGTTAGGACTGGCGCATATTGCGCCAGTGCCCCGCACCCACACGCGCCTGTCTGCGACGCGGCGCGTCAATCCCGCGACAAGCCTGTGACCGTGGCCCCGATCAGAGGCCGCGCGGCAGGGCCGCGACGCCGGTAACGCGCCATTTCCACAAGGCCAAGCGGACGCATCAATTCGGCGAAGGCGTCGATTTTCTCGGGCGCGCCGGTGATCTCGAACACAAAGCTTGTGAGCGTGCTGTCTACGGCATTTGCGCGGAAGATGTCGGCCAAGCGCAACGCCTCGACGCGCTTGTCGCCGGTGCCTTCGACCTTCAGCAGCGCCAATTCGCGCTCGACGCTGGCCCCTTCGACGGTGAGGTCATTGACCTTGTGGACCGGCACGATGCGGCCCAACTGTGCCTTGATCTGTTCGATCACCTGCGGCGTGCCTGTGGTCACGATGGTGATGCGGCTGGTGTGGCCGGTGTGATCCACCTCGGCCACGGTGAGGCTGTCGATATTGTAGCCGCGCCCCGAGAAGAGGCCGATGACGCGGGCGAGAACACCGGGTTCGTTATCGACCAGCACCGCCAAAGTATGGGTTTCCTGCACATCCGAAAAGGTTGGGCGCAGGTTATAGGCGGAATGTTTGGACGAGCCTTTTTTGATTTGCAGAGCGGACATTATGCGGATTCCTTGTTGATCTGGCGTGGCTGGTGGTGGGGTGAGCCCCGCGTCACACCAGAACCGCGCCGCCCTCTTTGATGGCGTCCTTGGTGCTTGCCTCACCCAGCAGCATCTTGTTGTGCGGCTCGCCGGACGGGATCATCGGGAAGCAGTTTTCGTGCTTTTCCACGAGGCAATCAAAGATCACCGGCCCGTCATGGTTCAGCATCTCCATGATCGCGTCATCGAGATCGGCAGGATCCGAGCAGAGAATCCCCTTGGCGCCAAAAGCCTCGGCCAGCTTTACGAAATCAGGTAGGGATTCCGACCAGCTTGACGAATAGCGCTCTCCATGCAGCAATTGCTGCCACTGGCGGACCATGCCCAAACGCTCGTTGTTGAGGATGAACTGCTTGACCGGCAGGTGATATTGCATCGCCGTGCCCATTTCCTGCATGTTCATCAGCCAAGACGCCTCGCCTGCGACATTGATCACGAGCGCCTCGGGATGGGCGATCTGCACCCCGATGGAGGCCGGAAAGCCATAGCCCATGGTGCCAAGCCCGCCCGAGGTCATCCAACGGTTTGGATCGTTGAAGCCCAGATACTGCGCCGCCCACATCTGATGCTGTCCCACCTCGGTGCAGATATAGCGGTCATGATCCTTGGTCAGCGCTTCGAGCCGGGCAAGGGCGTGTTGCGGTTTGATGGTCTTGCCCTTTTGGGTGAACTTGAGGCAATCGACCTTTTTCCACTCGTTGATGCGTTCCCACCACTTGGCGATGCCTTCACGGTTGAGTTTGGAGCCGCGCGCCTTCCAGACCTCAATCACATCGGCCAAAACATTGGCGATGTCGCCGACGATGGGGATATCAGCGCGAATCACCTTGTTGATCGACGAGGGGTCGATGTCGATATGGGCCTTGATGCTGTCGGGGCTGAACGCGTCGAGACGCCCGGTGATGCGGTCGTCAAACCGCGCGCCGATGTTGATCATGAGGTCACAGCCATGCATGGCCATGTTCGCCTCGTAGAGCCCGTGCATACCGAGCATGCCGATCCAGTTTGTGCCATTGGCGGGATAGGCCCCTAGGCCCATGAGAGTTGAAGTGGTGGGAATGCCCGTTGCCGCAACCAGTTCGCGCAAGAGGCGTGTGGCCTCTGGTCCAGAGTTGATGACGCCGCCGCCGGTGTAAAAGATCGGGCGCTTGGCCTTTTCAAGCGCAGCCACCAGATCGGTGATACCTTCTATGTCGCCTTTGACTTGCGGTTGGTAATGCGAGACGCGCGCTTGCTTGGGGGCCGTATAGGTAGCCGAAGCGAATTGCACATCTTTGGGAATGTCGACCAGAACTGGGCCGGGGCGCCCGGTCGTGGCGACATGAAAGGCCTGATGCAGCGTATCGGCCAAGCGCGCGGTGTCGCTCACCAGCCAATTGTGCTTGGTGCAGGGGCGGGTGATGCCCACGGTATCGGCCTCTTGAAAGGCGTCATTGCCGATCATGAAGGTAGGCACCTGGCCTGTCAGAACCACCAGCGGAATTGAATCCATCAGGGCATCGGTGAGACCCGTGACCGCATTGGTCGCACCGGGGCCGGAGGTGACAAGGACCACGCCCGGTTTGCCGGTTGATCGCGCATAGCCTTCGGCCGCATGGACGGCGGCCTGTTCGTGGCGCACGAGGATGTGGCGAATGTCATTCTGCTGAAAGATCTCATCGTAGATAGGTAGCACGGCACCGCCGGGATACCCGAATACGACATCCACGCCCTGATCCTTGAGGGCCTGGACCACCATTCTCGCTCCGGTCATCTGACGTGTCATGTGCTCGTGCTCCGTATATGACGTCAACTCAGTTCGCATAAAAAAGCCCCCGGTTTTTCCGGGGGCGCATGGGGGACCCTACGGGTGTCCGTTACCGGCCCATGCGCCAATGACCTACAATGAATACTAGTGTGTCCACGTGGGCGACTCCGTTCTGCGTGGCGCGGACATTAGGTGCGGGGGCAGGGGGCGTCAAGCCGATTTGGTGGATAAAATGTCGCAAAACGGGATGAAATCTTTGCATTTATTGCGCAAAAGGGGCTTTGGATGTGCGTTTCCCGTTTTGCGTGCCTCCGGGGACCCCGTTTTTGCGGGAATCGCCCCGTGATGCCGGGGCTGCGCGCGGCTTTCATCTGGCCGAAAATACCTCGGGGGTTTGGGGGCTGGCCCCCAATCTGGTCGCTCGGATCAGAGCCGGACGCCCGTGCCCTGCAACACGCCATGTTCCAGCGCATAGCGGGTAAGCCCCGCGGTCGAGGCGATGCCGAGTTTGCGCTTGATGTTCTTGCGATGGGTCTCGACCGTCCGCACGGAAATATCGAGCGCTTGCGCCACGTCTTTATTGGATTTGCCTTGGGCCAGTTGCAGCAGGATCGTCTGTTCGCGGTTGGTGAGTTGTTCACGCTCGGGGTTCTCATAAGGCGCGAGCGAGCCCTTGGCCCCGGTGCAGAGATAGCGTTGACCGCTCATCACCGCGTCGATGGCGCGCTTGATCTCATCCGTCGGCACGTCCTTGAGCACATAGCCCGCCGCGCCATGGCTGAGCGCCGAAGAGATATATTCGGGGCTGTCATGCATGCTTAGGATCAGGATGCGGGTGTCGGGGCATTTTTCAAGGATGATTTCAGCCGTGGTCAGCCCGCCCAACCCCGGCATGTTGAGGTCGAGCAGGATCACATCGGGGGCAAGCGCTTCGACCCGGTCAATAATCGCCTGACCGTTGCCCAGCGTGGCCAGGATTTCCACGTCATCATAGCTTTCGAGAATGGACTGGATGCCTTCGGCCACCATCGGGTGGTCGTCCACGATCACGATCCGGATGGGTTTGGGGCTCATGCGCGGGCCTTTTCCTTGGGGTTTGGCCGCTCTTGTGGCGGCAAAAGGTGGGTGAGCGGCACGGTGGCCTCGATCGTCGTGCCGGTCTTGCCCGAGATCACGGTGAGGGTCCCGTCGAGTTGTTCGACCCGTTCCTGCATATTGCGCAGGCCAAGCCCGCCACCGGGCGTGCCCGAAGGTTTGGCGCGGTCGAGGCCACATCCGTTATCAGCGATACGCAAGGTAGCCCCGCGCGCATGGCCGCGCACATCAACGGTGACGCGGGTGGCACCAGAGTGACGCTCGATATTGGTAAAGGCCTCTTGCGCCACGCGGTAGAGCGCGATCTTGGCCTCGTCATCCAGCCGGTTGCGAAACACCACTGTACTGAACTCGGTCACAATGCCGGTGCGTTTGCCAAATTCTTCGGCCAGCGTCTTGAGCGCAGGGCCAAGGCCCAGATCATCGAGGACACCGGGACGCAGGTCACGGCTGATGCGGCGCACCTCCTGGATGGCACCTGAGAGGTGCGTGATACCACGCTCCAGCGTATCGGCGGCGCGTGCGTCCCCCGCCGCCAATCGTCGCTTGGCAGTGTCGAGGGCGTAGCGGACGCCGACGAGGATTTGGCTGATGCCGTCATGCAGCTCGCGTGCGACGCGGCCGCGTTCCTCTTCTTGCGCGTCAAACACGCGTTGGGTCAGTTTCTTGAGCTTGGCGTCGGCAAGGCGGCGCTCGCGGATATTGATGAACAGGCCCGAGACGAACACGAGCAATAGCGCCGCCAGCATCGCCGCGCCGATGTAAAAGAAGGTGCGTTCCACCCGCGCCTCGACCTGGCGGCGCGAGGCGGTAACAGTGGCCACAACATCGTCGATGAAAACACCGGTGCCAACAGCCCAGCGCCAATCCTGAAGCCCGATCACATATGTCACCATCTGCGCGCGCTCGCCGGTTGAAGGCTTGGGCCACTCATAGCTGTGATAGCCGCCGCCGCTGCGCGCAAGGCGGATCAATTCATCTGTGATCGGCTGGCCGCCATCATCCTCTAGCCCCGTCCAGTTGCGGCCGATGAGTTCCGTGCGTCTAGGACTGACAAGGTTGGTGCCGTCATAGTCGAACACAAAGAAATAGCCGTCCTGCCCATAGAGCATGCCCGCGAGAATCTGGCTGACCTGTTCCATGGCGCGTTCGTCGTTGGGCGCAGCCCGCCCATAGATGTTCACAAAGGCGGTGCGGGCGATGGAGAGGTAATTCTTGAGTTCGGCGCGCTTGGCCTCGATCAGTTGCGCCTCGAGTGTTTCGATCTCGCGTTCCGCCAATTGGCGCGACTGCAGCGTGACCACGACTGAAATCGCCACTGCCGTAAGGATCAGCGGCAGGGTGGCGACCAGAAAGAGCTTTTGGCCGTAATTCAGCCGGATGCGAGCGAGCAAGCGTTGCATGGATCAGCGATAGGGCCAAATGCGCGCCATTTCCAGCGTCTCGTGTTTCAATGCTCTGGCGGGTGCCAATCGGCGGGCGGCACATCCCGGCGACGCAGGCGTAGTGCCAGGCCCAAGGCCACACCGACCCCGATGGCGACCGTAAGGTCGGCCAGCACGGTGAGAATGAGGGTGAGCAAGAGCAGAACCCGATCCGAGGGGTGGTCGGCCATATAGCTACGCCATTTGTGCGGCTCAGACATATTCCACGCGATCAGCATCAAGAGACCGGCAAGGGCGGGCATGGCAAAATAGCCTGCGAGCGGGGCCGCGAGCAGCATCACCAGCAGGATCACGAGCGCATGAACCATACCCGCCACCGGCGTGCGCCCGCCTGCGCGCACATTGGTAGCGGTGCGGGCAATTGCGCCCGTGGCTGGCAACCCGCCAAAGAGCGCCGAGCCGATATTGGCCACGCCATTGCCGATCACCTCGGCGTTGGGTTGGGATTTGTCGCCGATCATCCGGTCTGCAACGGCCGCAGAGAGCAGCGATTCCACTCCCGCCAGAAAGGCGATAATGAGGGCAGATGGCAGCAGGTCGATCATCCGCTCAAGGCTGAGGTCGGGTATGCTGGGCATGTTGGGCGTGTTGGGCAGAGGGCCAAAACGCGACAAGAGTGTATCAACCGGCAGATGCCAAAGCGCCACGGCGGCGGAGGTGAGGCCCACGGCCACGATCAGACCCGGATAACGGGGGGCTGCGCGGCGCAGAACCACGATAAGCACCATGGTTGCCAGGCCGATCACCAGCGCTTGCGGGTTGAACGTGTCTCGGGCGTGCCAGAGCGCCTCTATCTTATCAAGAAATTCAGCCGGCAGGCTTTCGGTGTTGAGGCCGAGAAAGTCTTTGATTTGGCTGGTGGCGATAATGATGGCGATGCCAATTGTGAAGCCATTGATCACCGCCTCGGGGATATGTCGCACGAGGCTGCCTGCGCGCAATCGGCCTGCGATCACAAGGATCACGCCGGCCATGAGTGTGGCGATGATCAGCCCATCTTGACCGTGTTCAGCTATGACGCCGTAAACCACGACGATAAAGGCGCCTGTGGGACCACCGATTTGCACCCGGCTGCCGCCCAAGGCCGAAATGAGAAAACCCGCGATGATCGCCGTTGTCAGCCCCGAGGCTGGGTCTGCGCCCGACGCAATGGCGATAGCGATGCTGAGCGGCAGCGCCACCATGGCCACGCTGATACCTGCGAAGAGGTCCGCACGAAACAGGGCGCCGGTGTAGCCCGGGAGGGTGGAAAAGATTTTGGGTGTCATGCGCGAATCTCAACACCCGCGCCGATCCGGTTTCAAGCACAAAGCGCGGGCTGCGTGCACAATTGCATGCAAAGACCTGTCTAGACCCCGAAAATCATCACGAAAGTTTGCACCTCGCCCCGGTTTCTACGCAGTAGTCGGTATTTGCAGATGCAGAACCCGTCGTTAAGGTCTGCCCACTACACAGGATCCGGGTGCTGTCAGAGAGGTGGCGGCACTGTCACAATAATGGGGAGGAAACCACATGGATCGTCGCTCTTTTCTGAAAAACACCGCTTTGGGTGGCGGGGCCGCTGTTGCCGCGTCGACGCTGGCGGCACCGCTCTATGCGCAGGGCGTGCGCAATCTGACCATGGTCACGACATGGGGTCGGGGCCTTGCGGGTGTGTTTGACGCCGCACAGCGCGCCGCCGACAACATCAACGGCATGGCCGATGGCAGCATCGTGATCGACGTCAAGGGTGCCGGTGAACTGGTGGGTGCATTCGAGGTGTTCGACGCCGTGACCGCCGGTCAGGCTGATATGTATCACGGGGCCGATTATTATTTCGTCGGTCAGCACCCTGCCTATGCGTTCTTTACATCGGTGCCCTTCGGCATGACCGCGCAGGAACTGGTGAATTGGTACTACCACGACGGCGGTGCTGCGTTCCATGACGAGCTGGGCCAGATCTTTGGTCTCAAGTCTTTCCTTGCGGGCAACACGGGCGCGCAGGCCGGTGGCTGGTTCTCGAAAGAGATCAACGGTCCCGAGGATTTCAACGGTCTCAAATTCCGCATGCCGGGTCTGGGCGGCAAGGCGCTGGGCAAACTGGGCGCATCGGTTCAGAACATTCCGGGTGCCGAAGTCTATCAGGCGCTGGCGTCTGGCGCGATCGATGGCACCGAGTGGATCGGTCCCTGGGCCGATGAAAAGGCCGGGTTCCAGGAGATCACCAAGTTCTATTACACCGCCGGTTTCCACGAACCGGGTGCGGGTCTGTCGATCGGCATGAACCGCGAAGTGTTCGAGAGCCTGACCCCTGCCCAGCAGAAGATGGTCGAGATCGGCTGCGCCGAAGCGCATCAGTGGAATCTGGCGCAGTTCCTGTCCAACAACTCGTCCGCGTTGCAGCGTTTGCAGTCCAACGGCGTCAAGACGCTGGAATTCCCGGATTCCGTCTGGGATGCCTTCGGTCAGGCATCGGATGCCGTGCATCAAGAGAACATGGGCGACGAAATCTACAAGCGCGTCTATGACAGCTACATGGCGTCGCTGAAGTCGTCTTCGGCTTGGATCAACAAGTCGGACGGTGCCTACACCGCGCAACGCGACCGCGTTCTGGGCTGATCCCCGGCGAATGGTTTGATTGGCAGGTCCCGTATGCCGGGGCCTGCCGCTACCGAATGACGGGCCGCGCGGGCCCGCAGCACCGCGCGTGAGGGGGACAGGATGCTGGACGCAATTCTCTGGATTTTCCAGAATATCGGCATGGCCTTTTACAATCTGGTCTATGCCCTCAGCCATCCCGCAAGCTGGCTGAATTGGTCCGACAAAGAGGCGATCATGCGGGTCGTTTATTATGGCGGCTCGGTTGAATTCTTTTTTGTGGTCTTCACGGTGTTTCTGGTGCTTACCGCCGTGGGCATCTGGAAAAACGAATTCATGTGGGGCTGTGTGCGCGGGTTGGAGGGAATGGCCAACACGGTCGGCCGTTTTGCTGCTTGGGCCGGGCTGATCATGGTGATCCAACAGATACTAATTGTATTTATTCAGCGTATCTTTGCCCGTCCCGATATGGTGTTCGGCATCGGTATTCCGCTCCAGTTCGACATCAGTTGGTATTCCGAAGAACTCAAGCTCTACAACGCGCTGATCGTCACGCTCTGCGCTACATACACCTTTGTCCAAGGCGGGCATGTGCGGGTGGACCTGATCTATGCGCCGGTGAGCCATGCCACCAAAAAGATCATCGATATGGCGGGCAGTCTGATTTTCATGATGCCGATGGCGGTGTTGACGTGGATGTATGGCTGGTTCTTCATGTGGCGGCACCTGATCGTGCCGAACCCTTCGGCCAGCGAACCGCTGGAACGTCTTTTGATGAAGTCCCGCGCGTTGCGCTGGAATGTGGAAACCATCGGGTTCAGCCCCAACGGGTTCAACGGGTACTTTCTGTTCAAGGTGTTGCTAGTGCTCTTTGCAGGCATGGTGTTCCTGCATGCCATGGCGTTTTTCTGGCGCTCTTATCTGGAATTCAAGGAAGGCCCCGACAGTCTGGGCAAATACCTCGACCGCGACACGCTGGGCGAGGGTGAAGAAGCCTTTGAAGGCACACATTAAAGGGGCAGGGACCAATGCTATTCGGACTGGACGGCGTCGAGATCGGGCTGATCATCGTATTCTTGTGCCTCTTTGGGGGTATTCTATCGGGCTTTCCCGTGGCCTTTGCCATTGGCGGCGCGGGGGTTGTGGCATTTGGCATTATTGCCGGGTTGGACAGCGCGGGGCTGCTCATCCATCAGGCGATCGACACAACGAGCGAAGCCTATAATTCCGTTCTGGCGAGCGGTGTGCGGCCCGATGCCATTTCGATCTTTCGCTATCCGGATTTGCCGCGCGCGGCGCAGCCGGTATTCCCGCTGGGCTGGGAGGTGGCGCTGGATCGCAATGTGTCCTTCCTTGTGAACCGCATCAACGAGCGGGTCCTGGCGGGCGCGTCGATCGAGACGCTGCTGGCGGTGCTGATGTTCGTGATGATGGGGATCACCCTGGAGCGCTCCAAGATCGCCAATGATCTCTTGACCACCATGGCGCGGGTTTTTGGCCCTCTGCCGGGCGGTCTGGCGGTGTCGGTCGTGGTGGTTGGAACCTTCCTTGCGGCCTCGACAGGGATCGTGGGGGCCACGGTGGTAACAATGGGCCTTTTGAGCCTGCCCACGATGCTGCGCGCCGGCTATAGTCCGCAACTGGCGACTGGCGTCATCGCGGCGTCGGGCACGCTAGGCCAGATCATTCCGCCCTCGATTGTGATCGTGCTCTTGGGGACTTTGGCGGGCGATCTCTATTCCGTGGCGCAGGAAAACCGGGCGCTGGCGGTGGGGTGCTCGGACGCACTGACCTATTTGGGAGAGCCGGCGGTGGTGTCGGTGGGCACGCTCTTTCAGGCGGCGCTGTTGCCGGGCGTGATGCTGGCGTTGCTCTATGGGCTTTATGCATTCGGGTATGCCTTGGTGAACCCGTCCAAGGCCCCGGCTGTGCAGATCGCCGGGGGCGGACGCGGTGAGGTGATCACCCGTGGTGAGGGGTTCACGTGGTTTCTGGGTGTCCCGATTGCGCTGATTGCCGGAGTGATGTTGCTCTCGACCTTGGGTATGGTCGGCAGTCAAAACCTGATCGT
This sequence comes from Roseovarius mucosus DSM 17069, assembly GCF_000768555.3. Taxonomy (GTDB): domain Bacteria; phylum Pseudomonadota; class Alphaproteobacteria; order Rhodobacterales; family Rhodobacteraceae; genus Roseovarius; species Roseovarius mucosus. The sequence continues at coordinate 244,859 of NZ_KN293977.1, forward strand.
GGACAGTTTCAGCGATCAGGGTAAATCCGCGTCATTGCGCACCAATGTAAGCGCCGAATGTCAGGCGGCCATGATCGAGTTGCACGGGCAGTCGAAATGGGATGCGGCCGTGGCTGAACAACAGACGATTGACGCAGCAGGTGGCGTCACCGCGAGCGTGCGCCTGACGCCAGAAGAGATCGATGCGTTGCGCCTGCAAAAAGAGGCAGACGCAGCCCCGATCGGCACTGGTGTGGCCACGCTGATGGTGATGCTGGGCATGACGCTGGCCGTGGCGCGGGGCGTTTCCCCGTCCGCAAATCCGGCGCCGCTCTTGATCGGGGCGCTTGGGATCGTGTTGGGGATATTGGTTGATATTACGCTCATCCGTCCTTCAACCTCGTCTGGGGTGACGGTCTTGCTCTTGGCCATACCTCTGGCCATGGCCTGCTATGGCTGCGCCCACGGCGCAGCGCGGATGGCCAAGAACGAACTGATCCGCGTGGTCTTTCCGCCCCTCGTGCTGATTGTCGCGGTCCTGGGGTCGATCCTGGGCGGGATAACCAACCCGACCCCGGCGGCGGCACTGGGCGCTGGTGGGGCCATAATGCTCGCGGCCTATCGCAAGCTGCGCGATCAGGATCGGTCCCCCAAGATCATCATCCTGGCCACGCTGGCGGTGGTGCTGTCGATCCTGATCGGCATCAACTTTGACCTTCGGATCAATCAGGACGGGGTCAGCTTTGAATCCTGGGTTGCGTTCTTCTTTGCCTATGCCGCCTATCTTTACGCTGTTTTTGGCCTCTTGTTTGCGTGTTGGGTGCTTTATTCCGGTGGGGTACTGACGCCCGTGGTGCGTGAAACGGCAAAGGTCACGAGCATGGTGTTTACCATCTTGATCGGCTCGCAGCTCTTGAACCTTGTGGTCATCAGTTTTGGGGGCGAGCATTACATCCAGGAATTCCTCAAGAGCTTTGACAACGAGCTCAAGGTTTTCCTGATCGTGATGCTGGTGCTTTTCGTGCTGGGTTTCGTGCTCGATTTCCTAGAGATCATCTATATCGTGATCCCCATCGTGGGGCCGGTGATCTATGGCGGGACCTTTGATCCAAAATGGGTCACGATCATGATCGCGGTCAATCTTCAAACCTCGTTTCTGACGCCGCCTTTTGGGTTCGCGCTGTTCTACCTGCGCGGGGTGGCCCCCAAAGAGGTTACAACCGGCCATATCTATCGCGGCGTGATCCCTTTCGTGCTGATCCAGCTTGGGGCACTTGGCCTTTTGTGGTTCGTCCCATCGATTGTCACGATTGTGCCCGCCTTGATGGCAAACTGAGGCTGCGCCGTGCCCTGCGGAGATGATCCGCAGGCCCTGGCACCGGATGTGCATAGGTCTGGCCGCCCCTGGTTTGGGGCGGCTTTGACCTTTTTAGGTACAGGCACAAAGGATCGGATAAACAGTCGAAATTTTGCCTTGTAACTCTCCCACAGGGGCGGCTATACGCGTCAACGGAGCTGTGGCCGAGTGGTCGAAGGCGCTCCCCTGCTAAGGGAGTAGGCCCGGAAGGGTCTCGTGGGTTCGAATCCCATCGGCTCCGCCACTTGCACATTGCAAACGCGAAAACAGGTCCCTCACGGGGCCTTTTTTTATGTGCCTAAGGGGTTTGCAGGGACCATCCGCCCTTCGGAGACTGACGGCCTGCGCGAGATCGGTCTCTGAACGCCTATCGTCTCTTTCCACCTGCCCCGCGCTCCTGGCGAGGTAGGTAGAAAAATCCCCATATATTTCGGTGAACTGACGGGATCGCGTTACGCCCGTGTTTCGCTAGTTCCGGCTTGTCTCAAACCAGATGGCGACGCGACACGGGCGGCGTGGTCGTTGGTATGTTTTGGGAGATTTGAGCGAAGTCTCTGATGACAAACGCAGTTTCGGCCCCTAGCCTGGCGCAATGTCAAACGGGCCATGGACAGATCAAGAGAACGACCTGATCGTCGCGGATTACTTCGCGATGCTGGCCGACGATCTATCGGGAGCCACGCCGAACAAGGCGGCATCCTATCGAACACTCGCGGAGCGGATCGATCGCTCAAAGAAAGCGATCGAGTACAAGCATCAGAACATCAGCGCCGTTCTCAAGGGGTTAGGTGAGGCTTGGCTGACTGGTCTTGCTCCTGCCTTCAATTATCAGAGTTCGCTTGAGGATGCTGTTCAGCGTTGGATGAAGTCGCATCCGGACTGGGCGTCCGTGGTCTTGCGCAACCGCCCGCCGACAGGCCTCGCGGAGGCGCGGCCGATCTGGATCGGGCCGCCGCCCACGCTGTCGAACCAGCCGCCGCCGCAGGAGCTGGAGCAGATGCAGCATATCGCCCGCAAATTCGATGTCGCGGCGAGAGACGAGCGAAACCGCGCCCTCGGCCGTGCCGGAGAGGAGTGCGTCCTAGCGCATGAGCGTGCATCCCTGAAATCAGCGGGCCGCGAGGATCTTGCGCGCAAGGTCAGGTGGGTATCGGAGGAGGATGGCGATGGTGCGGGCTACGATATCGCCAGCTTCGCGCCGGATGGCCGCCCACGTCTGATCGAGGTGAAGACGACGAATGGCTGGGAGCGTACCCCTTTCCACATCAGCCGCAACGAGCTGGCCGTGGCCGAAGAGCGGCGTTCGGAATGGTCCCTGTTCCGGCTCTGGAACTTCTCGCGCGAGCCGAAGGCGTTCGAGTTGCACCCACCACTGGACGCGCATGTCTCGCTGACCGCGACGGCCTTTCAGGCGAGTTTTCATTGAATACAATAGCAGTTCCTTTGCGCCGCTTGATCGTCTTCAAAGGTTTATAAAGCTTCACGGTCCTATCCATGGCTATTCTTGTCGGAAATTTCGGTTAAGAATCTGCGAGGCAGTAGAGGCAAATCTGTGCCGCGTATTGGTGGCAGCAGGTCACCTCGAACCAGCCGGGTCAGCGTCCATGAGATCGGCGGCACTATGCTTGCCGGGAACAGGAGTGTGTCGCGCAGCCAGGGCAGCAGACGGCTCTCACTCTGATAGAGCGGTGTGAACACCCGGCTGGCAAGCTGATAAAGACCCACATGCCGGTGGCGGGAAGCCGCGTAGCGCTCCAATGCGGTCGTGGGCGGTTCGTGCTCAAGCCAATGGGCCAAGGCAAAGGCGTCGAGCAGGGCCATGTTGGCCCCTTGGCCCAACTGTGGGCTCGCGCGATGCGCGGCATCCCCGATAAAGGCTATGCCGGGCGCAATCGGGCGCCTCAGGGTGCCGTGGCTATAGCGGGCCATTGTCATTCGCTCGGGTGCGTCAATCTGGTCAACAAACGGGGCCAATGCCGGCCAGAGGTCGCAGGCTTCGGCTTTCCAGGCATCAAGACCCCGGTCGAGCCATTCGGCGTGCCCATTATAGGGTAAAAGCCAAAACAGCGCGGCCTTGGGGATGTCATCGCCGGGCATGCGCCCGACGGGTAATATGCCGGTCATGCGATTGGCCTGCCGATAGCGTTGGGTCAGCATGTCAGAGGGCAGAGCGCCGTCAACCCAATCCACGGTTCCCCAAATTGCGCCAAAAGCCAGAGGGCGGGCGACAAGCGGTGAAAGCAATGAGCCGGCACCGGAGGAATCTATGATGAGATCAAACGCCTCAGACCGTTCACCGTTTTCGAAGTGAAGCCGACCGTCCTTTTGCGCGATGACCTTGCTATCCGTATGCAGGGTTGGCCCGCTTGTCATCGCCGCCTTGAACAGCAGGTCGAACACAGCGGCCCGGTGTATTCCGAGCCCGGGTTGTGCGCCGTAGTGCGTGTCAAGCACGCGCCGTCCGCTGCGCGCGGAATGCCCAAGCAGCCTTGATATCGGGGCGCCCATGTCTCGTGCCACGTCTCCAAGCCCCATGTGATCGAGAACCGCCAGCCCGACGGGTTGAAGCATGAGCCCAGAGCCGACAGGCGCCGGCTCTGAGAATTGATCAAAGATGGAGACGGAATGATTTTGTCGGCGCAGCAATAGTGTGCATGCCAAACCGCCAATGCCCGCACCGACGACTGCGATCCGCATATAGCTTTCTCCTGAATGTCAGGGGTATCAATCATTGAAAAGTTAAAGTATCAATGACTTAACACCAAAAGTTCACCTGTCGTGACATCTCTGCTACCCAGTTCCAGCTTGGTACGCCGTATCGCGGCTGGGCAAGCGTCAAGGACGTTGGTTGCAATGGCCTTGGTCTTGACCGGGGTGCCTGGTTTGAAAACCCCCTTGTCCAGAGTAAGCCAGATCGGGTCATGCAACAGCGCTACGCACCCGTGGCAATCGGCAGAATTTTCCCACCCGGTCGGCTCACGCGCCGCTTGATTTCACGGTTTCGTGATGTCTATGCTTTTGCACAGGATCAACCCGCATAGCACCTGGGGCTTTCGTCAGTGATTTCACATAATCCTTCGCTCTGCGTTCTTTGCGCGCAGGCTTGAAGGGGACGGTGTTGGGTGAGCGGCGGTTGATTGGTGGAGTGTGTAGGTCCGACTTGGCTCAGTCATTGAGCTTTCCGGACAAGATTTCTGAAAACTACCCAATTATTGAAAATGGAGCCATGAATGTTTCCCGACTCATTTGACGTGACAAGCCTCGATGATCTGACCGCACTGAATGGTCAATTGCTGACGGCACTGACCTTTCTCAACGATCAGGATCTGAGCAATGCATTTGCTGTTGATCCCGAGACCATCACGGTCGGCGAATACCTTGCCCTGCTCGACGCGGCAGAGGCGAGCCTACTGTCCACGGACTTCAGTTTTCTCCTTGGCGTGATCCCAACGATCAGGGCGCAACTCTCGACCATCCTGACACCGGACCTCGTGCCGGACGGGCTGAGCGTGCAGCAGGTCATTGATCAGTCAATTGGTATTCTGGAAGATATCGCCGCGGGCGATGTCAGCATCCTGACCGTTGGCTTTGATGCGATCCGGACCGTGTTGGAGGGCGTGCCCTCGGATACCCTGCTGCTGGATGCTTTCGATTTTACGGGGCCTGGCAACCCCGATATCGTCGACGCTTTCCTTGACCTCTTGCCGCAGTTTTCGACGGATGCCTTTCCGGGATGGGTCTCTGGTGATCCGCATCTCAAGACTTTGGATGGGGTGGATTACGATTTCCAGGCGGCGGGTGAGTTTGTTTTGTTGCAATCCACCGATGCGCAGGGCTTTGCCTTGCAGGCGCGGATGGTTCCGGTAGGCGAGAATGTCAGCGTCAATCAGGCGATTGCCACCAATCTCGATGGCACGCCGGTGATGATCGACGCGGCGGATACGGAACCGCTGCACGTGAATGGCGTGGCGGTTGCTCTGGCGGATGGATCGGCGCTTGATGTGGGCGAGGGGCGCATTTACCGGCGCGGAGATGTTTACACCATTGTCTATCCCGGCGCGGATGGTGTGATCGGCAATGGCGACAGTCAGGTTGTCGTGCGGGTACGGGATGATCGCCTCGACCTCGACGTGCGTCTGAACGCCGAGCTGCTCGGATCGCTTGAGGGGCTGCTTGGCGATGGTGACGGCAACCCCGACAATGACATTGCGCAGGCTGATGGCACCGTGCTCGCACGGCCCTTGGTCTTCTCGGAGCTTTATGGTGCCTATCGCGATGATTGGCGGATCAGCAGTCTTGGGGACAGCCTCTTTACTTACGACGCAGGTGAGAGCCCGGATGGGTTCTTTCAGTCGGATTTTCCCGGTGCGATTGTCTCGCTGGACACACTTGATCCCGGAGTTCTTGCCGCTGCGCGCGATGCAGCGCTTGCCGCGGGATTGCAAGAGAGCAGCGCGGCCTTCGACAATGCGGTGCTGGATTTTGCCCTAACCAATGACGAGAGTTTCCTGACCTCGGCGCTTGAGGTGCCCTTGGCCAGTGTCGGCACAGAATTGGCGGATACATTGATCGGCAACGCAGGCGATGACGTGCTGCGCGGTCTGGGGGGCGATGATGGTGTGTTCGGTCAGTCTGGCAACGATATTCTCGACGGAGGAGATGGGAATGACTCGATTGCCGGCGCGGATGGCAATGATCTGATCTCCGGCGGCCTCGGCCACGACAATATCGGTGGTGGTCTGGGGAATGACACCATCGACGGTGGCGATGGGGATGACATCATCGGCGGTGGCTTTGGCGCGGACAGCATCACGGGCGGCGCGGGCAATGACGTGGTGGCAGGCGGCGCCGATAATGACACGCTCTCGGGCGGCGACGGCAATGACAGCATGTCGGGCAGTTTCGGCAATGACCTGATCGACGCGGGCGCGGGCAATGACGACATCGGCGGCGGCACCGGGCGCGACACGATTGATGCAGGGGCCGGTAACGATAGCGTCGGTGGCGGCGAAGGCGATGACGATATCTTTGGCGGCGATGGCAATGATTTCCTTGCGGGCGGTGGCCGGGATGACCTGATCGACGGCGGCACGGGCAATGACACGATCAATGGCGGGGCCGGGAACGATGTGATCACCGGCGGCAGCGGCGCGGATCAATTCGTCTTCTCGTCCTTCTTTGACGGTGAGGCCGATGTGATCACCGATTTCGAGGATGGCATCGACAGCTTCTTCATCCGCCGCGTAGACCCGGATACGGGCGAGACCAATATCACCAACGGCGGCAACGGCCTTGCCGGGTTCGTGGCGGCGATGAACATCATCGACACGGAGGCTGGCGCGCAGATGACCGTGAAGGGCAACACCATCCTTGTCGAGGGCGTGACGGCGGCGCAGCTGACCGTGGATGATTTCCAGTTCCTGTGAGACCTTTTGAACCCGCCAGCGCAGCCTGGCGGGTTCTTTCTGCAACGGTGGTGGGGGGCAGTTTGAAAGGTGTGCCGTCGGAAATCACGTTCCGCTCCAGAAAAAATCTTGGAAAATTGAGTACCTCTATAAATCGAAATCTTTCTGAATCAAATAGTTGGAGAAGTTTGGCTCTCTGTCCGAAGCGGATAGGTTTCAGGCACCGCTTGGTGCTGTGCGGGCAGGGAATCGACGCTCGATCAAGCAGACTTGCAAGGGGGGATTCATTTGTGATTTCTATTGAATCTCGTAAAATTCATTTGCTGAGGCCATCATGATCGACAAGCTGGAGATGTTCATCGCGGTGGCGCAAGAGGGGCATTTTGGCCGTGCGGCGGTGCGGGTCGGGATCACGCAACCCTCACTCTCGGCGGGGATCAAACAGCTTGAGGAGCAGTTGGGCGTGCAGCTCATTTTTCGGGGCTCGCGCTATGGTGGCCTGACACCCGAAGGGCAGGCAACACTGGTCTGGGCGCGACGGATCGTCGGGGACGCGCGGCAATTACGGGAGGAAATGCGCGCTAAACGGCATGGCTTGTCCGGCCAGTTGCGCATTGCGGCCATTCCCACTGCGCTGACATGGGCGGCGCGACTCTGCCATCGTTTCAACGCCAAGCATCCCAAGGTGCGGTTCACGATCCTGTCGCGGACCTCTATCGAGATTCTGTCGATGCTCGACAATCTCGAGATTGATGCGGGCATTTCCTATCTCGACAACGAGCCGATGGGTCGCGTCAGCATGGAGCCGCTTTATGAAGAACGTTATATGCTGGTCTGCGCCAAGGGTGCGCGTTTTGCCGGGTGCGAGAGCGTGGGGTGGGATGAACTTTCCGGGGAGCGGCTCTGTTTGCTGACGCCCGACATGCAAAATCGCCGGATCATCAACCGTAATTTTGCTGCCGTCGAGGTTACGCCAGAGGCGTGGATCGAATCGAATTCGACCGTCGTTCTGATGGCCACGGTCGAGGCCGGGGGCTGGGTTACGGTTCTGCCCGAGGATGCCGCTCGGTTCCATGCCAACGGCAAGAATGTGGACCTGATTCCGTTGATTGGGTCCGAACCTGCGCATTCGGTGGGCTTGGTGGCCCCTTGGCGCGAGCCGCATACGCCTGTGTTGGAGAGCCTCTTGCGCGAGGCGCGGCGACTTGGTGCTGACGTTTGATAGGTGATGCCTATCGAGTGACCGTATTGCGATATTGATAGGACATGATAAACTCTGTTTGACTGGCTGCAGCAACCGCGAGAGGCCAGCCATGACAACACCCACCTCGGATGACATCGACGCTATCCTGAAAGAGCATACCCACCTTGAAGGGCCGCTCTTGCCGATACTGCATGCTTTGCAGGAGACGTTCGGATATGTACCGACGCAGGCGCATGCCCCAATCTGTGAAGCGCTGAACATCAGCCGGGCAGAACTGCATGGTGTCATCACCTTTTACCACGATTTCCGAGCCAATCCCGCTGGTCGGCATGTCCTCAGGATTTGCCGGGCCGAAGCCTGTCAAGCGGTGGGTGGGGCCGCGCTGGCCGAGGCGACGTTAAAGAAATTGGGGCTGGACTGGCACGGCACCACCGCCAATGGCGCGGTGACGGTCGAGCCGGTCTATTGCCTTGGCCTCTGTGCCTGCGCCCCTGCGGCGATGCTGGATGATCGTGTGGTTGGCCGGATGGACGGCGTCCGGATGGACGCTCTCTTGGCGGAGGCGGGCGCATGAAGATTTATGTTCCCATGGACAGCGCCGCCAAGGCGCTAGGCGCTGAAGAGGTCGTGGCTGCGATTCGTGCCGCCGCACCTGCGGCCGAGATCATCCGCACCGGCACGCGCGGCATGATCTGGCTGGAGCCGTTGGTGGAAGTTGAGATTGACGGGGTGCGCCATGG
>NZ_KN293977.1:253600-328935 GCF_000768555.3 Roseovarius mucosus DSM 17069
CTTGGCCTCTGTGCCTGCGCCCCTGCGGCGATGCTGGATGATCGTGTGGTTGGCCGGATGGACGGCGTCCGGATGGACGCTCTCTTGGCGGAGGCGGGCGCATGAAGATTTATGTTCCCATGGACAGCGCCGCCAAGGCGCTAGGCGCTGAAGAGGTCGTGGCTGCGATTCGTGCCGCCGCACCTGCGGCCGAGATCATCCGCACCGGCACGCGCGGCATGATCTGGCTGGAGCCGTTGGTGGAAGTTGAGATTGACGGGGTGCGCCATGCCGTGTCTGCCACAACCCCGTGCTCCCATGCCGGAAAGGGCATGCTCTCGGCGGCGATGATGCCATTGAAATAGGCCGGATGCGGCTGGCCTGGGTCGAGCGTGGCAGTGGCTGGGTCGATATCAAGTTCCTCGGCGATCAGCATGGCCTGAGTCGAAGCGATGCCCTGTCCGACATCGGCGCGCGGCACGATCAGCGTGATACCCTGCGGCGTGATCTTGACGAAAGGGGTCAGCGCCGCCTCGCCCTCTGGTAGATCATTCAGCAGAGGGTTGGGCGTGGGGCGGGTGACGTAATACGCCCCAAAGGCGACTCCCCCGACAATGGCGGCGGACCCGATCAGGAAACTGCGGCGGGTGATTGTTCTGGCGCGTCCCAAGTCTCAGGCCTCCCGCATCGCGCGGGCCGCAGCGTGGACGGCGGCGCGGATGCGGGGATAGGTCCCGCAGCGGCACAAATTGCCCGACATCGCCGCGTGGATGTCGTCGTCGGTCGGCTTTGTGTTGCGGGACAAAAGGTCGGCTGCCTGCATGATCTGACCAGATTGGCAGTAGCCGCATTGCGCAACCTGGTGCTCGATCCAAGCGGCCTGAATAACATGCAAGGAATCGGGTGTCCCCAACCCCTCAATCGTTGTCACATCGTCCCAGACATCGCCCAAAGCCACCTGACAGGAGCGTACGGCATCGCCGCCAATATGGACCGTGCAAGCGCCGCATTGTGCGATGCCACAGCCGTACTTCACACTCGTTACGTTCAGCCCGTCCCGTAATACCCAAAGAAGGGGCATGTCGGATGGCAAGTCCACATCATGACTGGTGCCGTTTACCGTGAGTAGCATGTTTCGCTCCAGTCGGTTTGTGGACGTGGCGTGACACCGCGCGCGCTCAAAGAGTAAATCCATGGGTTCACCAGAGCGATATACATATGTGGTCAGTTGAATTCAGATTGGGTCAGTCGGCATTCAGAGTCTGGTTCTGCCCATCCACCCATGGCATTTAGGCAAGGTAGTTGAAAGCTTAGGTCCATGGTCAATTCACAGACATACTCCAATTTCATGGCGACGGATGTGGCATGCCGCATCCTTGGCGTTGATCCGCAGGTCATGCTCGAGACGGCAGGCCTTGGTGCGTTAGCTCGCAGTCGAACAGAGGTGCGTGTGACGGCGCAGCAGTATTTCGACTGCTGGAACACGATGGAGGTGCTGTCGCCGCGCCCCGACTATGTGCCCCACCTTGGTGTTGCGATATCCCGCGGGCCGGTGATCCCGGTCTTTTTCACGCTGTCCTGCGCGCCCGATATGGAAACTGGTCTGATACGTCTGGCGCAGTTCAAGTCGTTGCTCGGCCCGACGCTCATGCGAGTGTTCTGGGATGGCGGGCTGCTGCGATTGGAGTTCGACAGCGTCGATGCCCGCGTGCCCATGCCTCCGAGCCTTGGCGCCCTTCAACTTGTGGTCGCGGTGGAGAACATTCGCGGGGCTGCGGCCCATCTGGTATGCCCGGTTGCGGCGGGCTTCGATGGATCGGAGGAGGAGCGGCACATGATCGCCGGTCAATTGGGGATCATGCCGGAGCGGTCGCATGCCGCCTATCTGGCCTTCTCGCCCGAGGATGCGAAACGTCCGTTTATTTCCGAAAATCCCGCCCTCTGGGCTGATATCGAGGCCGACCTCAAGCTTCAGCTGGCAGCCCAGAACGACCGTTGGCCTGTCGCCGAGCGGGTGAGAGGCGCCTTGGTCGATCTGATGCCAGCAGGGCGGACGGGGGCCGAGGACGTAGCCCTTGCGCTTGGGATCAGCCGAAGCACACTGCAGCGGCGATTGCGCGAGGAAGGGACGTCATATCAGACGGTCCTCGACGTCACGCGGCACGACATAGCAACCCGGTATCTGACCAAGACCACCTTGCGCGTCGAAGAGATCGCAAGCGTGCTCGCCTACCGCGATGCCAACAGCTTTTCGAGAAGTTTCCGCAGGTGGACGGGACAAGCGCCAGTTGCCTTTCGTCAGGCCATGGCGCTTTCGAAGGGGCAGGTCGGAAAGCCGGAATGATTTCGAAGTCATTGCGGCGCGCGTATCGAATGAGGGCAGAACTTCGCACATCAGCTCCACGCCTTGAATTCGTTGATCACCTCGCGGCGGAAAAGTAGCCCGAGCGCCACGAGTTGCGCGGCCATGGCCAAACCGATCCCCAAATAGACTGTCGCTGCCGACGCCATCTCAACCGGCATAGGGCTGATCGCCTGCGTGATCAGGCCCTGCGAACAATCGAAGCCCCCCGGCATTTTAGGTAACAAGCACACCCCAGACTACCACGCTACGCCGCGTCCAGAAGAGGTAGAGCATTACCGGCAACATAAACCCGATGATTGTGTCGCCAAGCCATGGACCGAACCAGCCATTGGGGGCAATGCCGCCGAGCATCTGCACCTGCGGCAGGAACAGGATGGTTTGTGCGCGAAAAATCGTAATGCCCATCAGTGCGGCGATGGCTCATCGGGTGGCTGGTTTCATTAGGAACCCCCACTGCTATCGGCTTTGGCTTACTGAACCGGCGTGAAATCCGCAGGCTCGTCGAAGACGGTGAAGTCTTTGCAGATTTCCGGCCCCAGGCAATCCTCGGCATGAAGGCACTCCGCCGGGCTGGAACCAGTTGGAGCCGGGCAAGAGGTCCGGCCCACGGTTCGGCTCGGACAATTCCCAGTGCTGCATCCGCCCCTTCACGACCATAGCCCAATAGCAATGCGTGTGGGTATGCGGCAGGACTTCGTAGATGGCCGGGTCGAGCAGCGATGTCGTCGCTGTCGGCTGCCCAGTCCCAACCCCGCCGTAAAGCGCGGCGCTGCGAACGCCGGGGCGGGAAACGGGACGAAGACGACCTGATCTGCGGGACTGCGGATGCTCGTATCTGGCCCTTGCGGGGCTTGCGCTTGCGCTGCGGCACCGAGCCCTGTGACGAGCATGAGGGCAGGCGCCGCGTGCGTCATTAGATGGCGGATCGTCCGTGGCGTTGTTCTCGGATTTTCGTTCCTTGTTGCAGGGGGCAGAAGCACACGTCTCCGGCGCCTGAGGAAGGACATGGCCGTGGACAGAACGCCAGAGCGTACGTTTTCGGATTTGTTCAACAACTCGCGCGCGGCGTGAGCGACAACGGGATGCGGGCGATCACCGAGATGGGGCGTGCGCATCATTGCAGTCAGTGTGGCGGCGATGGGACGCTGAGGATCAGGCCGAGCCGCTTGAGCGCGACGCGCGCCAGATCAACGGGTTCAGGAGAAATGTCGAGCCCGTGCACGGCTGCCGCATGGGTAATGATCATCTCGATCACGCCGATATCGATCCCGAGGGTCACCGGTCCGGCGCCTTGGTCTGCACGCATCTTGCCGTAGTCGATCAGCTTCTGCCGATCGAGGTGACCGATCCGTTCCTTCCCAAGATCGCGCTTCAACGTGGTGAGTGTCGCGGCCTTGCTGCGACGCGGCGGTTTCCCTACCTCGCACATATCGGTTATATGAAGATCAATGAGGTCGCCAAAGGTCTGGAGGCGGGAGACGGACGACTTGTTCGGCGCCAGCCCCTGATCGACCCGGGTCTCAGCTTGGCGGGCCCAACGATGGGCGTCGTCGCGGCGGAGGAACGTCTCGCTCGCGTAGCGGCCCTTTCGTCTGATCTGGACCCGGTATGCACCGGAGGGGACCTTGGTGATGGAGGCCATTTTCGTGTGCGCTGTGTGTGCAATGAGTCGTCGTAGAGGGGCAAATTCGGGGATATTGGGGCGTATTCCTGCGTAGCAGCATCCGCCGCCAACAGTTTGAAGATACACAAAAAATGCAAATAAATCAACACGCTAGATTATCCACGGCCCCTATGATGGATTGTGGCGATTTTTACTTTATTTCAAGTGGTTGAGTGGTGCCGTGTGCAGCGTGTGTTCATGTTTCGATCGCGCCCGGTCGGGCTGTGTCGCACGAGTTGCGGTACTGCTTGTCCGGATGATCCTGAGGTTCCGGCCATCACTTCGTACGGGTTCACACTTCTTCCATCACCTTTCGGGCCACGCGAAAACACTCCAGCGCTTGCGGCACGCCGCAATAGATTCCAATCACGTGGATGATCGCGCGGATTTCATCCTGGGAAACTCCGTTGTTGATGGCGCCGCGGCAATGCGTTTCCCACTCATGCATTTTTCCCAAGGCCCCGATCATTGCCAGGTTCATCATGGAGCGTGTCTTGGGGTCGATCACGTCATCGCCCCAGCCAAAACCCCAGCACCAAGCTGTCATCGCCTCTTGGAACGGGCGGGTGAAATCGTCCGCGGCGGCGAGGTTCTTTTCGACATATTCCGCGCCCAGCGTGGCCTTGCGTTGTTCCAGACCTTTCAGGAAAAGATCTTCGTCGAATACGCTCATGTCAGTGTCCTCTCAGCCGGATCGCGATGTTCTTGGTTTGCACGTAGTTCCAAATTGCCTCGCGGCCCTTTTCGCGGCCATAGCCGGATTTGCCGTAGCCACCAAAGGGCGTTTCAACGCCGCCCGCATACCATTCGTTGACGAAGACTTGACCAGCCCGGAGTTGCCGCGCCGCGTGGGCGGCGCGATCCAGATCGGTGGTAAAGACACCCGCCACCAGCCCGTAGTCTGTGCCATTGGCGATCTCAATGGCCTTTGCGTCCTCGCGGAAGGACAGCACCGACAGGACAGGGCCAAAGACCTCTTGCTGCGCGATGTCCATATTCGGCGTCACACCTGACAACGCGGTTGGTTCAAGGAACGCACCGGGGCGATTGAGCTTGTGTCCGCCTGCGGCGACCTGCGCGCCCTGTTCTTCAGCGCGGGCGACCATGCTCAGGGCACGGTCGCGCTGGCCTTCGCTTACCATCGAGCCCATATTTGCACCAAATTCGGCACGCATGATACCGGGGCCGACGGACAGGGATTTGGCAACCTTTTTCGCCCGTTCGACCAGTTCGTCGTAGCGGCTTTCATGTACAATCACGCGCGACATGGCCGAACAGACCTGTCCCGCGTTGAAGAAAATGCCCCAGCGGATGTCATTCTCAAAAGCGTCGAGATCCGCGTCGTCATGGACGATGGCAGCCGACTTGCCGCCCAGTTCCAGCACACAGGGCACCACGTTCTGCGCGGCTGCGGTTGCGATCGCCACGCCGGTGGGCACAGAGCCCGTAAACACAATCTGGTTGACGTTCCGATGCGCAGCCAGCGCTGCGCCCGCGTCCCGCCCCAACCCGCAGAGCACGTTGACCGAGCCGGCAGGAAAGCCGGCTGCTTCGGCAGCGCGGGCCAGGTAAGCGTTGGTCAGGGGTGTCAGCTCGGGCGATTTGATCACGCAGGCATTGCCGGTGGCCAGAGCGGCAGAAAGCGACCGGGCGGTCATCTCGACCGGGTAGTTCCATGGGATGATTTGGGCGGAGACACCAAAAGGTTCGTATTCAGTCCAGTCCATGTAACCCGCGCCGAGTGGTATCGACCGGCCTTCGACTGTACTGGCCTGATTGCCGTAATATTCGAAATAAAGCGCGGCCCCTTCGACTTCGATCATCGACTCCCAAAGGGGTTTGCCCTGTTCAAGGGTCAGCACGCGGGCAATCTCGTCCTTGTGTTGCAGCAGATAGCGCCCCATCGCCTGTACCATCCGCCCCCGTTCGATTGGCCGCATCGCGGTAAGCGCGCCGGACTGATGGACGCGCTTGGCCACCTGAACGGCGCGGTCCACATCAGCGGCGTCGGCAAGCGCGTGCTCAGCGATCCGTTCTCCCGTAGCAGGGTCGGTCACGTCGATCCGGCCAGCACCGCCATCAACCCAAGCGCCGTCGATGAAATTCTGCCAGAAAGGTTTCACATCAACCATCAACGGCCTCTCGCATCCAGCGCTGCAAGTGTAGGATCGAGTGCTCGGAATTCACGCCGCAACCGGGATCGACGACCAGAGGCCCCGGCACGTACCCGCGTGATTTCAGCCCGCGCTGAACGGATTCAACAAGGTGGATGTCTTCCTCTACAGTGGTTGCGCGATCTTGTTGCGCCATGCGGCGAACCGTTTCGTCGTCGTAGCCTCCGACCGAATACCAACCGCGCCAGACCACCACGTGATCGGCATCCACCGCACGCCAATGGTAGGTGTTCAGAAGATTGCCCGGATAGACCTGGAAGGAGAACATTGGCCAGAGGAACCAGCTCGAATAGCGGTCGTTGTTCGCAAAGCCGCTCTGAATGTCGTAGGTCATCTGGCTGAGGTCATTGCATTGCGTGGTGTGGCGCAGGCAGAACCCCTGCGGCTGGATGTCATAGGTCTCCGGGCGGATCACCCCGGTGGCGAAGGTCGGATGGTTCAGCGTGCAGTGATAGCATTCGGAATAATTCTCAACCGAGACCTTCCAGTTGCAGTTCTCGGGGATTTCTACCCAGTCAAGCGGCTTCAACTCGGCCCAGTTGGGAACAAACTCTTCAAGTTCGGCCCGCACATTCGGAAACCATGTGTCCATCGGGTCCGCGTAGGGGTCAAGATTGACGAAAACGAAGCCAAGGAACACCTCGGTCCGCACTTCGGTCAGACAGATTTTCGAGGCGTCGAAGCCCGGCACTGATTTGGCATTGGGTGCCGCACGCAGCTTACCGGTCAGTTCGTAAGTCCATGCGTGATAGGGGCAAACCACGACGCGGGTGCTGCCCGCGCCGCTGACAAGCTGATGAGCGCGGTGCTGGCATACGTTGTAGAAGGTGCGGATTTGACAATCCCGGCCCTTTATGGCGAAAAGGCTTTCGTCGCCCAGATCGAACGCGACATAGTCGCCGGGGTTTTCCAATTGGCTCGCATGGCAAGCAAATTGCCATGTACGCGCGAGAAGTCCGGCTTTTTCGGCCTCGAAGACCTGCGGATCTGTGTAGTACCGCGCGTCAAGTGACCGCACGAGGCCTGTTTCATCCTTCATTCCGGCTCCTCCATATAGATGCCAAGCTGATGTCGGCGGCGGTGGAATTGCTCAACCCGATCGACGATCTCGTCGCTGGCCACGGCGATCACGAAGCTCAGCAGCGTCTCAAGCAGCGCGATGGTGGACACGGAAGACGGGAAAAACTGCGGTGTGTCGACGGCAACGACAAAGCCATGATCTGCGGCCCGGATGATCGGACTGGCGGGGCTGTCGCTGAGACCAATGATGGTCAGACCCTGTTCGCGGGCCACCTCGATGGCGGCGACGACTTCGGCGCGGTAGGGGCGCATCGACATGGCGATCAGGACATCGCGCTTGTCGGCCCAGGCCAGATCGTCCGTCGGGGTGGACCCTTCGCGCGGTATGGCGTGAAATTGCACCATGCCGGTGGATGCGAGGTAGGTAAAGTTGCGCGCATTGGCATTGTTCACGCCAACGCCCAGCGTAAAGACCTGACGGCTCGACCAAATCGCCTCGGCCGCGGCTTTAAGGGTGTCCGCATCGATACCGGCAAAGGTCTCTTCAAGATTGCGGATCGCGCCTTCGACCATGTCGGCATAGAGCCCGCCCAGATCGCCCGACTTGCGGATATCCTGCAGCCAACGCGCCCGGTCGGGAAAGCTGACGGCTCCCTTGCGGATCGCCTCGCGAAACGGGGCGCGGAAATCCTCGTAGCCTTCGAACCCCACCTGACGCGCCATGCGGACAAAGGTGTTGGGTTTCACATTCGCAGCTTCGGCGATTTCGCGCACAGTCGAAACGCCCACGTCATTGGGGTTTTCCAGCACATAGCGCGCGGCTTTCTGCGCCTCGGGGGTCAGGGCGTCCCATTCTTCGGTGAGGCGCTCCAAAACGTGAGATGATACATTTGTTCCATTCATATTTGACATTGGTACAAACATACACTTAGCCTGTCCACAAGTTTCGCGTCTCCCGAGCAAAGGAATCGACAATGTCGGACAATCAGTTTCCCAGCCACGCCCGCGTGGTCATCGTTGGCGGAGGTGTCATGGGGGTCGGCCTTGCCTACCACCTTGGGCATGAAGGTTGGGGAGCAGATACCGTGCTCTTGGAGAAGGCGGAATTGACCAGCGGTAGCACATGGCACGCTGCCGGTCAGATCACGCATTCCACGTCAAGTTTCTCATTGGGCAAATGCGTGGATTACAACATCGGCCTTTACTCGGGCGGGTTGGAGGCTGAGACCGGCCAGGCCGTGACATGGCACGGCTGCGGGTCATTCCGCCTTGCCTATACCGAGGACGAGATGGACTGGCTGCGCCACACGCTGTCGGTTGGCCGGTCGCTTGGGTTCAACATCGAATTGGTCGGACCGAAGCGGATTGCCGAACTGCACCCGTTCTACAATCTCGACGGTGTGCTAGGCGCGCTGCACACCCCCGATGACGGCCATGTCGATCCGACAAACGTGACCATGGCCATGGCGGCCGGAGCGCGGGCCAAGGGCGTGCGGATCATCCGACGGTGCCGCGCCACGAACATCACACAGCAGCCGTCAGGCGAATGGCTGGTGGAGACCGAACGGGGAGCGATCCTCTGTGAGCATGTGGTCAATGCTGGCGGCACCTATGCGCGGCAGATGGGGGAATGGTCAGGGCTGCAATTGCCGATGACGTCGATGACGCACCATTATTTCGTCACGGAAGAGGTGCCGGAATTCCGAGACCTTGAGCGCGAGTTGCCGGTGATCCGCGATGACCGCAAGGTGTCAGGCTACATCCGGATGGAGCAGAAAAAGGGCCTGATCGGGATCTACGAGAAAGCCAACCCCAACACGGTGTGGGAGGATCATTGCCCGTGGGAGGCCGAGAACGAGTTGTTCGCCGCCGACTATGACCGTGTCATGCCGTGGCTTGAGGAAAGCCTCAACCGGATGCCAATCTTTGCGGAGCTGGGTATCAGCCGTGACGTTCATGGTGCCATCAGCCATCCACCTGATGGCAACCCGCTGATCGGCCCCGCGCCGGGTGTGCGCAACTACTGGTGCTGTTGCGGCACGCAGATCGGTATTGGCTGGGGACCGGGTCTGACCCGCGAATTGGCGCGTTGGATGGTGCATGGGGCTGCGGATATCTCGATGCGGGACTACGATCCGCGGCGCTTCGGCTCTTACGCGACCAGGGATTGGCAGGTCATCAAAGCCAAGGAAGACTACTGCCTGCGCCACGAAATCCCGTTCCCGCATTTCAACCGTCTCGCTGGGCGCCCTATCAAACCGTCACCCTTGTATGACACGCTGAGGGCCAAGGGCGCAGTCTTTGAAGAGGTCTATGGGTTTGAGCGCCCGCGCTGGTTTGCGCGGGATGGCGTGGCGCAGAAAGATCACTATTCCTTCCGCCGCACCGTCGTCGACGACATGGTTGCAGCCGAGGTCAAGGCGGTGCGCGAGCGGGTCGGGATTATGGATGTGACTGCCTTCACCAAGGTAATTGTCGAGGGTCCAGATGCCTACGCGCTGCTGGGCCGCCTGACGGCGAACCGGATGCCGCAGAAGGTCGGGTCAATCACACTGACCCATATGCTCAACCATCGCGGACGGATCGAACTGGAAACAACCATCGTGCGGATGGCTGATGACCGGTTCTACCTCGTCTGTGCCGCTTTCTTTGAACAGCGTCTGTTGGATCATCTCGCTGCCCATCGCAACGGTGCGGACGTGACCGTCAGGGCGCTATCCGACAGTTGGGGCGCGCTGAGCCTGAACGGGCCAAAGTCTCGCGATGTTCTTGGCGCTTGTACCGAGGCGCGGCTCGACAATGCGGCGTTCCGCTGGCTGTCGGCGCAGGAGATCATGATTGCAGGACACAGCGTCTGGGCGTTCCGCATATCTTATGCGGGTGAGCTTGGATGGGAACTGCACATGCCATTTGCCGCCATGGAAGCGGTCTATAGCGCGCTCTGGCAGGCGGGTAAGCCACACGGCATCGCTGATTACGGCAGCTTCGCAATGAATGTGATGCGGATGGAAAAAGCCTTCAAGGGCGCAGGCGAGTTGACCAACGAGGTCACCCTTGCTGAGGCCGATGTGCTGCGCTTTGCCCGGACGGACAAGGAGTATCTGGGCCGCGATAAGACCCTGAATACCGACCTGCCCTGGATCTGCGCGTATCTCGAGATTGAACCGGACGGCGTCCGCGACGGGCATGGCGGTGAAGCGGTTATGCTCGACGGCACGGTTGTCGGCTCCACGGCCTCGGTCGCCTTTGGCCACACGGTCGGCAAGATCCTGGCCTTCGCCTATCTCAAACCCCACGCCGCAAAGCCGGGAACCGAGCTTGAGGTTGTCATCCACGGCCAACCGCGCGCGGCGCGCGTACTTGGCGAACCAGCCTATGATCCGCAAAGCCTGGCACCGCGCGCCGACGTCGTTCAGGAGCCCGCCGAATGAACCGGATTACCACGCCTGCGCTGTCAGCAATCAGCATCGCGCAGCGCATCAAACGGCTGCGTCTTTGGCATGTGCCGCTGACCAGTCACACCGCCTACTACATGGCTGAAGGCAAGACGTGTGACACGGTCGAAACGGTTGTGATCGCGGTCGAGACCGATGCTGGACTGAAAGGCTGGGGTGAGGTCTGCCCGATCCCGCATTATCTGCCCGCCTATGCCCGTGGGGTGGCGCCTGCCTTGCAGGAACTTGCGCCAGTGATCCTTGGTGGTGATCCTGTTGGGGCTGAGGCGCTGATGGCCAGCGCGGATGCCTATCTGCCAGGCCATGTCTATGCCAAATCCGCCTTGGACATCGCCTTGTGGGATATCACTGGGCAGGTTGCCGGTTTGCCACTTCACGCGCTCCTCGGTGGTCGCAGACAGGCGGACCTGCCACTCTATCACTCGATCACCTGCGTCGAGCCAGACGAGATGGCGCGGATCGCGCGAGACGCGCAGGCGGCTGGCATCACTCAGTTTCAGACCAAGCTCGGTGCATCCGGTGACTGGCAAACTGACGTTGAACGACTGGTCAAAGTGCGCGAAGCGGTCGGCCCCGGACCACTGGTCTATGGTGACTGGAACTGTGGGGCGACGACTCTGGACGCCATCCGCGTCGGGCGTGCGGTGGCCCATCTGGACGTGATGCTGGAACAGCCCTGCGCCACGCTTGAGGATTGCGCGCGTGTGCAAGCGGCCACAGGTCTGCCTATGAAGCTCGACGAATTGGTGCATGATCCTGCTTCGATGCTCTCCGCGCACCACCTCGGAATCATGGATGCGGTCGCGCTCAAGCTGTCGAAGTTCGGCGGTCTGTCCGCCACGCGCCGGGCACGCGATCTCTGCCTGCATCTTGGGGCAAAGATGTGCATCGAATGCACGTGGGGCAGCGATATCGTGACCGCCGCCGCTCTGCATCTGGGGGCGGCAACTGCACCGTCCCGTGTTCTGAACGTCTGCGATCTGTCAAGTTACGTCAACCCGCGCATTGCCCCTGATGCGCCCGCTCGAACCGATGGCCGCATCGCACCGCCTGATGGTCCAGGCCTTGGCATCACCGTTGATCAAGACTGCCTTGGCGCACCCGACCTGATACTGGATTGACCTTATGAACCGCATTTACACCCAAGCCGATTGGATCAACCGGGCCCGCGAAGTGCTTCCCGCCGCCGGTTTCGGCAATTTCGACGCTTCCATTGTGATCGCGCGGGGCGACGGCAGCCGCGTTTGGGACGAGAATGGCAACGAATATGTGGATTACCTGATCGGTTCAGGTCCGATGCTTCTGGGGCATGGCCATCCGGAGGTGATGGAAGCTGTTCTGGAGCAATTGCCGAAGGGCATGACGTTCTTCGCCAACAACGCCAAAGGGATCGAATTGGCCGAGGCGATCGTCGAAGCCGTTCCGTGCTGCGAGCAAGTACGGTTCGTCACATCCGGTGGCGAGGCCGACATGTATGCCATCCGCCTTGCCCGCGCCTATACCGGCAAGTCGAAAATCTTGAAATTCGAAGGCGGGTATCACGGCATGTCTGCCGAGGCGCAGATGAGCCTTGCCCCTTCGCAACAGATCAACTTTCCTACTGCGGTGCCAGACAGCGCGGGTATACCGCAAGGCGTGGCCGATGAGATGCTTATTGCCCCGTTCAATGATCTTCAGGCAGTTGCATCGCTCTTGACCGAACACGATGACGTCGCGGCGATCATTGTCGAACCGCTGCAACGGATCATCCCGGCGAAACCCGGATTCCTGCAAGGCCTGCGCGAATTGTGCAACCGTCACAATGTTCTGTTGATCTTCGACGAGATCGTTACCGGGTTCCGTCTTGCCTACGGCGGCGCGCAGGAACGCTATGGCGTAGTGCCGGACATCTGCACCTTGGGCAAGATCATCGGGGGTGGCTTTCCTCTGGCCGCCTTGGGGGCGAGCACCGAGATCATGGCACACTTCGACAAGAACGTCGTTGGGCCGGAGAAGTGGCTGATGCAGCTCGGAACACTCTCGGGCAATCCGGTCGCCGCGGCCGCGGGGCTCAAGACGATGGAAGTTCTCCGGCGTCCGGGCCAATATGAGCGGCTGCGCGACCTGGGGCAGACCTTGATGGACATGCAATCCACGGCTCTGACCGAACAGGGGATAACCCACCAAATCTGCGGTGACCCAACGCTGTTCGATATCTACTTCACCGATGCCAATCCGGTCGATTATCGAACCGCCAAACATGGTGATCCAAAGATCAACGAGGTCTGGAACGGCGCCTTGCGGAGCCAAGGTGTGTTCAAGTCACCCGGAAAGCTTTATCCATCGCTGGCATTGACGCCAGCAGACCTGGACTTGACCCGCTCCGCATTCAGCCATGCAGCGATCGCAGTGGCAGATGCTTTGGTATCCCACCGATAGACCTCCCAATGTTTTGAGAACAGCACCGCGCAATCACCGCCCTTCGCCTGTCTTTGCGCGGGGTAGGGTGGCGAAGTGCATGCCCTGTATGTATGGTTCAGTAAACGGGGCCGCTTCTAAGAAAAGCGACCCGAGGAGAACACTTAATGCCCGACAACGCAGCCACCGCGGCCGCGCGCCTTTCTTGTGCCCCTATGATGGATGGTCTTGATCGCGAAACGATTTCAATAGGTTGCGGGGCGTCGTGTGCAGCACATGTTCATGTATCAATCGCGTGATTTCGCGCTGCGTCGCAGCTAATACAGGGCATTTTAAGAGATCGGTTCCTCGATGGGCGAAATTGTATTCAACTCTTAACATAATTTGATACGGACAGGACCTGGGAGCCTAGCCTCATGCGCTCCACATCATTCTGAAATCAGGCAAGGGAACTCAAGTGTCTTCAGGTCCGCCTTGAATTTTTGGTCTGTTGGCGCAAGGGATAGACTGTACGCGGGGAATTCGACGAGTTTGTAAGTGTTCGACCGCCGACGACTGGGAGGTCACCATGCTGAAAGATCCAGAATACGGGAATGATCCGCTCGGCGCGGCGCGGATCCTGATCGTCGATGACGAACCGGGAATGCGGCATTTCCTCGTCAACACCCTGCGCCCCATCACACGGCATGTCGACAGTGCAGAAGATGCCCGTTCTGCTGAAGAGATGCTGTCCACGCACCAATACGATGTGATGGTGCTCGACAACATCATGCCGGGACAGAAAGGGCTTGAATGGCTACTTCAACAACGTTCCAAGGGTGGCTTTACCAACACGATCCTGATCACGGCCTACGCCGACCTTCAGACGGCGATTGACGCCATGCGCGCTGGGGCTTCGGATTTTCTCGTCAAGCCTTTCCGGTCGAACCAAATTCTAAATGCGCTACGCAAATGCCTGGAACTGGCACAGCTGAAAAGAGAAAACGCTCTGCTTCGGCGCGAACTTGATACGGTCGCAAGTGGCAATCGCCGCAAAGAACTGATCGGGGCGTCTCAAGTTATCGCCGAGGTTCGAGCAATGCTGGAGCGAGTGGCACCGCTGTCCACGCCGGTGTTGATCACCGGGCCGTCCGGCTCTGGCAAGGAAGTCGCTGCGCGCCATCTGCATGGGCATTCCGGGCGTGGCGCGGCTCCATTCGTGACGATCCAGTGCGGGGCAATTCCTGCCGACATGATCGAATACGAATTGTTCGGTCACGGTGCCGGAGCTTTTCCTGGCGCCCAAGTTGGACGCGAAGGGCTGCTTGCGCAGGCTTCGGGAGGAACTGTTTTCCTGGACGATGTCAGTGAACTCAGTGCCAGCGCGCAGACGGCTCTTTTGCGTGTGATTGAAGACGGGGTGATCCGGCCAATCGGCACCGGACGCGACGTGCAATTGGACCTGCGCTTTGTCATCGCGTCCAGCAAATCCCTGCAGAAGGCCGTGCAGGACGGCCATTTCCGAGAAGATTTTCTGTTTCGCATTAACGTGATCGACGTGGCCATGCCTCCGCTCAAGGATCGCGGCGCTGATATTCTGGACCTCGCCGAGTTGTTCCGATCCGAGATCGCAATTGCGCTTAACCTTCCGCAGGTCGAGATCACCTCGGCTGTGCGCTCGGCCATGCTGCGCCACGACTGGCCCGGAAATATTCGGGAGCTGCATAATTTCGTTGAGCGCGCGCTGATCTTTGGACGGTTTCCGCTGGAAACACTTGGCGACGTCAGCACATCGGATGACATCGCCCCTCTGGAGGATATGGAAAAACGTGAAATCCTGAAAGCGCTCGACGCGCTTGGCGGTAACCGGAGCGAAGCAGCGCGGCGGTTGGGCATTTCCCGCAAGACCATCGACCGCAAATGCGCGGCCTGGGGGCTGTAGCCGGTGTCGCGTCTGCCCAAGGCTCTGCGCTCCGTTCGGGTGCGCCTGCTGGTGATTGCGCTCTTGCCGATGCTGGTGCTCCTGCCGGTCCTTCTGGGAGGCACTGTCTGGCGGTGGTCGGGCAAGGTGGACGCAATTCTGGTCAACAAGGTCACAGGGGACCTGACCATCGCGGATCAATATCTTGCTCGGTTGATCGAAAACTCGGGTGAGCGCGTCGATGCGGTCGCGCGCTCTGTGGCGTTGCAGACCGCGCTGGAAGACGGTGCAATCGACGCCTTTCTTGAGAAAGAGCGCGATCGGCTGGGTCTCGATTTTCTGCATGTCTCCAGAGACACAAAATGGCCCGTCATCGAGGACGCGCTTGGCGGAAACTGGCGCAGTACGATCGACGTGTTCGACACCGAAACACTGGCATCGCTGTCGTCGGACTTGTCGGCGCGCGCCAAAATACCCCTTGTTCCCACCCGCGGAGCAGTGCCGACGGACCGAACGGACGAGACGCGTGGGATGGTCATCCACTCCGCTGCACCGCTGATCCTTCCGGATGGGACGAGGGTGGCCTTGGCAGGTGGCGTGCTACTGAACCGAAACCTTGGCTTCATCGACACGATCAACGCACTTGTCTACCGTGCCGAAAGCCTGCCCGAGGGCAGCCAGGGCACAGCGACTCTGTTTCTTGATGACGTACGCATTTCCACCAATGTCCGACTGTTCGAAAATGTTCGTGCTCTCGGAACCCGCGTCTCGGCTGAGGTTCGGGCGCAGGTTCTGGGCCGAGGGGAAATCTGGCTGGATCGCGCCTTCGTGGTCAATGATTGGTATATCTCTGCCTACGAACCCATTTTCGACAGCTTTGGCACACCTGTTGGTATGCTCTATGTCGGGTTCCTCGAAACGCCCTTCAGCGCTGCAAAGCGCAATTCCGTCATCACATTAAGCCTTGCCTTCCTGTTCATCGCACTGGCCTCGGTGCCGGTCTTCCTGCGGTGGGCGGGACATATCTTTCGCCCACTGGAAAGCATGACCCGGACCATCGACCGTGTTGAAAGCGGCGATCTGAGTGCGCGCAACGCGCCAAGCGATGTGGATGGCGAGATCGTTCAGGTCGCGCGGCATTTCGACAGTCTGCTCGACAGGTTAGAACAGCGCGACCGTGAACTGCGCGCTTGGGGGGAGACTCTTGAGCAAAGGGTGGAGGAGCGCACGCATGAACTGCACGCAGCCAAACAGAGGTTGGAGCAGACGACCGAGCGTCTGATCATCTCCGAGAAACTTGCGGCCGTCGGCGAGATAACGGCTTCGGTCGCGCATGAAATCAACAATCCGGTGGCGGTGATCCAGGGCAATCTAGACCTTGCACGCAGCAACCTGGGCGACGAAGCCCAGCGGGCCGAGGAGGAATTCCGCCTCATCGACGATCAGGTCTATCGCATTGGCGTGATCGTTTCGAAATTGCTGCATTTCGCCCGGCCCGAAGACTTCTCCGGTGCCGACAGGAAGGTCGACCCGTCGCAGGTGGTCCGCGACTGTCTTGTTCTGACCCGCCACCAAATTGAGGCGGCGGGCATCGTATGCACCGTAGAGGCAACCAGCACGTCAAAGGTTCATATCTCGCGGACAGAGCTACAGCAAGTTATCGTCAATCTGATCCTGAATGCAGTCCAGGCGATGCCCGCAGGGGGTCGTCTGCGCGTCGCCACGAAAGAAGATGAAGGCCAGATCATCCTGGCTGTCGAGGATACCGGCACAGGGATCGATCCGGACACTCTGGGGCGGATATTCGATCCGTTCTTCACCACCAAGCAGGCGCAGGGAACCGGGCTTGGCCTGTCGATCAGCCGTCAGATTGTGAGTCGCGCAGGTGGACAGATCACCGCGTGTTCGACGCTTGGCGCCGGTAGTCGGTTCGAAGTGCGACTGCCCGCGCAAGAAAATCTCGCTTAGGCAAATTTGGACAGAATGTCCCAAAATCTCGCATTCCAGCGGGTGGGTGTTGGACAGATTGTTCCGAATTTCGGCCCGGCTTCCTCTGAGATCAGACAAAATGCCATTTAAGTATATGATTTAAATAGTAAAAAACGGTTGACGCTTCAAGGTGCCGTCTGCCTTTTCTTGCTTTGCATGCCAGTGCATGCCCCCACTTGTGCTCGGAGGAGGGCGCGTCTTGGGGACATCAAAGGGAGGAAAAACCATGAGCAACGCCTCGCACGGTGCGTTGGGCTTTTTGCACAAGAGCCATATCGTCGCCGAACCAGGATTCAACCGCTGGCGCGTGCCGCCGGCATCCATCGCCATCCACCTCTGCATCGGCTCGGTCTATGCGTGGTCGGTCTTCAACCCGCCGCTTACCCGCGAACTGGGCGTCGTTGCCTCCAGCGCCGATGACTGGAGCCTCAGCTCGGTCGTGTGGATTTTCTCGGTGGCCATCGTCTTCCTCGGCCTCGCAGCTGCTTTTGCAGGCAAGTGGCTTGAGGAAGTCGGCCCGCGCATGGTCGGCGTCGTTGCGGCGTTCCTTTGGGGTGGCGGCTTCATAATTGGCTCATTGGGCATTTCCAGCCACCAGTTGTGGCTGGTTTACCTCGGCTACGGCGTGCTCGGAGGCTGCGGGCTCGGACTGGGCTATGTCTCGCCCGTGTCGACCTTGATCCGTTGGTTCCCGGACCGGCGTGGCATGGCGACGGGTATGGCCATCATGGGCTTTGGCGGCGGCGCGATGATCGCAGCCCCGGTCAAGGGGTGGCTCTTGAGCCTTTATGCCAAGGCGCCTGAGTTCCTTGGCGCGCAGGACGCTGTGACGACCGTGGTTGAAAACGGTCGCGTCTTCGCGGAAACCGCCGCCGGCAAGGTCGAGGTCGTGATCGCATCCGCCGCGCAGGCCGCCAGCTTTGGCGGCGACGCGGGCGTCTATGTCGTCGGCACCGGCGCGACCGGCGCTGCGCAGACTTTCCTGACGCTCGGCGTGGTCTATTTCATCGTCATGATCCTTGCCGCGTTCCAGTATCGCGTTCCCGCGAAGGACTGGAAACCCGAAGGCTGGACGCCGAAACCCGTGGCCTCTGGCATGGTCAGTCAGAACAACGTCCATATTGACCAGGCGCTGAAGACGCCGCAGTTCTGGCAGCTTTGGGTCATGCTCTGCTTCAACGTGACCGCCGGGATCGGCGTCATCGGCGTCGCTAAGACGATGATGTCGGAAATCTTCGGCTCGGTTATGCCGCTGGTGGTCACCGCTGCCTTTGCCTCGACATATGTCCTGATGATTTCGGTCTTCAACATGGTCGGGCGGTTCTTTTGGGCGTCGACCTCGGACTACATCGGGCGCAAGGCGACCTACATGTGCTTCTTCGTGCTCGGCACGATCCTTTATCTGTCGATACCTTATTTCGCCTCGGCCGTGGCCACCAACCCCGCGATGATCTACCTGATCGGCTTCTACGCCGCGACGATGATCATCTTCTCCATGTATGGCGGCGGGTTCGCAACGATCCCGGCCTATCTGGCGGACATGTTCGGCACCATGCACGTGGGCGGCATCCACGGGAGGTTGCTGACAGCATGGTCCACCGCGGGCGTGTTGGGTCCACTGGCGATCACGTCCTTGCGGCAGATGTCGGTGACAAGCGCGATCCAGGACTTGGCGACCAAGATCGACCCGGCTGCATTTGCCGTGAAGTTCGGCGCGCCACTGGTGCAGCTGGATCAGCTGGTCGCGGCCAAGACCGTGACCATAGCCAAGCTGATGGAGATCGCCCCCGAGGGCACGATCGACCCGACGCCTTCGCTCTACAATACGACCATGTATTGCATGGCGGCGCTGCTGGTCGTGGCGTTCTTTGCCAACCTGCTGATGAAGCCGGTCAAGGAACACCACCACCACGACGAACCGGAGCTTCAGGCTGTTCCGGGCGAATGACGCATTCAAAGGGGCACCTGTCGCGGGTGCCCCTTTACGCAATGTTTTGAATTTCTGATTGAATTCAAAAATTTTGATCGAGGTTCTCTATCATACTCGACAAGCTGGAAATGTTCATAGCCCTTGCGAAGGAGTGCCATTTCGGACGAGCCGCAGAACGATTGAACATTGCGCAACCGACACTGTCGGCCGGCATCAAGCAATCGGAAGCGCAGTTGGGTGTGCAGTTGGTTCATCGCGGCTCTCGCTTTGGTGGGCTGACACCGGAGGGGCAGACGGCGCTTACCTGGGCCAAGCGGATTGTCGATGACGCTCGGCAGTTGCGCGACGAGATGCGTATCAGTCGGCAGGGCTTGACCGGAGAGGTGCGGCTGGCCGTGATCCCCACCGCACAGACTTGGGCCGGGCGGCTTTGTACAGCCTTTTCCGAACGTCACCCCAATGTCAGGTTTACCATTCTGTCGCGCAACTCGTGCGAGATCCTGCAGATGCTCGACGATTTCAAGGCAGATGCCGGAATATCATACTTGGAAAACGAGCCGCTTGGTCGGGTCGATACAGCAGAGCTTTATGACGAAAGCTATATTTTCGTGTGTGCCCAAAGTTCGCAGCACGCGAAGAGGGCGAAGATGGCATGGTCTGAGCTGGACGGAGAGACACTGGCACTGCTCACGCCTGACATGCAGAATCGGCGGATCATCAACCAATTGTTTGCTGAAAGTGGCGTAACGCCCATGACCTGCATTGAGTCGAACTCGATCATTGCACTTGTGGCGAGTGTAGCGTCGGGCCATTGCATGACGGTTTTGCCGAGGGACGTGACAAGCTTTCTCTCGGATGGAAAAGACCTTGCGCTTGTGCCGCTCGAAGGGGCGAAGCGATCTCAGAAAGTAGGCCTGATCCTGCCACATTGCGATCCGCGCACGCCGGTTCTATCGGCCCTGCTGGCCGAAGCGAAGCGCCTTCCCTCAACGGTTTGATCCAAAACCCCTATCGACTCACGGAACGCCGTTATTGATCGGCAACCGGTTTGGTGTGCCAAGGTATGCCAAATTGGAGGACGACAGCCACGGCCCAACCCGCCACCGCCATCGACGTCGAAGAGATCGCCCGGATCATCGACGCCCATATCCACCTCGAAGGGCCGCTATTGCCGTTATTGCATGCATTGCAAGAGGCTTTCGGATACGTCCCGGAGCATGCGCATGCTCCGATCTGCGATGCGCTGAACATCACCCGCGCCGAGATGCATGGCGTGATCACCTTCTACCATGACTTCCGGGAAAAGCCCGCCGGGCGCCACGTGCTGAAGATCTACCGCGCCGAGGCGTGCCAGTCGGTTGGCGGCGCGGCCATGGCGGATGCGCTGCTGGCCAAGCTGGGCCTCGATTGGCACGGCACCACCGCCAATGGCGCGGTAACGATCGAGCCGGTCTATTGCCTTGGTCTGCGCGCCCGCCGCGATGGTCGATGACCGGGTCGTGGGCCGCGTCGATGCGGTGAAACTGGACAAGCTGCTGGCGGAGGCGGGCGCATGAAGATTTACGTTCCCATGGACAGCGCCGCCAAGGCACTGGGGGCCGAGGATGTGGTTGCCGCCCTGCGCGCCGCTGCCCCCGAGGCGCAGATCGTGCGCACCGGTTCGCGCGGCATGATCTGGCTGGAGCCGTTGGTGGAAGTTGAGATTGACGGGGTGCGCCATGGCTATGGTCCGGTGACGGTGGGCGATGTCGCGGAGATTCTCGATGGCAGCAGCGCCAAGGCGCTAGGTCCGGTCGAAGACCTTGAATGGATGAAGCGCCAGACCCGCCTGACCTTCGCGCGCGTCGGCGTGATCGATCCTTTGTCGCTCTCGGACTATTCTGCCCATGGCGGGCTGATCGGCCTGCGCCGGGCCATTGGCATGAGTGGGGCCGAGATCGTCGCAGAAGTCACCAATTCGGGCCTGCGCGGCCGAGGTGGCGCAGGCTTTCCCACCGGCATCAAGTGGAAGACGGTGCATGAGGCTGAGGCCCCGCAAAAATACATCGTCTGCAACGCCGATGAGGGCGACAGCGGCACCTTTGCCGACAGGATGATCATGGAGGGCGATCCCTTTACTCTGATCGAAGGCATGGCGATTGCGGGCCTCGGCGTTGGGGCGACGCGCGGTTATGTCTATCTGCGCTCGGAATATCCTGACGCCATCGCGGTGATGCGGCGCGCGGTCGAGATTGCGCGCGGCGCAGGCGTGCTTGGTTCGGATGTGCTCGGTTCCGGTCGCGCGTTTGACATGGAAATCCGCGTGGGTGCGGGGGCCTATGTCTGCGGCGAGGAAACGTCACTTTTGAACTCGCTCGAAGGCAAACGCGGCGTTGTACGTGCCAAGCCGCCGCTGCCCGCGCTCGAAGGGTTCCTCGGGCGCCCGACGGTGGTGAACAACGTAATCAGCCTTGCCACCGTGCCAGTGATTTTCGAGAAGGGCGCGCAGACCTATGCCGATTTCGGTCTTGGCCGGTCGCGCGGCACCGTGACCTTGCAAATTGCGGGCAATGTGGCGCGTGGAGGCCTGTTCGAGACGGCTTTTGGCATCACCTTGGGCGAGGTGGTCAATGATCTGGGTGGCGGTACCTTGACCGGCCGCCCGATCAAGGCGGTGCAGGTGGGCGGACCCTTGGGGGCCTATGTGCCCGTCAGCAATTTCGATGTGCCGCTTGGCTATGAAGAGCTTGACGCCAAGGGCGGGCTCTTGGGTCATGCCGGGCTGGTGGTCTTTGACGATCATGCCGACATGCTGCAAATGGCGCGCTTCGCGATGGAATTCTGCGCGGTGGAAAGCTGTGGAAAGTGCACACCTTGCCGGATCGGCGCGGTGCGCGGAGTCGAGACAATCGACCGCATCGCGGCAGGCGACGGGGCGGCAATTCCGCTTTTGACGGACCTTTGTGAGACGATGAAAGACGGCTCGCTCTGTGCTCTTGGCGGGTTCACGCCCTTTCCGGTCATGTCCGCGCTCACCCATTTTCCAAATGATTTCGCCACCCAAAAGGAGGCTGCCGAATGAAAGATTTCATCATTCCCAATGACCGCGACATGGGCACGCCCGCCAAGATAGGGGTGCCGGTGACGCTAGAGATCGATGGTGTCGCGGTGACTGTGCCCGAGGGCACATCGGTGTTGCGCGCGGCGGCCGAGGCGGGGATTTCCATCCCCAAACTTTGCGCCTCCGACAATCTCGAAGCCTTCGGTTCGTGCCGCCTCTGCGTAGTGGAAATCGAGGGGCGGCGCGGCACGCCCGCATCCTGCACCACGCCTGTGACGCCGGGCATGGTTGTGCACACCGGGTCGGCCAAGGTGCGCAAGATCCGCCGCGGCGTGATGGAACTCTATATCTCCGACCACCCGCTTGATTGCCTGACCTGTTCGGCCAATGGCGATTGCGAGTTGCAGGACATGGCGGGCGCGGTCGGCCTGCGCGATGTGCGCTATGAGGCTCCGATAGATAGCGGCATGGTCAATCATTTCGAGGCCCGCAATACGAGCGGCGAGGCCAATCCGGAATGGTTGCCAAAAGACGACAGCAACCCGTATTTCGACTATGACCCCAGCAAATGCATTGTCTGCAACCGCTGCGTTCGCGCCTGCGAAGAGGTGCAGGGCACCTTTGCGCTGACGATTCAAGGCCGTGGTTTTGAGAGCCGCGTTGCCGCAGGTGGCCCCGCTGACGATTTCCTGAGTTCCGATTGCGTGAGTTGCGGTGCCTGCGTGCAGGCCTGCCCGACTGCGACCTTGCAAGAGAAGTCGATCATCGAAATGGGCACGCCCGATCGGTCGGTCGTGACCACCTGCGCCTATTGCGGTGTGGGCTGCTCTTTCAAGGCAGAGATGAACGGCGACACGCTGGTGCGTATGGTGCCCTACAAACACGGCAAGGCCAATCGCGGGCATAGCTGCGTCAAGGGCCGGTTCGCTTATGGATATGCGCATCACAAGGACCGCATTCTCAAGCCTATGATCCGCGAGCGCATCTCCGATCCCTGGCGTGAGGTCGACTGGGACGAGGCGCTGAACTTTGCAGCCACCCGGATGCGCGGGCTTCAGGAGAAATACGGTAAGAAATCTATCGGCGTGATTACCTCAAGCCGCTGCACCAACGAAGAAACCTACCTGGTGCAGAAACTGGCGCGCGCAGTTTTTGGCAACAACAACACCGATACCTGCGCGCGCGTTTGTCATTCGCCCACGGGCTATGGTCTGGGTCAGACCTTTGGCACAAGTGCTGGCACGCAGGATTTCGATAGCGTCGAGCATACAGATGTGGTTGTGGTGATCGGGGCCAATCCCACGGATGGCCACCCGGTCTTTGCAAGCCGCCTTAAGAAGCGATTGCGCGCGGGCGCGAAGCTGATCGTGATCGACCCGCGGCGGATTGATCTGGTGAAATCGCCGCATATTGCGGCGGCGCATCATCTGCCCCTGCGCCCCGGCACGAATGTCGCCGTGGTCAGTGCCCTTGCGCATGTGATTGTGACCGAGGGGCTGATGGATGAGGAATTCATACGCGAGCGCTGCGATTGGGACGAATTCCAGCATTACGCTGAATTCATCAGCAACCCCCGCC
The DNA here is from genome assembly GCF_000768555.3 of Roseovarius mucosus DSM 17069. Classification (GTDB taxonomy): domain Bacteria; phylum Pseudomonadota; class Alphaproteobacteria; order Rhodobacterales; family Rhodobacteraceae; genus Roseovarius; species Roseovarius mucosus. Next base: position 277,091 of record NZ_KN293977.1, read on the forward strand.
ACTCGCCTGAGGCCACAGCGCTGTTGACCGGCGTCGATCCTGCGGAACTGCGCGCCGCCGCTCGTCTTTTTGCCACGGGCGGCAATGGTGCGATCTATTACGGGCTGGGCGTGACCGAACATTCCCAAGGCTCGACAACCGTGATGGGCATCGCCAACCTCGCTATGCTGACCGGCAATATCGGTCGGCCCGGCGTGGGGGTGAACCCGTTGCGCGGCCAGAACAACGTACAGGGGTCGTGTGATATGGGGTCTTTCCCGCATGAACTGCCTGGTTATCGCCATGTCAAAGGCCCTGAGGTGCGCGCAATCTTTGAAGAGGCCTGGGGCGTCCAGATCGACGCGGAACCGGGCCTGCGCATCCCCAACATGCTGGATGCTGCTGTGGATGGCACGTTCAAGGGGCTCTATTGTCAGGGTGAGGACATTCTGCAATCGGACCCTGATACCAAACATGTGGCGGCAGGCCTAGCCGCGATGGAATGCGTGATCGTGCACGATCTCTTCCTGAACGAGACTGCGAATTACGCCCATGTCTTCCTGCCGGGATCAACCTTCCTCGAGAAGGACGGTACCTTCACCAATGCCGAGCGCCGCATCAACCGTGTGCGCAAGGTGATGCCGCCCCTCAATGGCTATGCGGATTGGGAAATCACCCAGATGCTCGCCAATGCCATGGGGGCGGGGTGGAGTTATAGCCATCCAGCGCGGATCATGGAGGAAATCGCCGCCACCACGCCCTCTTTCGCAGGGGTGGACTATGCACTGCTTGAAGAAAAAGGCAGCGTGCAATGGCCCTGCAACGAAGCGCATCCCGAGGGCACGCCGCTGATGCATGTGGACGGGTTTATGCGCGGCAAGGGGCGGTTCATTGTCACCGAATATGTGGCGACAGATGAAAAGACCGGTCCGCGCTTTCCGCTTTTGCTGACCACAGGACGGATATTGAGCCAGTATAACGTGGGGGCGCAGACCCGGCGCACCGCGAATGTGGTCTGGCATGAGGAGGACCTGTTGGAGATCCATCCGCATGATGCCGAGGTGCGGGGCCTGAAGGAGGGTGACTGGGTGCGGCTGGCCAGCCGTGCTGGCGAAACGACCTTGCGTGCCAAGCTGACCGACCGGGTCAGTCCCGGCGTGGTTTACACCACCTTTCACCACCCCGATACGCAAGCCAATGTGATCACCACCGACTATTCGGACTGGGCCACCAATTGCCCTGAATACAAGGTGACAGCGGTGCAAGTCAGCCTGTCGAACGGGCCGACGGACTGGCAGGAGGATTACGCAGCGCAAGCGGAACGCGCGCGCCGCATCCTGCCGGCGGCGGAATGACCATGCGGGCGCATGTCAGCACGCCTGGGCTCGCGCATCGCACCGAAGGCACGCGCGACATCCACCGCGCGCTGCCGGAGGAGGTGCCGGTCGCGCTGGTGTTCAACGGCACGACACAGGCGGTGATGATGGCGACACCGGTCGATCTTGCGGACTTCGCCCTTGGCTTTGCCCTGACCGAGGGCATTATCACTGATCCCGCACAGGTCGAGGAATTCGAGATGGTCGACCATGCGAACGGCATCGAGACGCGATTCTGGCTGAGTGACGACCGGGCGCAGGCCCTTGCAAAGCGACGCCGGACCATGGCCGGGCCGGTCGGCTGCGGCCTGTGCGGCATCGACAGTCTGGAACAGGCCTTGCGGTCGGTGCCGCATGTCATGACTGATCTGCGCCTGAGCGCATCGGATGTGGCCCGCGCCACCGACGGGTTGCGTAACCACCAAAGCTTGCACGATCTGACCCGCGCGACCCATGCCGCCGGTTTCCTGCTGCCAGGCTCTGGCGTGGTGCTGGCCCGCGAGGATGTCGGCCGCCACAATGCCTTGGACAAGCTCATCGGAGCGATCGTTAAGCAAGGCATCGATCCGACCCAAGGCGCGGCGGTCATGACCTCGCGCTTGTCGGTGGAGCTGGTGCAGAAATGCGCCCTTGCCGGTATTCCCGCCCTGATCGCCGTCTCTGCCCCGACCGGCGCTGCCGTGCGCCTGGCCGAAGAGGCGGGGATCACCCTCGCGGCATTTGCCCGGGGCGGTGGCTTCGACCTCTTTTCCCATCCTCAACGTATCAATGACGAGGCCGCCGATGTCGCCTGACAAGATGATCCGCATGGCGAACCAGATCGCCACCTTTTTTAAAACTCAACCGGGCGACGCCGCCCCCGCCAAGGTTGCGGCGCATATTACCGACTTTTGGGAGCCTCGGATGCGCGCCCAGTTGCACGCCCATGTCGCGGCGGGTGGGGTGGGCCTTGACGCGCTGGTGATCGCGGCGGATGCTCGAATAGAGAGGGCCGGGCCGCGCGCCTGAAGTGTCTCAATTGCCTCTGGTTGCCCGGCAATGCTAAAACCCAGCGCAGGCACCACAGGAGAACAAAATGGTTTCTGTCAAGGGCTGCGAGTTCCCAACGGACCGTCATTACGACGTCGGTAACCATGTCTGGTATCTGCCGATGGCGGAGGGCCGGTTCCGGATCGGGCTGACGCAGGTCGCGGTAGCACTGGCATCCCGCCAGATCTTTGCTGTCACCCCCAAGCGTGTGGGGCGCCTGTTCGAGGCAGGACGTTCGGCGGCAACGATAGAAAGTAGCAAATGGGTGGGACCCATGAGGCTTGCTTTCGATGGAACCGTCGAGGCGGTGAACGATACGCTTGCCGAGCGCCCTGCAGTCCTCGCCGATGATCCTTACGGTACGGGATGGGTGATGGTCGCGAACAGTACGACGGAAGAGCCGCTTGCCGGGCTGGCAAGCGGTGACGGGATCGCACAGGCCTATGGCGCCTGGATGGACGCCAATGATTTTCCGGGCTGTCAGTAGGTCAGCACACGGGCGTCCGTTTCCATGATCTCGGCCATGAAACTGGCTGTGCCAACAAGTCCCGAGCATTCGGGGATCATGTCGGTCTCGGTCATGTCATGCAACTCGAGATTGGCCGAACAGCACAGGAACCGCGCCCCAGCCTCATGTGCGTTGCGGATGAAGTCTAGTACAGTCTTGGGGCTGTCAGGCTTTATCCGCAAGGATTCCGCTACGCCTTTTTTCATCAGGGCACCTGCGGCGGCAGTGCAGATTACGTCGACATCGTAATCCATCGCGGCGGCGACGGCGGCATGATAGAGCGGCGCGCCCAGTTCGGGACCGTGGCGCGGATCAGTGTTGACCAGGAGCACGATCAGTCGTCGGCGGTCACTCATGATCTGGCATCCTCAGAAATCGCCTCAGCGATGATGGCGGCAAAGGCCGGAACGGGAAGGGACAGGGTGCCCGCTGGGTTGGCGGCAAAGAATGCATCGGTGGCGTTGGCAGCCTCGGCGGCAGGCAGTCCGCGCAGATGCGCTTCGAGATCAAGAATGATACGCGGCGGCGCGACGAAGAAATCCCCCGTGACGAGTGCTTCGCGGATGCGGCGTCCACCGGGAGGACCTTCAAGTCGTAGATCGGCGCGCAGCGTGCCACCGGGATGGGTGGCCTCCGCTGTGGCGACGTCTTCACCTGCGGGCTCTGGCTCGCCAAAGACGAAGGCGTCCGTGCCGATCTCGGCAGTTAGCTTCGCTTCGGTCAGGGTGCGTTCTTCGGTGTTTGGCGTGTCGGGCGTGGTGATGATCCCGAGATGGCGTTCAAGCCCTGTTCGCACGGCCTCCTGCACGGCGTCCACAGAAGGGGCCTCTCCCAAGAGGGCTTTGAGCGTCACCAGTCGGTCACCCACATCCGCCGCGCCGTGACGCGCCAGCTTGGCGGCCGGCACGTTCAGCAGATCTCGCACGCGGGATGCATCCATGTCGATCAGAACCGTCCCCTGATAGACCATCGTGTCGCCCTGCCAGAACCCGCCTGTGCCCGAAAGCTTGCGCCCGTCCACCTCGATGTCATTGCGGGGCCGAAATTGCGCGTCGATTCCGAAAGCGTCCGACAGGCCACCCGCCACCGCGTCGCAGATGATACGTGCAATGCCGCCCAGATCGGTCTCGGGCAGGGTGCCGCGGCGAAACACCAGCTCCCACCCGACTTGACCCGGATCGAGATAGATCGCACCGCCGCCAGAGACCCGGCGAACAAGACCCACCCCCTCGGCACGACACCGGTCCACCTGAACCTCGCGCTGCATCGACTGGTGTAATCCGATCAGCACAGTAGGTGGAAAGCGCAGGAACCGCAGCGTATCGGGCACGCGCCCCGCCTCATGCAGTTCGGTGAGCGCGGCGTCATAGGCGATCTGGTGGCGGCCATCGGCCACCCCGCTGTCTATCAGGCGAAAGGGTGTCATGGCTCTTCCCACGGGAAAGCGAGGCCGGGATCGTGGCCCTCGAGTTGGGCGCGGATGCGCGCGGTATCATGCGGAGCGGGGGGAAACGGATAAGAAGCGATGTCGCGCGGCGGGCTGTCCCCGTAGGGCCGGTCGCAGGCCGAGATGTCGGCGCGTTCCTTGCCCGGACAGCCCGAAGTGCGAAAGGCCGTGCCTTCGGCGATGATCGCGTCAATCTCTGCGTGGCGCAGGCCGAAATCGGCAACGCGCCCTTCGGTGTCAAAGCGCATGTGTCGCAGGCGCAGGCCTCGAAATTCGATTAGGTAGCGCGCCAGTTGCACGCGCCGCCATTGCGGGCGCGGGGTGGCGGGCAAATGATCCATGAGCGAGCCGCGTTCCGGGTAGAAGCAGAACATGTGACTGGAGCCGCCCATCTCGACCAGGCGCTCGACCAGCCCAAGAGCTTCGAACTCAGTTTCGCCCATGCCAATGATGATATGCGCGCCGAACCGCCCGCGGCCGAAAATCTCGGCGGCATCCATCAGCCGTGCCCAGTAACCGGCCCAGCTGTGGGGCGAGGCCACGCCGCGCCCGCGCGTGGCGTCGAAGATCGCAGGTGTTGCAGCGTCGAGAGCGACAGTAAAGGTCTCGGCTCCGAGGGCGTCCAGCGTCACGACATCATCCCGGGTCATCGTGGTCGGGTTTGACAGGATCGAAACCGGCACATGCGATTGCGGGATGCGGTCGGTCCAGGCCTTGAGCACGGCAAAGGTGTCGGCCTCGGAGCGCGGATGGGTGATCATCGAAATGCACATCCGGTGAAACGGCGTGTCGGGGTCGCCCGACACCCGCTCGATCAGGTCGGCCACTGGCAGCGAGGGCCAGTCCACCCGAATGAAATTGCGGTCGGCATAGTCCGATGCCGCCTCGCGGTGCCGCGCAAGGCCGCAATAGGCGCAATTGGCGCGGCAGCCTTCGGGATAGGTCAGCAGCAGGTTCAGGCATCGCGTGCAGGAACAGCCGAAGAGCGATCCGGGGGCCAGCCCCAGGGTGATCGCCGCCGCGGTCGAGACCTGAACGTAGTCGGGCGACCGCATCAGCGGCGCGACCGGGCTCGAGCGGGGCAGATGCAGCGCGCCGGGCCTTTGTGCCGCATCGCGCACCGGCGCGCCCATGCGCCGGTCGCCCGGCACTTTGGGGGCAGCGCGAGGGCGCATCGCCTCGGGGCGGTTCCAATCGCCCGCGCCGGGGCGGGCCGCAGGCTCGGTGCCGCAGACCATCAGGCGGCGGCCCGACGCAGGGCACCAAGCGCGCAGCAGGTCGGATCGGGATGTATCGGACGACCGATCGCGCGGGCGAGCGTGATCGCCCCGTCCGAGGGAAAGGCGATGGCGTCAAGACCGGCCATCACCGCATAGGCATCCATCCTGCGCCGTGCGGCTCCATGCGGGCGGGCGCAGCCCAAAGTGACCGGCAGGTCGAGGGCCGCCTGCCGCGCCTCGAACAGGAACCGCCCAACCGCATCCGTATCGGGAGTGACAAAGCGACGGTCCTGCCCTGGCTGCGGCATCACCACCACCAGCACCAGCGCCGAGATGGGGTACCTGAGGCAAATCTCCAATGCCTGGTATTCGCCGAGGATCGCACCGAAATGCAGGCCGATGACGATGTGCGGGGCGACTCGCAACCCGGCCGCGCAAAGCGCCGCGAGTGAGGCCTCGAAATCCGCCACGGGCCGGTCGAGATTGTAGACCTCGCGAACAGTTTTCTCGGCCCCGATGATGTCGATCATCGCCAGATCGACTCCGGCTCCGGCCATTGCCTCGGCCCGTGGTGCGTCGATCAGACCGGTGTGTACGGCGATTTCAATGTCTGTCAGGTCGCGCTTGAGCCGCTCGACGGCGGGCCAGTAGCGCGCATAGGGTATCTCGTTGCGCCGGTTCGAGCCGCCCGAGAGTAGAAATCCACGCAGGTGTCGCGTGTCGGCGATGCGCCGAACCTCGCGCTCCAGCATCTCGGGTGAAGTAGCTGGGATCATCGGACGGAGCACCTCAGCGCGGCAATGCGCGCAATCAAGCGCACAGGCCGGGCCGGTGATCGAAAACGTGGGAAAGGCCGCGCGCCCGCAGCCGGGCAGATCGTCGCTGTCATAGCTCAGAAACGACGGTGCCGCACCGGCGAGTGTGCGCGGAGAGAAGGCATACTGCATGTCCGAGAGGAGTCCAGGGTCGAAGACTAGCCCGTCAAATGCCTCGATTCGGGCGATATGATCTTGCCATTCCATGATCAGGAAATAGCAGCGCCCCACGGGCAACTCAACTTTTCTGGACAGCGCCGCCGAACCGGTTAAGATAACAAAGTCGACGAGCCGATGCGCCGTGTGCGCTCCGCCCCATCATCAGGATGGCTTCCGTGCCTCAAAGGTTATCGGAAGAACGGGCAGGGGACTTAAGTCCCGGACTCCTTGTCGCCCAGATCAACCTCAAAAGAATGATCTTCACGCAAGGGAGGAAGACATGCGTGCCATGAAACGGATCGGTGCAGTGTGCGCCGCAATGATGCTGGCTGCGACAGCCAGCGCCCAGACTTTGTATTTTTCTGCCATTCCAGACGAGGACGAGACCGCGCTGATGACGCGGTTTTCCAAGGTGGCGGATTATCTGGAGCAGGAGTTGGGGGTCGAGGTGGAATTCGTGCCGGTCAAGAGCTATCCGGCTGCGGTGACCGCGTTCCGTAACGATCAGGTGCAGCTTGCGTGGTTCGGCGGGTTGTCGGGCGTGCAGGCACGGCAATTGGTGCCGGGGGCGCGGGCGATCGCGCAGGGGTCCGAGGACCCGACCTTCATCACCTATTTCATCGCCCACAAGGACACCGGATTGGTACCGGATGAGGCGTTTCCGATGGCCGCCGAGGGGATGAGCTTTACCTTCGGGGCCAAAACTTCGACGTCAGGCCGATTGATGCCAGAGTTCAACATCCGGGAGAACACCGGCAAGGCGCCAGAGGATTTCTTTGGTCGTGTCGGGTATTCGGGCGATCACAGCCAGACCCTGCGGTTGGTAGCCTCTGGGGCTTGGCAATTGGGTGCGCTCAATTACGCTGTCTACGACAAGGCGCTGGCCGAGGGTGCCCCCGAGACCGAGAGCGCCAGGGTGATTTGGCAAACGCCGCCCTATCCCGATTACAACTGGACGATCCGGGGCGATGTCGATGCACGCTTTGGCGAAGGGTTCGCGGACCGGGTGCAGGCGGCACTGGTGGGTATGACCGATCCCGACCTGCTGGCGAGTTTCCCGCGCGAGGCTTTCATTCCGGCGCAGAACTCCGACTTCGAGCCGATCGCCGAGACCGCGCGCGCACTGGGCCTGCTGGAGTGAACCGGGTGCTGTTGGACCGGCAATCGCTGGGCTATGGGGCCGCGCCGGTCCTTACGGGGGTGAGCTTTGCGCTCGCCCCCGGTGAGCGTGTGGCGCTCTTGGGTTGTAGCGGTGCGGGAAAAACAACGCTTTTGGGCGCGCTCTACGATGCTCTTCTGGCCGAGGGCAACCGGGTGGCACTTGTGCCGCAAGAGCAGGGATTGGTGCCGCAACTGAGTGTGTTGCGCAACGCTCTGATGGGGCGGCTCGACGATCATGGGGCGCTTTACAACCTGACCAACCTTGTGCGCCCGCGCGCGAAGGATCGCGCCGGGGTGGGCGAGGTTCTGAGCACCTTGGGGCTATCTCCGCAAATGGATCGCACGGTCGAGGGGCTGTCGGGCGGTCAGAAACAACGCGTCGCGCTTGCGCGGGCGCTTTGGCGGGGCGGCGATGTCCTGCTGGGGGACGAGCCGGTCTCGGCGCTGGACGAGACCCAAGGTTCCGAGATTCTGAACCATATCGCCGCACGGTTCGACCGTGTGGTGCTGGCACTGCACGATGTCGATCAGGCGCTTGGGTTTGCGACGCGCGTGGTCGGCCTCAAGGATGGGCGCGTGGTCATGGACGCCGCCCCCGCCGAGATTGCGCGCGCGCGGATCGAGGCCCTTTATGCCTGAGCGCCTGAGCCGCCTGCAGGTCACGGCAGGACTGTTTGTTCTGGCGCTGTTGGTGCTCCCCTTCGCCGATCTCACGCTGGCGGGGCACGATCCGCGCGGCGTGCTCTGGCGCATGGTGCAAGGGTTTCTTGCCCCTGATTTCACAGCGGTAGAGCATATCGGCCGTGCCCTAGTGCTGACAGTGATGTTCGCGGTGGCCGGGGTTGCGGCGGGCGGTGTCGCGGGGCTGATCATGGCGCCTTTCTACGATCATCCTTGGCTGCGCGCCTTTTGCATCGCGTTGCGATCGGTGCACGAACTTTTCTGGGCGCTATTGCTGTTGCAGGTGTTGGGCGTCAGTGCGCTGACCGGCGTTCTGGCCATCGCGCTGCCCTATGCCGGTATCTTCGCCAAGGTGTTCGCCGAGCATCTCGAGGAGGCTGATCAGCGCCCCTCCCGCGCCTTGCCAAGGGGGACGGACGGGCTGTCGCGGTTCCTTTATGCCCGTGCGCCGCTGGCGCTGGCGCCGATGCGAATCTATGCGCTCTACCGGCTCGAATGTGGGTTGCGGTCCTCGGCCGTGCTGGGGTTCATCGGCTTGCCGACCCTGGGCTTCCAACTCGACAGTTTTTTTCGTCAGGGCGAGTATGACGCGGCCTCGGCGATCATGATCCTCTATGTGGCGCTGATTGCGTCCATTCGGCTCTGGATGCGCTGGCGGCTGGTGCCGGTCTGGATCTTGGCTGCGGTGGTGGTGCTGACGACGTTGCAAAGCCCACCGATGGGGCAGGGCGCGCTTTGGCGTTTTCTGAGTGAAGACATCGTGCCCGCACCGTTGCGCGATGGCTGGGACGGCGCAGCACTGGCCGAGTGGCTGGGGCACATCCTCTCAGCCGAGGCGCTGCCGGGCCTCATCGCCACCTTGATTTGCGCGCAGATTGCACTGGTGCTGACCGGCGCCGTCGCGTTCTTCAGCTTCGGCTTGATCGTGCCACGGGTGAGCGGGCGCTTCGGTGCGGTTGCGGGCCATTTTATGCTGGTGGTCTTGCGATCTTTTCCCGAATACATGCTGGCTTATCTCTTCGTGCAGGTCTTCGGCCCTTCTATGCTGCCCGCAATCCTTGCCTTGTCGTTGCACAACGGCGCGATCATCGGTCATCTGCTGGGGCGGCAGGCCGAGGCGCTTTGCCCCGAGTTGCGTGCGGATGCGCCGCGTGGTGTCACGCTCTGGGCATGGGAACTGATGCCGCGGCTATACGGTTCGTTTCTGGCACTTTGCCTTTATCGCTGGGAGATCATCTTGAGGGAAACGGCGGTCATGGGTCTGCTCGGAGTGATGACGCTGGGGTTTTACATCGACAGTGCCATGGCCGAGTTGCGGCTCGACCGGGCGATCATCCTCCTTATCATTGCCGGAGGGCTGACGGCAGCGATCGATTCGATGTCGCGTGCAATTCGGCGACGTCTCGGGACGGGTGCGCTGCGGCGGATGCCGCAAGAGACCTTGCTTGGAGAGCGCGCATGACCTTTGGTCCGAAACGAACAACGGCGGATTTTCTGGTTTTGCATCCGTAGTGCCTTTGATTTCAAAGGGTAAATCAGATCACACGATGCGGATGCTTGCACGCAGCCGATGGCGCCCTTGCGGGGACCGGGATCGCCACAAGGCGGTTTAAAGGTGCCGTAGAGACGTTTGCCCCTGAAGGGCGACCGGGATACCAATTTCATCGAGCGCGATGGCGATGGTACGACGGTCAATCGCTGGCTTTCAACCGGCTTTCATGCCGCTGTGCGACCTAGACTGAAACCGGCTGGCTGACTTGGAAATCAGGGCGCGGTCTGGGCCTTATTCTGGTCGATAACCAAGCGCGTACTTGACACGTCCCCATCATTCAAGTCACCGAACGTGGAGAGACAACGGCCATGTCAAAACCTCCTGAATTAGAGACAGCGCGACAGTCGCTTTCAGGATGGAGAGCCTGTGTGACGTTTCAGGCCCGGAGCAGCTGGAGGATGCGGGAGTTGAGGCAGTAGAACACCGTCAAGTGTCGTTACCCCGCAAACAGGCCGCTTGGATGAGCCTGGGAATGGCCGTTTCTTTTGGTTGTGCGAATCGGTGCGAAAGACTACTCTAGATTGATAATTTTTCGGCAACTTCCGGTTTTTTTGGGGGGTAACTGCGCTTTCACAATGAAGACTTTCCCGTAAATACGTGAATTTTGCAGTCCCCTGCCATTTGCAGGCATGGGGTTAATGTTACGAAGAATAATACATAGTCAGACGGCCACAGGAGCTGTTCGCATGATTGCGGTGCTTGCCGCGATGGTGCTGACAACGATCTGGTCAGATCGGGCGATGGCGCAGGCCTTTTGCGGGCCGTCGATCACCGCTTGCGATCTCCAACAGGATCAGCTGTGCCTCGAACGGGTGCTGGCCTGTGGAGAATACGACACGATCATCGCGACTCTTTTCGCAGAGGATGTAGCGCCGAGTCTGGACCAGAAATTTGCTCTCGGCGCGGCGTATTTTGGCAACCATGTTCGCGCAAGGGCGACGGGCGTGCAGTGCCGGGCCGTGGTGAAAGGGCGTGAATGGCTGCGTGATTACCTAGGCACGGTGGACACCGAGTTCAGGCAAAGCGCCAGTTTTGGCACCTTGGCGCAGATGCGCCAGATTTACCACGCGACGCAAATGCTGGGCGAGCTCGACCAGGTGGGCGGCTGCCCGGAAAGTGCGCTGACCCGGGCAAGGGTGCAGGCCATCGCAGCGGCGGAGGCGACGCAGTTTGCAAGGGCGATCTTTCTGACGCCACCTGATGCCGTGGCCGATGTCATGGGTACCCTCAACATCGCGCTGCGGACCTTCGTGTCCCAAGCCTCGGATCTGGAGACAGGGATCGCATTGCGCCGGATCGAAATCGAAGCGGCAGGCCGAGTGCTGGGCAATGTGCGCGGCCTTTTCGATGAGGTGTTCGGCGGGGTGTCTGGCGAGGGCGCGGCGTTGCGTGTCGATAGCGCGGTTCTGGATCAGCTCATGGCCGATGGACGCGCAAGGCTGCGCCGGGTGGAGAACCGTGAGGATGCTTTTCGGGTGGCGCTAGGGGGATTCGGGCCTGCGGATTATGCGGAGGTCAGGACCGAGACGGTACGCACGGCGCAGGGATTCCTGAAAGAATCTGCGTTTCACATCAACATGATCGGGGTGCTGATGCCGACCGATCCGGCGCGGCCGTTTCCACAGCTTGAGGGAATATTAGGTGCGGACAGCCCCGCCAATGCAGCGCGCGATGCGCTGTCGTTGATCCGGGCGGATTGGCGGGCGTTGGGGGATGCGAATGGCAATTGCATGCTGCCAAACGCCACGGAACGGGTGTGGTACTGCAGATGAGACAGCTTTTGTGGATCACGCTCTTAGGAAGCCTTTCGGCGCCGGTGGAGGCGCAGAACGCGGTGCTAGACCGTGCCTATGGCATCAACAAGCTCGACGGGTTCTGGCGGGCGACGTTGGGACGCGAAGCGCCTGACACGGCCGCGTTCGCGATGTTTGAAACTGCGGCAGCTGTGCCCGAGCCGGTGCGCGAGCCGGCAGTTGATTTCGGCGTGCCGATCATTGGCGAGGTGGTTGGAGAGACCGCTCCCGGCACGGGTGGCCAAGGGGCCAGGCTGGCCTTTCCGGTGATCCCCTTAAGAGAGGAAGAGGCGGGGCCGCTGATGCGGCGGCTGGCCTGGGCAGAACTCTATCTGACGCGTGTGGGTTATTACGCGGAGGACCAAGAGGACCCATCGGAGATGGTGGCGGCGCTAGCAGCAAGGCAGAAGGCGGCGGCGCTCGAGGCTTATCTCATCACTGCGCGTCTCTACTTTGCAGCGCCGGATCTGACTGAGAAATGCACAAGACTTACCCGGATGGCGGCGCTCGAGGACAGCGCGCTGGACACGAGCGTGGAGGTCACACCGGCAGAGGGCTGGGCGGTGCTGGAGCCGTTGAGAGCGGCGGCGGCGGAGCGGCTGGGGGGATCGGCGCTTTCCGATCTGGTCTGCGCGTTCGAGCCGGTGCGGGGACGGGCCGAAACCGTTCGGCTGATCGAGGTGCGGGTAAGGGAACGGATCGCACTGGAGGCGCGGGCAAAAGTGGAGGACAGCCTGACGCTGCTCAACGCTGCAGCAGAAGAATTTCAGAGCCTCGTCAACGCGATGGACGTAGAGATCCTGACGGCGGAGATCCTCGAATTGGAGCGTGTTTTCGGCAATGCGGCGGCGAATATCCGTTTGGTGCAGAACGACCAGTTGAAGGCTGAAGAGACCATTTCAGAGCTTGAGGCAGTGGACCTTTCGGCTTTGAACCAGCCGGGCGAGATGTCGGAATACCAGGCGGCTCAGGGTCAGATGGCGGCGATGGTCGCGCTCATGGACGGAGTGCTGACGGAGCTGGCAGCGCTGGCCGAACTACGACCGGATGACGGATTGGCGGATTGCAGGGGACTCGGGTCAGTCTATGACGCGTTGGATATGAACCGCGATTCCTTCGTATTGACGACCGAAATCGAAGGACCTTATGTCGCCTGCCTCGCCCGCGCCCGGGCGTTGGTGGAAGCGGGCACCTCGCCAAGCCTTGAGACAGAATTGATGGCCGAACTTGCCCGGCATGTCGGCCAGATCAGCGCCAATTTGCTGGAGGAATTGCAATGATCCGGCGCTTCTTCCTGATCCTTGTCCTGGCTCTCGCCGCCGCCCTGCCGGGGCGGGGGGCAGAGGCGCAGCAATGCCTCGACGTGTCGGCGGAAGAGGCGCAGTTGCACGCGGCCGAACTGGTCACTTTGCTCCAGATCGCCACGTTCCGGGGTGACCTGAAATATATGTCAGACGTGGCGCCGGAGTTGGAATCCTATCTTGATAGCTGCGGGTCCGATCCAGGCGGGCGGCTGGCGCAGGTCTGTGGGTTTGACTGCCATCTGCAACTGGCGCGCTACCGTCTTTTTCTGGCCTCTGACCTGCCATTCCTTTCCACCGCAGGTGTTCTGAGCCGCGATAGCACGCTGCTGTCGCCACAGAACGCCCAACAACATGCGGAAGACGGGATTGCGGTGGTCGAACGGGGGCTGAAACTTCTTGCCCGGCAACAAGGGAGTGGAGAGGAGGAAGACGCGTTTCGCACCTATACGCGGCAGCTCGTGGGGTTGAGCAGCGTCAAGATCAGGCTGCGCATGACCGTGGGCGATACATGGTACCAGACGATGAGCGAAGCGCGCGTCAAATCGTTGGGTTTTGCCGTCAGTGAGGCGTTAGAGGTAATCCCGGGCGCGGCGCTGGAGGATCAGCCAAACCTGCACAAGGCGCATACGCAATATGAGTTTGCGCTCTGGACCCTGATCGAGACCAAGACCGACATCCCTGCGGAACAGTCCTATGATGATCTGCGCGCCGATCTCGCGATCCTTGAAGGCGAATTGCAGGCAAGGATGGAGAGCCTGCGGCGGGGGATGATATTTCTCAATATCGACCCGGTGGCGTTTACCACGATCCCCTTCGAGGAACTGCAACAGGCGCTCGACCGGACAAAACGCGATCTGGAGGCGGTCGAGGCGCGGATGGAGGCCATTGTGCGCGAATGGTCGGCTGCTTCCGAAGGGCAGGCGACGCGCGCCATCGATGAACGCCGTGTGGTACGGGGGCAAAAGGTCAATCTTCTTGCGCACCAGATCGGCAAACTGGAAACCGAGGCGCAGATTCTGACCGGCGAAGTGCAGCAAGAGGTTAGCGCGCTGGACGCGGAGCTGGACACGTTCAGCCGACGGCAACAGATCAGAAATCTGGAGATCGCGCTGTCCACCAAAATTGCGGAATTTGAGAACCGCCGCCAGCAATTGCAGGAGCGTCAGGCGCTCGATCTTATCGCGATTACAAAGGAAGCAGAGATCGAGCGACGAGCGGAACTGCGTTGGATGCTGAGTTTCGAGATGACGCGAATGAACCTCGATCTACAGGTGTCGTCGCTGGAAAGTCAGATCGGGGAGTATGATAGGCAGCTGGCGCGCAACCGGACGCAGTTGGAAACGTTGGCGCGGCAGCGGGCGATTTTGGAAACGCGGATTGTCGATGCGCAGAATTCCATCGAGGGCGCGCAGCAACGGATCGAACGGATCGACTTGACACAGGTGGAGGTGCACGCGCTGCGCCGTAGTGTGATCCGGGAGGACATTTGCGGCGTTGAAAACCAGCTCGCCTTCATTGGTGAAACGCTGGACTCGCCCTTTACCCCCGCTCTGCCAGGCGAGGAACCCTGCGACGTGGTCAGCCCGTCTTTCACTCGTGTGGAATACCAAGAAACGATGTGCGGCACTGACAGCGAGCCGGGACTGCGAGCCAAGCTTAACGACGCTAGAATTCTTGGCCGAGCCTTTGTGCTGAAATGTGTGATCGGTGACCCGGTGGAACTGGCCGAGCTTGAGCCGATGGCTGAGGCTTCGACCCTGATCGACAGCGGGATGAGCCTTGAGGACGAGCTGGACGCCGTGTCTTGCAATGGCTTTTCGCAAACCGAGGTGGATTTCGCCAAGGGCATCTATGACGCCGAAAAGGCGCTGTTGGAGAAACAGCGGTTTGGGCTGGAGCAACAGCGCGACAAGGTAAACGAACAGCTTGATTTCGTATCGGGCTGGGCGAGTGATTTCCAGAACACGATCCTGGGCTTGCAGACTGGTTTGGCCGTCGTGCAAGGTGCCTATGCGGCACTCGCCGGGGTGCCGGAAACCACAGTTGCCGCTGCCGGCATGGCGAGCGGCGTCTACACCACGATCAAGGTGGACAAGCCCGCCTATGCGGTGATGGAAGCCGCGCGCGTGGCGCTCAATACAGCCCTAGCCTTCGGCAAGATCAACATTCAGACCGAGAGTCAAGTTCGCAGCCTCGCCACGCAGCTGACCAATATCCGTGAGGCAAATGAGCGGATCGATTTCGAGAAGGCCGTGAAGGCACTGGCGCTTCATCGGGCACATTTCCAGTTGGCCGGGAAGCGGGCCGAGGGGCTGCAAGCCATCAAGGAACTGGAGCTTCAGGGCTCGATGGCTGCGGTGGATTGCGACAATGCCCAGCTTGGCATTGATGAACAGGTCGCAAGGCTCAAGGCGCAGCACACCCGGATGTTGGCGACGATGGAGTTGCAGGCGGAGGAAAATGCGCTTCTGGATTTCGATCGCTTGCAGCAGGAGGGGCTCATCGAGCGGTATTTCAACGAAATCGACATTCTGCGACTGGAGTTGGAAAAGCTGGCGCTGAACGAGGCGCAACTGACTGAGGATAACGCGCAGCTGGGCGCGCTTGTGGGTGCCGCTCAGGGACGGATCAATCGGATCGAGGTGACCCGTGCGACCGTCGAGGGGTTGGCCGAGGAAAGCCAGCAGGTGACCACAGTGATTGCCGAACTGCGCCAGAGACAAGCTGATCAACAGTTGGCGATTTCCAATTCCGAACTGGCCTTTGTAGAGGCTCGCATTCGTGGCGAAGAGGGCAATACCGAGCAATTGGTGAACGCACTTGAGGGTTCAATCGGGCTTGTGGGCCAGCGGGCAGAGCTCAAGGCGCAGATCGAGCAGGTGCAGGCGGATATGCTGGGGCAGGTGGCCGAGCAGCGCGAGCAGATGGTCAACCTTGCCAGTGAGATCGACGATCCGGACGAGCGCAGACAGCTCTTCATCGCGAGCCAAGAGACCCTGAGCGAACTCTTGCGTGGGATTCCCGATTACATCTCGGCCAAGCGAACCAGCCTGACTACGGCGAACCGGCTGCTACACCTGATGCGTCAACGGTATTCATTGGTGTTGGGCATCACCGGTCGACGCGAGGATTACCCGCTGACCTACGTCAAGGATGCGGCGCAATTGACGGCGCTGGTTTCAGAGATCGAGGGGCAGAGGTTCTTTGACGAAACCGAGATCCCGATCGAGGTGGCGCGTGTGGTGGTGCCGTCGCAATCGGGATTCGTCAAGAAACTAGCGCTCGACGAGGAAGTGACCTTTGAAATCTCGCCCTTTGCAGGCAGCGACGACGCCATGCGCGAAGCCGGGTTCTTTGTTATCTGGGACGACAAGTTTCGCGAACGCAAGACGATGACGCTGATCGATGTGCTGATCGGGGCGCAATACACATGCACCGGTGCGCAGTGGAATACCTATACGCTGAGACATCTGGGGTCCGGCACGGTGTTCCGGGCCGCTGGCCGAAGGATCGCCCGTGACGGTGCCGGAACGGATCATCGGGCCAAGCAGGGGGGGGCAGCACACCTTTTACAACATGGCCGCAAACGAGGCCGATCTGAACAGGGTGCTGAGCTACTGGCAGTTCAACCGCTTTGCCGCGCGGAAATTCCCGCGCATGCCCGGGCCGCCGAACGATCAGGACGCGATTTTGCCTTTCCTCGGCGCGCCGGTTTACGGGACCTACAAGCTGGCCGTGAACCCATCCGATTGCCCGTTTGAAGGCGCGGTTTTCACGCTTCTCTTTCTGTTTGCGAGCACGCCATGAGCCGGATTGCCCCTCTGACGGCCCTGGCCGTTTTGATCGCTGCACCAGTTGCCGAGGCAAGGGATACCGCGCGCAATTCGATCGACGACTATGTGATCGAACGTGCCGTGATTGAGGCACCGAATTGTGAGGGTCCTGCGTTTGACGATGTGCGGATCGAGGCGTTTGAAAAAGGCGTCTGTCACTTCCATCAGCCCGCCCGGTCGGCAGCACAGCTGGACCGCGTCCTGAAGCTTCTCAACCGGGCGCAGGTGCAGGGATTGCCGGTGGTGCATCAGCAATTGGCGGGGTTCCTGACCGGGCTGGCGCATTGCGCGAATGCAGAACGCCACCTCGAGACTTTTCGTGGATCAGGCAATGCCGACCTGACCGCGCGGGACAATTTCTGCGCTGCGAGGATGCAGAGTCAGGCCGAGTTGAACGCGATGCGCTGGGACTTTGCGCTCTTTGACTATGCCGAGGACCTAAGTGTGCCAAATACGCTGGACACGCGGCTGGGCGAAATGGCTTCGTGCTATTCCGGCGTCCTTGCGCCTGGGTTCGACGCGGAATGCGGGCTGATCACCAACATCACGGAAACCGAGCTGAACGTTTTTGTCGATGAAGCCACTGACGCCGTTGTCCAGACCTATTTCGCCGGCGTCGAAAGCCCCATCACGGCCATGTTCCAACGCAAGCGCGAGCGTGCCGAAGGCGTTCTCGAAATGGCGGGGGCGTCAATCGAGGGGCTCAAGGACGGCGCATCTGCGGTGAATGCGGAATACACGGCCTACCTCAGCGCCTACGAGACAGAGCGTGACGCCAAGATGACGCCAATCTACGAGAATTACCGCGAAAGCATCCTGCGGGCGACGGCCATCCTTGATGAGTTCAACCGCTGGAAAGAAGGACTCTTCATGACCAGCGACAACGTCAACTTGTTACCCAAGATCGTGGAACGAGGCGTGGAACTGACCGAAGAACTGGCCCGTGTCGAGACCGATGATTATGCGGCCCGGGCGGGAAAACTGGTGAACGATGTGCGCGCGGTCGTGCAGTCCGAGGAAGAGCATCGGGCGCTGATAGGCCAGCTTTGCCGCGTGTATTTCTGCGAACTTGCCAGCCGCCGCCGGATGATTGCGACCCAGCATGTCTGCCGCCAGCCTGCGCTGACCAATAATCCCCTCTGCCTGAATGCGCAGGGCCAGATGAAGAGCGGCGATTTACAAGTGAACTTTGACGGCGAGCAGAGGATCGGAGTTGCCGATTTCTGCCGCGCTGCAGGGATTGACGATGTGTTCCTGACAGTGGGCCTGTCGCCGTCGACGGCCCTGACCTGCATGGGCCAGATGCCATGAGACGGGGGATGCTCATCATGCTGCTCGGCCTTGTGGCAGGTGCCGCGCGGGCAGAGGAGCCGGCGCTAGCGCGATATGTGACCGACGACAATGTGGATGTTTACGTGGCGCTTTTTGACGGGCAGGCGGTGGAACTTGCCGGTTGCGCAAACGAGGGCGCAGCGAGAGCGCTGATCGAGATGCCGAATGACCGGCCCATTTCGGACCGAACGCAGGTCGATCTGACGGACAGCGCGGCACTTGGTGCTCATCCCTCTATTCCCTGCAACCCGCCGCCTTTGGCCGAGGCCGCCTGGCCCGAGACCGTACCGATTTGGGCCGATCTGGCGGCGAACGGGCGTTATCTGCTGGCCGCGCCGAACGGGGCGGGGTTCTACGCGTTGGATGCGAAATGCGAGGCGATCAAGACCGCTTTGAGCATTCGCGAACGCACACAAGGCCCTGGGTTTCAAGGCTTCGGCCAGCCTGATCCACTTGAGCTTCGTTTGACGATCAATTGCGGTCCGGGTGCGGATGCTGAGGGCCCGCTGGTCACCGATCCCGAGAGCGGTGAAGATGGCTGGACCTTGCATAGTGCAGAGCTTTTCATGAGCGAGGCGGGGCTGCCCGATACGCTCTTGGTTGCCAGCGCTCCGATGGGCGAGGGACGGGGATACTTGCCGATCCGGAGACTCGATGGGGTCGAGATTGCGCCCGTCTTCCTCGAAGGTGGCGCGAGGTTGGAGGCCGCAAAAGCCGCATTGCGGGAGCTCTTTTCGGTGCCCGAAGATGCCGAGGTGTCGCCGTTGGGTTTCGAGGCGCTGGAGGCGGTGCAATCGGCGCTCTTTGCCGACATTTGCACGATGGATTGTGATGGATATGACCACGCGCATGGCTTCTTTGCCGTTCCGGGGATTGACGTCGCGCTCAGCTTTGAGGGCGTGGAACAGACGCCTGCCGCGCTAGACATTCTGGGACGAGACCTGTCTGGCCTGCGTTTTGGTGACGGGCGGGCGCTGTGGCTGCAGGGCTGTGCAGCGGTGGCGAGTGCTCTGGGTATCGTTCCGGGCGAGGGCGATTGGAAATTCATGGTCCGAGCGGCACACTCGGGGTCCAGTCAGGCCGAGGCGATGCGTTGTAGCGCGGCACGCGCGGCGACCTGCATTAGGGTGATCGGGCCAGACTTGCCGCTTGTGCCGGAAGTATTCGAGGCCAGCGGATCCTGTGTTGGCAAGACGCGGCTCGTCGTGCGTCTGCCCGAGGCGGTAACAGCGACAGCACCATTACTGATCGACGCTGAACAGGGATTTGCCGAGGTCGAGATCGCCCCGATGCCGGGGCTTGAGCGGGCTATCTTGACGGTTCCCGCGGACGCTTCCAGGGCGGCGTCGCCCTGCCTTTTGTCCTCGCCTCGGGTGATGATCCATGGCCGAGGCGATCTCAGGTTGATGCTGCGCGACGTCACGCTCCGACGGCGCGTGGCAGAGGTGCCACAAGAGGCGATCGGGCTACATGTCGATACCGGCACACTGGTCACCGATGGGGTGATCATGGTGGCCGATGGCGATGCCGGGCTGCCGCCGGAACGCGGAATTTCACTCTGTTCCGGCGAATATTTCGCGCGCGCAACGCGGGTTCACGCGGGCACCATCGCGGTGCAGGGGTCCAACAGTCGGCTGGCGATCAGTGGGGCACCGGGCGCGCCAACAACGCTGGGATCGGCAAGGTATGCGATTTCGGTCTCTGCCAAGACGGAAATGATTTTGAGCAATGTAACACTGACCGGCCGGGTGGGCGCGTCGCTTTTCAATGCGAGCCTCGATGCCATGAACGTGAGGCTGGTCAGTACTGATGCGCAAAGCGGGTCATCCACAGCGCTGCAGTTCCGCGGCATCTCGGAGGCGCAGCTGATGCAATCGACGGCGCAGGGATTTGCCTGTGTCGGCACATTTTGGACCGCGGGCAGCGCAGCCGTATTCACTCTGCCTGGTAACGATCTGGTCGCGGATAATACCCGACCCTCCTGCGGAGCGGGAGTCGTTCAGATCATTGAATAGAATGAAGGGATTAGGACCATGACGCTACGCTTTATCGCCCCTGTACTCATCGTGTTGGCGCTGGCCCTTCCCGCAAAGGCGCAAGAAGTCAGCGTGGTGTTGGTCACGGATATTCTGAGCGATCGACTGCATTACCCAGTGGTGATTTCTGAAGGGCGGGGATACCGGGTGCGCTGCGAGAGCCAGTCCGATGAAGAGACGATAATTGCCGCGTTGGGGTTCCTGATCCCTTCCAGCCAGATCGTCGATCCGACCGAGCAAAGCATCGTCGATGCGGCCCCGGCGGAGAATCCGCTGCTTTGCCCAAGCTCGGAGAATTACCCAATCACGGTCTTTGCCGCGAACACGTCGCAGGGGCTGATCCATTACCTGCAATTCAAGGCTGATATCGGCAGTGAGGCGGCGCATGACCGGATCTATATCCCCGGCTGTGCGGCGTTGGTGGAGGCACTGAACCTTGATCTCGCCAATGCCACGTCGGGCGACCCGACATTGTTTTTTGCGGGCCGGATTCATGAGATTGCATGCCGGCCGGGGTCTGCCCCGATTGAGACGGCACCCCAGACCTTTGCCGCCTGGTGCACCAAGGGAGACCTGACGCCGGAAGAGGAGGCGACAATGCGCGCGATCCTCAATGGCACACCGGGTGGACCTGGCGCGTTGGGCAATGCGGTGGCCTGCAGGCAAGCGCAGGACTTCCTGACCGCGGTGACAAGCCGGAACCTCGACAATAGCGGCGCTCAGTCGCTGGCACCGCTAGCGACACTGTCGCATCTGAACTCGCTGTCGCTCGCGGGCAACCAGATTTCGGATGTTTCGCCACTGGCGGGGCTGACGGCATTGCAGTTCCTGGATCTCAGCAACAACCGGATCGAAAACGTGGCCGCGCTGGCCACTTTGGTGAACCTCACCTCGCTCAATTTGGGCGGCAATGCTATCGGGGACCTGCGGCCGATTTCGTCGCTGCCGCTGCTGCAACAACTGTCACTACCGGGTAATGTACCCGACACCATTGCGCCGCTGCAATTTCTGACTCAGCTGACCGAGTTGGATTTGGCGCGGAACGAGCTGACCTCGGACGATATAGGTGTGCTGATTGGGCTGTCGCAGCTAACGCTGCTTGACCTTTCCAACAACGAGATCGACGACTTCAGCGCGTTGGCCAATTTCGGAAGCGAGGTGGAATTCAAGCTCTCGGGCAATCCGGCTTCCACGGGCGGACCCACAGATTTCATCACCTTCTGCGTGCAGCTGCGCGATGAGCCCACCCAGACCGGCGCCACAATCCGCGCGATGATCGAAGTCACCGGACAAAGCACCTGTTCGGGCGCGGCAACCGCGCTTAATTCCTCGAACGCGCTGACCATCACTGGCAAGACCCTGTCGGAGCTTGGACCACTCGCGACGCTCAGCCATCTGACATCGCTGAACCTTGCCGACAACACGATCACCGATGTCTCGGCGCTCGCCGCGCTGACGCAAATCATCACGCTTGATTTATCGAACAACGCGATCACCGATGTGCGGCCCTTGGCTGCGCTGGAACGGTTGACCACTCTGAGCATGGCGGGAAATCCGGTGACCTTCGGCGACTACCTTTCGGCCTGTATCCTGCGCAATGAGCCGGAAACGCTGAGTGAGGCGCATCGCGCCGAGATCGGCGCGCTTTTGACAGTATCGCAGGCGCAAACATGCAAGTCGTCGGAAAGTCGGCTGAAGACTATGTCGACGATCAACCTGCGCGACCGCGGACTGAGCACGCTGGATTACATACGCGTGGCTGAAAGCGCGACGAACGTTCTGTTGGATAACAACCCCGTTGGCGAAGTGAGTAGCCTGCGGTTTCTGCAACGACTGCAATTTCTCGATGCCTCAAACACCGGGCTGGATGATGACGACAGCCTGTTGAATTTGCGCGCGCTGCGCAATCTCGACATATCTTCGAACCCGATTCAGGAGCTTTGGGCCCTGCGCAACATGTCGGAGTTGCAATCGGTCAATTTTCGCGACACCCAGATTCGCGACATCCGCGTTCTCGACGAATTGCCAAACTTGCAAAACGCGACGATGTGGAACGCGCCGGTCGTGATGAATTCGATGCTCACCTACTGCCTCGTGCACCGGTTTCAGATCGGGATGCTAGGCGACGCAAGGCGTACGGTGGATGCGATCATGGCGGTGGCCGAGGGCGCAGGCCAGAGCAGCCAGAATTGCCGGGGTGTCAACGATTGGGCGCGTAGCGTCACATCCTTGAACCTCAATGCCAAGCAGATCACCAACGTCACTCCCATCGCCGGGATGCCGGAACTGACAAGCCTGCTTCTCTACAACAACAACATCAGGGATGTGCAGCCGATGCGGAACCTGCGCAAGCTCAAGACGCTGAACCTGGGCAAGAACCAGCTCAGCAGCATTCCGATCGTCTTTTCGCAGGACCTCGAGAACCTCTATGTGACGGAAAACCAGATCGTGAACCCAAGCGCGGTCACCCGGTACTCCAAACTCAAGAGTCTCAATCTTCGCAAGAATCGCCTGACCGTGACCAGCGGGATTTCCGGACTGCCGCAACTGACGTTCCTCGACCTGCGGGACAACAGGATCGCGCAGGTCAATCAGGTCACCCCGGTGTTGGGCAAGAACCCCTACATCAAGGGCAACCCGGTCTGTGGGATGCAAAACACCATTCTGTTATTGGTGCAGCCCTGCCAGCGAGAGCCGCAATTCATCGTCAATTCGAATTTGTTCGATCCCAACTTGGTGATCCGACGCGAATTATTACAGCCGGTGCCGATCATCATCACGCCGTCAAACCCCTGATTGTCGATCCTACGTCCCAACCGAAAGGACCATGTCATGACACGATTTTCCACAGCGATTTCTGTCGCCGCCATGTTCGCAATCCTACCTGCGGGCGGGTTCGCCGCTGATGACAAATCGGCCTCTTCGGTGATCCAGCTTCCATCTGCGGGCGGTACGGTCAGTCGGGAGGAAGGGGCTTTCCAGCTCAATGCCAATACCGGGTCGGCCAACTTCTCGTTGCCGCTGCCGGAGCTGCCGCAGCGCGGCAAGTTCGGTCCGGGCCTGTTCCTGAGCTACAACCAGTTCGCGGGGGACAGCGGGTCGGGGCTGGGGGTGGGATGGTCCTTTACCGCGTCGTCAGTGATCGTGAACCAGGATTTCGGCACCGCCATTCCGGGCAAGAAACCGGATGGCGATTTCTTTCACAGGCTGAGCTATCAGGGCGCGCGGCTGGTCTATCTGGGCGAAGTGGACGGATTGCCGACCTATCGCCCGGAAGTGGCCGAGGAACAAATGGTTTTCGTACGCCGTGATGCACCCTTCGAGGTGGTCGTGCTGGATCGCACCGGCGCGCAGGAGGTAATGACGCTCCCCGCCGGGTTCGAGCTGCGCATGGCGGATGGCAGCCGGATGTATTTCTCTGGTGCCGAGGGTGTGGCCGAGGGCAATTTTGAAATTGCCGAGCCCACAATAACCCGCTGGCCGCTGGTGATGAGCGTCAACACCAACCGCAACGCGGTGCACTATGAATATAAAAAGCACGCAGAACGGTCTTACCTGACCGGGGTGGCCTTTGCCGGGGGGCAAAGCCGCTATGATTTCGATCTGATCGACACGCGCGCGAGCCTTGTCAGCCATGTTGCCGGGGTACGGCAGCAAAACCCAAAGCTCTATGGCAAAGTGACAGCCAGTTTCGCGGGTGATGTCTATGACCAGTGGTGCATGGCCTTTATCGGCCGGTCGCTGAATGACAATACCGAATTTACAGTGCGCACCCATCCCGATTGCCAGGCTGTGGCCGAGGCTGACCTTGCAGGCGAGATCGATCCCAATTCGGTCAATGTGCTCGATCAGCTGCGGGCGGTCTATCGCTTTGGCAATACTGATGGTGCTGTGCTTGCCGAAGATACACTGCGCTACCCCGACCTGCGGTTCGACTATTCGAGCTGGACGGCTGCGGAACTTGCTGAGCGGGAGCTTGTCTTTCCCGCGCCAAATCTGGCCTTTGCGGGCGATATTTCGCCGCAAAACTTGGAACTTGCCGATCTGAACATGGATGCGCTGCTCGACGTGGTGCAGACCAGCGATACCGAAGTGACCCAGGTGTACCTAGGCGACGGGGCACTGGAATCAGCGTTCGAGACCTCGATCCCGCTGGAGTTGACGCGGACGACGGCCTCTGGCCTCACGCGCGAGATCACTCCGAGGTTGGTTGAAAACAGGTTCCATTTCGCCGACATAACCGGTGACACCTATGCCGATATTCTGGAGATCGAGGACGGTCTGCTTCATGTCTTCAACGGCAATGCGGCGGGCGATTTCCCTTATATCGGGCGGGCCGTTCCACTTGACGGGATTTCGCCGTCTCTGTTCTCGGACGGCAATGGTCGGTTCGTGGATGTGAACCTTGATGGTCTCAGCGACATTGTTGCGACACGGCTCGATGCCAATGGCCGGACCGAGGCGCTGATTTATCTCAACCTCACCCGACGCCAGCCGGACGGGGGCCATGCGATCAACTTCGCCCGGGTTTCCAAGGTGTTGCCGATGGACAGCCAGGATGGGGGCCTCTTGGGCCGCCAGTCGACACGGCTGACGGATGTGAATGGCGACCGATTGCCCGATCTGGTGACGATCAACGTCGCCGATCAGGGTTTTTGCATCTACGAGAACCAGGGCAACATTTTCAGCCGTGAGACGGGTGCGCTGCTCTGGGGGGATGCGCGCTTGACTGACCCAAAGTGCGGGGCAGGGCGGTTCACCGCGATCCAGGGCATGAGCCCGTCCGACAACGTTCAGTCGATGTGGTACGTGGATGCCAATGGCGATGGGGTGCGCGATTTTGCCTCGATGGGAAGCCGCACCGACGAGATTCAGATCTGGCTTGGCTTCGGTGACGGCACTTTTGCGGATGAGAGCCTGCGGCTGTCGCTCAACGCCCGGGTGCAGGTGGGCAATGCGCCCAATTCCTTTCGCTCGCGCGTGGCCGATCTGGATGCGGACGGGCAGGCGGAAATTATCGTGTTCCAACAGGCCAGTGGACCTGAGATCGCGCCGGTCGTTGTGATTGATTTCAACCGCACCACAGAGCTGCAACTGGTCAAGGCCAACCTGCTGACGGTGGTGAGTTTCGAGAGTGGGCGGCGGCACGACATCCGCTACGCGACATCCACAGACGAGATGCTGCGCGACCGCGCAGCGGGACGCGAAACCGCGACGCTACACTTTCCGGTGGTGGTGGCAAAACAGATGGTCACTTCGGAAGGTGTGGCAAACGCAGCACGGCGGGATGTGCAGGTGGAGGAGTATTTCTACCACAAGCCATTTTATGACGTGATCAACCGTCGCTTCATCGGTTTCTCCGAGGTCGAGCGCGTCACCTATGGCGACGAATTCGCGGGCGGGGCAGATACTCAGAAATCCTCGATCGCTTTCGAGCAATACTACGCCTTTGCTGATGTAACAGCCGATCTGCACCTCGCTGGCAAGCTGCGTATCCGTCAGACATACGCAGTCGATGCCGATCCCGTGCTGCTTGCCGCAGCCGCCGGGTCCGCATCGCTTGATCCGAGTGCGGTGGGGCTGCATTCGCTGTCCACCGCGACGCGGGCACAGAAATTGCCCACACCCGGCGCGATGCTGTCGTGTGAAAGCAATACATGGAAGACAGCGCCGACCGGGATTGCCAATGTCAGCTGGCTGCGCAAGACCGAGGAAAGGCTGACCGCCGCAGCGGGGCCACAGCACGTCCAGGACCCGAGCGACACGGAGTGCGTGAACCCAGTTAAGACGCGCAGCTTCGCGGAATTCGACGAATTCAACTATGCGGGCCGCGAAACGGAAATCGTGGTCGAATTGACCGGCCCAGAGGGCCAGGTCATGCCCGGCTATGCCCGGGTGACGGAAACCGATTACTCAGAGGCGCGCGCAACGCTGGCGACACTTGGCATCGTCAACGCCGCATCGGCGCGGCGAACCGTGGCGGGCACGCGCCTTCTGTCGCGGGAGCGCTTCTCCTATCTGCCAGAAAATGGCGGGCGGCTCGGGATGCGGGCAATCGACGTATTTTCCAGCCTGGCGGATGTTCCGGCAGAGATCGCCGACCGGCACAGCGCCACCCATACGCTGCTCAAGAACATGGCCTATGACAGGTTTGGCAATGTCGTGGAAATGTCCGACAATCTGTCGAAAATCGAAAGCGTGACCTTTGACGAAACCGGCACCTTGCCAACGGCGCATACCAAGTTCCACGGATCAGACGACAACCTCAACCAGATTACCACGATGGCCTATGATGGCGGGATTGCCGGACGGTTGTCTGGGCAGACCACGCCGATGGGCATGGAAATCAACTACGACTATGACTCGCTGGGCCGCAAGCTGCGCGAAGTGAGCGCGGATGGTTCGGAAAAACGTTATGCCTACCGTTTTGGGTTGGATGGCGCGCCTTCGATGATCCTGACCTCGCTGCGGCGTTACCCCTCGGCCGCCGACACGCCGGAGGGCGAAAGCGAATTCGTGCGCTCACTGGCCGCGTATAACGCGCGAGGCAATCAGTTGGCCGAGATGGAGGATGTAGCCGAAGGCGGTGTTCGGGTTTTCAAATATTCGGAATTCAACCGCAATGAGCTGCTGACCTTCCGCTGGACGCCTTACCTGACAGAATCCATGCCGGATGTCGAAGCAGCCTTTGCCTCTGAACAGGTGCCGGAACCCGAACGTCGTCACGGCAATGCCTATCGCTATGACGGGCTGGGCCGGATGATCGAGGAGACGCACCCGTCAGGCAAACATTCCACCCAGAGTTATGCGCCTTGGGGCATGACGACCATCACCACCTACGAGGACCAGCACCGGGGAGCCATGGAGGTAAGAGAGCACCGGCTGTTCAACGATGTTGGCGTCCACGCAGTGATGATCGGCGATGCACATGGCACCACGCTTGTAACCCGGTTCGACCGCGATGGCTTTGGCTATCTGACCGCGATCCGGCTGGCAGGAGAGGAAACGCCGCGGCGGTTCCGCTTCAATTCCGTGGGAGATATGGAATTCCAGCAGATCCCGGGGCTAGGTACGCATTACTACTTCTACGATGAGCGAGGCAGACAATGGTCCAAGGCACGGATAGCCGAAGATGGCACCACTGATGTAATCGCCTTTGAGTACGACCTTCTGAACCGCAAGTTGGTTGAGAAGGTCAATGGCGAGGACCGAATTCGGTACGCCTATGACATAACCGAGCCGTTGCAGGTTGCGGCGGTCTTCGAAACGCCGATCCCGTTGCCTCTGGGTAAACACACCCGGATTGAGGTCATCGACCCCAACGGGCGCCATGACAGCGTCCAGCGCTTTGGCTGGGATGCCAATGGCCGCATGGTCCAGAACGAGATCGAGATCGCGGGCGAGGTGTTTGCCGAAAGCTTTCACCAGACGCTTGACGGGCGGATCAATCAGGCCACGGGACCTGGCGGTCTGGGCTATGACTTTGCCCTTGGGCCGGACCGGAACCTGCGGCGGGTTGCAATCACCCATCCCGATTTCAATGGGCCGGAAACGGTGATCGAGGAAATCACTTACAATCCCGAAAGTCGGATTGACCAGATTGCCTATCGCGCCGGGGCAGTGACCGAGCTGACCTATAACCGCGAAACGCTCTTCCTCGAAGAAATCGTGACTAGGACAGGTGACGGTGCCGCGTTGCAGGACATCTCCATGACCTTCAACGGCAATGGCTCGATTACCGAGATCGTGGATCGCCTGGCGGCTGGGCCTGCGCCCGCACATGGCCATGTCGACCGGTCGGGCACTTTCCACTACGACTTTCGAAACCAACTGGTGCGGTATGTGCGTTACGGCGAGGATGCGGCGTTTGAATACACCGATGCCGGGGCCTTTTCGCGGAATGACGAAATGGCGGCGGGAGAAACCTTGGTGCCGCCCTCGGACGCCGATACGGAGCTGATCCCGATCGGTGCCTCTGCTGCGCCCTACAGCTTTGACGGTTTTGGCCAGCTGGCCGCGAGTCCGAAGGTGACCGCGACGGTATTCGATGCCTACGGGCGGCTGATCCGGGCGCAGACCTTGGAGCATGACGTGTTCTTTGGCTACGACCAGACTGGACGGAGAACGTACAAGGAGGTGGTGCCGCTCGACGAAGAGGGGACCGGAGAGCTTTACCTCTTTCCCACCGAGACATTCCATCGCGGGCCTAAGGGGGACGAGAGCTTTGTCAATATCGGCTCCACCCGTTTGGTTCGGATGGAACACGAGACGGGGCGCTGGTTCTACTACCTCAAGGACCATCTGGATTCCTCGGATTACGTCATGACGAGTGCTGGCGTGCCTGTGGAACAGATGCTCTACCGCGCCTATGGCACAGAGCATCAGCCCCAGATTCTGTCATCCGATTGGGCCAGCCACGAAGAGACCGTCGCCGACCAAAAGCCGCGTGAAAAGACACATCACCGCTTTACGGGCAAATATCTCGATGATGCGACGGGGCTCTATTACTACGGGGCGCGCTACTATGATCCGGCGCTGGGGCGTTTCATCTCTCCCGATCCGCTCTATCTTAGCGACCCCGAACGCTGCGTAGGCAACACCATCGGCTGCACTCTTTTTGCATATGCCAACAACAACCCGATGTCGTTCATCGATCCCACAGGGCTGGAAGGCATCGTGCAGGGGGATGAGGCCTATAGGCGACAAGTTGAGGAAAGCCTGCAACGCGTCGATCCCACTGCGCGGGTAGATATGGAGACTGGCGAGATCAGCCAAAGCTGGCTCCACGGGCTTTGGCTCGACATAAAGAGCTTTTTTACTGGTGAAACCAATTTCGACACCGGTCGAGAGCTTGTGAGCCGGATCGTAGAGGACCCGCAGACCACCACCATCAGCTTTCAGGCCAATGCGGCTGGGGGGCAGCGAGCGGATGGTCAGCCCTTCACGTCGAGCACGCCGGGTGATATAAACTTGGTGTATGATCCATCCTATCTGCCTGCGTTGCCAGAGTATGACGCGGCCACCGGCACAGTGTCTTACGAGACGCCCGATCCGGGCGTGGTGTTGGGCCATGAGTTGATCCACGCCACTCATGGAATGCGCGGCGATGTCGGGTCGGCAATCGTGAACTACACTGGTCTGGACGGATCGCCGCAGACTGAATGGCACGAGGAGATCCGGACCACAGGTGTGGGCGGCGTGAACAGCCCTGACGACATCACCGAAAACGACCTGCGCGAGATGCTTGGGATCAACCCGCGCAATCACTACTAGCAGGCCGGGCGCCGGAATTGGAGGAGCGGCGCTTGTGCCTCTCCCGGAAAAGGAGTTAGACGATGTCGAGAACCTCAACCAAAGGTCGAAATTGGGCTGCGGCGGCACTGATCGGCGCGGTCGCGCTCGGGCCTGGCACGGGAGGCATGGTCATGGCGACCCCACTTGCCGAACCATTGGACATTTCCGCGGAATTTCTGTCGGACATCGAAGGTGCGCCTGATTGGCTCCGCGGTGCGATGGCGGGCCTGGGGGCGCCCGAGGGCTGGTCGATGACCCGAGACGCCATCGTCGTGAGCGAGGTCGAGGCGCTGCGCGCCCTCAACCGCATCCGTGCGTTTCGCAAGGCAGTCAGGGGCGGCACCGGGGCGATCTGGCTGTCACTGCCGGTGGCCGACGAGATGGGCGCAATGCGTGACTGCGTGACGCCTTGGGCGACGCAACTGATCCCCGACCTAGATGCCAATGACTTCGGCCAGAGCTTTGCCCTGTCGATGCTGCGCACTGATCAACCCGAAGCTTGTCTGATCGACCTGGGTGCCGATAATCCTTGGACAGGGTTAGATCGCGCCGCTCTGCGTGGCTATTTCGATGATTCCGGCGATCTCGCGGTCGACCATGTGAACCTCAACGAAAACGCGGTGTTCGTCCGCGCCCTGATCGAGGCAGGCTATCTCGTCACAAAAGGCAGCGTGTCGGGACGGCTGCGCGTGGAATAGCGCGCAGCATAATGGAGGCGAGTAGGAGAATCGAACTCCTGTACACGGATTTGCAATCCGCTGCGTCACCACTCCGCCAACTCGCCGTTCCGTGTGGTTGGGATGAATTATCTGATCGGGCCGGGTGGCGCAAGTGGGCAAAGCGGGCTTTGAAGGGTCAATTTGCAAGTTGAAATTGTCCCGCGCCTTTGGGTCCTATAGCCGTTGCCGCCGAACGGGTTCTGTGCGAAAACCGAAAGCGACAGGATTCCGAACTTAAGAGCTTAGATCATGACAGACTATGCCGCGCGGCGCACGATGATGGTGGACACGCAAGTTCGCCCGTCTGATGTGACCAAATTCCCGATCATCGACGCCATGCTCTCGGTCCCCCGTGAGGCGTTTGTTCCCACCGCTCTGCGCGAGGCTGCCTATATGGGCGAGAATCTCGATCTGGGCGAGGGGCGGGTGATGCTCGATCCGCGTACGCTGGCCAAGATGCTCGATGCGCTCGAGATTGAGAATGATGATCTCGTGCTCGATGTCGGGTCGGTCTATGGCTATTCTGCGGCTGTAATCGCGCGCATGGCAGAGGCGGTCGTCGCGGTTGAGGATAAGGCATCGGTGATCGTCGAGGCACAGCGCACGCTTTCCGAGCAAGGTGCCGACAATGTGGTTCTGCACGAGGGGCCGCTGGGTGGCGGTGCGCCGGAACACGGGCCCTATGACGTGATAACGGTGCAAGGGGCGGTTGAACATCTGCCTGAGGGTCTCGTGGCGCAACTCAAGGATGGAGGCCGCATGGCGTGCCTTTTCATGGAGGGTGCGCTTGGGGTGGTGCGGATCGGTTACAAGATCGACGGGCGTATCAACTGGCGCTACGCCTTCAACGCGAGCGCCCCGGTACTGCGCGGATTTGAACGGCATGCGGCCTTTACCCTGTGAGGGGTGCGGCGCGGCAAGATAGGGACGACAGGCGCATGAGAGCGGACAAATTGCGGGTCTTGGGCGGTGTTTTCGGGTTGGCGCTGCTTAGCCTTGCACCAGGCGCGGCCAAGTCTGAGACCCTCGCGGATGCGCTCAAGAGTGCTTATATCAACAGTGGTCTTCTGGACCAGAACCGCGCCCTCTTGCGTTCTGCCGATGAGAACGTGGCACAGGCTGTGGCAAGCCTGAGGCCGATCATTGACTGGACATCGGGGATCACCCTCGACTCTACGGACACACGCGCACAGGGCGTCAATCGCAACAACACATCGACGGCGCTCAATCTCGGGATCACCGGCAGCCTTTTGCTCTACGATTTCGGGCGCAGCGATTTTTTGACTGAATCCGCCAAAGAGACTGTGCTGGCCACGCGCCAGACACTGATCAGTGTTGAGCAATTCGTTCTGCTGACAGGCGTTCAGGCCTATATGAACGTGATCCGTAATCAGGAATTCGTGGACCTGCGACAGAACAACCTGCGTTTGCTGCGAGAGGAATTGCGCGCCGCACAGGATAGGTTCGAGGTCGGCGAAGTGACTCGTACCGATGTGGCGCAGGCGGAATCCGCCGTTGCACTTGCACAGAGCGGATTGGCGGCCGCTCAGGGCGATCTGACTCGTGCGATCGAAGAATTTCGCGAGGCGATCGGGCGCGATCCGGGTCGCTTGCAGACACCAAACGATCTGCCGCAACTGGGGCAGAATGTCGATGTCGCCAAGGCGGCAGCGCTGCGTCGTCATCCAGATCTTCTGCAGGCGCAGCACAACGTTGCCGCAGCCGAGTTGAACATCCGCGCGGCTGAAGCAGCGCTGTTGCCTACGCTTAATCTTACGGCGCGTGTCGGGGCGTCTGAGGATATTGACGGATCTGACATGTCGCGCACCGGCAGTCTTGGCGTCGAATTGCGCGGCCCGATTTATCGCGGGGGGCGTCTTACGTCGCAACAGCGTCAGGCCATGGCTCAGCGCGACGCGCAATTGGCTCAACTGCATCTGGCGGGACTTCAGGTCAAACAGGATGTCGGCGACGCCTATGCCAACCTGCGCGCCGCCCGCGCCAGCCGCACTGCCAGCCGCGAGGCGGTACGTGCCGCCCAAGTGGCCTTTGATGGAACCCGCGAAGAGGCGACGTTGGGAGCCCGCACTACGCTGGACGTGCTGGATGCGGAACAGGACCTGCTGGATGCTAAGGCCAATCTGATTTCGGCCAATGCGGATGTGGTGATTGCCTCTTATTCCGTGCTTGCCTCGATTGGTGAGTTGACGGCCCGGGACCTGAACCTTGGGGTGCAGACCTATGATCCGGCGGCCTATTACGAACTGGTCAAGGATGGGCCGATCCAAAGCAGTCCGCAGGGTCAAAAGCTTGACCGCGTCTTGCGGGCCTTGGGAAAAAACTGAAAAGTTTTTGAATCGGTTGTGTGGCGGGGCGTGCAGCGGTAAGCTCTGCGTAGGCAAGAATGGTACAAGAGCATGTCCGACCCCGTAACCAATGTGGAAATCGAGGATGTACTGTCGTCGATCAGGCGGCTGGTATCGAATGGCCAGTCTGAACGCCTGAACGTAACCGTGGCCGCGCCGCAGGGGGCTGAGGTGCAAGGTGCGGATCGTCTGGTGCTGACACCGGCCTTGCGGGTGGATGAGCCCATGGCAGAAGTGCACGCCCACTCGGCAGAAGCCGCCGAGCCTGAGGCTCAGAGCGTATGGACTGATACGGTCGGACCAGAGGCTGAGACCGAGTTTCAGAATGAGGGCACCCCAGAGGGTATCGAGGCAGAGGACGCTCAGGTCGACGACGCGCCTGATGTCCCGTCGGAGCTGAGCGCGCAGGCGGCGGAATTCGAGGCGGTGGTCGCTGGGCGGGACGATCAGTGGGAGCCGGATGGCACCTCTGATGATGATTACGCCGGGGATACTGCGGCATCGGCGCTGAGTTGGTCTGAGATGAACGAGGTTGAGGCAGAGGTTGACGAAGACGAGGCTGCGCCTTCAATTGATCCCGATTGGGACGAGGCTGACGATCTTGCCTCGGACCGCCATGTGCAGGACTGGCAGGATGCTGATGCAGACGCGGAAGCGGTGCGCCCGACACCTGCTGCAGACGCGGACCATGGCGAGGGTCTGCTGATGGATGACGCGGTGCTGGATGAAGAGGCGCTGCGCGATCTTGTGGCCGAAATCGTCCGGCAAGAGCTACAGGGTGCGCTTGGCGAGCGGATCACGCGCAATGTGCGCAAGCTTGTGCGCCGCGAGATTCACAGGGCATTGACCAGTCAGGATTTCGACTGAGCCGCAGTTTCCGCGCTGAGGGACAAGAGTAGGTCCAAATCCATATGCTCCTCCAGATGCGCGGCGAGGGCGTCGAGCGTGTCCTCGACATCTGCCACATAGTGCAGATCGGACGGCGCGTCCAATTCCGCCAAAAACGCCCCGCGAAACGCATCTGAGGCGAAAAGCCCGTGCAGATAGGCCCCGCGCACCCGGCCATTGATTGAGGCGGCACCCTCGGGTCGATCCCCGACTTGCAACCATGCCTGCGCGCAATCGGGGCCGGTGGTTTCCCCCAGATGAATCTCATAGCCTTCGACAGTTTCGCCGCTGGCGAGATAAGTGGCCTGCGTCAATGCCAGGCGCTTTTCCGGCTTCATGATCGTGACCACATCGAGATGCCCCAAACCGGGCACAGAGGCCGGCGGTCCCTCGATCCCCTCGGGGTCGTCGATCCGTTGGCCCAGCATCTGATAGCCGCCGCAGATGCCCAGGACGTGTCCGCCGCGCCGGATATGGGCAGCTAGGTCGATGTCCCAGCCCTGGGCCCGGAAATGCGCCAGATCGGCAATGGTCGACTTGCTGCCGGGGATGAGCACCAGATCGGCATCGCCGGGCAGGGGGGTCCCTGCGCTTATGATCTCGACGGTTATGCCCGGTTCGCTGCTGAGCGGGTCAAGGTCATCAAAATTCGCGATGCGGCTTAGGCGTGGAACCGCAACCTTGAACGCGCCGCCCTTGGTCGAGCCGATGTCCATTACATCCTCTGCCGGAAGCCGCCACGCATCGGAAAACCATGGCACCACACCCAAGGAGGGCCAGCCGGTGCGTGCCACGATCTCGCGCAGCCCTTCGTCAAAAAGGCTGACATCGCCGCGAAATTTGTTGATGGCAAAGCCCTTGATCCGGGCGGCATCGTCGGGCGGCAGCACCGCTTGGGTGCCCACAACCTGCGCAATGACCCCCCCCCGGTCGATGTCGCCGACAAGAATCACCGGAACGCCTGCGGCCTCGGCAAAGCCCATGTTGGCGATGTCGCCTGCGCGCAGGTTGATCTCTGCCGGGCTGCCCGCACCTTCGATCAGCACGAGATCGGCGGTGGTGGCGAGGCGGTGAAAACTCTCCAGCGTGGGGGCCAGCAATTGCGGTTTGGCGCGGGCGTAGTCGCGCGCGCGCAATGTGGCAAACCGGCGGCCTTGCACGATGACCTGTGCGCCGATGTCGCTCTCGGGTTTGAGGAGGACGGGGTTCATATCGGTATGTGGCGCGCGGTAGGCGGCCAGCGCCTGGAGCGCCTGCGCGCGGCCAATTTCGCCGCCATCCACCGTCACGGCGGCATTGTTGGACATATTTTGCGGCTTGAAGGGGGCCACGCTCAGGCCGCGCCGGGCATAGGCGCGCGCCAGCCCGGCCACCAGCATGGACTTGCCCACGTTCGAGCCTGCCCCTTGGATCATGATCGCGCGTGTCATTGCGATGCCCCTCTTGCCACCCTGTGCTGATACCTTTTGCCGGGGCAGGGGGCCGGTTGGTTTCCGTCACAAAGGCCTGTTTTCCCGACCGTAATGCAAAAGCCCTGCCGAAAGGGCAGGGCTTTGCGAATTGGTAAGGCAAGTATGCTCAGGCGGCTTCGGCCTGTGCCGCTGCGTTGCGGCGTTCACTTTCCTCGCGCGAAAGAGCCACGGAGGTACGCACGCCCTTGGATACGAAATCCATCAGGCCGGCCACAACCCGCTCATTCGGGTCGATCCCGGCGCAGGACAATACTTCGCGGCCATCGCGAGACCGTGCCCAGCGGGCGATCTGCTCGGGGCCATTGCCATATTTCTTGTCATCGGAAATGGCATCATCCAGCGCGGCCAGCACGACGGCCGCAAAGAGTTTACGAGCACGGTTGCCCTGTTCGGCGTTGAAAGCCGTACCGTCAACGAAATCCTTCATCATTCGTCCTTGTTCTTATTGCTCTTGCGTTTTGGGCGTGACGGACCTTATGGCGGAGTTTTTGCGATTCGGATAGAGCGCAGTTGCATAACTTCTATGCGAATTTTGCATATCTCGACCCGACACATCACGACATTTCGTTGTCTTGCCACCCATCATCCCTCCAGATATAGGGAGCATCAATCTCACATCAACCTTTTGTCACGGTTTGAACGCAATGCCCAAGATCAACGGAAACGAAATTCGCCCCGGTAATGTACTGGAGCATAACGGTGGCCTCTGGGCTGCTGTGAAGGTCGAACATGTCAAGCCCGGCAAGGGCGGCGCCTTTGCGCAAGTCGAAATGAAGAACCTGCGCAATGGCACCAAGCTCAATGAACGCTTCCGCAGCGCCGATAAGGTGGAGCGCGTGCGTCTTGAGCAAAAGGACCAGCAATTCCTCTACGAGGAAAATGGCAAGCTGGTGTTCATGGATACTGAAACCTATGAGCAGATCGAATTGCCCGCCGACCTCTTGGGCGAGCGTCGTCCGTTCCTTCAGGATGGCATGACCATCACCGTGGAATTCCACGAGAGCGAAGCGCTGCATGCCTCGCTGCCGCAAAAGGTAATCTGCCGCATCGTCGAGACGGAGCCGGTTGTCAAAGGACAGACGGCAGCCAACAGCTTCAAGCCTGCAATCCTCGATAACGGGGTCAAGGTCATGGTGCCACCCTTTGTCGGTCCGGATGAGGACATCGTCGTCAACACCGAGACGATGGAATATTCCGAGCGCGCTTGAACAGGCCAAGCCATAGGACATAAGACGGGGGCAGACCAGCCATGGCCTGCCCCCGTTTTTTTCGTCAAGCGAGTGTCAGCCGCGGCGGGCGCCTGTCAGAACGGCGGCGAACCCTGCGATCAACACGCCGACACAGATGATCAGCAGTTGTTCGTATTTATGCGCCTCAGGCAGGATTGCCATGGCCCATTCTGCCCCGCGTGCAAAATAGAGCGCGGCCCCGAACATGGCTGCCCCGAAGGCCGTGAGGTAGGACCAAAGCGCAATCTGCCGTCCCATCACCAGCCCTAGGATAAGAATGGGGGTGAGGAACATGCTGGCGGTGCCGCTGATGGCCACCGCATCAAACAGTGTCTGATTGCCCCAGAGTGTGAGGCCCGTACCCAGTACCATGAAGGCCACCATCGACGCGCGCCCGCCCGCGAGCGACCTGCGCCCAAGCCTGAGTTCGTCCACCACAAGCCGCGCGGCACTGGCCAGTGCCGAGTCAAGCGTGCTGAGTGCCGAGATCAAGAGCGACACCAAAAGGGCAACAAAGAGCCAGGCCGGGAACATCGCGGCCCAAGTGCCGATCAACTCGCCCTCGTACTCCGCCCCGACCAGCCCGGCCTGAATGCCGAAAAAGCCAAAGCCGATAATGCAGAGTGTCGAGATCCAGAAGGCATGCAGGAACGAGCGGCGTGTGGTTTCGGGATCGGCGATAAAGCCGCGATCCATCATCACCGGGTCATGCGCCGGGTAAGAGAAGACCTGCAGCAGGGCGACCACCAAAAGGACCTGACCATTCCACGCCCCAGAGGTTCCCGGCGCGGTCAGTACGGCCCCGAGATGAAAGCCGGGGCTGACGATCAGCGCCACAAAGGCCGCCGCGAAAACCAAAAGAAACACCACCATCTGCAACACATCGGTGCGCAGCGCGGCACTCAGCCCGCCCCAGGCGCTATAGGCGAGGCCCAGCACCGCAACGATCAGGATCGAGGCATCGCGCGCTGCGCCCATCTCTGGCAGGGCAGCCGCAAAGATCAGTCCTACCACCAGCAGGTTGGCAAAGACCTCGGACAAGAGGCGCAGGCCAATGACCAGATTGTAACAGGCCTTGCCCGTGGCGCCAAAGCGCGCGCCAAGCCAGTCCTGCACAGATCCCGCGCCGCCTGCGCGCAACCGGCCCACGATATAGCCGCCGGTCAGAAAGGATCCGTAATAGGCCGCATAGGCCAGCGTGCCCCAAATCCCGTAGAAATAGCCCAGAATGGCCGAGTTCATCAGGGATCGGGCGAAGATCCATGTCGTGACCTGGCTCAGTACGAGCACCCAGAGACCGGGTGCGCGGCCGTCCGCGCCTGTTCCGCTGAAAAACCCTTCGATGGTGGCGCGACGGGGGGCGACCAATAGGCTGCCCAGAATGACCAAGCCGAAAAGGCCAATGATCGCCATTGCTTGCATGATAGATGTTCCCCTGTGGTTATGATGCCTTAGTGCTAATGAGCGGCTCTCTCAGGCACCAGAGCCTACGCGCCCCACTCCCGGTTTCGTGATCGCGCGGGTCAGAGCGTCGCGTTGACGCCACCGCCATCGAGCAGGATGTTCTGGCCCACGATAAACCCGGCATGCTGGCTGCAGAGAAAGGCACAGGCCGCGCCGAATTCCTCTGCGGTGCCATAGCGCCCGGCTGGAATGCTGGCGCAGCGGCGCGCCTTTGCCTCATCCATGCTGATTCCCTGCGCTTCGGATACGCCCCGATCGAGTGAGGTGGCGCGGTCCGTGGCGTGGATGCCCGGCAGGAGGTTGTTGATCGTGACACCCCGGCCCGCAACCTGGCGCGACGTGCCCGCGACATAACCGGTTAGCCCTGCGCGCGCCGAGTTGCTGAGGCCAAGCGCGGGGATCGGAGCCTTGACCGATTGCGAGGTGATGTTGACCACCCGACCCCAACCGCGCGCCATCATCCCCGGCACCAGCGCCTTGATCAGCGCGATGGGGGTCAGCATGTTGGCATCGAGCGCGCGGATGAAATCCTCGCGCTCCCAGTCCGTCCACATCCCCGGAGGCGGCCCCCCGGCATTCGTGACGAGAATATCCACGTCCTGTGCGACGGCGAGCACGGCGGCACGCCCGGCTTCGCTGGTGATGTCCGCGGCGACGGTCTCGACGCTCACGCCGAACTCGGTGCGGATGGCCGCGGCTGCCGCTTCGAGCGCCTCGGCACCGCGCGCGTTCATCACTAGGTCGACCCCAGCCTCGGCCAGCGCCCGCGCAGAGCCCAGCCCGAGCCCCTTGGACGCGGCGCAGACCAACGCCCGCTTGCCCTTGATCCCTAGATCCATCATCCACCCTCCTGTTGTATCAACGTCGAATTAACACCCTCTGGGCGAGAATGGCCAGATGCTTGCACAAGGCCTGATGCGGGCCACGAACGGAAATGGATTTTCCACTACATTGACGTCACCGCACCACAATTCTAAACTACGCTGCCTGAAAGAAAATTATGTCCCTAGCCCCGTCTGGATCGCCTGCGCTCATGCCCTCTGATCTTGCCAACTCCGACCATATCCTGCCCGTGTATACCGGGCTGGATTTTCGCGTGGTCAACGGGGCCAACATGGGCGATGCGTTGTCTTTTGCGAGTGAGCTCGACCTGGATGACGTTTACGAGCTGCAGCCGCAGGCCCGGCAACTCCGCCTGTCGCTATCGCTGGCGGGCGGGGCGCCCTTCACCGTTGCGCAAGAGTCCGACGTTGGTCGCCCCGGCGCGCAAATTCATCTCGACTGTTGTCTCACGCTGATGTCAGGTACCGGGCGCACCACCGAGATGATCGTGTTGGTCGAAGTGGACGAGGCTGGCAATATGGTCGAGATTTTTGCCATGCCCCTGGCGCAGATGCGGCCCAAGACCGGTTATGCGCTGGTGGGGGTCGACGTTGACAACGTGCTGCAACGCTTTGCGCAGGTGGCCTGCGTGTCGTTTTCGCGTGGGACGCATATCACAATGGCCACAGGCGAACAGCGCCGGGTTGAAACCTTGGCTCCCGGCGACATGGTCCTGACCCGCGATGACGGGGTGCGGCCGATCCGCTGGGTCGGGCATTCGACGGTGCGGGCGGTGGGCGATTTCGCCCCTGTCCGGATCTCTGCGGGGGCATTGCACAATGAGAATGACCTGTTGGTGAGCCCCGATCACCGGCTCTTTATCTATCAACGCTCGGATGCTCTCGGGGCAGGTCGCGCCGAAGTGCTGGTGCGCGCGCGGCATCTCGTCAACGGTGATACCGTGCGGCGTGAGAGCGGCGGCTTTGTCGATTACGTGCAGCTGCTGTTTGACCGGCATCAGATCATCTATGCCGAAGGGATCGCGGCCGAGACGCTATTGGTCGATCCTCGCACCTCTGCGGCGCTGCCTGCCGATCTGAAAGAGGCGCTGAGCCAGCAATTGACGGGGCAGGGCGCGCCCAGCCACCTCCAGTTCGAGGTTGGGCAAGCATTGCTCAATCACCCCAATGCGGCGGATATTCTCAAGCGTGCCTCGACACGCTGACATCAGCCGAACCGCGATGACCGCATTTCAGCTTGGATGAGGACCGTCCTCTGCAGTTAGAGCCAGAAAAAGGGGAAGCATGCGCAAGGCCGGACCGAACGCATTTTTTGAGACTCTATTTCTGGCAGGAAAACAAGGGGCTTGGTGCGCGCAACTTTAGAGCGAAAAATCAGAAGCTTGCG
This sequence comes from Roseovarius mucosus DSM 17069, assembly GCF_000768555.3. Lineage (GTDB taxonomy): Bacteria > Pseudomonadota > Alphaproteobacteria > Rhodobacterales > Rhodobacteraceae > Roseovarius > Roseovarius mucosus. The sequence continues at coordinate 316,977 of NZ_KN293977.1, forward strand.
TGGGAAACCGGAAGCATGCGCAAGAAAAAGTTCGAAAATCGAACGTTTGCCGTGGGCATGTCAAATTCTGCCAAAGGAACCAAAAAACCCGCGCAAGGCGCGGGCTCTTTCAGGGAAGTATATATTTTCTCAGAGATCGAACATTTGAGCGAATGGCCGCTCCCGCCTGAAATAAGTGTCGTAGCTGTCGTGATTGTAGGGCGTCGCCAACGGGTTCATCTCGGTCTTTGACACCCAAGTGTCGATGAAATGTTCCCTGGTGAGTTCAGTGCTCTGCTGAACTTTGGCCTCGCAGACGGCAAGCCTGACCAGCTTACAGACAAGTCCCCACCGGAATGCCCCTGCCGTTGCCAACCGATGGATGAAGTCCTCACTGTTCAGGTCATCTGACACCTCGAGGCGCGCCTCCAATGCGTAACTGCCCATCATTTCATGGACGGTTGAGGCATCATCGTCATACTCGATATCCGTGAAGGTCACATGGGTCACCTTCCGGCCCAGTTGTTCAAAATTCTGGATCTTGTCATCCAGTTCAGGGATCCCTGACAATACCAGCAAGAATGGCCAGGTTTTTGACTTGAGGATAGACTTGAAGGAGTCCAGTTCGGCTTCGAGGGCCAAGCCCTCCTTCCCAGACAGAATGTGCTGAACTTCGTCGTAATTGATGGATACAATCCCCTGATGGCGTCCCTGAAACGCCACACGCTCCCAGATCGCGCTTTGGGTCATCCGAACTTTGTCCTCGATCGGGTACCCCATAGCCCGAAGCGTCTTCTTGCCAAGGTCTTTCCAACCTCCCTTACGATCAAGTTCCTTGGAGACCATGCGTGCATTCTGCCCTCCGGGCAAAGCAACCTCGGCGGCGTTGAAGTTTGCCATCATGTTCACGATCTCGGAGGTTTTCCCCGAACCGCTTTTGCCCGTCACGACGAGGACTTCGCCCTCGAAGTATTTTCCGCTGCGTAACCGGCCCAGATGGGCGCTGAACAACTTCGCGTATTCCAGTTGCAGCTTTTCTGCACGGGGAAGAGGAAAGAGGCGTCCGTTGAACTCCTCCTCGGCCTCGACAATTTCCTTGATTTCAAATCGGCTCATAATTTGCTCTTCGTAATGGGGGCGAAACCGCCGCGGGACTGGGATGTGGACGCCTGAGGCGCCGTTGAATGAGGCTTGGCGCTTTTGGGCGGGTCCTTCCTGGGGCGATCCGTGATCGAACCAGGCTTGGTCGTCTGGACGCGAGGAGTACCCTTGTTCGGCCCAATCTGTGCATTTGCCTCGGCCTGCTTTTCATACCGGGGCAACGACATGTAGCTTTCATGACAGTTGGGATCGGGATAAAAACCACTCTCGAGCGCCCGCCTGCGCTTGGCTTCAAGAAGATCCTTGTTGGACTGCTCGCGCTTTTTAGGTTCCCCCTGTGCCGCGACTTTCATCAATTGCTTGGCCTGAAAATAGGTCAGGTCAGCGTAGGCGCTGTAAGAGAGTTTCGCCTCGATCTTTTGCTTGGTGCCATGCGGCATGACAATGACCGTGCCCAGGAAATCAGGATCGAGATACACATCGACTTTCTTTGCTTTCCCATCGCTGAAAAGATTCAATTCAGGTGATGTGTATGGGATGCCATCAAACAGAATTCCCTCGGACGTGGTACTGACAGTTCTTTTCAGGCCCAACTGAATAATACGCTTCTCAGGGTCCGGCGCTTCGACACCGCTATAGAGTTCCAGAACTTCGTCCAGCTTTTCAGCTGGTGTCGCACCGAACATCCCGACACCGGTATGAGGCTCCCGAGGAAATTCATCGATCAAATAACGCGAAGCGACGCGCATGATATCGTAGGGGGTCAAACGCGTCTTTGCTTCCGCGTCGTATCCGGGATTGTCACCTGGTTTACTTCCGACATATCCAGCTTCGAAATTTAGGACCGAAAACTGAAACGTCCCAAAGATCCGCTCCATATGAGGGTTATCCGTCGAATGGTAGGTACGCCCGGTCTGCACTGCTGCGCCAAGCCCAAGTTGGGAAGAATAGACTGGACCGTTCCGTGTAGCTGTTCCGTTGTCAGCGACCGTCAACAATAGTCCGGCGGCCGGAGCTGGATCGTTCTTGCAACCAAACTCAATCTTTTCCCTCGCTTTATCCCGCGTCGCCATTCGAAGAAGATGAAAAGTATGGTCTGAACCTGCGGTCTCGGAAATCGTCCATGCAAGTGGCATCCGAGTCGCAGTGTCGATCATCAGGTGGAGCCAAACTCGAATGATCTCGTTCTCTCCTAACTCGGGTGAAGCAGTTGTGGGATCAATTTCTTCCGCCCCGATTGTTCCATCGGATTTAGTAAATACGGAAAGGTATGCTTGATCCGTGAGTACGCGCTCACCAAACATCAAGGCCCGCTGATCTGTAGAACCCGTACCGTACTTGTTTTTGGCCGCACGGGCCCCCAGTCGCGCATATTTCTGAGCAATAAACGATATACCTTTCTGCCAATTGCGTACCGTAACAATTGTTGGGTGAGACCGACCAGCCAGCATCTCCTCCTCTGGAATTGGCATCAACGCCTTGGTCGCTTCATAAATCTCCGAAAGCTGAGGAGCTGTCGGATTGCAAAATCGATTCAAGCAGTAAAGCACAACCTTAATCTGCCAAGGTGACAACTTGCAGGCAGCTTCTCCGTGCAACCCCTTCTGATCATGCCGATGCGCAAGAACCACGGGATTTCGTCCGAAGCTTTGGTAAGTCTCTCTCCGCTCACAGAGTGTGCGTCCTTTCGGGAAAACAGAACCGGGTTCAGCCAACCGTGGTTTGGTTGACCCCAATGTCAGGCCTTCAAAAAGGCGTTTATCACCAGTGATTTCGAGAGCGCGGGCGTACAACCTCTTCCGGACGATAGGCTGATTTAGGTACGCATGGGTGATCTTGCGCCCTTCAGCTTCAAGCTCATCGATCACATTGATGAGGGCAGCTAAAGCTCTGGCGTTCCTCTGCTGTTCTTCAGAAAGCTGCGTGATATCGGTGAGCCCGTTCGTATATTCCTTCAAACGAATGATTTCTTCGCGTTCTTTGGGCGTGGTCACCTGACACTTGCTTTGCGCGATCGCGGTTTTCACACGATCGAATGTCAGGAGTGTTTGAGCACCTTCGTCGCCCGTAACAAGGAACCCATCACGGTCTTTCCCATCAACGCGCCATGTCTGGCCGTCGAGAGTCAGATCTGATCCGTTGGGTACCTTGTACGGGAAACGCTTTGTCATGCAGCGAGCCAGACATGCGAATGAAGGTTGATCACCGCATCCCGGTTGGCATCGAGGACGCCGCGGGAAATCAATCGCAATGCCGCTTGCCATGCTTTTGCAGGCGGCAGAGGTACTTGGCGTACAAGCTGCTCCAGAAACCAATAGTTGCATGATCTTGCCATCTGTTCGACGAGGAGATCGTGGTCAGGCGCGTGAAGCTGCCTGACATAACGCATACGGCGCAGGTTGTCGCGATAGGCGCGCGAATAGTCATCAGTATTCACCACGATGGCATCGTCGGCAAAGTCCTCGGGCATGCTGGAAAAAATGGCTTCGATTTCCTCCTGAACGCGGGAAGATTGGAGTGCCCGTGCATTTTTTATGTAGACCGCACGTCTAAACCCATCCTTGAAAGTGAGGCGAAGATCAAAGAAGTGGTCGCGATATCCTTTTTTGTTGTGTTTCCACGGATAGCGAAAGGCGGGGAGCTGAACTTCCAAACCATAGAGGTCGGGGGCCAGGATCGCTTCCAGGCTGACGGCGTATTCCCCCTCGGATTCGAAGAAATAGATCTGTGGGACATCGCCTGTTGCCGGTGTCGCGAAGGTATCAGCAATCCGGTGCGCGCTATTGCTGCGCGTCATGGGATTGCGGGCGCCGACATAAGGAAGAACACCATCGGGTGCAGGAACCTTCAGCGGCGGGAGTTTTTTGGGCTTTTCGAGATCTGGTTCTCTTTCAAAGGCCATAGACATATCTTTCCCGTTCTCAGAAACCCAATGTTCTGAGTTTGTTTCCAATGACGGGACGTGGATCGCTCTTGCCTGGGTCTTTGTTGACCTCTACGGTGGCAGGTGAAGATGGGCGATCATTGCCCCAACTAATCCAGCACGCCTTCGGGCGTGCTTTTTTCTTGTCTTGTGTTCGGCTTCTAGTTCTCCTCGTCAGTCCTCATCATCGGGGCGGCTTGTCCTGGGATGCGCCATCACGACGGACAATCCCGAAACCTTAGAATACTTCAGGGTCGATTCTGCAAGTAATTGATTATTAATGAGAAAATGGACGATCCGTTTGTTTTCGCAATCCCCAGCTCCCATCCATTTCCGGACTCGCCGTCACTCCTTCTGGTTGCTTCGTTCCAGTTGGGAATGAAGTATGAGCCGTCATTCCACATCGGAAGGCGGGACGGGCGAATGTTCGTGGAAAGCCTATAGCGTTAACTCACCCTTGCCGGCGCATCTGTCTTTGAGTGACGCACGTATCGAGGAGCCATACATAGAAATCGAAGTCATTTTGCACCACATCCTGTGGCACCTGCAGCTCTGAAATACAGATGCTGGTGAGCAACAAGCTGTGGTCGTGCGCAAGCTCACAGGCCAACTTTACCCTCAGTCTGTAAGCCGTGGTGTAGGCAACGCAATGTCTGTCAGCCATGGAGTGGCCGGTATCAAGATGATCTTGCCCGAATGCGTGTAGCGTGATGTGCTCTTCTGCTGCCAGAAACCAGTCGCGTATCGTATGACGAGAACGGAACATCACGGTGTTGGCCTTCAGGGAGAATTCATGCGCACATTCTTTGCATCGGAAGGTTTTTCGCGTGTGGCAAGTCTTGATCCTGTCCGCATCGCAGCGGATGCAATGCATCCCTTCGGGCCAACGCAGCTCAACCATACGCTGTTCACAAGAGGCGTCATCCGGGAAGTATGCCGCCACCCCGCACGCCGGAAGACGCAAGTATAGCTGCATCCAGCGAAGACGTTCACGATCTCGGTCCGAGAGTTGTCGCATGAGCTTTAGCTATCCTGGTGCTGCGCTTCCGGTCTGACCATACCCTCTTGGAATTCCACGTCATTGCCGTTTTTCGCAAACCGCCCTCCAGGAGGCCCTCTGCGCGAGATGAGCTAAGCCCGCCCATTGCTGTGGGAATAAGATGCTCATTGGGATTTCGCCCCACTGCTCCATCAGAATGATGCGTACATAGCTGGAGTCTCGGTGCCAGGGACAGGTTGAGTGGCAATCGCCTGCCATAAACTGCCTGCGCGTCCTTTACCCCCAGACTGCGTCTGCCATGCAGATGGAAACGGGTCAAAGAGAATCACTAATGCGGATCAATCGCTTAGCTTTGTTTTCGCACAACCGCTCGCCGCGGATTCTCGCGTCAGGTTCCCACGGACGTACGCACCAAGTCCCTCCACCTCATAGGAATCGGCCTGATGTCAGCACCTTACGAGGGGCCCATCGGTTTACGAAAATCCAAAAAACTTCTTTTTTCGCAAATACTTAGTCAAAAATCTGGGGTTTAATAGGCCTCGGCCATACGCTATGTTCTCCGTATGTTCCGTCGCTCGACGGCCATCCAACATCCACAACAAGAAATGCACGCGGCTTACGCGAACGATACCGCTCGCCCAGGAGATTGATATGCAGACTGAACACCCAGACAACGATTGGCGCCGCATCGTATATGACGCTCTAGTTCGCTTCTGTGCGGACGCACATTCGCCTGACGGGGAAACCGGCGCCGAGAGCAGTGTGGCTGGCGTCTCGGCTCCGTCCGTGTCGGGCACACTGGATTTTCGCAAAGTTGCGGGAGAGGCGCTGCCTTTAGCCCAGGTTGCCGCACTTTGCCTCGTCGTGAAAGCCTGTGTTCAGTCCGGTGATATCGCCGACATCTGGCAGCGAGGCGCCACGACGATCGTGCATACATCGTTGGACGCCCAACGCGTCTCGTGGTCGTGGAAACGCCTCCTACCAGATCATTTCGAGTTCAGCTGGGACTTCAGAAGCGACCCGCACCATGTACTCAGAATGGTACGGGCTTCCAATCTGGACCCGCGCCGCGCGTCGTTTGAGCATGGCCTCGTGGACGCGATGACACGCAACGACGATCCTATAGTCTTTCTGACATCGTCGCTCGATGATCTGCATCCCGCAGTCGCAATGTTTGACGCCAATGTTGTGCCTATCGGGGGGATTGATCGCGAGGTTCTGCCCGCTCTTTTTGCGATAAGGTACCCAGAGTTGACCGATGAGCAGATCGAACGCTTGGTGTCTCAAGTACCAGACCTGAACGCTGTGCCCCCTGGGGACATCGACTGCGTGGTCCTCGCTTTTCGTCAGAGCGATCCCAACGTCGTACCGATGATTATTGCTCGATACGTGGAGCAGAGTTTGGATGAAGTGGCTTCGACCGAACCAAAACTTTGGCGCCCCAGTTCTGTCGTGCCGCTGAATGACCTGGTTGGTCTCGGCGCTGCTAAGGTCGCAGCGCAAGACGCGCTGGCAGCGCTTCGCGATTGGCAGGCGGGACTGCTTCCTTGGAACGCCGTACCACGAGGCCTACTCATTGCCGGGCCGGCCGGGACAGGCAAGACAGAGCTGGCGCGGTCCCTCGCAGGAGAGGCGGACGTTCATTTGGTGACGGCCAGCTATAACCAGTGGCAGAAATCAGGAAGCCTCAGCCACTTCCTGGGTGCCATGGAGAAGAGTTTCGACGAGGCCAAGCGCAAAGCACCGTCCATTCTCTTCATCGATGAAATCGATGCGTTCTATACGCGAACGGATCTTAGTGGGGACGGACGCAATGACTCTTATGATGTCAAAGCCATCACAGCACTGCTCGAGAAATTGGATGGCATCTCCGACCGCGAAGGCGTTATTGTCGTCGCCGCCTGTAATCACTTGAAATTCGTTGACCCTGCGATCCGCCGGGCGGGGCGGTTTGATGTTGTCGTCGAGATCGGACTTCCCACCTTCGAGGAGCTTGCGGTGATTTTTGGCCAGCATCTCGGAGACCGTACTTCGGAGATCGATCTGACCGTCTGCGCTGCGGCTGCTCTTGGGCGCACAGGGGCAGATTGTGCCGCCGCAGTTCGTATGGCTGGCGCAACTGCGCGGCGAGGAAACAGGGCGATGACAACTGATGATGTCCTGGCGGCACTTGAAGGTGATGCGCCTAAGATGTCGGATGACGAATGGCTACGGCTCGCAGTCCATGAGTGTGGGCACGCCATCGTCGCGACTGCGCTGAATGTAGGGTCGGTAGAGTATGTCCGCATTGGCGGTTCAGGTGGCGAGTGTAAGATTGCCGTCACGAGAGTCCTGCAGACAGAGAACGATCTTCACCTCTCTCGGTGCGTTGCATTGGCAGGTCGCGAAGCCGAACGCGTGATCTTTGGGACAGTTGTAACAGGTTCCGGAGGCGTGCTCGACAGTGACATCGCCAAAGCAACGAAATCCGCCGCGGACCAGATCTGTGCCTATGGCATGGGCAGTCTCGGGCCTATCTGGCTCGCTTCGGCCGGGTCACCGCTATCCGTGCGTGAAGCTATCGCCGGACACCTGCCAGAAGTGGCTGAGATGCTCCAGGTTGCGGAGAACGATGTCAGCAGTGTGCTAATTGCACATCGGGAGCTGTTGATTGAGATGGCCAATAAGATTTTAATTGAGAAGGTTCTCCATGGGGGTGGGCTTGAGGATTGTCTTTCCCAGGTTACGCTGAACAATAGAGTTGCCTGATGGCGGGTCTCGGGCAGTTCATTGATTTGCCGAGCTGCTATTTGGAAATGATTGCAAGTAGACCAATTGGGTTCCGGGGGGACTCGGCACCCACAGGCCTCTAGCGCTGCGGCGTGGCTTCATAAACCCGCCAATTCACGGCAGGTGTGAGGCCGTCAAACATTTTAAGGTTAGTTCCGCGGGACACTGGTACATGTCGCAGTGTCTGGTCGATCATACACCCAGTACTTGCACCCACGATACTTGCACCTACGATCGGTCAAAGGCACTTATTGAGGGAATAGTTCCCAATCCTGATCCGCTCCATGGCCCGCAAATCTACCCTCACCACTGAAAAGCTGAAAGAACTCGGCACCGATAAACTTGCGCAGCTGGTGCTGCATGAGACCGAGGGCAACGCGGGGTTCCGGCGGCAGGTCAAAGCGGCACTGGCCGGGAAATCCGGCCCTGAGGCCATGGCCAAACTGATCGACCGGCGGCTGTCCGGACTGGCTCGGGCGAAGAACTTCATCGAATGGGACAAGGCCCGCGCCTTTGCTGGGGACCTACGCAGCCTGACCGATACGATCACGTCCGAGCTTGGCCCTGCCGCTCCGGCGCTGGCCATAGACCGGCTGCTGCGCTTCATCGCCACCCATGAACAGGTGTTCGAACGTATCGACGATTCTTCTGGCCGCGTTCAGGACGTCTATTATCAGGCGATCCATGCCACCGGCGATTTGGCCCCCAGCCTGCCCGTGCCCGAGGCCGGCGCGCTGCCCGGCAAGATCATGGCCGCCCTTGGCGAAAGCACGCATGGCTATCTCGCTGACGTGACCGAAGCCGTGGCGGCGCATCTGCCGCAAGATACCCTGGCGCGATGGGACAACGATCTGAAAGACGCTATCGCCGCGCGGCAGGCCGAGGAAGCCGCACGCAAACCGGACGGATGGTTTTATTCCATGACCTCGCGATGGGCCCGGATGCGCCAGACCATAGCCTCGGCGCGGGGCGATCTCGATCTGCTCATCGCACTGGAGATCAAGAAGAAGCCGCATATGCGGGATACGTTGGGTATCGCTGCGCAGCTTCTGGAAGCCGGCCGATGCGCCGAGGCGCTGGAGTGGGTGCGTCAGCCCGGGCGGCGCAGCTTTGTCGAGAATGATGATGGCCTGTCGCCAGAACGGATCAGTCTGGAAGCGCGCATCCTGGATGCTACGGGCGACAGGTCGGCCGCACAGGCCCTGCGTTGGTGCTGTTTCGAGGCGCGCCTGTCCGCCGACATTCTGCGGGAATACCTCAAACAGCTACCGGACTTCGAGGATATTGAGGCCGAAGACCGCGCCCATGCCGTTGCGCTGGAAAAGGACGAACCCGAGGCAGCGCTGCAATTCTTCTTGGACTGGCCACGACACGATCTGGCTGCAACGCTCATCGTGGCGCACGCGCACCGCTGGGATGGAGGGGACTGGCACATCCTGCCGAAAGTCGCGGGCCTTCTGGAACATGATCATCCGCTGGCGGCGACAATCCTCTACCGTGCCCTTCTGGACAACATCCTCGACCGCGCACGCTCTAAGGCCTATGGGCATGGTGCGAAGTACCTCGGGAAGCTCGAGCTGTTGGCAGACGAAGCGGATCCAATCCGCCCAAGCGGAATGGCCGACCATGCAGCCTATCTTGCCAAGCTCAAAACAGCACATCCTCGCAAATCAGGATTTTGGACGCGTGTCGGAGACGGTGAACCGAAAGAACGATCATTGAGTGAGGCCCGTCGCCCTGTGTGGCTCAAAGATGATGGGTAACGGCCCCAACCGGTCATTCACAACAATGTCGGGCGCTGCGGCGCAGCTTCCCCAGACCAGACAATCGTGCATCCCGCAGCATTTAAGCATGCCAAATGGCTCCAATGCGGGACCTTGCTGCCGTTCGCTTTCGGTCTCGGGTTACGTCAATCGAAACGAAGTCTATGCGGTACCAACGCTATGGACGGGCGTTGCACTTGACACGAGGGACGCGCACCTTCATGTATTATACAGTGTATAAATAAAGGTGTGAAATGATCACAGGACATGTTTTCATCGCTACCAGTCTGGACGGCTTCATCGCTCGAAAGGACGGCGATATCGCGTGGCTCCTGGACCGCGATAATCCCGACGAAGACCATGGCTATGATGCCTTCATCGCGGACATCAACATCATTCTGATGGGACGCGGAACGTTCGAAAAAATGAGAGCCGTAAGGCCATGGCCCTACAGTCGTCCAGTTGTCGTCCTGTCTTCGACCCTATCGCAGTCCGACGTGCCGGACGACCTGACCAACAAGGTGCGGGTCGCGAACAAAGCGCCCGAAGAGGCGATGCATATGTTGGAGGTCGAAGGACACCGGAAGGTATATGTCGATGGCGGCCTTCTCATTCAGTCCTTCCTTCGAGCCGGTCTCATCGCTGACATGGTGATCACGAGCGTTCCGGTGCTCCTTGGTGAAGGACGTCGGTTGTTCGGCAAGATCGCCGCTGACATTCCGCTCTGCCTCGAGGAGGTGAAGAGCTTTCCATCCGGACTTGTGCAGTCCCGTTACCGGGTCGAGGCATGAAGCGGCCCCGGGGGCGGCCGACCCGGGCGCAAGCTCCTGTCTCGCGCGACGAGATGGTTGTGACCGCCCTCGAACTTCTGGATCGCGAGGGGGCAGACGCCCTCACGATGAGGGCGTTGGCGGAACGCCTCGCCATCAACCCCATGACGATCCATCATCACTTCGGCGGACGGGATGGATTGATCGGCGCGATGTCGGACGCGGTCTATGCGCAGGTAGTGGCGCCGGAGGACGGAACTCCAATCGACCGGATTGGTGATCTCCTTAAAGCTTACCATGCGCAGGTGCTCCGCCACCCGGCACTGACCACCTTGATCTTCAGCCGGCCTATCGTTTTTCCGCAGCAGGCAGAACGGATCACCAACGAGATTTCTACCCTTCTGGCCGAAGTCGGCCTGCCAGATCACAGGACGAAGCTGTGGCGCGACATACTCGTGGACTTCACCCATGGCGCTGCCCTGGCGACTGCGATGAGTGGTCGACATCGGGACAGGGAATCGCACGAAGATCAGGGATTCACCATGGCTCTCGGGGAACTTTTGATGGGCCTGAGCCGATGAGGACGCCTGGTCGCTTTGGGCCCAAACCCGCCTTTCGCCGCGCCCGCAAGCAAAATCGGCACCGAACCTGACGGACTACGGCAGCTGTGCGGGACAAAGCGCGCTTAAATTGCACGTGTGCCAAAGGCGGCTTTGAGGAAATTGGCGCTTCGGCTATGCTTTCCTATGTAAATCCACCGGAGAGCGTTGAAATGGAATTTGATGAACAGATTGAGAGCATTGAAAGGCTCCGCGAACTGCTGCCGACTGAAGGATTTACCAACACTTTTCTTAAGGTCAGTGATCGACTGAACGAAACCGCCCGCAGATTCATCGAACTTGCGCCATTTGTTGTCGTTGCAACCAAGGCATCCGAGGGGTTGATAGATGTTTCGCCCAAAGGTGACCCAGCAGGCTTCGTGGAAGTCTACGATGACAAAACGCTCATCATTCCAGACAGGCTAGGCAACCACCGTGTGGATGGCTTTCAAAATCTGTTAGAAGACCCAAATATCGCGCTACTCTTCGTTGTGCCTGGTCACGGTGACACGCTGCGTGTCGCGGGTAAGGCCCGCATTGTTCGAGATGCTGCGATTAGCAAGCGGCACGCAATCAATGGCAAGGAACCGTTGCTTGCGCTCGTCATCGAGGTCGAGGAAGCCTTTATGCATTGCTCAAAATCTTTCATTCGATCCCGCTTGTGGCATCCTGATCATTGGCCTGAACGGAAGTCCGCCCCGACACTCGCCGAATGGGTAATTTCCACAGTGGACCGAGCGCAGACGCTGAAAGAGGTCGAGGATGATCATGCAGCGGATGAAGACACCCGGCTCTACTGAATTTGCCAGGAAAGCCGTCATTAGCTGCACACGCGAATGTTGGTAGATTTGGGCTCAAACCGGACCTGCGGCGGTGCGGCACGCAATTCTTGCCCTCGTAGGCTTCCGCACGACCAACCGGATGACCGGTCCCGGCCCGAAGCCGTCATTCGCCAGGATGGCCATCGCCGCAGCGCGACGTCACAGTAGCGGACCTTTAACAGGCTGCTGAAGAAGTCAGCCTTGAAGGACGTTATTCTTCCCCCACGGTTTGAA
>NZ_KN293978.2:0-368050 GCF_000768555.3 Roseovarius mucosus DSM 17069
GGGTCAATTTTAGATGATCATAACCCACCCAAGTGGGTCACTTTTGCATGCTGATTCACATGCTTGAGAGAAGATGCTGATGGGAGCGAGCGTCCCACGGAATCCATGTACATGCGTGGTGATTGGCAACTGCGTGGGAATGACATTTGTCTACGGCATAAAAAAACTCTCGTTCCTTTATGGAAACACTCTCACCCCGTTGCGCGAAGTACGGTTTCAGAACGCCTGACCGAGAATCTGAGCGACGTCATGTCGGGTTCTATAGACGGCGACGAGGTTCTGCCGTCGGAATATGACTACTGGCTTGAACAGCGCTTGGTGGATGGTACCGACCACACTTGGCTTGGCAGCATCGACCTTTACCCTGCCATAACATTCTGCGCTCTCTTGGGGGCCGAGCTCCTTCGAACAGATGCGGTGGCAGACAGCGCCGAAGGCCGTCCATCTGTAATTGGGTTCTTCGCTGCAAGAGAAGGGCCTGAGAAGATCGAGGAAGCTTTTTCCGAACTTCTTGCCCATGCAAAAGATACCGCTTTGGAACCTCGCGGGGTCTATGGATCATTGTTCATCCATTTCGACAGGGCATCGCGTGAGGACCCTGCCTTTTCCACCCTGCGCGACCTGCTCCGATCTCACATTTTCCGGTGTTGGCCGTTGGCAGCTGGTGAGAAGATTTTTGGTCAGAGCCTGATCTCTCGAAGGGTTCACTCGGTTGCAACAGCATCAGAGGAAACTGGTGTTGGACAGGCCTTATTGGACGATTTGTTGACGGAAGCCGGTGCGCTTCAGCCCGGAGATCCACGCGGGGCGAGGCAAAAGACTTTTGAGTTGGCCCCATTTGCTCAGCTTATCGCTGACATCCCCACATGGGTGGGGCCGATCGCGATGCAGAAAGCCATAGGAGCGACACGCGCCGAACTCCGTGCGTTAGTGGATGACAATGTTCTGGCGCCGCGATCGAACCTTCCCAAGGTGAAGTCTCCATGGAGCGCGGTCGACGGGACAGCCTTTCTGGAGCGCATGTTGAGTATGTCGCAACGGCATGTTTCGCTGTCAGAAAAGGGGTGGATTACCCTTCAAGCCGCCCGCAATCATTCGAGGCGCTCCCTCTCCGAAATCTTGAATGCGGTTGAGATCAAAAAGCTGACGATGGGCCAGTTGGAAGGAGATGGCGGCTATCACAGCCTTGTCGTGATGAAGGCTGAACTGGCGACACTCAACCGTGACGAACAAGTTGAGAGTAAAGCACGTGATCTTGTCCCGGCAGCCGCGTTTGGCCGAGAAATCGGGCTTCGAGGAAAAGATTCATTCCTGAACTTTGTCTCTGATGGACACTCACCCTCACAAAAGGCGCCACATCCTGTGACCGGTCAGGTCTTCTACTACCTGTCCCTTGAGGACATCGCTGCCTTTCGAAGCAGTTTCGTTACGCCATCAATGATGACGACCGAAACAGGAGCGCACAGGAATACGGTCGTCGCGGCCCTGACATCTCATCGCATAGAGCGCTTCACGCCTGGCGGAAAAGACTATGGGCCAATCTACTCGCGTGAAGCTGCCCAGCCTGCACTGGCGGCCTTGAGAAGGTAATTTTTAAATATTTATCAATGTCTTAGTGTAATTTTTCACCTAGGCCCAAGCTTCTATTTGCCCCGAGAATCGAGATTTTGCGCATGCTTCTGATTTCTTTTGCGCATGCTTCCCCTTTTTCTGGCTGTTAGGGTCATTGGCGATCCCGGGAGGACTCGAACCCCCAACATCCTGATTAGAAGTCAGGTGCTCTATCCAGTTGAGCTACGGGACCGCTGAGCAGGCTCTTAGCGTGCCAAGGGCGCAAGATCAAAGCCTAATCTTGGGCGGCAAAGGGGTCATGTTCATATCCGACCCCCGCGAGATAGAGACCATGAGGCGGGCAGACCGGGCCACAGGCCGCGCGGTCGCGGGCGTCGAGGGCGGCGCGCACCTGGTCGGGATGCCAAGACCCCGCACCCACGCGCTCGAGTGTGCCGACGATGCTGCGGACCTGATTGTGCAGAAAAGACCGCGCGCGCAGGCGAAAATGAATCTCGGTGCCTGCAGGCCCTGGTTGCTCTGAGATCTCGACCTCGTCCAAGGTCTTGATCGGGCTCGCGGCTTGGCAGATTGTCGAGCGGAAGGTGGTGAAATCATGCAGCCCGATCAGATGCCGCGCGCCAGCGCGCATCGCGGCGATGTCCAGTTTTGGCCGCACATGCCAAACCCGCCCGAAATCCAGCGTGACAGGTGCCCGCCGCGACATGATGCGAAACAGATACCGCCGCTCGTTTGCAGAAAACCTTGCGTGCCAGTCGTCGGAGACACGTGCGCAGTCTGTAATCGCCACAGGCAGCGGCTTCAGGTGATAGTTGAGCGCCTCTGACAGACGAAACGTGGCCCAATCCCGCGTCAGGTCGCAATGCGCCACCTGGGCCAGTGCATGCACGCCCGCATCGGTGCGTCCTGCCGCGGCGATGGTGTGGGGGCCAGGCTCGATACGCGACAGGGCGGCCTCGATTGCCCCCTGCACCGTTGGGTGTTCGACCTGCCGCTGCCAGCCGGCAAAGGGCGCGCCGTCATATTCGATCCGAAAAGCGTAGCGTGGCATGGGAGGCGGTTCTTGTTTCTGCGGAGGGGATCATCTGGCCTGAAATACCTCGGGGGCCCGGGGGCAGTGCCCCCATCCGGCGCAGGTGTCAATAGTCGGGAGTGCCGCCTTGCTGCCAGGGTTTGACCAGATTGCCAAAGCGGGTGAACTGCGCCTCAAAGCTCAATTCGACCGTGCCGATGGGGCCGTGACGCTGCTTGCCGATGATGACCTCGGCCTTGCCATGCAGCCGCGACATCGCCTCTTGCCACTCTGCCATCTTGTCCATTTCGTGATCGCCCGGTTTCTCACGTTCTTTGTAATACTCTTCGCGGAACACGAACATCACAACGTCGGCGTCCTGTTCGATCGAGCCGGATTCACGCAGGTCCGAGAGTTGTGGACGTTTGTCCTCGCGGCTTTCGACTTGGCGCGACAACTGCGAAAGGGCAATTACGGGGATGTTAAGTTCCTTGGCTATCGCCTTGAGGCCCATGGAAATTTCGCCGATTTCCTGCACCCGGTTGTCGGAGGAACCGCGCACCAGTTGCAGGTAGTCGACAATCAGCAGGTCAAGGCCATGGGTCCGCTTGAGGCGGCGTGCGCGGGCGGCCAATTGCGAGATCGGGATTGCCGCAGTGTCGTCGATATAGAGCGGGCAGGACTCGAGCGTCTTGGCCGCCTCGACAAAGCGGCGAAACTCGCTTTCGTCCATGTCGCCTTGGCGAATCTTGTGCGATGAGATTTCCGACGCCTCGGCCAGCACCCGTCCTGCCAGTTGCTCGGCGCTCATTTCGAGAGAGAAGAAGCCGACGACACCGCCATCCACAGCCCCTTGGGAGCCATCTGTCAGGGTGCCACGGCGATAGGCCTTGGCCACATTGAAGGCGATATTGGTGGCCAGCGAGGTCTTGCCCATCGAGGGGCGGCCGGCGAGAATCAGAAGATCTGACTTGTGCAGCCCGCCCAGTTTGCTGTCGAGATCGACCAGACCGGTCGAGATACCTGCGAGCCCGCCTTCGCGTTGATAGGCGGCGTTGGCCACGTTAACTGCGTCCGTTACCGCTTTGAGAAAGCTTTGAAATCCGCTCTCGGCCTGACCTTGTTCCGCGAGTTGGTAGAGCTTTTGCTCGGCCTCGACGATCTGATCCTTGGGCTCGCTGTCGACATTGACGCGCGCGGCCTTGCCCGCGATGTCATGCCCAAGGGCAATCAGCGCGCGGCGGATCGCCAGATCATAGATCATCTGCGCATAGTCGCGCACCGCGAAGGTCGAAATTGCGGCTCCGGCCAGTTTGGCCAGATAGGCGGCGCCACCAAGCTCTTTCAGCCCTTCGTCGTTTTCCAGAAAGGCGCGCAGGGTGACGGGCGAGGCGAGGTTGTTCTTGGCGATGCGGGCGGCGGCGGTCTCGAAAATGCGGGCGTGCACGGGGTCGTAGAAGTGTTGCGGCCCTATGATGGCGGCGATGCGGTCATAGACATCGTTGTTGGTCAGGATCGCGCCCAGAAGTTGCTGTTCGGCCTCGATGGAATGCGGCACACTTTCGGCGGATTGAATCTCGGCCCCGGTCGGATTGAAAGCGGTGATCTCGTTCATGCCTGCGTTCCCCGCGTGTCGGTTTTTTATCGGTTTTGTGTCGGTCGTGTTGGTTCGGCAGTTCTAGGCCAAGCACGGCGCGCGCGCCACTTGTATAAAGCTGTGGACGTTCGGCGGGATAAACCGGTGGATAGAGGGCAAGCCGCGTGCAGGCCACCCGTATCCTGCGTCTACATGACAGCATCCTACCATATCTGGAGGCGCTTGGCGATTCGAGCGGTGGGTTATCCTCAGCCCCTGGGGATAAATTATTTCTGGTGCGCCGCCTGCCATTTCCGGGGATCGCGTAGGAAATCCTCGACCGCGTTCAGGGTCGCGGCATCGAAAACCGCCTGCGCGCGGGCCTCGGCCAGAACATCCCACCACGTGCAAAGGTGATGCAGGGCGACGCCGTGATCGCCCAGGGTTTTCTCGGTCTCGGGGAAGATGCCGTAGTAAAAGATGACGGCCGTATGGCCGCAGGTGGCACCGGTCTCGCGAATGGCATCGACGAAGGAGAGTTTCGAGCCGCCATCCGTGGTCAGGTCCTCGACCAGAAGAACGCGCTGCCCCTCGGTCATGGCCCCTTCAATGCGGGCGTTGCGCCCATAGCCCTTGGGTTTCTTGCGTACATAGGTCATGGGCAGGGCCATGCGCTCGGCCACCAACGCTGCAAAGGGAATGCCCGCTGTCTCGCCGCCTGCGATATTGTCAAAGGCCTCGAACCCCGCGTCGCGCAGCACGGTGACGGTGAGAAAATCCATCAGGGTGCTGCGGATGCGCGGGTAGGAAATCAGCTTGCGGCAGTCGATATAGGTGGGTGAGGGCAGACCCGAGGCCAGCGTAAAGGGCGTGTCCGCGTTGAAATGCACCGCGCCGATTTCCAGCAGCATCCGGGCGGTGAGGCGGGCGATTTCATCCTTGGGCGGGTAGGTGGCAGGGATCATGACGGAGTCCTTGGTTTGGGCGCTGCGCCGGAGAGTTATGAGGCCTCCGGCGGGGGTATTAAAGGAACGATGACACTCAGGTCACGTGCCAGTCGAGCGTGAATCCGGGGTCAAAAATGGTGACGGGCCCATCGCCGGTGTCGATTTTTTTGGGGTATGTGATCGGGTCGCCCTTGGTCAAAGTCAGGGTGGTTTCATTGGCGGGCAGGCCATAGAAGGCCGGGCCGTTGAGGGATGTGAACGCCTCGAGCTGTGCGAGCGCGCCTTCCTCCTCGAACACATGCGCGAGGATTGACATCGTGTTGGTCGCGGTGAAACAGCCCGCGCAGCCACAGGCGCTTTCCTTGAGCGGATCAATATGCGGTGCGCTGTCAGTGCCCAAGAAGAACCGCGCATCACCCGAGGTGGCGGCGGCGCGCAGGGCAAGGCGATGTTCCTCGCGCTTGGCCACGGGCAGGCAGTAGTAGTGCGGCCTGATCCCGCCCACGAGGATATGGTTGCGGTTGATCACAAGGTGATGGGTGGTGATCGTGGCCCCCAGATCGTGGTCATGGGCGCGCACATAGTCCACGCCATTGGAGGTCGTGATATGTTCCATCACCACCCGCAGGCCGGGTGTGGCGCGGCGGACGGGATCGAGCACGCGGTCGATAAAGACCGCCTCGCGGTCGAAGATGTCGACGGTGGGGTCCGTCACCTCGCCATGCACGCAGAGCGGCAGGCCGATTTCTGCCATCTTTTCCAGCACGGCGCGCACCTTGTCGAAATCGCGCACGCCCGAGGCGGAATTGGTGGTGGCCCCGGCGGGGTAGAGCTTGACCGCTGAAACAAGCCCGCTGGCATGGGCGGCGGCCACATCCTCGGGGTCGGTTTCTTCGGTGAGATAAAGGGTCATCAGCGGGGTGAAATCCGCGTTCGCGGGCATGGCAGCCAGGATCCGCGCGCGGTAGGCGGCGGCATCTTGGCCCGTGACCACCGGCGGCACCAGATTGGGCATCACGATGGCGCGTGCAAAGTGCCGGGCGGTTTCTGGCAGAACGGCGCGCAGCATAGCACCATCGCGCAAATGCAGGTGCCAATCGTCGGGGCGGCGGAGGGTCAGGGTCTGGCTCATGGCTCTTGCGCATACACAATCGCGTGGGCCAAGACCAGAGGCCGCCTAGTCCTGCGCGACGTCTTTGTCAGGGGATTTCGAGAGCACATGCCGCAGGGCACGGCGGAAGCGGGGGCCACCCACACCTCGCGCGATGGCGTTACGGCAATGCAGGATGGTCAGATGATCCCGCTCATCGGCCATCAGGCGTTGCATGACGCTGGCGAGATAGGGCGTATCTTCGCGCCGTTTGCGATAAAGCTGTGCGAGGCTGAGCCGGGTGAGGCGGTTGGCGCTCAGTTGCGCCAGCAAGCGAAACAGCACGCCCATGCGCAAGAGCGCCGGTTCGATCTGATACCCCAGATAGCGGGTGCGGAATTTCATCACGTTGGGACGGGTGAAAAGCGCGGCATGCATGGCGTCAAGCTCGATCTCGGGATCGTAGAGCAAGACCGCCGAGGCGGCGGCATCGAGCATATCGGGCGCATAGCCATACCGGTCGCTGAACGACACGCGCCGCATGCGCAGGAATCGGTCGTCCCATTCGGCGACGCGCGGGTCCAGTGACGCCTGTGGGCTGAGCATCACCACCTTGGCACCGGGGGCCGACACGGAAAAGGCCGCGGCCGCATAACCGCAGGGACCCGCGCCGTAAAAGATCACCTGTTCGAAATCGTCAAAAAAGCCATCGTCGATCAGCCGGTCGAAATACCCATAGACCCGTTTGTCGCGAAACCATGTGTCGCGCTCGCTGATTAGGCAGAGATGCGACCAGCCTAGGGCCTTGGTCAGCGCCCAGCCTAGGGGCTGGGCCTGCGGCGAGAGCGTCGGCAGACGGTGAAACGCCTCGAAGGAGACGAGCAGCGTGGGCTTGCGTTCGATCAGAATGGCGGCGTGTCTGTCGCCCAGGCGCTCGGCATAGCCGTCATCGCCTGCCAACTCGTTGGCGCGCTCGCACCACGCGGCCCAATCCAGACCGGAGAGATCGGCGTCAAAGATATCGGCATTGTCCTGCATGGTCGCTCAAGTCCTCGATCGTCGCGGCACCGTTCGGATGCGGGCCTGTTGCACGTGAGAATGCCGGTGAAATCGGGCGAAACTTTGGAGAAAGCGTGGGCTTTCAAGGAAGGCTCGCACGATTAGGCGAGGGCGCTGCCCTTGACCCGGGGGCACTTGCGATGCAGTTCTGGTGCAGGCGACGGCAAGCGGAGGCTTTAGCGTGCAAAACCCCACATCCATTGACGCGGTGCAGCGCATTTTGGCAGAGCAGGATTATGTCTGTGGTCGGGCGTTGGGCACTGTCACCTATCTGGCGCTGACGCTGGGCCGTCCGCTCTTTCTCGAGGGCGAGGCCGGCACAGGCAAGACCGAGATCGCCAAGGCGCTGGCGCAGGCGCTGGGACGGCGGTTGATCCGCTTGCAATGCTACGAGGGGCTGGATGCCGCGAGCGCGGTTTACGAATGGAACTTCACCGGCCAGATGATCGCCATCCGCGCCGCTGAGGCATCCGGGGGCGTGGATCGCGGCCACCTCAAGGATGAGCTTTTCACCCAAGAGTTCCTGATCGAGCGCCCGCTCTTGCAGGCGATGCGCCCGCAGTCGGGCGGCGCTCCGGTGCTGCTCATCGACGAAATCGACCGCACGGACGAGCCGTTCGAGGCGTTTCTATTGGAGGCCCTCAGCGATTTTCAGGTGACGATCCCGGAATTGGGGACAATCCATGCGCCAGAGCCGCCGATCGTCATTCTCACCTCGAACCGCACCCGCGAGGTGCATGATGCGCTCAAACGGCGCTGTCTCTATCATTGGGTCGATTATCCGACTTTCGAACGTGAAATCGAGATATTGCAGGCCCGCGCGCCTGAAGCGGCAGAGGTGCTGAGCCGTGAAATCGTGGCCTTTGTGCAGCGATTGCGCACCGAGGATTTGTTCAAGAAGCCGGGGGTGGCGGAAACGATTGATTGGGCCAAATGCCTGCTGGCACTGGATGTGATCAGCCTGAGCCCCGAGGTGATTGCGGATACGCTAGGTGCGATCCTGAAATATCAGGACGATATTGCAAAATTGCAGGGCTCCGAGGCCAAGCGCCTGCTGGATGAGGTGCGCGCCGGGCTGGAACCGGCTTGATGGTTCATCTGGCTGAAAATACCTCGGGGGTGTGGGGGCAGCGCCCCCACGTCGCGCCATGACCGAATACGCGCCGCTCGACCTGCCCGACGATCCCAAGCTGAGCCATAACATCACCCATTTCGCGCGCGCGTTACGGGCGGCGGGCCTGCCGGTTGGGCCGGGGCGGGTGCTGGATGCGATCCGGGCGGTGGCCGCGGCGGGGTTCTCCAGCCGGATCGATTTCTTTTATACCCTGCGCGCCTGCCTGGTGACGCGCCCAGAGCATCTCATTGTTTTTGCGCAGATTTTCCGGCTCTACTGGCGCGACCCGCGTTACATGGAACATATGATGGCGATGATGCTACCCGCCATTCGTGGCGTGCAGGAGGACCGCAGCGCGCAGGCCGCAGAGAAGCGCGCGGCCGAGGCGCTGCTCGACGGGGTGATGCGCGATGCGCCGCAGATCGAAGAACACGACGATGACGAGGTGCAGATCGACATTGACGCAACCGCCACGATGTCGGGCGAGGAACGTCTGCGACGACTTGATTTCGAGCAGATGAGCACGGCAGAGGCGGCAGAGGCCAAGCGAATGTTGGCGCGGCTCACGCTGCCGGTGAAACCCTTCGCCTCGCGGCGCGGCATGGCTGCGCCGAACGGTGCGCGCATGGATGCGCGGCGGACGCTGCGCGCAGGCCTGCGACATGGGGGCGAGTTGCGCCGGATTCATTGGCAAAAGCCACGCGAGCGTTGGCCGAACCTCGTGGTGCTTTGCGATATTTCTGGTTCCATGAGCCAATACAGCCGTATGGTTTTGCATTTTCTCCATGCTGTCGCCAATCACAAGGGGGCGGGCTGGGCAAAGGTGCATGCCTTTACCTTCGGCACGCGACTGACCAATATCACCCGGCAACTGGCGACGCGGGATGTGGATGCAGCCCTTGCCGCTGCCGGAAAACAGGCGCAGGATTGGGAAGGTGGCACGCGCATCGGTGTCTGTCTGCATGCCTTCAATCGCGACTGGTCACGGCGGGTGATGGGGCAGGGGGCGGTGGTGCTCCTCATCACCGACGGGTTGGACCGCGATGCGCCCGAGGCGCTGAGCCATGAGATGGAGCGGCTGCACCTCAGCGCACGGCGGCTAATCTGGCTGAACCCGCTCTTGCGCTGGGAAGGATTCGCGCCCAAGGCCCGAGGGATCAAGGCGATGTTGCCGCATGTGGACGCGTTCCGTGCGGGCCATTCCATCGCAACGCTGGAGGACCTGGCCGAGGCCATCTCGCGCCGCGACGACAGCGGCGAAAAGGCGCGGCTGATGGCGGCAATGCAGGGGAGTTGAGACAATGGATCGCTTTGACGACATCCCGGAGACGGCGCTGGCCTGGCATCAGGCAGGCAAGGGGGCGGCCTTGGCGACAGTGGTCGAGACCTGGGGCAGCGCGCCGCGCCGGGTGGGCAGCCAATTGGCGATTTCCGGCGCCGGTGAGATCGCCGGATCGGTCTCGGGCGGCTGTGTCGAGGGGGCCGTGGTGGCCGAGGCGCTCGAGGCGATCGAGGTGGGGCGGTCGGTCATGCTGGAGTATGGCGTGTCGGATGGCGATGCGTTCGCCGTGGGGCTGGCCTGTGGCGGCACCATTCGGGTGTTGGTGGAACCCATCGGATCGGTGATGCCCGAGGCGCTGCTGGCCGATCTGGTGCTGGCACGGGAGGCGCGGCTGCCAGTGGCCTATGTCACCGGGCCGGGTGGGCGGCGGCTGGAGCGCGAGGGCCACGTGGCGCGATTTCGCATGGATCGCTCAGGCTTTGAGGACGATGGCGAGACCTTCGTGGCCATTCACAATCCGCCCTTGCGCCTCATTATCGTGGGGGCGGTGCATATTGCGCAGGCTCTCGTCCCGATGGCGCGGATTGGGGGCTATGATCCGCTGATCATCGACCCGCGCGACAGCTTTGCCTCTGAGGCGCGGTTTCCGGGCGAGACCGTGGTGCATGACTGGCCCGACGAGGGCGTGCGTGCCTTTGGTCTGGATGCGCGCACGGCGTTGGTGCTGCTGACGCATGACCCCAAGCTGGATGATCCTGCGCTGATCGAGGCGCTGCGTTCGGAGGTCTTTTACATCGGCGCGCTGGGATCGACCCGCACCCATGCCAAGCGGGTGGCGCGGTTGCAGGAGGCGGGCTTTGCCGAGGCCGACATTGCGCGGATTCATGGCCCCGTCGGGCTAAACATTGGTGCGGCGAACCCGTCCGAAATCGCGGTCAGCATTCTGGCCGAGATGACCCGCGTGCTGAGGCAAGGCGCATGAGATTTGGCCCCGTGCCCTTGGAGGAGGCGGAGGGCGGCATTCTTGCGCATTCCGAGCAGGTGGCGTCGGGACGATTGCGCAAGGGGGCCAGGCTGGATGCCGGGCAGATCACGGCGCTGCGCGCGGCGGGGTATCGCACGGTCACGGTGGCCATGCTGGACCCCGACGATATGCACGAAAATGAGGCCGCGGCGGGGTTGGCCGCAGCCTTGGCCGAGGGGGCGAGCGATGTGGTCTGCGGCGCGCCCTTTACAGGCAGGGTGAACCTGATGGCCGAGCGGCCCGGCGTGGTCTGCCTTGATGTGGCCGCGATTCATGCGGCCAATGCCGTCGATCCGATGATCACCGTGGCCACCGTGGTGCCGCATCATCAGGTTCATGCCGGCGGGATGATCGCCACGGTCAAGATCATCGCCTATGGTGTGCCGCGCGCGGCGCTGGAGCGGGCGGCAGAGGCTGCGCGCGGGGCGGTCCGTCTGGCAGTGGCGCGGTATCGCACCGCGAGCCTGATCA
The DNA here is from genome assembly GCF_000768555.3 of Roseovarius mucosus DSM 17069. Lineage (GTDB taxonomy): Bacteria > Pseudomonadota > Alphaproteobacteria > Rhodobacterales > Rhodobacteraceae > Roseovarius > Roseovarius mucosus. The sequence goes on from NZ_KN293978.2 coordinate 11,148, forward strand.
TCACCGATCAGCCCGGCGGGCCGGGGGACAAGGGGCGTGATGCGATTGCGGCGCGTGTCACGGGCCTTGGCATGGAGATGGTGGAAACGGTGCTCTGTGCGCATGATGAGGCGGCCTTGGCGGCGGCGATTGTCGCGGCCAAGGGCGAGATCGTGCTGATTCTCACCGCGTCGGCCACGTCGGACCCCTTTGACACCGCGCCGCAGGCGCTGCGCGCGGCTGGCGGGATGGTGGAGCGGTTCGGTATGCCCGTGGACCCCGGCAACCTGCTCTTTCTGGGCCGCGTTGGTGCGCGTCCTGTCATCGGCCTGCCCGGATCGGCGCGCAGCCCCGTTCTGCATGGCGCGGATTGGGTGCTGGCACGGGTGGCTTGTGGTCTGCCCTGCGGTGCCGCCGAAATCGCCGCAATGGGTGTGGGCGGGCTGCTCAAGGAAATTCCGACCCGGCCTCAGCCGCGCCGTGGTGGCCGTGGCTGAGGCGCAAGAAACCGGGTTCTCAAGTCGTGGGAGGCATGCTTTAGTCGCACTGGACAGCAGGGCCTTTCCTACTAAGGTCCTATGTGGAGACCGACAATTCAAACCGGGAGGAGCCAATGCCTGAGGTCAAGATGACCGTGAATGGCAAGCCAGCGTCGGGCCAAATCGAGGGCCGCACGCTTCTTGTCGAATTTCTGAGAGAGACCCTTGGCCTGACGGGCACGCATGTGGGCTGTGACACCAGCCAATGTGGGGCCTGCGTGGTGCATGTCGATGGCAAGGCCGTGAAATCCTGCACCATGTTCGCGGCTGAGGCGGAGGGCGCCGAGATCAAGACGATCGAGGGCATGGCCGAGCCGGATGGCACACTGCATCCGATCCAGCAGGCGTTTCAGGATCATCACGGGTTGCAATGCGGGTTCTGCACGCCGGGCATGGTGATGTCTGCGGCGGCGCTTCTGGCCGAAAACCCGACGCCGACAGAGGCGGAGGTGCGGGATTATCTTGAGGGCAATCTCTGCCGCTGCACGGGCTATCACAACATCGTCAAGGCGATCTTGGCCGCCAGCGGTCAAGACGTGAGCCGTATCGCGGCGGAATAACCGAAACACTGGGGGCGCCGCCCCCGCGCCTGCGGCGCTCCCCCGGAGTAGTTCTGGAACAGTGAGTGCGCTGAGGGTGATCATGGGGGCAGACCCCGTTCGATCAGGGAGGAGAACGACATGCCGAAAGACGGAGGCATTGGCGCCAGCACCAAGCGGCGCGAGGATATCCGGTTTCTGACCGGAAACGGCAATTACACCGATGACATCAATCTGCGCGGGCAGGCCTATGTGCATTTCCTGCGTTCGGATGTGGCGCACGGGCGGCTGAACAAGGTGGATACCAGCGCCGCCGAGGCCATGCCGGGGGTCTTGCGGATTTTTACCGGCAAGGATTTCGAAGGTGTGGGCGGCCTGCCCTGCGGCTGGCAGGTCACCGACCGCTTTGGCGAGGTGATGCAGGAGCCGGGACATCCGGTGCTGGCACAAGGCAAGGTGCGTCATGTGGGGGATCCGATTGCCGCCGTGGTGGCCGAGACCTATGCGCAGGCGCGCGATGCGGCCGAGGCGATCGAGCTCGATATCGAGGAACTGCCAGCGGTCGTGGACATGAAGAAAGCCCTCGAAGAGGGCGCCCCCTTGGTGCATGACGAGTTGAAGAACAACCTCTGTTATGACTGGGGCTTTGTCGAAGAGAACAAAGGCGCGGTGGACGAGGCCTTTGCCAAGGCGGCGCATGTCACCACGCTCGAGTTGATCAACAACCGGCTGGTGGCCAATCCGATGGAGCCGCGCGTGGCGGTGGGCGATTTCAACCGCTCGACCGGCGACTCGACGCTCTATACAACGAGCCAAAACCCGCATGTGATCCGTCTCTTGATGGGCGCGTTCGTCTTGGGCATCCCGGAGCATAAATTGCGCGTGGTGGCCCCCGATGTGGGTGGCGGCTTTGGCTCGAAAATCTTTCACTACGCGGAAGAGGCGTTTTGCACCTTTGCCGCCAAGGCGCTCAACCGCCCTGTGAAATGGACCTGTTCGCGGTCCGAGGCCTTCATGACCGATGCCCATGGGCGCGATCACGTGACCAAGATCGAACTGGCGCTGGATGCGGAGAACAATTTTACCGCCATCCGCACCGATACCTACGCCAATATGGGCGCCTATCTCAGCACCTTTGCGCCGTCGGTGCCAACTTGGCTACACGGCACGCTGATGGCGGGGAATTACCGCACGCCGCTGATCTATGTGAACGTCAAGGCAGTGTTCACGAATACCGTGCCGGTGGATGCCTATCGCGGCGCGGGCCGTCCCGAGGCGACCTATCAATTGGAGCGCGTGATCGACAAGGCGGCGCGCGAACTGGGCGTTGATCCCATCGGGCTGCGGCGCCAGAATTTCATCACCCAGTTCCCCTATGCCACGCCCGTGGCGGTGGAATACGACACCGGCGATTATCATGCCACCATGGACAAGCTCGAAGAGATCGCGGATTTCAGCGGATTTGAGGCGCGGCGCAAGGCGAGTGCGGCCAAGGGCAAGCTGCGCGGTCTGGGTATCAATTGCTACATCGAGGCTTGCGGCATCGCGCCGTCGAACCTTGTGGGGCAATTGGGCGCGCGCGCGGGTCTCTATGAGAGTGCCACGGTACGTGTCAATGCCACGGGCGGTCTAGTGGTCATGACCGGCAGTCACAGCCACGGGCAGGGGCATGAGACCTCTTTCGCACAAGTGGTGGCCGAGATGATCGGAATTGACGCCAATATGGTCGAGATCGTGCATGGCGACACTGCCAATACGCCGATGGGCATGGGCACCTATGGCAGCCGCTCGATTGCCGTGGGCGGGTCGGCCATGGTGCGCGCAACCGAAAAGATCATCAACAAGGCCAAGAAGATCGCAGCGCATCTGATGGAAGCCTCTGAAGCCGATATCGAGTTGAAAGATGGCAAGTTCAGCGTGGCAGGTACGGACAAATCCGTTGCCTGGGGCGATGTGACCCTCGCCGCCTATGTGCCGCACAACTATCCGCTGGCGGATATCGAGCCTGGGCTGGAAGAGACGGCGTTTTACGATCCGTCGAACTTCACCTATCCCTCTGGGGCCTACGCCTGTGAGGTCGAGGTGGATCCGGACACGGGCAAGGTGACGATCGAGCGCTTTGCCGCTGCGGACGATTTCGGCAATATCATCAATCCGATGATCGTGTCGGGGCAGGTGCATGGTGGCATTGGTCAAGGAATTGGCCAGGCGCTGCTCGAATCCTGCGTCTATGACGAGAACGGGCAGCTTCAGACCGGCTCTTACATGGATTATGCCATGCCCCGCGCCGACGATGTGCCGTTCTATCAGGTGGATCATTCCTGTCAGACGCCCTGCACGCACAACCCCTTGGGCGTCAAGGGCTGTGGCGAGGCCGGGGCCATCGGCAGCCCGCCTGCAGTGGTCAATGCGGTGATTGATGCGCTGCAACGGTCCGGGCGGAACATCACCCATATTGATATGCCGCTGTCGCCGTCGCGCGTCTGGCAAGCGATGTAAGGGTAAGGAGAGCGATCATGTATGCATTCGATATCGAACGTCCCGCTACCATCGCTGATGCCATATCGGCTCTGGGCACGGAAGAGGCGCAGGCGCTGGGCGGGGGGCAGACCCTGATTCCGACGCTGAAGCAACGTCTGGCCGCACCTGCCAAGCTGGTGTGCCTGTCGGCGATCAAAGAGATGCAGGGGATTTGCACCGCTGATGACGGCGCGCTCTGCATTGGTGGGGGAACCACCCACGCCGAAGTTGCGGCGGGGGCTGGCGTCTATCCGGCGCTCGCATCGCTCGCGGCACATATCGGCGATCCGGCGGTGCGCAACCGGGGCACCATCGGTGGCAGTCTGGCCAATAATGACCCCTCCGCCTGTTACCCGGCGGCGGTTCTGGGATCAGGGGCGACGGTGATCACCTCAAACCGCAGCATCGCGGCGGATGACTATTTTCAGGGCATGTTCACCACGGCCCTTGAGGATGGCGAGATCATCACCGAAGTGCGCTTTCCCGTGCCGGAGAAAGCCAGCTATCAGAAGTTCGAGCAACCGGCTTCGCGCTTTGCCCTCGTTGGCGTGTTTGTTGCCAAATACGCAGACGGCGTGCGTGTGGCGGTGACGGGCGCCTCGGAAGAGGGCGTGTTCCGCTGGACCGAGGCCGAGGCGGCGCTTTCGGGCAACTTTGCGCCTGAGGCTTTGGAGGGGCTTACCCTTTCGGGGGATGGCATGATCTCGGACCTGCACGGATCAGGTGCCTACCGCGCGCATCTGGTGGGCGTCATGGCGCGGAGGGCGGTTGCGGCGGCAAGTTGAGCGCTGTTAGAATACGATGAGGTATGAAATGGCGGGTCTCTGGCCCGCCATTTTCTCGAGGGACAGGGGGCGATATGCACGAGATCGACAATCCGTGGCGTGGCAAGGGCTTGCCCGAGGCGGTGCTGACGGGGGCGCCATGGCCGAGTGTGGACGCGAACGCGGTGCTCGGGCTGTTGGGGCGGTGCCCGGCGGCGGCTGAAACGCCGCTGGTGCCTGTGGCAGGATTCGCGGCAAAGGTCTGGGCCAAGGATGAGCGCGGGCGCATGGGGCTGGGCAGTTTCAAGGCGTTGGGCGCGGCTTATGTGATCGCCCATGAGGCGGCAGAGACCGGGGCCGCGGATATGTCCTGCGCGCTGGCGGGACGCACCTATGTGACGGCGAGTGCGGGCAATCACGGCATGTCGGTGGCGGCCGGGGCGCGGCTCTTTGGGGCGCGGGCGGTGATCTATCTGGCAGAAACCGTGCCCGAGAGTTTTGCCGCGCGGCTGCGCGGCAAAGGGGCAGTGGTGGTGCGCGAGGGCGCGGATTACGAGGCCAGCATGGTCGCTGCGGGGCGTGCGGCGCTGGATCAGGGCTGGACGCTGCTATCGGATAGTTCCTGGCCCGGCTACTTTGATCTGCCACATCGGTTGATGGAGGGCTATCTTGCGATGGCCGAGGAAGCCGCGCGCCAGATGCCGGAGGTGCCCACCCATATCCTCTTGCAGGCGGGTGTTGGTGGGCTCGCCGGGGCCTGTGCGGCATGGTTCCGGCAGATCTGGGGCGCGACGCCCCGGATCATCGTGGTGGAGCCTGACCGCGCGCCCGCCCTTTTCGAGAGCATCCGCGCGGGGCGACCTGTTGAGACAGCCGGGCCGGTGTCGAACATGGGGCGGCTTGATTGCAAGGTGCCATCGCTCATTGCACTCAAGGGCTTGGCGCGGGATGCGGATGTATTCGTGACGATCACGGACGACGAGGCCGAGGCGGTGTTGGAGGGATTGGCCGCACAAGGGCTGGCCACGACGCCGTCCGGCGCGGCGGGGGTGGCGGCGCTGGCGGGTTTGGCGCTTGGGGCCGATGCACGGGTGCTGTGCATCCTGAGTGAAGGGCCCGAAGCATGAGGCGCGGGTTCGCGCCGGAGGAGTATCAGGCGCGGCTGCGTGCGGCACAATCCGGCATGGCCGAGGTAGGGCTTGGCGCGCTCTTGCTGACGACAGAGCCGGAAATCCGCTATTTCACCGGCTTTCTGACCCGGTTCTGGGAAAGCCCGAGCCGCCCGTGGTTTCTGATCCTGCCTGTGATGGGCGATCCGGTGGCGGTGATCCCTGCGATTGGCGCGCCCTTGATGGGGCGAACCTGGGTAAGGGACATTCGCACTTGGGCTGCCCCCGACCCCGAGGATGATGGCGTGTCGCTCTTGGCCGACACGCTGCGCGAGATTGGCGGTCCTGTGGGTGTGCCTTCTGGCCCCGAAAGCCACTTGCGCATGCCTTTGGCGGAATTCGAGCGGGTGAAACGGGCGAGTGCGCTTGTGTTTCGCGATGATGCCGGGATCGTGGCGGGGCTGCGTGCCGTCAAATCCGAGGCTGAGATCGTCAAGATCGCGCATAGTTGCGCGATTGCCGGGCGCGCCTTTGACCGTGTGGGCGAGATTGCGCAGCCGGGCGTGCCGCTCAGCACGGTCTTTCGCAATTTTCAGCGGCTTTTGCTGGAGGAAGGGGCGGATTGGGTGCCCTATATCGCGGGGGGTGCCGGGCCAATGGGCTATGCCGATGTGATCTCGCCTGCGGGGGAGGTGCCGCTTTCGACGGGCGATGTGCTCATGCTCGATACCGGCGCGGTTTGGGATGGGTATTTCTGCGATTATGACCGGAATTTCGCGATTGGTCATGCCACGGCAGAGCAGAGCGCTGCCCATGCGCGGTTGATCGAGGCGGCGGAGGCCGGGGAAGAGGCGGCGCGCGCAGGCGCGACAGCCTCTGACGTCTGGCGGGCAATGGCGCGGATCACGGGCAGCGATGAAACCTCGGGTCGTCTGGGGCATGGGCTGGGCATGCAGCTGACAGAAGGTCTGTCGTTGACACACAAGGATCATAGCGTGCTCAAGCCCGGCATGGTGATCACGCTTGAGCCTGGCCTAGAGCTCGCGCCGGGCATGATCATGGTGCATGAGGAGAACATCGTGATCCGCGAGGGTAGGGCACAACGCCTGTCCCGTTTCGCGGCATCGACCCTGCCGGTGATCTGAGCGGTCTGCCTCAAATTGCGGCGGAACGAAAAAAAAGGCCGAGCACTAAGCTCGGCCGAAGTCCAACAGGGAGGTATGAAGGTGACCGCCTTGCGGCTATCACCGTCACGATTGGCAAATAAGGGCGCAGTTCTGACCAATCAAGATTAAAATTGCCGCAGGTGCATCATGCCCGCTATGCGGTTTGCGCATGGCTGGGGCATGATCTGCGCGAAACCTCAGCTAACCGCCTGTTCCTTAAGCGTTTTGCGATAGGATATGATTTCGTCCTGCACAAAGTCGCGAAAGGCGGCAATCCGCTTGGAGTGGCGCAACTCCTCAGGATAGGCGAGAAAAACCGGCACTTCGACCGATTGCACTTCGGGGAGGACGCGGACAAGCTGTGGAAAATCGCGGGTCAGGTAATCGGGCAGCACACCGATCCCGAGATTATTGAGCACGCCCTGAAGCACGCCAAAGTAGTTGTTGACGGTCAAAAGTGTGGAGATGTCATTGGTCATCAACTCATTCACCAGCATCGCGCCTGCGCCCACCTGTGCCGAGCGCGGGTTCTGACAGATCAGGCGGTGCGCGCTCATGTCATCAAGCGAGGTGGGCTCGCCTCGCGCATCGAGATAGGCTTGGGTGGCATAGAGGCACATATGCACACTCATCAGGCGCTTGCGGATGAGGTCGGCCTGCGAGGGTTCCTTCATGCGAATGGCGACATCGGCCTCGCGCATGGGCAGGTCGAGCACGCGTTCTTCGAGCATGAGGTCGATTTTGAGGTCGGGATACTTTTCGTAGAGTTTGGGAAGGCGTGGGGCAAGCCAGAGCGTGCCAAATCCAGTGGTGGTGGTGACGCGCAGATCGCCGAACACCTCTTCTTCGCTATCGCGAATGCGGGCGGTGGCGGCGTCGAGACGTTTCATCATCGCGCGGGTGGCGTCGAACAGCAATTCCCCCTGTTCGGTGAGAATCAGCCCGCGTGCGTGGCGGTGGAAAAGCGTGGCGTTGAGTGATTCCTCAAGCGCGCGCACCTGCCGACTGACCGCGGATTGCGAGAGGTGCAGTTGCTCTCCGGCATGGGTGAGACTGCCCGCATCCGCGACGGCATGAAAGATTCTGAGCTTGTCCCAATCCATAACTTTCGCTTTCTTATGAAGCCGACACCGATAACGTAATAGCAGATAATCATCCATCTCTTATAGGACAGCTGCGACATTTTCACAAAATTCTCCTTGGTAGGTCATAAATTATGACCTAATATCGCCCTATATTGAGGCATGGCCCTCAACCAAGGGAGGCACGCTATGACCACGCAAAAGGTAACGCTGAACGACCGTTTCGACCTCGAGAAATCCCCTGTCCTGCTCAATGGCACGCAGGCATTGGTGCGGCTGATGCTGATGCAGGCGGCGCGGGATCGGGCGGCGGGGATGAACACTGCCGGGTATGTAACGGGCTATCGCGGTTCACCTCTTGGAGCAGTGGATCAGCAGATGCGGCGCGCGGAAAAGGTGCTGCGCGCGGCGCAGGTACGGTTCGAAGAGGGTTTGAACGAGGATTTGGCGGCAACCGCCCTCTGGGGGTCGCAACAGGCGGAATTGCGCGGCGAGGGCAAATATGACGGTGTTTTCGGTCTCTGGTACGGCAAGGGGCCGGGGGTTGACCGCTCGGGCGATGTGATGCGGCATGCCAATATGGCGGGCACGTCCAAACATGGTGGCGTGCTGATGGCGATGGGCGACGACCACACCGGCGAATCCTCGACCGTGCTGCATCAGAGCGAATGGGCGCTCGTGGATGCCTATATGCCGGTTGTCAGCCCGGCGGGCGTGCAGGAAATTCTCGATTACGGTATTTACGGCTACGCGCTCAGCCGGTTTTCCGGGCTCTGGGTCGGGCTCAAGACGATGAAGGACACGGTTGAGGCGACCTCGGTCGTGGATGGCCGCCCGGACCGCGTGCAGCTAGTAACGCCCGATTTCCCGATGCCCGACGGCGGGTTGAACATTCGCCTGATCGACACGCCGCATGCGCAAGAGGCGCGGATGATCGACTACAAGCGCTTCGCCGCCGAGGCATTTTCCCGCGCCAATGGCATGGACAAGCGGGGCTTGGGCAAGCCGGGCGCCAAGATCGGCTTTGTCGCGGCGGGCAAGAACTGGCTTGATCTGGTGCATGCGCTCGACCTTCTGGGGGTCGATGCCGCAGAGGCGGAGCGGTTGGGCATCACCACCTACAAGGTGGGGCAGGTCTTTCCGCTCGACATGCAGGGGTTTCACGATTGGGCCGAAGGGCTCGAGCTGATCGTGGTGGTCGAGGAAAAGCGCAAGCTCATCGAGGTGCAAATCAAAGAGGCGATTTTTGACGACCGGCGGGGGCGGCGCGTTTATGGCTGGTACAAAGGCGGCGCAGGGGGAATGCACCGAGAGGAGTTGTTCCCGACGCGCGGCGCGCTTGACCCGATCTGGATCGCGGAAAAATTGGGGGCCATCCTGATCGAAGAGGGACGCGGCACCGACCGGATCAAGGCGGGGCTAGACGCGCTGAGCGAGGCGCGTCGCAACGACAACGCCACCGAGATTACCAGCCGTCTGCCCTATTTCTGCTCGGGCTGTCCGCACAACACCTCGACCCGCCTGCCTGAGGGGGCGCGGGCCTATGCCGGGATCGGCTGTCACTACATGGTGCAGTGGATGGACCGCGAGACGACCGGCTTTACCCATATGGGCGGCGAAGGGGCAAACTGGATCGGCGAAGCGCCGTTCAGCACGCGCAAGCATGTGTTCCAGAACCTTGGCGACGGCACCTATAACCATTCGGGCGTGCAGGCCATTCGCGCGGCCTTGGCCTCGGGCACGACGATCACCTATAAAATTCTCTACAACGATGCCGTCGCGATGACCGGCGGACAGCCCAACGAAGGCGGGTTGAACGCGCCGCGCATTGCCGCCGAATTGCGCGCCATGGGGGTGCAACATCTGGCGGTCGTCTATGACGAGAAAGAGGATGTGGACCTTAAGTCCTTTCCGCAAGGTATTGAATTCTCGGAACGATCTGAATTGATGGCGGTGCAGGAGCGGCTGGCCAAGGTCGACGGGGTGAGTGTGATCCTCTATATTCAGACCTGCGCGGCAGAAAAACGCCGCCGCCGCAAGCGGGGTAAATTCCCCGATCCGGATCGGCGCGTGTTCATCAATACGGACGTCTGCGAGGGCTGCGGCGATTGCGGGGTGCAATCCAATTGCGTCTCTATCGTGCCGGTGGAAACCGAACTGGGCCGCAAACGGGCGATTGATCAATCCAGTTGCAACAAGGATTTCTCTTGTCTCAAAGGCTTTTGCCCGTCCTTTGTCACGCTGGAAGGCACGAAGGTCCGCAAGGACAGCACTGCCGATCTGACTCTGCCAGACATGCCCGCGCCCGCACTTCCGGCGATTGACGGCACTTACAATGTGGTCATCACCGGGGTGGGTGGCACCGGGGTTGTCACCATCGGGGCGGTGATGGCGCAGGCGGCGCAGATTGATGGCAAGGGGGCTGGCATGATGGAGATGGCCGGTCTCGCACAAAAGGGCGGCGCGGTGCATATCCATTGCCGTCTGGCCGAGAATCCCGACGATATCAGCGCCATTCGCGTGGCAACGGGCGAATGTGATGCGCTGATCGGCGGCGATCTGGTGGTCAGTGCCGGGGCCAAGACGCTGGGCCTCACACGTCAGGGGCGTACCGGGGCGGTTGTCAACAGCCACGAGATCATCACAGGCGATTTCACCCGCAACACCGAATTCACCCTTCCCGCAGACCGGCTGCGTCTGGCGCTCGAGGCGCGGTTGCGCGAGGGGGTGCAGATGTTCGATGCCTCTGATCTGGCCAAGACCGTGATGGGCGATTCGATCTATTCCAACATGATGATCTTTGGCGCGGCGTGGCAGCGGGGGCTGATCCCGCTCAGCCATGAGGCGATTGCAGAGGCCATTCGCCTCAACGGGGCGGCGGTGGATGCCAATCTGAGGGCGTTCGAGGTGGGCCGTTGGGCGGCGCTCTATCCGGCTGAGGTCGAGAAACTGTTGACGCCCAAGGTGGTTGCGAAGCCGAAAACTTTGGCCGAGCGCATCGCCTATCGTGAAACGCATCTGACCGCCTACCAAGGCAAGCGGCTGGTCAAGCGTTATGGCCGTATGCTCGACAAGATTACCGACGAAGGCGTCAAGGACGCGGTGGCGCAGGGCTATCACAAGCTCTTGGCCTACAAGGACGAATACGAGGTCGCCCGTCTGCATCTGGAAACGGCAGAAAAGGCGCGGGCCGAGTTTGACGGCGATTTCACACTGAAATTCCATCTCGCGCCGCCGATGCTGTCCAAAATGGGTAGCGATGGGCGACCCAGGAAACGTGAATTCGGCCCCGGTATCCTGCGTGCGTTTGGTCTCTTGGCGCGGCTCAAGGTGCTGCGCGGCACGCCGCTCGATCCTTTTGGCCGCACCGCCGAGCGGAAAATGGAGCGGGCGCTGATCAAGGATTATGAGCGGGACATGACCGAAGTTCTGCCGATGCTCAATGACCGCACCCGCGACGCGATCATCGCACTGGCGCTCTTGCCGCTGTCGATCCGGGGGTTTGGCCCGGTCAAAGAGGCCAACGCCGCCAAAGCTGCGACCCGGCGCTCAGAACTGCTTGCAGTGATCCGGTCGGGTGGGGCGGAAATGGCACAGGCGGCGGAATAGGCGTCACGAAACTGTCACGTGATCTGGTCACATCTGTCGCATAATTTTAACGAGACGCGACTCAGCCGAGGATCGCCCATGCGCACAGATCGCCAGATCGCCCGTGACATTTCCTATTCCTATTCTGCCCAGACCAAGGGCGGGCGGGCGATGATCCGCACGATGGAAAACCTCACGGGGCGGATTTCGCTGATCAAGCGCGCGGCGGGCTATGAGACCGAGGTGTCACGTGGCCGTGATTTTTGGGAAGTGATTGTCGAGCGCTATGGCCTCACGCTGGACGTGGTGGGCGGTAGCCTGTCGAATATCCCGAAAGAGGGTCCTTTGGTTCTGATTGCCAATCACCCGTATGGCATTCTTGACGGGTTGATGATGGGCCATATCCTGAGCCAGACGCGCGGCGATTTCCGCATTCTGGCGCATCAGATTTTCCGCAAGGCCGAGGATCTGAACAAGGTCATTCTGCCGATCAGTTTTGATGAAACCAAGGAAGCCGTCGCACTCAATCTCGCCACGCGCAAGACAGCCCTTGATTATCTGGGGCAGGGCGGTGCGATCGGTATTTTTCCGGGCGGCACGGTCAGCACGGCGGCCAAACCCTTTTCGCGCCCGATGGACCCCGGTTGGCGCGGCTTTACCGCCAAGATGATCGCCAAATCGCAGGCGTCCGTGGTGCCGGTTTATTTCGATGGGCATACCAGCCGCCTCTTTCAGCTGGCCAGCCATCTGCATGTGACGCTGCGCATGGGCCTCTTGATCAAGGAATTCCGCAAGCGCGTGGATACGCCCGTGCGCGTCGTCGTGGGCGACCCCATCCCGCGCAGCACGTTGGCACAATATGCGGGTGATACGAAATCCCTCATGGCGTTCCTGCGCGCCAAGACCTATGAATTGTCCCCAAGCCCGATTGTCGCCTCTGAAATCGGGTTCGAATTCGAGTAACGGCACTGGACGTGGGACATGGCGGTAGGGATTTTCGACAGCGGGCTGGGTGGTCTGACGGTGTGGGATGCGGTGAGCAAACGCTTGCCGGACGTTCCTTTTGTCTATCTCGGCGATAACGCCCACGCGCCCTACGGCGTGCGCGATGCCGATGACATTTATGACTTGACCACCACGTCGGTGGATCGCCTCTTTGCGGCGGGCTGTGATCTCGTGATCCTCGCTTGCAACACCGCGTCGGCAGCGGCGCTGCGGCGCATGCAGGAATCCTGGGTGCCGCGTGACAAGCGCGTATTGGGCGTTTTCGTGCCGTTGATCGAGGCTCTGACAGAGCGGCAATGGGGCGACAACTCTCCGCCCCGCGAGGTGGCGGTCAAGAATGTGGCGCTCTTTGCCACGCCGGCGACCGTGCGCAGCCGCGCATTTCAGCGCGAATTGGCATTTCGCGCGATTGGCGTCGATGTCGAGGCGCAGGCCTGTGGCGGTGTGGTCGATGCCATCGAGGATGGCGATATGATCCTGGCTGAGGCCTTGGTGCGCAGCCATGTCGATGCGCTCAAGCGCAAGATGCCGCATCCCGAGGCGGCGGTTTTGGGCTGCACCCATTATCCGCTGGTGCAAGAGGTATTTCAGGACGCGCTCGGCCCCGATGTGGCGGTCTATTCACAGCCCAATCTGGTGGCGTCGAGCCTTGCCGATTATCTCGGGCGCCACCCGGACAAGATCGGGTCGGGCACCGAGGCTGCGTTCCTGACCACTGGTGATCCCAAGCGGGTTTCCTCGCGGGCCACGCAGTTCTTGCGACGAGAGATAACGTTTGTGGCGGCTTGACGCGCAGGCCATGGGCATCGCGCCGCATTGCGGCGGTGCCGGAATTCTAATATCCTTAATCCATCTGAAAGTGAGGTCGCGATGACCCATAAAATCGCCATCCTGGGCGCCTCGGGCTATACCGGGGCAGAGCTTGTCCGGCTTATTGCCACCCATCCCGGCATGCAGATCAGCGCGCTTGCGGCCAATTCCAAGGCGGGGCAGAGCATGGGCCAAGTATTTCCGCATTTGCGGCATCTCGATTTGCCCGATCTTGTCACCATCGAAGAGATTGATTTCTCTGGCATTGACCTCTGTTTTTGCGCGCTGCCGCACAAGACCAGCCAAGAGGTGATCGCGGCGCTGCCGCGTGATCTCAAGATCGTGGACCTGTCGGCGGATTTCCGGCTGCGCGATCCAGATGCCTATCGGAAATGGTATGGCAATCCCCATGCTGCGCCCGAGGTGCAGAAAGAGGCGGTCTATGGCCTCACCGAATTTTACCGCGAGGATATTCGGACGGCGCGGCTGGTGGCGGGAACCGGCTGTAATGCGGCCACGGGGCAATATATCCTGCGCCCGCTGATTGCGGCCGGGGTCATTGATCTGGATGAAATCATCCTCGACCTCAAATGCGGCGTGTCCGGGGCGGGGCGCAGTCTCAAGGAGAACCTGCTCCATGCGGAGTTGAGCGAGGGCTATCACGCTTATTCGGTCGGCGGCACGCATCGGCACTTGGGCGAGTTCGATCAGGAGTTTTCCATGCTGGCCGGGCGCCCTGTCGAAATCCAGTTCACCCCGCATCTCATTCCTGCCAATCGCGGGATTTTGGCCACCGGCTATGTCCGGGGCGAGGCGGCGGAAATCCATGCGACGCTGGCGGCGGCCTATGCGGACGAGCCCTTCATCGTGGTTCTGCCGATGGGCGAGACCCCCAGCACGCGCCACATTCGCGGCAGCAATTTCTGTCATATCGGCGTGGTGGCGGACCGGCGTGCCGGCCGCACAATCGTTGTGGCGGCTCTTGATAACCTGACAAAAGGTAGCAGCGGGCAAGCGTTGCAAAACGCCAACCTGATGTTATCTGAGCCTGAGACGACGGGGTTGATGCTGGCCCCCGTGTTTCCGTAAAAGGGACTACACCGATGAAATCGCTCAAGAAAAAGCGCCGCGTTCAGATCATTGCGATTGCCGCCGTGGCCTTGGTCATGGCGACCGGTCTCATTGGCTACGGAATGCGCGACGGGATCAACTTTTTCCGTTCGCCGACGCAGGTCTTGGCCGAGCCGCCCAGCCCCTCGGAGGTCTTCCGTATCGGCGGGTTGGTGGAAGAAGGCAGTCTCAAGCGCGGCGAGAGTGAGACCATCCGGTTCAATGTGACCGATGGTAACGGTGTGGTGGCGGTGACCTACAAGGGTGTTCTGCCTGATCTCTTTGAAGAAAATCAGGGTATGGTCGGCACCGGCAGCTATCGTGACGGGATATTTGTCGCTACCGAAATCCTCGCCAAACATGACGAGACCTATATGCCCAAGGAAGTGGTGGACGCGCTCAAGGCGCAAGGCGTCTACAAGGAACCGGACGGTAGCTAAGGCCACCGTTAACCCATCGGCCTCAGCCTCTTGCCAGCAATTGGCAACAGGTGGGGCTGATGAGAGACATAGCAGAGCTTGCAAGTGAGATTATCGCCCGTGAGGGCGGTTATGTGGATGACCCCGACGACCCCGGCGGGGCCACCAATTTTGGCGTGACGATCCATACGATGCGCCGTTTGGGCATGGATTTGACGCGCGATGGGGTTGTCGATGCGCTGGATGTGCGGGCGCTCACGCGCGGTCAGGCGGTCACGCTGTTTCTCGGCCATTACTACGAGCGTCCCGGTATTGCGCGCCTGCCGGAACGCCTGCAACCGAGTGTGTTCGACATGTATGTCAACGCGGGGACCAACGCGGTCAAGATCTTGCAACGGCTGCTGCGCGAGATGGGGCAGGGAATCGAAGTGGATGGCCTCATTGGCCCGCGGACCGTCGCCGCGGCAGAGGCGGCGGCCAAGGCCGCGCCAGATCACATTGCAGATGCCTACGGAATCGCGCGGCGCAATTATTACCTGAGCCTCGCAGATGCTCGCCCCTCCAGCAGAAAATTCGCACGCAGCCGCGCAGGCGGTAAGGGCGGCTGGATCAAACGTGCGGAAGAGTTCATCTCGCCGCGCTTTCATCTCTCAGAGGCAGAATTCAAAGCGAGGATCAGCGCATGGTGATGGACATTCTACGGGCGCTTTTCGGCAGCGGTGCCAATATGGTGCGCGAAACCGCCGAGGTTTTCCGCGTCAATGCCGAGGCCGCCGATCAGCGCAGTGTCGAGACGCAGCGCGCGGCGCTGGAGCAGATGGCGGGCGAGTTTCGTCTGGAGAATCGGGGGCTGTTCGACCGGATCATCGACGGGTTGAACCGCATTCCGCGCCCGGCGATGGCACTTGGCACGATTGGTCTTTTCGTCGCGGCGATGGTTGATCCCCTATGGTTCGGCGAACGCATGGCGGGACTGGCGCTTGTGCCCGAGCCGCTCTGGTGGCTGTTGGGGGCGATTGTCAGTTTCTATTTCGGCGCGCGCTATCAGGCCAAGGGGCAACAGTTTCAACGCGCGATTGCCAGCACCATTGCCCGCGCCCCGCAGGTGGCACAGAGCATCCAGAGCTTGCGCAGCTTGCGTCCAACCAGCCCCGGAGTGGCCGATAGCAGCAATGATGCGCAGGTCGCGCTGAGCGCGCTAACCCCAACGGACAATCCTGCGTTGGCAGAGTGGCGGCGGCGTGGTTGAGCCCCGCGACAATGTGAACCGCACGCCGTGACGATTGCGATTGGCCGGGGCGTAGTCCTGTCCTATATTCAGGACATGATTACAGAACTCGGTCACTTCGCCCTCATCCTCGCCTTTCTGGTGGCCTGCGTTCAGGCCACTATTCCCCTGATAGGTGCCTATAAACGCTGGCCGGGTTGGATGGCGCTTGCCGAACCGGCGGCCACGATCCAATTTTTATTGACGGCTGTGGCCTTTGCCGCGCTGACATGGGCCTTTGTCACCTCGGATTTCTCGCTGCGTCTGGTGGTGCTCAACAGCCACACGGACAAGCCGATGCTCTACAAGGTCACAGGCGTTTGGGGCAATCACGAAGGCTCGATGCTCTTGTGGGTGCTCATTGTCACGCTCTTTGGTGCGGCGGTGGCGTGGTTCGGCTCCAATCTGCCGCCTTCACTGCGCGCGCGTGTTTTAAGCGTGCAGGCCATGGTAGGGGTGGCGTTCTTTGCCTTTATCCTGCTTACCTCCAACCCGTTTTTGCGCATGGCGGTGCCGCCCTTCAACGGGCAGGACCTGAACCCGCTCTTGCAGGACCCCGGTTTGGCGTTTCATCCGCCATTCCTCTATCTCGGCTATGTCGGTCTTTCGATGACCTTCTCCTTTGCCGTGGCGGCGCTGATAGAAGGGCGCGTGGATGCCGCCTGGGGGCGGTGGGTGCGGCCCTATACGTTGGCGGCGTGGATTTTCCTGACCATCGGTATCGGTCTTGGCTCTTGGTGGGCCTATTACGAATTGGGTTGGGGCGGCTTCTGGTTCTGGGACCCGGTTGAGAACGCAAGCTTCATGCCATGGCTGATTGCCGCCGCCCTCTTGCATTCCGCGATTGTCGTGGAAAAGCGCGAGAGCCTGAAAAGCTGGACTATTCTTTTGGCGATTATCGCCTTCGGCTTTTCCATGGTGGGCGCGTTCATCACCCGCTCCGGTGTGCTGACGAGCGTGCATGCCTTTGCCACGGACCCTGAGCGCGGTGTGTTCCTTCTCGCCATCCTCGCGGTGTTCATGGCGGGCGCGCTCACGCTCTTTGCCGCACGTGCCGGCGTGATGCAGGCCAAGGGCGTGTTCAGCCTTGTCAGCCGCGAATCCGTTCTGGTGCTCAATAATCTCTTGCTGGCGGTGGCTTGTTTCGTGGTCTTTATCGGCACGATCTGGCCGCTCATCGCCGAAATGCTGTTTGATCGCAAGCTTTCGGTGGGCGAGCCGTTTTTCAACGCGGCCTTCACGCCCTTCATGGTGGCGCTTGGCCTTATCCTGCCGGTGGGCGCGATGCTGCCATGGAAGCGCGCCACTTTGGGCCGGATCATCCGGCAATTGGCACCTGTCTTTGCGCTCGCCGTTGCAATTGGCGCTCTGGCTTGGGCGATGCAGACCGGCCGCTCGGCGCTTGGGCCCGTGGGGCTCTTTCTGGCGGCATGGTTGATCGGCGGGGCTGCTGTCGATCTTTGGTCGCGCACCGGGCGTGGCGCCGGGCGGTTTGCCCGCCTGACACGGTTGCCGCGCGCCGATTGGGGCAAGGCGGTGGCACATGGCGGTCTGGGCGTGACCATGGCCGGCATTGCGGCGATGATGGCCTGGCAACAAGAGGATATTCGCATCCTCAAGATCGGTGAGCAGTTCGACATCGCAGGCTACACCCTGCGCCTCGACGAGGTTCACGACGAGCAAGGACCCAATTATTTTGCAACCATGTCGACCTTCACGCTGTCCAAGGACGGGCGCGAGATTTCGATCATGACACCAGAAAAGCGCGAATATCCCGTGGCGCAGATGCCCACGACAGAGGCCGCGCTCGATAATGGCTTCCTGCGTGATATCTATGTTGTGATCGGCGATCCGCAGATCGGCGGAGGCTGGGCGGTGCGCAGCTATTACAAACCGCTGGCGAATTGGATCTGGGGTGGCTCTATCCTGATGGCGCTTGGCGGGGTTCTGTCACTCAGCGATCGGCGTTACCGCGTGGCCGCCGGGGCGCGCAAGGTACCGCACGGGGTGCCTGCGGAATGAAACGTCTGATCCTTGCGCTCTGCGTGATCGCTGCGCCGGTGTTTGCGGTCCAGCCTGATGAAATCCTGGATGATCCTGCGCTTGAGGCGCGGGCGCGGGATATTTCCTCGGGCTTGCGCTGTTTGGTCTGCCGGAATGAGAGCATTGACGATTCCAACGCGGAATTGGCCCGCGATCTGCGGCTTTTGGTGCGTGAGCGTCTGGTGGCAGGGGATACCAACGAAGAGGCGGTCGAATTCATCGTGGCGCGCTATGGTGAATATGTCCTGCTCAAGCCGCGTTCGGGCGGCGCCAATATGCTCTTGTGGTGGGCGGGACCACTCATGTTGGGGGCTGGCCTTTTGATCGGCGCAGTTTATCTGCGCGGCCGGGCACGCACGCCAGAGACCGAAGTTGCCCGGTTGAGCGAGGCCGAGGAAAACCGTCTGCGCGAAATCCTCAAGGACTGACGCGCGGTTTCGCTTGGCGCGGGGGGTGGTCTGGGGTTTGATGCCGAAAACCAGACCGAAAGGCCCGAATCCGTGAAAGACTATCAAACCATCACGCTAGACATCAGCGACGGCGTTGCGCTCCTCAGCCTTAACCGCGCCGACAAGATGAACGCGCTCAACACTCAAATGCGGGCCGAAATCACCGATGCGATGATCCATGTGGGGCGCGTGGCGCGGGTCGTGGTTCTGACGGGTAAGGGCAAGGCGTTCTGCTCGGGGCAGGATCTGAGCGATGGGGGCAATGCCACGACGCTCGATCTCGAACGGGTGCTGCGCGAGGAATATGTGCCGATGTTGCAGGCCATCACCGATTGCCCGGTGCCCACCGTCAGCGCCGTCAATGGGCCTGCGGCGGGGGCAGGGGCCAACCTGGCGCTGTCTGCGGATGTGGTGATTGCGACGGAGAGCGCCTATTTCCTCCAGGCCTTTGCTCGAATTGGCCTCATTCCCGATGCGGGCGGCACCTATGCGCTGCCGCGTCAGATGGGCATGGCCAAGGCGATGGGGGCGGCACTCTTTGCTGAACCGATTTCCGCCCGGCAGGCCAGCGATTGGGGTATGATCTGGGAGGCGGTGGCCGATGATGCGTTCGATGCCCATTGGCGGGCGCGGGCGGCAAAACTGGCTACGGGGCCCACGCAAACCTATGGGGCGATCAAACAGGCGATCCGTGGCACATGGGACAACACGCTTGAGGCGCAATTGGATCTAGAGGCCAAATTGCAGGGCGCTTGCGGACAAAGCCGCGATTTCAAGGAGGGCGTGGTGGCCTTTCTGGAAAAACGCCCCCCGAGTTTCGAGGGGCGCTGACCCTGTTATGCGGCGGCGGCCGGTGCGCGCGCGATAAGCGCGACATCGGCAGCGGTCAGCGTTGTGCCTGCGCCCAGCACTCGGGCCACCGCGATCCCATCCGCCAGAACGGTGACATCCCCGGCTGCGCTGGTCGTGAGGGTGATAACCGGCGGTACCGCATCGGCAGTGGCGGCCGTGTAGACATAAGCGATCTGATCATCGGCCCGGTCGAAATCGGTGATCGTGGCTACATCAGCACCGCTTCCCCATTCACCTAGCCAGAACTGATCTTCGCCCACGCCGCCCGTGGCCGTATCGTCCCCGCCGATGATAAGCACGTCGTTTTCACTGCCACCGAACAGACTGTCGTCGCCGCTTGTCTCTTCTGCAGGGCTACGCGCAATGTCATCGAGCAGGGCACGCGGTGCGGCAGGGTCGAGACCCTGCGCCGCGATGTCTGCGGCACTGCCTGATCCAATCTCGATATCAACCCCAACAATCAGGTCATTGCCCGAACTGCCGAACAGTACATCGCGCAAAGCACCTCCGATCACGACGTCATCTCCGGCCTCGCCCCAAACGCTGTCCGAGCCGGTGCCCCCGTCGAGAACGTCATTGCCGCCGCCCCCGAAAACCTGATCATCGCCGCCACGCGCGCCGACCACGTCATCGCCGTCCAATGCGCTGATTTCATCGCCGATCGAGCGCCCGGTGATCAGATCGTTGGCGCCGCTGCCTGTGATTTCATTGAGCGCGGTCGCACGTTCGACCAGCACAATCTCGGCGACTGTCAGGGTGCTGCCCGCACCCGCGACCTCGGCCACGGCCACGCCATCTGCAAGAATGATCGCGTCTCCGGCCGCGTTGGTGGATAGGGTGATCACAGGGGGCGTTTGCCCAACAGCTAGGGGGCTGTGGTAATAGACGATCTGATCCGCAGCAGGGTCATAATCCGTGATCGTGGCCGTGTTCACACCGCCGATCCATTCCCCAAGCCAGAAGCTGTCATCCCCGGGTCCGCCGGTCGCGGTATCGTCGCCGCCAATCACCAGCACATCGTTGCCGCTGCCGCCCAAGAGGGTGTCATCGCCGCTGAGCTCGTCAGCCGGGGTTCTTGCCAGACCTTCAAGGATCGCTGCAGGTGATGCAGGATCGAGGTTGAGCGCTGCGATGTCTGTGGCGCTGCCGGACCCAAGCGGAATGTCGAGCCCGAGAACAAGGTCATCACCGGCATTGCCCTGGAGGGAATCGCCGCCAGCACCGCCGATGACCACGTCATTGCCAACACCGCCCCAGACGACATCCGCAGCATTTCCACCAGAAACGATATCATTTCCATCCCCGGCAAAAACCACGTCACGCCCGCCCGCAGCTGCGATCACATCGTTGCCCTCTTGGCCGGAAATCTCATCGCCAACGTTCCGTCCGTCGATGAGATCGGCCTCGCTTGTGCCCGTTATGATGTTAAGCCCGGTATCGGATGTGTCATCGCCTGCTCTCTCGACGAGGGTCACTGCCGAAGCGGTCAAAGTCGAGCCTGCACCGGTGACGATCGCAACCACCTCGCCATCGACACTCAGCAAGGCGTTGCCGTCGTCATCCGGTGTCACACTGACTTGGGGCGCTGTTCCTGTGTTCACATAGCTGTATTCCAGAAAATCAGCGGCAGGGTCATAGTCGGTGATTGTGGCCACGCTTCCAGCTTCGATCCAGTCACCGATGATGAAGCTGTCTTCTGCTGCGCCGCCGGTGCCAACATCGCCGCCACCGAGAAAGAGCGCATCCTCTCCGTCGCCGCCAAGCAGGGTATCGGAGCCGTGTCGATCCTCGCCTTCGTCAGGAAACGAGGCATCACCGATCAGACCGCGTTGCAGTAAATCGTCCAATTCGCCGGTGGTCTGGCTGCTCAGGCCGCGGTCGATCCCAACGAGCACATCATCGCCAACGCCGCCTTCAAGAACGTCGTTCCCGGTGCCTCCAATCAGAACATCATCCCCGCCGTCGCCCTCGAGCGTATCAGCGCCACTGCCGCCAAGAATGAGGTCAGTTCCGGTGCCTCCTTGAACGAGGTCATTTCCCCCGGCCGCCGACACGATATCGTCACCACCACGTGCCAATATATCGTCCGCGCCTGACGTTCCATCAACGGAGTCATCACCGGCTGTCCCGGTAATGCTGTCATCATCGTTGTCGTCATCCAATTCGTCGATAACGAATGCCGTCAGACCTACACTGGCCAAAAGACCGAGTAAAAGCAAACCACCCATAATTCAAAGTCCCCCCAGACCAATCAAAAACTCGCATCCGCGCATACATTCTCACACTCAAATACGTTCCAAATATGTTGAAAATCAATCATAAACTCGGTTTCAATCGAGTTTCTGGCAGCATTGGAAACAATGTCAGGTCGCGGATGTGGATTGTTGTTGAAGGCTTTCCAAACAGAAACCCCGGCCTTTTAGCCGGGGTTGGGGGCCGTGTGTTTGAGAGCTTAGCGCTTCTCGATGTCCACGTAATCGCGCAGCGTCGCCCCTTTGTAGAGCTGGCGAGGACGGCCGATCTTGAGCTGCGGATCGGCGATCATTTCCTTCCACTGGGAAATCCAGCCGATGGTGCGGCTGACCGCGAAGATCGGCGTGAACATCGAGGTCGGAAAGCCCATCGCCTCGAGGATAATGCCCGAGTAGAAATCGACATTCGGAAACAGCTTCTTCTCCGCGAAATACGGATCAGCCAGCGCCTGACGCTCCAATTCCTTGGCGACCTGAAGCGTCGGGTTGTTCTCGACGCCCAAGAGTTCCAGAACCTCATCGGCGGATTGCTTCATCACCTTGGCGCGCGGATCGAAATTCTTGTAGACCCGGTGGCCAAAGCCCATCAGACGGAAGGGATCGTCCTTGTCCTTGGCGCGGGCGATATATTCCGGGATACGATCCGGCGTACCGATTTCCTGCAACATCTCGAGACAGGCCTGATTGGCGCCGCCATGTGCCGGACCCCAGAGACAGGCGATGCCCGCCGCGACGCAGGCAAACGGATTGGCACCAGATGACGAGGCCAGACGCACGGTCGAGGTCGAGGCATTCTGCTCGTGATCGGCATGGAGCGTGAAAATACGGTCCATCGCCCGGCTGAGGATCGGGTTGACGACGTAATTCTCGGCAGGCACGGCAAAGCACATGCGCAGGAAGTTCGACGCGTAGTCGAGGTCATTGCGCGGATATTCGAACGGCTGGCCGATGGTGTATTTGAACGCCATCGCCGCAATGGTCGGCATCTTGGCGATAAGGCGGATCGAGGCGACTTCGCGCTGCCACGGATCGGCAATGTCGGTGCTGTCGTGATAGAACGCGCTGAGCGCGCCCACGACGCCCACCATGATCGCCATCGGATGCGCATCCCGGCGGAAGCCACGGAAGAGGAAGTGCATCTGTTCGTGGATCATGGTGTGATTGGTCACGCGGCTCTCGAAATCCTCGAGCTGTGCGGGGCTGGGCAACTCGCCGTAGAGCAGCAGGTAGCACACTTCGAGATAGTGCGATTTCTCGGCCAACTGGTCGATCGGATAGCCGCGATGCAGCAACTCGCCCTTGTCACCGTCGATAAAGGTGATGGTGCTGTCACAGCTTGCCGTTGACGTATAGCCGGGATCGTAGGTGAAGACGCCCGCGTCGGCATAGAGCTTGCGGATGTCGATCACATCCGGGCCCGCCGTGGGCGAGTGCATCGGCAATTCATAGGTCTTGCCGTCGATTTCCAGCTTTGCCACTCTTTTGACTTCCGACATCAGGGGTCCTCCCTCTCAGCGCCCGCTTGCGCCATCTGCGCATCGAGCTGAATAAACGTAGTGCCATGCCAAGGGATCATTCCCCCCCACAGGCCGCATCGGTCAACCGGGCGATGGTTTCGTCCCGCCCTAGGACCAGCATCATGTCGAACACACTGGGTGTCGCACTGCGGCCCGCCAGTGCCGCCCGGAGGGGGCCTGCCAGCTTGCCGAATTTCGTTCCATGGTCTTCGGCGAATTGGGTCGCCAGAGCCTCGATATCCTCACGCGTCCACGTAGCAGTTTGCAAGTGCGGCGTCAATTCTTTCAGTATACCACGGGATACTGTATCGAGATGCCCTGCGGCCTTCTCTTCGATCTGAATTGGCCGCGTCGCAAGGATAAATGCAGCTTTATCAATCAGTTCCGGAAAGGTCTTGGCGCGTTCCTTGAGACAGTACATGCCGCGCGCAAAGAGCGTCAATTTCTCGTCATTCAGCGCCGGCTGTCCGGTTGCCGCCAGAAACCCCTGCAATTCATGCAGCAGCGCAGCATCGTCCGCTGCGGCGATGTGCTGACCGCAGAGATTCTCGAGTTTCTTGAAGTCCAGACGCGCCGGGGATTTGCCGATTCCCTTGAGGTCGAACCAGGCCTGCGCCTGCGCATCGTCGAAGAATTCCGCATCGCCATGGCTCCAGCCGAGGCGCGCCAGATAGTTGCGTATCCCCGCCGCCGGATAGCCCATCTTCTGATATTCCTCGACGCCAAGCGCGCCATGGCGCTTGCTCAACTTCTTGCCATCGGGGCCGTGAATGAGCGGGATATGGGCATAAACCGGCAGGGGCCAGCCCATCGCCTGATAGATCATCATCTGGCGCGCGGCGTTGTTGAGGTGATCGTCGCCCCGGATGACATGGGTCACACCCATGTCGTGATCATCGACAGCCACGGCCAGCATATAGACCGGCGTGCCATCGCCGCGCAGCAGGACCATATCGTCGAGCTGATCGTTGCGGATGGTGACATCGCCCTGCACCTCGTCGCGGATCACGGTCACACCGTCACGGGGGGCCTTGATTCGGATGACATAGGGCACACCCTCGGGGTGTTGATCGGGCGTCGCGTCGCGCCAGGGGCTTTGGAAAAGGGTCGAGCGGCCCTCGGCGCGTGCAGCCTCGCGGAAGGTTTCGATCTCGTCCTGCGTGGCAAAGCATTTATAGGCCATGCCCTCGGCCAGCAATTTGCGTGCCACCTCGGCGTGGCGGTCGGCGCGCTCGAACTGGCTGATCGCCTCGTCATCGTGGTCAAGGCCAAGCCAGGCCAACCCCTCCAGAATCGCTTGGGTCGCTTCTGGGGTCGAGCGCGCCCGGTCGGTATCCTCGATCCGCAGCAGGAACTTGCCGCCGCGACCACGGGCATAAAGCCAGTTGAACAGCGCTGTACGCGCCCCCCCGATGTGCAAATAGCCGGTGGGCGAAGGGGCAAAGCGGGTCACGACCTGTTGCGACATGGGGAGAATTAACCTTTCGGTAACGATGATGCGGCTAGCGTTGGCGACTGTCTATCGGCCCGTCATGGGGGAAACAAGCCTTGGGCATCTGGCACCCGATCTGGCCCCGGATTGAGGCGGTCTGGCTGGCGCAGCGCGGCGCGCTTTTCCCGTGGGTGCCGGTTGGCACGGCCTGTGGCGTTGCGACCTATTTCGCGCTTTTGCGCGAACCTTCGGTGATGGCCCTGTGGGGCTGTGGCGGCGGAGCGCTTGTGTTGGCGCTGTTGGCCGCACGCGGGCGGGAATGGTCGGGGCCACTGCTCTGGGCGGTGGCGTTGATGCTGGCGGGCTTTGCCCTCGCGGGTCTGCGCGCGCATCTGGTGGCGGGGCCGGTTCTGGGCTGGCGCTACTACGGCCCGGTGGAGGGGCGGATAGTGGGGGTCGACCGCTCGGCTTCGGACGCGCTGCGACTGACGCTCGACCGCGTGGTTCTGGAGCGCACCGATCCCGCGCGCACGCCCAATCGGGTGCGCGTGTCGCTTCATGGCGATCAGAGCCATTTCACGCCCCGCGCCGGAGAGCGGGTGATCCTGACGGCGCATCTGGGCCCGGCGGGTGGTCCGGTCGAGCCCGGGGGCTTTGATTTCCAGCGCCATGCGTGGTTTCTGAGACTTGGCGCGGTGGGTTATACCCGCACGCCGGTTCTGCGGCTGGACGCGGGGGCGGGGGGCCAAGCACTCTTTCGCGCGCGCATGGCTCTGTCGCAGCATGTGCAGAGCCGCCTGCCGGGGCAAACGGGTGCTTTTGCCGCTGCGATCATGACCGGCGACCGGGCTGGTCTCAGCCTATCGACACTGGAAGCAATGCGCATTTCCAACCTTGCACATCTCTTGGCCATTTCAGGGCTGCACATGGGGCTATTGGCCGGGTTTGTCTTTGCCGCCTTTCGTTTGGGCTTTGCAGCCGTGCCGCGCATAGGTTTGCGCCTCCCGGCCAAGAAGCTCTCGGCCTTTCTCGCGCTCCTGGCCGGGGCCGGGTATTTGGGGCTATCGGGGGGGAATGTCGCGACTGAGCGCGCCTTTGTCATGGTCGCGGTGATGCTGGGCGCGGTGATGCTGGAGCGGCGCGCATTTAGCCTGCGCGCGGTGGCGGTGGCGGCGATGATCGTGCTGGCCCTTCAGCCCGAGGCGTTGCTGGGTCCGGGCTTTCAGATGTCCTTTGCCGCGACCGTGGGGTTGGTTGCGGTGTTTGGCTGGCTGCGCGATGCGGGGTGGGCTCTTGGTCCCCGCTGGCTGCGCCCGGTGTTGGCCGTGGTGATTTCGTCCGCCGTGGCAGGGGCCGCGACAGCGCCGGTCGCTGCGGCACATTTCAACCAATACGCGCAATTCGGCCTCTTGGCCAATCTGGTGAGTGTGCCATTGATGGGGGTGCTGGTGATGCCAGCGGCGGTTTTGGCCACGCTTTTGTTGCCGCTTGGCCTCGACTGGATCGCGCTGCGCGTGATGGAGCTTGGCTTGCGCTGGATACTTGGCGTGGCGGAATGGGTGGCCGCACTGGACGGGGCGCGCGTGCCGGTGGTGGCCCCCGGCCCCCATGTGCTGCCGCTCCTGGCACTCGGGGCGCTCTTTATCGTGCTTTGGCAGGGGCGGACGCGGATATTGGGGGCCGTGCCGGTGGTCGTCGGCGTTTTTCTCTGGGGCGCAGCAGAGCGCCCGGTGATGATCGTTTCCGACACGTCAGGCCTGATCGGCATCATGACCGAGACAGGACGCGCGCTCAACAAGGTGTCTGGCGGTGGGTTCGTGGCTCAGAACTGGTTGGAGAATGACGGCGACGCGGCAACGCGCGAGGCGGCTTTTGAGCGATGGTCCGAGGACCTTGCCTTGGCCAACGGTGTTCGGATCTTGGCAGGCAAGGATGCAGCCGCCAAGCCGATCCTGTGCGAGGGGGCCAAGCTGATCCTAATAAGCGCGACACCGGAGCCACGCCCAGAGAGTGCGCCAACCCAAAACCGTGACTGTTGGATCAGCACGCCCGATACACTACGCGTGACAGGATCGCTCGCGCTCTACGCAGATGGATCGGATTTGCGCCTTGTAACCGCGCGCGACTTGAGCGGCGCGCGGCTCTGGAACTCTCAATAGCTGCGGATCAGCCCGACCAATCGTCCCTGAACCCGGACCTGATCGTCAGGAAAGAGCCGGGTTTCATAGGCGGGGTTTGCCGCCTCGAGCGCGATAGAATTGCCCCGGCGGTAAAAGCGTTTGAGCGTCGCCTCCTGGTCCTCGATCAAGGCCACGACAATGTCCCCATTATCCGCAACCGATGTCTCGCGGATGATCACCACATCGCCATCGTTGATCCCCGCCTCGATCATCGAGTCGCCGCGCACCTCCAGCGCATAGTGATTGGCTGTGCCTCTGACCATACCGCTGGGCACCGAGACATTGTGCTGCACTTGGGCAATCGCCTCGATCGGCACACCGGCGGCGATACGACCCATAAGCGGCACCTCAAAGGCATGCGCCACCTCGACCGGCTGGGCATTGGCGGGGCGGGGGGCATCGGGGCGGTCGCCGTCGATCACGCGGGGGGTAAAGCTGTGCCGCGCCTCGCCGCCCAGGCTCTCGGGCAGGCGCACGATTTCCAGCGCGCGCGCGCGATGCGCCAGACGCCGGATGAACCCGCGCTCCTCCAGCGCCGTGATGAGGCGGTGAATGCCGGATTTCGACCGCAGATCCAGCGCCTCTTTCATCTCGTCAAAGCTGGGCGGCACCCCATCGCGCTGCACACGCTTTTGGATGAACTCCAGCAAATCGAGTTGTTTCTTGGTCAGCATGGGCCGGGTCCTCTCGCGGGTCATTTGGTTTTGTTCTACACATGTTCCCGTTTTGTGTCAATCGCTGCGACCCTCTCATGCGCGTCTCAGGGTCGCTCTGCCATTGCATCGCAGGGGCGGGGGGGGTATGCGCTGCGCAACCGTATGACCCTGTGACAGCAAAGGGGGGCCAGATGATTCCGACACCCTATTACCTGATCGACGAAGAGCGCCTTTTACAGAACATGCGCAAGATCGAGCGGCTGCGCGCGCTGTCGGGGGCCAAGGCGCTTTTGGCGCTGAAATGCTTTGCCACATGGTCCTCCTTTCCGACGATGCAGCCGTATATGGATGGCACCACCTCATCTTCGCTCTTCGAGTTGCGGTTGGGGCGCGAGAAGTTCGGCAAGGAAACCCACGCCTATTCGGTCGCCTGGTCGGACGCCGAGATCGACGAGGCTGTGTCCTACGCCGATAAGATCATTTTCAACACCGTGGGGCAGTTGCAGCGCTACGACAGCCAATCGGCAGGAATTGAACGCGGTCTGCGCCTCAATCCGCGGTTTTCAACGTCGAGTTTCGATCTGGCCGATCCTGCGCGACCCTTTTCGCGGTTGGGCGAATGGGAAGTGGACAAGATTCTTGGCGTGATCGACCAGATTTCCGGCGTAATGATCCACTATAACTGCGAAAACAGTGATTTTGACCTCTTTGACCGCCAGTTGACCCGGATCGAGGACGAGTTTGGGCCGGTTTTGGAGCGTCTGCAATGGGTCTCGCTTGGGGGGGGCATCCAT
Source organism: Roseovarius mucosus DSM 17069 (assembly GCF_000768555.3). GTDB lineage: Bacteria > Pseudomonadota > Alphaproteobacteria > Rhodobacterales > Rhodobacteraceae > Roseovarius > Roseovarius mucosus. The sequence goes on from NZ_KN293978.2 coordinate 39,220, forward strand.
TTCACCGGGAACGATTACCCACTGGAGGAGTTAGCGGCGCGGCTCAAGGAGTTTGCCGAGAAGTTCGAGGTGCAGGTCTATCTGGAACCGGGCGAGGCGGCGATAACCCAATCGACCACGCTTGAGGTTACGGTGCTCGACATTCTCGACAATGGCAAGGAATTGGCCATCGTCGATTCCAGCACCGAGGCGCATATGCTTGACCTCTTGATCTACCGTGAGAGCGCGAAGCTGCCGCAAGAGGGCAGCCATGCCTATCAAATCTGCGGCAAATCCTGCCTTGCGGGGGATATTTTCGGCGAGGCGCGGTTTGTGGCACCGCTCGCTGTCGGCGACCGCATTTCGATCGGCGATGCTGCCGGTTACACGATGGTCAAGAAAAACTGGTTCAATGGCGTCAACATGCCCGCTATTGCCATCCGACGCTCTGATGGCACGGTCGATCTGATCCGCAGTTTTACCTTCGAGGACTATGCCGCCTCGCTCTCATGAGGACCACCCACACTCTTTCCCGGGGCTGATCGCCCTCCTTCCCCTGTCCTGCAAGAAAAGGAGACAGCAGAAGTGAAACGTAACGTGCTCATCATCGGTGCCGGAGGCGTGGCGCAGGTCGTCGCCCATAAATGCGCCCAGAACAACGATATTCTGGGCGATCTGCACATCGCCTCGCGCACGCAGGCGAAATGCGACGCGATCATCGCCTCGGTTCACGAGAAATCAGCGATGAAGGTGCCGGGCACCTTTGCCAGCCATGCGATTGATGCCATGGACAGCGCCGCCGTGGCCGCGCTCATCCGCGAGACGGGCGCGCAGATTGTCATCAATGTCGGTTCGCCCTTCGTGAACATGTCGGTTCTGGACGCCTGTATCGAGACAGGGGTCGCCTATATCGACACCGCCATTCACGAAGACCCCGCCAAGATTTGCGAAACGCCCCCTTGGTATGGCAATTACGAGTGGAAAAAGCGCGATCTTTGCGCCCAAAACGGTGTGACCGCCATTCTGGGGATCGGCTTTGATCCCGGCGTCGTCAACGCCTTTGCCCGTTTTGCCGCTGACGAATACATGGACAAGGTCACGTCCATCGACATCGTCGACATCAACGCAGGCTCGCATGGCCGGTACTTCGCGACCAATTTCGACCCCGAGATCAACTTTCGCGAATTCACCGGCACGGTTTATTCATGGCAGAACCGGGCATGGCAAGAGAACAAGATGTTCGAGGTCGGCCGCGATTGGGATTTGCCCGTGGTGGGCACCTGCCGCGCCTATCTCTCGGGTCATGACGAGGTGCATTCGCTTGCGGCCAATTACCCGGATGCCGATGTGCGGTTCTGGATGGGCTTTGGCGAGCATTACATCAATGTCTTTACGGTGCTCAAGAACCTAGGCCTTTTGTCGGAGCATCCCGTAACAACCGCTGAGGGGCTGGAAGTGGTGCCGCTCAAGGTGGTCAAGGCGGTGCTGCCTGATCCGGCATCGCTGGCGCCGAACTACACCGGCAAAACCTGTATCGGAGACCTGGTCAAGGGCACCAAGAACGGCGCGCCGGTTGAGGTGTTTGTCTACAACGTGGCCGATCACAAAGAGGCCTTTGAAGAGGTTGGCAGCCAGGGGATTTCCTACACCGCTGGCGTGCCACCTGTCGCCGCCGCGATCCTTATCGCCCAAGGGGATTGGGACGTGGGCGCGATGCGCAATGTCGAAGAACTTGACCCCAAGCCCTATTTCCCGGTGCTGGATCGTCTGGGCCTGCCAACGCGGGTTCAGATCGACGGCGTCGACAAGGCTTGGAACGAATAGTCTGAATCCTTGGGGCAGGTGGGTTTCCCAACCTGCCCCAAGGCTTTGCTTAGGCGCTTTCCTTATGGGCAAAGCGCGCGTCAAGATCGTCGCCCGAAGAGCCCAGATCGAATTCGAAACCGCCCTCCGATTTCGCGGGTTTCGACGATTGCGGCTTGGTAGATGCCTTGCCTCGCTTGAGCGGAACCACCGAACTTGTTGAAGAACTGCGGGTTTCTCGCCGAAGCTCGACGGCAGGTTGATCCGCCACCTTGAAGAAGCCCACCGCGACGGTCAGCTCATCGGCGAGACTGGCAAGCTCGGTCGCGCTGCTTGACAGTTCCTCTGAGGCGGCGTTGTTGGTCTGGGTCACAAGGTCAAGCTGCTGGATGGAGAGGGCAATCTGCGACGAGCCGCTCGAAAGCTCGCGCGAGGCATCGCTGATTTCCGTCACCAGACCCGAGGTGCGTTCGATATTGGGCACCAGTTCCGCCAACATCGTCCCGGCTCCGACGGCCGTGCTCACCGTGGTGGCGGACAGCGACGAAATCTCGGCGGCGGCGGTTTGGCTACGCTCGGCCAGTTTGCGCACCTCTGCGGCGACCACGGCAAAGCCGCGCCCATGCTCGCCCGCGCGTGCGGCCTCGACGGCGGCATTCAGCGCCAGAAGATCGGTTTGCCGCGCGATTTCCTGAACGATCATGATGCGGTCCGCAATCGTCTGCATCGCACTTACGGCATCGGCCACGGCGCGCCCACTGGTGCGGGCATCCTCGGCGGATTTGGTTGCGATGCCTTCCGTGATCTGCGAGTTTTCGGCGCTCTGCTTGATATTCGCGGTCATCTGTTCGACTGCAGACGAGGCTTCTTCTGTCGCCGCAGCCTGGTCAGAGGCGCCGCGCGCCAGCTCTTCCGAGGTTTCCGCCAGCTGCGCCGCACCCGAAGAGACGTTGCGCACCGAATTGGTCACGTCGGCCACAATATCGCGCAGACGCAGGACCATGTCGTTGATCGACGCCTGCAAGGTCGACACCTCATCACGGCCACGCACGTCGAGCGTATGGCGCAGGTCGCCTTGGGAAATGCCGTGCGCCAGTTCCGCGGCCTGTGCCACCCGCCGGGCGATGGAGAGCGTGATCACGGTCGCCGCCGCGAGACCGACCAGCAAAGAGAGGATCAGCATCAGCACCAGGTTGAACTTGGCTGTTTCATAGGCGACGGTTGCCTCTGCGGCGCGCTCACTAAGGTTGCCGACGATGGTCTCGCGCATATTCTGAAGCGAGGCTCGAATGTCGACCCCCATGTCCATCAGGTCTTTATGAAAAAGAGTATTGGCCGCGTCGCCATTCCCGGCGGCCTCCAACGCGATCACGCGGGTGTTCATCGCAAAGGCGCGTTTGTGCAACTCTTCAAAAGCATTCAACTCGGCCACCAGCTCGGGGTTTTTCGCCATGGCACCCAATTCGATGATCTTGTCATCGACGATAGAGGCTTGGGCTATGACGCCTGCCTTGATCTTGTCGAGGTGGTCAGCCGGCGCATCGGGCAGGCCGATCAGGAAAGCGGCCACACCGGTCAAGACCTGCAATTTTGCCTCGAACATTTCATTGATCACGCCCAGTTCGGTGACTTCCAGGCGCTTGATGTCCTGAAGCTCCTGATCGGCGGCTCTGAGGTCGCGCAGCGCCATGACGACAGAGGCGCCGAACAAGGCAAAGATAAAGATAAAGGTTCCGGCCAGCTTGGCTTTGATACTCAGTCTCATGGTTGGTCCTTTGGTCAAGTTGCGTCACAAGTTGTTGTGGACGCGAAAAAATTAAAAAGCGTGAGAACACCGAAACCGGACAAAACAGGCGACACACCGGGGGCTCTCCGATCGCTCGGCGCTGGTGCTACGGCACGTTTTTGTCCCTTGCTCGGCTCTTTTACGGTCCGTCACGGGTGATCATCCTTGGATGGGATGGCATGATGCGCTCCTCAAAGGTTTGAACGGCAGGTGAGCGCGGGGGGTTAACTATCCTCATGGGTAGTTGGGGCGCCGAGAAGCGGTGAAAATGACGAAACAGCGCTGATTTGACCCGAAGTTGCAGGCATAGGGGCCGTAACCGGCACGGGTGTAGCGCCATAGATAGCGCCGCCAACTTTTACACCCAGATGTGATCTTTCGAAGGTCAAACTGGCCTTTGGCGTTTGTAAACAATGCCAAGGCGCAACCGTTGATCGCGAAGACACCTGTTGTAGCTGACATATTTGAAAAGGTCATAAAGTGGGCTTTTTCAGATCTGTCCCCAAGTACGGACCACAGACCTCATGACCAAGAAACTTCCTCTGACCGGGGATTTGAAGATCGCCTCGGCAGACGATCTTGCCCAGCAATTGAACACCGCCCTGACCAACGGTGACGTCACCCTTTGCACCAAGAAACTCGTCAGTATCGATGCCGCCAGCCTTCAGGTTCTGTTGTCGGCCTTCAAGACGGCGCAGGGCCTTGCGCATCGGTTTGCCGTCGACATGCCCTCGGGGAGCGTTCTGGAAACCGCGCTCGATCGGATCGCGCTCTTGCCGCTGGCGGTGGTCGAGAATGGCGTTCTCGTCGGGATCAATAGCGTTCAGACTAGGCAGGTGGCAGCATGAAAACGGTTCTCGCGGTCGACGATTCTCCGTCCATTCGGCAAATGGTCGGCCTGACCCTGCGCGGGGCAGGTTATAATGTCATTGAGGCCGTTGATGGGCGGGATGCCCTGGAAAAGGCCACCACACTCAAGATCGACGCGGTTCTGACCGATCAGAACATGCCGAATTTGGATGGTCTGGGCTTTATCCGCGCCTTTCGCGCCCATCCCAGCAGTCAGGGTATTCCGGTCATCTTTTTGTCCACCGACTCGGCCGATGCGCTCAAGCAAGAGGCCCGTTCGGTCGGTGCCCTTGGCTGGATGGTCAAGCCGTTTTCACAGGCGCAACTTCTCAGCGTCATTCAGAAGGTTCTGGGATGATGGATAATGACATTTCTGCGGTCTTTCTCGAAGAGGCCAGTGAACTTCTTGAAAGCCTCGAGCAAGGCCTGCTGAAGCTGCAAGCAGACCCGAACAATATGGATCTGATAAATGCGGCCTTTCGGGACCTGCATACAATAAAGGGGTCCGGTGCGATGTTCGGATTCACGGACTTGGCGGCGTTCATTCACAAATTTGAAACCGCGTTTGAAAAAATCCGTTCTGGGGAAATCAAGGTCAGCGCCTCTTTGATCCGCGTGGCGCTGCGCGCCGCCGACGAAATCAAGGGCTATCTGGCCGGAGAAGCCGCCATGACCCCCGCACGACAGGTCATCCTTGATGACCTCGCGCAGGCCGTCAGCCCCGGCAACGACACCGTCGAGCCGCATGTCGAGGCTTCTGCCGAGCAGGGTTGGCGGTTGGATTTCCGACTTGCCACAGACGCTTTGGCGCTCGGCGCGCGACCTGAGGTGCTCTTGGACGAGTTGCGCGGTCTGGGGGCCACCAACCTTGTGGCGGACATCAGCCGGATTCCGGCTCTTGAAGGGATCGAGGCGCAGGCCTGTTTGCTGGGGTGGTCCATGGATCTGCCCGCCTCTGCGCGTGAGGACGACATCAACAGCGTCTTCATGTTCCATGAGGGCAATATGGAGTTGAACCTCGTCAACCTTGCGGCCCCCGCGCCAGATGTCGCCGCGAGCGCGGTGCCTGCCGAGGTCGTGGTCACCGGCCCCCAAGCCGCCCAGCAAAGTGCGACGATGCGCGTGCCGGCCGAGCGTCTGGACGAGTTGATGGATCAGGTGGGCGAGTTGGTCATCGCCGAGGCCCGCCTCAGCGCCTTGGCCAACAGCAGCAAAGATCCCTCCATCATGGCTGCCGCCGAGGATATTCAGCGCCTCTCTGCCCGGATGCGTGACACCACCATGAGCATCCGCATGGTGCCCATCAGCTCGATCATCGGCCGGTTCCGCCGCCTTGTGCACGATCTCTCCGAAGGCTTGGGCAAAACGGTCAATTTTGTTGTCACCGGGGCGGATACCGAGCTCGATAAAACCGTGATCGAGCGGCTGGGCGACCCGCTGGTGCATATCATCCGCAACGCGATTGATCACGGGCTAGAGACCGATGAGGCGCGCGCTGCCGCGGGCAAACCGGATTGTGGCACCATCGAGCTCAGCGCCGAGCATCTGGGGGCCGAGGTGGTGATCTCGGTCAAGGATAACGGTCGCGGTCTGGATCGCAACAAACTGCGCGCGCGCGCCATTGATCAAGGGCTGCTGACGCCGGACGCCACGCCGTCCGAGGCCGAGCTTTTCGCGCTCATCCTCGAGCCGGGATTTTCCACCGCTGCCAAGGTTACAGAGCTGTCGGGGCGCGGGGTTGGCATGGATGTGGTCAAGCGTACGGTCGAGGGCCTGAGAGGCCGGATCGTGATCTCGTCCGAACCGGGCCACGGCACAACCTTCACCCTGCGCCTGCCGCTCACGCTGTCGATCATCGACGGGCTTTTGGTCGAGGTCGGCGGGGATCGCTACATCATCCCGATGGCGGCGGTCCAAGAGATCGTGGAACTGCCTGCGAGCGATGCCGGGGCCGATACGACCTCGAGCTTTCTGCAAATCCGCGACTCTCTGGTGCCGTTCCTGCGGCTCAGAACGCTTCTGGACTGCGCCGAAGAACACAACACGCTTCAGAACGTGATCGTTGTCTCTGCCTCGAGCATGCGCGTCGGGCTGGTGGTGGATCGCATCCTTGGAACCAATCAGACGGTCGTCAAACAGATGTCGCGCCTGCATGCGGGCGTCAAATCCATCTCTGGGGCCACCATCCTTGGGGATGGCTCGGTCGCCCTCGTGCTCGAAGTCGGCAATCTTGTCGAGCTTGCCCGGACTGACCTTAGAAAAATCGAGAAAGCAGCATGACCAAAGACCTCAACGGATCGGGCAAGACCCTCACGGTGGTTGCCCTGCGCCTTGGTGAACGGATTTTCGCCATTGAAACCAGCGCGGTTCTGGAAATCCTCTCGCCCATCCCCGTGACCCGCGTCCCCCATGGCGGCGCCTTTGCGCAAGGCGTCATCAATGTGCGCGGCGGGGTTGTTCCACTGGCTGATCTGCGTGTGATCTTCAGCATTCCCAAGCGGCCTGTCGATCAGGACACACGTATTCTGGTTCTGCAAATCCCGATCGAGAATGAGCAGATCACCGTGGGCATCACAGCCGACGAGGTGCGCGAGGTGATAACCATTGATTGCGATCGTATTGAACCCTTGCCGCCCACCGGCACGATCTGGCCCGCCGATTACGTGCGGGGCCTCATACAGGGCCCCGAGGGCATCACCATTCTGCCCGACCTGAACAACATCTTTGCCGCGCATATTGCGACGGCCAATTCTCTTTGATTAAGGGAAATCATATCATGAGACTGACCATAAAAGCGAAACTGGTCGCGACATTCCTTTTGGTTTTGGGGCTGACTGGATTTGCCATGTTTCTTGCCCTCAAGGATTTGGCGGAGTTCAACCGCAACCTGGACATTATCTCGAACGAGGCGGGGGAGCGGGTGCATTTGTCGGAAAGCCTGATCTCGGCGCAAACCCGATCTCAACGCGATACCCTTAGTTATCTCCTTGCCGAGAACTTTGCGACCAAACGCGAGGTCAAGGCAAGTATCGAAGAAAACCTGAATGGCAAAAAGGCCTTGTTTGATCGCCTCGCGTCCATTGCCAGTGCAGAAGCGCAGCCTCTCTTGGAGGAATATAGCCGGATTGAGCAAGAGCTTATGGCTGTCAATGCCAAGGCCATGTCCATGAAAGATATGCGGCAACAGCGTCAGGCGTTTCGTTACCTTCAGGCCGAAGGAGAGGAGTCGGCGCTCGCGATGCGTGAGATATTGCGTCGGATCGTCGAGCTCAACGAGGCCACGATGACCAAAATGATCGCGGAGTCCGCTGCACAATACGCCAGCTCACGCAATGTGCTTCTGGTTCTGATGTCGGCGGCCATCGTGATCGGTGTCACTGCTGCCTCTTGGGTCACGTTCTCGATCTCCAAGGGTCTGGGCAGAGCCATCGCCATCACCGGGCGGGTCGCCGCAGGCGATCTGACGCGAACTGCCACCATCCGCAGCAATGACGAAATCAGCGATCTCTTGCAGTCGGTCAATGCGATGGTTCTCAAACTGCGCAATGTCGTGGGGGATGTTACGTCCGCTGTCCGCAACGTGGCCTCAGGCAGTCAGCAAATGGCCGCCACATCCGAGGAATTGTCGCAAGGGGCCACCGAACAGGCGTCGTCCACCGAAGAGGCGTCGGCCTCGATGGAACAGATGTCCGCCAATATCAAGCAAAGCGCCGAGAACGCCGCCGAGACCGAGCGTATGGCCATCAAATCCGCAAAAGATGCCCGTGAGAGCGGCAAGGCCGTGGCCGAAGCAGTGACCTCGATGCAGGAAATCGCCAGCCGGATCATGGTGGTGCAGGAAATCGCGCGTCAAACCGACCTTCTGGCGCTCAACGCGGCGGTCGAGGCCGCGCGCGCGGGCGAACATGGGCGTGGTTTCGCGGTTGTCGCGGCAGAGGTGCGCAAACTGGCCGAACGCAGCCAGACGGCGGCGGCAGAGATCTCTGCCCTGTCGGCCACCACGGCTCGGACGGCAGAAAACGCAGGGGCAATGCTCCAGGGTCTTGTGCCCGACATCGAACGCACATCGGCCCTCGTCACCGAAATCTCGACGGCTTCGCAGGAACTGTCGTCCGGTGCCACGCAAGTCAATCTGGCGATTCAGCAACTCGATAAGGTCACGCAAGAGAACACCTCTGCCGCCGAAGAACTTTCGGCCACAGCCGAGGAACTCTCGAGCCAGTCCGAGCAGTTGCAGGATGCGGTGTCCTATTTTGTCCTGTCAAACGACGCCGTCGCGCAGCCGCAGGAAAAATCCAGCCCAGCCCGCACAACCAAAGCTACTCTTTTCAGAACCACACGGAACCCCGGTGGCTTTTCTTTCAATCCCGGTGCGAACAAAGATGATCTCGATCATGGTTTTGCATCGCGCGACGCAGCGTGAGGATAGAACCATGAACGAGAATACCCAAGTCGTCACCTTTCAATCGAGCGGCTCGCTCTTCGCTGTGCCCGTGAACCGGGTACAGCAGATCCTGGATACTCAGCCGATTGCAGCGCTGCCCAACAGCCCTGCCGAACTTCTGGGGCTCATCGACGTGCGCGGCGAGAGCATCGCCGTTACCGACCTCTCCGAGCTTTTGTCGCGTGGGCCGACCAAGGACACCTCCGAGACCCGCATTCTCATCCTGAGCCTGATGAACGGCCAGCAGAGGTCAACCGTAGGTCTGAAAACCGAACGCGTGATCGAGGTGACGGAACTTGATGAGGGCGCGATCAAATCCCCCGCCGACGCAGGGATCACCACATGGGATGAAAGTGTGCTGACCGGTATTGGTCGTCGCAACGGGGATTTCGTCTGTATTCTCGACCTCGAAAAGCTGTTTGGCGAGGGGGCGCGGCGCAAGACGACTGAATTCGCATCTCAACGCGCCACCGAAACTTCAGAAGGGTTCGCCCTGACATGAGCCTGTCTCGCGCCAAATCCTATCACGACCACTTTGCAGAGGTGATTTCCCGCGAAACCGGGATCAAATTGCCCTCTGGCAAGAAGGTGATGATCGAAAGCCGCCTGCGCCGCCGGGTGCAGACCCTCGGCTTTAGCTCGATTGAAGACTATTACCGTCACCTCTTTGAGGACGGCGGATTTGGCGCGGAACGTGATGATGTCATTGATCTTATCACGACCAACAAAACCGATTTCTTCCGGGAACCGGCCCATTTCCGCTGTCTCATGAATGAAATGCTGCCACAGATTCTGCGGCGCAAGCAGCGGCTCAACAAACCTGTCGATGTTAAGTTCTGGAGTGCGGCCTGTTCGGATGGGTCCGAGGCCTATACGGCGGCAATGCTCATGGAAGAGGCCGTGCGCAACGGCGCAGAGTTTCAATACGCCATCCTCGGTACGGATATTTCCACCCGCATGGTCGATGCCGCCAAGCGCGCGATTTACGCGGCTGACGCCCTTGATCCGGTCCCGTCTGCCCTGCGCGCGCGGTATACCATGCCGGGGCAGTCCGAAGATATGCGCGGGATGGCACGGATCGTGCCAGCCCTGAGAAGCAAGGCAAACTTCACGTATCTCAACCTGATGGATGAAAGCTACCCGGTGGATCAGGATGTAGACATCATTTTCCTGCGCAACGTGCTCATCTACTTTGAGCCCGAGGATCAGGCCAATGTCATCGCGCGCCTTGCCCGTCACCTGACACCAAAGGGGTATCTGGTGGTTGGACATTCCGAATCCATGACCGTGAAACAACCCAATCTCAAACAGCTTGCCACGGCTGTGTTCCAAAAAGAGTAGACCGCGATGCTGGACAGTGCCTGCAAACCTCAGATTTCAGTCTTGATCGTGGACGATTCAGCCTCGGCGCGGGCCATGTTGATGCGGATTGTGGAAACCGATCCGACCCTGAAACTGTTCGGAACGGCGGCGGATGCGTTTATTGCCGTGTCGAAAATGCAATCTGGGCTTCCCGATGTCATGCTGCTCGACATGGAGTTGCCGCGCATGTCCGGGCTTGATTTTCTCCGCAAGATCATGGCGCAGCGCCCCATTCCGGTGGTGATCTGTTCCAGCCATGCCGAAGCCGGATCAGATCTTGCACTGACGGCCCTTGCCAGTGGCGCAGTCGAGGTTGTCTCAAAGCCGACACCGAGGACCGATGCCGATTTTCAGGAATCCGCCATCGCCATTTGTGATGCCATTCATGCCGCCGCCGAGTCCGGGCACAAAAGCGCACGCAGGGTCGCGCCCCCGCGTGAGACCGGCACCAAGCTCTTGGCGGATGCCTTGATTCCGCCTGCGCGGCCCAAGAACATCGCCCACACCACGCCGATCGTCTGTATCGGCGCCTCTACCGGCGGCACAGAGGCGATCCGCTCGGTTCTGGAGGAGCTGCCGGTGACATGCCCCCCCGTCGTCATCGTGCAGCATATGCCAGCGGGGTTCACAAATGCCTTCGCGCGCCGCCTGAACGGGCTGTGCCGGGTCAATGTCAAAGAGGCGGCTGATGGCGATCTGTGCAATCCCGGAGAGGTTCTGATCGCGCCGGGTAATTTTCACATGATGCTCGTCCGGCAGGGGCGCAGCTATGGCGTCAAGATCGTGGACGGTCCCTATATCTGTCGGCACCGTCCCTCGGTTGATATCCTGTTTCGCTCTGCCGCACAGTCCGCAGGGCAAAATGCACTTGGGATCATCCTCACGGGCATGGGCGACGACGGCGCGCGCTCGTTGCGCGAAATGCGCGAAGCGGGGGCCACGACCCTTGCCCAGAACGAAGAGACCTGCGTCGTCTTTGGCATGCCGCGCGAGGCGATCCGCATGGGGGCTGCCACGCGCGTTGTTTCTCTCTCCGAGGTTCCGGGCGCAATCGCGGCCTTTGCCAATTCCCATCAGCTCCGCGCGAGGTAGACCCGATGCATCCTACCCTGCGAACCCTTTTGTCCAACGCCTATATCGACAGCCTGAACAAGGCGACGGGCACAATCGAGACGATCTTTCTGCGGGCCGGGCAGGGGCTTGGAACGAGCGTGGAAGACCTCATGCAACTGCGCACGGTGCTTGCCCGGCTTAGCGTGGTTTTGGGCCCGGAAGAGACCCAGACGCTCCGGATGTTGTGCCTGCACTCTGTCGAGCACAGTGCGGAAATCAGCGAAGATGTACAGACCTTCGTCCAGATGGCCGAAGCGCTGCGTGCGGGTATCCGTAAAATCCAGAGCAATGTCAGCCATCTGTCTGTGGTCATTCGCACCATGTCTGCCTCTGCCCCTATTTCGCGGATATTGGGGAAATCTCTCACACGGCAGGAAGCCAAGATCGATGAATTCTCTATCGAGCTGGCTCGCATTGCAGCCTCGGCCGACGAGCAACTCAAAGCGTTGCAAGCTCATATAGAGATCATCGAAGTCGAGATGGCGGATCTTGACATGATCTCTTTGAACCTCTCGCGGGACATGACCGATAGGGTCACGCCAGCGCTGGAGGGGCTCGAGGCGCAGATCCATGAAATTCAACAGGACCGGGATGAATTGGCGGCTGGCAATGCGGTGATCGAAGCCGGCATGCGGGACATCTTTGCCGAAATCTCCGCCATCGTCGGGGAACTTCAAACAGGCGATTCTGTCCGGCAACGGCTGGAGCATGTCGAGGTGATAGCGCGCGCCTCTCTCGATGCCGCTCTTGCCCAAGAGCGGCCAGAGGCTAGCGACGGGCTGAGCTATCTGGCGATTTGTCAAGCCGAGGCAAGTCGGGATGAAATCGCGCGCGATGTCGCCTCCGTTCTCAAACGCCTTGGCGGTATTCGTCGCAAATCCGAACAAGTGCTCGGGGCTGCGGAACAGGTCTATCTTGATCCCAATGACACTCAGAGAAAGCGGGTTTCGACGATGATTGGCTGTGCCAACCGGCTGTCGAGCGCGCTGCAATCCAGCCAGTCGAATCTGGATGTTCTGCACCGGATTGGCCGAACCACGCAGGATCACATCGGATCGATTCAGACAATCGCCGCGGAAATGGGCTTGCTTGATCATCATATCCGGATGCTTGGTCTCAATACATTCATCGTCTGTTGCAACATGGGGTCAGAGGCGGGCGCGCTTCAGGAACTCTCACGTCAGGTCTTGTCCCTGACCAAGATCTCCAACGAAATTTTTGACCAGATCGCCACCACAACACGTACTCTTGCCGCCACGACCATGCCCGATGTTTCACAAGCGGATGATATGATGTCCCGCACCGTTGGGTTTGCGCAGGATATTTCTGACCGGTTGAAGGCTACGGATCAGGCGGTCCTTGCGACCAAACAGGGCTGTGCCATCAAGGGTGACGCGCTCAAGATTGCGCTCCACGCAAGTGAGACATCGCTGGCGTCGCTGGTCGCCGCCAAGGTCGAACTCGATACTTTCATTTCGGGTTTCAATGAATTGATTTCAAATGAGAATGTTGGGCGTGAACTGTATGATGTGCTGCCCTCAGAACAGGATCGTTTGGCCAAGCTCTATGCGATTTATACGATGGATGCCGAGCGTCTGATCCACGACAGAATTTTCGTGGGGGCGGAGGCACCTCTTGCCCTGCCCGAGAATCCCGCCCAGTCTGCCGGAGACGAACTGGCGGATATATTCTTTTGAGGGCGATGGAACGCGTGCTGCCTGAAAAGGTGTTAGAGCGTATTTTTTTGCGTGCTCGAGGCGCTCAAAACCGGTTCCCGCTTTCGCGTAGTATGCGCGAGCGTGCCGTCCTGTGTTTCCGTAAAACGCCAAAACGCGCGCAGACAATGGATGCGCGCGTTCTTGTTTTAAATCAAATACCTACATAGCAAAGCTTATGCAGGCAGGTGGATCTTGAACCGTGCGCGAATGGCCGTATCTGTGATCGGGTCAAACCGCGCCGCCGCCCGTTCCGACAGGATCTTCATTTTCTTTTCCGTGGCCTTGGCGATCAGGTCGGGTTTTCCCAACTCGTCCCATTCCTTGGGCGAAGAACGATTGGCGATGCAGGGATAGAGGTAATCCGTCTGCATCCGTCCCAGTGTCTGTTCCGCGCCGAGGTAATGGCCGGGGCCGCCGATGCAAGTGGCGCGGATGACCTCAAGGCTGAGCGTGTCCTCATCCACCTCGATGCCACGTGTGCAGCGCAGGGCCTGACCGATGAGGTCATCCCCCAGGATCAGCGATTCAAGGCAGAAGCCCAGCAATGAGGCATGCATGCCCGCCGCCTCATAGACCATGTTCAGCCCCGAGAGACCCGCCATCACGTTCGACGTCGCCTGTTCCCAGCCCGCCTGCATGTCGGGAAGCTTCGCATCCGCAATGCCCGCGGCCGCCCCACCGGGCAGGCCGTAATACTTGTGCATCTGTGCGCAGCCCGCGGTCAGCAGCGCCTGTTCGCCCGAGCCGCCCGACATGGCCCCGGTGCGCAGGTCGCTGACGAACGGCCAGGTGCCGAAGATCGCGGGGAACCCCGGCTTGACCGCGTTGACATAAACAAGCCCCGCCAGGCATTCTGCCGTTGCCTGCACGATGGCCCCCGCGATGGGGGCAGGGGCCGTGGCCCCGGCCTGACCGGCCGACAGAAGCAGAACGGGCATGCCCGCGCGGATGCATTCCTCCATGACCAGACAGGATTCGGTGGCGAATTTCATCGGCGGCACGACAAAACAATTGGAATTGCTGACGAACGGCCGCTCACGCCACTTATCCTCGCCGCCCGCGATGAGATGCAGCATCTCGATCGCATCGGCAACGAATCCCGGCTCGGTAAAGGAGGTGCCCACGTGTTTCGTGGTCCCCGAACAGCAGGCATAGAGCGTGTTGAGGTCCATCTCGCGATTGTCGACGATGTCGCGGCAGACCATCGGGCGCTGCACGAAATGGATGTTGTCGAGTTGATCCGCAATGCGAGCCGCGTCATGCAGGTCCTGCACCGTGCTCTCGCGATAGCTGCGGGTGTGGACATCGACCACATGCACCGCCGCGCCTGCCGTGCCGTAATGCACGCGATTGCCCTGCAAGAGCATGTCGTGGCGCGGGTCCCGGCCAAAGAGCGTGATCTCGCGGTTGGCCTTGGCGATGGTGTCCTCGATCAACGCGCGCGGAAAACGGATCCGCCCGTCAGAGCCGAGGATCGCGCCAGCCCCCGTCAGATAGGCCACGCCCGAAGGGGGCGCATCGGCAAGGCCGATTTGTTCCAGCGCATCGAGCACGGCATGGTGGATGCGGTCCATCTGCGATTGGGTCAGCGGGCGATAGGTGCCGCCCTCTTGCCCTGGATGCACGGGGCGCAGATTGGCAGCAAGCGGGTTGGAGCGGGCCTCGCGGCGAGCAGCGCGTCCACCGGCGCGGCGCGTAATCGTCTCGGTCATGTCTTGGGTTTCCTGAAGGAATTAAACGGGTTTGTTTGGTTGGGCTCAGGTCACCAAAGGACGCCCGCGCGCCGCACGACCCCGTTCCGCACCAATGGTGCGGACAACAAGCGCAATTTTGCTGCGTGGGTGCATGGTGTTCTCCGTCAGATGGGCAGAGAGCATCTGATTCTGCGGTTTCTGTCTGTTCCGAATCCGACGCGTGTCGCAAATGCGACCTCGATCGTCGTGCTTGACGGGTGCTGCTCTGGGGGCTAGGACAGCGGCATGAGCACCGCACCCTGCATTATCTGCTGCATTATCACCTGAGTTTTCTCAGGCGGGCCGGTCTTGTGTTTCCAAGCGATCACGAAGTTGCTAAGCCCGCCGCGGGACCGCGCGCGAGGACAAGATGACGACGATCAAGCTGCACAACACCCGAACCCGGCGGAAAGAGGATTTCGCGCCTCTCGATCCAGATAACGTGCGGATGTATGTCTGTGGGCCGACGGTCTATGACCGGGCGCATCTGGGCAATGCGCGCCCCGTGGTGGTGTTCGACGTGCTCTACCGCCTGCTGCGCCATGTCTATGGGACCGAGCACGTGACCTATGTGCGCAACTTCACCGATGTGGATGACAAGATCAACGCCCGTGCCGCCGAGTCTGGGCGCTCGATTGGCGAGATCACGGCGGAAACGACACAATGGTTTCTCGACGATATGGCGGCCTTGGGGGCGCTCGAGCCTGACCACATGCCGCGCGCCACGCAGTATATTCCGCAGATGGTCGCGATGATCGAGGGGTTGATCGCCAAGGGCCACGCCTATGAGACCGAGGGCCACGTGCTTTTCGCCGTCGATAGCTGGCGCGAGGGGTATGGCAAACTGTCGGGCCGCTCGGTCGATGACATGATCGCAGGGGCGCGGGTCGAGGTAGCACCGTACAAGCGCAACCCGATGGATTTCGTTCTGTGGAAGCCGTCGAGCGATGATTTGCCGGGGTGGGACTCGCCCTGGGGCAGGGGGCGGCCCGGCTGGCACATCGAATGTTCGGCCATGGCGCATGAGCTCTTGGGCGATAGTTTCGACATTCACGGCGGCGGCAACGATTTGATGTTCCCGCACCATGAAAACGAGATCGCGCAAAGCTGCTGCGCCCACCCCGAGGGTCAGTTCGCGCGCTATTGGCTGCATAACGAGATGCTGCAGGTCGAGGGCAAGAAGATGTCCAAATCCTTGGGCAATTTCTTTACCGTGCGGGATTTGCTGGATCAGGGGATACCGGGCGAGGTGATCCGGTTTGTGTTCCTGAGAAGGCACTATCGCAAGCCGATGGACTGGACGATGCAGAAATCAGAGGAAGCCAAGAAAACGCTGATGCGTTGGCACAAGGCGACGCGGGAGGTTCCTGCTGGTGAAGTCCCCGAGTTGGTGCTGAATGCGCTCTGTAACGATCTGAACACATATCAAGCGACGGATGTTCTTTTCAGGCTTGAGTCTGCCGGTAATCTTTCTGGGCTGAAAGCTGGCGCAAACTTACTGGGGTTATTGACACCGGAGAGTGGCGCTTGGGTTCAGAAGGAAGAGGAAGAAGAGAAAGCCAATATCTCTGATAATAGCGCCTTCGAATTGGAAGTTGATGCCGTTCTGGACTTGCGTTCGAAATTGCAGCAGCGCGCCAAGGCGGCATTGGCGGAAAAAGAACAGGACAAGAAAGAGGCAAAAAGGCTCTTTGCTGCGGCGGATGAAATACGGAACAGCCTTGAAAAGATGGGCTTTGAACTGACTGACACACCGGACAGACCTAAATGGTCGATAGATCACGGCGCTCTTTTGCAGTTTATGGAGCTTCCGATGCAAGGAGAGGTGATTTCTTTCCGTTCATTTGAGCACGAACAGGACTTGGAAGAGCACGGAGACCGCTTCGCGGGAGTGAAAAAACAATTACGCTCTCTCTCTGATGGCATTCGAAGTGCTTTTCCGGAGTTAGACTTATGATTGCTGAGGGCAGAGAGTGCGCCGGAAGTTCAGCGCTGCCAGTTCTTGTTTTAGGTGGTTTCAATTGGCACTTGTTTTCAGGGAGTGGGCTACCTGCTGGATGTGCCTGTGCCGCGCGGTGCCCGACTGCCGGGGGGGCGCTGCTACGGCTGTGGTCGGCGCTTTATGGTGCCAAATACTTGAACGATTGGAGGGGATGCGACGTTGCAAAAGCGCCCGCCCGGGGGGGCGGTCGGGCGCTGCGCGGCGGCGCTACGCGCCTTGATTCCGCGCGGAGCGGCTAAGATGACCAAGCACCGCCTCTACCTCTACGACACCACCCTGCGCGACGGGCAACAGACGCAGGGCGTGAGCTTTTCCACGCAGGAGAAAATCCAGATCGCCCATGCGCTGGACCGCCTTGGCGTGGATTACATCGAGGGCGGCTGGCCGGGCGCAAACCCCACCGACAGCGCGTTTTTCGACGACGCCCCGAAAACGCGCGCCACGATGACCGCCTTTGGCATGACCAAACGCGCGGGCCGCTCGGCCGAGAATGACGAGGTCTTGGCGGCGGTGCTGAACGCCGGGACCAAGGCTGTCTGCCTTGTCGGCAAGACCCACGATTTTCATGTCACGGCAGCCCTTGGCATCAGCCTTGAGGAAAACACCGACAACATCGCCCGCTCCATTGCGCATGTCGTGGCCGAGGGGCGCGAGGCGCTGTTCGATGCCGAACATTTCTTTGACGGCTACACCGCCAATCCCGCCTATGCGCTGGACTGCCTGAGCGCGGCGGTGGACGCGGGTGCGCGGTGGGTGGTGCTCTGCGATACCAACGGCGGCACGCTGCCGCCCGAGATCGGGCGTATCGTGTCAGAGGTGATCGCGTCAGGTATTCCCGGCGAACGGCTTGGCATCCACACCCATGACGACACCGGCAATGCGGTGGCGGGCAGCCTTGCGGCGGTGGACGCGGGCGTGCGCCAGATTCAGGGCACGCTCAACGGGTTGGGCGAGCGCTGTGGCAATGCCAATCTGACCACGCTCATCCCGACCCTGCTGCTCAAGGAACCCTATGCCAGCCGCTATGAGACCGGCATCACGCATGACGGCCTGCGGTCTCTCACCGCGATCAGCCGCCAGTTGGACGAGATCCTCAACCGCGTGCCGCTGCGGCAGGCGGCCTATGTGGGCGCCTCCGCCTTTGCCCACAAGGCGGGGCTGCACGCCAGTGCCATCCTCAAGGACCCAAGCACCTACGAGCATATCGACCCTGCGGCGGTCGGCAATGCGCGGATCATCCCGATGTCAAATCAGGCGGGGCAATCGAACCTGCGCCAGCGTCTGACCGAGGCGGGGATCGCGGTCGAACCGGGCGATCCGACGCTCGCGCGCCTGCTCGAGACGATCAAGGCGCGCGAGGAAGAAGGCTATACCTATGACAGCGCGCAGGCGAGTTTCGAAATCCTCGCGCGCAAGGAACTGGGGCAGATGCCCGAATTCTTCGAGGTCAAGCGCTACAAGGTCACGGTCGAGCGCCGCAAGAACAAGTATGACCGCATGGTCAGCCTCTCGGAGGCGGTGGTTGTGGTCAAGGTCGATGGCGACAAGAAGCTGTCGGTGAGTGAATCGATGGACGATCACGGCTGCGACCGGGGGCCGGTCAATGCGCTGGCCAAGGCGCTGGCCAAGGATCTGGGCCGCTATCAGGACCAGATCGACGATATGCGGCTGGTGGATTTCAAGGTGCGGATCACCCAAGGCGGCACCGAGGCCGCAACACGGGTCATCATCGACAGCGAAGACGGGCAGGGGCGGCGCTGGTCCACGGTGGGGGTCAGCCCCAATATCGTGGATGCAAGTTTCGAGGCGCTGCTCGATGCGATCAGCTGGAAGCTCCTGCGCGGGCAGGGGGCGGCGTGAGCCAAGGGTTCGATGCCGATCTGACCGCCTGTGCCGATCTGGTGCGCCGGGCCGATCCTGACCGCTTTCTGGCGGCGATGGCGGCCCCGGTTGCGGCGCGGGCCGTGCTCTTTCCGGTCTATGCCTTCAATGTCGAGGTGGCGCGCGCGCCTTGGGTCACGCAAGAGCCGATGATCGCCGAGATGCGCCTGCAATGGTGGGCCGATGCGCTGGAGGAAATCGCGACCGGTGGCCTTGTGCGGCGGCATGAGGTGGTGACGCCCTTGGCGCATGTGCTGGACGCGCCCGGTGCCGCGCTGCTGGCGGATCTGGTCGAGGCGCGGCGATGGGACATCGCGCGCGAGCCCTTTGCAGATGCGGTTGAGTTCACCCGCTATATCGAGACCACGTCCGGCAATCTCTTGCAGGCGGCGGCGCAAGCGCTTGGTCCTGCGGCACCCGAGGTGCTGCGTGATGCAGGCTATGCGCTGGGTCTCGCCAATTGGTTCCGCGCCATTCCAGTACTCGAGGCGGCGGGGCGCAGGCCCCTGGTCGATGGTCGGCCCGACGCCGTGCAGGCCTTGGCCAGGGATGGGTTGGTGCGGCTGCGCCGTGCGCGCGCCGCGCGTGGGAAGGTGTCACGTGCGGCGGGGGCGGCGCTCTTGCCGCTCTGGATCGCGGGTCCGGTGCTGCGCCGCGCGGAACGCGATCCGCGCGCGGTGGCCGAGGGGCGGCTTGGGATTGCACCTGCGCGCGCGCAACTCAGCCTGCTCGCGCGTGGCCTATCGGGTCGCTGGTAAGCGGATCAGCCGAGTAGGCTGCGCACCTGTGAGAGGATTGCGCCAATCGACGGGCTTTCGCGATTGGCGCGGGTCATGACCAAAAGGCCCACCATCAACCCTTGCAGAACCTTGGCCGTCTCGGAGATTTCCGCAGGGCTGCGAACGCGGTCTTCGCATTCAGCAAGACAATTGGCAAAAAACGCCTCGACCTCGGCCATGCTGTTCTCGATGATGCGGGCGATTTCATCGTCATGCGGCGCAAGCTCCATCGCGGAATTGACCACCAGGCAGCCGCCCGGCATGGTCGTGTCGCCTTGGGCAATGGCGTCAAAGGTCGCGATGATCGCATCCTTTGGTTCTCGATCCTTGCGTAACCGTGTGAGAAATCCGACGCGGTAGCTTTGATCGTAATGCTGTAATGCCCGCAAGAAGAGCTCTCGCTTGTTGCCGAACCCGGCATAAAGACTGCCGCGATTGAGGCCCGTGACCTCAACCAGATCGGCCATAGAGGTGCCCTGATAGCCCTTCTCCCAGAAAGCACGCATCGCGGCTTCCAGCACCACTGCTTCTTCGTAGCATTTTTCCCAGGGCATCGTCGGGCCATTTCAACCAAAGGGCTTATCCAAAAATCCCTCGTCACAAGAAATCTACTACTTCCCCGACACCTTGAACAAGGGTGAGTAATGGGCCCTTGCCCAAGGTGCCGGGTACTTCCGTAGCGTCCCGCGTTGCCTCGCGGGGCGACACCTGTTCGTGAGTGATGGCGCAAATCGCCTGCTACGACTTGATCCGGTTTTGAATGATCGGTCAAATAACATTTTAGTGGGCGATATGTGACAAATCTAAAGCGTGTGTCGACCTGAGGATGGCAACCCCGGCGTGCCGGCCTCTTCGGGATGTGTTGCGAGATAGCGCTCTTTGATGGTCTGCGACGTGCCCCGGCTGTTGTCATGGCTCCAACCCGGCGGCATGACGCAATACATCAGTCGCTCGCGCCACGTCAGCCCCGGTTGCGTCGCATCTCGCCAGATGCCGATCCATTCGTGAAAGGCTACGCGCAGCGGGTTGAACGTGCCGAGGTTGTGGACAAGCCCGTAATCCACCTTTTCCCGCTCCAGTTCCGGCACGAAGGTGCCAAACATCCTGTCCCAGATGATAAAGACTCCGGCATAATTGCAATCGAGATAGCGCGGGTTGCGCCCGTGATGCACGCGGTGATGGCTGGGCGTGTTCATCACCGCCTCGAACCAGCGCGGCAGGCGGCCAATCGCCTCGGTGTGAATCCAGAATTGATAGATGAGGTTGAGCCCTCCCACGAAAAGAACCATGGCGGGATGAAAGCCCAAGAGGATCAGCGGCGCGCGCACGATCATCATAAAGGTAAAGGTGCCGGTCCAGGTCTGGCGCAGCGCTGTTGTCAGGTTGTAATGCTGCGAAGAGTGGTGATTGACGTGGCTTGCCCAGACCCAGCGGATGCGGTGCCCGAACCGATGCACCCAGTAATAGCGCAAATCGTCGAGCACAAAGCAGAGCGCGATCACCCAGATCGAATGGCCCAAATCGAGCGGTGTGACCTGCCACAGCACCATAAAAAAGCCATAGGCGACAAAGCCTAGCACGATGCCCTCGGCCACATTGCCCGCCCCGAGCAAGAGCGAGGTCAGCGCGTCGCGGGTCTCATACCGCCCGCCGCGCCCCTTGATCACGATCCACAAAAGTTCCGCGAGAATGGCGGCTATAAAGAGCGGCACCGCCCAATTCACGACGTCGGGATAGATCAGCGTATCACTCATACGCGGGCCTCCAATAGAGCGCACCAGCTTGCGGCTTCGTCGGGCGCGAGTGTCAGGCGGATGCGCGGGGCGGTATAGTCAGGCAGATCGAGCGTGAGACCGGTTTTGCGCTGCCTGATCCGCGCGCCATTCAGGTAACGGGCGGTGGTATCGGCCCCCATTGGCCAGACCACGCCGCGCCCCCGTGCGGTCTCGATCAGGGCGGCGCTGTGATCGTGACAGAGAATGACGCGAATGGGGCTGTCCTCGGGAAATTCCCTCAGCCATGCCGCCCGCGCCGCCGCCGCATCCGAGAGCGTCGCCCGGCGCGAGAGGCCCAAGACATGCAGCAGCACCGCGATGCCCGCGATGCCCAAAACGACCATCGGCAACAGGATGCTCAGTGGCATTGGCCCTCTCCCTTGCTGGGTATCTAGGCCAAGCTGGGGGCGATTTGTCAAAGGCGGCGTTACGTCACCACCGCGCGTCGCCGTCCTTCACGCCAGAGCAGCAAGCCTGCGCCGCCGAGGATCACAACTGCGCCAAGGATGGATATGGCATCGGGCCAGACACCAAACACCAGCCCGTCATAAAGCCCGGCAAAGATCAGGGCGGTGTAAAAGAACGGCGCCACATAGCTCGCATCCCCTCGCGCCATGGCATTGATGAACGCCGTCTGCGCAAGCGCCATCAGACCGCCAAGGGCTGCAAGGGCGGCCCATTGCGCCGGCGTGGGCGCGGCCCAGACCCAGACCACCGCCAGCGTCGCGATGCTCAGCCCAATGGCGTTGTTCACAAGCAGGATCTGCCACGGCCCTTCCCGCCCCGACAGACGCTTGATGAAGATAAGCTCCGCCCCAAGGCATAGCGCTGCCCCAAGCGCCAGAAGTGCGCCGGTCTCCACCACCCCGCTGCCGGGGCGCATCAGGATCGCGGCCCCTGTCAGGGCAATGCCCGCTGCCGTCCACCGCACCGGACCCACCCGCTCTCCCAAAAGCGGGATGGCGAGGATCATGCCGAACACCGGGTTGAGAAAACTGATCGCGGTGGCGTCCGACAGCGGGATAAAGGCGGCAGCCGCGAACATCAGCGTGACCCCACCCCAGCCCAGGGCCGAGCGTTTGGCATGGGTGCCCAGATCGGGACGGGTGAACCGGGGACGCACCAGCGCGCTCATCCCCGCGATGGCCACAAGCGCGAAGAGAAACCGCCCATGGCTGATCTGAAACGGGCTCAGCGCCGGTCCAAGCGCGTCTGTTCCAAGCGCCTTGGCCAAGAGCGTGGTGCCCGCCAACAAGGCGGCGGCGAGGACGGTCAGCAGGGCGGCAAGGCCCGGATTGGAGGCGCGAGGAATGAACATCGCCGCAGCATTGCCCGCAGACTGCGCCCGCCGCAAGTCGCAAGGTTGGCGGGAGGGATCAATAATTTTTACATCCCTCACAACAAAAACGACAGGATGTCGTCGTTTGCCAATCACGCGTCCTGCATCCGTGGTCAGTCTTACGAAAAATCGGAACGACTCCATGCACCAACGCCGCATTCCCGAATGGCTCCGCCATGCCCCAACACCCTCTGTGCGCGGCTTTGCCTCGCTTGCCGGGGCAGAGGCCATGGCGCGCGGCATCCTCATTTCGGTGATGCCGCTCGAGATGTATCGCGCGCTCCGCGATGCGGCGCTCGTCTCCGAGATTTATTTCATGGTGGGGCTGCTGTCGCTGGCAACGGGCCTCATGGTGCCTTTCGCCTCGCGCTTCATGCCGCGCCGCTGGATCTATGTGACCGGCTGCGCGATGTTTGCGGGCGGGGCCACTATGGGGGCACAGGGCGGGGCGCTGGGCATGATCGCGGCGCTGGCCATGATCACGGCGGCCACGGTCACGGTTTTTGTCTGTTTCAACGCCTATGTGCTCGATTTCATTTCGAAATCCGATCTGGGCCGTTGCGAGACCTCGCGCATGTTCTATAGCGCGCTTGGTTGGACGGTGGGGCCGTTCCTTGGCGTGACGCTCTTGGGGATATGGCGGCCCTTGCCGTTTCTTATCGCCGCGCTGGCAGCGCTGAGCATGATGGGCCTTTTCCTCTACATGCGGCTTGGCAATGGCAAGCTGATCACCCGCGCCCGCCGCCCGGCCCCCAATCCGCTGGCATGGATGCCCCGGTTCTTTGCACAGCCCCGGCTGGTGGCGGGGTGGATATTCGCGGTCGTTCGCTCCTGCGGCTGGTGGGCCTATGTGGTCTATTTGCCGATCTTCGCGGTCCAACAGGGCCTGGGTGAGGATCTGGGCGGCATGTTGCTCTCGGCCTCGAACGGCATGCTCTTTCTGACGCCTCTCATGCTGCGCTGGATGCAGCGCCGCTCCATCCGCCACGCGGTGCGGGCGGGCTTTCTTGTGTCCGGATTGCTTTTTCTCTTTGCCGCATCTCTCAGCAGCCTGCCATGGCTGACGGTTGCCAGTCTCGCTGTGGCGTCAGTCTTTCTGGTGCTGCTCGATGTGTCGGCGGGCCTGCCATTCCTCATGGCGGTCAAACCGTCGGAACGCACCGAGATGTCGGCGATCTATGCCAGTTTCCGCGATGTCTCGGGCATCCTCACACCGGGGGCAGCATGGCTCGTGCTTCTGGTGGCGCCGTTGCCGGGGATTTTCGCGGTCACGGGCGTGGGTCTGATAGGGTGTTGGCATTTGGCGCGGCGGCTGCATCCGCGCCTTGGGGCGGCGCGCGTGGCGATGGAGCCGGGGGGACATCTAGACATTTCTCTTCCCATGCCGCGCAAAACTGGCTAGAGCGTCTCCATGATCACTCGGACCAAACATACCGCTCTGCGACGTCGACGCGCCCGCGTCTGACGACCCGTACCGTTTTGATCTCTGCGCGCTACCGCGCTTGACCCTTGAATCCTCCAAATGATTGACTTGGCTCTGCCCATGCGGCACTCAAAGGGCCTGTTTGATAAGGAAACCGCCATGATCCCTTCGATCCTGCCAACCTATAACCGCGCGCCGCTCTCTTTCGTCAAAGGCGAGGGGGCTTGGTTGATCGAGGCGGACGGGCGACGTTTTCTCGATCTGGGCGCGGGCATTGCAGTCAACGCGCTGGGCCATGCGCACCCCAAGCTGGTCGCAGCGCTGACCGAACAGGCCGGGGCGCTCTGGCATACCTCGAACCTCTATCAGATCCCGAAACAACAGGAGCTTGCCGACCGGCTGGTGGCGGCGAGTTTTGCCGACACGGTCTTTTTCACCAATTCCGGCACCGAGGCCTGCGAATTGGCGGTCAAGATGGCGCGCAAGCACTTCTATGATGCAGGCCAGCCCGACCGCACGGACATCATCACCTTCGAGGGGTCCTTTCACGGCCGGTCCTCGGCGGGGATTGCCGCCGCCGGATCGGAAAAGATGACCAAGGGCTTTGGTCCGCTCCTGCCCGGCTTCAAGCATGTCGGTTGGGGCGATCATGAGGGGCTGCATGCCGCGATTGACGATCATACCGCCGCCATCCTGATCGAGCCGGTGCAGGGCGAGGGCGGCATCCGCCCGCTGCCAGATCAATGCCTCAAGGGGCTGCGCGCCCTCTGCGATGAACGCGGCATCCTGCTTATCCTTGATGAGGTGCAATGTGGCGTGGGGCGCACGGGGCGGCTCTTTGCCCATGAATGGGCGGGGGTGACACCTGACATCATGATGGTCGCCAAGGGCATCGGCGGCGGCTTTCCTCTCGGCGCGGTGCTGGCAACAGAGCATGCCGCCTCTGGCATGACGGTGGGCACCCATGGTTCGACCTATGGTGGCAACCCTCTGGGCTGTGCCGTGGGCTGCGCGGTGATGTCCGAAATCGCCACGCCCGAGTTTCTGGCCGAGGTCAACCGCAAGGCGGCCCTCATGCGCCAGCGGCTCGAAGGGCTGGTGGCGGCGCATCCGGCCGTGTTCGAGGCGGTGCGGGGCATGGGCCTCATGCTGGGTCTCAAATGCAAGGTGCCCAACACAGAGGTGGTGCAGGCCGGTTATGCGGCTCTTGTCGCCACGGTTCCCGCCGCTGACAATGTTCTGCGCCTGCTGCCGCCCCTGACCATCACCGATGATGAAATCGCCCAAGCCGTGACGCGTCTCGATGCGGCGGCAACGGCGCTCGAAACGGTTTGATTTCATCGTTCTCAAAATACTCCGGGGGTGTGGGGGCTGACCCCCACGGACCCTCCCATCGAAAAGCGATACGACCATGACCCATTTCCTCGATATCCACAAAACCTCCGAAACCGACCTTCGGGCGATCATTGATCAGGCCCGCCATATGAAAGAGGCGCGGCAGGGCCGCCCGCGCGGCACGCCCGATGACGAGCAGCCGCTGGCGGGGCGCATGGTTGCGCTCATCTTCGAAAAACCCTCGACGCGGACCCGTGTCTCGTTTGACATGGGCGTACGGCAGATGGGCGGGCAGAGCATGGTGCTGTCAGGCGCCGACATGCAGTTGGGCCATGGCGAGACCATCGCCGACACCGCCCGCGTCATGAGTCGCTATGTCGATCTGATCATGATCCGCACCTTTGACGAATCCGTCCTGCTGGAAATGGCGGAACATGCCGATGTGCCGGTGATCAACGGTCTGACCGACCGCACCCACCCCTGTCAGATCATGGCTGACATCCTGACCTACGAGGAACATCGCGGCCCGATCAAAGGCAAGAAGGTCGTGTGGTCGGGGGATGGCAACAATGTCTGTGCATCCTTCCTGCATGCCGCCGGGCAATTCGGATTCGACCTGACCTTTACCGGCCCGATGCAGCTTGACCCCGAGCCCGAGTTCATCGGCCTTGCGCGCAAGGCGGGCAGCACGATCACCATCGAACGCGATCCGTTCAAGGCGGTGGACGGGGCCGATCTCGTCGTCACCGATACCTGGGTCAGCATGCACGACAGCCAATCCACCAAGGAGCGGCGGCACAACATGCTGCGGCCCTATCAGGTCAATGACAAGCTGATGGCGGCGGCCAAACCCGATGCGCTCTTCATGCATTGCCTGCCTGCGCATCGCGGCGAAGAAGTGACCTCCGAGGTGATGGATGGCCCGCAATCGGTCATCTTCGACGAGGCCGAAAACCGCCTGCACGCGCAAAAGGCCGTGATGCGCTGGTGTCTCGGGGTCTGACGGCAACACATCTGGACGCAGCGCGCTTGCAAACCCTTAGCCAAAGCGCATAGCCTGATCCAAGGCTGTTAGCGATAGCAGGGAGGGGCACGTGGCGCAGATTGGCATCTATGGGCTGGGCACCATGGGCAGCGCCTTGGCGCTGAACATTGCAGAACATGGCTTTGACGTGGCGGTGACCAATCGCGAGGCGGACTGGATCGCGCCCTTTCTCGACGAGGCGGGCGATCTGGCGTCGCGGCTGCACCCCCACGAACGGTTGGAGGATTTCGTCGCGGCGCTGAAAGCGCCCCGGATCATCCTCTTCATGATCCCCTCCGGCGCGCCGATGGATGCCATGCTGGCGCGGGTCACCCCGCTGCTCAACCCCGGCGATACGGTGATCGACGGGGGCAATGCCGATTTTCACGATACCCGCCGCCGCGCAGAGGAGTTGGCGAAACGCGATCTGCATTTCGTGGGTCTGGGGGTGTCTGGCGGCGAGGCGGGGGCGCGTCACGGCCCCTCGATGATGATGGGGGGCAGCGAACACAGCTGGGCGCAACTGCACCCGATCCTGACCGCCATTGCCGCCCGCCATGACGGCGTGCCCTGCGTCGCGCATCTGGGACCGGACGGGGCGGGGCATTTCGTCAAGACGGTGCATAATGGCATCGAATATGCCGATATGCAGGTCATCGCCGAAATCTACAGTCTCTTGCGCAATGGCGCGGCCCTGCCACCCTCCGAGATTGGCGCGCTCTTCGCCACTTGGGACCGGGGGCCGCTCAAATCCTATCTGGTCGAGATCACGGCCCGGCTCTTGACCTATACCGATCCCGAGACCGGGCATCCGATGGTCGATGTGATCAAGGATGCGGCGGGGCAAAAGGGGACCGGGCGTTGGACCGTGATCGAGGCGCTACGTCTGGGGCAATCGGCCAGCATGATCGAGGCGGCGGTGGGCGCGCGGGGCTGGTCCTCGGAAAAGGATACACGACAGCGGGCTGAGGCAATTCTTGGCGGCGTGGTTGGCGCGTTCGACGACACGCCCGAGGTTCTGGCCGAGGCGTTTTTGGCCGCGCGCCTACTGGCCTATGCGCAAGGTTTCCGTATTTTGGCGGCAGCATCCGACGAATATGGTTGGGCGCTCGATCTGGCAACTATTGCCCGCATCTGGCGCGCGGGCTGTATTATCCGTTCTGCTCTTCTGGATGACATCGCAGAAGCGTTTGATCGTGACGTGCCGCGAGGCGAGTTGATCCTCGCACCACAGATCGCGCAAACATTGTCACGCTGTATCCCCGCGTTGCGACAGGTGGTGTGCAGCGCGGTGCATGGCGGGCACCCGGTTCCGGCGCTTTCGGCCGGGCTGGCGTGGTATGACAGCATGCGTTTGGGCCATGGCAGCGCCAATATCACTCAGGCACAGCGCGATATGTTCGGGCGTCACGGGTTCGAGCGTTTGGGGCGCGCGGGTCTGCATCATGGCCCTTGGTGGGACTGAGGCCGCGCAAAGTTTCGGAGAGTTGGAGCAAGACAAAGATGGATCAGGGTTCGGACTGGCCCCAGGGCTATGGCCGCCGCGTGCTGGCGTCGGTGGACAGCACCAATGCCGAGGCGGCACGTATTGCGCCGAATCTGGCGGGGCCGGAATGGATATTGGCGCATCAGCAGACGGCGGCGCGCGGACGGCGGGGGCGGGCTTGGGCCAATCCGGCGGGCAATTTCGCGGCCACCCTCGTGATGCGCCCGACCGAGAGCCCGGACCGCGTGGCGTTGCGCTCTTTCGTGGCGTCGCTGGCGCTCTTTGATGCGCTGGTCGCGGCAACGGGCCGGGCCGAGGTCTTTGCCCTCAAATGGCCCAACGATGTGCTTCTGAACGGTGGCAAGCTGGCGGGGATCTTGCTCGAAAGCGCCGGGGCAGGCGGCAGCCTCAGCCATTTCGCCATCGGCATCGGGGTGAACCTCTCGCGCGCGCCCGAGGTGTCGGAGGTAGAGCAAGGCGCGCTGCGCCCCGTTTCGCTCTTGTCCGAAACGGGCATCGCGATCGACCCCGAGGCGTTTCTGGACCTCTTGGCCCCGGCCTATGCACGGGCAGAGGCACAGTTCGTGACCTTCGGCTTTGCCCCCATCCGCACCGCATGGCTGGCACGGGCGGCACGGCTGGGCGAGGTCATCACCGCGCGCACGACGCGCGAGGTGTATGAGGGCCGGTTCGAGACGGTGGACGAGGCGGGCAATCTTGTTCTATTGACCGCCCAAGGGCGACAGGCGATTGCCGCCGCCGAGGTGTTCTTTTGACCATACGGGACCGGGCGCATGCTTTTGGCGATTGACTGCGGCAATACCAACACGGTGTTTTCCATCTGGGACGGGCAGAAATTCCTCTGCACCCTGCGCACCGCCACGGACCATCAACGCACCGCCGATCAGTATTTCGTCTGGTTCAAGACCCTGCTGCATCACCATGGCATCAAGGCCGATATCACCGGGGTGATCATCTCCTCGACCGTGCCGCGCGTGGTGTTCAATCTGCGGGTCTTTTCGGACCGCTATTTCAACTGCCGCCCGCTGGTGGTGGGCAAGCCCGAGTGCCGCCTGCCGGTCGATGTGCGGGTGGATGCGGGCACGCAGGTAGGTCCTGACCGGTTGGTCAATACGGTGGCGGGGTTTGATCTCTATGGCGGCGACCTCATCTTGGTGGATTTCGGCACCGCCACCACCTTTGACGTGGTCGCAAGCGATGGGGCCTATATCGGCGGGGTGATCGCACCGGGGGTGAATCTGTCGCTGCAAGCGCTACATGAAGCGGCAGCGGCCCTACCGCATATCGACGTGACCAAACCAGAGCGGGTTATCGGCACCAATACCGTCGATTGCATGCAGTCGGGCGTATTCTGGGGTTATGTCGGGCTGATCAATGGGCTATGTGACCGGATAAAGGCCGAGCGTGGCCGCACCATGAAGGTGATCGCAACGGGTGGGCTGGCACCTCTCTTCCAGCAGGGAACGGACATGTTCGACGTGTTCGAAGACAATCTGACAATGCACGGTCTGACCG
This sequence comes from Roseovarius mucosus DSM 17069, assembly GCF_000768555.3. GTDB lineage: Bacteria > Pseudomonadota > Alphaproteobacteria > Rhodobacterales > Rhodobacteraceae > Roseovarius > Roseovarius mucosus. The sequence continues at coordinate 68,587 of NZ_KN293978.2, forward strand.
TGATTGACGCGTATAACAAGGAGGGCTGACGCCCCATGAGCAGCGAACGACTTATCTACCTGCCCCTCGGTGGGGCGGGTGAAATCGGTATGAACGCCTATGTCTATGGCTATGGCAAACCCGGCAAGGAGCGGCTGATCCTCGTCGACCTGGGCGTGACCTTTCCCGATATGGATGGCACGCCGGGGGTTGATCTGATCCTGCCGGACATCTCCTGGCTCGAGGCCCGCAAGGGGCAGTTGGAGGCGATTTTCATCACCCACGCCCATGAGGATCACGTCGGCGCCGTGGCGCATTACTATGCCCGCCTTGGCGCGCCGATCCATGCCCGCGCCTTTACCGCCAACATCGCCCGCCGCAAGATGCAAGAGCATGGCAATCCCGAAAAGGCGGTGCACACCGCCTCCGCTTGGCCCAATACCGTCAAGGCGGGGCCGTTTACCGTGGGCTTCGTGCCAATCTCGCATTCCATTCCCGAAAGCTCCGGTCTGGTGATCGACAGCGCAGGTGGGCGGATCGTGCATACCGGCGATTTCAAGATCGACGTCAACCCGGTGGTGGGCGAACCCTTTGATCGTGATCTCTGGGCCAGCCTCTCCGAGCCCGGCGTCAAGGCGCTGGTCTGCGATTCCACCAATGTTTTCAGCCATCACGAGGGCCGCTCCGAGAGCACCGTGGGCGGGCCGATCACCGATCTGGTCGCGGCTTCCAAAGGGCTCTTTGTCTGCACCACATTTGCCAGCAACGTCGCCCGCGTGAAATCGCTGGCCGAGGCGGGCGTGCGGGCCGGGCGCTCGGTCTGCCTCATGGGCCGTGCCATGCAGCGCATGGTCGAGGCGGCGCAGGAAACCGGCGTTCTCACCGGATTTCCCAAGACAATCAGCCCGGAAGAAGCCGGGAATGTCCCACGCGACAGCCTGATGCTGATCGTCACCGGCTCTCAGGGTGAGCGGCGCGCCGCCAGTGCGCAACTGGCCAATGGCAAATACAACGGCATCACCCTCAAGGATGGCGATACCTTTCTCTTCTCCTCCAAGACCATTCCGGGCAATGAACGTGGCGTGATCCGCATCATCAACCAGTTTTCGGAAATGGGCGTGGATGTGATCGAGGGCGACGACCGCTATCACGTCTCGGGCCATGCCAACCGGCCCGATCTCGACGAGATGCACAAGCTGATCAAGCCGCAGATGGTGATCCCGATGCACGGCGAGCACCGGCATCTGCGCGAGCATGTCAAGCTGGCCAATTCCAATCGGCTCAAGGGAGTGCTGGCGGTCAACGGCATGATGATCGACCTCAGCGGCAATGCGCCCAAAGTGGTCGAATATATCGAGACAGGCCGCACCTATCTGGATGGATCGGTGCAGGTGGGCGCTATGGATGGCGTGGTGCGCGACCGGATCCGCATGGCGCTGAACGGGCATGTCATGGTCAATGTCATTCTGGACGAGGACGATGAGCCCTTGGGCGATCCTTGGGTAGAGGTCATGGGCCTTGCCGAGACCGGGCGCTCCAACGCCCCCTTGGTCGATGTGTTGGAAGAAGACCTGTCGCAATTCATGGGCCGCGCCGGGGCCAAGACCCTGACCGATGATGACAAGCTGGAAGAGGGGCTGCGCCGCGTCGCGCGGCAGAGCACGCAGACCGAAATCGGCAAGCGGCCCGAGGTGACGGTGGTCATCAGCCGCCTGACCGCCTGAAGGGGACGGGCGCGTATGCGGATCGGCTATGTCATAGCGAAAGGGCGCGGGGAAACCGATCTCTTGCTGCATGACGTGGCGCGCGCAGCACAGGCGCGGGGTTTGCGCCTGTGTGGCACGGTGCAGGTCAACACCAATTGCGGAGATGACCGGCCCTGCGACATGGATGTCGAGGTGCTGCCCGACGGGCCGGTGATCCGCATCTCGCAAAGCCTGGGACCCGGCGCGCGTGGCTGTCGGCTGGATCCGTCCGCGCTTGAATTGGCGGTGGCCGCCACCGAGGCGCGGCTATCCGAGGGCTGCGATCTGGTGATCGTCAACAAATTCGGCAAGCATGAGGCCGAGGGGCGCGGCTTTCGCACGCTGATCGCCGAGGCGCTCAGTCGGGATGTGCCGGTTCTGGTGGGGGCCAACCGGCTCAATGCGCCGCATCTTGACGCCTTTTCCGGGGGTGTGGCCGAGGCGCTCAACCCGGAGTTTGCGCAGATCCTCGATTGGCTCGATCACGCGGTGCCCGCCACGCACCCGTGACCCAGAACGCAATTGACCGGGCGGGGGGCATCTGTCATGCAGCAGGTTCAGTCAGCATGAGGCAAGGACGATGAAGGTCATCATCTGCGGCGCCGGTCAGGTGGGCTGGCAGATCGCGCGGCATCTGTCGGGAGAGCGCAACGACGTCACGGTCGTGGACAACAATCCCGATCTGGTGCGTCGCGCCACTGATACGCTCGACGTGCAGGGCATTACTGGCTTTGCCTCTTATCCCGATGTGCTGGACAGGGCAGGGGCGCGGGACGCCGACATGATCATTGCCGCGACCTATTCGGACGAGGTCAACATGGTCACCTGCCAGGTGGCTCATTCGGTCTTTGGCATCAGCCGCAAGATTGCGCGCCTGCGCAGCCAATCCTATCTCGACGCGATTTATTCGGACCTCTACCGCCGCGATCACATGCCCATCGACGTCGTGATCAGCCCCGAACGCGAGGTGGCGCAAGCGGCGCTGCAACGGCTTGCCTCGCCCGCGGCCTTCGATACCGAGCTTTTCATGAGCGGGCAGGCGCAGCTCATGGGTATCCGCCTGGAAGATGATTGCCCGGTGCTCAACACGCCCCTGCGGCAGTTGAGCGATCTATTCTCGACGCTGCGGGTGGTGGTCCTGGCGGTGCGACGCGAGGGGCGATTGTTCGCGCCGGAAGCGGGGGATCAGCTCTTTGCCGGGGACGAATGTTACCTCTTCGCCCCCATCGAGGATGTGCCTCGGACGCTCGAAGTGTTCGGCAAGTCGCAAAAGAAACAAGAGCGCGTGGTCATCATCGGCGGCGGCAATATCGGCCTTGCGGTGGCCCAAGCGCTGGAGACGCGGCCCGGTGGGCGTATCCGGGCCAAGGTGATCGAGAAAAGCCGCTCTAAGGCGGAGCGCGCTGCGGATGCGCTGGAACGGACCATTGTGCTCAATGGGGACGGCCTTAATTCCGCGCTGCTGGCGGAAGCAGGGATTGCCCGTGCCGATGCGGTGCTGGTTGTGACCGACGATGACAAAACCAACATGCTGGCCGCCGTGCGTGCCAAATCCGAGGGCTGCCCCTTTGCTGTGGCGCTGATCAACGACCCCACGATGGTGCCGCTGCTCGAACCCTTGGGGATTGACGCCTATATCAATCCGCGTGCCACCACGGTCAGCTCGATTTTGCGTCATATTCGTCACGGCAAGGTGCGCGGCGTCTATTCCATCGGGGATGCCGAGGGCGAGGTGATCGAGGCTGAGGTGATGTCGACCTCATCCATCGCCGGGGCGGCGATCCGCGATATCGACTTTCCCGAAGGCGTGCTTGTGGGGGCAGTGCGCAAAGGCGGCAAGATACATAAACCCGCAGGCGGTCTCAGGGTCGAGGCAGGCGATGTGATCGTGATCTTTGCAATGGCGGCGGATGTGGCGGCGGTCGAACAGCTGTTGCAGGTCTCGATCGACTTTTTCTGATCCGATGATCGCCCGACTGCTGACATTCCCACTCATCCTCATCCTCGCCGGGATTGCCGCATTGATGATGTATCTGCCCGCGATTGACGCGGGCATGCGCGGCTTTAGCGGTGTGGGCAAGGCCTTTGCGTTTTCCGGCACCATCGGTCTTGCGCTGGTGATCACGATTGGGCTTGCGTTGTCGGGGCGATCCAACCAGCGGATGAGCGACACGCAAAATCTGATGTCGCTCTTGCTGGCCTATGTGCTCTTGCCGGTGTTTCTGGCCATTCCGTTTTACACTGGCGTGCGGAACACCACCTTTATCAATGCATATTTTGAGATGGTGTCGAGCTTCACCACCACCGGGGCCACACTCTTTGGTGCGCAGGGGCGCCTTGTCGATAGCCTGCATCTGTGGCGCGCTCTGGTGGGCTGGGGCGGGGGGCTGCTGCTGTGGATCTCGGCCTCGGCGGTTCTGGCACCGCTCAACCTTGGCGGCTTTGAGGTAACGGCGCGGGGCGAGCCGGGACAGGATGAAACGGTCCTGAGCCGGTTCGAGCGTGCAACCCCCGCCAAACGGCTGGCACAATCGACGCGGGTTCTGGCCCCGGTCTATATTGGCCTCACAGGCGCACTCTGGATCTGCCTCTTGATCGGCGGAGAGCGGGCCTTAGTTGCCGCCGTTCACGCGATGTCGACCATGGCCACGAGCGGGATTTCTTCCATTGGCGGGTTGCAGAACGGTGCGTCGGGCTTTGCCGGGGAATTCGCGGTGTTCCTGTTTTTCTTCTTCGCACTTTCGCGGCTCACCTTCTCGTCGGACACGATCACCTCGGTGCGTCCCGGCGTGCGCAACGATCCTGAATTCCGGCTGGGGGTCTTGCTGCTCGTTGGGGTGCCTCTCATCCTGTTCCTGCGGCACTGGATTGCCACCTTGGGGGTCGAGGATACGTCGGATTGGCGACTGGCACTCCGGGCGTTGTGGGGGGCGGTGTTTACCGTTCTGTCGTTCCTCTCCACCACCGGTTTCGAGAGCGCGGATTGGCAGGAGGCGCGGGATTGGTCAGGTCTCGGCACGCCGGGTCTGATCCTCCTGGGGCTTTCGCTGGTGGGCGGCGGGGTGGCCACCACGGCCGGCGGGGTCAAGCTGCTCAGGGTCTATGCGCTCTATCTGCATGCCCGGCGCGAAACAGAGCGGCTGGTGCATCCCTCGTCCGTTGGGCGCGCAACGGGGCTCGGGCGCCGCATCCGGCGGCAAGGGGCCTTTATTGCATGGATTTTCTTCATGCTCTTTGCCATGTCCCTGACCTTTGTCACCGCGCTCTTGGCCTTTGCCGGGCAAGGGTTCGACTCTGCGCTGATTCTGGCGATTTCCGGGCTTTCGACCACGGGGCCGCTGATCCTGACAGCAAGCGACACGCCCATTCGCCTTCTGGAACTCAGCGATGCGGCCAAGATGATCTATGCCATGGCCATGGTGCTCGGGCGGCTTGAAACGCTGGCCCTGATTGCCTTGCTCAACCCCTCTATCTGGCGGGATTAGCGCTATTTTGTAATCCCTGCCGCAGATTGGAACGATTTTATTTTTGGGCTGGAAAGTCTTGCACGGGCAAGACATACTCTGATCTGTACGCAAGACCCCTCGTGCCGGTTCGCGGTGCGCGCAATAAAAAAAGGCAGGAAGACGCATGGCTTCTGATCGACAAAATTTACAGGACGCATTTCTCAACCAGGTCCGCAAGACCAAGATTCCTGTGACGGTCTTTCTGATCAACGGGGTCAAATTGCAGGGCGTGATCACGTGGTTTGACAATTTCTGCATCCTGCTGCGCCGGGATGGACAATCGCAGCTTGTGTACAAGCACGCGGTGTCAACCATCATGCCGTCGCAGCCGGTCAACCTCTACGATGGTGACGACGCCAATTGATGGACCATGAGCGCCCGATAACCCGGGCTTGGGTCATCCACCCCGAAATCGACGGTGCCAATCGCGCCCGTGATCCCGCTCTGGCCTTGGAAGAGGCGGTGGCGCTGGCGCATGCTCTGCCCGATATCGATGTCGTGGGTGCGGATCTCGTGCGCCTGCGCAAGCCGGATGCCGGGCGTCTCTTTGGCAAGGGCAAGCTGGAAGAGCTGCATCAGGCGATGGAGGCCGCGGAGGTCGAGCTGGTTCTCGTGGACGGGCCGGTCACGCCCGTGCAACAGCGTAATCTGGAAAAGGCGTGGGGCGTCAAGCTTCTGGATCGCACCGGGTTGATTCTCGAGATTTTCAGTGACCGTGCCGCGACCCGCGAAGGCGTGTTGCAGGTGGAAATGGCGGCGCTCAGCTATCAGCGCACGCGCCTCGTGCGCGCCTGGACCCACCTTGAGCGGCAGCGCGGCGGGCTTGGTTTCGTGGGTGGCCCCGGCGAGACCCAGATCGAGGCGGACCGCCGCGCGATTGACGATCAATTGGTGCGGCTGCGGCGTCAGCTGGAAAAAGTATCCAAGACCCGGACCCTGCACCGCGCCGCGCGTGCAAAGGTGCCGTTTCCGGTGGTGGCCCTCGTCGGCTATACCAACGCGGGCAAATCCACGCTTTTCAATCGCCTGACCGGGGCGGATGTCATGGCCAAGGACATGCTCTTTGCCACGCTCGACCCGACCATGCGCCGCGTCAACCTGCCCGAAGGCGGGCCAGAGGTGATCCTGTCCGACACCGTGGGCTTTATCAGCGATCTGCCGACCGAATTGGTCGCGGCGTTCCGGGCGACACTGGAAGAGGTGCTTTCTGCGGATCTGATCTGTCATGTGCGCGACATTTCGCATCCCGAGACCGTGTCGCAGGCGCGCGATGTGGCGAGCATCCTGGAAAGCCTCGGGGTCAGCGACAAGACCCCCCAAATCGAAATCTGGAACAAGATCGACCGCTTGCCAGAGGACGCGCGCGCCGCCGCCGTGACCCAAGCGGCGCGCCAAGACGATGTCATCGCGATTTCCGCGATTTCGGGGCAGGGGCTGAGTGAACTGATCGCGGCCATAGGCGACAAACTGTCCGACGCAACCCACCTGACGCAACTGCACTTGCGCTTTGCCGAGGGGCGCAAACGGGCCTGGCTCTTCGAGAAAGAGCTGGTCGAAGCCGAGACACAGACCGAAGATGGCTTTGATCTGACCGTGCGCTGGACCGCGCGGCAAGAGGCGCGCTTTCGCGCCTTGTGATGGCGGATTCGATGGGTGCGGGGGCGCGCGCGCCGGTCCTTGAGGGCCGATGGGCAAAAACTAGCTTTTGCCGTGAATGACAGCATTTAGGCACCCCGTCGCCCTAGTCTGCCCCTTGAGAACGCCTCGTGCCAAGTTTCGCCTTGATAGACCACGCGGGATTGGGGATACCTCGTTTGATTTACTGCGGGGTTGAAGAGATATCCTATGATTACTCCGGTTCTTCTTTGTGGCGGGTCTGGCACGCGGCTTTGGCCTTTGTCGCGCAAGTCCTATCCGAAACAATTCGTGGCACTTTTGGGCGATGTGACGCTGTTCCAGGCCTCGGCGCAGCGGTTGTCGGGGCCGCAGTTCACCGCCCCCATGGTTCTGACCAATGCCGATTTCCGCTTTATCGTGGGCGAGCAACTGGATGATATCGGGATCACGCCGGGGGCGGTTCTGATCGAGCCATCGGGGCGCAATACGGCCCCTGCGGTTCTGGCGGCGGCGCTCTGGCAGGCGCGCCAGGACCCGGAGGCGCTGATGCTTGTGGCGCCCTCGGACCATGTGGTGCCCGATCCCGAGGCGTTCCGCCAGGCGGTCGCGGCGGGCGTGGGGCCTGCGCAGGCGGGGCAGCTCGTGACCTTCGGGATCCGGCCCAGCCATGCCGAAACCGGCTATGGCTATCTGGAACTGGACGGCGCGCCCGGCGATCTGGCTCCGCACCCCATCGGCCTCAAGCGGTTCGTCGAAAAGCCCGATGCCGAGGCGGCGGCGGCGATGCTGGCAGAGGGCACCTATCTCTGGAATGCGGGGATTTTCCTTTTCAAGGCGTCCACCATGCTGGATGCGTTCCGCGCCCATGCGCCGCAGCTCCTGGCGCCGGTCGCGGCCGCTGTCGACAAGGCCACGCCCGACCTGGGCTTTTACCGGCTCGACCCCGAGGCTTGGGGCGCGGCCGAGGATATCTCGATCGACTATGCGGTGATGGAAAAGGCCCATAACCTCACGGTCATTCCCTTTGCCGCCGGATGGTCGGATCTGGGGGGATGGGATGCGGTCTGGCGGGAAACCGGACCGGACGCGCGCGGCGTGGCGACCTCTGGCCATGCCACGGCGATTGATTGCGACAACACGCTCTTGCGCTCCGAGGATACGGGGCTCGAGGTCGTGGGGATCGGGCTTGACAATATCATCACGGTGGCGATGTCCGATGCGGTTCTGGTGGCGCATGTCAGCCGGGCGCAGGATGTGAAACAGGCGGTGGCCGCCCTCAAGGCCAAGGGGCGCAAGCAGGCCGAGAGCTTTCCCAAGGACCACCGCCCCTGGGGCTGGTTCGAGAGCCTGGTGATCGGCGAGCGGTTTCAGGTCAAGCGCATTCACGTGCACCCCGGCGCGGCCCTCAGCCTGCAGAGCCATCACCACCGCTCCGAACATTGGATCGTGGTGGAAGGCACCGCCCGGGTGACGGTGGACGCGGAGGTCAAGCTCGTGACCGAGAACCAATCGGTCTATATCCCCCTGGGTGCGGTGCACCGGATGGAAAACCCCGGCAAGGTGCCCATGGTGCTGATCGAGGTGCAGACAGGGTCCTATCTGGGTGAAGATGACATCATCCGCTATGAAGACATTTACGCGCGTGGCTGACGGGCGCGCTGCGGATTGTCGGGCTTCAAGCGGCCAAAACCGCTTTATATAAGCGGCGCGTGATGTCGAGGATCTGACCAAGACGCTGTCATTGGCCTACGCTCTACATCTTGGCGTGTTGCCGCCCCGTTGCGCGTCGTCAAGCGTTTGGTCTCCAAGTACGTCTTGTGCCTCGCGACCATGCGGACCCGGCGGTTTCCCTCGGACTGTGTTGACGTGACAGGCGGGGTAATGGCCGCTCACTATCCCCTGAAGGGGCGCTACAAAGATTGGTTGAATCCTTGCGGATGATGACCATACTACCGTGAACCAACGCGGCGATTGCGCTGGAGAGTTCAACAAAAACAAGATTGGCTGGGCAAAACTGGCATGAGTGAACACCCTGTGATCGAGACCAAAGCGCGCACTTTCATTCATGTTGGGGCAGGGGCGGGCAAGCGACTTGCGGAGTTTCAGCGCCACGAACCGGATAAGATCGTGCTGGTCGAGGCAGAGCGCTCTGCCGCCGCGCGATTGACCCAAAAGAATGCGACGGCGTCACATGTGCAGGTGATACAGGCGGCATTGGGCAGGGAAGAGGGCGAAGCAGAGTTGTCTCTCTGGAATTTCGCGCGACTGAACAGCACGCAAGAGCCGACGTCTGAATTGCACGAGCTCTTTCCGGGGTTGATCCGAAAGGAACGTCAAAGCGTGCCGGTCATTACGCCCGCGCGCTTGATGTCCGAGATGGGGCCAGTGAAACGGCCTCTGTCCGTTATCCTTGAGACCCCGGGCAACGAGATGATTTTTCTGGAGGCCTGCAAGGCGGATGGCGTGCTGGATCAGATCGACCAACTCGAGCTTCTTGCGGCAGAGGAGGTGCTGTACGAAGGGGCCGCCACCCGCGCTGAATTGGAGGCATGGCTGAGTGAAGAAGGCTTTGTTGTCACGCTGCGCGATGAGGAAGACGCGGATTGGACCGTGCTCCACCTTGTCGCGGATCAAAAGTCCCGTGCGCTTCTGCGTGCCGAAGCCCGTATCGCGGAATTGAGCGCGACGGTCGCATCCCTCGAAGCCGCGCTCAAAGCCACCAGAGCGCGCGCAGACCAGCAGGAGTCGGCCCAGTCTGCGGCGGTGGAGGCCAAGATCTCGACGTTGGAGGCAACAGCGGCGGATCTGGTCAAACAGCGGCAATCTGCCGAACAAAAGCGCGACGAAGCCATGTCGACGCTGGATTTTCAGACCCGGTATCAGGCGATGTTACAGGTTGACCTCGAGCATTTGCGGGAACGCCTCGAGCAGAGCGAGACACAGCGTCAACGCCAAGAAGACTTGCTGGGCAAGCTTACGGCCAAACTGTCGCTGGCGGCCGAGTATCTTCGGCATATGCCCGCCAATGGGCCCGAGAGTTTGGCTGCGTCACCCTCGCCAGAACTATCCTCACCCCGTGGGCGCACCGACGCCAAAAGAAAGAAAACAAAGGCTGGGAAAGGGTCAAACGCGTGACGGCGATGACCAATGCAAAATCAATCGCGGATGAGATCGAGGCGGCGCTGGACATGCTGCAGGCCTACAAGACCTCTGTGCCGACATTGCCGATCACTGACAGCTTTCCAAGCCTTTTGGAGCAATGCGAGGCAATGTGTCGGTCTTTCACGGGACCAGCGCCGATCCGGACATTGCACCATTTTGCCTGTTCCGGCGGCACCCTGATCGCGAAATGCATTGCGGCATTGCCCGGCGTTGTTCTGTTGAACGAAATTGACCCGCTCAGTCAAATGCGTTTGGCCGCCCTTAAGCGGGCTCCGCAATTCGCGCCCACTGATCTGTTCGGGGCGCTGATGCTGTCCCAACGCCAGATCAATCCGACTGCGATCGCCGCTGGTTTTCGTGAGGCAACGCAGGCAATCGTTGCCGACCTGGCACCCAAAGGACAAAGCCTGGTTATCCGGGACCATTCACATTCCCATTTCTGCACCCGGATTGATCCGGATGCGCGCCCGTCGCTTTACGAAATCCTGGCCGAAGGGCGTCATCCTGTGATGTCGCTGGTCACGGTCCGGCATCCGCTCGACAGCTTCTTGTCTTTGCATACGAACGGGTGGCTGCATTTTTCGCCCCCCACGCTTGAATCCTACAGTCAGCGATACCTTGCATTTCTGGATCGTCATGCAGATTTGGACCTCGTGAAATACGAAGACTTTGTGGCTGCGCCCGAGAGCACATTGGCGAAGATTTGCCAGATTATCGACTTGCCCTATCACGCGTCGGCCTTTGAGCTGTTTTCCATCATCCGCCTGTCTGGCGATAGCGGCCGCAAGGGCCGCCAGATTGCCGAGCGGCCACGCCGTGAGGTTCCAGACGAGATCAATGCCCAACGGGGAGAGGACCGATACCGATCGTTATGCGCGCGTTTGGGTTATGAACCGTGAAGGTCACACGACTTTTCAAGCAAATGCGCAAACCCACTGCGGGGCAAGAGGTATCGGGAGATCGAAACGCGCCCCTACGACGGAGCCGACGCTCGCTGGTGCGACTTGTTAGATATGATAGAGAGAGGCTCTGATTTGGATTTGCGCAAGGCCATCCGCAGGAAACCTGACCGTCTCGCCGATCTGCGCACCCGCAGATGCCTTGCGCCTGATTGACCCCGATGCAGAGGTCAAAAACCTCGTGGCGCGCACGCTTGATAGCTCTTTCCCTGATCGACGGTTGAGCACGCATCTAGAAAAATGCATCGCCTTTGCACGCAAGAAGGCTTGGGCATGGCCGGGGTGCTTGCGACGGTCCACTCCCTGTGCTGTAACGCGCCCAAGATTGGCGGGATGTTTCTATTGAATGACGGAGAGATGACGGAATGAAAAAAGCGTTGATCACTGGGGTGACGGGGCAGGATGGCTCTTACCTTGCGGAGTTCCTGCTGGAAAAGGGCTATGAGGTGCATGGGATCAAGCGCCGCGCCTCGCTTTTCAACACGCAGCGGGTGGATCATATCTATCAGGATCCGCATGGCGGGCGGCAGAATTTCAAGCTGCATTACGGCGACCTGACGGACAGCTCGAACCTCACCCGCATTCTCAGCGAGGTGCAGCCTGACGAGGTCTATAACCTCGGTGCGCAATCCCATGTCGCCGTCAGTTTCGAGGCACCGGAATATACCGCCGATGTCGATGCCATCGGCACGCTGCGCCTGCTCGAGGCGATCCGCTTTCTGGGGCTGGAGAAAAAGACGCGCTTCTATCAGGCCTCCACCTCCGAGCTTTATGGTCTCGTGCAGGAAATTCCGCAGCGCGAGACGACGCCCTTTCACCCGCGCAGCCCCTATGCCGTGGCCAAGATGTATGCCTATTGGATCACGGTCAATTACCGTGAGGCTTACGGCATCTATGCCTGCAACGGGATCCTCTTCAATCACGAGAGCCCCCGGCGCGGCGAGACCTTCGTGACGCGCAAGATCACGCGCGGGTTGGCCAATATCGCGCAGGGGCTCGAGGATTGCCTCTATATGGGCAATATCGACAGCTTGCGCGACTGGGGCCATGCCAAGGATTACGTCCGCATGCAGTGGATGATGCTGCAACAAGAGGTGGCGGATGATTTCGTCATCGCGACGGGGGTGCAGTATTCCGTGCGCGAGTTCATCACATGGTCGGCGCGCGAATTGGGGATCACGCTGGAGTTCACCGGCACGGGCGTGGACGAGATCGCCACGGTGACGGCCGTGACCGGCGATATGGCCCCTGCGGTGGCGCCGGGGCAGGTGATCATGCGCATCGACCCGCGCTATTTCCGCCCCGCCGAGGTGGAAACACTGCTGGGCGATCCCACCAAGGCCAAGGAAAAACTGGGCTGGGTGCCTGAGATTACGACACAAGAGATGTGCGCCGAGATGGTGGCCGAAGACTTGAAGACAGCGCAGCGGCACGCTCTGCTGAAAGTGCATGGTATGGAGTTGCCGGTGAGCGTGGAAGGGTGATGGCTTTGCCTGAAATCTCGGCAAACTATCTGGTTGGCCTAAAGCGCACGGTTTTACTCCGCAAGAGTTGGCGGCGTGTTTGATGGGCTGGAGCGTGTGCCAAACAATTTTGTCGGGGACCGGATGACGCGGGATACGTGGTTCAGGTTTGTCGAGGCTTGGCTGTGACTGGAATACGATGCAAACAGGCTTACCGGCCATTTGAATGCAGCCCCTCCTCAGTGCGCCATCTGGGACCTTTAATTCAGGTTTGAATGTCACAAGAACGCATCGGCTTTGACCTTACAATTTTGGGCCTAAACCTTACAAACCTTACAGGAGTAACTCTATGACCCGCATCTACATCGCAGGACATCGCGGCATGGTCGGGGGGGCGATCCTCCGCCGCCTTCAGGCCCGCAAAGACGCGGGCGAGGACCTGACTCTGCTCACCCGCACCCATGCGGAAATGGACCTGACCAGCCAATTGGCGGTGCGCGAGTTCATGCAGGCCGAGCGGCCCGATGTGGTTATTCTTGCCGCCGCCAAGGTCGGCGGTATCCATGCCAACAACACCTATCCAGCTGATTTCATTTACGAAAACCTGATGATCGAGTGCAATGTAATCCATCAGGCCTTTGACGCGGGCGTGCGGCGGCTGTTGCAATTGGGCTCTAGCTGCATCTATCCCCGTGCTGTGCCCCAGCCCATGCGCGAGGACGCGCTCCTGACCGGCGTGCTCGAGCCCACCAACGAGCCCTATGCCGTGGCCAAGATCGCTGGCATCAAGCTCTGCGAGAGTTACAATCGCCAGCACGGCACCGATTACCGCTCGGTCATGCCCACCAATCTCTACGGCCCGGGCGACAACTTTCACCCTGAAAATTCCCATGTTTTACCGGCACTTATCCGTCGCTTTCACGAGGCGGCGCTGGAGGGGCGCGACGAGGTCATGATCTGGGGATCTGGCACGCCACGGCGCGAATTCCTGCATGTCGATGACATGGCCGAAGCCAGCCTCTTTGTGCTGGACCTGCCACAGGATGTCTATGCCGCCAATACAGAGCCGATGCTGAGCCATATCAACGTGGGCTGCGGCACCGATGTTTCAATTCTGGAACTGGCGCAGATGGTGGCCGAAGTAACTGGATTTCAAGGAAAAATCTCGACCGACCCCAGCAAACCCGATGGCACGATGCGCAAGCTGATGGATGTCTCGCGGTTGGCCGAGATGGGCTGGCGCGCACGCATCGGCCTGCGCGAAGGGATTGAGGATGCCTATCGCTGGTATCTCGATCAGGCACCGGGCAGCGTGCGCGGATAGCTTAATCTGCGCCGGATCCTGCTCATCCGAAGGGGGGCGCTCAATTGAGCCCCCATTCTGGTGGCGTGTTGCTCGACCGTGGTGACGCCGAGATTCCGGTAACAGGTTGAAAAAGCGACGAGATCTCAATTCACCGTCGCGGATGCTGCTCCTCCTGTCATACGCTTTCGATCAACGGAAAGCGTTAGGTGCCTAGGCGCATATTTCTCGACCTGACTGGTCGGTTACGCAGCTGACTTCTTCAGCCCCGGACGCGTCGATCTACGCAGTGTTCGCTGTGCGTCTTCGATGTTTGAAAAGAAAAAGGACTTAGCGAGCGAGCGCTAAGTCCTTGAAATCTTTGGCTCCGGCGGTAGGGATCGAACCTACGACCAATTGATTAACAGTCAACTGCTCTACCGCTGAGCTACGCCGGAACATGTGGGCCGTATAGCAACCGGATTCGGGGAGGTCCAGAGGCTTTGTGACAAAAATTTAGGGAGAGGAGCATGTGGATTGGGAGCGCGTGAATTTTGCGTCCGCCTGCAATCTGCCCACCGGCGCGACTTGGGATTTCTGCATCAAGTCGATGAGATGCGCGAGCACGTTGCGGCGGGCGGCGGGCAGGAGGTTTTGGGGCGTGTCGGCATAGACGCGGGCCGTGATTTCCGTTGTATCAAGAGGCACCTGGGTGAGGGTCTCGAGGATTGCCGCCTCGCGTGCCTTGCGATGCGCCACCAGCCAGTCAAGGCGGGCTTTGGGTTGCTCGATCGCGGCCCCGTGACCGGGCAGGAAGCGCCGCGCTGACAGCCTTCCAAGCCGCGCGCAGGAGCGCAGAAAATCCGTCAGGTCGCCATCAGGTGGCGAGACCAGCGAGCTGGCCCAGCCCATAACCAGATCGCCGGTCAACACGCTGTCGGCGATCTCGAAGCTCATGTGATTGCCAAAATGTCCCGGTGTCCAATGTGCGGTGATCTGCCAACCGTCGCCTGTTATCCGCTCGCCATCACAGAGCACCAAATCTGGCGTAAAGTCCGCATCCACCCCTTCGCCACCGCCCATCAGCCCGCTCTGTGCAAGGTGCTGCATCATCGCGCTGCGCCCGGCCCGGGCATCCCCATAGGCCAGCACTGGCGCGCCAGTTTCGGCCGAGAGGCGTGCGGCGAGGGGCGAGTGATCGAGATGCGCGTGGGTGACGAAAATGTGGCTCACGCTCTGGCCCGGAGCTATGGCAGCCAGGATCGCCGCAAGATGGGCCGGATCATCGGGGCCCGGGTCAATCACTGCAAGGCGGCCTGTGCCGACGAGATAGGTGTTGGTCCCCCAAAACGTCATGGGGGACGGGTTTGGAGCCAGAATGCGGCGAATATCTTGCCCGAGGTCCTCAGCGATGCCGATGGGCGGGCTTTTTCCTTGGGTCGCTTGCATGGCTCTTCCTTCTGGCAGCGCGCGCGGCTAGGTTTAGCCATGTCTCTGCGTTGGCTCAAACCCTATCTTCCGCGAAGCCTCTATGCTCGGGCGGTTTT
Organism: Roseovarius mucosus DSM 17069; assembly: GCF_000768555.3. Taxonomy (GTDB): domain Bacteria; phylum Pseudomonadota; class Alphaproteobacteria; order Rhodobacterales; family Rhodobacteraceae; genus Roseovarius; species Roseovarius mucosus. The sequence continues at coordinate 83,847 of NZ_KN293978.2, forward strand.
GATCCTGCTGTTGCCGGTGATCACGCTGCTGTTGGTCGTTTCGCTCGTGTTTGCCCAGAGGCTGTTTGACGACGTTACGCAGCAGATGGTCAAGACCGTGGCGCGCGAGGTGCGGCTGGTCCTGGACGAGCCCGAGGGTAGTCCGGTGGCCGCAATGCTGGAAATCGACCGGCGGCACGTGCCCGCATCCGAGATGCCAGAGGCCGATGACTATGATTGGTTCGACATTTCGGGCAGCGTGGTGGTCCGCGAACTGCGCAGCTATTTCGAGGATCTCGAGCGCGTTTCGCTGACCGATAATCAGTATGTCATGCTTTATTTCCAAAAGGATGGCGCGGTTACCGAGCTTGTATTCGACCGCCGCCGGGTCTCGGCGCGACGGCCCTATCAGGTGCTGCTCAATCTGGCCTTCTATGGCATCCTGATGACCGTTGTTTCTTATGTTTACATGCGAAAGCAGCTCAAGCCGATTACCCGCCTTGCAGAGGCGGCAGAGGCCTTTGGGCGCGGCCGGCATGTGCCTTATCGTGCGTCGGGCGCGCTCGAGGTGCGGGCGGCGGGCAATGCCTTTCTCGATATGCGGGCGCGATTGGAACGGCAGATCGAGCAGCGCACGTTGATGCTCTCGGGGGTGAGCCACGATCTGAGAACACCACTGACCCGCCTGCGGTTGAGCCTTGCCATGCTGGAGGATGAGGAAGCGGCACCGATGCTGCGTGACGTGGTCGAAATGGAGCGCTTGCTAGACGGCTTTCTGGCCTTTGCGCGGGGTGCGCATGAGGGCGAGCCGGAGCCGGTTGATCCGATTGCCCTCGTGCGTCAGATCGTCGAAGACGCGCAACGGGCGCAGAACCCCGTGAGCTTGATCGAAGCACGGGGCGAAGGAACCGTGGCCTTGCGCGCCGAGAATATTCGACGGGCCGTCGAAAACCTGATCAACAATGCTGTGCGTTATGGCACGCAGGCAGAAGTTTCGGTCGTGATGACCGAAAAATCCTTGAGAATCAGGGTTGAGGATGATGGGCCTGGTATTCCGCCAGATAGCAGGGGCGATGCGATCAAGCCATTCACGCGGCTGGAACCGGCCCGAAATCAGAATCGTGGGATGGGCGTGGGCCTTGGCCTGTCCATCGTGCTTGATGTCGCGCGGGCGCATGGCGGAACGCTGCGGCTAGGAGAGAGCGCACGGCTCGGCGGACTCAGCGCGGACATCGTGATTGCGCGCTGAGTTTTCTCGAAAGAAAAATTAAATCAGGTAGTTATCCGGCGCGCCTCTCGTCAAAGCTGAGCGCGATGAAGCTGGGAAGGTGATCGCCAAGCCCCACGACACGCGGCCCGCCACCATGATCCTGACGCCCACGACCTTCTCTTTGGCGCGGCGCGTTGTCGTCATTGCGGTCGCGATTGCGGTCCGGGCGGGGCTCATTTCGCTCCTGCCGAGGCTCGGGCGTGCGCTCTGTCCGGCGCTCCTGCTGGCGTTCCGGCTGTGGGGCCGCTTCGATTGCCTGTTCGGCCGATGTCTCCGGTGCCTTGTGGGCGACGACCGGGCGCTCTTCGGGCTTGCCACGGCTCACGTTGCGGGTGCGGCGGGGCTTTGCGGGACGCTCGTCGCTGCCTTGCGGCGCTTCGGTCTCCGTGGTCGAAGGGGTGAAGGTTACGGGGCTCTCGACGCGCGGAATTTCCTTTTGAATCAAGGCTTCTACGCCGGCTAGGTTCTTTTCGTCGCGCGGGTTGCAGATCATCAGCGCCTTGCCGCTGCGCCCGGCGCGCCCGGTACGACCGATGCGGTGGACGTAATCCTCGGCATGGCTGGGTACGTCGAAGTTGAACACATGGCTGACCGCGGGCACATCAAGGCCGCGGGCGGCCACATCAGACGCGATCAGAAAGCGCAGGGTGCCCGCACGAAAGCCGTCGAGTGTGCGCGTGCGTTGGCTCTGATCTAGGTCACCGTGAATAGGTGCCGCATCATAACCATATTTTATCAAAGACTTAGCGACCACATCTACATCAATCTTGCGATTGCAAAAGATGATGGCATTGCTGCAAGAGTCGCCTTCACGATCGATTAGGGCGCGCAGTAGTTTGCGCTTTTCGCTGTCGGCCTTGTCTCGGCGCGACGGTTTGAACATCACGACACCTTGCTCGATTGTCTCTGAGGCGGTGGCTTGGCGCGCAACCTCGACCCGTGCTGGGTTCGACAGGAAGGTGTTGGTGATCCGCTCAATCTCGGGTGCCATAGTGGCGGAGAAGAAAAGCGTCTGGCGCGTGAACGGTGTTAGGCTGAAAATTCGTTCAATATCAGGGATAAAGCCCATGTCGAGCATGCGATCGGCCTCGTCCACGACCATGATCTGCACGCCGGTCAGCAAGAGCTTGCCGCGCTCGAAATGATCGAGCAGGCGGCCGGGGGTGGCGATCAGAACATCGACGCCCTTGTCGATCAGCTTGTCCTGCTCCTTGAAGCTGACGCCACCAATGAGCAACGCCTTTGTGAGCTTCAAGTGCTTGGAATACGTATCAAAATTCTCGGCGACCTGAGCCGCTAGTTCGCGCGTGGGGCATAGAACCAAGCTGCGCGGCATGCGGGCGCGGGCGCGTCCGCGCGAGAGAAGTGAGAGCATCGGCAGGGTAAAACTGGCGGTTTTGCCTGTGCCGGTTTGGGCGATTCCGAGTACGTCGCGCCCTTCGAGCGCGTGGGGGATGGCTTCGGCCTGAATGGGGGTTGGCGTTTCGTAACCGGCCTCTTCGATGGCCTTCAACACCTTGGGATTCAGGTTCAGATCGGAAAATTTTGTCATGTGTATCCGTGGTTTACGGACACAATCCTGGCCCGTACGACTGATGCGGGTTCGGGCCCCTCATGGGCCTGTGGTTCTCCACATGGATGACCCGCTGCGCAGCACTTACCTGAGAACGCGGTCAGCGTCAATGCACAGCGGATTCTTGGCAACAATACTGGCGTAGTTTGCCAAGATTATGGTGTATTTGGAAACACTTACATGTGTTTCGGAAAGTGGCGCATGCGTTTGGTGTCAAGGTCGAGAGAGATGCGGTGTAGATGTCCGAAGGAGGCCAGCCGCTCTTGCAATTCCGGGGTGGCGGTGCAGACCTCGGTAAAGAAGCGGTTCAGGGCAGCTTGCCCGCCGTCCTCTTCAAGCATCTGAAAAAACTCATGCATATTAAAGGCATAGCCGTCGGAATGGGGTGCGGGTTTTAATTCGGCGCGGTAGGAGCCCATGCTGAGGCGGTAACGATAGGCGGCAAGCCAGTGATCCCAGGTGGCGGCGTGATGATGGCAGAGATACAATTCATGTAGTTCTTCAGCTTTGTCATCCATCTGTTTGTTTATAAAGGCATTATGGATACGCAAGCTGATGTCGGACAGGCCGGTCCGCACAAAGACCTTGCCTGCGACATGGCTGAGAAACCCGCCGTTCAGATAAGGGCCATAGGTTGGATAGATGGCGTTGGTTTGAGTGCGGCGTTCGGATTGAGACAGCGCGCAGGACTTGTAAGCTGTGTAAGGTTCGGCGTCTGTTTTGTAAGGTTCGGGGGCCAGTGCCTCGATCGGGCGGACGCGAGCGCTGATCCGGTCCGGCGCGACCTGTGACAGACGGTCCGTGATGGTCATTTCGGACCAGAGGAATTCGTCCACGTCGATATGCGCGAGCCAATCGACCTGCGCCCGCCTATTGAGGCAATGGGTGGCGTTCAGGGTCTGGCGGGACTGATGCTTGTCAGGGCGTCCCTTGCGCGACCGGCGCCGCCAATAGTCCTCATTACACAGGATGACGCGGCATTTGGGATGGGCGCGCAGGGCGGCCTCGGCCTCTGGGTCGGGGGCATCAAGATAGACATGCACGCGGTGGGCGCCCAGATCGATATGATGGGCGGCAAAGTTGAGCGTGTCGCGGGTGGGGGCCTTGATCGTGGCGACCACGCCCCAGGTGGGTGATGCGTTCATGGGCGCAGGATGCGGTCAAGCCGCAGGGCGCGCAAGGGGCGTCAGTCGAACTTGCGCGAGGGGGCCAGAACCGTCGCTTCGCCGATCAGGACCTTCTTGCCATTCACCAGACAGCGGCAGTCGAGTTGCACGCGGCGTTTGCCATGGTCGATGCCGATCACCTCGACTTCGGCATGGACCATGTCGCCGGGACGCACAGGGGCGAGGAATTTCAGAGTCTGGCCCATGTAGACGGTGCCATGCCCCGGCAATTGCTCGCCGATCACCGCAGAGATGAGGCCTGCGGTCAACATGCCATGGGCGATGCGCCCCTCGAAAATGGTGTCCTGCGCGTAGTCGTCATCGAGATGCACCGGGTTGCGGTCGGTCGAGACCTCGGCAAACAGTTCGATGTCGCGGTCGGTCACGACTTTGCGCAGATGGCGGGTCATGCCCATCTCGATGTCTTCGATGCAGATCGTGCCGCGCGGCATATTGTCCAACATTCGCCCCTCCGGTGGGTTTGGTGCGCAATTATCAGGCTATATTTTGGCCCATGTTGGAATTTTATTACTTTGCGGATGCAGAAAAATCAAGCGCTTTCTGTCAGCGGAGGAAACCGATTGTATAGGTGGGAGAGGCGTTTTCCTTTGAAAGATAAGCCGTTAGCGCGGCCTCGTCGGGCTGGTGCGACGTTTTGGTCTCATTGGCTGCGAGCCCGCCCGAGATGAAGAGGGAATCGATATCCTCACCCATGGCCCCTGCCACATCGGTATGCACCCCGTCGCCGATGGCGAGGATGCGGGGCGTCTCGACATCGCGACCAAGCGACAGCAGGCGGCGGCGGGCGAGGTCATAGATGGGCGGATGCGGTTTGCCGAAATAGAGGCTTGTCCCCCCCATTTCGGTATAGAGGCGCGCGAGGGCGCCGGCGCACCATTCCCGCACCTCGCCGCGATCCACAACGATGTCGGGATTGGCGCAGAGGAGTTTCAAGCCCTTTTGCTTGGCATAGAGAAACTGTGGACGCAGGTCGGCGGGATCGGCATGGGGATCGAAAGGGCCGATGCAGACAATGCCTTCGGCCTCTTCCAGCGGAACGCGGGTGATCGGCACGGGGTTCTCGATCAGGTGAAGCGGATCGAAAAAGCGGTCATCGAAGGGCTGGCCAATGAACCAGACCTTTTCACCGACGACGCCCTGAAACATCGCGGCGCGGGCGCTGTCGCCGGAGGTGGCGATGGTATCCCAGGCGTCGCGGGGCACGCCAAAGCCGTCGAGCTGCTTTTCCACGCCGCCGCGCGCGCGGGGCGAGTTGGTGACAAGCACCACGGTGCCGCCCTGCGCGCGGTAGGATTGCAGCGCCGCCACCGCATCCGGCAGGGCGCGCACGCCGTCATGCACACAGCCCCAGAGATCGACAAAGAGCGCGTCATACTTGTCGGAAATGTCGGTGAGGGCGGTGATGAGACGGGTCATTTGCGGCTCCTGTACTGGCTTTGGTGCAGATATGGCAGGGGGGCCGCGGTTTGGCCAGCGGTGGAATGGAGTATTTGGGCCAAGAAGAAGCGGGCGTGGTTCAGTGGCCGTGCGGTCGCACGATGTGGTAATCGCCGCTGAGATAGGTCAGCGGTTTTTGCCCGGCATTGGTCAGCGCCGTCACGGTGCCAATGCAGATGGCGTGGCTGCCGTGGATGATCCGGTCGGTGAGGTGGCAGGAAAAGGCGGTCGCACGCGGCAGTACCGGGCCTTCGGGGCGGGGTGTGATTGGCAGGCCATCAAACCGGGCGGCGGGATTGTCCGGCGAGGGACCGGCAAAGGCGCGTGCCACCTCGACGGCATCCTCGGCCAAGACATTGACGCAGAAAGCCCCATTCTCGATCACCGCGCGGGCGATGCGGCTGTCGGTGCGCAGGCACACCAGTACCGAGGGTGGATCGGCGGAAAGCGAGGAAAAGGCACTGACCGTGGCCCCGGCGCGGCCGGATGGCCCGTCGGTGGTGACAACCGTCACGGTGGCCGCGACCTGCCGCATGGCGGCAAGAAAGGCGTCGCGGTCTACGCTGCGTGTGTCTGAGGTCACGGGTGCTGCTCCTGTGCGTCGGGCGGACCCATTGGGTAGCCCCGAAATGTGGCAGGGTAAAGGAATTCCGATGCCGGGGGTGCAGGTAGCGTGCATCTGCGTGCTTTCAAACCGCTTGGAAGGAGGGGCAAGAAAAAAACCACGCAGGCCGGGGCCTGCGTGGTCTGGGGAACGGTTGATCCGTCCTTGTGGTCTATTTCGTGATGATCTCTGGTCCCATCACCGCATTGGGCAGCGCGGTCGAGATCCATGGCACATAGGTGACGATGATCAGGAACACGAAGAGCACCGCGAGGAAGGGCAGGGCCGCGCGCACCACCGCCATCATCGGCATGCCCGCCACGCCGGAGGTCACGAAGAGGTTGAGACCGACGGGGGGCGTGATCATGCCGATTTCCATGTTCACCACCATGATGATGCCAAGATGAATGGGGTCGATGCCCAGTTCGATGGCGATGGGGAACACCAGCGGCGCGACGATCACCAGAAGGCCCGACGGTTCCATGAACTGTCCGCCGATGAGCAGGATCACGTTGACCACGATGAGGAACGTGACAGGCCCGAGCCCCGCGCCGAGCATGGCGTTGGCGATATGCTGGGGGATCTGTTCCTCGGTCAGCACATGTTTGAGGATGAGCGCGTTGGCGATCACGAACATGAGCATTACGGTGAGTTTGCCCGCATCCAGCAGCGTTTTACGGGTGTCGCGGTGGAAAAAGGCCGTGATGAGGGCCGAGGGGCGTTGATAGAGCGCCAGCGGTGCCTGACCGTCGCCGCGCGCCAGAGGACCCATGTCGCGGTAAACGAAGCTGGCCACGAGGAAGGCGTAGACCGCTGCCACGGCTGCTGCCTCGGTGGGGGTAAAGATCGCGCCGGTGACGCCGGGGATGCCGTAGATCCCGACCATGATGATGACGATCAGGAAGAGGCCCCAGAACGCCTCGCGGAAGCTGTCGAGCATTTCCCCCACGCCGCGCCATTCGCCCTTGGGCATGTTCTTGAACTTGGCGATGACATAGATGGTCAGCATCAGCATCGTGCCTGCCAGAAGCCCCGGCAGCACGCCTGCGAGGAACATCCGCCCCACGGAGACATCGGTGGCACTGGCATAGACCACCATTACGATGGAGGGCGGGATCAGGATGCCGAGCGTGCCTGCGTTACAGATCACACCGGCCGCGAATTCCTTGGTATAGCCCAACTGGCGCATTGCTGCGATGACGATGGTGCCGATGGCCACCACGGTGGCGGGGGACGAGCCCGAGAGGGCCGCGAACATCATGCAGGCCAGCACGCCCGCAATGGCCATGCCGCCGGGCAGGTGCCCCACGCAGGCGATGGCAAAGCGGATGATGCGTTGCGCCACGCCGCCGGTCGACATGAAGGACGAGGCCAGCACGAAGAAGGGGATGGCCAGCAGCGTGAAATGCCCGACGAAGGCGTTGAGCAGCGTGCCCGCGATGGAGGCGAGCGACGTGTCGGAGTAGATCAGCATGAAAAGAGTGGAGCTGAGCCCGAGCGAGATGGCGATCGGCACGCCGATCAGCATCAGGCCTATGACCATGGAAAAGAGCAGGACGACGTCCATCAGTTTTGTCCCCCTTGGGCGTTACGGGCTTCGGCCGCGCGCAGTTGTTCGATCTCGTCCTCGACCTCGTGGCTGGCGATCAGGCGATCGCTCTTGCCGCTCCAGATGGAGAGGGCCACTTGCGTGAAGCGCAGCACCAGAAGGAAAGCCGAGAGCGGCAGCACGATATAGGGCACGACCTTGGGCAATTTCTCGTAATGGTCCCCGTAGTTGATCAGGTCTTCGAGAAAGCGGAACACGCCCAGCATCGGCACGTCCTGCACCTCGTAAAAGCTCTGGGAGCGGGCGGAGGTGTCGAACCCGGTCGGGAACCAGCGCCCGGATGTGGGGGGCAGGTCAGCAAAGACGGCCCAGTAATCGTAGCACCCCTTGAGCAAGAGCAGCGAAAAGAAGAGGCAGGCCCCGACCGCCAGCAGCGCCACGATCCGGCGCGCGGGGTCCGAGAGCAGATTGATCACCGCGTCCACGCCCAGATGCGCGTGCTTCTTGACCGCATAGGAGGCGCCCAGAAGAACCAGCCAGCCGAACATGAACACGGTCAGTTCGAGCGCCCAGAGTATATTCGTGTTGAACACATATCGGGCGATGACATTTGCGAAGGTCAGCAATGTCATCATCCCCAGGAGCGCGGCGATCACCGTCTCCTCGATATGGTCGATTAGCCCAGTCTTGTGCTGCATCGTCCCATTCCCAAATTTTGTGATTGTATCGCGGGCTGCCAGTCGGGCGGGTTATTGAGAAACCCGCCCGCTGCACCCAATGGCCCGCCCGGCACTGGGGCGGGCCGCACCGTTAAAGCCGGATCAGCTGCTGGAGTTCGAAGCCACGGCGGCGTCGATGTTTTCCTGGCCGACATCCTCTTTGAACTTGTCCCAGACGGGGTTCATCGTTTCGACCCATTTGGCGCGCTGTTCGGGGCTGAGTTGGCGCACCACGCCACCGGCGTCGATGATGGCCTGCTTGGCCTCTTCGTTGACGCGGGTCGATTCTGCGTTACGCACCTCGGTCACTTCCTTGACGATGGTCAGGAACTGATCACGCACATCCGCATCGAGGCTGTCGAGGAAATCGACGCTGGTCACGACGAGATAGTCGATGATGCCATGGTTGGTCTCGGTGGTGCCGTCCTGAACCTCGAAGAATTTTTGACCATAGATGTTCGACCAGGTGTTTTCCTGACCGTCCACAACGCCCTGTTGCAGCGCGCCATAGACCTCGGAGAAGGCCATTTTCTGCGGACTGCCACCGATGGCATCCATTTGGGCCACAAGCACGTCAGAGGATTGCACGCGGAACTTGAGGCCATTGGCATCGGTGGGTTCCAAGAGCGGCTTGTTGGCCGACATCTGCTTCATGCCATTGTGCCAGTAGGCGAGACCCTGAAGGCCGCGACGCTGCATCGAATCGAGCATGGCCTGACCGGTTTCGGAGTTCTGGAAGCGATCGACGGCCGCGACATCGGTGAAGAGGAAGGGCAGGTCGAAGAGGCGGAATTGCTTGGTGAACTTCTCGAATTTCGAGAGCGAGGGCGCGGCCAGTTGCACATCGCCCTGAAGCATCGCCTCGAGCACCTTGTCGTCGTCATAGAGGGTCGAGTTGGGGAACACCTCCATGCACATCTTGCCATTCATTTCCTCGTTGACGCGGGTTTGCAACAAAGAGGCGGCGATGCCTTTGGGGTGTTTGTCGGTGTTGGTGACGTGGCTGAACTTGACGACGATTTCGCCGTCTTCGCAGGCGGCCATTGCGGCACCCGCGCCAACGGTCAGTGCCAATGCCGAGACGGCAGCGGTCAGGAATTTCATGTGGGTCTCCTCCCAAGTCAAACTGTTTTGGACTGCGCCCGAACCGAGCGCGGTGCAGTCAAAGTGAGAGAAAGCGGCGTTCCGCTCAAGACTTTGTGCAAGTCTTTGGCGTGATGCCTGATTTGTGACGGGTTTACAGAGGGTTGCGCGGCATATTTGGGGTAGCGGGTTTGCGCCTGCTGCATGGCTTGTGCGAAATCCCGCACGGGCTTTGGCGGGCTTGTGCGGAAATTCGCACAAATTGGCGTGCGCCTAGCGGCGGTAATCCTCGGGGCGAATCCCGTAGCGGGCGAGCTTGTCGTAGAAGGTCTTGCGCGGGAGTTTGAGCGCCTCGGCGGCCTGTGCCGCGCGTCCGTTCTGCCGCCCCAGGGCCGCGATCAGGAGCGAGCGCTCGACCCGCGCCATCTGTTCTGCGAGCCCAAGTTCGGCCGCTTCGGCGGCGCTGTCGGGCATCCCCAGCACGAAGCGCATGGCCGCCGACATGAGCGAGCGGGCATTGCCCGGCCAATCCTGCGCCATCAGGGCGGCGAGATGGTCGGGGCCAATCTCGGGCGCGGAGAGACCGGCCTGTTCGGCGGCCTGTGCGACATAGTGGCGAAAGAGGACGGGGATATCCTCGGGGCGTTCCGAGAGGGCGGGAATGCGCACGCGCATGACTTCGAGCCGGTAGTAGAGATCGGCGTTGAAGCGGCCCGCGCGCGCCGCCTCTTCGAGATCGGCGGTGCTGCCTGCTATGAGGCGGGTTTCAGAGCCGGATTCGATGCGGTCGAGAAGCGCGTATTGGCTGTCCATCGGCAGGGCCGGGATTTCATCGAGAAAGAGCGTACCGCCACGCGCGGCATAGAGCGCTGCGTCCAGCGCCGGAGGATCGAGCCGGGCGGCGGCGCGTTTTACGAATGGGCCACTGGCGCGGGGCGACATCAGGTGAATGACCTCGGCCACCTTGGATACGCCTGCACCGGGGGGGCCGATCACCAGCGTTTCGGTGCCCGCGCGGGCCGCCTGGCGGACGGTCTGGCGCATGTCCTCGGCCACGCGTGAGGTGCCAAAGAGCATCCGCGCCGCCGGATCGCCGGTCTCGAGCTGGGCCTTGAGGCGGCGGTTTTCGAGCACCAGCGCGCGGTTCTTGAGGGCGCGATCGAGGACCGGGATCAGGGCATCGGGCGCGCAGGGCTTTTCGAGGAAGTCAAAGGCCCCTTGGCCCATCGCCTTGACCGCCATGGGAATATCGCCTTCGCCGGTGAGCAGGATAACGGGCAATTCCTCGTCAAGTGCGCGGGTATGGGCCAGAAGGTGAAAGCCGTCACGTCCCGGCATGCGGATGTCCGACAGGATCACACCTGCGAAATCGCGGGCGATATGATCCTTGGCCTCGATGAACGAGCCAGCGGCGCGCACGGTATACTCGGCCAGTTCCAGCGTCTGGCTGAGCGCCTCGCGCACGGGTCTGTCATCATCGACCACGAGGACATTGCGGATCATGCGGCACCTTTTTCCTGAGCGTCGGGGTCCGGCCATGGTTCCAGCGCCACGGTGAATTCCGCCCCGGTGCCGGTGTTGCGGCCGGTGATCTGGCCGCCAAAGCTCTGGACCAGACCGTAGGAGATCGAGAGGCCAAGGCCCATGCCGTCGCCGTCGCCCACAAGTTTGGTGGAATAGAAAGGATCGAAAATCTTTTCGGGTTCCTGAATGCCGGGGCCGGTGTCGCGCAGGCAAAGGGTGACAGGGGCACCGGGGGTGAGGGTGATCGAGAGGCGCTTGTCGGCGCTCTTGGCCATAGCATCGGCGGCATTGGTGATAAGATTGACCATGACCTGTCCCAGCCGCACCTCGCCGCCGCGCACCCAGACGGGGGCGGCGGGCGGTTGCCAGTCGAGGGTGATGGCATCGTTGCCAAGGCGCGCGCTGGTCATCTCGAGCGCCGTGTCGATCACGCGGACCATATCGACCCGGCCCATCGGTTCGTTTTCATTGCGCACGAAGGCGCGCAGGTTGCGGATGATGCGGCTCATGCGGTGGGCCATCTCGTCAATGCGGCTGAGGTTCTCGGCGGCGCGCTCAGGCTCGCCGCGCTGAAGAAAGGCGCCGCCATTGGCGGCGAATTGGCGAATCGCCATCAATGGCTGATTGAGTTCGTGGCTGATGCCGGCGCTCATCTTGCGAAGCGCGCTGAGTTTGCCCGCCTGCACGAGTTCGGCCTGTGCGCGCTTGAGCGCGGCCTCGGCCTCTTTGCGGTCGCGAATTTCGTGGCGGAGTGCAAGGTTGGTGCGGGTGAGGGTGGCGGTGCGGTCGGCGACGCGGCTCTCGAGCAGGGCATTGGCGCGCGCCAGCGTGCGGCGACGTTCCTGGGCGAGAAAGAGCAGCGTGCCGAAGAAGAGCAGCACGCCTGCCACAGCCCCCGCCTGAAGCCCCGCGATGCGGCGGGCGGGGGCCACGTTGACCAGCGCTGCGCCGGTCATGCCGATGCGCGGCAAGCTCTGACTGATTTGCAGCGCGCGGCGGGGCAGGTAGGGGCCAAGGTCAATCTGCCAGATGTCATGCCCGGCTGTCTGGCTGAGGCCAAAGGGGATGGGCGTACCGCCCGGCGGAATGAGCACTGTGTCTTGCGGCACCTTGCGCCAGCCGAGGAGTTCGGAGCGGTTTGAGAGAAAGACGCGCCCCTGATCATCCATCAGAAACACCGCCGTTTGCAGTCCGCGCCAGCCGAATTCGACCGCTTCGGCATCGGCAATGGCGATGAGCGCGCCGCGCACCTTGCCATCGGGGCCAAAGGAGGGCGCAGCAAATTGAAAGCGCCGTTCGGAGGCGTCGGCGCTCATGCTGTGACCGGTGCCAAGCGCGCCGTCCATGGCGCGCAGAAACGGGGCGGAATTGACCAGGCCCTCGGGCAGGCGCGCGCCGGTGCCTGCGAGCAGGTTGCCGCGCCGGTCGACGTAATAGAGCCCCGTCGCGCCGGTGCGGTCGGCGGAGGCGGTCAAAAGCCGGCGGGCCGCGGAATCCTGATGCCGGGTGTCGGGGCGATTGAGGGCGGTCAAGGTGGGATGGTCGGCCAGCGCCACCGCCTGATCGCGGTAGCGTTGCAGATCCGACACAAGGCCGCCCAGCACCAGCGCCATATCGGCGCTGCCGCGGCGTTCGAGATCCGAAAGCGCAGCGCGGTAGCCATAGTGCCAGAGCGCGCCGGTGATCAGCCCCACGGCCAGCACAAAGGGGGCGATGATCACGAGAAGGGGAGACCTGGGCAACATGGTGTCAATCTATCAGCGCGCCCGCGCCCTTGGCCAGTGGCAATGGGCTTGGGGCGATGGGCCGATCAGGCGCGACCAGCATCCGAGGACAGCATGAGCGGCGAGATGCCAAGGCAGGTCAGCGCCGCCTCCCATTTGGCGGAATTGGCCGTGTCGAACACGAGGGATATATCGGCATTACAGGTGAGCCAGCCGTTTTGTGCCAATTCGGATTCGAGCTGTCCCGGCCCCCATCCCGCATAGCCAAGCGCCAGAAGCGCGCGGTCCGGGCCGCTGCCGCGCGCCAGGTCCTCTAGAATGTCGAGCGTGGCAGTCATGGCGAAGTCGTCGTTCACCTCAAGCGATGTGAGGGTGGATTGATAGCCCCGGTCATGCAAAACGAATCCGCGCCCATGTTCGACCGGGCCGCCGAAATGCACCGGTAGATTGCGGGTTTGGCCGGTTGGTGCAATCGAGAGTTGTTCCAGCAGGTCGCGCAGCCGAAGATCGCTGGTCGGCTTGTTGATGATCAGCCCCATCGCGCCATCGGGCGAATGGGCGCAGAGCAGCACGACCGAATGGGCAAAGCGCGGATCCCCCATGCCGGGCATGGCGATGAGCAATTTGCCTGTCAGATCCATATCTTGAGTGGTTTGGGTCACGGGTGGTCCCTGTGCTGTTCTCCTTTGAAAATGGGGGGAGCAGGCCGAGGGTGCAAGCAATCTCTTCATCCTTTGGCAAGAATTCTCGCCGGATTGTGAGTTGGCATTCGGCGCGGAATGGCCCATGTCAGCGGCATGATACAGGTTTTGCGCACGATTTTTCTGGCCGCTCTTTCGGTTCTGGTGCCCGTTTCGGGCGCGCGGGCGCAAGAAGATATGGTCGCGGTCAGCATCGTCAACGGCTGGCAGATGGCCGATGGCAGCCATGTGGCGGCGTTGAAATTCGTGCTGGCGGACGGGTGGAAAACCTATTGGCGCGCGCCGGGCGAGGCGGGGATTCCGCCACAGTTCGATTGGCGCGGATCGCGCAATCTGGCACGGGCCGAGATCGAATGGCCGACGCCGAAACAGACCATGACCAATGGCATGCGCACCATCGGTTATGAGCATGTGCTGGTCCTGCCGCTGCGTCTGACCCCCGAGCGTGCAGGCCAGCCGATCACGCTGAGCGTCGATATGGAAATCGGGGTATGCAGCGATATCTGCGTGCCGGTGTCACTGACGGTGACGCAGCCGTTGGATGGCGGGCAACGGCGGCCTGATCCACAGATTGCCGCCGCCTTGGCTGCGCGCCCATATAACCAAACGGAGGCCGGTGTGGGACGGGTGGCGTGCAAGGTGTCGCCCATCGAGGGCGGCGGCGTGCATCTGGTGGCTGAGGTCGATGTCGCGGCGATGGGATCGCAGGAGATGGTTGTGGTCGAGACTGGCAATCCCGCGCTCTGGGTCACGCAAGCCAAGAGCGCGCGACAGGGCAACCGTCTGCGTGCCGAAGCCGAGATCTTTCATGCCGAGGGGCGGGGCTTCATGCTTGATCGTGGGGGCCTGCGGCTGACCATCCTGAGCACCGGCGATGCGGTCGATATCCGGGGCTGTCCGGCGGGGTAGCGCGGGATACAGGCGGGTGAGGGGCCGGACGTATCTGTCAGGCAGACCCGCGCAGGCATATAAGAGTCTACGTTGCTCCTGATTGGGGTCACATCGGCCCAAGGCCCGGCTCGGTCTTGGCGAGGTCCCGGGTCGAGCCCGGGACGGGTGTGTTTCAGATGGGACGCAACAGGCGCTAGACCGAGCGGGCGCGCAGCGGTCGGCCATCGGGCAGCGAGATATTGGCCACCTGTTCGGAAATTGGATCGTTCACGAGGGGGTGCGCCTGAGTGCGAAAATCCTCGGGGTTGCGCATTTTCTGCCAGCGGTTGCCAACATAGACCTCGAGCCCGGAAAATCCGGCCTTGTAACCCATCTTGGGGCTGCCGGGCACCCAGTAGCCCAGATAAACATAAGGCAGGTCGTTTTCGCGGGCGATGTCGATGTGGTCGAGAATCACATAGGTGCCGAGCGATGCGCTTGTGTGGTCGGGATCGTAAAAGGAATAGACCATGCTGACCCCGTCATCGAGGATATCGGTGAGGCAGACAGCGATCAGCGCGCCGGTATCGGTGTCGGTATATTCCACGACGCGGGTGCGGATGGGCGTTTCCTCGACCATGGCGGCGAATTCGAACGTGTCCATATCGGCCATGCCGCCGGTCGCGTGGCGGCTTTCGAGATAGCGGCGAAAGAGGCTGTATTGTTCCTCGGTGGCCCAAGGCGAGGTGGCGCGGCGCTTGAGGCCTGCGTTGCGGCGGATCGTGCGGCGTTGGCTCTTGGAGGCGGCGAACTCGGCCACGTTGATGCGGGCCGAAAGACAGGCGGCGCAATCGGCGCAGGAGGGGCGGTAGAGCACGTTTTGCGAGCGGCGAAACCCCTGTTTCGACAGCCCGTCATTGAGGCGTTGCGCGCCTTCGCCCTGAAGCGCGGTAAAAAGCTTACGCTCCATCCGGCCCGGCAGATAAGGGCAGGGTTGCGGCGCCGTCACGTAGAACTGGGGCGCGATGGGAAGGGTATGCCGCATGGGTGATCCGTTGACTGTCTTAGCGGGACGATAACAACGATAAAGCGCCCCGCCAAGGGGGTTGTCACGGGGGCGTTACATGGCGGCGCGGCGGTTGATCGCAACGCAGCCCAGCACCCGGTCGGTGAGGCCCTGCGCACGGTCGCCCGTGAGCATGAGCACGATCGAGATGACCTGAAGGATCGGGATGGTCAGAGAAACGGTAAAGCCCAGCGTGTGCAGGAAGGCCTGAGACAGATCAAAGCGCGCGCCATTCGCATCGCGGAATTCGATGGCCGCAAGCCGCATGCCCCAGGTGGCCGAGCCGTTCGCAAGGGTCACGACCCGGTAGGCAAACCCCACCACGGTCATCAGGATGGGAAAGAAGAAAATCCCGGTGAAGGCGGTCAAGGGCACGATGAGAAGGCTGAGGCCGATGATCACGACCGTATCGACGACAAAGGCCAGAAGCCGCTTGAGCGGCACATCGGCATAGAACTCCGGCTGGGTGGCGGGATTGGGCAGTTGCCAGCTTGTGTCGGTCATGGTCTTTGTCCTTGTTGCGCCCTCAAGGTTGGGGGCGCGGGCGGGCTTTGCAAGGGTCAGGCGGTGAATTCCGCAAGGGTGGCCCCGGAAATCTCCAAGAGGCGTGCAGGATCAATGCCGAAGAGATGCCGGGGCGTGCCAGCGGCGGCCCAGACCGTCGGAAAGGTCAGAAGGTGCGGATCGAAGAAGGCGCGCGGCGGGGTGAGATGGCCCAAAGGGGCGACGCCGCCGATGGCAAAGCCGGTCTGCGCGCGGATGAGGGTGGCATCGGCCTTGCCCAGCGGTTCGCCCGCCAGCGCCGAGGCGCGGGCGTCATCGACACGGTTTGCGCCGGAGGTGACAAAGAGCAGGGCCGCGCCGCTGGTCTCGCCGCGAAACATGATGGATTTGGCGATTTGCGCGATGGTGCAGCCCACGAGGTCGGCCGCCATTTGCGCCGTGGTGGCATCCCCGATCTCTTGTGGGGTGATGTCGAGCCCCGCCGTTTGCAGGGCCAAGGTCACACGTCTGAGGCTCTTGCTCATGATCTTCTCCGATTTTTTCACAGTATTTCAGGCGCGTGGGGCATTGACCAGCCTCGCGCGGCTTGTATCACTCGGGACATGAATTTTCTTGATCGCCTCACCCGCTTGCCGCGCGCCTTTGATCCAGCCGAGGGAGAGGAGGCGCGTGCTGTCTTGCCCGGTCTTGACCCCAAGCTGTCGGATCTGCTGGCGGGGGCGGCAGGGTGCAGCCCGTTTCTGAAATCGTTGATCCTGCAAGAGGCGGCGTGGCTGGTGGGGGCGTTTGACGATCCCGAGGCGGCCTTGGCCGATCTCGTCGAGGCGTTGAAGGAGACCCCGGCCGAGCGTCTGGGCTCCGCGCTGCGCGAGGGCAAGCGGCGCGTGGCGTTGATCACCGGGCTGGCCGATCTGGGCGGTGTCTGGCCGCTGGAAGAGGTTACGGGGCATCTGACGGAGTTTGCCGATCTGGCCTGTGATCTGGCGCTGAAAGCGGCGCTGGCGGCAGAGATCAAGCGCGGCAAGCTGCCGGGGATGACCGAGGCGGATATTGCCACGGGGGCCGGCATGGTGGTGCTGGCCATGGGCAAGATGGGCGCGCATGAGCTGAATTACAGCTCTGACATCGACCTTATCTGCCTCTTTGACGAAACGCGGCTGGCGCGGGAGGATTTCCACGAGGCGCGCGCCGCCTATGTGCGGGCCACGCGCAAGATGTCGGCGATGCTGAATGACCGCACCGCCGAGGGCTATGTGTTTCGCACTGATCTTCGGTTGCGCCCGGATTCGGGGGTGACGCCCGTCTGTATGGCGATGGCCGCCGCCGAGACCTATTACGAGAGCCTCGGGCGCACATGGGAACGCGCGGCCTATATCAAGGCGCGGCCCTGCGCGGGGGACATCGCGGCGGGAGAGCGGTTCTTGGGCACGCTCAAGCCCTTTGTCTGGCGCAAGCATCTGGATTTTGCCGCTATCGAGGACGCCCACAACATGCGGCTCGCCATTCGCGAGCACAAGGGTCTGGGCGGCGCGCTCTGCCTTGAGGGGCACAACATGAAGCTGGGGCGCGGAGGCATCCGCGAGATCGAGTTCTTTACCCAGACCCGGCAGTTGATCGCGGGCGGGCGCGATGCCGATCTGCGGGTGCGCGGCACGGTCGCGGGGCTGGCACGGCTGGCGGAAAAGGGATGGGTGCCGCCGTCGGCTGCCGAGACCTTGACCGGGAATTACCGGTTTCACCGCGAGGTCGAACACCGAGTGCAGATGTTGCGCGATGCGCAGACGCATTTGCTGCCCAATTCGGTAGAGGAGTTTGACCGGCTGGCGGCCTTCATGGGGCGTGACACGGGCGATTTGCGCGCCGAGATCAAAGCGCGGCTGACCGAGGTGCATGATCTGATCGAAGGGTTTTTCCGCCCCGAGGAAGCCCCTGCGACACCAGAGGAGGCAGAGGCGCTGAATGGCGATGTGATTGCCCGCTGGCCGAGTTACCCGGCGCTGCGGTCGGATCGGGCGGTGCAGATTTTCAAGCGGCTGAAGCCGGATATTCTGGGGCGGCTCGCGCGCACGGCGCATCCCAACGAGGCGCTTGTGGCCTTTGACGGGTTTCTGGCGGGTTTGCCTGCCGGGGTGCAGGTGTTCTCGCTCTTCGAGGCCAATCCGCAGTTGATCGACCTTTTGGTCGATATTGTCGGCACGGCCCCTGCATTGGCGGCGCATCTGTCGCGCAATGCCGGGGTGTTTGACGCGGTGATCGCGGGGGATTTCTTTGCCGATTGGCCGGGGCAGGCGGCGCTTGAGGCGGATCTCGTGGCGCGGATGGCGGCGGAGACCGATTATGAGCGCGCGCTCGATGCCGCGCGGCGCTGGCGCAAGGAGTGGCATTTCCGGATCGGGGTGCATCATCTGCGCGGGCTGACCGGGGCGGACCGGGCGGCAGCGCAGTACGCCGATCTGGCAGGCGCTGCGATTGCGGGCGTCTGGCCGATGGTTGTGGCGCAATTCGCCGAAAAACATGGTGCGCCGCCGGGACGCGGTGCTGTGGTGCTGGGGATGGGATCGCTGGGGGCCGGGCGGCTAAATGCCGGGTCGGATCTTGACCTCATTGTGATCTATGACGCGGGCGAGGCTGAAAGCTCGGATGGGCGCAGGCCCTTGGCCGCGCGGCCCTATTATGCGCGCCTCACGCAGGCGATGATCACGGCGCTGACGGCACCTATGGCCGAAGGGCGGCTCTACGAGGTGGATATGCGGCTGCGCCCCTCGGGCAATCAGGGGCCGGTCGCGACAAGCTGGCCGAGTTTCCAGAGCTATCAGCAGGAGGAGGCCTGGACCTGGGAGCATCTGGCGCTGACGCGGGCACGGGTGATCACCGGCGAGGCCGAGTTGGCGCAGGATGTGGAGGCGTTTCGCGAGCGGTTGATTGCCGAGAAGGGCGCGTCCGAGGCGGTGCTGGAGGCGGTGGCCGAGATGCGCGCGCGGGTGGCGAGCGCCAAGGCGCCTGCCGGGCCATGGGATGCCAAGCTGGGACCCGGGCGGCTCTTGGAATTGGAGCTGGTGGCGCAGGCGGGCAATCTGATGGCGGGGCAAGCGACGCGTGATGTGACCTCCGGCTTTGCCGGTGGTGTCGCAATCGGCTGGCTGAATGACGGGGATGGCGCAGCGCTCAGCGCCGCTTATGCGCTTTGCTGGCGGGTGCAGATGGTGGCGCGGTTGATCAGTGACAAGCCGCTCGAGCCCGAGCGCATGGGTGAAGGCGGTGCCGCTTTTTTGCTGCGCGAGACCGAGCAGGAGGGGCTGGCGATGTTGCAAGAGCGGCTGGAAACACTGTGCCACCGCGCGGCGCAGGTGATGGATGCGGCGCTGATGCGCCTGCCCAAGGGACGGTGAGACATGGCGCGTGATCCGATGGACCCCAAGGGGTTGATCTACGAATCCTACCGGATCGAGGGAATTACCGAGCCGGAGTGCCGGTCGGTGTTCCTTGATTGGGCGCTGTCGCTGCCGGTGGGACAAGAGGTGCAGAGCGCGATTGCCGAGATGGTCGCGCGCTATGATCGTGATCACGCCGATCACCCGATGACCCGCGTCTTGCGGGAGGGGCTGGTCAGTGCCGCCCCGGCGCGCAGACGGGGGGGATGGCGATCCCGCCCCCGCGAGAGTGGGGATCAAGGCTGATCTTGCGTGTTCTTGCAGGGCAAGTTTCGCGTCTTGGTGGTGTTTGACACGGTAAAACACCGAGTTTGTCTAAAATGCGCCCTAATTCGGCGTCATCCATAGGTTGCGAAAAGACACACAGCCCATGGAGGAAGACATGAGCTATTTGAGACTCATCGCCGCGGCGATGTTGGGACTGGGTCTATCGGCCTGTGGCAGCGTGGATACGGCAACCCGAAATGCCCCGCTGGAGGGGCCCGCCCTGCAGGCGGCGGCAGTGCCATTGGATATTCAGCAAATTCGGGTCACTGTGCCCAAGTCGCTCAAGGTATCGGAGGCCAACAGCTATTACCCCATGGGTGATATCGTCTGGCGCGAGGACGCGCCGGGGGATCGCCATGCGCAGGTCAAGGCGATTTTCGAGACGGCGCTGGCGCGTGGTGTCGGTGGTGGCGTGCCGGGCGGGATGCCTGCGGTGCTCGATGTCCAAGTGACGCGGTTTCACGCGCTGAGCGAGAAGGCGCGTTATACCATTGGCGGCATGCATACGATCCAGTTCACCGTGACCCTGCGCAACCCCGAGACGGGCGTGCCTTATGGCCCT
The DNA here is from genome assembly GCF_000768555.3 of Roseovarius mucosus DSM 17069. GTDB lineage: Bacteria > Pseudomonadota > Alphaproteobacteria > Rhodobacterales > Rhodobacteraceae > Roseovarius > Roseovarius mucosus. Next base: position 103,897 of record NZ_KN293978.2, read on the forward strand.
GCGAAGCCGGTCAAAGCCAGTTTCAAGGCCTATGGCGGGCAGACGGCGATTGCTGCGGAACAGCGCGGCGAAACCCAGAAGGTGCGGATTACCGATCATCTGGCCAAGGTCATTCGGGGCGAATTGGGGCTGCCTGCGCGCGCGCCGACCGATCTGGTCGCGGCGTTGAGCGTGACCGAGTAAATCTGATCTTTTCCATGGGCTGCAATCGGCGTAAGGGGGCGGTATGACACCGCCCCCTTATCCTGTGATCCGCCTCCGCCCGAATGTCGAGCCGCGCGCCATCCGTCATGGTGCGCCTTGGGTATTCGATAATGAAATCGTGACCGATCGGCGCACCAAGGCGCTGGCGGCGGGCACAATTGCCCTACTAGAGGATGCCGACCGCGCGCCTCTGGGGTTGGTCGCGGTCAACATGGCGTCAAAGATCATGGCCCGGATGATGGAGCGCGATGTGAGCGTGGCCATCGACCGCGCCTGGCTGGTGGCGCGTCTGACCCGTGCCCATGAGATGCGCGCGCGGTTGCATGACGCGCCCTATTACCGGCTGGTGCATGCCGAGGCGGATGGGTTGCCCGGTGTGGTGATCGACCGCTTTGACGATATTGCCGTCATTCAGCCAAACGCGGCTTGGGCTGAGGCGATGCTAGACGATCTGGTATCGGCGGTCCAAGAGGTGACAGGCGTCGGAACCGTGCTCAAGAACGCCGGGGGCCGGGCACGGGGGCTAGAAGGGCTTGACGATCAGAGCGCGGTTCTGGCGGGGGCGGCGCCCGAGGGGCCGTTGCCGGTGCCGATGAACGGGGCCATTTACATGGCCGATCTTCTGGGCGGGCAAAAGACGGGTTTGTTCTATGACCAACGCCCCAATCACGCCTTTGCGGCAAGGTTGGCGCAGGGCGCGCGGGTACTTGATGTGTTCAGCCATGTCGGCGGGTTTTCTCTGGCTGCTCTGGCGGCGGGAGCAAAGCATGCGTTGGCGGTGGATGGATCGGAACCGGCGTTGAGCCTTGCGGCGCAGGGCGCGGCACGCATGGGGCTGACCGAGCGATTCGAGACGCGGCGCGGCGATGCCTTTGACGTGATGGAGGCGCTAGCCGCCGAGGGCGCGCAATTCGATGTGGTGATCTGCGATCCGCCTGCCTTTGCACCCAGCAAGCAAGCGATGGAAAAGGGGCTGCGCGCCTATGAGCGGGTGGCGCGGTTGGCGGCACCCTTGGTGGCACCGGGTGGGTATCTGGGGCTGTGTTCCTGTTCGCATGCGGCGGATCTCAGCAAGTTTCGGTCGGCCTGCACGCGCGGGATCGGGCGCGCTGGGCGGTCGGGGCCGCTCATCCACACCGGATTTGCCGGGCCGGATCATCCGTTGCATCCCAATCTGGCGGAATCGGGGTATCTCAAGGCGCTGTTCTATCGGCTATGAAGGTGCTGCTGGATACCTGCGTGATCTATCCCACGGTGATGCGGGAGATGATTCTGGGGGTCGCGGCCGGTGGCGCGTTCGAGCCGCTCTGGTCGGAGCGCATCCTGGCTGAATGGCTGCGCGCGGTGGTCAAGCTGGGGCCGGGGGCCGAGGCGCAGGCGTCGGGCGAGGCGGCGCTGATGGCGGCGCGCTGGCCGCGTGCGCGTGTGAGCTATCCGCCTTCTCTGGAGGCGCGGCTGTGGCTGCCTGATTCGGCGGACCGGCATGTTCTGGCGGCGGCGATTGCGGGGTCTGCGGATGGGATCCTCACCCTGAACGCCCGCGATTTTCCGCGTCATACCCTGGCCGAGGAGGGGGTGTGGCGGGCGGATCCCGATGGCTTTCTGCAGGGCATATGGCAGGCGCAACCGGCGCTGGTGGCAAAGGTGGCCGAGGAGGTGCTGGAGAAGGCGCGGGCGCTATCGACAGGCGATTGGGAACTGCGCGCACTGTTGAAAAAGGCCAAGTTACCGCGTCTGGCCAAGGCGCTTGCGGCCTGATCCAAGCGGCGTTAGCGGACCAAGCTGCGCATACCCTGATCGAGCCCTTCGAGGGTCATGGGGACCATGCGATCCTCGAAAATCTCGCGGATCATGGCGATGGACTGGGTATAGTCCCATTCGGCGCGCGGCACTGGGTTGATCCAGAGATGATCCGGCCATTGGCTGCGCGCGCGGGAGAGCCAGACCTGCCCTGCTTCGGCGTTCCAATGTTCATTGGCCCCGCCGGGATAGGCGATTTCATAGGGCGACATACTGGCATCGCCCACGAAGATGCATTTGTAATCCGGGCCATAGGTGCGCAGAACGTCCTGCGTCGGGGTTTGCGCGTTCCAGCGGCGGGTATTGTCGCGCCACACGCCCTCATAAAGGCAGTTGTGGAAGTAGTAATATTCGAGGTGCTTGAATTCAGCGCGGGCGGCGCTGAACAGCTCTTCGACCACCTTGATATGCGGGTCCATTGAGCCGCCGACATCGAGAAAGAGCAGCACCTTGACCGCATTGCGCCGCTCTGGCCGGGTCTGCACGTCGAGATATCCGTGTTCGGCGGTGGCGCGGATGGTACCGTCGAGATCGAGTTCCTCGGCGGCCCCGTCGCGCGCCCATTTGCGCAGGCGTTTGAGCGCCACCTTGATGTTGCGGGTGCCCAGTTCGACCGAATCGTCGAGATTGCGGAATTCGCGCTTGTCCCAGACCTTGACGGCGCGGCGGTGGCGGCTTTGGTCCTGACCGATGCGCACGCCTTCGGGGTTGTAGCCATAGGCCCCAAAGGGCGAGGTGCCCGCCGTGCCGATCCATTTCGAGCCGCCCTGATGGCGGCCCTGCTGCTCTTTGAGGCGCTCGCGCAGGGTTTCCATCAGCTTGTCGAACCCGCCGAGCGCCTCGATTTCGGCGCGCTCTTCGGGCGTCAGATGCTTTTCGGCCAGTTTTTGCAGCCATTCGGCGGGCAGGTCGACGGCATCGAGCACATCCTGGGCGGTGATTGCCTCGAGCCCGGAAAAGCTGGTGGAAAAGGCCTGATCGAAGCGGTCGATATGGCGCTCGTCTTTGACCATGGCGCTGCGGGCGAGGTAATAGAATCCCTCGACATCATAGGTGACAAGGCCGCGCCCCATCGCCTCGAGAAAGGTCAGGTATTCGCGCAAGGAGACCGGCAGTCCCGCGCGTCTGAGGTTCTCGAAGAACGGCAGAAACATCGCGGATCAGAGCGCGTTGCGGTGGATGATCAGCGTTGCAAAGAGGCCGACAAGGGCGAAGATCAGCGCGTAGACAAAGGCATATTGCAGAATATCCGCCAGCTTGCCCTTGCGCCGCCGTGCCAGGAGCGCGCCGGTGAGCGCGCCCAATAGTGCCCCGATGATTACGATCATGCCTTACCCGTTCGGTCCTTTGAGCGGGCTGAGCGCGCCAACTTCGCGCAGTTTGGCACGCACGGCCCAATCCGCGCCGTACCCGTAACGTGCCCAGCCCAGACTGTCCAGCCTGACGGCCTGCGCCTCGGAGACGCGGCCCGAAAGATCGAGCGCCTCGGCGCGCAGCATCATCAGCGTGGCCAAGAGGGCAGCATTTTCGGCGCGTTCGGCGGTGGCCAGATGCGGACCGATGAGCATGAGCGCATCCTCGCCGCGACCCTGCGCGATGGCATAGGCGGCCAGTTGTGCTGCGGCAAAGGCGCGGTGCAGTTCGGTGCCGGGGTTGGCCTCGTAGAAGCGTTCGGCGAGGACGAATTGTTCCTGTGCGAAATCGGGATCTGAGGCCTGGGTGATGCGGCCAAGCGCAAAATGGCTGAAGGCGCGGCGATGATCGCTCCAGCCCACGGCCTGTGCGATGCGCACCGCGTCTGCGGCGGCGGCGCGCCGCTCTAACGGGCGGGCACCCGGCCCGAGCGCGGTCTGAACGGCGTCGATCCAGGCCCGAGGGGTGGACCCGGCAAAGCGGGGGGCAAGCCCATCCCCGGCGGGGTTGAGGCGCGACAGGATGGCGGGCAGGCGCTCTTCCACCTCGCGGCGGGTCATGCCGGCGCGCAGTTCGGGGGCGTAGAACACCTTGAGCACCAGCATATCGAATCCGGTCAGCACGGCATGCACATTGTCGTCGTTAAAGACGCTGTCCGAGAGGCGGTAGAGATCGTTGAGAGGCCCGAGCGCCTGCGCCAATTCCTCGTGCAGGCAATCGCGCACCTCTTGCGGGCTGGTGTCATTGGGCACGAAAATGGCGATCTTCTCGCGTTGGCGAAGCTGGCTCCAATCCGTCGCGCGGGAATTGCGGGCGGCGCGGTATTGCGACAGGCGCGAGATATTGGGCACAACGAAACAGGCGGCCTTGGGCAGGGCGCGCTGGATGGCGTCGCGGCTGACAGCCTCGATGGTGATGTTGGCGGGGCCGTCCGAGACGCGGGTGATGTTGATCCCCGCCTCGGTTTGCAGCCGGTGCAGCAGGCGGTTGAGGTCCGAGATAAGGGTGATCGGCGGCTCGCCGGTCACGCGCAGGGTAATCGGCCCCTCGAAGCGCGAGAAATGTTGTAACATGCGACCCGATTCAAGCTGAAAGCCAAGATCGAGGATGTCGCGCTGAATGTCGCGGTTTGAGCGTTGCGGGGGCAGGGGGCGGGGGACCGAAAACGCCTTCATCGGCGGCATGCCCGCCTCTTGCGGCATGGCGGCGCGGGTGGCCGGTTCGTGATAGCTATAATTGCCGGGCACACAGGCCCCCAGCATCAGGCAGATTGGAAGGATGACACGACGCATAAGACCCCCGTAACCTAAATCTAAACCAAGGAGCCCGCCGCCGCTGTGGCGCGGGTCCAGTCGCCGACGGGGGCGGGCCGGGGGCGCACAAGACCCATCGGCCCTGCGCAGCGTATCCCTGCCACGGCCTTTGCCGGGTCGGGGGTAGAATTAATTTTCATCCTGTCCCGCGTAAGGAGCATTTGCGGCAAAATTGTGGCAAATGCATCTTAGCACGGAACAGGGCGCATGCCATGGTTGAAATACGTTTTAAAACAATGGCATAAGTCTTGGTTAATTTATCTCTGACGGCGCGCCATGAAGGCGAGACGCTCAAAGAGGTGCACATCCTGCTCGTTCTTGAGCAAGGCACCATGCAGTTTCGGCAGGGCATCGGCCCCGTCGCGGCGCAGATCCTCGGGGGTCAGATCCTCGGCCAGGATCAATTTGAGCCAGTCCAGCACCTCTGAGGTGGAGGGCTTTTTCTTGAGGCCGGGTTGTTCGCGGATATCGAAGAACTGGGTGAGAGCGGTCGAAAGGAGCGCGTCCTTGATGCCCGGATGATGCACCTCGACGATACGCCGCAGGGTTTCGGGGTCGGGAAAGCGGATGTAGTGAAAGAAGCAGCGGCGCAGAAAGGCGTCGGGCAGTTCCTTTTCGTTATTCGAGGTGATGATGATGACGGGGCGGTGGCGCGCGCGAATGGTCTCGCCGGTTTCGTAGACATAGAATTCCATGCGGTCGAGTTCTTGCAGCAAATCGTTGGGAAACTCGATGTCGGCCTTGTCGATCTCGTCTATCAGCAGCACGACCTTTTCCTCGGACGCGAACGCCTCCCACAGCTTGCCGCGTTTGATGTAATTGGCCACGTCATGCACCCGCGCCTCGCCCAACTGGCTGTCGCGCAGACGGCTGACGGCATCGTATTCATAGAGGCCCTGTTGGGCCTTTGTTGTGGATTTGATGTTCCATTCAATGAGGCGCAGCCCGAGCGCACCCGCCACCTGCCGGGCCAGTTCGGTTTTGCCGGTGCCCGGTTCGCCCTTGACCAGAAGGGGGCGTTCCAGCGTGACGGCGGCATTGACGGCGACGGTCAGGTCTTCGGTGGCGACATAGGCCTCGGTGCCTTGGAATTTCATCGGTTTTTCAATCCTGTCAGGGGTCAGCGGCGCTGTGTTCGCGGGCAACCTAGACCGTTCGACAATTCACATCAATGCCGCGTGATTGGCTAGTGACAATCCCGGAAGTGCCGTGTAGATCACCGCGCATGGGGCGCCGACTGTCTGAGGAGTTCATTATGCCAGACACTGGCCTTGATGAGGGGATCGAGATGAAAGCGGAAGTGTTTCTGCCCGAAGACTACCAACCTGCCGAGGATGAGCCGTTCATGAACGAGCGGCAGCTGGAGTATTTCCGGCGCAAGCTGATTGCCTGGCGGCTGGAGTTGCTGGAGGGCAGCCGGGAGACGATTGAAGGATTGCAGGATGGCACGCGGGCGATTCCCGACGTGGCCGACCGGGCAAGCGAAGAGACCGACCGCGCGCTGGAGTTGCGCACGCGCGACCGTCAGCGCAAGCTGGTGGGAAAGATCGACGCCGCCCTGCGGCGCATTGAGGATGGCGAATTCGGCTATTGCGAAATGACCGGCGAGCCGATCAGCCTCAAGCGGCTGGATGCACGGCCCATTGCGACCATGACGCTGGAGGCGCAGGAGCGCCACGAGCGGCGTGAAAAGGTGCATCGCGACGATTGAGGTCGCGGCCCAAGACTGAAATTTACACGACAGCGCGCGCCGGGACTTTCCTCCCGGCGCGTTTCGTATCAAGAGGGGTGCCATGACACTGGATGGGCTGAACATCGCGGTCATCGGGGCCGGAATTGGCGGGCTGGCTGTGGCGCGCGCGCTCTGTCTGCGCGGTGCGGATGTGACGCTGTTGGAGCAGGCCCCCGAGATTTCCGAAGTGGGCGCGGGGTTGCAGATCAGCCCCAATGGCTTTGCCGTGCTGCGCGCGCTTGGGCTGGCAGACGCGCTGGCGGCGCGGTCGGTGCAGGCCCAAGCCGTCAGCCTGCGCGACTACCGGCGCGGTGAGGTGCTGCGTCTGGACCTCTCTGGTTTGCAGGACCGCGACTATCATTTCATCCACCGGGCGGACCTGATCGAGGTGCTGGCCGAGGGCGCGCGCGATGCGGGCGTCAAGCTGCGCCTGATGCAGAAGGTGAGCGCGGTCGAGAGCGGCGCGCGCCCTTGTGTGCGGATGGCCAATGACTCGCGGTTTGATGCGGATCTCGTGATCGGGGCGGATGGGTTGCATTCGGTGGTGCGGCGCACGCTCAACGGCACGCTGGCACCGTTCTTTACCCGGCAGGTGGCCTGGCGGGCGGTGGTGCCCAATCTCTGGGCGCGTGGCCCCGAGGCGCAGGTCCATATGGGGCCGATGCGCCATGTGGTAAGCTACCCGTTGCGCGGCGGGGCGCTGCTCAATCTGGTGGCGGTGCAGGAGCGCGCCGCCTGGACCGAGGAAAGCTGGAGCCAGAGAGATGATCCGCTGGCGCTGCGCGCGGCCTTTGGCGATTTCGGGCCGGAGGTGCAGGCGATGCTGTCTGCGGTCGAGGAGGTGCATCTCTGGGGGCTCTTCCGGCATCCGGTGGCGCGCGTCTGGCAGCGCGACGGTCTCGCGCTCTTGGGGGATGCGGCGCACCCAACCTTGCCCTTCATGGCGCAGGGGGCGTCGATGGCGCTGGAGGATGCCTGGGTGCTGGTCGATGCGCTGAGCGCTGCAGGTGACCTTGCCGAGGGGCTGGTGGCCTATCAGGGGCGGCGCGAGGCGCGGGTGCGGCGGGTGGTCGAGGCGGCCAATCGCAATGCGTGGAAATACCACCTGAGTTTTCCGCCGCTTCGCTGGGCGGCGCATGGTGTGCTGCGGGCTGGGGGGGCGTTGGCCCCGGACCGGATGCTGCGGCAGTTTGATTGGCTCTATGGCCATGACGTGACGCGACAGGCGGGGTAAGGGCGGCTGCCCCCGCTTTGGCACGCTTATTTGAAGTTGCGGCTTTCCTTGATCTGCTCCCAGGCCCAGACGACCTGTTGCAGTTGTTCTTCCTGGCTGCGGTCGCCGCCGTTGATGTCAGGGTGCAGCACCTTGATCAGCGATTTATACGCCTTGCGCAATTCGGCCTTGGTCCAGGTGTCCTCGGCCTCGAGAATTTCGATGGCGCGGCGTTCGGTGGGGGGAAGTTTGCGGGTGCCGCCCTTTTTCTTGCCGGGGTTCTGGGTGGCGTTGACGCCCAGTACCTGATGCGGGTCCTCGATGCCCAGACGTGCCCAGGCGCGTGCCTCGGGGTCAGTGATGCGGCGGGTTTCACGCTCCCACACCTTATCCTTGGACATTTGCGCGTTCAATTCGGCCTCGGTGGTGCCGTCAAAGAAATTCCATTTCAGGTTATAGTCGCGCACATGCTGCTGGCAGAACCAGAAGTAATCGTCGAGCACATCGGGGGCCTTGGGCGCGCGGAATTTGCCCGCCTCTTCGCAGCCTTCGTGATCGCAGACGCGGGTCGATGTTTCGGAGGCGCCCGACATGCCCCTCCGACCACGCGGATTCTTCTTCTTGGCCGAGGAGACGGACATATCGAAACCGAAGGGATCTGATTTGGACATGGGGCTAACCTTTGCGAGTCGGAGACGAGAGTGTATGCCAAAACGCGGGAAATTGAAGGGGCGGGGGGTAAAATATTCCCGGTCGAGACGCGCATTCGGGGCTTGACAGAGGGGCCCTGCGCGCGGCGGGCGTGGGTTAGTCGATCTCGATCATATCGGATGATCGCGGCGGTAGGGGTGCCGCATCGGGGGTTGTATCGGCGGCGGTGGTCTGGTCCGTGCCCGGGACCATGACCTCGCGGCGAAAGACCGCGACAGAGCGATAGACGGTATGAGTGGAGGTCAGACCCTGCCGCTCTTCGCTGGGCAATATATCGGTGCGCAGATATTCCCAACCGGCGCGTGCCATGTCGTTGAGCAAATCCTCGACACCGAGGGCAAAGCGCGCCTCGGGGGTCTTGACGCCGGGAGCCTTGCGGCCACGGGTGGGGGCGGGCAGGACCTTGTATTCGTAAAGGGGCATGGTGGCTCCGGTCTGATGCAGGCGCCATACCTTACGCGACTGGTCCGGGGGCGCAAGCGAAACACGAAACCCCGGACCGATGGTCCGGGGTTGAGTATCGGGGCAGAACGGGAGCCGTTACTTGGGGCCCGGTCCGATCACCATGATCATCTGGCGGCCTTCCATCTTGGGCATGTTCTCGACCCGGCCCACATCCTTGATGTCTTCGGCAATCCGTTCGAGAAGCTGGCGACCCAGATCCTGATGCGCCATTTCGCGGCCACGAAAGCGCAGGGTGATCTTGACCTTGTCACCGCCTTGCAGGAATTTCACCACGCTGCGCATCTTGACGTCGTAGTCATGGGTGTCGGTGCCGGGGCGGAACTTGATTTCCTTGACCTCGATCACCTTCTGCTTTTTACGGGCCTCTGCCTCGCGCTTTTGTTGTTCGTACTTGTACTTGCCGAAATCCATGATCTTGCAGACCGGCGGCGTAGCGCTTGGCGAGATTTCGACCAGATCAAGCCCTGCCTCTTCGGCCATTTCGAGCGCGCGTTGCGGGCTGATGAGCCCCACGTTTTCACCGTCTGCGCCAATCAGGCGAATTTCATCACAGCGAATGCGGTCATTGATACGGGGGCCGGTTTCGCGCGTAGGGGGCGCGTTGTGGGGTCTGCGGGCTATGGCTTTGTTCCTTCGATCGTTGTTAGGGTAGGTTTAATTCGACGCTGCAAGGTAAACGCGGCGCGGCGCGCTTTCAAGCTGCAAATCGGCCGATCTGAGCCGAAAGCTGGTCAATTCCCCCTTGCGCCTTTCCTTTTATGCCCACATCTGGAAGGGAGATGGCAAGTGGCCGTGTGGCAATCGCGCGGTCCAGACAGTTTTGAGGAGATGAGTATGAAAAACCTGATTTGGATTCTCGTGGCGGCGGTTGTGCTGGGGGGTGGGTATCTGCTCTTTTCCGGCAAGTCGGTGGATGAGGTGGTCGAGAGCATAAGCCCCGGTGCGACCGAGGTCGAGGCACCGGCGGCACTGGAAGATGCGGCTGCAGCGGTGGGCGATGCAGCAGAGGCGGCGGCAGATACTGCAGCCGAGGCGGTGGAAGCTGCGACCGAAGCGGCAAGCGATGCGGCCGAGGCCGTGAGCGAAACGGCATCGGAGGCGGTTAAGGCCGCAACCGAGACTGCAACCGGGGCTGCGGATACGGCGACCGAGGCGGCCCAAGCCACGCAAGAGAGCGCGGCAGAGACTGTTGAGGCCGCGCAAGAGGCTGTGAACGAGGCTGCGAGCGAGGCCACGGAGACCGGCACAGCGGCGGTCGAGGCTGCATCGGATGCTGCCGAGGGTGTCAGCGAGACGGTGAGCGACGCAGCAACTACCGCAGAGGAAAGCGCTGCAGAAGCGGTTGAGAGCGCGCAGGATACCGCCACAGAGGCCGCGGCGGATGCGGTTTCGGCCGCGGTCGATCAGCCCGCCACGGCGGCGGAAGTGGCCCCCGAGGCGCTGACGGTCGAAGGTTTTGATCTGACGCGGGTTCAGACGCTGATTGAGGGGTCCGATGTGAGCCCCCTGCAAAAGACGATGTTGGTGGAAGGCGTCAAGGCGGCGCAGGACAATCCCGAGTTGCTGAAGGCGGCGCTGGAGGCGGCGCGTGCGGCGCTTGGATACTGATCCATAGAGTGACATTAAGAAGCCCGCGCAAGGTATTGTCCTTGCGCGGGCTTTTCATTTTTGATGTGTCGTGACCTCAGTCGAGGAATGCTTTTTCCACGACATATTCCTTGGGGTCGGAATTGGCCCCTTCACGCAGCCCGTAGCCTTCGAGCATGTCCTTGATTTCAAGGTTGAAGGCGAGGTTGCCGCAGACCATGGCACGGTCGGTTTCGGGGCTGAGCGGTGCCACGCCCAGATCGGCAAAGACTTCGCCCGAGCGCATGAGGTCGGTGATGCGGCCCATCTTGGGGCTCGTCTCGCGTGTGGTGGTCGGATAATACCGCAGCTTGTCGGCAAAGCCTTCGCCGATGAGTTCTGCCAGCATCTCGTCGTTGCGGATGCTCTCGATCAGATCCGCGCCGTATTGCAATTCGCCCACTTCGCGGCAGGTGTGGGTGATGATCACCTCGTCATAATCGCTATAGGTCTGCGGATCGCGCAGAAGCGAGGCAAAAGGCGCAAAGCCTGTGCCGGTGGCAAAGAACCAGATCCGCTTGCCGGGCAAGAGCGCGTCATGCACCAGCGTGCCCACGGGTTTGGGGCGCAGGATGATTTCATCGCCAACCTCGATATGTTGCAGGCGGCTGGTGAGCGGGCCGTCCTGCACCTTTATCGAGTAGAATTCCAGTTCGTCATCCCAAGAGGGTGAGGCGATGGAATAGGCGCGCAGGAGCGGCTTTTCCTTGCCGGTTTTCTCATCGGTCTGCATGAGGCCGATCATCACGAACTCGCCGGAGCGAAAGCGCAAAGAGGCGGGGCGCGTCACGCGGAAGGAAAACAGCCGGTCGGTCCAGTGTTTCACCTCTGTGACGGTCTGCGCATCGGGGATCGCAAGGGTTTTAGGCGCTTTGGCGCTCGCTTGGGTCACGGCGGTCATCTCGTTCATGGTGTCCTCTGCCGGTCGTTTAAACCGACATCCTCTTCTAATCTTTGATTCAGGTCAGGTGAAGGCGATAATCAGCCGCGCAGCCGCGCCTGGTAGTCATGGGCCTGCCAATCGGCCCGGAAAAGCCAATCCGCCTCGGGCTGACGGGTGGCGAGGGCGTCAGAGATTTCCACCTCGTCAAAGCCCGAACGCCGGGCCATCGCGTATTGATCGGCAATGACATGGCCGCGCGCGCGCAGCCGCCCGGTATAGCCCATCAGGCGCAATTGCCGCGCGATGGAATAGCCGCGCCCATCAGCGGCAGACGGGAAATCCACGCGAATGAAGGTGACAGCATCCAGCCGCCCAGCCAGAGTGGCGGGGTTGGTGTCATTGGGCAGATCGAGGGCGGTCGCCTCGGGGCCCGCCTCGGCCAGGGGCGTGATGGGGGCGGTCCAGTCGTCGGGGCCAAAGCCCCGGTCGGTGACGAGTACGGTCATGCGGAAACTCCTCTTCGCACCATCTTGCCGTTGACAAAATGGATGCCACATTCGGTTTTGTCCTGATCGCGCCAGCGGCCCGATCGGGGGTCTTCGCCCGGTTTGACGGGCGTGGTGCAGGGCATGCAGCCTATGGAGGGATAGCCGCGCGCCACCAACGGATGCCGGGGCAGGCGGTTTTCGTCCATATAGGTGCGGATATCCTCGGGCGTCCAATGCGCCAGCGGATTGACCTTGATCCGGCCTGTCTCTTCCTCGACCTCGAAGAAATCGAGCGTGGCGCGGGTGCCGGACTGATAGCGTTTGCGCCCGGTGATCCAGCCGTCAAAGCCTGCGAGCGCCTCTTGCAGCGGCACGGTCTTGCGCAGGGCGCAGCAGGCATCGGTATCGCGTTGATGCAAGGTTGCGTCAGGGTCCTGGGCCTTCAGGTCGGCCTGATCCGCACGGATGATGCGCAGATCGCTCAGATTGAGCCGCTCGGCCAGTTCCTGTTGGTAGACCAGCGTTTCGGCAAAGAGCATCGCCGTGTCGATGAAGATCACCGGCGTGTCGCGACGGGTGACAGAGACCATGTGCAAGAGCACGACGGATTCCGCGCCAAAGCTCGAGACAAGCGCCAGCTTGCCCGCCTGAGGATCGCGTAACGCGTGTTCAAGCACCGACACCGCCGAGTGATGGCGGTATCGGTCGTTGAGCGCGTGAACCCGTGTGATCAGGTCACTCTGCGGCATGGGCGCGTGCCTCTTGATCGTAGAGCGCGGATTTGAAGGGGGCCATCCCGAGGCGGTTGTAGGCTTCGAGGAAGGTCTCTTCCGGTCCTTCGCGCAGGTCGAGATAGGCGAAGATCACACGCTCGATTGCGGGCACGATCTCGTCATAGGCAAAGCCCGGCCCGGTGCGGGTGCCGATGGCGGTGGTTTCGGACGGATCGCCGCCGAGGGTGATCTGATAATTCTCCACCCCGGCACGGTCGAGCCCAAGGATGCCGATATGACCCACGTGGTGATGCCCGCAGGCGTTGATGCAGCCTGAAATCTTGATCTGGAGATGGCCCACCTCATGCTCGATCTTAAGCTCTTCGAGCCTTGTGGCGATACCTTGGGCCACGGGGATCGAGCGGGCAGTGGCGAGCGCGCAGTAATCCATGCCGGGGCAGGCGATGATATCCGAGGCGAGGCCGATATTGCCGGTGGCCAGGCCTAGGGATTTGAGCGCGGCATGAACGGCCGGAATATCGGCCAAGGCGACATGCGGCAGCACGAGGTTCTGCGCGTGGCTGGCGCGGATGTCGTTATGACCATACCGCTCGGCCAGATCGGCGACGAGGCGCATCTGGTCGGCAGAGGCGTCGCCGGGGGTTTCGCCATGGGCCTTGAGGCTGATCGTGACGATGCCGTGATCGGCGTGTTTATGCGCCGTCACATTGGTATCGGCCCAGGCACGGAACACCGGATCGGCGTCGCGGGCGGCATAATAGGGGGCTGCGTCGCGCTCGGACAAGGTGGGTGTGACAAAGGCCGCGTTGATGCGCGCGAGCCACGCCTGATCGACGCCCGAGAAGGCCGCGCGGCGACGGGGGAATTCCTCCTCGACCAGCGCGCGGATTTCATCGAGGCCGTTCTCATGCACGGTGATCTTGATGCGCGCCTTGTATTTGTTGTCGCGCCGTCCGATGCGGTTGTAGGTGGCGAGCACCGCCTCGAGATAGGGCAGAAGATCGGCGCGCGGCAGGAAATCGCGCAAGAGTTTGGCCACCATCGGCGTGCGGCCCATGCCGCCGCCCACCCAGACCTCGAAGCCGCGCGCGCCGTCGCGCTCGACGATCTTGAGGCCAATGTCATGGCTCTTCATCACCGCACGGTCGGAGTCAGAAGCGATCACGGCGATCTTGAACTTGCGCGGCAGGAACTGGAATTCGGGGTGGTCGGTGGACCATTGCCGCACCAGTTCGGCCACTGGGCGGGGGTCTTCGATTTCATCCGCGGCGGCACCGGCGAAATGATCGGAGGTCACGTTGCGGATGGTGTTGCCGGAGGTCTGGATGGCGTGCATCCCCACCTCTGCCAGCGCGTCGAGCATATCCGGCACATCGCGCAGTTGCGGCCAGTTATACTGAATATTGGTGCGCGTGGTGAAATGGCCATAGCCCTTGTCCCACCGCTCGGCCAGATAGGCCAGTTGGCGCAGCTTGGCGGGATCGAGCGAGCCATAGGGAATGGCCACGCGCAGCATGTAGGCGTGCAGTTGCAGGTAAAGCCCGTTCATCAGGCGCAGGGGGCGAAACTCGTCCTCGGTCAGGTTGCCGGCGATGCGGCGCTCGACCTGCGCGCGGAACTGGCGGTTGCGTTCCGCGATGAACGCGGTATCGAAGTCGTTGTATTGATACATCTTTGTCTCCTGCGCGAGTCGCGTGGGTCAGGCGTGGTTCAGGCTGTCGGCCTGTTTGCCGTGAAAGAGGTTCGAGGGGCCCTTGCGGCGGAAATCCTCGCGGAAATGGGTGGGTTCAGGGCCGTTCAGGCCGGGGCGCACATCGGCGAGATAGGCCCCGACGATTTCGTCCACGCGGGCCTGGGCCTGAAGCAGGCGATACTGTGCATCGGCCTCGTCGGTCAGCACCTCGGCCTGCGCCAGATCGCGCGCCCATGTGTCGGCGGCGGTGAGATAGACGACATCGCCCTCGATCAGGGCGTTGGCGGTGACGACCTTGGGGGTGAATTCTTGGGCCATGTCAGGCAAGCTCCTGTTTCGAGTGGGTCAACTGGGCCTCGGCGGCGCGGGGCGCCAGACCGAGAAAGGTGAGCGCGGGACCGGTGATCGCGGCCTCGGCCAGATCGGCGGGCAAACGGTCGAGCGTGGTGGCAAGGACGCGCTGGTCGGGGCGGCTGGCGTTTTCGATCACGGTGACGGGGGTGGCGCGGTCGGCCCCGTGCATGATCAACCGGCCCTGGATGAAGCGCGCGGATTTCTTGCCCATGTAGATCGCAGCCACCTCGCCGGGACGGGCGAGCGTGGACCAGTCGTGATCGGCAAAGCCCTTCATGTCATGGCCGGTCAGGAACCGCACCGAGGCGTTGCGGCCGCGTTGCGTGAGGCTCTGACCGATGCTGGCGACCGAGGCCGAGGCTGCGGTGATGCCCGGCACCACATGCCACGAAATCCCGGCGGCGGTGACAGCCTCGATTTCCTCGTCCAGGCGGCCAAAGACGGTGGGATCGCCCCCCTTGAGGCGCACGACCTGCGCGCCACTGGCGGCATGTTCGACGATCAGGGCGTTGATCGCCTCTTGTGACATGGATTTTCCAAAGCCTTGTTTGCCGGCGTCGATCAGGATCGCCTCGCGGCGGGCGAGTTCGAGGATTTCGGGCGTCACGAGCCGGTCGTGGATCACCACATCGGCGGTATCGAGCGCCTTGCGGGCCTTGAGGGTCAAAAGCTCGGGATCGCCCGGACCCGCGCCGACAAAGGCCACGTGACCCTCGCGCGCGTCCGCGTTCCTGTGTTTTTCAAGAATGGCTTGCAAGGCGGCCTTGACGTGCTCCTCGCCGCCCTGATCCATCGCGCGGGGGCCTGCGTTGAAATAGTAGTCGGCCCAGAAATCGCGGCGGCGGCGGCCCATGGGCAGCACATCGGCAGCCTTGCGAAAGGCCTTGCCGAGCCGTGCAAGAGGGCCAAGCGTGGCGGGCAGGCGCGCTTCGAGATCGGATTTGATGGCGCGGGCCAGAACCGGGGCCGCGCCTTCGGTCCCGATGGCCACGGTCACAGGGTCACGATCGACGATGGCGGGGGTGATGAATTGGCTGTCCTCGAGGTTGTCCACGATGTTGACAAGCGCCCCGTCCGCCCGCGCGAGGGCCGAGGTGCGGGCATCTTCGGCGGCATCCTCGTCAGCGGCGTAGAAGAGCACGGCGCAGAGGGTGTCGCCGGGCTGCATCGCGCGGCGAATGAGGTGCAGCCGCCCCTCGGAGGCCCACTGCGCGATCTCGGGGGCGGGTTCGGGGGCGAAAACGGTCAGATGTGCCTCGGTCTTGAGCAAGAGACGCAGTTTGGCCAAGGCCGCCTCACCGCCGCCCGAAAGAACGATGCGGCGTCCCTCGACGGCGAGAAAGATCGGGAAATGTTTCATCGGGCGGGCCTCGGGGAACGGTTTGACTCTGGCCCTAATATAGGAAATATTCCCGGTTAAGCGCCATATGCTGGCGGGAATAAGGAAGTTTGTTCCAATTGCCGCGAAGAGTGGCTGGAATGTTTCGACAAAAGGAAGAAATTGGAATGGCTGTTCGCCTCGATGATCTGGATCGGAAAATCCTTGTGCAGTTGCAGGAGGATGGGGGGCAATCGCTGGACGATATTGCCAAGAACGTGGGCAGCTCCAAGACGCCGGTGTGGAACCGGATTCGCAAGATGCGCGAGGCGGGGGTGATCCGGCAGCAAACCTATCTGCTGGACCCAGAGTCGTTGGGCTTCGAGGCGTGTTTTTTCGTGCTGATCCGCACGTCAGAGCATGATGCGGGCTGGCAGGCGGCGTTCCTCAAGGCGCTCAAGGCGCGCCCCGAAGTGCAGGAGGCGCACCGCCTGGCGGGGGATATCGACTATATCCTCAAGGTGCGGGTTGCCAATGCGCGGGCCTATGACGTGTTTTACCAGGCGCTGATTTCAGAGGTGAAGGTGCATAACGTGACGGCGCTCTTGTCGATGGAAGAGATCAAGTCGACCACGATGTTGCCACTCTGAGATGTTTGGGGGCGCTGCCCCCGTCCCGGACCCTGTCCGGGACTCCCCCCGGAGTATTTCTGCCATAAAGAAGCGGGGTCAGGCGTTCTCAAGCGCGGTGATGATCGGTGAAAAATCGGCAGCGGTCAGGCTTGCGCCGCCGACGAGCGCGCCATCGACATCGTCCAGCGCGAAAATCTCGGGGGCGTTGGCGGGTTTGACGGAGCCGCCGTAAAGCAGGCGAAAGCCCGTCGCAGCCTCTGAGCCGAAGCGCGCGCGCAGCTCGCTGCGCAAGAAACGATGCACCTCGGAGATTTGCGCGGGGCTGGGGGTGAGGCCGGTGCCGATGGCCCAGATGGGTTCGTAGGCGATCACGGTATTTGCGCCGGTCGCGGTATCGGGCAGGGAATGGCGCAGTTGGTCCGCGATGACATCGAGGGTTTGGGCCGCCTCGCGCTCGGCCAGGGATTCGCCCAGGCAGAGGATAGCGGTAAGATGAGCGGCATGGGCGGCGCTGATCTTGGCCGCAACAAGCGCGCTCTCTTCGCCGTGGTCCTGACGCCGTTCGGAATGGCCCAGAATGACCGCTACAGCCCCGGCATCGGCCAGCATCGGGGCGGAAATGTCGCCGGTATGCGCCCCGGACGCGGCGGAATGGCAATCCTGCGCGCCGATCATCACGGGGCTGTCGGCGCTAAGGCCAGCGGCCTGAACAAGGAGCGTGGCAGGTGGGCAGATCAGAATATCAACACCCGGCGCGGGGTGGGTGGCGATGAGGGTTTGCAGCTCTGTCAGGCTGGCATTGGTGCCGTTCATTTTCCAATTGCCAGCAGCAAGCTTGCGTCTCATGCGTATAATGTCCATTTATTAGAAATACTTGCGAGGCAAAGCTCACATATTGGCGAATTTGATCGACTCGCCGCAGCCGCAGGCCTCGGTCACGTTGGGATTGTTGAAGACAAAGCCGGACTCAAGGAGCGATGTCTTGTAATCAATCTCGGTGCCAAAGAGGAACATCTGGGCCATCGGGGCGATGAGCACGCGCGCCCCGTCCTGTTCGATCACCTCATCATTGGGGTCGATCTCGGTCACGTAGTCCATGGTATATTCCATACCCGCGCAGCCGCCTTTCTTGACGCCGATCCTGAGGCCTTGATGACCGTCGCGCTGCATCAGCCGGGTGATCTGGGCCACGGCGGCCGGGGTCATCGAAACGGGCGGTTTGCCGGGTATGCCAAACATAAGGTCAGCCTCTCAATCCGTTGATTTCGTTACATGAACCCAAGTTCAAGGCGGGCTTCGTCGCTCATCATGTCCATCCCCCAGGGCGGTTCCCAGACGAGGTTGACATCAACCTGTTTGATGCCTGCCAAAGGCTCGATCGCGTCGGCCACCCAACCCGGCATTTCGCCCGCGACTGGGCAGCCGGGTGCGGTCAGGGTCATGGTAATTGAAACCGTGTTTTCGGCATCAATATCAATTGTATAGATCAGGCCTAGATCATAAATGTTGACCGGAATTTCCGGGTCATACACGGTGCGGCAGGCCTCGACCACCTGATCGAAGAGCGGGTGATCGGTGCTGGAGGGCGCGATCAGCGGGGCCCCTTCGAGTGGCTCTGAACTGTTCATCATGATCGTATCCTGCGGTTATCCTGAGCAAACATATAGGGTTTATCAACGCCCGCGTCCAGAGGGGGAGGCGGCACAGTCAAAGCTCAGTCATTGCTGCCGGATTTGCGCCGTCGCACCGGGACCGGGCGCACGCGGGTTTCGATCATGTCGTAAAGCGCGCCGGTGATATTTTTGCCGCTGGCCCCTTCGATGCCCTCAAAGCCGGGGGAGGAATTGACCTCGAGCACTTTGGGGCCGGTGTCGGAGCGCAGAAGGTCCACACCCGCCATGTTGAGGTCAAAGACGCGGGCAGCGCGAATTGCGGTGTCGCGCTCGGCCTTGGTGATGCGGATCGTCTTGGCGGTCCCCCCGCGATGCAGGTTGGAGCGGAAATCGCCTTCGGCCCCGGTGCGTTTCATCGAGGCCACCACCTTGCCGCCGACAACGAGACAGCGGATGTCTTCGCCTGCCGCTTCCTTGACAAAATCCTGCACGAGGAAATTGGCCTTGAGCCCGCGAAAGGCGTCGATCACAGATTCGGCGGCCTTCTTGGTTTCGGCCAGAACGACGCCCTTGCCCTGGGTCGATTCGAGCAGTTTGACGATCAGGGGGGCTGTGCCGACAAGGCCCATGAGGTTGCCGGTGTCCTTGGGCGAAGCGGCAAAGGCGGTGTTGGGCATGCCCACCTGCGCGCGCGCCATCAGTTGATGGGCATAAAGCTTGTCCCGGCTGGAAATGATGCCGGCTGACGGGTTGACGCAAAAGGTGCCGATGGTTTCGAACTGGCGGATCACGGCGGCACCGTAGGCGGTGATCGAGGCCCCGATGCGGGGGATCACCGCGTCATAGCGGGGCAGGCGCTTGCCGTCATAATGTACCTCGGGGGCGAGCGCGTTGATCGCCATATAGCAACGGGTGGTGTCGATCACCTCGACGGTGTGACCGCGCGCCTCGCCTTCCTCGACGATGCGGCGTGTAGAATAGTTATCCTCGCGGCTGAGCACGGCAATGCGCAGCGCGCGCTTGGGTTGGGCGGTGCGGACGCGGGCGGTGTGATAGACGTCATAGCTGAGTTCGGGTTGCAAAAACCGGTCTGTGGCGACAATCGAGATATGATCCTTGAGCGCCTGACGGCCCAAGAGCATGCGGCTGGTCATGCTGGAGCGGTTGGTGAGGGTGATCTCGATGGGCCATGTATCGCCGCCCACCGAAAGTTTCGAGGCGATGACATAGCGCAATTCGCGCTCGCCATTCGATGAGGTCACATCCCGCCGGTCGATGATCGGGGCGGAGCAAGGGATGATCAGGTCATCGCGGCCCGGAATAGGATGCACGGTAAAGCGGACCTTGGGGCGAGAAGCGGGGCCAAAGGTTTCGATATCGAAGGCATGCAGCGCCGAGGTGCGCGCGCCGGTGTCGACCTTGGCCTTGATTGCGGGCACGCCGAGATCAGGCAAGCTGACCCATTCCTCCCAGCCGAATTGCAGGGGCTGGGGGCTGTCGGGGGTATCGGTCATCGGGCGTATCCTGTTGCGTTTTGCGTGGCAAGGGTGGCGCGTGGCGCCTCTCTACTTGGGATGGCCGTGAGGATGCAAGGAAAGCGGGGCGCGTTCCTTTGCGTTACTTGTTGATATCTTCGCGGATCACGCGGCTCTGATCATCGGGGGCGCGAAAGAGCCGCCGCAAGATCACCCAAGCCGCCAGAGAGAAAAGCGCGAAGAGGGCGAGCAGCGCCGTCAGGCCAAGGTTGAGCGGCAGGAGCACCAAGAGCGCCACGAGCGCAGCGCCGACCGCGAAACCGAGGAAAATGAAGCCCGGCACGAGAATTTCCAAGATTGCCAGCCCAAGGGCTGCCGCGAGCCAGACCCACCAGAGGTGCCACAGGACCGTTTCCATCAGCCGCGCCCCCTGAGCATGTTGAAGGCGTTGCCAAAGGCCTCGAGCGCCTGGGCGGGGATGAGAATGGTGTTGGAGGAGGGGCTGTTGCCAAGGGCATTGAGCGCCTCGACCTGTTTCAGCGCGACCTGATATTGCGCGGCCTCCAGCCCGTTCGCGGCGATGGCGGCGGCAACGACGCTGGTGGCATAGGCCTCGGCATCGGCCTCGATACGGCGGGCCTTGGCGGTTTGTTCGGCTGCATAGAGCTCGGCGTCGGCGGCCAGTTCGACCGCGCGCTTGGTGCCTTCTGCCTCTGTCACCTGAGCGCGGCGCGCGCGCTCGGCGTTGAGCTGTTGCAGCATGGCGTCCCGGGTGGCCTGATCGAGGTTGACGTCTAGAATTTCGGCGCGGGTTACTTCGATGCCCCAGTTATCCACTGCGTCCTCGACAAATCCCTTGATTGTGGCAATCAGTTGATTGCGATTGGCCTGCACATCATCGAGGTCCATTTTGCCGATTTCGGCGCGCACGATGCCGGCGACTGTGGTGGCAATGGCCGCGTCCACATCGCGAATCCGGTAGACTGTTTTTTCGGGTTGCACGATCCGGTAGAAGACCGAGGTTTCGACCCGCACCAGCACGTTGTCCTTGGTGATGGCGTCCTGACTGGCGGTCGGCAATTGCCGTTCGAGAATTGATATCTTGTGCCGGACCACATCGAGAAAGGGCACGATCAGGTTGATGCCGGGGCCAAGCACCTTGTGCAGCTTTCCAAAACGCTCAACCACATATTGCTCTGACTGGGGCACGATCTTGACCCCGCGAAAGATCACGATGACCACGAGGAGCGTGATCAGAAGCCAGACGATATTTGCAGAAATCAGTTGCAGGATGATGTCTTCGGTCATGGGAACTCTCGCAAAGGGGCGGCCAAGACGGCGTTTTACAAGGCAGGGTAAACCGCTTTAAAGGGGGGCAAAAGGGCTAATGCGATGGGACATGAAGGCATGCGGTTCGGCTTTGAGAAACTGGCACAGGATGGCGCGGCGCGGGCAGGGGTGATCCACACGCCGCGCGGGGACATCCGCACGCCTGCCTTCATGCCGGTGGGCACGGCGGCGACGGTCAAGGCGATGATGCCCGAGAGCGTGCGCGCCACCGGGGCGGATATCCTGCTTGGTAATACCTATCACTTGATGCTGCGGCCCGGTGCCGAGCGGATTGACCGCTTGGGCGGTTTGCACCGCTTCATGAACTGGGAGCGGCCGATCCTGACGGATTCGGGCGGTTTTCAGGTGATGAGCCTTGCCGGGTTGCGCAAGCTGACCGAGCAGGGTGTGACCTTCAAAAGCCATATCGACGGCTCCAAGCACGAGCTGACACCGGAGCGGTCGATGGAAATTCAGCGCCTTCTCGGGTCGGATATCGTGATGTGTTTCGACGAATGCCCCGCCTTGCCCGCGAGTGACAAGGCGGTGGCCGAGAGTATGCGGCTGAGCATGCGGTGGGCGGCGCGCTCGAAGGAGGCGTTTGGCGACCGGCCGGGTCATGCGCTCTTTGGCATCATGCAGGGCGGGGTGACGCCCGAACTGCGCGAAGAGAGTGCCGAGGCGCTCAAGGCTATCGGGTTTGATGGCTATGCCGTGGGCGGCCTCGCGGTGGGCGAGGGGCAGGAGGCAATGTTTGGCGTGCTGGATTATGCCACCGGTTTCCTGCCCGAGGATCGTCCGCGATACCTGATGGGGGTGGGCAAGCCGGATGACATCGTGGGTGCCGTGAAGCGTGGCATCGACATGATGGATTGTGTGCTACCCAGCCGGTCGGGGCGCACGGGGCAGGTGTTTACGCGGCATGGCGTGGTCAATATCAAGAACGCGCGCCATCAGGATGATCCGCGCCCGCTGGATGAGGCCTGCACCTGTCCGGCCTGCCGCAATTATTCCCGTGCCTATCTGCATCATGTGTTCCGGTCGCAGGAAATCATCAGCTCCATGCTGCTGACATGGCACAACCTGCATTATTTTCAGCAGATCATGGGCGAGATGCGCGCGGCGATTGCCGAGGCGCGGTTCGATGCCTGGGAGGCGGCGTTTCATGCGGGTCGCGCCGAGGGCGATATCGAACCGCTCTGAGCGTGGATATGTCAATGGCCCGCGACTGTGCGGTGGTGTGGGGGCGGCTGTGGGATAGGGCGCAGGCGGCGGGCTTGTGCGGCGTCAGCGGCTGCATAGCTTATGTTCAAGCGCAATCCTCATGCACAAGGAGCATTCCCCATGAGCCACAAGTTGTTTTCCCCCACCAAGGCCGGTGATCTCGAACTCGCCAATCGGGTCGTCATGGCCCCGTTGACGCGCAACCGCGCCGATAATGAAACGGGCGAGGTCGGGGCGCTGCATGTTGATTACTATGCGCAACGTGCCGGGGCCGGATTGATCATCACAGAGGCCGCGCAGATCAGCCCCGAGGGCAAAGGCTATGTCGGCACGCCGGGCATTTACAGTCCCGAACAGGTGGCGGCGTGGAAGAAGGTCACGGATGCTGTGCACGCCAAGGGCGGCAAGATCGTGATCCAACTCTGGCATGTGGGGCGGATCAGCCATACGTCGTTGCAGCCCGATGGGCAGGCCCCGGTCGCCCCGGTGGCGGTGGCGGCCAAGGCGCAGACCTTTACGCCCGCCGGGTTCGAGGACACGTCCACCCCGCGCGCCCTGCGCGAGGATGAGATGCCGCGCGTGGTTGCGGATTATGTCCATGCCGCCAAGGCGGCCAAGGAGGCCGGGTTTGACGGGATCGAACTGCACGCCGCCAATGGTTATCTGCTGGACCAGTTCCTGAAGGATGGGCCGAACACCCGCGAGGATGCCTATGGCGGCTCGGTGGGCAATCGGGCGCGGTTGCTCTTTGAGGTGTTGGATGGGCTGGAAACGGTCTGGGCACCGGGGCAGATTGGTATTCGCCTCTCGCCGTGGTCTGGATTCAACGATGCGACCGACAGTGATCCCGATGCCAGCTTTGGTTGGGTGGTGGAGCAACTGAACAGGCGCAGTCTTGCCTATCTGCACCTGATCGAGGGCAGCACCGGCGGCGCGCGCGAGGGCGCGTTTGATGTGCTGCGGGCCAATTGGACGGGCGTTTACATGGCCAACAATGGCTATGATCGCGAATTGGCGCTGACGCGGGTGGCGACGGGCAAGGTCGATCTGGTGGCCTTTGGTCGACCCTATATCGCCAATCCCGATCTTGCCGAGCGGTTGGAGCAGAATGCACCTCTGAATGAGGGTGATCAGGCCACCTATTATGGCGGCGGGGCTGAAGGGTATACCGATTACCCGAAGCTTGAGACCGTCTGACATGCGTCCCGCGCGCGGTCGCTTGGATCGCGCGCGGGGTTGGCCTGATAAATGCACTCGAGTGGCATGTCGCTTGGGACAAGGGGCGTGGGGGCGCGTCAGATTATACGCCCGCTAAGCCCTAAAGTTGTAAGACGCATGACCGTTGATACGAAAGCGCAGGCCGTGATGTCTGAGCTTTCAGACCATGAAACGATGCTGCTCGAGGTGGATATGCACGCAAGCGTCCCCAAATCCGGTCTGCGGACCGATGCGATTTTGGTAGATCAAGAAGTTCCCTTTGGAATTGGTGAGTTGTTCTTTTCGCGCACCGACACGCGCGGCGTGATCCGGGCGTTCAACCCGGTCTTTCTGCGCGTTGCGGGTTACGGGGCCGAGGATATGGCCGGTGCGCCGCACAAGCTGGTGCGCCATCCCGACATGCCCAAAGGTGTGTTCTGGTTGATGTGGGACGGGCTGAAGCGCGGTCACTCGGTCGGGGCCTATGTCAAGAATCGGGCCAGGGACGGGCGTTTTTACTGGGTCTTTGCCGTGGTTTCGCCGGTTGACGGCGGGTATCTGTCGGTGCGGCTGAAACCGTCGAGCCCGCTTTTTGCCACGGTGAAAGAGGTTTATGCCCGCGCGCTAGAGCGTGAGCGGGGGCAGGGGATGACGCCTGAGCAGAGTGCCAAAGCCATCGAGGGCGATCTGGTCGCCGCCGGTTTTGCCAATTACGGCGCGTTTCAGATCGAGGCGTTGCGCCGGGAACATGCGTCGCGGGATGCGGCGCGCAACCGGGTTGTGGCGCCCGCGCTGGTCGCGTCGGGGCATCTTCTTGATGTCAAGCGCGAGATCGAGCAGGAATTGCGCGTGCTCTGCGTCAATCTCAAAGAGGCCGAGCTGATCACCACGAACATGAAGATCCAGGCCTGCAAGCTGCGATCCGACCGTGGGCCGATCAACGAGATTGCCAAGAATTACGAATTGATGATGCGCGATATCCGCGATCATCCCCGCGTGGTCCAGACCCTGCGCAGTGATCAGGGAACCTGGGACGTGAACGACGAGGCCAGATCGGTGTTCATGATTGCGGTGGCCGAACTCATGCAGGAGATGGTCGCGTTCTTTCGCGAGGAAGTGGCGCGCGGCGACGATGAAGGCGCCAGCGCTGAAATGGAGGTGGTAGCCGCATTGCGGGATCGCTATCGGGAGGAGGCGGATCGTGCCATGGAGGATGGCTATCGCGCCGTGCGGCAGTTGTCTGCGGATGCCGAGATGATCCGCCGCATGGTCACGGGCCTGGCGATGGTGCGGGTCGTGCTGCGTGTCGAGGCGGGTATCCTGCGCGAGCGTCTGTCGGGGCTGCAATCCATCCTTGGTCAGCTCGACCGTTTCCATGACGAGGTGAGTGCCGCGCTCGAGCGTGTGCAGGACGCGGTGACGTCGCTTTTGCGCGATCGCGGTCTGGCCGGCTGAAGGCGGCTGGAAAGGGAGCATGGGGATGCAGTGTCCTCTTGTGCCCGGTCGGATCTGCGGGCAATGTTCGCCGAATCTGTTGAAACCTGACCGGGTGCGCCCCAAGTTAGGGCTAACGTAACGGAGAGGGCCGTGGTTGCCGCCGCGCGGGACCGGTGCCCTTTTGCCAAGAACAGGAAAACGAGCATGCAAGACACCCTCAACGCCTCTTATCCGGTCCTGCCGCTGCGGGATATCGTGGTGTTCCCGCACATGATCGTGCCGCTCTTTGTGGGGCGCGAGAAATCGGTGCGCGCGCTGGAAGAGGTCATGGCCGATGACAAGCAGATCCTGCTGTCGAGCCAGATTGATCCTGCCGATGACGATCCCGCCGAATCCGGCATTTACCGTGTGGGCGTGTTGGCGAATGTGCTGCAACTGCTGAAACTGCCCGATGGCACCGTAAAGGTGCTGGTCGAGGGCGTGGCGCGGGTGCGGATTACCGACTACTTGCCCAACTCCGAGTTTTTCGAGGCCAAGGCCGAATATCTGAGCGAAATCCCCGGCGATGCCACCACCATTGCGGCGCTGTTGCGCACTGTGGGGGATGAATTTGCGCGCTATGCCAAGGTCAAGAAGAACATCCCCGATGAGGCGATGGCCGCTGTGACCGAGTCCGAGGAACCGGCCAAGCTGGCCGATCTGGTGGCGGGTCATCTGGGGCTTGATGTCGGTCGCAAGCAGGAACTGCTTGAGACACTCAGCGTAAGCGAACGTCTGGAGAAGGTTTATGGCCTGATGCAGGGTGAGATGAGCGTTCTTCAGGTCGAGAAAAAGATTAAGACGCGCGTCAAATCCCAGATGGAGCGTACGCAACGCGAATATTATCTGAATGAGCAGATGAAGGCCATTCAGAAGGAATTGGGCGATGGTGAGGATGGCGCGGGCGAGATTGCCGAGCTGGAAGAGCGCATCGCCAAGACCAAGCTGAGCAAGGAAGCCGCAGAAAAGGCCGAAGCCGAGCTTAAAAAGCTCAAGAACATGAGCCCGATGAGTGCTGAGGCAACGGTGGTGCGCAACTATCTCGACTGGATGCTGAGCATCCCGTGGGGTGTGAAAAGCCGGACCAAGAAGGACCTGCACAAGGCGCAAGAGGTGCTGGATGCCGATCACTATGGTCTGGACAAGGTCAAGGAGCGGATTGTCGAGTATCTCGCGGTACAGCAGCGCAGCCAAAAGCTGAAAGGCCCGATCATGTGCCTTGTCGGCCCTCCGGGCGTGGGTAAGACGTCGTTGGGTAAATCCGTGGCACGGGCGACGGGGCGAGAGTTCATCCGCATTTCGCTGGGCGGTGTGCGCGATGAGAGCGAAATTCGCGGCCACCGGCGGACCTATATCGGGTCGATGCCCGGCAAGATCATTCAGGCGTTGAAGAAGGCCAAGACGACCAATCCGCTGATCCTGCTGGATGAGATCGACAAGATGGGTCAGGATTTCCGGGGTGATCCGGCGTCGGCGATGCTCGAGGTGCTCGATCCAGAGCAGAACTCGACCTTTGTCGATCACTATCTTGAGGTGGAATACGACCTCTCGAACGTGATGTTCCTGACCACGGCCAACAGCTATAACATGCCCGGGCCGCTCTTGGACCGGATGGAGATCATTCCGTTGGCGGGCTATACCGAGGATGAAAAGCGCGAGATTGCCAAGCAGCATCTGGTGGACAAGCAGGTCAAGAACAATGGTCTGAAGAAGGGCGAGTTCACGCTGACCGATGCCGCGCTGACCGACGTGATCCGCTATTACACCCGCGAGGCCGGGGTGCGGAACCTTGAGCGTGAGATTGCCAAGCTGGCCCGCAAGGCGGTGACGCGGATCATCAAGGGAGCGGACAAGGCGATCACGGTCACGCCAGAGAACCTCGATGATTTTCTGGGCGTGCGCAAATACAAGTTCGGTCTGGCCGAAGAGAGCGATCAGGTCGGCGTTGTCACCGGGCTGGCCTATACATCCGTCGGCGGTGAATTGCTTAACATCGAGGCACTCCGCTTGCCGGGCAAGGGTCGGATGAAAACCACCGGCAAGCTGGGCGATGTGATGAAGGAGTCGATTGATGCGGCGTCAAGCTACGTCCGCTCGGTTGCGCCGGACCTGGGGATCAAGCCGCCGAAGTTCGAGAAATGGGATATTCACGTGCATGTTCCCGAAGGCGCGACGCCCAAGGATGGCCCGTCGGCTGGCCTTGCGATGGTGACCTCCATCGTGTCGGTGCTGACCGGCATCCCCATTCGCAAGGATATCGCCATGACCGGCGAGGTGACGTTGCGCGGCAATGCGCTGCCTATTGGCGGCCTCAAGGAAAAGCTGCTGGCGGCGCTGCGGGGCGGGATCAAGACCGTGCTCATTCCGCGTGAGAACGAAAAGGATCTGGCCGAGATTCCGGACAATGTGAAAGAGGGGTTGGATATTATCCCCGTCGATCACGTGCGTGACGTCCTGAAACTGGCGCTGGTGCGCGCGCCCGAGCCAGTCGAATGGGACGAAGAGGCCGAAGAGGCCGCCGCCGCCGAGGCCGCGTTGAAATCCGGCGAAGAGGGCCGGGGGGCTGTGGCGCACTGAGAAAGCTGTAAAAAATGCCCCGGAGATGATCCGGGGCATTTTCTTGATGGGGTGTCGGTATGAGTGAAGAGCGAGTTTTTCCGGTACGGCGTCGGATGTTACTGTGGTTTGGTTGGTTCTGGCTGATACTGATTCCGGTCTACGTTGCGGTCTCGCTTGCCGAAGGGCCGCCCTATGAACGAAAAATCCTGATCGTTGCGATTTTGGGGCTGGCCATTGGACTATACAGTCTCAAGTCCGCTTGGAACGTGCGCGAAATCCGCATCGACGCACAGCGCCTGCTGTTTCTGCCGATCGGGGCGGAGCTGCGCTTTGCCGATATCGACGGGATGGAGGTGCCAAGCTGGATGGACAGGAATGACACGCCGCCCCGGTCTCTTGGCGGACTGCGGCTAAAGATGGTGAAGAAAGAGTGACGTATCGTTACGGGGGCGTTCTGGTGTTGGGACGAGGTCGGTAGTCTTTATTTATATGGGTGTGACAGCGATGCCATTCTTGAAATATTGAAAGACCGAATTCCGCGTGTCTGAGGTGAGCCCGCGTATCCGGAAAAGGCGGCCGAAAGGAAACCGGCCCCGCTGTTGAACGGGGCCGGTGAAATTTTTGCATAGACCAGTATTTACCCGAAGAGGAAGTTATCTGCGGTGAGGTCTGCCGCGAGAACCCCCTCGAAGGTGATGGTCTGGCCGTCGACCGTCACAACCGCACCGGCGACCGTATCGGTGATGTCGAGCGCGTCGAAATTGGCCAAGCTGCGCAGGATGACGGTTTCGGTGGCTGCATCGAAATCGGTGATGATGTCGGCCTCGCCGCTGGTGAGCCTGTTGAAGACGAAGGTATCCAAGCCCTCGCCGCCGGTCATCAGGTCATTGCCCTCACCGCCGTTGAGCGTGTCGTTGCCCGTGCCGCCATCCAGCAGGTCATCGCGCCCGCCGCCTGCGAGGAAGTCATCGCCGTCGCCGCCAAACACATCGTCATCGCCCAAGCCGCCGCCGATGGTATCGTTCCCTGCGCCGCCTTCGATGAGGTCGGTCCCGAAACCGCCGCCGATGAAGTCATTGCCTTCGCCGCCGTCGATCGTGTCGGCACCCTGACCGCCGCCAAGGCGGTCGTCGCCATCTTCGCCGAGCACCCGGTCGTTCCCAGCACCGCCGTTCGCCACATCGTTGCCAGCACCGCCGTTGACGATGTCGTCACCTAAGCCAGCCCCGATGGTGTCGTTGCCAAGTCCGCCGTTCACGGTATCGTTGCCAAAGCCGCCGCCGAGGTTGTCATCGCCTGCGCCGCCGCTCACGAGGTCGTCGCCTGCGCCCGCGCCGAACCTATCGTCACCGTCGGTCCCAGCAAGCGTGTCATCGCCGTCGCTGCGCCCGGTTGGGGAGCTGTCCACGCCGAGGTTGTCGAGGTTGTAGATGACCGTGTTGCCGTCGCCCTCGTAAGCGATGGCGATCTGGGCAAAGCCCGTCGCACTCTGGTCAGCCGGGATGAAAGCGATGGTTTCGGGGCTGATATTGCCGTTGGCCTCGCTGTCGATATAGCGGTCGAACACCGGGTTTGCGGGGTCGGAGATGTCGAACACCATGATGCCGCTGTCGCGCTCGAGGCCGATAAAGACATAGGGTTTGCCTTCGACAACGCCCACGGCGATGGCCTCGGGCTCGACGCCTTTGTCGTCTGAACGGTTGTCAAACTCGCCCTCGTCCTGATTGAACAGCCCGGGCCGGATTTCGGCGATAAGCTGCGAGAACTGCGACCCGCTGTCAAAGACGATCTCGCCGGCGGTGTTGTAGATGGTGAAGGAGCGCGAACCGTAGTGGAACAACTGGTCGTAATCGCCATCCCCATCGGTGTCGCCCAGATCGGTGCGCACGTTGAGGCGGCCAAGGTTTTCGTTCAGTTGCAGGATATCGGCATTCGGGAAGGCGGTCGGATCGAGATCGAGGCTGCCAATCCGCGCCTCTGTCGCATCGCGCGCGTCGCCCTCGTTGGCGGTGAAGATATAGGTCTCGCCGCCGATTTCGATCGAGGTGATCCCGTCGGGCTGGCGCATGCCGAAGAGGTTGTCATAGGTTTGCAGGTTGATTGCATTGTCGCGGTTCGACGCGTCAATCTCGTTGCCCGGAAGCGAGCGGTCCACGAGGCCGAAGCTGCGAATGTCGGTCACGGTGTTGGTGGTGAGGTCGATGACCGCGTAGGCATTGGCCTCTTGCAGGGACACCCATGCAGTGACGCCATCCGGCAGGACCGTGATATATTCCGGCTCAAGGTCCTGAGAGGCGGAGTTTCCCGGCTGGATCAGAACACCGGCCTCGCGCAAGCTGTCCTCTTGACCGTCGAAGGCCGAGAAATCGAGCGTGACGGCGGTGGCATTGGCCGCGCCACCGCTCACGTCGATGATGGACACGCCGCCCAAAGGATCGGTGCCGTCCAGTGGCTCGCCCTCATTGGCGACGAGGATGCGCGTGCCATCGGGGGTGAAGGTCAGCATATCGGGCAGGTTGCCCACCTCGACGGTGTTGAGCAGATTGCCGTCCAGATCGAAGATTGCGACGACGCCATTGGCCTCGGCGGGTGTGACCGAGAGCGCAGCAGCCACGAGGCCGTTCTTGGCCGCGACCGATTGCACGCTGGCGAACCCTGTCACCTGACCAAGGTCGAATTCACCCAGTTTCTCGCCGGTGGCCGCGTCGAACGCGTCGATGCGATTCTGCGCGCCGTTGGTGACATAGGCGCGGCCTGCGTCCACCGAGACCACTTCGGACCCGCCGGTGAACAGCTCGGTTTCGCCGCTCAGAAGCTCTGCCGCGATGGAGGTGCCGAGGGTCGGCGTGTTTTCGTCGAGCAGGATACGGTCGACACCGCCATTGCGCGCCAGTTGCACGATGCGCAGGTCGTTGGTGACATCCGTCTCGGCATTGGCAAAGGCGTTGTCCGCGTCCGGGAAGTTCTCGGACATGAAATCGCCGAGCGCCTGCTGTTCGCCAAGGCGGTCGGCCTCTGCGTCAGAGGTGATGCCGCCCTCAGGTGTCAGGAACTGCACATCCGAAATGAGTTCCTGGAACGGATAGCCATCGCCATTCGTGAGCATCAGGAAGTCGAGCGTGACCATGCGGATCGTCTCGGGGGCTTCGGCAGTGAAGGCACCATCGCGGAAGATCACGATGTCATCGCCGGTTTCCGGGTCGATCAGGGCTACGGTCTTGATCCGGTCGCCAGCCACGGCCACTTGCGGGCGGTCGGTGGCCGGATCGACCACATAATCGCCATTCAAATCGGTGACGAGCTCCTGAGCGGTGCCGTTCTCGTCAAAGCTGACGCGGAAGCCGCCGATCTGGAAGAACCGGCCGGGGGTGTTCCCCGCCTCGGTGTCGGTATCGGCCACGCCATGCTCGAGCAGCATGAGAAAGCCTTCTTTGGTCACGGTGGCAACGGCAAGACCATTGTTGAAGCGCAGCGAATTTTGCAGGTCAAGTTGCGAGAGCACGCCGTCGCCCGCATCGGTGCCGGTGTTGGTGGAAGAGCCGATTTCGGCACGGATACCGCCGCCGTTCTTGAACGAGACATTGACCGTGGTATCAGCATCGCGGGCAGCTGAGAGATTGGCATCGGCGGTCAGATTGCCGAGATTGCTCTCTTCTGTGCGTACGGTTTCGCGGCGACCGTCGAGGAAGACATCATGGTTACCGAATGCAATGGCATCGGCCTCGTCCACGATGACTTGGACCGCGTCGGTCAGGTCTTGCACGATGCTGGCCTTGGCCGAGCTGTCGAGCGCCTCTTGCAGGTTGGCGGCGCCTGTCACGTCCAGCACGCCCTGATCGTCGGTGGCAAAGGTGCCCGAGACATCGGCGTCGATGGACGAGGCGACGAGCACGCCATTGTCATCGAATTCCACGACGAGGCGACCCAGGTAGCTGTACTCGCCATCGGTCGAGACGATGGCCACCGGATTGCCATTCGCATCCACGGTCAGGAAGGGATAGCCTTCGGCGGCTTCGTCACCGTCGCGCAGGCGGTCATTGGCATCGGCCTGAAGCGTGTTGGAGCCGCCGGCGATGATGATGTCGACCCCGTCGAGCAGGCCCGCCAGTTCCTTTTCCAGCGCAATCTGCTGGAGATGCGAGGTGAGGATGATCTTGTTTGCACCCGCCGCGATCAGAGCGTCGATTTGCGGCTGGATGACAGCGGCGAGGGCCGCCATGTCGGTGGCCCCGCCGGTGATCTCGTTGGTGCCTCCTGTCGAGGAAATGCTCTCGATGATCTGGGTGGTGGCACCGACCACGCCGATCAGCTCACCACCTTCTTCAATCAGGGTAGCGGGTGCGATGGCCGGGCCGAAATTGCCGGCGGCCTGGTCGGCCAACGACTCTGCGAAGGCATCGGAGGTGAGAAGCTGGGTCGTGAAAAGATCGCCGAGATTGGCGTCTTCGGAAAAGTCGATGTTGGAGGTCAGATACGGAAAGAGCGCCCCGACCCAGTTGATCGTGCCATTGCCACCGGCCCCGTCGATCACCGATGCGAAGGCGCTGGTGCCGGGATCGAATTCATGGTTGCCCACCGCAGAGGCATCAAAGCCCAGCACGTTCATGATCGTGATGTCGACACGACCGGGTGCCTCGCGCAGATCCAGGGTCACATCGGTCAGGTCCTGCCCGAGCACCTCGGTGTAGAACCGTTCATAAGCGTTGGTCAGGGTGGCGCGAAACGAGCGGTCCGCTGCGGTCGAGAAGAACGGGCCGGGAATGTAGTTGTCACCGGCAGAGAGCAGGACCGTGTTCTCGAACGTATCTTCGAGCGTGTCGACGATCGCGGCAAAATTCGGTGCGTTGTCCAGAGCGGCGACGCCGCCCTCGAGGTCGTTGGCATGCAGAAGTTGAAGCGTATAGGCCATCCGTTGGTCCACCCAGATTGAGAAATGTTACCGGGCACGGATAGGGTCAGTTTGTGACGTGGGTTTGAGAGATTTGTAACGTCTGCGTAACGCGGTATGGCCGCGTCGCGGACGTGAGCGATGATCCGTCTGATAGCTGAGGCGCGTGGGTTTCGCGCTTAGTCGGCCTCTGACGCATCCGGTCTAATGCGGCTGCGCAGGCGTTGCGCCCGCGCGATTCTGTCCATCTGGTTCATTGCCCCGAGGATGTTTCCCGTCGCCGCCGTAAAAAGCGCCTCGCGCTGCGCAAAATAGGGATCTGCAAATGTCTCGAAGGCGCGGCGAGCGACGGCGGCACCTGTTTCAAGATGATGATGCCGTGCCAAGGCATGCAGCATTTCCTTGTGATATTTGGGCAATGTTCTGCGGGCGCGCATAGCGGCGTAGAACCAGGCGCTCTCCAACGTTCCGGTGCTGGCTTTGCGAAAGATATCCTTCAAGAGACCCATCGCGTCAAAGGCTTCGGGTAGGCCGTGCCCAAGCAGGGGGCTGCGTAGGTGCCGCACATTTTCCCCGGTGAAGCGCGCCGCATGACGGCGGTCCTCGCTGTGGAAGGGATCGTAGAACAGATAGACCTCGGAGGCCTGTCGCGATTCCGCAGCGGCATCGGTGAACAGGCCATCCCAGCTCTGCTGACGCCCTTTGCGGTGGTTGGTTTCCCACGGCACAAGATCGGCGCGCAGGGTGCTTTGCGGCGTGTAGCTGATCACACGACAACCGGGGGCCAGCGATGCGAAGGCTGCCGCGCCAAAACCGCCCATCGAAGTGCCGGTCATGACGACCAGCGCGAATTGTTGGAAAAAGCCGCGGTCACGCAGCGCCAACAACTCTTTGTGCAAGGCAGGGCATCTGAACCAGTCGGAATCACCGGCGATCACCCCCAGAACCGAATGTCCCTCATCCGCAAAAAAACCGTGCCCCCACGCGCGCCGATCAGGCGCCTTGCGCTGCGCGGCGACGGCATTGTCAAAGGAGACGACCAACGTTGGACCTGCTGCCGTAAAGGACAGGCGGTTCTTTGGTAGCACAGTCTCGAAATCCGCGAGAAAAGCCATGGTGTTTTTATCTCTGCTCTTGGCCCATCTGTCAGGTCCGCGTCTCGGTATCACCGATCATTGCGGGCGCGTAACCTCTTTGCTCAAGTTTGCTCAAGAGTTTCGCGCTTTCCCAGCG
This sequence comes from Roseovarius mucosus DSM 17069, assembly GCF_000768555.3. Taxonomy (GTDB): domain Bacteria; phylum Pseudomonadota; class Alphaproteobacteria; order Rhodobacterales; family Rhodobacteraceae; genus Roseovarius; species Roseovarius mucosus. The sequence goes on from NZ_KN293978.2 coordinate 137,470, forward strand.
GCACCGCAACAGGGAGTGCAGCCTGTAGCAGGCCCATCTGCCCTTTAATTTTGCAGTTAAAACACCTTGGGGGGATGATGGCGGAGAGACAGGGATTCGAACCCTGGGTGGAGTTGCCCCCACAACGGTTTTCGAGACCGCCCCGTTCGACCACTCCGGCACCTCTCCGCGGGGGTCTGGTGGAGCAAGCGTTTATTTGCCTTTGGCGGGGGGGGCAAGGGGGATTTGCATTGTTTCGCGGGATAATTTGCCTAGGTTGGAACAGGTCTGGCTGAAACAATGTGGAAAGGATGGCGTGTGATGGGCGGGGTTCGCTTGCGGTCACAGTCGCGCGGTATCGCGTTGGCGGTGCTGGCGCTTTTGATGGTAGTGCTGGTCGCCGCGCCCCTCCGTGCGGCGGACCGGGCGCGGCTGGAGGCGTTTCTGGAGGTGACGGGCTTTGGCGTGGCACTCGACAGTATCGCGCTCTCAGCCTCTGGCGCGCCAGAGATGCTGGGGCTGTCGGCCAGTGATTTTGGCCAAGGCTGGACCACGCTGGCCGAAGAGGTGTTTGACACCGACCGGATGCGCGACATGGGGCTGAGCATTCTGGAGCAGGCGCTGGATGACGAGATGTTGGGCCATGCCGCTGAGTTCTATGCTTCGGACCTTGGGCAGCGTCTGGTTGCGGTCGAGAACGCGGCGCATCTGCATGAGGACGACGACGCCAAGCGGGTCGAAGGGGAGACGCTCTTGGCGCAGATGCCACAAGATCGGGTCGAGGTGTTGCGGGCCATGAACGCAGCGGTGGACAGTGCGGGCACCGGGGTGCAAGCGGTGCAGGAAATCCAGGTGCGGTTTCTGCTGGCGGCCTCTTATGCCGGGGTGCTGGAGAGTGAGATTGACGAAGGCATGCTGCGTGCCCTTCTGGCGGAGGGCGAAGACGAATTGCGCGAGAGCCTGCGTGCCTCGGCGCTGGCCAGTGCCGCCTATACCTATCAGAGCCTGCCCATCGAGGATTTGCGCGCCTATGTGGTCGCCCTTGAGCATCCGACCATGGCGCGGGTCTACGAATTGATGAATGCTGTGCAATACGAGATCATGGCCAACCGGTTCGAGGTTCTGGCCGCAAGGATGCGGGGTCTGACCCCGGCGCAGGAGTTGTGAGGATGCGGGCGGTTCTCTTTGCCTGCGCAGCGCTGCTTCTGGCGGCGCTGCCATTGCGCGCGGGCGAGATCGACCGGCTTATGGCTGCGCTGCACTTTGAAGAGACCGTCGAGATCATGCGCGCGGAGGGGCTGCGCTATGGTGGCGATGTTGGCGACGAGATGCTGAGCACGGTCGAGCGGGCCCGTTGGGATCGGGTGGTCGGTCGGGTTTACGATGTCGAGCGCATGTTGGCACAGGTGCAAAGCCGGTTCGCGCGGGCGATGGAGGGGGCCGACACGGGACCGCTGCTGGGCTTTTTCGAGGGGCAGGGGGCAGAGGTGGTGGCCCTGGAAATCGCCGGGCGCCGGGCGCTCTTGGACGATGGCACCGAGGCCGCGGCAGAGGCGCGCTATGCCGAGTTGGCGGCGGCCGATGCGCCGATTGTGCGCCATGTGGCAACCCTCATTGACGATAGCGATCTGATCGAGCGCAATGTCGCGGGGGCGCTCAATGCCAACCTTGGATTCTATCGCGGCCTGGCCGATGGTGGCGGTCTGGACCTGAGCGAAGAGGAAATGCTGGCGGAAATCTGGGCGCAGGAACCCGAGATGCGCGAAGAGACGCGCGACTGGATGCAGGCCTATCTGACCATGGCTTATCAACCGCTGGCGCAAGAGGTGCTTGAGGCTTATATCGCGCTCTACAGAAGCGCGGAGGGCCAACAGTTGAACCGCGCGCTGTTCGCGGCCTTTGATGCGATGTATGAAGAGTTGTCGTATCAATTGGGTCTGGCCACCGCCTTGACGATGGAAGGCGAGGATTTATGAGGGTTTTGGCGCGGTTTTGGCGGGCTGGCCCTTGACTCGGGGGGCAGAGTTTGGCAATAGCGCGCAACCCGGCGGGATGATCTTGCCGGGTTTGTCTTTGATATACACCCCGAAAAGGGGCGCAGTTCGAGGTGGCCCAACGGCCGAAAACGCCCGGAGTATCCGGGGACCACAGAGCGCGGAGAGAAAAGGAAGAGCCCATGTTTGCGGTCCTCAAGACCGGTGGCAAGCAATACAAGGTGTCGTCGGGCGACATGCTTCGTGTTGAGAAAATTGCAGCCGATGCCGGTGAAAAAGTTCAGTTCAACGATATCCTGATGCTGGGTGGCGATGCCCTCGTCATCGGTGCGCCCTTTGTGGCGGGCGCGGCCGTGCAGGCCGAGGTCGTTGATCAAATCAAGGGTGACAAGGTTATCAACTTTGTCAAACGCCGCCGTAAGCACGGCTCGCAGCGCACCCGTGGTCATCGTCAGAAGCTGACGCTGGTACGTGTCACCGAGATTCTGGCCAGCGGTGCAGAAGCAACAGGCGTCAAGGCGGCTGTCGGCTCTGGTTCGGTGGCGACCGTGGTCGAGGCGAAGCCCGCCAAGAAATCCAGCGCCAAGCCCGCAGCGGGTGGCGATGACCTCAAGCGGCTGTCGGGGGTTGGTCCCGCGCTTGAGAAAAAGCTTCTTGAGGCGGGTGTGACCACCTTTGCCCAAGTGGCAGCATGGACCGAGGCCGATGTGGCCGCCATGGACGAGAAACTGTCGTTCAAAGGCCGGATCGAGCGTGAAGGCTGGATCGAACAGGCCAAAGAGCTGGCTAAAGGCTAAGGAGAGACCAAATGGCACATAAAAAAGCAGGCGGTTCATCCCGTAACGGGCGCGACTCTGATGGTCGTCGCCTTGGCGTCAAGAAATACGGTGGCGAAGCCGTGATTTCCGGCAACATCCTCGTGCGTCAGCGCGGCAACAAGTTTTGGCCGGGTCTGAACGTGGGTGAAGGCAAGGATCACACCCTCTTTGCCGTGGCCGAAGGTGCTGTGAAATTCCACAAGGGCCTCAAGGGCCGCACCTTTGTTTCGGTTCTGCCAGTGGCGGAGGCCGCTGAATAAGCCGTCCTTAGGGTTTTGACACTATAGGGGATCGGCGAGACCGCCGGTCCCCTTTTCGCTTTTGCGAGCCGGAGGAGGTCCGTGAGGTGACGAGGCTGCACAATCGCGCGACCGTGCCGTTGTGCTTTGGCGGAGAGTGGCCATCTCTTGCCATGAGTTTGGCGCTGATCGGAGGAGCAGGCGCATGAAGTACGAGACGATTGTGAACCAGCCGGTGATTGTGGCGGAACGGTTTGATCTGCGGCCCTTGCGGGTGTCGGATGCGGGGTTGATCGGGATGAATGCGGGGGACGTGCGCGTCGCGCGTTTTACCCGCAGCATTCCGCACCCGTTGCCGCCGGGCGCCACCGAGGCGTTGATCGCCCGGGCGCAGGCCGACGGCCGGTCCGAGGATATCTGGGCCATCGACGGCACCAAGGCGGGTGGCTCCGAGGTGATGGGCCTTATTAGCCTGGAGCGGGTGGATGACGGCCAATCCGAGATCGCCTATTGGGTGGCACCGGCCTATTGGAACACGGGTGTCGCGTCGGCGGCGGTCGAGGCGCTGTTGGCGGACAATCCGCATCGGGCACGGACGATCTTTGCCTCGGTGTTTCAGGACAATGCCGCCTCGGCGCGGGTCTTGACGAATTGCGGGTTTCAGTATCTTGGGGATGCCGAAGCGTTCAGCGTTGCACGTGGCGCCAAGGTCTTGACCTGGACCTATAGTAAAAAGATGATCTGAGGCTCGGACAGGGGCCTTTGCGATAAGGACGGCATATGAAATTTCTCGATCTCGCAAAGGTTTATATCCGCTCTGGCGGGGGTGGCGCGGGTTGCGTCAGCTTTCGCCGGGAAAAGTTCATCGAATTTGGTGGCCCGGATGGCGGGGACGGCGGCAATGGCGGTTCGGTCTGGGCGGAGGCGGTCGACGGTCTGAACACGCTGATTGATTTCCGCTACCAGCAGCATTTCTTTGCCAAGAGCGGCACGCCCGGCATGGGGCGTCAGCGCACCGGGGCAAGCGGTGAGGACATCGTGTTGCGCGTGCCGGTGGGCACGGAGATCCTCGATGAGGACATGGAAACCGTTATCGCCGACATGACCGAGATCGGGCAGCGCGTGCTCTTGGCACAGGGTGGCAACGGCGGCTGGGGCAATCTTCATTTCAAGACCTCGACCAATCAGGCGCCGCGTCGGGCCAACCCCGGGCAAGAAGGGGTGGAGCGCACGATCTGGTTGCGACTCAAGCTGATCGCCGATGTCGGCCTGCTGGGGCTACCCAATGCCGGCAAATCGACCTTTCTCGCCGCCACGTCTAATGCGCGGCCCAAGATCGCGGATTATCCGTTTACCACCCTGCATCCCAACCTGGGGGTCGTGGGCGTGGATAACGTCGAATTCGTGGTGGCGGACATTCCCGGCCTGATCGAAGGCGCGTCCGAGGGGCGTGGCCTTGGCGATCTGTTTCTTGGGCATGTGGAACGCTGCGCCGTGCTGTTGCATCTGCTAGATGGCAGTTCGGGTGATATCGTGGGCGATTATCAGACCATCATCACCGAGCTTGAGGCCTATGGTGGCGGTTTGGCGGAGAAGGCGCGCGTGACCGTGCTCAACAAGATCGACACCTTGGATGACGAAGAACGGGATTTCCTGCGCGAAGAGCTGGAGGCCGCCTGCGGCACACCCGTGATGCTCATGTCTGCCGTGTCGGGCGAGGGGGTGACAGAGGTGCTGCGCGCATTGCGTGAACGCATCGACGCGGACCGCCTGCGCCACAAGGTGCGCGACGAGGACGAAGAAGACGCACCGTGGCAACCGTAACCGACGCGAAACGACTGGTAATCAAGATCGGCTCGGCCCTGCTGGTGGACCGGGTCACGGGCAGTTTGCGGGCCGAGTGGCTGGGCGCGTTGATCGAAGATGTCGTGTGGTTGCGGCAGAATGGCACCGACGTAATTCTTGTGTCTTCGGGGTCCATCGCCCTGGGGCGGCGGGTGCTGAACCTGCCGCAGAGCGTGCTCACGCTTGAACAATCTCAGGCGGCGGCGGCTGTGGGGCAAATTCGCCTCGCAGGGGCCTATGACGCGGCCCTGGCCGCGCATGGGCTGACGGCGGCGCAGGTCCTGGTGACGCTCGAGGACAGCACCGACCGGCGGCGCTATCTCAATTCCCGCGCCACGTTGGAGCAACTTTTGCGCTTGGGCGCGGTGCCCATCGTCAATGAGAATGACACCGTCGCCACGGATGAAATCCGCTATGGCGACAATGACCGGCTGGCGGCGCAGGTGGCGGTGACGGCGGGGGCGGATCAGCTGATCCTGCTCAGCGACGTCGATGGGTTCTATTCCGCAAATCCCGCGCAGGACCCCACCGCGCGGCGGTTCGACGTGGTCGCGGCCATCACGCCCGAAATCGAGGCGATGGCGGGCGACGCCGTTTCTGGCCTGAGCAAAGGCGGTATGAAAACCAAGCTGATGGCCGCCAAGACCGCCACGGCGGGGGGCTGTGTGATGGCGATCACGCAAGGCGACGTGTTGCACCCGGTGCGCGCGCTGGATGAGGGGGCCGCGGCGACGTGGTTTCTGGCCCAGGGTGATCCGCAGCAAAAGCGCAAGGCCTGGATCGCGGCTATGAAGCCCAAGGGGCGTGTCACGGTCGATGCGGGGGGCGGCGCGTGCGCTGTCGGCGGGCAGCAGCCTTCTTGCGGCAGGGGTGACGGTGGTCGAGGGCCGCTTTGGCCGGGGTGATCCGGTCGAGGTGGCCGACGAGGCGGGCCGCGTGTTGGGGCAGGGTCTGACCCGCTATGACGCGGCGGATGCGGAGCGGATCAAGCGGCTGCGCTCGGATCAGATCGAGGCGGTGCTGGGCTATCCGGCGCGCGGACCTTTGATGCATCGCGACGATATGGCATTCTGACACGTGGGAGGGCAGCGGATGAAGGATCAGACAGAGATTACGGCGCTGATGGCCGAAATTGGCGCGCGCGCCCGTGCGGCGGCGGCCGACCTGGCGGTTGCAGATGCCGCGACCAAGCGCGCGGCTCTGGAGGCGGCGGCCGATGCGGTCTGGGACGGCCGGGCCGGGATCATGGCGGCCAACGCGCGCGATCTGGAGTATGGTCGCGACAAGGGGCTGTCCGATGCGATGATGGACCGTCTGGCGCTCGACGAGGCGCGGATCAAGGGGATCGTGGACGGATTACGCGCCGTGGCGGCGCAGGACGATCCGGTGGGCGAGGTTCTGGCGGAATGGGATCAGCCCACGGGCCTGCATATCCGCCGGGTTCGCACGCCTTTGGGCGTGGTTGGGGTGATCTATGAAAGCCGTCCCAATGTGACGGCGGATGCCGGGGCGCTCTGCGTGAAATCCGGCAATGCGGTGATCCTGCGCGGCGGGTCGGAGAGCTTTCATTCCTCGGGCGCGATTCATGCCTGTCTAGTGGCGGGGTTACGCGCGGCAGGGCTACCGGAGGATGCGATCCAGCTTGTGCCCACACGGGACCGGGCAGCGGTCCAAGAGATGCTGACCATGACCGACACGATTGACGTGATCATCCCGCGCGGCGGCAAGGGCCTTGTGGGTCTTGTGCAGCGCGAGGCGCGGGTGCCCGTCTTTGCCCATCTTGAAGGCATCGTGCATATTTTCCTGGATGCGGCGGCGGATCCGGCCAAGGCGCTACGCGTGGTGCTGAATGCCAAGACCCGGCGCACGGGGATTTGCGGCGCAGCGGAATGTCTGCTCATTCATCGCGATATTGTCGAGACCATTGGTCAGGGTGTGATCCGCGCGCTGATCGACGCCGGGGTCGAAGTGCGCGCCGATGCGGCCCTGCAGGAGATCGCGGGCACGGTTGCGGCCACCGAAGAGGATTGGGGGCGCGAATATCTCGACAGTATCATCGCCGTCAGGGTTGTGGACAGCCTGGATGACGCCATCGCGCATATTCGGCGCTATGGGTCCAACCACACCGATTGCATCGTGACCGAGGATGATGCGGCGGCGGCGCGGTTTTTTGCCCGGCTCGACAGTGCCATCCTGATGCGCAACGCCTCAACCCAGTTCGCCGATGGCGGCGAATTCGGTATGGGGGCGGAAATCGGGATTGCCACCGGCAAGATGCATGCGCGCGGTCCCGTGGGGGCGGCGCAACTGACCAGTTTCAAATATCTGGTTGAGGCAGATGGTGCCGTGAGAGCGTGACGCAGAACTCTGTTTCGCTGAGACTGCGTTGAACGGTCAGGCCCTGCGTCGCAAGACAGTGATGTAAAAGCAGGAAATGCACCTGCGCGGGGCTGACCTCTGGCCAGGACCCGCCCGCGCAGAGCGCTTGCCAGAGGTCCGGGTTCGGGGCGAGGCGTGGGGCGGTGGCCGTGATCTGCCACCCGTCGGAGGTTTCGCCAATTACGATATGACCGCCCTGTGGCAGCGCCTGCTCGACGCAAAGCAGACCAAGCAGAAGAATCTGCGCCGTGGGGCGAGGCAGGGTGCTGGTGATTTGCAGAGCAAGGGCGATGCGCCCGCCCTCATGAAATGTGCCAAGGATATCGCGCAACTCCTCGGCCCGCGTGACCTGATCCGCCTCGGCCTGACCAAAAGCCAGCCGAAAAAATCGCACGCGGGCCAATGCTTGGGTCGTCGATGCCGTGACCAGCGCCATTTCCGGCCCTGTCGTAGCCCCGGCAAGCTCCATCAATTCCAGACCATTGTCGATCGCCCCCAAGGGGCTGACGAGGTCATGGCAGATGCGAGAGGCTATCAAAGCGCCAATGGTATGGGTATGTTGGGGCATTGGACACTCCGGGGTGAGATACGGCATGACGGATATGAATTCGATACTTGAGCCGGGAATGCTGGTGCAGCATCCGCAGAGGCCGGATTGGGGAACGGGGCAGGTACAATCCAACATCGGCGGGCGTATCACCGTCAACTTTCGTGAAGAGGGCAAGGTGGTCATTGATGGCAACCGCGTGGAACTGATACCTCTTCTTGATCCTTGATCCTTGATCCTTGATCCTTGATCCTTGATCCTTGATCCTTGATCCGGGTTAGCAAAAGGTTAACAACCGCCGAGCATTGCGACCAGCGGTATCGTTGCACTTGGCCGTGCTCTTGCCTAAAAGGCGGCGCAGACCCGAGAGGCAAGGCCGATGACCGCAAGCGCCCCCAAGTTCCGTGTGAAGCTGGCCGAAACGCCCGAGGAATTGCGCGCGGCGCAACGTCTGCGCTACGAGGTTTTTGTCGAGGAATTGGGTGGCGACGGGCCGTTGGTGGATCATGCTGCGCGGCTGGAACGTGATCGGTTCGATCCGTTCTTTGATCATCTCCTTTTGTTGGACGATGCTAATAATGGAGCCGTTGTGGGAGTTTACCGTCTACTCCGCGATGATCAGGCCGCGCGCGCGGGGCAATTCTATTCCGAGGATGAGTATGACCTGAGCGCGCTCAAAACCAGTGGGCGGCGGCTGATGGAGTTGGGGCGTTCTTGCCTAGCGAAATCCTATCGCGGGGGGCCGGGCATGTATCATCTCTGGAACGGTTTGGGTCGTTATGTGACGGATCATGGCATTGAGATTCTGTTCGGCGTGGCCAGCTTTCATGGCACCGACATCGCGGAACTTGCCCCCTCGCTGAGTCTGTTGCATGAGCGGCATCTGGCGCCAGAGGGCTTGCGTGTGCGGGCGCGGGGGGGACATTTTCAACGCATGGACCTGATCGCCGCAGGTGATCTGGACCGGCGCGCGGCGATGCGCCAAGTGCCTGCGCTGATCAAGGCCTATCTGCGATTGGGGGGCTATGTTGGCGACGGGGCATTTGTGGACCATCAGTTCAATACCACCGATGTCTGCCTGATTCTGGATATTGATCGGTTGAGTGAAAAGCAAAAATCAACGTATCAGCAAGGCATTACACCTTGAAGTTCAGGTGGGACTCCGACGTACCACCCGCTGATTTCACGCTGACACCCGGCGGTTGGTTGCGTGCGGGAATGCGTGGGCTGTGCATGGCGCTGGTGATTCTCCTGGGCGTGGTTGTCTCGGTCGCCTTGCGGCTGATCGAGCGACCCTTGCATGGGCTACACCGGCCCTGGACACCCTATGTGACGCAATGGGTCTGTTGGGCGGTGTTTCGCGTCTTGGGTATGGGCCATGAGGTCAAGGGCACGCCGATGCGAGCGCCGGGTGCGGTAGTGGCCAATCATGCCTCGTGGCTGGACATTTTCGCGCTAAATGCGCGCAAGCGCGTGTATTTTGTGTCGAAATCCGAGGTTGCGGGCTGGCCTGGCATTGGTCATCTGGCACGGCTGGTGGGCACGGTGTTCATTACCCGCGATCCCAAAGAGGCCAAGGCGCAGACCGAGGTTTTCGAGTCGCGCCTTCTGGCGGGCCACAAGCTCTTGTTCTTTCCCGAAGGCAGTTCGACCGATGGGATGCGCGTTATCCCATTTAAATCAACGCTTTTTCAGGCATTCTTCAGTCAAAAACTGGCGCATGCGATCCATGTTCAGCCGGTTTCGGTGATCTATGAATCCCCCAAGGGACAAGATCCGAGATTCTATGGCTGGTGGGGCGATATGGATTTTGGCACGCATTTGCTGCGTGTTCTTGCGGTGCGGCGTCAGGGCCGGGTGCGGGTGGTCTACCACGCCCCGGCGCGGGTGGATGCCTTTGCGGACCGCAAGGCGCTGGCCGCCTGGGCCGAGGCGCAGGTGCGCGCGGGCATGCCCGAGACGCGGCGCGGGCGGTAACGTCGCGGTTCAGCCCATCGCGGCGATAAAGCGGCCAAGGGCCTGAACCGGATCCTCTTCTCGCCAGATTTCCTCGCCAAAGGCCAGAAAGTCCGTCATCGGGGCCAGCTTTGCGACAAGTGCCAGATCAAGCGCACCTTCGGCCACCACCGGCAATTCGATCACCTTGGACCACCAGTCGAACACATCCATATCGACATGCGCGCCGTCGTCGAGCGGGCTATCCCCAACAGGACCAAAGCTGATGTAATCGGCACCTGCCTCGCCTGCGTTCATGCCGTCATGGCGCGACGTGCCGCAAAAGCAGCCGACTATGGCATCCTCACCCAGTTCCTTGCGCGCTGCGCGCACCGAACGACCAGCGTCGGGCAGGTGCACGCCGTCGAGGCCATGCCGCTCGACCAGCATCAGATGGCTCTCGATCACGAGCGCCACGTCGCGGGCGTGTGTCACCTCGCGGCAGGCATCGGCCGCGCGTGAGATGCGATCCTCGTCACGGCTGGCCAGGGCAAGCCGCACACAGGCGACCGGATGATGATCGAGAACGCGGGCTAATGTGTCGGGAAAGACGCTCAGCTCGAACTCGGGCGGGGTGATGAGGTAAATCTGCGGCTGCTCGGTCTCGGCCATTGGGGCGCTCCTGATGGATTTTTGCCCCTATAACGCGGAAATGCGGCTTTGACCATTGGGCAGACCCGGCTTCTTCTTGGGTTGCATGCGCCGACTGTCTGGGGAACAGCGGGGAGCAATTGCCCCTAGCAACCCCTAAGGTGGGTCTCTATCTTGAGGCCAACGGGAAAAGGGGCGGTTCTTGGCAGTAGCAGGCATGGCAGAGGGCGTGGTGCGCGGCATCGAGGGCTTGGGCGACCTTGTGAGCCAAGCGTTCTTCGAGCCGGTGATCCGGGTCGGGGTGACGGGCCTTGCACGGGCGGGCAAGACGGTATTCATCACCTCACTCATCGCCAATCTGATGGACCGGGGGCGGATGCCGGGGCTTTTGGCGCAGGGCGACGGGCGGATTCTTGCGGCCTATCTGCAACCACAGCCCGATGTGACGCTGCCGCGCTTTGACTACGAGGCGCATTTGGCGGCCCTGACCGGCCCCACGCCGCATTGGCCCGAGAGCACGCGCACGGTGTCTGAATTGCGCCTGTCGTTGCGGGTTCGGCCCGCGGGGCTCTTGGCGGGGGTCGCAGGGCCGAGGGTGGTCCATCTCGATATCGTGGATTACCCGGGCGAATGGCTGCTTGATCTGGCGCTCATGGATAAGAGCTATGATCAATGGGCGTCCGAAGTTTTGGCACGGATTGCCCCGCGCCCCGAGGCGGCCGGGTATCTGGCACAGGTGGGCCAAGTGGATGTGGCGGCGCGACTGGACGAGCCGGAGGCGCAGGCGCTGGCGGCAGGGTTTACCGCCTATTTGCAGGCGGCGCGCGCCGCGGGATTCTATGATTGCACGCCGGGGCGTTTCATCCTGCCCGGTGATCTTGCGGGATCGCCGGTGGTGACATTCGCGCCGCTGCCAGAGGGCAAGGCGGGTCGCGGCAGCCTGCGCGCCGAGATGGCACGGCGCTATGACGCTTACAAGCGCGAGGTGGTCAAACCCTTCTTTCGCGACCATTTTGCCAAGATCGACCGACAGGTGGTTCTGGTTGATGCGCTCGATGCAATTCACAAGGGGCCGCAGGCGGTCGACGATATGCGCCGGGCCATGGCGGAAATTCTGGGCGCGTTCCGGCCCGGCCGCAATGCGTTCCTGACGCAATTGCTGCTTGGGCGGCGGGTGGAGCGTATCCTTTTTGCCGCGACCAAGGCGGACCATCTGCATCATGCGCAGCACGGGCGGTTGACGGGGATCATGTCCGCCCTCTTGCGCGAGGCGCGCGACCGGGCGGAATTTGCCGGGGCTAAGACAGAGGCAATGGCCCTGGCCGCGTTGCGCGCTACGGTCGAGGAACGGCTGAGCCACAACGGCGAGATGCTTGACTGTGTGCGCGGTCGATTACTCGACACGGGGCGACAGGCGGCGTTTTATGCGGGCGACCTGCCCGATGATCCGGGGCAACTGCTGGCCTCGGCGCGGTCGGGCGCGACCGAGTGGCTGGGTCAGGATTACCGGGTCATGCGCTTTGCGCCCGCGCCGCTCAACCTGCGCCCCGGTGAGGGGCCGCCGCATATCCGGCTGGACCGCGCCGCGCAATTCCTGATCGGGGATAGGCTATGAGAACGGCGCGCGGGCAGCTTTGGCATCTGCCGCAACTGGCTGTGATCCTGTGGGGGTTTACCCGTGCGACGCCATGGTTGCCGCAGGTGCGCAGTCATTGGGACGACCTTCGCGCGCTCGCCAAGGTGATCCGCTGGGGCTGGGTCAGGGTGATCCGCAAGCAGGGCCGCTTGGCCGGATTCGTGGTCCGCGACGGCGATATTCTGCATGCGCTCTACGTGCATCCGCTGCGGCAAGGACAGGGATTTGGCCGGGCGCTCTTGGCCGAGGCCAAGGCCGAAGCAGGTGTCTTGCGCCTCTGGGTGCTCGAGGCGAATGCAGCCGCGCGCGCGTTCTATGCGCGGCAAGGCTTTGTCGAGGCCGCGCGCAGTATGGGTCTGGGTAATGATGAGGGGTTGCCGGATATCTTGATGGTCTGGCGAGGCAAAGGAGAGAGCGCGTGAGCGGCAACAAGGCCAAGGGCCCGGTTCTGATCGAGATGGATGCGCAGGCCGCCGAGGGGCCAGACCGTGCGCCGCCGGTGCCCGATCTGATGGATCGGCCTGATGGGCGGGCCATGCGGGCGGTAATCACGCGCGGGGCGGCGGGGCCGTCATGGCTGGGGCGGCTTTTCTGGGGCTTGGCGCTTGGCTTGATGGGGGCGGCGGTTTCTGTCGCGGCATGGGATTTTGCGATGGGCTTGATCGCGCGTGTGCCGGTGCTGGGCTACGGCGTGGCAGCGATGGGCGCGGGCCTCTTGATTGTGGCGGCGATCATCGGGTTGCGCGAAGTGGCGGGATTTGCCCGATTGGGTCGGCTCGATACCCTGCGGCGCGAGGCCGTGGCCGCGCGTGCCACCGAAGATCTGGAGGCGGCACGTCGGGTGGTGGTGCGGCTGCGCACGCTTTACGCCAAGCGTCCCGAAACAGCCTGGGGGCTGGAACGGCTGGCAGAGCGACAGGCGGAGCAGTTTGACGCCGAGGCGCTGCTCGGATTGGCGGAAGTCGAGATTCTGGCCCCTCTCGATGCGCAGGCCCTGCGCGAAGTGGAGGTCGCGGCGCGGCAGGTGGCGATGGTCACGGCGCTGGTGCCGCTGGCCCTGGCCGATGTCGTGGGGGCGTTTGTCGCAAATCTGCGCATGATCCGGGCGGTGGCCGAGATCTATGGTGGGCGCGCCGGTGTCCTGGGCAGTTGGCGACTGGCTCGGGCGGTCATGGCCCATCTCCTGGCCACGGGGGCCGTGGCGGTGGGCGATGATATGATCAGCAGCATGGCCGGTGGCGGCGTGCTCTCCAAGGTGTCGCGTCGGTTCGGGGAAGGCGTGGTTAACGGCGCGCTGACGGCGCGGGTGGGGGTGGCCGCGATCGAGGTGTGCCGCCCGCTGCCGTTTCAGCGCGGACGCAGGCCCTCGGTGACAGGGGTGGTGCATCGGGCGTTGACCGGACTTTTCGGGCAGGGGTGATCCATGGATGCACTCGCCGTTCTTTTCGGGCTTGGATTACTCGCGCTCCTTGTGATCGGAGTGCCCTATCTCCTGATTTCGCATTTGCGTCTCAAGGCGCGGGTTGCGCGGCTTGAGGCGGGGCTGTCACAGGCGCGTCCCGAAGCGGTGGCAGAGGTTGCGCCCGTGGTCGAGGAACGGGCTGGTCCCTGGGCCGTTTCCCCGGTGGTTGCGCCTGAGGCGAGTCAAGACCTCGCACCGCCGCGCGCCTTTGTGCTGCGCGCCGACCGGATGTCGGCGCTGATGGCTTGGGTTCGCGGCAATTGGGCGTTGGCGGTGGCGGGCGTGTCGCTGGCCTTGGCTGGCGTTTTCATGGTGCAATACGGCGTCGAGCAAGGTCTGCTCACGCCGTTTTGGCGGGTGATCGGTGCGCTGGTGCTTGGGGCCACGTTGATCGCAGCGGGTGAGCGGCTGCGGCGGCGCTATGGCGATGAGGCGGCGGGCGCGGTCACCGGGTTGCCTTCGGTTTTGTCCGGTGCGGGGGTGATCGCGCTCTTTGCGGGTGTTCTGGCTGCGCGGGGACTCTATGATCTGATCGGGCCGGGTGTGGCATTGGCAGGCCTGGTGGGCGTTGGTGCGGCGGCTGTGATCCTTGGCTGGTTCCACGGGCCGGTTCTGACGGCGCTCGGTCTTATTGGCGCGGGGGTAGCCCCGTTCATGGTGGGCGGGCAGTCGGACACGCCCGGCGTCTTTTACGGGTATTTCGCGGTCTTGGCAGCGGTCGGGCTGGCGGTGGATGCCGCGCGGCGATGGGCCTGGATTTCGGTTCTGGCCTTGGCAATCAGTATCGGTGGCGCGACGCTGCTCTATTTGGCGCAGGCGGGCGCGCTGCTTTATCTTGCGTTTTGGGCGATGTTGGTGGTGTTGACGGTGCTGGTTCCCGAGGCGCGGTTGGTGCCGCAGCACGCGGGCAATTCGCTGTTGCGCCGGGTGCTGGCAGGGGGGAGCTATCCTGATTTTCCGGTGCGTCTTGTGTGGGGGGTGGTGGCTCTGGCGAGCCTTGCCGCTCTCTGGCTGGCACAGGAGGCGCGCGAGGCCCTGGTCGTCTGGGGCGCGCTGAGCCTGCTGGCGGGGATGCTGGCGGCGCTGATTCTCGGCACGCGACGGGCCGCGGCGCTGGAAGATGTGCCGGTGGTTCCGGCCGTGGCGACGCTTCTGCTGGTGGCGCTCGAAGGATTTGGACAGGGGCCGGTTTGGTCGGCGTTCATGGCCGGGGCCGAGCGATTACCCGAAGCCAAGATGCCGCTTGATGCGAGCGTGATCCTGACGGGCGGGGCGGTGGTCTCGATCCTTTGTGCGTTTCGAGCGCGTTATGCGGCGGGCGTGGTGCCGGTGATCCTCTGGAGCCTTAGCGCGGCGGTTATGGCACCGGGGCTTGCGCTGATCCTTGAGCTGTTCTGGACCCCCGCCGTGGTGCTCGGGGCCTATGCGTGGGCCTTGCAGGTGATGGCCTTGGCGGCGCTGATGGTGGTGTTTGCGGTGCGGTCGCGCGGGCCGGAGGGGGCAGTCGCTGCTCTGTTCGCGGCGGCGGCCTTGGTGCTGATCACGCTGGCGCTTTTTGTGGTACTGAGCAAGGCGGCGCTGACGCTGGCGCTTGGGCTGATGATTCTGAGCACGGCGGTGATTGACCGACGGTTCAATCTGCCACTGCTTGGGGGGCTGGCGCAGGTGGGCGTCGCGGTGATCGGCTATCGGCTGGTGATTGATCCGGGTCTGGACTGGGCGGTGCGCGAGGCGGGATGGGACGATGTGCTCCTGTCGCATCTGGGGCCGCTGGCCCTGCTGGCGGCGGCATGGGGCGTGATGGCGGCGCGCGCCGGGGGTGCCACTCGGGTGGTGATCGAAAGCGCCGTCTGGAGCATTACGGCGATCTTCCTCAGCGTCGTCTTGCAGCGATGGCTGGGCGGATCAGGGGCGATGGGGCATGCGGGGCTTGGTCTGACGGCGGTGGTGTGGCTTGCGTCCAGCATGGTGCAGCTCTGGCGGTTGCGCGCGGGTGGGCGCGTGGTGCGGTGGCTGCGGCTGGCGCTTGGCTCTGTCATGGGGGCGGTGGCGCTGGTGACGCTGGTGGCGCAGGCGGTGCTGACCAATCCGCTGGTGCCGCTGCTCTGGCGCAAGGAGTTTGTGAGCGGGCCTCTGATCCTCGACACATTGGCTGCGGCCTATCTGCCAGTGGCGCTGGTCTTTGCACTGGCGGCATGGAAACTGGATCACCTGCGGCGTTTGCCTCGGCTGGCGTTTGCTGTGGCGGGGGCGGGGTATGGGGCATGGTATCTCGCGCTCGAAATTCGGCGGCTTTGGCAGGGGGATGACCTGAGCGTGCCGGGGGTGAGCGACGGCGAGCTATACAGCTATACGGTTGCGCTTATTCTGGTCTCGGTCATGTTGTTGGGCTTGGCATTGGTGCGACGGTCCGAGACCTTGCGCCGGGTGGCAATGGCCGGGGTGGCGCTGACCGTGGCCAAGGTGTTTCTGGTTGATATGGCCGGGCTGTCGGGGCTGGTGCGGGTGGCGTCCTTCCTCGGCTTGGGGCTGTCGCTGGCGGGGCTTGCCTGGCTCAACCGGCGCATTGCCGAGCATATGGGGCGCGATCCGGGCTAGTGTTGCGCGGCGCGCCACGCCGCCCAAGCCTCGGGCGTGTCGAGGTCGGTTGTTGCATGTCGATCGGGAAGCGTCACGGGCGTCACGGGGTGTTTGCGCAAGAGGTCGCGCGCACCGGTGTCGCCGGTGATGCGGGTTAACTCAGTTAACCGGCGGGCCGGCAGGATGACCGGGTGGCCGGGCGTGCCATGCGCGTCGCAGGCGCGAAAGATGGTTTCACAATCGTTGGCTTGCAGCATGAGGCTCATGTCGCTCGCGGTCAGGTCCGGCAGGTCGGGAAGGAGTATCATAAGGGCAGCCACCTCTTGCGCTATGGCCCACTCGGCCCCCGCACGCAGCGAGGCGGACATGCCGGTCGCGGCGTCGGGCACGGCCAAAAGGGTGACACGCAGCCCGTCCAGAGCGGCGCGGCGGGTGCCGGACTCAGGCGGCAGGGTCACCGCTATGGGGCAGCCGGTGGCAAGGGCAAGGGTCACGCGGTCGCGCAAGAGCGGCTGACCGCGCACCGTTTCCAAGAGTTTGTCTCTGCCCCGCATTCGCGACGAGGCCCCGGCTGCGGGGATAAGAATCGCCACGCTGCCCATCAGCGGATCAGGTTCATCCGCAAGTTGAGCTTGCGTCGGTATTCCTGCGGCAGATGGCGGTTGAGGTGGCGGTTGATCAGGCCAAAGACGCTGATCACCACCAGTGTGAGCAGGATGAAATAGCCCGCAAGGATCGGGTAGGGCACGAAGGGGTTAAAGGTCTTGTCCGCGAAATACTTGGCATAATACAGCGCATCGCCGCGCTGTTGCCAGACCGGAAAGCCCGAGAAAAAGACCAATGTCGTGGCGTGAAAGAGAAAGATCGCCTCATTCGTATAAGCAGGCCATGCGAGCCGCAGCATGGTGGGCCAGATGATCCGGCGAAAGCGTGGCCAACCGGAAAACCCATAGGCATCCGCCGCCTCAACATCCCCTTTGGGGATAGAGCGCAGCGCGCCATAGAAAATCTCGCCGGAATAGGCGGCGGTGTTGAGGAAAAGCACGATCAGGGCACCGAGCCAAGCCGAGGTCAGGATATCAAAGAAGGGGGAGACCGATTTGAGCGATAGAAAGAAGAAATAGGCAAAGAAGAACTGGATAAAGAGCGGCGAGCCGCGAAAGACAAAGATGAACCATTCCGAAAGTTTGCGGATCACGCGGTTGCGAGAGCCTTTGCCAAGCGCCACGGCGGTGGCGAGGACGAAACCGCTGACAAGGGCGAAAAGCCCGAAATAGATATTCCAGATCAGGCCAGAGCCGATCAGCGTGACTTGTTCACAGAGAGTGAAATCGCTCTGCGGCAAGAGGCGTTCGCCGATGCCGATGGCGCGCAGCCCATAGGCCTGAATGGTCTCAAGACAGCTCATGCCGCTTTCCTTTGCGCTTCGCCGCCGGTCGTGGCCTGCCCTAGTGTAAGACGCTGCATGAGGCGTTCCAGCACCACCTCTGATACGCGCGTGAATCCGAGATAGAACACCATCAGCCCCAGAAAATACCACATCCGCCAGTCGCCATGCGGATAGTCGGTAAAGCGCGGATTGGCGGTGGCGCCAAGCTCGCGTGCCCAATAGACGATATCTTCGACCCCGAGCAGAAAGAGCAACGGCGTCGCCTTGATCAGCACCATCCAGAGATTGCCAAGACCGGGCAGGGCGTAAACCCACATCTGCGGCACCATGATCCGCCAGAAGGCCTGACGACGGGTCATGCCATAGGCCTCTGCGGTTTCCATCTGGGCACGGGGCACCGCGCGCATGGCCCCAAAGAGCACATTTGCGGCAAAGGCCCCGAAGACAATGGCAAAGGTCAGCACTGCAAGGGTGAAGCCGTAGGTTTCATGCACCCATTGTGGGGCAGAACCGAGCGGCAGTTTCGCGGCCTGACAGACCACGAAATCGTTGCCCTGACGGATCGGTTGATCCCAATCTGGGCACAGGATCTGATGCCGCGTCCATTCAAATGCCTGATCGAGTGCGATGACGAAAAAGAGGAAGAACGCGATGTCGGGCACGCCGCGCACGACGGCAATATAGGCCTTGCCGAACCAGCGCAGGGGGGCCAGATGCGCCCGCGCGGCCATTGCCCCGCCAAAGCCAAAGGCAAGCGCTGCCGGCGCGGTGATCGCCAGCAGCAACAGCACCGTGCCAACTGCATAGTAGAGTTGCAGGTGCTTGGCCGTGGTGAGATAGCATGTGATCCATGCTAGCCCGTCAAGGCTGGCTGGATCGGAGCAAAAGGCAAACATCGCAAAGAGCCTTGTTGGAGGGGGCGGGGCCGCATTGGACCCCGCCTGTCGGCCAACCTCAGAAGGTCAGGCCGATTTCCCATTTCTCGATCAGGGCGTTCAGGCTGCCATCGTCCTTCATCGACTGGATGGCGGCATCAAACTTGGCCTTGAGTTCGGCGTCGCTCTCGCGCAGGCCAAGGCCGATACCGCCGCCGATCATCACCAACTCTTCCAGAAGTTCCAGCCCTGCGTCCTCTTCAGCCACGGGCAGAAGGAAGGCACGGTCCGCCAGCACGGCGTCCGCTTCGCCATTGCGGACGGCGGCGATGGATTCCTCGGGTGTTGCATACTCGACCAGCGTCGCCCCGCTGCTGGCCACGTAGGAGGCTTGGATCGTGCCCGACTGCGCGGCAATCACGCCGGATTTCACATCGACATCCGCCGAGGGGGCAAGATAGGCCGAGGGGTCGGGCAGGGTATAGTTCTGTGTGAAATCAATCACTTGATCGCGCTCGTCGGTGATTGACATGCCTGCAATGATCACGTCATAGTTCCCGGATACAAGGTTCGGGATGATGCTGTCCCAATCATTCGTGACCCATTCGCAGGTCAGTTCGGCGCGCTTGCAAAGCTCATCGCCCAACTCGCGCTCGAACCCGTCAACCTCGCCTTTGTCGTTGATGAAGTTGTACGGAGGATAGGCACCTTCGGTGCCAAGCCGCACGGTGTCGGCCATGGCAAAGCCTGTGGTGAGGGCCAGAGCAGCGGTGGTGAGTAGCAGTTTCTTCATGATTTTCTCCCTTTTGAGTGGTGGTCTTGCCTCAGCCGCCGCTGGTGGAGCTGAGGAATTGTTGCAGGCGTGTCGATTTCGGCGCGCCAAAGAGTGTATCGGGCGGGCCCTGTTCCTCGATCAGCCCTTGGTGCAGGAACACGACATGGTCGCTGACATCGGCGGCCATTTTCATGTCATGGGTGACGATCATCATGGTGCGGCCTTCGTTGGCCAGATCCTTGATGACACGGATTACCTCTTGTTCCAGTTCTGGATCGAGCGCGGAGGTGGGTTCGTCAAACAAGAGCGCCTCGGGTTCCATACAGAGGGCGCGGGCGATGGCCGCGCGTTGTTGCTGGCCGCCGGACAACTGGGCGGGGTAGACATCGCATTTGTCGCCAATACCCACCTTATCGAGATATTTGCGTGCGGCCTCTGCGACCTCGTGCCGGTCGCGGCCAAGCACGGTCACGGGGGCCTCCATCACGTTTTGCAGGATCGTGAGATGCGCCCAGAGATTGAATTGCTGAAACACCATGCTGAGGTTGGTACGAATGCGCAGCACCTGTTTGGGATCAGCCGGATGGCGCGCCAAGCCTGTGCCTTTCCACTGAACCGGCTCGCCCTTGAAGAGGATGTCGCCCTGCTGGCTGTCCTCAAGCAGATTGGCACAGCGCAGGATGGTCGATTTTCCCGAGCCCGAAGAGCCGATCAGCGAGACCACATCGCCACGATGGGCGGCAATATCGACCCCCTTGATCACCTCAAGCGCGCCATACGCCTTGTGCAGGTTGCGGATCTCGATAACCGGGGGCGTGTCGGACAAGGGCAGCTTCCGTTTCGGTGAGTTTTGACGGCTTTGTGACAATAGGGCCGAAAAATTGGCACGATGCAACTTGCAAAACGGGCGATTGAGGGGCTGTTTGTGCGAATTGACGTGCCGTCAGCTCAATTCGGAGGCGCAGGCAAAGGCGGCGGCGCGGGATTGGGCAGGGCCAGATAATCTGTCGCGGTGATATAGGTCACTCCCTTTAGCCCAAGGGTTGCACGCGTGTCTGAGGGGAGCGCGTGGATTACATGCGCCACCGCGGCGCGCATCGTGTCTGCATCGCGCCCAAGGGCGGTGATATAGGGCAGGGCTGGCGTGGGATCGGTACGGGCCAGTACGCGCAGCCCTGCCGTGAACGGGTCATGCGTCTGCATCAGATGCCAACTGAGCACGTCGAGCGCCGCAATATCGGCGCGCCCCTCGGCCACGGTCAAGGCAGAGGCCCGGTGCGCGCCGGTGTGGATGGGGTTGGTGAAGGCAAAGCCACGCGCGGCGGCCCAGTTCTGCGGCGCAGCCCAACCCGATTGCGACAGGGCATCGTTATAGGCCAGGCGCGCGGTGGCAAACTCTTGCGGGTCAGTGCGGGGATCATCGGCGCGGGCGACAAAGACGCTATAGTAAAACCCCGGTGGACAGCCGGGTAAGTCCAGTACTGGGCTGCCCACCAGCGTCACGCGGCCGTGCAGTCGCGCGCGGTATGGATAGCCGCAGGTTTGCGAGAGCAGGAGATCGGGGCTGAGCCAATGATCCCAGAGATCGCCATCGCGGGTCAGGCGCTCCGGACCTGTGCCCAAGGCGTCGCGAATTCCCTGCCAGAGGGCATCATTGGCCACCGCGGTCTCGGGGCGGTCATACATCGGCAGGCTGGCGATCATCCCTGACCCATAATGCGTTGACGGGCGCGGGCACTGTCCTGATCGGTGATGCCTAAAAGGCTGGCCACCAAGCGCAACAGAGCGTCTTCATCCGCCTCTCGCACCCCGTCGGCCAAGGCCACCTGCCACAGCGCCTCGATCACGCCTAAACGATCCTCATGCGGCACGGCGTCCTTGATGGCGCGGGTAAAGCGGACGGTGTCGGGGGCCTCGCTCTCGAGCGTTTCGGCCTGTTGGCGCAGGGCCTCTGCCTCGGTTTGGGGCAGGTTGTAACGGGCTGAGATGATGCGCGTGATGCGAATGATCTCGGCCGCAGCGTAATCTCCATCGGTGCGCGCGACGCGAACGAGGAGGGCACAGAGCGCCAGACGGGCATCACCGCCGGTCAGGGGCTCGGGGGCTGGTTGGATCAGCCGTTTCAGGAAATCTGCAAACATGGCTCTGGTATAGGATGCCCTGCGCGGCGCGCCAATGGGGAATCACTGGGCCTCGGCCAAGGCGCGCGCGGCATCGCTATCGGCATGGCTCAGTCCCATCGCCTCGCGCGCGGCGTCAATCACGTGCAATTCCTCTGGTTGGCTCGTGCCGTCAGACAACACCACCTCCCACAGAGCCTCGAGCGCAGCGAGGCGAGCCTCAAGGCTGACGGTCTCGCGGATGATGTGGCCAAAGCGGTCGGTATCAGGGGCGGCATGCTCGATCCGCTCTGAGAGGGCGCGCATCTTGGCCGCCTCAACTGGGCCAAGCCCGTAGATCCGCGCCAAAAGACGGTCAATTCGCTTGATCTCGGCAAGGTCGTAATGATGGTCGGATTTCGCTACGCGTACCATCAAGGCGGCCAAGGCCAGCTTGTCATCCGGCTCTGGCAGGGGACCGGGCTTTGATGCGGAAAAGACATTCAGAAAACGGTTGAGCATAGGCTCAGCGTAGTCGCCAACGCTTCGTGCCCCAAGCAAAACTTTCGTGTTTGCCCAATTGGCGTCACAGTTGTTCCGCACAAAACGCACTTTCGACGCTCACATACAGGGCATTGTTTTTTCGCTATAGTCACGGAGCCGATGATGCCGCATGCCAGTCCGTTTGATTGGTCCGCAAGCCCTGTTGCCCAGCAGATCGAGTATTTGCGCAGCCTTTCACCCGAGGCGTTTCATCGTGCGCTTGTCGCGTACGACTGGGCGCTGGCGCCCGAGCCGGTTTTAGGCTGGGCCATGGCGCAGCGCGGTATTGATTTGTGCACGGCGCTTGGTGTGTTTTTCAACGGCGATCCCGGGCGGTTCAACTATATGCCCAAGGCGCATGTTCCAGAGGCTTATCGCGGTGTGGCGCGGGTGCTGGACAATATCTGTTTGCGGGTCAACAGCGGCTTTTACCTGATCTATCCCGGCAAGACCCCGTGCTGTCAGGCGCGTCTGTCGGCGTGGCTCGGTTTTCAGCAGGCGGATCGCGCCGAAGGGCGGCGGGGTCGCTGGATGCTGGACGAGCGGATTCTGGCACCGATGCTGGAGGATGATCTGCGCCTTCCGCGCGATCCGTCCGCCAAGGACAAGCCGCGTCAGAGCCTGTGGCGCGACTTGTTGAGCCCCATCATCGGTCTGGGGGTGGATCGCGACGTTCTCAAGTATAAGGAACCGCGTTGACCGAGGCTCTCAGAGCTTGCGCACCTTGAGGCGTGTGATGCGATTATCCTTGCGGGCCATGACCTGAAACCGGAAGCCGTGAAAGATGAAGACCTGATCGACCTTCGGGATCATCTGGGCCTCATGGATCACCAAGCCCGCCACGGTATTTGCGGCCTCGTCGGGCAGGTTCCAGTCATTGGCACGGTTGAGGTCGCGGATGGTCATGGCGCCATCGACGAGAAACTGATTATCCTCGGTCCGGCGCACGGGATGTTCGGCATCGGGGTCGAATTCATCGGTGATCTCGCCGACGATCTCTTCGAGGATATCCTCCAGCGTTATCAGGCCCTGAAGTGTGCCGTATTCGTCGACCACCATGGCGAAATGGCTGCGCATACGCAGGAACTGCCGCATCTGGTCATCCAGCGTGGTGGTTTCGGGCACGAAATAGGGTTTGCGCGCGATGCTGCACACGTCGAAATTCTTGAGCGCCGCCGCCCCGTCCTGCGATTCCGTCACCAGTTTGTGCATGGCGCGCAAGAGGTCCTTGGCGTGGACGACGCCAATGATGTTGTCGGGATCGTCGCGATAGAGTGGCAGGCGTGTGTGATTGCTCTTGAGGCATTGATCGAGGATTGCGTCGGGGTCTGCCTCGGCGTCGATCATTTCGATCCGCGAGCGATGCAGCATGATTTCCTCGACTGCGCGTTCGCCCAGGTCAAGCGCGCCCAGGATCCGGTCGCGGTCTTCCTTTTCCACCACGCCTTCGGATTGCCCCAGATAGAGCGCGCCCGCGATTTCTTCGCGCACCGCAAGAATGTGGCTGTCGGGATCGGTCTGCACGCCAAAAAGCGCCAGTACCCGGCGTACAAACCAGCGCACGGCGGTGACGATGGGGGAAAAGACCTTGATCACCCAGACGATCAGCGGCGCCGTGCGGGCTGCGGCGGCCTCGGCATTGGTGATCGCGTAGGTTTTGGGCAGAACCTCGGCAAAAACCAGCACCAGCAGGGTCATCACGAGGGTGGCCAGCGCCACACCGCCTTCGCCAAAGAGGCGGGTGAAGAGGGCGGTCGCCAGCGAGGCCGCGAGAATATTCACCATGTTATTGCCGAGCAGGACCGATCCGATCAGACGCTCGTTGTCTTCGGTGATCTTGAGAGCGGTTTCCGCTCCGCGAGAGCCCTTTTCAGCCTGCGCGCGCAGTTTTCCGCGTGAGGCGGCTGTGAGGGCGGTTTCGCTGCCTGAGAAATAGGCGGACATCACCAGAAGCAGCACGATCGCGCCACTTGTGATCCAGAATGTAAGGTCGGTTGCGCTTGACGCGGCTTCCATCTCTGTGCGGTCCCTTTTAGTTTACAGGGTTATGGGGCGTGCGCCCCCTGCATTCAAGGGAGCATGGCCGATGCAAATCACAGATTTGGGCGCGTTGTCTGGGCCTGTGCTGATTTTTGGCGGGCCATATTCCAATTTGCAGGCGACGCAGGCGGTTCTGGCTTGGGCAACTGCCCATGAAATTCCCCCGGAACGTATGATCTGCACGGGCGATGTCGTGGCCTACTGCGCCGAGCCGGCCGAGACAGTGGCCTTGATCCGCGCGGCGGGCTGTGTCGTGCTGGCGGGAAATTGCGAGAAACAATTGGCGCGCAACGCGATGGATTGCGGATGTGGGTTTGATACGGGCACGACCTGCGACCTGTTGTCTGCCGGGTGGTACCGACACGCGGACCGTGCGGTTGGCGGAGAAGCGCGCCGCTGGATGGAGACGCTGCCGGATCTCATCCTCTTCACCCATGCCGGTCGACGCGCGGCGGTGATCCATGGTGGCCTGACGGATATCAGCCGATTTCTCTGGTCCGTATCCAGTGATGAGGCATTTTTGGATGAAATCGACCGGATTCAAGAGGTTGCAGGCCATATTGATCTGGTTTTCGCGGGCCACTCCGGATTGATGTTTCAGCGGCGTATCGGCACGGTAGAGTGGATCAATGCCGGAGCAATCGGCATGCCGCCGCATGATGGCCGGGTTGAGACCGGCTTTGCGGTATTGGATGAGCACGTCACCTTTCATCGCCTTAGCTATGATCATCACGGCGCGGAGGCAGCGATGCGGGCGGCGGGGCTGGTGCAGGGGTA
The DNA here is from genome assembly GCF_000768555.3 of Roseovarius mucosus DSM 17069. GTDB lineage: Bacteria > Pseudomonadota > Alphaproteobacteria > Rhodobacterales > Rhodobacteraceae > Roseovarius > Roseovarius mucosus. The sequence continues at coordinate 162,034 of NZ_KN293978.2, forward strand.
TGATGTGGCGTTGACGACCGGCTATTGGCCCTCGGAAGAGGTTTTGCCCCCGGTCTTGCGCCGGGCGGCCTGCGCCAACGGGTGATGCTCTTGCACCAGTGCTTGGAGGCGGGCCTCAAGCACATGGGTATAAATCTCGGTTGTGGCGACATCGGCATGGCCAAGCAGGGTCTGGATCACTCTCAGGTCGGCACCGTTGGCCAAAAGATGCGTGGCAAAGGCATGGCGCAGGGTATGCGGCGTCACCTTGTCTGGATCGACATGAGCTTTGACAGATATTTCTTTGATAAGGTTATAAAATCTGTGACGCGTCAGGTGCCCGGCCGCCCCGCCTGATGCGAAGAGATAGGGCGAGGGTTGCAGGCCTTTGGCGCGGCGCGTGCTCTCTTCGGCTTCGCGAATCGCAAGCCAGTCTGCCAGGGCCGCGCGCGCGGGCGGCGAGAGGGGCACCATACGTTCCTTGCCCCCCTTGCCGCGGACCAAGATCATGCGCGGATCGCCCCGCGCGGCGGCAAGGGGCAATGACACCAGTTCGCTCACGCGCATGCCGGTCGCATAGAGCAGGGCGATCAGGCAGGCGTTGCGGCAGCGTTCGGAGGCGGTGCGCCCGTGGGCCGGAGCACTGTCCAGCAGGCGGCTGACCTCGTCTTCGCTCAGAGTCTTCGGCAGGCGCTGCGCCTTGCCGGGCCCCTTGATGCGAATGGCAGGGTTATCCGAGCGCAACCGCTCGTCAAAGGCAAATCGGTAGAGCTGGCGGATTGCGGAGAGCCTGCGCGCCCGCGTGGCCCTTGCCAGGCCCTGCGCGTCGCAATGGATCAAATAGCGATCAATATCCGCCTGGGACAGTGTTTCCAACGAAAGCTGTTGATTTGAAACCCAATCAACAAAGTCATTAAGATCCCGCGCATAGGCCAGAAGGGTGTTTTTCGCGGCTCCGACCTCGGCGGCTTGCGCCTCGAGAAAGAGATCGACCCAACGTGCCGCGGCGTTCACCCGCGTGACCCCAGCAGGAGGAGTTGCAGGGCGGCGCGGCGCGCTGTGTCCTCGAGGCCCAGAGCCCGCAGCGTGGCAATCGCGCCCGGCAGGGCATCGCGGGCACGGTCGCTGTGACCGATCTGTCGGGCGGCGGCCAGGATCGCTTCGCCCAGCCGGCCGGCATCAATCAACGCCTGATGCTCCGAAGGGGGCGTGACGCTGGCAAAGCCTGCGGCGATGGCCCCTTGAAGCGCGGTGCGCGCGGTCCCGGCAGAGGGGGTTCCAAGCGCGGTTTCAATCAGGAAGCGTTGATCCGACGACGGTGACTCGACCCGAGCGGCAGCCGTTTCGTACTGTTCCGACAATAGTGTGATTTCAAAGACTTGCGATGCGATACTCTGCGGAATCTCCGCTTCGTTCAGGCGTTCTGCGAAAAGCTCTGCGAAGATGACCTCTAGTCGTTGGTCCTGCGCGGCGCGCCAGGCTCTCGGTAGCGCCTGAACGAGATCCTGCGTGGCCCCTTCACTCAGCGCCAGATCAAGTGCTTGAACCGCCGCAACCCGATCCCAGACCCCGCCCGAGGCCGCTGGGCGGCGATCCGTGTAGAGCCCCAGGAGGCGCGAGGCGGGAATGGCGCCGGTGCGTGCCAAGCGTTCCGCCGCTTCGATTTCGGCCTTCCAGCCCGAATTGCCGCGCAGGTCGGCCATGGCGAAGGCGCGGGGCAGGTTATGCGTTGGCAGCGCGGTGCCGATGGCCTCAAACAGGCGGAACTGCAATGCCGTGATGGATTGGGGCGGTTCTGGCGGTTCCGTTACGTCGATCAATTCGGGATCAAGGTAGAGCGCAAGAAGGGTCGCATCGGTTTCCGAGAGCGTGTCGAGGGCGGTGGCGCTGTGATAGGTCAGGGCGGCAGTGTTCCAGTCGCCGGTGCGCGCCGCGCAGTAGATCCGCGCGCCGAAATCCGAGGTCAGGCGTGGTTTGCGACTAAGCATAGCGCAGGCCGGGTCCTCTTGACCCAGCAGGAGTGACAGATCAAACCATTGATCAAAAAGAGATTTTGTCATGGGGCCGGCGCGCTCGGCCATTGCCTGAGCGGGCTCGATTGCGCCGAAGTCACGCAGGGCTTGGAGGCGCGCCTGCAAGAATGCCGCCTCTGTTCCGGCATCCAGGGGAGCATTCGCCTCGGCCAGAAGCAGGGTGTAATAGAGCGCCTGAATGGCAGGCAGTGGTTCGGACTCAAGCTGAGACAGGGCGCGTAAAAGCGTTGGAGTTGTACTTTTTTCCCAGAGGGTTACAGGCAGTCCTGTGGTGGTGCTGGGCAATAGGCCAACCGCATCGGCACGCGGCGCGTCAAGGGCAGTGACGGTTACGTTCGGCACGGTCACGGTATCGGCAGCGGGGGGTTCGGTAAGCGAGGGGCGCGGGGCGGTGGTGACAGCGGCGGTGCTGGCCTGATCCAACCAGTCGATGGCCGAGAGAGGCTGCTGCGCGAGGGCGGCACCCGTCGCGGTCAATCCCAGAAAAACTGCTGCACTAATCCGTATCAAGAATGATGTCCTGCCGAATCTCGGTCTGGTCAGGCGAGAAGTCCGCACCAAAAAAAGGCCCGATATAGGCATAGGCCACCAAGGCGATAAACCCTAGAATTGCCAGATAAATCAGCCATTTGATTAATCTTAGCATGTCATCCCCTGCCTGTTTTGCCTGTTCTTTTTCCCAAGTTATAACTGGCCTTTTGCGCAAGATCACGTCATTGAGTGAAAAACTTTGTGAATGGGCAAGGGAGCGCCGAAAGTGTCGGCCAAGGGGCACTGGAAATTGGGCAAGACGGTCGTGCTGGTGGGCATGATGGGGGCAGGCAAGACGGCGGTGGGCAAGGCGCTGGCGGCCCGGATTGGCGTGCCGTTTCTCGATTCGGATGCCGAGATCGAGAAGGCCGCAAACATGGCAATTTCCGAGATATTTCAAAGAGATGGCGAGACATTCTTTCGCGCGCGAGAGACCGAGGTGATTGATCGGTTGCTGGATGGGCCAAGGGCGATCCTGTCCACCGGCGGTGGCGCATTTCTGGCCGAGCGCAACCGCGAACTGGTGGCGCGCAAGGGGGTGTCGGTCTGGCTCGATGCTGATCTTCCGCTGCTGTGGTCGCGGGTAAAAGGAAAGAATACCAGACCCTTACTGCGCACAGCTCATCCATTCGAGACGCTGACGCAGATCTACAATGCCCGCGTGCCGATCTATCAGTTGGCCGAGATTCGGGTACGGGCGCGGCCGGAATACAGTGTCGAGGCGATGGCCGAGCAAGTTCTTAACGCGCTCAGCACGCGCAAGGAGCTATTGGAGTGGGTGGAATGACCGAAATCGTGCATGTAGGCCTGCCGGGACGGGAGTATGATATTCATATCGGGCCGGGTCTGTTGCGGCAGGCTGGTGCGCTGATTGGGCCGCTCTTGCGACGTCCGCGCGTGGCGATCGTGACCGATGCCACAGTGGGGCCGCTGCATCTGGAGACGCTCTGCAAAGGCTTGGAGTTGAAAGGGATTTCCTCGGTTTCTCTAACGCTTCCGGCGGGCGAGGCGACTAAATCCTGGCCGCATTTCGAGCGGGTGGTCGAATGGTTGCTCGAAGAGAAGGTCGAGCGTAACGATGTGGTGGTTGCGTTTGGCGGCGGCGTGATCGGCGATCTGGTGGGCTTTGCGGCGGCAGTGCTGCGGCGGGGCGTGCGGTTTGTTCAGGTTCCCACGAGTTTGCTGGCGCAGGTGGACAGTTCGGTGGGGGGAAAGACGGGGATCAACGCGCCGCAGGGCAAGAACCTGATCGGGGCGTTTCACCAACCGAGCCTGGTTCTGGCTGATACCGAGGTCTTGGGCACGCTGACAGAACGGGACTACCTTGCGGGATACGGCGAGGTCGCCAAATACGGGCTTCTTGGAGATAGTGACTTTTTTCAATGGCTTGAAAGCAATGCTTCACGCGCTGCGTCGGGCGATATGGCGGCGAGAATTCATTTGGTCAAGCGCTCGGTCGAGATGAAAGCCGAGATCGTGACGCGCGACGAGACCGAGCAGGGTGACAGGGCGTTGCTCAATCTGGGGCATACATTTTGTCATGCACTGGAGTCGGCCACACACTATGATGGGTCGCGGCTCTTGCATGGGGAAGGGGTGGCGATTGGCTGTGCGCTCGCGTTCGAGGTGTCGGCGCGGCTTGGCCTGTGCTCGCAAGAAGACCCGAGCCGGGTGCGGGCGCATTTTCGCGACATGAAGATGAAGGTTGATCTATCTGATATATCAGGAGATTTGCCGGATGCCGATGGGCTGATCGCGCTCATGGGGCAGGATAAAAAGGTTGTTGATGGCAAGCTGCGCTTTATCCTTGCGCGCGGGATCGGGGAGGCGTTCATCACCTCGGATGTGCCGCCGGAGGCGGTGCGTGACGTGCTGAAAGAGGCGCTGCGCGGGCGGGGGTGACCCTTACGGACCTTACAAATCGTAAGCTGATTTTGTAAGGTCCGGGGTTCGAATTTGCCCCTCAATCGGACAGCTTGACGAGCGCATGACGTTTCTTGCCCGCCGACAGCTTGATCGGCGATTGGAGGGCGGCGGCGTCGATCATCAGGCCTGCGTCGGTTAACGGTTCGTCATCCAGACGCGCGCCGTTTTCAGTAATGAGGCGCTTGGCCTCTTTGCCGGATTTGGCAAGTCCGGCGCGCACGATGAGTTGCACGATGGAAATTCCCTCGGACACTTCCTCGGCGGTCACCTCGACGGTGGGGAGATCGTCGCCCACGCCACCCCGCTCGAACACCTCGCGGGCGGTAGCCTCGGCTGCCGCTGCCGCCTCTGCCCCATGCAGGAGGGTTGTGACCTCATTGGCGAGAATGATCTTGGCGGCGTTGATCTCGGAGCCTTCCAGAGCGCCAAGGCGCTCGCATTCCTCGATCGGCAATTCGGTGTAGAGTTTGAGGAAGCGCCCGGTGTCGGCGTCGGTGGTGTTGCGCCAGAACTGCCAGAATTCATACGGGCTGAGCATGTCGGCCGAAAGCCAGACCGCGCCGCCCGCCGATTTGCCCATCTTGCGCCCGTCCGAGGTGGTCAGAAGCGGCGAGGTGAGGCCGAACACCTCGTGGTCGATCACGCGGCGGGTGAGGTCGATGCCGTTGATGATATTGCCCCATTGATCCGAGCCGCCCATCTGCAGGACGCAGCCGTGACGGCGGTTCAATTCAAGGAAATCATAGGCTTGCAGGATCATGTAGTTGAACTCGAGGAACGACAGCGATTGCTCGCGGTCGAGGCGCGATTTCACCGATTCAAAGCTGAGCATCCGGTTTACTGAGAAATGCCGCCCGATGTCGCGCAGGAATTCGAGGTAATTGAGCCCGTCGAGCCATTCGGCGTTGTTGAGCATCATGGCATCCTGCGGCCCGTCGCCATAGGCGAGGTAGCGTGCAAAGACGCGATTCATGCCGGCGATATTCTCGTCGATCTGCGCAGGCGAGAGCAGCGGGCGTTCATCCGAGCGGAACGAGGGATCGCCCACCTTGGTGGTGCCGCCGCCCATGAGCGTGATGGGGCGGTGCCCGGTCTTTTGCAGCCAGCGGAGCATCATGATGTTGAGCAGGTGCCCGACATGCAGAGATTTTGCCGTGGCGTCGTAGCCGATATAGGCGGTGACGGTTCCAGCCTGCAGCGCCTCGTCCAAACCCTGATAATCCGTGCAGTCGGCGAGATAGCCGCGCGACGTCATCACGTTCAGGAAATCGGATTTGGGGCGATAGGTCATAATGCTTGTCCCGGCTTGGTTTGCGCGGCATGTATATGCAGTCGGTGGGCAAAGGAAAAGGCCATGTTGAAGGCGGAGCGCCTCTGGGCGTTGGGGGCGATGTCGGGCACCTCGTTGGATGGGGTGGATGCGGCCATGGTCGAGACCGATGGCGAGACGATTTTTGCCTTTGGCCCAACCGCTTATCGTGGATACTCCGCCGAGGAGCAGGCGGTTTTGTCTGCCGCCTTGGGGAAGTGGCCGGGCGAGGATCTGGAAGAGGCGCAAGCGCTGGTTGAGCGCGCGCATCTGGAGGTTCTGAGCCAGTTCGAGGGCGCGGCGCTGGTGGGGTTTCACGGGCAGACGCTGGCGCATGAGCCGCGCGGGCGGGGCACGCATCAGTTGGGCGATGGCGCGGCCTTGGCCGAGGGGCTGGGCCTGCCGGTGGTCTGGGATTTTCGCAGCGCGGATATTCGGCTGGGGGGCGAGGGCGCGCCGCTGGCCCCGTTTTTCCATTTCGCCTGTGCCAAGTGGATCGGGGCTGAGGAGCCGCTGGCGTTTCTGAACCTTGGCGGGGTCGGGAATATCACCTGGCTTGATCCGAAGTTTGCGCGGCCAGAGGAGCCGGGGGCCATTCTGGCCTTTGATACCGGGCCAGCCAATGCGCCGATCAACGATCTGATGCTGGCGCGGCGCGGAGAGGCGTTTGACCGCGATGGCGCCTTGGCGCGACAGGGCGAGGTGGCGCAAGGGGCGTTGGAGCTGTTCCTGGATGAGCCCTATTTCCTGCGGATGCCGCCCAAGTCGCTGGATCGGGACACATTCGCCGACATGATCGGATTGGTGGGCGAGTTGGGCGATGCGGATGCGGTGGCGACGCTGACCGGCATGGCGGCGGCGGCGGTCCTGCGCGGGATGGAGCATTGCCCGCGCCCGCCCGCACGCTTGCTGGTGACGGGCGGCGGGCGGCATAACGCCGTGATGATGCAGATGCTGCGCGCGGCCCTCGATTGCCCGGTGGAGCCGGTCGAGGCGGTGGGGCTCGATGGGGATATGCTGGAGGCGCAGGCCTTTGCCTATCTGGCGGTGCGGGTGGCGCGGGGACTGCCTACGTCCTGCGCCAGCACCACGGGGGTGCGCGCCGCCGTGTCGGGCGGGACAATCAGTCGGGTGGAGGGGCGGTGATGGAATATGATCTGGACGGTGGAGCGGGGTCCGGGCTGCGGCTTGGGATGATCGTGCTCAGCACCGATGAAACGGTGGAATACGAGGCGCGGATGACGCTGGCGGGGCGGGATGTGAACCTGCTGCACGCGCGTATTCCGGCGCAGGCCGATGTGACGCCCGAGGATCTGGCGCGCATGGCGCCCGAGATGACGCGCACGGCGGCGCTCTTGCCGCGCGGGTTGCAGGCAGTGGCCTACGCCTGCACCTCGGGGGCGACGATCATCGGATCGGACGAGGTGGCGCGGCTGATCCATCTGGCGCATCCCGGCGTGCCGGTCACGAACCCGCTGAGCGCCGTGATCGCGGCGCTGCATCGGTTGCAGGTGCGGCGCATCGCGATGGTCACGCCCTATGTGCGCGAGGTGAGCGGGCCGATGGCGGCGGCGCTTGGCGCGGCGGGGATCGAAGTGATCCATGCGGTCAGTTTCGGGCAGAAAGAGGATTGGACCGTGGCGCGCATCAGTGAGGCCAGCACGCGGCGGGCCATGCTGGAGGCGGCGCGCGTGCCGGGGGTGGAGGCGGTTTTCGCCAGTTGCACCAATTTGCGCACCTTCGGCGTGATCGGGGCGGTGGAGGCGGAATTGGGCCTGCCGGTCGTCACCTCAAATCAGGCACTCTTGTGGGATATGTTGCGCCGGGCCGGGGCCGATGCGCGGGGATGGGGGCCGGGGCGGCTCTTTGCGATGGAACATGGAAAGATCGACGCATGAAGAATGAACCGCTGAAACCCGCAACGATTGCCGCGCAGGCGGCGGGGGCCAAGGACACGGCGACAGGCGGCGTGGTGCCGGGCATCTCGCTGGCCACGACCTATACGCGGGGTGCAGACTATGCGTTGCTGCGGCCTGACAACATGTATGGGCGCGATCAGAATGACACGGTGCGGCAGGCCGAAGAGGTGATCCGGCAGTTGGAGGGGGCGGCGGCGACGCTGCTCTTTCCCAGCGGCATGGCGGCGGTGGCGGCGGTGTTTCGCGCACTGCCCAGTGGCGCGCGGGTGGTGATGCAGACCGGCATCTATTGGGGCACGCTGAAATGGGTGCGGGCCTATTGTGTGCGCCGCGCGATCCTGCTGGATGAGATCGACGCGTCGGACCCGGCGGCCCTGGCGGCGGCGTGCCGGTCTTCGGCGGATATGGTCTGGATCGAGACCCCGTCGAACCCGTGGCTGAAAACGGTCGAGATCGCCACAGCGGCGGGGATGGCGCATAAGGCGGGGGCCATTCTGGTGGTCGATGGCACGGCGGCGACGCCGGTGCTGACGCGGGCGCTGGATCTGGGGGCGGACATTGTGATGCATTCGGGCACCAAGGCGCTGAACGGGCATTCGGATGTGTTGGCGGGGGTGCTGTCCTGCCGTGAGCCGGGCACTGCGATGTGGCAAGAGATCGTGACCGACCGGCATGATGCGGGGGCGGTGATGGGGCCGTTCGAGGCGTGGCTCTTGATGCGGGGGATGCGCACGCTGCCGCTCAGGATGGAGCGGATGTGCGAGAATGCGCTGGCCGTGGCCAGATATCTGGAGGGGCATGCGCAGGTCGAGACGGTGCTTTACCCCGGATTGGAGAGTCATGCGGGCCATGCCATTGCCACGCGGCAGATGTGCGGCGGCTATGGCTATCTGCTGTCTGCGGTGGTGGCTGGCGGGCGCGAGCGGGCGTTGCAGGTGGCGGGGCGGTTGCAGCTTTTGCATCGCGCGACATCGCTGGGCGGGGTCGAGAGCCTGGTGGAGCATCGCCATACGATCGAGCCGCATACGGGCATCCCCGAGGGGCTGTTGCGGTTTTCGGTGGGAATCGAGGATGCGGGCGACCTGATCGCCGATCTGGCGCAGGCGCTGGATGGGTAGGGGTGTTTGAGGCGACTGAATGGGGTCCCGGGTCAAGCCCGGGACGGGTTAGGGAATGGTGAGGTCCCGGGTCAAGCCCGGCACGAGTGCGGATGGGGCACGCCCCGGCCTTGAGCCGGGGCCTTGTGCCTTGGGTTTGCGAGGTCCCGGGTCAAGCCCGGGACGAGGTTAGTGCGCCGAGCGGATTGCGGTTAGCAGCGCGTGGTGCAGCGAACCGGCTGAAGAGCGGGGGCCGATCACCGAGATGTGGCGCGGGCTGTGGCAGAGCAGAAAGCAGCCCATATGTTCGACCGCTGCGCGCTGCGCCTCTCCGCCGGTAAAGGCGCGGGTGTTGGCGTTGGTGAGGCGCTCAAAGACATCGGCCAGCCCGTCCCCGCTGAGATCGAAACGGCACCATGCGCCGGTCTGGTCGGTGACGCTGGCGGAGCCTTTGGCCTCTGCCTTGATCCGTTCTGCCAGATCTTCGTGGCTGTCAATCGGCGCGTCCAGCATCCATTGATCGGGTCCCATCCAGAAGGCCATGAGGGTCTCGCCGCCCATACGGGCGGGGCCGGGGGCCTGGGCACCGATCAGCGACGCGACCAGCGCGTTGGCCTGCGCCTCGTGTCCAAGGCGGGCCGCGACGGAGGCCAGCGCGCGGTCGGTGACTTCGGTCAGGGTCACGGGACCGTGGCTGTCGATACGGGGACGGGTGGCCCCAAGCGGGCTGATGGCGATGAGATCATGCACGGAGGCGCTCTCCTTCTGGATCGACGAAATGGGCGCTGACGACTTCGACGTCATGTTCGACACCGGTCAGGGGCGAGACAAGGCGCAGGATCTCGCCCATGCGAGTATCGCCGGATTTGAGGAAGGCCAGCGCAATGGAATGCCCCAAGTTGGGCGAGTAGCAGGCGGAGGTGACATAGCCCTGATCATGGGCGGCATCGACCGGGCTGCCGCGTGTCATCAGATGCGCGCCTGCGGGCACGGGCTTGGAGCGGTCCACCGGGCGCAGGCCGACGAGGCGCAGCGCGTCCGGTGCATTGAGCCCCTCGCGGCGTGAGAGCACGGCACCGATCGAATCCTTGTTGGCCGAGACTATCTTGCCCATTCCGAGATTGAGCGCGGTGGTGGTGCCATTGAGTTCGTTGCCGGCCGCGTGGCCCTTTTCGATGCGCATGACGCCGAGCGCCTCGGTGCCGTAGGCGACCACGTCGAATTCGCGCCCCGCCTCCATCAGGCGGCGGATCATGGCATCGCCGTAGCGCGTGGGCACGGCGATTTCATAGGCCAGTTCGCCCGAGAAGGAGATGCGGAAGAGCCGCGCGGGCAGCCCGCCGCAGACGGTGATCTCTCCGCAGGCCATATAGGGGAAGCCCTCGTTGGAGATGTCGAATTCGGGGTCCACCACCTTTTGCAGCAGTTTGCGGGCGTTGGGGCCTGCGACGGAGTATTGTGCCCAAGCCTCGGTCGTGGAGATGAGTTGCACATCCATGTCGGGGCAGAGGCACTGGCGCACGAATTCCATGTGGCGATAGACCGTGACCGCATTGGCGGTGGTGGTCGTGACCACGAAATGATCCTCGGCCAGGCGCGCGGCGGTGCCGTCATCCATGGCAATCCCGTCCTCGCGCAGCATGAGGCCGTAGCGAACGCGCCCGACGGGCAGCTTGGCGAAGGCGTTGCAATAGATCTTGTTGAGGAAGGCGGCGGCATCCGCCCCCTGCACGTCGATCTTGCCCAAGGTGGTCACATCGCAGATGCCGACCGACCGGCGGGTTTGCAGCACTTCGCGGTCCACGCTCTGTCGCCAATGGGTTTCGCCCGCGCGCGGGAACCATTGGGCACGCAGCCACATGCCGACCTCGACAAACACGGCACCCTGTTCCTCGGCCCAGAAATGGCTGAGGGTCTTGCGGGTGGGGCGGAAATCCTTGCCGCGTGCGCGGCCCGCAAAGGCCCCGATGGCCGTGGGGGTATAGGGCGGGCGGAACATGGTGGTGCCCACCTCGGGGATGGATTTGCCCGCCACCTCGGCCATGATCGCGAGACCGGCGGTGTTCGAGGTCTTGCCCTGATCGGTGGCCATGCCAAGCGTGGTATAGCGCTTGAGATGCTCGACGGAGACGAAATTCTCCTGATGCGCCAGTTTCACATCCTTGGCGGTCACGTCGTTCTGTTGGTCGACCCAGGCGCGCTTGGCCCCTTTGACATGCCAGAACGGCGTGAGGGCGAGCGGCGTATCCTCGGCCTGCGGCAGGTCGGGGCGGGTGGCGCTGTGGCCAAGTTCTGTGGCGATTTGCGCGGCGGCGTCCGCCCCAGAGGTCAGGGCGGTGTGGTTTGAGAAACGACCGTTGGCTGCGCCCACGACAACCATGCCCTCGGGCAGGGTGCCGCCGGGGACGAAGGCGTGAATATCGGCGTCCCATGTGGGGCGGCCACGCTGATGGCAGGTGAGGCTGACGTTGGGGTTCCAGCCGCCCGAGACACCGAGCGCGCCGCAGCGGATCGTGCGGCGGGTGCCGCGTGCATCCGTGACCTCGATCTTGGTCAGGCCAAGGCGGCCCGAGGTGTTGGTGACGGTGCCGCCCGCGATCACCTCGTACCCGTTGCCCTTGGGGGCGTCGGGGCGCGTGTCGATCACGGCGGCGACGGTGACGCCCTTGGCCTTGAGGTCCTGTGCGGTGCGGTGGCCGTCGTCGTTATTGGTGAAAACGGCAATTTCCGGTGCCGGGGTGGCGGCCCAGCGGTTGGCATAGGCGCGCAGCGAGCCTGCCAGCATGATGCCGGGGCGGTCGTTGTTCTCGAACACGATGGGGCGTTCGGTGGCCCCGGCGGCGAGGATGGCGCGGCGGGAATAGATGCGCCAGAGGATCTGGCGCGGCTTGCCCTCGGGGGGGACGGGCAGGTGATCGCTCACGCGTTCGAGCGCGCCGTAGATGCCGTGATCGAAGGCCCCGAGCACGGTGGTGCGGGTCATGAGGCGCACATTGGGCAGGGCGGCCAGACGTTCGGTGGCCTCGGCGGCCCAGTCGGAACCGGATTGTTGGCCAAGGCCGAAGGTTTCGGCGTTGAGGCGGCCACCGGGTAGGGAATCTTCATCCGCGAGAATGACGTTGAGACCGGATTCGCCCGCGGTCAGCGCCGCCGCCAGACCGGCGGGACCAGCACCGATGATCAGCAGGTCGCAGTGCAGATAGCCCTTGTCGTAGCTGTCGGGGTCTGCTTGCAGGCTGAGCGAGCCAAGGCCCGCAGCGCGGCGGATGATGGGTTCGTAGAGTTTTTCCCAAAAGGCCGCGGGCCACATGAAGGTTTTGTAATAAAACCCGGCGGCAAAGAAATTCGACAGGCGGTCGTTGATCGCAAGTGCATCAAAGGCAAGCGAGGGCCAGCGATTCTGCGACTGCGCGGTGAGGCCGTCGAAAAGCTCGGCTGTGGTGGCGCGGGTGTTGGGTTCGCGCCGCGCGCCGTCGCGCAATTCAACAATGGCGTTTGGTTCTTCGGAGCCTGCCGAAAGCGGGCCGCGCGGGCGGTGGTATTTGAACGAGCGACCCATCAGGCGCACGCCATTGGCCAGCAGGGCGGAGGCGAGGGTATCGCCGGGATGGCCCTTCATCCATTTGTCGTCGAAGCGGAAGGAAATGGTGCGGCTGCGGTCGATCAGACCGCCAGCGAGGCGATTAACTTGGGTCATTTGGAGCGTCCTTCGCGGCGGGCCACGTCGCGGGCCAATTCCACCGAAGTGATTTCATGGGTGAGTGTGTTGCGGGTGACGACCAGCCAGCTTCGGTCGCCCTGTTCGTGGAACCAGAGTTCCCGATGCGCGCCTGCGGGGTTGTCGCGCAGATAGCCGTAGTCGATGAACTGCTCCAGCGCGTCGGGCGCGTCGGGGTCGGGGCGGTTGATGAGGGCGGCGTCGCCCTTGTAGACGAATTCGCTGGCGTCGCGGGGGCCTAGGAGGGGGTGATTGATCAGCATGTGCAGGCTCCCTCAATGCAGGTTGGGCTGGTTGCCCATGCCCTTTTCGTCGATCATCAGCCCTTTGGCGAAGCGATCGAAGCGATAGGCGGTGGCGGTGGGATGCGGTTTGTCGGTGGCCAGCAGGTGTGCATAGGCAAAGCCCGATGCGGGCGTGGCCTTGAACCCGCCATAGCACCAGCCGCCGTTGAAATAGAGGCCGCCGATATGGGTGCGGTCGATGATGGGCGAGCCGTCCATGCTCATATCCATGATGCCGCCCCACATGCGCAGGAGGCGGGCGCGCCCGATCATCGGGAAGATTGCCATGCCGCCTTCGCAGACATCCTCGACCACGGGCAGGTTGCCGCGTTGGGCGTAGGAATTGTAGCCGTCGATGTCGCCGCCGAACACAAGCCCGCCCTTGTCGGACTGGCTGCAATAGAAATGGCCTGCGCCAAAGGTGATGACACCGGGCAGGACGGGTTTGAGACCCTCGGACACGAAGGCCTGCAACACGTGGCTTTCGATCGGAAGGCGCATGCCCGCGTGCGACATGAGCCGCGAGGACGAGCCTGCGACGCAAGCGCCGACCTTTTTCGCGCCGATGAAGCCGCGCGAGGTTTCGACCCCGATGCAGGTGCCGTTCTCGATGCGGAAGCCGGTGACTTCGCAATTCTGGATGATGTCGACGCCGCGCTGGTCGGCGGCGCGAGCATAGCCCCAGGCGACCGCATCATGGCGCACGGTGCCGCCGCGATGCTGGGCGAGGCCGCCCTTGATCGGGAAGCGCGCGTCATTGACGTTGAGGAACGGATAGCGTGCTACGATCTGCGCGGTGGTCAGAAGATCGGCATCGGCCCCGTTCAGCATCATCGCATTGCCGCGCCGGATGAAGGCGTCGCGCTGCGCGTCGGTGTGGATCAGGTTGAGAATCCCGCGCTGGCTAACCATCGCGTTATAGTTCAGGTCCTGTTCCAGCCCTTCCCAGAGCTTGAGCGAGAATTCATAGAAGGGCTCATTCCCGTCGAGCAGGTAGTTGGAGCGGATGATGGTGGTATTGCGCCCCACGTTGCCGCCGCCGATCCAGCCCTTTTCCAGCACGGCGATACGCGCCTGCTTGAATTCCTTGGCCAGATAATAGGCCGTGGCAAGGCCATGCCCGCCGCCGCCGATGATGACGTAATCATAGGACGATTGCGGCGCGGCATCGCGCCATGCGGGGCCCCAGCCGCGGTGGCCGGTGAGGGCCTCTTTGATGACCTTGAATCCTGAATAGCGCATTGTATCCGACTCCTTTGCCCCAATTTCGGGGAAAAAGTGCCGCTATGGTATATCGAATTCGGTCAAAGCAGGTCTCAAATCGGACTCTGTGACAAAATCATTGTGGTCCGGTTTGCGGCGGCGCGGGTCAATCGGCGCGGATCGCCTCGAATTCGAGAATAATGCTGACCGCATCGCCGACGAATTCGGGTAGGGCATAGGTGCTGCCGAAATCGCTGCGCAGGATCTCGGCGGTGGCGGAGATGCCCAGCGTCTCCTTGCCATGGCAACAGGGGTAATCGGCGCGTTTGTTGAGCGTCACGTCGAGGGTCACGGGCTGGGTCACGCCCCGGATCGTGAGATCGCCGGTGACGGTGCCGGTGGTCTCGGAGGTGGGGGTGCTGCCGGTGGCGGTGAAGGTGATCGAGGGATGCGCTTCGGCGTCGAGGAAATCGGCGGAACGGACATGATTGTCGCGCTTCTCGTGATCCGTATCGACGCTGCCCGCGCCGATGCGGGCGGTCACCTCGCCCAGTTCCTGTGTGTCGGGATCGTAGGTAAAGCTGCCTTCGATGTCGGAAAACCGGCCCAGAACCTTGGCATAGCCTGCGTGCATGATGGTGAAGGCCACGACCGCATGGTCGGGGTCGATCTGCCATGTCGCGGGTTCGGCCTGTGCGGGGGGCGCGAGGCCAAGGGCCAGCGTTGCGCCGAGGGCTGTCAGTCTGAAGGCGGTCATGCGATGTCTCCCGTGTCAGGCGGTGTTGGCGTGTATGGTCTGGTCTTGCAGAGCGGGGCGGCGATCCTCGGGGATGTCGAAAAGGCCGGTGGATTGCGACCAGCGGCTGAGGCGGGGCAGGGTGGTGAGCACCGCCACCGGAATGGACAGGGTGAGCGCCAGCAGCACCGGCGCGCCAAAGATCAGCGCCCAAGGGGCCTGAACCCAGAACCAGAGGCAAAGCCCCGCGCCCAGCAGGGTTTGCGGCCAGAGCACGCGCGCGGCCTCATGCCATTCGAGGCGCTCGCGCGAGCGTTGTTGCGCGCTCCAGCCGATGCGCTGGCCAAAGATCAGCCCGATGGCGAATTGCGTGAGCGCGACGGCCACGACCGGCGAGGTGAGCATCGAAAAGACAATCTCGACCAGCCCGCCCGCCAGCACGCGGGCGCGCCCCCCATAGGCCGCAGAGCGCGCGGATGAGGCCAGCACCTGTGCCAGCCCCATGAGTTTGGGACTGAGGCTGAGCGTCATCAGCACGGCAAAGAGGGTGAGACCGGCAGCGGCGGGAATGGCGTTGATCTGGTCGACGGTGCCCGCGAGGGCCGCGCCGATCAGGATGAAGGCAATCCACGCCGGAGAGCTGATATACATCAGGATCGCCAGCACCAGTTGCAGGCGGCTCACGGGTTTGAGGCCGGGCATGGACAGCAGTTTGAAATACTGCAGGTTGCCATTCATCCAGCGGAGTTCGCGGCGGATGAAATCGACGAGGCTGGGGGGATTTTCCTCAAAGCTTTCGGATTCCTCGGCCAGAACGCGCACCTCGTACCCGGCGCGGCGCATCAAGACCGCCTCGACCTGATCATGGCTGAGGATCGCGCCCGAAAGCGGCCCGCGCCCGGCGAGCACCGGCAACATGCAATGCTCGCGGAAGGGGGCGGTGCGGATCACGATGTTATGCCCCCAGTTGGGGCCGCAATCGCCCTGCCACCATGCGGAGCCAAGCGTGTAGGAGCGCATGCCGTGGCGCATGCCGAACTGAAAGGCGCGGGTGAAGAAGCTGCGGGCGGGCAGGCCGGTCACGAGGCTTTGCAACATGCCGATTTCGGGGCTGGCCTGCATCACGCGGATCATGCGAAAGACGGTCTCGGCCCCCATTTCGCTATCGGCGTCGAGCGGCAGGAAAAGGTCGCTCTCGCCCTGCGGGCCATGCAGGAACTCCGCGATATTGCCGGCCTTGTAGCCGGTGTTGTCGGTGCGGCGGCGGTAGTGGATGGCCGCCATGGGGCGCGCGCTGCGCCATTGGGCGATGCGCGCCTCTTCCTTGAGGGCGACGCGGGCGTCATCGGTATCGCTGAGCACATGGTAGGAAAAGCGCCCCGCATAGGGGGTGAGGGCGATTTCCTCTTCCAATCGCCGCAGGCGGGCGATGGAGGCGTCCGGGTCTTCGTTGCGCAGCGGCATGACCACGGCGACACGGGCCGTGATCGGCTCGTCGCCGCGGATGCGGGTGAGGGCAGGTGTGACATGGGCGGCGGCGTGCGCGCCATGGCGCAGGTCGAGCGCGAGGCCAAGGATGCTGTTCCAGAGGCCGATGGAGAGCCAGGGAAGCGTGAGAAGGAAGGCGGTCAGCATCGCGCCTTCGGCCCATGTGATGCCGAGCGGCAGAAAGAGCGCGAGCATGGCGGTAAAGAGTGTCGCGACCGTCACCACGTTGAGCGCAAGTACGACACGGCGGCGGTTGGCCAGCGTGGGCGCGCGGCGCAAATGCGGCGCAATCGGCGTCACGGCTGGCGCATTTGGTCGGTTTGGGGTCAAATCTGTCACGATGGCTCTCTGTGTTCGATGCGCAACCTACAGTTATGGCGGCGCGGCGGCAGGTCCAATGAAATTCTCGTGCACGCGCGGGGTTTTGCCGATGTGATCCCTAGGCTTGACGCAATCGGAGCGCGTGTTACGTCACGCCTGCCATTCAAGGAAGGAAAGCCCCATGTTTGCCGTCGAAGTCCGTGATCACATCATGATCGCCCATTCCCTGCCTGATCCCGTCTTTGGCCCCGCGCAGGGGGTGCATGGGGCGACATTCGTGGTCGATGCCGCGTTTTATACAGAGGATATCGATGCGCATGGGCTGGTGGTGGACATCGGCCTTGCGTCGGAGGCGCTGGCGCGGGTGCTGGCCCCGCTGCGCTATGGCAATCTGGACGACAAACCCGAGTTCAAGGGCAAGTTCACCACCACGGAATTCCTGTGCCATCACATCTGGACGGGACTGCGCGACATTGCCCGCGCCGAGGGTCTGGGCGATGCGGGGCGATTGGCCCGTATCCGTGTGATGCTGCACGAAAGCCATGTGGCGCGTGGCTGGTACGAGGCGGATCTCTGAGATGGGGTTTGACCCCGGATGGCTGGCGCTGCGGGAACCGGCGGACAGGGCGGCACGGGATGCGACCCTGTTGCGTCGGGCGGTGGCGCTGGCCGGGCCGGGGGGCTCGGTGCTTGACCTTGGCTGTGGCACAGGATCGACGGTGCGCGCCTTTGAGGGGGCCGGAGCCACAGGCGCGCACTGGCGGCTTTTCGACAATGATGCGGGCCTGCTCGCGCGGGCGGCGGTGCTGCATCCGGAGGCGGCGATTTGTCAGGGGGATCTGGCGGAGATCGACGCTCTGCCGCTTGAGGGTGTCCGGCTTGTGACGGCCTCGGCGCTCTTTGACCTCGTGTCGCGGGACTGGGTTGAGCGGTTGGCCGCGCGGCTGGTGGCGCAGGGCACAGCGCTTTATGCTGCGCTCAGCTATGACGGCGTGATGCGCTGGTCGCCCGAGGATGCGGAGGATGCGGCGATCACCGCGCAGTTCAACGCGCATCAGCGGGGCAACAAGGGGTTTGGGGCAGCTCTTGGCCCAAGCGCGGCGGAAACAGCCGCCGGGATATTCGCGTCGTTGGGATATGAGGTGCAATGCGCGCCAAGTTCATGGCGGTTGGGGCCGCAAGAGGCAGAGATGCAGCGCCTGCTGCTGGCGGGCATTGCGCAGGCGGCGGCCGAGGCGGGATACGCCGGAGCAGAAGGCTGGCAGACGCGGCGCGCGCGGGTTCTTGCCGAGGGGTGGGCCGAAATCGGCCATATCGACCTATTGGCGGTGCCGCCGGGGGATGGCCGACGCGCATGACATTTTTGAAAACCCGTCTATCTCTGCTATGCACAACACAAGGCGAGCCATAGCGGCCCGCGTTCAACCATGGCGAAGCGCCGAGACGCAACGCGAAACGGAGACCCGGATGCAGAGTGCTGAAGTCACCCCCAAGGTCTGGGAGCATATTCTCGCGGCGCGCGCGGGGCGCGCGTGCCTGTGTTGCGGGGACTGGGCCACGGGCGAGCGCGCGGCGATGGCGCTCTATGGCTCGATGCTGGCTGCCCCCGGCACGCCGCAGGTCGTGGCGCAGATCGGGCAATCGCTGGACGGGCGGGTGGCCACGGTCACGGGCGATGCGGCGGATGTGTCGGGCCCGGACGGGCTGGCGCATCTGCACCGGATGCGGGCGCTGGTCGATGCGGTGATCGTGGGGGTCAAAACCGCGCTCCATGACGACCCGCGTCTGACCGTGCGGCTTGTGCCGGGGCAGAATCCGGCACGCGTGGTGATTGATCCCTCGGGGCGATTGCCGAATGAGGCGCGTTTGTTCGCAGAGGACGGCACGCGGCGGATCGTCATTCAGGAGGTGGACAAGCCGCGCCCCGAGGGGGTCGAGGTGATCCGCCTGCCGCGCAAGGACTGGATTTCGCCGCCCGCCATCGTGAGCGCCCTGCGCAAGGTGGGGCTGCATCACCTGATGGTCGAAGGCGGCGCCATCACTATTGCGCGGTTTATCGAGGCGGATTTGCTGGCGCGGCTGCATGTGGCGGTGGCGCCGCTCTTGATCGGGGCGGGGCCGCAGGGTCTGACCACGCGGCCCGTGGCGCGGTTGGCGCAGGCGCGGCGGCCTGAAACGCAGGTTTATGGGCTTGGGTCGGACGTGCTCTTTGATTGCGTGATGGGCGCGCGGGTGGCGGCGGAGGTCTGGCCGCATGCACGCCAACCGGCCGCACGGCTGGGGTGAGGGGCATGGCGCAAGCGGCGCGCGCGCTTTGGATTGTGGCCCCGGAGCAGGTGGATTTGCGTCCCGTGGCGGTAGAGCCGGGACCGGGCGATGTTGTGATCGAGACGCTCTATACTGGCATCAGCAGGGGCACCGAGCGGCTGGTGTTTCAGGGCCGGGTGCCCGAGAGCGAGCACGCCACGATGCGGGCGCCGTTGCAGGAAGGCGCGTTTCCCGCCCCGGTCAAATACGGCTATTGCGCCGTTGGGCGCGTGAGCACGGGGGATCGGGCGGGGCAGGTGGTCTTTGTGCTGCACCCGCATCAGACACGGTTTGCCTGCCCCGCGCAGATGGCGGTGCCGGTGCCGAACGGCGTGCCGCCTGCGCGGGCTGTGCTGGCGGCCAATATGGAAACCGCGCTCAATATCCTGTGGGATGCGCAGGTGGCCCCCGGCGACCGGGTGGCGGTGATCGGCGCGGGCACGGTGGGGGCGCTTGTGGGCTATCTTGCGGCGCGGGTGCCGGGAACGGATGTCACCCTGATCGACCGCGACGGGGCGCGGGCTGCGCTGGCCGAAGCGTTTGGGTGTCGGTTTGCGCAGCCGGAGGCGGCGCAGGGCGATGCGGATGTGGTGATCCATGCCTCGGCCAGTGCCGCCGGGCTTGGCACGGCGATCGGGATTGCGGGGGTCGAGGCGCGGGTGGTCGAGGCCAGTTGGTATGGCAGCGGTGAGACACCCGTGGCTCTTGGCGGCGCGTTTCATCAGCGGCGGTTGCAGATCATCTCGTCGCAGGTGGGGCGTATCCCGGCCAGCCATGCGGCACGCTGGGATTATCGGCGGCGGATGGAGGTGGCGCTGCGGCTCTTGGTCGATCCGGTGCTGGATCGGTTGATCTCCGGTGAGACGCGGTTTGACGATCTGCCGCGCGACTATGCGGGGATTTTGGCGGCGGCAGGCACCCTCTGCCATCGGGTGCGCTATGGCGCGTGAGGCTGGGCGCGAGTTGGCCTTTGCCGTGCCGGGGGATCCGGAGCTGACGACGGGGGGATACCTCTACGACCGGCGGTTGGCGGAGGCATTGGTGGCGCGGGGTATCACGCTGCGGCATCTGCGGTTGGGGGACAGTTTTCCGCATCCCGATGCGCGCGACATGGCGGATGCGCTGGCGCAATTGGGGGCGTTGCCGCGCGATTGCCCGGCCTTGGTGGATGGGCTGGCTTACGGTGCGCTCGACCCGGACGGGGTGGCGCGTCTGGCGGCCCCGATGGTGGCGCTGGTGCATCATCCGCTGGCGCTTGAGCCGGGGTTGAGCGCGGCGCAGGCGCAGGCCATGGCGGCGCGGGAGCGGGCCAATCTGAGCCGGGCGCGGCATATCGTGGTGACGAGCGGGCATATCGCGGGCCTCTTGCGCGAGGCCTATGGGGTGGCACCGGAGCGGATCAGCGTGGCGCGGCCGGGGTTTGTGGTGCCGAACCTGAGCCCGGAGCCAGAGGTGCCGCCGCTGATCCTGTCGGTGGGGCTGCTCGCGCGGCGCAAGGGGCATGACGTGCTCTTGCGGGCCTTGGCGCGGATTACAGACCTAGAGTGGCGGGCGGTGATTGTCGGGCGATTGCATGAGCCCGAGACGGTGGCGGCATTGCACGCGTTGCGGGCCGATCTTGGGCTGGCGGAGCGGGTCGAGATCGCGGGGGAGATTACGCAACCGGCGCTGGAGGCGCTGTATGGGCGCGCCACGCTCTTTGCGCTGGCGACGCGCTATGAGGGCTATGGCATCGTGTTTGATGAGGCGATGGGCCATGGGCTGCCGATCGTGAGCACACAGGCGGGGGCGGTGCCGGAGACGGTGGCCCCCGGCGCGGGCATTCTGGTGCCGCCCGAGGATGACGCGGCCTTTGGCGCGGCGCTGCGGCGGATGCTGAGTGAGCCTGCGTGGCGGGCAGGCTGCGCCGATGCGGCGCGGCAGGCGGCGGCGGGCTTGGGCGATTGGGCGGCGGCGGCGCAGGTGGTGTCCGACGCGGTGCGGGTTCACACCTCGGCGGAGTAGTCGAGCACACGCTCACGGTGTTTGCCGCGCAGGTCAGAGGGCGTCACGCCGTAGAATTTCTTGAACGCGGTCGAGAGCGTGCCGGTCGAGCCAAAGCCGGTGGCGGTGGCGATGTCGATCAGCGGCAGTTTCGTGCTCTGGATCAGGTGATGGGCGCGGCGCACACGTATCAGTTTGTAATAGTGCCCTGGCGAGGTTTCGAACACGGCGCGGAAACGGCGCTCGAGGCAGCGCTGCGAGGTGTCGACCTCATCGGCGATTTCCGCGATGGAGAGCGGATCGCTCAGATTGTCTTCCATGATGGCGAGGGCATCCGACACGGCCTTGTCGTAGAATTTGTGAAAGGCCTCGGGGGCGAAAGGCTGTGTGCTGGAACTGGTGCGGATTTCCGGCAAGAGCAGGTGGCGGCCGATTTCGGTGATCTCGGATACGGCCAAGTCGCGGGCCAGAAGGCCGATCACAAGCTCGGCCGTCGCGGCGCGCCCGGCGGCGGTGATGATGCCGTTGGAAAACTCTGACAAATTCTCGGTCATGCGCGGTTGATCCTGGGTCTCGCGCAGGATCACGGCATCGGCCCAATGGGTCGTGACAGCGCCGGTTTCGATCTGGGTGCGCGAAATGAAGGTGGTCGCGGCATCTGCGAGCAGGATCACCGACCGCCCGAGCCGCCGCATGCTGCGGACGCGGGCCATCCAGACGGCGGGATCGGCCGACTTTGAGGCGATCACGATCAGGAAGTCGGCCATGCAGTGATCTGGAATCACCGGCTCGGCGCGCACCAGCCCGGCACCGCTGCTTTGGACGAGGCCGGGACGGTCCGAGATGATGCGCCAGCCGAAATGCGCTGTGCCATGCACCTTGTTGGCGATTTGCAGGGTATGGATGATCGAGGCCAGTTCCAGATCGCAGTATTTGCGCTGCACGAAGATTTCAAAGAGAACCTTTGGGTCCTCTGGTGCGACGATGGGGCGTGGGTTTTGGCTGGTCATGGCGATTCTATAGACTGGAAGCTGTGGGATAAAAACCTTGATTGATTGTGCGGCAGGATCAAGCGCTTGTTGTGCGGGACATCGGGGCTGTTGCGTTGAGCGGTGCTCGTGTATCCTTGGGGCGAACACGAACCGGGAAACGGCGGATGAGCAGGATCATTGGCATGGGGCTGGCGCTTGCGCTGGCGATTGGGGGCGCAGGTGTGCGCGCGCAAGAGGCTGCGTTCAGCGGTCTGGCGCGGCTCGATGCCGAAGGCAGCGCTATCGCGGACACGGCGCGCGGGGTCGAGATGACCCTGAGCCTGTCGCAGGGCGTGCCCTACCGTGTCTATACGCTCGATGCGCCGCCGCGCCTGGTGCTTGATTTTCAAGAGGTGGATTGGCAGGGCATCGGAGCGGGCGATCTGATTGCGGGGGAGCGCGTCAAGGGTTTGCGGCTGGGCCAGATTCGGCCGGGTTGGTCGCGCATGGTGGCGGATCTGGATGCGCCCTATCCGCTGGAACGGGCGGGGTTGGAGATCGACCGCGCAAGCGGGCGGGCGGCTCTGCGGGTCGTCCTTGGGGCATCAGATGCCGAGCGGTTTGCCGCAACGGCGGGCACACCCGCCTTGCCCGGCTGGGATCTGCCCGATCCCAAGGATGCGCTGGTGGCGGCCCCGGTGAAGACACCGGGCGAGGGGCCGCTGGTGGTGGTGCTTGATCCGGGCCATGGCGGGATTGATCCGGGCGCCCAGGAGGGCGCGTTGACCGAAAAGGCGCTGATGCTGCAATTCGCGCAGGAATTGCGCGATGAATTGCTGCGGGCAGGGGGATTCGAAGTGGTTCTGACACGCGAGCGCGACGAATTCGTGAGCCTTGAGCGGCGCGTGGCGCTGGCGCATTGGGCCGGTGCGGATGTATTCATGTCGTTGCATGCCGATGCCCTGTCGGGGGCGCAGGCACGCGGGCTGTCGGTTTATACGCTGTCCGAGAGTGCCTCGGACAAGGCCAGTGCCGCGCTCGCGGAGCGGCACAATCGTGCCGATATGCTGGCCGGTGTGGACCTGAGCGGCAAGGATGACGTGGTGGCCGATGTGCTGATGGATCTGGCGCGGGTCGAGACACAGCCGCGCACCGCGCATCTGGCACAGGCCTTGATCGAGAGCTTTGCCGCGCATGAGGTGCCGCTTTTGACGCGGCCCCAGCGGCGGGCGGGGTTTTCGGTGTTGAAAGCCCCTGATATTCCGTCGGTCCTGATCGAATTGGGGTTTCTGTCCAGCCCGCGCGATTTGGCAAGGTTGCGCGATGAAGAGGGGCGGGCCCGGATTGCTGCGGCCCTGCGTGCGGCGCTGACCGCGTGGCGGGATGCGGATGCCGCGCGCGCGGGATTGGTGCGGCAATGAGGGGGGCGGATGCCTTGACCCGGCGGAATGTGGCGCGTGGGCGCGCCCATTCCCTTTTGACCCTGAGGCCCGCTATGCCTATATCGGGGCCAGCAAGCATGCGGGGGCCCTTGTGATACGTGCGATTCTCAGCCTTTTCGGCACCGTCTTTAGCCTGATCACGCTGGTCGTGGTGGTGATCGGGCTGAGCATTGGTGCCGTGCTGCATATCTATGGTCAGGATTTGCCCAGCCATGAGAGCCTTGCCAATTACACGCCGCCGACCATCAGCCGGATTTATTCGGGCGAAGGGCGGATCATCGACGAATTCGCGCGCGAGCGGCGGTTGTTCACGCCCGCTGAAGATATTCCTAATCTGGTAAAGCAGGCGTTCATCAGCGCAGAGGACAAGAATTTCTACACCCATGGCGGTTACGACGCGGTCGGCATCGCCTCGGCCATTGTGGATGCGGTCAAGTCGCGGGGGCGCAATGTGCGCGGGGCCTCGACCATCACGCAGCAGGTGATGAAGAATTTCCTCTTGTCCGGCGACCGTCAGATGGAGCGCAAGATCAAGGAGATCATCCTGGCCACGCGCATCGAAGAGACGCTCAGCAAGGATGACATTCTCGAACTCTATCTCAACGAGATTTTTCTGGGGCAGAACAGCTACGGTGTAACCGCTGCCGCGCAGACCTATTTCAACAAGACCCTGACCGAGTTGGCCCCGCATGAGGCCGCGACCATCGCCGCGATGCCGAAAGCGCCGAGTGATTATCATCCGGTGCGCGAGAAAGAGCGGCTCTTGGAGCGGCGCAATTTCGTGCTGCGCGAAATGTGGGAGAATGGCTATCTGACGCAGGCGGCCTATGAGCAGGAGCGCGAAGCGCCGCTGCGGAGTGTGCAGAATGGCGATTTCCCGCCCTTCAGCGCCGATTTGCCGCCACGGGATTATTTCACCGATGAAATCCGGCGTCAGTTGAGCGCCGATTTCGGGGAGGGCGAATTCTTTAGCGGCGGTCTATCCGTGCGGGCGACCATTGATCCCGAGATGCAGGTTTTCGCCGCGCGGGCACTGCGGCGCCAGTTGGAGAATTACGACCGGGGGCCAGGGACGCTGGCGCGGCACGGGCGAGAACCTGCCCGCCGAGGTTCTGGACGATGAGGCCGCGTGGCGCGCGGCGCTGTCCGGGCTGAGCGTGGCGCGGGACATTGATCTCGACGGAGTCTGGCATCCGGCGGTGGTGCTGGGGATCGGCGATCAGGCCATGCAAGTGGGGATCGAGGGCGTCGAGGGGGTGCAGGAGGTGCCGCGCAGTGACATAAAATGGCTGCCCAAGGATTTCGCCGCCACCTTTGATCTGGGCGACGTGGTGCATGTGCGCGCCGTCACCAAGGATGGGGAATTCGTGAACTGGTCCTTGCGGCAGGTGCCCGAGGTGCAGGGCGGCTTCGTCGCGATGGATGTGAACACGGGCCGCGTGATTTCCATGCAGGGCGGGTTTTCCTATCAGGCCTCGGTGTTCAACCGGACCACGCAGGCGTTGCGGCAGCCGGGTTCGTCCTTCAAGCCGTTCGTCTATGCCGCCGCGCTCGACAGCGGCTATTCGCCCGCGACCATCGTGATCGACGCCCCGATCGAGATCAACACGCCGCAGGGTCTGTGGCGGCCGCGCAATTCGTCGAACAAGTTTTACGGCCCCACGCCCCTGCGCACCGGCATCGAGCAGTCGCGCAACCTGATGACCATCCGCCTCGCGCAGGAGGTGGGTATGGATGTTATCGCGGATTATGCCGAGCGCTTTGGTGTCTACGAGAACATGGGGCGGTTTCTGGCCAATTCGCTGGGGTCCGAGGAGACCACGCTCTATAACATGGTCGCGGCCTATGCGATGTTTGCCAATGGCGGCGAGCGGGTGCGCCCCACCTTGGTGGACCGCGTGCAGGACCGCTATGGCAAGACGGTATATCGCCACGATCAGCGCGATTGCGTCGATTGCAATGATCCCGGCATTCCAGCCGATCGTGGCCCGCGTATCGTGTCGGATCGCGAGCGGGTGATGAATGCGGTCACGGCCTATCAGCTCACCTCGATGCTCAAGGGCGTGGTGGATCGTGGCACGGCGGCGGGGGCCATCAACCTGCCGGTGCCCGTGGCGGGCAAGACCGGCACCACCAATGACGCGCGCGATGTGTGGTTCGTGGGCTTTACCAGCAATATCGCGGCGGGCTGTTACATCGGCCATGACCAGCCGCGCGGCCTTGGCCGGTCGGCCTATGGCTCGTCGCTCTGCGGGCCGGTGTTTCAGGATTTCATGGAGGAAGCGATCAAGAAATACGGCGGCGGTCCGTTCGAAGTGCCGCCCGGCGGGCATTTCCTAAAGATCGACCGGTTCACCGGTGCGCGCCTTTCGGATGATGCGACCGGCGACAATGTGGTGGCCGAATATTTCCGTGATGGTGAAGAGCCAGTGTTTGGTGTGACCTATGATGGGGGTTTTGCCATGGGCAATGACCTTGATCTCTTTGCCGCGGGCGAGCGCGAGCAGGTGCAGGAGGTCACGACCTCGACCGGTGAAAAAGCGCGGGTGGGTGGCAAGGCCAGCTTTGGGTCGATGAGTTCGGGTGGCTTGTACTAGGGCTCTCTTGCCCGGCCCGGCGCGCTGCGCTATCACCCGCACCTGACCAGACAAGGACATTCCGATGCGCGCAGAAACCCAGAACCTCGTGGCCGAGATCCAAAAGTCGTTGGAGCTGTTGCGGCAGCGGCTGGGGTGGGAGACCGCCCGGCACCGGCTGGAGGAATTCAATGCCCGGGTCGAAGATCCGACGCTCTGGGATGATCCTGCGCGGGCACAGGCGCTGATGCGTGAGCGGCAGGCGCTTGTCGATGCGCTTGAGACCCATGACAGCCTCAAGCAGGAGTTGGAGGATCATCTGGGTCTGATTGAGTTGGGCGAAGCCGAAGGTGACACCGAGGTTGTGGCCGAGGCTGAGGCCGCGATCAAGGCGCTGGCCAAGGTGGCCGCCGCCAAGGAGTTGGAGGCGCTGCTCGATGGCGAGGCGGATTCCAACGATACCTTTCTGGAGATCAACGCAGGGGCCGGGGGCACGGAAAGCTGTGACTGGGCGTCGATGCTGGCGCGGATGTATGTGCGTTGGGCGGAAAAGCGCGGCTACACTGTCGAACTGCAATCAGAATCGGCGGGCGATGAGGCGGGCATCAAATCCGCCGCCTACAAGATCAGCGGGCACAATGCCTATGGTTGGCTGAAGTCCGAATCGGGTGTGCACCGGCTGGTGCGGATTTCGCCCTTTGATTCGGCAGCGAAGCGGCACACGTCGTTCTCGTCGGTTTGGGTCTATCCGGTGGTGGATGACAATATCGAGATCGAGGTCAATCCGTCGGATATTCGCATCGATACCTATCGCAGCTCTGGTGCGGGCGGGCAGCACGTGAACACCACCGACTCGGCGGTGCGGATCACGCATATGCCGACGGGCATCGTGGTCACGAGCAGCCAGAAATCGCAGCACCAGAACCGCGACATCGCCATGAAAGCGCTGAAATCGCGGCTCTACCAGTTGGAACTGGACCGGCGCAACGCGGCGATCAACGAGGCGCATGACGCCAAGGGCGATGCCGGCTGGGGCAATCAGATCCGGTCGTATGTGTTGCAGCCCTATCAGATGGTCAAAGACCTGCGCACCGGGGTCGAGACATCGGATACCAAGGGGGTACTTGATGGCGATCTGGACGAATTCATGGCTGCCACGCTGGCGATGAATGTCAGCGGCAAGAGCCGCGCCGAGGCGCAGGGGAGTGATTGACCGGGGCGGGTCAGCCTGATTAGGGTGTGGTCCGTGGAAATTTATGGTGGAATCCGGGGCGCTCTGCCGCTTTGCCGCTTCCAACCGCCGGTGCGAGCGACTAGATAGTTAAATTGAAATTCCCGGGGACCCTGCAACCGACCCCCCGAGAAAGGGAGAGATTGAAATGCTGAACAATATTGGCCTTCCGGGGCTTCTTCTGATCGCGGTGGTGGTGCTGGTGCTTTTTGGGCGCGGCAAGATTTCGTCGCTCATGGGCGAGGTGGGCAAGGGCATCACCTCGTTCAAAAAGGGCGTGGCCGAGGGCACCAAGGAACTGGATGACGCGAGCAAGGAATCTGCAGAGACCGCGCGCGACGTGACCCCGACCGAAGACAAAGACAAGGTCTGATCCTTAAATGTTCGATCTTGGCTGGACGGAGCTATTGCTCATCGGCATCGTGGCCTTGATCGTTGTGGGGCCCAAGGACCTGCCTGGAATGTTCCGGGCCGTGGGCAATTTCGTGGGCAAGGCCAAGGGCATGGCCCGCGAATTCAGTCGCGCCATGAATGATGCCGCCGATCAGTCCGGCGTGGGTGACATTCAAAAAACCTTCAAATCTGCCGCGAACCCTATGAAGACCGCGATGGACGAGGTGCGCAAGACCACCGACAGCGTCACACGCGACCTGAATGAGGCGACCAAGCCGCCGCTCAGCGCCGAACAGCAGGCCGCCGCCGACAAGGCCCGCGCCGCGACCGCCGAGATGGCAGAGGCGCGCAAGGCGGCGAAGGCGGAGGCCGCGCCGGAGAAGGCGGCGGCAAAGCCGAAAGCGCCCGCAAAGCCCAAGGCCGCGCCGAAGGCCAAGGCCAAAAAGACCAAGGCAGGGGATGAGGCATGAGCCCGCGCGACGAGATCGACGACAGCAGCGCGCCGCTGATCGAGCATCTGGCGGAATTGCGCACGCGGTTGATCCGGTCGGTCATCGCCTTTGTCATCGGGATCGTGCTGGCCTTTACGGTGGCCGAGCCGATCCTGCAATTTCTGCTGGGACCGATTGAGGCAACGCTGCGCGAGTTGGGCGATCCCTCGCCCACGATGCAGTATACCAGCCCACAGGAATATCTGTTCACGCTGTTTCGCATTTCGATGGTGTTCGGGTTTGCGCTCGCCTTTCCGGTGATTGGCGTTCAGATGTGGCGGTTCGTGGCCCCGGGGCTCTACAAGCAGGAAAAGAACGCATTTTTGCCGTTCATGATTGCCTCGCCGATGATGTTCCTTTTGGGCGCGGCCTTTGCGCATTTCGTGGTGACACCGCTGGCGATGGCGTTTTTCCTTGGCTTTGCCGATGTGCCATCGCTCATCGCGGATCTGATGACAGGGTTGGTTGGGCCCGAGGCTGTGCCGGGGGTTGCTGCCGCGCCCGAGACAACAGGTATTCGCATCACGTTCTTTGGCAAGGTGAACGAAAGCCTTGATATTACCCTGAAATTCATCATGGCCTTTGGTCTGTGCTTTCAGTTGCCGGTGTTGCTGACGCTGATGGGTAAGGCCGGGCTGGTGAGCGCGGTGGGCCTCAAATCCGTGCGCAAATATGCTGTGATCGGTATTCTTGTCCTCGCAGCATTGGTGACGCCGCCCGACGTGATGACACAATTGATCCTCTTCGTGGTGGTCTACGGCCTCTATGAAATCTCTATCCAGCTTGTGACCTGGGTCGAGAAAAAGCGAGAGGCGGAGCTGCGCGCGCAGGGGCTGTGGTTTGACGAGGAAGAGGCAGAGGAAGACGCCGAGGCCGACACGTCCGAGGAAAAAGGCAAGATCTGAATGAGTGATCCGTTGGACCGTATCGCCGCCGCGCTGGAGCGGATGGCCCCGGCACCGCTTTCAGCCCCTGATTTTGACGCGGCGGATGCCTTTGTCTGGCATGTCAGCCCCGATCGGCTGGAGCCGGTGCGACAGGTGAGCCGGGTCGATATGTCCCTATTGGTAGGGGTGGATCGGTCGCGCGACACGCTGTTGCAGAACACGCTGCAATTCGCGCGGGGATTGCCTGCGAATAACGCGCTCCTCTGGGGGGCACGGGGCATGGGCAAATCAAGCCTTGTCAAAGCCGTGCATGCGGCGGTGCGGGCGCAGGACCTGCCGCTCAAGATCGTGGAATTGCAGCGCGAGGACCTGCCGTCGGTCAGCCGCTTGCTGAATCTCTTGCGCGGGTCGGAGGCGCGGTTCCTGCTCTTTTGTGACGACCTGTCGTTTTCCCATGACGATCAGCATTACAAGTCGCTCAAGGCGGTTCTGGATGGCGGGATCGAGGGGCGGCCCGACAATGTGGTGTTCTATGCCACGTCGAACCGCCGCCACCTGATGCCGCGCGACATGATCGAGAACGAGCGGTCATCGGCGATCAACCCGTCCGAGGCGGTCGAGGAAAAGGTGTCTCTGTCGGATCGGTTCGGGCTGTGGCTGGGATTCCATGCCTGCGATCAGGATCAATATCTGGCGATGATCCGGGGCTATTGCGATGCCTACGGCGTCGAGATCGACGACGAGACATTGCGCGCGGAGGCGATTGAATGGCAGGCCACGCGCGGGGCGCGGTCGGGCCGGGTGGCATGGCAGTATTTCACCGATCTGGCGGGGCGGCGCGGCGTCGCGGTCTAATCCTTGCGCGGATTTCACGGAAACTTGCGCGTTCCCTTTATGTTCTCAGATTTGTCTTGGAAGCGGCGGCGCTCTCGCCTATGTGTGGGGGAGGTGAGTCCGGGGGGTCAGAATGGCCGATCTGAAATATATCGAGGTGCGCGGCGCGCGCGAGCATAACCTCAAGAACATCGACGTGGATATTCCGCGCGATCAGCTTGTGGTGATCACCGGGCTGTCTGGCTCTGGCAAATCGAGCCTCGCCTTTGATACGATCTATGCCGAGGGGCAGCGGCGTTATGTCGAATCCCTCAGCGCCTATGCGCGGCAGTTCCTCGACATGATGGAAAAGCCGGATGTGGATCATATCAGCGGTCTGAGCCCGGCGATTTCCATCGAGCAAAAGACGACGAGCAAGAATCCCCGCTCGACCGTCGGTACGGTGACGGAGATCTACGATTACCTCCGGCTGCTCTTTGCCCGTGTCGGCACGCCCTATTCGCCCGCCACCGGCCTGCCCATCGAGGCGCAGCAGGTGCAGGATATGGTGGATCGCGTCATGGCGATGGAGGAGGGCACGCGCGCCTATCTGCTGGCGCCCATCGTGCGCGACCGCAAGGGCGAGTATCGCAAGGAATTTCTGGAACTGCGCAAATCCGGGTTTCAGCGGGTCAAGGTGGACGGGCAGTTCTACGAGTTGGACGAGCCGCCCACGCTCGACAAGAAATTCCGCCATGACATTGACGTGGTGGTGGATCGTCTGGTGGTGAAGGACGGGTTGCAGACGCGGCTTGCGGACAGTTTTCGAACGGCGCTCGATCTGGCGGATGGGATTGCGGTGCTGGAAACCGCGCCCAAGGAGGGCGAGCCGGAGCGGATCACCTTTTCCGAGAAATTCGCCTGTCCGGTCAGCGGGTTCACCATCCCAGAGATCGAGCCGCGGCTTTTCTCGTTCAACGCGCCCTTTGGCGCCTGCCCGGATTGCGATGGCTTGGGGGCGGAGCTGTTTTTTGACGAGCGATTGGTGGTGCCGGACGAGGCGCTGAAACTGGCGGATGGGGCGATTGCACCCTGGCGCAAGGGTAAGAGCCCCTATTTCACGCAGACCATCAATTCCATCGCCAAGCATTACGAATTCGACCGCAACAGCCCGTGGAAAGACCTGCCGGAGCATGTGAAGCAGGTATTCCTGCATGGGTCCGGCGAGGAAGAGATCAATTTCCGCTATGACGAGGGCGGGCGCGTTTATCAGGTGAGCCGGGTGTTCGAGGGCGTCATTCCCAATATGGAACGGCGTTATCGCGAGACCGATTCAAGCTGGGTGCGCGAGGAATTCGAGCGTTACCAGAACAACCGGCCCTGTGGGGCCTGCGGCGGCTATCGTCTGCGGGCGGAGGCGCTGGCGGTGCGTATTGCGGGCCTGCACGTGGGCCAAGTGGTGCAGATGTCGATCCGCGAGGCGCTGGAGTGGTGCGGCACCGTGCCGGACCATCTGGGCAAGCAGAAGAACGAGATCGCGCGTGCCATCCTCAAGGAAATCCGCGAGCGGTTGGGGTTCCTGAACAATGTGGGCCTCGATTACCTGACGCTGAGCCGCAATGCGGGCACGCTGTCGGGTGGCGAGAGCCAGCGGATCAGATTGGCCAGCCAGATCGGCAGCGGGTTGACAGGGGTGCTCTACGTGCTCGACGAGCCGTCCATCGGCCTGCATCAGCGCGACAATGGGCGCCTCTTGGAGACGCTGCGCAATCTGCGGGATCAGGGCAATACTGTCATTGTGGTTGAGCATGATGAGGAGGCCATTCGCACCGCCGATTACGTGTTTGACATCGGTCCCGGTGCCGGGGTGCATGGCGGCCGCGTCGTGAGCCACGGCACGCCCGAGGCGGTGGCCGCCGATCCGGCGTCACTGACCGGGCAATACCTGTCGGGCGCGCGTGAGATTGCGGTGCCAGAGGTGCGGCGCAAGGGCAACAAGAAGAAGCTGACCGTGGTCAAGGCAACCGGCAACAACCTCAAGGAGGTGACGGCGACGTTCCCTCTGGGACAGTTTGTCTGTGTGTCCGGCGTGTCGGGCGGGGGGAAATCGACGCTGACGATTGAAACGCTGTTCAAGACCGCCTCGATGCGTCTGAATGGGGCGCGCCAGACGCCCGCGCCCTGTGAGACGATCAAGGGGCTCGAACATCTCGACAAGGTGATCGACATTGACCAGCGGCCTATCGGGCGCACGCCGCGCTCTAATCCCGCGACCTATACCGGGGCTTTTACGCCGATCCGCGATTGGTTCGCCGGTCTGCCCGAGGCCAAGGCGCGCGGTTACAAGCCCGGGCGCTTTAGCTTTAACGTCAAGGGCGGGCGTTGTGAGGCCTGTCAGGGCGATGGGCTGATCAAGATCGAGATGCATTTCCTGCCGGATGTCTATGTGGAATGCGAGACCTGCAAGGGCGCGCGCTATAACCGCGAGACGCTGGAAATACGGTTTAAAGGCAAGAGCATAGCAGACGTTCTTGATATGACTGCGGAAGAGGCGCAGGAGTTTTTCAAGGCGGTGCCGAGCATCCGCGAAAAGATGGACGCGCTGATGCGGGTGGGCCTTGGATATATCAAGGTCGGCCAGCAGGCGACGACCCTCTCGGGCGGCGAGGCGCAACGGGTGAAGCTGTCGAAGGAACTGGCCAAGCGGTCCACGGGCCGCACGCTCTATATTCTCGACGAGCCGACTACGGGGTTGCATTTCGAGGATGTGAAGAAGCTCTTGGAAGTGCTGCATGAATTGGTCGATCAGGGCAATTCGGTCATTGTGATCGAGCATAATCTCGATGTGATCAAGACGGCCGACCATATCATCGACATCGGCCCCGAGGGTGGCGATGGCGGTGGCGAGATCGTGGCGGTGGGCACGCCCGAAGAGGTGGCGGAAGAGCCGCGGAGCCATACCGGCCGCTATCTCAAGGAGATATTGGCCGCGCGCCGTGTGGCGGCGGAATAGGGTGTGCGCCGGTTTCTAAGGCTGTGCGGGCAGGGTTTCGGGGGCGCGCTGTTGCTGGTCCTTGGGATTTGGATCGGGCTGAGCCTGCATTTCCAGATTGGCGCGCCGCTGGTGTATGTCCTTTACGGTGGTCTGGCGGTAGCCATTCTTGGCGGTCTGCGGATGCTCTGGCGCGGGCAACTGGCCCGGGCCTTGGGGCTGACCGCCGTGGTGCTGGCGGTTTGGGCGCTGTGGTGGGCTAGCCTTGCGCCGCGACAAGACCGGGACTGGATGGCGGAGGTTTCGCGCGGTGTCACCGCAGAGCCCGTGGGCGATGGTCTGGTGTTTGTGCGCAATATCCGGGATTTTCGCTGGTCCAGCCCGACCGAGGCGGTCGAGACTTGGTATGATGTGACCGTTGACCCGGCGCAGATCACGTCCGTCGATATGATCATGTCGGTCTGGGACAGCCCGGAGATTGCGCATACGCTGGTCAGCTTCGGCTTTGCGGATGGGCGGCACATTGTCTTTTCCGGGGAAATCCGCAGGGAGGTGGGCGAAGAGTTTTCGGCCATTGGCGGATTCTTCAAGCGGTATGAGTTGGTCTTGATCGCCGCCGACGAGCGCGACATCGTGCATCTGCGCACCGACGCGCGGGGCGAGGCGGTGTCGCTCTATCCGGTGGCGATGGGGGCGGCGCAGCGCAAGGCGCTGTTTCTGGCGTTTTTGGACTATGGCAATGATTTGGCGCGGGAGCCGCGCTGGTATCACACGCTCTGGACCAATTGCACGACGATGCCCTATCGGCTGGTGCGACAGGTCGCGGAGGGGGTGGTGTTTGATCTGCGGGTGATCCTGTCGGGGCGGTTGCCGGGATACCTCTATGATCTGGGGGTATTGCCGGGGGCGCGGACGGCATCGCTTGCAGAGTTGAAGGCGCGGGCCGCCCTGCCGCGCCGCCCTGTGGCGGGACTGAGCAGCGCAGAGTATTCCGCGCTGCTGCGCCAAGGGTGGCGTGATTAGAGCGTAACCGGATAGAGCTTAGTTCAACACGGCTGCCGCAGCCCCGATCAGGTCGAGAACCTCGCGGGTTTCGCGGTTGACGCGGTAAATCTGGTCACCGACGCGGTAGTAGGTCTCGTTCCGGTCCAGACCGTAACGATCGGGATTGCGCAAGATGATGTAATCGTCGCCGATACGGTCGCCGATACGATAGTAGCCTTGCTTTTTCGCATGGCCGGGGGGCTGACAGCCGTTGTGCTTCTTGGCCAGCCCCGGCGGGCAATGGCCGTGACCGGCATAGGCTGGGGCACCGCCCAAGGTCATTCCCAGGATCAACAGGATCATCGTGTGTTTCATGGCCTGTCCTTTCATGTGAAGGACAGACATGGGCGGTCTCACGCCCGATGCCAAGGCCGGGCGTGCGCGGTGGGCGAAACCTTGCCGTTATTTCTTGAGCGGGCAGGTCGAGAGGCCGAGGATCGAATAGAGCGGGCAAGAGGACATGAGGCCGGTCACAAGCGGAACGATTCCGATCAGATAGAGCCAGCTATAGGCACCCTCGCGGTTGAGCACGAAGCCTGCGAGCAGGGCAAGGCCGAGCAGGATGCGCAGGGCGCGGTCGATGGAGCCGACATTTTTCTTGAGCATGGGATCACCTGTGGATTGAGGGGCGCATTGGCCCGGTTGATGCGCCCATTGTCCCATGCTGTGGGGATGCGGTCTGTGATCTGGTCACAGAGGTGATCGGATTTATGGTGCGCTCAGGCGTCGATTTCAACCCAGAGGGGGACGTGATCCGAGGGTTTGTCGCGGCCGCGAATATCCTTGTCGATACCGCAATCTGTCATAAGGTCCGCCGCCTGCGGGCTGAGCAGGAAATGGTCGATGCGGATGCCGTCATTCTTGTTCCACGCGCCCGCCTGATAATCCCAGAAGGTGTAATGCCCTGGCCCCTGCACCCGCGCGCGGAACGCCTCGGTAAAGCCCAAGTTGAGGAGGCGGCGAAAGGCGGCGCGGCTCTCGGGACGGGCGAGCGCATCGGCGCGCCAGGCATCCGGGCGGGCGGCATCCTCGTCCTGCGGGATGATGTTGTAATCGCCGCCCAGCAGCACCGGTTCCTCGGTGGCGAGAAGGGCGCGGGCGCGGGTGTGAAGCCGCTCCATCCAGGCGAGTTTGTAGTCGTATTTTGGCCCCGGTGCCGGGTTGCCATTGGGCAGGTAGAGACCACAGAGCCGCAGCGCGCGGTGTTCGCCCATCACGGTGGCCTCGATCCAGCGGGCCTGTTCATCGCTGTCATCACCGGGCAGGCCGCGTGTCACATCCTCGAGTGGGCGTTTCGAGAGGATCGCCACGCCGTTGAAGCCCTTTTGCCCGTGAGTTTCGACGTTATAGCCACGCTCTTCGAAAATCTCGCGCGGGAACCCTCCGTCGACGGATTTTATCTCTTGCAAGAGCGCCACGTCGGGGGCGGCCTCATCCAGCCAAGCGGGCAGCGCATCAATCCGGGCCTTGATACCGTTGATATTGAACGTGGCAATTTTCATGGTGCGGCCCCCGATTGTCCCTATGCCCCTCTATCGCGCAGGGGCGCGGGGGTGACAAGCGATCACATCGAAAACGAGGTGCCGCAGCCGCAGGAGGAGGAGGCGTTGGGATTGTCGATGATGAAGCGCGCGCCGATCAACTCCTCGGAGAAATCTATCGTGGCCCCCGCGAGGAAGGGCAGGGAGACCGCATCGACCACGACCTTTTGCCCTTCGCCTTCGAGAATCAGGTCGTCTTGCGCAGGCTGGTCGAGTTTGATTTCATATTGAAATCCAGAGCAGCCGCCGCCTTCGACGGCGACGCGCAGGGCCTGTCCCTGATCGCCCGCGCCGATTTCGGCGAGGCGGGCAAAGGCGCGGGGGGTCACCTTGGGCGGCAATTGCATCGGAATGCTCCTGACTGGTTCACGTTTGCTGTCAGGTGCAATATATGGGGCCTGACCTCTGGCGACAAGGATTAGCAGCGATGACGGCCCCCTATGCCTCTGATCCCGCGCGGGTGCGCGGGCGGCTTGTTGTGGAGGAGGAAAGTATTTTTCGCTCGCCCTTTCAGCGGGACCGGGATCGGATCATCCATTCCAGCGCCTTTCGCAGGCTCAAGCACAAGACCCAAGTTTTCGTGGCGCATGAGGGGGATTATTTTCGCACGCGGCTGACGCATTCGATCGAGGTGGCGCAGGTGGCGCGCACGATTGCGGGCGCGCTCGGGTTGAATGGCGAGCTGACCGAGGCGGTGGCGCTGGCGCATGATCTGGGCCATCCGCCCTTTGCCCATGCGGGCGAAGATACGCTCGATGCGCTGATGGCACCCTATGGCGGGTTCGATCACAACGCGCAGGCGGTGCGGATCGTGACCGCGCTGGAGCGGCATTATGCTGAGTTCGACGGTCTCAACCTGACATGGGAGACGCTGGAAGGGCTGGCCAAGCATAATGGCCCTGTGACGGGGCCACTGCCCTATGCGCTCGCGGATTACAACGCGCGGCATGATCTGGAACTGCTGACCCATGCCAGTGCGGAGGCGCAGGTGGCCGCCCTGTCGGATGACATCGCCTATAACAACCACGATCTGCATGACGGGCTGCGTGCGCGGCTGTTTGACGATGACGAAATCGCAGGCTTGCCGATTGTGGGCGATTGCTATGCAGAGGTGGACCGGCTCTATCCCGGACTTGACCGCAAACGCCGCCGGCATGAGGCGCTGCGCCGGGTGTTCGGGGTGATGGTGGGGGATGTGATCGCCTGCTCGCGCCAGTTGATCGGTGCGGCAGAGCCCATGTCGGTTGCGGAGGTGCGGCTTCTCGGGCGTCCGGTGATCCGGTTCTCGGACGCGCTCTGGGCAGATTTGAAGCAAATCCGCGCTTTTCTCTTTGCGCGCATGTACCGCGCGCCAGCGGTCAACGAGATGCGGACGCGGGTGCATGGCGTGGTGAGCGCGCTTTTCCCCCATTACCTGAACGCGCCAGAGCATCTGCCCGAGGAATGGCGGCGCGACGTGGCGCAGGCGGCGGATGAGACGGCGCTGGCGCGGCTGGTGAGCGATTACATCGCGGGGATGACCGATCGCTTTGCCTTGCAGGAATATGCACGCCTGACGGGCAAAGGTGCGCGGGATTTCGCCGTTAACGGTGTCTAACCCCTTCTATCTTAAAAGTTTATACGGGGCGGCGCGCGGCCTGCGTTGTATGCGGCGCGACCCGATGCTAACCAACAGGCGGTATCTGGGGCGTATCGGTGATGTCGGGTTCCATGTCTCAACTTGCGGGCAAGACGGTGCTGATCGCTGCGGCGGGCTGTGCGCCGGGTGTTGTGCTGGCGCAGGGTTTGGCGCAGGCCGGGGCGCAGGTGATTGTGATCGACCGGGAGGATCGGCGTTGTCAGGCGCTGGCGCGGCTGGTGCCGGGGCGGATCGAGACGCTTGCGCTTGATGTGATGCGACCTGCGGTTTGTGCGCGGCTGGGGGATCTCTGGGGGGATACGCCGATTGACGCGCTGATCCATCTGCAACCCCTGCGCATGGCGGGGCGGCTGGGGGCCGTGACCATGGCTGTTTCGGCGCTGACGCGGGCGTTGAGACCGGGATTGGCGGCGGCGCGGGGCCGGGTCTTGATCGTCAATGCGGTGCCTTGCGCGGGGGCAGGGGCGGCGGAGCGGGCCTGTCGGCTGGGTCTGGATCATCTGGGCAGTTATCTGGCAGAGGATATGGGCGGGGCTGTCCAAGTGCATACGCTGCGCCTGATGCGGGCTGCGGGCGGGGGCAAGGCGGCGGTGCTGTTGGAACCTGCGGTGTTTCTGGGCTTTGGCGCGGCCCAAGACGGCGGGTTGCGATCGTCGAGCGTGACGGTTTGCGCCGCTTGTGATTGACGCGCCGCGCGCCGTTGGATAACCCCACGCTCATGCAGCAAGGAAAGCTTTCATGAACCTTTTTACCGATATGCGCGACCTCGTGCTGGAAACGCTGGCCGCGATGCAGGCGGCGGACCAGTTGCCCGAGGGGCTGGACATGACGAGTGTCACGGTCGAGCCGCCGCGCGATGCGGCGCATGGCGACATGGCAACCAATGCGGCGATGGTGCTGGCCAAGCCTGCCGGTCTCAAGCCGCGCGAGATTGCTGAAGGATTGGCGGCGCGGCTGGCCGAGGATGCCCGCGTGCAGAGCGCCGAGGTGGCGGGGCCGGGGTTTCTCAACCTGCGGCTATCCCCGGCGGTCTGGCAGCGGGTGGCGCGTGCGGCGTTGACCGAAGGCACGGAGTATGGCCGCTCAACCCTTGGTTCGGGCAAGCGGGTGAATGTCGAATATGTCAGCGCCAACCCTACCGGGCCGTTGCATGTGGGTCATACACGGGGCGCGGTTTTTGGTGATGCTCTGGCACAGCTCCTGGATTACGTGGGCTATGAGGTCACGCGCGAATATTACATCAACGATGGTGGTGCGCAGGTCGATGTGCTCGCCCGGTCGGTCTATCTGCGGTATCTTGAGGCACATGGGCAGGCGGTGGCCTTTGCCGATGGCACCTATCCCGGTGATTACCTGATCGAGGTGGGTGAGGCGCTCAAGGCGCAAGTAGGCGATGCCTATGTGGACGAGCCCGAGGCGGTCTGGCTGGAACCGATCCGCAACTTTGCCACGGATCGGATGATGGCGCTGATCCGCGACGACCTCAAGGCGCTCGGCGTCGAGATGGATGTGTTCTATTCGGAAAAATCCCTCTATGGGACGGGGTTGATCGAGGCCGCAATCGAGGATCTGCGCGGCAAGGGCTTGATCTATCGCGGGGTGCTGGAGCCGCCCAAGGGCAAGATGCCCGAGGATTGGGAGCCGCGTGAGCAGACGCTGTTCAAATCCACCGAACATGGTGACGATGTGGACCGGCCGATCATGAAATCCGACGGCGGCTGGACCTATTTCGCGCCGGATATTGCCTATCATTACGACAAGATCAGCCGGGGCTTTGACCTCTTGATCGACGTTTTCGGCGCGGATCACGGCGGCTATGTCAAGCGCATGAAGGCGGCCGTATCCGCGCTGTCGAATGGCCGGGTGCCGGTCGATATCAAGCTGTGCCAACTGGTCAAGCTCTACAAGAACGGCGAGCCGTTCAAGATGTCGAAGCGCGCGGGCACCTTTGTGACGCTGCGCGATGTTGTGGATCAGGTGGGGCCCGATGTGACGCGTTTCGTCATGCTGACCCGCAAGAACGATGCGCCGCTGGATTTCGATTTCGACAAGGTGCTGGAGCAATCCAAGGATAACCCGGTGTTCTACGTGCAATATGCCAATGCGCGGGTGAACTCGGTGCTGCGCAAGGCGGCTGAGGCCGGAATTGCGGTGGATGATGCCACGCTGGCGGGTGCCGATCTATCCGGGTTGACCCACGAGGCGGAATTGGCCGTGGCGCGCAAGATTGCCGAATGGCCGCGTCTGGTCGAGATTGCTGGGCGCACCAATGAGCCGCACCGCGTGGCATTCTACCTCTATGATCTGGCGTCTGATCTGCATGCGTTGTGGAACCGGGGCAATGACGATGCGTCGTTGCGATTCATCCAAGAGGGCGATGTGGCCACATCACAGGCGAAAATCGCCCTGGCGCGTGCTGTAACCGTTGTCATTTCCGCAGGTCTTGGTATTCTTGGCGTCACTCCGGCGGAAGAGATGCGATAACGCACCAAGCCGGGGATGAGGCAGAAGAAACCATCCCCGGCGACCATGTATCGCCGGAGAGCAAGAGGCGGACATGGCAGATATGCACTATGCGCGGCCCGAACAGGGGCCTGAGCGGGCAAAGTTCTTTGTCAAGCTGACCAATCTTACCGGCGCGGCGCTGTCGCTTGCGCTGATTGCGGGCGTTGGGGTGTGGGGCACCAAGATGGTGATGCGCGATGTCTCGGGTGTTCCGGTGGTGCGCGCAACGGAAGGGCCGATGCGCGAGGCGCCCGCCGATCCCGGCGGCGATGCGGCGGCCAATCAGGGGCTGGCGGTCAATGCCGTGGCGGCAGAAGGCACGGCGGCGGCCCCGGCGGATCGGGTTGTTCTCGCACCACCGCCACTAGAGTTGTCGCTTGAGGATGTGGCCCCGTTGACGCAGGTGGCCGAGGCCGCAGAAGCGGCCCCGCGCGCAGAGATGGCGGAACCTGCACCACAAGCCGCGCCCGAAGAGGTGCAGAATGCATCCATACTGGCCCTTGCCGATCAGATCGCAGCGGGGGCCGCGCCAATCGCCCCGCTGGAAGAAGAGGTGACGGGGGCGGACGGCGTTGAAGTGCCGGAAGCTGAGCAAGTCGCGGGTGTGCAGACGGTGCGTCCGCGGGCGCGCCCGGCGGCGCTGACCTCTGTGCCTGAGGCGGTGGCGCTTGCGGTGGCGGCGGCGCGGTCGGCACCCTCGGACGAGGTGGATGCCGACGCGATCCCGCTTGGCACGCGGTTGGCGCAACTGGGGGCGTTTGACTCGGCTGAGGTGGCGCGCGCGGAGTGGGACCGTTTGGCGGGCAGGTTCGGGGACTTTCTTGACGGTAAACAACGGGTTATCCAGCGTGCCGAAAGCGGAGGTCGTACGTTTTACCGGCTGAGAGCGATGGGTTTCGCCGATCTGGGGGATGCGCGGCGGTTCTGTTCGGCGCTGGTCGCGGAACGGGCCGAATGTATCCCGGTGGTCACGCGGTGACGCGGTTCGGGGCGACGATCCTTGATGCGGAGGGTCTGCGGCTGACGGCAGAGGAAAAGGCGCTGTTTCGCAATACGCGTCCGTTTGGATTCATTCTCTTTGCGCGCAATATCGACAGCCCCGATCAAGTGCGCGCGCTGGTGGCAGAGATGCGCGAGGCTGCAGGGCACGAGGCGATGATCACGATTGATCAGGAGGGGGGGCGCGTGCAACGGCTTCGTGCTCCGCTCTGGCGAGAGTGGCCCGCGCCGCTGGATCAAGCAGAGGCGGCGGGTAGCCGCGCGGCTGAGGCCATGTATCTGCGCTATCGTCTGATTGCGGCAGAGTTGCACGCGCTAGGCATTGACAGCAATTGCGCGCCGCTGGTGGATGTGGCGGGGCCCAAAACGCATCCGTTCCTGCACAACCGCTGTTATGGCACCGATGCCCATACGGTCGCGACTTTGGGCCGTGCGGTGGCGAATGGTTTGCTGGACGGAGGCGTATTGCCCGTGGTCAAGCATATCCCCGGACATGGCCGCGCCGAGGCGGATAGCCACCATGATCTGCCGGTGGTGACAGCCCCGAGAAGCGAGTTGCAAGATACTGATTTTGCGCCGTTTCAGGCGCTGAACGATCTGCCTTTGGGGATGACGGCGCATCTGGTCTATAGCGCCATTGATGCCGCTCCCGCGACGCTATCCGCACCGATGATGCAGGTGATCCGGGACGAAATCGGCTTTGACGGGTTGATCATGACCGATGATATTTCGATGAAGGCGCTGCAGGGCACTTTGCCGGATCTGTCGCGGGCGGCCCTTGCGGCGGGTTGCGATGTGATCCTGCATTGCAACGGCACCTTGGCAGAGCGGATGGCCGTGGCCGACGCCGCAGGCGAGATGAGCGATGCCGCGCAGCTCCGCGCGGAGCGGGCGCTGACATGGCGCAAGACCCCCCAAGAGATTGACATTTCCGCCCTCTCGGCACAGCTTGATGCGCTGATGGGCGGGTGTGCGCATGGTTGAGGACGATTTCGACAGGGATGAGGCGCCGGTCAATGTTGCCGAGCGGTTGGCCGCTGAGGCGCTGATTGTCGATGTGGACGGGTTCGAGGGACCGCTCGACCTTCTCTTGACGTTGAGCCGGACGCAGAAAGTGGACCTGCGCAAGATTTCCGTTCTGGAACTGGCGCGGCAATATCTTGCCTTTGTGGAACGCGCCAAGGCGCTGCGGCTGGAACTGGCGGCGGATTATCTGGTGATGGCGGCGTGGCTCGCCTTTCTCAAATCCCGCCTGTTGTTGCCGCCTGACCCGAGCGAAGAGGGGCCATCGGGCGAGGAGCTGGCGGCGCATCTGGCGTTTCAGTTGGAGCGATTGCAGGCGATGCGCGACTGTGCGGCGCGGCTGATGGGGCGGGACCGGCTGGGGCGCGATTTCTTTGCGCGCGGTGTGCCGGAGGATGTGGCGCGGCTGCGGCGTGTGACCTATACGGCAACGCTGCTCGATCTCATGCAAGGCTATGCCCGGATCAGGACGCGCGACGAATTCCGCCCCTTTGTGATGGATCGGGATGCGCTTTTCACGATGGAACAGGCGTTGGAGCGGATGCGCGGGTTGATCGGGTATGCGGGCACCTGGACCGATATTCTGAGCTATCTGCCGGAAGGGTTCACCGCCGATCCGGCGCGGCGGCGCTCGGCCACGGCCTCGACCTTTGCGGCGGCGTTGGAGCTGGTCAAGGAAGGGCGGGCAGAGTTGCGGCAGGCCGAGATTTTCGCGCCGATCGAGTTACGGCGCAAGGATTAAGAGCATGGAAGAAGCATCAGAAGAAAAAGAACAAAGCCTGTTTCAAGCGCCGCCCATCGGCGAACAGGAGCGGATGATCGAGGCGATGCTCTTTGCGAGCGCTGAGCCTTTGACAACGCGCGATATGGCCGAACGGATGCCCCATGGCAGCGATCCCGCAGAGGCCCTCGTGCATCTGCGCAAGCGCTATGAGGGGCGTGGGGTGAGGGTGGTCAAGGTGGGCGATGCCTGGGCCATTCGCACAGCACCTGACCTTGGGTATCTGATGAGCCGCGAGACGGTGGAGACCCGCAAGCTGAGCCGGGCGGCGATCGAGACGCTGGCAATCATTGCCTATCACCAGCCGGTGACGCGCGCAGAGATCGAGGAAATTCGCGGTGTCGCGGTCAGCCGGGGCACCGTGGATCAATTGCTGGAGATGGAGTGGATCCGCTTTGGGCGGCGCAAGATGACGCCGGGTCGGCCGGTGACATTCGTGGTCACGCAAGAGTTTCTGGATCATTTCGGGCTGGAGAGCGCCCGCGACCTGCCGGGATTGAAGGAGTTGCGGGCTGCGGGTCTCTTGGACAATCGCCCGCCGCCGGGCACGATGCCGCAGATGGGGGGAGAGGACAATGAGGACGAGAGCGCGCCGGGCCAAAACGAGTTGTTCGAGGATTGAGGGCCGATTTGCCGTGCTGTCGGAGCCTCTGGCAGGAGTATTTTGACCATAAAGAAGCGAGAATCAGAGAAAATACTAAGAGCGCCCTGAAATCGGCATGTTTCAGGGTTATGTGGGAGCAAGAGGCAGCAAGAGGAGAGGCGCTATGAACGCCAATCAGTTGATCAACATGGTGGTGCGTATGATCCTGCAACGGGTGACGCGCAGCGGCATGGATGCGGTGAGCAAGCGCATGAGCGGCGGCGATGACGCGGCCGCGCGCAAGACTGTGCAACGCGGGCGGCAGGTGATGAAGATCGGCCGCAAGATGGGGCGTTTTTAAGCCTTGAAATGCTTGGAGAGCTTCAGGCCCTGACCCTGATAGTTTGATGCGATGCCTGCACCATAGAGGTGATCGGGCACTTGGTCCATGTGTTCATAGACCAAGCGTCCGACGATCTGGCCGTGTTCCAAGACGAAAGGTGCCTCGTGACAGCGCACTTCCAGCACGCCGCGTGAGCCGGTGCCGCCGGCCGCCGCATGGCCGAATCCGGGATCGAAAAACCCCGCGTAATGCACCCGGAATTCGCCCACCATGGCCACATAGGGGGCCATTTCAGCGGCGCATTCGGGGGGGATATGCACGGATTCGCGGCTGACGAGGATGTAGAACGCACCGGGATCGAGGATGATCTGGCCGGCCTCGGAATGCACCTCTTCCCAATAGGCGGCGGGATCGTAATGACCTATGCGGTCAAGGTCGATGACGCCGGTATGGGGTTTGGCGCGGTAGCCGACCAGCGTGCCAGAGGCGGGGCGCAGATCGACGGAAAAGCCAAGCCCGTCGTCGATCATCGCGTCCCCATCCACCAGCGGTGTTTGCACATGGAGCGCGCGCAGGGCGTCATCCGAAAGCACGGCCTGACCCGC
This sequence comes from Roseovarius mucosus DSM 17069, assembly GCF_000768555.3. Taxonomy (GTDB): domain Bacteria; phylum Pseudomonadota; class Alphaproteobacteria; order Rhodobacterales; family Rhodobacteraceae; genus Roseovarius; species Roseovarius mucosus. The sequence goes on from NZ_KN293978.2 coordinate 205,727, forward strand.
GCGAAAGCGGATCTGGTTGAGGCGCATGCCGGGGCGCACCAGAACGGAGAATGAGCGCGGGCAAATCTCGGCATAGAGCGGGCCGGTATATCCGGGGCTCACGCGGTCGAACTCGACCCCGCCGTCTGTGATGAGGCGGGTCAGCAGGTCTAGCCGCCCGGTCGAGGATTTGGCATTGGCCACCGCCTGCACGCCCATTGGCAGGGCGAGCGTTTCCATCAAGGGCACGACATAGACGCAGCCCTTTTCCAGAACGGCCCCAGCGTTGAGGTCGATGCGGTGCATCTCGAATTCCGCGAGGCGGTCCGAGACCGTGCGCCTCGCGCCCGTAAGAAACGAGGCGCGCACGCGGTAGGCGACCTGACCCAAACGCAAATCGAGGCTGGCGGGTTGAACCTGTTCAGGCAGGATGGCGGGGGCCGCAGAAAGCGTGCCCGCGTCGATCATCGCCCGAATTTTCTGGCTGGAAAGAACCCCGGTCATCTCTGCCCCCTCTCGTTGCGCCCCGCTATCTGGTCAGGGTGCCCGAGGGGCCGAGGCGGGCGGGATCGTCGGTAATTATGGTCGGGCTAGCAGGACTTGAACCTGCGACCTTCCGTCCCCCAGACGGACGCGCTACCAGGCTGCGCTATAGCCCGACGATGGGGTGTTCATAGCGATTTTGACCGCCGGGGCAAGAGGGAAATCCCGAAATCGGGCAGGGATTTAGCGGTCTTTTGTGTGAGCGGCGACATGAGCGCGGAGGTTGGCGACAAGTGGTGCAAGGCGTGCGGCACATTCCGGTGATATGGGCCGGGGCAGGGCGCCTATGGCAGTGAGCAGGCCCGGTGCCGCGTCGATATGGTCCGTCGGATCGGCGGGCAGGTCACGCGGTGGGGACGGGGCTGCCGCGGTGTCGTCAGGGCTTGGGTCTGCTTTGGTCGAGGCGGTCTCTGTGGGGGGCGCGGATTCGGTCGCCTCTGTTGCGGGCTCCGGTTCCAACACGGGTTCGGGTTCTGGAGCAGGGGTTTGCCCCGTCGTGTCTTGCTCGATTTCAGGATCGGCCGGCGTATCTATTGGAGCTGTTTCCGACATCGGCTCGGGAAGCGGTGCGGTTGCTTCCGGCTTAGTGCTGTCCTGCGACCACAGGCTGCCTTGAGGCTCTGCGTCGATCTCTTCGGCGGACGTGTCGGTTTCCGTGTCCTGAGGCTCGGCGGGGCGCGCAAAGGTCACGACCTCGGCGGGTTTTGCGGGGCTGGGGGCTACATCGAGTGCGATGCCGCTCTCGGCGCCTTGGGATTCTTCGTCCAAGGGCGGCGACATATCGGCGACCTGCTGGATACCATTCTCGCGCAGGTATTTTTGCGCGCCCTTGATGGTCATGCCCTGATCGTGCAGCAGCACCTTGATGCCCCCAAGAAGAGCCATGTCGGCGGGGCGGTAATAGCGTCGCCCGCCTGCACGTTTGACCGGTTTGACCTGAGTGAATTTACTCTCCCAGAAACGCAGCACATGCGCCGGAACATCCAGCCAATCCGCGACCTCGCTGATGGTTCGAAAGGCGTCGGCGGCTTTGCCCATGGGCGGCTATATCCTCAGCTTTTGGTGCCGTCGGCGACGCGGTCTTTCATGAGATGGGAGGGCCGGAACGTCAGAACGCGGCGCGGGTTGATCGGCACTTCTTCGCCAGTCTTGGGATTGCGGCCCACGCGCGCCGTCTTGTCACGCACCGAGAAAGTGCCGAAGGATGAAATCTTGACCTGCTCGCCGCGCACGAGGGCGTCGGACATATGGCCCAGAACACTCTCGACCAGTTGGGCCGCATCATTGCGAGATAAACCCACCTCGCGAAAGATGGCCTCGCTCAAATCCATCCGTGTCAATGTCTTGTCAGTCATAACATCCCCGCGTTTTTTTTCGGTTACTTTGCGGCGAAGAATTTTCCGAGTCAATCTCAACCACTTAGCGGCAGCCGTTCACCTGCGAGTTTTCGCGCATTTTCCGACGTTTTACCACCGAAGGGCTACTGCACCCCAGGCGAGACCCCCGCCGATTGCCTCGGCAAGGAGCAGATCACCGCGCTTGATCTTGCCCGAGGCCACGCCCACCGAGAGGGCAAGCGGGATGGAGGCGGCAGAGGTGTTGCCATGATCCTGCACCGTGACGATCACGCGGTCCATCGAGAGGCCCAGTTTCTTGGCGGTGCCTTGGATGATGCGGATATTGGCCTGATGCGGCACGATCCAGTCGACATCGGCACCGCTGAGGCCGATTTTTTCCAACGCGGCTTCTGCGGTGGAGGCGAGCTTTTCGACTGCTTGGCGAAACAAGGGGTTGCCCTGCATGCGCAGTTTTCCGGCCTCGCCGGTGGTCGAGACACCGCCATCGACATAGAGCATGTCGCGGTAACGCCCGTCGGAATTGAGGTCGGCAGAGAGGATGCCGCGATCCTGGGCCGTACCGGTGCCCTCTTCCAGACCGAGCACAAGCGCGCCGGCGCCGTCGCCAAAGAGCACGCAGGTCGAACGGTCTGTCCAGTCCATGATGCGGCTGAAGGTTTCGGCACCGATCACCAGCACGCGGCGCGCCTGACCCGAGAGGAGCAGTGCATTGGCGGTGGTGAGCGCATAGATGAAGCCCGCGCAGACCGCCTGCACGTCAAATCCGAAGCCGCGTGTCATGCCCAGTTCGCCTTGCACCATGGTCGCGACCGAGGGAAACGTCAGGTCCGGGGTAGAGGTGGCCACGACGATGCCGTCGATGTCATCAGGCCCGAGGCCTGCATTTTCGAGCGCTGCGCGGGCGGCGCGCACGGCGAGGTCCGAGGTGGGTTGATTCTCGGCGGCGAAATGGCGGCGTTCGATACCGGAGCGCGTGCGAATCCATTCATCCGATGTATCGAGCGTTTTCTCGAATTCCGCGTTGGGAACGATACGGTCGGGCAGATAATGTCCGATGCCTTGGACGACGGCGCGCAGTGTCATTCAGATTCGGCCTCTGGTTGGGGCTCTGGAGGGGCATCCTGATCCAGCAGCGCGGCGGAGGCAACCCGTGCCGCCAGCCGTTCGGAAAATCCCGATTGCGCCAGTTCGAATGCCAGTTTGATGGCCGAGGAAACGCCCATCGCGTCGGCCGCGCCATGGGATTTGACCACGGTGCCGTTCAGCCCGAGGAACACCCCGCCGTTGGCGCGGCGCGGGTCGATCCGCTTTTTCAGGCGCGCGAGCGAGGTATAGGCCAGAACCGAAGCCAGCCGTGACAGCAGCGAATAGGCAAAGGCCTCGCGCAGCAGGTCCGCAATGAGCTTGGCAATACCTTCGCCGGTCTTGAGCGCCACATTGCCGGTAAAACCGTCGGTGACGATCACATCGCATTTGGTGCCGGGCAGGTCGCGACCTTCGACAAAGCCTACGAATTCGAAATCGGCAATACGCGCATTGGCGGCAATGAGGTCATAGGCCTCTTTCAACTCGGCGCGGCCCTTGTGCTCTTCGGTGCCGACATTAAGCAGGCCGATGCGCGGGCGTGCGAGGCCAAAGCCGTTGCGCGCGTAAGAGGCGCCCATCAAGGCGTATTGCATGAGGTCCTTGGCATCGGCGCGGATATCTGCGCCTCCGTCGAGCATGATGTTATGTTTTTGCGGGTTTTGCGAGGGCCACATCACCGCGATGGCGGGGCGGTAAATGCCCGGCAGTTTGCGCAGGCGCAGCACCGACATCAGCATGAGCGCGCCGGTATTGCCACAGGAAACGCAAACGGTGGCTTCGCCCATGCGCACCGATTCGAGCGCGGACCACATCGAGGTTTCGCGGCCGTGGCGCACCACATGTGATGGCTTGTCGTTCATGGTGACGACTTCGGGCGCGTGGCGAATCTCGCAGCGTTCAGCGAGGCCACGGCGTTTGGCGATCAGGCGCTCCAGCTCGTCTTGGGGGCCATGCAGGATAAAGCCGATATCCGGGTTCTTGGACGCAAAATGGGCAATGCCGGCAACAACCGTTGCCGGCCCCTGATCCCCGCCCATGGCGTCAACCGAGATGATGGTGCGTCCTGCACCCGCCTTGGAATGGTCCCTGCGAGCGGTCATGCAGCAAATCGCCTATTGCGGGTTCAGGCCGCGTCGTCTTCCAGGTCGATTTCTTCCACCAATGCCACGACCTCACGGTCGGCATAGTGTCCGCATGCCGGGCACACATGGTGCGGGCGCTTCAGTTCGCCGCAGTTGGTGCACTCGTTCGGATTGCCTGCAACCAGCGCGTCATGGGCGCGGCGATTGTTGCGGCGCGATTTCGATACTTTGTTCTGTTGGACGGCCATGTCGCAACCTCAATTCCTGTGGGCCTATCTGGCCCTGTTTCACGGGTGTTCGCGGCTCTTAATATGTTACGAGCCGCCGGTTCAACCCCAAATTCCGGTGAGAGCGGGAAAATACAGAGATTTGATGCCGGGGCAAGCGATTCTTGGGGGGCGGCGATCAGTCCTTGTCGGGCTTGCCCAGCTTGTCGCGCAGACTGGAAAGGGCGGCAAAGGGTTTGGTTTCCTCGTCCTGCATGGGGGTTACGCCCTCTTCGGCCACGGTCAGCTGGCCAAGTTCGGCACCGTCACTGCGCGGATAGGGGGGGCAGGGCCAGGCTGAGCGCCTCGACCATGACGCGCCATAGGTCGATTTCCGTGCCCAGCGGTTCGAGCGTGTCATCCTCGGGGATTTCGACCTCGACACCGGGTTCGGGTATCTCAAGCGCCGCATCAGGCGAAAAGCGCCGGATTACCGGTTCGTCAATGCGGGTCTGCACCGGATCGAGTGTGACGACACAGGGTTGGATCACCGTGGCTCCAAGGTCGGCGCGCAAGAGCCAGTCTGCGCGCCCTTCGGCAGTGAGGCTGCCGCGCAGGCGCAGCTTGCGCAGGCCAAGAAGCCCGAGGTCAGCGGTGATGCGCGCCATCTCGGCTGCGTCTGGGGCGAGATCAAAGCTCACGGGGCGCCGCGCCGACAGGTCGGCCACGCGGATCGCTCGGGTGTTTTGCGGGTGTTGTGACATCTTTCCCCTCGCTTCCTTTCTTGAACCATTGCATCACCTTGTTGTAAGCGGGATAAAAGCCGCGACCGGCCGATACAAGAGGGCAGAGATGACAGCGATCCGAAACCGAGTGATCAGCGCCTTGGCGCTTTGCTGTCTGATTGTCGTTACGGGCTGCTCTGCCACTTACCGCAATCACGGCTATGCTCCGCCCGAGGAGGATTTGCAAAACCTCGTGGTGGGGGTGGATACCCGCGCCACGGTCGACGATGTGGTTGGGCCGCCGTCGCTATCGGGGGTGTTGGCGGATGGTGATTATTACTATGTGCGCAGCCGGGTGCGGGAATATGGCATGTTTCGCCCGCAGGTGATTGAACGCCGCGTTCTCGCGATTTCCTTCAATGACGATGACACCATTGCCAATATCGAGGAATTCGGGCTGGAGGATGGTCAGGTTGTCCCGATTGCGCGGCGCGTGACTGATACGTCTGTGGTCAGCAACGGCTTTATTCGCCAACTCCTGAGCAATATCGGCAATATCAATCCCGCCTCCGCCTTTGAGTGACGGCGGTCACGCCGCTGTCACGGCTTGCGTGCTAGAGCGACCGGGACTAGGGTCGCTCAGCGCAGACGGGGTCGCGGCATGGCAGGGCTTGGCAATCAGCGGTATCAGGCACGGATCGGCAGCACGCCCGAGGATCGCCGCGCCGCGCAGCAGTTGCGCGCGCGCGCCTTTTTGGGGGGCGGTCAAGAGCTGGATACCGACAGGTTCGATGACATCTGCACCCATGTTCTGATCGAAGAGACGGGCAGCGGCACGCTGGTCTGTTGTTTCCGGATGCTGGTACTGAATGGCGGGGCCGAGATTGCGCAGAGCTATTCGGCGCAATTCTATGACTTATCGGCGCTTGCGGGATTCGAAGGCAAAATGGCCGAAATGGGCCGGTTCTGCATCGCGCCGGGGCGGCTTGATCCCGATATTCTTCGGGTGGCCTGGGCGGCGATGACGCGGTTTGTCGATGAGAATGGAATCGAGATGCTGTTTGGCTGCTCGTCTTTTCACGGCACCGAGACCGAGACCTATCTTGATGCCTTTGCCATGCTGCGCGAGCGGCATCTCGCACCGCGTCGTTGGTGGCCGCGGGTCAAGGCCCCGGCCGTATTCCGCTTTGCGCAGCGGCTACGGCGGCACAAACCCGACCTGAAGCTGGCAATGCGGCATATGCCGCCACTTCTGCGCACCTACCTTTTGATGGGGGGATGGGTCAGTGATCATGCGGTGATCGACAGGCATCTCAACACGTTGCATGTGTTTACCGGCGTTGAAATCGGGGCCATTCCCCCCACCCGCAAACGGTTGTTGCGCGCGCTTGCCGGTTGAGGTCCCTTGACGCTGCCGGGGCGGCAGGATAGCCCGCGCCCATGGCACGCGCACCTCTTTTACAGCTCACCGACATTTCGCTCACCTTTGGAGGTGAGCCTGTGTTTCATGATCTCTCGCTTGTGGTGCAGCCCGGAGATCGGGTGGCGCTTGTGGGGCGCAACGGGTCGGGCAAATCCACGCTGATGAAGGTGATGGCCGGCCTGGTCGAGCCGGATCGTGGATTGCGGATCGTCACGCCCGGCGTGAACGTGGGCTACATGGAGCAAGAGCCTGATATGGTCGGGTTCACGACCTTGGGTGACTATGCCGCAAGCCAGTTGGACCCCGCCGAGACCTACCGTGTCGAGATGGCGGGTGAGGGGCTGAAATTCGATCCCGCGCGCCCGGTCAGCACGGCGTCGGGCGGTGAGCGGCGACGGGCGGCCTTGGCCAAGCTGATGGCCGAGGCCCCGGATCTGATGCTGCTGGACGAGCCGACCAACCATCTGGATATCGAGGCGATTGCCTGGCTGGAAAATGAGCTGCGCGAGACGCGCAAAGGCTTTGTTCTGATCAGCCATGACCGCGCATTTTTGCGTGAACTGACACGCGCAACCCTCTGGATTGACAGGGGAATGACGCGACGGCAGGAAAAGGGTTTCGAGCATTTCGAAGCTTGGCGTGACAAGGTTTGGGATGATGAGGATCAGCAGCGCCACAAGCTTGACCGCAAGATCAAGTCCGAGGCGCGATGGGCCGTCGAAGGCATCAGCGCGCGGCGCAAGCGCAATCAGGGCCGGGTGCGCGCGTTGGCTGAATTGCGGGCCGAGCGCAGCAGCCAGATCAGGCGGCAGGGTACGGCGGCAATGGCGTTCGACTCTGGCCCGACGTCGGGCCGCAAGGTGATCGAGGCTGTTGATATTTCAAAGGCTTATGGCGACAAGCTCATCCTTGAGAAATTTAGCATCAAGATCCTGCGCGGGGATCGCGTGGCCTTTGTCGGCCCCAACGGCGTGGGCAAGACAACGCTGCTCAAGATGCTGCTCCAAGAGATCGCGCCTGACAGTGGCACCGTGACCCATGGCACCAATCTGATGCCGGCGGTGTTCGATCAGGCGCGCGCGCAACTTGACCCCGAGATGACCCTGTGGGAGAGCCTGACGGGGGATGCCGAGATGCGGGTATCCGGGCAGGCGGATCAGGTTTTGGTGCGCGGGCAGCCGCGGCATGTGGTGGCTTATCTCAAGGATTTCCTCTTTGACGAGCGGCAGGCGCGCGCACCGGTCAAATCGCTCTCGGGGGGCGAGAAAGCGCGGCTTTTGCTGGCGAAACTCATGGCGCGCGAAAGCAATCTGCTGGTGCTGGACGAACCGACCAACGATCTCGACATCGAGACACTGGATCTGCTGCAAGAGTTGCTGGACGATTTTGACGGCACCGTCCTATTGGTCAGCCATGACCGTGATTTCCTGGATCGCGTGGCGACCACGACCATCGCGATGGAGGGGGATGGGCGGGCCACGACCTATGCCGGGGGGTGGTCGGATTACCGCGCGCAGCGGGGCGTGGACGGGGCGGCTGAGGCCGGTAAAAAGGTTGATAAAACAGTAGCTAAAGCCCCGGAGGTGAAGCAATCAAAGCCTGCCGCTACGCGCCTCAGTTTTACCGAGAAGCACCGGCTCGAGGAGTTGCCCGCTCTGATGGAGCGGCTGACGGCCGAGATTGGGAAGCTTGAGGACCTGCTCTCGGACCCCGCGCTCTTTACTCGCGAGCCGCTCAAGTTCAAGAAGGCGACCGAGGCGCTGACAACGCGGCAAAGCGCCTTGGAAGAGGCGGAAGAGGAATGGCTGGCCCTGGCTGAGCGTGCCGAGGGCTGATTACTGCATCCGTAGCGCGCCATCGAGGCGGATCACTTCGCCGTTGAGATAGCCACAGTTGATGATAAAGGCCGCAAGCCGGGCATATTCCACCGGATCGCCGAGACGTTTTGGGAATGTCACCTCTGCGGCGAGACTGTCCTGTACCTCTTGCGGCAGGCCGCGCAGCATCGGCGTGGCGAAGGTGCCGGGGGCAATCGCCATGACGCGAATCCCCTCGCGCGCGAGATCGCGGGCCATGGGCAGCGACAGGCCGACGATCCCGCCCTTGGAGGCGGCATAGGCGGCCTGACCCTTCTGCCCGTCAAAGGCGGCGATGGAGGCGGTGTTGATGATCACACCGCGTGCGCCATCCGCGTCGGGGGCGTTCTTTGCCATTTCCGCCGCCGCAAGGCGTGCCACGTTGAACGAGCCCACGAGGTTGATGTCGAGCGTGCGTCGAAACAGGTCGAGCGGGTGAGGGCCATCGCGTCCCAGCACCTTGGCTCCGGTGGCGATGCCAGCACAGTTTACCACCGCCGTGATCCGCCCCATGGCGGATGTGGCGGCTGCGATCGCGGCTGCAACGGAGGCCTCATCCGTGACATCGGTGGCCGCGAAATGCGCGCCGATTTCGGCGGCGATGGCGGCTCCGCGCTCTGCATCGCGGTCAAACAGTGTCACCTCTGCGCCAAGGCTGCGAAAATGGCGGGCGGTTGCCTCGCCCAGCCCTGACGCGCCGCCGGTGATGATCGCGGCTGTATCCTCTATGCGCATGGTGCCCTCGCCTATTTAAATGAACATACGTTCAAATACCCTCTGCGCTCCGACCTGTCAAAGACTGTCTGAGTTTCTTCTTGGCATAAATACTCATATCCGGGCTTAGCCCTTGCGTTGTCGCCAGCGGGTGATCATCCCGAGCGTCAGCACGGTAAGCACGATGCGGTAGATATGGTGGATCGTCACGAAGGCCGGGTTGGCATGAAGGCTCAGGGCGACGAGGGCCATTTCGGTGACGCCGCCGGGGGCGAGGGTAATCAGCAACACGTCCACCGCCTCGCCGGTCATCTCATGCAGGAGGATTGCCAACCCGACGCCCAGCGTCAGCATCGCCCCCACCGCCGTCATGGCGAGCGCTGTCCCGCGCAGCAAGAGGCGACGGCTGAGCCCGGTAAACCGCATCCCAAGCGCCGTGCCGAGCACGATTTGCGCTATGTTTACAAGCCATTGCGGTATGTCGAAGCTAAGCCATCCGGTGAGCGACAGCGCCGCCGCAAGGGCCATCGGCCCGGTCATCTGCCCGGCGGGTAGGCGCAGCACATGGCCCAGACCCAAACCCCCCAGCCCCGCCAGTGCGATCAGCGGCAGGTCGGACCAAGGCACATCGGGGCGCGCCATGGTCATGCCCGCTGAGCTGCCCACGGGTGCCCCCAGCCAGAGCGAGAGGCCAAGGGGCAGGGCCGTCACCACGACGATGATGCGCAGGAATTGTTGCATCATCAGGCGGGTCACGTCGGCGCCTGCCGCCTCGCCCAATTCGATGCTCTCATAGAGCCCGCCGGGGGTGCTTGCGTAAAAGGCGGTGGTGGGGTCATAGCCGCCGAGGCGGCGAAAGATAGTATAGCCCATGGCATGAGCCAGGCCGACGAAAAGCGTGACTGCGCCAAAGGTTAGCGCGTAGTGATGGGCCTCGGTGAAGAGGGCTGGTGTCACTTGCGCGCCGATCATGAGGCCGATGATGGCAATGAACATGAGCCGCAGTTTCTGGGGAAAGCGGTAGCTTGTTGGCAGGCGTTTTGGCAGGGCGGTGGCGATGAAGGCCGATATGGCCAATGGGCCCAGCATAAAAGGCAAGGGCAGGCCGATGGCCTGACCCGCAAAGCCGGAGAGGGCGGAGAGTATCAGCAGCAGGAGGGTGGTCGCATGGATCGGCATGGTGCTTGTTCAAGCACCGGGCGCGGGCAGGGGCAAGGGGCGCTCAGATGAATGTAACGAATTTGTCGAAGGGCATTTCGCGCAGGCGTCGGCCTGTGGCGGCAAAGATCGCATTGGCCAGCGCGGGTGCGGCGGGGGGCACAGGGGGCTCACCGATGCCCTTGATCCGCGTTCCGTTTTCTAGTCCGCGCACGGTAATTTCGGGGCATTGGTAGAGGCGAAGCGATTGAAATGTATCGAAATTACTCTGCTCTGCCGCGCCGCCCGCGTAGGTGATCTCGGCGTGTATCGCATGGCCCAGACCAAAGATCACGCCGCCCTTGACCAGCCCTTCGAAGTTGATCGGATCGAGGATACGGCCCACATCGGCGGCGACATAGACGTGGTCGAGGCGGAGACCGTTGTCGGTGTTCGTGACCTCGACCACCTGCGCGCAGGGCACGCCGAAGGACAGGCAGAAGGCCACGCCGCGCCCCTGGTTCGGGGCAAGGGGGCTGCCCCAGTTGGACATCTCGCCCACGGCCTCCAGCACCTTTCGCGAGGGGGTGTGATTGCACAGGCGCAGGCGCTCGGCCAGCGGATCGGCCCCGGCGGCGTGGATCAGTTCGTCAAGCAGGCTGTCGTGGAAGAACCCGTTGGACGACGCCCCCACCGAGCGCCAAGACGAGATTGGTGCCAATTCAGGCGTGCGGTAGCCCGTCACGCGATAGTGTGGAATATCAAAGGGTTGATCCCATGCTCCGGCCACGATTTGCAGGTCTGGCCCCGGTGCGGGGATGCTCTGGCGCCCCATTTGTGACGAAAGAACCGAGGGCATGGCGATGCCCAGATCATAGGCCGCAACCTGACCATTCGCGACCCGGCCCCGCCCACGCGCCAGTGCGATCTGGCGGGGAAAGTCGTGGGTCATGTCCTCTTTGCGCGAATAGGTCAGTTTCACCGGCCGCCCCGGCAATTCCATCGCGATGCGGGTGGCGTGGCGCGTGACCTCATCCTCGAGCCGGTGGCCAAAGCTGCCGCCGATCATCAGGGCGTGAACGTGGATTGCGTCGGGCGTAAGGTCTGTAAGCTTTGCCACGTTATTTTGTACAAAGCGCGGCACCTGGGTACCGGTCCAGATGTCGACCCGGTCGGGTGTGTAGAGAACGGTTGCGTTGAGCGGTTCTAGCGGGGCGTGGGCGAGGTAGGGGGCGCGGTATTCGACCGTCAGATCGGTGCCGTCGGAGAGGGCGGTTTCCACATCGCCCGCGTCGCGGAATTGGCTGTCTTGGCGGTCGGGGGTGAAGCTGTCGGAGAGGGTTTGCCAATGGGTGTCCATCTCGGGCGGAATTTGGGCGGGGCCCCATTCGACGGGAATGGCGGCGACCGCCCGCATCGCGCGCCATGTGTTGTCGGCGATCACGGCGACGCCGTCGGGCAGGGCCACCACCTTGATCACGCCGCGCATGGCGAGGGCGGGGGTGGGATCATGGCTGAGGCGTGCGCCGCCGATGGCGGGGTTGAGGCGGAGGGCGGCATGGGCCATGTCGGGGCGCGTCACGTCGATGCCGTAGTCCTGCGTGCCGGTGGATTTTGCGACGATGTCGATCCGCTGCATCGGTTGACCGAGGAGGCGCCAGTCGGAGGGAGCGCGCAGGGTGACATCGGTAACAGCATCGGTGTTTGCCGCCTCGGCTGCAAGGCTCTGGTAACTGAGGCGCGTGCCGTCGGGCAGGATCACCGCGCCGCGTTCGGTGCGTAAATCCGTTGCGGAGAGGGTATGCAGCCGGGCGGCGGTGGCCTTGAGCGTTTCGCGGGCCACGGCCCCGGCATGGCGCAGTTTGTCAAACCCATCGGGGACGGTGGTGGAGCCGCCGGTGATCTGCATGCCCAGAAATTTCATCGGGGCATCGGCCAGGCTTCGTGTGGTTTGGGCCAACCAGCTATCGTCGGTGGCGCGGAAGGGCACGGCATCGCCTGCAAGGGCGGTGTTGTAATAGGCGGGGCTGGGGGGGCCGGGATCGGTCTTGATCTGGTCCAGATCTACATCAAGCTCTTCGGCGATGAGCGCGGCTTGAACGGAGATCGCCCCTTGGCCCTTATCGGCGCGGGGGGTGATGAGGGTGATCGCGTCAGATGTGATCAGCACATAGGGCGTGAGGGCCGCCGCCCCCTCGGGCAGGTCGGAAAGGAGCGGGTTGGCATAGGGCGTCTTGTAACGCCAGACGCCGAAGGCCACGCCGCCCGCAATCGCGGCGGAGCCTATCAGGAATGTGCGGCGGGCGATGGTTTTGACGCGGCCCATGGGTCAGATGCCCCGGAGGTTGCGGGCGGCGGTCTTTACGGCCTCGCGGATGCGTGGATAGGTACCGCAGCGACAGAGATTGCCGGACATGGCATCGTCAATCTCGGTGTCGGTGGGATTTGGGCTCTCACTCAGCAGGCTTGCGGCCTGCATGATCTGGCCGGATTGGCAGTAGCCACATTGCGCCACCTGATGCGTGATCCACGCGGCTTGCACCGGATGGAGGGCCTCGGGTGTGCCAAGCCCCTCGATGGTGGTGACAGGTCCCCAGACATCGCCCACCGCCACCTGACAGGAGCGGGTGGCAACCCCGTCGATATGCACGGTGCAGGCCCCGCATTGCGCGATGCCGCAGCCATATTTCACCCCGGTGAGACCTAGGATGTCGCGCAGCGCCCAGAGGAGCGGCATGTCGGGTTCGAGACCCTCCAGGGAATGATCGGTGCCGTTGACGGTGAGTTGCATGGCGTGCTCCTGTTGCGGCCCCTTGGAGATAATAAACTGAACGGTTCACTTGTCCAGATGGCATGGCAATTGCTGTTTCACTCAGGCGCAAAGACCGTATAGTGAGGGGCAATGATCCAAGAGACCGGAAAACGGATGCAGGTTGTCATTCACGCAGGCGCCCATCACACCGACGAGGACAGGCTGATCAACTGCCTGTCCAGCAATCGCGAGATGCTGGCGCGCCATGGAACCAATGTTCCCGATCCGCAGCGCTATCGCCGTTTGGTGCGCGACGTATTGCACCACGCGCAGGACGCGGGTCTGGCGCCTGATGCGCGCGATGTTCTGGTGGATGCGATCAGCAACGACGGCGCGGTGGACCGGCTGGTCCTGTCCAATCCGGGGTTTTTCGGCACGCCCAAGATGGCGGTGAATGGTGGCGTATTCTATGGCGCGGCCGAACATCGGTTGAACCTGTTTCGGCAGTTGTTCCCGGATGATCACCTGGAGCTGTTCATCGGCGTGGTCAATCCGGCGACGTTCCTGCCGCCGCTGCTGAAGGATACGGATTTTGATACGGTCGAGGCGCTCTTGCGGGGGTACGCGGCCACGGATCTGCGCTGGTCCGAGCTGATCACGCGGGTGCGCAGTCATCATCCCGATATTCCGATCACGATTTGGTGCAACGAGGATACGCCGCTGATCTGGAGCCAAGTGGTGCGGGAACTGGCGGGCATTGATCCGACGGTTACGTTCGACGGCGAGTTCAGCCTGATCGAAGAGATCATGACCCCGGCAGGGCGCGAGCGGTTTCGCGGCTACCTCGCGTCGCATCCCGGTCTGACCGAGGTGCAGAAGCGCCGTGTGGTGGCGGCGTTTCTGGATAAGTTTGCCGATGAGGCGGCGATTGAGGAAGAGTTGGACGCGCCCGGATGGACGGACGCGTTGGTGGCCACGCTGAGCGAACTCTATGATGAGGACATTTATACGATCCAACGCATGCAGGGCGTGCAGGTGATCACGCCCTGAGCGCGCGATTTCCGCTTGCAGAGGCGGAAGTGCTTGGATAATCAGGCGCGCAAGCCCCTATAGCTCAGCTGGTAGAGCAACTGATTTGTAATCAGTAGGTCCGCGGTTCGAGTCCGTGTGGGGGCACCATTCCCATTGATGCGAAGACGAACACGAAGGCGGCAGGCGTGATGCAGGCCTCTGCCAAGCTGTCTGGTGTAGTTATCCACAGGTATTCGGAGATTCGTGGCTATCTTTGGAGAGTGATGTTTCCAGTCCTGAAACAGAAAGCCTTGGGATGGTGCATTGTTGCCGAAATTTTCGATCCGCCTTATTTTGGACACAGGAAACTATCGGTGGTAGGGTCCGTGCGGTTTTGTTCTCGGGTCTTAAACAAATACACGTTATGCGTGTTTTGCATTTTATTATTTTCAGTTTTTTTTCACTTTTTCGCGAGTTTTCGGATTCTTGCCCGATTCACCGGAAACATTCGCACCGCAATGGTGGTTTGATTTGTGGCAAGAACATGGCGTGAATTAACCCAAGCTGCGTATTTTCAACACGTTTGTGCCAGATTCCACTTGGGCCAGACTATTCAAAAGGATAATGTCAGGTCAGCCCATCTGGGGGGTCATGTCTGTAGGTCGCGGGGGCGACCGCACAAAACCGACGCGATGTTTCGTGGAAAGCTGCCGCAATCCTCGTTTCTGCCAAACGCGATCACTGGAAGTTTTGGGCTGTTTCGTCCCGCTGTGTAATGCCGTGCCGGCATTGCTTCCCTTTTGGTTCTGTGCCGGTCGCTCTTGTCTCGCATCGTCGAGATCGACGCAGGCATTTTTGAACTGGGTCGCAAGCATGTGTCGACGAGGCACGGGAGATGGAACATGGCAATTAACAGAGTTGACGGTGACAATACCGGAAATCGCATTGACATCGCCTACACGGGCGATCCCGAGGGGGATCGGATCGACGCGAATGACGCAACGGACGGGTCCAACGATGACGTTGTTGACGGGTTTGGCGGCGACGACACCATTCTTGCGGGTGAGGGCAATGACACTGTGTTTGCCGGGTCTGGCAGCGATTCTGTTGAGGGTGGCGCGGGCAATGACCTGTTGGTGGGCGACACGCCTGACCCAACGGCAGGCGCGCGCGAAGTGTTCCAGTGGAGCGGCGCGCCCGACCCCAACGATGCCGATCCGATCGACGCGGGCGATCCGATCATTGGCTTTGTACAGAATACCGGCTCGGTCGATGTGACATTCTCGGTGCTGACCAGCACTGTGACCGATGACACGACCTTTGCCGACACTCCGCAGAATGTGACGGGTGTGACCACCGATGGCACCCCGGCTGATCCCAACAGTTCGCTGTCGGCGGATCTGGCGGCGCCGGGCTCTACCGATCTCAAGCTCGAATTCTCGTCCGAGGTCGAGAATGTTTCGTTCAACATCAACGATCTGGATGGCACAGAGCATGTGCAGATCTTTGCTTTTGATGCGGCGGACAATCTGATTCCCGTAACCCTGGTTGGCGGTTCTGCCGTCACGGTTCTGAGCGCGGAAGAGGCGTTGGGCGCGGGTACGGGCACCGATGACGGCGCGGCGCATAGCCTGACGGTGACAATTGCGGGGCCTGTCTCGCAACTGGTGATCCGCTATTCCGATGCAGATGGCACCTCGGACGGTCTGAACGTGACGGATGTGTATTTCGGTCTGCCTGGCGGTGTGGTCGATACCGGCGTGCCGGGTAATGACACGCTGATCGGTGACGAAGGCGACGACACGCTCTTGGGCGAGGCGGGCAATGATGTGCTGACCGGTGGGGCCGGAGCGGACAACATCAGCGGCGGGGCCGACGAGGATCTGATCATCGGCGGCACGGCAGGCGATGTGGTCGACGGCGGCAGCACGGGCGTGGACAATGACACGCTCGATCTGCGCGGCGCTGGCCCGCTGCGGGTGGTGGATGAGACCACCGATGCCGATGGCAATTCCACCTCGGGGCGGATCGAGTTTCTGGGCAGCGACGGGGCTGTGACCGGCGACATGACATTTGCCGAGATCGAAAATCTGATCCGGCCCGACAACACCGCGCCGGATGCTGTCAATGATGATGGCGTGACCACGGATTTCGAGACTGAAGTGATTGTTCCGGTTCTGGCCAATGACACGGATGCGGATTTCGATACCTTGTCGGTGACAGGGGCCACGGATGGAGCCAATGGCACCACGATCGTCAATGGCGATGGCACCGTGAGCTATACGCCCAACGCGGGTTTCAGCGGCACGGATACGTTCGATTACACGATTTCGGACGGCAATGGTGGCACGGACACCGCGACTGTGACGGTCACGGTGGGGGTGGCCCCGCCGCCGCCGCCGCCGGCGCGCGACGGGATTGTGGATGGCACCGCTGGAAGCGATCTGATCGATCTGGCCTATGCGGGTGATCCGGACGGCGATTTCGTTGACAACGATGACGCGCTCTTGCCGGGGGCGGCGCCGAATGACGACAGCATTCGCGCAGGTGCCGGGGATGACGTGGTCTTTGCCGGGGTTGGCGATGATCAGGTTGACGGCGCTGACGGGGCTGATCTGATCTTTGGCGAGGATGGCTCTGATACGATTGACGGTGGCGCGGGCAATGACACCATTGATTCCGGTACCTCCACGTCGACACTGCCTTTGCCGGATCTTGGGTTTGGCACCACGGTGCCGGCCGACCTCGATCCCGAGAACGACCGCGATCTGGTGCTTGGTGGCGACGGCGATGATGTGATCACCACCGGTGACGATGCGGATACGATTTCCGGCGGTGCCGGCGCGGACCTGATCGACGGTGGCATTGATGCGGATCAGATCGACGGCGATGATGGCAATGACACCCTGATCGGTGGCGAGGGGTCGGATACGATCAACGGCGGAGCCGGGGACGATTCGATCTTTGGCGGTCTGGAAGAAGGCTTTCCGGACTCGATCAATATTCCCGATGCGACCGATCCCGAGCCGGGCAATGGCCGGGACCTGATCGACGGCGGCGACGGCAATGACACGATCTTTGGTCAGGACGACGACGACACAATTCTCGGCGGTGCCGGGGATGATGTGATCGACGGTGGCATTGACGACGATTTTATCGTGGGTGGTGACGGCGACGATTCTTTGATTGGCGGTCAGGGGGATGACACGATCACCGGCGGCACCGGCAATGATACGATCAGCGGTGGTTTGGGTGCAGATCGACTTGTTGGCCTCGATGACCGCGATGTGTTCGTTGATGTTGGCGCGGGTGACACAATTGATGGTGGCACCGGTGATAGCACGGCGGACGGCGTTGAAGATGATTTCGACACGCTGGACCTGCGCGGTCTTGGTCGGTTCGAGATCGTCGGGCAGACAACCGACGCGGATGGTGATTCGACGTCGGGCACGGTCAACTTCCAGGATCGTGATGGCACGGTCACGGGGTCATTGGTCTTTGGCGAGATCGAGAACCTCATTCCTTGCTTTACCCCCGGCACGGCGATTGCCACGCCGCGTGGCGAAAAGCTGGTGGAGGAGTTGAAGGACGGCGATAAGGTGATCACCCGCGACAACGGTTTGCAGGAGATCCGTTGGATCGGTCAGCGGATGCTGAGCGGGGAAGAATTGGCGAAATCGCCGCATCTGCGGCCCGTGTTGATCCGCGCCGGATCGCTGGGGCATGGGTTGCCGGAGCGCGATATGCTGCTGAGCCCGCAGCACCGCATCCTGCTCAATTCGGATCGTGCCGCGCTGTATTTCGAGGAGCGTGAGGTGTTGGCCGCAGCCAAGCATCTGGTTGGGATCGAGGGCGTGAGCCAGGTAGAGACCCGCGCGGCCACCTACATCCACTTCATGTGCGATCAGCACGAGGTGGTTCTGTCCAACGGCACCTGGACCGAAAGCTTCCAGCCCGGTGAGCAGGTGCTGGACGGCATGGGCGCGGCGCAACGGGATGAGATCTATGACCTCTTCCCGGAGTTGCGCGCGGTCGAGGGGATCGAAGCCTATCAAGCGGCGCGGCGTTCGCTCAAGCGGCATGAGGCGCAATTGCTGGTGCGCTGAACGGCGAACCTGATTGTTGTGAAAACGTGGGCAATCCCGGTGTGATGCCGGGATTGTTTCGTTTTTGGCGCATTGCGTCTGGTCGGATTCACCCTGGTTGGGGCGTTGACGCTGCCTCGGCGAGGTCCCGGATCAAGCCCGGGACGGCTGTGGTTTCGATGGGGCGCGACAGGTTCAAGGCGGCCAGAAACCGGGCGTTTGCGCGGGCGGATTTACGCCTTCGCGGACGCCGCACAGAGGGTCAGCGATGTGTGGGAATGTCAGCAGGATCAAGGGGGTAAGTGGCGGACCGAGGAGGATTCGAACCCCCGACCCCTTGATTCGTAGTCAAGTACTCTATCCAGCTGAGCTATCGGTCCGTGAGGGCAGCAATTAGACTCTGGCGTCGGGCATTGCAAGGGCGTTTTGGAAGAAATTATGACGGGGCACCGAAATTTCCCTTGGGCAGGGTGATGCAAAATGCCGTGCCCGTGGCGTCGCTGCGTTCGAGGATGAGCGTGCCGCCATGACCGCGCACCAGTTCGGCGGCGATGGTCAGGCCAAGGCCGCTACCGCCCTTGGTGGTGCCACCCTGAAAGGGTTTGAAGAGATGTTCGCGTGCCCGTGCGGGCAGGCCCGGCCCGGTGTCGGCGACGCGGATCATCCATTCGGCGTGATCCTCGTCGGCCATGACGCTGATCTCGCCGGGGCGGCCGCTGTTGACGATGGCTTGTCGTGCGTTGCGCACGAGATTGCCGATGATGCGGTAAAGCTGCTCGGCATCGGCCAGCACGACGAGATCATTCGGCACATCCTCGGCAAAGCTGACATCGGCGTCACCGGCGGCGAGGCGCTCGCTCTCGATCACATCGGCCACGACATCGGCCAGGTGCAGGCGGGCAAAGGTCGGCCCCGGCTCTTCGGCCTTGCCATAGGCGAGGGTGGCTTCGCAGAGATGCACGGCGCGGGTGAGGGAATTGATGAGCTTGGGCGCGAGGCGTTTGACGGTGGGATCTTCGCTGGTCTCGATCCGGTCCGTGAATAGCTGGGCTGAGGTCAGGATATTGCGCAGGTCGTGATTGACCTTGGCCACGGCGCCGCCCAATTGGGCGAGATGCTCTTTTTGCTTGAGCGCGCCGGTCAGTTGGGTCTGCAGCGATTGCAGCGTTTCCTCGGCCTCGCGCAGTTCCTTGACACGGGCGGTGGGGCGCAGCACGCGGCGCACATCCTCGGGGGCGGCGGCATAGGCTTGCATTGCGCTGACGACCCGCTTGATCGGTTTCACGAGGGTCACGCGCACGGCCAGGAACAATAGCACGGCGGTAAAGATGGAAATCACCAGCGAGAGCCAAAGGATGCGCAGGCCATAGTCGAGCATCGCGGCGCGCAGGCCGGAGGTGTCGAGGGTGATCTCGATCAGGAGCCCGCCCATACGCACCGGCTGGCCGATGATGCGGATGATCTGGCGCTCGGGTGTGACAAGGCGCATCATCGCGTCGCGGATCAGGGTAACGGCGCGGACTTCGCGCAGGTCGAAGGTCTGGGAAATGGGTTCGGGCACGGGGGAAGACAGGACAAGCTGGCGCGTCTCGTCGCGCAGCAGCACGACGTTGAACACCTCGGCGTTGCGCAAGAGCTCTTCTTGCAGGTCGGGGTTCACCTCTTCATCGGCCAAGAGCACGAGCGAGGCGATCTGGGCGCGTTCCAGACGGGTGAGCAGGTAATCTTCGCGAAAACGGGCGATGGAGGGGACAAAGATCAGCACCTCGGCCAGCATCACGAAGATGGCCGTCAGGATCAGGAAGCGCCCGGAGAGCGAGTTGAGCAAGGTGTCCCCTCCCGAGGATGGCTGCGATCAGGGCAGCCAGCGTTGCACGAAGCCGACGATACGCTTGACGCCCGCGCTGTCAAACAGACGAGGCGAGAAATAGGCCCCGGCCGCGCGTTTGTTGATTTCACCCAGCGTCGGGTAGGGGGCGACCATATTGGCCACGTGTTTCATCTTGAGCCCGTTGGCGAGGACGAGCGCCCAGAGGTTGATCAACTCTCCCGCCTGCGCGCCCGCGATAGAGACGCCGACGGGGCGGCCACGCACGACCATGACCTTGATCAGACCGGCGGTCTTGCGTTCGGCGATGGCGCGGTCGTTGTGGTTGTAATGGAAGCGGACCACTTCGAGATTGCCGCCATGTTCCTGCCGCGCCTGTGCCTCGGTCAGCCCGACCTGGGCCAGTTCGGGATCGGTATAGGTGGCCCAAGGGATGTGATCGGTCCGGTTTTTTGCGGGCAGGCCCAAGAGGGCCTGACGGATGATGAGCCCTGCGTGATAGCCTGCGACATGGGTGAATTGCAGCCCGCCCGCGACATCGCCGATGGCATAGACGCGGCGGTTGGTGGTGCGCATTGAGGCGTCGACCTTGATGCCGCGTTTGGTGGTCTCGATGCCAGCGGCGTCGAGGTTGAGGCGGTCTGTGTTGGACTTGCGGCCCACGGCCATGAGCAGGTGGCTGCCCTTGAAGACGCGCCCGTCCTTGGCGTGAATCTCGATGGCGCCAGTTTGGCCGCGAATTTCGGCGGCCATGGCGCCTTCTTCGATCTGGATGCCTTCGGCGCGGAATTGATCGATGACGACGGCGGCCATTTCCGGATCGTCATTGCCGAGCACCTTGGCCCCTTCGATCACCGTCACGGCGCAGCCCAGGCGGCGGTGCGCCTGTGCCATTTCCATGCCGATGGGGCCGCCGCCGACGACGAGCAGGTGATCGGGCCGCTCGCGCAGGTCAAAGAGGGTTTCGTTGGTTTCATAAGGCACGGTGTCGAGCCCCGGGATGGGCGGGACAAAAGGCGAGGAGCCGGTGGCGATGACGACGCGGCGGGCGGTGATGATGTGATCCCCGGCCCTGACCTCGGTCGGCGAGATAAACTCGCCATACTCTCGGATCACACGCACGCCCAAGCCTTCGAAGCGCTCCTGGCTGTCAACGGGCTCGATCTGGGCGATGACATCGGCGACGTGATCCTTGGCGGCGGCATAGTCCACCTCGGGGCTCTGGTTGGCGATGCCGTATTGGGCGGCATGGGACTGGGCATAGGCCGTCTTGCCGCTGGCAATGAGCGCCTTGGAGGGCACACAGCCGAAGTTGAGGCAATCGCCGCCCATCTTGTGACCTTCGAGCAGGATGACGCTCGCCCCCATCTGCACCGCACCTGCGGCGAGGGACAGGCCGCCAGACCCGGCCCCGATGACCAGAAGATCAGTCTTTAGTCGTGTCATGTTCAGATTTCCTTTTTGCCACGCAGGGCCTTGAGGATCATCGGCAGGGCGGCGAGTGCGCTCAGCCCCAGAATAGGGCCGATGATCTGCGGTTCCCACAGGAGGGAAAGATCGGGATTCTCGCCGCGGTCAAAGACCTCACCCAGGCCCACGCCGATCCAGGTAAAGACGATGGCCCCCGGAATGATCCCGAGAACCGTGGTGAAAGCGAAGTTGAAAAAGCGCACGCCCACGAGGGCAGGCAGAAGATTGGCCACGAAAAATGGCACGGCGGGCACGAGGCGCATGAGAAAGAGCACGCTGATTTCATTGTCATGCAGCCCCTGTTTCAGCCGCTTGAGCGTGCCGTCGGAGGTTTCGATCTTGGTTGCCAGGACCTGACCCAGTCCGGCGCGGGCCGCGAGAAAAATGGCAAAGGCCCCGAGAGAGGCGGCAAGCACGTTGAATCCGGTGCCCAGCACGAGGCCAAAGAGAAAGCCACCCGTGACCGAGGCCACCGCCGCACCAGGCAGGGAAAAGGCGACGATGACGAAGTAGATCGCGATGAAGGCCAATGCCATGAGGGTGATATTGGCGTCGCGATAGGCCAAGAGCGCCTCGCGGTTGTTGCGCAGAGTATCAAAGGTCAGGTAATCGCGAAGGGTGAGAAAGCCCACCAGGGCCACGATCAGGATGACGGCCAGCGGCAGGTGCCGCGCAATAGAGGGTTTGGTCGGTTTGCTCTCGCCTGTGCTGTGATCCATGGTCTCTCTCGTCTCGCTCTGCTTTGGGCCTGTGAACCCTAGTTGCACGCTGGGAGCGTCCGGCGCCAGTGGCCTCACGCGGGGGTGATCAGGGGTGATGGGATGACGCCGCGTTGACCCTGTGTTATGCGGGCTTTGTAACACTCGAGGGCGGGTTTGCGGCATGTTTTTGTAGCAAATACCCGGACCGGGGTTTGACACCGCAAAAGGGGCGCTCTATAGGACGGGCTTCGGATAAATATGATCGTTGCGCGATTCCTCAGACGCGTGGCCCAATAAGTCGGAGACGGAGCGATGAAACGCACCTTTCAACCCTCGAACCTCGTTCGCAAGCATCGCCACGGGTTCCGTGCGCGCATGGCCACCAAAGCCGGCCGCAAGATCCTGAACGCGCGTCGCGCCCGGGGCCGCAAGTCGCTCTGCGCATAAGCGCGCGCGACTGCGAGACGACAATGATACCGCCGGAGGCCCCTCGCAGCGATGCAGGGACAACGCCCCCGGCGGTTTCGTCATGTCCGACGCAATCAAATGATCCGCAGAAATGGACGGTGCTGCGCAAGCGCGCCGATTTTCTGGCGGCGGCGCGTGCACGGCGGCAGGGCACAGGCAGCATGCTGGTGCAGGGGCGTGACCGGCGCGATGGTGATCTGGCAATCCGGGTTGGATTTACCTGCTCCAAGAAGGTCGGCAATGCCGTGGCGCGCAATCGTGCCAAGCGGCGGCTGCGCGCATTGGCGCGCGAGCTCTTGCCTGCTCAGGGCATTCCCGGCTGGGATTATGTGCTGATCGGCAAGGCGGAAGAGACCGGCGCGCGCCCTTATGACGCGCTCAGACGTGACCTGTGCTACGCGTTGCGCAAGCTGGCGGGCGGGGCATGAGCCCGTTTGCGCATGTGCTGGCGCTGCCTATCCGGGCCTATCGTTTGATCCTGAGCCCCTGGGTGGGCTGGCATTGCCGCTATCACCCGACCTGCAGCCATTATGCGCTGGAGGCGCTCGAGAAGCACGGCGCGCTGCGCGGGGGCCTGTTGGCGGGCTGGCGCATCCTGCGCTGCAACCCTTGGGGACAGTGTGGCCATGACCCGGTGCCGGAGCCGCGGCAGAGGCGGCACCGCGCGGAATAAAAGGTCGAATCGCCCTTTTACCCCAAGCCTATCCATGCAATAGGGAAGCGCCAAACGAGCTGTCCATGGAGATATGCGATGGAGATTCGCGAGGCCCTCACCTTTGATGATGTTCTGCTGGTGCCGGCGGCATCGACTGTGCTGCCCAATACGGCGGACACACGGACGCGCGTGACGCAATCCATCACGCTCAACATCCCGCTACTGAGCTCGGCCATGGATACCGTGACCGAGGCGCGCATGGCGATTTCGATGGCGCAATCGGGCGGCATGGGGGTGATTCACCGCAACCTGACCATCGAGGAGCAGGCCCGCGAGGTGCGCCGCGTCAAACGGTTCGAGAGCGGGATCGTCTATAACCCGATCACGCTCACGCCCGATCAGACGCTGGCCGATGCCAAGGCGCTGCAGGACCGTTACAACGTCACCGGCTTTCCGGTGGTGGATGAGACAGGGCGCGTGGTCGGGATCGTGACCAATCGCGACATGCGCTTTGCCGAGGATGACCGCACCCCGGTGCGGGTGATGATGACAAGCAACGATCTGGCGATCCTGCAAGAGCCTGCCGATCGCGACGAGGCCAAGAGCCTGATGAAGGCGCGGCGGATCGAGAAACTGCTGGTGACGGATAAGTCGGGCAAGCTGACGGGCCTCTTGACGCTGCGTGACACAGAACAGGCGGTGCTCAATCCGACGGCGTGCAAGGATGATCTGGGGCGCTTGCGGGTGGCTGCGGCCTCGACGGTCGGCGATGCCGGGTTCGAGCGGTCGCAGGCTTTGATTGATGCGGGCGTCGATATGGTGGTGATCGATACCGCGCATGGCCATTCCGAGGGCGTGGCGCGCGCTGTCGAGCGGATCAAGGCGCTGACCAATGCCGTGCAGGTGGTGGCGGGCAATGTTGCCACCGCCGAGGCCACGCGCGCCCTGATCGGGGCGGGGGCCGATGCGGTCAAGGTGGGTATTGGCCCGGGCAGCATCTGTACCACGCGGATGGTCGCGGGCGTGGGTGTGCCGCAGCTGACCGCTGTGATGGACTGCGCGCGCGCCGCCGGTGACGTGCCGGTGATCGCCGATGGCGGGATCAAGTTCTCGGGCGATTTCGCCAAGGCGATTGCGGCTGGCGCCTCCTGTGCCATGGTGGGCAGCATGCTGGCGGGCACGGATGAGAGCCCCGGTGAGGTCATTCTCTATCAGGGGCGGTCGTTCAAGGCCTATCGCGGCATGGGCAGTCTGGGCGCCATGGCGCGCGGCTCGGCGGATCGGTATTTCCAGAAGGATGCGGCGAGCGACAAGCTGGTGCCCGAAGGGGTCGAGGGGCAGGTGCCCTACAAGGGGGCTGCGGGCAGCGTGATCCATCAGCTTGTCGGCGGGTTGCGGGCCGCGATGGGCTATACCGGCTGTGCCACAGTCGAGGAAATGCGCCACAATTGCCAATTCGTGCGGATTACCGGCGCGGGCCTCAAGGAAAGCCATGTGCATGATGTGCAGATCACTCGCGAGAGCCCGAATTATCGGATTGGCTAAGGGTTTCAGGCTGTTGCGCGGCACTCTTGAGGTGGTGCGATGACTCCCGGCGCGCGGGTTTCCGCCGCGATCGAGGTGTTGGAACGGATCCGCGCGGGCGAGCCTGCGGAAAGGGCGCTGACCAATTGGGCGCGGGGTGCGCGCTATGCCGGGTCCAAAGACCGCGCGGCGCTGCGCGATCATGTGTTCTCGGTGCTGCGCTGTTGGCGGTCTTGTGCTGCGCGCGGCGGCGGCGCGGATGGGCGCGCGCTGATGCTGGGCAGTTTGCGCGGGCAAGGGATTGATCCGGATGAGCTTTTCACAGGTGAGGGACATGCGCCCGCACGGCTGACGGAGGCCGAGCGCGTGGCGGGTGTGCCGGATGCGGCCGCGGCGCGTGATCTGCCGGATTGGCTCTGGGCGCGGTTCGAGGCGTCTTTGGGGGCCACGGCGGAGGCCGCTGCGGCCGCATTGCGCCTGCGGGCGCCGATCATGCTCCGGGTGAATGCGCGGCGCGCGACGCGCGAAGCGGCGCAGGCGCGGTTGGCGGCTGAGGGCGTCGTTGCGCAGCCGGTGGATATTGCCAAGACCGCGCTGCAAGTCATTGAAGGCGAGCGAAAAATTACAACCTCGCAGTGCTATGCCGAGGGTTGGATCGAGCTTCAGGATGGCAGCAGCCAAGCGGCAATGGAGGCGCTTGAGGTGCCGGAGGGCGCGCGGGTGCTGGATTATTGCGCGGGCGGCGGTGGGAAAGCGCTGGCCTTGGCGGCGCGCATGGACGGTGCGTTTTTTGCCCATGACGTGGCCCCGCAACGGATGCGCGACCTGCCCCTGCGGGCGGCGCGTGCGGGGGCTGAGGTGTGTCTTGTCACGCAGCCGGAGGGGCTCTTTGACGTGGTTTTATGCGATGCGCCTTGCTCGGGCAGTGGCACCTGGCGGCGCAGCCCCGAGGCGAAATGGGCTCTGACGCCCGCGCGGCTGACGGAATTGACCGAAATCCAGAGGCAGATTCTGTCAGAGGCGGCATCCCTGATCGCATCGGGCGGGCTGTTGGCCTATGCGACATGCTCTGTTTTAAAAGAGGAAAACCAAGAGGTTATCAATCGTTTCTTAAGTGAAAATTCTGAATGGGTGCTGCGTGATACCCGGCATTGGCCGATCTCGGAAACGGGAGATGGATTCTATCTTGCGCAACTCAGAAGGGTTTCTTGATGGACCATCAACCTTGACGTGTGGTTTTGGCGGCCGTTAAGTCTCGTTTAACTCTTGGCCCTTAGACAGGGTGCAGGAATCGTGAAGCGAGGGCACGGCGTGGCGTTTTTCCCGCAGTCAGGGGGGCAGTTTCAGCAAGCGGCGCTGCGGCTTGGCCCGCGTGCGGGAATATTGGGGCTGGCGGCGGTGCTCTTTGCGGTCACGGCGCTGCTGCTGCCGCCCGGACAGGGCCAGCGGCTGCTTTGGCTGGTGGGGGCCACGCTCGGGTTTGCCGCACTGTGGATCGTGATGATCAACGCACGCAGCAAACAGCGCGCCGCGGGGCAACGGCAGGTGGTTACGGGCCTGGCACAGGAGATGCTCGAGGCGGACCCGGTGCCGCTTGTTCTGGCCGAGGTCGAAGGGCGTCTCGTTCATGCCAACGCCGCCGCGCGGCGGCTATTGGCGGCGGACCGGGCCACCACGCTCGCGGGGGCGCTGCGCGAGGTTATGGCCAATCCCGGCCCTATTCTCTTTCGGATGGAAACGCGTGCCTTGGCCAAGGGGGCGTCGGTCGAGGATCTTGTGACCCGGGGCGGGCATCTGCGGATCAGCGTGCATCGCTCGGGGGCCGATCATTTTCTGTGGCGGATCGAGACATCCACCGAGCATACCCCGCGCGACGCCGAGGCGCAGACCCTGCCGATGCTGACCCTTGGCCGTCGCGACGCCGTATTGTTCATGAATGCTGCGGCGCGTGATCTGGTGGGGGAACGGGTGCGGACGTTGGACCGGCTTTGCGTCACGCCGCCGCTGCGCCCCGGTGAGGTCAATGACATCGCCACCCCTGACGGCCCCGCGCCCTGCCTTGTGGTGGTGCGCGAGGGCACGGCGGGGCGACGTGAGATTTTCCTCTTGCCCGGGGTCGAGGAGGGCGCGCGTGCGCCGGACGGCTGGACATTTTTCGATGCCTTGCCGGTCCCTCTCTTGAAGCTCTCGGCGCAGGGGTTGATCCAGCTCTCGAACCGGCCCGCGCGCGAATTGCTGGGGCTTGAGAGCGTGGCCGACCTGAGCCTGGGCGATACGCTGGAGGGGTTGGGGCGGTCGATCACCGACTGGTTGGGGGATGCGGCGGCGGGGCGCGGCACGGTCCATGCCGAATTTCTGCGCGTGCGTCGAGAGGACCGCGAGGTCTTCGTGCAGGTCACGCTGAACCGCACGATGGAGGCGGAGGAGCCGGTTTTGATCGCGGTGCTGAGCGATGCGACCGAGCTCAAGACGCTGGAGGCGCAATTCGTCCAAAGCCAGAAGATGCAGGCGATCGGCCAACTCGCCGGGGGGGTTGCGCATGATTTCAACAATCTCCTGACCGCGATTTCAGGGCATTGCGACCTCTTGCTCTTGCGGCACGATCAGGGGGATCCCGATTTCGGTGATCTCATGCAGATCAATCAGAATGCCAACCGTGCAGCCGCCTTGGTCAGTCAATTGCTGGCCTATTCGCGCAAGCAGACGCTGCGCCCCGAAGTGATCGATCTGCGCGACACCCTGGCGGACCTCACGCATCTGCTCAACCGGTTGGTGGGGGAGAAGATCGCCCTCTCGCTCAGCCACGATCCAACGCTGGCGGCTATTCGCGCCGACAAGCGACAGTTGGAACAGGTGTTGATGAACCTCGTGGTGAATTCGCGCGATGCGATGCCGACGGGGGGCGATATTCGGATCGTCACCCAGAATGTGACCTTGACCGAGCCGCTGTGCCGGGACCGGGCGGTGGTGCAGCCGGGGCGCTATGTCTCAGTGCAGGTGATCGACGAAGGCGCGGGGATCGCGCCGGACAAGCTGCAAAAGGTGTTCGAGCCGTTTTTTACCACCAAACGTCTCGGCGAGGGCACCGGGCTTGGCCTTTCTACCGCCTATGGCATCGTCAAGCAGACCGGCGGGTTCATCTTTGTGGATAGCACGCCGGGAGAGGGCACCTGTTTTCAATTGCTGTTTCCGGCCTATGCGGGCGAGGAACGTGGCCCCCATGAGGGGCCGCGTCTGGCCCCCTCTGAGACACGTGGCAGTGGCGTGGTGCTGCTGGTGGAGGACGAGGCTCCGGTGCGGGCCTTTGCCAGCCGGGCGCTGCAACTGCGTGGCTTTACCGTGCTCGAGGCGGAGTCGGCCGAAGATGCGCTGGAAATCCTCGACGATGCGGACCTGCATGTGGATGTGTTTGTCACCGATGTGGTGATGCCCGGGATCGACGGGCCCGGCTGGGTGCGGCAGGCGCTGACGCGCCGGCCTGCGGCGCGGGTTGTGTTCATGTCAGGCTATGCCGAAGAAACCTTCGGCGACCGGCAGGCGTGTATTCCGCAGTCGGTGTTCCTGCCCAAACCCTTTTCGCTCAATGAATTGACAGAGACGGTGCAGCGCCAGTTGATGTGACGCTGACGGCGGAGGTGGAGGGGCGCGATGCTCAGGTCTGCGCGTCTGGCTCTGGTTTTTCTCGGGCGGGCAGAGGCGTGTAGTTGCCACCTGCACCGATCCCGGACCAGAGCGTGAAATCCGCGGCATATTTGCGTTGCAACCGCGCCTCGATTCGGGGCGAGAGGGTAAGTGGCAGGGCAGGTGAGCGGTTGAGCGGCGCGGGCTCGACCGCCACGCCAAGCCGGGCGGAGAGAAAGCTGCGCAGCCCCGCCTGATCCTCGTAGCGGAAAAGATGGGTGACATGGGCCCCGCTGCGTTGGGGTTCCAGGAACTTGGCCTGACTGCCGACCCGTGCGCAGGGCGGCGGCTCGCCGGTGCAATAGGCGCTCACGAAGTCATCGAAGCTGAGCCCCTCGGTGCTGTTGGCGTGACCGGCAAGCTCCGGGCGCTGCCGGTAGCGATACCAACTCCCGAGCCAGTCGCGCGGTTCGCGCATCACGGCCGCAATGTCAAACGCCCCGTCAAAGAACCGCTCGATCATCGGGCGAAAGAATCGGTTGTAGCGAAACACCGGCGCATGTTTGAGCTCGGGCGGGGCCGAAACGGCCATGGCGGCATAAGGGGCGAGGGCGGTCTCATAGGCGGTGCTGCCGGTCTTGGGAACCGACAGGAGCACCAACCGCGCCTTGGAAAACACCAACATTTGCGCCTCTCGCCCTGAAATTACATCGGTTTCGACTTGTGTAAACTACTTGTTAATCTTGCGAGCGGAAAGTGGGGCCACCAGAATTTTCTTGAAATGTTCGCATTTTGTCCGCATAGAGGTGAGAACAAGAGGTGAACGCAGGCAATGATTGCTGCCCGTGACAGGGTGTGGAATAAGGGGCTGAACAAATGGCAACGGCAGATCTTCTCTCGATGGACAACAAGCGGAACGCGGACAAGCAAAAGGCGCTCGACAGCGCGCTGGCGCAGATCGAACGACAGTTCGGTAAAGGCTCGATCATGAAGCTGGGCGGCGACAATGTCATCAAGGACATCGAGGCCACATCGACCGGATCGCTGGGCCTTGATATTGCCCTTGGCATCGGCGGTATTCCCAAAGGGCGGATCGTGGAGATTTATGGCCCCGAAAGCTCTGGCAAGACCACACTCACGCTGCATTGCGTGGCGGAGGAGCAGAAGAAAGGCGGGGTTTGCGCCTTTGTCGATGCCGAACATGCGCTTGATCCGGTCTATGCCCGCAAGCTCGGGGTTGATCTGGACGAATTGCTGATTTCACAACCGGATACGGGCGAACAGGCACTCGAGATCGTCGATACATTGGTGCGCTCGGGTGCGGTGAGCATGATTGTGGTCGATTCCGTGGCCGCCCTGACACCCAAATCGGAGCTTGAGGGGGACATGGGCGACAGCAGCGTCGGTGTGCATGCCCGTCTGATGAGTCAGGCAATGCGCAAGCTCACGGGGTCGATCAGCCGCACCAATTGCACCGTCATCTTCATCAACCAGATCCGCATGAAGATCGGCGTGATGTTCGGCAGCCCTGAAACCACCACCGGGGGCAATGCGCTGAAATTCTACAGCTCCGTTCGTCTGGATATCCGGCGCATCGGCTCGATCAAGGATCGCGACGAGGTGGTGGGCAACTCGACCCGCGTCAAGGTGGTCAAGAACAAGGTGGCACCGCCCTTCAAGCAGGTTGAATTCGACATCATGTTCGGCGAGGGGATCAGCAAGACGGGAGAATTGATTGATCTCGGGGTCAAGGCCGGCGTGGTCGATAAATCCGGCAGCTGGTACAGCTATGGCGACCAGCGGATTGGGCAGGGGCGTGAGAATACCAAGACCTTTCTGCGTGACAATCCTGCCCTCGCGATTGAGATCGAGGACAAGATCCGAGCCTCGCATGGGCTTGATTTCCACATGAGCGATAGCTCTGACGACGGCGATATCATGGAAGCCTGAGCGCCGCTTGGGCAAATCGTGACAGACCTCAAAAGGCTCGGGCGATGCCCGGGCCTTTTTCTTGCGGTGGACATGCCCGGACGGCCCCGTTAAATCAGCGGAACGCAGGCCCACACACGCCCCGGAAAGAGATGCCCATGCCCACGCTGAATGAAATCCGTTCCACCTTTCTGAGCTTCTTCGAGCGCAACGATCACCGTGTTGTCGACAGCTCGCCGCTTGTGCCGCGCAACGATCCGACGTTGATGTTCACAAATTCCGGCATGGTGCAGTTCAAGAACTGTTTCACGGGGGTAGAGCATCGTGATTACGTGCGCGCCACCACCAGCCAGAAATGTGTGCGTGCGGGTGGCAAGCATAACGATCTGGACAATGTGGGCTATACCGCGCGGCATCACACCTTTTTCGAGATGCTGGGCAATTTCAGCTTTGGCGATTATTTCAAGGAACAGGCGATCCCCTATGCGTGGGACCTCTTGACCAAGGATTTCGGGATCGACAAATCCAAGCTCTTGGTCACGGTTTACCATACCGATGACGAGGCGGCGGGCATCTGGAAGAAATACGCGGGCCTCAGCGATGACCGGATCATCCGGATCAAGACGGATGACAATTTCTGGTCGATGGGCCCGACCGGCCCCTGTGGCCCCTGCACCGAGATTTTCTATGATCATGGCGACAGCATCTGGGGCGGCCCTCCGGGCAGCGCCGAGGAAGATGGTGACCGGTTCATCGAAATCTGGAACCTCGTCTTCATGCAGAACGAGCGGTTCGAGGATGGCTCGATGCGGGCGCTTGACATGCAGTCGATCGACACGGGCATGGGGCTTGAGCGGATCGGGGCGCTCTTGCAGGGCAAGCACGACAATTACGACACCGATTTGATGCGCAGCCTGATCGAGGCGAGCGCGCATGTGACGAGCCAGGACCCCGATGGACCGGGCCGGGTGCATCATCGGGTGATCGCGGATCACCTGCGCTCGACCTCGTTCCTGATGGCGGATGGGGTGATGCCTTCGAACGAGGGACGCGGCTATGTGCTGCGGCGGATCATGCGGCGGGCGATGCGGCATGCGCATATGCTTGGCGCGAAGGATCCTGTGATGCATCGGCTGGTGCCGGCGCTGGTGGCGCAGATGGGGCAGGCATTCCCCGAACTGGGTCGGGCGCAGGCGATGATCGAAGAGACACTGAAGCTGGAAGAAACGCGGTTCAAGCAGACGCTGGAGCGCGGATTGCGCCTGCTTGATGAAGAGGTGACAGGGCTGGAAGAGGGGGCGGCGCTGCCGGGGGCAACGGCATTCAAGCTCTATGACACCTATGGTTTCCCCCTCGACCTCACGCAGGATGCGCTGCGCGAGAAGGGGCGCGAGGTGGATACCGACGGTTTTGACGCCGCGATGGCCGAGCAGAAGGCCAAGGCGCGGGCGGCCTGGGCCGGCACCGGCGAGGCGGCAGATCAGGCCGTGTGGTTCGATATTGCAGAGGAAAAAGGCGGAACGGATTTCCTCGGCTATGACACGGAGCGGGCCGAGGGGCAGATCGTGGCCTTGGTGCGTGATGGGGCGCGCGTGACCGTGGCGGCCGCAGGAGAAAGAGTGCAGATCGTGTTGAACCAGACGCCGTTTTACGCGGAATCCGGCGGGCAGGTCGGTGATAGTGGCCTGCTCAAGACCGAGAGTGGCCAGGTGCGTGTGACCGACACCAAGAAAGTGGCAGGTGTTTTCGTGCATGTTGCCGTGGTGGAAACGGGCGAGGTCAAGGCGGGGCAGGCCGCTCAGTTGGAGGTGGATCACACCCGCCGCAGCGCCATCCGGGCCAATCACTCGGCGACGCATCTCTTGCATGAGGCGTTGCGCGGTGCGCTTGGCGAGCACGTGGCGCAGCGCGGATCGCTCAATGCCGAGGATCGGTTGCGGTTCGATTTCAGCCACACCAAGGCGCTGAGTGCCGAGGAGTTGGAGCGGGTCGAGCGCGAGGTCAACGATTATATCCGCCAGAATGCGGCGGTCGAGACGCGGATCATGACCCCCGATGACGCGCGGGCACTTGGGGCGCAGGCGCTATTCGGTGAGAAATACGGCGACGAGGTGCGGGTCGTGTCGATGGGGCAGGCCGAGGGATCGGGCAAGGGGGCCGATGGGCGGACCTATTCGATCGAGCTGTGTGGCGGCACGCATGTGCGGCGCACGGGCGATATCGGTGTCTTCGTCGCACTTGGCGACTCGGCGTCGAGTGCCGGTGTGCGGCGGATCGAGGCGCTGACCGGGGCGGCGGCGTTCGACTATCTGAGCGGGCAGGCGGCGCGTCTGGGGCAGGTGGCCTCGGAGTTGAAGGCGCGGCCCGAGGATGTGGCAGAGCGCGTGAAGGCGCTGATGGACGAGCGGCGCGCGCTGGCCAATGAGGTGGCGCAACTGCGCCGCGAGCTGGCGATGTCGGGCGGGGCCGGGCAAGGTGGCGGTGCCGCGCCGCTTGAGGTGGGCGGTGTCAAGGTTATCGCGCAGGTGCTCTCGGGGGTGCAGGGCAAGGATCTGCCGCCGCTGATTGACGAGCATAAGGCGCGGCTTGGCTCTGGTGCGGTCTTGCTTATTGCGGATACCGGCGGCAAGGTGGCTGTGGCGGCGGGCGTGACCGAGGATTTGACCGACCGGATTTCGGCGGTCGAGATGGTGCGCGCGGCGGTGGCCGAACTGGGCGGCAAGGGCGGCGGTGGCCGCCCGGACATGGCGCAGGGCGGCGGCACGAGCATGGACGGGGCCGAGGCGGCGATTGCGGCGGCGACCGGGGTTATCGAGGGGGTCATGACCTCCTAGGGGAGGATGGATGAGCGCCTATATCATTGCCCGGATTACCGTGACAAATCCGCAGGATTATCAATCCTATGCCAGCCAGACCGTAGCGACAGCAGAGAAATTCGGCGGGCGGTTTCTGGTCAAGGGAGGCGCGCAAGAGGTGCTGGAGGGCAATTGTCCCGACCGGCATGTCATCATCGAATTCCCCGACCGGGCGACGGCGCTGGCGTGGTATGGCTCTGACGCCTATCGGCGCATCTTGCCGCTGGCGCTGAACAGCAGCGAGCGTGATATTGTCCTCGTGGATGGTATTTAACTGAAAAAACAGGAGATTTATGCGATGCCAGCCCTCTGGATTGCCCATGTGACCGTGACCGATAGCGAGGCCTATGGGCGCTATGCCGCTCTGGCCGGACCGGCGATTGCCAAGCATGGCGGCGTGTTCATCGCCCGTGGGGGCCGGTTCGTGCAGTTGGAGGGCAAGGAGCGTCCACGCAATGTGGTGGCGCGGTTCCCGAGTGTTGAGGATGCTGAGGCCTGTTACCACAGCCCCGAGTATCAGGCCGCGCTCGATCATGCGCGGGGCGCATCCGAGCGGGAATTGGTGATCGTCGAGATCACGGAATAGTCTGGACCGGATGACGTCTGGCCCTAGGTCCTGCGTAGAAGCAGGAGTGGGCGATGCGTATTTTATTGACAATTTGGCTGCTGGTGGCGGGCAACCTGGCCGGGGCTGCGGAGCTATCCGCGCTCAAGGCGCCGGGTGTCGTCGCCTTGATGCGGCATGCCTTGGCGCCAGGGACGGGTGATCCTGCGGCGTTTCAATTGGGCGATTGTGCGACGCAGCGCAATCTGGATGCGCGGGGGCGGGCGCAGGCACGAGAGACCGGGGCGGCATTGCGGGCCGCGGGGGTGGCGTTTGATCACGTCTGGTCAAGCCGCTGGTGCCGGGCGCGTGACACGGCGCGGTTGATGGATATGGGGCGGGTGGTGGAACAGCCACCGCTCGATTCCTTTTATGCAGGTTGGGGCGATGCCGAGGGGCAAACCGAAGCGACATTGCGGATGATCGAGGCGCTGCCAGACGCTGCGCGGGTGCTGATCGTAACCCATCAGGTCAATATCACGGCGCTTACCGGTCTTGGTGTGGGATCGGGCGAGATCATCGTGACGCGGCGGGGTCCATACGGGCTGATCCCCGTGGGCCGCTCTATGATTGCCCCCTGAAAGCAAAAGCCCCGGCACGAGGGCCGGGGCGATTGGTGTCAGTCCTTTTTCGACATGCGCTTGCGCTCATGCGGGTCGAGATAGCGTTTGCGCAGGCGGATCGACTGCGGTGTCACCTCGACCAATTCATCATCGTCGATATAGGCGATGGCCTCTTCCAGGCTCATGGTGATTGGCGTGGTCAGGCGCACGGCCTCGTCTGTGCCGGAGGCGCGGACGTTGGTCAACTTCTTGCCCTTGAGGGGGTTCACCTCGAGGTCGTTGTCGCGGCTATGCTCGCCGATGATCATGCCGGTATAGACCTTGGCCTGTGCGCCAAGGAACATGCGGCCCCGCTCTTCGAGGTTCCAGAGGGCATAGGCGACAGCCTCGCCATTCTCCATCGAAATGAGCACGCCGGCGCGCCGACCGGGGATCGGGCCGCGGTGCGGGGCCCAAGAATGGAACACCCGGTTGAGCACGCCCGTGCCCCGCGTGTCGGTGAGGAATTCGCCATGATAGCCGATGAGGCCGCGCGAGGGCACATGGGCGATGATGCGGGTCTTGCCCGCGCCCGAGGGTTTCATTTCGACCAGATCGCCGCGGCGGGGGCCAGTGATCTTTTCGATCACGGCGCCGGTGTATTCGTCGTCCACGTCGATGGTGACTTCTTCGATCGGCTCCAGCCGCTCGCCCTTGTCGCCTTCGCGCATGAGAACTTGCGGGCGGGAGATGCTGAGCTCAAAACCTTCGCGGCGCATGTTCTCGATCAGCACGCCCATCTGCAATTCGCCGCGCCCGGCCACCTCGAAGGCGTCGCCGCCCGGTGTGTCGGTCACTTTGATGGCGACGTTCGATTCGGCCTCTTTCATCAGGCGTTCGCGGATCACCCGGCTCTGGACTTTTTTGCCTTCGCGTCCGGCAAGCGGGCTGTCGTTGATGCCGAAGGTGACGGTGATGGTGGGCGGATCAATCGGCTGCGCCTCGATCGGTTCCTCGACCGCGAGGGCGCAGATTGTATCCGCGACGGTCGCCTTGGACATGCCTGCGAGGCTGACGATATCACCGGCAGTGGCCTCTTCGATGTCCTGGCTGGAGAGGCCGCGGAAGGCCTGAATCCGGGTTACGCGGAATTGTTCGATTTTCTGGCCAATGCGGCTGAGGGCCTGCACGGTCTGACCCACCTTGAGGCGGCCCGATTCGACACGGCCCGTGAGCAGGCGACCGACAAAGGGATCGGCCCCGAGCGTGGTGGCCAACATGCGGAAATCCTCGTCGACATGCGCGAGTTGTTTCGGCGCAGGCACATGGTTCACGATCAGTTCGAACAGCGCGGAGAGATCCTTGCGCGGGCCCTCAAGCTCGTGATCGGCCCAGCCGGCGCGGCCCGAGGCATACATATGCGGGAAGTCGAGCTGATCGTCATTGGCATCGAGCGAGGCGAAGAGATCGAAACATTCGTTCAGCGCGCGGTCGGGTTCGGCATCGGGTTTGTCGACCTTGTTGAGCACGACGATGGGACGCAACCCGAGGCGGAGCGCCTTGGAGGTCACGAATTTCGTTTGCGGCATCGGGCCTTCGGCGGCGTCGACCAGAAGGACAACCCCATCGACCATGGACAGGATACGCTCGACCTCGCCGCCGAAATCGGCGTGGCCGGGGGTATCGACGATGTTGATGCGCGTCTTTTTATAGAGGACGCTGGTGGGTTTGGCGAAGATGGTGATGCCGCGCTCGCGTTCCAGATCGTTGCTGTCCATGGCGCGTTCGTCCACGGCCTGATTGGCGCGAAAAGCGCCGGATTGTTTCAGCAATTGGTCGACGAGCGTGGTTTTGCCGTGGTCGACGTGGGCGATGATAGCGATATTGCGCAGATCCATGGGGTGTAGCTGTCCTGACATTGTTCGCCTGCGCCCTATACGCCGCGACGCGGAAAGACCAGAGGCAAAGCGCCCCTGAGGTTGGATCATGCCGCGTGGTTGTGTCGCTTTGGGAACAGGGGGGTAACACGGGGCAGCGCCAGCATACTCGGACCGAGGCGTTGTGCCAAGGCACCGCTGCCCAGCTTGAAGCGTGCAAGGCCCGGAGCGTGCGTGGTATCTGCGGGGCCGAGATCGAGCCGCGCAATGCCGCGATCCGCCAGGGCATTGGCGGCCTGCCAGAGAAGGAGTGTGTGCGCCGAGCGACGACGTCCCTCCGGGCCGGTCCACCCGATGTGATAGGTGGCAGTGTCGCCATGGGTGAGGATCAGCAGATGCGCCACATGCTGCCCGCAGTGCTGCGCCGACCAGATCCGCGCGGCCCCTGGGTTTTGCGCGGCATAGGCCAGCGTAAAGGCCGCGGGCAGGGCGCGGTATCGGCGCGCGCGCTGTTGCGCGACCTCTTGGCTGAGCAGATCCCGGTGCGTGGCGGGATCGAATGCGGATTCATGGAGGATCAGCCCCGCGCCCTGAGCATGGCGCAGGCGGTTGCGCCATTTGCCGTGTTGGGCGGCGAGCCGTGCGGCGCGCGGCGGGCGAAGATCGAGGTTGGCCAGTGTCTGACCGGGGATGAGCGCGCGGTAGCCATGGCGGGCGAGGCAATCGCCCTCGTCTGCGCTGGCGGCATTGGCCAGCCAGGCGCCACCGGGCAGGGTCTGGGGCAATGCGCGGAGAAAGGCATCGCAGTCAGGACCAGGTAGATCCGATGCCCAGATCGGACCGCGCGGCATCCATGTGAAGGAGAGTGGGCCAAGGCGGCGGCGCACCACCTGCGCCTGAGCGATCGATTGGCCGCCTTGCGTGGCGCGAATGGTCTCTACGGTGACCCCTAATGCGCGGAGCGCGCGAGCATAGTGCGGCTGCTGATGCAGCGGGGCCATGCCGGGGGGCGGGGAGGGATCGCAGAGGTACAGGTCCATGCGCCCGATCAGAGCGCAGGGACCGTTAAGGGCGCGTTAAAGCTCGGGCTTCAGAACGGGATGTCGTCATCCATGTCGCGAGAGGGTCGGGCACCGCCGCCACCTGACGCGGGCGCCGGGGCAGAGCCGTAATCGCCGCCATAGTCGCCGCCGTAGCCCTGATCCTGACCGCTGCCATAGCTGCCGCCGCCACCGCCGGAGGCCCCGCCTTCGCCACGGCCATCCAGCATGACGAGGGTTGCGTCAAAGCCCTGAAGAACGATTTCGGTGCTGTATTTGTCCTGACCGGATTGATCCTGCCATTTGCGGGTCTGCAGTTTGCCTTCGAGATAGACCTTGGAGCCCTTGCGCAGATACTGTTCGGCCACGCGCACCAGCCCTTCGGAGAAGATGGCGACGGTGTGCCATTCGGTACGCTCGCGGCGTTCGCCGGTGTTGCGGTCCTTCCATGTTTCGGAGGTGGCGATGCGCAGGTTACAGACCTTGCCGCCGTTCTGAAACGTCCGGACCTCGGGGTCGCGGCCCAGATTGCCGATGAGAATTACTTTGTTGACAGAGCCGGACATCGCGCCCTCCTTGAATCATGCCGTGGTTCGCGTCTGACGGTTACACCACCGCATCGGCGTGAAGGAAAGGTTAAAAATTGTCGTTAAATGCGACGAAACCTGCCGATGCGGGGCAAAGCGGCAAAAGAAGTCTCGAATTCCGTGTCGAATTGCCTATAATGCGGCCAGATAGACGGATGGGGGCAGGACAGGAATGCGGTGGATCGCAAGCGCGCTTGTGGCCTTTGGGCTGGTTGTGCCGAGTTTTGCGGAGGCGGATGTGCTCTCGAGCAAGAGCCGGGTTAGCCTTTTCAAATCTCAGACCAAGGTTCTCGATACCCGCGCGCGTCAGCAATACAACAATTCGGTGCGGCTTCAGCCGGAGCGGGTCAAGACGCCAACGATGTGGGATGATCTGAGCCCGGTTTTCCGGGGTGTCTATCGCGGGCCCTATCTCGACATGGCAAAGCAGGCGGCGCGGCGCTATCAGGTGCCCGAGGACCTGTTCCTGCGGCTGGTGCAGCAGGAGTCGGGCTGGCGGGCGGATGCGCGGTCGCACAAGGGGGCGATTGGGTTGGCGCAGTTGATGCCCGAGACCGCGCGCAATCTGGGGGTCAACCCGCATGATCCGCGCGAGAACCTCGAGGGCGGCGCGCGCTATCTGGCGGAGCAGTATCGCACCTTTGGGTCGTGGCGGCTGGCGCTGGCGGCCTATAATGCGGGGCCGGGCGCCGTGACAAAACACGGAGGCGTGCCGCCCTATGAAGAGACGCGCAATTACGTCAAGGTGATCCTGGGAAGCTGAGTCCGCGCGGGATCAGGCGGCAAATCCGATCTTGTAGAGGTGAATTTCGTTGGCGGGATGCTTTTCGGCGTTGACCACTTGTCCGTTGTGGTGATTGAAGAGCGCGCGCCAGTAGGGCTGGATGATCACGCCCTCGTCGCGCAGGATGGTTTGCAGACGGGCCATGACCGGGCGGCGACGGTCTGGGTCGCTGAGGCGGTTGGCCTCGTTGAGCAGTGTGTCGAATTCCTCATTGGCAAAGCCGCTCTCGTTCCAGGCGGCGTTGGAGCGATAGGCGAGGCTGAGCACCTGCACGTCAAGCGGGCGGTGGTTCCACTGGGTCGCGGAAAAGGGAAACTCGCGCCAATTGGCCCAGAAGTCCGGGCCGGGCAGGATGCGGCGGCGCACGGTTAGGCCAGCGTCGCGCAACTGCGCGGCGACCGCATCGCCGGTGTTGCGCTGCCATTCATCATCCACGGTCACAAGCTCATGTTCAAAGCCGCGAAGGCCTGCCGCCTCTACGATGGCGCGCGCCTCGGTTGGGTCATAAGGGGCGGGGCCGATATCGGCATAGGCGGGGTGGATCGGGCTGACGTGGTGATTGGCGGCCACAGTGCCGCGCCCGTCATAGCCCAGTTCAAGACAGATCGCGTTATCGACGGCGAGCGCCATGGCGCGGCGAATGTCACGGTTGAGATAGGGGTTGGTGCCAACGACACGTGCAGTTTGCGATGCGCGAATGACGGTGGTGGCGGCAGTTTCGGTGCGGGTGCGGGTCCAGCCGATGCCATCCATGGCGTCGATGAAATCACCGACGGTTTCATAGAGAAGGTCGATCTCGCCGCGTTCCGCAGCCCCGAGCCACGCCGAGGGGTTGAGGCCGAGGTCGATGAATTCGACGCGGTCCAGATAGGGCCCGCCGAATACGTCGGTCCCCCACCAGCGGTGATCGGGATGGCGTTCGAGCACGCACCGTTCCCCCGGCACGAGGCTGACGGGGCGAAACGGGCCCGTGCCGATGCCATTGAGAAAGGGATCGCCGCCCTCATAGCTATTATGCACGATGGCAGCGGGATAGTCGGCCATATTGGCGATGACCGAAATGTCGGGTTGCGAGAGGCTGAGCACGAGGGTGAGATCGTCGAGCACGGTGATGGCCCCCGCGCGCGCCTGTCCGGTGTCGGGGTCGATCAGCCCGGCGAAGCGTCCGGCCATGGAATTGCGCTCGGCCGTGGTGTCGCACCAGCGTGCGATGTTGCGGGCGACATCCTGTGCGGTGAAGGGATCGCCATTGTTCCAGGTCACGTCGGCGCGCAGATGGAGGAGATAGCGGGTGGCATCCTCATTCACCTGCCAGCGGTCGAGCAAAATGCCTGTAAAGGTGCCATCGCTCTGATATTCAACGAGATATTCCAGGAATCCACGGGTCTGATTGCCAAGTTCGCTCCAGTCATAGCTGCGCGGATCGGTGAGAGGTTTCACATTCTGCTGAATGCGCAGGGTGCCGCCTTGGGTCGGTGTGGTCTGGGCCTTGGCGGGGGGTGTGAGACCGCCAAGAGCATAGGCCGCAGAGGCACTGAGCCCGAGGGCTGTGGCGCGCGTCAGAAACTCGCGTCGATGCATCCGGCCTGCGCGCAACGCCTCGGCATCGCGGAGAGTGGCGGGGTGCGGTGCGGTCGGGATCTGGCGCGGCATCGGGGGCTTTCGTGGAGTGCGGGGCAATCGGTCCTGGACCATTAGATAATGGGCGTGCTCAAAGCGCAACCCGTCGCGCGGCATCCTTTGCGATCAGTGTGCTGCGGCCATCGGTTTGCGCGTCGCCGCGGCCTGTCGCAGCGCCGAGGGGGTGAGGCCCGTGTGTTGCAGTATAAAGCGCGAGAAATAGGCGGCGCTGCCAAACCCGAGGCTCGCTGCAATTTGGCCGATCGGCAAGTCGCTTGCTTCGAGCAGATCACGGGCCGCGTGCAGGCTTCGTTCGGTCAGAAGGTCGGCGGCGGTGAGGCCCGAGGCCTGTTTGCAGACGCGCGTGAGATGGGTGGGTGTCACGCCCAGCGCGCGGGCATAGACCGCCATGGCGCGCCCACTGGTGTAATCGCGGGCCACAAGAGCGGCGTAGGCCTGCATCAACCGGGCGCTGGAATTGGGCCGTTCCTGCGGGCCTTGGGCAATCATGGTGCGGCGCAGCCAGACGGTGAGCATCCGCGCCTGAGCATTGAGCGCCTCGTCCATGAAATCGCGGTGTGCGGATTGTTCGCGCTGCATTGCCTCGAGGATGGCAGTGAGTTCGTTCTGACCGGTTACGTCGCGGATACGTAGGTGTTGGGCATGGTCTGGCATCAGGATCGGGCCACCCGCAGGCAAGAGGCAGACCTGACCAAAGCCGGTCTTGCCAAGATCGAGTGAAAACATGGTCCCTGCTGGGATGGCCAGCGCGTTGTGCACGCCGACGCCGCGCCGTACCCCGTCGATGATGGCGATTCCCTGGCCACGGGTGATCCAGATCAACGCGTGATCCGGGCATGAATGCTGAAGCGTGAGGCGCCAATCGGTGCCCCGCGCCCATTGAACCACGGTCTTGATCTCTGCATGTGCCATTCTGAGGGGCCTCAAAAGTCGGGATTAGGCAACTATTACACCCTGAATATGGCAAGTTAGGGGAGAAAGTCTGAAAAATCTAAAAAATGGGCTCGTGTCGGCGGTGCTCTGCCCAAGGTCTGCGCAGGCTTGTGATTGACGGGTGGGGGCAACTGTGTATAAAATGAACAAGTGTTCAATAAATCCGTTTCGGAGGAGGAAGCGCGATGTTCAATGCGGTCATGCAATTTGATTTGGGCGAGGATGTGAATGCCCTGCGTGAGATGGTGCATCGCTGGGCGCAGGAGCGGGTCAAGCCGATGGCCGCAGAGGTGGATCGCAGCAACGCCTTTCCCAACACGCTCTGGCAGGAAATGGGGGATCTCGGCCTTTTGGGCATTACCGTGCCCGAGGAATATGGCGGGGCGGGGATGACCTATCTCGCGCATGTCATCGCGGTCGAGGAAATCGCGCGGGCCTCTGCCTCTGTCTCGCTCAGCTATGGGGCGCATTCCAACCTCTGTGTAAACCAGATCAAGCTGAACGGCACCGAGGCGCAAAAGGCAAAATACCTGCCGGGTCTGGTGAGTGGCGCGCATGTCGGCGCGCTGGCCATGTCCGAGGCGGGGGCGGGCAGCGATGTGGTCAGCATGAAACTGCGCGCCGAGAAGCGGAATGATCGCTACGTTCTCAATGGCACGAAATACTGGATCACCAACGGGCCGGATGCAGATACCCTGGTGGTCTATGCCAAGACCGATCCAGAGGCGGGCAGCAAGGGGATCACGGCGTTTCTGATAGAGAAAACGATGACGGGGTTCAGCACCTCGCCCCATTTCGACAAGCTGGGGATGCGCGGCAGCAATACGGCCGAGTTGATCTTTGACGATGTGGAAGTGCCCTTCGAGAACGTTCTGGGCGAAGAGGGCAAGGGCGTGCGCGTGCTGATGTCGGGCCTCGATTACGAGCGCGTCGTGCTGGCGGGGATCGGCACGGGGATCATGGCGGCCTGTCTCGACGAGATCATGCCCTATCTCGCGGAGCGCAAGCAGTTTGGTCAGCCGATCGGGAATTTCCAGCTCATGCAGGGCAAGATCGCCGATATGTACACGGCGATGAATTCGGCGCGCGCCTATGTCTATGAGGTGGCCAAGGCCTGCGACCGGGGCGATGTGACCCGTCAGGATGCGGCGGCCTGTTGTCTTTACGCCTCCGAGCAGGCGATGGTTCAGGCGCATCAGGCGGTGCAGGCGATGGGCGGTGCCGGATTTCTGGCCGATGCACCTGTCGCGCGGCTTTTCCGCGACGCCAAGCTGATGGAGATCGGGGCGGGCACCTCGGAGATCCGGCGCATGCTGGTTGGCCGCGAGTTGATGGGGGCAATGGCATGAGAGGGCTTCTTGTTGCGGCGCTGATCCTGCCGTGGCCTGCGATGGCGCAGAACCTTGTTTTCGACATCGCGCCGGTCGAGACCTGTCTGGCGACGGGGGGCGGCCAAATGTGCCCCGGCCTCGCGGCGGA
Source organism: Roseovarius mucosus DSM 17069 (assembly GCF_000768555.3). Lineage (GTDB taxonomy): Bacteria > Pseudomonadota > Alphaproteobacteria > Rhodobacterales > Rhodobacteraceae > Roseovarius > Roseovarius mucosus. The sequence continues at coordinate 248,222 of NZ_KN293978.2, forward strand.
GGCGTGCATCAACGCCACCTCTGATGGCTATACCACTGTCGGCATGGGGGCCTGCACCGATTACGAGCGCGCCGTCTGGGACAGGTGGCTGAATGAGGAATATCAGGCGCTGATGATCAAGCTCAAGGCGCAGGATGCCGAGGCCATGTCCTATGCTCCCAAGCAGGCTGACGCCTTGCGCGAGATGCAGCGGGCCTGGATCGGGTTCCGCGATGCGAAATGCGCCTATGTCGCGTCGCAATGGGGTGGTGGCACGGGGGCCGGTCCGGCGTCGGTCAGCTGTCATCTGCATGAGACCGCGAGTCAGCTGTTCTATCTGCAATCGAGCCAATTCGGGGAGTGATCCCATGCCGCGCCGCCTCTTGTTCTTGCCGGTGCTGGCACTGATCGCGGCGGTGGCCGGTATCGGCCTGTTGCTGGGCGGACGGGCGGTGCTGACGACCGAGACAGAGGTGATCGAGCGCGTCGCGTCGCGGTATCTTGCGGATGCAGGGCAAGGGGCGCTGCGCAGCGATTGCGCGGCGCGCCCTGCGACAAGCGCTGATCTGTGGCTAGTGGTGGTCTGCGGGCGCTATGAGTATTTCGTCGATGCCTATGGGCGGGTGGCGCATGTGAATGTGGCAGGGGCCGCGTCATGAGCGGGATGCGCCCCTTGCTGCGGTCTGCGCCTTATGACGCGCTTTATGCCGGGTTTCGCTGGGATATTCCGGCGCGGCTGAACATGGCGGCGCAGGTGTGCGATGTCTGGGCCAAGGCAGAGCCTGGGCGTGTGGCGATCATCGACCTCTCGGGTGAGGGGTCGCGCGATGTGACTTATGGCGCGCTGCTGGCCATGGCGGATGGGCTGGCGCATGGTCTGGTCGCGCGCGGTGTGCGGCGGGGCGACCGGGTGGGCGTGCTGCGCAGTCAAGGCGCGTGGTGCGCGGCGGCGCATATCGCCATCTGGAAGATCGGCGCGATTTCGATCCCTCTTTTCAAGCTCTTCAAACAAGATGCATTGACCAGCCGGGTGGGCGATGCCGGGGCAAAGGTGGTTGTGACCGATGCCGAGGGGGCCGCGATGCTGGAGGCCCTGCCGGAGGTGACGGCGCTGATCCCCGAAGACGAGACATTGCCCGTAGGAGGCTTCGCGACAGCGGAAACCGGGGCTGAAGAGCCTGCGGTGTTGATCTACACCAGCGGCACCACGGGCAGCCCCAAAGGCGCGCTGCATGCGCATCGGGTTCTGACCGGGCATTTGCCCGGCGTCGAGATGAGCCATGATTTTCTGGGGCAGCCGGGGGATTGCCTGTGGACGCCGGCGGATTGGGCGTGGATCGGGGGGCTGTTTGACGTTCTGATGCCGGGGCTGGCGATCGGCGTGCCGGTGGTGGCCGCGCGGATGGCAAAGTTCTCGCCCGAGGAATGCGGCAGGATCATCGCGCAAGGCGCTGTCAGGAATGTGTTTTTCCCACCCACCGCGCTGCGGATGCTCAAGGCGGCAGATGCGCGCATGGAGGGTTTGCGCAGCGTGGCCAGTGGTGGCGAGCCGCTGGGCGCAGAAATGCTCGACTGGGGGCGGCGCGCCTTTGGCGTGACGATCAATGAATTCTATGGGCAGACCGAGTGCAACATGGTGGGCACGTCCTGTGCCGCGCTCTATCCGCCGGTGCCGGGCAGTCTGGGTCGGGCGGTGCCGGGGCATGATGTGGCGGTGATTGATGCCAAGGGCCGCGTCACGGAGGGCGAGGGTGAGATTGCGGTGCGGCGCGGGTCAGCCTCGATGATGCTGGAATACTGGGGGCGCCCCCGCGAGACGGCGGAGAAATTCTGTGGCGATTGGCTGCTCACGGGCGACCGGGGGGTGATCGAGGGTGGGCATATCCGCTTTGTCGGGCGCGAGGATGACGTGATCACGAGCGCGGGCTACCGCATCGGCCCGGCAGAGATCGAGGATTGCCTGCTGACCCACCCGGCGGTGGCGACAGTGGGCGTGGTGGGCAAGCCGGATGCCCTGCGTACCGAGATCGTCAAAGCCTATGTGGTGTTGAAGGCCGGGCAGGTGCCGTCAGAGGCGCTGGCAGGTGCATTGCAGGCGCATGTCAAGGCGCGGCTCGCGGGCTATTCCTATCCGCGCGAGATCGCCTTTCTCGACGCGCTGCCGATGACCGTCACCGGCAAGGTGATCCGCAAGGAGCTCAAGGCGCGGGCTGCGGCAGAGGGGCAGGCATGATGTGTTTCATCCATGAAAAAAGGGCTGGCGCGATGGCCAGCCCTCAGCGTCCGATCCGATTTGGGAGGGGATCAGAATTTCATCACATAGGCGACGTTGAAGACCCACGGGTCGATCTTGACCTTGCCGATCTGCGCGCCGCCAACTTTGACGTCGGTTTCGATGTCGATGTAACGCACGTCAAGGCGCACAGCGGATTTTTCGCTGATGGCGTAATCGGCACCGGCATGCAGCGCGAGACCCCAAGAGTCGTCGAGATCAAGCGAGACACCGGCGAGCGGGCCTTTGCCCTTTTCATCGAAGAAGTAGGTGTAGTTGATGCCGACGCCGACAAACGGGGTGAAGGCGCTGGAATTGGTGAAGTGGTACTGCAGCGAGAGGGTCGGCGGCAGGTGCTTGGTCTCGCCAACCTGACCGGCACCGGCCAGATCCACGTCATGCTCGAAGGGCAGCGACGCCAGAAGCTCGACACCGACGTTCTTGGCGATGAAATATTCCAAGGTGATCGTCGGGCTGAGCGCGCCATCGGCGCTGACGCGACCCACGGCGGTCGTCGTGGCGCTATCGGGTTCGATCCAGCCGAGACCGAGGCCGAGCAGGAAATCGCCTTTTTCCTGAGCGAGGGCAGGAACTGCTGCAGAAGCAAGCAGGGCCGAAAGGGTGAGGGCGTTAAAATGTTTCATGGTCTGTCCACTCTTGTTCTTACAAGGCGGGGTATGCGCCGATCCGACTCGGAAAACTTTGATATGGGTCAAATTGCCCGACGGCCGCAACGATGCGGCAAATATACAACAACTGTGCCAAGACGAGGAGCGCGTTCATGCGTCTGACATCATCTGTTCTGACAGGGTCCGAGGCGTTCAAGGCCAATCGGGCCGGGCATCTGGAGGCGCTGCGCGTGGTGCGCGAGGCCGCAGATTGGGCGGCAGCGGGGGGCGGCGATCAGGCGCGTGAGCGGCATGTATCGCGTGGCAAGATGCTGCCGCGTGACCGGGTGGCGGGGTTGCTCGATCCGGGCAGCCCGTTTCTGGAGGTGGGGGCCACGGCGGCGCATGGGCTTTATGATGGCGCGGCCCCCTGTGCCGGGGTGATCGCGGGCGTGGGGCGCGTGATGGGGCGTGATTGCATGGTGGTGTGCAACGACGCCACCGTCAAAGGCGGCACCTATTATCCCATGACGGTCAAGAAACACCTGCGCGCGCAGGAGATCGCCGAGGAGTGTCATCTGCCCTGCATCTACCTGGTGGATAGCGGCGGCGCGAACCTGCCCAATCAGGATGAGGTGTTCCCGGACCGCGATCATTTCGGGCGGATTTTCTACAATCAGGCGCGGATGAGCGCCAAGGGCATCGCACAGATTGCCGTGGTGATGGGGAGCTGCACCGCAGGCGGTGCCTATGTGCCCGCGATGAGCGATGTCACAATCATCGTGCGCGATCAGGGGACGATCTTTTTGGCAGGGCCGCCATTGGTCAAGGCCGCGACGGGCGAGGTTGTCAGCGCCGAGGATCTGGGCGGCGGAGATGTGCATACGCGCCTGTCGGGTGTCGCGGATTATCTGGCCGAGGATGACGGGCATGCGCTGGCCCTGGCGCGGCGTGCCGTGGGGTCTTTGGGCGGTGGGTTGGCACCCACCCTACGGTGGGAGACACCCGAGGAGCCGGCCTATGATCCCGAGGAGCTTTTGGGCGTGGTGCCCGCCGATCTGCGCACGCCCTACGACATTCGCGAGGTGATCGCGCGGGTTGTCGATGGCTCGCGGCTGGATGAGTTCAAGGCGCGGTTCGGCGAGACGCTGGTGACGGGTTTTGCCCATATCAAGGGCTGTCCGGTGGGGATCATCGCCAATAACGGCGTCCTATTTTCTGAGGCCGCGCAAAAGGGCGCGCATTTCGTTGAGCTCTGCAGTCAACGCAAGGTGCCGCTGATTTTTCTTCAGAACATCACCGGTTTCATGGTGGGCCGCAAATACGAGAATGAGGGCATCGCGCGGCATGGGGCCAAGATGGTGACGGCGGTGGCGACAACCTCTGTGCCCAAGATCACGATGGTGGTGGGGGGCTCCTTTGGCGCAGGCAATTACGGCATGGCGGGGCGCGCCTATCAACCGCGCTTCATGTGGTCCTGGCCCAACAGCCGGATTTCGGTGATGGGGGGAGAGCAGGCGGCGGGGGTGCTGGCCACGGTCAAGCGTGACGCCATCGAGCGCAAGGGCGGCAGCTGGTCGGCCGAGGACGAGGCCGAGTTCAAACGCCCCACGGTCGAGATGTTCGAGCGGCAGTCGCACCCGCTCTATGCCTCTGCCCGGCTCTGGGATGACGGGATTGTGGACCCCCGCAAGAGCCGCGATGTTCTGGCGCTGTCGCTGCGCGCGGCCCTCAACGCCCCGGTGGAAGAGACGCGCTTTGGCGTGTTTCGGATGTGAGGGGGCTATGCGCAAGGGAAAGCTTATCCATTTCTACAGAGGTGCGCGCCGACATCCAAAATGGGACCTTGGAACGCCCCCAAATCCGCGCGGCCGCTCGCCATTGCACCCTGCGCGACGCAGGTGGCGTGATAGAGTGGCCGATCCCACGTTGTATCTGCGCGGAGTTGTGGTGGCCGGGTTGGTTGCTTTTGTCGGTTTGCCGATCGGGGCAGATATTGTGACCACGGCGCGCATTGGCGCGATGACGGTTTTGGGGGCTAAGAGCCCCGGCTGTCGATTGGCTGGTGTGACCGATGGCGACACGGTTCGGCTGTATTGCGCGAGTAGAGGGCTCATTTCTGCTCGGCTTATTGGGTTCGACACGCCGGAATTGTTCTCGGCAAAATGCGCGTCTGAATTCAGGGACGCTTTGCGCGCGAAATGGGGGCTGAGATGGATGTTGATGACTTCTCAGGACGTGAAATTCGTGCGCGAGGGAACCGATGACTATGGGCGCGCTCTGGTTTTTGCCTCGGCGGACGGTGTTCCGGTGGCGCGTGCCATGATCGAGTCCGGGTTGGCGCGGCCCTATGATGGCGGGGCGAGGCTGGGATGGTGCTGAGAGGACGCAATATGGGACGAGCCGTGGAATTTGAGTATTTGAAGAACGATGAACGCGGGGGCGTGGGCCATGTTTGAACGTATCCTGATCGCGAACCGGGGCGAGATTGCCTGCCGGATCATGCGCACAGCTCGGGCGATGGGCGTCGAGGTGGTGGCTGTTTACTCCGATGCCGACCGGGGTGCCGCGCATGTGGCGCTGGCCGACCGGGCGGTGTGGATTGGCGGGGCGGCCCCGTCTGAAAGTTATCTGAGGGGCGATGCGATCATCGCGGCAGCGCTTGAGACGGGGGCAGAGGCCATTCATCCCGGCTATGGGTTCCTGAGCGAAAACCCCGATTTCGTCGAGGCGGTTGAGGCGGCGGGGTTGGTCTTTATCGGACCCTCGGCGCGGGCCATACGTGCGATGGGGCTCAAGGATGCCGCGAAAGTGCTGATGGAAAAGGCGGGCGTGCCGGTGGTGCCGGGGTATCATGGCGCGAACCAGGACCCTGAGCATCTGGCGGGCGCGGCGGAGGCGATTGGCTATCCGGTGCTGATCAAGGCCGTGGCGGGCGGCGGCGGCAAGGGGATGCGTCTGGTGGAGCAGCCCGAGCGCTTTGCCGAGGCGCTGGAGAGTGCGCAGGGCGAGGCGCGCACGGCCTTTGGCAATGCTGCCGTGCTGATCGAGAAATATATCCAGAAGCCCCGGCACATCGAGGTGCAGGTTTTTGGCGATGGCACGCGGGCCGTGCATCTTTTTGAACGCGATTGCTCGCTCCAGCGCCGGCATCAGAAGGTGATCGAAGAGGCCCCGGCCCCCGGCATGACGCCCGAGGTGCGTGCCGCCATGGGGCAGGCGGCGGTGCGCGCGGCGGAGGCGATTGGCTATGCGGGGGCGGGCACGATCGAATTCATCGTCGATGGCTCTGAGGGGCTGCGCGCTGATCGGTTCTGGTTCATGGAGATGAACACGCGCCTTCAGGTCGAGCATCCGGTCACGGAGGCCATCACCGGCGTCGATCTGGTGGAGTGGCAATTGCGCGTGGCGGCGGGCGAAGGTCTGCCGGCGCGTCAGGAGGATCTGACGATCAACGGACATGCCTTTGAGGCGCGGCTCTATGCCGAGGATGTGCCCAAAGGGTTTCTGCCGGCCACGGGAACGCTCTCGCATCTGGCGTTTCCGGGAATCGCCCGCGCCGATAGTGGTGTACGGGCTGGCGACGAGATCAGTCCCTGGTACGATCCGATGATCGCCAAGGTGATCACCCATGGTCCGACGCGCGCCGTGGCGCTCCGGCGACTGGCGGCGGCGCTGGAGGGGACAGAGGTCGCCGGAACGGTGACGAATCTCGGGTTTCTGGGGGCGTTGGCGCGGCACGCGGGATTCGCGGCTGGCGAGGTGGACACCGGGTTGATCGCGCGCGACCTCGAAGCGCTGGTGGAGGTGCCCGAGGCGGGGCCGCGTGAGGTGGCTTTGGCGGCGCTGGCGGGTCTGGATCTTCTTGGGGACATGCAGCCTGATGCGGGCTTTGTCCTGTGGTCGCCGCTGGAGCGCGAGGTGCGGCTCATCCATGGCGGCGCGGAAATTTCTGTTCGCCAGGTGACACTGGGTGCGGACGCCCATGATCTGCGGGTGGGTGACGCGGTGATCGCGGCGCGGCGCGTGGATGGGCGCTGGCGGCTGGATGGGCAACCTGCGCCCGGCGTCGCCGTTGATGGCAACCGAATCACGGTTTTTGCCCGCTATGGGCTGACGTTTGATCTGGTTGACCCTCTGGCGCGGGAAGGCGCCGCGGGAGGCGATGCCACCTTGATCGAGGCGCCGATGCCGGGATTGGTCAAGGCGGTCTATGCCGCGCCGGGGCAGGCGGTGGCCAAGGGCGACCGGCTGGCGGTGCTTGAGGCGATGAAGATGGAGCATAGCCTTCTGGCGGCGCGCGACGGGGTTGTGGCCGAAGTGCTGGTCGCCGCGGGCGATCAGGTGAGCGCCGGTGCGGCGCTGGTGCGGTTGGAGGAGGAGAGCGCATGATCCGGCTGCATCATGTGCCGCTGGCGCGGTCGCTGCGCGTCATGTGGCTGTTGGAGGAGTTGGGGCTGGACTATGAGGTCGCGTATTATTCGATCCGCGATGGATCGATGCGCAGCCCGGAGTTTCTGGCCTTGTCGCCAGCCGGACGCGTGCCGGTGCTGGAGCATCAGGGCGCGGTGTGGTTCGAGAGTGGGGCGATTGTGCAGCTCTTGTGCGAGACCTACCCGGAGGCCGGATTGCTGCCTGAACCCGGCAGCCCCGAGCGGGCGCGCGCGCTTGAGGTGTTTGCCTACGCCGAAACGGTGGGGTGCCTCTTGGAAAATCTCAACCTCAACCAGGTGTTCCTGCGCCCGCCCGCACAGCCATCCGCGGCGGTGATCAAGCTGCTGAACGCGCGGCTGCGCGCGAGCCTTGCGGCGATGGAGGCGCGGATGGACGGCGAGTATCTCTTGCCTTCCGGGTTTTCGGCGGCGGATGTGATGTTTGCCTATGGGTTTGAATTGGCGCGGTATTACGTCGATCTGGACACCTATCCGCGCCTTATGGCCTATTGGGCGCGGTTGCGCGCGCGGCCTGCCTATATTCGGGCCAAGGCGCGGGATGGAGAGCAGGATATCTATATCCAGGAGTTTTATCCGGTGCCGGAGGGGGCGTGATGGGCGAGCGTGTCGAGATTTTCGAGGTGGGTCCGCGCGACGGGTTGCAGAACGAGGCGCGGCACATTTCCACGCGGGACAAGATCGCGCTTGTGGATTGCCTGAGCGGCGCAGGATTCTCGCGGATCGAAGTGGCGAGTTTCGTGAGCCCCAAATGGGTGCCGCAGATGGCCGACAGCGCCGAGGTTCTGCGTGGTATCCAGCGCGCGGCGGGGGTGCGGTATGCCGCTCTGACACCGAATATGCGTGGGCTGAGTGACGCGCTCGATGCGGGGGCGGATGAGGTGGCTGTGTTTGGCTCTGCCTCTGAGGGGTTTTCACGCGCCAATATCAACGCCTCGATCGAGGAGAGCCTTGCGCGGTTCGCGCCGGTGATGGAGGCGGCGGGGGCAGAGGGGCTGCGCGTGCGCGGCTATGTGTCTTGCGTGGTCGAATGCCCTTATGACGGGCCGGTGGCCCCGGCCGAGGTGGCGCGGGTGGCCGAGGCGCTCTGGGCCATGGGCTGTTACGAGATCAGCCTTGGCGATACCATCGGACGGGGAAAGCCGGAAGCGGTTGCCGCAATGCTGGCGGCGGTTCGGGACGTGGTGCCGGTCGGGCGATTGGCGGGGCATTTCCACGACACGTCGGGTCACGCGCTCGACAATATCGAGGTGGCGCTGGCGCAGGGCGTGCGGGTCTTCGATGCCGCCGTGGGTGGCTTGGGGGGCTGCCCCTATGCGCCGGGCGCGGCGGGCAATGTGGCGACAGAGGCGGTGAATGCGCGCCTCAGCACGCTTGGCTATGAGACCGGGCTGGATGCCGGCGTGCTGGCGCGGGCGGCAGATATGGCGCGGGCGATGCGGGGATGAGCGGCATCTACCGGGTTGCCGAACGTGCGATGGGGATGAACGGCGCCACTTGGGCGCGTCATGCTAATCCGTGGTCGGTCTACACCCGTTTCACGATGCTGCCGCTTCTTGCTCTCGCGATCTGGTCCAGGGTCTGGGTCGGCGGTTGGGCCTGGGCGGGATTGCTCGCCGTGATGATCTGGGTTTGGGTCAATCCGCGCGCGTTCCCGCCGCCTGCGTCGCTGGACAACTGGGCCTCGCGCGGGGTGTTGGGGGAACGGGTGTTTCTGAAACGCCCCGACGAGGTCGCCGCCCATCACCGGCATTGGGCAGCACTTTTATCGGCGGCATCGCTGCCCGGAGCTCTGATCATGGCGGTTGGCCTGTGGCGGCTCGATGCGGTGTGGACGGTGTTCGGCACGATCCTGATGATGGTGCCGAAGATCTGGTTCGTGGATCGCATGAACTGGGTCTATGCGGATTGGTTGCGGCAAACAGGCAAGGAGCTGGGCAATGTTTGAAACCATCAGACTCGAGACCGACGCGCGCGGAGTGGCGACCCTCACGCTTGCGCGAGAGGAAAAGCACAACGCCATGTCGGCGCAGATGATTGCCGAATTACACAGGGCCGCCGAGGCGTTGGGCGCGGATGCGGGGGTGCGCGTGGTCGTGCTGGCGGCGCAGGGCAAGACATTCTGCGCGGGTGGCGATCTGGGCTGGATGCGGGAGCAGTTCGAGGCGGAGCCGGATGCGCGTGGGCGGGAGGCGGCCAAGCTGGCGCAGATGCTGCACGCGCTCGATACCCTACCCAAGCCGTTGATCGGGCGGGTGCAGGGCAATGCCTTTGGCGGGGGTATCGGCCTGATGAGTGTCTGCGACGTGGCGATTGGCGCGGATCATGCGCTGATGGCGCTGACCGAGACGCGGTTGGGCCTGATCCCGGCCACCATCGGCCCCTATGTGGTGGCGCGGATGGGTGCGGCAAGGGCGCGGCGCGTGTTCATGTCCGGGCGCAGGTTCGATGCTGCCGAGGCGGTGCAGCTTGGATTGCTGGCCCGCGCTGTGCCCGAGGGCGATCTGGATGCCGCGGTTGAGGCCGAGGTCGCGCCCTATCTGGAGTGTGCACCGGGGGCAGTGGGGCAGGCCAAGGCGCTGGTGCGGGCGCTTGGGCCACGTATTGACGAGGACACGATTGCCATGACCATCGCGGCGCTGACGACCTGTTGGGAGGGGGCGGAAGCGCGCGAAGGCATCGGTGCCTTTTTCGAGCGGCGCACGCCGCGTTGGCAGGGCTGAGACCCGCCTGAGTCGCGCGCATTTGCCGCGTTGCGGCGTGTAAGGTGCCGGGGGGACGTGCGAATTGCGTCCCATACAGCATACCGTCGTATGCAAAACATGAAAATCCGGTGTTTGGGGGGGCCAAACCTGCGCGCGCTCGGTTGACCCCTGCACGGGGCGGGTTTAAACCCGGCATAGTCATGCAGCCATCTTGATGCGCCGATCCATGCGCATGAAAGGAGCCACCTCGTGGAAGAGATGCTGAGGGAATACCTTCCCATCCTCGTTTTCCTGGCCGTTGCCATAGGATTGGGCCTTGTTCTTATCCTTGCCGCTGTCGTTCTTGCCGTGCGCAACCCCGATCCTGAAAAGGTCAGCGCGTATGAATGTGGCTTTAACGCCTTTGACGACGCGCGGATGAAGTTCGATGTGCGATTCTATCTCGTGTCGATCTTGTTCATCATCTTCGATCTCGAAATCGCGCTGCTCTTTCCGTGGGCCGTGGCCTTTCAGGATCTGAGCATGGCGTCGTTCTGGTCGATGATGGTGTTTCTGGCCGTTCTGACCGCCGGCTTCGCCTATGAGTGGCGCAAAGGAGCGATGGAATGGCAGTGATGACGGGGGCCCATACCGCAGGGCCGGATCGCGAAGTGGCGACGCAGGCGCTGAACGCCGAGTTGCAGGACAAGGGATTCCTGCTGACCTCGACCGAGGATATCATCAATTGGGCGCGCACCGGGTCCTTGCACTGGATGACCTTTGGTCTGGCGTGCTGTGCGGTCGAGATGATGCATACCGCGATGCCGCGCTATGATGTGGAGCGGTTCGGCTTTGCCCCGCGCGCCAGCCCTCGTCAATCCGACGTGATGATCGTGGCCGGCACGCTGACCAACAAGATGGCGCCCGCGCTGCGCAAGGTCTATGACCAGATGCCCGAGCCGCGCTATGTGATCTCGATGGGGTCCTGCGCCAATGGCGGGGGCTATTATCACTACAGTTATTCGGTCGTGCGCGGCTGTGACCGGATCGTGCCGGTCGATATCTATGTGCCGGGCTGCCCGCCGACCGCCGAGGCGTTGGTCTATGGCATCCTGCAATTGCAACGCAAGATTCGCCGCACGGGGACGATTGTCAGATGAGCGCTTCTCTCAAGGAACTGGGCGGCTATATCGAGCATAAGCGCGGTGATTGCGTGCTGGGCTGGGACGTGGCCTTTGGCGAATTGACGGTGGATGTGGCACTGAACCATATCGCGGGGTTGGCGGAGTTTCTGAAAACCGATCAAAACTGCGCCTTTTCCACGCTGGTTGATATTACCGCGGTGGATTACCCGGATCGGGCCAAGCGGTTCGACGTGGTCTATCATTTCCTCAGCATGTATCAGAACCATCGCATTCGTCTGCGTGTGTCAGTGCGCGAAGAGGATATGGTGCCCTCGATTACCGAGGCCTATCCGGCGGCCAACTGGTTCGAGCGTGAAGTGTTCGATATGTTTGGCATCCTCTTTTCGGGTCATCCCGACCTGCGCCGTATTCTGACCGATTACGGGTTTCGCGGTCATCCGCTGCGCAAGGATTTCCCGACCACGGGCTATACCGAGGTGCGCTATGATGAGGTGCAAAAGCGCGTGGTTTATGAGCCTGTGAGCCTTGTGCAGGAATATCGGCAGTTCGATTTCATGAGCCCTTGGGAGGGTGCCGAATACATCCTGCCGGGTGATGAGAAGGGGGCGAAGTGATGGACGGCACCAAAGGTTTCGATGACGCCCTGACCGGCGAGCAGAAAATCCGCAATTTCAACATCAACTTTGGCCCGCAACACCCTGCGGCGCATGGTGTTTTGCGTCTGGTGTTGGAACTGGACGGGGAATTGGTGGAACGCTGCGATCCGCATATTGGCCTACTGCATCGCGGCACCGAAAAGTTGATGGAGAGCCGCACCTATCTGCAAAACCTGCCTTATTTTGACCGGCTGGATTATGTGGCGCCGATGAACCAGGAACATGCGTGGTGTCTGGCCATTGAAAGGCTGACCGGCGTCGAGGTGCCGCGCCGTGCGAGCCTCATTCGGGTTCTTTACTGCGAGATTGGCCGCATTCTGAACCACCTCCTGAACGTCACCACGCAGGCGATGGACGTGGGCGCGCTCACGCCGCCGCTCTGGGGCTTTGAAGAGCGTGAAAAGCTGATGGTGTTTTACGAGCGGGCCTGTGGCGCGCGTCTGCATGCGGCTTATTTTCGTCCAGGCGGTGTCCATCAGGACATGCCGCCCGAGTTGATCGACGACATCGAGACCTGGGCCAACGAATTCCCGAGTGTGCTGGATGACATCGACGGTCTCTTGACTGAGAATCGGATCTTCAAGCAGCGCAACGCCGATATCGGCGTGATCAGTCAGCAAGAGGCGCTCGACTGGGGCTTTAGCGGTGTGATGGTGCGCGGTTCTGGCATGGCCTGGGATTTGCGCCGGTCGCAGCCCTATGAATGCTATGACGAGTTCGATTTCCTTGTGCCCGTCGGCAAGAATGGCGATTGCTATGATCGCTACCTGTGCCGGATGGAGGAAATGCGCCAATCTCTCCGTATCATCCATCAGGCGATTGCCAAGCTGCGCGCGCCCGAGGGCCAAGGCGATATTCTGGCGCGGGGCAAGATCACCCCACCGAAGCGCGGCGAGATGAAACGCTCGATGGAAGCGCTGATTCATCACTTCAAGCTCTATACCGAAGGGTTCCACGTGCCAGCAGGCGAGGTTTACGCCGCGGTCGAGGCCCCCAAGGGGGAGTTTGGTGTTTACCTTGTAGCGGATGGCACCAATCGGCCTTATCGCGCCAAGCTGCGCGCGCCGGGGTTCCTGCATTTGCAGGCGATGGATCATGTCGCCAAGGGGCATCAACTGGCCGATGTGGCGGCGATCATCGGGACGATGGATGTCGTCTTTGGGGAGATTGACCGGTAATGAGCTGGGCAAGCCTTGCCATAGCGCTTTCGGGCGCGGGGGTGCTGGTGACGGGGGCTTTGGCCGCCCTTTTCCTGCGCGACCCGGTGGCGGGCATGGTGGCCACGGGCCATCGCGCCGAGCAATTGCCGCAAGTCATGGCCAATCGCTATGTCGCGATGCTGGTGCTTGCGTTGGGCGCGACCCTCTATGGGGATCTGAAGGCGATTGCGCTGCTCTTTGCAGCCTTTTCCTATATGGCCTTTCACGATGCCTGGATTTACGCGCGAGCGGGGCAAGCAGTGGGCAAGCATATCGGCGCAGGCGTTGCCGCGCTGATCGTGGTTCTAGTGGCGAGTTTGGCGATGGGGCAGGCTGGATGAGGGGTTTGGTTACACTGGTGCTTTGTGCCTTGCCGGTCATGGCCCAAGCGCAAGCTGTGTCCTCGGAACGGATCGAGGAATTTGTGGGAGTCATGGCGCAGTATGGCTGTCGCATGTCGCCCTATCAGGCCGACAAGGTGATGCCCGAGGCAGGATTCGCCGACAAGGACGAGACCAAGGCCATCACTGAGCAGCTGGTTAGCGAAGAGCGCGCGCGCATCCTCGATGGGCAGCTTGTGGTCTTTGGCGGTGTCTGTGGTGGCAAGCTGGATTATTCGGGGCGCGAACGCTTCTTTGCTGCGATTGCCGACAATAATTGTGTGATGACCATCGACGAGGCCAAGCTCTTGTTGCCGCGTGTGGGCGTTGAGATGACCGAGGTCCAGCTCTTGATGGACAAGATGGAGCGGATGGCGGAAATCCGTGTGTCTGCGGATCAAAAGGCGGTATTTCTGGAGCCGAGCCTGTGCGAGAAATTCAAGGGCCTGTCGGCGGATATGATCGCCAGCAACCCCGAGATCACCGCGCCGCAACGTGGGCCCGACGAGCTGCGTGCCGATTTCATCGCTTACATGAAAAGCGCTGGGTGTCGTCTGAGCCGGGCAGAGGCCGATAGCCAATTGCCGGCGGCCGGGTTTACCACCAAGGAATTACGCCCGGTCATTGGCAAGATGTTGCAAGAGGGAGAGGCGGTGATGAACACCGCGGATGACTCGCTCTCGCTTTCAGAAGAGGTGTGTTCGCAATGATCACCGTACGGATTGCGGCACTGGCCGCGTTTGGTTTTCTTGCAGGCTGTGCCCTGCCGCCCGAAGGTGTGGGCCAAGAGGGCATCGCGCGCTATGATGCGGCGGCAAAGTCGCTGGGATGCCAGCTTGTGACCGAGCCCGACTATCTGGCCGCTGAGATCCAGACCGGGCTGAAGCGGCAGCAACTGCTGGATATAACCGCCTATAAACTGTCCTCGGGCGGAGCCGTTCGGCTGCCTGATGGGGGCGTGAAACTGACTACAGGAGCCTGTGCCTGAGAATGCTACGTCGCCTTTATCATCAACAGCCCGAGAGCTTTGCCTTTAGCCCCGCCAATCAGGCCTGGGCCGAGGGGCAGATCAGCAAATATCCCGAGGGACGTCAGGCCAGCGCGATCATCCCGCTCTTGTGGCGGGCTCAAGAGCAAGAGGGCTGGTTGAGCCGTCCGGCGATCGAGCATGTGGCGGACATGCTGGGCATGGATTACATCCGCGCTCTGGAAGTGGCGACATTCTATTTCATGTTCCAGTTGCAGCCGGTTGGCAGTGTGGCGCATTTCCAGATTTGCGGCACGACGACCTGCATGATCTGTGGTGCCGAGGATCTGATTGCGGTCTGCAAGGACAAGATCGCGCCCAAGGCGTTTGAATTGTCGGCGGATGGCAAGTTTTCCTGGGAAGAGGTTGAATGTCTGGGCGCATGCGCCAATGCCCCCATGGCGCAGATCGGCAAGGATTATTACGAAGATCTGACCGCCGCGCGGTTCGCGGAGATCATCGACGAGTTGGCGGCAGGCAAGGTGCCGGTGCCGGGGCCGCAGAATGGTCGTTATGCCGCTGAGCCGAAATCGGGGCTGACCAGCCTGCAGGAGTTCGACAGCGGTCGCGCGCAGTATAACGCCAGCGCGCAGGCGGCGGTGGATATCGGCGACACGGTCAAGCGGATTGACGGCACCGAGGTGCCGCTCTTGACGCCGTGGCGCGACAAGGGGGCGATGCATAAACCCGCCCCTTCGGCGGTTAAGCAGAACGCCGAGCCGGTGGCCATTGTGACCAAGGTGGCAGCGGGCACGCCCGCAGATGCGACCGGTGCGACCAAGGCCGAGGCGCAGGCCAAATCGACGGCGAAACCGGATGCGGAGCCGGCGGCCAAGCCCGCGAAAGCGGCAGCCGAGGCCGCACCCGGCAAAAAGCCCGAAGTGCTGAGCGCTGCGCGCGAGAGCGGTCCGGATGACCTCAAGATGATCAAGGGGGTTGGCCCAAAGTTGGAGCAGCTATTGCACAGCATGGGCTTTTACCACTTCGATCAGATCGCGAAATGGACGGAGGAAGAGATCAGTTGGGTCGATCAGAACCTTGAGGGTTTCAAGGGACGGGTCAGCCGGGACAACTGGGTTGAGCAGGCAAAGTTGCTGGCGGACGGCAAAGAGACGGAGTTCTCTGCCCGTGCCAAGAAAGGTGGCGTTTACTGAATACGCCTGTCTGAACACAACAGGGGGTTACTGTCATGTCTGATACGTCGAAACTGAGCACTTGCCAGATCATAAGCTGGGGCCTCGCGCTCTTGTCCGGGGTTCTGGTGGTCTGGTCCACAGCCGGAGCGGTCGGGGTCTTTGCCGCGTTGCTGTTGGGAGTGGCCTTTGCGGTGTTCTTTGGCCTCGTGATCTCGGGTCTGGTCTGCACCGGGTATCGCCCCGACGATCGCGGGATCGAGGCGCGCGATGTCGAGGCGACGTTGCGGGGCGTGACGGGGATCACCGGCTACAAGGCGCCGGATGTGGAGGACGAGGCGTCCGCGCCGGTATCCTCCCCGGTGGCAACCCCGGCGCAATCGGCGGCGGTTGTGTCTGAGGCGAAGACAGAGGCGGTGTACGAAGGCGCGGAATTGGGGACGAAGCCCGAAGCGCTCTCGGCCCCGCGGGGTGGAGCGGCGGATGACCTCAAGCAGATCAAGGGGGTGGGCCCCAAGCTTGAGGAGCTCTGTCACGCGTTGGGTTTTTACCACTTTGACCAGATCGCGGGATGGTCGGCGGCAGAGGTGGCTTGGGTGGACGAGAACCTCAAAGGGTTCAAAGGGCGGGTGAGCCGCGACAATTGGGTCGAGCAGGCCAAGACCCTCGCCGCTGGTGGCGAGACAGAGTTTTCCAAACGCGTCGCATCGGGCGGCGTTTACGAGGAATGATGCAAGCGATGCGCAGTCAGGACAAAGATCGGCTAATGGCACGCAAGGGCCGCACCGTGGGTGTGGTGATTGCGGCGACCATGCTGATCTGGATGGCTGCGCAATGGCTGGGCGCTCAGATGGGATGGCCGATCCGGTTCGTCTTTCTGTTCGATCTGGCCGCCATTGCCGCCTTTTTCTGGGCGTTGGTGGTGACTTATCAAATCTGGCGCATGCGCCGGGACAATCAGGGGTAGCGGAATGCTCAAGGACCAGGACCGTATCTTTACCAATCTCTACGGGATGCATGATCGCAGCCTCAAAGGTGCCTTGGCGCGTGGGCATTGGGATGGCACGGCCAAGATATTGCAGAATGGTCGCGATTGGATCGTGAACCAGATGAAGGCGAGCGGCCTGCGCGGTCGCGGCGGTGCGGGCTTTCCCACTGGTCTCAAATGGTCGTTCATGCCCAAGGAAAGCGACGGGCGGCCCAGCTATCTGGTGGTCAATGCCGATGAATCCGAGCCCGGTACCTGCAAGGACCGCGAGATCATGCGCCATGATCCGCATACACTGATCGAGGGCTGTCTGATCGCCAGCTTCGCGATGAACGCGCATGCGTGTTATATTTACATTCGCGGGGAATATATCCGCGAGAAAGAGGCGCTTCAGACCGCGATTGATGAGGCCTATGCGGCGGGGCTTGTGGGCAAGAACGCCTGCAAATCCGGCTGGGATTTCGATATTTACCTGCATCACGGGGCGGGCGCCTATATCTGCGGCGAGGAAACCGCGCTGCTTGAAAGCCTTGAGGGCAAGAAGGGCATGCCCCGGATGAAGCCGCCGTTTCCGGCGGGTGCGGGGCTCTATGGCTGTCCCACGACGGTGAATAACGTGGAATCGATTGCCGTGGTGCCGACCATCCTGCGGCGCGGGCCCGAGTGGTTTGCAGGCTTTGGCCGACCCAACAATTCGGGCACCAAGCTCTTTGCGATTTCAGGCCATGTGAACAACCCCTGCGTCGTCGAAGAGGCGATGTCGATCACCTTTGAAGAGTTGATCGAGAAACACTGTGGCGGTATTCGCGGCGGTTGGGATAACCTCAAGGCCGTCATTCCCGGGGGGTCTTCGGTGCCCTGTATTCGCGGTGAATTCATGCGCGAGGCGATCATGGATTTCGATTACCTGCGCGAGCAGCGGTCGGGTCTTGGCACGGCGGCGGTGATCGTGATGGACAAGTCGACTGACATGATCAAGGCGATCTGGCGTCTGTCGAAATTCTACAAGCATGAGAGCTGCGGTCAGTGCACGCCCTGTCGCGAGGGCACCGGCTGGATGATGCGGGTGATGGATCGTCTGGTGCGCGGCGAGGCCGAGGTCGAGGAAATCGACATGCTGCTCGACGTGACCAAGCAAGTCGAGGGCCACACGATCTGTGCGCTTGGCGATGCGGCGGCCTGGCCCATTCAGGGCCTCATCCGCAATTTCCGCGACGAGATCGAGGACCGGATCAAGGCCAAGCGCACTGGCCGCGTGAGCGCTGTGGCGGCGGAATGAGGGCGCTTGCATCATATCGCCGCGCGGGGCTGGTGCTGATCGCGTTGACTGTGCTGGCTGGTTGCGCCGAGCGCGAAGAGCGGGTGCTGTTCAACGGCAATTACTATCCCGGCAAGGCGCGAGCGGAAAAGCAGGATCGGCGTAATTTCACGGCTTCTGTGCGGCGGGCCGGGCGGGGCATCGAGGGGGCACAGCAGGCGGCGCTCTATGAGGCGACGCGCTATTGCCTGGACAATTTCGGCACCTCCGAAATTGCTTGGGTGGGTGTGCCCGAGGGGGACAAAGGGCCGGTCTATGCGCGGTCCGGGGATACGGTATCGGTAACGGGACGCTGCATCATATGGTCATAAACCGTTTCATATCAGGGGCTTGGCCCGCCTGCTATTGCATAGCAGGCGGCGTGGAACCCATCTGCGATGCAGATGGGCGAGCCACGATGGCCTGCCCCCGCACTGATATGAAAGGAATGATCCGATGCGTGTGATCCTGTCTTTTGTTCTGAGCCTTGGTTTGGGGGCCTCGGGTGGCGTGGCCTCGGCCAGCGCCGGGTCGTTGGCACAAGAGGCCGATATCAACCAGGGCCTGTTCTATATGGCTGTCGCGGATGAAATCCGCAAACGCTGCGGCGACATCTCGCCGCGTGTCTTTACCGCCCTTGCCTATATGCGCGCGCTCAAGGATGAGGCGCAGTCGCGCGGCTACACCGAAGACGAGATCGAGGCTTACATCTCGGACAAGGACGAAAAGCGCAAGATTCGCGGGCGCAGTGACGACTATATCCGGTCGCAGGGTGCCATGCCCAACGACGAGCCGAGCCTGTGCGATCTAGGTCGCGCCGAAATCGCAAAGCAGAGCCCGATCGGCAAGTTTCTGAAAGCAAAGTGAGATACCATGTCTGACCTACGCAAGATCATCATCGACGATCACGAGATCGAGGTCGAGGGCGCGATGACCCTGATCCAGGCCTGCGAGCAGGCCGGGGTCGAGGTGCCACGGTTCTGCTACCACGAGCGGTTGTCGATTGCCGGGAATTGCCGGATGTGTCTTGTTGAGGTCGTCGGCGGCCCGCCCAAGCCTGCGGCAAGCTGTGCGATGCAGGTCAAGGACCTGCGGCCCGGTCCGGACGGCACGCCGCCTGTGGTCAAGACCAACAGTCCGATGGTCAAGAAGGCCCGTGAGGGCGTGATGGAATTCCTGCTCATCAACCATCCGCTCGATTGCCCGATCTGCGATCAGGGCGGCGAGTGCGACTTGCAGGATCAGGCCATGGCCTATGGTGTGGATTTCAGCCGCTACCGCGAACCCAAGCGCGCGAGCGAGGATCTGGATCTTGGCCCCTTGGTCGAGACCCATATGACGCGCTGCATCTCTTGCACGCGCTGTGTGCGCTTCACCTCCGAGGTGGCTGGGATCATGCAGATGGGCCAGACCGGGCGCGGCGAGGATGCCGAGATCACCAGCTATCTGGGTCAGACGCTCGACAGCAATTTGCAGGGCAATATCATTGACCTGTGCCCGGTGGGTGCGCTTGTGAGCAAACCCTATGCCTTTACCGCGCGCCCTTGGGAATTGACCAAGACGGAAACCATCGACGTGATGGATGCGCTCGGGTCATCCATTCGTGTCGATTGCAAGGGGCGCGAGGTCATGCGCATCCTGCCGCGTAAC
The DNA here is from genome assembly GCF_000768555.3 of Roseovarius mucosus DSM 17069. Classification (GTDB taxonomy): domain Bacteria; phylum Pseudomonadota; class Alphaproteobacteria; order Rhodobacterales; family Rhodobacteraceae; genus Roseovarius; species Roseovarius mucosus. The sequence goes on from NZ_KN293978.2 coordinate 267,691, forward strand.
CATGACGGCGTGAACGAGGAGTGGATTTCGGACAAGACGCGCTTTGTCTGGGATGGGTTGCGGCGGCAGCGTCTGGACCGGCCCTATATCCGCGAGAACGACAAGCTGCGCGTGGCCACATGGCCCGAGGCCCTGGCCAAGGTGGCGGAGGCGGTCAAGGGTGCCAAGAAGCTGGCGGGTCTTGTTGGCGATCTGGTTTCTGTCGAGGCGGCCTTTGCCCTCAAGGGGTTGATCGAAGGGCAGGGCGGGACTGTGGAATGCCGCACCGACAAGGCGCGGCTGCCTGTGGGCAACCGCAGCGGCTATGTCGGCAATGTCGCTATCGAGGATCTCGACACGGCCAGGAATGTGGTGCTGATCGGCACCGATCCGCGGGTTGAGGCACCGGTGCTCAATGCGCGTTTGCGTAAGGCGTGGATCAAGGGGGCCAACATCACGCTGGTCGGCCCAAAGGTCGATCTGACCTATGATTATACCCACGCGGGCACGGATCGTGCCGCCCTTGCGGGGCTGAGTGTGCCCGAGGATACGATTGTCATCGTCGGTATGGGCGCGCTGCGCGAGGCCGATGGCGCGGCGGTGTTGGCTGCTGCGATGGCGCTGTCCGGGCGAATGCTGGTGTTGCATACGGCGGCGGGCCGTGTGGGCGCGATGGATGTGGGCGCCGTAACCGAAGGCGGGCTAGATGCCGCGATTGAGGGTGCGGATGTTATATACAACCTCGGTGCGGACGAGGTCGAGATCGCGGCGGGACCCTTCGTGATCTATCAGGGTAGCCATGGAGATCGTGGTGCGCACCGGGCCGATGTGATCCTGCCGGGGGCAGCCTATACCGAGGAGCAGGGCCTGTTCGTCAACACCGAAGGCCGCCCGCAACTTGCGCTGCGTGCAGGGTTCGCGCCGGGTGAAGCCAAGGAAAACTGGGCGATCCTGCGCGCGCTCTCTGGGGAAATGGGCGCTGTGTTGCCTTATGACAGCATCGCCCAGTTGCGTCAGGCGCTGGTCAAGGCGGTGCCGCATCTGAAGAAGGTGGATCAGGTTCCCGAGAATGACTGGCAGCCACTGGAAAAAGACGCGCTTGGCAAGGCCGATTTCCGGCTTGCACTTGCGGATTTCTACCTGACCAATCCGATTGCCCGTGCAAGCGAGCTGATGGCGGAACTGAGCGCCAATGCCAAGGCGCGCGGTGCGCAGCCGATGGCGGCAGAGTGAGGATGGTCATGGCCGTCATATCGCCTCTGGCGCTTGGGCTGGCGGGCTGTGCGGACAGCACGGCACCCGTGCCCTTTGCGCCCGAGTATCGCGGGATCGAGACGCGGCTTCTGGATGGGGATCTGGTGAATTTCCACGTCAGCATGCGTGGCGCGCGTGATCCTGGCGACGTAGAGCGATATGCCGAATGTGCCGCTGCGCAATATGCGCTGATCCGGGGTTACGGATTTGCGCGTCACCTGCGCACAAGTGTCTCGGAAGAGGCTGGCATCTGGCAGGGCGATGCGGTTTATACGATCTCGGCGGCCTTGCCCCGGGGGCTACTGACAATCGACGCTGAAGTCGTCGCCGCAAACTGTGCGGAAAACGGAATACCGATGGTGTGAGGACCTGATGGCTGAATTCTTTACAACCCCGCTGGGAACCTTTGTGATCATCCTGGCGCAATGCCTCGCGGTGGTGGGCTTTGTCATGGTCTCGCTCTTGTTCCTCGTCTATGGCGACCGCAAGATCTGGGCCGCCGTGCAGATGCGCCGGGGCCCCAATGTGGTGGGCACCTGGGGCCTTTTGCAGACCGTGGCAGACGCGCTGAAATACGTGGTCAAGGAGGTCGTCGTGCCGGCGGGGGCCGACAAGGCGGTGTTCATGCTGGCCCCGATGACGAGTTTCGTGCTGGCGGTGCTGGCCTGGGCCGTGATCCCGATGAACGACGGCTGGGTTTTGTCGGATATCAACGTGGCGGTCCTCTTTGTTTTTGCCGTGTCCTCGCTTGAGGTCTATGGCGTGATCATGGGGGGCTGGGCGTCGAACTCGAAATACCCGTTCCTGGGGTCGTTGCGTTCGGCGGCGCAGATGATTTCCTATGAGGTGTCTCTGGGTTTGATCATCATTGGCGTGATCATTTCCACGGGTTCTCTCAATTTCAGTGCCATCGTTGGCGCTCAGGACACCGCCTATGGGTTCTTTGGCTGGTACTGGCTGCCGCATCTGCCGATGGTGTTCCTGTTCTTTATCAGCGCCTTGGCCGAAACGAACCGCCCGCCCTTTGACCTGCCAGAGGCCGAGTCGGAACTGGTGGCGGGCTATCAGGTGGAATATTCCTCGACTCCGTTCCTCTTGTTCATGGCGGGGGAATATATCGCGATTTTCCTGATGTGTGCGCTGATGAGCCTCTTGTTCTTTGGCGGCTGGCTCTCGCCCATTCCCGGGCTGCCGGATGGCGTGCTGTGGATGATCGCCAAGATGGCGTTCTTCTTCTTCCTCTTCGCCATGGTCAAGGCGATCACGCCGCGCTACCGCTACGATCAGCTGATGCGGATCGGTTGGAAAGTGTTTTTGCCCATGTCCTTGGGCTGGGTAGTGATCGTAGCGTTTCTTGCGAAATTCGAAGTGCTGGGCGGCTTTTGGGCCCGCTGGGCGATTGGAGGCTGATCCATGACCAAGATTGATTACGGACGCGCGGCGGGGTATTTCCTGCTCTCCGACTTCTTCAAAGGGTTCAAGCTGGGGCTGAAATACTTTTTCGCGCCCAAGGCCACTGTGAATTATCCGCATGAAAAAGGCCCGCTTTCGGTGCGGTTCCGGGGCGAACATGCGTTGCGCCGCTACCCCAATGGCGAAGAACGCTGTATCGCGTGCAAGCTCTGCGAGGCGATCTGCCCGGCGCAGGCAATCACGATTGATGCGGAACCCCGAGACGACGGCAGCCGCCGCACCACGCGCTATGACATCGACATGACGAAATGCATCTATTGCGGCTTCTGTCAGGAAGCCTGTCCCGTGGATGCCATCGTCGAGGGGCCGAATTTCGAGTTCGCCACCGAAACCCGCGAAGAATTGTTCTATGACAAAGCGCGGCTTTTGGCCAATGGCGACCGTTGGGAGGCCGAAATTGCCCGCAACCTCGAGATGGATGCACCCTACCGATGAGCGATCCCACCAACCCCTTCGAGATGATGATGCGTCAGGCGCAGGAAATGGCCAAGGCGCTCAACCCGGCGCTTGAATCCTTTTCGCCCAAAGGGTTCGAGACCCTCTGGCCGACCATGCCCAAGGATTTCATGGAAATGAGCTTTGGCAAGGGGTTGAACAAGGAGGGGCTGGATGCCAAGACGCGCCTGCTCTTGACGCTTGCGGGGTTGACCATGCTGGGCGCACAGAGCGACACGCAAATCCGCATGACCGTGCGCCATGCACTTGAGGCCGGGGCGACCCGCGATGAGATTGCCGAGACCATCGCACAGATGGCGATGTTCGCCGGTATCCCCTCGATGACGCGCGCCATGGATTTCGCCCGAGAGGTCATGGACCAAGGCGACAAGGAAGGAAAAGACAAATGACGTTTGCGGCCATGGCCTTTTATCTCTTTGCAGTGTCGCTCTTGACCGGCGGGTTGATGACGGTTGTCAGCCGCAACCCGGTGCATTCGGTGCTGTGGCTGATCCTGTCCTTTATCAGCGCAGCGGGGCTGTTCGTGCTGTTGGGGGCCGAGTTTGTGGCGATGCTGCTCATCATCGTTTACGTGGGCGCGGTTGCGGTGCTTTTCCTCTTCGTGGTGATGATGCTTGATGTAGATTTCGCCGAGTTGAAGGCGGAAATGGCGAAATACATGCCGCTGGCGCTGTTGATCGGGGTCATCCTGCTCATGCAATTCGGGTTGGCGTTCGGCAATTGGCAGATGGCGGATGGGGCTGAGGCCGCGCGCCGCGCGGTGACGCCCGACGGGGTCGAGAATACCGCCGCCTTGGGGCTGTTGCTCTATGACACCTATTTCATACTGTTCCAGCTTTCGGGTCTGATCCTGCTGGTTGCCATGATTGGCGCGATTGTTCTGACGCTGCGGCACCGGACGGATGTCAAGCGACAGGATGTGCTGGCGCAGATGTATCGCGACCCAGCCAAGGCGATGGAGCTCAGGGATGTGAAGCCGGGGCAGGGGCTCTGATGGCGGACCTGCTGCATCACGCGGTCTCTGCCGTCGGGCTGGCGGGGTTAGCCGCGATTTGGAGTGTTAAGATGCTGCTGGGCGCGTACGTCCTGCGCATCGTGAAAAGAAGAAGATTGAGGGTCAGAGGGTGAAACGATGATCGGACTTGAACATTATCTGACGGTGGCCGCAGCGCTGTTCGTCATCGGCATCTTTGGCCTCTTTCTGAACCGCAAGAATGTCATCATCCTGTTGATGTCTATCGAACTTATGCTGCTTTCGGTGAATATCAACCTTGTGGCGTTTTCGGCGCATCTGGGGGACATGGTAGGGCAAGTGTTCACGCTCTTTGTGCTGACCGTCGCTGCCGCAGAGGCCGCCATCGGCCTCGCAATTCTTGTCTGTTTCTTCCGCAATCGCGGCACGATCGCCGTCGAAGACGCCAATGTGATGAAAGGCTGAAGCCATGGAAACCACTCTCCTCTTCACGCCTCTCGTGGGCGCGCTTCTAGCGGGTTTTGGCTGGCGCATCCTTGGCGACAAGGGCGCGCAATGGTTGACCACCGGACTGTTGTTCCTGTCCTGCATCCTAAGCTGGATTGTATTTCTGGGGCATGACGGCGTCACGCATCAGGTGCATATCCTCGACTGGGTACAGTCGGGCACGCTGGATACAGCCTGGGCGATCCGACTGGACCGGCTGACCGCGATCATGCTCATCGTGATCACCACCGTCTCGGCGCTCGTTCATCTCTATTCCATGGGCTACATGGCGCATGACGACAATTTCCGCGAGAACGAGAGCTATCGGCCGCGGTTCTTTGCCTATCTGTCGTTCTTCACCTTCGCGATGCTGATGCTGGTGACGTCGGATAATCTCTTGCAGATGTTCTTTGGATGGGAAGGTGTGGGCGTTGCCTCTTACCTGCTGATCGGCTTCTATTTCCGCAAACCCAGTGCCAATGCCGCCGCGATCAAGGCCTTCGTGGTGAACCGGGTGGGGGATTTCGGTTTTGCGCTTGGCATCATGGCGCTCTACTTCCTGACGGACTCGATCAAGTTCGACGACATCTTTGCCGCGGCCCCGATGCTGGCGGAAACGCAGTTGACGTTCCTGTGGACCGAATGGAACGCTGCCAATCTGATTGCCTTCCTGCTCTTTGTGGGGGCCATGGGTAAATCGGCGCAGCTGTTCCTGCACACCTGGTTGCCGGACGCGATGGAAGGCCCGACCCCGGTGTCGGCGCTCATTCACGCGGCGACCATGGTGACAGCGGGTGTCTTCCTCGTATGTCGCATGTCGCCGCTGATGGAATACGCGCCCGAGGCGATGAGCTTTGTCGTCTTCCTCGGAGCGACGACCGCGTTCTTCGCCGCGACCGTCGGCCTGGTGCAGAATGACATCAAGCGCGTGATCGCCTATTCGACCTGCTCGCAGCTTGGCTATATGTTCGTGGCCGCTGGCGTGGGCGTCTATTCGGTGGCGATGTTCCACCTCTTCACGCATGCCTTCTTCAAGGCCATGCTGTTCCTGGGCGCGGGTTCGGTCATCCACGGGATGCATCACGAGCAGGACATGCGCAACTATGGCGGTCTGCGCAAAAAGCTGCCTTATACGTTCTGGGCAATGATGATCGGGACGCTGGCCATCACCGGCGTGGGCATTCCGCTTACCCATATCGGTTTTGCCGGGTTCCTCAGCAAGGATGCTGTGATCGAGAGTGCCTGGGCCGGGACACAAGGCGGTTATGCCTTCTGGATGTTGGTTATTGCGGCGCTGTTTACCTCCTTCTACAGCTGGCGTCTGATCTTCCTCACCTTCTTTGGCGAGGCGCGCGGCGACAAACACACGCATGAGCACGCGCATGAAAGCCCGATGGTGATGTTGGTGCCTTTGGGTGTCTTGGCGCTTGGCGCGGTCTTTGCCGGGATGGTCTGGTACAACAGCTTCTTTGGCAGCCACGAGGCCGTGAACAAGTTCTTTGGAATCCCGGCGCACCACGTCGAGGCCTCTGAAGGGCATGGTGCGGAGGCGGATGCCGAGGCAAGCACGGGTCATGGTGAAGCTGCCACGCAAGAGGGGCACGAGGCCGTAGCCGACATGGCGCATGCCGCGGCACCGCAAGGGGCCATCTTCATGCACCCCGACAATCACGTGATGGATGAGGCGCATCATGCGCCGAAATGGGTCAAGGTCAGCCCCTTTGTTGCGATGCTGATCGGGTTCCTGACGGCGGTCTGGTTCTATATCTGGGATCCGGCGATGCCCCGGCGCGTGGCCGAGACAAATCGCCCGCTCTACCTCTTCCTGCTCAACAAGTGGTATTTCGACGAGATCTTTGATTTTCTCTTCGTGCGGCCCGCCAAGGCGCTTGGCCATCTGTTGTGGAAACGTGGCGACGGGGACGTGATCGACGGCTCGATCAACGGTGTGGCGATGGGGATCATCCCGTGGTTCACCCGCCTCGCAGGGCGCGCGCAGTCCGGCTACATCTTTACCTATGCCTTTGCCATGGTGATCGGAATCGCGGTTCTGGTGACTTGGATGACGATCTTCGGGGGAGCCAACTAATGGACAACCTGCTTTCCATTGTGACCTTCATCCCGGCGGTCGCGGCGGCAATTCTTGCAGTCTTTCTGCGCGGTTCGGACGAGGCGGCGCAGCGCAATGCCAAATGGGTGGCGCTGATCGCGACGACGCTGACCTTTGTCGTGTCCCTGTTTATCCTTTTCGAGTTCGATGCCTCGAACACCGGATTTCAGTTCGTCGAGGACCGCGAGTGGCTCTTGGGGCTGAAATACAAGATGGGGGTGGACGGGATCAGCGTGCTCTTTGTCATGCTCACCACCTTCATGATGCCGCTCACGATTGCGGCCTCCTGGGGCGTGACAACGCGCGTCAAGGAGTACATGATCGCTTTCCTCCTGTTGGAAACGCTGATGCTGGGCGTGTTCATGGCGCTCGATCTTGTGCTTTTCTACCTCTTCTTCGAGGCGGGGCTTATTCCGATGTTCCTGATCATCGGTATCTGGGGCGGCAAGGAACGCATTTATGCGTCGTTCAAGTTCTTCCTCTACACCTTCCTCGGCTCGGTGCTGATGCTGGTGGCGATGGTTGCGATGTTCTCGGATGCTGGCACCACGGATATTGCGGCACTGCTGAAACATGAGTTCGAAAGCGAGACCTTCTCGATCCTCGGGGTGCATGTGATCGGCGGCATGCAGACGTTGATGTTCCTTGCATTCTTTGCCAGCTTTGCGGTCAAGATGCCTATGTGGCCGGTGCATACATGGTTGCCCGACGCCCACGTGCAGGCGCCGACCGCAGGTTCGGTCGTGCTGGCGGCGATCCTCTTGAAGATGGGCGGCTATGGCTTCTTGCGCTTCAGCCTGCCGATGTTCCCGGTGGGGGCAGAGGTTCTGACGCCGCTGGTGCTGTGGATGAGTGCCATTGCGATTGTCTATACTTCGCTGGTGGCTCTGGCGCAGTCGGATATGAAAAAGCTGATCGCTTATTCGTCTGTGGCGCATATGGGTTATGTGACCATGGGGATTTTCGCAGCCAATCAGCAGGGCGTGGATGGTGCGATTTTCCAGATGCTGAGCCATGGTTTTATCTCGGGCGCGCTCTTTCTCTGCGTGGGCGTGATCTATGACCGGATGCACACCCGCGAGATTGACGCTTATGGCGGTCTCGTGAACCGGATGCCGGCCTATGCGCTGATCTTCATGTTCTTTACCATGGCCAATGTCGGCCTGCCGGGGACCTCTGGTTTCATCGGGGAATTCCTGACACTGGTCGGTATTTTCCAAGTCAACACATGGGTGGCGGCGGTGGCCACGACGGGTGTGATCCTGTCGGCCGCTTATGCGCTCTGGCTCTATCGGCGGGTTGTAATGGGCGACCTGATCAAGGAGAGCCTGCGGACGATCACTGATATGACCAAACGCGAGCGGGCAATTTTTGCGCCGCTGGTGGTGATGACGCTCTTGCTGGGTATCTATCCCCGGCTTGTGACCGATATCACCGGCCCCTCGGTCGAGGCGCTGATTTCCAACGTTGAGACGGCACAGGCGATGGCTGAGACCACGACGCAACATGCCGAAACCTCGCATTGAACCGGAGGCCCTGAGACATGCAGGCTGATCTATCCATAATCCTGCCCGAGATCGTTCTCTCGGTCTATGCGCTCTTGGCGCTGTTGGGCGTGGCCTATACCGGACAGGACCGCATGGCGAGTCCACTGGTCTGGCTGACGGCGGGTCTCTTCACGCTCTTGGCGGTGTGGATTGGGGCCTCGGGAGAGGGCACGCGCACCGCCTTTGGCGGCATGTTCAACGATGACGGCTTTGCGCGCTTTGCCAAGGTCACGATCCTTGTGTCGGCGGCGGCGGTGCTGGTGCTGGGACAGGATTACATGTCGCGGCGCGGTATCCTGCGGTTTGAATATCCGCTCCTGGTGGCCTTGGCCGTTGTGGGCATGATGGTCATGGTCAGCGCCGGTGATCTGATGGCGCTCTACATGGGGCTCGAGTTGCAATCGCTGGCGCTCTATGTCGTGGCCTCCTTGCGTCGTGACAGTGCGAAATCGACCGAGGCGGGCCTCAAATATTTCGTTCTGGGCGCGCTGTCGTCAGGATTGTTGCTCTATGGCGCATCGCTGACCTATGGCTATGCGGGCACCACGCTCTTTTCCGGGATCATCGCGGCGGCAGATGGGCAGGCGCCTGTTGGCCTTTTGATCGGTCTGGTCTTTGTCCTCTCGGGCCTTGCGTTCAAGATTTCGGCGGTGCCGTTCCACATGTGGACACCCGATGTCTATGAGGGTGCGCCCACGCCGATCACCGCGTTTTTCGCCACGGCGCCCAAGATGGCGGCGATGGGGCTCTTTGCCCGGGTGGTGCATGATGCGTTTGGCGGTGTGGTCGCGGATTGGCAGCAGGTGCTGGCGTTGTTGGCGCTGCTTTCGATGTTCCTGGGCGCGGTGGCGGCGATTGGTCAGACCGATATCAAGCGTCTGATGGCCTATTCCTCGATTGCGCATATGGGTTATGCGCTGATGGGGCTGGCGGCGGGCACTGCCTTTGGCGTGCAGGCGATGCTGATCTACATGGCGATTTATGTGACGATGAACGTAGGCACCTTCGCCTTTATCCTGTCGATGGAGCGGGACGGGCAGCCGGTCACGGATATTCGCAGCCTTGCGATGTATTCCCGCGCCGAACCGGGCCGGGCGCTTGCCATGCTGATCCTGTTGTTCAGCCTTGCCGGTGTGCCGCCGCTCCTGGGCTTTTTCGGCAAGCTTTATGTGCTGCGCGCGGCCTATGAGGGCGGGCTGGCATGGCTGGCGATTGCCGGGGTGATCGCGTCGGTGATCGGTGCCTTCTACTATCTGCGGATCGTATTCTACATGTATTTCGGCGAAGAGGGCACGGGGCTTCAAACCGGGCGTTCCGCGGTGCAGTGGCTGTTCCTGATGGGATCGGCGGCGGTGATGCTGCTTGGCATCGTCAATATGTTCGGGATCGAGGCCATGGCACAGGCGGCGGCGGCAACGCTGGTCAACTGAGCCTGAATGACAGATGCAAACAAGAGGCGCGCCCAAGTGGCGCGCCTCTTGCGTTCAGGGGCGCAGGTATTTTTCGAGCACGATAGCGGGCATGGCCCCGCGCAGCATCATGTCGGGCAGGACGTAAGAGGGGGCCATGTCGAGGCCGAGTGGGGTGACAAGGGGCGTGTTCTCGGTCAGGTCAAAGACATTCACCCGCAGGCCCAAGCGCGCCGCGAGCTCCCGCAACTCGGCCTCGGCCGTGGCGCAGTCGGGACAGTCGGTCTGAGTGAAAAAGGCGATAGACGGGGTCGCTCCCTCCGCTCCGAAACCGGGCAGGCCGGGGGCAAAGAGGCGCGGGGCAGCCTGCGCGAGCAGGTCCAGATCGCGCGTCGCCTCATCGGCATAGAGATCAGCGCCGGTGATTGGCGCGGGGTCCGTGATCGGCGCAAGCAGGCTGGGCGTGTCGATCAAGACCGCGCGGATCGCCTCGCCCAGGGTTGTGCGCGATTGCTGCGGCAGATCCTGTGCAAAGGCAGAGGTGGCCGCCCCCAGCAGGAGGGCGGTCAATAGAGGCAGGTTGCGCATGGTTATTGCGCGCGGATCTCGTCGGCGATGCGCTGCATGGCGTCTTGCGGCAGGTAGCCGCGCAGCATCTGGTCGCCCAGAACGAAAGAGGGCGTGCCGCTGATCTGCATCCGCTGGCCAAGGGCATGGTTTGCCGCAATCACTTGTGTCACCGCGTCGCTGTTCATCTCGGCGAGGATCGCCGTGGCATCGAGGCCCAAGGTGTCGGCCAGCCGCGAAAAGCCGGTTTCGTTCATGCTGCCAGAATAGGTCATCAGCGCATCGTGCACGGATTTATAGGCCTCGTCCCCTGCAACCTGACGGGTGGCGATGGCAAAGCGTGAGGCCAGCACCGATTCCTCGCCGAGGATCGGGAATTCCTTGATGATAAAGCGGATATTGCCATCGGCGGCCAAGAGACCCTTGACGTCATCAAAGGCGCGGCGGCAATAGCTGCACCGATAATCCATGAATTCAACCAGTGTCAGGTCGCCCTCCGGGTTGCCACCGACCCAGGAGCTGGGATCGTTGAACAGTGCTTCGGCATTGACCTTGACCAGATCACTGTCGGCCTGTGCCTGGGTCTGCGCCTCGCGCTGTTCCAATACGGCGACCGCTTCCATGATCACCTCGGGGTTTGCGAGCAGGTAGTCGCGGATTTCGGCGCGCAAGAGCGTGCGCTCGGCATCGGTCAGGCTCTCTAGATCGAGGGCTGCGGCGGGCTGCGCGAGGGCTAAGCAGAGGCCAAGACTGGCGGCGGTCAGGATCGAGCGTGGCATCGGGATCATTTTCTCCGTTTTTCTTCGGCTTCTGCGGCGAAAAGCACATCCTGCGCTCTTTGCCACGCGGCAGAGCCACGGGGCAAGAGATTAGACGCGCGTTCGGCGTGGATCTTAGCATCTTTGAACTTCCCTGCGATGGCATATCGTTCGGCGGTCAGCACCGAGGCCATTCCGTTGTTGCCCAGCTTGGCATTGGCCTGGGCCAGATCACGCAGGATACGGATGTCGCGGCCATCGCGGCTGCGGGCGGTTTCGAGAAATTTCACGGCTTTTTGTGTCTGATTGTCCGCGAGGAGGGCGCGGCCATAGGCCCCAAGGATGAGCGCGTTGTTGGGGGCGAGGTTGGCTGCGCGGGCATAGGCGGCGACGGCGGGTTTGATCTGACGGCTTTCCATCAGGATCTGGCCGCGCAATTCGTGCAGGTAGGGATCGTTGGGCCGCAGCGCTACGGCCCCGTCAATGGCCGTCAGGGCGCGGCGCAGGTCGGCCTGCCGGTGATAGGCGATGGCCTGCCGCATCAGTTTGACGTCTTGATAACCATATTCGCCAGCGCGAGTCAGGGTCCATTTGGGCGAGCGTTGAAAGGCCGACAGCTTGCTCTTGGCGCGGGCAAACCAATAGGTCGCCTCGGGGTCAGGGGCGACGGTTTTGCCCTGCGCTTCGGCCAATTGGGCGATCCGGCGAAAGCGGTCACGCGAGAGGGGGTGAGTGCGGGCATAGGCATCCTGGCGGCTGACCGAAAGCGCCTCTTGCCCCTGGAAAAGCTCCATCACCTGCACCGCGCCGCGCAAGTCGATGCCTGCGGTCAACAAAAAGCGCATACCGCTGGCGTCTGCGGCGTTTTCTTCGGCGCGGGTGTGTGAAAAGAAGCTGCGTATCGCGGCCCCTTGAAGCCCGGCGGCGGCACCCGCCGCGAATTCACCGCTGCCCGCCGCTGCCCCCGCAACTGCCGCAAGCGCGGTTCCAAGGGCCGCCGCTGTGCGGGCGTTGCGGGCATTGATCGGGCGGCGCATCAGATGCCCATTGGCGATATGCGCGGCCTCATGGGCGATGACCGATTGGAGCATGGCTGGTGTGTCCATACGCAGGATCAATCCGGAGTGGATGAAGATACTGTCGGCGTCGATGACAAAGGCATTCATGCTCGAATCGTCAATCAACAGGATATCAACGCGCGCAGGGCTGAGCCCCGCAGCCCGAAGGACCGGCGTTGCAAGAGCGCGCAGGGCCTGTTCGATGTCGGGATCGCGCAGCAACGTCACGGCACGCGCCGGCAGGGCCAGCGACAGAAGGAGCGAGAGCAGGGCGAGACGGAGAAGCAGCATTGACCTTGGCGGCCTTTTCCAGTGAGACGGGTCACATGTGGGGTCAGTCTAGGAGAAAACCAGTGCGGAACTCAACCCGGAGCCAAGTTGATCCCTTTATCGTGATGGATGTGATGGAGGCCGCCCGCCGCGCCGAGGCCGAGGGGCGTCATATTATTCACATGGAAGTGGGCCAGCCCGGCACGCCCGCGCCGGAAGGCGCGCGAGCGGCCCTTGCCCGGACCATGGCGACAGAGGCCATGGGCTATACCGTGGCACTTGGGTTGCCGGCGCTCAGGGCGCGGATCGCGAAGCTCTACGGAGAGTGGTACGATGTCGATCTGAACCCCGAGCGCGTGGTGATCACGCCCGGTTCTTCTGGTGGATTCATTCTTGCCTTTACCGCGCTTTTTGACGCGGGCGACCGGGTCGGGATCGGCGCACCTGGCTATCCCAGCTACCGGCAGATTTTGCGTGCGCTTGATCTTGTGCCGGTGGATATTCAGACGGCGGCGGAAAATCGCTTGCAGCCGGTGCCGGACGATCTGACGGGGCGGGACCTCAAGGGGCTTCTTGTGGCGAGCCCTGCGAATCCTTCAGGCACGATGCTGGACCGCGCGGCGCTTGGTGGGCTGATCGCGGCGGCAGAGGGGCAGGGGGCGGCCTTTATCAGCGATGAAATTTATCACGGCATCGAATACGAGCGCCGAGCGGTATCGGCCTTGGAGATCACCGACGACTGTTACGTGATCAACTCCTTTTCCAAGTATTTCTCGATGACCGGCTGGCGGATCGGCTGGATGGTCGTGCCCGAAGATCATGTGCGCGTCATCGAGCGTCTGGCGCAGAACCTCTTTATCTGCCCACCCCATGTCAGTCAGGTGGCGGCACTTGCGGCGATGGACTGTTCCGAGGAACTGGAGGCGAATATGGCGGTCTACCGGCGCAATCGTGCGCTGATTCTGGAGGGGCTGCCCAAGGCTGGTTTTGACCGTATCGCGCCGCCGGATGGGGCGTTTTACGTCTATGCCGATGTCAGCCATCTGACCGAAGACAGCCGGGCCTTTGCGGCGGAGATTCTGGACGCGGTGGGGGTGGCGGTAACGCCGGGGCTGGATTTCGATCCGATACGCGGGGCGGGCACGCTGCGGTTCTCCTATGCCCGTGCCACTGCGGATATTGAAGAAGGATTGGCGCGCCTGCGGCGTTTTATGGCCGCACGTGGCCCGGCTGGAGCGCAAGATACCTGAGACTTTTCACGCGCCGAGGCCGCTTGTCAGAATTTTGCCACATTCTGGTCGTGATACCGCCGAATGTCAGTGCCACTTTCGTGGCGTTCCACAACTTTCGATACCGAGGCAGGACATGCAACAGATCAGAAATGGTTATCACGGGGCGCGCGTGCTGTTGCACGTGAACGCGGATTTCCTGCTTTTTGTCGCAACCCTTGGGGCGGCTCTGTTGGCAGCAGCCTATATCGGCACGCTTTAGGCCCGGACATAACAAGGCCCGCACTCGCATTTTGACAAGGCCAGACAGACGGGTTACTGACATCGTTAATGGGATGTCTGACTGGGTTTGAGCAATGAATGATCGCGACGTGGACCGGCCGAAGAGCCGTATTCTTTCTCTTGCGGCGCGGATAGGCGCGGGTGTTGTCTTCGCGCTCTTTTTCGTTGCTTTCCTGATCGGGACGGGCCAGCGCGCTGAGGCGCAATCCTACCGCTTTTCTTCTGTTGCGATCGAGGGAAACCAGCGGATCGAAACGGGAACGATTCTGTCCTATGCGGGTATCGCGCGCAATGAGACTGTCTCGGCGGGACAGTTGAATGACGCCTATCAAAAGATCCTTGGCTCGGGCCTCTTCGAAGATGTCGAACTGGTGCCGCAGGGAAGCAATCTCTTGATTCGTGTGGTCGAGTTTCCGACGATCAACCAGATCGCCTTCGAGGGTAATGACAAGATCAAGGATGACGACCTTGCTGGTTTCATCCAGAGCAAGCCGCGTCAGGTGTTCAGCCCGACACAGGCTGAGCGGGACGCGGGAATCATCTCGGAAGCGTATAGTCAGAACGGCCGCATCGCGGCACGGGTAACGCCCAAGGTGATCCGCCGGAGCGACAACCGCGTTGATCTTGTGTTCGAAATCTTTGAAGGCCGCAAGATCGAGGTTCAACGTATCGGGTTTGTCGGGAACAAGGCATTTTCCGACAGGCGTCTGCGGCGTGTGGTCGAGAGCAAGCAGACCGGAATTCTGCGCGCATTGATCGAACGGGATACTTTCGTTGAGGATAGGGTCAATTTCGACCGGCAGGTGTTGACCGATTTCTACAATTCGCGCGGTTTTGTCGATTTCCGCGTGACCGGCACCAACGCTGAACTGGCACGTGAACGGGATGCGTATTTCATTACCTTCAACGTTCAGGAAGGTCAGCAGTTCCGCTTTGGTGAGATCACGACCGTCAGCGAGATGAACGGGGTCGAGGCCGAGATCTATGACGACACACTCAAGATCAAGCCGGGCGTGGTCTACTCGCCGACGCTGGTCGAAAGTTCCATCGCCCGGATGGAGCGATTGGCGATCAAGAATGGTGTCGATTTCATGCGTGTCGAGCCGCGGATCACCCGCAATGACCGCGATCTGACCCTGGATGTTGAGTTCGTTCTCCAACGCGGCCCGCGCATCTTTGTCGAGCGGATCGACATTGAGGGCAACACCACCACGCTCGACCGGGTCATCCGGCGTCAGTTTGATCAGGCCGAGGGTGATCCGTTCAATCCCCGCTCGATTCAACAGGCCGCTGACCGCATTCGCGCCTTGGGCTATTTCAAGGATGTCGATGTCAACGCCCGCGAGGGGTCGCGCCCCGATCAGGTTGTGATTGAAACTGATGTCGAGGAGACCACCACCGGCACTGTGTCGGTCGGGGCAAGTTTCTCGACAAACTCGGGTCTTGGCATTTCGCTTGGCTTTTCTGAGCGCAACTTCATCGGTCGTGGTCAGCAATTGACCGCGCAGATTCTGGCGACGGCGGATAACATCAACTACAACTTGGGTTTTGTTGAGCCGGCGTTTCTCGGGCGAGATGTGGCGCTTGGGCTTGATTTCTCTTTTCAGGAAACGGAAAGCGACAACAGCCTGTTCGATACGGCCATCGGTACATTCCGGCCCAGCCTGACCTTTCCGACCGGCGAGAATACGCGCCTGAACCTCTATTACAACGTCAGTTACGAGGATATGACGGATTATCAGGGCACGTCCGGCATTCTGCAGAACGAGATTGCACAAGGCGGGCTATGGACCAGTTCGGTGGGCTATAATTTCAGCTATGACACGAGGGCGGGTGGTCTGAATCCAAAAGCTGGCATTCTCCTATCTTTTGGTCAGGAATTTGCTGGGCTTGGCGGGGACAACGATTTCATCAAGACCACGGCGCGACTGGTGGGGCAGACGGCGATCTTGAATGAGGACGTTACGATCCGCGCAATCCTTGAAGGTGGCGCGCTCAATTTCTCGGGTAGTCGTGATAGTCGGTTCCTCAATCGCTTTGGATCTCAGGTGATACGTGGGTTCGAGCCGAATGGCATGGGTCCAATCGAGGGTAACGAATTGTTGGGCGGTGATTTTTTTGCGGCGCTCAAGTTCGAGGCGGAGTTCCCGCTTGGTCTGCCTGATGAATATGGCATCACCGGGGGGGCCTTTTACGATATCGGCTCGATCTGGGGGATTGGCAACCGGGGTTCCGTTGCGCCGGGCAACACGCTGTCCTCGACCGGGTTCAAGGCGCGGCACGTGATCGGCTTTTCGGTGTTTTGGTCATCGCCCTTTGGTCCGATCCGGATGAATTTCTCCAAGGCGCTGGAGAAGGAACCCGGTGACATCGAACAGCAGTTCGACCTGACCGTCCGCACGGAATTCTAGGCATGCGTGCGGCGCTTGCCGGGGTGGGGCTGTGCCTTGGGTTGTCCCTTGGCGCGGCCTTTCCTGTGTCGGCGCAACAGATGGGCGTGATCCAGAGCGACGTACTGGTGATCGACCCTGAGCGCATGTTGCTGGAATCCGACTATGGCAAGCGTCTGCAGGCAGAAATCCAAGCCGAGCGGGATCGGCTGATCGCTTATAACGAAAAGGTCGCGCAAGAGTTGGAGGCGGAAGAGCAACGCCTGACAGCTCTGCGTAGCACGACGCCTGCCAATGAATTCCGAGAGTTGGCGGATGCGTTTGACCAACGAGTCGAGGAGCTGCGGTTGGAGAGCGAGCGTCTGTCACGGGAGCTGGAACGGCGGCGCGAATTGATCCCCATCCAGTTCATGCGCGTGGTGCAGCCGGTGCTGACGGAATTGCTGAACGAGGCCAATGCAATGGTGATGATTGATGGGCGGACGGTGATGCTGCATACCAGCGCGTCGGATGTCACCGAACTTGCCGTGCAACGGATCAACGCGAGGATCGGCGTGGGTCCCCTGACACCAGACCAATCCGCCCCAACGAAAGACTAGGCAACGCAAGTAATCTTGCCCCGTGCCGCGCGGATTGCTAGGCACAAGGGGCAAGGCACGTGAAAGGACAACCCATGACCGAGTCCCTCAAATCCGCAGATATACATCTGATCCAGCGGATCATCCCGCATCGCTACCCCTTTCTCTTGGTGGACAAGGTGGTGGATATCGACGGGTATCAATCGGCACGGGGCATCAAGAATGTGACGATGAACGAGCCGCATTTCCAAGGGCATTTTCCCGGCAAGCCAATTATGCCCGGCGTCACCATCATCGAGGCGATGGCGCAGACCGCCGCCGTGATGGTAGGCGCGGCGCTTGAGATGCAGGACCGTAATATGCTGGTCTATTTCATGGCCATCGACAGCGCGAAATTTCGCCGAATGGTGGTACCGGGCGATGTCCTGGAAATGAAACTGCGCACGACGCGCGGCAAGCCGGGGGGCAAGGTGTGGAAGTTTTCGGGTCTTGCAGAGGTCGAAGGTGAACTCGCCGCAGAGGCCGAGTTCACCGCCATGATGGACCTGCCCAAAGCATAAGGGCGCGCCGGAGTGCGGTCTTACTTTGGCGTGGTGATTTCCTGGATCTTGGGCATCATTTCCGGCATCGCCTCTTGCAGGACGGCGGAGATCATCGGCTGCTGAATTTGCGCCAGTTGCGGCATCTTGCGCATGACAGCGCCGCCATGTTCAGACAGATAGAAATCACGCAGCGCGGTCAGCTCTTCGAGGGTCATGAGGTCAGCCATGACCTGATCCTGTTTGCGCATCACATCAGTCAGAGGCTGTGTCAGGTGATCCAGAAAGAGCTTGTCGATTTGCATAATCTGCTCTTCGGACATCCGTTGGCGGTTGGCGGCCATTTGTTGAATCATGGGTTGCCAGAGTTGGCGAATGAACTCTTGAATATCGGCATCGGTCATGGTCGCGTCGACATACTCTTTGGCAATGGCTACTCGCGCGGCGCGGTCGTCCTGTGCATGGACGGGGAAAGCAAGGCAGAGCGCAACCAAGGCGCCGGTGATAATCCGCATGGGAGAAACTCCTGAGGGTGAAATGTCGTGTAACCCAAACACCTCTGCGCGGGGCTGTCAACGGGCCGCAGCCATATGGCTTGCACTGGGGGCGAGGGGTTGATATTTCCTGCGGACAAAACCCGATAGAATTAATCGGAAAGACCAAGAGGCCCCGGTGCAGACCCCAATTCCCCGGCTTGAAATCAAGAACCTGACGCGCCGCTATGATGGGCGGCATGTGGTTAATGACGTCTCGTTGCGGGTGATGCCGGGGCATGTGACCTGTCTGCTCGGGCCTTCGGGCTGTGGTAAATCCACGACGCTGCGGATGATCGCCGGGGTCGAGATGCAGGATTCCGGCGAGATCTGGGTGGATGGCAATCTGGTATGCGACACGGTGTATCGCGTGCCCCCGGAGCGGCGGCATATCGGCCTGATGTTTCAGGATTTTGCGCTCTTTCCGCACCTGAGCGTGGCACAGAACGTCGCCTTTGGCCTCAGCGGGGACAAATCCGCCAAGATGGCGCGCGTGGGCGAGTTGCTCGAAAGGGTCGGCCTCTCGCGCTATCTCAATGCCTATCCGCACGAGCTTTCAGGGGGCGAGCAACAGCGTGTGGCGCTTGCCCGGGCGCTTGCGCCGCGTCCGGGCATCATGCTTATGGACGAGCCGTTCTCGGGCTTGGACAATCGCCTGCGCGATGGCATCCGTGACGAGACGCTTGAAATCCTGCGGGAACAGGATACGGCCGTCCTATTGGTCACGCATGAGCCGGAAGAGGCGATGCGCATGGCCGATGAAATCGCACTGATGCGGAACGGACGGATCGTGCAGCAGGGCGCGCCCTACAACGTCTACAATGCCCCTGTGGACCGCAGCGCCATGGCGTTCTTCTCGGAAATCAACGTGATCCGGGGGCGGGTGCGCGGATCGTTGGTCGATACGCCCTTTGGTCAGTTTCTAGCGCCCGGCGCCTATGAGGGTGCCGAGGTCGAGATCGTGATCCGGCCACAGCATATCAAGATCGACTTTGACCGGCACGGGCGCGGTCCCAACCCCACGCCGCAGGATGGCACCCCGGCACGCGGCGTGGTCGAGCGCGCGCGCTTCATGGGCTCCGAGAGCCTGGTCGAATTTCGTATGGATCACGACGGCTCGCTGCTCAAGGCGACCGTGCCCAATGTATTCCTGCCCAAAACGGGCAAGGCGCTCTGGCTGATGATCCGGCGCGATCGCTGTTTCCTCTTCCCCGTCAAGGGGTGACCCCACCTCAGACGAGGCGCGAGGTCGCAATTGCCGCGCGCACGAAATCGGCAAAGAGCGGATGCGGCGCGAAGGGTTTGGATTTCAGTTCCGGGTGATATTGCACGCCGATGAACCACGGGTGATCCGACCATTCCACGATCTCGGGCAGGCGTCCATCGGGCGACATGCCCGAGAAGGTCAGGCCGCAACCTTCGAGTTTCTCGCGATACTTGGTGTCCACCTCGTAGCGGTGGCGGTGACGCTCATCAATGGCAGTGCCGCCGTAAATCTCGGCCACACGGCTACCTTCCTTGAGCACGGCATCATAGGCCCCAAGACGCATGGTGCCGCCTTTGTCGTCGCTGACCTTGCGCTGCACCTTTTCGTTACCCTGCACCCATTCCTTGAGGTGATAGACCACCGGCTCGAACCGGCGCTTGCCTGCCTCGTGGTCGAATTCTTCTGATCCGGCGTCTTTCATGCCGGCCACGTTGCGCGCGGCCTCAATCACGGCCATCTGCATGCCAAGGCAAATACCAAGGTAGGGGATTTTGCGGGTGCGGGCGAATTCTGCGGCCTTGATCTTGCCTTCGGTTCCGCGTTCGCCAAAACCACCGGGCACGAGAATGGCGTGGAAGCCTTCGAGATGGGCGGCGGGATCTTCACGCTCGAAAATCTCGGCATCGACCCATTCCACGTTGACCTTGACCCGGTTGGCCATGCCGCCGTGAATGAGCGCCTCCTTGATCGACTTATAGGCATCCTCAAGCTGAACGTATTTCCCGACGATGGCGATATTGACCGCCCCATCGGTATTTTGGATACGATCCACGACATCGAGCCACACTGTCAGGTCCGGCTTTGGCGCGGGGCTGATCTGAAACACATCGAGCACGGCCTGATCCAGACCCTCGCGGTGATAGGCCAGCGGCGCCTCGTAAATCGACTTGAGATCATAGGCCGCGACAACATGCTCTTTGCGGACATTGCAGAAGAGGGCGATTTTCTCGCGTTCCTTGTCGGGGATCGGTTGTTCGGAGCGGCACACGAGGATGTCGGGGGCGATGCCGATGCTTTGGAGTTCCTTGACGCTGTGTTGCGTGGGCTTTGTCTTCAACTCGCCACTGGCGGCAAGATAGGGCAGAAGGGTGAGATGCATGAAGATGCACTGTCCGCGCGGGCGATCATGGCTGAACTGGCGGATCGCCTCAAAGAACGGCAGCCCCTCGATATCGCCCACGGTGCCGCCGATTTCACAGAGCATGAAATCGACCTCGTCTTCGCCAATGCTCAGGAACTCCTTGATTTCATTGGTGACATGCGGGACGACTTGAATGGTCTTGCCCAGATAGTCGCCGCGCCGCTCCTTTTCCAACACGTTGGAATAGATGCGCCCCGAACTGACCGAGTCGGTAATCCGCGCGGGAACTCCGGTGAAGCGCTCGTAATGGCCAAGATCGAGATCGGTTTCGGCCCCATCATCGGTGACGAACACCTCGCCATGTTCAAAGGGCGACATCGTCCCGGGATCGACGTTGAGATAGGGATCAAGCTTGCGCAGTCGCACCGAGAACCCGCGTGCCTGCAACAGCGCCCCGAGCGCCGCCGAGGCTAGTCCCTTGCCGAGCGAGGATACAACGCCGCCAGTGATGAAAATATATCGTGCCATGCGTTGAGGCCCCCGTGATCTCGTGTGTTTTATGGACGGTCTAAAACCCAGCGATGGCCCAAAGACCACCCTGCCACGGGATTTAACCTCTACAGGATTCGCGAGGATTGCGCAAGCCAACCGCTAGATGATGTTGCGCAATCCCAAAGCGCGCTCAAAGAATTGTGTCAGTCCGCTGTCGGCGTGAGGGGGGCCGTGTCACCTGCGGCCGGTGGCATCAGGGTCTCGACATCGGGCAGCGCGGGCGTCGATGTCTCGGCGGGGGGCGGTGCATCGGTCAGACGGTCGAGAACCGAGACCCCGGCCGCGTTCTGTGCGGCGATGATTGTCAGCGTGATCGAGGTCACGATAAAGGCCGCGGCCAGAATCCATGTCATCTTGCCTAGCGCCGTGGCTGCCGCGCGGCCCGTCATGGCCCCGCCACCGCCGCCACCCATGCCAAGCCCGCCACCTTCGGAGCGTTGCAGCAGCACCACGCCGATGAGGGCGAGTGCCAGAAGAAGATGGATGGTCAGAACGACATTTTCCATGGAAGAGGGAGCCTATGCTTATGTCTCGATCTGCCGCTATCTATGCAATTCTGCGCCCGCCCGCAACCCGACAATCGGCCACTGACTGCCAATTCGGGGAATGCAGGGGTGTCTCTGGGGGTTGAGGTGAATTAGATGTTTCACCCGGCGCATCCCCCCGTTATACCGGCGCGCGGTTTGGACCAAATGCCGAGGGGTAAATCATGGCAAATGTCGTCGTCGTCGGGGCCCAATGGGGAGACGAGGGAAAAGGCAAGATCGTCGATTGGCTGAGCGAACGCGCCGATGTGATCGCGCGCTTTCAAGGTGGCCATAACGCGGGCCATACTCTTGTCATCGACGGCAAGGTCTACAAGCTCAATGCCCTGCCTTCGGGCGTGGTGCGAGGCGGCAAGCTGAGCGTGATCGGCAATGGCGTGGTGCTGGACCCCTGGCATCTGGTCAAAGAAATTGCCTCGATCCGCGAGCAAGGGGTAACGATCACGCCCGAGACGTTGATGATCGCAGAGAATACACCGCTCATTCTGCCGATTCATGGTGAGTTGGACCGCGCCCGTGAAGAAGCGGCAAGCAAAGGCACCAAGATTGGCACCACCGGGCGCGGCATCGGACCTGCCTATGAGGACAAGGTTGGGCGTCGTTCGGTCCGGGTGGCGGATCTGGCGGATGAGGCCACGCTTATCGCGCGGGTTGATCGCGCACTTCAGCATCACGATCCGTTGCGGCGTGGAC
Organism: Roseovarius mucosus DSM 17069; assembly: GCF_000768555.3. Lineage (GTDB taxonomy): Bacteria > Pseudomonadota > Alphaproteobacteria > Rhodobacterales > Rhodobacteraceae > Roseovarius > Roseovarius mucosus. The sequence continues at coordinate 289,720 of NZ_KN293978.2, forward strand.
TTGGCATCGTGCCGGTCGATCGTGAGGTACTGATTGCACAGTTGAAAGAGATTGCGCCACAGATCCTGCCGTATGCCGCCCCAGTGTGGAAGGTGCTGAACGAGCAGCGCCGCGCAGGCAAGCGGATTCTCTTCGAGGGCGCGCAAGGGGCGCTTCTCGATATTGATTTCGGGACTTATCCTTTTGTCACTTCATCCAATGTGATCGCCGGTCAGGCGGCCACGGGCGTGGGCCTTGGACCGGGGGCGATTGATTACGTGCTGGGCATCGTCAAGGCCTATACCACGCGGGTGGGTGAGGGGCCGTTTCCCACCGAACTGCTCGATGACGATGGTCAACGTCTTGGCGAGCGCGGGCATGAATTCGGGACGGTGACAGGGCGCAAGCGGCGTTGCGGCTGGTTCGATGCCTGTCTCGTGCGCCAGACCTGCGTCACGTCGGGGGTTACGGGGATCGCCCTGACCAAACTCGATGTGCTGGACGGGTTCGAAACGCTCAAGATCTGCGTCGGGTATGATCTCGACGGCACGCGGCTGGATTACCTGCCAACCGCCGCCGATAGCCAAGCGCGCTGCACGCCGATTTACGAGGAATTGCCCGGTTGGTCGCAATCGACCGAGGGGGCGCGCAGTTGGGCCGATCTGCCCGCCGAGGCCATCAAATATGTGCGCCGCGTCGAAGAGTTGATCGACTGTCCGGTCGCGCTACTCTCTACCTCACCCGAGCGCGAGGATACGATCCTCGTGACAGACCCTTTCGCGGATTGAGGAGGATCGATGCCACTCAGTTACAAGGCCCGGAAACGCTGGTCGTTGGTGGTGTTGCTGGTGGGTTTGCCCGCCTATGTGGTGGTGGCGGTCAGCCTTGTGAACTGGATGGATCGCCCGTCAATCTGGGTGGAATTGCTGATCTATGTCGGGCTTGGTTTTCTTTGGATCTTGCCGCTCAAGCGCGTGTTCATCGGCGTGGGGCAACCTGATCCGGATGCGCCCGAAGACTGACGCGACCTTTTCAACGTTCTGCGAATACTTGAAACACCGGCGTCTGCACCTCTGAGCAGACGCCGTTTTTCTTCTGTTTCAGCCGCGCATCCGTTCGCCGTCCACGTCAAAAAGCGCCTCGGTGAGCATTTTTGCAGGGCGTTTGTGCCCGAGGATTTCGATTTCCGCTTCAAGCCCGGCTTGGGCTGTCTCGGACGGGATGAGGGCCAAGGCGGTGGATTTGCTCGCGTGGTGCGAATAGCCCCCCGAGGTGCAGAACCCGCGCACCTCATCCCCGATCCAGACCGGTTCGTATCCGTTCACATCTGCGTCCGCTGCATCCACCTCGAAGGCCACCAGTTTGCGCGCGGCTCCTTTGGCGCGCTCGGCCTCTGCCGCTGCGCGTCCGATGAAATCAGCGTTCTTGGTAAAGCTGATAAAGCGGTCCATGCCGGTCTCGCCGGGGGTGTAATCGGGCGAAAACTCGTTGAGCCATGAGCCAAAGAAGCGATCAAGTCGCAGGGACATCATCGCGCGCATCCCAAAGGGTTTCATCCCGTGCTCTTGCCCCGTCGACCAGAGCACATCCCAAAGCGCGCGTTGCGCCATCGGGTCGCAGAAGATCTCATAACCCAGATCACCGGTGTAGCTGACGCGCTGCACGAGGCAATCGACCATGCCAATGGTCGCGTGGCGCACATCCATGAAGCGCATCTCGTCCAGCGCATCACGGGTGCAGGCCATGAGCACGTCGCGTGCGCGCGGGCCTGCAATCTGAAATCCGTTCAGCCGATCAGAGATGTTCTCGACGCGCACGCCCGCCGCCTCGTTCTGGGCGAACCAACGCATATGCACCGCCTGCGCGCCATAAGAAGCGGTAAGTTGAAAGGTTTCGTCATTGAGGCAAGATACTGTGAAATCGCCCCAGAGCCGTCCCTTGGGCGAGAGCATTGGTGTGAGCGAGAGGCGCCCCGGCTTGGGGATGCGCCCCGCCATGATCCGGTCGAGCCATGCGCGCGCATTCGGCCCGGTGACGAGGTATTTGCCGAAGTTATGCACTTCGTTGATGCCTACGGCCTCGCGCACGGCGCGGACCTCGCGCGCGGTTGCCTCCCATGCGTTGGAACGGCGGAAGCTTGGCGTCTCGTAGCGCGGCTCGTCGCCTTGCGCGAAGTAATTGACCACCTCCAGCCCATATTGCGCGCCCCAGACCGCGCCCATTTTGTCGAACACGTCATACATCGGCGTCTGGCGGAAGGGGCGGGCGGCGGGCAGTTCTTCGTTCGGATATGAGACAGAAAAGCGTTTCTGATAGTTCTCGATCACCTTGGGGCGTGTATAGCCCGGCGTGATCCAGTCGCCAAAGCGCGCCACGTCCATCGCGGTCACGTCACGTTCGCATTCTCCCTCGATCATCCACTGCGCCAGCATGAGGCCCACGCCGCCCCCCTGCGAGAAGCCCGCCATGACACCACAGGCTGACCAATAGCCGCGCAGGCCGGGAATGGGGCCGACCAGCGGATTGCCGTCGGGGGCAAAGGTGAAGGGGCCATGGATGACCGATTTGACGCCCGCCTTTTCGAGCACGGGAAAGCGGCGGTAGGCGAATTCGATGCTGGCCTCGATCTTGTCGAGGTTGTCGGGCAGAAGCTCATGACCGAAATCCCAAGGCGTGCCATCGACTGCCCATGGCTTGCAGGGCTGTTCATAGAAGCCGATACAGAGCCCGCGCCCTTCTTGGCGCAGATAGCTTTCGCCGGCCGGGTCCATGACATGCGGGTGCTCGGTATCGCGCGTGTAGATTTCGGGAATTTCGTCGGTGACGATATACTGATGCTCCATCGGGTGCAGCGGCAGGTAGACGCCCGCCATCGCCCCCACTTCACGGGCCCAGAGACCGCCCGCGTTGACCACATGCTCGGTGTGGATGGTGCCCTTGTCCGTCACCACATCCCAGGTACCATCGGCGCGCTGCTTGGTCTCTTTCACCATGCAATGCGTCTCGATGCTGGCCCCGCCCATGCGCGCGGCCTTGGCATAGGCATGGGTGGTGCCGGAGGGGTCAAGATGGCCGTCGAGCGGATCGTAGAGCCCGCCGATGATCCCGTCGATATTCGTCACCGGCGCGATTTTCGCGATTTCTTCAGGTGTCACGATATGGGTGTCGAGGCCCATGTAGCGATGCTTGGCGCGCTCGGCCAAGAGCATGTCGAACCGGTCGCGATTGTCCGCGAGCGTGACCCCGCCGACGTGATGCAGCCCACAGGACATGCCGGTGATCTCTTCCAACTCCTTGTAGAGCCGGATCGTATAGCCCTGAAGAGCCGCCATGTTGGTGTCGCCGTTGAGCGTGTGAAACCCGCCCGCCGCGTGCCAAGTCGAGCCGGAGGTCAACTCCGAGCGCTCCAGCAGCATGACATCCGACCAGCCCAGTTTGGTCAGGTGATAGAGCACGGAACAGCCGACGACACCGCCGCCGATCACAACCACACGGGTGCTGGTTTTCATTTTGGAACTCCCTGAGATTTTGCCAGAGCCTGCCAGTGGCGCAGGAAAGATCATGTCTGTCAGCGACAATCTCTGACGTATTTGGATTTCGCTTCGCGCGGTTTGGCTTGGTGATTGGGTGTCCCTGAGCGAATTAATATTATAAAAAACAACCTAAGGACGAATCATTGAACCAATATTGCTCTTAAAGTATAAGGTTATTGCCTGCGCTATTTTGCAGGTGTGCTTTAATTTATCCAAGGAGGCCTTTGAAATGGCACAAGATTTTTATGAATTTGATCAAAGCGCGGTCGATGCTGCACTGGAAGTCGCACGACGCAGGCATGAGGGTCATGCCGCCGCCAAGAATCTCACGGCACAATCGGCTCTGCCGGCGGGTGGCGGGCATGTTGCAGTCGCTGCTCAGTGTATCTCTGTGACCGTGGAGAACAACCAGGTCTGTATCAAGCTACCGCTCGGGTTGGGCAAGCATTGCCTGCCTTTGCCGGTGTCGATCCCCAATGGCACCGCCGCCGAGGCCTGTCTGGATATCTGCACCAAGTTTGGCATTCCGACGGGCGTGAAGGTTTCGATCAAGGTTGCCGGAAGCACGGTGATCAGCGAGACCTTTGGCATCTGCTGAGAAAGGTCGGTCAGGACCGATCTGACCGTTCCCATGGATCGCGGCCTGTCCTTTGCGGGGCAGGCCGTTCTTTTGCTGTTTGGCACCGATTTGCATCAGAGCGACGGAAAATGTCGGAGATCGGCAATCGGGTCACGGTTGCGCCCTTCAGGATATGGGCAGAAAATTCCAGAGGAACTCCCAATGAAGACCCATGCACAAGCTGTCGTGATCGGCGGCGGCGTTATCGGATGCTCGATTCTTTACCACCTCACCAAATTGGGCTGGACCGATGTCGTTCTTCTGGAGCGCAATGAGCTCACGAGTGGCAGCACCTGGCATGCGGCCGCCAATATCCACGGGCTGCATGACAGCGCCAATATCAGCCGTCTGCAGCACTACACGATGAAGCTCTATAACGAGCTCGAGGCCGAGACCGGGCAAAGCTGTGGCGTGTTTCAACCCGGTAGCCTCTATCTGGCACAGACCGAGAATCGCGAGCATCAGTTGCGGCTTCAGGCTGCCAAGGCCAAGCTCTATGGGATGAATTTCCATGAGATCGGGAGAGATGAGGCCGAAAGGCTGCATCCTCTGGTGAATTTCGACGGTATCCGCTGCATCATGTACGAGCCCGATGGCGGTAATGTGGACCCCTCGGGTGTGACCAACGCCTATGCCGTGGGGGCGCGGCAGCGGGGCGCGGAAATCCACCGTTTCACGCCGGTCACGGCGACAGTGCAGCAGCCGGATGGATCTTGGATCGTCGAGACCCCCAAGGGCAATATCCATACCCCTTGGGTGATCAACGCGGCGGGGCTATGGGGCCGTGAGGTGGCCAAGTTGGCGGGGATCGAATTGCCACTGCAACCCACCGAACACCAGTATTTCGTGACCGAGATGATCGCCGAGATTTCCGGCATGGACCGTCGATTGCCCTCGGTGGCGGATCGGGACGGGGAATATTACCTGCGGCAAGAGGGCAAGGGCCTGCTGATCGGCGCTTATGAGCGCGACATGCGGTTCTGGGCAGAGGAAGGCACGCCGCTTGATTTTGCGCATGATCTTTTCCCCGACGATCTCGAGCGGATCGAGGAGAACATGCTGCGCGCCATCGACCGGGTGCCGGTGGTGGGCACAGCGGGGATCAAGCGGGTGATCAACGGGCCGATGATCTGGAGCCCGGACAGCAACGTGATCCTCGGGCCGGTGCCCGAACTCAAGGGCTATTTCTGTTGCAATGGCATCATTCCGGGGTTCAGCCAATCGGCGGGCATGGGCTGGATGGTGGCGGAATGGCTGATCAATGGCGAAATGAAATACGATATGTTCGCCTGGGATCTGGCGCGGTTCGGCCTCTGGGCCAACGACCGTGATTTCGTCAAAGCCAAGGTGCGGGATCAATATGCGCATCGGTTCTCGATCCATTTCCCGAATGAAGAGCGCGCGGCGGGGCGGCCGCTGCGCACGCGGCCGGTCTATGACATGCAAAAGGAGATGGGCGCGGTCTTTGGTCTCAATTACGGTTGGGAGCATCCGCTGTGGTTTTCCGACACACCGGGCACGGTCGATACCAATGGCTTTACCCGGCAAAATTGGTGGGCGCCGGTGGGGGCGGAATGCAGGATGCTGCGTGAGCGGGCAGGCATCATCGACATTTCCAATTTCGCCAAATACCGCGTCAAGGGGTCGGGGGCAGAGGAGTGGCTGAATGCGGTGTTTGCCAACCGGATGCCAAAAGCTGTTGGGCGGTCGTGCCTGACGCCGCTGATCGGCGTGCGGGGCGGTATCGCGGGCGACGCGACGGTGACGCGGCTGGCGCAGGACGAATTCTGGGTCATTTCCTCAGGCATGGCAGAGCGGTATCACAAGCGGTTCTTTGATGCCGTGCCATTGCCGGAGGGCACCACATTCGAGAGCCTGACCGACACGGTCTGTGGCTTCAACGTGGCCGGGCCAAAATCGCGCGAATTGTTGCAACGTCTGACCAATGCTTCGCTGGATACTGTAGATTTTCCCTTTATGCGGTCGGCACGGATTGACTTGGGTGGTGTGGCCTGCGTGGCTATTCGTGTCAGCTTCACCGGTGATCTGGGCTGGGAGTTGCATTGTGCGGCTGAGGATCAGGCGCGGCTTTATGCTGCGCTATTGGCGGCGGGCCGCGAGTTGGGGGCCGGGCCGGTCGGCAGCCGCGCGCTGATGAGCCTGCGCATTGAAAAGGGCTATGGATCGTGGAGCCGCGAATACAGCCCCGAGTACTGGCCGCAAGAGGCCGGGTTGGAAGCGCTGTGCAAGATGGACAAGGAGTTCTTGAACAAATCGGCGCTAGAGGCCGTGATTGGCCAAGAGCCCCGCGAGCGCTTGGTAATCCTGCATCTGGAGGAGGCGGATGTGAACGCCTCCAACGCCGATGCCACAGGGGGTGAGCCGATTTTCAAGGATGGGCTCGGCGTGGGGCGCGTGTCCTCGGGCGCCTATGGCTATTCGGTGGGCATGAGTCTGGCGCTTGGGTATGTCAAGGGTGGGGCCATGCCCGGCGATGCGGTTGAGGTGATGGTATTGGGGCGTCCTCATCGCGCGCGCATCCTGCACGCGGCCCCTTTTGATCCAGAGGGCGTGCGCCTGCGCGCCTGATCTTCAGGCGTCGCCGCTGTCGGTCTTGGCGTCAGCGGCGGCCTCTTTTGCGGCCTTGAGGCGTTTCAGCTTGTCCAACAAGTAGGCCCGCGCCTTGATATTGGCGCGGCGCACACGCACGGCAGTCAAAAACGCCTCTTCCGCGGTTTGCGAGGTGGAACCGAGGATCTTTTGCACATCGGAAATGATCATCTCATCCCCGGTGGCCTCGACGGCCTTGATCACGTCGCGGGCCAATTCATCGGCCAAATCCTCGGTCACGCCCATGGGGTGCTCCTCAGCGCGTATTCTCGGTCAAGCGCCGTTTGACATAGGTGCTGACTGAGCCGATCATCGTGTCCATATGCGGCTCTTTGAAGAAGTGATCCGCACCGTCGACTTCTTGATGGGTGATGGTGATGCCGTGCTGTTCATGCAGCTTGTTGACCAGCGCCTTGGTGTCCGCGGGTGGGGCCACGCGATCATGGCTGCCGTTGATGATCAGGCCAGAGGCGGGGCAGGGTGCCAGAAAGCTGAAATCATACATATTGGCGGGAGGCGACACCGAGATGAAACCGGTGATCTCGGGTCGCCGCATCAAGAGCTGCATGCCGATCCATGCCCCAAAGGAAAAGCCCGCGACCCAGCAATGTTTCGAATTGTTGTTCATGGACTGCAGATAGTCGAGCGCCGAGGCCGCATCGGACAATTCGCCGATGCCTTGGTCGTATTCGCCCTGACTGCGCCCGACCCCGCGGAAATTGAACCGAAGCACGGTAAAGCCCATGTTGTAAAAGGCGTAGTGCAGGTTATACACGACCTTGTTGTTCATGGTGCCGCCGAATTGCGGGTGTGGATGCAACACGATCGCGATGGGCGCGTCTTTTTCCTTTTGCGGGTGGTAGCGGCCTTCGAGCCGGCCTTCGGGGCCGGGAAAGATTACCTCGGGCATGGGTTCCCTGTGTCCTCTTCATGGGTGAGTGCGAAAATCTTGACGACTTCGCTCGGGCACCTTAGAAATGTTCTAAATTGTGATCCGGGCCAGAATGGCTCAGAGCGAGATAAGCCTTGTATCGCTCAAGGTCAATCTGTTCGCGTGGGGGAAAACCGATGAAACTGAGCACGAAAGGGCGATATGCCATGGTTGCCTTGGTGGATATCGCCTTGCAGCCTGCGGGATCGGTGGTGACGCTTGGCGATATTTCGAAGCGGCAGGATATTTCGCTGCCCTATCTCGAACAGCTTTTCGTCAAGCTGCGACGCGCGGATCTGGTGAAATCGGTGCGGGGGCCGGGCGGCGGCTATCGCCTGATGCGCCCTGCTTCTGAGATTCGGGTTACGGATATTCTGGCGGCGGTGGACGAAACGATTGATGCCTTGCACAAGGGGGCGGGTGCCTCTGGTGCGACCAGCGGATCGCGGGCGCAGTCCATGACAAACCGGCTGTGGGAAGGCCTTAGCGCGCATGTCTATGTATTCTTGCACCAGACGCGCCTGAGCGATGTAGCGGGCAATTCCCTGGCCCCCTGTCCGGCGGTGCCACATCTCTTTGCCGTGGTGGATGACGAGTGACAAAAGCGCTGTAAGGGCCACGCCTTTGCAGACTGGTCCTATTTCTCGTGGAAAAGCGGACAATCATGCAGAGAGTGTATCTCGACTATAACGCGACCGCCCCGCTGCGCGCCGAGGCACGCGAGGCCATGCTGGACGCCATGGACCTGATCGGTAACCCATCTAGCGTGCATGCCGAAGGGCGCGCCGCCAAAGGGTTGATTGAACGCGCGCGGGCGCAGGTGGCGGCGGCGCTCGGGGCGGATGGGGCGGATGTGATTTTCACCTCCGGCGCGACCGAAGCGGCGGCTTTGGCCTGTGCGGGGCGGCAGTTGCACGGGGCTGCGGTCGAGCATGATGCGGTGGGGGCCTGGATCACGCCCGATCTGCCGGTCGATGCTGATGGGCGGATCACGGTTCAGGATCCGGCGCATTCTGTGCTGCAAATGGCCAATTCCGAAACCGGCGTGGTGCAGGCGTTGCCCGAGGGGCTGGCGGTTAGCGATATGACGCAGGCCTTTGGCAAGCTGCCCGTGGCGTTCAACTGGTCCGGCGTCGAAATGGCGTTGGTTTCTGCACATAAGCTTGGGGGGCCCAAGGGGGTAGGGGCGCTGGTCATCAAGCGTGGCACCGATCTTGCGGCGCAAATCCGGGGCGGCGGACAGGAAATGGGTCGCCGCGCGGGCACCGAAAATGTAATCGGCATCGCCGGTTTTGGCGCGGCGGCAGAGGCGGCGGGGCATGATCTGGCCGAAGGATTTTGGGATCCCATCGAAAAACTTAGAAACATTCTAGAGAATACCATTGCAGAGTTTTCAAATGAGACTATTTTTGTCGGGAAAGCTGCGCCGCGTTTGCCGAACACCAGTTGCTTCATCACGCCCAGATGGAAGGGCGAGACACAGGTGATGGCGTTGGATCTGGCCGGGTTCGCGATTTCTGCCGGGAGCGCGTGCTCCAGTGGCAAAGTGAGGTCCAGTCGGGTGTTGCGCGCGATGGGGTTTGACGAGGCCACGGCGGGATGCGCGATCCGCGTATCGCTGGGGCCGCAGACGACCGAGGACGACATCTTGCGCTTTGCCGAATGCTGGCTGAAGCGTCTGCAAAAACATCGGGGCCGTTTGGCCTGAGACGCAAGGAGAGGGGAATGGCTGCTGTGGACAAGGTTCAGGTCAAGGACGGGGTCGATCAGGAAACCGTCGATGCGGTCCGGCAGGTCGGAGAGGCCTATAAATACGGCTGGAACACCGATATCGAGATGGACTACGCGCCTCTCGGCCTGAACGAGGACATCGTGCGCCTGATCTCTTCCAAGAACGAAGAGCCAGAGTGGATGACCGAGTGGCGGCTAGAGGCCTATCGCCGCTGGCTGACCAAAACCGAGCCCGAGTGGGCGATGGTCGATTATCCCAAAATCGACTTTCAGGCGCAGTATTACTATGCACGTCCCAAGTCGATGGAGGTCAAACCCAAGTCATTGGACGAGGTCGATCCCAAGTTGCTCGCGACTTATGAAAAGCTGGGCATACCGCTGAAAGAGCAGATGATCCTTGCCGGGGTTGAGGGGGCAGAGGATGCCCCCGCCGAGGGCCGCAAGGTCGCTGTGGATGCGGTCTTTGATTCGGTGTCCGTTGGCACCACGTTTCAGGCGGAGCTGCGCCGTGCCGGGGTGATTTTTTGCTCAATTTCCGAGGCAATCCGCGAGCATCCCGAACTGGTCAAGAAATACCTCGGCTCTGTCGTGCCGGTCAGTGACAATTTCTATGCCACGCTGAATTCGGCGGTTTTTTCGGACGGTTCGTTCGTCTATGTGCCGCCCGGCGTGCGTTGCCCGATGGAACTGAGCACCTATTTCCGGATCAATGCCGAGAATACGGGGCAGTTCGAGCGTACGCTGATCATCGCCGACAAGGGGTCGTATGTCAGCTATCTCGAAGGCTGCACTGCGCCCAAGCGCGACACCAGCCAATTGCACGCCGCTGTGGTCGAGATCATCATCGAAGAAGACGCCGAGGTGAAATATTCCACGGTGCAGAACTGGTATCCGGGCGATGAGAACGGCAAGGGTGGCATCTACAACTTTGTGACCAAGCGCGCCGATTGCCGGGGCGATCGGGCCAAGGTGATGTGGACGCAGGTTGAAACCGGCTCTGCCGTTACATGGAAATACCCATCCTGCATTCTGCGCGGCGATGATAGCCAAGGCGAATTCTATTCCATCGCCATCGCCAACAACTATCAGCAGGCCGATACCGGCACCAAGATGATCCATCTGGGCAAGAATACCCGGTCACGCATCGTGTCCAAGGGGATCAGTGCGGGCCATGCACAGAACACCTATCGCGGGCTTGTCTCGATGCACCCCAAGGCCAAGAACAGCCGCAATTATACGCAATGCGACAGCTTGCTCATTGGTGACAAATGCGGCGCGCATACCGTGCCTTATATCGAGGTCAAGAACAACTCGAGCCGCGTCGAGCATGAGGCCACCACCTCCAAGGTGGATGACGACCAGATGTTCTATTGCCGCGCGCGCGGGATGGACGAGGAAGAGGCGGTGGCGCTGGTGGTCAACGGGTTCTGCCGCGACGTGTTGCAGGCCCTGCCGATGGAGTTTGCCATGGAGGCGCAGCAGTTGGTTGCGATCTCGTTGGAAGGGTCGGTGGGGTAAGCGGTGAGACAGCAAGGCGACGCTGAAAACGAGGTGCGAACCTTCGAATACAACGCAAAGGAAGGTGCGCGCATGGTCATCTTTCTTTGGTTTTTTCGTCGCGCACTGTTCCCGTTGCTGGTTTTCTTCTTGTGTTTAGTCTTCTTAGCGACTGTCACGAATGGAATATTAGCCGGTTTGGCGAGCGCTTTGGTTTTCGGTGCGCCGATCGTGGTGATCCTTTTGGTATCGCATGGTCAGATTCGAAAGATATTGGATTACTGGACAAAATGATCATCACCACCACCAACACCATCGAGGGCCGCAAGATCGTGGATTATCGCGGCATTGTCGTGGGCGAGGCAATCATGGGCGCCAATATCGTGCGCGATTTCTTTGCGCAGATCACCGATGTGGTGGGCGGTCGGTCTGACTCTTATGAAAGCAAGCTACGCGAGGCACGTGAAGTCGCGTTGAGCGAGTTGGAAGAGCGCGCAGCAGAACTTGGGGCCGATGCCGTGGTTGGGGTCGATCTCGATTACGAGGTGGTGGGCGAGTCGATGCTCATGGTGTCGGCCAGCGGCACAGCGGTCGTGCTGGACTGAGATGGCTGGGACAGACACCATAGACAGGCCGGTTCTTACCCTGCCCGATGCCGAGGCAGCGCATCTGCGCGCGGTTTACGCGCGGGCGGGGGTGATCCTCGAATATGGCTCTGGTGGATCGACCGTGGTGGCCGCTGAGATGCAGGGCAAGCGGGTCTTTTCGGTCGAGAGCGATCAGGCCTGGGCCGAGATGATGCGCGGCTGGTTTGCACAGAACCCGCCCGCGGCAGGCACAGAGGTAGACGTGATCTGGTCCGACATCGGACCGACCAAAGATTGGGGATTTCCCCGCGGCTCACGTGGGTGGAAGGCCTATGCACAGTATCCGCTCAAGGTCTGGGATATGGCCGGCTTTGTGCAACCCGATGTGGTGTTGGTGGACGGGCGGTTTCGCACCGGCTGTGCCATGGCGGCGGCGTTGCGCACGGCGCGGCCTGTCACTCTTCTTTTCGATGATTACGCCCCGCGCAAGCACTATCACCGGATAGAGGATTTCATCGGGGCCCCTCGGCAGATGATCGGGCGGATGGCGGAATTCGAGGTGATGCCGCAGGTGTTGAACCCTGCGCACCTCTTGACGATCATAGAGATGATGACGCGGCCCTGAGGCCGTTGGAATGTATAAAGGGATCAAGGAAAATGTTGGAAATCAAGAACCTGCACGTCGATCTTGAAGAAGAGGATAAAACCATCCTCAAAGGGGTCAACCTGACCGTCGAGGCCGGGACAGTGCATGCGATCATGGGACCTAACGGCTCTGGCAAGTCGACGCTCTCCTATGTCCTTTCTGGGCGTGACGGCTATACCGTGACTGATGGCAGCGCCACTTTGGCGGGTGTTGATCTTCTTGATATGGAGCCGGAAGAGCGTGCGGCGGCGGGGCTGTTCCTGGCCTTCCAATATCCGGTTGAAATCCCCGGCGTGGGCAACATGACATTCTTGCGCACGGCCGTGAATGCGCAGCGCAAGGCGCGCGGCGAAGAGGAAATGAGCGCCGCCGAGTTTCTAAAAGTCGTGCGAGAGAAGGCCAAAACGCTTCAGATCGACGCGGATATGCTGAAGCGTCCGGTCAACGTCGGCTTCTCTGGCGGTGAGAAAAAACGCAATGAAATCCTCCAGATGGCGATGCTGGAGCCAAAGATGTGCATCCTTGACGAGACCGACTCGGGACTTGATGTGGACGCGATGAAGCTGGTCTCGGATGGGGTGAATGCGCTGCGCGATGCGGGCCGCGCCTTTCTTGTGATCACGCATTACCAGCGCCTGCTTGATCATATCAAGCCGGATGTCGTGCATATCATGTACGACGGCCGCATCATCAAGACCGGCGGGCCCGAGCTTGCGCTTGAGGTGGAGCAAAACGGCTATGCCGATATTCTGGCGGAGGTGGCGTGATGGCGCAGCCGCAAGCAAAGCAGACAACGCTTGAGGCGAGGCTGGGGGCGATGGCCTTGCCGGAGGGGGGATTGTGGGCGACGGCCGCGCGAGAGGCGGCGTTGACGCGTGTGCAGGTCATGGGCCTGCCGGATCGGCGCGATGAATACTGGAAATTCACCCGCCCCGAAAGCCTTGTGCAGGTCGAGGCTCCGCACGCGGCGCTTTTTCTCAACGATGATGAGCCTGACAGCTTTGCGGATGTAGATCGGCTCAAGCTGGTGTTCGTTGATGGTGTGTTCGATGCCGAGGCGAGCGATGATCTGACACTGGAGGGCGTGCGCATCGACCGCCTGGGAATGGCAACCAAGAGCGATATCCATTGGGCGCGCGACCTCTACGGCGTGCTGGAGGAGAAGGGGCAAACGCCGGTGGCACGGCCCTTGGCCGCGCTGAACACCGCCTATGCCACGGATGGCGTGCTCATCCATGTGACGGGCCGCCCGAGCAAGCCGATCAATCTGGTTTATGTCCATAAATCCGAGGTTTCTGATGCCATCCTGCATCATGTGATCAAGCTTGACCCCGAGACCGAAGTTACCCTTCTCGAGAATGGCCCCGCCGCCGCGCGGTTCAACAAGGTGATGGAGGTGGATGTGGCCGAAGGCGCGCGGTTTCATCATATCCGTACCCAGGGCCGCGATCACGAGCGGCGGGCGGCCACGCATATATTCGCCCGGTTGGGGGCGCAGAGCCTCTTCAAATCCTTTACCCTGACTGCGAACGGGGTAATGACGCGCAACGAATGTGTGATCGAACTGCTGGGCGATGACGCGGTGGCGCATGTGGCGGGGGCCGCCATGGGCGATGGGGATTTCCATCAGGACGACACGGTGTTCGTCACCCATGATGCGCAGCGCTGCGAAAGCCGCCAAGTGTTCAAGAAAGTCCTGCGCAACGGGGCAACGGGCGTGTTTCAGGGCAAGATTCTGGTCAAGCCCGGAGCGCAGAAGACCGATGGCTATCAGATCAGCCAGGCGCTCTTGCTGGATGAGGACAGTCAGTTTTTGGCCAAACCGGAACTGGAGATCTATGCCGATGACGTGGCCTGTTCGCATGGGTCGACCTCGGGGGCGATTGACGAGGATGCGCTCTATTATCTGCGGGCGCGCGGAATTCCCCGGACGATTGCGACCGACCTCTTGACCTTGTCCTTTCTGGCCGAAGCGGTCGAGGAAATCGAGGACGAGGGCCTGCGCGAGGACATCAACAGCCAGCTTGCCGCCTGGCTGGAGCGCAGGCGCCGCTGATGCCGGTTACGACCGATCTTGTGGCCACCTATCGCGGTCCGCGCCGGGTGGTAAGGCGCTTGCTGGCTATGGGCCCGCGTGAGGATCGCGCGCTGGTAATTCTGATTGCCGCTTGTGTGGTGGTCTTTGTCGCGCAATGGCCTCGGCTTGCGCGCGAAGCGTATTTGACGGGTCAAGAGCTAAACCCGTTGCTGGGGGCCTCGCTCTTGGCGTGGGTTTTCATTGCCCCTTTGATTCTCTACTCGTTGGCTCTTGTCAGCCATGGCATTGCTCGCGTTCTGCGGGGCAAGGGAACCGCCTTTGGCGCGCGGATTGCGCTTTTCTGGGCATTTCTTGCGGCTAGTCCGTTGATCTTGTTGCATGGTCTTGTGGCCGGATTTGTTGGACCGGGGTTGGAACTGCAGGTGATTGGTCTCTTGTGGTTGCTGGTCTTCCTGTGGTTTTGGGCGTCCGGTTTGATCGAGGCAGAGTGGGGCGGGGTATGACGCAGGCGGAGTTCAAGGCGCTTTTGCTGGAAACCCTGTTTCGCCCGAGAGAGGCGGCGCGCGGGTTGATCGGGTTTGGCCTGCCGCAACAGGTTTTGTGGATGGCGTTGGGGCTGATGTCGGTCCTCAACGCGATCGTTTATTCGGTGTCGCTGCGTCTTGCTCCGCCGATGGACCCGAGCACGCCGACGCTGATGCCGCCGGCCTTTCATTCACCGCTGCTTTTCACCCTCTTCTTGTTGGGGGCGCTTGTGATTACGGTCTATGCGCTCTTTTGGGTCGGAGGCATGTTGGGGGGCAAGGCGACGGTGCAGGATGTTCTGGTGCTGATCTGCTGGTTGCAGGTGTTGCGCCTCATCCTGCAAGTTGCGGTCGCGGTGCTGGTCCTGGCGCTTCCAACGGTGGCGGCCCTCGTGATCTTTGTGTCCTCGGTCTGGGGTATCTATATCCTCACGGGGTTTGTCGATGCCGCGCATCGCTTTGACAACATGTTGAAATCATTTGGTGTTATCATCCTGTCCATCGCCGCTATGGCGGTCGGACTGAGCATTCTGCTAAGCCTGATAGGCGTAGCCGCAATGGGAGGGGCATAAGATGCTCGATGTCGAGAAAATTCGTGCCGATTTCCCGATTCTTGCACGAGAAGTGAATGGTAAGCCTTTGGTTTATCTCGATAATGGGGCCTCGGCGCAAAAGCCACAGGTGGTCATCGACGCGGTGACACAGGCGTATTCGATGGAATATGCCAATGTGCATCGCGGACTGCATTACCTGAGCAACCTCGCGACCGAGAAATACGAGGCGGTGCGCGGTATCGTGGCGCGGTTTCTGGGCGTGGCGGATGAGGATCAGATCATCTTCAACTCCGGGACGACCGAGGGGATCAACATGGTCGCTTATGGTTGGGCCATGCCGCGTATGCAGGCCGGAGATGAGATCATCCTGAGCGTCATGGAGCATCACGCCAATATCGTGCCATGGCATTTCCTGCGCGAAAGGCAGGGTGTTGCGCTGAAATGGGTGGATGTTGATGCGCGCGGCTATCTCGACCCTCAAAAGGTGATTGATGCGATCACGCCAAGGACCCGACTTATTGCAATTACGCAGCTTTCCAATGTTTTAGGAACCAAAGTTGATGTAAAGGCGATCTGCGATGCCGCGCGAGCGCGGGGGGTGCCTGTGCTTGTGGATGGCTCTCAGGCGGCGGTGCATATGCCGGTCAATCTCGATGAGATGGGCTGTGATTTCTACGCCATTACGGGTCACAAGCTCTATGGTCCCTCGGGATCGGGGGCAATCTTTGTCCGCAAGGAACGGATGGTCGAAATGCGCCCCTTTATGGGCGGCGGCGATATGATCCGTGAGGTGACGCGCGACAGCGTGACCTATAATGATCCGCCAATGAAGTTCGAGGCGGGCACACCAGGCATCGTGCAGACGATCGGCCTGGGTGTGGCACTAGAGTATATGATGGGCATTGGCATGGGGGCAATCAGCGCCCATGAGGATGATCTGAGCCGCTATGCGCAAAAGCGTTTGGCAGGGCTCAACTGGATCAACGTGCAGGGCACGACACCGGACAAGGCGGCGATTTTTTCCTTTACGATGCAAGGGGCTGCACATGCCCACGACATTTCTACCATACTCGACAAGAAGGGCGTGGCCGTCCGCGCCGGGCAGCACTGCACCGGGCCCCTGATGGAGCATCTGGGCGTCAGCGCCACCTGCCGTGCGTCCTTTGCGATGTATAACACCCGTGCCGAGGTGGATGTGCTGATCGAGGCGCTCGAGCTGGCGCATGAGCTATTTGGCTGATTTTGCGATTGCGGGGTCGGGCCGGCCCCGCTATACCACCGCGCAAGTGGACCCATAGCTCAGCTGGATAGAGCGCTGCCCTCCGAAGGCAGAGGCCAGAGGTTCGAATCCTCTTGGGTCCGCCATTTCTAGCTAGTTGTCGACAAAGCGCACCTTGCCGATGTAGGGCAGGTTCCGATTGCGTTGCGCATAGTCAATTCCATAGCCCACGACAAATTCGTCCGGGATTTCAAAGCCGATCCAGTCTGCGCGAATGTCTGCCTCGCGGCGCGAGGGTTTGTCGAGAAGTGCGATGGTTCGGAGCTTGTGCGGCCTGCGGCTCTGTAGCAGGTGCAGAACGTGGAAGAGCGTGTGGCCGGTATCGACGATATCCTCTACCACCAGCACGTCACGCCCTTCAATATCGCCGCGTAAATCTTTGAGAATACGAACTTCTCGGCTGCTTTCCATGGCGTTTCCATAAGAGGATGTTTCGACGAAATCGACCTCCACCGGCAGATCGAGTTCGCGCACCAGATCTGCGATGAAGATGAATGAGCCTCGTAACAGCCCCACCACCACCAGTTTTTGCGTACCTGCGAACTCGGCTTCAATTTTATGGGACAACGCCTCGATTCGCGCCGCGATGCTCTTGGCCGAGATCATTTTATCTATAACATAGGCGTGTTGCGGCATGTGACCCCCTTGAACATCCCGGACCAGTCTAGGAAAAAGCGGCGCACTGTCACGCGGAAACCGGGGGGCGCATGCCAACACATTCTGAGACGCGCGTTTTACGCTACACGGCCGAGCAGATGTATACGCTGGTGGCGGATGTGGCGAGCTATCCGCAGTTCCTGCCCTGGACGGCGGCGGCGCGTGTGCGATCCGTGCGCCCGCAACAGGATGGCTCAGAGATCATGGAAGCGGATCTTGTGATCAGTTTCAAAGTGTTCCGGGAGCGCTTTGGGAGTCGCGTGGTGCTCTGGCCGGCAATGCGGCGGATCGAGACGGAGTATCTGGAGGGGCCGTTTCACCACATGCGCTCGAACTGGGCGTTTCGCGATGTGGAGGGTGGATGCGAGGTCAGTTTTGACGTCGACTTTGCTTTCAAGAACAGGTTGTTACAATCCGCAGCTGATCTGTTTTTCTATGAGGCGATGAAGCGCATCGTGCGGGCCTTTGAGCAGCGGGCGCAGGAGCTTTATGGGAACGCATGAAGTGTGCGGTTCAAGTCATTCATTCAATGAGATAAAAAGCAATTCAAGCGCATGAGTTCGAGCGCTCTCACGGACGGCACCACGGCCTAGTGGGCCGAATTCCACGGTTTCGGTCCAAGTCGGCTGTCCGATCCGGGCGAGGCCAAAGCAGACGCGCCCCTCGGGTTTGTGCTCGGAGCCACCGGGGCCGGCGATGCCGGTGATCGAAACGGCAAGCTGGGCCGCACTATGCCGCAATGCGCCGTCAGCCATCTCCTTTGCCACCTGTTCGGAAACCGCCCCGTAGGTCGCGAGGGTCGGCTCCGACACGCCCAACATCTCGATTTTTGCAGTATTTGAATAGGTTACAAAGCCACGCTCAACCACGGCGGAAGAGCCGGGGATGTCAGTCAAGGCCGCAGCGACCATGCCGCCCGTGCAGCTTTCGGCGGTGGTGATCATCATGCCCTTTGCCCGTGCAAGAGCAAGAATTTCCTTGGTAATCATAGCCCTAGAACCCCGTGATAGAAGCCGGCAGCCAAAAGGACACAAAGCGCGGCGGCAAAGCCAGCGACGATATCATCCAGCATGACGCCCAAGGCGTCGTCGCGGCGGTCGGCCCAACCGATGGGGCCGAGTTTGGTGATGTCGAAGAAGCGGAAGGCGGCGAAGGAAAAAACGAAGCCGGGCCAAAGATTTAGGAGGTCCGCCCCGGCATGGGAGGCCCCGATCGAGACTGGCAGGAAGGCAAGCCATTGGCCGGCCACCTCGTCAATCACGATCTCGGATGGATCATGATTAGCCTTTCCCTTTGTTTCCAGATGGGTAGCCCACCATCCTAATGTGAAGGAGAGCAGAATCCCCAAGAAGAGAAGAGCCGGACCGCCCGCAAGATGTAGCGCCCAGGCCACCGGCAGGGCCGCGAGCGATCCCCATGTGCCGGGGGCCGGGCGAAGATGGCCGACATAGAAAAATGTGCAAATTAAATGGGTTAGGCGCATGGTTTCACCAAGGTGACAACCGCTTGCGCGGCGATGCCTTCCTCTCGTCCGGTGAAGCCGAGGCGTTCTGACGTTGTGGCCTTGACTGAAATGCGGTCAGGGGCGATGCCGGTGATCTCGGAGAGGGCGGCCTGCATGGCGGGGGCGTGGGGCGTAATCTTGGGACGCTCACAGACAAGAGTGACGTCTATATTATTGATCTTGAAGCCAAGTTCATCCGCCAATCCCACCGCGTGGCGCAAGAAGATGTGGCTTTTGGCGCCTTTCCACTGGGGGTCACTGGGGGGGAAGTGGCGACCGATGTCACCCTGTGCCAATCCCCCATATATAGCGTCTGCGAGGGCGTGAAGCCCTACATCTGCATCGGAATGGCCTTGCAACCCGCGATCATGGGGGACGGCGACACCGCAGAGCATACAGTGGTCACCGGGGCCGAAGCGGTGGACGTCGAAACCTGAGCCGACACGTATATCCATCTGATTTCCAAGTATTTTCTCTGCACGTTTAAAGTCGTGCGGGTGGGTGATCTTGAGGTTGTCCTCGTCGCCATCGAGGATTGTCACGTCAATCCCGGCGGCGCGGGCGACGGCGACATCGTCGGCGGCGTCGCCCTCATGCGCCCGGTGCGCGGCAATAATTGATGTAAAATCAAAGGCTTGCGGGGTCTGAGCGCGGTATAGCCCGGTACGATCACGGGTGCCGGTCACGCGCCCGTCGACCCCGGTCCAGAGCGCATCGGTCACGGGGAGAGCCGGGGCCAGCGCGGGCAAACCGGTGCTGCGGATTTTGTAAGTTATGTAAGCTATGTAAGGTGATTTTGTACAACATCTTGCCACGTCATGGATGAGCACGTGGTCGGGCGGATCGCTTGCCAAGACTTCGAGGCCGTTTCGGACCGACTCGGCGCGTGTGGCACCGCCCGTCGTGACCAGAATCCGAGGATCGGGGGCAAGACGGTCGAGGTCGTCGGGATGTAGCACGACGAGGATCCTGTCGATCCCTTCAGCACCCAGAAAGGCGTCGAGCGTCCAGTCGATGACACGGCGGCCCAAAAGGGGCTGCCATTGCTTGGGGCAGTCCCCGCCTGCGCGGGTGCCCCGGCCTGCGGCGACGATGAGGGCGGCGGTTGTCATGGCTCTTGATTAGGACGGGTTTTATCCGAGCGCAATGGCTGAGCATCTGCCTAATAAATGGGCATGTCGGCCGCTAGCGACTGTTAATTGGGCCTGTGATCATTGTTTGATGCGGGGTTCACGGGTAGAACCGGCGATATGCACAAGGATTAGGCAGGGATATGCTCAGGATCGCGAACAAGGCTTTGGCGACACCGGTCCTCTTGGCGCCGATGGCGGGAATCACCGACCTGCCGTTTCGCAACGTTGTGGCGGAATTTGGCGCGGGGCTCGTGGTAAGCGAGATGGTCGCAAGCCAGGAAATGGTTCAGGCCAAGCCCTCGGCGCGCGGCAAGGCGGAATTGGGTCTTGGGGCGGAGAATACGGCCGTTCAACTGGCGGGCTGCGATGCGCAGTGGATGGCAGAGGCGGCGCGGGTGGTGGCCAGCCAGGGCGCACGGATCATCGATATCAACATGGGCTGCCCGGCCAAGAAGGTGGTGAGTGCCAGTGGGGCCGGGGCGTCTGGCTCGGCCTTGATGCGCGATCCGGATCATGCGTTGCGGTTGATCGAGGCGGTGGTGGGCGCGGTCGATGTACCGGTCACACTGAAGATGCGCTTGGGTTGGGATCACGACTGTTTGAACGCGGCGGATCTGGCGCGGCGGGCAGAGGGCGTGGGCGTGGCGATGGTCACGGTGCATGGGCGCACGCGCTGCCAGTTTTACAAAGGGTCGGCGGATTGGGCGGCGATTTCGGAGATTGTGGCGGCTGTCCATGTTCCGGTCATTGCCAACGGCGATATTACAGACGTTGCCACGGCGCGCCGGGCGGCGGCGCTGTCCGGGGCGGCGGGTGTGATGATTGGTCGGGGCGCACGTGGGCGGCCTTGGGTTCTGGCAGAGGTCGCGGCGGCGATGGGGCAGGGCACAGCCCCGGTGGTGCCGCAGGGGGCGGCCTTGGCCGATCTGGTGGCCGGGCATTACGAGGCGATGCTGAGCTTTTATGGCCGGGATCTGGGGCTGCGCGTCGCGCGCAAGCATCTGGGGTGGTACATGGATGCGGCGGGCACGGGCGAGAGCCTGCGGCGTGCGGTGCTGACAGCTAGCGCGCCAGCGGCGGTGCTGGAGCGTTTGCCCGATGCAATGGCCGGGGGCGCGCAGATTGCGCGGGTCGCCGCATGAGCACGGAGGATGCGATCTGGACCTCCTTGCCGGTGCCCGCGATCCTGCTTGATCCGCAAGACCGGATCGCGGGGATCAATCCGGCGGCGGAAGGGTTCATGATGTCGTCGTCGCGGGCGCTGATGGGACAGCCGGTGTGGGACAAGCTGGCGGTCAACGCGCCGCTGGAAGAGGCGTTCGAGCGGGCGCGGGCCAATGACGCGCCGCTCTTTGTCAACGATGTGGATGTGGGCACGGGCGAGCGCGCGCCGATGCAATGCAATTTGCAGGTGGCGCCGCTGACGGGCCGTCCGGGGCATATGATCATGCTCATCAGCCCGCGCGAATTGGCCGGGCGCATGGTACAGAACAGCAATGTGAAATCGGCGGCGAAATCGGCGATCGGCATGGCGGAAATGCTGGCGCATGAGATCAAGAACCCGCTGGCGGGTATCACCGGCGCGGCGCAGCTCTTGTCGATGACGCTGGGGCCAGAGGATCTGGAACTGACGGATTTGATCGTGAGTGAAAGCCGCCGGATCGTGAGCCTGTTGGAGCGGGTCGAGCAGTTTGGCAATATCAGCGCGCCCGATATGCGCCCGGTCAATGTGCATGATGTGCTGGACCGCGCGCGGCGGTCGGCCATGCTGGGCTTTGCCGCGCATATGGCGCTGGTCGAGGATTACGATCCGTCGCTGCCGCTGGCGCTTGGCGATAGTGACCAGTTGTTGCAGGTGGTGCTGAACCTCTTGAAGAACGCGGCCGAGGCGGCGCGGGGCAGGCCCGGCACGATCCGCCTGCATACCTATTACGAACAGTCGCTCAGAGTGCGGCGCGGCGAGGGGCAGGGCAAGGCGCTGCCCTTGCAGATCGAGATCATCGACGATGGTCCCGGCCTGCCGCCCGAGATTGCAGATCAGGTGTTCGATCCCTTTGTTTCAGGGCGCGAGAATGGGACGGGGTTGGGCTTGGCCTTGGCGGCCAAGATCATTTCGGACCATGACGGCTGGATTTCGGTAAATTCCGTGCCGGGGCGCACGGTGTTTCGGATTTCGCTGCAACGGGCAGCGGACGCAACCAAGGAGGCTTGAGGATGGATGGCACGGTACTGGTCGCCGATGACGACCGCACGATCCGCACGGTTCTGACGCAGGCGCTGACACGGGCGGGGTGCCGGGTGCATGCCACCTCGAGCCTGACCACGCTGATGCGGTGGGTGGGCGAGGGCAAGGGCGATGTCGTCATCTCGGATGTGATGATGCCCGATGGCAATGGGCTAGAAATGTTGCCCAAGATCGCGCAGGACCGGCCCGGATTGCCGGTGATCGTGATTTCGGCGCAAAACACGATCATGACGGCGATCAAGGCGGCAGAGGCGGAGGCCTATGATTATTTGCCCAAGCCCTTTGACCTGCCGGACCTGATGAAGCGGACGGCGCGGGCGCTGGAGAGCCGGGCACGGCGGCCCATACGCGAGGTCGAGGTAGAGCGGCCAGAGGAATTGCCGCTGATCGGGCGCACGGCGGCGATGCAGGCGCTTTACCGGGTGGTGGCGCGGATCATGAACACCGACCTGCCGGTGATGATCTGTGGCGAGTCGGGCACGGGCAAGTCTCTGATTGCCAAGGCGATCCATGATTTCTCGGACCGGCGCACGCTGCCGTTTGTCACGGTGACGCCAGGGGACTTGCGCGAGTTGGACGGGCCGTCGCGGATCATGGCGCGGGTCAAGGGCGGCACGATCGTACTGGATGAGGTGACGGACCTGCCGCTTGAGGCGCAGGGCCGGGTGGTCCGGATGATGGATGCGCCGGGCGATCATGTGCCGCGGTTCATGGCGACAAGTCGGGTGCCGCCGGGGCAGGCTCTGGAAGAGGGGACCTTGCGCGAAGATCTCTATTACCGGCTGAGCGGGGCGGTGATCGACGTGCCGAGCCTACGCGCGCGGGTCGAGGATATTCCGCTCTTGGCCGAGCATTTTCTGGGGCGCGACGAGCGGGATGGACAACCGGCGCGGCATCTGTCGGAGCAGGCGGCGGAGTTGATGCGCGCCTATAGCTGGCCGGGCAATGTGCGGCAGTTGGAGAATGCGGTGCGACGAATCGGACTGACCGCGATGGCCGAGGAAATCAGCCGCGCCGAGGTAGAGGCTGTGCTGGGCAATCAGCCGCGTGCCGAGCCGGTGATGCGCGAAGGGCGGGGCGAGAGCCTGACCGCGTCGGTTGCGGGGCATCTGCGGCGGTATTTCGATCTGCATGGCGATGCCTTGCCGCCACCGGGGCTGTATACGCGCGTTTTGCGTGAAATCGAGTTGCCGTTGATTGAGATTGCGTTGGACGCCACGGCCGGCAATCAGGCGAAATGTGCCGATCTATTGGGGATCAACCGCAATACGTTGCGCAAGAAGATCACCGATCTGGATATTAACGTGACACGCCGCCGCAAGTTGATGTAAAACTGCAACAGGACTGTTGCCAAACGGGGGCGCTTGCCCTCGGACGGTCCATATGTTGCGGGGAAGCAGGTGCAGCCCCACGAGGGAATGGGGGGTGTGCGTGGCAACGCAGACACGCGGGTTCAGAGGCAGGCGGCTGTCGTGGGAGGGTGTAAGCCGCCTGCGCCGGTTGCAGCGTCTCCAGAATGGGGCGACGCTTGGCCTTGTGCTGTTGGGGCCGGTGCTCGCCTTGGCGACCTATCTGATGATGGGGCCGCTCGATCAGGGGGCCACGTCGAACGGGCTGCGGCTGGTTCTGCTGTTTGATATGATTTACGTGCTGATGGTGGCCGGGCTGGTCATGCAGCGCGTGGCACGGATGGTGGCGGCGCGGAGAAGCCGGTCCGCGGGGTCGCGGCTGCACCTGCGGTTGACGGGGGTTTTTGCGCTGATGGCGCTCTTGCCCACGATCACGGTGGCGGTGTTTGCGACATTATCGGTGAACATGGGCCTAGAGGCGTGGTTTTCCGAGCGTGTGGGCCGTGTGGTGGACAGTTCCGTTGCGGCGGCGCAGGCCTATGAAGAGGAACATCGCCGCGATCTGGAGACCGATATTCGCGTGCTGGCGCGGGTGATCAATGCCACCAAACGGGCCGCCGTGTTCATGACCGATGGCGATATTCGCCAAGTCCTGTCCTCGGGGCAGCGCGAGATTCAACGCGGGCTGCGCGAGGCGTTCGTGATTGATGGCACAGGCGAAATCCGGGCGCGCGGCGAGCGATCGTATCTCTTTGACTACGAGCGCCCGACGGCTGCGCAGATTGCCGAGGCGCAGGCCGAGGGTGTGGTGGTGATCCGCGATTGGGAGAATAACGAGTTTCGTGCGTTGATGCCGCTTGAGGCGTTGCCGGACCGCTTGCTCTATGTCAGCCGGACGGTGGATGGGGCGATCCTGAACCTGCTCGACGAGACCAAGGAAACCGCCAATTTCTACAAGCAGCGCGAGAGCGAGCGGGGGCGGGTTCTGTTTGAATTCGGGCTGCTCTATCTCGGGTTTGCGGTGATCCTGATCCTGGCCGCGATCTGGCTGGGCATGTGGTTTGCCGAGCGGTTGTCGCAGCCAGTGGGGCGGCTGACCTCTGCGGCGCAGCGCGTGGGCGAGGGGGATCTGGATACGCAGGTGCGCGAGGAGGAGGGCGACGACGAGATTGCGCAGCTCAGCACCTATTTCAACCAGATGACGCGGCAATTGAAGGGCCAGCGCGAGGCGCTCTTGACCAACACGCAGCAGATCGAGCGGCGGCGACGGTTGTTTGATTCCGTGCTTGGGTCTGTGTCATCGGGCGTGGTGGGGTTGGATGCGGAGGGGCGCGTGACCTTTGTCAATCGCGCCGCAGAACGGTTGCTGGATTGGTCGGAGGACCAGCAATCGCTGGCGCTGAAGGCGGTGGTGCCGGAATTTGGCGCGCTCTTTGATCGGCTGCGCACGGTGCCGGGCGGGTTTGTACAGGAAGAAATCAAGGTGATGCGCGGTGCGCGGCAGGAGAATCTGTTGGTGCGCATGTCGACCCGGATCAGCGAGGCGGGCACGCGCGAGGGCTATGTGGTGGCCTTTGACGACGTGACCGACCTTGTGTCGGCGCAGCGCATGGCCGCCTGGGGCGATGTGGCGCGGCGGATCGCGCATGAGATCAAGAACCCGCTCACGCCCATTCAATTGAGCGCCGAGCGGATCAAACGCAAGTTCGCCAAGCAATTGCCGCCAGATGAAGCGCAGAGCCTGGAGCAGTTGACTGATGTGGTGGTGCGCCAGACCAATGATTTGCGACGGATTGTTGACGAGTTTTCCAAGTTCGCGCGGATGCCCGAACCGGTGACGCAGCAAGAGAGCCTTAGCCAGGTGTTGCGCGAGGTCGTGCTATTGCAAGAGACTGGGCAGCCGGGGGTTGTGTTCGACCTGCGGTTGGATACGGCGCCGCTTAGGGCAGATATTGACGCGGCGATGATCGGGCAGGCGTTGACAAACTTGGTTAAGAACGCCGGAGAAGCGATTGAAACACTTCAGGAAAAGGGCGCGCCCGAGGGGCACCGCCCGATGATCCGCATCGAGAGCGCGATTGAGGGCGACCGCGCCGTGATCCGCATTTCCGACAACGGGATCGGGCTGCCGCAAGACCGGGCGCGGCTCTTTGAGCCTTATGTGACGACGCGCGACAAGGGCACGGGGCTTGGCCTGCCCATTGTGAAGAAGATCATCGAAGAGCATGGCGGGACGCTGGTGCTTGAGGATGCGGAACCGTTCGAGGCGGGGGCACATACCGGGGCGATGGCCGTGGTCAGCCTGCCGCTGCTGGTGCAAGATACTGTAGAGGCCGAGCTGGCCGGTTGAGGGACCGATGAGTGATATTCTGATTGTAGATGACGAGCGCGATATTCGGGAGCTGATCTCGGATATTCTGGAGGATGAGGGCTATAGCACGCGACGGGCGGGCAATTCCGACGAGGCGATGGCAGCGATTGCCGCAGAACAGCCCGGCCTCTTGATCCTCGATATCTGGCTCAAGGACAGCCATATGGACGGGATCGACATCCTCAAGACCGTCAAACGAGAATATCCCGACGTGCCAGTGGTGATCATTTCGGGCCATGGCAATATCGAGATTGCCGTCGCGGCGATCAAGCAGGGGGCCTATGACTTTATCGAAAAGCCGTTCAACATTGATCAATTGATGGTGGTGATCCGGCGCGGCATGGAAACCAGCCGCTTGCGGCGGGAAAACCAAGTTCTGAAGCGGCGGGAAACCGCGCCGTCGGAGATGCTGGGTGAGGCATCCGCATTTCGCGCGCTGATGGGGCAATTGGACAAGGTCACGAAATCGAATGGCCGGGTAATGCTGTCCGGCCCGGCGGGATCAGGCAAGGAATTGGCGGCGCGCTATATCCACGCCAATTCTGCGCGCGCCTCGGCGCCGTTTGTGACGGTGGGCTGTGCCTCGATTGCGCCGGAGCGGATGGAGGAGGTGCTCTTTGGCCGCGAATCCGACGAGAGCGGCGTGGTGCCCGGCCTCTTGGAAGAGGCCAATGGCGGGGTGATCTATTTCGACGAGGTCGCTGATATGCCGATGGGCACGCAATCGAAGATCCTGCGCGTGCTGGTGGATCAGACATTCCTGCGGGTGGGCGGCAGCACCAAGATTCAGGTGGATCTGCGGGTGATCTCTTCGACCAGCCGCGATCTGGAAGCGGAGATTGCCGCCGAGCGATTCCGGCGGGAGTTGTTTCATCGGCTCAACGTGGTGCCGATTGCGGTGCCCAGTCTGGAGGAGCGGCGCGAGGATATTCCGGCGCTGGCCGAGCATTTCATCGCCATGTTCCACAAGACCCAAGGTCTTGCGCTGCGGTCCTTGAGCGAGGAGGCGGCGGCGCTCTTGCAGACGATGCGCTGGCCGGGGAATGTGCGGCAGTTGCGCAATATGATCGAGCGGGTGTTGATTCTGGGTGAGGGACAGGGCCCGATTGCCGCCCGCGAATTGCCGAGCGAGAGCAGCGGGCCGGTCGATGAGGGGCGCGTTGTGCTGTCGGGGGCGATTGCCACGATGCCGCTGCGCGAGGCGCGTGAAGCATTCGAGCGCGAGTATCTGCTGACCCAGATCAACCGCTTTGGTGGCAATATCAGCCGCACGGCGGAATTCGTCGGGATGGAGCGCAGCGCCCTGCATCGCAAGCTGAAATCGCTGGGGATCGTGACCGGCGCCAAGGGATCCGGGCGCGGGGACGAGGACGAGGACGCGCAGGCGTTTGGATAAAACGTTCCGCAATTTCCGCATTTGACGGAAAACTGTTCGGATTCCGAGCCTGTCACGGTATGTTGGTTGGGGCGCGCGCGTCTGCTTGGGCGATGCTTCTTATTCGCTCAAGAGAATGTGATTGGCGGTCAGGCGACTTGTTGTTCTTCTGGTCGCGGCCTAGGTTCCGCGTCAGGAAAACAAGGGGATACCATTATGTTTGACAGGATCAGAAAACTGGGTCTGGCCGCGGCGCTGATTGTATCGCCGGTGGCTGTGATGGCACAACTGGGGCCGCTGACCGACCCTGAGGGTGTGACACAGGCGCAAGCCACGCAAGAGGCGATTGTTCTCGATATTCGCACCGGGGCTGCGTATGAGACCGGGCATATTCCGGGTTCGGTTCCGGCCCCCTATGGGCTGTTCCGGGGACCGGCGGAAAATCCGGGGCAGGTTGTGCCCGAGGACAAGATGACCGAGGTCCTGCGCGGTCTGGGGGTCACGGCGGGACGTCCTATCGTGGTCGTGCATCAGGGCAGCGACCAGACCGATTTTGGCGCGGCGGCGCGGGTCTACTGGACGCTGAAATCCAGCGGGTTGACCGATCTTGCGATTCTCAACGGTGGCATGAACGCTTGGGAAAAGGCAGGCAAGCCGGTGGCGAAGGGTGCGGCAGAGGCCATCACCCCGAGCGACATCACCGTCAGCTATGACCCGACATGGACGGCCACGCGCGAGGACGTGAAAGCGATCATCGACGGCAAGGACAGCGCCGAGTTGATCGACGCGCGCCCCGAATCGTTCTGGAAGGGTGAGACCAAACATGCCGCAGCGGCACAGCCCGGCACCCTGCCGCAGTCGCGGTATTTCACCCATGACCGCTGGTTCGGGCAGGATGAGCCGACGCTGATCAAGCCGGACCTGATCCGCGAATTGGCGGCTAAGAACGGGTTTGAGGCGGGTGACCGGCTGGTGTCCTTCTGCAACACCGGGCATTGGGCCGCGACCAACTGGTTCGCGCTGAGCGAGGTTGCGGGCATCGAAGGGGTGCGGATGTATCCCGAATCTATGGTCGGCTGGTCGAATGCGGGCTATGACATGGCCAATGTGCCGGGTCTGTTCCAGAATCTGCTGAACAAGATCACCGGCAAATACTAAGCCGAACAGGAGCCCCCGTGTGAGCCAAGCCGCCTCTGCCGCGATCCCGTCCTCACCCGGCGCTGCGGCGCGCCTTATGGCCTTGGTCGCAATTGCGGCGGTGGTGCTGGCGGTGGCCCTGTTTGCGGGGCCCCGCTATGGGCTTTTGCTGCTGATCGGGCTTGGCTTTGGGCTGACGCTGGAGGGGTTTCGCTTTGGCTTTACCGGGCCGTGGCGGCGGATGATCCTTGAGCGGGATGCCTCGGGGTTGCTGGCGCAGTTGATTTGCATCGCGATTGTCGCCAGCGTCGCCTTTCCTCTCTTGGCGGCCAATGGGGCCGAGTTGAAGGGCGCGCATGCCCCGATTGGCGTGGCGATGATCGGCGGCGCCTTTGTCTTTGGCGCGGCGATGCAAATCGTTCTGGGCTGTGGATCGGGCACGCTGGTCAATGCCGGAAGCGGCAATGCGATCGGCGCGGTGGCGCTGCCGTTCTTTGCCATCGGCAGTTTCGCCGGGGCCTATCACCTGACATGGTGGACCAATCTGGGCAGCCTGCCGGTCATGGTGCTGTCAGGCGGGCAGGGGTTGGCGATCACGCTGGTCGGGTTGGCGGCGGTTGCCGGTCTGGCCCTGATGCTGGGCAAGCGCGGCTCTCACCGGCTGCCTGCGCGGTATTGGGGGGCTATTCTGGCGCTTGCGGGATTGGCGATCCTGCATCTGATCGTGGCGGGCCAACCGTGGGGCGTGGTGTACGGCCTGGGCCTCTGGGTGGCGAAGGTGGTGGTGGCCATGGGGGGCGATCTGTCGGGATCGGCGTTCTGGTCAGCGCCGGGCAATCAGGCGCAAGTGGCGGCCAGTGTCTTGACGGATGTGACCTCGCTCACCGATTTCGGTTTGATCGGGGGCGCGGCGCTCATGGCGTGGTGGCGGGCGGGTCTGGCCTCGCCCATTGGAATATTGCCCGCGCGGGCCTGGGTCGCGGTGATCATCGCGGGGCTGGTGCTGGGCTATAGTTCGCGGCTGGCGTTTGGCTGTAACATCGGCGCGTTTTTCAGCGGGATCGGCACCGGATCGGCGCATGGCTGGGTGTGGTTCATTGCAGCCTTTGCCGGATCATGGGTGGGCGTGCGGTTGCGGCCCTGGCTGGGCCTGGAGGCGCGCAAATGATCCGGGCGCATGTGACGGTTGCGATGCTTGCGCTGTTGGCCGGGTTTATCGCCTTTGACGCAATGGCAGCGGACCCGCTCAACCCCTATACCGCGCCACCGATGCTGGCGCTTGGTTCTGGCATGGCGGCAGCGGGGGCGCATTGCGCCGCCCCGCCGCCGAAGTAAATCCAACTAAAGCCTGTTACACCCCATCTAAACCGAACCCTTTCCGGGTTTGACCGGGAACCTTGCCGAGGACGCGCAGCGGCCCCGGCTCGGGGGCCGGGGCGTTGTGATCACGATGCTCTAGCCCCCGAGGAAGCGCATCGGATCGACGCTGTCGAAGCCGTCGCGCACCTCGAAATGCAGGGCCGGTGTGCCGGTGCGGCGAATTTCAGCGAGCTTCTGGCCGCGTGTGACGCTGTCGCCTTTCTTGACGGTCAGCCCCTCGACATTGGAATAGACCGTCAGGAGCGAGCCTGCGTGTTTCACCACGATGATCGGGATACCGTTGGTATCCTCGGTGATGGCAGCAACGGTGCCCGCGTCGGCGGCGACGACCGGCGCGCCGGGGGTGGCGGAGATGTCGATGCCGTCGTTGCGGCCCTTGGCATATTCGCGGATGATGTCGCCCTTGACGGGGAAGGACATGCGCGCGGCGCTGGCCTTGGTTTCGGTCTTGCCGAGATCGGGGGCGGCGATTTTCTCGACCGGCGCGGCCTTGGGCGTGGTTTTCTCATCCGGCAGCGGCTTGGAGGCGCTTGGCGGGGTGGGTGTGGGCGTGCCGGCCCCCGGCGGGGTGACGGCGGCCACTTCGGTTTCGTCGAAGGGGGCGGTTTTCTCGCCCGGAAGGGCCACGGGAATCAGCAGGAACTGCCCCTCGCGTACCGAGAAATCGGGGCCAAGCCCGTTCCAGTCGGCCAAGCTACGGATCGAGACATTGTAGAGCCGGGCGATGGAAAAGGCGGTCTCGCCGCGCTCGACCTTGTGGCGGACGGGTTCGACGCCGACCTGCGCCGGGGCTGTGGCGGTGCCGGGCGTTGCGGGGGGCAGGGCCGTTGTCGTGACCGTTTGGGAATCGGCGCGGCGGATCGCGCCATCGGCAAGGCTGCCGATGTCCACGTCGGAGGGGGATTGGATCGGGCCGCCCAAGGGTTCGGCGACGCGACCGGGCAGGGCGAGGATCTCACCCTTGCGCAGGGGATCGCCGGTCTGCACGCCGTTGTAGCGCGCAAGTTCGCCGGGGTCGGCCCCGATGCGGCGGGCCAGACTGCCGACCGTATCGCCGCGTTCGGCCACGGCGACCTGATAGCCGGGATAGGAGATGATGCCGCGGGCATCGGGCTGTGGGCGCGGGGCGGTGGCGTTGCGGGCCGCCTCGGCGGTGCTGGGTGCGTTGCCGAAGGCGCCGCGCATGTCGAGATCGAGGGGTTGATCACAGGCCGCCAGAGCGAAGGCCATGGTTGCCAGCAACGGTGCGGAGCGGGGGAGTTTACGCATCTCGATCATCCTCTTGAGTGGTCCCTTGTTGGCCGGGACCTTGGTTTGCACATGCCCTGCTTATACAGGGCTTAGCCGTCGCGCCCAAGCCCTTCGACCAGCGGGACAAAGCGCACAGGGCGTAATTCGTCATATTCAAAACCGTTTTCGTGCCGGGTGACGCGGATCAACCGTTGCACGGCGTCGGACTGACCCACGGGCACGACCATGATACCCCCGATCTTGAGTTGGGCCAATAGGGGGCCGGGCGGGTCTTCGGCGGCGGCGGTGACGATGATGCGGTCAAACGGCGCCTGATCGGGCAAGCCAAAGCTGCCATCGGCGGTGAGCGCGGTGATGTTGGTCAGATCGAGGGCGCGAAAAATCTCTGACGCCTCTGTCACCAGACGTTTGTGGCGGTCCACGGTATAGACGCGGCGGGCCAACTGGCTGAGGATTGCGGCCTGATAGCCCGAGCCGGTGCCGACCTCGAGCACCTTGTCGCGGTTCGTGACCTTGAGCGCCTGTGTCATCAGGCCCACAACCGAGGGCTGGCTGATGGTCTGGCCGCAGGCAATCGGCAGCGGCATATCCTCGTAGGCGCGTTCCGCGAAATAGCCCCGAATGAATGGGCCCCGGTCGATCTGCTCCATCGCGGTGAGAACCCGCGCATCGGTCACGCCCTTGGAGCGCAGGGCAAAGAGAAACTGCATCTTGCGTTCGGCGCTGCTGTGATCCTCGTCCTCGGTCATTCGATCGCCTTGAGCGCCTCCAGCGCGTCATGGGCGGTGAGATCCGCGCGCATGGGGGTGACGGAGATGTAGCCCTGAAGGTTCACATCCGCATCCGAGCCGGGGCTGGTGGGTTCGTGCTGGGGCGCGCCCGTGACCCAGAGAAAGCGCCGCCCCGAGGGGGCGACATGCGGCTGGACGCCAAAGCCTATGTCGCGGCGAAAGCCCTGACGTGCGGCGCGGATGCCCTTGACCTCGGCTGCGGGCACGGGCGGAAAGTTGATATTGTAGAAGATGCCGTAATCGTCACGGGTCCAGACGCCCTTGTCGAGCAGGCGGCGCAGGGTGGGCAGGCCGTGAACGCGCGCGGCCTCGAAGGTGTCGTCGAGATCGCGATTGGCGGGGCCGTAATACTGGCTGAGGGCCACGGCGGGCACACCCTGGAGCGCGGCCTCCATCGCGGCGCCCACGGTGCCGGAGTAGACTGCGTTCTCGGCGGCGTTGTTGCCGCGATTGACGCCCGAAAGTACGAGGTCGGGTGCTGCGTCCTTCATCACGTCATGCAGGCCCGCAAGGACGCAATCGGCGGGGCTGCCCTCGGCGGCATAGCGGCGCTCGGCCATTTTCGAGATCATCATCGGACGGGTGTAGGAAATGCAATGCCCGACGCCGGATTGTTCAAAGGCGGGGGCCACTGTCCATACCTCGCCCTCCGGACCGGCGAGGGCATTGGCGATTTCCTCGAGAACGGCCAGACCGGGGGCGTTGATGCCGTCGTCATTGGTGATCAGAATACGCATGGCCTGCCCTTTTTTCTTGTGTGGTCTCTGTCTAGCGGGCACCGGGGCGGGCGGCAAGCTTGGGAGGGGGCCTCAGTTCAATTCTGCCATCAGGCGCGCGGCCTCATCGCGGGGATGGGCAAGGGCATCGCGATCCTCGCCGGGGTGAAAGCGGGCGCGGGTGGCGGTGGCCATGGGGTTTGGTGTCAGGATATGCACGCGCGGTCCGGTTCTAACCGTTTCGACCTGCCAGGAGCGCGCGAGGGCGATTTGCGCGGCCTTGGTGGCGCCGTAAGCGCCAAAGAATTTCTCGCCCGCATGGGCATCGTCAAAGAAGACGGCCCGACCCTCGGTGCCCAGAAGCGGGGTGAGGAAGGGAATGAGGATGCCGGTGGCGGTGACGTTGCAGGCGACCGATTTGGTCCAGTCGCCCTCGGACAGATGCGCGGCGGGCGTCAGGGGGGCAGCATGGACCGCCGCATGAACCCAAGTGGCAATCGCGCCCCAGCGGTCATGGATCGAGCGGCACAGCTGCGCCATCGCCCCGGTATTGGTGATGTCCATCGGGGCCAGCGTCGCCTGACCACCTGCGGCCTGGATGCGATCGTCGAGTTCCTCGAGCGCGCCGGTGGTCCGGGCGACGGCGACGACGTGGTGGGTTTTGGCCAAGGCCTCGGCCATGGCGGCCCCCAGACCGCGCGATGCGCCGGTCACAAGGGCAATGGGGAGGGGTGTGATGCTGTCCATATAAGGGAAATCCCACCAGTTGCGGGGCAATTCAAGGGCAATCGCTTGACTTTCTCGCACATGCAGCGAAAAAGTCGGGTGAGAGACATAACAGAGGGGCGTGAACGATGCGCAATACAGTTTTGACCAAGGCCGTGATCGGCCACGATACACTGCTCCGCCAAGCGGGGCTGGTTCTGGGTGGTTCTTTCCTGATTGCGGTCGCCGCACAGGTGAGCGTGCCGTTTTACCCGGTGCCGCTGACGCTTCAGACATTGGCGATCCTGATGATCGGTCTGACCTTTGGGTCGCGTTTGGGCGCGCTCACGCTGCTGGCCTATCTGGCCGAGGGCGCGATGGGGCTGCCGGTATTTGCGGGTGGCTTGAACGGTGTGGCGCTGATGGGGCCGACCGCCGGGTTCCTCTTTGGCTTTGTCGCCATGGCCTATCTGGCGGGCCTCGCGGTCGAGCGCGGGTTGGCGCGGGGTGTCGTGTCCACCGCACTTTGCGGCATGGGGATTTCGGCGCTGCTTTACCTGCCGGGTCTGGCATGGCCTGCGGCCATGTTGGGCAAGAGCGCCGATGCGCTCTGGTCCGGTTGGATGGCGCCGTTTCTGCTGGGTGATGTGGTCAAGGCCGTGATCGCGGCGATGATAGTAACCGGGGCCACCGCCCTGATCCGGGCGCGTAAAGGCTGACGCCTTATACGCCAACCAAGTAAAGAGAAACGCCGCCCCTGCGAGGGGGCGGCGTTTTTCTGTGGCGGATCGGATCAGGACGCGGGCAGGCTGAGGCGTTCGCTGCGCCCGGAGCGGGCGAGGATCACGACGCCTTCGCCGATGGCCGTGACCTTGGCTGAGCCAAGGCTGGTGCCCACCTCGACGGTGTGGACGGCGTTGCCGATCCGAAGGAGTGCGCGGGCATGGGAGGGACCATGCAGGGTGCCGACAAGCGTGAGCCGGGCATCAGGCAGCGCGTCATGCTGGGTTGCGGCCTCTAACGTGGCGGCGGGGGTTTCTGTATGTTCTGTCACCTTTGCCTCTTTCGTGCAGTGCTCTGGTTTCGTGCAGTGCTCTGGCGGGCATCTAGACGGGGAAAGAGGCAGGGGAAAGGGCCGTGGCGCGGGTCGGCAAGGAGTTGCCGCAATGCAGAATCGCGCGGGCAAATCTCCGCTCAGCCGCCGGGTATGGCGACTGAGCGGGGTTGTTATTCGGCGGCTTTCAGCGCGAAGCCCTGTTCGATCATGTCGGAGGGGGCCACGGGATATTCGCCCGAGAAGCAGGCATCGCAATATTGCGGGCATTTGGCATTGCGCCCGCCCGCCTCGCCCACGGCGCGGTAGAGACCGTCAAGCGATATGAACTTGAGGCTATCGACCTGCAAATGGTCACGCATCTCATCCTCTGACATGGTCGCGGCGAGGAGTTTCTCGCGCTGCGGCGTGTCCACCCCGTAAAAACAGGGCCAAGCCGTAGGGGGCGACGCGATACGAAAATGAACCTCGGCGGCGCCGGCATCAAGGATCATCTCCTTGATCTTGCGGCTGGTGGTGCCGCGCACCACGCTGTCATCCACGAGAATGACGCGCTTGCCCTCGATCAGGGCGCGGTTGACGTTGAGCTTGAGCCGCACGCCCATGTTGCGGATCTGTTCGGTGGGCTCGATGAAGGTACGGCCCATGTATTGATTGCGGATGATCCCCATCGCGAAGGGGATGCCCGATTCGTGGCTATAGCCGATGGCGGCTGGCGTGCCGCTATCGGGCACGGGGCAGACCAGATCGGCATCGACCGGAGCCTCGCGGGCCAGTTCCACGCCGATCTGATGGCGGGTTTCATAGACCGAGCGGCCGCCGATGATCGAATCGGGGCGCGAGAAATAGACATGCTCGAAGATGCAGAAGCGCGAGGGTTGGCGGCGGAAGGGAAAATGGCTCTCGACGCCGCCACCGGCGGTGATGACGACCATTTCGCCCGGCTCGATCTCGCGCACGAGGCGCGCGCCGATGATGTCGAGCGCGCAGGTTTCAGAGCTGAGCACCCAGCCTTCACCCAATTGGCCCAAGACGAGCGGGCGCACGCCGAGGGGATCGCGCACGCCGATGAGTTTCGACCGGGTCATGGCCACGACGGAAAACGCGCCTTCGACGCGCCGCAGCGCATCCTCCATCCGTTCGGGGATACGTTTTTGCAGCGAGCGGGCCATCAGGTGAATGATGCATTCGCTGTCAGAGCCGGATTGAAAGATCGAACCGCGTTCGATCAGTTCCTTGCGCAGGGCAATGGCGTTGGTGATGTTGCCGTTATGAGCAATCGCGGCCCCGCCGATGGCGAATTCGCCAAAGAAGGGCTGCACATCGCGGATCGCGGCCCCTTTTGATCCAGCGGTGGAATAGCGCACATGGCCGATGGCCAGTGGGCCGGGCAGGGTTTCCATCAGCGACTGGCTGGTGAAATTGTCGCGCACATAGCCAAAGCGGCGCACCGAGTTGAACCCTTGCTCGGGATCATGGCTGACGATACCGCCCGCCTCTTGTCCACGGTGTTGCAGGGCGTGCAGGCCGAGGGCCACGAAATTTGCCGCGTCGGTCAGGCCGATCACGCCAAAGATTCCGCATTCCTCCTTCAGCTTGTCATCGTCGAAGGGGTGGGCGGGGGGCATCTGTTTGGGCAAAGCGGGCAGCTCCGAATCCATGGATTTCGCTTGGGCGTGTCATACGCGCTCAGGCGGCACATGTCACGAAACTATCACAGATAACGTGGCGATGCGATGGCTGGCGAGTGGTCAGAAGCGCGAAAGGATGACGCCGGCACCCACCAGGAGGGCCGCCGTGAGGCGGGTCCACGACAGATCGCGCGCGGCGATGCCGAATGCACCGATGTAATCGAGCACCATGGCCCCAACCATCTGCCCCAGAATGAGCGCCGCCGTGGTGGTGAGCACGCCCAGAACTGGCACGCTCCAAAGCGAGGCCCAGACAAAGAACGCGCCCAGAAGGCCGCCAAGCAAGAGCCAGCGCGGGGCGAGGGCGGCGCGGCCAAAGGCGGCGCTGTCACCCGAGAGGGCCACCAAGAGCACCAGCGCCACGAAGCCCACGCCAAATGACACGGCGGCGGCGGTGATGGAGCTCTCGATCGTGCGCCCAAGGGCCGAGTTGAGCGGTGCCTGAATGGCCACGGCCAGCCCGGCCAAGGCCATGAATATGAGGGCGAGAACCGGGCTTTGCGGCAGCATCGGTTACTGCGGGGCCTCGCATTGGGCGATCAGCTCTTCGTATTGGCGGGTGATCCAGCCCAGCGCCTCGTCGGGGTCGCGGTCTTCGATCTTGCCGGTCAGTTGCGAGAAGACGCGCGCCGAGCGGCTGTCGTCGATGATCTGGATGGACTGCGAGGAAATGACCGTCTGATAGACGAAATAGGCGATGGCGACGAGCAGTACGCCGCGCGCCACGCCAAAGACAAAGCCAAGCCCCTGGTCGAGGCCGCCCAGAACCGAGCGTTGCACCAGTGAGGAAAACAGCGGTGTGATGAGCGAAGCGATGATCAGCCCCACGGCAAAGACCACGGCGAAGGCCCCGATCATCGAAAGCTCGCAGCTATCGGCGATGAATTCGCCGACCACCGGGATTTCCTTGACCAGCGGTTCCACCTGCGGGGCGAAGATGAAGGCGAGGACGCCGGCCACGACCCAGCCCGCGATGGCGAGGGATTCGCGCACGAAGCCGCGCGAATAGGCCAGAAGCGCCGAGAGCACGATGAAGAGCGCCACGACGCCGTCGATGATGGTGAAACCTTCCATATGCCTCTTCCTGTCCCGATAGGCGCCTAACCTGCGCCGAAAATGTCACCCACGAAAGTGGTCAAATCCCCCATATGGGTGAGTTTGAGACCACTGTCCCCCGTCGTCTTGCTGCCGGACGGGGTGATCGCGGCTGTGAAACCAAGTTTTTGCGCCTCTTTCAACCTGTTTTCGGTCTGACCCACCGGACGCAACGCGCCAGAGAGGCTAATTTCCCCGAAAACCACGGTTTCGGCGGGCAGGGCTGTATCCTCGCGCGCGCTGAGCAGGGCGGCGGCGACGGCCAAATCGGCGGCGGGTTCGCTGATCTTGAGGCCGCCCGCGACGTTGAGATAGACATCAAGCCCGGCAAAGGGGATGCCGCAACGCGCCTCGAGCACGGCGAGAATCATCGCGAGCCTTGCGCCATCCCAGCCCACGACGGCGCGGCGCGGTTGGGCATGGGGTGTTGGGGCAACGAGCGCCTGCATCTCGACCAGCAGGGGGCGCGTGCCCTCGATCCCCGAGAACACGACCGAGCCGGGGGTGGGTGCGCCGCGCCCCGAGAGAAAGAGGGCAGAGGGGTTGGCCACCTCGGCCAGACCTGCGCCTGTCATCTCGAACACGCCGATTTCATCGGCGGGGCCAAAGCGGTTCTTGACCGAGCGCAGGATACGGAATTGATGCCCACGCTCGCCCTCGAAATAAAGCACGCAATCCACCATATGTTCGACCACGCGGGGGCCAGCGATCTGCCCGTCCTTGGTGACATGGCCGACAAGGATCACGGAGGTGCCGAAGCGTTTGGCAAAGCTGGTCAGCTCATGGGCGGCGGCGCGAACCTGGCTGACGCTGCCGGGGGCGGCCTCGACCGTGTCGGACCAGACGGTCTGGATCGAGTCGATGATCACGAGGTCGGGCTTTTCGGATTCCATCGTGGTCAGGATGTCGCGCAGCGATGTGGCGGCGGCGAGTTTTACCGGCGCCTCGCCGAGACCCAAGCGCTGTGCGCGCATGCGGACCTGTGCGCTGGCCTCTTCGCCGGAGATGTAGAAGGTCTTGAGGCCGGCACCCGCAAAGCGCGCGGCGGCCTGCAACAGGAGCGTGGATTTGCCGATACCGGGATCACCGCCTACCAGAATGGCGCTGGAAGGCACGAGACCACCGCCCAGAACGCGGTCTAATTCACCGATGCCGGAGAGCGTGCGCGGCGGCGGGGCCTCTTCGGTCGAGAGGTCCGTGAGGGTGAGGGGGGTGCCGCGTTTGCCGCCCAGGGTTTTGCCCTTGGGGCCGGTCGAGAGCGGGGCCTCTTCGACGATGCTGTTCCATTCGCCGCAAGCGTCACAACGCCCCGACCAGCGGTTGTGAACCGCGCCGCAGGCCGTGCAGGTGAAGGTGCCGGGTTTTGCCATATGCGCCTGATGCCCCAAGCGGCGGGCGCGGTCAAATGCGAAACCTCTCAGGCGGTTATTCCGCCGCCTTCTGGGTGATGTCGATCACGGTGCCGTCGTGGCGCAGGATGTCTTCCAGACCCAGTTCCGGCAGCACCTCTCGCAGTTCGTCATGCAGGCGTTGCAACTGGCTGGCGGCAACGCTTTCCTCGAGTTCGACCTCGTGGGACCAGTGTTTGAGTTCGCGGGTGATCTGCTTGGCCTGATCCAATCGGGCTTTGAAGGCCTCGACCTCTTGCTGGCGCTGCGTGAGGAAGTTGCGCGCGCGGGCGATGCGGTCGTCGGAATAGACCTGCGCCAATTCGCGGCTGATATGGGACATTTGCGCCGCGACCTCCAGGAGGTCCGGCTCCAGCGTGCCGAGGTCGGGATGGTCGCGCAGATAGGCGAGGCGTTCGCGGACGGCGTCAAACTCTGACGACAGGCGGAATAGACCAGCGCGGTCTGCCGCATGGGCCGCGTGATAGGCGCGGGCCACGTCCTGCATCCCGATGTTGAAGCGCCGGTGCGAGGTTTCGAGCGCCATGATGCGGGCATTGACCGGCAGGTAGAAACACAGAAGCACTGCCAGAACGGTCAGGCCGATCTGGGCGATCTGACCTGCGTTTTGATAGGTTTCGCCCCCGAAGCCCGCGCTGAATTCGATCCAAGGTAGCGCGCCAAGGCTGGCGGCGAGGGTGGCGGCGGTGAGGCAGAGCGCCGAGAGCAGAAAGACGATAAAGGCCGCACGTTGCAAAATGGATTGTGTCAGCAGTGCCGCAGATTTCAAAGTGCTGGTCATGACTTCCCCCCGAAAGATCATCTTAAATATCGGCAAGTTTACGCCGATTGCGGGAAACACAAAGGCTTAATTCAATCATTTGAGAGTCAAGATTGCGGGGGTGTGGCGCGAGTGCCGCGCGATTGTTGCGAAAAATCAGACAGTGTCGGGGGTGTTTGGCGGATTGTGGCGGTGCCAGAGGCTGATCGCGAGCGAGGCGAGGATGCAGGCGGTAAAGAGGTAGAGACCCCAGGCCACCTCAACCCGCGCAAGGCCGACGCCTTTGACCACGATGATGTAGAGCGCGATGAGGAAAATATCGGCCATGGCGAGTTTGCCCAAAAGGTGCAGCGCGGGCAGGGCGCGTGGCGAGAGGAGGCCGAAGTGCAGGAGGGCCAAGCCGATGGTCTTGAGATAGGGGGCGAAGAGGGCAAAGACCGTGACCAGAAGGGCCAGGTAGACATCGCTCTGCCAGAGCGCTTGCAGGCCCGAGATGACGGAGATTTCCGAGAGGCCGAAGAGCGGCAGGTCAATGCCTGCGCGCAAGAGGGGGGCGAACCACGCGAGGGGGAAGAGAAGGAGGAGCGAGAGGTTGGCGAATTTGAGCATCAATTCGATCTAGTCACCTTCAATCGGACGTTCCAGATAAATTGAGAGTGGAGAGGCCGTTCTATTGACCGAAATCGCATAGATCAGATCAAGAGAACACCGACGATAGCGGACACCACAAGCAGGTCACCGAGCATAGGACGCTTTCCCCAAACACATTTTACCCAGTCGTAGAGCGTGCCCACAAAGAGTAACACAGAGAGCAAAGCCGAAAACTGATAGGAGGGAAGCTTTGGTAGAAGGCCAGCCCATTGCAAACCGCTCCAAATCGTCCAGAGCGAGGCCAAAATCATACCTACCACAGCGTGTTTGGAGTCACGAGAGCGGTGCCAATGCTGCCAGAGTGCAAAGCCAGCAAGAACGGGAATCGCCAAGATCAGCCACGGGAAGATCCTAATTCCCAGACCAATTTCGGGCTGAAGGATCGAGACGGATAGCTCAGCGGCCTGGTCCATCCTTCACCGCACCGCCTCGATCGGTCCCTCGGCGCGGCCGTGGATGAACTGGTCAAGATAGGGATCGCCGGAATGGTCCATCTCGGACACGGGGCCGGTCCATTTGATCACGCCGTCATGCAGCATGGCGACATTGTCGGCGATGGCGCGCACGGAGGTCATATCGTGGGTGATGGTCATGGCGGTGGCGCCCATTTCGGTGACGATCTCGCGGATCAGGTCGTTGATCACGCCCGCCATGATGGGATCGAGGCCGGTGGTGGGCTCGTCAAAGAAGATGATCTCGGGTTCGGCGGCGATGGCGCGGGCGAGGCCCACGCGCTTTTGCATGCCGCCCGAAAGCTCGGCGGGGAATTTATCGGCGACATCGGGTTTGAGGCCGACGCGGCGCAATTTCTCGATGGCGATTTCGCGGGCCTCGGACAGGGGGCGCTTGAGCGAGCCGCGCAGCAGGCGGAAGGCAACGTTTTGCCAGACGGGCAGCGAGTCAAAGAGTGCGCCGCCCTGAAAGAGCATGCCGAAGCGGGCGAGAAAGGCGTCGCGGTCGCCCTTGGTCACGTCCTGGCCGTCCAGCGTGATGGTGCCGCTGTCGGGGCGGATGAGGCCGAGGATACATTTCAGCGCCACGGATTTGCCGGTGCCCGAGCCGCCGATGATGACCAGCGAGGTGGCGGAGGGAATGGTCAGGCTCACCCCGCGCAGGACGTGGTTGGAACCGAAAGCCTTGTGGACGTTGTGAAGCTCTATCATGACGCGAAGAACAATTCTGTCAGGAGGTAGTTGGAGGCGAGGATCAGCACGCTTGCCGCCACCACCGCGGATTTGGTGGCGCGACCCACGCCCTGCGCGCCACGACCAGAGTTCATGCCATAGTAGCAGCCCATCAGCGCCACGATAAAGCCGAAGGCCGCGCCCTTGATGAGGCCCGACACGACATCCCAGGTTTCCAGAAAATCAATCGTGTTGTGCAGATAGGTGGCGGCGGAGAAATCGAGCCGCCCCACGCCCACCAGAAACCCGCCCATGATGCCCAGCACATCGCCCACGCCCACGAGGACCGGCACGGCAAGGGTCGCCGCCAGCACGCGGGGCAGGGTGAGGTATTTCATGGGGTTGGTCGAGAGGGTGGTGAGCGCGTCGATCTGCTCTGTCACCTTCATCGTGCCGATCTCGGCGGCGATGGAGGAGGCCACGCGCGCCGCCACCATGAGGCCGCCCAGCACGGGGCCAAGTTCACGGGTGAGGCCGATGGCGACAATCGAGGGCACGACGGTTTCGGCGTTGAAACGCGCGCCACCCGCGTAAATCTGAAGCGCCAGCGCGCCGCCGGTAAAGAGCGCCGTCATGCCGACGACGGGGAGCGAGAGCCAGCCGATCTGCATCAGCGCATGCAGGAATTCGCGAAAGTAGAAGGGGGGGCGCGCCAGATGGCTGAGCGTGTCACTGGCAAAGAGCGTGATCCGCCCCATGGACGCCAGACCGGCCAGCACGGTGCGGCCGATCGAGGCCAGAAAACCAAGGATAAAGTTCATCCGCCAATATAGCGCCGCGTATAGCGCGCCCCCAGTGAGGTCAGGATTTCATAGCCGATGGTGCCTGCGTTATCGGCCAGCGTGTCGATGGTCTGATGCGCCCCCAGGAGTTGCAGGCTGGCGGGATCGTGGCCGAGATCGGTGATGTCGACGCAGATCAGGTCC
Organism: Roseovarius mucosus DSM 17069; assembly: GCF_000768555.3. Lineage (GTDB taxonomy): Bacteria > Pseudomonadota > Alphaproteobacteria > Rhodobacterales > Rhodobacteraceae > Roseovarius > Roseovarius mucosus. The sequence goes on from NZ_KN293978.2 coordinate 331,632, forward strand.
ATGGAAATGCGGCCCGCGATGGGGCAGGGGGTATCCCCTGCCCAAAGGCTGGTCTTTGGTCCCATGGCGCGCAGGATGCCATCGGCATAGCCTGCGGCAATGGTGGCAATGCGGGTGTCGCGCGTGGCGGTAAAGCTGTTGGCATAGCCCACGGTTTCACCGGGCACGAGATCGCGGCACTGGATCACGGGAATATCGAGGGTGACGACGGGCTGTGCCCCGTCAAAGGGACGGCCGCCATAAACGCCGATGCCGGGGCGGGCGAGGTCGAAGTGATAGGCCGGATCAAGCAGGATGCCGCCGGTATTGGCAAAGCTGCGCGGCACGTCGAGCCCGTCTGTCATCTCGCGGAATGTGGCGAGTTGTTGGGGGTTCATGGCGTGATCGGGTTCATCCGCACAGGCGAGGTGCGACATGATCAGCGCCGGATTTTGGGCCAGCGCGATCTGGCGCAGGGCGGCCCATTCGGCGGGTTCCATCCCAAGACGGTTCATGCCGCTGTCAAGCTGGATGCCAAAGGGATGGCCCGGCAGCGCCTCGGCGTGGCGGATCATCTGTTCCAGCGAATTGATCATCGGAATGAGCGCGTGATCGCGGAGCATGTCGGCATCCCCCGGCATATGGCCGGAAAACACATAGATCGCCGGGACCGCGCCCAGCGTTTCACGGAGTGCCACGCCCTCTTCGGCGACGGCCACGAAGAAATGGCGTGCGCCGGCGCGGGCGAGGACCGGGGCCACGCGGGCAGCCCCGAGGCCGTAGGCATCGGCCTTGACCACGGCGGCGGTTTCGCCGCTGCATAGCCGATCCAGCGCGCGCCAGTTGGCCACGATGGCGTCAAGGTCGATGGTCAGGGTTGCGGTGCTCATGGGGCGGGTTTTGACAGGATGGGCGGGGGCGTCAAGGGGAAAGGCATTTGCACCTCCGAGTCACATAAAACAGACCCCCGCGCCCCAATGGGCCGCAGGCGAAAACCCTCTTGGGAGAGGGCGCGCTGCGGATCAGAACCAGCTCTGAACGCCGCGTGCCGCCCCGGAGATGTCACGACCGATCCCGTCCACCGTGGCGCACCCCGCCAAGAGGGTGATGAGGCCAAGCGCAATCAGTTTTCGCATGGGTTTGCCTGTCATTTGCCTATGTCTGCTTCGATTTTTATTATTATTCTTGGAACCACCATACCTCGGGGAGAAAGCCAATGCCATCCCCATAGATCGGCAGCCTGTCCGCAGGGTATTTCAACTGCGACTTATGCGCAATACGACCCACGCTATATTGATGGATCGGGATCACGTAGCGCCCGGCGGTCAGTACCCGGTCGAGCGCGCGGGTGGCGGCGACGAACGCGTCGCGGTCGCGGGCGGTCAGCATGGCGTGGATCATCGCCTCGGCGGCGGGGGATTTCATGCCCATGAGATTGCGGCTGCCGGGCTGGTCGGCATAGTCCGCGCCCCAATAGAACATCTGTTCATTGCCGGGGCTGAGCGAGAGGGAACGGCGCATCATGGTGAGGTCGAAATCGAAATTCGCCTCGCGTTCGGCATATTGCGCCTTGTCGGTCATCTCGATCTTGAGTGTGATGCCGAGGCGTTCAAGCGCGCGGGCATAGATATCCATCATGGCGCTGGCCTGTGCCATGAGACCGTCCTGTTGCAGGAGCACTGTAAGGGCAAGCGGTTGGCCCGATGCGTTCACGAGCTGGCCGTCCGTCACCTTCCAGCCCGCCTCTTGCAAGAGCTGGGCGGCGCGCCGCAGGTTGGTGCGATTGCGGGCGGTGCCGTCGCTGACCGGCAGGCTGTAGCCGTCGAGCGTGCCGGGCAGGAGGGTGTCGGCGTAAGGTTCCAAGAGATCGCGCACGCGGCCCGTGGCGGGACCGTGATCCATCCCCAGCTCCGAGCCAGAGAAGTAAGAGGTGATGCGCGGTTGGCGACCGCCCGTGAGTGTGTCGTTTATATATTCGAAGTTGAAGGCGGTGATCAGGGCCTCGCGCACGCGCCAATCATCCAAGGGGGCGCGGCGGGTGTTCATCACAAAGCCGGTCATGCCCGAGGGTTTGCCATGGGGGATTTCGCTCAGCGTGATCTCGCCGCGTTGGACGGCGGGGAAATCATACTGGCTGGCCCAGGCCTCGGCGTTGAATTCGCGCACGTAGCTGACCAGCCCTGCCTTGAACGCCTCTTTCAGCACGGTGTCATCGCCGTAGAATTCGATGCGGATCTCGTTGAAATTGTTGGTCCCGCGCCGCAGGGGCAGGTCACGCCCCCAATAATCGGGATTGCGTTTCAGGGTGACGTGGCGATTGACCTCGTAATCCGCCACCACATAGGGGCCGGTGCCTAGGGGGATGTCGTCAATCGCCGCCTCCGTGATGTCGCGCCCCTGCCATTGCGATTTTTGCAGGATCGGGCGCAGGCCCGCGAGCAGCGCCAGTTCGCGATCCTCTTCGGCAAAGGTCAGGCGCAGCGAGCGTGGGCCGGTCTGGGCGATGGCGGCCACCTTGGTCCAGAAACTGCGATAACGCGGGTGGCCCCGGGTGCCGAGGGTTTCATAGGACCAGATCACATCCTCGACAGTGACGGGGCTGCCATCCGAGAATCGGGCCTCGGGGCGCAGGGTGAATTCGACCCAGCGGCGGGCCTCGTCCGTCTCGACCGATTCGGCCAAAAGACCGTAAAGCGAGAAGGGCTCATCCCAAGATCGGCCCATCAGCGTCTCATGGGTGAGGTCGGCCAATTGCCATGGCGGCGTGCCGCGCAGGATGAAGGGATTAAGCGAATCAAAGCCGCCCACATTGCCGGTGACGACCCGACCGCCCTTGGGCACCTCGGGGTTGGCATAGGGCAGGGACACAAAATCAGGTGGCAGCGCCGGGGCCCCATACATAGCTATGCCATGCTGAGGCGCGGCCAGCCCCGGAGCGGCCCCCCAGAGCAGGATCATCGCGGTCAGTCCGGCCCGAAGGCGGCGGAACAAATCTGATCTCATTTCAGCGACAATCCCTTGATGGCCTTGTTTCCTTGGGCCGGACCCTAAAGAGGGATTCAAGGCTTTTCAAACTTTTAGCTTGGACTGCGGCGCAGGATTGCTTATAAAGGGGGCACTGCTCGATAGGTTTCTTGCCTGTATGAAACCTGCCTCAATAACTTAACGCCCGCCTCGTGCGGGCGTTTTTTTCTGCCCATCGCGCAGGCGTGATGGCTATTCCCCGTGCAATTCGCAGATGCAGCACATATGCTGCAGGCGCAATGTTTATTGGGAGAAATCACATGAGCGTCAAAGGCAAGACCGCCGTTATCACCGGCTCGAACTCGGGCATCGGGCTTGGCATCGCCGAAGAACTGGCGCGGGCCGGGGTCAATGTGGTGCTCAATTCCTTTACCGATTCGGAGGAGGATCACGCGCTGGCCAAGAGAATCGCGCAAGAGACCGGTGTCGAGGCGCGCTATATTCAGGCCGATATGTCGAAGGGCGATCAATGCCGGGCCCTGATCGAGAAAGCGGGGCGCTGTGACATTCTCGTGAATAATGCGGGCATTCAGCATGTGGCACCGATCGACGAGTTTCCGACCGAGAAGTGGGATGCCATCATCGCGATCAATCTCACCTCCGCGTTTCACACCACCGCCGCAGCCCTGCCGATGATGCGCAAGGCGGGCTGGGGCCGGGTGATCAATATCGCGAGCGCCCATGGCCTGACGGCAAGCCCCTATAAATCGGCCTATGTGGCGGCCAAGCATGGCATCGTGGGTCTGACAAAAGTTATGGCGCTGGAGACCGCGAAAGAGCCGATCACCGCCAATGCGATCTGTCCGGGCTATGTGCTGACCCCGCTGGTTGAGGCGCAGATCCCGGATACCATGAAGAAATACGACATGGGGCGGGAAGAGGTGATTGAAAAGGTCATGCTGGAGCGGCAACCATCCAAGGAATTCGCCACGACCGAGCAATTGGGTGGAACGGCCTTGTTCCTGTGTTCGGACGCAGCGGCGCAGATCACCGGCACCACGATCAGCGTTGACGGAGGCTGGACGGCGCTCTGACGCAAATGGCCGGGGGCGCTGCCCCCGGACCCCCGAGGTATTTGGGGCCAGATGAAGCGGGGTCAGGCGCGCTCTTTGGTTATGCGCTCGGGATCGGTGCGCTCGGCGGGATAGACCAGACCGGCGGAAATAACCAGCTTGGCGGCATCTTCAATGGTCATGTCCAGTTCGATCACATCTTCGCGCGGGAAGTAGAGCAAAAATCCCGAGGTGGGGTTGGGGGTGGTGGGAACGAAAACGCTGAGCATCTCACCTTGGGCGCGGGCCTTGTCGTTGATTTCGCCGCGCGCCTCGGTCGAGATGAAGCCGATGGCCCAGATCCCCTTGCGCGGATATTCCACAAGGCAGGCCTTTTCGAAGCTGCGTTCGGATTGGGCAAAGACGGTTTCGGCAATCTGTTTGACGCCCGAATAGATCGAGCGCACCACCGGCATGCGGTTCACAAGAGATTCCGCAAAAAGGATCAGCGAACGCCCGATCAGCCCCTTGGCGATCCAGCCCACCAGAACCGTGAAGATCAGAAAGATGATGGCACCCACGCCGCGCAGGTTGATGCCGATGTATTGCTCAGGCTGATACTGTGCGGGGATGAGCGGCAGCACGAAACCATCGACCCAGCCGATCAGGGTCCACATCAGCCAGATGGTCAAGCCGACCGGTGCGATGACCACAAGCCCGGTCAGAAAAGACGCGCGCAGGCTGCCAAAGCGTTTTGGTTTGCGCGGCGGGGGGGGCAGATCGTCAAAGGGGGTGTTCATACCGGTTCCATCCTGCGGATCACGCGGATATCTAGGCATAATGGGGCGTTCTCACAATGGGGCATCTGGGCCACGGGAACGCGGCGTTCAAAATACCTGAGCGGGGCTTGTATAGTGGGCAGAGGGCAGGTATACGCGCGCCACTGTAACCCGCAGGCATGGGCGGGCTGTTGGGGGAGACATCCCCAACCGTCCACCGGTTGAAGCATCCGCTTCTCTTCCCGTGTCGAGGCGAAAACCGGAAAAGGAACTTTGTAATGGCTCTTCCCGAGTTCACGATGCGTCAGCTGTTGGAAGCTGGCGTTCACTTTGGCCACCAGACGCAGCGCTGGAATCCCCGCATGGGCGAATTCATTTATGGCGCGCGCAATGGCATTCATATCATGGACCTCACCCAGACCGTGCCGCTGCTCGATGCAGCGCTGAACGCGATCCGTGAGACCGTGGCCAAGAATGGCCGCATCCTCTTTGTCGGCACCAAGCGTCAGGCGGCACAGCCGATCGCCGAGGCCGCAGAGAAATGCGCACAATATTACATGAACCACCGTTGGCTGGGTGGCACGCTGACCAACTGGCAGACCGTGTCGAAGTCGATCCAGCGTCTCAAGCAGATCGACGAGATGATGGAGCAAGGTGCCGAGGGTCTGACCAAGAAAGAGCGTCTTGGTATCGAGCGCGACCAGATCAAGCTTCAGGCCAGCCTGGGCGGGATCCGCGAAATGGGCGGCGTGCCGGACATGCTGTTCGTGATCGACGTGAAGAAAGAAGCGCTGGCTGTGGCCGAAGCCAACAAGCTGGGTATCCCGGTTGTGGGTATTGTCGACACCAACTGCTCGCCCGCGGGCATTGACTATATCATCCCCGGCAACGATGACGCCGCACGCGCGATTGCGCTCTATTGCGATCTGGTCAGCCGCGCCGCTCTGGATGGCATGTCGGCGCAATTGGGTGCCGCAGGTGTCGACATGGGCGCGTTGGAAAACCTGCCGGTCGAAGAAGCGCTGGCCGAAGCCGAGAGCTGAAGCACCGTCATAAAACCGACATGGGGGCAGGGGTATCCCGCCCCCAATTCCGAGACCGAATTTGAGGAGATCCCAAATGGCGATCACTGCTGCAATGGTAAAAGAACTGCGCGAGACCACAGGCGCAGGCATGATGGATGCAAAGAAAGCCCTGACCGAGACCGATGGCGACATGGAAGCCGCGGTTGACTGGCTGCGCACCAAGGGTCTGGCCAAGGCCGCCAAGAAATCCGGGCGCACCGCCGCCGAGGGTCTGGTTGCGGTCAAGGTTGCGGGCGGCGTGGGTGTCGCGGTCGAGATCAACTCTGAGACCGACTTCGTGGCCAAGAATGCCGATTTTCAGGCTATGGTCGCCTCGATCGCGGATGCGGCCGTTGGCGTGGCTGACGTCGACGCGCTGAAGGCCGCCACCGTGAATGGTAAGGCTGTTGCCGATCTCGTGACCGACAAGATCGCGACCATTGGCGAGAACATGGCGCTGCGCCGCATGGCCCGCGTTGAGGGTGATGGCGTGGTGGCCTATGTCCACAATGCCGCGACCGAGGGCATGGGCAAGATCGGCGTTCTCGTGGCCTTCACCGGCGACGAGGGCTTTGCCCGCCAAGTGGCGATGCATGTGGCCGCGACCAATCCGGCCGCGTTGAACGAGGCGGTTCTGGACCCGGCAATCGTCGAGAAAGAGCGTCAGGTTCAGATCGACATCGCGCGCGAATCCGGGAAGCCGGATGCCGTGATCGAAAAGATGATCGTGGGCCGCATGGCCAAGTTCATGGCCGAGGTGACGCTGATGGGTCAGGCCTTTGTGATGAACCCCGATCTGACGGTCGAGGCCGCCGCCAAGGAAGCCGGGACCGAAATCACCGCATTCGTGCGGTTGGAAGTCGGTGAAGGCATCGAGAAGAAAGAAGAGGACTTTGCCGCCGAAGTGGCCAAGGTCGCTCAGGGCTGATCGGCTCTGCAGATCAACCAGAAGAGGCGTCCCAGTGGGGCGCCTTTTTTGTTGCCTCTCGATGTGGCGACGGATTCGCTGGACAAAAAAACGGTGCCTTCCTCATTGGAAGGCACCGTTTCTTGACCGGGACGTCTATTGGGGATGAAACGCCGATCAGGTAGCGCCGACCGTCAGTCCCGATCAATAAGGACCAACGGCCGACATCCGGATTAGCCGGAGTGCGTGACACCGTATGTCAATGGATCCAAACGTTGCCACCCACGTGTTCCCAGGCAAAATAGCCACCACTCACGGAACAATCCCATTGTGCTACGTTACGTCAACTTGCGAAAGTAAGGAAATCCATACCATTCTGTAGGTGATTGTTTTTCATCACTTAATTTTCAAGAAAGAAGATCTGGTTCTGGAATGCTGCCTTGAGCACCGCCTGTGCTGTTGTTTCGACGGACAGCGCCTGACGCGCGAGGCGCAGATGCTTTTCCACGGTCGCTGGGGTCAGGCCCATGATGGTGGCGATGTCCTGAATCGTCTTGCCGTCGCCCACCCAGCCCAGGACCTCGCGTTGGCGTGGGGTCAGGGCGCGGCCAGGTGCGGTATAGGGCAGGGAGAGAATCCGCAGATGGGCCACGTTGTTGAGGGCAAGGATCTGTTCACCGCAACGGGACCAGAGGGCATCTACCTCTGATTGTGTGACACCTTTTTGCGCGGTGAGGGCAATTGCCCCCTTGGTGCGGGGGCTGAGCGATTTGAAGCTGATGGAATAGCCCGCCGTCACACCATGTACTTGGTTGAAGTCGATCACCCGGCGCTCTTCTGGGGTGAGCGTGCCGCTGTCGGTCATGTGGCGCAGCACCGACCACGAGCAAGCCCCGTCATTCTCGAGCGCCCAACGCACCATGGGCGCATTGAAATAGAGACCCTCGCCGACAAAGACATTCGTGTAACAAGGATCATGATTCGTCAGCAACAGGAAATCGTCTGGATTGCCGAGCGACGTGGCGGTGCGATAGCGGGTGTAGCCATAGATCAGCCGGTCAAATCCGTACTCTGCCATGAACTGGGTATGATGATCCCAGAGTTCCTCGATCGTGGCGGCATTGAGCAGGGTGTTGACCCTTGCGGCTTCGATCATCCGGCACGCTCCAGATGGCCGAGCATTGCGTCAAGCGCCAGAACGTAGCCCTGCGCGCCAAAGCCGCAGATCACGCCAAGTGCGACACGTGCGATATAGGACTGGTGGCGAAACGCCTCGCGGGCATGAACATTCGACAGATGCAGTTCGATGGTCGGAATGGCGACCGAGCTGATGGCGTCCATCAGCGCCACGGAGGTATGGGTATAGGCACCCGCGTTAAGGATGATTCCATCATATGTGCCGCGCGCCGCATGGATCGCATCGAGCAGCGCGCCTTCATGGTTGCTCTGGTAAAATGCGACGGTCACGCCGCGCTGACGGGCGGCATCCTGACAGGTTGTTTCTATATCAGCGAGGGTTGTACGCCCATACACTTCGGGCTGGCGCGTGCCGAGAAGATTGAGGTTTGGTCCGTTCAGAAAGAGAACTGCGGTCATGGTAAAACTCCTGCATGTCACTCTTAAACCGTGGGCCTAGCCTGAGTCGAGAGCTGCGTGGTCTGAGGGCGCGCATCCGCCGGGGCACAGGCCTCGGGTTTACGGCTCTGGCGCAACAAACCACATGAGGATGAAACTGTAAGGTATTGTTTGCAGGTCTTTTACAGAGGTTAGCAAGAGATAGGGTTCACGTTTTTGTAATCTCAATATATTACATAATACTGATTATGCGAAAACTGGATACTGTGATGGCACATTCTAAACTGGGTTGCGACAAATCCCCTATCTTGCTGAAAAGCAAGGAGAACGGACATGGCCCATACAGAGCTGGATTTGCGTGAGAGACGCGCAATCGAAGACATGCTGAATGCGAAGGTGCCAGTGAGCAAGATCGCCGCTGAGATTGGCAGGCATCGCTCGACCGTCTATCGTGAGATCAAGCGGAACTATTTCACCGACGAAGAGCTGCCGTATCTGAACGGCTACTACGGGATGAATGCTCAGAAGTACGCGTCGGACCGGCGCGTGCGGCGACGCAAATTGATCCGTCTGGAAGATCTGCGTTCTCATGTCATCGCCCAGTTGAAGATTGGCTGGACGCCGGAACAAATCGCAGGTCGTCTTGTCTACGATGACCAACCGGTCCGCGTCAGCCATGAAACGATTTACGCTTACGTCTACAGCGCCGAAGGTCAGTCCGAACAACTGGCGCGGCACTTGCCCAGCCGACGCAAGAAACGGCAACCGCGCTATGCCAGACGCCCCAGAGGACAGGTTTTCCCACCAGATCGCTCAATCCATGAACGCCCAGACTACGTGAAGACGCGCGAGACCTTTGGCGAGTGGGAAGGCGATCTGATGATCTTCGAGCGGTCTCAGGGCACGATGAATGTCGCATCACTTGTCGAACGCAAAACGCGCTTTGCCGTCCTGTTCCGCAACAACGACCGCAGCTCGACCCACTTCATCAACAAACTGATGGATGTGATGGAACCCCTGCCCCAACCTGCGCGGAAATCGATCACCTTCGACCGCGGTTTTGAGTTCCGTGCGTGGCGAAAGCTGAAGTCCGGCATCGGCACCGAAAGCTGGTTCTGTGACCCGCAAGCGCCCTGGCAGAAAGGATCGGTCGAAAACCTGAACAAACGCGCGCGGCGATATCTGCCACGCGACATCCAACTCGCGGCGCTCTCAAATCGTAATATGAAGGCGATTTGCGACAGTCTGAACAGCACCCCCAGAAAGTGCCTCGGCTGGCGCACCCCACTCGAGGCGTTCAGAGAAGAGATGATGAAACTGAGATAGCGGAAACCGTCGCAACGACCCTTGAGCCATCAGATCAGGACCGGCTGCACCGGTTTATCACAACCTGCATACGCTGGTCGGGGCATGAGAAATGCCCCGACAATGGATCCTTGCATGGGGCCTCGATCACGCGCAGGCTGAGCCAGGTCGCGATGCCCGCAAAGACCACCCCGCCAAGCGCCTGCCCCAAGAGAACCCCCGGCGCGCCCCAGACCATTCCGAACGCCACCGCAAAGGGCCAGATGCCCAGCGTGTTGCGCGCCCAGTTGACCCATGTCGAATAGCCCGGATGCCCAAGATTGTTGAACGAGGCATTGGCGATGAATATCGCACCGTTAAAGAAGGACGCGAGCGCCAGTGGCCCGAGATAGAGGTACAGCAGGCTGCGCATCTGTCCGGTGGCGTCAAAGAGATCGGCAATCGGCGCGCGTAGCGCAAAAAGCAGCGCCGACATGGTGAGGACATAGAGCGCCAGAAACTTGAGCCCGTCAAAGAAGGTCTCTTGCACCCGGTCCAGCCGCCCTGCCCCGAAATTCTGACCAAAGATCGGCCCGATTGCACCCGAGAGCGCCAGCACCACGGAAAAGACTACCGGCACCAGACGATTGATCACGGCCATGCCCGCCACCGCATCGGCCCCGTATTTGGCCATTTCGCGCGTCACGATCGCGGTGCCGACGGGCGTAGCGACAGTGGCCAGCATGGCCGGGGCCGCGATGCCGATCGCCCCGCCACAATCGCGCACCACGCAAGCGAAGTGCGGTTTGGCGAAGGCCCGGTAGCGAAGAATGGCAATGCCAAGGGCCAAGCCCATGGTCGCCACACGGGCAAAGACGGTCGCCACGGCCGCCCCTTCGAGGCCCATGTTGAGGCTGAAGATCAGGATCGGATCGAGCACGAGGTTGACGCCCGCCCCCAAGAGTGCCGGATACATGGCGCCGCGGGCATCGCCATAGGCGCGCAGCACCGCAACTGCGACCATCGAGAGACCCGAGACAAAGGTCGTGGGCAGGATGATCCAGAGGTATGTGGCCGCCATGTCGCGCATCGCCCCCTCTGCGCCGACCAGACCCAGAATGTCGTTGATGAAGGGCAAGGCCAGAAGTGGCACGAGAAGGCCTACGGCGACCGAGATCACAGCCGTGGCACTGGCCGCCTCGCGGGCAGCTTTGCTGTCCTTGCGCCCTTCGGCCTGGGCCACGAGCGCGCCTGCGGCGATGGAGAGGCCGATGTTGATGGCGCTGGCAAAGAACATGATCGTGCTGGCATAGCCCGCAGCGGCCGCCAGCTCCTCGCGCCCCAGCATGGAAATGAAAAGGATATCAATAAGATCGACGGCGAAAATGGCCATGAGGCCAATGCTCGACGTAAAGGACATCACCGAGATGTGCCTGAAAAGGTTGCCTTGGGTAAAGCTGCCGCCGGTGTCGGTGAGGGCCATGTCATGCTCCTGTTACATCACGGCTGCTGACATATACTCAAAGCGCGCCTGCGCAATTGGCATGCGTTCAACAGTTAGTGTGCAAAACTGCTCAGCCGCGGGCCGATACGGCATGCACGAGGCGCGCACCGGTTTCGTAATAGAGTGACTTGAGGATCACGAACTGTTCAGAGTGGCTCTCGACGAGGGGCACAGGCAGGCCGCTGTCGTCGCCCGACAAGAGAGCCAGAGCGGCGGCGCGGCCAAAGACCGTACCGGGGCCGATGCCCCGTCCGGAATAACCGAAAATGGCCAAGGCCCCCGGCCCCATGCGTTGAATTCGGGGCAAATGATCATGGGTCATGGCGATTCGCCCGGCCCAAGCGTGTTCGATCTCTGCCCCGGAGAGCCTGGGGAAAAGCTGTGCCAGTTTGCGCCGCGCCCAATTCTCATGGAGCGTGGCATCCCCGCCCATGCCGCCCAGAATCACCCGCCCTGCCCGGTCGCGGCGCAGCGAGGTCATCACAAGGCCGGTATCCCAGCATCCCTCGCCCCCGGCCAGAATATCGCCCGCCAGATTGTCACCAAGGGGCGCAGTTGCCAGTTGAAAATACTGCACAATCGGCACGTCGGGACGGGTCACATGCGTGACGGGGCGGTGATAGGCATTGGTGGCAATGAGCAGATGCCGCGCCCGCAGTTTGCCGCCGGGGGTGGTGACGATCCACTGGCCGCTGCGGTGTTCGGCGGCGGTGACAGGGGTCTGCTCGCAGATCAAGGCACCGGCGTCATGGGCGGCGCGAGCGAGGCCACGCGCATAGGCGAGCGGCTGAATCGTGCCTGCGCGCGCATCATGGAGCGCGCCGTTAAACCTATCTGTTCCCGTGCGTTGTGCGGTAGAGCTCATGTCAATCAGGCGCACCGGCGCGCCACGTGCGGCAAGTTGCGCGTGACGTGACTTCAGATCCGCCATGGCCTTGGGCGCGTGGGCGAGATGCAGGGTGCCGTTGCGGGTGGCCTCGCAGGCGATGTCGTGCTGTGCGATGAGGTCGAACACGAGCGACGGGGCCTCTGCCAGCACGGCGTTGAGATGTTCACCCGCCTCCGGCCCCAGAATCTTGCATACGTCATCGGGCGGCAGCCAGAGCCCGGCGTTGACAAGGCCCACGTTGCGGCCAGAGCCGCCCTCGCCCACGGTTTCGGCCTCGAGCACCGCAACATCGGCCCCCTGCCCTGCGGCATGGAGCGCCGCCGACAGGCCCGTGAACCCCGCGCCGATGATTGCCAGATCAACCATACGTTCACCGCGCAGAGGCGATGCTGCGAAGGATTCAACGGCACTCTCGCGCCAGAGGTTGCCAAGGCCCGGCATGGATCAGAAGAACGCCTGAAGCCCGGTTTGCGCCCGGCCAAGGATGAGCGCATGCACATCATGCGTGCCCTCATATGTATTGACCGTTTCGAGATTGACCATGTGGCGAATGACCTGAAACTCTTCTGAAATGCCGTTGCCGCCGTGCATGTCGCGGGCGTGGCGGGCAATGTCGAGCGCCTTGCCGCAGTTGTTGCGCTTGATCATCGAGATCATTTCCGGGGCGGCGTTGGCCTCGTCCATCAGGCGGCCGACGCGCAGCGCCGCTTGCAGCCCGAGGGTGATCTCGGTTTGCATATTGGCCAGTTTCAACTGAAAAAGCTGGGTTTGCGCCAAGGGGCGGTTGAATTGCTTGCGATCCAGCCCGTATTGCCGGGACGCGTGCCAGCAGAATTCAGCGGCCCCCATGACGCCCCATGCAATGCCGTAGCGGGCGCGGTTCAAACATCCAAAAGGCCCTTTAAGCCCTTGAACATTGGGAAGAAGTGCGGATTCGGGCACCTCGACATTGTCCATCACGATCTCGCCGGTGACGGAGGCGCGCAAGCTGAGTTTGCCGCCGACCTTGGGGGCGCTCAGACCCTTCATGCCCTTTTCCAGGATAAAGCCACGGATCTTGCCGTCATGCGCCTCGGATTTGGCCCAGACCACGAAAACATCCGCGATGGGGCTGTTGGAAATCCACATCTTGGAGCCGGTCAGGCGGTAGCCGCTGTCGGTGCGCACGGCGCGGGTTTTCATGCCAGCTGGGTCACTGCCGGCGTCCGGTTCGGTCAGGCCAAAGCAGCCAATGAGATCACCGTTGGCCAGACCGGGCAGGTATTTGCGGCGCTGCTCTTCGCTGCCATAGGCATAGATCGGATACATCACGAGCGAGGATTGCACGCTCATCATCGAGCGGTAGCCCGAATCGACCCGCTCGATTTCGCGGGCGACGAGGCCGTAAGAAACATAGTTGGCACCCAGCCCGCCGTATTCCTCGGGAATGGTGGTGCCCAACAGGCCCATCTGGCCCATTTCCTTGAATATACCGGGATCAACACGCTCTTCACGGTAAGCGGCGATGACGCGCGGTTGCAGCACGTCTTGGGCAAAGGTGCGCGCGCTGTCGGTGATCATGCGCTCTTCTTCGGAGAGTTGATCGTTGAGGCGGAAGGGATCGGCCCAGTCGAAGGCGTTGAGATCCGGGGCATCCTTGGCGCGCAGCGTCGGGGTATTGGCGTTCATGGCGGGCTCCTGTGGCGTATTCTCTGAGTTGGGGACAGGTTACACTGGCAAAACGCCGATGAATAACGATAAATTCACATGAACCTATGAGTAAACCGCAAGAATGACCCTGCCCCGCCGCTTTCTCCCATCCATATCTTCTTTGCGCGCGCTGGAGGCGCTGGATCGTCTGGGCAGTGCCACGGCGGCGGCCGCAGAGCTGTCGCAAACGCAAAGTGCGGTCAGCAGGCAATTGAAAACATTAGAGGATCAGCTTGGCGTGGCGCTGATCGTGCGGCAAGGACGCAGCATTCACCTGAGCCCGGAGGCGGCGGACTATGCGGATAAAATCCGGGGCGCGTTGCAACAGATTGCGCAAGCATCGCTTACGCTTACGGCGAATCCGGCCGGGGGCAGTCTGAGCCTTGCGATTCTACCGACATTCGGGATGCGATGGCTGGTGCCGCGACTGGCCGAGTTTGCGCGGCTCTATCCGGAGGTGACAATCAACCTGTCAACGCGGTTGAAACCGTTCAACTTTGTTACGGAACCATTTGATGCAGCTATACATTTTGGAGAACCAAACTGGATCGGCACCGAGGCGCTGAAGCTGCGGACCGAGCGGGTCGTGGCGGTGGCAACGCCAGAATTTCTGGCAGGTCATGCGCCGATCACAGCGGCGGCCGATCTCTTGCGTCTGCCGCTTTTGCAGATCGAAACGCGGCCCGGTGCCTGGCCTGCGTGGTTCGAGGCGCAGGGCGTGACCGGCGCCAAGGTGAGCGGCACCATCTATGACCAATTTTCAACTATCACGCAGGCGGCGTTGCATGGGTTGGGCGTGGCGCTCTTGCCGGATTATCTGGCGGAACAGGATCTGGCGACAGGCCGGCTTAGGTCAGCCTGGGGCGACAAGACCCTGATTTCAGGGGCGTATTACCTTGTTTGGCCAGTTCAGAACGGGCGCGATCCGGCGCTCTGCAAGTTTCGCGATTGGCTGGCGGGACAGGCAGAGGACGAAGACCTGCTGCCGCGCTGAGGCCGTTCAGCCCAAGGCATAGCCCGCGCCGCGCACAGTGCGCAGCGGATCATCGCCCCCATGCTGGCAGAGCGCCTTGCGCAGCCGCCCGATATGCACATCCACGGTGCGGGTGTCGACATAGATGTCACGCCCCCAGACGCGATCAAGGAGCTGCTCGCGGGACCAGACGCGGCCGGGCTTTTCCATGAAGGTCGAGAGGAGGCGGAATTCGGTGGGGCCGAGTTTCAGCGGCTTTTCGCTGCGGGTGACGCGATGGGTTTCGGCATCAAGCACGATGTCGAGATATTCCAGTCGCTCGCCCACGGTCGCCGGACGAGTGCGGCGCAGTTGCGCACGCACACGCGCCATCAATTCGACAAGTGAATAGGGCTTGATCACATAGTCATCGGCGCCGGTTTCGAGCCCGCGCACACGGTCCACCTCTTCGGAGCGGGCCGAGAGCATGATGATCGGAATCCCGCGCGTTTCAGAGCGGGTCTTGAGCTGACGACAGACCTCGATGCCGGATACATTAGGCATCATCCAATCCAGAACGATGATGTCAGGCGGCATCTCCGACACCATCAAGAGCGCCTCTTCGCCATTGCTGGCGGTGAGCACGTGAAATCCGTCGGCCTGAAGATTGTAGCCCAGCACTTCGCGCTGCGCCGGTTCGTCCTCGACCAAGAGGACGGTGGGTTGATCTGCGGACATCGACGGCTCCTGTGCTTAGTGGCTGCCCTTGGGCGCAAGGCTGGGATCAACCGAGGTTGTATCGCTCTTGGGGCGCGGATCATCGGGGAAAGAGCCAGAGACAAGGTAGATCACCTGTTCGGCGATGGAGGTCACAAGATCGCCCATGCGTTCGGTGTTCTTGGCAATGAAGTGCAGATGCATGCAGGGCGTGATGTTGCGCGGGTCTTCCATCATGAAAGTCAGGAATTCGCGGAAGATCGCGTTATACATCTGATCGACATCCAGGTCGCGGCGGATCACCTCATGGGCAAGGTCCATGTCGCGCTGGATATAGGCATCGAGCACATCCTTGAGCATTTCCTCGACCTCGCGGGCCATACGACGCAGCGCCGAGGGCGAGCCGTTGACCGCCGCCATCTGGCTGAGAACCGAGGTGCGCTTGGCCATGTTCTTGGCATAGTCGCCGATGCGCTCGAGGCTGGCGGAAATCTTGATCACGGTCAGCACAACCCGCAGGTCGCGCGCGGCGGGCGACCGCAGGGCCAGAACACGGGCGGCCTCTTCGTTGATCTGCTCCTCGAGCGCGTCAATAGCCTTGTCACGGCCGCGCACCTCTTCGGCCAGTTCATCGTCGCGGGTTTCGAGCGAGCGCGCGGCGTCGGAGATTGCGCGCTCGACCATGCCGCCCATCTTCATGATATGGGCCTGAATGGTTTCGAGGTCGTGGTCGAAGGATGAAACGATGTGCTGATGGTCGGACATGGAAGGTTCCTTAGCCAATGCGCCCGGTGATGTAGCTTTCGGTGCGCTCATCCTTGGGGTTGGTGAAAATCTGGCCGGTATCGCCGAATTCGACGAGATGACCGAGGTGGAAGAACGCTGTTTTCTGGCTGACACGGGCGGCCTGCTGCATCGAGTGCGTGACGATCACCACGGAAAACTCTTGACGCAATTCGTCGATCAATTCCTCGACCTGCGCGGTTGCGATGGGGTCGAGCGCAGAGCAGGGTTCGTCCATCAACAGAACCTCGGGCGAGGTGGCGACGGCACGGGCGATGCAGAGTCGCTGTTGCTGACCACCGGAGAGACCGGTGCCGGGCTGGTCGAGACGGTCCTTGGCCTCGTTCCACAGGGCGGCGCGGCGCAGGGATTTTTCGACGATCTCGTCGAGATCGGCCTTGGTGCGGGCGAGCCCATGAATGCGCGGGCCATAGGCCACATTGTCGTAGATCGACTTGGGGAACGGGTTGGGTTTCTGGAACACCATCCCCACCTTGGCACGCAGTTGCACCGGATCGACCTTTTTGTCGTAGATATCTTCGCCGTCGATCAGGATGTCGCCCATCACGCGGCAGATGTCGATCGTATCGTTCATCCGGTTGATGCAGCGCAGGAACGTGGACTTGCCACAACCCGACGGGCCGATAAAGGCGGTCACAGTCTTGTCGAGGATATCGACGTCCACGTCCTTGATGGCATGGGTGTCACCATAGTAAACCTGCACCTTGCGCGCGGCGATCTTGATGTCGTTGTTGGTCACTTTCGTCTCCGCGAATTTTGGGGCGTCATACATGGGTCTATACCTTTGTTTACCAGCGGCGTTCAAACCGTCTGCGCAGCAGGATGGCGGCGATGTTCATGATCACGAGGAAGACGAGCAGCACGATGATGGCCCCAGACGCGCGTTCCACGAACGCCGGATCGCCCCGCTGGGTCCAGTTATAGACCTGCACCGGCAGGGCAGCGGCGGGGTCAAAGAAGCCCTCGGGCGGGCCTGCGGGATATTCGCGCACAAAGGCCACCATGCCGATCAGGAGCAGCGGGGCGGTTTCGCCAAGCGCCTGTGCCAGACCGATGATCGCCCCCGTCAGGATGCCCGGCATGGCGAGCGGCAGGACATGGTGAAAGATTGCCTGCATCTTGGAGGCGCCCACGCCAAGGGCCGCGTCACGGATTGAGGGAGGCACGGATTTGAGCGCCGCGCGCGTGGCGATGATGATGGTCGGCAGGGTCATCAGCGTGAGCACGAGACCGCCCACGACCGGGGCCGATTGCGGCAGGCCCACCATGTTGATGAAGATCGCAAGGCCGAGAATACCGAACACGATGGAGGGCACCGCCGCGAGGTTTGAGATATTGACCTCGATCAGGTCGGTCCAGCGGTTCTTGGGCGCGAATTCCTCAAGATAGATCGAGGCGGCTACGCCCAAGGGCAGCGAGAGGACCAGCACGATCAACATCATATAGGCCGAGCCGATGATGGCCACGCCCAGACCGGCCGCCTCTGGGCGGGTATCAGAGGCGTCGGGCGCGGTGAAGAAGGCCCAGTTGAACTTGGTCGTGAGGATGCCCGCCTCTTTGAGTTGCTGGGCAAGCTGAAGTTGCTCGGGCGAAACATTGCGGTCAAGAGCCGCGCTTTCCATCGTCACGCGGCCCTTGAAAAACCCGTCGATACGGCCTGCGGCGAGCAGATCGAACTGCACGGTCTCGCCGATCAAGTCAGGGTTGGCCAGGACGAAATCACGCAGGGTGGCGGGGGCCTCCTTGGAAATCAGCTCTCCCGCCGCTTTGGCGTTGGCAACATCCGAGGTCACGCCAGTTCGTTCAATCGCCGAGATCATCGCCGCCTCGATCAGCGGCGCATAGCCAAAGGTCGAGACCTTGGCGATGTCAGTGAGATTGCGCTCGCCCTTCTTGTCGAGTTTGGCGGGGTCGAGATAAACCTCGAGTTCGACATAGGTCTGTTGAAAGGAGGACAGGCCACTGGCAAGGATCGAGGTCAGCAGGCCCACGAGAGAGAGCACGCCGATGGTGACGGCAATCAGCCCCATCATGCGAAAGCGGGCTTCCTTAGCGTTGCGCTGTTTGGTGCGCGCGTCCTGTGTCAGCAAGGACCCTTTGCGCGGGGCCGGGACTGCGTCGGAGGAGGTGAGATCGGTCATTCGTACTGCTCCCGGTATTTGCGCACGATCACGAGGGCCAGGACATTCAGCCCCAGCGTGAAGACAAAAAGCGTGAGGCCGAGGGCGAAGGCAACCAGCGTTTCAGGGCTGGCGAATTCGGTGTCGCCGGTCAACTGGCTCACGATCTTGACGGTGATGGTGGTCATCGCCTCGAACGGGTTGAGGCCAAGTTTTGCGGCGGCCCCTGCCCCCATGACCACGATCATGGTCTCGCCGATGGCGCGGGAGGCCGCCAGAAGGATGGCCCCGACCACACCGGGCAGTGCGGCGGGCAGGATCACCTGCTTGATGGTTTCGGACTTGGTCGCGCCAAGGCCATAAGAGCCATCACGCATGGATTGCGGCACGGCGTTGATGATGTCGTCCGAGAGCGAGGACACGAAGGGAATGAGCATGATGCCCATGACCAGCCCGGCGGTCAGCACCGACGAGGACGAAGAGCCAAGACCAAGCGGCGAGGCGATATAGTCGCGCAGGAATGGGCCCACGGTGATCAGGGCAAAGAGACCGTAAACGATGGTCGGAATACCGGCCAGCACCTCGATTGCCGGCTTTGCAAAGGCGCGCAGCGGTTTGCTGGCATATTCCGCCAGATAGATCGCGATCATCAGCCCCAGCGGCACCGCAACCAGCAACGCAAGGAAGCTGACATAGAGCGTGCCCCACAAGAGCGGCAGGATGCCCAGATCAGAGCCGCCACGAAATTGCGGGTTCCAGACCGTCGAGAAGAAGAAGTCGCTGGCGGGATACATCTTGAAGAAATTGATGGTCTCGAACAGAAGCGAGGCGACGATACCTGCGGTGGTGAGAATGGCCACCAGCGAGGCGCCAATGAGGAGCGCAAGAACAAAGGTCTCGGAGGCGTTGCGCGCGCGTTGATCGGGGTGCACCCGCGACCAAGACCACGCCAGCAGGCCAAGCGACAGACCGAGCACCGCGAGGGTCATCAGAAAGTTTCCGGCATTCTGCGACTTGCGCAGTTCCTTGGCGGCCTCGAATACCGGCACCGGCACATCCGAGCCAAGCGCCACGCCGACATTGCCCAGCCGGTTGCGGATATCGGTGAAATCCGCGCGCATGGCGTCGAGATCGGATTCGGACATATGTCCGGCCACCATCAGCGCATCCAGACCATCGGCGATCCGGCGCACATCGGCCATGACAAGGCTCTTGGCACCGCCCTCGGGGATCACGCTATCGGGGATCATGCCCGCGACACGGCCCTCGATCATCAAAGGTTGCAGGAAGAGCCAGGCGAGCATCAGCAGAAGAGCCGGTACGGCGGTGAAGAGCGCCACCGCCTGACCATAGTAATTCGGCAGGGAGTGTAATTTCTTGCCTGTGGCCTTGGAGGTTGCCAAGGCGCGCGCACGCCCCAAGAAAAAGCCCAGCCCACACAGGCCGAGCACGATCAGGGTGATATAGCCGGTACTCATCTGCTCTCCGCCATAAAGGGAGGGATGGCGCCGGTGCGCCACCCCTCGGAGGTCTTGGTCTTAGTTCAGCACGCCCATGGGGACGCGGTTGGCAACCATTTCCTGGGTCTTGGCAAGCTCGGGATCGGACACGAGGCCATAGGCCGCGAGCGGGCCATCGGGGCCTGCGATCTCGTCGGACACGAAGAACTCGATATATTCCTGCATGCCGGGGATCACATCGAGATGCGCGTTCTTGACGTAGAAGAACAGCGGACGCGACACCGGGTATTCCCCCGAAGCGATCGATTCGACCGACGGCTCGACGCCGCCCATGGTGGCAACCTGAAGCTTGTCGGTGTTGTTCTGGTAGAACGACAGACCGAACACGCCGATGCCGTTCTTGTTGGCATCCACGCGGGCCAGCGTTTCGGTGTAGTCGCCGTCGATGTCGATCGACACGCCATCGGTGCGCAGCGCCATGCAGGCCTTTTCAGCGGCTTTCTTGTCGCCGCCGTTGGCAGCCATGTGCAGCTCGAACGTGCCGTTCTCTTCACAACCGGCGATGATCACCTTTTCGTCGAACACTTCGCGGGTGCCGTGCTTGGTGCCGGGCACGAAGGCCAGGATTTCGTCGCCGGGCAGGTCAGCGCGCACGTCGGACCAGACCTTGTTGGTGTTGTCGGCCAGAGCGCCATCCTTGGCAACCTGAGCAGCCAGAGCCGCGTGCCAGTCAGCCGGGCTAAAGGCATAGGCCGGACCGTTGATGTCAGAGGCAAAGACGATGCCGTCATAGCCGATGCGCACTTCCATGATCTCGGTCACGCCGTTCGACGCGCAGAGGTCGATGTCGGACTGCTTGATGCGCGAGGAAGAGTTGGCGATGTCGATGGTGTTTTCGCCGACGCCTTCGCAGAGTTTCTTGCGGCCAGCGCCCGACCCGCCGGATTCCACGACCGGGGTGGGGAAATCAAAGTTTTCGCCAAAGGCTTCGGCGACGATGGCGGCATAGGGCAGCACGGTCGAGGAGCCAGCAATCTGGATGTTGTCACGGGCCGCGGCGGTGCCTGCGGCGAGGGCCGTCAGGGCCAGTGCGGAAACGGTGGATTTGAACAGCATGAGTTGCTCCTGAGTTCGGTTTCACGGGACGCCCAGGCAGGGGCGACCTCGGGGCCAGCACTAGGCGAGAACCACAACGCTTTTGCTACACTTATGTAACGGTTTTATGACAGTGCTATAAGTTTGGCGGTTCAGCCAGTTTTTTCGCGGCAACGGCAGCGTTTTCAGGCCTCTTGGCGGTCCGATTGCGGCAGAATCACCGAGAATTCGCTGCCCTCTCCGGGCGCGGAAGAGATTCGCAGCCGTCCCCTGTGACGATTGACGATATGTTTGACAATGGCGAGGCCAAGGCCCGTGCCCCCCATTTCACGCGAGCGATGCGTATCGACGCGGTAGAACCGCTCTGTCAGCCGGGGGATATGCAGCGGGTCAATTCCGGGGCCCTGATCGCGGACACGCGCCACAATGGCCGGGGCGCGCAGGGTGGCGTCGCGCGGGGTGCGTTCCAGCGTGATCGTGATGCGGTTGTCCTTGCCGCCATATTTGATCGCGTTTTCAACGAGGTTGGTAAAGACCTGCTGCAACTGATCATCATTGCCGCGCACCACCATGCCTTCGGGTGCCTCAAAGGTGATGTCGCAGGCGCGATCCCGCGCCAAGGGGCGCAGCGCATGCAGGACCGAGCCGATGACCTGGACCAGATTGACCTCATCGCGCGGGCGCACGCGCTCTTCGCTCTCGACCCGGCTGAGCGACAGAAGATCGCGCACGAGGCGCTCCATCCGCGCTGCTTCGGATTGCATGATCCCCAGAAAGCGGTCGATGGCGGCCTGATCGTGGCGCGCTGGCCCCTGCAGCGTCTCGATAAAGCCCATGAGCGCGGTCAACGGCGTGCGCAGCTCGTGGCTGACATTGGCCACGAAATCGCGGCGCATCTGGGCGGCATGTTCGCGTTCGGTCAGATCCTCGAAACACACGAGCGTGCCACGCGCATCGCTGGTTTCCACATAGCCCACATGCACCTGAAAGCTGCTGTCGCGCCCGGCTTCCGAGGTCTGATAGGTGATCTTGCGCGGCAGACGGTCGCGCAGGGTGGCCTCGATCGCCTCGAGCACATCGGGCTGGCGCAGCGCGGTCAGCAGGTGACGCCCCTCAAGCCCCTGCCCCAGCATGTCGCGCGCGCCCTGATTGGCGGCGATGATGCGATCATCCGGGCCGACCAGAATGGCGGCCATCGGAATTCCGGCAAGAACCGTGGCCAGACCCTGCATCGCCGGTCAGAGCGCCACAAGCCCGGTGCGATACCGGCGCATGTTCTGTTGGTAATGCAGCGCCGTGGCGCGCAGCGTGGCAATCGCCGCCTCATCAAGACTGCGCACCACCCGGCCCGGCGCGCCCATCACAAGGCTGCCTTCGGGGATCTGCTTGCCCTCGGTGATCAGGGCGCCCGCGCCAATGAGACTGTTGCGCCCGATGCGCGCGCCGTTGAGCACCGTGGCCCCCATGCCGATCAGAACATTCTCTTCGAGGATGCAGCCATGCAGCATGGCCTTGTGACCGATGGTGCAGCCGGGCCCGATAACGAGCGGATAGCCCATATCGGTGTGCATGACGCAGTTTTCCTGCACATTGCTGCCCGCGCCCACGCGAATTTCCTCGTTGTCGCCGCGCAGGGTGCAGCCGAACCAGACCGAGGCCAGATCCTCGATCACCACCTTGCCGATCAGATTGGCATCGGGCGCAATCCAGGTGTTATCGGCAATCTGGGGCGCGTGGCTGTCAAGGCTGTAGAGTGTCATTGCATCTCCTCGAATTCGGTTTGCAGCGCGCGCACATGCGCGGTCAGGCCCGGTTGCTGGCTGCGGCGCAGGCGCGTGGCCTCGATGATGGTCTTGAGGCGCGCTTCGGTGGCGTCAAGATTGTCATTGATCAGCACGAAATCATACCCATCCCAGTGGCTGATCTCGTCCCAGCTTTTCTCCATCCGCTTGGCGATGACCTCGGGCGTGTCCTGCCCGCGTGTTTCCAGCCTGCGGTGCAGTTCGCGGATCGAGGGCGGCAGAAGAAAGATCGAGAGCGTGTGCGCGCCAAGGGCCGAATTGCGGATTTGCTGTGCGCCTTGCCAGTCGATGTCAAAGAGCACGTCGCGACCGGCGTCGATGGCCGCCTGAACGGGGCCGCGCGGGCTGCCGTAGAAATTGCCGAACACATGCGCATGTTCCAGCATTTCGCCCGCCGCCACATCCTGCTTGAACTGCGCTTGGGTCATGAAGTGATAATCCTGCCCGTCCACCTCACCGGGGCGCGGCGCGCGGGTGGTGGCCGAGACGGAAAAGGCAATGGTTTCGTCCCAGTCGCGCAGGCGTCTGGACAGGGTGGATTTACCTGCGCCCGAAGGTGAGGAGAGAATGATGAGGAGGCCCCTGCGGTTGCTCATGCTGTTCCCTGCCCTTCTTCTTGGTGGAAATACTCAAATTCCGGCCGTGCGGCCTGTGACTCATTCGACATTTTGCACCTGTTCGCGCATCTGGTCGATCACGGTCTTGAGGCTGAGCCCGATTTCGGTCAGGCCCGCATGTTGTGCCTTGGAGCAGAGCGTATTGGCCTCGCGGTTGAATTCCTGGCTCAGAAAGTCGATCTTGCGCCCCAGCGGCGAACCTGCCTCAAGCAGTGCCCGCGTTGCCGTCACATGGGCACGCAGGCGGTCCAACTCTTCCGTGACATCGAGCTTGACCGCCAGCAGCGCCAGTTCCTGTGACAGGCGCGCGGGATCAAGATCGGTGGCCGTATCGCGCAGGCGCCCGAGCGCCGTCTGGTGGTTGCGGGCGATGTCAGCGCTGCGTTGGGCAAGCAGGTCCTGGGCGGCTTGGGTCAGGCGGGCGATTTCGTCCAATTGGGCGTGCAGCACTTTGGCCAGCGTCGCGCCTTCGGTGACGCGCATGGTCAAGAAGTCCTGCAACACGGGTTCAAAATCCGCCAGAATCGCCGCGCAGAGGGCGCTCGTGTCGGTGTCGCTGGTGCCTGCCTCCAATACACCGCGCAGCGACAGGATGTCGGCGGCGGTGGCGGGAGCGAGCGAGAGGCCACGGGCCATGGCACGATCCTCGACCAGCGCCATGGCGCGCAGCACATCGTCGAGCCGGTCGGGGTTGACCGCCAATTGTCCGCTTGCATCGTCGCTGGTCAGGCGCAGGGTGAGCGAGACATTGCCGCGTGTGATCCCCTGCCCCAACCGTGCGCGCAAGGCCGGCTCCAGCCCCTCGATCCAGTCGGGCACGCGCAGGCGCAGGTCGAGCCCCTTGCCATTCACACCGCGCAACTCCCAGGTCCAGGAATGGCCGGGAATGGCCCCTTTGGCGGTGGCGAAAGCGGTCATCGACTGGATCATCGGTGGGCGTCCTTGGGTCTTACGGTGTTGCCCCGTCCTAGTGCGTGACCCAGCGGCTGGCAAGTCCCGGTGGCGCGACATGTCTGTGCCGGTGGTTAACCAATCGCCGCGATTTTTAGATAAATTCCCAAAAACTTGTGGCAGTCTTGGCCCAACGTGCGGTGCTGCAGGGGGGGCGCAAGGGCCGTCAGGCAGGCTGACACCGCGAAGTCTGAGGTGCAGGGGCAAAGGAGTGTGTCATGCAGGATGACAAAACAGTTCTACATACGTCGGGCAGAGTGGGCGCATGTGACGGGCAACAGGCCGCCGATCTGCACGCGCTTCACAGCTATTGGGCTGGCCTTTGCGAGGGGGCCGAGGTGCCGCGCCGCTCTGACATCGACCCGCGCCGGATTGGCGGGCTTTTGTCCAATGCGTTTATCGCCGAGCGGATCGCGCCGGGGGTGACGCGCCTGCGGGTGGCGGGGCTGCATCTCAATGCGCTGATGGGGATGGAGGTGCGCGGCATGCCGCTGTCGAGTTTCATCGCGCCGAACGCCCGCGAGGCCTTTGCGCTGGCCTTGGTCGATCTTTTCGAGCGACCGGCACGGGTGGAGATCGACCTTCACGCCAGAGCGGGATTGGGGCGGCCTGAAATGACCGGGCGTCTCATGCTCTGGCCGCTGCGCAGCGATCTGGGCGATGTTTCACGAGCGCTGGGATGTTTGGTGACGCAAGGCGAGATCGGGCGCGCCTCGCGGCGGTTCGAGATGCGAGCGGTACGGGTATTGCCGTTGGATGCAGAGACCAAAGGCCGACGCAGCCTTGACCTGTTGCCCGGCGGGCTGCGCAATGAATGGCGCGGGCGTGATGCGCCGCGCGGGCGCGCCAATCTGCGCGTGGTGAAGTAAGGCTTGGCGCTGGCTAGGCGTTCCATCGGAGAACCAAAACGCCATAGGCCCTCCCCGCGCGGAACAAGTCGCGGAGCGCCGCCGCGCGATTGCTTGCGACATCGGCGACGAACAGACAAAACCGCAACAGGCGCGTTACCTGTTGCGGTCAAGAGGTGGTTAGCCTGCTTCTGCCTGAAGGCGGTCATGGCGCAGGGATTTCAGCTCTTCGGCCACGAGGAAGGCCAGTTCAAGCGACTGGCTGGCATTGAGGCGCGGATCGCAGGCGGTGTGATAACGCGCCGAGAGGTTTTCCTCGGAGAGCGCGCGCATACCACCGGTGCATTCGGTCACATCCTGCCCTGTCATCTCGAAGTGCACGCCGCCGGGGATGGTGCCTTCGGCCTTGTGGATGCCAAAGAACTCCTGCACCTCGCGCAGCACCGCATCGAACGGCCGCGTCTTGTAGCCGGTCGCGGATTTGATTGTGTTGCCATGCATCGGGTCGCAAACCCAGAGCACCGATGCCCCCTCTTCCTTTACCGTGCGGATGAGGCGCGGCAGGTTGTCCGCCACCTTGCCCGCGCCAAAGCGCGCGATGAGCGTAAGACGCCCCGCCTCGTTGGTGGGGTTCAGCGTCGCCAAGAGCCGCTTGAGGTCGTCCGACGTCATGGAGGGCCCGCATTTCAGACCAATGGGGTTTTGCACGCCGCGCAGGAATTCGACATGCGCGCCATCCGGCTGGCGGGTGCGGTCGCCGATCCAGAGCATATGGCCTGAGCCCGCCAGCCATTTGCCGGAGGTGGAATCGAGCCGACACAGCGCCTCTTCGTATTCCAGCAAGAGGCTCTCGTGCGAGGTGTAGAAATCCACGGTCTTGAGCGTATGGGCATTGTCGCTGTCCACACCTGCCGCCTTCATGAAATCGAGCGCATCAGAGATGTGATTGGCCATTTCGCGATAGCGCGCGGCCTTCTCGCTTTCGGTAAAGCCGAGGGTCCAGGCATGGACCTGATGCACATCGGCATAGCCGCCCGTCGAAAAGGCGCGCAAGAGGTTGAGGGTTGCGGCGGCCTGCGTATAGGCCTGCAACATCTTGTCCGGGTTCGGAATGCGCGCCTCGGGGGTGAAGGCCAGTTCGTTGATGATGTCGCCGCGGTAGCTGGGCAGTTCCACGCCATCAATCACCTCGGTCGGGGCCGAGCGCGGTTTGGCAAATTGCCCGGCCATGCGGCCCACCTTGACCACCGGCACCTTGGCCCCATAGGTCAGCACCATCGCCATTTGCAGCATCACCTTGAAGGTGTCGCGGATCGCATCAGCAGAGAATTGATCAAAGGCCTCGGCGCAATCGCCACCTTGGAGCAGAAACGCCTCGCCGCGTGCGGCGGCGCCAAGCGCGCGCTTGAGGCGGCGCGCCTCACCGGCAAAAACCAGCGGCGGATACTGCCTCAGACGGGCCTCGACACTGGCCAGAGCGGCGGCATCGATATAATCGGGCATCTGCACCCGCGGTTTCGCGCGCCAGCCCGTTTTCTGCCATTCCGTCATCGTCCTTACTCCGCATTGAACGTAATCTGAGACCCGTGCTTAGCAAAGCAGCGGGCAAGAGGCCATATGAAACGCACAAGAATGGGTCGCAAATCGACCACGCCTCTCTTGTCAATCGCGACAGATTCGTGACAGACCGCTAAAGAGGCCGTTGCGCCGGGGAATCGGGTGATGATGACGTCAGAGGCCACAAAAATCGCGGTTAAAGCGCCCAAAGAGCCCAAACGCTTTGTGTTTGTGCTCTTGGACAAGTTCACCTTGCTGAGCTTTGCCTCGGCCATCGAGTGTTTGCGCATCGCCAACCGCATGGCCGAAGAAGAGTTGTATAGCTGGGTGCTGACCGGCGATTCCGACGAGGTGATCACGTGTTCTGCCGGGGTGCGATTCAACCTCGACTTTCCGCTTTCGGAGCTGAACCGCGAAGATGTGGTGCTCGTTTGTGGTGGCATGGATGTGCAAAAGACCGCGACCAAGCGCATGTTGAACTGGTTGCGCCGCGAGGCGCGCAAGGGGCTGCGCATGGGGGGGCTGTGCACCGCGTCCTATGTGCTGGCGCGCGCGGGCTTGCTCGATGGCAAACGGGCGACGATCCATTGGGAGAATCACGACAGCTTTCTCGAAGAATTCGAGGATGTGACGCTGACGAAATCGGTATTCGTGATTGATGGCAACCGGATGAGCACGGCGGGTGGCACGTCGTCGATTGATCTCATGCTCAATATCATCGCCGATGATCATGGTGAAAAGCTGGCCAATGCGGTGGCGGATCAGCAGATCTATAGCTCGATCCGCACCGATCAGGACACGCAACGCCTGAGCGTTCCGACACGCATCGGTGTGCGGCATCCCAAGCTGAGCCAAGTCATTCAGATGATGGAAACCAATATCGAAGAGCCGATCAGCCCGGCGACATTGGCGCGCGATGTGGGCATGTCGACCCGGCAGCTAGAACGGTTGTTCCGCCGCTATCTGAGCCGCAGCCCCAAGCGCTATTACATGGAATTGCGCCTGCAAAAGGCGCGCAACCTGTTGATGCAGACCGACATGACCGTGATCAACGTGGCGCTGGCCTGTGGTTTTGCCTCGCCGTCGCATTTCTCGAAATGCTACCGGGCGCATTACAACACGACGCCATACCGCGAGCGTGGCGCGCATAGTTCCCGTTTGTCGGTATGACGCTTTCTTGAAAAGAAAGCGGTCCGAAATCTTTTGAAGATTTCGGATCACCGCGAGAGGCGATAGGCCGCACCCTGCCCGACGCTGAGAAACCAGATTGACCCATCGGGGGCCTCGCGGATGTCGCGCACACGCTGGGTTTCGCGGGATTTCAGACGCTCGACCTCTGAGAGCGGCGCACCCTCAAGCCGCGAAATCAGGTCGAACTTGAGCGATCCGACAAAGATGTCGCCGCGCCAGTCCGGGAACATCTCGCCTTGATAGATCATCATGCCTGAGGGCGCGATGGAGGGGTCCCAGTAATGGGCCGGTTGTTCCATGCCGGGCTTTTGCGTGCCCTCGCCGATCTTGAGCCCCGAGTAGTGGCGGCCATAAGAGATCACTGGCCAGCCAAAATTCGCGCCCTTGGCGACGCGGTTCACCTCATCACCGCCGCGTGCGCCATGTTCCACCACCCAGAGGTTGCCTTGGGCGTCAAGCGCCGCCCCTTGCGGGTTGCGGTGGCCATAGGACCAGATCTGAGGCTGCGCGCCTGAGGTTTGCGTGAACGGGTTGTCTGCCGGGATGGCCCCGTCGCGGGAAATGCGGATGACAGAGCCGTTCTGGCGAGAGAGGTCCTGCGCCGACGCATCGTCGCCCCGGTCGCCAATGGTGGCATAGAGCATCCCGTCGCGACCTTCGACCAGACGCGCGCCGAAATGCCGCCCGCCCGACGAGCCGGGTTCGAGTTCGAAGATCACCGTCCAATCGGTCAGACGGTCCGCGCCGGGGGCAAGTCGGGCATGGGCGATGGCGGTGCCGGCACCGCCCTGTTGCGGTTTGGAATAGGTGAAGTAAAGCTGACGGCTCTGCGCGAAATCGTGGGGAATGAGAAGATCGAGCAAACCGCCCTGCCCGCGCGTGGCGACATCCGGCAGGCCGCCCAGTTCCCGCCGCTGGTCGTTTTCGATATGGAGAACGCGCCCGGCCTTTTCGGTGATCAGGAGGCCGCCATCAGGCAGAAAGCCCAATGCCCAAGGGTCGTTTAACCGGTCAACCATTTTCGTGACCGTCACTTTGCCCGCGCTGCTATCGAGCGCCTGGGCCGGGGTCATGGCGAGGCACGCGGCGAAGATAAGGGGGAAAAGGCGCATGTCTGTCTCCTTTTCCCATCCAGATAGGGATGTCAGGCGCGTTTTCCAGCCAGTTGGGCGATACCCAGCACATCGAGCACCCGTGCCTCAATGTCGGCGGCGTTGAGGCGCGCCACAGCATACATATCCTTGGCGCTGGCCTGATCTATGAACGTGTCGGGCAGGACCATGGAGCGGAACTTGAAGCCGCGATCAAACACTTGAGATTCGGCCAATAAGTGACTGACATGGCTTGCAAATCCGCCAATCGCTCCTTCCTCGATGGTGATCATCGCCTCGTGGTTATGGACGAGGTCGAGGATCAGTTTTTCATCCAGGGGTTTGGCAAAGCGGGCATCGGCAATGGTCGGCGTGATCCCGCGCGCACGCAGGGATTCGCTGGCCTTGAGCACCTCGGACAGGCGCGTGCCAAAGGACAGGATCGCGACGCGCGCGCCCTCCTGGATGGTGCGGCCTTTGCCGATCTCAAGCGGTTCGCCGCGTTCGGGCATGGTGACGCCCATCCCCTCGCCGCGCGGATAGCGAAAGGCAATCGGTCCCTCGTCATGGGCGGCGGCGGTGGCGACCATATGGACAAGCTCTGCCTCATCGGCGGCGGCCATGACCACGAAACCGGGCAGATTGGCGAGAAAGGCAGTATCAAAAGCCCCGGCATGGGTGGCCCCGTCTGCGCCCACCAGCCCCGCACGGTCGATGGCAAAGCGCACCGGCAGGCGTTGGATCGCCACGTCATGCACGACCTGATCATAGCCGCGTTGCAGGAAGGTGGAATAGAGCGCGCAAAACGGCTTGAGCCCCCCCGCCGCCAGCCCGGCGGAAAAGGTCACGGCATGCTGTTCCGCAATGCCTACATCAAAGAGCCGCGAGGGATAGCGTTCGGCAAAGAGGTTGAGGCCGGTGCCATCGGGCATGGCGGCGGTCACGGCGCAAATCTTGTCATCTTGGGCAGCATGCGAGAGCAGCGCCTTGGCAAAGACACTCGTATAGCTGGGTGCGTTCGAGGGCGACTTGCGCTGTTCACCGGTCAGCACGTCGAATTTAGCGGTGGCATGGCCGCCATCGCGGGCGCGCTCGGCAGGGCCATAGCCCTTGCCCTTCTTGGTCAGGACATGGATTAGGATCGGGCCGGTGGCGCGCGCCTTGACGGTGCGCAGCACCGGCAAAAGCTGTTGCAGGTCGTGGCCGTCAATGGGGCCGACATAGCTGAAGCCCAGCTCCTCGAAAAGCGTGCCGCCGACGGCCAGCCCCTTGAGCATATCCTTGGCGCGGCGCGCGCCCTCTTGAAAGGGCGGCGGGAGAAGGGAAATCGCCCCCTTGGCAGCGGCCTTGAAATCCTGAAACGGGGCTTCGGCATAAAGCCGCGAGAGATAGGACGAGAGCGCGCCCACCGGCGGCGCGATGGACATTTCATTGTCGTTGAGGATGACAATCAGGCGCTTCTTGAGGTGGCCTGCGTTGTTCATCGCCTCAAAGGCCATGCCTGCCGACATGGCCCCGTCGCCAATCACCGCAATGGCATCGCCAAGGCCCGAGGGGCAGTTGCCGCCAAGGTCCCGCGCCACGGCAAAGCCAAGTGCGGCGCTGATCGAGGTCGAGCTATGGGCCGCGCCAAAGGGATCGTAGGGGGATTCCGAGCGTTTGGTAAATCCTGACAACCCATCCTTTTGCCGTAGGGTGCGGATGCGATCCCGCCGCCCGGTCAGGATCTTGTGCGGATAGCATTGGTGCGACACGTCCCAGATGATCTTGTCGCGCGGGGCGTCAAAGACATGGTGCAGCGCGACGGTCAGTTCCACGACGCCCAGACCGGCCCCCAGATGCCCGCCGGTTTCGGACACGGCGGAAATGGTTTCCGAGCGTAATTCATGCGCCAGTTGGACGAGTTGCGTGTCGGAAAACCGTTTGAGATCGGCGGGGCTTGCGACCTGATCGAGCAGCGGTGTTTTCGGGCGGTCGGACATGGTGCCCCTCCGTGGGGAAATTGCAGCGATTTTCAGCTCTGGCGCGAGATAACGAAGCGGGCAAGGTCGCGCAAGGCATCCGCGTTGGCCCCATAACAAGATAGCGCGTCGCAGGCCTCGTCAACAAGAGATGCGGAACGGGCGCGGGCGCCCTCAAGTCCGAGGAGCGAGACAAAGGTCGCCTTGCCTGCGGCGGCATCCTTGCCGACCGCCTTGCCGGCGGATGCGGCATCGCCCGTCACGTCGATCACATCGTCCTGAATCTGAAAGGCGAGGCCCAGTGCGCGGGCATAGATGTCGAGTGGTTGGCTGTCGGCCTGGGCCATAAAGGCGCCTGCCGTCGCGGACCATTGGATGAGCGCGCCCGTCTTGCCCGCTTGCAGAGTTGTGATTTCGTCCAGGGTGAGGGGCGTTGTTGCGGTTTCGGCGGCGATGTCGAGCGCTTGGCCCAGCACCATCCCCTGCCCGCCTGCGGCACGGGCGAGGCTGAGTGCCAGATCGGCGCGCGCCTCAGCTGGACCACAGTCGGGATGCGCCACCAATTCGAAGGCCAGCGATTGCAGCGCGTCGCCGACAAGGATCGCGGTTGCCTCATCCCATTTGACATGCACGGTGGGCTGGCCCCGGCGCAGATCGTCATTGTCCATGGCGGGCAGATCGTCATGGACAAGGGAATAGGCGTGCAGCGCCTCGATCGCCGTGGCGGGCCAGATCGCAGCACTCGCGGGAACATCGTGCAAGCGCGCGCTTTCCATCACCAGAAATCCCCGGATGCGTTTTCCGCCTCGCGTGGCATAGCGCATGCCCTCGGCCACGGGGCCTGTGCCAAAGGGGGCCAGCACGCGGTTCAAATGCGCCTGAATAGCCTCGGCCTCGGCGGCAAGTCGGGCCTGCATCCGGGTCAGAGGCCTGTCACCGGCGTGGTGCCGGTGGGCTGGCCATCGGCATCGAGCGTGATGGCGGCGACCTTTTCCTCGGCCTCTTTCAGCTTTTCCTCGCAGCGTTTCTTGAGATTGGCGCCGCGCTCATAGAGCGTGATCGACTCGTCCAGCGCCACATCGCCGCGCTCCAGCCGCCCCACGACCTGCTCCAGCTCTTTCATCGCCTGTTCAAAGGTCATTTCGGAGGGGGGCGTTTCGGTCATCGGCTGGTCCTCGTGCTTGGTGTTTCATCGGCTAACATAGGGCGCTCTGACGGGGGGTGCAATTCGGTTGACGCTGCTGAACGGCTGAGGGACAGTTGGCCCATGTCAGAGCCTGCCGATCCCCTGCCCGACCTTGATGCGCTGGCCCAACTGGACGCGCGCCTGCGGGCACTGGTGACGCGGCATCCCGATTTGGCGGGGCTGGATCTGTCCGAGGTCTTGCGCATCGTGCCGGGCAAGCGCGCGGTTCTGGCGGGGCGCCTTGATGGGCGCGCAGTGGTGATGCGGCTGGTCGAGGACCGCTGTGCCCCGGCGCTGGCCAAGGAATGGGCGGAGTTGCAGCGCATTTGGCCGCATATGCGGGAGGGGCCCTACCGCGTGGCAGACCCTGTCGCCTACCTGCCCGATGCCAAGCTCCTGGTCATGGAACGCGCGCCGGGGACCCCGCTATTGGAGCATCTATGGCATGCAGATGTGGCCACCCGCGCGCAGCATCTGCGCCCCGCCGCCGAGTGGCTGCGGCACTATGTAGAGGTCAGCGAGGGCTGGCGCCCCGGCAACGCCAAGGGCTGGCTCGCGCGGGCGGCACGAGCCTCGGCCACGCAGCCTTTTGCGCGGCTACGCGGGATCGAGAGCGGTGTTCTGGCGCATTTGACCAGAATGGCGGCGGCGCTGGAGGGGGCAGAATGGCGGGTTGCCATCAGCCATGGCGATTTTCACCCCAACAACCTTATTCTGGGGGCGGATCGCCTGACCGGGATCGACACCGGCGGCTCTGGTCGGATGCCGGTGTGCAAGGATATCGCGCGCTTTCTGGTGCATATGGGGCGGCGCGGCATGATCCCGTCGGGGCGGCGGTATCTGGGCGTCGATGCCGAAGGGCTGGAGGTCTTTGCCGAGGTGTTCGCGCTGACCGAGGTAGAGCGGCATCTTTGGCTGCCGTTCTTTATCGGGATTGAGGCCCTGATCCGGGTTGAAACCCGCGCGCTCAAACCCAGCCGGATCAAGCGCGCGGAAGAGATGTATGGCCTCTTGCTGGCGGATCTTGCCGCGCTCTGACCCCGGTCAGTCAGCGTCGAGCAATGCCGCCTCTAGCTGCGCGATGCGCGCGTGCAGGGGGGTTGTCACATCCTCCAACTGATCCACGGTGAAGCGCGGCGTGATGTGCTGCGGGCAGTTCCAGTCAAAGCCTTCTACGGTGATCAGGAACCCGCGTTCGATCCGGGCACGGTAGTCGGGCATCTCCAACCGCGCGAGAAGGTCCTCATCCTCGAGGCCCACCGCCCGCGCGCGACCGAACAGTTTGAGCCGCCGACGGTTCGGATAATCCATGAAGAACAGCGACACGCGGGCATCGGTGCTAAGGTTGCCAAGGCTGATATACTGGCGATTGCCGCGAAAATCGGCAAATCCGAGGGTGCGATCGTCCAGCACGCGCATGAACCCCGCCGGTCCGCCGCGATGCTGGATATAGGGCCAGCCGGTTTCCGTGACTGTGGCCATATAGACAGAGTCGCGCGCGGCGATGAAATCGGCCTCGATCTGGGAGAGGTGCAGGTTGACCGGGTCTTCTGCCGCCTGCATCCGGGCATAGGCAGCGCGACTGCCAAGGTCCTCTTGCAGGCGCGTCACCGTGGGGGTGAAGGCAATCTCGGCGAAATGATGGGGCATGGCATCCTCTTGCGGTTACAGGCCAAGATCGGAGAGGCCCGGGTGATCGGCAGGGCGCGGCCCTTGCGGCCAGTGGAATTTGCGATCCGCCTCCTTGATCGGCTGATCATTGATGCTGGCAAAGCGGAGGCGCATCAGGCCTGCGGCATCGAATTCCCAATTCTCGTTGCCATGGCTGCGATACCAATTACCGGCATCATCGCGCCATTCATAGGCAAAGCGCACGGCGATCCGGTTCTCGGCAAAGGCCCAGAGTTCCTTGATCAGCCGATAGTCGAGTTCGCGCGCCCATTTACGGGTGAGAAAGGTGACGATCTCTTCGCGACCCACGGGAAATTCGGCGCGGTTGCGCCAGCGGCTGTCCGGGGTATAGGCCAGCGCCACGCGGGCGGGGTCGCGGCTGTTCCAGCCATCCTCGGCCATGCGCACCTTTTGGATGGCGGTCTCGCGGGTGAAGGGGGGCAGCGGGGGGCGGGTGTTATCGGTCATGGTTGTTCCTCTTTGGCGCATGGCGCGCGGACACGCCATGCGCTTGGATGGGTCAGGCAGCCGCGTTCAGCGCGACCTTGGGAAAGTCGATCTCGACCTGTGTGGCCTTGCCCAGAATATTGGTAAAGATGTTCATGGCCACATGGGTAATGATTTCGACGATTTCGGCGTCGGAATGACCGGCGGCGCGCAGGGCGGCGAACTCGGCCTGGCTGACCTGACCGGCGTGCTCGACCAGCGCGCGGGCAAAGGTGAGCGCCGCCTCAGCCTTGGCATCGGCAGAGCGACCGGCGCGATTGGCGAGGATTTCGGCATTGTCGAGGCCCACCTTGCGGCCAATCGCGGTATGTGCCGAAACGCAATACTGACAGGCGTTCTGCTCGGCGACGGTCAAAGCAATGCGTTCGCGCGTCAGCGGGTCAAGCACCCCTGCCCCGGCAATGCCGTGCAGCCCGAGAAAGGCCTGAAGCGCTGCGGGGCTGTTAGCCAGTACGCGGATGAAATTGGGCACCATGCCAAGTGCCGATTGCACGGCGTCCAGCAGCGTCTTGGCCTCGCCTGTGGCAGTTTGCGGGTCGATAACGGGAATACGGGCCATGGGTATTGTCCTTGTGTTGTGGGTGCGCAGGCGGTGTGCCGCGCTCGGGCTTAAGATGGGGCACTATGATGTTTGAAAGAATACCCGAAATGTGGAATGGTTTATTCCACACAGAGGAATAATAGATGAACCGGATGCATGAACTTGAGGTGCTTGTCGCGGTGGCGGAAGCGGGCAGCTTTGCGGGCGCCGCGCGGCGTCTGCACCTGTCGCCGCCCGCAGTGACACGGACGATTGCGGCGCTTGAGGATCGGCTGGGCGCGCGGGTTTTTCAGCGCACCACGCGCAATGTCACCATCACCGATATGGGCGCGCGCTTTCTCGAAACCGCGCGGCGCGTGTTGAACGATCTTGAGACCGCTGAGCGCGAGGCGATGGGCGAGACGACCGCACCGCAGGGGCATCTGACGCTTACCGCGTCGGTGACGTTTGGCCGGTCCGCCCTTGGGCCGGTGGTTGGCGAATTTCTAGCGGCGCATCCGCGCGTGTCGGTGTCGGTGCTGTTGCTCGACCGGGTGGTCAATCTGGTCGAGGAAGGCGTGGATATGGCCATTCGGATCGGCGAGTTGCCCGAGTCGCGGCTGATTGCCAAACGGTTGGGCACGGTGCACCGCATTCTGGTGGCAAGCCCCGCCTATCTGGCAAAACACGGCACGCCCAATGCACCTGCGGACCTGCGCCACCATGCGGTGATTGCCTTTACCGGGCTGATGCCCAATCGCGAGTGGCGGCATCACAACGGGCAGCGCAGTGCCAGCATAGCTCTTGTTCCGCGATTGGAAATCAATGACGCAGTCGCGGCGATTGATGCGGCGATTCTGGGCCAGGGCATCACGCCGGCCCTGTCCTATATGGTCGCAGGCCATATACGCGCAGGTCGTCTGATACCGGTTTTACCGGCCCATTCCCTGCCCCCGCAGCCGGTGCATCTGGTTTACCCGGAGGCGCGGCTGATGGCACCCAAACTGCGCGCATTTCTGGATTTCGCGGGACCCCGCCTCAAATCCGCGCTCGAGGATTTGGCCGAAGGTGTGGCCGCGCCCAAGGCGCTCTGACGATCACAGGAACTGGAAATCGTCCACTGTCATTTGCGCGGCGGTGATCCCGTCAACGAGGATCGTATTGCCGTTCACGGTCATCTGCGCGCCCGTGTCCGTGTCGACGATATTCATCGCCGCAACAAACCCCGCCAGACCATTGCCGCCGTTGTTGATGTTCTCAACGCCGGTATTGGGATCGAAGCGGCGGATCAGGAAACTGTCGATGCCATCCTCGAAATCGGTGATAACATCGGCCTCGCCGTCAAAGAAGGAGGCGAAAACGAATTGATCCGCGCCGGTGCCGCCGGTGATCTGGTCATTGCCCGCGCCTGCATTGATCGTGTCATTGCCCGTGCCGCCGTCGATCGTATCATTGCGCCCGCCGCCAGCGAGGAAATCATTGCCGTCGCCGCCAAGGATGCTGTCATCGCCTTCGCCGCCGCCCACGCGGTCGTCGCCCGCGCCGGCATCAATCGTGTCGCGCCCGGTGCCGCCGCCGATGTCGTCATTGCCCGCGCCCGCGTCGATGCTGTCATTGCCAAAGCTGCCCGACATGCTGTCGTTGCCGTCACCACCCGAGAGCGTGTCATTGTCAGCCCCACCC
>NZ_KN293978.2:368503-408901 GCF_000768555.3 Roseovarius mucosus DSM 17069
ACCGCCGATGATATCATCGCCGTCGCCACCGTCGATGGTGTCATTCCCCAGACCGCCGCCGATGTTGTCGTTGCCGGGGCCGCCGGAGATCAGGTCATTGCCATCCGAGCCGGAAATGGAGTCGTTGCCGCCGTTGCCCTCGAGCACGTCGTTGCCGGGCCCGCCCGCGAGCCCGTCATTGCCTTGTTCCCCGATCAACGTATCGTTGTCATCGGTGCCAATCAGGGTATCGCCCCCCTCTGCGGCCACAAGAAACACGCCCGGACGCCCGACGATTTCCTCGATCAGATCGCTGACCAGAACGGTTTGATCCGGAAATTCGATTTGCTCGATGTTGATCAGATCATCCACGCCATCAAAGGGCGAGGCGAGACGCAAGCCGGTGTCGGTCAGAGTGATCTGAAACTCGCTCCGCGAGCCAACGTCATATGTGACCGTATCGAAACCGTCGCCGCCGTCCAACAGGTCATCACCATCGCCGCCGTTCAGCACGTCATCGCCGTCAAGCCCCTGCAAGGTATCCTGCCCCTCTCCGCCTGTGAGAAGGTCCGGACCGATGGTGCCGATCACGAGGTCGTCGACAGAGAGTTCCGACACCGTCGTGTTCGCGAACACAGCCAGAGAGATGGGCTGGTTTGCGCCAAAAGGCCCTTGGGTCACAGGGTTGCCCGCGACGATCGAAGACACGAACTGCCGGAAAGACGTAAGATCCGTGGGCTGCGTCAGGGTAGAGCTGCCAAGCTGGAAGAAGTAATTGTCATTGGTCTCGAAATTAAAGAACGACAGCATGACAGCGGAGCCGGATGTGGTCGTAAGCTGACCCAGAGACGGCTGATCAATCGGGTTATCTTCCCGCGTCAGGTCGATGCCCTCAAGACGCGCGATCTGAAAGTCACGGAGGTTGTTGATGATGACGTCTGGCACGTCTCCGGCGGTGGCGGGTTCCGCGAACCGATAAGAGAATTGATCGGTCGGAACTGACAGCTCCAGCGACACTGTCCTGAAGTTGCCTGCGACAACCGAGATCGTGCCATTCGGTAACAAGAAAAAGTCATCAATGCGCGCGGCGAAACCGTTGACTGTAAAAAGATTCATAAACTCACCTACCGAAGATTCATCCGTTCGGTAGAACCGAACACCGTCAGTTTCAAGCACAGAATCTTCGGCCTCCGAGCGGTTCTGCGCCAGTCAGATCGACAGGGGTCAAAGGCACCCTGAGCGTGGCAGGGTGTCTCTGCGCGAAATTGTCAGAGGAACTGAAAATCCTCGACCGTCAGTTGCGCCGCTGTGATGTCTTCGACAAGGATGATGTTGCCGTTGACGCGCATCTCTACGCCCTCTGTGGTGTCGATGATATTCATCGCCGCAACAAAGCCCGCCAGACCATTGCCGCCGTTGTTGATGTTCTCAAATCCGGTATCCGGATCAAACCGGCGGATGAAAAAGCTGTCGATGCCATCCTCGAAATCGGTGATCACATCCACCTCTCCCTCGAAGAAGGACGAGAACACGAATTGATCGGCGTCCCCACCGCCATTCATGCGGTCATTGCCCGCACCACCATTGATCGTGTCATTGCCCGCGCCGCCACTGATGACATCGTCGCGGCCACCCCCGGCGAGGAAATCGTTGCCGTCGCCGCCAAGGATGTTGTCATTGCCTTCGCCACCGCCCACGCGGTCATCCCCCGTGCCCGCGTTGATCGTGTCCTGACCCGTCCCGCCGCCAATGTCATCGGTGCCATCATTGCCGAAAATGAGATCATTGCCGAAGCTGCCGGACATGCTGTCATTGCCTGCGCCGCCCGAGAGCGTGTCATCGTCCGCGCCGCCCGCGACCACGTCATTGCCGTTGCCGCCCGAGATGCTATCCTGGCCAAAGCCCCCTCCGATGGTATCATCCCCATCCCCGCCGTCGATGCTGTCATTGCCCAGACCGCCGCCGATGTTGTCGTGCCCAAGCCCCCCGAGCACGAAATCATCGCCGCCCGAGGCGGAAATACGGTCATTACCTGCGTCCCCGTCGAGGCTGTCATTACCCAGAGCGCCGGACATCGTGTCAGCGCCGGTGCCACCGATCAAAGTGTCGTTCTCATCTGTGCCGATCAAGGACTGCCCCGAGTCTTCACCCACTACGAAATCCCCGCCGAAACTGGGCAATCCCGTCAGCACCGACGCGGCGGAAACAGTCTGATCCGCGAATTCGATCCATTCCACACCGATCAGATCGTCAACGCCAAGCGCAGAGGTCACCCTTAGACCATTCGGGATAACGCTGAACGTGACGGATGCCCTTGTAATCGTGTCGAAAACAGCGACATCCTCACCAATGCCGCCAAGGATGAAATCATCGCCCGCGTTGCCGATGAGCCGGTCATCGCCGGCCCCGCCATTGAGCGTGTCATTCCCTGCGCCGCCGTTGAGGATGAATCGTGGACCATCCAACCGCGTATGGTGATCTTCTTCGCCGGGCACATCGCCAAGGCTGAGCGGGTCATCGCCGACAGTGACGGTGACGGTCCGGCGCGCCTGTCCGGGAGCGGCGGCGGTGCCTTCGGTCACGGCCTCGAGGTTCATGTAGACCAGCGACCACGCCTGCATCGTGATGAGGAAGGCATCCAGCTCGTCCGCGGAAATGAGATCGAGAAACTCGGTTTCGATCACGACCTGCGCCGCTTTCTCGTCTTGTCCGCCTGCCCCGCCATCCCAAAGCTCGCTATAGGACACCCGATAGAGTGTTGCGGCGGGATCGCGCACGGCACTGAAATCGAGCGTCATCTCATTTTCCGCACCGCTCAACTCTGCAACGACGAAAAACGACTCGGGGCCGTTTTCGAACCCGTGGATCGTTACATTGCCCGCTTCGAGAAAATCTACCGTGGGCGTCATGCCGATGGCGTGGCTCAGCAAAGCATAGGATTCGCCCGCAATGGTCAGATGTCCGCGACAGGTGCAGACCAAGGTGACAGACCGGCTATTGTTGAAGAGTGAAGGCCAGAAATGCGCCGTGGTCACGTCATGCGTCACCATCTCGTAGAACATCGCCACATCAAGAATGGCGTGCTGAAGCCCGCGGTTGTTGGCCTCATTCACGTCCCCGGTGCGGCTGACGTTCCATTCGGTGATGTAATAGTCCAGTTCTGGCAAGGACGCACTGCGGTTGCCCAAATTAGCACGCCAGAATTCGAGTTGGCTGAAACCGAACTGTTCCTGTGTGTCGACAGCACCCAGACCACCATCAAGGTAATAGTGCTCGCTCACCGCGTCGACCGCACTGGCCGCATCTGATACGTCAATCGAGAAAATGTCGCCATTGGCCGTTTGCACCAGCATCGATTGCTGGGCAAAGGCGGAAATGATTCCGGTGTTCTGAGATCGGGCGTTCCCCTGCGAGGGAACGACGACCTGAGTAAGTTGCGAGAGCGGGGGCACACCTTCGTCGCCGATCTCGGTTGGTTGATAAACAAACTGCGTGACCGGATCGACGTAGAGCAGACCATCGCCATTCGGGGAGTAAACCCCGGCCGCGCTGAGGGTCTGCACAACGATATCGGGTTGATCGGCGCGGT
This sequence comes from Roseovarius mucosus DSM 17069, assembly GCF_000768555.3. Taxonomy (GTDB): domain Bacteria; phylum Pseudomonadota; class Alphaproteobacteria; order Rhodobacterales; family Rhodobacteraceae; genus Roseovarius; species Roseovarius mucosus. The sequence goes on from NZ_KN293978.2 coordinate 372,072, forward strand.
CGATACCCAAATCCAACAGCGTGGCCTCGACCGTTTGGGACACGGCTGCGGCCACCCTGCCGTATTCTCGCGCGGTCATCCGGCCAGAGCCCCAGAATTCATTGCCGATCTCGAAGGCATCAATCTGCACGCCGGCCGCCGCAGCATCCTGCGCCGCCATGGTGACAAAATCGGCCACATCCTGAAGATAGCTGGCCGACACCAGCCGACCACCATAGCTGCCTGTCAGCAAGGCTTGTCCAGCGGTTTGCGTAAAACCTACAGCCGTGGGAATGACGAGGGTCGTGCTGGTGCCAAGATCCGCCGCAAAATCGAGAAAGTCGGAAAAGGGGATCAGATCAAGCTCGCCGCCATTCTGGAACGTGCCTACCGTGCGCTCGTGGCTACCGCCCGCGATGTCGGAAATGTCGAAATGGCTCTCTGTGATCGAGCCGCCGGGAAACCGCAAGGTTGTGATATTCGCCTCTGTGAACCGGTCGATCACCTGATCGCGCAAGGAGATATCGGTCGTGATCGTCAGATTGGCGCCAAACATCTCGGGGGTCACGACAGTGCCCGTGTTTTCATCCGTCTGATCAACAACGCGTATCATTCAGAAATCCTCAGAAAATGAGAGTCAGGGTACAAAACGACACACGGCCAAGGACACAACCGGGGAAACAACCAGTAGTTTATTTCTGTGCTTACGGATACCTATCCTAATGGGGTAGGCTCCGAGGAAATCGTGCAAAATACGTGCCAACTATACGGCGAAACACCCATTTCGGGGTATCTCACTTATCCCTTAAAGCTTCGGGGGCATCAAACAAACCGGTGCTGTTCAGGCGCAGCACCAAAGTGATCGGGAAAAACAAGTCGCGCGGCGCGTTCAAACGGGTCTCGAGGGCCTTCGATCAAACACATGCCTTTGTTTTAAGGGAATTTTCTGCATGGCCCATTCCCCTCGGGATCATTGCGGTTATCCTGTTCCTCGTCAAAACGACCTAGGTCATCCTCCGTTGTGACAAGAGTAACCCTCGAATTTTCCTGAAAGAATGCGCGGTCCCTCGCCATATTTGACGCGGCCGCGACAATTTTCATGTCGAAACGCCGCGCCTTTGGGATTAAGAGGGCGTCAAAATCTCGATGGCACATCTCTTTGCAAGAACGGACAGACAGCATGACCTCTTACGGACGCGGCAATCCCAGCCCCGAATATCTCGACATGGTGGCCATGTATGAGCGGCTGCACGAAGAGGGCGAAGCGGCGGCGGGCAAGTCCGGCACGCAGACCTTTCCGGGCAAGATGCTGATCCGTCATGCCCCGGGTATCAAGGAGATGATCGACCGGACGGGGGCTGCCGACATTTTGGATTATGGCGCGGGCAAGGCTGTGGCCTATGACCTGCGCGATGTGGCGCTGAGCAAAGACAAGGTGGTGCCCAGCATTCAGGACTATTGGGGCGTTGCCGATATCCGTTGCTATGATCCCGGTCACGAGCCGTTCAAGGAACTGCCAGACCGGCAATATGACGGGGTGATCTGCACCGATGTGCTGGAACATATCACCACGCCCGATGTGCCCTGGATCGTGGACGAGATGTTTGGCTATGCGCGCAAGTTTCTCTACGCCAATGTCGCCTGCTATCCGGCGGTCAAGGTTTTGCCCAATGGGCAGAACGTGCATTGCACGGTGAAATCGCCCGAATGGTGGGCCGGTCTCTTTCATGCCATCGCCATGCGGCATACGGATGTTTCATACCGGCTGATCACCTCGACCGCGACGGGGCGCAAGAAAAAGTTCGGCTTCGCCAAGAACCGCAAGAAAGAATACCAAACTGTCGAGCGGATGGCCTGATCCGCGCCCGCGATGTCAGAGCTTGACGTGTCCCGAGTAGTGATCTTATGAAATATCGCCCCGAAATTGACGGTCTGCGTGCCGTGGCAATCCTGCCTGTGGTGCTCTATCACGCGGGGGTGTCATGGTTCCCCGGCGGGTTCGTCGGCGTCGATGTATTCTTTGTCATCTCGGGCTATCTGATCACCTCGATCATTCTGGGCGAGCGCGCGGCGGGCAGCTTTACATTGGTTGGCTTTTATGGCCGCAGGATCCGGCGCATCTTTCCGGCGCTTTTCGTGATGATGGGTATCAGCTATCCGGTCGCCTGGGCGTTGCTGGACCCTTCGGCGATGGCCGAGTTTTCCGGCAGCATCGCCGCCTCGACCGTGTTCTTCGCGAATGTCTATTTCCTCGAGGTGAGCGGCTATTTCGCGACGGCGGCAGAGTTCAAGCCGCTCTTGCACAATTGGAGCCTGTCGGTTGAGGAGCAGTTCTACTTGCTTTTCCCCATGGCGGTGTTGCTGACATGGCGAGCCGGGGCAAAGTGGCAGGGCCGCATTTTCCTGGCGGTGGCGCTCATCAGCCTTGGCCTCGCGCAGTGGCAGATCGCGCGGGGCAATGAGGCGCGCGCGTTCTTTCTGCTCTATGCGCGGCTGTGGGAATTGATGGTGGGCGTTCTCGTGGCCTACTGGCTGGCTACGCCGCAGGGGGCGGCCCTGCGCGATGGAGGGCGGTTGCGGCACGGCGCGCTCTTGGGGTTGGCGCTCATTCTCTGGGCGGTGTTCACGTATGATACTGAAACCCCGTTTCCGGGTTTGGCTGCGCTTTTGCCCTGTGTGGGCGCGGCGCTGGTCATCGCCTGTGCCACGGGGCAGAGCATGACGGGCCGACTGCTGGGTTGGCGCCCGGTGGTCTTTGTGGGGCTGGTCAGCTATTCGCTCTATCTCTGGCATGTGCCTGCGCTGGTGTTCACCCGCATCGGCACGGGGCGCGATGATCTCTGGCTCATGCTTGCCGCCTGCGTGCTGGCTTTTGCCTTGGCCGTGCTCAGTTGGCGCCATGTAGAGCGGCCATTTCGGCGCATGCACGCGCTGCCGCCCCTGCGTCTTTTCGGAACGGCGGCGGTGTGCATGGCCGTGCTGGGCGGACTTGGTCTATTGGGGCAGGAAACCGACGGGTTTCGCGCGCATTACCTCGCCAATAGGCTCGATCCTGAAACACGCGCCAATTACGAGCGGTTCAGCCCGACCGCGACCCGTTCGCGCGTGGCCGATGACGGCTGCCGCTTTCGCGACGAAGAGCTGAAAGAGGATTTCGGTGCGCGGTTGCAGCAGTGCGCAGCACAGCATGGGCCGGGGATTTTCGTCCTGGGCGACTCGCACGCCGAGAATGTCTATAACGCCCTGCGCAGCACCGAGCGTTTTCCGTTCCTCGTGGGCCTGACGCGCGGAGGATGCCGGCCCTATCAATACAAGGCCAAATGTTCCTATGAGGCGGCGATTGCGTTTCTAGAGGCGCATCGCGACGCGGTGGCGCAGGTGGTTTTTCATGTCTCCGGCTCGCATTACATCCTCGATCATCGCAACGAGGGCGACAGTGACGCAGCCTTTGAACCGGGCAGCGAGGCGCGCATTGCAGACGAGAATATCACCCTCACCTCTGCCTATCTGGCACGGCTGCCAGAAGAGCTTGATGTGCTCTGGCTTGGCCCCTTTGCCGAGGCGCGCGTGGATCTGAGCAATCCCGGCAATTACAGCCCCGAGCGGCTGCGCTTCAACCCGGTGTCACTGGCGCATTTTGACGTGTTGGAAGCACGGATCGAAGCCGAAGCCAAAGCACAGAATGCTTATCGTTATGTCTCGCTGATCAACGCGCTCGATTTCGATCAGGACGCGCTTTTGCAGGGCGACTGCCTGACCTTCTGGGACGTGGACCACTTCAGCCCCTGCGGCGAGCATATCTTTGGCCCGACCATCGCGGATCTGGTGTTGGGCAAGGCTCCGCTGACGCAGTGATGCTTTTGATATGGCAAATTGGAGGTAGAATGGGTATGCGACCCCCAAAACCGGTCACGGCGCACAGGTCTGTCGTGACACCGGCAGAAAAGGCCCAAAACCATGCGTGACACCCTCCGTCTTCTTCGTGCCTCCTTTCCCGAGGCCAGCAAGGTCGTCTGGCGCAAGGCCAGCCGACGCCTGCTCAAGCTAAAGATGGACATGACGGGAGCGGATCAGCAGACGCGCATCCGCGCTGAACGCCAGATGCGCGGGCGCGAGCAATTCGCCAGCCTGCAACGCGCCGATGCGGTGGTCGTATCCTTTGGCAAGAGCGGGCGCACATGGCTGAGGGTCATGATCTCGCGGCTCTATCAACAGGTCTATGATCTGCCCGAGGATATTCTCATCGGCTTTGACAATTTCCACAACATGGACCGCCGCGCACCGCGCCTGTTCTTTACCCATGACAATTACATCGGCGATTTCACCGGAAACACCGACAACAAGGCGGATTTCTACGACAAGAAAGTGCTCTTGATGATGCGCGACCCGCGCGATGTCGCGGTGTCGCAATTCTTTCAATGGCGTTATCGCATGCCGTCGGAAAAGAAACTGCTCAACGAATACCCGGCCCATGACGAAGATACGCCGATTTACGACTTTGTGCTGCACGAGGGCGGTGGCCTGCCCAAGATCATCGACTTCATGAACCTCTGGGCGCGGGAAATGAACAAGATGCACGCGCTCTGCCTCATCCGCTATGAGGACATGCGCGCCAATCCCCAAACGGTGCTGACCGAGGTCGCACAGTTTCTCGAGATTCCCGCCGATGCCGCCGTGATCCAGGAGGCCGTGGAGTATGCGGATTTCGAGAACATGAAGAAGAAAGAGGCCGACAGCGGATTCCGTCTGAGTGGCGCGCGCGTCGCCCCCGGAGACAAGAGCAACCCGGACAGCTACAAGACCCGGCGTGCCAAGGTGGGCGGGTATCGCGATTATTTCGACGACGCCCAAGTGGCGGTGATCGACGCGCTGGTCGAGGCGCGGCTTGATCCCGTCTATCGCTACGGCGCGTCCGTCAAACCGGATAGCGCGGGTTAAATGCACCAGCCTGACGCAGCGCCCCGCATCTGGCGGGTTCTGGGCGACAAGCGCGGCGATAATGCCCAGGTCGAGATCGTGGCCGAGGCCCTGGCGCGCGAACGTGGCTGGGTGTCGGAACTGCGGCATCTCGAAATGCTGCCGAAATTCGTCGTGGGCAAGCCGCGCGTGGGCCCGACGCTCTATCATATCGACCAGAGCCTGAGTGATCCGATCGAGCCGCCATGGCCGGACCTGATCCTGACGCGGGGCCGTCGCCCGGCCAATGTCGCGCTCTGGATCAAGAAGCAATCGGGTGGGCGCACGCGGATCGTCCTTGTGGGCAAGCCTGCGGGCTGGTTCTCGCATCAGATGGCGCAGTTCGACCTGATCGTGACCAGTACGGAAACCCTGCCCGCGCCCTTTGACAATGTGATGCAGATCGACCTGCCCTTGATGAAGATCAGCCCCGAGCGGCTGGAGGCGGGGCGCAAGGCCTGGCAGGCAAGGCTGGATGCCCTGCCCCGTCCCTTGGTCGTGTTCCTGATCGGTGGGCCAACCAGCCCCTTTGTCTATAACGCCGAGATGGAGGCGCAGGTGCGCGCGCGTATGGCGCAGGTGCTGGCGACGGGCGGCACGCCCTATATCGTGGGGTCGCGCCGCACGCCCAAGGGATTTCTCGACCGCGTGACGGCCGGTCTGCCCGAGGGGGTGCAGCGCTTTGACTGGGGTCAGTCCGACGATGAAAACCCCTATACCGGCCTTCTGGCGCTGGCGGATCGTTTCGTCGTGACAGGCGACAGCATTTCGATGCTGGTCGAGGTGGCGCGCCTGGGCAAGGCGCTGGAAATCGTGGCCCTGCCCTATGGTCCCTTGGGCAAATTCGACGATGCACGACGGCGGGCGGCCGCGTGGATGTTTCAGAACCGCCGCAACGCGGGGCTGGCCGAGCGTCTGCGCCTTGCTCTGGCGCGCGGGCTCTATCACATGCGGATGTTGCAACAGACCCGGCATTTCCCCCGATTTCACCAGATCCTGATTGATCGCGGTCTGGCCACATGGATGGGCGAAAGCGAGAATGCCAGCAGGGGCGAGCGTCCGGCGCTGTCGGCAACGGATGCCGATGTGGCGCGTATCCTTGCGCGGATTGATCCGCTCTTGTCGGGGCGCTGACATGGGCAACACCGGCGGCGCGACCCGCATTTGCATGATCAGCAATCCAACCAGCGGCAACAACCGCAAATGGCAGGCGCGCATCGAGGCGCGGCTGGCGGCCTATCCGCAGGTCGCGCATCACGTCACCCGCTCGCCGCATGAGGCCGAAGAACTGGTTCCGCAACTGGCCGCGTCTTGCCCGGATGTGGTGGTGATCAATGGCGGCGATGGCACGATTGCCGCGGCTTTGGGCATGATCCTGCGCCACTGGGCCCAAGACGAGCTACCGCTCATCGTGCTCTTGCCCGGTGGCACCGCGAATATGACGGCGGGGGATATTGGCGTTGCGTCGTCGCACAAACAGGCGCTCAAGCGCTTTTTCCGCTGGCTGGATCGCGGCGCGCCGCTGACGGGGGATATTCGCACGCGCCATATCATGCGGGTCACGGGGGCGGCAGATGGCCATGTCCGCCACGGGATGTTTCTGGGCACGGGTGCCATCATGCAGGCCACCCGCTTTGCCCACAAGAATGTACATTCCCGCGGGCTGGGCGGAGAGCTGAGCCTTGGTATGGTGTTGGTTCGGTCCGTCTGGGGGTTGATCCGGCAAGACCCGAAGTTTTATCAACCGACCCATGTCGCGATAGCGGTGGAGAATGGATCGGGGGTAGAGGTCACGCGCGACACCGCCCCGATGCTGATCCTTGTGGCCAGCACGCTGGGGCGGCTGTTTCTGGGCATTCGACCGTTTTGGGCCAAGGACGAGGCCCCCATTGGCCTGACAGCAATCCAAGGCGGCGCGCGGCGCTTTGCCCGCGCCTTTCCTTCGGTGCTGCGCGGGCGTCCCAACCGCCATGTCACGGTCGAGAATGGCTATGAGAGCTTTCGCGGAGCGAGGATCGAACTGCGCTTTGACGGCGAATTGAACCTTGATGGCGAGTTGTTCGCCACCGCCGGGGGCGATGTGCCGCTGGTGATCGAGGCGGAAGGGCCGATCCGCTTTCTGCGCGCAAAATAGCGCGGGCTGTTGGCGCGGGCATCTCGCGCGTATAAAACCACGGCCAAGACCCGACATGAGGCAACAACTCCATGACAGCCGCGCAGTATCCGACCCCGGACGGCCCCACGCTGGAAAGCTCTGCGCCGCTCCGGGCGTTGATGGACGCGCTGAGCGCCCGGTTCGGCGATGGGTTACAGGCGGTGATCCTCTATGGATCGTGCCTGCGGAGCACCGATCTGCTTGACGGGCTGGTCGATTTCTACGTTTTGGTCGAGAGCACGCCCAAGGCCGAACCGCGGCTGTGGCTGCGACTGGCCGGGCGCATCTTGCCGCCCAATGTCTATTACCTCGAGACCCCGGTGGGCGCGGAAACGGTGCGCTGCAAATATGCCGTCCTCAGTCTGCGGCAGTTCGAACGCGGGACCGGACCCGGCTGGTTTCAATCCTATCTCTGGGGGCGCTTTGCGCAGCCGGTCAAACCCGTCTGGTGCCAGTCAACGGACGTGGAGCATCGTTTGCACGCTGCTTTTTTCCGGTCGGGCGAAACGCTCTTGCGCCGCGCCCTGCCCGCCCTGCCGCCTGAGGGGTCACTTGATGAACTATGGCAGGGGGCGCTGGCGCTGAGCTATGCCACGGAACTGCGCGCCGAAAAGCAAGGCCGCGCGGCGGAACTGGCAGGCCATGGGCGCGCATTCTATGCGGCGATGACGCAGGCGCTCTTGCCGCGCATGGGCGATGTTCTGCGCCTTGAAATACACGCCGATGGCAGCCTGACCTATCGCGGCACGGTTACAGCCCGCGCACGTCGTTTTGCCCCCGCGCTCTGGGCGCTGCGGCGGGTGCAAGGCAAGGCGTTGTCGGTGGCGCGGCTCATCAAGGGGTTGTTCACCTTCGAGGGCGGATTGGATTATCTTGCGTGGAAGCTCTCGCGCCATTCGGGTCAGGTGGTGGAAATCCCGGACAAGGTGCGCCGCCGCCCGCTGATCCACATCTGGGGCTTCATGCGTCATCTCTACCGCAGGGGTGTGTTCCGCTAGGGGCGCCCACCTTGGGCGAGAACCCGCGTATCGCGATCATCTTGCGTTACAAACGTGTAAGATTGGGGCTATTCTCTGATCCAGATCAATACACGACAGTTTTTATTGTGTTTCTGGACATGGCGTCTCTGCAAATTCTGCTGTATAGAGCCGCTCAGAACAAAAACCGAGGTTGCGGATCACTCATCATGAAACACGCTGTATTCATCCAGACGAACCACAAGCAGATTGTCGGCGCCATCGTCGCTGAACATGCGCTGCGTCGCTACTCCACCAACAATGACAAGTTCGAGGTGCATATCGTCAACAGCCGCGATTACCCCTTCTTCCTTGCCCGTGAAGGTCAGGAATACATGCGCGACGGCGTCAAGCGGGTCTGGCTGAACGAGGATTTGCAATCCTTTACCCCCACTCGCTTCATGCCCCCGGAGCTCATGGGCTATGAGGGCCGCGCTGTGGTCATCGACCCCGATGTGTTTGCCTGCTCTGACATCTGGGAATTGCTGAACCGCGACATGAAGGGCAACGCGATCATGGCGCGCATGCGCTCTGGCACCAAGGGTCTGATCGACAAGGCCTATGCCAGCTCGGTGATGCTGCTCGACTGCGCGCAGCTCAAGCATTGGAAGGTCGAAGAGCAGTTCAACGCGATGTTCGACGGCGACCACGACTATTCCCGCTGGATCGGTCTGCGTAACGAGGACCCGAACACGATCGAATTCATCGAGAACGAGTGGAACGACTTTGACAAGTTTACCACTGAGACCAAGATGCTGCACACGACCCGCCGCAAGACCCAGCCGTGGAAAACCGGCCTGCCGGTGGATTGGCGCCCCGCAGAGCGTTTCCGCCTGTTCCCGCCAGCCGCATGGGTGCTGCGTCTGCGCCGCAAGATTTTCGGCGAATACGGCCTCATGGGCAATTACAAGGAGCATCCGGACAAGAACCAGGAAAACTTCTTCTGGGGTCTGGTCAAGGAATGCGTGGAGCAAGGCAAGCTGACCGAAGAGTTCCTGCGCAAGGAAATGGAAGAGAACCACGTGCGCCACGATGCGCTCGAGGTGATCGCGCGTGTGCCGAGCCTGCCGCCCGCACCGGCGCATCCGCTGAGCACCGGCAATCTGGCCAAGGCCGCCTAAGCGCCTAGACGTTCAAAACAACGCACGGATACGTTCCGCCGCAATCTGCGCTCCGACCGAAGGGTCGGGGCGCATTTTCTTTGCCCAAGTCTCACCTGCGCCGATCAAGGCGGGGGCCTCGTCCAGCCAGCGCGCCTGCCCCGCCTGCACCAGCGCCTGCTGGATACGCGATACATCCCGCCGCATCCGCCGCGGCGCAAGGCGCATGGCAAGCGCGTGGCTAAGTGGTTTGGGGCGGAAATTATGTGAGTGTGTCCACCAAGACCCCGGTGCGTCGCCCGGATCAAAGACATAGAGCGGCCGCCCGAGGCTCGCGGCCTCGGCCAGCATCGACATGCTCTCGCCGGTGACGACGAAACGATCTGCAAGGCCCAGATAGGCGGCGTAGGGATTGGGCGCGGCGGGGTCGCGGTCATGCCACCAATAGCACCGGGCCGGCACATCCAGCGTGGCGCTGACGGCCTCGGCCACGGCACGCGGGGTGCGGGGGCTACCGCTGACAAGCGCGGTGCCGCCGGTCTGCTGCACGAGGCGGTTGATCCCTTGCGCCAAAAGCCGCCCCTTTTCCGGGGTAAAGACGAAGGGGCCGCTGTCACCGCCAATGAGCACGCTGGTATAGGGGCGCGGCAGATGGGCCACCGCCGGGGTCGCCTCTTGCGCCGCCTGATCCACACCTGCGCGGGTGAATTGGTGCAAGGGCAGCGGATTGATCAGGACATTTGGGCCGGGCGTGAGAAAATACTGCGGCGTGCTGACGATCAGATCGTAGCTGTCCACTGGGGCCCAGGGGCGCCCCAGATGCACCAGCCTTGTGTGCCCCCCCGACTGCTGCTTGATCCAGCGCGCCACAGGCTCGTTGCGTCGTCCTGCACTGATTACCAGATCAGGCCAAGGCGGGTCGAGCGGGCTGGATGCCTGCCGGTCGATGCCCAGAAGGGTTATCCGCAAGAGAAGATGCGGCAAGAGTTCCCAGCCGCGTACAAGAATGGTTTTCCGCTCCATCGGCCAGCCAAGGGCGTCGGCCAAGGCCAACACTTGCGTGTTGTCCCCCGCCTTGCGGCCCAGGAGGCACCAGACCTTTGGTTCTTGCGTTGTGTTGCGACGCTGCAAACGCCTCTCCCCTGCTGCTCTGCCTGGGCGCGGAATCACGCCCGATGCGTTCCGGGACAAAATTACCGATACAAAGACCGAGCGATACCCTCTATGAGGACTGCACGAAACCCCGATACCTGACCAGAATGACGCCCATGACCAATTTATCCTACCGCGAGATCCGGGACGTGGCCTCGCGTCACCTCATCCTCTCTGCCCTGTTCTTTCTACCAAAGGGCAAGAAGATCGCCCTTGAGCGCCGCCTGCGCGGACGTCAGGAGAATGCCAAGCTGCAAGAGGCGGATTGGGCGCTGGTGTCCTGGGGCAAGAGCGGACGGACGTGGTTTCGGGTAATGCTGTCGCGGTTCTATCAGCTGCATTACGGGCTCGAGACCGACTACATGCTGGAGTTCGACAACTTTCACGCGCTGAACCCGGCTGCACCCAAGGTGCTTTTCAGCCATAACAACTACATCCGCGACCATTACAACCATGGCGACGATCTGGACCAGTATCGCGGCAAGAAACTGGTGCTCTTGGTGCGCGATCCGCGCGATGTGGCGGTGTCGCAATATTTTCAATGGTCCTATCGCATGCGGCCGCGCAAGAAGGCGCTGAACGCCTATCCCGCCCATGGCAGCGAGGTGGCGATTTACGATTTCGTCCGTAATCCCGACTGCGGCATCCCGCGCATTGTCGCCGCCTTCAACGCTTGGGCGCGGTCCCTGCCGGAATTGGGCGCGGATGTGCTGGTGGTGCGGTATGAGGATTTGCGCCGGGATCCGGCCGAAGTGTTGCGGCAGGTTGTAAGCTTTACCGGCGTCGATCCCGACCCTGCGCATATCGAGGCGGCCAAGGACTACGCCGCCTATGAAAACATGAAAAAACGCGAGGCCGCGAATGAGGGCATGCGCGGCAGTGGCCAGCGTGTGAAGCCGGGGGATGAGAGCAACCCGGATTCCTTCAAGGTGCGGCGCGGCAAGGTGGGCGGCTATCGCGACTATTTCACACCCGAAGAAGTGGCGGTGGTCGATGGGCTGGTTGAGGGCAAACTTGACCCGGTGTTCGGGTATAACGAGGCGTGAGGGAGTAGACCCCTCGCGATGAGCTGCGCGGTCGCTGGGCCGGGGACTAGCGAAGCAACAGTCGTGGCTGTCACTTTATGCCAGCCAAGTACGTGTGACCTTTCAGTAAGTTGATCCCTCTCAGAATCGCTAGGCCGCGGGACGGCCCAGCGATCCGCGCGGCGGCGCTACGCGCCTTGTTCCGCGCGGGACGGTTGGGACTAACATCCTGAACTAGGAAATCCCCCCCTACGCCCCGCCGCGCCCCTCAGCGCTATACTGCTGCACCAGAACATAGTCGGACACGGAATCCACATCGACCGAGGCGTGGGCATAGGGCAGGATCACAACGCCAATCCGCACGCCCACCCGTCGAGACAGGCGCGCCAGCGCCCGGTCCAGCGTGAGCCAGCCCATGCGATAGCTGAGCAGGGACCACAGCCCCAAGAGCCGGATCACCACCAGCGGTTTCTTGCGGTCCTTTTCGACCTGCCGCCAGAAGTCCGCCACGCGCCGCCCATCCTCGGTCAGAAAGCCAAAGAGGTTGCAGCCGCAATAGCCGCCATCGCGAAATCGCAGGACGGTTTTCTTCAATTCAGGATAGGTTGCGCGCACCAGATCATAGGGGGCCAGGCCGATCACCACATCACAGCCGCTCTGCGCCGCGCCTTGGCAAAAATGATCGACGATTTCGCCGGTCAAAAGCGGATGGTCTGCAGTGGTGATCAGCACCGGCTGCGTGGCGGGAAAGCGGCTGAGCATCTGATGGGCGCTGGTGCTGGGGGATGGGCCGGAGGGGGCCCAGGTCACCTCTTGACGGGCGACCATCCCGGCCAGACCGGCATCGCTTTGCACGCAAGCCTCGGTCGGCCCGCTCAGATTGATTGAACCGATGGTCTTCGCAGACCGCAGCGCGTCGATCACGCGGCGGATCATCGGTGTGCCACCAATGTCGAGCAACGCCTTGCAGGCCACACCGGTCTCATCACGCAGGGCGTCACGGCTGTCCCGTTCGCCCGCAAGGATTACGGAAGCAAAGTCTGTCACGGTCTCACTTTCTCAGTGCCTTGGTCCGGTCATCGGTCGCGCTACAGGGGTTTCTGATAGACGCGATAACGCTTGTAGATCGTGCTGCCGATGGCCTCGATGATATGCCGCATGCCATGATTATCCTCGAGTATCCAGCCCATCTCGACCGAAGTGACGCCTCGTTGTTGCATGGCCTTGCGTACCGCGTCGATCACCAAAAAGGCCAGCGTCGGCCCGAGACGGGAATTCTGGTGTTCCTTGCGCACCCCCATCAGCGCTACCCGCGCGCTCTTGGGGCCCCGCACCTTGAGCCGCCACAGCAGTTTGGCCCAGCCAAAGGGCAAGAGGCGCCCGCGCAGATCGCCGATCAATTCGTTGAGGTTGGGAAAGGCCGTGATGAAGGCCACCGGGCGCCCGTCGATCTCGGCGAACTGGATGTAATCGTCTGAGAGCAGAAACGACAGAACCTTGGCGGTCTCGGCGAATTCTTCGCGCGTGAAGGGCACAAATCCCCAATTGTCCGACCACGCATCATTGAAGATGTCGCGCATCGCCTCGTAATCCGCCGCCTTGCCCTTGCTGTTAAGGGGGCGGATGGTCACGGTGCGGCTGGCACGCTGGGCCAGTTTTGTCATCACCTCGGGGGCAACGAAATCGGGGCGCACCTTGTAGGTCAGCAGATCCTTGATCGTGGCAAAACCACGCGCTTCGATCTGCGCCTGATAATAGGGCCGCGCATGGCCCATCATCACAAAGGGCGGATCGTCGAAATTCTCGACCAAGAGGCCAAGGTCTTCGTTGATCGAGAGATTGTACGGCCCGCGGATATGCGCGGCACCGTGATCGCGCAACCAATCCTCTGCCGCACCAAACAGCGCATCGAACACGGTCCCGTCATCAATCGCCTCAAGCATTCCGAAATAGCCGATCTTGCCGCCCTCCTCGGCCTCGGGCTGAAGCGTGTCGAGCTGCGCCGTGATCCGTCCCACCGGCTCGGTACCACGATAGGCGACCCAACGGGCAACCGCGCAATGGGCAAAGAGCGGCGCATTCTCGAACACGCGCTGTTTTTGTTCAAAGACAAGCGGCGCCACCCAAGCCGTATCATCGGCATAGATCCGCTCGGGCAGGTGCAGGAAATCCCGGATCGTTGGTCCATCCTTGGCCTCGACCAGCCTAATCCCGGTGCCCTCAGGCTGTGTTGGCGACATCTTGGGCCTTTCTTGCGATCATAGGGGCTGCGCGGCACGCGGCCTTGCGTGGCACGCATGCCAGAGTGGCGGAACCAACCATGGAAACTGCTTGCAATTCCGGCACCTTGCCTCAATTAACGTCGTAAGTATCCACACTGCATCAGAAGAAGTCGAGTCCCCCTTGGCCAAATTCATTCTCGCCAATGCCCATCGTGACAGGCTGTTCAACAACCGCGTTGCACGCAACTTCCTTTGGTTCGTCGATTATGTCGTCGTAGCCTCGGTCATGGGATTTTTCCGTTTGTTGCCGGTGACATGGGCCTCTGCGCTTGGGGCGCGTCTGGGGCGGGTGTTCGGCCGCATCTTTACCCGGCGCAACCAGCACGTACGCGCCAATCTCACGGTTTCGCTGCCCGAGAAATCCCCCGCCGAGATTGACGCGCTGGCGGGTGAGGTCTGGGCCAATGCCGGGGCGGTGCTGGGCGAGTATCCAAATCTTGCCAAGCTCTGCAATCCCGGGCGGGACACGCTGGAAATCGAGGTTCTTGAACACATTCCTGCCTATTCCGACCCCAATCAGCCGGCGGTGTTCGTGTCTGCGCACCTGGCAAACTGGGAGATGATGGCCTGTGCCATTGCACGCTTGGGCGTTCGCCCCTGCGCCATGTATGCGCCGCTGACAAACCCGTGGCTTGATCGCACGATGCTGCATTACCGGGGCATGTTGGGGGCCGAGTTGGTGTCGCGCACCGAAGGGCTGCGTGCCTTTGTCGATGCGCTGAAATCGGGCCGCTCGCCGATCATGCTGACCGACAGGCGTGTAGACGGCGGCAAGCCGATCCCGTTCTTTGACGAGGAGAAGGATTCCTCGCTGCTGCCCGCACGACTGGCGCTGCGGTTTGGCGTGCCGCTGGTGCCCGTTCAGGCCGAACGACTGCCCGGCGCGCGCTTTCGTGTCCGCTTTCATCCGCCGCTTGTGCCCAGTGATCCGACGATGGACCGCGACAATCAGACAGTTGACCTTGCACGCCAGATCAACGAAAAGTTCGAGCAATGGATAACGGCAAAGCCCGGTGATTGGCTTTGCACGAGCAAAATCTGGCCGTCTTCTATTCTTCGGGCAAGAACCGACATATATGAAGACGTATAAATCGGCGCAGATCAGGAGTGCCTAAAATGACAAGTCATCAACCCAGTCGCACGCATCGCGTCGACGAGTCGGTTCGGCTGTTCGAGAACCCGCTTCTTGAGAAGCTGAGCCATGTGCACCCCATCGTTCCCTTGCTGGTCTGGGGGCCGGTTGCGATCTGGTTGATCGCGCGCGCGGCAACGGTGCATGGCATCGGCTGGGGCGGGATGGCGGTGATCGGTGTGGCCGGTCTCTTTACCTGGACGCTGGCCGAATACCTGCTGCATCGCTACCTGTTTCATTTTGAGCCCAAGACCGACATGGGCCGCCGGTTCATTTATCTCTTTCACGGCGTGCACCATGACACGCCGCAGGACAAGACACGCCTCTTGATGCCGCCCGCGGGCGCGCTGCCGATCATCGCAGTGCTCTATCTCATGTTCTACCTGGTGTTGCCCTACCCTTGGGCCGAGCCGTTCACCGGCTTTTTCATCGTGGGTTATCTGATCTACGACTACATCCACTATGCCACGCATCATTTCCCGATGCGGCATCCGGCGCTGAAATTCCTCAAGCACTACCACATGCGGCACCATTTCTCGGATGACGCCGGACGCTATGGGGTCAGCTCGCCGCTCTGGGACATGATCTTTCGCACCTACCCGACCAAGCCGGAGCGGTCCGAACGGTCCTAGGCGCGGGGTCTCTCCGCGCCCTCAGTCCGGGACCGAATAGCGCATGGCCAAGTTTTTCCTCACGCCCAAGGGGCTGATCGCGCGGTTTCCGTGGGTTCAGACCCCGGCTTGGATGATTGAGGCGGGCGTTTTCTATCTCTTGCTCGGGTTTGCGCGGCTTTTGCCCTTTTCCGTCGTGGCCGCAACTTTTGGACGAGGACTGGGATGGCTGGGCTATCGCAAGGCACAAAAGCGCCGCACGGTCGGGCGCAACCTGTTGCACGTGCTACCCGAGGCAACCGAGGAAGAGCGCGACGCGATCATGCGCAGCATCTTTCGCTCGACAGGGCTTGCCGCGGCGGAATTGTTCCTGCTTGAACGCCTCTGGCGGCACCGCGCACGCCATCTGGAATTTTCCGTGCACCCCGAGGCCGAGGCACTCATTGCGCGCAAAGAGGCGATCGTCTTTGCCACCGCTCATGTCAGCGCATGGCAACTTTGCAATTTCATCGGGCGCGAGCGGGATCTCCCGATTTCGGTGATCTACACGCCCGAACCGAACCCCTGGCTGCATGGATTCTTTCTCTCGCTCCGTCGCGCCTTTGGCGGACCGCTGGTTCAAAGCGCGGGTGGCGCGCGCGAACTCTTGCACGAATTGGGCAAGGGCCACTCGGTTGGCGCGGCCTTTGACACGCGCATCGACCAGGGCGAGATGGTGCCCTTTTTCGGCACGCCCACACCCACCAGCACCCTGCCCGCCATGCTGGCGTTGCGTGGTCATCCGCTTGTGCCCATTCGCACCGTGCGCCTGCCCAAGGCGCGTTTCCGGATCGAGGTTCTCGCCCCTCTCGCGCCACCCGATCCTGACTTGCCGCGCAAGGACCGCATTATCGACATGACGCATCGTCTGAACCTGATTTTCGAAGACTGGATACGCGAATATCCCGGCGAATGGATCTGCATGAAACGCCGCTGGGCCAAGGTCCGCGCCACCGATCCGCAGTCGCCCGATGCCTGAACCGGATCAAAGCCCGCGTGTCTGGGTGCTGGACGCCTACCGCTCTGGCGAGAAAACGCAGGTGCGCGCGCTGGCGCAGGGGCTGGGCTGGCCCTATGAGATAAAGAGCCTAACCTATCGCAAGGCCGAAATCCGCACGACGCTCTTTCGTGGGCGCGATTTGCGCGGGGTGGACCTGCCCCACTCTGACCCATTGACGGCCCCTTGGCCTGATCTGGTGATTTCCATGGGAATGCGCAACGAACCTGTGGCGCGCTGGGTCCGGGATCAGTCCGGCGGGCGGACCAAGCTGGTGTTTTTGGGGCGGCTCTGGGCGGACCCTGAGCATTTTGATCTGGTCATCACGACACCGCAATACCGGGTTCCCGAACGACCTAACGTGCTGCGCAACGCCCTGCCCTTGCATCCCCTGACCCTCGAGCGGCTGGAGGTGGCGCGGGAGCATTGGGAGCCGAAGCTGGCCCACCTGCCCCGCCCGTATCTCACCCTGAACATCGGGGGGCCAAGCGGGCCCTATGCCTTTGGCGCACGGGCCTCTGCGCGGCTCTTGCGCGATACGCTGGCTCTGGCGCGGGCGCGGGGTGGATCGCTGCTTGTCAGTTCCAGCGCGCGGACCCCGCCCGAGGCCATCGCCGCCTTTGCCGCGCAAACGGACGTGCCGATGCAGTTCTATCGCTTTCAACCCAATGATCCGGACAACCCCTATCTGGGGTTTCTGGCGGTCGCGGATGAGATCATCGTGACCGCCGACAGTATCTCCATGTTGTCCGAGGCCTATGCCACCGGCAAGCCGGTGCATATGTTCGATCTGGGTGCCGGATCGCTGAGTATGCGGCACGATGCCTTGGTGGCCGTCGGAGAAAGCGCACAGGCGCGCGCCTTGGCGCGGAAGGACACTGATCGCTCTGACTTGAGCCTAGGTTCTTTGGCCTATCGCGCGCTGATGCGATGGGGATGGAAGCATTTGTCGCGCGACATAAGCCAGATGCATCTGCGGCTGGCGCGCTCGGGCCGTATGACTTGGCTGGGAGAGGCCGCGCGCCCCGCGTCCGACACGCCCCCGCCCAGCGACATGACCCGCGCCGTGGCGCGGATCAAAGCGCTTTTGGGACGGGATTAACCGCCGCGCCCGATCAAGGTCCCACCGCCCTGGTCCCCGAGCCGGAGCCTATGCCCTGCCTTGGCGAGGTCCCGGATCAAGTCCTGGACGGTTGTGGTTTCGGTGGGGCACAAAACGCTCTAGATCTCAGCGGCCTCAGTCCTGACCGTTGCCACGGGTTCCAGCCGGTGAACCAGATCAGCGGCATCCGAGAGGCTGCTGTTGTGGGTGATGGCAAGAATTGTCAGCTGTTCCCGCAAGCCGCGCAGCGTTTCGATGATCGCGGCTTCGCTCTCGGGGTCAAGCGCGCTGGTCGCCTCGTCGAGGATCAAGAGTTGCGGCCCGTTGATCAATGCCCGCGCGATGGCAACCCGTTGCCGTTGGCCGCCCGATAGCCGCCCACCACGCTCGCCCACGAGGGTATGAATGCCCTCGGGCAGGTCCTGCACGAAATCCCACGCCCCGGCCTGTTTCAGCGCCGCCACCACGCGCTCCTCGGAAATCTGTGGATCCCCCAGCCCGACGTTGTGCAGGATGCTGTCATGCAGCAGCACGGTTTCCTGCGGCACATAGCCCACCATCCGCCGCCACGCCTTGAGGTCGATTTCTTCGAACGGGCGCTCGTCAATGGTGATCTGACCTGCGTCGGGCCGCAAGAGACCGATCACCAGATCGATGATCGTGGTCTTGCCCGAGCCGGAAGGGCCGACAAGCGTGGTCATCTGATGCGCCGGGATTTCAAGGTCAAGACCAGAGAGCACCGTGTTGCCATCATAGGAAAACCCGATGTCGCGCAAGGTGATGCCACGGGTCAGCGCGGGCGTGACATGGCCGCCCAGATGCTCTTGCTCCGCCTCGGCGCGTCGGTTGGTTTCGATGAGCGACCAATAGGCGCTCTCGCTCTGCACCATCTTTTGATACTGCTTTTGCACCTTGCCGAGGAAATTATATCCGCGCCCCAGCGTCACCGCCAGCATCAGCACGATGGCGAAATCCATCGACAGCACGCCAAGCGCCAGATAGACGCCAAAGGCAATGACCATGATGAACATCAGGTCCTGACCAGAGTTGAGCGCGGCGCTGGCCAGAACCTGACGGCGCAGCGCCTTGTTGAGGCGGTTAGTCTCGTGCTTGAGCAGTTCGTCCGCCAGGTGTTCGCGCGCCATCGCCTTGAGCGGTTTCACCGATTGCAGCGTGTCGGTCAGATGCGACATGAGCGAAACCATAAGCTCGGTCTGTTTCTTGCCCGCCTTGCGGGTCATGCGCACCAGAAAATGCGACAGACCAATGATCACGATGCCGCCAATCACGCTGAGCAGAGTCGCTTGCCACGAGATCACCAACGCCACCGAGGTATAGACCAGCGCCTGAATGAAAAAGGTGAGCGCGGTTGCGCCATTCATATAGGCATCCGCCGCGCGCTGCGCCTCGGTGGCCAGCGTGTTGGCCAGCTTGCCCGCCGGTTGATGCAGAAAGAAATGCCAGCGGCTACGCATCATGTTGCGCAGGATCTGTAGACGCAGATCGGTGGCGACACGGGCCGCTGTATAGCCCACCTGCCGCTGCGCAATCAGGAGAAGCACCGCCTTGAACGTGGCCGCAATCACGATCAGGATCAGCAAGGCGCCCAACGTGACAGGAATCCCGGCCCAGTCGAGCACGTCGAGCACCGTCTGTTCCATTTGCCCCGGCGGCTCTGTCGAGGTGGCATTGGGATCGGCATTGAGCACGATCTTGAGCATCGGCAACATCGCCGACAGGCCCAACCCCTCGGCCAGACCCGAAAAGAACAGTGCCAGCACCATGAGGAAACTGGCCATCGGATAGGCGCGAAAGAGGTTCAGCATCAAACGCATTGGCAGTCTTTCATAGTCTTGCAGGACGGTATGCGCGATGGATACGCCGGGCCGAGGTCTTGGGTGTTGTCTATCATAGCGGCGCGCAATCTGCATGCGCACGTGGCAGTGTCAACCGGGTCCGAAGCCCCGGCTCCATCTCGCCTGCCGGTCCCAGCCTTCGTGCCGCAACGTCAATTTCCCACCCCCCCGCGATGGGATGGATGTGATAAAGATGATAGGCCGCCGCCTCGGGATGCCGCGACGAGGCAGAGGGCACGCCGATGATCGGCACCGGTCCATCGCGGGTTTCAAGCGTTTGATGGTGACTGCGGTGGCTATGACCGTGCAGCACCAGTTCAACGCCTTCCGCCTGCAACACCGCGCGCAGGGCGGCCCCGTCCCGCAAGGCCTTGCGTGGCGAGACCGTGCCATCAAGCGGCGGGTGATGGATCATCAGCACCCGGCACAGGCCCGCATCGCGCGCCGCGCGCAGCATGGGGGCCAACCGTGCCAATTGCCCCGCTCCCACCGCCCCGCTGGCCAAGGCCGGGGCCGTGGCGATGGCGCTGGATAGGCTGATAAGCGCCAATCCTCCGCGTCGGCGCAGCGCCGGAAAGGCATCGGGTAAACTCGCCCCCTGAGACGCGTCATCCCCCTGCCAATAGGGCCGCCACTCGGGCGCACCCGCCTCCCACGCGCCCGCAATCAATGCCTCGTGATTGCCGGGAATGACCATCACCCGCCCCGGTTCGCCCAAGCTTTCCAGCCAGAGCCGCGCCGCGCGATATTCCTGCGCCAGTCCAAGGTTGGTCAAATCCCCCGTCACCGCGATCATATCAGGATGATGCGTCTTTAGATCGGCAATGAGCGATGCCAGGATTTCAGGCCGGTGGTGATGTCGGCGCTTGCGGTGCCACGACAAGAGGCTGAGCACCCGCTTGTTCAGCACGGCGCGCCACGGCACCGGCGCAGGTAGCGGCAGATGCGGGTCGGACAGATGTGCCAGCGTGAGGGCGCCACATGTCTCTGGGTCGGATCGCCCCTGCCCTGTCATGTATCTGATGTCCGTCTTGGGTTGGGCACGCCGGGCAGGACCCGGCCCGCCATTCTATTGTGCCGCCGTGCTCTGGGCACCGCCCGTGGCCGCCTCGGGCGCGACCGTCTTGAAGGCCGTGATGATGGCGTCAATCTGGTCAAAGCTATGCGCCGCGCTCAGGCTGCACCGCAAGAGCGCGGCCCCTTCGGGTGCCGCAGGCGGCAGCACGAGGTTGACGTAAACGCCATGCTCCATCAGTGCGTTCCAGATCCGCGCGCCCTCTTCGCGCGAAGGCACGCGCACCGCGATGACCGGGCTCACCGGCGCGGCCAACTCATAGCCCGCCGCACTCAGCCCATCATGCAGACGGGTGGCATTGGCCCAGAGGCTTGCCTTGAGTTCGGGCCGCGTGCGGATCGCCTCCAGCGCCGCAGCCGCAGCCCCGATACTGGCAGGGCTGGGCGAGGCGGTAAAGATATAGGGACGGCTGCCATAGCGCAGCAATTGCAGCTCCGGATGGCGGCTCACACAGAAGCCGCCCAGCGAGGCGAGGCTCTTGGAGAAGGTGCCGGTGATGAAATCCACCTGATCTAGAATGCCCGCCTCTTCGCAGAGACCCAAACCGCGCTCGCCGTAGACGCCAAAGGAATGGGCCTCATCCACCATGAACCACGCGCCATATTCCTTGGCGATGGCGCAAAGCTCGGCCAGAGGGGCGGTATCGCCCAACATGCTGTAGAGCCCTTCGGCAATCACCAGCGCGCCCTTGGCCTCTTCGCCCAGGCGCCGCAACCGCTTGCGCAGGTCCTCGGGGTCATTGTGGCGGAAGGCAAGGAAATCGGCCCCGCTGATGCGGCAGCCGTCATAGATGCAGGCATGGCTATGGCTATCCAGCACGACCTTGTCGCCGGGGCGCAGGATGCCCATCAAAAGGCCCAGATTGGTCTGATAGCCGGTGGAAAACACCATGGCCGACGGCACGCCGTAGAACTCGGCAAAGGATCGCTCTAGCGCCGCGTGGCAGGCAAAGCTGCCATTGGCCATGCGCGATCCCGTCGTGCCGCTGCCCTGCTCGTGCAGCGCGGCGCTTGCAGCCTCCAACACGGCCGGATCAAAGGTCAGGCCGAGATAGTTGTTGGTGCCCACAAGGATGGTCGGGCGGTTGCCGATCATCGCCTCTGTCGGCGACAGGATGCGGTCCATCACGATCCGGGTTGGATCGGCCTCTTCGGCGCCCAGTGCATCGCGCAGATGCGCCAGTTCGGCAAAACGGTCTGCAATGCTCATGATTTTTTCTCCACAAGCAGTTTGATCTGATCGGCTAGGTTCTGGACCGTGTCGACATTGGCCATCATGTTGAGCGGAAAGCTCACGTCGAACGTGTCCTCCACCTCCATCAGCAGTTCCATCATGTTGACGGAATCGAGGCTCATATCGGCGACAAGACTGGTTTCAGCGGTCAAAGCGCCGGATTTCACCGGAAACTTCGACAGACGCTCGAACAGCACGTCGAGGATTTCCTGTTCAAGGTCTTGGGTGTCATGTGACATTGGTGATGCCCCTATCAGATTTCAACGGCGTCCCGCGCAAGATCGAGGATAGCCCATTTTCCAGAGAAATCAGCGGCTTCCATCCGGTATCGCGGCTGATTTCGGTGTTGTCGCACACCCAGTCGGGGTGGCGCAGTTCATTGACTTTGCCGGGCGTGAGCATCGGGCTGTAACCCAAGATCTTTGAGGCCATCAGATTGCCTGTGGCCACCGCCCGCAAAATGCCGCCCGGCAGTTTGACGCGCCAGCCGCGCCCGCGCCCCGCAACCCGTTCGACAATGGTCGCGATCTCGTCCCAGCTGTAACCTGCCTCATGCCCGTCGTCGAGTTCATAGGTAGCCTCTGCCGCGCTGTCCAGAAGTTTGACGATGGCACACGCAAGGTCATCGACATGCAAGAGTGACGCCCGTGCACCGGCCACACCCGGCAATGGCACGATGCCCCGCGCCATGGTCTGAAAGAGCGGCACAAGTTCGCGGTCCTCGGGGCCGTAGATCGCAGGCGGGCGCAATATAGCAGAGGTGAAATCTGCGCCCTGCGCCGCTTGCGCCAGCCGGTCTTCGCCCGCGCGTTTGCTGGCAGCATAGGGCGACAGATGCGGCTCCCGTGCCGCAAGCGAGGAAATGAGGATCACGCGGCGCACGCCAGCCGCCTGCGCGGCCTTTGCAACATGGGTCACGCCATCGGCATTGACCCCCAGAAAATCCGCCAGATCGCGTCCCCGCACCTGCCCCGCCACATGAATGACCGCATGTGCGCCTGCCATAAGCTTGGCCAACGCCGCCTTATCCGACAGCCCCCCCGTCACTGTTTCCAGCAGAGGATGCGAGATTCCCAGCCCCTGACGATGCACCAGTGCCCGCACCGGACGGCCCGCCTCCAGCATTTGTCCGATCAGGGCGCGCCCGACAAAGCCGGAGGCGCCCGTGACCGCCACCGGGTCGGTCATGCGATGTAACGGACCTGCGGCATCGCCTCGTCCACGGGCAGGCTATTGGCCGGTTCTGGCTTATGCTGCATCTTGGCCGCCTGACGCCGCCCAAGGTAATCGAGCCGCGCCCGTGCACGCGCCAGTTTACCCGACGAGGTGCGCGGCAACGTGCGGGTCGGCACCAGTTCGACAATGACGTCGATCCCGAATTCCGACCGGACAAGGCCCGCGATGGTCTTGACCAGACGCGCGCGCTTGATCTCGTCACGCTCGCGGCATTGCACCACCAGCACGGCGGTTTCCTGTTGATCCACATCAGAGGGCACCGAGAAGGCAGCAGCGTCGGTATAGTTCACACCCGGCTGCGTCTTGGCCAGATATTCCAGATCCTCGGGCCAGATGTTGCGCCCATGGATGATGATCATGTCCTTGCGCCGTCCGGTGACAAAGAGCCGCCCGTTGGCGAGATAGCCGATATCGCCGGTATCCAACCAGCCATCCGCGCTGAGACATTCGCGCGTGATCGCCTCTTCCTGAAAGTAGTGGCTCATCACACTGGGGCCGCGCAGGTGGATCACACCGGCCTGACGCTCGGGCAGGTCGTTGCCATGCTCATCTCGGATCGAAATCTCGAAGGTCGGCAGCAACGCGCCACAATCCACGTAACGGGCAACGCGGCGCTTGGATTTCTGCGCCTCTTCCGGGTCGAGCGGCGCGGCGACGCTATCTTCCTGCATCTGTTCGGCATCGACATAGTCAATCTGCAACTCTTCATCGAGCCCGGCAAAGCTGATGCCCAGCGAACATTCGGCCATGCCATAGCAAGGCAGGAATGCGGTGGATTTGAAACCCGAGGGTGCCAACGCCTCGGCAAAACGCTTGAGCGGCTCGGGGTTGATCATTTCGGCCCCCACACAGGCCACGCGCAGCGCGCTGAGGTCCCATTGCGCGGCGTCGCTCGGGCGCACGCGCATCGCGGCGAGGTCATAGCCGAAGGGCGGGCCGGAGGTGATCGTGGTACGATTGGCCGACATCATTTCCAGCCACTTGCGCGGACGCATCGCAAAGTCCTGCGTACCGAGGAAATCGACAGAGCGCTGTGTTGCCATCGGCATCATGATAAAGGCCACAAGGCCCATGTCATGATAGAACGGCAGCCAAGATCCGAAACGATCCAGATCGGTCATCTTGAGACCGTTGGTCGCCATGTCGTTGATGTTGGCCAGCACGGTCTTGTGATCAATTACCACACCGCGCGGAAAGCGGGTGCTGCCGGAAGTGTACTGGATATAGGCAATGCTGTCCGGTGTTACAGTCGGCAAGGTCGCGGTCGAAGGCGACAGATGGTCGAAATCCTCGGGCGCGCCGACAAAGCTCAGCGTCAAACCAGTGGTCGCCTCTTCCAGAAAGCTCATCCATTCCACGGGGGCCATCGCCACCGCCGCGCCGCAATTCTCGATCAGGCCGCGCAGCTGCGCGACATAGCCCGCGTGGCCACCGATATGCATCGTGGCCGGCAGCGGCACCGGCACCAGCCCGGCATATTGGCAAGCCCAGAAGAACCGCACGAAATGCGGCGAGGTTTCGGCCACAAGACCAACCCGCGCGCCCGGCTCAAGACCAAGCCCCAGCAGCCGCTGCGCGAGTGCGATCACATCGGTCTGCAAATCGGCATAGGTGGAGGTTGCATAAAGCTCGCCACGCGCATTGTAAAAGTTGACGCCTGTGTCGCCCTCGGCGGCATAGTCGAGCGCCTCGATCAACGTCGTGAACTCTCCGCGCCGCAGCGCGAGACTGTGCGAACTGCCTGTCGCCTGCATCCCATTTTTCCTTGTTTCGCTTCCGACTGTTGTCGGTTTGCCCTTTTCCATACCAAGTATATGGCATTTGGCGGTCTGATGGCACAAGCTGGCGTTTCAGGTCAAGGACTTGGCCAGCCGCCGCCGTGCCTCGCAAAGGCGCTCTGGCTTGGCTCCGAGAGCCTCAACCAGTGCCAATTGCGCCCTCGTGATGGCCGGGATCAGGGCCATAGTCTCGCCTTTGTTCGAGTGCAGGTTAAGCATCGAGATGCGGCAGCACTCTGCGGCGCGTGTTGCACGCCCCGCCAGTGTGCCCCTGCTGCTGCCTGCGATCGTATTCAGTGCGCGATGCGGGCGTGACCCGGCGCCGCATGCTTTGCGAGATTTCACAATTAATCCATTAATAATAATAGATTACAGCGCATTGCTGACAAGTCCTGCACGCCTCTCATCGCGCCGGAGCCACGCGCGCGCGCCTGACACGATCACCCTTGCACGATCGGCGGGCGCCCATGCGATTTGATCCTCAATCCTCTTCCACCTGCCCTATCGCGCGCCCCTGTTCCGAGACAAGGCCGCCCGAGGATTCCTGCCCTTGTGCCGGTGCGGCGGAACCGCTTGAATTCACCCCGGACGGCGCGAAAACAGGATCGGCAACAACTTGCCCCTGATGTCACATTTGGTTTCCAAGTCGTAACATCTTCACAAGATGCAGCAGTCGGGTCAGACTTAGCACGCCGAACGCGATCAATCCCACGGTACCGGCCCTGCCCCTCGGACGAAAGCACTCTAACCTTAGACTGACCCGAAATACCCTTGCGGGTTCCGTGGTATGACCTCAGGGCTGATCTGTGGCGGGGCATGCGGGATACCGGTGGGCACGACATCTACTCTATAGCCCTACCGATTGAGCCTTCCTGACGACGTTCAACTTATTGAAAATAAATTAATATTTACTATCTTGCGGAAATGGACGGTACTTCATTTGTGCTTTACTCGGGAGGTCGACATTGGTGTATGCCGCTCCGGCGCTCGCTTACTTGAAACGAGTTAGTCGCCCCCACACTTCAATTGCGGGCATAGCGCCCCAGAATCGCAAATGAGAGATGGGCACGAACCTTCTTGTCTGTCGCCTGTAGATTAATACCGATATACTCTCGCTACGTGCTGGGCGGAGATGGTCAATGACGGGACGGAAAAATGGGAAGCCGCCTCAAATAGCCATTTTGGGATGGGGTTCGTTGATCTGGGATGTGCGGCCTGAATTCGATAGGTATCACGATGAGTGGCTACCTGACGGTCCGGTCCTGCCACTTGAGTTCTCACGCATATCGGAAAGCCGCAAGGGTGCACTCACACTCGTCATCGACTCTCAGCATGGTGCGCCGTGCAGAGTCGCCTACTCACTCAGTGCACGCAGCGCCCCCGACGACGCGATTGCCGATCTGCGCTGCCGCGAAGGTACGGTCATGAGGCGGATGGGCTTCTATTTTCGCGATGGCAGCCGGACTTGCGTTCCGCCTGTGCCCGAAACAATGGCCGCATGGGCCGCCGACAAAGGGTATGATGTGGTGGTCTGGACAGGGCTGCCCAGCAACTTCAGGGATGAAACCGGCAGGGAATTCTCAGTCGCAGAGGCAATCAGTCACCTCCAATCTCTGACTAAGGACGGCAGGTCTATGGCCGCAACTTATGTTTGGAACGCACCGGACTTAATCCAAACTCCTCTACGGGCTGCTTTGCAAATCGAGCCCTGGTTTCCCGCGCCCGCAATCGCCAGCGATGCAGTGCAACCCAATGTCACCGGATGTAACGATGAGCAGCCTATCTAATCCCCTCCGCAAGTAGGCCTTTGAGGTTGCTCAGGATCGTCGCGGACATATCGTTAAATGAAATTCCGTGGAGACGTGCCAATCCCTCTACAGCTACCCTAACGTCGCTCGGCGTGGCGGGATGACCGCCAGTTTGTGTGAACGGCCCATCGGTCTCGGTTAGAACACGATGCAGCGGCAGCACCTTGGTTATCGCCGCGCGCTTCTCATTCGCGAGCATTTCCGCGTTCACCGAAAAATAGCAACCGAGATCGACGGCTCTCCTGGCCTCCGCTGCGGTGCCGGTGAACCAATGAAGCACTACCCGTCCGCGCGAGGGCGGCATGTATTGCTCGATCATATCGAGCACAGCTTTAGTCGCACGGACACTATGCGTCGACACGATCTTGTTCCCCGCCGCCGCACAGAGCGATAGTATGCGAGCGAAGACCTCTTTTTGGGTGTCGAAGGACTTATAGAACCGTGGGCTAGCATCCAGCCCGACCTCCCCAACATAGCGGGTTCGCGGCAGATATTCTTCCCACAGCCCGATCTCATGAGCGCGGTCGGCAACTAACTGCGGGTGCAGGCCGAGAGCCACGCGAACGTGACGGGTGGCGGCCGCAAGTTCGTGGTTCCGAGGCCAAGCCTTGGGCGTGGTGGTGACCGTGAGGGTGAACACTCCGTCGCGCTCGCAACGCTCCACCGCGGCCGCGTGGTCGGGGTAGAGATCGAGGTGGCAATGAAAATCAACGAGAGCCGGTCCCATGGGGGCCTCTTACGACGGTGTGGCGCGAACGCCAGTCAGCAACCGCCCAACCTCCTCCAACCCGCGACGATAGACATCGGCCAGAGCATCGTGCCGCGAAGGATCATCGTAAAGCGGACCCGGCTTATGGATGAGGGTCTTGGCGAGTTCTGGGCGTTTCGACAGGCGTGCGATAGCGATCTGGAAGGATCGGACCTGTTGTCCCTCGGCCTGCCTGGTATCCAACGTGGCAGCCTTCAGATCGGGCACTCCGTAAGCTGTCGCATCCTTGCCTCGTAGCGATGCTCTCCGGATGAGACACGGCAGGCAATATCCGCAATGTCCCTGCGGTTTCTTCGTCCAGCGCCCCTTCGTCGGTGACGAACATGATAGCGACAGCGGGGCGAGCTGCTTCAACAGGGCCGGATTGGCGCATTGGGCAACCATCTCCCCCTTGGTCTTGTCCCAATAGGGATTCTCGACCTTCCCTCCGATACGGAGCGAGCGCAGCAGATCGTTCCACCGGGCCATGTAGAAAGGATGCGTCGTCCGGGTGCTGAGCGCGCCGAGCCGGAGCCGATCGAGCGGCACATTGAGCGCAATCAGGCCATTTTCCGGAACCTTGAGCACGAAGTCGCGGCCGAGCGCGGTGCCTGCCGCGACGCCCAGGGAGAAGAACAAGAAGGAGCGGCCGCGCGTGGTGTCCTCCGATCCGACATCCTCGACCAGCCCGCTATCGAAGCTCATCCACACCCGCAGCCGATCGAAGGCGGATGATTTGTAAGCGGCTTTCAAACCGTCGAAGCACTGCTCCTGTGATTTGCTTACCAGTCCTTCCCCGGCATGGCTGACCAGAAGCGGCGTCTCGCCGACATTCAGGCTATCGATCGCGCCGATCAAACTGTCCAAGCCGCCGGAGAACAAGCTCACTCCGTCGAACGGGGCGGGAATGAGGGTGGGCGCGGCAGGAGAAACCAGCTTTGCATAACCCTTCGTCCGCTTGCGGAATCCGACATCCCATCTGTCGCCTGTCAGGAAATTCAGGGCGCGGACCAGGATCGGCGCGGCGGCCGTCCATCGCACGGGATCGCTCACGGGGACGACCAAACGGATCTCGCGCGTCCAGGCATCCTGCGATTCTGTTGAGCGGGAGATGCGGGTGTCCGCTGCGTGAACATGGGCAGCGACCACGAGCATATCCGCGCCGATCTCGCTCGGGGTCAGATGCAGCGCCTTAAGGTCGGCCAAGGCGCGACTGATCCCGTGATCGAGACGCTTGCCCGCCACCAGCTGCAAGGTTGATGCAACCTCGTCGCGTGCCTTCGGGACGCGGGTCTTATCGTCCGGCCCGAAACGGCCGATGATGACATGGCGCCTCATTTCGCTGCCTCCCCGTCGCCCATCGTCTGCAACACGTCGAAGGCGGATTGATAGACGTCGGTCACGAAGTCCATCACCGCATCAGGGGTCAGCGACTGGATGTTGACACCTGCGGCGTTGATCGCGTCGCTGACACCACGCTGGATGAAATCACGCAGTTGCGCCTGAACCCTCTCGGCCGCGCGCGGATCAGCGGGCAAGGTCACGACCTTTGTGCCGATGTCGTTGCAGATGCGGGCCTCGATCGCATGGGTGGCGTATAGCTCGAAGACAGTCTGAATCTGGCCCGGCGTGAGCGCGTCAATGTCGGTGATGCCCGCGCCAGCGAGGTCGGCGATCGTCTCTACGAAGGCGTCTCGTGCGATGCCCTCATCGATCGACCCGCCTTCGGGGCAAATATAGTCGGCGAGGCCGGCGAACACTTCCTCGATCGGCCGCCCGGCGAGGCTTTCCAGATTAAGCGTTCGCAGCGCTTTGCGAACGCCATTGGCGCTAGCGTCGTTGAGGAACCGGACGAGCCCGGCGCCGGCGCCGCGCGATGAGCCCATACGCTGCGCAGCCTGGCGCGAACCGCCTGCCGATTTGGACACATATTGCGAGACCGCGCGACCGAGGCTCCGATGGTCGCTGCCACCCGAGCTTACGAAGCGCGTGAAATTGTTTCGCGCCGACGTGAACCGATCCGATGCACCTGCTGGCGCGGTGGGCCGAGGCGCTGGTGCCGGAGGAACTGCCGGGGGTGTTCCATCAGGTGACGAGGGTAGCGGCCCGTCGCCATCCCCCGCGCCCGAGCCGGACCCGCCGTCGCCGTCGCCCTGCAACCAACTCGGAATGAGCGGCGTGCCTCCGCCCGCACCCCCATAGGCGTTCGAGGTGCCCATCAGCGCCCACCCTTCCGCGTGCGGAGCGCGGCGCTCGCCGTCGGCTTCAAGAAGGACGAACCGGAGGTTGACCATCCCTGGAGTAGCTTCTCGAAGCGCACCACGGCGTCGGAATCCTTGACGACGCCCTCCCAACCCGACGCGGGCCACGGCCCGCACCGATCGGCCGGTAAGGCTTCTAGCAGGTCGAGAAGATTGGCTTGAAGTGTCGGGTGCGCGCGAACCAGCACGGCGAGGCCATCTATGCCGGGAGGCGCCGTATCGAAGGCATCGCCTCCCATGACGCGCCCGCGCAGCTCTTCGAAGACCTGAGCGGCTTCAGCCGGAACGAGCTGCTTGAGTTCACCTTCGAACGCCTGAACGGCTAGTTTTGGGCCGAGCAATTTTTCGACCACCGCGGCGAGGCGCCCGAGGACCGATGCCGCGCCGAAATAATCCTTCCGATCCTTGGTCACGAACAGATAGGGACGCAGGTCGACCTCGGCCAAGGCCGGAGACAATCGCGCCCAGGCCCGTATCGCGTCGGCCGCCTTCCATTCAGTCAGGATGGCGCTGTCCTTGAAGTCCAGCAAAGCAGTCGGCTTGGTGTCATCGGTGGAACGAATCTTCGACCCTGACCGCTTCGCTTTGCGAACTGGCTTCTCCTCCGACGCGGTGGCTTCGAGCGCCGCCAAATCTGCACAGCGCCCGTCCGGATCGCGAGCGGCGGCACTGGCGATCTGGTCGAACAATCTGGAGAGGAATCGCTCGGCAAGCATAAGCTTCGCCAGAACGGGCAACTTGACCTCCTCCCCGAAGCCGCGAGCGAGCGCAGTCTGATGGCGCAGCAGTAGGGTGTTTAGGAAGCGTTTGATCTGCCGCGGATTTCCCTGAGTGCCGCTGGCCAGGATCGGACCGATCTGATCGCTCAGGGTGAGCGCGTTCTGGACCTTGCCGGCTTTCTCCCTCAAGGCGGTCTTGACTGTCTGCGCATCGAGCCCGGCCGTCTGCCAAGGTCGTTTCAGCAATTCACGCGCGACGGTGATGAGCGCCGAGTAAGCGGAATCGTCCTCCCCCAGCTCGGAGCCAATGAGCAACAGCGTGACATAGATACGGGTTTCGGTCTCTCCCAAAGCTGGGATGCGAAATGGTATCTGGATCAGCTTTTCGAGATAGTTCCGCGCGTAGTCACGAGGACCGGTCGTATCCGGTAGCTCGGGAAAATGCTTGCGCACCGAATATTCGATCATCGCCTCGTCGGCCGCGACGATGAACGCGGTGCGATCGGTAAAGACGAACAGCCGGACGGCTTCGAGGGTTTCAATCGCGGTGTCCGGCAGGCAGCGGTCGAGATCGTCAATGAGGACGATTAGTTGTGTGACGCCCGCCTGCTTGAGCAGGTCGTCAAAAGCCTTGCGGAACGCCTCGATCTCTTCGGGGACGTTCTTCGACTCTCCTTGTTCCAGGAGACCCTGCACACCGTCGATGGCCTTGTCGCAATTCTCCTGCGTGGCGAGTTTCGAGGGATCAGAGAAGATTCCCTTCAAGGTGCCAACCACCGCGCCGACCTGATCGGCTGTGGGGATGCCAGTGAATGAGGTTAAAGCGAGACCGCCTCCGTGCCGCGCGATCTTGAGCCAGTTGATCCGCTTGAAGATGTCCTTTACGGCTAGGCCGGCCTGAGTGAGCAGGGGACGCTTCTCGATAAGGCCGGTGACGATACCCTCGATCAGCGCGATCTTGGCATCTTCAAAACCCTGGAAGCGCCAGCCGTTGAATTTGATGCAGAGCGCGTCCTCATCAGAACTGAGGCCGTTTTCGATCATCTCCAGGATGCTTGATTTGCCGGCGCCCCAATCGCCATGAACTCCGATCGTCAAGGCGCGCTCGGGCTTTTCGCGCAGCAACTCGATGATGGTCTTGGCGATAGCCTCGTTGTTGAGGAGATCAACCTTTGTCTCATTGTCCGTTAGAATCACTGTGCCTCCCCCATTTGCTCCCGGCGAGCTTCAGCCGCCGTTGCGCGATTGACCACGCAAGCATTCGATTGCCGATGCAATGGCTGCATCGTCCGGTTTGGCCGATCCCCATTCCTTCCAAAAATCTCGCGTGGCGCTATCCGGCGCCACCTTGGGCATGTCGAGCTTGATCCGCGTCGGAAGCAGGACTGCATCGCCCAACAACAGCGCCTCACCCGTATCGAGCAATGGCAAGATACTTGTCAGCCCCGCCAACGAGTCCGGCATCAGGCGTTTGATGACGCCCTGATCGGTTTCGTTCGTCAGACGCAATGCAAGAAAATTATTGCACTGGCTGAGTATCGTCCGGCTGACATCCGACGGGCGCTGGCTCACGACGAGCAGCGAGAAGCCATATTTTCGGCCTTCCTTGGCGATCCGTTCGAACGATCCGAGGGCCTGGCGCTGAACCACATCGGCGTCATCGCGAACCGGAAGATAGAGATGCGCCTCGTCACACAGCAGCGTAACAGGCGTCCGGGCCTTCCCGTTCATCCAGAACTGAACATCGTAGAGCAGTCTGGCCAATGTCCCGGTCACCACGGGAAGCACATCGGCCGGCACTTCCGAGAAGTCGATAACCTTGATCCCCGTGTTGTCGCCAGATTGCAGCAACTTAAGCACCTGCGCTGCAAGCCAGTCGTATTTCATCGCAGCGGGTGGAGGTGCGAACATGAAGCCGTAGCGACGATCATCCAACTTCGCTTCGAGGCGAGACAGAAAGCGTGTCAGCTTGTCTTCCCATTCGCCCTTTATCGGTCCGGATTTACCCACCCCCTTTGTCGTATTGTCTCTGTTCAGTAGTCCTACCAACTCCTTCACATCGTAAGGTATCGGTGAATCGACAGTGTACGTTTTCTTGATGTCCGCCTTACCCTCGGCATCGAGCGTCTGCCCCTTTAGAGAGCGGACATGCAATGTGAACCGTGATGCTTGATTGGGCGCGTTCTGGTCGCTGCGATCAAGGATCATCGACAGCATTTCATCGCGATTGAGCAGCCAATATGGCAGGAAC
Source organism: Roseovarius mucosus DSM 17069 (assembly GCF_000768555.3). Taxonomy (GTDB): domain Bacteria; phylum Pseudomonadota; class Alphaproteobacteria; order Rhodobacterales; family Rhodobacteraceae; genus Roseovarius; species Roseovarius mucosus. The sequence continues at coordinate 404,583 of NZ_KN293978.2, forward strand.
AACGTGTCATCACCCGGATTCTCTAGGTCGCCGGGGCCAGCGATGCGGAAGCGCGTAGCAAATCCTCCGTTCGACTTATTCGCCAAGGGGGCGTATTCACCGTGCATGTCGAATACGATGATGTTCGGAAACTTCAGCTTGGCAGCTCGTTCGAGTATCAGCGCAACCGCCCAGCTTTTGCCTGATCCGGTGCTTCCGAGGATCGCTGCGTGTCGTTGAAAGAATTTGTCGCCACTGGCGATTGCGTCGGCCGTCCGATCTGCGACGAAAGTGCCCAACTTGAGTCTTTCATCGGCAGAGAAGCCCGCGCCCAAGATGCCCATGAAGCGCTGAAGGTTTCCGCCTTCGATGACGAAGCAGTCTCGGTCAATCTGCGGAAAACTATCGGCGCCGCGTTTGAAGGTATTCCGCCGATCACCCTCCACCGTCCTGAATGTGCCGATCAATACACCCTGGATCAAATCGGTTGGCACAGTTGCCAAAAGCGCGCCATCGGCATCTTCATCGTCCGGGCTGGGTAATTCCTCCCTGATGTTGCGGGTAACGCGCTCGGTCATAGCGATAAGATATTCTCGCTCCGTCGCGCCGCGAATGGCAACAAGCTGTCCGATACCGATCCGCGTGAGAAGAACAGAGTTGGTCACGTCGATCGCGACACGGCTCGTATCGACCGATGCGACGCGGCCGATATTGTCGTCTTCGGAAAATTGGAGAGCGGCTTCAGTCATGGTTCAAGCACCTCGGCAACGAATGAGCCTAGATCCCACAGATCCAGGCCGGGAAAGAAAGTCTCGACGCCGGCGACAAAAACACCGGAGCCGGAAGCGCCACCTTGTTCGGTACGCTGAATCGCGATGACATTGCTGCACTCGTGGACGAGCTTTACCGCGTTATCCGAAAGCCCATAAGTCAACAGGAGTGTGGGCACGCCACTGCGAATGCGAGGCGTGAGGTGCGTTTCCAGATGATCGTCGTTGAAGCCATAGCCGATCACGAGAAACCGACTGGCACGGTCTATCGCTGAATTTGCCCGTTCTCGATGACGATCAAACGGGCTTTCGTAGCCGTTACGGAACTTGTTCAACCCGGGCGTGATAATGAGCCGCGGTAGATCGAGGTCGCCGGAATAGCGGACGGGCTTCCCTTCCCGGTGATACCAATCGAGACTGCCGTGCGGTTTGAAGATATTGGCGCGGGGACGGTAGCGATACTGCACTCGCCCACCCTTAAGGGTTACTTCCCGGCAGAAGCTAAGGCGGCTTTCCTGCTCGTTCAACTCTCCGGCAAATTGGCCGACAAACAATGTATCAACGCCGAGACATGCTTCCTCTACGGCAACCTCAAGTAAACGATCATAGTTCGTCGTAACGACAGGAAGCCCGGTGGAAGGTTTCAACAACTGCTTAACGAGCCGGGTGAAGCGCAAGGTCCGTGTCCGCGAAAATACCTCGGCAACGATTTGGCGCTCCCGCATAGCAATTAGTTCGGCCGTGCGCGCGACGATCGCTAATTCCAGTCCCGGTGTCGGAGGCGTCTCCAGAAGAGCCGCTTCGAGACCCTTTGCCGGCAAGTGCGGTGAAATCGCGTTCCACCGATCGACATCCGCCGCCGCCAAGTCGGTTGTCACTGTTGCATCAAGGTGGGTCGCCAACTCGACCATGCCCGGAAGTCCTTCAGCGCATGACAGACCAGAGCCAACGATCGTCACCAGCCCGTCTGTCAGATGCTGTTGCAGCAGCAGTTTAAGTTCGTGGATATCCAAGCGTTTCTTCTCACCAGCTTCTCAGAGGACCGATTCGGCCAATATGTCTGAAGTTCAAATGCCAATCGATACCGAATATATCTCTGCAACATAACAAGAATGGCGATCAGGATGACAGGGCTTTCGGCCATTCGGTTTCTCATATCCTGATCCAGTCCATGTGCCCGGCCGCCGCTTCGCGTCTTACCGGGCCGGTGGCTTGGGGGCGCTGCCCCCTGGCGCGGCACAAGGGCGGCCGGGCGGTATCCCCAGCCTTCCGTGCGGATGCGTGCTCTCGCACCTTCGTCATGACTTCGATCCGCTTGTGCAGGCCGGGTGATCCCCCTCCACCCATCCGCCCTTGCACCTTGCACCCCCCGGTCTCGCCGACGGGCAGGGTTGCAGCGCAGCGCTGCGCTCCAACCCAAGCCCATGAAAGGAAAGACCATGACGACGAAGACACAGACCCCCACCGTTCCCGAGCATGGCGAAACGGTTTTCATCCCGCTCAACAAGCTCAAGAAGCACCCGCAGAACGCCCGCAAGACCCCGCACAGCGAGGCGTCCATTGAGGCGAAGGCGGCGAGCATCGCGGCCAAGGGCATCCTGCAAAATCTGGTGGTGGAGCCGGAACTTGACGCGGAGGGCGAGCCAACCGGCTGCTATCTCGTCAGCGTCGGAGAAGGCCGCAGGCTGGCGCAGTTGCTGCGCGCCAAGCGCAAGGAGATCAAGCGGACCGAGCCGATCCGCTGCGTCATCGACACGGCGAACGATCCCGCCGAGATCAGCCTTGACGAGAACGTGACCCGCGAAGACCTGCACCCCGCCGACCAGTTCGAGCGCTTCCGCGAGCTTGCGGAAACGCGCGGATGGGGCGCGGAGGAAATCGCCGCCCGCTTCGGCGTCACCGCTCATGTGGTGAAGCAGCGGCTTCGCCTTGGCGCGGTCAGCCCCAAGCTGATGCAGGTCTATCGCGACGGCGATCTGACATTGGATCAGTTGATGGCTTTCGCCATCACCGAGGACCATGCCCGGCAGGAACAGGTTTACGAAAACCTGTCCTATAACCGCGAGCCGTGGACCATCCGCCGCGACCTGACCGCCAGCAACGTGGCGGCGACCGACCGGCGCGCGATCCTTGTCGGCGCGGAAGCCTATACGGAGGCAGGCGGCACCATCATCCGCGACCTGTTCACCGAGGATCGCGGCGGCTTCTATGAGGACGCCGCGCTGCTGGACCGGCTTGTGCTGGAAAAGCTGGAAAGGATCGCCGCCGAGGTTCAGGAGGCCGAGGGGTGGAAATGGGTTTCGGCCCATATCGACTGGCCCCACGCCCACGGCCTGCGCCGCATCTATCCGCAGCCGGTGGAGCTTTCGGAGGAAGACGAAACCGCCCACGACGCCGCGCAGGAGGAACTTGAACGCCTGTCGGTGGAATGGGAGGACGCGGACGTAGACCTGCCGCCGGAAGTGGATCAGCGCTTCGCGGAACTTGAAGCCGAAATCGAGCGCATCGACGCCAAGCGCCATGCCTATGAGGCCGACGAGATCGCGCGCGGTGGCGTGTTCGTGGTTCTGAACCATGACGGGGAAGCCCGGATCGAGCGCGGGTTCATCCGCCCCGAGGATGAGGCACCGGAGCCGGAGGACGACGAAAGCCCGGACGGCAGCGCCGTTATCGACGGGGTGCGCGTCAACGCCCATGGCGAAGTCATGGACGGTGGCGAACATGGCGGGGACGGCCATCCCGCTTGCGACCATGAGCCCGAGGACGAGGACGCGGAGGAAGACGGCAAGCCGCTGTCGGACTCGCTCATCCGCGACCTGACCGCGCATCGCACCCTTGCCCTGCGTCTCGCCCTTGGCGAGCAGCCGGACATGGCGCTGATCGCCGTCGCCCATGCGCTCGCCGCGCAGACCTTCTATCGCGGCGGCGGGGATGCCCATTGCCTCGAAATCCGCCCGACGAGCGCCTATCTCGCCAGCCACGCGGACGGGATCGAGGACACGGCGACGGCGAAGGCATTGGAGGACCGTCATGCCGGATGGGCGGCGGACATGCCGCGCGACGTGGCGGACCTGTGGGGCTTCATCGCCGGGCTGGATCAGGCGAGCGTCATGGCGCTGTTCGCGCATTGCGTGTCGCTGACCGTCAATGCCGTCAAGCAGCCGTGGGAAACCCACAAGCGCCATGCCCTCGCCACCGCCGACAGGCTGGCGACGGCGGTTGCGCTCGACATGACGGCGCACTGGACGCCCACGGTTCGCGCCTATCTCGGGCGCGTCACCAAGGCGCACATCCTCGCCGCCGTGCGCGATGCCCTTGGCGACGAGGCGGCGGAGCGGATCGCGGGTAAGAAGAAGCAGGAAATGGCGGAAGCAGCCGAGCAACTTCTGGCCGGAACCGGCTGGCTGCCGCCCGTGCTGCGCACCGAGCCGCCCGCATGGCTGGCCGACGAGCAGCCGCAGGTCCCCGCCATGGCGGACGCCATGCCGGAAGCCGACAGCGCCGGGACCATGGAAGACGAGCCATTCGCCGTCGCGGCGGAATGATGACGAACCGGGGCCGCGCCAGCGG
>NZ_KN293979.1 GCF_000768555.3 Roseovarius mucosus DSM 17069
CCGAGGCGCGCGCCGAGGCGCGCGCCGAGGCGCTCGCCCGCGCCCTGCCAGACCAGATCGGCCGTGCGCAGGCGCTGCCCGGCTACGACGGGGCCTTGGACGGGGTGGAGGCCGCTCAGATCACCCGGGTCGAGGATCTGGCGCGCCTGCCGGTTCTGCGCAAATCCGATCTGGGTCGCGCACAGGGGGCGGCGTCCCCGTTTGGCGGGCTGACAAGCCTGCCTGCCTCGGGGTTTGCCCATATCTTTCAATCCCCCGGCCCGATCTATGAGCCGGGCGGGGTCAGCCATGACTGGTGGCGCATGGGCCGATTTCTGCATGCCTGCGGTGTTGGGCGGGGCGATATCGTGCAGAACTGTTTTGGTTATCACCTGACCCCTGCGGGCATGATCTTCGAGAATGGCGCACGGGCCGTCGGGGCCGCGGTGCTGCCTGCCGGCACCGGCCAGACCGAGTTGCAGGCGCGCGCCGCGCATGACGTTGGCGTTACCGCCTATGCGGGCACGCCCGATTATCTCAAGGTCATTCTCGACAAGGCCGAAGAAATGGGACTTTCCCTCAAGATCACAAAGGCCGCTGTCGGGGGCGGTGCGCTCTTTCCGTCGCTGCGTGCGGAGTATGCCGCGCGCGGGATCGCCTGTCTGCAATGCTATGCTACCGCCGATCTGGGCAATATCGCCTACGAGAGTGCGGCGCAGGAGGGGATGATCGTGGACGAGGACGTGATTGTCGAGATCGTGACTCCCGGCACCGGCAATCCGGTTGCCCCCGGCGAGGTGGGCGAAGTGGTGGTGACGACGCTCAACCCCGATTATCCGCTCATTCGCTTCGCCACTGGCGATCTGAGCGCAGTGATGGAGGGGGAAAGCCCCTGCGGCCGTACCAACCTGCGCATCAAGGGCTGGATGGGCCGCGCCGATCAGACGACTAAAATCAAGGGCATGTTCGTGCGCCCCGAACAGGTGGCTGCATTGGTCGCTCGGCATGACACAATTGCGCGTGCCCGTGTCATCGCCAGCCGCGAGGGCGAGGCCGATGTGATGACCGTGCGGATCGAAGCGACGGGGGGCGAGGCCGAGCATTTCGCGGGGTCGGTGGTGGAGACCCTCAAACTCAAGGGTCGGATCGAGATCGTACCGCCCGGCAGCCTGCCCAATGATGGCAAGGTAATCGAGGATCTGCGCAGTTACGAGTGAGGGCGCCGAAATCTTGAAAAGATTTCGGACCGCGATCTTTGCAAGATCGCGGCACTCCGCTTGTCGTCAGGAAAACCGGTTGGCGTCATAGGGCGCAAGGTCGATATTTGGACGCTTGCCGCTTATCAGGTCGGCCACGATCCTGCCTGTCTTGGGCCCTGCGGTCAGGCCGATATGCTGATGACCAAAGGCCGCATGAACCCCCGTCTGCCCGATCTCGCCGATCAACGGCAGGCTGTCGGGGGTAGAGGGGCGAAAGCCCATCCATTCCTCGACGCCCTCATAGGCCAGATCCGGAAAGACCTGCGCCACGCCGCGTCGGATAAGGTCCAATGGCGCGCGCGAGGGGCCCTTGGTGATCCCGCCCAATTCCACCGTGCCCGCGCAACGCAGACCGTGCGCCATCGGATTGACCGCAAATTTGCCGGTCGTGATCATCATCGGGTTACGCGGCATCTGCGACGGTGCGGTAAAATGCAGGTGATACCCGCGCTCGGCCTCAAGTGGCACCTTGAGGCCCAGTTTCGCCATCAGCGGCTTGGACCATATCCCCGCCGCCAAAACCGCCGCATCGCAAGGCATAGCACCACGATCCGTCTCGACCGTGCTGATCCGCCCATCGGTGAGGGTGATGTCGCGCACCTCGGCCTGCAGATATTGCCCGCCCTCGTCCAGCAATACGGCTGCCAGATCGGCCATATAAGCACCGGGGTTGAGGATGTGGCCGTGCCCTTTCAGCGTGGCAAGGCATTGCGTTGCGGGGCCCAGAATCGGCTCCGCCTCTTGCACCGCGCCGCCCTCTAACAGCTCTGGCACATAACCTGCCGCGCGTTTCAGCGCCCAACCGTAGGCATCGGCCTCGAAATCGGCGCGGCTCGCGTAGGCATAGCTGAAATCGCTGGAGGCCACCCATTTTTCCGCCCGCGTGCCGCGCGTCAGCGCCAGATGCTGATCCAGACTATCCGCGACGATACCGGTGATGCCCGCCACCATCCGCCGGGTGTCGCGGTCGTTTGCATTGGCCGCGAATTTCAGAAGCCACGGGATCAGGCGCGGGAAATAGGACCATTGCACGAAGAGCGGCTTGTTGGGGTTAAGGGCATATTTCAAACCCGTGGCCATCACTCCGGGTGTATTGACCGGCACGATGGCCCACTGCGCCAAAAGACCAGCATTGCCAAAGGATGCGCCGGCACCCGGCCCATCCTTGTCCAGCAAGGTAACATCATGGCCTGCGCGGCGCAGCCAGATGGCCGCGCTCAACCCGCAGATACCCGCGCCGACGACAATGATCCTGCTCGACATGGCCTGCGCCCTCTCTCAAATGCGAGGCCACGTTGCGCAAAGCGGGCGCGGGATGCAAGGGGCATGATCAGCCCTTTTGGGGCTTTTCTCCGACCGGTCCACCGGCTGCCTGCCAGCCTTTGAACCCGTCGCTGAGATGGCTCACGCCTTCCAGCCCCATGTCTTGCGCGGTGCGCGCTGACAAGGCCGAACGCCAGCCAGACGCGCAATAGAACACAAAGCGCTTGCCGCTCTGGAATTGCGGCTTGGCATAGGGGCTTTCGGGGTCAATCCAGAATTCGAGCATCCCGCGCGGACAGTGAAAGGCGCCGGGGATCATGCCATCGCGCTCCAGCTCGCGCGGGTCGCGCAGGTCGACAAAGATCACGTCCTCGACCCCGTGAAGCGCCAGCAACTCTGCTGCGGGGGCGTGGGGGACCACCGCGTTCGCCTCTGCCACCATATCCTTGATCCGTTTCACTCTATGTCCTCCTTCGCGTGCGTTGGGTATAGGCTATCCGTCCCGCAGGGCGAAGGAAAGCGGGCGCGCTTGACTTTGCGTGCGCCTTGGCTCAGGTCTGCGCGCAACGAAAGGCCGTTGGAGGGCCGGGGATGAGCGACACGGAAAAGAAAGCCAATCGGCAACAGGTCTATACGCTCTTGGTCGAAATCGGGCGCAAGAGCGGCGACGGCCTGCCCGACAAGGCCACCGGCGCGGCCCTGATGATCTATGCCTCGGGTGTGGATGAGGCTGAAGCCGTGCGTGAAACCGTGGCAATCCTGAAGCAGGCCGATTGCGCGCCGCTCGATGTGTCAGGCTATGGCACCTTGGCCGAGCGTGAGGCGGAAGGCCATGACATCTCGGATGAAGAGCGCGCCCTGATGCAGCGCGCCTTGGATGAAAATTCAGTCATCGTCGCGCAGATGACGCCGTTTTTTGACTGAATACGGGCCGGTTCGGCCTGCGACCTAGCAGCGCAAGCAGAACAGGTTGCCCCAAGGTAAACTCTCCCTAGGATCGTAACGCGGTGATGCCAGAGGGATCGGGTTCAATCTATTGGGGTGCGATTGGGCAAAAGCCTGTCAATGGCGCGCGTAGGTGTCGAAAGCGGAATAAAATTCCGTTTTACATTGATCGTTTGAAACGTATGTATGCGCTGGTTGAACGCTACGTCGGTCTGCCCATATCGTGAAACGCGAGCGAGATGGCACGACATGTGCTACGGTTCACCTTGAAATATGACAAAGAGGCAGCAGTACCTATGGTACAACAGGCCATGATGAAAAGCCGGTTGGACGGGGGGTGCGCGCCGCCGCAAATTGTCTTTTGCCTTTGTCTGGCTCGGGCTTTCATTCACCACGGTTTGGATGGTGATCACCGGGCTCAGTGGTGAGTTGGAGGTTTTCCTCATCGGCGCGCTCGCCTTTGGTGGCTTTGCCTTTGTGCGGGTGCTCAAGAACCGATTGCCTTTGGTCTGGGTCAATACCTGTTGGCTGACATCAACCAATGTTGCGATTTTCCTAGGGGCGTGTGTCGTGCATGTCGACGGGCATATCGACATCATGCTGGTTCCGATGGTGGGCTTTCCCTTTGCCGTTTTTTCTATCTACCGCGACAGGTTCTACATCGCGGCCATGGTGGCCTTGCCAATTATCCTGTGGTTCACATGGTTTGTGTTGCACGATGTCCAGACTCCGATCATCGACCAAGCCACGGCCATTCGGTATTACGCCCCTATGTCAGCCCTCACGGCGTTTAGTATCATTGTCTACCCGGTGTTCTATTTTGCGATTGTCTCAGCGCAGCATTCGACCGAGATCAAGCGTGCCCGTCAGGATGCCGAACAATCGAGCCGTGCCAAGACGGTCTTGCTGTCGGGGATCAGCCACGAGATGCGCACGCCGCTGAATGCGGTCATCGGTCTTGCTGAACTCTTGCGAGAGGATGGCATGAAAAAGGGGGATGCGCAGCAGGCCGACTTTGCCGGTCGGATCATGCAATCCGGTGAGACGCTCTTGGCGACAGTGGAAAAGACCATGCATTTCGCGGATATCGCAGCGCGGCGCTCGGCTGTGACGCTGGTTCCGGTGCCTGTTGCGGATGTGGTTGAGCGGGTGGTTGAGACCTACCGTCCCGAAGCGACACAGCGTGGCATCACGCTTGTGGCAGAGGAAACCAGCTCACTCGTCCTCGCGGATCCTACCTTGTTTCAGGAGGCATTGGAGCAACTCTTGGAAAACGGCGTGCGGTATTGCGGAACTGGCGGCTGTGTGACGGTCGCGGTCGCGGGTGAGCGGGCCGGGTATCATAGGATCACGGTCTCTGATAATGGGCCCGGTTTTGGGGCGGTCGATCCAGCACTGGCCTTTGCGCCCTTTGAGCGGTTAGCGCATGCGACGGGAACGACATTCGGCGCGGGTATGGGGCTGGCTATCGCACGAATCAAGGCCGAGGCGATGTCTGGCAGTGTGGGGATAGATTTTGACGTGCCAAGTGGCGCGCGGGTCTGGATCGAATTGCCCGCCTCCTTTGGCGAGGCAACATCCCGAACAGTGCTCAGGCCGCGCGGTTCATCGCAAGCGTGATCGCCTCATAGGGTTTGAGTACCGGCCAGATTGGACGGGGGTGTTCCGGAAGGCGGGCGCGGTCGAACCCGGCCAGAACGCTGGCCCCCAATAGGTCAGGGTTGCGCCGGAGCCGCCCGATATAGAGGCTCTCGGTGCGTGTGCCTGCCACGATGATCTCTTCGTGGGCGGGCAACAGCAGGTGATGATAGCTGACAATATCGGACGTCTGGGCGTAGAGCGCCGAGAATCCGTTGATCAGATGTCGCGCCGGAACCAGAACGGCCTCGCATCCAAACAGGTATTCCACCTCAGAGCCACGGATCACCAGCCTTTGCTGCGGCGAGACGACGATATCTCGGCGGAGGCCGAAATAGGGTGCACGCAGGCGAACCGGCCGAAAGCTGCCCATGGCGGGCACTCGCCGCGTGACGGTTTGCAGCACCGGCACGATCTGTCCCTCGTCGGTATCCACCAGATGCCCGCGTTTGAGTTGACCCACAGGCATATAGCCGCTTGGGGTGCAGACCGGGACGTTCGTTGTCAGTCCGGGCATTGGGCCGATGGGTTCAATCCGGTTCGACAGAGCAACAAAGATCACGTCCGGGTCGATCTGGCGTTGTCTTGGATCGGTCAGCAAAGTGCGCAGATCTGCCAGCGGCATCGGATGCGGTGGCGGCAATGCAATGCTGTGGACGCGGTCCATCTCTGGCCGCTCGAGTGAGAGCCGTCCCCAACGGGCAGGCGCGTCCCAAGAGTAGGTTAGACGCAAGGTATCCGTGCGATCGTCGGCGCGGTAGGGCAGGGTGGCATGGCGTACATCCCCGGCCTGTGTCTCGATCAAGACGATCCCGCCCCCCGGAAGCGCCTGTATCGAAAAGCCGCCGCTCCACGGGTGACTACGGCTGAAGGCCACCAAGGTTTGCGGCCGTCCTTCAGACGAGAGCCGGGTTTCAATCATCAAAGTGCCGCGTGTCAGCAAGGCGTTGGCATCGGGTGGGGGCGTTCCGTCTTGTTGCCGATCAAGACCGTGCAGGGCAAATCGCCCACCCGACTGATCGGAGATTCCGATCCACCCCATCGGTCAGGCCGCCACGCCCTGCGCCACCAAGAGACGCGCCTCGTAACTCTTGAGCGTGCGACGTGCGGCGGGGCTATAGCCCGCGCCGGTCTCTGGATCGATTTCCGGGAAAAGCGCGCAAATCTCTGCGACAATCTCGGACTCAAAGCTTCGGGTGGTTTGCGGCCCGGGCAAGAAGCTCTCGGTGGCCAACCCTTCGGAAAAGACCACTTGATGCCGGTCAAAAAGGATGTGGACATAGTCCACCATACCCCCCTCGATACGCCGGACGGATCGGTCATTGACCAGATCACGCGCGGCAATCAGCACTTCGCGTTCGCCAAAGAGCAACTCTGCCAGAGAATCGCGGATCAGCACCCGGTGCAGAGGTGAGAGCAACAGCGCACGGTGCCGTCCAAACGTATTGGCCGCGATCTGGATCGGGGCAAAATCTCCGATGGCCGCAACCCGTCGATGCCCGATCCAGCGCAGGGGCTGCGCGCCGTCATCCTGTGTCATTACCAGGTCGCCCGGGCGTAGCATATCCACGGGCACTTCGCCCTCGGGCGTTCGGATCAGCGTGCCTGCCACAAAGCAGGGCACCGAATTGACGGTGACAAAGCCTACATCGGTCTGGCCCGTGCTGCTCTGGACCTCGTAGGTGAAGTTGAACACTTCGGTGTCGCCATCACCGATCACCTCAATGGTGCCGTCTGCGTTCAGCTGGATTTGCTGACCGGAATTGAGCGTGACGATGTCGCCAGCCGACACAGCCTTGCCGTTGATATGGGTAATCGTCAGCGTGCCTGCGGTGTTGTTGACGTCGTTGCCGAGCAGGTCGAGGATGCGGGTGCCTTCGGGAAAGAGCGTGGTCGTGTCATCCATCGCAACAAGCGTGGTTTGCACGCTGTCGGCCGCAATCAGAACGGTCGAGTCGTAGTTGGCATCCGTCACGTCCGCGATACCGATGCGGATGGAATTCACCTCGCCAGAGTTGACCGGTATGGTCAGGGTCATGGTCAAGGTAAACCCGTCCATCTCGGTGTTGAACTGGTCTTGGGTGTTGTCGATGAAAAGGTTGCTGTTGGACCCGGCGTTGAGGTTATTGGGGTCGATGTCGCCGTCCCCAACGCTAAGCGGCACAAGGTTGCCATTGATCCAGACGCCAAAGAAATCCTGGAATGCGCCCACGGCGAATTCCGGATATTCCTCGGAGGCGAAGACGAATTGCATCGTCATCACATCACCGGTGGGGATGAAATCGACATCGAGGAAAGACGCGTCAAAGGTCTGCGCCCCCGCGGCGGCGTTGAAATCCGCCACGCCATTCGGACCGCTTGAAGTGGTCGTTGTGCTGGCGCTCTCGTTCGATTGGAAGAAGTTGTTGTTGGTGAAGCCGCGCAAATCGCCGGTCGAGAACATGACGCCCGTATCGCTGGGCGTGACACCGGGCGATATGGCATTGCCGTTGCTATAGATGCCCGATGAGTCGCGGTCGCCTGTATAAGAGGCGTTGATCACCTGTGTGCCATCACCAAAGATCGTCTGCGCCATCTGGATCGCGGATGCGTTCCGATTAATCGGAATTTCGACGCCTGCCACCATGTCTTTGCCTGCCCCTTTTCAGAGGCAGCGTGCCAAGCTCACGCACGACCCGTGCGGGCCGCCCGATCCGGGTGCAATAGCGCATGGTACTGCCTGCGATGCGCCTTGCTGCTCGAATGTCGCGGACCAGTCTGTCCTTTACGGATCTGGCGGCCCTGACGTGGTTTGATCACCCTGCCTCGGGTTTTATTATATCCTTTTGGATAGCAAACAATTTGCGCGTTGTTAAGGTTTATTCGCTTTGGCCCTCCAAGCGCAGGCGCGCTGTGGCAAAGACGCCGTATGCCATGCGTTGTATTTCGCCCGGTTTGCCTTTGCCTGCGATCCGCGCTAGGCCTCCGCCAATACCGACTGACAGGACGCATACCATGCCCGAAACCCCGCTTGATCCCGCTCGCCTGACGGCTGATCTCATCCGCTGCGCCTCGGTCACACCCGAAGAAGGCGGTGCCCTGCGCCTGCTGCAAGAGGTGCTCGGTGAGGCTGGATTCACTTGCACTCGTGTGGATCGCGGCGGGGTCCCCAATCTCTTTGCCCGCTGGGGAGCGAAAGGGGCGGCGCGCAGTTTCGGCTTTAACGGGCATACCGATGTGGTGCCTGTGGGGGATCTGGCGGCATGGTCCGTGCCACCCTTTGGTGGGGTCGAGAAAGACGGCATGATCTGGGGGCGTGGGGCCACGGATATGAAATCGGGCGTTGCGGCCTTTGCTGCGGCGGCGGTGGATTTCGTGCGCGATACGCCGCCCGACGGTGCGGTGATCCTGGCCATCACCGGCGATGAAGAAGGCGACGCGCTGGATGGCACGGTGGCCTTGCTCGACTGGATGCAGGCGCAGGGCGAGGTCATGACAGCCTGCCTTGTCGGAGAGCCGACCTGCCCCGAGCGCATGGGCGAGATGATCAAGATCGGGCGGCGCGGTTCGCTCTCGGCTTGGTTCACGCTGACCGGGGTGCAGGGCCATTCCGCATATCCGCACCGCGCCCGTAATCCGCTGCCTGCCATGGCGCGGCTGATGGACCGGCTCGCCTCGCACCGGCTGGACGAGGGCACGGCGCATTTCGATCCCTCGACGCTGGCGGTCGTGACCATCGACACCGGCAATCCTGCGACCAATGTGATCCCGGCGCAGACCCGCGCCACTGTCAATATCCGGTTTAACGATGCGCATCACAGCGCCGATCTGATCAGCTGGATGCAGGCCGAATTGGACGGAGTCTGCGCAGAGTTCGGCATCACCGGCGAGATGCGCGTCAAGGTGTCGGGCGAGAGCTTTCTCACCCCGCCGGGGCCGCTCTCGGATTTGGTCGCGCGCGCGGTCGAGGCAGAGACCGGCGTGGTGCCCGTGCTGTCGACCTCTGGCGGCACCTCGGATGCCCGCTTTGTCAAGGATCACTGCCCGGTGGTGGAATTCGGCCTTGTCGGGCAGACCATGCATCAGGTCGATGAGCGGGTCGAGGTGGCGCAGATTCACCAGCTAAAGGCGATTTATGCCCGTATTCTTCGGGATTACTTTGGCTGATGCGCCGCTATCTGATCGTCATGGTCAAGGAACCTCGCCCCGGCCGCGTCAAATCGCGTCTGGGGCGTGACATCGGCATGGTCGCGGCGGCGTGGTGGTTTCGGCATCAGGTGGCGCGGCTCTTGCGGGAGGTGGACGATCCCCGCTGGCAGCTGGTGCTTGCGGTGTCCCCGGATCACGCCGGGCTCAAGAGCCGCGTTTGGCCCGCACATTTGCCCCGTGTGGCGCAGGGTGCGGGTGATCTGGGCGACCGGATGGGGCGGCTCTTGCGGAGTATGCCGCCCGGCCCTGTCTGCATTATCGGTGCGGATATTCCGGGTGTCACCCGTGCACACGTCGTGCAGGCTTTTTCTGCCCTCGGACGCAACGACGCGGTGTTCGGCCCGGCGATGGACGGGGGCTATTGGCTGGTCGGTCTGAAACGGTCGCGGCCTGTCGCGCCGACGCTTTTTCAGGGGGTCCGCTGGTCAACTGCGGATGCCCTCGGCGATACGATCAAAACACTGCCGGGCGCACGCATCGCGTTTGTCGACCGCTTGCGCGATGTGGATACGGCAAGCGATCTGGCACCATCGCGTTGAGCGCGTTTCAGACCCTGTTCTAGCGTTTGCGGTCGCGACGGCTGCTCATGGGCTGGAACGCCACCCCCACATGCGCTTCGCAATAGGGCTTGCCCGATTGCACCGGCAGGCCGCAAAACCAGAAATCGGGCGTGGCGGGATCGCCCACCGGCCATTTGCAGGTGCGCTCAGTCAATTCCATCAGGGTGAGCTTCTTGGCCTTCTTCTCGATCTCGCTCACCTTGGCCAGTGCCTCGGGGTCGATCTCGTTTGCTGAGGGCTGCGGTGGCAGGGGTTGGCCTGCGGGAATGATTGCCTTGATCCGGCTGATTGGGGCCACGACAACAGGTTCGTTCGCAGGCTCCGGCTGTTCTTCCACACGTGCCGCGGGCTTGGGCGCGGGCTTGGGCGCTTCTGCAGCCTTGGCGGCGGCGGCCGGCTTTGCCTTGGTTTCCGCCGTGTTCGGGGCAGGGGCCGCTGTTGATCCGGTGCCATTGCGATTTGACAGGCCAAGGCGATGCACCTTGCCAATCACTGCATTGCGGGTAACGCCGCCCAATTCCTTGGCGATCTGGCTTGCAGACTGACCTTCTCCCCACATCTTCTTGAGCATTTCAACGCGTTCGTCGTTCCAGGACATCGGGGCTTCCTTCGGTCAAAAGGCGGACCGGGCCCCGGGCCCGCCGCCTTGCAAATCTGATCAAGCCCCTATTCTAGTCACTGGCGTGTGAGTTACAAGGCATCGAATCGTGGGCGGGCTGCACATAGTGGTGGAAACACGCCCAAAAGAGCCAGATCAACCAGGCAAGGAGCGGCAAATGACAGATCATGCACGAGAGGATAGATCGACCGTCATGGCGGCAATGGGCGCACGGCGGTTCGGGCGCGTCAACTGGCTCGGGTTGGCCACGCTGGCAGAGCGTGAAACACGCCGTTTCATGGCGGTTTGGACCCAGACTATCCTT
This sequence comes from Roseovarius mucosus DSM 17069, assembly GCF_000768555.3. GTDB lineage: Bacteria > Pseudomonadota > Alphaproteobacteria > Rhodobacterales > Rhodobacteraceae > Roseovarius > Roseovarius mucosus. The sequence goes on from NZ_KN293979.1 coordinate 10,756, forward strand.
GCGCCGCTGGTCACGGCAGGTCTCTTTCTGCTGATCTTCACCATCGCCATTGGTCCCACCCGTGGCGATGTCATGGGCGTGGCCTTTACCACCTTTATCGCGCCGGGCATTCTGATGATGACGGTCATCCAAAACGCCTTTGCCAATACATCTTCGTCCATTGTCATCTCCAAGGTACAGGGCAACATCGTAGACACCCTGATGCCGCCGCTCTCGGCGGGCGAGTTGGTGTTGGGCTATCTTGCGGGGGGCGTGGGGCGTGGTCTGCTGGTGGCTGTCGCGATCTGGCTTGGGTTATGGGTCTTTCTCGGGATCGGGCTTGCGCATCCTTTTTGGGCGCTTTGTTTTGTGCTGCTCGGTGCCGGGTTTCTGAGCGGGATCGGCATCGTCGCTGGGATTTTTGCCAACAAGTTCGATCAAATGGCGGCGATTACCAATTTCATCGTGACCCCTCTCGCCTTTCTGTCGGGCACTTTCTACTCGGTCGAGGCGCTGCCGCCGGTGCTCTACACGGTCACGCATTTCAACCCGATTTTCTATCTCATCGACGGCGCCCGCTATGGGGTGATCGGGGTGTCGGACAGCGACCCTCTGCTCGGGTTGACCGTAGGCGCGGCGGCGACGCTGGCGGTTTGCCTTATTGCGTGGCGCATGTTGGCGACGGGGTATCGGCTGAAGGCGTAGGGGCAGGCCCGCCTATCCCGCAAAGAACAAGAGCGGGAGCACACCGAGCAAAGTCGACATCAATCCGCCGCCATCCTCGTCCTCATCGTCAGCGTGTTGATCCGGTGGCGGGTCTTCGGGGGGGAGCATGGGCAGAACTGGATCATCGTCCGGCAGATCGTTTTCCGCAATCTCCAGCACCGCGTCGGTATAGATGGGATTGGTCATTTCGATCATCAGGATTTCCCGAGGGGCGAGATCCGTGATCAGAATGCCATCGTCCAAGAGCGTATCGGAATCCTCTTGGGTGACCCGCGGCACCGCCGATGTGAAAGTGGGGTTTTCCCCCTCGGCCACTCCGAGTCGCGTGATCGTGACCTGGCCCGGGTCGGCCACCAGATTATTGAAATCGACAATCTGCTCCTCGGCCTCATCAGAGGTTGAGGCGATAAAGGTTACGAGCCGGTCTTCGGCATAGAAGCTGTGCACATCTGCGGTGGTGCCTTGCACTTCGGTCTCGCGGCCTTCGCTCCCTACGAGCGATAGTGGCCGGGTGCCCGGCAGGACATCGTTCATAAGCCGGAACATTTCCCCCGCTACGCGCATCTCGGCGTCCCCCTCGACTTCGGTCAAGGCGGTGCGGCTGTTGAGTTGAAGCGCCCAGACATGCGCGGCATCGACACCGCCCCAATGAAACGCCTCAACGATGTTGAGCATTTCATGGGCCTGCTTCAGGCCGAATTCCTCGTCGCGTGTCTCTCCGACCGTCCGTTTGAGATTCCATTCCGTCGCATAGATTTTCAGCTCTGGCATTTCATGGAGCCAGGTATCCTCGATCTGGGATAGTTCAAACGTTCGGCTGCCGGGCACATCCTCGCCACGTGAATAGATATGCGCGACGACGCCATCCACTGCGGCGCGCTCTGCTTCGGTATTGAACTGGTCGACGAGGATCGCATTATTCACCTTGGACCATGCGACCTCGCCGGAAGAATAGATGTAGTCCGCCTCGGACAAGGACAGGCCGAACATCTCGTTCACGGCCGCGAGTTGTTCCGTGCCCGTGCCCTCAAACAGGTCGGACAAATTCGACTGCCCGTGGTTCGTGCCCATCTGCACGAGAATATCGGTGTCCGCAAACTGAGGGCTTTCGGAATTCCGGGACATTTCGCCGTCGATGATCACGGCCATCTCAGAGGCCAGCCGACCATATTCGACCGCGGTCATCTCGCCGCTTCCCCAATATTCATTTCCGATTTCAAAGGCCTGAATCGTTGGGGCCGGGCCGAAATTGCCATTCGCAATATCCGCGATGAAGTTGCGGACCGCGGTTTCGTCCACAGCGGCAAAACGATGACCATGCGCATCGGTGTCATCGGTCAGAAAGTCACGGGTCGGCAGGACGATGGTCAGAGCGATGCCAGCCTCGGACGCATAGCGGAACATTTCGGTGACAGAGGTCAGGACCGGATCTTCATCAGCGCTTGGCGGGTCAGACAGGCGATCCGCCTCGTAAATGCAGGCGCATTCCTCGGTCAGAGCGCCGCCGGGGTAGCGAAGGTGGCCAATCCCGAGCGTGGCCGCGGTGTCCGGGTAAGTGCCATTCTCCCCGACGACATCGCGGGTCGCAAGCAGGTTTCCCCCGAAATGCTCGGCAGTAAAGGAGGGTCCCCCGGCGCTCTCGATCGATAGAGTGAATGGCATCCCACGGCTCCGATCTGCCCGGAGTTAACCGGCACAGGGGTGTTTCGTCCGAAGATACTATTTAAGGGAGATTACAATATTAAGAATACAACCTTAGCGTGATTATTGTTGCAGAGCAACACTTAAGCAGCCCTTATGCGAGGGGGTGATCAACGTTTGGGCTGTAATTCGGGTGGCGCCGTAATCCTGACCCGCAGAGGCTTAGCGACAGACCTGCTCGGCGCGTTGCGCATATGCGCTGTAGGCATCCCAGAAGCGCTCGTCGCCGGGGCGCTTGGATTGCCGGATATCCTGCGCGGCCTGCGGATCGCGGTAAAAGCGCACCGCGCGGCGCTGTTGCGCACTGCTCAGCGTGTCATTTGCAACGGCTTGAATACATCCGCAGAGGGCACGGGAGCGGGCCTTGCGGTCGGATTGCATGCACGCGCTGTTTATGGGGCCACTGGCCATCGGGATCGCACCGTTGTTCCCGCGATAGCCATCACCCCCGCCGCACCCCGCCAAGGCCAGCACCGCCCCCAACATCACCCATTGCTTCATGACCCGTGCCTCTTGCTCGTTTGTCCCGCCCGGTTTTGGGCCTTTGTTGTTGGACTGTTTGCCTCAATTGCCGAGATTCTTCAATTCGCAACAGGGGGGCGCACAGCGATTGTCGTCCGCCGCTGTCGCGGTCGAATTTACCGGGATGTCGAGACGGAACGCCCGTGAGGGTAGGCCAAAAGTGCCCGGAGGCGTCCTGCTGCATCTGGCCATGACCTGAGCCAAGCCAGACAATACCGATAGCGTTCGGGCATGTCGCCACCGCCGCTTTCGGCTCTCCTTGGCAGGCCGGACGCAAGCGTTAAAGTGCCGGTGCGGTGAGGCTCAGGTCGGGCGAACGTGGAAATCCGCCGTTTGTGCCGCAAGGTTGGTGTTACTTCTTTTTCTTGCCTTTCTTGGGCTTCTTGTCCGCGCCGGATTTGCCCGACTTCTTGTCTTCCTTTTTCTTTTTGCTCTTTTTGTCCTTCTTGCTGCCCTCTTTCTTGGACTTCGACGTGTCCTTGGAGGGCTTGCTCTCTTCAGGCCCTTTGGGCGTCGCCGGGGCTGCCTCGGGTATCTCTGGGCTAACGACGGCCATCTTCGCCACAGCGATGAACCGCTCGGCGCGGGCTTCGGAAATGCCGCGCACCTTGGTTAGGGTCGCCACGTCGGCCTTGCTCAGGTCTTGGGTGGTCGTGATGCCTATATCGGCGAGGCCATGAGCAATAGCAGGGCCGACGCCGGGAATGTCGTTGAGATCTGACATGGTCTTTTTCCTGTGAGGTCGTGAGTTGCTGTTAATTGATATGTGTGATGGCGGGCGTCGGGACATGGAGCGCTTCGGTATCAGAGGAAGATCACTTTCGCTTCTTTCCGCGCTTGGATTTGTGCTTTTGAGGCTGGGGACCAGTGCTTTCGCCGATGATGTCCTCTGCCTCTGAGGTCGCGGGCTCTCTCGGCGCATGTGCCGCGACAAAGCTACGGATGAAGGCACGGATTTCGCGCGCCGCACTTGTATCCAAAGCCTCGCAGAGCGCAACGAAATCGTCCCGATCCTTGCCGTTGATACGCAGGATCAATTGGCTATCCTTGCGCTCTTTCTGTTTGCGCGATCCGTCTGCCATGGGCCGTGCTCCTCCACCGGGCACAGAATACCAATTTGCCTATGCAATGTATATACATTTCGCAGCCATTTCTGGCTGAGAAACGAAAGCGGCGCACCCATGGCGCGCCGCTCCGTTCTACTTGAATTGTCTTGCCAGTCAGGCCGTGCTGCCCTGCAACGGCATAACGGTCAATTCCCCCTCTTGCCGGGCCTTGATCGCAAGGGCCGCGGCGTGCGACCCGGCCATGGTCGTGTAATACGGGATCTTGTCATAGAGCGCGACCGAGCGGATTTCACGACTATCCTCGACCGCCTGCGTGCCTTCGGTCGTGTTCATCACCAGCGCGATTTGCCCGTCCTTGAGCAGGTCCACGATATTTGGGCGCCCCTCATAGACCTTGTTCACGATCTCGCAGGCGATGCCTGCCTCTGATAGAAAGGCCGCCGTCCCGCGCGTCGCGATGATCTCGAAACCAAGGTCTACCAGTACCTGTGCCGCCTCGATCATCTGCGGTTGTTTGTCCATATCCTTGATCGATATGAATACGCGCCCGCTCTCAGGCAGGTCCACGCCTGCACCCATCTGCGCCTTGAGGAAGGCGCGCGGGAAAGACACATCCCAGCCCATCACCTCGCCCGTCGAGCGCATTTCTGGCCCAAGGATGGTATCCACGCCGGGGAAGCGGGCAAAAGGCAGCACCGCCTCCTTGACCGAGAACCACGGCATATTGGGATCGGCCAACGTCATCTGATCAGCCATCGGCAGGGTGCCTGGCTTGGTTTCCTTGGGGTAGGGACCACGGAAGGGGAAAGCGTCGAGCGTCTCACCGGCCATCAGGCGCGCGGCAATTGACGCAATGGCGCTATCGGTCGCCTTGGCCACAAAGGGCACGGTGCGGCTGGCGCGGGGGTTTACCTCGATCAGATAGATGTCGTCGCCCTTGACCGCGAACTGCACGTTCATGAGACCCACGACATTGAGCGCGAGCGCAAGGGCCTCGGTCTGTTTCTTGATCTCGGCAATGGTCGCATCGCTCAGCGAATAAGGCGGCAATGAGCAGGCGGAGTCGCCCGAATGCACACCCGCTTCTTCGATATGCTGCATGATGCCGGCCACATGGACACGGGTGCCGTCGCAGAGCGCGTCCACATCACATTCGATGGCGCCAGAGAGGTAGCTATCCAACAACACCGGGCTATCGCCCGAGACCACGACCGCCTCGGCGATGTAGCGTTCCAGATGCGCCATGTCGCGCACGATCTCCATCGCGCGCCCGCCCAGCACATAGGAGGGGCGGATGACCAGCGGAAAACCGATGTCCTCGGCTATGGCAAGTGCCTGCGCGTCCGTGCTCGCAATGCCATTGTGCGGTTGCTTCAATCCGAGTTTGTTCACAAGCGCCTGAAACCGCTCGCGGTCTTCGGCAAGATCAATGGCATCGGGCGTGGTGCCAAGGATCGGAATCCCCTCGGCTTCGAGAGCCCGCGCGAGTTTGAGCGGCGTTTGCCCGCCAAACTGCACGATGACCCCATGCAGCGTGCCGTTCTCCTGCTCTTTGGTCAGGATCTCCATCACATGCTCAAAGGTCAGCGGCTCGAAATAGAGGCGATCCGAGGTGTCATAATCAGTCGAGACCGTTTCGGGGTTGCAGTTGATCATGATCGTCTCATACCCAGTCTTGGACAGGGCAAAGCAGGCATGGCAGCAGCAATAGTCGAACTCGATCCCTTGGCCGATCCGGTTTGGGCCACCGCCCAGAATGACGACCTTTTTGGCGTTTGACGGACGCGCCTCGCATTCGACCTCGCCCATCATGGGGGCCTCGTAGGTGGAATACATATAGGGTGTCTGCGCCTCGAACTCTGCGGCGCAGGTGTCGATCCGCTTGAACACGGCGCGCACGCCCAGATTGATGCGCGCGCGGCGCACCTGACCTTCGTCGCGTCCCGTCAGTTTGGCCAAGCGAGCATCGGTGAAGCCCAGCATCTTGAGCTGCCGCAGGCCATTTTCGGTCAGGGGCAGGCCGTCGCGGCGAATGCGCTCTTCTGCGTCCACGATTTCGCGGATACGGGCAAGGAACCACGGATCGAACGCGGTCGCGGCGTTGATTTCGTCGTCACTGAGGCCATGACGCATGGCCTGCGCGATGGTGCGCATCCGATCAGGTGTGGCGACAGAAAGCGCACGGATAACGGCGGCCTTGTCGGGGGCACCCTCAATGTCGACCTCGTCAAACCCGGTGAGGCCCGTTTCCATGGACGCCAATGCCTTTTGCAGGCTCTCGTGGATCGTGCGGCCGATCGCCATCGCTTCGCCCACCGATTTCATCGCGGTGGTCAGATTCGGCTTGGCACCGGGGAATTTCTCAAAGGCAAAGCGTGGAATCTTGGTAACGACATAGTCGATGGTCGGCTCGAAAGAAGCCGGAGTCACCTTGGTAATGTCATTGTCCAACTCGTCGAGCGTATAGCCCACGGCCAGTTTGGCCGCGATCTTGGCAATGGGAAAACCTGTGGCCTTGGACGCAAGCGCCGATGACCGCGACACGCGTGGGTTCATCTCGATTACCACCATGCGCCCGTCTTCGGGGTTCACGGCCCATTGCACGTTGGAACCGCCGGTTTCCACCCCGATCTCGCGCAGCACGGCGATGCTGCCATTGCGCATGATCTGGTATTCCTTGTCGGTGAGCGTAAGCGCTGGGGCCACGGTGATCGAATCGCCCGTATGCACGCCCATCGGATCGACGTTTTCGATTGAGCAGACGATGATGGCATTGTCCGCTTTGTCGCGGACCACCTCCATCTCGAATTCCTTCCAGCCAAGCAGGCTCTCGTCGATCAGGATCTGGCTGACAGGGGACGCATCTAGGCCCGTCTTGCAATAATGGATATAGTCGTCGCGATTATAGGCCACTCCGCCGCCGGTGCCGCCAAGGGTAAAGGCCGGGCGGATGATCGCGGGAAGGCCCACATAATCAATCGCCGCCATGCATTCGTCCATGTTGTTGGCGATGGTCGCTTTGGGATTCTCGATCCCGAGACGGTCCATCGCCTCGCGGAAGAGCTTGCGGTCTTCGGCCATTTCAATGGCTTGGCGGTTGGCCCCGATCAGTTCCACGCCGAATTTCTCCAGCACGCCCATGTCCGCCACGGCCAGCGCGGTGTTCAGCCCGGTTTGCCCGCCCATCGTGGGCAAGAGTGCGTCGGGTCGTTCCTTTTCGATGATGCGCGCCACGACCTCGGGGGTGATCGGCTCGATATAGGTGGCATCGGCCAATTCCGGATCGGTCATGATCGTCGCGGGGTTGGAGTTGACGAGAATGACCCGATACCCTTCTTCGCGCAGAGCCTTGCAGGCCTGAGCACCGGAATAGTCGAATTCGCAGGCCTGTCCGATGATGATTGGCCCCGCTCCGATGATCATGATGGATGAAATATCGGTTCTTTTCGGCATATCGGTCCCCGGGCAGCTGGAAGGGCAGGAGGGGATGGCCCACCTGCGCAAATTGGTGGGGTTATAGCCATCACAGGCCGGGGTGCAAGGGGCAAACCCGTGCCGCGCTCAGGAGGTTTCGGGCAACGGTGCCGCATCCTCCAGAATGACGCGGTCAAGCGCGCCCATGCCGCGGTTGTCACGCTGCGGATAGAGGATCAGCCGGTCGATTACCTGCCCTTGCAGCGCTTCGGCTGGATGGGTCGTGAACGTGTCATATGTCCCGCGGGCGACAAACCGGTCCCGTGCAACCAGCACCGACCCCAGATACCCCTCGACCACCACCTGTGGCGCGCCTGTTTCTGTCTGCCAATCCAGCGATACGAAGGTAAACGGCGCTTCACGCAGAATCGCCACTGCGCCGCGCGTGTTCATCGCGCTTTCGATTTCGTTCGGGCCATCGCTGCCGTTGCCGGATTTCCTGGCCGAGGAAATCATCATGTCGCGGGTGACGACGCGGTAGCCATCCTCGGGCATTTCGATGGGAGCGGGTCCTTCTTCCGGTCCCTCGAAGCCAATAGAGACCTGGCCTGCCTCTGCGACCGAGGCCATGAGCCAGAGGCAGGCAACGCCACCGATCCACCGCTCCATGCGTGCGACCTCCTCAGAAACACATGCGTGCAGCGTTTCGCGGCGGTGAGGTGCTGTCAAGGGGGCGTGTGACCGCAAAACTGGCCCGAACCGACGCATTTAAGGGTGTGCTTTGTGGATCATGGGCCTAAATACACTCCACTTGCCAAGAGGATACGACGTGCAGATTCGGTTCGATCATGGTCCCTACGACGACGCCTGCCAGTTCGCGCAGGCCGAGCGCCTGATCGTGGCCCATACGCCCGAAGAGGTGCCCGGTGCACTTGCGGCGCTTGATGCGGCGCGGGCAGAGGGCTATTGGCTGGCGGGTTTTGCCAGCTATGAACTTGGTCACGCGCTGGAAACGCGGTTGGCGTCCTGTATGCCCGCGCGTCGTCGTTTGCCGCTCTTGCAATTTGGAACCTTTGCCGCGCCCGGTCCAGCCGCGCCGCTCAAGGCGGGTCCGGCCACGCTTGGCGATCTTGTGCCGGACTGGGATTCGGCGCGTTATGCGCGGGCTTTTGAGGCCGTGCATGACTATATATGCGCGGGCGACATCTATCAGGCTAACCTCACCTTTCCGCTGCGTATGACGGCCCAGGGTACGCCGCAGGCCCTCTATGCGGCCCTCTGCGCCATACAGCCGGTGCGCTATGGCGCGTTGATCGAGGCGGCGGGCCTGCCTGCGATCCTGTCGCGCTCGCCCGAGTTGTTCTTTCGCACCCACGCTGATGGGCGGATCGAAACCCGGCCCATGAAAGGCACGCAGCCGCGTAGCGCAGATGCGGCAGAGGATGCGCGCCGCCGCTTCTTTTTGCAATCGGATGCCAAGAACCGCGCCGAAAACCTGATGATCGTGGATCTTTTGCGCAATGACATCAGCCGTGTAAGTGTACCGGGGTCGGTGCGCGTGCCTGAGCTCTTCTCGGTCGAGACCTACGAGACCCTGCATCAGATGACCTCACTCATCACCGCCGATCTGATGCCCGGCATGGGTCTGTCGGATATCCTGCGCGCGCTTTTTCCCTGTGGCTCGATCACCGGGGCGCCTAAATTGCGGGCGATGCAAATCTTGGCCGAGCTGGAACAGCACGCCCGCGACATCTATTGCGGGGCCATCGGATGGGCTGCGCCGGATGGGCGGGCCGAGTTCAACGTGGCCATCCGCACCCTGATGGTCGAGGACGGGCGCGCCACCCTCAACGTGGGCGGCGGTGTGGTTTATGACAGCACGGCATCGGGCGAATACGAAGAAGCGCTTTGGAAGGCGCGATTTGCCCGCGCGCTTGCCCCCGTTCCAGCCTGATCCGTCCTATTCGGCGGCGTGGCGCAGGCCAGCATTACCGTCGCAATAGAGGTAATCGCGCGTGAGCGGCACGGCATCCTGTTTCGGCGTCAACTGGAACTGGAACACCACCTGATTGTTGAGCCGAAAGGTCAGTTCGCTCGCAATCAGGTAATACCGCCACATGCGGCAAAAGCGGTCATCATAGAGCGCGCGCGCGCGCTCGATGTTGGCCTCGAATCGCTCGCGCCAGAGGCGCAGGGTTTCCGCGTAATGCAGGCGCCAGACCTCGACATCGGTTGTGACCAGTTTGTGCCGCTCCACTGCTGCCATCGTCTCGGACATCGCAGGGCAATAACCGCCCGGAAAAATATACTTGGTGATCCAGGGGCTTGTCGCGCCCGGCGGCCCCGCGCGTCCAATGGTGTGAATCAGCGCAATGCCATCCGGGGCCAGAAGCCGCTCGACCGTGGCGAAATACGCATCATAGTGGGGCACGCCGACATGCTCGAACATGCCCACCGATACGATGCGATCAAACTGTCCCTTCACATCGCGGTAGTCCTTCAGGTGAAATCGCGCCTTGTCCGCCAGCCCTGCCTTTTGCGCGCGCTGATTGGCAATCGTGTGCTGTTCCTGCGACAACGTCACACCTGTTACCTGCGCGCCAAAGTCTCGTGCCAAGGTCAGACCCATGCCGCCCCAACCACAGCCGATGTCGAGCACGCGCATACCCGGCTCGATCAACAGCTTGGCCGCGATATGGGCCTTCTTGGCGGCCTGCGCCTCTTCCAGCGTCATGTCGGGGCGGGCGAAATAGGCGCAGGAATACTGCCGGTCGGCATCAAGGAAGAGATCGTAAAGCTCGCCCGAGAGATCATAATGATGCGCCACATTGGCGCGTGAGCGCGCCGCCGGGTTGAACTGATCCAGACGCCGCTTGAACCAGCGTAGCGCCTCAAGCGGGCGGCGAAACCATGGCTGCCCTTGCGCGCCGATGTTGCGAATGGCGAGGCTGAGAAAGCCATATAGATCATCGCCCTCAATGGTCAGCGTGCCGTCCATATAGCCTTCACCCGCCGCCAGGTCAGGCGAGAGCACGATGCGGCGGGGCAGGGTTGGGTCGTGCAGCGTGACAGCCACGCCGTCGCCCCCCGCCCCATAGGTCCGCGTGCTACCATCGGGATAGGTCACGCGCAAAGATCCGCTTTTGAAAAAATGGGTCAGCAACCCATCGAGAGCCTTGGTCCACATGTCACACCCCATGTCCGCGCGCCCAACCGGCGCATTTCAACGGTGTACCAAACCGGTCCTACTTCCCGTGTTCCCCGGGACTGCCTGCTCGTGTGGCGGGTATTTTTGCGCAGATTGCCCTTTGTGTAAACGGTTTTGCGGTGTGCATCGCCCCACGCCCTTGACTTTGCCGTCCCGCCAAGGTGTATCGGCCCGAACCCAAGACCAACGCCCCGAGCCGGGACCGGAGAGCCAACATGCATGCATATCGCAGCCATTCCTGCGCAGACCTGACCAAATCGGACGTGGGTGCCGATGTCCGCCTTTCCGGATGGGTGCACCGTATCCGCGATCATGGCGGGGTTCTTTTTATCGACCTGCGCGATCACTATGGCGTGACTCAGCTCATCTGTGACCCCGATAGCCCGGTTTTTGCGCAGGTGGAAAAGCTGCGCAGCGAATATTGCATTCGAATCGATGGTGTGGTGAAGGCGCGCGACGCGGGGCTGATCAATCCCAAGATCCCGACCGGCGAAATCGAGGTGTTCATTCGAGACATGGAAGTGCTCGGCTCTGCCGCCGAATTGCCGCTTCAGGTCTTTGGCGATCAGGAATACCCCGAGGAAACGCGCCTGCGCTATCGCTACCTTGACCTGCGCCGCGAGGCGATGCAGCGCAACATGACCCTGCGTTCGGATGTGGTGGCGGGGATGCGCCGCCGCATGTGGGACCAGGGGTTCCGCGAGTTTCAGACGCCGATCATCACGGCCAGCAGTCCCGAGGGCGCGCGCGACTTTCTGGTGCCGAGCCGTTTGCATCCGGGCAAGTTCTATGCCCTGCCGCAGGCGCCGCAGCAGTTCAAACAGCTCATCATGGTTTCTGGCTTTGACAAGTATTTCCAGATTGCCCCCTGTTTCCGCGATGAAGACCCGCGCGCCGACCGCTCGCCCACGGATTTTTATCAGCTCGACATGGAAATGAGCTTTGTCACCCAAGCGGATGTGTTCAACACTATCGCGCCGGTGATTGCGGGCGTGTTTCAAGAGTTTGGCGGCGGCAAGACGGTCGATGCACCCGAGGCATGGCCGCAGATTTCCTATGCGGATTCAGCGCTTTGGTATGGCACGGACAAGCCCGACCTGCGCAACCCGATCAAGATGCAGGACGTGTCCGAGCATTTCCGCGGATCCGGCTTTGCCATTTTCGCCAAGCTCTTGGAGCAGGACGGCACCGAGGTCCGCGCGATCCCCGCCCCCACCGGTGGCAGCCGCAAGTTCTGCGACCGCATGAACGCCTTTGCCCAGAAAGAGGGCCTGCCGGGGATGGGGTATATTTTCTGGCGTGAGGCCGATGGCGCGATGGAGGCCGCAGGGCCGCTTGCCAAGAACATCGGCCCTGAGCGCACCGAGGCCATTCGCGCGCAGCTTGGGCTTGGCGTGGGCGATGCCGCGTTCTTCCTCGGGGGCAAGCCGCAGGCCTTTGAACGGGTTGCGGGCAAGGCGCGCACGGTCATTGGCGACGAGTTGGGTCTGACCGATCAGAACCGCTATGCCTTTGCGTGGATTGTCGATTTCCCGATGTATGAGGCCGACGAGACCACGGGCAAGATTGATTTCTCGCACAACCCCTTCTCGATGCCGCAGGGTGGAATCGAGGCGTTGAATGGCGATCCGCTCAAGGTTCTGGGGTATCAATATGACCTCGCCTGCAATGGCTATGAGCTGGTTTCGGGCGCGATCCGCAACCACAAGCTCGACATCATGATCAAGGCGTTCGAGCTCGCAGGCTATGGCGAGGAAGAGGTGCGCAAGCGCTTTGGCGGCATGGTCAACGCCTTTCAATACGGGGCGCCGCCGCATGGCGGCTGTGCGGCGGGGATCGACCGGATCGTGATGCTGCTCGCAGGCACCTCGAACATCCGCGAGGTCATCATGTTCCCGATGAACCAGCGGGCCGAGGATCTGATGATGAACGCGCCGTCTGACCCGACGAGCGATCAGTTGATGGAACTGGGCCTGCGGGTCATTCCGCAGGACTAGGCGGGGCTTTCCCTTGACGCGATATTGAGGCAATGTCGCGTCAAGGTATTTGTGCAAGGCCCGAAAAAATGACGCAAAACCGGCCAGTTGGGCCAAAGCTGTTGAACTGGACCCCACCGCCGGCACCGGATGTAACCTCTCTGATCGGGCGATACGCGCGCCTGGAGCGGTTGGATGCGGATCGACACGCGGCGGATTTGCACCGCGCGTTTTCGGTAGATGATGCGATCTGGGACTATCTGCCCTATGGGCCGTTTTCCTCGTCAGCGCAGTTGCACCGATGGGCGCGGGAAATGGCGGCGGGGAATGATCCGCTGTTCTATGCCATTACCGACCTCGACACAGGGCATGTGGGGGGTGTTGCCAGCTATCTGCGGATCACGCCGCAGGCGGGCTCGATCGAGGTGGGGCATATCAATTTTGCCCCATCCCTTCAGCGCACGCGCGCTGCGACAGAGGCGATTTTCCTTTTGATTCAATGGGCTTTTGAGGCGGGCTATCGCCGGTTCGAGTGGAAATGCGACGCGCTCAACATGCCGTCGCGACGGGCGGCGCAGCGGTTGGGGCTGAGTTATGAGGGGATTTTCCGGCAGGCGACGGTGGTCAAGGGGCGCAATCGCGACACGGCGTGGTTTGCCGCGATTGACGCTGAATGGCCCGCGCTGAAAGAGGCGTTTTCATTCTGGCTGGATCCTGCGAATTTCGACGCGGAGGGCCGCCAACGCGAGAGCCTTGGCAGCCTTACGCGGCTTGTGCGGGTTTCTTCCGATCCCGCACAGCGCTGAATTTCCCTGCAATTACAACAGGTCGGGGGGGGTAGCCTCGCGCGCCAGTTCCGCCGCCACCTGATCCAGCGGCACGATGCGGCTGTCCTTTTCGCCCAGACGGCGCAGGGATACGGTGCCATCCTCGACCTCGCGCGGACCACAGGCCAGGATCACCGGAACCTTGGCCAGAGAGTGCTCGCGCACCTTGTAATTGATCTTTTCGTTGCGGGTGTCGGCCTCGGCGCGGATGTTAAGGTCTGTAAGGTTTTGGGCGACTTTTGTAACGTAGTCGTCCGCCTCGGACACGATGGAGGCGACCACCACCTGACGCGGGGCCAGCCAGAAGGGCAGGCGGCCTGCGTGTTCCTCGATCAGGATGCCGATGAAGCGCTCGAAGCTGCCGAGAACGGCGCGGTGCAACATCACGGGACGGTGTTTGGCCCCGTCGGTGCCGATGTAATTTGCATCCAGCCGCTCGGGCAGGACGAAATCCACCTGATGCGTACCGCATTGCCATTTGCGGCCGATGGCGTCGGTCAGGGTGAATTCCAGCTTGGGCCCGTAGAACGCGCCTTCGCCGGGATTAACCTTGGGTTCGATGCCGGCAGCGCGGGTGGCGGACAAAAGGGCCGCTTCGGCCTTGTCCCAAACCTCGTCTGACCCGGCGCGCACGTCGGGGCGGGTAGAGAACAGAACCTCGAAATTCGGGAAGCCCAGATCGGCATAGATGCCCGACAGGAATGCGATGAAGCGGGCCGTTTCCGATTCGATCTGATCCTCGGTGCAGAAGATATGCGCGTCGTCCTGGGTAAAGCCGCGCACGCGCATGATGCCGTGCAGCGCACCCGAGGGCTCATATCGGTTGCAAGAGCCGAATTCGGCCATGCGCAGGGGCAGGTCACGGTAGGATTTGAGACCCTGATTGAAAATCTGCACGTGGCAGGGGCAATTCATCGGTTTGAGCGCGTTCACGGCCTTTTCGCGGGCGTGATCCTCGTCCACTTCGACGATGAACATGTTTTCCTGATATTTTTCCCAGTGGCCGGATTTCTCCCACAGCTTGCGGTCGACCACCTGGGGCGTGTTCACCTCGACATAACCGCCGCGACGTTGCTGGCGGCGCATGTAATCCTGAAGCGTGGTGTAGACGGTCCAGCCGTTCGGATGCCAGAAGACCTGGCCGGGCGCCTCTTCCTGCATGTGAAAGAGGTCCATCTCGCGGCCCAATTTGCGGTGGTCGCGGCGGTCGGCCTCTTCGAGAAAGGTGAGATAATCCTTGAGCGCGTCGCGGTTCTGGAACGCGACACCGTAGATGCGTTGCAGCATCGGGCGGGTGCTGTCGCCGCGCCAATAGGCACCGGCCACGCTCATGAGTTTGAAGGCGTCCGCGGGCACTTGCCCGGTGTTCTGCAGATGCGGACCCCGGCAGAGATCCTGCCAATCGCCGTGCCAATACATGCGCAGCGGCTCGGTGCCGGGAATGGCCTCGATCAGCTCGATCTTGTAGGGCTCGCCGGTGTCGCGATAATGCTGGATCGCGCGGTCGCGGTCCCAGATTTCGGTACGCACGGGATCACGCAGGTTGATGATCTCTTTCATCTTTTTCTCGATCAGGCCGAGATCTTCGGGCGTGAAGGGCGCGGCGCGGTCGAAATCGTAATACCAGCCATTCGCGATGACCGGGCCGATGGTCACTTTGACATCGGGCCAGATTTCCTGAACGGCGCGGGCCATGATATGTGCAAGATCGTGGCGGATGAGTTCGAGCGCCGGGGCCTCGTCCTTGATCGTGTTGATGCTGATGGCCGCGTCGCGGTCGATGGGCCATTGCAGATCCCAATGTGCGCCATCCACATGAGCCGAAATCGCGCGTTTCGCCAGAGACGGCGAAATGCTGGCGGCTACGTCAGCGGGGGTCACGCCTGCGTCAAACGCACGTGCATTGCCATCGGGAAAGGTGAGGGAAATCTGGGCCATCTGCTTGGCTCCTCGTCGGTTTGGCGCCCACGGAACGCCCGGTTGCGGGTTTGGTCCCCGTCACATGCCCGTTCGGGCGCGCAAGGTCAATAGGAGCGCGTTTTGACACTTAATTTTGCATGCAAAAGCATACGTTTCCCCTTTTGTCGCAGTGCAGAAAAAACCTGTGGACAGGTCGCATTTGAGGCCCTAAATGCCGTATATCGGACGCGCAAGATTCTTGCGCGAGCAACCAAGAGAGGGTCGAAAAATGCCGAAGTATAATTCGAATTTTGAGTTGTCGGTCGCGGATATGGACCTGATCGAGAGTGCTTTGCTCAAGACCAAGGCAGATTTGTCGGTGCAGCCGGACCGCACGTCGGATGGATTGGACGACAAGGACGAGACCCTGCGCCAGATCCATGATCTGTTAGGGCGGTTGCATAATCAAAAGGTGTTCTATCGTCCGCGTCGTGGCGCCTATATCGGCGGCTGAGCGTCGCGCCATAAATCCGGTTTGATCCTTTGGTTCGGGGCGTGCATGATCGCGCCATTGCGAATACGGAGGATGCGATGGCGGACCCTGAGTATCTCGACGGGCCAGAAGGCCGCAGGCTGGCCTATCACCGGAGCGCCGGTGCAGGTCCCGGCGTGGTGTTTCTTGGCGGGTTCAAGTCGGATATGGAGGGCACCAAGGCGCTCTGGCTTGAGGACTGGGCGCGCGCGGAGGGGCGGGCATTCCTGCGGTTCGATTATTCCGGGCACGGGCAATCCTCTGGCCGTTTTGAGGATG
This sequence comes from Roseovarius mucosus DSM 17069, assembly GCF_000768555.3. GTDB lineage: Bacteria > Pseudomonadota > Alphaproteobacteria > Rhodobacterales > Rhodobacteraceae > Roseovarius > Roseovarius mucosus. The sequence goes on from NZ_KN293979.1 coordinate 26,886, forward strand.
GCGCGATCGGCGATTGGGCAGCGGATGCGCGCGCCGTAATCGCAGGCCTCACGGAGGGTCCGCAGGTTCTTGTCGGCTCGTCGATGGGGGGCTGGATTTCGCTCTTGCTGGCGCGATCAATGCCGGAGCGGGTGGCGGGGCTGGTAACAATCGCCGCCGCGCCGGATTTCACCGAGGACAGCATGTGGGGTGGATTTGACGCGGAACAGCGGCGCGCGTTGCTGGAGGAGGGGCAGGTCGCGCTGCCGTCGGAGTATGGCGCGCCCTATATCATCACACGGCGATTGATCGAGGAGGGGCGTAACAATCTGGTTTTGCGCAGCCCGCTCGATTTGCCCTTTCCTGTTCGATTTCTGCAAGGCACCTGCGACAAGGATGTGGATATGTCGGTGGCGTTGCAGCTATTGGACCATGCCACAGGGCCGGATATGCGGCTGACGCTGGTCAAGGGGGCGGATCACCGGTTCTCAAACCCGGAGTGTCTGGCGCTGATCGGCGCGGCGGTGGCAGAGGTGAGCGGGTGAGGCTCTTGTCGGGGGCTTGTATCTGGTGTCATGCTGTGCCGCGTGTGTTTCCATATGTGACGGGTCAAAGGCGGGGATGACGGATGAGCAGTGAACCAGTGGTGTTTCTGCCCGGTATGATGTGCGACGCGCGGCTTTTCGCGCCACAGATAACGGCCTTGAGCCCCGATATGGCCGTGACCGTGGCCCCGATTACTGGCGGGGACCGGATCGAAGAGATTGCCTCAGACCTGCTCGATGTGCTGCCGCGCCGGTTTGCCTTGGCGGGCCTGTCGATGGGTGGGATCGTGGCGATGGAGATTCTGCGCCGCGCCCCGGATCGGGTGACGCGATTGGCGCTGATGGATACCAATTCGCTGGCCGAAACACCGCAATCGGCCACAGCCTATGAGCCATTCATCATCAAACTGCGGACCGGGGCGATGGCCGAGGCGGTGCAGATGCTGCTGCGGCCCGAGTATCTGGCGTCCGGGCCTCGACGGGCGGAGGTGATGGCCGAGGTCGTGCGCATGGCCGAGGCGCTTGGGCCTGAGGTGATCATCCGGCAGACGCGGGCACTGCAACGACGGCGCGATTATCAGGCGGTGTTGCGGCGGTGTCAGGTGCCGGTGCTGGTGATGTGCGGGGAAGAGGATGGGCTGACGCCAGTCAAGCGGCATCGGTTCATGGCCGATCTCATCCCCTATGCCAATCTGGTGGTGGTGCCGGGGGCGGGACATTTGCCGGTGCTGGAGCAGCCAGAGACCACGATCGCCGCGCTGCGGGGCTGGCTGCGGCAGCCGCTGGTGCTGCAACGGCGGGTGGACGCCTGAGCGGTCGGGCGGCGGGAGGACCCGCCGCCTCGGGTCTTAGCCCGTTGCGCGGGCGTTCTTGTTCGCCGGTTTAGGATCTTTGCGCGCGTTGGCGTCGATGAAATCGAGCACAAGCGGCCGGATATTGTTGCGCCAGGAGCGGCCGGCGAAGATGCCGTAATGCCCGGCCTCGGGCTCCAGATAGCTGGCCTTGAGGCTGTCGGGCAGGCCGGTGCAAAGATCGAGCGCGGCCACGCATTGGCCGGGCGCCGAGATGTCATCCTTGCCGCCTTCGACAGTCTTGACAGCGACGCGGGTGATCTTGCCCAGATCGACCTGATGGCCATTCACGACAAAGCGGTTCTGCGCGATTTCAAGACCCTTGAAGATGCGCTCCACCGTCGACAGGTAGAATTCGGCGGTCATGTCCATGACTGCCAGATATTCATCGTAAAAGCGGTTGTGGGCGTCGTTGTCAGACGCTTCGCCGCCTGCGACGCGCAGGATCTGATCCGAGAAGGCCGTGGAATGGCGCTCGGCATTCATCGACATGAAGGAGGCGAGTTGCAGGAGGCCGGGATAGACCTGACGGCCAACGCCCTTGTACTTGAACCCGACCCGCTGGATCATGGTTTCCTCAAGCTGGCCCATGGTGACGCGGCGGCCAAAATCGGTCACGTCGGTCGGGGTCGCATCGGGGTTGATCGGCCCGCCGATCAGGGTCAGCGTGCTGGGCTGCGCATCGGGGTCGAGTTCGGCCAGATAGGCGGTGGCGGCCAGTGTCAGCGGCGCGGGTTGGCACACGGCGATCACGTTGACGTCCGGGCCAAGCGCCTTCATGAAATCGACAAGGTAGAGGGTATAATCCTCGATATCGAACTTGCCCTCTGACACGGGAATGTCGCGCGCGTTATGCCAGTCGGTGACGTAAACCTCGCAATTCACGATCAGCGATTTCACGGTCGATCGCAGGAGCGTGGCGTAATGGCCCGACATGGGCGCGACAAGCAGGATCTTGCGCGGTTGTTCCGGGCGGCCAGAGACGTTGAAGTGAATAAGATCGCCAAATGGACGCGAGACGACGGTTTCGATGTTGACGAGGTGGTCGCGCCCATCCTTATGGGTAAAGGTACGAATGCCCCAGTCGGGCTTGGCCACCATGCGCTTGAAGCTGCGCTCGGTCACTTCGCCCCAGGCGGCCATCCATTGCAAAGCAGGGTTTGGCACCACACTGAAAAGCGGATAGGATGCGAGCGAGAGGGCGGAGGCACCCAGCCATTGATTGGTATTTCGGAGGGATTCCATCAGGTCGTATGTGGCCATGTAGCGCATGTTCGTCTCCTGTTCGGGCAGATTGCCCGGTTTGCTCGTCGTACGATCCCCTCCGATCAATACGACGCTATGCTGCATAGCAGAAAATGTTAAGGGGAAATATAAAAAATGGCAACGCAAGACGATGTCGCAGGGCAGAATCTGGAAAAACTCAACGAGAACCTTGCCAAGGTCGAGCACCTGTCGCAGCGGCTGATTCAAGCGCTTGCAGCGCGTAACCCTGCCAACCCCACTTTGAATGGCCCCAATCAAGAGCTTTTTGCCAAGGCGGCGAAATCCTATTGGGCCGAGGCCATCGAGAACCCCGGCAAGATCTATGAGCAGCAGTTGGAATACTGGGGCAAGTCGGTGCGGCATTTTCTGGAGGCGCAGCAGGTGATGCTGCGCGGCGAGCCGGTGATCGAGGAGGAAGCGCCCGATCCCTTGGCGGGTGACAAGCGGTTTGCCAACCCGCTGTGGAATACGCATCCCTATTTCCGCTACATCAAGCAGCAATACGCGCTGAACGCGCAGGCCATTGAGAAGGCGGTGGGCGATGTCGAGGACCTGCCGCCCAAGGACAAGCGGCGGCTGGATTATTTCGCGCATCAGATCATCGACATGATGTCGCCTACGAATTTTCTGGGCACCAATCCCGATGCTCTGGAACGCGCCGTGGCGACCGAGGGCGAGAGCCTTGTGAAGGGGTTGGAGAACCTAATCGCGGATCTTGAGGCCAACAATGGCGAATTGGTGGTGCGGCTGGCGGATGACAAAGCGTTCAAGCTGGGCGAGAATATCGGCACCACGCAGGGCGAGGTGGTGTATCGCAACCGGATGATGGAGCTGATCCAATATAGCCCCACGACCGAGCAGGTGCATGAGATTCCGGTCGTGATCTTTCCGCCCTGGATCAACAAATTCTACATTCTCGATCTCAAGCCCGATAACTCTCTCATCAAATGGGTGGTTGATCAGGGCTACACGCTGTTTGTCGTGAGTTGGGTCAATGCCGATGCCAGCCATGCCGAGGTCGGCATGGAGGATTATATCGAAGACGGCTTTCTGACCGCGATTCGTGAGGCCAAGGCGATCACCGGGCAGAAAGAGGTGAACACGGTGGGCTATTGCATCGCGGGCACCACGCTGCACATGACGCTGGCGTTGATGGCCAAGCGGGGCGACAAATCGGTCAAATCCGCCACCTTTTTTACTGCGCTCACAGATTTTTCCGAGCAGGGGGAATTCACGCCCTTTCTTCAGGACGATTTCATTGATGGAATCGAAGAGGAGGTGACGCAGCAGGGGATTTTGCGGTCGTTCATCATGGGGCGGACCATGTCCTTTCTGCGGTCGCGCGATCTGATCTATCAGCCCGCCGTACGCAGTTACATGATGGGCGAGGCGCCGCCTGCCTTTGATTTGCTCTACTGGAATGGCGATGGGGCCAACCTGCCGGGCAAAATGACGGTGCAATATTTGCGCGGCTTGTGTCAGGGCAACCAGTTCGTGACTGATGGTTTCGAGATTTGCGGCGAGCGGTTGCATATCCGGGACGTCAAGGTGCCGCTGATGTCGGTCACCTGCGAGACCGATCATATCGCGGCCTGGAAAGACTGCTATCGCGGCTTTCAGCAGACCGGGGCAAAGGACCGGACCTTTATCGTATCAGAGTCGGGGCATATTGCGGGTATCGTCAATCCCCCGACGAAGAAGAAGTACGGGCATTATACCAATGCCGATCTGACCGGCGATGCCGAGGCCTGGATGCAGGGGGCGGACTATACCGCCGGATCGTGGTGGCCGCGGTGGGAATCGTGGCTGGCCAAGCGGTCGGGCAAGATGATTGCGGCGCGCGAACCGGGCGATTCGGAGCATCCGGCGCTGGCCCCGGCCCCGGGCACCTATGTTCGCAAAAAGGCAACGCTCTGATCTTTGGCGCTTTTTTATTAGGCAATCGGAAAAATGCTGCACTGCAGAAAAAGACTTGAAATGCTGCAGTGCAGCATGTATATCTAGTTGCAGTTGCAGAACCGGCGGACTGATCCGCCCTAGCCGAAAGGACCGAACCAATGGCAAAAGCACAAGATTTCACCGCGATGTTCAAAGACGTCATGGGCACATTTCCGGTTGACACCAAGGCATTCGAAGATGCGTTCAAGAACCAGGCAACCCTGAGCGAGAAGCTCTCGGGTGTGGCTCTGACCGCAGCCGAAAAGTCGGCCGAGATCTCGAACAAATGGACCAAAGACACCCTCGCCAAGCTGAGCGAAATGTCCAAGGCCAAAGCAGAGCCCGCAGATTACGCCAAGGCGATGACCGATTTCGCATCGGCCAATGCCGAAGTGGCCGCCGAGAACATGGCCGCCTTCGCTGAAGTTGCCAAGAAAGTTCAGATGGAAACCGTCGAACTGATGCTGGCCGCTGGCAAGACCATGCAGGAAGACGCGACCAAGGTTGTCAAGAAGGCCGCAGACGACGTGACCGCAGCGACCCAGAAGGCCACCGCAGCGGCCAAGTAAGGTTAGCAGAGCCATACCCTGATCCCCTCCCTTGAGGGGTATGGACTGCGAAGGGCGAGCCATGCGGCTCGCCCTTTCTTTTTGTGGCGCTTGTGTCTAAGCTATGCTGCAGCGCTGCATTCTCCGGGAGGATACCCCTTGGCCGACTCCAAAAAACCGCTGCTGATCAAACGCTATGCCAGCAGGCGGCTCTATAACACCGAGACATCGGATTACGTGACCCTTGAGGATATCGCGGAGTTTATCCGGGAAGGGCGCGAGGTGCAGATCATCGACCTGAAATCCGGGGATGATCTGACGCGGCAATACCTGCTCCAGATCATTGCGGAACACGAGAGCCGGGGCGAGAGCGTGCTGCCGATCAATGTGCTGAATGATCTGGTGCGCAGCTACACCACGCAGGCCACCAGCGTCGTGCCCGAGTTCCTTGCCGCCAGTTTCGAGATGCTGCGTGACGGGCAGTCGAAGATCCTTGAGAACATGACCAAGGCCAACCCCTTGGCCGCGATGCCCGGCATGGAGGCCATGCGCGCGCAGCAAGAGGCCTTCATGAAGGCGATGACCGGTGGGTTCAAGGGCATGGGCACAAGTGCGCCTCAGTCGGAGAATACGACGGGTGACGGCAAGGAGGGGCTGGACGACATCAAGAAACAGCTCGCCGAATTGCAAGACAAGCTGTCCAAGCTGGGCAAATAGGCCGAAATGGTCGAAAGCCCCGGGCGGATAACCCTGTGGGGGATCGAGGTGTTCATGGCCGCGGCCGATGAACGCTCGATTTCTGCGGCGGCGCGGCGATTGGGGGCGAGTCCATCGGCGGTCAGCCAGCAATTGACCAATCTTGAAGGGGCGGTGGGTGCCACCCTCTTGCAGCGCAACGCGCGGCCCATTCGCCTGACACCGGCGGGTGAGATCATGCACCGCCGCGCGCTGGCCATTCTGAACGAGGCGGCGCAGGCGCGGGCGGAACTGGCAATGTCGCATCTCTCGACGTTGACACGGTTTCGTCTCGGCATGATCGAGGATCTGGAGGCGGATGTGACGCCTCAGCTTTTGACCCATATGGCGGGTGAGTTGAAAGGCTGTCAGTTTCTGCTGGAAACGGGGGCGAGCCATCACCTCTATGATCAGTTGGACGCGCGCGCGCTTGATGTGATTGTCGCGGCGGAACTGGGCGGTGAGGCGGATTGGGTCGAGGTGCATCCGGTGTTGCGCGAAGGTTTTGCCGTGGTGGCCCCGCGTGGCGTGATCCGGCCCGAGCGCGACGTTCTACGGCAATTGAAGCGCCTGCCGCTCATTCAGTATACGCAGCGGCACTACATGGGGCGTCTTATTTCGTCACATCTGGCGCGGCAGAACCTGAGTATTCCGCACCGGTTCGAGTTGGATAGCTATCACTCCATCCTTGCGCTTGTGGGCCAAGGGGCGGGGTGGTCGATCCTGACGCCGCTGGCCTTGATGCGGGCGCGGCGCTTTGCCGATCAGATAGACGTGTTCGAACTGCCGATGGCACCGCTGACGCGAACGATCAGCGTGACGGCCCGCAAGGGGATATTGCAGGATATGCCCGCGACGCTGGCGGAGAAGCTGAAGCCCATTCTGCGCGATACGATTGTCACGCCGATTGTGGCGCGGCATCCGTTTCTGGCGGACGGTCTATCGCTCTTCTGACGGGCTGCGGCGGTCGCGAAAGAAGGTCTTGAGCAAGGTCTCGGCCTCGGTCGCGGCGATGCCGTCGTAGACCTCGGGCGCGTGGTGGCATTGCGGATGGGTGAAAATCCGCGCGCCCACGGCCACCCCGCCGGATTTTGGATCAGCGGCCCCATAGTAGAGGCGGGCAATGCGCGCCGCCGCAATCGCACTGGCGCACATCGCGCAAGGCTCCAGCGTCACATAGAGATCATGGTCAGGCAGGCGCTCTGAGCCGATGGCCGCACAAGCTGCCCGGATGGCGAGGATCTCGGCATGGGCCGTGGGGTCGTTCAGTTCGCGGGTGCGGTTGCCAGCGCGGGCCACAACCGCGCCCGAGGGGGCCACGATGACGGCACCAACCGGCACCTCGCCGCGTGCGGCGGCGGCGTGGGCCTCGTCAAGGGCGATGTCCATATGGCTGCGAAATGTCATGTCCTGCTTGTGCCGCGCGCAAGACGCTTTCGCAAGCTCTGCAATTGCGCTATGCGCGGCGCATGAACAGCAAAACCCCAGAGAAAAAGACCCCGGAAGGCGAGCGTATCGCCAAGGTCATCGCCCGCGCGGGTATCGCCAGCCGCCGTGAGGCCGAGCGCCTGATCGAAGAGGGGCGCGTGACCGTCAACGGGCAAAAGGTGCTGCGCGCCGCGCTGAATGTCACCGCGTCCGACAAGGTGGTGGTGAACGGGCGCGCGCTCGAGGCGGCAGAACCGGCGCGGCTCTGGCTCTATCACAAACCCACCGGCCTTGTGACGACGACGCGCGACGAAAAGGGGCGCCGCACGATCTATGACGATCTGCCCGAGGATATGCCGCGCGTGATGAGTGTCGGGCGGCTTGACCTCAATTCCGAGGGCCTGTTGCTCTTGACCAATGACGGCGAGTTGAAGCGCAAGCTGGAACTGCCCTCGACGGGCTGGCTGCGGCGCTACCGGGTGCGGGTCAACGGGCGGCCCACTGAGGCCACGTTCGAGCCGCTGCGCAAGGGGCTGGTGGTTGAGGGGGAAGCGTTTCAGCCGATGATCGTCAGTCTGGATCGCCAGCAAGGGGCAAACGCCTGGATCACGGTGGCCATTCGCGAGGGCAAGAACCGCGAAATCCGCCGCGCGATGGAGGCGGTGGGGCTGGTGGTGAACCGGCTGATCCGTCTGTCTTATGGGCCGTTCCAATTGGGTCAGTTGAAGCCCGGTGCCGTGGAAGAGGTGCGCCCGCGCGTGTTGCGCGATCAGTTGGGGATGCCCGCTGAACCAGAACCAGAGCAAGCCAAACCCGCGCGCCCCAAGCCGCAACGCAGGCGGCGCTAAATCTCTTTCCAAGATGATTGCGAAAGTCGCCTTTGTTGATCCGTATCAAGGAGGGCGCGCGCCTTGATCCCTAGGGTCGAGAGCGAGCAATCAAGAAGGAGAGATGCGCCATGTCCAACACCCCCCATGAACTGCCAGACGAATTCCCGCAATTCGCCGCAAAGATCAGCGAATTGAAGCAGGCAGATGCGCATTTCGCCAAGCTGGCGGAAGAGTATCACGCGCTGAACCGTGCCGTGCATCGGGCCGAAACGCTGGTCGAGCCGGTCGAGGAACTGACCGAAGTCGAGATGCGCAAGCAGCGCGCGGCGCTGAAGGACGAGCTATACCGGATGCTGACGGTCTGAGACCCATCAGATAGAACATGCTGCGCAGGGCGGGAGGACCGCCCTGCGAATTTTGTCGGCGCTATTCGAGGTCGGGCGTATGCGCCTCGCCCCATTCGTGCAGCGCGCGCATCACTGGTCGGAGCGCATGACCGGTTTCTGTCAGGACATATTCCGCGCGCGGCGGGTTCGTGGAATAGGTGCGGCGGGCAATGATGCCGGAACTTTCAAGCTTTTTCAGTCGGTTGGACAGGGTGTTTGGGGACAGCGCCAGCGTGTCCTGCAAATCCTGAAAGCGCCGTGGACCCTCAAGAAAGAACTCTCGCAGAATCAGGATAGACCATTGGTCGCCCATGGCATTGGTGGCCCGCAGAATCGGGCAGTTGCTGCGGTTCGTTTTCGTCATGGGGAGAGTATAGCTGGGGGATTCAAAAAAGGAATTGACTATAAAAAATGTAGTGACTATGAAAATGGTATCAAATGGAGGTACCAAGATGTCTGACGCTCTGCTCGCCTATGTGCATGTATTCCTGATTCTACTGCCCGGACTTGCGCTGGCGGTGGTGGCCATGGGCGCGCAGCGCGCAGGGCTGGGCCGGGCGGCACTGGCGCGCGCTGTGCTGGCGCCTACTTGCATCCTGGCGCTCTGGGGGGCGCTTGCGATGGATCTCTCGCGGAGGGGCACATTCATGGTGCCCGCGACCGTGCTGGATCCGCCCGTGGTGCTCTTTTCCATGTTGGGCGGCGCGGCGCTGCTTTGGGTCTTGGCCACGCGGACGCAGACGGGGCGGGCGGTTGTGGCGCAATTGGATCAGGGCTTGCTGGTGGCGTTTCAGATTCCGCGCGTCATGGGGGCGATCTTTCTTGTCGGTTGGGCGGCGGGGATCATCCCGTGGCAATTCGCGCTTTTGGCGGGTCTTGGCGATATCTGGGCCGGGATCGAAGGCTATCGGGCGTGGCGGGCCTGTGCCGATGGCGCGGCGGATGCAAAGGCCAAGGTGCTGCGCGCCAATATCGTAGGGCTGGCCGATTTCGTTGTGGCCGTCCTGACGGGGATCGCCACGTCAGAAGGGTTCGCGCATCTGATGGCGCATGAGACCCCCAATATCATCAACCTGCATCCGCTGGCGATGTTTCCGGGGTATTTCGTGGCGATCTTTCTCGCCTTTCACTTTGTCTCTCTGAGCAAGTTGCGGCACGACTTCTCCAGAGTTTCCGCGCCTGCGTGAGAGACAAGGCGCGCGGGGCGGGTTGACCGCCCTGCGCGTTATTTCCCGTTCAGGTCCTGATCCCCGAAAACCGCGTCTGCCAGTCCTCGCGGGACTCGTCAGTGATCTTGGAAAAAAGCACGTCGGGCACAGTGAAGGCGTGGCCCGGCGCGAGACATGCGAGGGCTGCGGGCACGTCATCGGGCCATGTGCCATCCTCGGTTTGCATTGCCTCAAGCATCGTGGCGGCGGCGTCGGGGATGAAGGGGGACGAGAGCACGGCGTAAAGGCGGATGAGGTTGAGCGCGAGGCGGGTTTGCATCGCGGCGCGCTCGGGGTCGGTCTTGAAGGTGGACCAGGGCGCGGCCTCTTGCAGGTATTCGTTGCCCTCGACCCAGATGGCGCGCAGGGCGCTCGCCGATTTGCGGACTTCCATCGCTTCCATGTGGTCTTGATACTCGCGGACGCGGGATGTGAGGCGCGCGATCAGTGCCTCTTCCTGCGCGCCGTAAGCCCCGCCCTGTGGCACCGCCTCGCCGAATTTAGAGCGGCAGAATTTGGTCACGCGGCTGACGAAATTGCCCAGAACGTCGGCGAGATCCTTGTTCACCGAGGCCTGGAAGTTGTCCCATGTGAACTCGCTATCCGAGCTTTCGGGGGCGTGGCTGAGCAGCCACCAGCGCCAGTAATCGGCGGGCAGGATTTCGAGCGCCTGATCCATGAAAACGCCGCGCCCGCGCGATGTGCTGAACTGACCGCCGTCATAATTGAGGTAGTTGAAGGATTTGATGTAATCCACCAGCTTCCACGGCTCGCGCGAGCCAAGGATCGTGGCGGGAAAGCTGAGCGTGTGGAAGGGCACGTTATCCTTGCCCATAAACTGGGTATAGGTGACGTCCTCTGCGCCCTTGTCGGTGCGCCACCAGCGTTCCCAAGCGGAAGCGTCAAGCCCGGTCGCCTCGGCCCATTCCGCGCCACAGGCGATATATTCGATGGGGGCGTCGAACCAGACGTAGAACACCTTGCCCTCCATCCCCTGCCACGGCGCGCCGTCGAATTGCACGGGGATGCCCCAATCGAGATCGCGGGTGATGCCACGGTCCTGAAGCCCGTCGCCGTCATTGAGCCATTTCTTGGCGATGGAGGTGGTCAGGACCGGCCAGTCGGTTTTGGAGTCGATCCACTTTTCCAGCTCATCCTTCATCTGCGACTGGCACAGATAGAGATGCTTGGTCTCTCGCATTTCAAGATCGGTGGCCCCCGAGACCGACGAGCGGGGGTTGATCAGATCGACCGGGTCCAACTGCTTGGTGCAGTTGTCGCATTGGTCGCCGCGCGCCGAGTCGTAACCGCAGTTCGGGCAGGTGCCCTCGATATAGCGGTCGGGCAGATAGCGCCCATCGGTGGGTGAATACATCTGGGTTTCCGACACCTCGCGGATCAGCCCCTGATCATGCAGGCGTCGGGCGAAATGCTGAGTCAGTTTGCGGTTCTGAGCCGAGGAGGAGCGCCCGAAGTGATCGAAGCTGAGGCGGAAGCCGCGCGCGATCTCGGCCTGAACGGCGTGCATTTCGGCGCAATAGTCGGCCACGGGCTGCCCTGCCTTGGCGGCGGCGAGTTCGGCGGGGGTGCCATGCTCGTCCGTGGCGCAGAGAAAGAGCACCTCGTGGTCGCGCGCGCGGCAGTAGCGGGCAAAGAGATCCGCCGGAAGCTGCGAGCCCACGAGATTGCCAAGATGCTTGATCCCGTTGATGTAGGGGATTGCCGAGGTGATGAGATGCCGTGCCATTTTGCGCCTGTTCCTTGACGGTTTTGCCCCGTTTAGCGCGGTTTCGCGGGCAGTTCTAGCGCTCGTTCCTGTCCTTGTCGCGGCTGCGTCCGGTGAGGCGGCCAATGAGGAAGGAGGTGCGCGGCGACCAGACATAGGCGGTGCGGCGTTCGGCGGCAGGGCGGGCGCGCATCCTGATAAGGCCAAAGACCACGAGGAGGGCGTGGCCGGCGGCGATCATCACGAACATGGCGGGGGGGCCGTAGGCCTCGATCAATGTAGAGGCCATGAGGGGGGCGGCGATGGCCCCAACGGCGAAGAAGAACATGAGGGCGGCGGAAAGCTCCACCCGTTCATGGGCCTCGGCGAAGTCATGGGCGTGGGCGGCGCTGACCGAGTAGATCGGAAAGGTGGTCATGCCGAAGAAGAAGGCCGTCATGAGGATGCCGAAAGTGTCGAGATTTTCGGTCATGGCGGTGGCAACCGAGGACAGGATTGCAGCCACCGAGAGTCCGATCAATACCCAGCGGCGGTCATAGCGATCGGCAAGCCAGCCTACCGGGTATTGCGCCATGGCCCCGCCCAGAACGAAGACTGCGAGAAAGCCTGCGATTTGGTCCACGGCGAGGCCGACCTGTTGGCCATAGAGAGGCCCGACCATGCGAAAGGACGCGCTGGAGAGCGCCGCCACCAAGACGCCCGCCGCCGCCAGGGGCGAGCAGGCAATGAGCAACATGGGGCGTAGGCGGGGGGCGCCGGGTGTTTCCGGCTCGCGCAGGCGCGACAGGGTGAGCGGCAGAAGCGCCGCGCAGCACAGGAGCGCCAGTAGGTTGTAGGAGACGTAAGAGGCGGGTGCCAATACGGAAATCAGCAATTGCGCGGCCAAAGATGCGCCCATATCGACCACGCGGTAGATACCCATGGCGCGGCCGCGCGTCTCGTTCGTGACCTTGGCCTGAAGCCAGGCCTCGATCACGGTGTAGCAGCCTGCGACGCAGAGGCCAGAGGCCACGCGCATCAAGGCCCAAGCGTAGGGGTCAATCACCAGCATATGCGCCAAGAGGCCGATGGCCCCTGCAGCGGTAAAGGCGGCAAAGGCGCGGGAGTGTCCGATGGTGCCCATCAGGCGAGGTGCGAACCAGCAGCCGATGAAGAAGCCCACGAAATGTGCCGAGCCGAGGAGTCCGATCTGAGCCGTGGTGAAATCAAGCGCCAGACCCGAGAGCGCATCAAGTGGCCCCACCCCGCCTGTCGAGAGTTGCAGGAGCACGACCGAGAGAAAGAGGGCGGCAAAGGAAATGAGGAGGCGCATGGTGAGGCTACCATGGCAGGACGAGAGATGGGGGACCAGATGTTTTCGACATCTTGCGTCGGTTTCGGGCGGGGGCGCGCGAATGGAGCTTAAGGGGGTGGGGAGCGGTGCCGAGTCGGTATTCCGGCGGTTGGATTTGGGAGTGAGATGGGGGTAGAGGCGCACGCAGTGGGAGTGGGGTCACTTGGAAGGGGGCGTGTCTGATCTGTGGTTGCAGTCCACGCGGATGGCAGCAAGGCGCAGGGAGCGGGCCTTGCAACGTCGGGAACCTTATCACCCTGCAAGACACGTTCGGCCCACAGCGGCCGCTCATCGTGAAAAACGATGCCGCAGCGCGGCTTGCCCGAAAGCGGGCTTTGCCGCCGCTGCAATTTTGTCAAACCTCACTCTTCCATCAACTGCTTGATCCTGCCGATGAAGGTCGCGTCGTCCTGCGCCTTGCGATTGTCCAACAATTCCACCGCGTCCGCACCTGCCCGGAAACGGAGCCGCTTTCCCGTGTCATTTGCAGCTTCCCAGATAACCTCGGCAACCGTCGCAGGTGCAGACGGGTTCGACGCCAGTTTTCCAAATACACGGCCCATGGCTTTGGCCATCGGCGCATAGTCCGACAGATCCTCATCCATGGCAAAATCAAAAGAACTCCCTCCGAAGTTCGTCTTGATCATACCAGGCTCGATAATGCGGACACTGATACCTAGCGGTTCAAGCTCATAGTGAAGCGCTTCGGAGAGACCTTCGACTGCAAATTTGGTCCCGTGATAAAGCGTACCGAGCGGGAACGTGATCTGGCCCCCGATGGACGAGATATTGATGATCGTGCCAGCGCGGTTTGCTCGCATGTGCGGCAGCACGGTCTTCGTGACCTCCATCAGGCCGATCACGTTGGTGTCGAACTGACGGCGGATGCGCTCTATCGAGAACGCTTCCAACGCGCCATAGGCACCGTAGCCTGCATTGTTGAGGAGAACGTCGATCCTGCCGAAACGGTCGATGCCAGCCATGACCGCGTCAGTGATGGAGCCAAGATCGGTCACATCGAGGCGCGTCAAGTGGACGTTGTCCAGCTCGGCAAGACTACCCGCGCTATCGGGGTTCCGCATGGTGGCGACGACGTTCCAGCCGTTGGCATGAAAATGTTTCGCGGTGGCCTCACCAATGCCTGAAGAGGCTCCGGTAATCAGAATGGTTTTCATACGTTATCCCCTTCAGGCATTGAGCTTCAGCATGTCGTCAATGCCAAAGCTGATCATGACGTTGCGCGTGACGTCGTGAAGCACGTTGTTGTAGTGTTCAATCTGAGGGCCAACCCCGACATGATCCACGACAGTGCGGAAAGGTTTTTGCCCAAAGGGCGTTTCCAGAAGGACGATAACTGCTTCCGCAATCCGCTCAGGGCGTTGATTGGGTGTCGCCTCCAGCATCTCGGCCAACCCGGCGGCCACCATTGCGGGCACCGCTGCGAATTCCCCGTACTGTGCCTCGCGGTCTGGATCGCCCGGTGCGACCATCCCATCGAAGAAGGCAGTCGGCATGGCCCCAGGTTCGATGATGCAAGACTCGATCCCGAAGCCGGACAATTCGGTCCGATAGCATTCGACAACCGCTTCCAGCGCCCATTTTGACGCCGAGTAGGTTCCATAGAATGGTGTCGTGATACGGCCAATCAAGCTAGAGGTGTAGAGAACCGTGCCCCGCCCTTGTGACCGCATGTGAGGAAGAGCCGCACGCATGACCCGTTGCACGCCCATGACATTCACATCAAAGACGAGGGCCATTTCCTCGGGCGACATCAGTTCCTGAATGCCGTAACAGCCGATCCCGGCATTGTTGAACAGGACGTCGAGGCCACCAAGATGTGCGATGGCATCAGCGATCCCACGCTCGGTGCCGGCCGTGTCGGTCACGTCCAGTTCAACGATGAACGCGCCAGCCGCCTCAAGCGCTGCAACGGTATCGGCGCTCTTTCCGTCACGGCTTCGAACACTTCCTGCAACCTGATAGCCTTTTTCAAGAAGCGCGAGCGCCGTTGGCTTGCCAAAGCCGCCGGCGATACCGGTGATCATGACCTTTTGCATATCCGTCTCCTCTGCTATGGCGTGATCACGTTAGTCGTAAAGGTAACTTCAATCTTTCATGATTGGCCTAAATATTTGCCTAATTCTCCAAAAAAACAGATTTCTGTTATGCCGGAACACGCGACACTGCTATCGTTAGACGTCGGATGGGAGGCCAACAACGTGAAGAGCCAAAACTTGTTGTCACATGTTACTGCGCTGCTCGATCAGGCAGGGGTCGCTGATGGTGCATTCCATCATGCGCACAGTGGCACCCACCTGCTGAGGCATACTACTACGACCGATCTGAATGCGACCATCTATCGACCGCTTCTTTGTCTGATCCTGCAGGGTGCAAAGCAAGTCGGGTCCAGCACCCGAACACTTACTGTCGGCGCTGGGCAGTCACTCATCGTGAGCCATACCTTGCCAGTGATTTCACGGATAACCGAAGCGTCGTCAGAAGTTCCTTATACAGCCTTGGTGTTTCCACTTGATCTCGATCTTCTTCGGTCATTGGCTCCAGCGGTGCCCCCTGTGATAAGCGGACCGTCTTCAGACCCTTTCTCGATTGGTCAGTGTGACACCGACCCCGGCCTGGAAGACGCGCTCTACCGTTTTTTCGTTCAGTGCGAGGAAGAGGAAACGCGGCAACTTTTGGCGCCGATCACGTCTCGCGAAATCCACGCGAGGCTCTTGATCGGGCAACAAGCTAAGGTCCTTCAGAGACTTCTCTGGCATGAAAGCGCCGCGAGCCGTATTTTTCTGGCAACGCGGCATATTCAGGCCAACCTGTCGGAAACCATCGTCGTTGGTGATCTGGCTGCGAGGATCGGACTGAGCAACTCTGCGTTTTTCGAGCAGTTCAAAGCCGTGACCGGAACATCGCCGCTACAATACCAGAAAGACCTGCGCTTGCTGAAGGCCAGAGATGATCTGCGGACGAGCCGCGCCAAGGTCTCAGAGGTCGCATTCGCTGTCGGGTATGAAAGTTCAGCGCAGTTCTCGCGAGAATACTCGCGCAAGTTCGGCAGATCTCCTAGGCAAGACCGCGAGCTTGAGCCAATCAACTAGGGTCAGACTGGGATCGGCGCAGACCTGCCCTAGACCCTGGGCACCGTTGCCGCGGTGCGGGCTCAACAGAGCTGTCATTCATCTAGCCTGCAGCATTTTGTCAGATGGAACAGCGTTCACCGCATCTGCGCGGTATCTGCCACGCAAAAATGGGCGCTCCTTAAAATTCGGCCAAATGAGCTCGTCAGGGGCCAGTCGAGAATACTCAGCTAGTCCTCTGGACGACGCTCAAATGGTCAACCGTTCCTGAACGGTTTTGACGTCATCGAGAATGGCCGTCCACTCGTCGTCGTTCTCGATACTGCTCATGTGCATGAGAAAGAGCCCTGCCACAGCCAGAAACGCGACACGCGCAGCTCGTGCTGTATCCGACCCTCACGCAGGCCTTCGATGCATCGAATACGCAGACCCCATGGGTCAGCACATCATTGGGTGCATGACCTGATTGCTATCGGTGCGATAGTGCGCCTGATGCCCAGAACTCTGTCTAGCCACATTGAAACGTGGAAAGACGAATGCTGTCGATGCGGATTAGATTGCGCTCATATCTTTTTGGCGGCTTGCCTAATCCAATCGGCGAATGTCCTGACGCCTTGCTTGTTGCGCGACAGTGGATTGAGCACAAGGCAATAGGCAAATCCGCGCAGCTCAGGACCGGGGATTTGCGTGTAACGGCCTGATTGCAGGCCGTCATCAACGAGCGCACTGCTGGACAAAAGCAGCCCCAGACCCTGATCCAGCGCGTTAAAAGCCGCACTTTCATCGCTGAAACGGGTAATGCGGTCCGACGGGAACGGTTCCCCGGCCTCCTTGAACCATTCTTCCCAGGTCGGGCCGCCCATGTCCGGATTACGCCAGCGGAAGCCCAACAGCCGGTTGTCCTGCAAGCCGGTTTCCGGGAGGTCAGCCAGACCGACAGGAATGTAGCGATCCGAGAACAAAACCTCAGCTTCCTCACTCGCGGAGACCTGGGGGCCATATCGGATCGCCAGATCCAGCCGGTCAACCCGTAAGTCCAGAACGACGTTATCGGTTTCGACCTCAACCCTGATATCGCCGTGCTTGTCGAAAAAATCTGGCAGGCGCGGAACCAGCCAGCGTTCCGCAAAGGCATATGTGGTTGTGACCCGGACCAGCGATTGTTCGACGTCCTTGTCGAGCATTGCGAAGGCTTCGCCCAAAATATCAAAAGCCGTCTGCAGCTTGGGGAACAACTCTTGCCCGGCGGGAGTGAGGGCAATCTGACGGGGGCGGCGCTCTACCACTTGGAAGCCAAGGTAGGCTTCCAAATGTCTGATCTGGTGGCTGATGGCGGTGGAGGTGACGCTCAGCTCTTCCGCAGCCTCGGCAAAACTGAGCCTTCGGGCGACTGCTTCGAAGGCTCGAATTGCGTTTAACGGCGGTAGTTTACGCATGGCTTCGCCCACTTGCGCAAAGAAATCTCAGCTTGGCCTGACGAATGGTCATTTGTTTTTTGGCCTCCACTTTCTGAAGCTTGTGTAATGAAAAGGGAGGGAAAAATGACACATAATATTATCACCACCCGGAGGCGGTTGATCAAGGGGGGTCTTGCGGCCGCGGCCGTCATCGCCACCCCGGCTGTCCTGCGCGCACAGGGCCGCCGTGACTTGTCGATGCTCACCTGGGCAGGCCATGCCGACCCTGACGTGATCGGCGCATTCGAGCAGACGCACAATGTTCGCATCCGCGCCAAGGAATATGTCGGCGGCGATCAAATGCTCGCGCAAATGGCGCAGTCTCCGGCCGGGACCTACGATGTAATCCTGTCAGATGCGGAATACGTCGTGCAATTGCAGCAAGCGGGATTCATTGAACCGCTGACGCCTGAGGACTACCCGTTCGACGACTTCTTTCCGGAGTTTCAGAACTTCCGCGGCCACTGGTTCGACGGTCAGCCCTATGCGGTCTTCCTGCGGTTCGGTTTCCTCGGGCTGTCTCATAACCGCACCGCGATGAGCGAGGCGCAAGCCCGCAGCTATCGCACCATGTGGGATCCGCAGCACGTGGGACGCATTGGCCATTTCGACTGGCATCTGCCCAACCTGGGCGCGTTGAGCCTTCTCAATGGCAACGCGTCGCCGTTTGACCTTGATGAGGCACACTGGACGGAACTGACCGAGACGATGATGTCGCTCCGGCCTCAGGTGCGCGGTTTCTATGATTACGGCGGGATGCTGTCGGCGCTGCGTTCGGGCGAGGTTTCCGCGATCCCCGGCATCGGCGACTGGATCACTGGCGTGCTGGCCCGCGATGGTGCGGATGTCACCACGACCATCCCCGAGGAAGGTGGCCTGCAATGGACCGAGTCGCTGTCGATCGGCGCGCAGTCAAAAAACCAGGATCTGGCCCGGCAATTCATCCAATACATGCTGTCGCCGCAAGGGCAGGTGAAGACCGCCACGCTCAAGGCTTATCCGGCGATGATCCCGACGCGGGCGGGCTGGGCTCGGCTGAATGATGAACTGCCGGGAGAGGCGCAGCGCCAGAACATGGTGCTGAATGGTCCCAATGCACTTGATGAGATCCGCGCCGGGCGCATCCGGCTGCGGGAGCTTCCGCTACAGCAATCTCTGGAAACCTGGAACGACGCCTGGACGCGTTACAAAAACGCCTGATGTCCGGTCCTGCCCCGGCGCAATCGTCGGGGCCGCAGCCCTATCGGAGATATCGACATGACTTCCCCTACTTTCCCGGCCCACACTTCGGGGCGCCGGTTCCACTTCCTCTTTAACCGAGCTTGGCAGGCGCTTTGGGTCCTGCCGCTGCCTGCCTGGCTGCTGTTGTTCTTTGCAGTGCCGCTTGGCTTGCTGGTGGCGATTTCATTCTGGTCCGTGGTGAACTACCGGCTGACGCCGGATGCCACGCTGTCGGCCTGGCGCTATGTTCTAGGCCTCGATTTCCTCTGGGCCAGTTTCTGGCGCAGCTACGGGCTGTCGATGGCCAGTGCGGTCGCGATTTCGCTGCTGGCCTTTCCGGCCTCCTACGCGATGGCCTTTGTCGCAGCCCCGCGCCAGCGACTGATCCTGCTGGGGTTTGCGATTGCTCCGTTTTTCACAAGCTATCTTGTGCGCATCTATTCCTGGCAGGTCTTCCTGACAGAAGGCGGTGTGATCTCCTCCCTCGTTCAGGCGTTCGGTGGCAAGGGGGAAAGCCTTCTCAATACCTATTTCGCGCTGTTTATCGGCCATGCGACGCTCGCGCTGCCGGTGGTCCTGATCCTGCAGACCATCGCCCTTTCCAATGTGGACCGGACCGGGATTTCAGCTGCCGCGAACCTCGGCGCGCGTCCCGGAGCGATCCTGTTCCGGGTGATCCTGCCCGCTGCCCGCCCCGGCCTGACGCTCGGGCTGCTGTTTGCGTTCCTGCTGTCATATGCGGAATTCGTCAGCGCCTCCTATCTGGGCGGCGGCACCTTCCAAACCCTGCCGATCCTCGTGACGGACCTTGTTCGGGCCGGTCAGCAATGGCCGCGTGCCGCCGTGGTGTCGCTGTTGATGATCGCCAGCCTGCTGGTCACCGCCTTTGTAACCGTCCTCTGGGCCTACCGCGAGAAGGGATAAGACATGCCTCCGCATCTGAAACACGCCTTGCCAAAAGCATTCTGGGTTGCCGGACTCGCATTGGTTTTCCTGCTGCTCTACGCACCGATCCTGTCGGCGGTCCTGTTTTCCTTCAGCGCCGACCGCTTTCCAAGCCTCAACATGTCCGGGTTCAGCACCAAATGGTATATGCAGGTCCTGACCGACCACGCCATGCTGGAGGCCCTCAGCAACAGCCTGACGGTTGCGGGGATCACCGCGCTGATCGCCACAGCCCTGGGATTTGCCGCTGCCTATGCGGATTATCGTTTCCGGTTCTTTGGCCGGAAAGCCGTGCTGGCGCTGGCCTTGCTGCCGCCGACGGTGCCGCTGGTCATCCTAGGTCTGGCGATGCTGGCTTTCTTCTCCCGCATCGGCATTGCTGGCACGCTTGCGGCCGTGGTTGCCGCGCATGTCGTGATCGCCGCGCCCTTTGCGATGGCGGTCTGCCGTCTGCGGCTGGCGCAACTGGATGAGACGTTGGAAACCGCAGCCCAGAACCTCGGTGCGCTGCCGCATTCCGCGCTCGGCCGTATCGTGCTGCCGCATACGTCGCCCGCCATCCTCGCCGCCTTCCTGATCACCTTTGCCGTGTCATTCGACGAGTATGTGATCTCTTGGTTCACGGGTGGCTTGAACCAGACCATTCCCGTTGCGGTCCTGACCACGCTTCAGGGGCAGGTCGACCCGACCATCCATGTCATCGGCACATTGAGTTTTTCCGTCACGCTGACGCTGGTTCTGATCGCGCTTGCCGTGGTCCTGAGCCAGAGCGGCGGCGCCATGTCCAAGGAGGAGACATCATGACCAACACACATCTGAAAATGGACGGGCTTGCCAAGTCCTATGGTAACTTCATCGCCGTAGAAGAGTTTTCGCTGGATATTTCCGAAGGGGAGTTCATCGCAATCATGGGGCCGTCCGGCTGTGGCAAGACCACGAGCCTGCGCATGCTTGCCGGTCTCGAAACCGCAGACCGCGGTGAGATCACCCTTGCGGGCAACCGGATTGACCAGCTGCCGGTCTGGGAACGGGAAACCCCCATGGTCTGGCAAAGCCTGGCGCTGTTCCCCTTCATGACCGTGCGGGAAAACGTCGAGTTCGGACTAAAGATGCGCGGCGTTGCGGGGGCAGAGCGCCGACGCCGTGCCGACGACTGGCTGGAGCGGTTGGGCATTTCCACCTACGCAGACCGCAATGTCGCGCGTCTGTCAGGCGGTCAGCGCCAGCGCGTTGCTCTCGCCCGCAGCCTGGTGCTGGAACCCAAAGTGCTGCTCTTGGACGAGCCGCTTTCGGCTCTGGACGCCCATATGGCCATTAAGATGCAGGGCGAACTGAAGAAGCTCCAGCGCGAGCTCGGCATCACCTTTGTCTATGTCACCCACAGCCATTCAGAGGCCTTTTCACTCGCCGACCGGGTTGTCATCATGAACGCCGGCAGGGTGGAGCAAATTGGCAGCCCGCAGGACATCTTCCTGCGACCCCGCAGCAAATTTGTTGCGCAGTTTGTCGGTGGGATCAGCCTGCTGGAAGGAAAGGTTTCGGGCAGGGGGGACACCAAGCGCTTTCTGGACACACGCGACGGCAAAGTCCGGCTTTCCCACAGCAGCGGGTTGGCCGAAGGCGCAGCCGCAGATCTGGCTGTACGGGCGGACAGGATCTCCGTGACGGTTGAGCCGGGCTGGGGCGAAAACGAAATCGCCTGCACTCTGATCTCTGAGGAGTTCGCCGGAGCGGTTGTCAATTTGCATCTTGAAACCGCGTCAGGTCATAATCTCGTGGCACAGCTCCAACAGCGCGACCTGGAGCAGTTGGACGCAAGCATCGGCACACGGGTCTATGCGTCCTGGCACTCCGACGACGGCTTTCTTCTGGAGAGTGCGCAACAATCGGGGTTGGGCGCCAACGCGAGGGCTGCATGAGGTCTGTTCTCGACAGTACCGTGGACGCTCTGCGTCGAGCCGGGCGGGAAGGGGAGGTTTTTCTGTCCCTGTTGCCGGACCGTGCCCGCGCGGAAGCGCGTCAAAGCGATGATCGCACCGAAAGATTGGGCCCCCTCGATGGGAGCACGGTCTCTTGGAAGGATATGATCGCGATCAAGGGCGTCACCACGCGCGCGGGCTCTGTGCACCGGCACGCGGAGGCGCCCGCGTTCGCGGATGCAGAGGTTGTAGAGCGGGCCAGAAAGGCCGGTTTGGTAAGCATCGGCGTCACCAATCAATCGGAACTGGCGTTTTCCGGGATCGGTTATAATCCCCACTATGGAACACCGATGACAGAGGGGCGGGTACCGGGCGGTTCCTCCTCGGGGGCAGCGGCCTCTGTGGCGCGTGGGATCACCCGACTGGCCGTCGGTACGGATACTGCTGGCTCTTGCCGGGTGCCTGCGGCGTTTCAGGGCGTGGTGGGTTTTCGGCCCACGCGCGGACGGTATCCGATGAGCGGTGTGATGCCACTCGCGCCCAGCTACGACACGGTTGGAAGTTTTGCCCGTACGGTTGCCGATATCATGGAACTGGATGCCATTCTGTCAGGCGATGCAGCCAGCGCGAATGCGGTCGGCCGTCTTTCGGTTGCCATCGGCGTGCTCGAGGGGGGCGGTGTTGCCGCGCCCGTATTCCAGCGTTGCAAGGAGGCGGTGACAGCTCTCGAACAGGCGGGTTTCCTGATGGAGCGCACCAGACAGTCGCCTTTGGATGAGGCGCTGGCGCTGATCCGCGCGGGCGGCTGGCCGGGTGCCATGGAAGCGGTCGAAACCTACGGGCACCTGCTCGAAACCGAGAACGCTCATCACCTTGATCCCTTTATCGCGGCGCGGCTGCGTGCGTCGGCCTGCCTAGCCCCGGACAAAATCGCGCGCGTCAAACAGGGCGCAAGAGCGTTGCGCGAAACCGTCCGAACCTCTGATACCATCTACCTCCTGCCGACGGTTGCCATCGAAGCCCCGCAGCTGGCACCGCTGCTGGAAGATCCTGAAACCTTTGCCGCAACGAATACTGCGGCTCTACGCCTGACCATGCCAGCGAGCCTGCTGGATTTGCCTGCCATTTCTCTACCAGCCGGGAAAACGGACTCGGGCTGCTGGGTAGGATTGCAGTTGGTCGGTCCGCCAAACAGTGACCGCACCCTGCTTGCCACTGCGGCAATGGTCGAAACGCTGCTAAAGCGAAAGGAGCCTTTGACATGATCCGCAATCCGATCCGATGGCCGAACAAGGCCCGCTGCGCCTGTGCGATCACGTTTGACGTGGATGCCGACAGCCTGATCCACATCGCCCGTCCGTATGATGGGCACCGCCGCCTCTATCCGATCAGCATGGGCCGCTATGGCCCGAATTCCGGTGTGCCGCGTATTCTTGAAACCTACCGGAGATTGGGGCTCAAACAGTCCTTCTTCATGCCCGGCTGGGTGATGGAACAATACCCCGAAACGGTCGAGGCGATCCTCGCCGGCGGGCATGAGATCGGTCACCATGGGTATCTGCACGAAGACCCCGCCGAACAGAGCGCCGAGGAACAGACCTATTGGTTTGAGCGGGCGCTTGAAGTTCACCTGCAGATGACTGGCAGTACCCCGCGCGGCTATCGCGCCCCGGTCTATAATGTCACCCCCGAGGTGCTGTCGCTCGCGGTGAAGCACGGGTTGACCTATGAAAGCTCGATGATGGCGGAGGATCTGCCCTATCGGATCGACACCGCATCCGGGTCTCTTTTCGAATTGCCGGTGCATTGGGGCAGCGATGATTGGCCGCCTTTCGCTCATTTTGACGAGATCGGCTACAAGATGCCGGTGATGTCGCCGCACCGCGGGTTGGAGGCCTCATTTGAGGAGTTTGAGGCGCAGTACGAGGCTGGCGGGCTCTGGATCGGGATATGGCACCCGTTCCTGACCGGGCGGTTGGCCCGCTGGCGGGTTGTCGAGCGGTGGCTCGAAGAGGTGCTGTCGCGAGGCGATGTCTGGTTTGCACCGCTGGAAGAAATCGCCGCCTACGCCGCAAGCCAGGAGGCCGAAGGGGCCTGGCAGCCGCATCGTGAGCCCGCAGCGCCCTACACGCATCCAGTCCTGATGGAGAAATAAACATGGATACCCTCAACACCCCCTTTGATGCCGCACGGCCCGATGGTGAAAACCCGAGCGCATATCAGACGCTTGCAGAGGATGGCCGCCTAAGCCCCAATGCCCCCTACACCATTCCTGCCCGTCAGGGCCGGGCGATGCGCGTGAAAAAGGGGGAACTGCTGTCGGTTATCAACCGTGACGGCAGCCAGATCGGCGATTTCTGGGCTTTTGCCGAAGGTGACTGCAACGAATATCTGTCGATGGAGCACCTGCGCCCGACGCTGCAGCGTGTCTCGCCGCGCCCCGGCGATGCGCTGGTGACCAACCGGCGGCGCCCTATTCTGACACTGCTTGAGGACACCTCGCCCGGCGTTCACGACACGCTTGTCGCGTCCTGCGATATTCACCGGTATGCCCAACTGGGACATCACGGTTATCATGACAATTGCACCGACAACCTGCGCATGGCGCTGGGGGCAATCGGCTTGCGTCCGGGATCAGTACCTTGCCCGCTGAACCTCTGGATGAACACGCCTGTCATCGAAGGGGGCGCGATGGAGTGGCGGCCCCCTGTCTCGACCAAAGGGGATCATGTGCTGTTTCGCGCTGAAATGGATGCTGTGGTGGTGATTTCCTGCTGCCCGATGGACCTGCTGCCGATCAATGGCACAGATGCGCAGCCGCAGGCGCTGGAAGTCCTGCTACACCGGGGGGCCGAGTGAACCCGACTGCAAAACGAATTGGCGGCGCGGATTTCGATCCGCGCCACTTAGCCTTGCCGTTTCAAAGATTTGTTTCAGGCCGCTTGCGCCGCCCCACCGGCCAGTTTCACGGCCAGGTTGCTGGTGCGGGCCACTGCCGATTCAACCGACGCCTCGTGGCGCGCGTCTTTGAATTCCTGATATTCGATCGCGATTGTCTCGATATCCGCCTGAGCAACGCCGAAGTAATGCGCACAAGCCGCCAGAGCCGGGTCAAGCGCGTTAAGATGGGCACGCACACCACCTGGGGCAAAGCCGAATTCACCACGCGACGACAGCACCACCAGCAGTTTTCCCGACAAGATCGGCTCGATCGGTGTGTCGCCGCGGGCAAGGTCAAAAGAAAAGGTCCGACCGATCCGTGCGATGTGGTCGATCCAGCCTTTCAGGGCGGTCGGCATTCCATAGTTGTACATCGGCGCGCCCAGGACGACGATATCCGCCGCGATCACCTCATCGACCAACTCGTCGGACAGCGCCAGACGCTCGTGCATCCACGGTTCGCGCTCTTCTGGCGGGGTGAAGGCCGCGTGAATGAATTTATGGTCGATCGCAGGAATCGGGTTCAAGCCGACATCCCGGGTGATCACTTTCGTGTCCGGTGCTTGAGCCAGAAAGTTTTGCGTGAACAGTCCGGTCAGATGACGTGTGAGGGAGCGTTCTTCGAGCTGAGCGCTTGCATCGATTCGCAACAGAGTGGGCATAGGCAATCTCCTGAGTTTATGCATTGCGCAATGTGCCTACCAAGCGGCCGCCCCTCTGGCGAAGGCGAATTTTTCATGGACAGGATGAATGAAATTCACCTTGGCGCTACCCCGAACTGAAAGGATTGAACCGATGCGGCGCCTGCCTCCACTCCACGCGCTACGCGCTTTTGAAGCCGCCGCCCGGCATCTGCATTTCGCCCGAGCCGCGGCCGAGCTTCACCTGACGCCAACCGCGATCAGCCACCAGATCCGCCAGTTGGAAGAGATCCTCGAGGTGAAACTCTTCCACCGCTATCCGCGCCCGATCCGACTGTCGGCAGAAGGCGCGGCATTGTACCCGGTGCTGCGCGAGAGTTTCGACCGCATGAGCAGCGCCATCGCAGGGATTTCGCAACTGGATACGGACCGCCCGCTGACGGTTTCCGTCACGGTGGCCTTCGCCAGCCTCTGGCTGATGCGGCGCCTGCCCGCATTGCGTAGTCAGACCGGGCTGAACCTGAAGGTCGAGGCCGACAACCAGCCGGTAGACCTGTCCGCTAGCGGTGTCGACTTTGCGGTTCGCTACGCAGTCCAGGCGCAGCCCGAAGATCGTTGGCTGCCGCTGTTCGAAGACAGCCTGATCCCGCTCTGCGCGCCGGAACTGCTGCGCCGGACTCCGATCAAAGATGACGCCGGTATTTTGGGCCTGCCGCTGATCCAGTACCGCTGGAATTGCGGCGCGGAAGCGTCGCCTAGCTGGCAGCGCTGGTCTCACGCAGCCGGGCTCGGGGATGCGGTGCCAGAGGTCACACAGCACTTTTCCGAGGAAATCAATGCCATTGACTCGGCGCTTGCAGGTCAGGGCGTGGTACTGGCGTCTAGCGTGTTGGCTGGTGCCGCTGTTGCCGCCGGGCACCTCGTGTGCCTGTCTGACGCGGTTTTGCCCGGCAGAACTTTTTGGGCGGTGAGCCGCAGCGATCATCCGCGTTTTGCCGAAGTGGAGCGCTTTGCTTCATGGGCGCGCGCTTCCGGATAGCGGGGCAAACCTATTGTTCCAGTCGTCCGATCACGCAGCCGCACCCAATATATCCGGGCCTCTCTTTCTGAGTGTGCAAAGCGTGCAGCCGTTGCGGTAAACCAGCTGCATCCGAGACCGCCAAACAGCGGCACTCGGATGAAACGGGCCTTCGGTTGCCCTCGTTGCTGTGTGCGAAGCGACAGAGACTATCCGGTTGATCCTGTTTCAGGCGGTTGCAGCCTCAGCTCCCCGGCCTGATTGCCAGCGATGCGCGGCCTCTGCGACACGGCGGCCAAGGTATTCGGCGGTTCTGAGGTCCGAGCCCGACGGTGCAACTTCGGGCGGAACATCAGCATCTGCTTGCGACATCGCGCCCAAGAACCCGCCGAGGCGATTCAGATCCTCGGGCGAGCCTGTGCTGGTGTTGTTCCCTGGCGGCAGCCCCAGCCCGATCCAGACCATACCGTGCTGCATTGCGAAATGGTTGATCTGTTGAAGTGTCGCCAGTTTGTCGCCACTCATGCCGGCCGAATTGGTGAACCCGGCGGCCAGCTTGTTGGCCCATCGACCTTCGAGCCACCGGCCCGACGTTTCGTCCAGAAAGGATTTGAATTGCGCGGATGCACTTCCGAAATATGTCGGTGCGCCAAAGACGATAGCGTCGGCCGCGTCAAAAACCTCCCAATGCGTCGCGCACTCTTCGACCGGGATCAGTGTGACGTCTGCACCGGCAACTTCGCTTGCGCCGCGGAAAACCGCTTGGGCCTGAACTGCGGTGTGGCCGTATCCACTGTGGTAGACGATTGCTATCTTCACCATTTCTTTCTCCTTGTGAGTTGCGTCGACCTCGCGGGCCGGGTTGCTGTTACAGGCGACACCAGGTTCTTGGAGAAGAGCTTTGGCCAAACCCCTGTTGCGATGTCTTGCACGGAGATATCGATGAGCAGCGCGAGTTGATAATATCGAGTTTTCATGATTATGATCTAAAAAACAGATCACCTGAGCCGCCATATGACATTGGATCAACTCGTAGCCCTAGACGCGATCGTTGCCTCCGGAACGTTCCGCGGGGCGGCTGATCGGCTGAACAAGGCGCAGTCCGCTGTCAGCCATCAAATCAAAAAGCTTGAGGACGAACTGGGGTTCGATCTCTTCTTGCGCGATTCCTACAGACCAAGTTTATCCCCGGAAGGCGAGGTTTTCTTTCGCGAAGTGACGCGGGTTCTAGAGCAAGTTCATGGATTGAAAACTGTGGCAGCCGGACTCCGGAGTGAGCAGGAGCCCATGATTTCGATCGCGATGACGGCAACAATGCCTCTCGATCCGATCCTGAGCATTTTGGGAGATGTCGGGCGCGCCTTTCCCGGAACACATGTCAAGCTGGTGACCGAAATGATGGGCGGTCCGTTGGCGCGCCTCATGAAGGGTGAAGCCGACCTGATCATTGCGGGGCTTGATGGCGTGCCGATCGACGAAGTCGAAACGCTCCCGGTTGGCACGATCACGATACGACCCGTTGCCAGCCCCGGGTTTCCAGCAGCTTACCGGCCAGGCGTCAGGTCGCGGCGCGAGATGCAGGGCTACACTCAAGTCATCGTTTCGGGAACGGGCGGAAAGGATTACGACCAAAGTCGTGACTTGCTCTCTGGCGGGCAGCGATGGACCGTTTCGGATTTTGAGGCCAAGAAATCGATTATCAAGGCAGGCTTGGGGTGGGGTGGAATTCCGGAACACCTGATGGCCGAAGAGTTGGCGTCAGGCGAGCTCGTCCCCCTCGCCGTCGAGGGCTACCCTCCACGCCGCACGGAGATATTCGCAATCAGACGCCGGGATCGCCCGATGGGAAAAGTCATGTCGAGCATCTGGGAAAGATTTTCGGAAATGCCACGTTGAGGTGAAAAGCCGTTGGTCGCGTGTGACGCGGTTACTGAAGCTGAGCGGGTAGGTTTGTCGTCGGTGCCCGCGACTTTACGCGCATACGGGCGGTCACGCGGGTATTGTCGGACCGCAGTCCCGAAACTGGCCCTTGTCGGCACCTGACACGCTTGATGACGCACTGCGGACGTGACGTGGATAACATGATCTTTTTTCACGATCAAAATCATGAAAACTCGATATTATCATTTGAGGATCTTTGTTGCTAGGTCTGCGCAAGACACTAGAACGGAGCGTTTGATGAAACTGTATTCCAAATCTTGGACCCGGGGCATTGCCGATCACAGCAAGCCGCGCGATCTCGGCCCTCGACCTATGGCGAAGGCTATCTTTGTGACGGGAAGTCTTGCGCGATGACTGGATCGAATGAAACCGAAGTTCGCGAACTCATGAAGCTCTACTTCGATGGTCTCTATCACTCAAACAGCACGGTTTTGCGATCCGTCTTTCACACGGATCTCACCTATGTGAACGGGACTGCCGATACTTACGAGCATATGGGGCTTGAAGACTACATGGCGCGGATCGATGCTCGGACGCCACCAGCCTCACGCGGCGACGCCAGAGAAGAGATCGTCGAACGGATCGAGTTCAAGGGAGATCGCATCGGCATTGTCGAGGCTCGCATGACGATGATGGGCCGCAACTACCAAGACTTGCTGACGATCATCAATACAGATGAAGGGTGGCGCGTGCTCACTAAGGTTTTCTCATTCGTTGCACGAAAGGACTGAACGAATGCCCTACGTAAACATCAAGGTAACGCAAGAAGGTGGCCCGACAGGTACGGGCCCTTCGACGGAAGAAAAGCGACAGCTCGTCGCCGGAGTCACGGATCTGCTGTTTAAAGTTCTGGGCAAGACCCCGGCCACCACGTTTGTTGTCATCGATGAAGTTCCACTCGAGAATTGGGGCTTAGAGGGTCGGCAAGTCAGCACCATTCGCGCGGAACGGACCTGACCTCCCGGATCCCATGCAATCATCCAATGGCGACGGTGCGGTTGCAGGCGCCCCGGCAGGAAAGGCTTGTCCGATGTCAGGAAATCTCTGGGTCATTTCAAGGCCGCCCGCCGATCGGAACACTGCCGTCTCGACGCAACGCGCGGGCTATCCGCCCTGCAAGGGGCGTGACAGGCAAACGGCCCGCCAAAGAAGTGCAACGGCAGCGGGCTATGCCTGGATGTCGCTCGCCGTGTTGATCTGGGCGAGTTGGCTGGTGCTGACCTCTGCCGGGCGCACGACGTCTCTTTCGGTCTTGGATCTTGCCGCATTTCGCGCTGTCATCCCGACGGTGGTGCTGGGCCCTTTGCTTTGGCGCCACCGTCGCATTGTTGCCCGAATGGGCGCAGCACGATGCTTGCTGCTGTCCGCCTACGGGGCACCCTTCACATTGCTCGTGGGCCACGGATTGGGCTTTGCGCCGGTGGCCCACGCGGGTGCCATGGTTCCTGGCTTGATGCCTGTTTTTGCCGTTGCTTTGGCCTGTCTGTTCCTGGGCCTGAGGTTGAGCAAAGGCGATGCTGTTGCCCTCATGCTCATCATTTCCGGCGCAGTGACAATCCTTCTGCGCGGCTCGGATCAGTTGGCCGTGCTAGATGTGCGGTTTGGACACCTTCTCTTCTTGTTGGGTGCGCTCTGTTGGGCCTGTTTCACCGTAACGATCCGAGCCTTCGAAATCCCTGCGTTCCTAGCGACCGCCATAGTGGGCGCTGTATCGACAATTTGGCTGTTGCCGTTTTGGATCGTTTCCGATCTGTCCAACATTGCCACGGCGCAATGGTCCGACATTGCCTTTCAGGCCGTCTTTCAGGGCATCATTTCGGGCATGATTTCAGTATATGCTTTCGGCCGGGCGCTTCGTCTCATCGGTGGGCAGGCGTCCGGACTGTCGGCCCTGACACCCGGCGTCGCGGCCGTACTGGCTGTGCCGGTCCTCGGCCAAGTTCCTCAAGTGTCGGACGCCCTCGCCCTTGGGGTCGTCGTGACGGGTTTGTTTATCTGGAACATCGGCCCGAAGCTTTCCTGAGCGGCACTCGAAAAACACGAGACAGAGCCTTACGCGCACCTATCGAAATCAGAATGCAAAGCAAGTTTGACAAGAGATGTGGCGATCTCTTCATGAAAACGCACTTGCCATGTCGAAACACGAACCGTTCTAGGCTCAGGGCGTTCCCATTGCCGGTCGGCAGGCGACCTCTTCAAATTGAAGAGGTCTCGATACCGCTGCGGGGAGGCGCATCCGTCTTGCAGCAGGACGGCTTTGCCAACGCGACCATTGGAGACAACGCCAAGACTTCGAGCACTGATCTGGTTTTCGGTTGAACCCGAAGTGCTGCTCGAATGAACCCTTTGGCCAAGCCATGAGCTTGCGTGTTGTCTCCAATGTTGTTGCGAAACGCTGCTATGCCCAGAAATTCCTGCGAACTTTGGCCTGTCGCGGCCCGGCCGGCGTCTCGACGGTCAGTTCGGTGCCGTCGTTCCAATGGGTCATGCGCACCATGCCGATGGCGACATTCGTCTTGAAATCCGGCGACCAGGCGGCCGAGGAGATGCGGCCGACCGTTTTCGCCCCGTGCTTCAGCGGCCACCAGCGGTCGCATCCGGGCACGGCCGGGCCGTCGATCTCCAGCGCACGGATCTGCTTGACCGGGCCTTCCTTGGCGACGCGCAGCAAGGCATCGCGGCCGATACAGCCAATGGCGGTCTGGGTGTTGCAGAACTTTCCGAGCCCGCATTCGTGCGGCGTGTTGTCGTCGGTCATGTCGTTTCCGTAGGATAGCAAACCGCCCTCGATCCGTTCGATCAGGTTGGGGCAGCCGGCATGAACGTCCATCGACTTGCCGGCCTCCATCAGGGCGTTCCAAAGCGGCATGCCAAGGTCTTCACCCTCGACGTAGATCTCGAAACCGCCCTGTTTCGAGTAGCCCGATCGCGCAACAACCATGTCGTGCCCCTGGAAATCCAGATGTGCGAAACGGAAGAAGCGGACGTCGCGCACCGCATCGCCAAAGACTGCCGCCATCAGGTCATCTGCGCGCGGGCCCTGCACGGCGAGAGGTGACACGTCGGGTTCGTCCACCAGCACGTCAAGGCGATAGCCATAGGCCAGTCCCTTGATCCAATATAGCAGATCGCTGTCAGCGATGGAGATCCACCAGCGGTCCTCGGCCAGCTTGACCGCAACCGGGTCGTTCAACATGCCGCCGGTTTCGTCGACGATGGGCACATAATAGCACTGGCCGGGCAGCATTGACCGCAGGTCGCGCGGGGTTAGCAGTTGCATTAGACGCCCGGCATCGGGGCCGCGCAATTCGACCTGACGTTCGCAGGCGACGTCCCAAACCTGCACAGCCTGCTTGAGGTGGTGGTAATCCTCCTCCACCGAACGAAAGACCGTCGGCAGCAGCATATGGTTGTAGACGGTATAGGCCTTTACTCCGGCGGCCTCGACGCCGTCGGAAAAGGGGGTGCGCCGCAGTCGGCGTGAGGGGGAGATCAGGGTCATTCCAGGTTACTCCAGGCTTTTGGCGCGATTGCGAAGCTGGAACTTCTGGATCTTGCCGGTTGATGTTTTGGGGAGGGTTTCGAAAATGACAGACTTGGGGGCTTTGAAGCCAGCCAGATTGGTCCGGCAGAAGGCGATGAGTTCGTCCGAAGTGGCCTGTACCCCATCACGCAATTCCACAAAGGCGCAGGGGACCTCGCCCCATTTTTCATGCGGCATGGCGACCACGGCGGCAGCCTGAACGGCGTCGTGGCGATAAAGCACGGCCTCAACCTCGACCGAGGAAATGTTTTCCCCGCCCGAGATGATTACGTCCTTCAGGCGGTCGCGGATCTGGATATAGGCATTTTCATGAACGACAGCGCCATCGCCGGACCAGAACCAGCCATCTGCAAATGCTGCTGCGGTGGCCTCGGCGTCCTTGTAGTAGCCCGCCATGACCGTATTGCCGCGAATGGCGATTTCACCTTGGGTGGTGCCGTCGCGCGGAACGGGCGCGCCGCTTGCGCGGTCGATTACGGTGACCTCTTCGACCATGGGAAAGGCAATACCCTGTTGCGCCTGCAATTCGGATTGTTCCGCAGGAGTCAGGTCGTCCCAGTCCTCTTGCCATAGACACTGCGAGATATGGCCGTAGGTTTCCGTCAGGCCATAGACCTGCATGACGTCGAACCCCATGGCTCGGGTCTTTTCCAGCACCGAAGGTGGCGGCGGTGCGCCTGCGGTCAGAACGCGGATCGCGGGATCAAAGGGCGTGGCGTTGCTTTCGGCCTCGGCAAGCATCTGCAAGACGATAGGGGCTGCGCCGAAATGGGTCACGCCATGGGTGCGGATCGCGGCAAGGATGCGGTCTGCTGCCGGAACGCGGGTGAAGACCATCGTTCCCCCGAGCATCGCCATCAGCCAAGGATGCCCCCAACCGTTGCAGTGGAACATGGGCACGACCGAAAGGTAGATCGGATAAGGTGGCATCTGCCACGCGGTTCCGGTGCCAAGCGCCATCAGGTAGGCCCCGCGGTGGTGATAGACGACACCTTTGGGCCGCCCGGAGGTGCCGGACGTGTAATTCAGCGCAATCGCATTCCATTCATCATCCGGCAGGACAACCGGCAAGGGCTCGTTTGCCAGCAGGCTGTCATAGGTCGGGCCGCCAAGGGTTTCGCCGGGCGCATTCGGATCGGCGATCTCGACCACGGGCAGCGTGCGGCCAAGACGGTCAAAGGCCTGTGACAGCAGCGGCACCAGTTCCCGGTCGACAACCACCAGCCTGGTATCCGCGTGATCCAGGATATAGGCGATGGTTTCGGGTTCCAGCCGGGTGTTGAGCGTGTTCAGCACCGCGCCTGTCAGAGGGAGCGCGAAATGCAGCTCGAACAGTTCGGGAATGTTCGGGCTGAGCACCGAGACGGTATCGCCCGGCGCAACGCCAAGCCCCATGAACCCTGCCGCCACCGCACGAATGCGGTCACAGGTTTCGGCCCAGCTGCGCCGGATGTCACCATAGATCACCGCCGTGCGCGCGGCATGCAGGCTTTCGGCGCGGCGCAGGAAGGACAGGGGCGACAAGGGCACATGGTTGGCCCCTGTCTTTTGAAGAGCCTCGAAATGTTGACGCATCCCGGATCCGCCTGGCTTAATCGTTGGGCCGCACGCGGGCGGCGGTCTTGTTTGCGAAGGCTTCAAGACGTTCGCGCGCGGCGGGCTGGGTGTTGACGATGCCGCCCACGAACGCCTCGGCATAGGCGGCGTCCATGCCGGACATGTTGTTCATGTGGCTGACGGCCGAACAGATCGCGAAGTTCGTCAGCGGCAGGTTCTGCGCCACCTTGTCCGCCAGTTCCATCGCCTTGTCGAAACTGCCGCCCGGTTCGGTGATATACTGCGCCAGCCCCAGGTCGACGGCCTCCTGCCCCTGGTAGACACGGCCGGTCAGGATCATGTCGATCATCCGGTACTTGCCGATCATGTCCGACACCCGGATCGTCGCGCCGCCGCCGGTGAAGATCCCGCGTTGGCCTTCGGGCAGAGCGAAATAGGTGCCGGGGTCGATCACGCGCACATGGGCGGCGCTGGCCAGCTCCAGCCCGCCCCCGACAACCGCGCCCTTTAGCGCGGCAATGATCGGAACGCCGCCATATTCCATCTTGTTGAAGGCTTCGTGCCAGCGCAGGCAGACGTGCATGAAGTCATCGGCGCTGCGGTCGGCCTTCCAATGTTCGACGAGATCGAGACCGGCGCAGAAGTGATCGCCCGCGCCTTCGAGCAACACCGCCCTGACGCCCGCCATGCGCGCGCCGCTGAAGAAGCGGATCAGCTCCTCAATGGTGAGCACATCGAGCGCGTTGCGTTTGTCAGGGCGGTTCAGCGTCACCACATAGAGGCCATTGTCACGCGCGGAAATCGCGAGGCGTTCGTAGGTGTCGGGGTTCACGACGTCATTCATGGGTTAGGTCCTTTCGATGGATCAATCGGGGAAGGCCGCGTCCAGCAGGCTTTGCGCGCCGTGCAGGATGCGGGCTTGTTCGGTGGCGCATTCGGGCAGGATGTGCTGGGCATAGAACAGCGCGGTGGCGATCTTCTGGGTCAGGAACGCAGTGTCCTGTCCCGCGTCGCGCGCGGTTTGCGCCGCCAGCGCCCCCTTGGCCAGCATCCAGCCCGCCGCCAGTGTGCCGGAGAGCATCAGGAAGGGGACAGAGCCCGCAAAGGCCGCGTCGATATCCTTGCGGCTGTTTTCCAGCATCCAGTCCAGGGCAGCTTCGAAAGCGCCGCGCGCCTGCGCGAGACGTGTGCCGATTGCCTGGGCCGATGCGTCGCCGCTTGCCAGCCTTGCTTCGGTTTCCGCAATTCGGGCGGCGAACAGGCGGGCGATTGCCCCCCCGTCTCGCATCACCTTGCGCCCCAGCAGGTCATTTGCCTGAATGGCTGTGGTGCCCTCGTAAATCGGCAGGATGCGAGCGTCGCGGTAGTGCTGTGCTGCGCCGGTTTCTTCGATGAAGCCCATGCCGCCATGGATTTGTATGCCCAACGATGCGACTTCGACCGCGCGTTCGGTGCAAAAGCCCTTGACCAGCGGGACCATGAATTCGGCCTCTGCGATGGTCTCCGCATCACCCCTGTGGTGCGCCATGTCCAACAGCCCCGCAGTCGCAGCAGCCATCGCCCGTCCGCCTTCGGTCAGGCTGCGCATCCGCATCAACATGCGGCGCACGTCAGGGTGTTCGATGATCGGCACGGCGTGCTTGCTCTGACCATTCACAGGGCGGCTCTGCACGCGGTCGCGCGCGTAGGCCAAAGCCCGCTGATAGGACCGCTCGGAGAGCGCAATCCCCTGCACACCCACCGAGAACCGCGCGGCGTTCATCATGATGAACATGTGTTCCAGCCCGCTATTTTCCTCGCCAATCAGGAATCCGATGGCATCGACGTATTCCAGTACGGCCGTCGGGCTGGCGCGCACGCCCAGTTTGTGTTCGATACTGACACAGTTGACCGCGTTCTCGGCACCCGGCGTACCGTCCGGTTCCACCAGTTTCTGCGGCACGATGAAAAGGCTCAACCCCTTCGGCCCGTATGGCGCATCAGGTGTGCGCGCCAACACGAGGTGAATGATGTTCTCGGTCAGGTCATGGGCGCCATAGGTGATGAAAATCTTCGTGCCAGAGATGCCATAGGTGCCGTCGGCGCGCCGCACCGCCTTTGTTGCCACCCGGCCCAGATCGCTGCCCGCCTGCGGTTCGGTCAGGTTCATCGTGCCGGACCAGCGCCCTTCGATCAGCGGCCCAAGATAGGTGGCCTTCTGCTCCTCCGAGCCGGTCAGCAGCAGCGCCTCGATCGCCCCGTCGGTCAGCAGAGGACAAAGACCAAAGCTCATGTCGGCGGCATTTAGCATCTCTATCGCCGCCGCGCCCACGGCACGCGGCAGCCCGATGCCGCCATATTCCGCCGGATGTGTCAGCGCCTGCCAGCCCATTTCGATAAACCGAGCATAGGCCTGCGCGTCACCTTCGGGCATGGTCACACGGCCATTCTCAAACCGGGCACCCAAGGTGTCGCCTATATGAGACAATGGCACGATCTGTTCGGCGCAAAACCGGGCATAGCTTTCCAGTGCGGCACCAATATCCGACAGCTCGCAGTCAGAATACGCGTCCATAGCGGACACCCTTTCCCAATGGGACAGGTGTTCGATACAGAACATCAAATCTTGCACGGGCGGCAGATAGGACATTCGAGGCTCTCCACGGTAACTATTGCTTCCTGTCATTTAGCTGGTGAATAACTTGCCAATAAGCTCATTTTATGCCAAAATCATATCAGATCACGCCATCAGAGCCCCCATGACCAGTCATGATCCTATCTCTCTGACGACCGTTTCGGCGGGGTTCATCCAGGACTGGCTCGACGCGCTGAAATCTCGATGCACACCGCAGGCGATGGCCTCTCTGCTGGAGCGCTCGGGTCTGCAAACCATCCCCATGGTGCCCACGCAGCGCGTGACGCTCAAGGAAATCGCCACCCTTTACCAGCTGGCCGCGCCGGAGACCGGTGATGAAATGATGGGGCTCTGGAGCCGCCCGATCCGCCCTCGCGCTTTGCAGCATCTTTTGACCGTGCAGCGTGAGGCGAGCAGCCTGGTCTCAGCGCTGTTTCGGTTCTCGACGTTCTGGAACCTGCTCCTGGATGATTTTCGCCTGGAATTGCGGAACAGCTATGAGGAGGTGGAGCTGTCATTGATCGCTTGCTACCCGGACACCGAGCCTCAGCGATTTGGTCACATGCTGATCCTCAAATTGGCGCATGGGCTTCTGTCTTGGCTGGGCGGGTCGGAAACCTCGGTGAAAGAGATACGCTTTGCCTTTGCCCGTCCGCATTTCGCGGCCGACTACGCGGTGGTTTTTCCCTGCCCGGTCGCGTTCGACGCACAGCATACCAGCATCCTATTCGATCCGCGCCACTTTGACCGTCCGATCACCCGCAGCCCGGCCGAAGCATCCGTGTTCCTACAACGGGCGCCGCTTGACTGGATTTTCACCAGCTCGCGCGCCCACACGAATAGCCTTCGCGTCCGCGCCTTTCTTTACGGAGCGACATGGCAGAGCTGCCAACTCCCGGATGCGGCCCACGCCCTGAAGATGACGCCCCGAACGTTGAACCGCCGCCTGAAGGAGGAAGGAACATCCTTTCAGGACATAAAGGACGCTCTGCGCCGCGACATCGCTATCCGCGCGCTTCAGCAAGGGACGGACAGTATCGAACAGATCGCCTTTGACACCGGCTTTTCCGCACCGTCGAACTTCCACCGGGCCTTTCACAAGTGGACCAACCGGACGCCCGGATCTTACCGATTATAACTTCGGGTTCGAACATTGACATCTCTTCACGGGTGATCTGATCCAGCACTTTTGCCACTGCGTCTACATGGCTGGCGCAGCGAAGCTCGCTTGGTTCGGCAAAGCGGCTCTTGGGGCTTTGTGCCGCGAGCGACCGCGTTCTGCCCCTACCTCTCCACCTGTGCCACGATCCTCAACCCGATCTCGGGGCCGACGAGGGTGGCATAGCCGCTTGCGCCGAAGCTGTGGCGGTTGAGGGTGCCGGTGAGGAGGATTGTGAGGTGGGAGAGGTCCTTGGGGTCGGTTTCGGCTTGGCGGTAGAGGCCGGCGGTGAGGGTGACGGGGTGGGTCACGCCGCGCACGGTCAAGAGGCCGGTGATCCGGGACTCTTGCAGGGTGCCGGTGATCGCGGTCGAGCGGAAGGTGATGGCGGGATGGCGGGCGGCGTCGAGCAATTCGCTGCCCTTCATCGCCTCTGCGGCGAAGGGAAACCCGGCGCGGACTCCGGTCGCGTTGAGGGTCACATCAATCCGGCTGGCGCTGAGGTTGCCCAGATCAATCCGCATATCCGCCGCTGTGATCGGCATGGTGCCGCGATTGTCGCCGATGGGGAAGTCATAGGTGAAGCCCACGGTGGAGCGGGCCGTGTCGAGGCGGTAAGCCTCTGGTGCGGCGGTGGCCTGCGTGGTGATCAGGCAGAAGGCGAGGGCGATGCGGTGGATCATGAGAAAGAATACGCGCGCTGTGGGCAAACGGATGTCACGTTTGCTTGAGCGCCCATGCGCCGGGTTGGCCGGTAAGATGCCATTCGGCGGGGGGAGCTGTGCGGGCGCGGCGGCGGGTGAGGTGCCAGCGGTCGATCTGTGGGTCATGCGCCGGGGCCATGTGCCAGCGGGTTTCCACGCCGGGTGCGCCACCATCGCCCGGTGTGAGGATCAGGCCCAAGGGGCGGTGAGGACCGCGCGCCGCGCCTTCTTCGGCGGCGAGATGCAGGCGGCGGACCGGGGTGAGGGCGGGCGGTTCTGGCAGGTCGGCGATGATGAGCGGGGCGGCCCCGCTGCGCAGGGCCTCTTCCATGCACCACAAGAGATCCTCGCGCCGCTCAGGTGTGATGAAGATGAGGGATTCCGGGCCATTCTCGGCCCCGGTGAGGGGGCAGATGCCATCGGGGTTGAGGCGGTCGCGCGCCCAAGCGGGGGCGATCCAGAGCACGGGACCGCGCAGGGCCCCGATGAGGAGCAGCGCAAAACTGTGGCGGGCGGGGCCGGTGCATTCATGCAGGCGGGTGAGGGCCAAGTCGAGCGCGCCCAGCAGGCGCAGGGCAGGGCGGTGGCTGTCGCGGCTGAGAAGCGGAATCGTCATAGGGGAAGAATAGCGTGTTCGCTAAATGTTCTCAATCGGGCTGTGCGCGGCCATAATCATAATACAGCCCAGCATCTGTCTCGCGCGCGGCATCAACCTTTCTTGCAGGCAAAGCCGCCTAGTGCAGGATCTCTTCCTCGCGCACGAACATATTGGCCCATGCACGTTCGATGAGTTCGGGGGTCATCTGATAGGGGATGCCCTCGAAGTTGCAGATCGAGATCATCTGGTCGATCAGAAAGACCGGCTGATAATTGGCATAGACATTGTCGATCGTGGGGTATTTTTCCTTGATCAGGTAGATCAGCGCGGCCTCGTCGAGCGGCATGCCCTTCTTGCGGGCGACCATGGCGAAGATCTTGAGGAAGTCAGATTGGCAGGGGCCGTCGATCTTGATCTTGTAGAAAATCCGGCGCAGCGCGGCCTTGTCGAAGATCGAATTGGGGTGAAAGTTGGTCGAGAAAATCACCAGCGTGTCGAACGGCACCTCGAATTTCTCACCCGATTGCAGGGCGAGAATATCCTTGGCCTCTTCCAGGGGCACGATCCAGCGGTTGACGAGGGCCTGCGGCGGTTCGGCCTGACGGCCAAGGTCGTCGACGATAAAGATGCCGCCGGTGGATTTGAGTTGCAGCGGCGCCTGATAGGTGCGCGCGGTGGGGTTATAGACGAGATCGAGCATCGACAGGCTAAGTTCGCCGCCGGTGATCACGGTTGGGCGTTCGCAGCGGACATAGCGCGTATCAAAGGTGCGTTTGCGGCGCAGGGAATTGGGATCGTCAATCTCGACCTCGGCCTTGGAATGGACGATGGGATCGTAGACGGTGATGACCTGACCGGAATATTCGATGGCGCGGGGCACGTAGATCTTGTCGCCCATGGCATCGCGAATGCCATTGGAGATCGAGGATTTGCCGTTGCCGGGCGGGCCATACATCAGGATCGAACGGCCAGCGCTGACTGCGGGACCGAGGTGATCGAGCAGGGCATTGGGCAGGATCAGGTGACCCATCGCATTGGTCAATTGCTCGCGCGTGACCTGAATGTTGCGGATCGACTGACGCTTGACCTGTTCGCGGTAAACCGAGAGGGGCACGGGCATGGCCCCGAAATATTCCGATTGGCTGAGCGCGTCGAGGGCGCGGGATTTGCCGGCATCGGTCAGTTGATAGCCCATTTCGCCGCCGGAATTGGCGTTGAGCGTGCCGGTGGCCTCGATCAGTTTCTGGCTACGGGCCATGTCGATCAGTTCTTGCGTGACGGCGCGCGGCAGGCAGATCGCCTCAGCGATGTCGGTGGCAAGGTCGAGGTTTTTGCGGAACATGGTCTTGAGCAGGATGTCCCGCATCATCACGACCGGCAATTGCATTTCCTCCAGCCGGGACGGGGGCGGGGGCGGCTGAACGCCGGTGCTGGCCTGCATGTTCATCTGGTCTGCCTGTGCTGGGTCGGATTGCATTACCGACACCGTCGCATCAAAAGGTGCAGAAATTGTGGAGAGTGTCGGGCAGCTCTGCGGCGCTTTGCATGGCGGACTGGGCGAAATCTCGAACCGAACACGTCACGCCGCTTTTTCTGAAATCGTTTCAGGCCCCGTAGAGCGCGCCCAAGCTCAGATAGATCGCGAGCGTGCCGCCCAAGGCCAGACCCATGGGGAATTTCTTGCCGGTGTGCCAGCTTTGCCAGTCGGGGGCGAGGCGGCGCAGCGGGCTATACATGATCGCCCGATGGGTCACGAATGCCCCAAGCAGGGTGGCGGCGAAGATGAAGGCGAGAGTGGCGGCATCGCCAAGCGCCACAAAGGGGGCGGCGGCGGCGATGAACTTGGCATCCCCCGCGCCCATCAGCCGGACGGCGTTCATCGCGATGCCCGCCACCAGCATCACTGCCAGGTGCGAGAGCCGCCAAGCGTAATCCACGAGCGGCAAAGTCAAAAGCCCGACCACGAGAAAAATCCCCACAAGCGTCAGGACGGCGGTGTTGGGGATCTTCATGCGGCGCAGATCGCTGAGCGCAACCCAGACGCAGACCGGCAGGACGAACGGCAGGAACCAGAGGGCCGAATGCGCGGTAATCTCAAGCGACATCTGGCGGTCCTAGCCCGATACTTTGGTTTCGAGAGCGCGCAGCGAGCGCACGGCATCTTCGAAATGCTGGGGATGGGTTTCGACGGCATCGCGCAAGAGCCCTTCGCCAATCGCGGTATCGCCCTGTTTGATGGCCGAGAGGCCGAGGGTATACAGCAACTGCGCGCGTTCGGTCTGGCTGACCGGCAGGACGGGCAGGGAATAGTTGCGCTGCGCGCCACGGGCGAGAACAAGGTTGTTCTTGGCGGTGAAGAGCGCCGGATCCTGGCGGACGGCATCGGTAAAGAGCCGCTCTGCGCCGGGATAATCGCCACGCGTCAGTTTGGAATAGCCCCAGTTGTTCATCACGCTGGCAGGCTGGGTCGTAAGGCCAACGGCAATCTCATAAAAGCTGTCGGCCTTTTTCCAGTCCTGCTTGCTGTCGGCGACCATGGCTTCGAGCCGGTAGCGTTTGAAGGTTTCATGGGTGGGGGGGATGCTGTCGAGGGTCGTCTTGGCGCGGTCCCATTCGTTGTTGCGGATCAGGGCATCGGCCAGATCGACGCGATCTTCGTCGGTGGCATCCTTGTGTTCAGTGATGCGCGTCCAGATCGACACGGCCTCGGTGTTGCGTTTGGCGCGCACGAGAGATTTTCCCAAGCCGCGCAAGAGGTCGATACGTTCAGGCTTTTCGCCCACGGCGCGCTGGAAATAGGCGACCGCCTCGTTCGGGTCGCTGGCGGTCAGCATCACGTCGTTGAGGTTGGTTTCGTCCACGACATTGATGTCTTGGAACGCGCGGTCTACGTCATTTCCGCTGGACTGCTCACAGGCGGACAAGGCAAATGCCCCTGCCACGCACAAGGAAACAAGAATAGGGTGGCGCATTTTTGCGTCCTTTTACTGCCTCGGCCTCGTCATGGTATCTTGCGGACCAGATAGTCGCCACTGCCCCGCCGCACCAGTTTGTAATCTTGCTCTTCTACATCACCATAATCAGAATTTTCCGATTTTGCGAGTGCTAAGCGCAAATTGTCGCGAATTGCGTCACTTTCGCCATTGTCCAGCGCATAGGCGCGGCGCAGCATCTGTTCGGCCTCTGGGTAATTTCCCTTTTCGACCAGCACGACCCCGAGGTTGTTCCAGGTTTCGGGGGTAGCGTCGGGTTGTTCGATGGCCTCACGCAGGAGACGTTCGGCGGTGCCAAGACGCC
The DNA here is from genome assembly GCF_000768555.3 of Roseovarius mucosus DSM 17069. Lineage (GTDB taxonomy): Bacteria > Pseudomonadota > Alphaproteobacteria > Rhodobacterales > Rhodobacteraceae > Roseovarius > Roseovarius mucosus. The sequence goes on from NZ_KN293979.1 coordinate 68,303, forward strand.
CCAGAGCAAGATTGGCGCTGCCCAATCCCGCCAGCACATCGGCGGTCATGCCGTGAGTGACAGCGGCACGGGTATAGGCCTTGTGTGCCAGTTCATATTCGCCCGCATCCATGAGGCGATGCCCGACCAGAAGGCCATCGACGGCCTCAGCGCCAGGGGCCACGCCGGGGGCATAGGGCCCCTTGGGCGTGGCGGGGGCAAGGCAGCCTGCAAGCGTCAGTGTGCCTACCAGAAAAACCGCCACCCGCCTTAACATGTCGCCCCGTTATTTCTGGGACATCGCCAAGAGCTCCATGATGCCCAGAACGGATGGCCCGACCAGAATGATCAGCAATGGTGGCACTGTAAGCATCATTGTGGCCAATGTCATCTTGGTCGGCAGCTTGTTGGCTTTTTCCTCGGCGCGCATGACCCGTTTGTCACGCATCTCGCCTGCATAGACGCGCAGAGCCTCGCCGATGGAGGTGCCGAAAGTCTGCGATTGCACCAGAACGGTGACAAAGCTGGAAATATCCTGCACGCCGCAGCGCTCGGCCATTTCGCCCAGAACCGAGGGCTTGTCGCGCCCGGCCTTGATCTGGAGGGCTACGATCTCGAATTCCTCGGCAAGAGCCGGGTAGGAGGCGCGCATTTCGCTGGCGACGCGGATGATGGATTGGTCCATCGATTGACCAGCCTCAATGCAGACGAGCATCATGTCGAGACTGTCAGGAAAGCCGTCCTGAATTTCCTCTTGGCGTTTCTGCTGGCGTTTCGTGACCCAGTACTTCGGCATCATATAGCCAATGCCCGCGGGCCCAAGGATATAGAGCAGGGTTTCCTGAGTGCTGGTTTCCGTGCCTGCTTTGAACAGAACGTAGTAGATCACCCCAAGGATCAGCAAGCCGACTGCGAGCGCGAATTGCGCAAAGTGGAAATAGCGCACAGCGTCGCGATGCCGGTAGCCAGCCTGCATCAGCTTGAGCCGGACCTGGCTGAGTTGCTTGGCGTCTTGCGGTTCGAGGAAGGTGGCGTAGCGGTCGAGTTTCTTGTTCTGCTTGCCCGCGCGCAGGTTGGTTTTGCCACCGCCAGACGCGGCGGATTGGCGTTGATTGGCCTGCTTGAGTTTTTCGAGCGGGTCCTGCTTTTGCCGCAGCATCATCGGGATGGTGATGAGGATGAGCATGACGCCCAAGCCGCCCACTGCGATCAGAGGGCCGAAAGGCCCGAGCGCGCCAGTCAGGACATCGTTGAGAACCGAGAGAATTTGCATGATCCGTTCCTCAGACCTTGATGTTCACGAGGGCGCGCATGACGATCAGGTTCATCACCAGAAAGACACCGACGACCAGAACGGCGGGGATAAAGAAGGGGTGCTCCATCGCTTCGTCGTAATAGTCGGGCTTGATCAACTGAATGCCGATCAGCGCGAGAATGGGAAAGCCGGAGAGGAATTTGCCGGACCATTTTGCCTCGGCGGTGATGGCCTTGACCCGGCGGAAGAGGCGAAAGCGGGCGCGGATCACCTTGGCCAGACCGGCGAGAATTTCCGCGAGGTTGCCGCCCGATTGCTGCTGGATGGTCACGGCCACGGCGAGAAAGCGCAAATCCTGCATGTCGAGCCGTTCGGCCATTTCCTTGAGCGCCTCGCCCATGTCGCGGCCATAGGCGGCCTCGTCCGCGATGATGCCGAATTCGGTGGCGAGCGGATCGCCGACCTCTGTCGCGACAATGCCGATGGCCGAGGAAAACGGATGGCCGACCCGGAGGGATCGAACCATGAGTTCGATGGCGTCGGGCAATTGTTCCTCGAGTAGCGCCATGCGCTTGGCCGCCTTCATGCTGATCCAGGTAAAGATGCCGCCCACGCCGATCCCGACAGAGGCAATCGCGCGCACCGGGGCGGCGGTATCGGTGCCGACCGAGAGGCCGATAAAGGCCAGAACGCTGAGACCGCCCATCAGCATGATCAACTGCCGGGGGGTAAAGGCGATGGCGGCCTTTTGCGCCTTGTCCGAAAGGATGGAATAGAGCGGCAGTTTACGCGCCTTGAGGTGCTGCTGCATTTCCTTGCGCAGCTTTTCCATCACCTCTTCGCGGTTGCCCGATTTGTCGAGCATTTCGAGCCGCCGGTTGACCCGGTTATTGAGGCTGATCGAGCGCCCGAACACGGTGAGATAAATCCCCTCGACCAGAACGAGCACGCCGACGAAGATCAACGCATAAATGATAGGTTCGGCACTGAGGGTCATCTGCGTTACTCCGCTGCGATGGGTTCGTAGATATGGGCGGGCAGATCATAGCCCCAGAGACGGAAGCGTTCGGAATAGTGCGAGCGGACCCCGGTGGCGGTGAAATGGCCGATGATCTTGTTGTCGGGGGTCAGGCCCACGCGCTGAAAGCGGAAGATCTCCTGCATCGAGATGACATCGCCTTCCATGCCGGTGATCTCGGTGATCGAGGTCATGCGGCGCGAGCCGTCCTGAAGGCGGCTGGCCTGCACGATGAGATTGACAGCGCTGGAGATCTGGCTGCGCACGGCCTTGAGCGGCATTTCAATGCCGGCCATGGCGACCATGTTCTCGAGGCGCGAGATGCCATCGCGCGGGTTGTTGGCGTGGATCGTGGTCATCGAGCCGTCATGGCCGGTGTTCATGGCCTGAAGCATGTCGATCACCTCTTCACCCCGCGTTTCGCCGACGATGATGCGGTCGGGGCGCATCCGCAGCGCGTTCTTGAGACAGTCGCGGGGAGACACCTCGCCCTTGCCTTCGACGTTGGGCGGGCGGCTTTCCATCCGGCCCACGTGGATCTGTTGTAGTTGCAATTCGGCAGTGTCCTCGATGGTGAGGATCCGCTCTGCATTGTCGATGAAGGAGGAAAGTGCGTTGAGCGTGGTGGTTTTGCCCGAGCCGGTGCCCCCCGAGACGATGACGTTGAGGCGGGTGGCGACGGCGGCCTGAAGATAGGCGGCCATTTCCTCGGAAAAGGCCCCGAATTTCACCAGATCGTCGATGCCCAGCTTGTCCTTCTTGAATTTCCGGATGGAAACCAGGCTGCCATCCACCGCGACGGGGGGCACCATGGCATTGAAGCGCGAGCCATCGGCAAGGCGGGCGTCGACATAGGGGTTGGATTCGTCCACGCGCCGACCCACCGCCGACACGATCTTGTCGATGATACGCAGGAGATGCTTTTCATCCTTGAAGGTGACGTCGCTGAGTTCGAGCTTGCCCGCGCGTTCGATAAAGATCTGGTGCGGGCCATTGACGAGAATATCGTTGACCGTGTCATCCTTGAGAAGGGTTTCAAGCGGACCGAGGCCCTTGACCTCGTCATAGAGTTCCTGGGTGAGTTGCGTGCGGTCCTCGCGGTTGAGGACGATGCCTTTTTCTTCGAGAATCTCGCCGGCAATAGAGCTGATTTCGGCCCGCAGGTCGGATTCGGTGGCCGTATCGAGCGCGGCCAGATTGAGGTGATCGAGCATTGCGCGGTGCAATTCGATCTTGATCTCGCTGATCCGTTCTTTGCGCTTGCGTTCTTTGTCCATGCCCACAGGCACTGCCGCAACCTGTTGCGCGGGTTTGCGGAAGGAGGGGAGGGCGGCGGCCTCGACCGGGGCGGTCCGAGGGAGAGGCATGGGCGCTGCGGAGGCTTTTGGAGCGGTCCGGTCGTTGGCGGATTTCTTGTAACGAGAGAACATCTGGTCCTACCTCTGGTTAGGCGGCTTCGGCGTCGCTCTTGCCAAGAGCATGCAAGGAGCTGGCCAATTTGGCGATTTCGCGGCGCAGCGGATTCTTGGCGGAACTGGAGGCCAGCGGCAGGCCATGATCCGAGCTCTGGCAGACCGCCCGCCCGCCATCCGGCAAGAGAAGTTCGATGCGGATTTCCAAGCTCTCGGCCATGCGTTTAACGCGGCTCTTGCCGTTCAGGTCGGTGAATTTCGGCGACCGGTTAAGGCAATAGCGTAGTTTGTCCACTGGCAGATCTTCGGACTGCATGGCCCGTTTGAGCCGCAGCGCATTCTGGGCCGAGCGCATGTCAAGATCGAGCGTGGCAAAGTATATCTGGGAGGCGTGCAGCACCGCTTCGGTCCATTGGACCAACGAGCCGGGCATGTCGATCACGACGTAGTCGAAATGTTTGCGCGCAAGGCCGAGCAACTTGTTCACATCCTCGGAAGAAATCATGTCGAGTGGGAGCACATCGGCGGGGGCGGTCAGCACCCAGAGTTTGTCCTCGAAGGCAACAAGGGCCTGGCGGAATATGTCATCATCGAGCACCTCGGTATCGGACCACATCTCGAACACGACATCGCGGCGCGGCAAGTCGAGATAGGTCGCGACCGAGCCGAATTGCAGTCCGAAATCCAGCAGGCAGACGCGCGGCGGGCTGGCCTTGTCAACATTGGCCAGCTCCCACGCGAGGTTGACTGCGAGGGTGGTGGCTCCGGTGCCACCCGCGAGGCTTTGCACAGCAAGAATCACCCCGTCCCCAGCCGTCGGATTGGCAAGGGCAGGATGGGTATTTGCAGCAGCCGGGGCGGCATGCGCGGGCGGGGGCGCATGGCGCAGGCGGTCGATTGCGGCCTGAAGCTCGCCCTCGGGCAGGGGGTAGGGGACGAATTCATCGGCACCCTGACGCAGCAATTGGTGCAGGGCGGCTGGGCTGACATCCTCGGCGATGAGAATAACCTTGATGCCTTTCTTGTTGGCCAGTGAGATGATTTCGCCCAGCATGACAAGATCGTCTTCGTCGGCTTCGTCGATGGCAACTGCCACGAATTCCAAGGAGTTGGCCTCGGGCTGGTTGAAAAAGGCCAGCGCTTCGGCGAAGCCCAGATCGCCCCAGGATTCGCCCAGGGCGGCTTCCATGTCCTCGATCAGCAGGTCAAAGTTCTGCACGTCGCGACTGATGGTACAGGCGACGATCGGGATGGGATCAGGCTGTTTCGCTACACTACTCGTCATTCTCTCGGTCCTGTTCTTGCCGTCGTTCCGGCGGTATTCGCCAATACGCGGGCTGGACATGGAAATCTGGCCATCCAACCCGGCACCGCATGCGACGGAAACCTTTGGCTCTGGTGCAAGATGCGCGGGAATATTGGCGACATTTGGGCCAAAAGATCGTAATTGTGCGGTCTTGAGAGACAAAAACCCGCCCAAGTGGGGGCGGGTTCGAGGTGGTCCGGACAGAGCCGAACAGGGAGAAACGGTTCTTGGCGTTATCCGCCAGAGTCGTCCGCGCCGGCGGAGGATTCGACCATCAACAGGGTCGATCGTGGCGCAGCGCTGTTGATGTATTCGCGGTAGACGACCTCGGCGTATTTGCCATCCATGATGATCGGATGGGACTGCACGAAGCCCGACACTTCGGTCACGGTGCGCCGGTTGCGGCGCTCGCGGCCTTGGGTCACGATCAGCGGTTGGGTTTCGCCGAAGGAGGCAACCGCCTCAAGCCGCGAGCGGCTTATGCCCTGGCTGGTGAGGAAGGCGACCACGGCCTGAGCGCGGCGCATGCCGAGGGTCTTGTTATAGCTGTCGGAGCCAACCGCATCGGTATGGCCATAGACGCGAAAGCGCACTTCGGGGAATTGACGTATCCATCGGGCCTGTTCGCGCAGGGTGTCGCGTGCACCTGCATCCAGCTCGGCCGAGTTGAAGGCGAAGTTGACGGTGCTCATCACCTCGCTGGCAAAGCGATTGGCGAGGTCGAAGGTATAGCTGCGCTCGCCGGTCATCACGAGGTGGTTGTTCATCACCGCCTCGCCGAAATGGCCGTTGTCCACATGCGCGCCGACCTCACCGAAATAGGAGCGGTAGACGGCGTCCTGCGAGGTGCAGGCGGTGGCGGCGATCAGGCCGACGATTGCGAAAGCGTGTTTCATGGCCCGTTTCCCCCGCTCAATCCATCACATAGCCATAGGAGCCGGTGAAATCCTGCTTGGCCACCTCGCCCACGGCCCCCTTGTCACTGACGCCTCTTGCAACACGGCCATTAAGGAAAAGATCCTTTTCCGAGGGCAGTTTGACACGATCCGTGGGCAGGGCCAGCGCCTCGCCACGGGAGGGGGACACGAGATGTGCCGAGATGATAATCACCAGTTCGGTTTGCGAACGCTGGTAATCGGCGCTTCGGAAGAGGGCACCCAGAACCGGTACATCGCCCAGCCATGGCACCTGACCGGCATTGTCGCGGAAATCATCCTGAAGCAGGCCGGCGATGGCGAAACTCTCTCCATCGCGTAGGGCCACGGTGGTTGAGGTGTCGCGGCGGCGGAAGGCGGGGATTGAAAACCCGTTTGAAACCAAGGCATTGGCCGTGTCGATGGAAGAAACGGCCGCGGCCATTTCAAGGTTGATGATGCCATCGTCGACGACGCGCGGCACGAAGTTCAGTTCGACCCCGAAAGGTTTGAATTCGATGGAGGTGGTATTGTTGTCCTGCGCCACGGGCACGGGAAATTCGCCACCTGCGAGGAACTTGGCCTCTTGGCCTGAAAGTGCGGTCAGGTTCGGCTCTGCCAGGGTGCGCACGACGCCCTTGGTTTCGAGCGCTTCGAGCAGGATGCCCACCTCGACCGAGCCCACGTCAAAGCCGAAGGCGAAGGCCGCGTTGTTTTCATTTGCGCCAGGAATGGCCCCGGCCAATGTGCCCAAAACGCCGCCTTGGGTATTGGTGGTGTTGGTGCCGCCGATAATGCCCACTTTGTTGGCCCCGCGCGCGTCAATAGAGAGCGAGGACGAGAGCGCCTTGGACACGCTGCGCTGCATTTCGGCGAAGCGGACCTTGAGCATGACCTGCTGCTTGCCAGAGACCGACATCAGGTTTGACACGCGTTCGGGCGCATAGCGCTCGGCCAGATCAAGGGCGCGCTGCATGCGCGAGGTGCTGGACACGGTGCCGGAAATGACGATCCCGTCGTTGGCGCTGCGCACTTCGATGGGTTCGCCCGGCAGAATCTGCTTCAGCCGTTCCTTGAACTCTTCGATATCGGTGCTGACATGCACGTCGATATTCGTGATGAGTTGGCCCACGCCGTCAAAGAGGCTGAGCGTGGTGCGCCCCGGTGTCTTGCCCAGCACATAGATCGTGCGATCCGACAGGGTGGAGAAATCGGCGATCGCCGGGTTGGCGATGCTGAGTTCCGCGAAGGGCTGGTCGCTCTCGACTACCACGGCGCGGTTCATGGCAACGCTGAGGGCGCTCGAGGTGCCATTGCGCACCACGCGGATGTTTTCCGCCTGTGCAGGTTGCGGCGCATGCCCCGCAACAAGCGCAACCCCCAATAGGGCCGCGCAAATATGTCTACGCAATTTCATGTGACCTGCCTTTCCGATCACGCCTCATTTTTCGGGTCTTAGCGCCCGCATTTCGGTTACTCTGGGGCAGTTCGGGATTTTTTTCAAGAATCAATGCATTTTTGCTCATTTTTCTTGAGAGTGTGACCAAATTCCAAAATATGCAAAAGGCACCCGTGACCGGGTGCCCTTTTAGAATGTGGTGCGGCGGGTCAGTTGGTGCAGGGGATCGGGGTTTCGATCACCTCTGCCCCGCGCCGGGTGCGGATGGTGCAGGTCTCGGGCAAAGGGGCCTGTTCGACCACGGCCTCGGCGGTGATGCCAAGCAGCCTGTGTTGATCCACTTCGATCACCTCGGCCACCGTATCGTCAAGCGCGCCCACAAGCGACAGCGACAGACGCCCGGTCGATTGTGCCTGAGCAAGGGCCGCCACCTGTTGCGGTTTGACCGCGACCGTCACCGTGCGGGCGATGACCGTCTCGGAGGTATCCATGTCGGCCACCTGATCCACGGCGATGAGTTTGACCCCGTTTTCAATCAGTTTGGTGACTTCGCCAATGGAATTACCTTCGGTCCGCATATTGCCCTCACCGACGTTGCCGGTCCAATAAATGTCGATGGTATCACCGGGCCGAAGAAAGCCCGAAACGCCGCTGGTCACATCGACCTTGATGGCAAAGGCACGCATGCCGCGTTCGAGTTGCGATGTGATGCCCACTTCGGCCCCCGGTTCCGTGACCTTGACAGCCAAAATGGGCTCGTTCATCTCCATCCGGCGCAGGGCGCGGCGCGCGACGACCTCACCCTTGGGAAACAGCTCTTCTTTCGATTTGAACACGCCTTCGGGCAGGGATGTTTTGGGGAAGGCCGTGAGGCGCACCGCGTCTTTGTCAATCGCTTCGCCATATTGCAAGGCGCGGGTTGCAACATAGATGTCAACGGTTTCGATGACGGGCGCGCGTTGTTGACGCTCTGCCGCCAGTTGGCGCTGATAACCGTCAATGTAGTTTTTGGCCATGTAAACCGCAAATCCCGCGAGCCCGAGGCCCACGATCAGCACCAATCCGAAAACTGCTCGCATGGGGTTTCCCTTTCTTCGCAAGAGGAGGTCCGACAGGGGACCGGTGATCAAACCTGATGATATCGCGCCATTGTGTCAAAATCAGGGACAAGGGGCGGCGATATAGCGCCTTTCAGCCCCGCGAGATGTGGCCGTGACACGAAAGAAAATGGCCACGGATAGGAGCTATCCGTGGCCATTTCTATGTGATTGCCCGGTTCAGGCCCGGGCCGTCAGGCGCTTATTGGCCGAGGGTGCCGAGGTCGACAACCGCCGAGCCGCCCACTTCGGTGCCGATGGTGGTGGCGAGGTTTTCAATGCCGGTGCTCACGGTGGACACGCCGGCGATGCCGAGGCCAACGACTGCTGCGGTCAGCACGACCCAGTCAACCGTCACTGCGCCGTCTTCGTCTTTCGAGAAGTTCTTGATGAATTTGATCATGGTTTGGTCCCTCCAAAGGATCAGTTGCTTGTGTTGTTACACCCGCTTCGGTTTAGGACCCCCAGTTTTTTATGGTCCGTTGCCGTCGTGGTGTGATGCCATATAGCGGGTCAAATCGGGCGGGAATTTGGCGTGACTGGATCGTTTTTGGAGTGGCCTGAAAAAAGCATTCGAAAAATCTTAAGATACTGAAAGATAACAAAAGAAACTCTGAATAATTGTCTGAAAAGGGCTTTGAGGCGGTAAATGTGGCGCAAATGTGGGGGGTTCGCGATGTTATGTTGAACAATGCTGGCGTGGAGTCCGGATTTTTGCGATACTGGCGACAATCAATCAGAGGCAGAGCAGCGCCCGCTATGAAATTTTTAAGCCTTTTGGTTTCTGCTGCGATTCTCGCAGGGGCAAGTTCGGTTGCGGCGCAGGCTCCGCAGCCGTTCAAGGAATTCACGTTCAAGCGGGAAAAGGCCCCGGCACCGGGTATGCGGCGTGGCCCTCTGGTGCAGATCGAGCCCGCAGCGCCAGAGCCGCCGCGCGCAGCGCTGCCGGAAAAGGGACCAGATGGCCCGGTCACGCCGCGCGAGGCCGCCTATGGCTGGTTCTGGGAAAGGGTTCCTGCCGATATTGGCACGGATGGCGCTTTGCGCCTGCGCGCGGCGATGGAACATCTGGCCAAACCGCCCGCAGGCAAGGGGGTGAGCGCGCCGCGCCTGCAATCGGTGCAAGAGATTGCCCGCGCCGAAGGCAGCCATATCCTGAGCCAGACCATTGGCACGCAGATTTCGCCCGCTCTAGTCTTGGCGGTGATCGCGGTGGAATCCTCGGGGCGCACAGCGGCGGTCAGTTCTGCCGGGGCGCAGGGGCTGATGCAGCTCATGCCGGATACCGCGCGCCGGTTCGGTGTGACCGATAGCCTGTCACCAGCCGAGAATATCCGGGGCGGGGTGGCCTATCTCGATTGGCTGATGAAGGAGTTCAAGGGCGACGTGCTGCTGGCCTTGGCGGGTTACAACGCAGGCGAGAATGCGGTCAAACAGCATGGCGGCGTGCCGCCCTATACCGAGACCCGCGATTACATTCCCAAGGTGCTGGCCGCCTATGAGGTGGCGCGTGGCCTGTGCAAGACGCAGCCAGAGCTGATCACGGATGCCTGCGCGCTCAATCTCGCGATGAAATAAGGGCCGGACCCTTGCGGTGTTCGGCCCCTGGATTTCCGGTCTTGCAGATCAGTTGACGATGGTCGCCTCAGTCGCGGCGCGCAGTTCCGCGTCGGTTACGCCGTCAGCCAGTTCAACAATCTTGAGCCCGCCCTCGACCACGTCGAGGACGCCAAGGTTCGAGATGATACGGTTGACCACGCCCGTGCCGGTGAGCGGCAGGGTGCAGTATTTCAGCACTTTGGATTCACCATGCTTGTTGGTGTGATCCATGACAACGACCACGCGGCCCACGCCCGCGACCAGATCCATGGCCCCACCCATGCCCTTGACCAGCTTGCCGGGGATCATCCAGTTGGCGAGATCGCCATTCTCGGCCACTTCCATCGCCCCAAGGATCGCCATGGCGATCTTGCCGCCCCGGATCATACCAAAAGAGGTGGCGCTGTCGAAATAAGAGGTGTCAGGCAGTTCGGTGATGGTCTGCTTGCCCGCGTTGATGAGGTCAGGGTCCTCGGTGCCGGCGATGGGAAAGGGCCCCATGCCCAGCATGCCATTTTCCGATTGCAGCGTGACATGCACGCCCTCGGGGATGAAATTGGGCACCAGTGTCGGGATGCCGATCCCGAGGTTCACATAGGTCCCGTCCTGAAGTTCGAGCGCCGCGCGTGCGGCCATCTGATTGCGATCCCAAGCCATTATGCAGCCCTCACGGTGCGTTGTTCGATACGTTTCTCATGGGTGCCCTGCACAAGGCGATGCACGTAAATGCCGGGCAGGTGGATGCAGTCGGGGTCGAGTTCGCCGGGTTGGACGATTTCCTCGACCTCCATCACGCAGACCTTGCCGCACATGGCGGCGGGCGGGTTGAAGTTGCGCGCGGTCTTGCGGAAAATTGCGTTGCCGGTGGTGTCGGCCTTCCATGCCTTGACGATGGACAGATCGGCAAAGATGCCGCGTTCGAGAATATAGGTCTCGCCGTTGAACTCTTTGTGTTCCTTGCCCTCGGCCACCTGGGTGCCCACGCCGGTCTTGGTGTAGAAGCCGGGGATGCCGCAGCCGCCTGCGCGCATCCGCTCGGCCAGCGTGCCCTGGGGGTTGAATTCCAGCTCAAGCTCGCCCGAGAGATACTGGCGCATGAATTCGGCATTCTCGCCCACGTAAGAGGACATCATTTTGCGCACCTGCCGCGTTTGCAGCAGGATGCCGATGCCGAAATCATCGACGCCTGCATTGTTGGACGCGAAAGTCAGATCCTTGACGCCCGAGTCGCGGATCGCGGCCAAGAGCAATTCGGGGATGCCGCAGAGGCCAAAGCCGCCCGCCGCAATCAGCATGTCGTCGCGCAAAAGCCCGTCCAGCGCTTCGGCGGCCGAGCCGTAAACCTTGTTCATGTGGAACCTCCTCCAGACAGTGGGTTGCCCCTCCTATGCGGCGCAAGCCGGGCGCGAGTCAACGCGCGCCGCCGGTCATCGCAACGGAATAGGGATTTCTACGTAGAGCTTTACGTAGGGCGCGGCGGCGCGCCGGGTTATTTCCCGGCGGCAGCGCGTTTGGCAGGTGCCTTTTTCGCGGCAGGCTTCTTGGTCGTGGTGGCCTTGGCCTTGGCAGCGGGTTTCTTGGCTGCGGTTTTGCGCGCCTTGCCAGGCTTGGTGGCCTTGGCGGCAATCGCCTCAACCGCCATCTCCATGGTCACATCCTCGGGTTCGGTGCCCTTGGGCAGGGTCGCGTTGATCTTGTCCCATTTGATATAGGGTCCATAGCGCCCTTCGAGGATCTGGATGGGGCCGCCATGCTCTGGATGTTCGCCCAGATCGCGCAGCGCTTTGGCGGCGGCACGTCCGCGCCCGCCGGGATTGGCGCGTTTGGCCGCCAGAAGTTCGACGGCGCGGTTCATGCCGATCTCGAACACATCATTCGGGTCTTTGAGATTGGCGTAGACGGGTTTGGCCTCGTCCGGCAATTGGTGCATGAGATAGGGGCCGAAGCGCCCGAAATTGGCAGAGATCATGCCGCCTTCGGGGTGTTGACCGACCGCGCGCGGCAGGCTGAGCAGGGTCAGCGCCTTGTCCAGCGTCATCGCCTCGGCGGTCCAACCTTTGGGTAGGCTGGCGCGGTCGGGCTTCTTGTTCTCTTCCGTCGCTTCGCCGCGCTGGACATAGGGGCCAAAGCGGCCGGAGCGCAGCGAAATCTCGTTGCCCGCGTCATCCGCGCCCAGAATACGATCGCCATTTTCCCCGGCATCGCCACCAATGGGCCGGGTATAACGGCATTCGGGGTAATTGCCGCAGCCGACAAACCCGCCCGAACGGGAAGTTTTGAGATGCAATTGACCGGTGCCGCAGAGCGGGCATTGGCGCGGGTCGCTGCCATCCTCGCGCGGGGGATAGAGCGTGGGCGCGAGGGCCGCGTCGAGCACGTCGAGCACTTCGGTGATGCGCAGTTCCGAGGTTTCGGCAATGGCGGCAGAGAAATCGCGCCAGAAACGGGCGAGAATTTCCTTGTAATCCGCCTCGCCTGCACTGACGCGATCCAGATCCTCTTCGAGATTGGCGGTGAACTCGTAGCCCACGTATTTACGGAAGAAGTTGATCAGAAAGACCGTGACGATCCGGCCCTTATCCTCTGGGAAGAGGCGATTTTGTTCCTTGCGGACATATTCGCGGTCCTGGATCGTGGTCAGGACACTGGCATAGGTCGAGGGGCGGCCAATGCCCAGTTCTTCCATCTTCTTGACCAACGTCGCCTCGGTGTAGCGGGGCGGGGGCTGGGTGAAATGCCGGAGCGCGAGGATGGCTTCGTTTGGCGAGAGCACGGCGGCGGTTGTCTCGGCCCCGTCGCTGGCGCGGGCGAATTCGGCGTGAAGCGATGATTTGGCAAAGGCTGCGGGCTCTCCCTGCATGATCTGGGGCAGGCGGCCATCATCGTCGTCGCCGCTGATCACATCATCGCGGCCCTCTTCATAAACTTTGAGAAAGCCCTCGAACAGCATCACCTGACCGGTGGCGCGCAGGCCGACCTGACCATCAGAGCTGCCGATCTCGACGGTGGTGCGCTCCATCCGGGCGGCCTCCATCTGGCAGGCGAGGGTGCGCTTCCAGATGAGATCGTAGAGTTTGCGCTGATCCGCATCAGAGGTTTTGATATGGCCTGCGTCGCGCGTCATGTCTGTGGGACGGATACATTCATGCGCCTCTTGGGCATTCTTGGCCTTATTCTTGTACATGCGGGGCGATTTCGGCAGATATTCCGGGCCGAAGCGGTCCTTGATCGCATCGCGGGCGGCCATCACTGCCTCGGGGGCCATGTCGATCCCGTCGGTGCGCATATAGGTGATATATCCCGCCTCGTAGAGCCGTTGCGCGGCGGACATGCACTGCTTGGCGCCCATGCCGAATTTGCGGCTGGCCTCTTGTTGCAGCGTCGAGGTCATGAAGGGGGCGGAGGGGTTGCGGCTGGCCGGTTTCGCCTCGACCGAGGTGACGGTGAGGGACCGCGACGTCATGGCTTGCACCGCCATTTCGGCCTGAGTGGCGTTCTCCAGATCGAATTTGTCGAGCTTCTTGCCGGCGAGCGAGACAAGCCGCGCCTCATATTCTTGGCCGCGTGGCGTGGTCAGCAGCGCCTTGACGGACCAGTATTCGCGGGCGGTGAACGCCTCGATCTCCATCTCGCGCTCGACGATGAGGCGCAGGCAGACCGATTGCACACGCCCCGCAGAACGCGCGCCGGGCAGTTTGCGCCAGAGCACCGGCGAGAGGTTGAAGCCCACGAGATAATCCAGCGCACGGCGGGCGAGATAGGCCTCGACCAAGGGCGCATCGACCTGACGGGGATTCTTCATCGCCTCGGTTACGGCGGATTTGGTGATGGCGTTGAACACCACGCGGCTGACGGGCGTATCCTTGTTGATCGCCTTGCGTTTGCGCAGGGTTTCTTCGAGGTGCCAGCTGATTGCCTCGCCTTCGCGGTCGGGGTCGGTGGCGAGGATAAGGGCGTTGTCATCCTTAAGCGCGTCGGCAATGGCCTTGACATGCTTGCGGCTGTCGGGACCGACTTCCCAAGTCATGTCAAAACCGTTTTCGGTATCGACCGAGCCATCTTTGGCGGGCAAGTCGCGTACATGGCCATAGCTTGCCAAAACCGTGTAACCGTCGCCCAGATACTTGTTGATCGTCTTGGCTTTTGCGGGCGATTCGACAACGACAACGGGCATGGGCACTCCTTCCGACTCTGGTCGAGGCTTATGGCGGGGCACCATGTGGGCTGGCAAGGGGAATTGTCAATCTGGCCGCAAGGGTTGCAGGAGCGCGACCTTATGACCCTCTGTGGTGTAGTGGCTACCGTGCGAGGGCCAGAAGACCGCCCGGATGCCGCGTGATGCGCCCGTCGAGCTCCAGATCCAAGAGGGCGGGGGCGACCCGGTGGGCCGGCGTGGCCAGATCGCGGATAAGCTGATCCTCGGCCAGAGGAGAGGGCCCGAGACGGTTGAGTATCTGCGCATGCAGGCTGGCGATGTCGCGGAGTGTGGGCGTGGGCGCCAGCGGCAGATCGGGCTGAGGAGCGGTTTTCGTGATCGGGACCTGTGGCAGCGCGTCGATCACATCCTCGGCGTTGCGGATGAGAGTGGCCCCGTCGCGGATCAGCATATTGCAGCCGCTGGCGCGGGCATCGATCGGGTGGCCGGGGACGGCCATCACTTCGCGCCCCTGGTCGAGCGCGGTGCGGGCGGTGATGAGCGATCCGGATTTGGCCGCCGCCTCGACCACGACCACAGCCTGTGCGAGTCCACTGACCAGCCGATTGCGGCTGGGAAAATGGCGGGCCTGCGGAATGAGGCCGATCGGTTGTTCCGAGAGGCGCAGGCCGGTGGCGAGAATGTCGCCCGCGAGTTTGGTGTTTTCGGCCGGGTAGATGACATCGACCCCGCCCGCCATGACCGCGATGGTTCCCGCCTCGAGACTGCCGAGATGGGCGGCGGTGTCGATGCCGCGCGCGAGGCCCGAGACAATGAGATAGCCGCGCGCCGAGAGGTCGGCAGCGAGCGACCGGGCCATGCGGGTTCCGAGCGACGAGGCGTTGCGCGCACCCACGAGGGCGATCATGGGCCGGTCGAGCACGGCCATATCGCCCATCACCCAGAGGACGGGCGGGGCGTCGGGCAGATCGCGTAAGGCCTTGGGATAGTTGGCATCTGCGTGCGTGAGCAGGGTCGCGCCCGCCGTTTTTCCGGCGCGCAATTCGGCCTCGGCGACGCCTGCAGGGCAGGGGGTGTAGTCGGTGACACCGGCGGCGCGGGCAACCTCGGGCAGGGCGTTGAGCGCCGCCTGGGCGGTGCCGTGTTCGCTGAGGAGCCGATGAAAGGTGGCCGGTCCGACCCGGCGAGAGCGCAAGAGGCGAAGCCACGACACCCGGTCATCTTCCGTGGTGGGTGGGAGTGGGGGGTGAGTGGAAGGATGAGTAGTCTTGGGCATCCGTGACCTCGCCTGCTTGCAAGACCATGGATAGCGCACGGGTGGTTAATGGGTGGTAAACCGAAACCGGGTGAGTCGCGGTTTTCCTTGCTTATTCATATAAGTCATTGAAATATTGAATTAATTATTTTCGCGCTCTGAAATTGGCCGGTGTCTGTATCGCGTCGGTATCCTGTCGGTATCGCGTCGGTGGCGGAAGCGGGCGGGCCTGACGGGTGCCGGGTGTGACCGGGGCGCGCGGTGCTGGCACGGAATGGCAAGGGGTGTGCCGGGCGGGATTTGAGTATCTTGGGTACGGTGAAAGGGGGGCGGCCCGGTTGCTGGGATGGACCGGCGTTTTGTCGTAGGGGATGCGATGGGGTCTCTTAGCCCGGCGCAGTCATAAAGGCTTCGCTCTGAGATGGTAAAGCGGACCTTTATAGTCGCGCGGTCGAGTTACTGAGATGCGGGACGATGAGGACATTCGGCAGCCAGCAACCAATGTCCGCTAAATTCTCGGTGTTCGCTAGAACACGTCGAGTTCTTGAAGGAACTTCCCCCTCGGCGCGCAAGCCTTAAACGGGCTCGCAATTAGTAGCTGTGGTCGTTCGACTGCCTGAAATTCCATATGGCGAGGCGACCAGTTGTACACGCTTGTATCGCCATCATCTTCAACGAGAAGCAGTCCGTGAAAGTACCAAGAGTCTCCGATTTTGTAACCTGATCGTGTTGTGTAGAATGACAGGCCACGCAGCCCAATGAGGGAACCTAGTTCTCTCGCTATAGGACTGTGTTCACCAATGCAGAATGCACGGCCCGAAGAGACTTCGATAGCGTTTGAGTAAGAGAGCGGAACCATCGCTAGCGACCAAACTCCCACCAGTACAGGGAACGTGTAAACAGCCAATACAAACGCCCTAGCTTTTTGCCCAAGGGTTGAGATCAACAAAATGGATGCGACACACGCCAACGTCAAAGCCGTTCCGTGGAATGCGACCATCTTTGTTCCGCCGCCCGACAATGCCATCATTGCGATTGTTACAACCGCGCCCGCGCTTAGAAACAACAGGGCAAGGACTGCCGCAAAAACTATGGGCATTCTCCGACTACTCGCGACTGAGACTATCAAGACTGCAAGCGGCATTAGAGGCAAAACAGCAATTGACCGCTCGAACCAAGTCGCCGTTAGCAGGGAGGGGTCTGATAATGGTACAGGAACAAATCCAAGAGCAATAATTACCGCTCCGATCAGCGCCATATATCTTTGAGCGTTAGAGAAAATATTCTGGTCCTCCGCCGCGCTGGTAACCGGCGCGCCAATTCAATTTTTCGGTATAGCGGACATTGGCGGCAATGCAGCATTCTTGCAAGACGGGCTCGTTCCAGTCATTCGCCGCACGTGGCTTGAAGGTCCGCTGTCGGGAAACTGCCCAGACTTTGCGAAGGTTACGATCTGCGCATCGCGGGTGTTCGCGTGAACTGCGGACCCGTCACTCGCGCCGCGCTACGCCGCCGAGCCGCCCACCGTCAGCCCGCCGATCAGCACCGTGGGTTGGCCGACACCCACCGGCACCCATTGTCCCTGTTTGCCGCAATTGCCCATGCCGGGATCGAGGGCCATGTCGTTGCCCAAGCCCCGGATCTGTTGGAGGGCGGTGGCGCCGTCGCCGATCAGGGTGGCGCCTTTGACGGGCGCGCCGATCTGGCCGTTCTTCACGCGGTAGGCCTCGGTGCAGGAAAAGACGAATTTGCCGTTGGTGATGTCGACCTGACCGCCGCCGAAGCCCACGGCGTATATGCCGTCCTTCAACTCGGCCACCAGATCGCCGGGGCTGGCGGAGCCACCCATCATGTAGGTGTTGGTCATGCGCGGCATGGGGGCGTGGGCATAGCTCTCGCGGCGCCCGTTGCCGGTGGGGGCCACGCCCATCAGGCGGGCGTTCTGGCGGTCCTGCATATAGCCCACGAGGATGCCATCCTCGATCAGGACATTGCGGGCCGAGGGCGTGCCTTCGTCGTCGATGGTGATGCTGCCGCGCCGGTCGGGGATGGTGCCGTCGTCGAGCACGGTAACACCGGGGGACGCGATCCGTTGGCCCATGAGGCCCGCAAAGGCGGACGAGCCCTTGCGGTTGAAATCGCCCTCAAGCCCATGACCGATGGCCTCGTGCAAGAGGATGCCGGGCCAGCCGGGGCCAAGCACCACATCCATGGTGCCCGCGGGGGCCGGTTCGGCATCGAGGTTGACGAGCGCTATGCGCAGCGCCTCGCGGGTCTTGGCCTGCCAGTCGGCGGGATCAAGCAGGCCATCCAGCCCAACACGCCCGCCGCCCCCGGCGCTGCCGCTCTCGCGGCGGCCCTCCTGCTCGACGATGATCGAGACATTGACGCGGGTCATCGGGCGGACGTCCTGCAACTCCTGGCCATCGGGGCGCAGGATCACGACCTCTTGGCACGAGGCCGCGATCGAGGCCGTGACCTGTACGACGCGGGCATCAAGGCCGCGCGCGAAAGCGTCCATCTCGCGCAGCGTGTCGAGCTTGACCGGAAAGGAGGCCCCGGCGATGGGATCGGCATCGGTATAGAGGCGACGATTGGTCGGGGTTGGCCCCGCTGCCAATGTGCCGCCGCCTGCCCCCACCGCAAGACGCGCCGTTTCCACCGCGCGTTTCAGCGCGGCCTCTGTCACGTCAGAGGAATGCGCATAGCCCGTCACCTCGCCGCGCACGGCGCGCAGGCCAAACCCCTCGGAGGCGTCATAGGACGCGGTCTTGACCCGGCCATCGTCGAACATGAGCCCCTCGGCGCGGCGGCGTTCGAGAAACAGCTCGCCATCGTCGGCCCCATGGGTCGCCGCGCGCAGGCGTGTGAGGGCGGTATCGCGGTCAAGCAGGGTCTCGAATGGGCGAAAGGCGGTGTCGGTCATGGGGATTCTTTCTCTGCCGTGCGGTCCGTGGGGGCGATAATTTGATTTAAATCAAAAAAGCGTCCGTTTGCCGCAATGGTCTTTCTTGTCGTTTCAGGCAGAATATGGTTTTAGACAGCACCGAGACAATGGGATTCCGCCCTGCGGCGGGATGACCTTCGCAAAAAGACATGAACCGCTTTAACCGATCAGGGTGTAAAATGCGACTAACTTCCAGCCTTATGGCGGCTCTGACCGCCTTTCTCGCCCTTCCTGCCATGGCTCAAGACGGGCTTGAGATCGTGGGTAAGCCCGTAGAGGGCAAGATGGGCTTTCAGCCGGCGGCGACCGAGCTTGCGCGCGACCTGCAATGGCTGGACGGGATGATCAACGTGATCATTATCGCGATCGTGCTTTTTGTGACGGCGCTGTTGGTGGTGGTGATGATCCGCTATAACCGCAAATCCAACGCAAAACCGGCGAGTTTTACACATAATTCACCGCTGGAAATTGCCTGGACAATCATCCCGATTGTGATTCTCGTCTTTATCGGCGCTTTCTCTTTGCCGGTGCTGTTCAAGCAGCAAGAAATTCCCGATGGCGAAATCAACATCAAAGTGACGGGCTATCAGTGGTATTGGGGGTATGAATATACCGACCACGATTTCGCCTTTGACAGCTACATGATCGGGGCGCCGGCAACGGGTGGCGACAACCGCATGACGCCCGAGGTCGAGGCGCAGTTGATTGAGGCCGGTTACAGCAAGGATGAGTTCCTGCTGGCCACCGACACTTCGGTCGTGGTTCCCGTGGGCAAGACTGTGGTCATGACTGTAACCGGGGCGGATGTGATCCATAGCTGGACGATTCCCGCCTTTGGCGTGAAGCAGGATGCGGTGCCCGGGCGTCTGGCGCAGCTGTGGTTCAAGGCCGAGAAGGAAGGTATCTATTTCGGACAGTGTTCCGAGCTTTGCGGTCAGGCGCACGCCTATATGCCTATCACCGTCAAGGTCGTCAGCGAGGCCGAGTACGAGACATGGCTGGATGGTGCGATCGAGGAATACGCGGGCACGCCGCGTTCCGTGACCGTGGCGCAAGCCGACTGACAAGACCGGGGCGCGCGCCGCAAGGTTGAGCCCCACGCCTACCGCTGAGGGCCGCGCACCTTGCGCGTTCCGGCAGGAGAAAAAGATGAGCGATGCGAGCCTGAACACAGCCAGCCCCGTGAGCCGCGCCCAAGAGGGTGAGGCAGGCTTTGGCGATTTCTTTGCCCTGCTCAAGCCGCGGGTAATGACGCTTGTCGTGTTCACGGCGCTGGTTGGTCTCTTGGCAGCGCCCGTGGGCGTGCATCCGGTCATCGGCTTTGCCGCGATCCTGTTCATTGCTGTTGGTGGCGGTGCCGCAGGCGCGCTCAACATGTGGTGGGAATCCGACATCGACGCGCTGATGAAACGGACGCAGAAGCGGCCGATTCCGGCGGGCAAGGTCACGCGGGACGAGGCCTTTGCCTTTGGCATCACGCTGGCGGTGATGTCGGTTGTCATGCTTTGGCTGGCCACCAACGCGCTGGCGGCGGGTATCCTTGCGTTTACGATCTTCTTCTACGTCGTGATCTACACGATCGGCCTGAAACGCTGGACGCCGCAGAATATCGTCATTGGCGGGGCGGCGGGTGCGTTCCCTCCGATGATTGGCTGGGCGGCGGCGACGGGCACGGTGAGCCTCGAGTCGGTTTTGATGTTCGCCCTGATCTTCATGTGGACACCGCCGCATTTCTGGGCTCTCGCACTCTTCATGCGCGGCGATTACGACACGGCAGGCGTGCCGATGCTGACCGTGACGCATGGACGGCGCGCCACGCGGGTGCACATTCTGGTCTACACCGTGCTCTTGGCGGCGCTGGCGATTGGCGCTGCGTTCACAGGTATTGGCGGGCCGGTTTATCTTGTGGTTGCTTTGGTGTTCAATGCCCTGTTCCTGCGCGACGCGATTGCAATCTGGCGCCGCGACGAGGATCAGGCCGAGGCCGATAACTACCGGGTCGAAAAACGGGCGTTCAAGCTGTCGCTCTGGTATCTCTTTGCACATTTCACGGCCATTCTGGCGGAGGCCGCGCTGGGCGGTCTTGGCCTTGGGGGATGGGCATGAGCTTTCGCGAGGAGCATGAGCTGCACAAGCGCCGGTTTGGCCGCAATCTGGGTCTTGGCCTTGTGCTGGCGGGGTTCGTGGCACTGGTCTTTGGAATGACGATTGCCAAGGTGTCCGACGACGGATTTGCGGTGCCCAAGATCGAGCAGGAGGGGAAGTGATGGCGATGGACCCGAAACTCAAGACAGTGACCCAGACTGTTGGCGTGGTGGTGCTGATGGGCGGGCTCGCCTGGGCCTCGGTGCCGTTTTATGACTGGTTCTGCCGTGTCACCGGCTTTGGCGGGGCGACGGGCGTTTCCGAGGTAGCAAGCGAGGATGTGCTGGAGCAAACCGTCAAGGTGCGGTTCGACGCCAGCAAGGAGCGCGGAATGCCGTGGGAGTTCAAGCCGATGGAGCGCCAGATGGAGCTACGCATCGGCGATACGGGGCTGGCGTTTTATGAGGCCTATAATCCCACCGACCGTGTTGTGGCGGGATCGGCCAGCTATAATGTGACACCTTACGAAGCGGGTGGCTTTTTCACCAAGATCGACTGTTTCTGTTTCGAACAACAGGTGCTACAGCCGGGCGAGCGAGTGCAGATGCCCGTGACCTTTTATGTTGACCCGGAGATCGTGACCGACCGTGACGCGAAATACGTGCATACGATCACGCTGTCCTATACGTTCCACGAAATTGACCTGCCCGAAGAGCAAGCTGCGCTTGAACAGGGCACATCACAAGATAAAAACCTGAACTGAGCCTTCGACGAGGGATAATACAAAGATGGCACACGAGAAAAACCACGATTACCACATTCTGCCCCCCTCCATCTGGCCGTTGCTTGGCTCTTTGGCGGGGTTCGTCATGCTCTTCGGGGCGGTTCTGTTCTTTCACGATCATGGGCCGTGGATGCTGCTCGCGGGCGTCGTCGGCGTGCTCTATGTCATGTTCGGCTGGTGGGCCGATGTGGTGAACGAGGGCCAGACCGGCGATCACACCCCGGTCGTGCGGATTGGTCTGCGCTATGGCTTCATCATGTTCATCATGTCGGAAGTGATGTTCTTTGCCGCGTGGTTCTGGAGCTTTTTCAAGCACGCCATGTACCCGATGGGCGAAAACTATCCGATGGTCGATGGCGTCTGGCCGCCTGCCGGGATCGAGACCTTTGATCCCTGGCACCTACCGCTGATCAACACGCTGATCCTTTTGTGCTCGGGCTGTGCCGCCACTTGGGCGCATCATGCGCTGGTGCATGAGAACAACCGTCAGGACATGAAGCGAGGGCTGATTATCGCGATTGCCTTGGGCGCGATCTTTACCGTGTTCCAGGCCTATGAATACAGCCATGCGGCGTTTGGCTTCTCCGGCAATATCTACGGTGCCAACTTCTTCATGGCGACCGGGTTCCACGGCGCGCATGTGGTGATCGGCACGATTTTCCTCTTCGTTTGCCTCATTCGCGTGCAAAAAGGGCATTTCACGCCTCAGCAGCACGTAGGATTTGAAGCCGCGGCTTGGTATTGGCACTTTGTCGATGTGGTGTGGCTGTTCCTCTTTGCCGCGGTCTACATCTGGGGTGCGTGACGATCTTCTGAAGGAGATCGGCGCTTTGCGCCTGAGTATTTGAACCAAGAAGAAGATGCGGGGGGTTTTCTTTCCCCGCATTTTCCTTTTGAGAGTGTGACATGCGGAAAAGCGTTCTGATCCCCCTGATCTTTGGCATTGCCGGTGTGGCGGTGCTGGTCCGCTTGGGCCAGTGGCAGGTCGAGCGGCTGGCGTGGAAAGAGGGTGTCCTGGCCGATATTGCCGCGCATATCAGCGCGGACCCGGTGGCGTTGCCCGAGATGGTAGAGCCGGAGAGGGATCGCTATCTGCCGGTGGCTGTGACGGGGCGTATTGGCGACACCGCGCTGCGGGTACTCGTCAGTCAAAAGCAGGTGGGGGCTGGATACCGCGTGATTTCCCCGCTGGAAACCGACGGGCGGCGGGTGCTGTTGGATCGGGGGTTTGTCAAGGTAAGTGCCGATATTCCGGCCCCGCCCGAGGAGGCGGTCACGGTGCAAGGCAATCTGCACTGGCCGGACGAACGGCTGAGTTCGACGCCCGAGAACGACGTGGCGGGCAATATCTGGTTCGCGCGCGACATCGCGCAGATGGCCGAGGTTCTGGGCACCGAGCCGGTGCTGGTGGTGACGCGGAAATTGTCGGAGCCGGAGGTGGGCGTGTCGCCCTTGCCGGTCGACACGAGCGGAATTCCGAACGATCACCTGAGTTACGCAATCACATGGTTTTCGCTGGCCGTGATATGGGCCGCGATGACAGGGTTTTTCATCTGGCGCATGCGGCAGGCAGAAAGAGGCAGGACGTGAAATACATCTCGACACGGGGCCGCGCGCCCACGCTGAGTTTCGAAGAGGCGATGCTGACGGGGCTCGCGCGTGATGGCGGGCTTTATCTGCCGGAGAGCATTCCGGTGATGGCGGCGGATGATATCCGCGCGCTGGAGGGCGTGAGCTATGAGGAGGCCGCGTTCCGGGTGATGCGGCCCTATATCGGCGATGCCTTTACCGACGACGAGTTTCGCGGGATCATCGCGCGGGCCTACGAGGGGTTCGGTCACGCGGCACGGGCCCCGTTGAAGCAGCTGGATAGTGGGCATTTCCTGCTGGAGCTGTTCCACGGGCCGACGCTGGCGTTCAAGGATTTCGCCATGCAGCTAATCGGGCAGATGTTCGAATTCTCGCTGAAGCGGTCGGGGAGCCGGGTGAGCATCGTCGGCGCGACCTCCGGCGATACCGGGTCGGCGGCGATCGAGGCGTTTCGGGGTCTGGATGCGGTGGATGTGTTCATCCTCTATCCGCATGGGCGCGTCAGCGAGGTGCAGCGGCGGCAGATGACGACGCCGGGTGAGAGCAATGTGCATGCGCTGGCCATCGACGGGCATTTCGACGATGCCCAAGCGCGCGTCAAGGATATGTTCAACGATTTTGAGTTCCGTGACGGCGTGCGGTTGGCGGGGGTCAATAGCATCAACTGGGCGCGGGTTCTGGCGCAGGTGGTCTATTACTTCACCTCTGCTGTCAGTCTTGGCGCGCCCGACCGCAAAGTCAGTTTCACGGTGCCTACGGGCAATTTCGGCGATGTCTTTGCGGGCTATATCGCCAAGCGGATGGGGCTGCCGATTGACCGGCTGGTGGTGGCGACCAACCAGAATGACATTCTGCACCGCTGCCTGAGCACGGGCGACTACCGCCCAGATGGTGTGGCCCCGTCGATCAGCCCGTCGATGGATATTCAGGTGTCCTCGAATTTCGAGCGGGCGCTCTTTTACGCCTACGGGCAGGATGGCAATGCCGTGGGGCAGGTGATGGACGAGCTGAAGGCGGGCGGATTCACCGTGAGCCAAGGGGCGCTGGAGGCGCTGCGTGAGACCTTTGACAGCGGGCGCTGTGACGAGGATCAGACCCGCGCTGCGATCCGGGAGACATGGGGCGCGAGTGGCGAGTTGCTCTGCCCGCATAGTGCCGTGGGGGTGCATGTGGCCGAGGCGCAGCGCGATGCGCATGTGCCGATGATCACGCTGGCCACGGCGCATCCGGCCAAGTTTCCGGCGGCGGTCGAGGAGGCGAGCGGCATTCACCCCCCCTTGCCCGCGCGTATGGCGGACCTGTATGAGCGGGATGAACGTGTGACGCGTGTCGAGAACGATCTGAGCGCCATTGAAACACTGATCAAGGAACGGATTGCCCATTGAGTGTCCAACTGACCACCCTGCCGAACGGATTTCGCATCGTTTCGGAACATATGCCCGGCCTGCAATCGGCAGCGATTGGCGTCTGGGTTCTGGCCGGGGCGCGCCATGAAGAGGCCAGCCAGAATGGCATCGCGCATTTTCTGGAGCATATGGCCTTTAAGGGGACCAAGCGGCGCTCGGCCTTGCAGATTGCAGAGGCGATTGAGGATGTAGGCGGCTATATCAACGCCTACACGAGCCGCGAGGTGACGGCCTATTATGTGCGCGTCCTCAAGGAAGATGTGCCGCTGGCGCTAGACGTGGTGGCGGATATTTTGCGCAACCCGGTGTTTGATCCGCGCGAGATCGAAGTAGAGCGTGGCGTGATCCTGCAAGAGATCGGGCAGGCGGCGGATACGCCCGATGACATCATTTTCGACTGGTTGCAGGAAAAGGCCTATCCCGACCACCCGCTTGGCCGCACCATCCTGGGGGCGGAAGAGCGGGTGCGCGGCTTTGCCAAGCCCGATCTGGAGCGGTTTGTGGATCAGTATTATCGGCCCGGTCAGATGGTTCTGTCTGCGGCCGGAGCGGTGGATCATGATGCGCTGGTGCGTATGGCCGAAGACATGTTCGGCGACATGATCCCCAGCCATGCGATCGAGCCGCCGGTTGCGCGATTTGCCGGGGGCGAGACGCGGCATGTCAAGGATCTGGAGCAGGCGCATTTCGCGCTGGCCTTCGAGAGCCCGGATTATGCGCATCCCGATATTTACACCGCGCAAATCTATGCCTCGGCGCTGGGCGGGTCGATGTCGTCGCGGCTGTTTCAGGAAATCCGCGAGCGGCGGGGCCTGTGCTATTCGATCTATGCGCAGGCCGGGGCCTATTCCGACACCGGCATGATGACGATTTATGCAGGCACTTCGGGCGAGCAATTGGGCGATCTTGCGGGGATTACCATCGAAGAGATGAAGCGCGCTGCCGAGGATATGACTGCCGCCGAAGTCGAGCGGGCACGGGCGCAGATGAAGGCTGGGCTGTTGATGGGTCTTGAAAGCCCGAGCAACCGGGCGGAGCGTCTGGCGCGGATGTTGCAAATCTGGGGGCGGGTGCCGGACCTGCCTGAGGTTGTGGAACGAATCGACGCGGTGACGCTGGCGGATGTGCGGCGGTTGGCCGAAACGACGGTCGCGCGCGCGCCTTCAGCGCTGGCGCTCTATGGTCCGGTTGAGCAGGCCCCGACGTTGGCCGCGCTTGATGCGAGGCGTGCCGCCTGATGATGCTCTTGCCGCGCCGCAAGCTCAGGATCGAGACAGAGCGTCTTACCCTGCGGCAGCCGGTGATTGGTGATTTTCGCAACTGGAGCAGTTTGCGGGCAGATAGCGCGGATTTCCTGACGCCTTGGGAACCGCTCTGGGCGGTGGACCATTTGGCGCGCAAGGGGTTCTCCAACCGGGTCTGGTGGGCGCAGCGTTCAATCGCCAGTGGCAGCGCGATGCCACTCTTTTTGGTGAGGCGCGAGGATCAGGCGCTATTGGGCGCGATCACGCTGGACAATATCCGGCGCGGGCCTGCGCAGGCGGGCACGCTGGGCTATTGGATCGGCCAGCCCTATGCGCGCCAAGGCTATATGCGCGAGGCGATTGCGGGGGTGGTGCACCACGCCTTTGATAGGCTGGATCTGAGCCGGATCGAAGCGGCGTGCCTTCCAGAAAATCAGGCGTCACGGGCGCTGTTGGAAAAATGTGGCTTCAAATACGAAGGCGTCGCGCAGAGTTACTTGCAGATCAACGGACGCTGGCGGACGCATGTTCTTTATGCGCAGTTGCGGGCGGACCGGCGCGGGCGGACGGATGTGGGCTAAGCCCATAGGTCATTCGCGGAACGCCTTGGCCAGATAATCGGTGAAGGGTTTGACCAGATAAGCCAGCGGCGTGCGGTCGGCGGTGCGGATGAACGCCTCGACTGGCATGCCGGGGATGAGCGTGCTGCCCTCGGGCAAGCGGGCCTGTTCGCCTTCACTCAGCACGATCTCGGCGCGGTAATAGCTGGCGCGCGTGGCCTCATCCTCGAACGCATCGGCTGAAATTTGGGTCACACGACCAAAGAGTTCCGGCGTGGTGCGTTGATCGAGCGCGGAAAAGCGCAGGGTGACTTCCTGTCCAACAAATAGTTTGTCGATATGGATGCTGTCGACACGCGCGTTGATCACCAGCGGGCGGTCCTGTGGCACGATGAAGAGGACCGGATCGGCAGGACGAATGACCGAGCGTAGGGCAAAAACCTGAAGGTTATAGACCACACCGGAAAGTGGGGCTGGAATGTCAAGTCGTCCCATCTGCTCGATCAGGGCGCGGCGTTGTTCGCGCAGCTCCAGTTCGCGGAATTGCAGGTCGCGCAAGGTGGTGATTGCCTCTTCGCGCCGGTCGGTCCCAAGCTTGAGGATCGAGATTTCGATTTCGGTGATGCGGCCCTCGGCTTCGGCCTTTTGGGCGGCAAGATCGCCCATGGTGCCGCTTAGCCGTGCCTGTTCGCGTTGCAGCCCGAGCACGCGGGTTGCCTGTGCCAGACCGCGATCCAGCAGCGATTGCTGGTCGGTCAGTTCCATCTCGATCAGTTCAAGCTGGCGGGCGAGGGCCACTTGTTGCGCCTCGATGCCGTCGATCTGGTTGGAAATCTGCCCGCGCCGCTTGTCGAGTTGGTCAATCTCGGCGGCAACGGTTTGGGCGCGGGCCTCGAACAGGGTT
The DNA here is from genome assembly GCF_000768555.3 of Roseovarius mucosus DSM 17069. Lineage (GTDB taxonomy): Bacteria > Pseudomonadota > Alphaproteobacteria > Rhodobacterales > Rhodobacteraceae > Roseovarius > Roseovarius mucosus. The sequence continues at coordinate 95,213 of NZ_KN293979.1, forward strand.
TTCTGACCTGTCATGAGATCGGCAGCATCGGCGTTCTGCGCCGAAAGTTCGATCAGGAGCGGATCGAACTTCAGGGTATCGCGCCCGTCACGCTCGGCCTCTAGACGGCCACGGCGCGCCATGAGTTCGGCAAGCTGGTTCTCGATGATCGAGAGCTCTGACTTGAGTTCGGTAGGATCGAGCCGCACGAGTACCTGACCGGTGGTGACCTTGTCGCCCTCCTTGACCTCGATGGCAGAGACGACACCCCCGTCGGGGTGTTGCACCACTTGCCGGTTCTGATCCACCTCGATGCGTCCCGGCGCGATGATCGCCCCGGAAATCTGGGTGAAGCTGGCCCAAGTGCCAAAACCGCCCACCAGCAGAACAAGTCCAATGAGGCCGATAATCAGCGGCTTGCTTGCCGACCAAGCGCTATTGTTTGGGGCGCTCATCGCACACCTCCGGGTCCGGTTGATCCGGTGACTTGTTGATGGTTCTGGAGCACATCCTTGAGTACCTGTTCGCGTGGACCAAAGGCGCGCATGACGCCGGCCTCAAGCATCAGAAGCATGTCGCATTCCTTGATTGCGGCGGGGCGGTGAGCGACGACGATCACCGCCTTGCCTTCGGCCTTTAGGCTGCGAATGGCAAGATTGACCGCCTCGCTGCCTTCGTTGTCGAGATTTGAATTGGGTTCATCGAGCACGAGGATCATGGGATCGCCATACATGGCACGGGCCAGTCCGATGCGTTGCATTTGACCGCCCGAGAGCCGTCCGCCATTGGCGCTGACCCGGGTATCATAGCCATTGGGCAGTTTGAGGATCATCTCATGCGCGTCGGCCTTGCGGGCGGCTGCGACGATCTTGGCAGGGTCGGGTTCGGGGGCGAGGCGGGCGATGTTTTCGGCTATGGTGCCGTCAAAAAGCTGCACACGCTGCGGCAGGTAGCCGATCAACTCGCCCAGCACGGAGGGTGCGTATTGGTCGAGTGTCGCCCCATCAAGGCGGATCTTGCCGCCCGCTGGCCGCCAGACACCGGTGATGGCGCGTGCGAGGGTGGATTTGCCCGCGCCAGAGGGTCCGATCACGCCCACGGCCTGCCCCGGTTCGATCTTGAAATTCAGGGTTTTCAGCACGGCTTGGCTCTCGCCCGGGGGGACCATGGTGAGCTGTTGCACCTCAAGCCGCGCCTTGGGGCGGGGCAGGGGCGTGCGCGGCTGTTCGGGCGGGACAGTGCCGAGAAGTTCGGCCAAGCTGCCCCAACCCTTGCTGGCGCGCTGCACCAGGGCCCATTGGCCGATGGCCTGTTCGATGGGCGCAAGTGCGCGCCCCATCAGGATCGAGCCTGCAATCATGGCACCGGGCGTCAACTCTCCACGCAGCACCAGCCACGCGCCAAGGCCCAGCATCGCCGATTGCAACAGCAGGCGCAGCGTCTTGGTGGTGGTTGTGAAGGTGCCACCGAGATCGGCGGCGTCGATTGCGGTCGAGAGGGCACGCCCGCGCATGGCCTGCCAGCGGTCAAAGGCGGCATCGCGCATACCCATGGCCTGAATCATCTCGGATTCGTTACGCAACTGTTCGGAAATCGCTTCAGCCTGAACGCTTGCGCTGGTGGCCTGCCCCGTGGGGCGGCGGGTCACGATCTGATTGACAAGGGTCACGACCACCAAGAGAGCGCCCCCGGCAAGGGCAAGTATGCCAAGCCAAGGGTGAAACACCCAGATTGCGGCCAGAAAGAACGGTGCCCATGGCATGTCGAAAATCGCCAGAAGCACTGGCGAGGTCATCAGGCGCTGGATCGATTCGAGGTCGCGCAGGCCGGTGGCGGTGTTGGCATCGGGTTGAACGGCGGATTTTCGAATCACCGCGTCGAACACCCGCCGGTCGAGCCGCGCCTGAAAGCGCGCGCCCACACGGCCCATGATGCGCCCTCGAGCATAATCGAGAAGGCCCATCATCGTATAGAGAAACAGCACCAGTACCGAGAGGGCGATCAGGGTTTCCAGTGAACGGCTGCCGAGGACACGATCATAGACCTGCAACATATAGATGGGACCGGTCAACATCAGCAGATTGGCGAAAAAGCTGAAGATGCCGACAAACCAGTAGAGACTACGGCTTTCACGTCGGGCCGCGCGCAATTCCTGGCGGCCCGCTTCCAGTTTCATCTTGTCCAAACTCGTATTCCGTCTTTTGTGTTCAAGTCTTTAAGGCATCACAGCAATCCTGCCTTCCCTTACAGGCAATGTCACCATTCTGCCACAGCATTGTGAACATGGGGCGTAGGATGATGGGTTTGTTCGGGCTATAGTTTATGTAAGGCTGAGACTCGTTTAATGACGGATACCCCATTGCTAACCTTATCTTTCCCTGTGCCCGCCAGAGCTGTGCTGCGCCTGATCGGCCTGTCAGGAGTGGTCGCGCTGAGCGCCTGCGCAAAGCCCAGCCCGTCTGAGGCCACGCGCGACGTGTTCGATCCCTACGAATCGCAGAACCGCGAGGTGCATGACTTTAACCGAGGTTTTGACCGTGCGCTCGTGCGGCCGGTCGCCAAAGGCTACAGCGCCGCAATTCCCGATGATATCGAAACGGTTATCGGGCGTTTTGCGACGAATCTCTCACTGCCCAGCGACATCGTGAATAACGTCCTGCAGTTGAACATGCGGGGTGCCATCCATGATACCGCGCGGCTGGTGGTGAATACCACCTTTGGCCTTGGTGGCCTGTTCGATCCCGCCAGCGAAATGGGGATGCCTGCGGGCACAAACACCGATTTCGGCGAAACCTTGCACGTCTGGGGCGCGCGGGAAGGGGCCTATGTGGAACTGCCGGTCTTGGGGCCGTCGACCGAGCGGGATACCTGGGGCATCGCCGTCGATCTCTTTACCAACCCCTTGAGTTATCTTGTCGAATCCCCCGAGAGCCTGATCGGCACTGGGGCGGGTGTGGCCGCAGGCCTGTCCAAGCGCGATAAGTTCAGCGAGACGATTGACGCCATTCTCTATGAGAGCGCCGACAGTTATGCACAGTCGCGGTCCATTTTCCTGCAAAACCGGCGCTTCAAACTGGGCGGCACGGCTGGTAGTGTCTACGACGACCCTTACGGCACTCTTGAGCCATCCGCGCCATTGGAGGACCCCTATGCTGAGTAAGATAAACCGCCGCCATTTTTTCAACGCAGCCTTGGCTGCAACCGCGCTGACCGCGCTGCCCCGGATGGGTTGGGCACTGGACGATGCGCGCGCCCGAACGCTGGTGGATGAGGTGGTTGTGAACATCAACCGCGTGATCGCCTCGGGCAAGCCGCTATCGGGGATGATCAAGGATTTCGAGCGTATTTTTAACACCTATGCCGATGTGAACATCATCGCGCGTTCGACCCTTGGGGCCGATGCCAACCGGGTGTCGGCGGCGCAGATGCGCGCCTTTACCGATGCGTTCCGCGGCTATATTGCGCGAAAATACGGCAAGCGGTTCAACGAATTCGCCGGCGGTCGTATCGAGGTCAATTCGGTCAAGCCTGTGAAATCCTGGCATGAGGTGAAATCCACCGCTTATTTGCGCGGGCAGTCGCCGTTCGAGGTGAGTTTCCTTGTGTCTGACCGGTCGGGCAAGGACCTGTTCTTCGATATGATCATCGAGGGTATCAGCCTGCGGCTGAGCGAGCGCACCGAGATTGGCGCGATGCTGGACCGCCGCAATGGTGATGTGAACGCGCTGATTGCGGACCTCAAACAAGCGGGCTGAGGCTCTTTTACTATTCACTGTATCTTGATCGGCGCCCCTGCGGGCGCCGTTCTCAATTTCCGCCAAAGATGCTGCGCAGGATGTTTTCAATTGGGTTGCCGCTGGCAATCGGCGCGCGGCGTTGCTGGTTCTGCGGGGCGGGCGTAGGCGCGGGTCGGGGTTGCGGGCGCAACATCGGCAGGGGTTTGGGATCAATCCCCTCATGCACGCGCACCATGGTTTCCTGCCAGATTTCTGCGGGCAATCCGCCGCCCGTCACGCCTTTGAGGGGCGTGTTGTCGTCATAGCCCATCCAGACCCCGGCCACGTAATCGGCGGTAAAGCCCAGAAACCACGCATCGCGGGCGGCCTGTGTGGTGCCGGTCTTGCCTGCCGCCTCACGGCCTGGAAGGCGGGCGCGGCTGCCGGTGCCGCCTTCGATCACCTTGGTCATCATGTAGATGAGTTCCTGCGCCGCGCTTTCCTGAATGACACGTTCGCCGATGCCGCCGCCGGTGCCCATGAGCGGTTCTGACTCGCCCAGCAGTTTCAATTCGACAAGGCCGTAGGGCGTGACCGACGAGCCGCCGTTGAGGATACCCGCATAGGCGCCGGTCATTTCTAGCAACGTGCTCTCTGAGGCCCCAAGCGCCAAGGCCGGACCTGCGGCCAGATCGCTGTCGATGCCGAAATCGCTGGCCACCTTGCGCACGAGATCACGTCCGACGCTTTCGGAGATCTTGACCGCCGGGATGTTGAGCGATTGCGCCAATGCGTCGGTAAGGGTGACGCGGCCTTTGTAGTTTCGGGTGTAGTTTTCCGGGCACCAGCGGCCCGAACCGGGGATGTCGAGGCAATAGGGCTCGTCCACCACGACCGAATCATAGCTGTAGCCCAGTTCGACGGCGGTGGCGTAGACAAAGGGCTTGAAGGCAGATCCGGTCTGGCGCTTGGCCTGAGTGGCGCGGTTAAAGGCGCCGACCACCTTGGTTTTGCGCCCGCCGACCATGGCCCGCACCGCGCCATCGGCGGACATGACCACTATGGCGGCTTGCGCCTTGGAGCCTTCACGCACCTTTTCGTCAAAGATATAGGTCAGCGCGTCCTCGGCCGCGCGCTGGATGCGCTGATCGAGGGTGGTGCGGATGATCACATCCTCGGTCGTGTCGCGGGTAAAGAATTCGGGGCCGGAGGCCATCACCCAATCGGCGAAATAGCCGCCTGCCTGGCGTTCTGCGGCCTCGGAGAGTTCGGCGGGATTGGCGAGGGCGAGGGCCGCTTCCTGATCGGAGAGATAGCCCTGACGGCGCATGAGCCCCACCACGACCGAGGCACGGTTGCGCGAGCGTTCCAGATTGGCAGTGGGCGCGAGGGTTGAGGGTGCGGTCAGCAGACCCGCGATCATCGCACCCTCGGCGGGGTTGAGATTGGCCGCAGATTTGCCGAAATAGCGCTGTGCTGCGGCCTCTGCGCCATAGGCTCCGCCCCCCAGATAGGCGCGGTTGAGATAGACCGACAGGATCTGATCCTTGGTGTATTTTGCCTCCATTGCCATGGCATAGATCGCCTCGCGCGCTTTGCGCGACAGCGACGAGCGGCGGCAATCAGCGATATAATCGGCCTCGCTCTCCCATTCACTTTCTTTATAGGCGTTGCCAAAGCACAGGAGTTTCGCGGTCTGCTGCGTGATGGTCGAGCCGCCGTTGCCCTGCAGGGGGCCACGGCCCTCGTTCAGGTTGATGCGGATGGCGCTGGCGATGCCAATGGGATCGACTCCAGGGTGCAGATAAAAGCGCCGGTCTTCGGTGGCGATCACCGCGTTCTTGAGATGCGGGCTGACGGTGTCGGCGGTCACGACGCCGCCAAATTGATCGCCGCGCCAGGCAAAGACCTCGCCCTCGTGATCGAGAAGGGTGACAGAGCCTTTGGCGCGGCCATCCATGAGAGTCTGGTATTCGGGCAGGCTTGAATAAGTGATGGCCACCAGAGTGCCTACGACAAGGGCGACGATCGCCGTTACCCGCCATGTGATCCACCAGGTTACGCGCAATATCCCCCGCAACAGCCCGCCGACAAGCCGCACCATCACGTTGTTGGAGCGTGGACGAGCGCGGCGCCGCGCACCTTTAGCCTTGCGCGCGGGCGCAGGCTTGGGGCGCGCCTTGGGGGTGCGCTTGGGGGCCACCAGAGGCGGTTTTTTTGGTCCTGTCGTGCTCATTGTTGCCCTGCTCGGCCTCATGTGTTCGGCTCAGTTTATAGTGTGGGATCACAAAAGTAGAGACCCCACGCGTGCCGATCGCGCTTTCCGATGTGCACAAAAATAGTGCAAATTAACCAATATGCCTAAATTTTATGCATATGAGGCGAATTCGAGCGGCGAATTCCCGCCTTGACCCTTCCAGACTCTGCCATCTGCGCCTTTTCTGCATGTGCAAACTACGCGCTGAGACACCGCAAACCGAAAGGGGCAGACGTGAAACTCATCATTGCAACGATAAAGCCGTTCAAGCTGGAAGAGGTCCGCGAGGCGCTGACCGACATCGGCGTGCGCGGCATGATGGTGACCGAAATCAAGGGCTTCGGCTCACAATCCGGGCACACGGAAATCTATCGCGGTGCGGAATACGCCGTGAATTTCGTACCCAAGATCAAGCTGGAAATCGCGGTCTCCGCCGCGATGGCCGATCAGGTCGTCGAGACAATCACCAAAACCGCCCGCACTGGCAAAATCGGTGACGGCAAGATTTTCGTGCTCGACATCCAGCAAGCCGTGCGTGTGCGCACCGGCGAAACCAACGATGACGCGCTCTGAGCGCGCAGGGGAAAGGATAATTACTATGAACTCCACGTTAAAACTCGGCCTTGCCGCAACGCTGATTGCGCTGCCGCAGATGGGGCTGGCTCAAGAGGCGGCGGCGGAGGCCGTGCCGAGCTTTGATGAAATCGGCCCCTACATCATGACGACGCTGCTGTTCTGCATGGCGGGCTTTCTGGTCTTCTTCATGGCGGCGGGCTTTGCCATGCTGGAAGGCGGGCTGGTGCGCTCAAAGAACGTCACGATGCAGATGACCAAGAACGTCGTGCTCTATTCCTTTGCGACGATCATGTATTGGCTGGTTGGCTTCAACCTCATGTATCCCGGCGACGGCTGGTTGGTGGCCGGTTGGGTCGGGCCGTTCTTCTCGATGACCGAGCTGGACCCGGTGGGTGTCGCGGCGGCAGATGCCGCGCTGGATTATGCCTCGGTCGGCTCTGACTTCTTCTTCCAGTTGGTGTTCGTTGCGGCGACAGCTTCGATCGTGTCGGGTGCCCTGGCGGAGCGGATCAAGCTCTGGCCGTTCCTTGTGTTCGTCATCCTTCTGACCGGCTTCATGTATCCGATTTCTGGGTCCTGGCAGTGGGGCGGTGGCTGGTTGTCCGAAGCTGGCTTCTCCGACTTCGCAGGCTCGACCATCGTTCACTCGGTGGGTGGCTGGGCTGCTCTGGCCGGTGCGATCATCCTCGGGCCGCGCCTTGGGAAATACGGCAAGGATGGCAAGGTCACGCCGATGCCGGGCTCGAACCTCGCGCTTGCCACTCTGGGCACGTTCATCCTGTGGCTGGGTTGGTTCGGCTTCAATGGCGGCTCGCAGCTGGCCATGGGCACCGTGGGCGATGTCTCGGATGTGTCGCGGATCTTTGCCAACACCAATATGGCTGCGGCGGCGGGCTCGATTGCGGCACTCATCCTGACGCAAGTGCTCTACAAGAAGCCTGACCTTACCATGGTTCTCAACGGTGCCTTGGCTGGCCTTGTGTCGATCACCGCTGAGCCGCTTGCGCCCAGCCTCTTTGGCGCCCTCTGGATCGGTGCTGTTGGCGGCGTGATCGTGGTGCTGGCCGTGCCCATGCTCGACAAGTTCAAGATCGACGACGTGGTCGGCGCCATTCCGGTGCACCTCTTCTGCGGGATCTGGGGCACGATTGCTGTGGTGTTCTACGGCGATGCCAGCCTCGGCACGCAGCTTCTGGGGATCCTTGCCTACGGTGCCTTCACCTTTGTCGTGAGCTTCGTGCTCTGGCTGATCATCAAGGGCACCATGGGTCTGCGGGTCGATCAAGAGACCGAGATCAACGGGCTCGACATGGCGGAAATGGGTATGGAAGCCTATCCTGAATTCTCCAAGGGCTGATCCTTCTCCTTCCTGACAGATCTTGAGAGAGCTTGCCCGGGCGTTCGCGCCCGGGTTTTTTATATGCGGCTGCGAATATGCCTTCTCTGGCAGAATCGCGGTAATCCGTGCTAAGTGTTGCGGTATGAACAGCCCAAGCCCCAAGATAAGCGCCGCACACCCGCAGATTCGCCAGTTGGACGAGGGGGCGATCAATCGTATCGCGGCGGGCGAGGTGGTCGAACGCCCGGCTTCGGCGGTCAAGGAACTGGTGGAAAACGCGCTCGACGCCGGGGCCACCCGGATCGAGGTGAGCTATGCGGACGGCGGCAAGACCCTGATCCGTGTGGGGGATGATGGGTGCGGCATGACGCCCGACCAACTGCCGCTCGCGCTTGCGCGGCATGCGACGTCAAAGATCGACGGCTCGGACCTTTTGAACATCCATTCCTTTGGGTTTCGCGGCGAGGCGCTGCCGTCCCTGGGGGCGGTGGGGCGGCTGACGATCGCATCGCGCGCAGGTGTCGAGGCCGCCGAAATCACGGTTGCGGGTGGGCAAATGGGGGCGGTGAAGCCAACGGCCCTCAATGCGGGCACGGTGGTGACGCTGCGCGATCTTTTCTACGCCACGCCTGCGCGGCTCAAATTCATGCGCTCGGACCGGGCCGAGGCGCAGGCGATTGCCGATACCGTCAAGCGGCTGGCGATGGCAGAGCCGTTCGTGGGCTTCGTGCTGCGCGATGTCTCGGGCGGGGGTGAGGGGCGGATCGTGTTCCGTGCCGACCCGGAGAATGGTGATCTCTTTGACGCGCTGCATGGGCGACTGGCGCGTGTTCTGGGGGCCGAGTTTGCCGAGAATGCGCTGAGAATTGATGCCACGCGCGAGGGGCTGCGCCTGACCGGCTATGCTGCGCTGCCCACCTATGCGCGCGGATCGGCGGTGGCGCAGTATCTCTTTGTCAATGGCCGCCCGGTGCGGGACAAGATGCTCTACGGCGCGCTGCGCGCCGCCTATCAGGACGTGCTGAGCCGCGACCGTCATCCGGCAGCGGCGCTGTTTTTGGGCTGTGATCCCACGCTGGTCGATGTGAATGTGCATCCGGCGAAATCCGAGGTGCGGTTTCGCGATCCGGGGCTGGCGCGGGGGCTGATTGTTTCGGGCTTGCGGCATGCCTTGGCCGAAGCCGGTCATCGGGCCTCGACCACGGTGGCGGGGGCGACATTGGGCGCGTTCCGGGCAGAGCCGGTGGGGCGCGTCTATCAGATGGATCGCCCGTCACCTCAGGCGCGGGCCCTTGCCTATAACGCGCAGGCGCCGGGCTTTGCCGATATGGGCGTAGAGTGGAGCGCGCGGGTCGAATCCGCGCCAGAGCCTGAGGCGCAAGAGGTGCCGGCCACAGCGCTGCCGCTTGGGGCCGCGCGGGCGCAGGTGCATGAGAATTACATCATCGCGCAAACCGAAACGGGCATGGTGATCGTGGATCAGCACGCCGCCCATGAGCGGTTGGTCTATGAGCGGTTGAAACGTCAGATGGCCGAGAGTGGGATTGCGGCGCAGGCGCTGTTGATCCCGGAAATTGTCGACTTTTCTGAGGCCGATTGCGCGCTGTTGATGGACCATGCCGAGGAGTTGGCGGGCCTGGGCCTCGGGATCGAGCCGTTTGGGCCCGGCAGCCTCGCCGTACGGGAAACCCCGGCCATTCTGGGGCCGGTCAACGCCAACGCGCTGTTACGCGACATTCTGGACGAATTGCAGGACGAGGGCGCAAGCGGCACGCTGAAATCGCGGATCGACGCGATCTTGAGCCGGGTTGCCTGCCATGGCTCGGTCCGCTCGGGGCGCCGGATGAGCGCGGACGAGATGAACGCCCTTCTGCGCGAGATGGAGCGCACGCCGATGTCGGGGCAATGCAACCACGGGCGGCCCACCTATGTGGAATTGCGGCTTGCGGATATTGAACGGCTGTTCGGGCGCACATGATCCAGATCGGTACGCAAACCTATGCCTTTGATGATCCTGTTGTTCTGGCGGGGCTCGTTGGCGTGGTGGTGTTACTGCTCATCCTGCTGCTGCTCATTCTCGCCCTGCGGGCTGCCAATCGCTCGGCGCGGCTGGCAGAGCCTTTGGCCTATCAGGTTGGGCAATTGGGCCAGCGGGTGCAGGGCCTGTCGGATGGGCAGCATCAACTTGCCGGTGGTCTCAACCATGTGTCCGAGGCGCAGGCGGCGGCGCAATCGCATCTGTTGCAACTGATGGAAAAGCGACTGGCGCAGGTGAGCCAGGCCATGACCGAGAACCTGCAAGGCACCTCGCGGCGCACGGCGCAATCGCTTGGGGAATTGCAGCAGCGCTTGCAGGCCATCGACAAGGCGCAGGACAATATCACCAAGCTGTCGGGCGATGTGCTCTCGTTGCAGGATATTCTGTCGAACAAGCAGACGCGCGGGGCGTTCGGGGAAATCCAGCTCACGGATATTGTCACCAAGGCGCTGCCCTCGGACAGCTACACGTTACAAGCGACGCTCTCGAACGGGCGGCGGGCGGATTGTCTGATCCACTTGCCCAATCCACCGGGGCCGATCTGTATCGACAGCAAATTCCCATTGGAGGCCTATGAGGCGCTGCGCCGCGCCAAGACAGAAGGGGAGTTGACTGAGGCGGCACGCGGCATGCGCACGGCGGTGCGTAAGCATATCAAGGATATTTCCGAGAAATACATCATCGAGGGCGAAACCGCCGACGGGGCGTTGATGTTCCTGCCCTCCGAGGCGGTCTATGCGGAATTGCACGCCAATTTCGCCGAGGTGGTGCGCGATGGATTTGCCGCACGCGTCTGGATCGTTTCGCCCACGACCTGCATGGCCACGCTCAATACCATGCGCGCGATCCTCAAGGATGCGCGGATGCGGGAACAGGCAGGCGCGATCCGGCGTGAATTGGGTCTTCTCTTTGCGGATGTGGAGCGTTTGGGCGCGCGGGTCGAGAACCTCGACCGGCATTTCACGCAGGCCGCCAAGGATGTGGCGGAGATCAAGATTTCGGCGGACAAGGCCGGGCGGCGGGCGCGGCGGTTGGACAATTTCGATTTCGAGGAACTGGCGCCCGAAACCGATCCAGCGATCGTACCGTTGGTCAAGGAAAGCTGAGCGCGCCCCTTCGGAAAAGATGACGCTTTTGCAAAGCGTGCTATCTTGCACAGGACCAAGAGGAGGACCGCCCATGATCCGACTTGTCTTGTTCGTCTTGATGCTGGCCGCGCCTGCCACCGCGCAGGATCGCCGCCCGAGCCATTGTATCGCGCTTGCCGATGCCGCGCCGGGGCTGGAATATCTGCACCGGGCCAGTTTTCGCGCGCCTTTGCCGGAGTATACGGTTCGGCTACGCTACATCGCGCATGCGTCCTTTCTCATTCAGGCGGGCGGATACAATGCGGTGACGGATTTCACCGGCTTTATCGGCAGCGCAAATCTGATCCCCGATGTTGTTACGATGAACCACGCGCATGAAACGCATTGGACCGCCTTTCCCGATCCGGCGATCCCGCATGTCCTGCGCGGTTGGGGAGAGAATGGCGTGGGGGCCGATCATCACCTTGATCTGGGCGGGCTGGTGGTGCGCAATGTGCCCACAGACATCCGATCCGGTGGCGGGGTAGAGGCCAATGGCAATTCGATTTTCGTCTTCGAGGCGGAGGGGCTGTGCATTGCCCATCTGGGGCATCTGCACCACGAGCCGAGCGACGATCAATACGCCGCGCTTGGCCGGATGGATGTGGTCATGGCCCCGGTCGATGGTGGCTATACCATGAATATCGAGAACATGATGAACGTGCTCAGGCGGGTGAAGGCGTCGATCGTGCTGCCGATGCACTGGTTTGGCGATAGCACGCTGGAGCGGTTTCTGGCGGGGATGGAGGGCGAGTTTGCGATTTCCCGCCCCGGTGTGAGCGAGATTGAGGTCTCTTTGCGCAGCCTGCCGGATCGGCCAACAATCGTCGTTTTGCGGCCTGCGTGGCTGCGGGATAACGAGTAATGGGTGCGCGGTCTGTGACGAGATCGCGGCCATTGGCCAGCGAGAAGCTGGTCTGCCGATGGTGATGGCGCGCTCGCAATTTGATGGCGTCTGACACGGCAGTGACCGTGCCAGACGTAAGGACCGCTGATAGCCAATCAGACGTTGGTTTCGATCCGGTCGTAGAGGATATTCCCCAATTTTGAGCCTGTGATTTCAATGATCACCGTTGACCCGCCGGCGCGTTCAAACTCGACAGCACGCGCCCCGCTGCGCCACGAAGCGCAGGTTGCGGAAAAAGCGGTCAAGCCATCTTCGCGCGGTTGAGTGTTGAATCCTCCAAGCGCACCCGTGCATGTTTCGGAGACCAACTTGCGGACATCCTTGGCAGAGAAACCGGCAGGGTTAAACGCGCCGAGCATGGTTCCTTCGGAAACGCGCGAAGAAAAGAAACTCGGATTACTGCTCGAAATGCTCGCCCCCGATGTGCCTCCGCATGCGGACAGGATCGAAAACGCCGCCAAAACAGCACTCGTGCGAGCGATAGAAAAAAGTTTCAATGAAGGTCTCCTGCTTGATATTTAGGCGTTTTGAGCACGAACGACTGGGGCGGTCAATCCATGATCCCCAAGTTTTACGCCATGCACAGCCTAAATCGGAATGAGCGCAACGGGTTACGATCTGTTCTAACCCTTTGTGTCCTGGCTCACACTCTTTCGCGCAGCACCCTCGGCACCTTGAACTCGACGTTTTCCTGTGCGGTCTCGATGATCTCTACCGTGACCTCGTAGCGCGCGCGAAAGGCGTCGATCACCTCGTTCACCAGCACTTCGGGGGCAGAGGCACCCGCTGTGATACCCATGCTGCGGATACCGTCGAGTGCGCGCCAGTCGATGTCGGTGGCGCGCTGCACAAGCTGGGCATAGGCGCAGCCCGCACGCGCGCCGACCTCGACCAGACGTTTGGAATTGGATGAGTTTGGCGCGCCCACCACGAGCATGGCCTCAGCCCGTTCAGCCATGGCCTTGACCGCCTCTTGGCGGTTGGTGGTGGCATAGCAGATGTCCTCCTTGTGCGGGCCGACGATGGCCGGAAAGCGCGTCTGGAGGGCGGCAACCACCTCGGCGGTGTCATCGACCGAGAGGGTGGTTTGGGTAACAAAGGCGAGGCGGGTCGCATCGCGCACGTCTAGCGTGGCCACATCGGCGGGGGTCTCGACCAAGAGCACCTCGCCATCTGGCAATTGCCCCATGGTGCCGACGGTTTCGGGATGGCCCGCGTGGCCGATCATCACGATTTGCAGCCCGTTTTCATGGTGCCGCTCTGCCTCGATATGCACCTTGCTGACCAGCGGGCATGTAGCATCGACATAGAGCATCTGGCGGGCGGCGGCCTCTGCCGGGACCGATTTGGGCACGCCGTGGGCGGAAAAGATCACCGGGCGGTCGGTGGGGCACTCGTCGAGTTCCTCGACAAAGACGGCCCCCTTGGCGCGCAGATCATCGACCACGTATTCGTTATGCACGATCTCGTGGCGCACATAGACGGGCGCGCCCCATTTCGAGAGCGCCATTTCCACGATCTTGATGGCACGGTCCACACCGGCGCAAAAACCACGCGGCGCCGCGAGATAGAGGGTGAGGGGGGGCTTGGTCATCGCGCGTCTCCTGATCGGGGATAGAGGTAAGGCAGGCGGGCACGCAGGTAAAGGGTGGGGTTGGAAATAGGCTTTGTGACGCCTCTGAGCCGTGCGGTCGCTAGGTCGCGGGACGGCCCAGCCATCGCGCGGCGGCGCGTTCCGCGCCTTGTTCCGCGCGGGGGGAAATCGAACTGACCCTCAACCGCCTCCTCAGCCCATCGCCTGCGCCGTGATCCAGGCCAGCACGATGTAGCGGCCTGTCTTGGCAATCGTGACCAGCAGAAGGAATAGCCAGACTGGTGTGCGCAGGACCCCGGCGATCACGGTAAAGGCATCGCCCAAGGGCGCCCAGCTGAGCAGAAGTGTCCAGACGCCCCATCGCGCATACCACCGCTCTGCCCGTGCCATTTGCGCGGCATTGGCCGGGAACCAGCGGCGGTGGCGAAACCGTTCGATCCCACGCCCCATCGCGTAATTGACTACGGCCCCCAGCGTGTTGCCGACGCTGGCCACGACAATGAGTGTCGTGAAAGAGATCGTGCCTGCCAGTTGTAGGCCGACAAACACCACTTCCGACTGAAAGGGCAGGATGGTCGCTGCGCCAAAGGCCGCCGCAAAAAGCCCGGCCAATTGCGCGAAAACGCCCGGATCACCCATGTTCATGCAGGGGAAATCCGGGCTTTGCCGCAGGATCCAAGAAGCAGATCACTCGGTTTCGGCATAGGCCTCTTGGCGGTCGTTCTGGGTGTCACGCGGCGGGCGGCCGATGACATCCTTGAGGTCTGCCAGCTCGATGAAATTATCCGCCTGACGGCGCAATTCATCCGAGATCATCGGCGGCTGGCTGCGGATGGTAGAGACAACCGAAACGCGCACGCCCTGACGTTGAAGGCTCTCGACAAGGGGCCGGAAATCGCCATCTCCAGAGAAGAGCACGATATGATCGACACGCGGGGCGAGTTCCATCGCATCCACGGTCAGCTCAATATCCATGTTGCCCTTGACCTTGCGGCGGCCTTGGCTGTCGGTGTATTCCTTGGCCGGTTTCGTGACCATGGAATAGCCGTTGTAATGCAGCCAATCGACCAGCGGGCGGATCGGTGAATACTCGTCATTTTCCAACAGGGCAGTATAGTAAAACGCGCGCAGCAGCTTGCCGCGGCGCATGAACTCGGATCTCAGCAACTTGTAGTCGATGTCGAACCCAAGCGCCTTGCCCGCAGCGTAGAGATTCGAGCCGTCGATGAACAAGGCTAAACGCTCGTCCTTGTAAAACATCTTAAATGTCCTTCCGAATGGTCATGTCTTGCCTAGGAGTGTGTGAGTGGTGTGAGTGGTGAAGGCAGGACAGGGTAGCAGCGATAATTAGGGGTTAAGAATTCTGCATGCAAGGGCATGTTACGTCGGGATAGGATAGGGGAGTGATGACTTTGGATCAACAATGCTTGATCGCGATGGGTGGAAACTTGCCGTTCGGCACGTTGGGCCCTGAAGAGATCCTGGCGGAGGCCCTTGTGCGCTTGCGCGAAGAGGGGCCGGAAATCCAAGCGGTGAGTCGGTTTTTCCGAACACCGGCCTTTCCTGCCGGGGCTGGCCCGGATTTTGTCAATGCGGCGGCCGTCCTGCGGGTGGCGCTCGAGCCGGAGGCGGTTCTGACGCTCTTGCACCGGGTCGAGGCGGCCCTTGGTCGCAAGCGCGTAACGCGGTGGGGCGAGCGCACGCTGGATCTTGATCTCATAGCAATGGGCGCGCATGTCCTGCCGGACCGGACGGGGTTCGAGGCGTGGCGCGGTCTGACGCCCGAGGCGCAGCAGAGCCGCGCGCCGGACCGGCTGATCCTGCCGCATCCGCGCCTGCATGAGCGGGCCTTTGTGTTGGTGCCGCTGGCGGATGTGGCCCCCGACTGGGTGCATCCGGTGCTGGGCCGGTCCGTGCAACAGATGCTGGACGACTTGCCGCAAGCCGCGCGCGACGAGGTCGAGGCGCTTTGATTCTCTGCTTGTAAATCCCGGTTTGACGCCCTAAATACAAGGCTTCTTGAAATCCGCCCCAACCCGTTCCGGAGGTCTGATGGCCCGCGTTACCACAGAAGATTGCGTTGACAAGGTTCCAAACCGTTTTGATCTGGTGATGCTTGCCGCACACCGCGCCCGTGAAATTGCGGCGGGATCGCCATTGACGGTGGACCGCGACAACGACAAGAACCCGGTCGTGGCGCTACGCGAAATCGCCGAAGAAACCCAATCGGCGGATGACCTGCGCGAGCGGCTGATCGAATCGAATCAGACCCAGATCGAGGTGGACGAGCCGGAAGAGGATTCCATGGCTCTCCTGATGGGTGGTGATGTGGACAAGCCTGACACTGACGATATGTCGGAAGAAAAGCTGCTGCGCGCCCTGATGGAAGCACAGGGTCAGGGATAACTCCGACCCCTACGGCAAGGCGCGACCCCGATGATCGCCGTTGATGACCTGATCACGCTGGTGCGCCACTACAACCCCCGCACGGACGAGGCGCTCATTCGTGCGGCCTATGATTTTGGTCGCGCCATGCATGAAGGGCAGTTTCGCCATTCGGGCGAGCCCTATTTTACCCATCCCGTTGCCGTGGCCGCGATCCTGACCGAGCAACGGCTGGACGATGCCACCATCATCACCGCGCTCTTGCACGATACGATCGAGGACACCAAAGCGTCCTATCAGATCGTTGCTGAGAAGTTTGGCCGCGAAGTGGCCGATCTGGTGGATGGCGTCACCAAGCTGACCAATCTGCAACTGTCGAATTCCGAGACCAAGCAGGCCGAGAATTTCCGCAAGCTGTTCATGGCGATGTCCAAGGATCTGCGGGTCATTCTGGTCAAGCTTGCCGACCGGCTTCACAATATGCGCACCATCAAGGCGATGCGCCCGGAAAAGCAGGCGCAAAAGGCGCGTGAAACCATGGATATCTATGGGCCGCTGGCGGGGCGCATGGGTATGCAATGGATGCGCGAAGAACTCGAGGATCTGGCCTTTCGCGTGCTCAACCCCGAGGCGCGCGCCAGCATCATCCGCCGGTTCATCACCCTGCAACGCGAGACCGGCGATGTGGTCGAGCGGATCACCGGCGACATGCGGCACGAATTGGACAAGGCGGGCATCGAGGCCGATGTCTTTGGCCGCGCCAAGAAGCCCTATTCGATCTGGCGCAAGATGCAGGAAAAGGAGATGGGGTTCTCGCGGCTGTCGGACATCTACGGCTTTCGCGTGATCACCCGTTCCGAGAATGATTGCTACCGCGCGCTCGGGGCCATTCACCAACGCTGGCGCGCGGTGCCGGGGCGTTTCAAGGATTACATCAGTCAACCGAAATCGAACGGTTACCGCTCGATTCACACCACGGTGTCGGGGCGGGACGGCAAGCGGGTCGAGGTGCAGATCCGCACGCAAGCGATGCATGACGTGGCCGAAACCGGCGTGGCGGCGCATTGGTCCTATCGGGACGGGGTTCGCTCGGAAAACCCCTTTGCCGTCGATCCCGCCAAGTGGATTTCGAGCGTGAGCGAGCAGTTCGACGCCGAGGAGGATCACGAGGATTTTCTCGAGGCGGTCAAGCTCGAGATGTATGCGGATCAGGTGTTCTGCTTTACCCCCAAGGGCGATGTGATCAAGCTGCCGCGCGGGGCCACCCCGATTGACTTTGCCTATGCGATCCACACGCGGATCGGCCATGCCTGTGTCGGGGCCAAGGTGGACGGCATGCGCGTGCCGCTCTGGACCCGGATCAAGAACGGTCAATCGGTCGAGGTGATCACCGCCGACGGGCAGACGCCGCAGGCCACCTGGCTCGATATCGCCACCACTGGCAAGGCGCGGGCGGCCATTCGTCGTGCGCTGCGTGAGCTGGACCGCGACCGCTATATCAAGCTGGGTCGCGAGCTCGCCCGCTCGGCGTTCGAGCATGTGGGCAAGAAGGCCACCGACAAGGCGCTTGAGGCCGCAGCGCGCACGTTGCGTCTGCGCGATGCCGACGAGGTGCGCGCAAGGCTGGGCAGCGCCGAACTGACCGCGCATCAGGTGCTCCATGCCGTTTATCCCGATCTCATGCCCGAGGCTGGCAACGAGGTGACGCGCGACCGTGCGGTGATCGGTCTGGAGGCAGACCAGAGTTTTGAGCGGGCGCGCTGCTGTCAGCCGCTACCGGGTGAACGGATCGTGGGTATCACCTATCGTGGGCGGGGTGTGGTGATCCATGCCATCGACTGCGAAACGCTGTCGCAATATGACCAGCAACCCGACCGCTGGATGGACCTGCACTGGCACACCGGCACGCATCCGGCGGCCTATGACGTGACGCTCGATCTGACCATCGGCAATGATGCCGGGGTTCTGGGGCGGATTTGCACCTTGATCGGCGAGCAGAAGGCCAATATCTCGGACCTGACATTCGTGGACCGGAAACCGGATTTCTATCGTCTTTTGATTGATGTCGAGTTGCGCGATGCCGAGCATTTGCACGGCGTGCTCTCGGCGCTTGATGCGGAAAGCGATGTCGCCGCTGTCGAGCGCTATCGTGATCCGTCCCGCGTGGGGGCGGGCTGAGACCAATTCAAGGAGCCGCGCAGGTGGTATTCAGACGTCGTGACAGACGCCCCTGGTGGAAGGTCATTGCCGGGTTTCTCTGGCCCAAGGGCGGATGGGGGCGGGCCTTTACCTATGTCCGCCATCGACTGAACCGGCTGCCTGATCCGCCCGACCGCATCGCGCGTGGAATTTTCGCAGGCGTGTTCACAACCTTTACACCGTTTTACGGGTTGCATTTCATCGTGGCCGCCACGCTGGCGTGGATTTTACGTGGCAATATCCCGGCGGCTCTCTTGGGGACGTTCTTTGGCAATCCGCTGACCTATGTGCCCATCGGGGTTGTCTCGCTTCAGACCGGGCACGCGATGCTGGGGCGCGGCGCCATGGCTGAGGATGAAATCAGCCGCTCGCTCGGGGGCAAGTTTCTGGACGCGGGCGATGATCTCAAGAACAACTTTCTGGCCATTTTCATGGACCACAAGGCTGACTGGAGCAGTCTCAAGCTCTTTTATGACGATGTTTTCTTTCCCTATATGATCGGGGGAATTGTGCCGGGGATCGTGACGGCACTCGCGGCCTATTACATCAGCCTGCCGGTGATCACCGCCTATCAGCACCGCCGCAAGGGGGCGCTCAAGGCGAAATGGGTGGCGATGAAGGAAAAGAAGGCGACCAAGGAAAAACAGGCGCACGCGGCTGACGAGGCGGGTAAATCGGACTAGCTTGCATCACGAGTCGCGGATCAATTACGGGAGAGGCCGATGTCAGCCGGAAAGAAGCTACGCCTAGGCGTCAATATCGACCATGTGGCCACGGTGCGCAATGCGCGCGGCGGGGCCTATCCTGACCCCCTGCGCGCCGCCAAGATTGCGCAAGAGGCGGGGGCAGATGGCATTACCGCGCATCTGCGCGAGGATCGCCGCCATATCTCGGACGCGGATATCGACGGGCTGATGGAGGTGCTGACAGTGCCGCTCAACTTCGAGATGGCTGCGACCGAGGAAATGCAGCGGATTGCCCTGCGCAACAAACCGCATGCCGTCTGCATCGTGCCGGAAAAGCGCGAGGAGCGCACCACCGAGGGCGGGCTGGAAGTCGCGCGTGAGGAAAACCGGCTGGCGCATTTCTTAGCGCCGCTGCGCGAGGCAGGGTGCCGGGTGTCGATCTTTATCGCGGCCGACAAGCGGCAAATCGAGGCCGCGCATCGCATCGGGGCCGAGGTGATCGAATTGCACACCGGCGCCTATTGCGATGCCCATGCCGAGGGGCATTTCGACGCCCGTGACCGCGAATTGGAGAGTTTGCGCGAGATGTCCGCCTATGCCCATTCCTTGGGGCTCGAGGTGCACGCGGGGCATGGATTGAACTATGAAACGGTAAAGCCGGTCGCAGCTTTCCCCGAGGTGATGGAGCTCAACATCGGGCATTTCCTCATTGGCGAGTCGATCTTTCGCGGATTGGGACCGGCCATTGCGGAAATGCGGCGGCTGATGGACGAGGCGCGGGGGTGATCTCATGAGTGAGTTGGGTCACGAGTCTGGGGGAAGAAACAGTAAAAACATTATCAGGCGTTTCTTAGGGATTTTGAAGTTTCCCATAGTGGTCCTCCTTTCGCTTTCGAAAGGTGTGCTCTTGTTGCTGATGGCAGGAGCGATTGCCTTGAGTGTTGCCACGACAACTGTTTCGCTTTTTTTCAATATGATGTCTTCCGCCGTTGAAGCGGTCATTGGTCCGAGGACGGTGAGAGCAAAACAATCCTCGCGGTTGGATGCGTTGGCAGCAGAAAATGATGCCCTGAGAAAGCGGGCTGGGTCGTTGGCAGATGAGAACCGGAGAGTGACGCGCGAACTTTCGGACGGTAAGGTCACCTACAGAGGCGAAAGGAAGCTCGCCAGAGAAGCAGTAAAAGACACAAGCGGACGTCTCGCGCGCCGGGTTACCATTGCTTCGAGCCGGAACGTGGCATCTGTTTTCGCTGAGTCTTTGCCGTTTGTGGGTGTCGGGGTCATCGTCGGGGCCACTCTTTGGGAAGTGAAGGATTCCTGCGAGATGATGAAGGACCTTCACGAACTCGACGTCGCTTTCAATCCAGAGAGCGCGATTGACGGCACCGAGGTATGCGGGTTGCGAGTACCTGATAAAGCAGAAGTTTGGCAGGCTATTCGCGAGAGCCCATCAGACGCTTGGGCCACGGCTAAGGAATACACACCACAATTGCCTGATTTCTCTGAAACTTATGCCAATGGATTAGAGTTTGTTTCGAATCTGGCGTGCCGCGTTTTACCCTGCGAAGCGCAAGCGGCCATTCCCGAATGATAGGAATAAGAATGCGGGCGGGGATCGTTCAATTCCTCGAGTGTGTGTTTTCAGTGGCGCTATTGTGCCTCGCGCTCTGGCAGCTTGAGGGGCAGCGGCGTGGTGTTGAAATATCCACATTCACGGTCTCGGACACGCCGATCACGCGGATGGCCATGCCGGGGGCCGATGGGCCGGTGGTGGTGGTGGCGCATGGTTTCGCCGGGTCGCGGCAGATGATGCAGGCCTATGGGCTTGATCTGGCGCGGGCGGGTTACCGGGTCTGGGCCTTTGATTTCGAAGGGCATGGCCGCAACCGGGTGCCGATGTCGGGCGATGTGAACCGCATCGACGGCACGACGCGGCTCTTGATCGCGCAAACGGGCCGCGTGGTCACAGCAGCGGTGGCGCAAGAGGGCTTTACCGGCAAGGTCGCGCTCTTGGGGCATTCCATGGCCACGGATATCATCATCCGCACCGCATTGGAGGATGCCCGGATCGGTCCTGTGGTGGCGATTTCGGCTTTTTCGCAAGCGGTGACTGCGACAGAGCCAGACAATCTTCTGCTCATCACCGGCGCGTGGGAGAAGGGACTGCGGAACTTTGCCCGCGCGGCGGTGGCGATGGTCACGCCCGGCGCGGGCGAGGGCGATACCGTGCGGACCGGGGCGGTCACGCGCCGCGCGGTGGTGGCACCCTGGTCCGAGCATGTGGCGGTCCTGCACAGCCGTCTGGGCCGGGCCGAGGCGATTGGCTGGCTCGATGCCGCCTATGGCCGCACGAGCGATGTCGCGGTGCGTGCAACGGGGCCATGGTTTCTGGTGCTGATGGCGGCGATCGTGGCGCTCGCGGCCCCATTGGTGCGGCTTTTGCCGCAGACTGCGCCGCGCGCGCCGAGGGCCTTGCGCGGGGGGCAATTCACCCTTGTCGTTCTGGTGCCTGCGTTGCTTGCGCCGCTTTTGGCGGTGCAGGTGCAAACGCGGCTGTTGCCGGTCTTGGTGGCGGATTATCTGGCGCTGCATCTGGTGCTCTACGGGCTGTGCCAACTGGCGCTGATGTGGGGCATGGGGCGCAGGCCCGAGGGGGTGCGCCTCGCGGCTGTGCTGGTGCTTATGGTTTGGGGGCTTGGCGTTTTCGGCTTGGCACTCGACCGCTATGGCGCGAATTTCTGGCCCACGCCCGAACGATTGGCGATCATCGCCGCGCTGAGCCTTGGTGCGGTTCCTTTCATGGTGGCGGATGCGGTTCTGACCCGCGGCGCGCCGTTCTGGCAGAGGCTGACGGCGCGGGCGGGCTTTCTGGCCTCGTTGGGGCTGGCCATCCTGCTCGATACCGAGCGGCTCTTCTTCTTGGCGATGATTGCGCCGGTGATCCTGCTCTTTTTCCTGATATACGGGCTGATGGGCCGATGGGTCGCGGCACGGGCAGGGGCACTGAGCGCG
Source organism: Roseovarius mucosus DSM 17069 (assembly GCF_000768555.3). GTDB lineage: Bacteria > Pseudomonadota > Alphaproteobacteria > Rhodobacterales > Rhodobacteraceae > Roseovarius > Roseovarius mucosus. The sequence goes on from NZ_KN293979.1 coordinate 117,028, forward strand.
GGTCTGGCGCTTGGCCTCATCCTCGCCTGGGCGCTTGGCGTCAGCTTTCCGCTGTTTGTAACGGGGATGAATGGATGATCTTGGGGATTGGCACGGACCTCGCGAATATCGAACGGATTGCACGCACGCTCGAGCGGTTCGGCGACCGGTTTCGCAACCGGGTTTTCACGCCCGTAGAACAGGCCAAGGCCGAACGTCGCGCCGATGTTGCGGGTACCTATGCGAAACGGTGGGCTGCGAAAGAAGCCTGTTCCAAAGCGCTTGGCACGGGCCTGCGCATGGGCATCGCGTGGAAGGACATGGCGGTCACGAACCTGCCCACAGGCCAGCCTGTCATGCAGGTTACGGGCTGGGCCGCGACGCGTCTGGCCGAGATGACGCCACCGGGGCACGAGGCGATCATCCATGTGACGCTGACCGACGATCACCCTTGGGCACAGGCCTTTGTGGTGATCGAGGCGCGGCCCGTCGCAGCCCCGGCTTGACACCATGGCCCCGGCCCCGCATGTAGCGCCGGAGAGATAGCGGAGGACGCCAAATGGCCGCCACAGGCAAGACATCGAGCTCTATCTGGGAAACCGTCAAGACGGTGTTCTGGGCCCTCGTGATCGCGGGGCTGTTCCGCACGCTGTTCTTTCAACCCTTCTGGATTCCCTCCGGCTCGATGAAGGACACGCTGCTGATCGGTGACTTTCTCTTCGTCAACAAGATGGCCTATGGATATTCCTATGCCTCTTGCCCGTCGATCCGGCTGGGCGGCTTGAACCTCGATGCGCAAAAGATCTGCGCCTTCATCGACGGGGATAACACACGGATCTTTGGCTCAGAGCCCGAGCGCGGTGATATCATCGTCTTTCGTCAGCCGACCGACGGCACCGATTTCATCAAGCGGGTGATCGGCCTGCCGGGGGATCGCATCCAGATGAAGGATGGCGTGCTGCATATCAACGAGGTTGCTGTCGGGTTGGAACCGGCGGGAGATTTCGTTGAAGAATTCACGCGCCAAGGGCCGATGGGTATCCGCCCGCGCTGTGAGAATGGCGTGGTGGGCGAGGGGGCCGATTGCCTCAAATCCCGCCAGATCGAGACGCTGCCCAACGGTCGGTCACACGCGATCCTCAATATCGGCGATCAGCGGTCGGATCATACGGGCGTCTTTACCGTACCCGCCGGGCATTACTTCTTCATGGGCGACAACCGCGACAATTCCACCGACTCGCGTTTTCCGCAGGCGGTGGGCGGGGTTGGTTTTGTGCCCTTCGAGAACCTGATCGGGCGTGCGAACCGGGTGATCTTTTCCTCGGGGGGCCGGTCGATGCTGGCCTTCTGGACATGGCGCGGCGATCGCTTCTTCAAGAGGCTTGAGTGAAGATTTCGGCGGAAACAAAGGCGTTTCAGGCGCGGCTCGGGCATCAGTTTTCCGATGCGGGCCTCTTGGTGCGGGCGCTGACCCATTCCTCGATGGCGACGCCCAATCGCGATGACAATCAGCGGCTGGAGTTTTTGGGTGATCGGGTCCTCGGCCTTGTGATGGCCGAGGCGCTCTTGTCGCAGGATCAGGCGGCCACCGAGGGCCAGCTTGCGCCACGGTTCAACGCGTTGGTGCGCAAGGAGGCCTGCGCCGATGTTGCACGTGAGATCGACCTTGGTGCGGTGCTGAAATTGGGGCGCTCCGAAATGCTCTCGGGTGGGCGGCGCAAAGAGGCTCTGTTGGGCGATGCGATGGAGGCGGTGATCGCCGCCGTCTATCTCGATGCCGGGTTCGAGGCAGCACGCGCGGTGGTGCTGCGGCTCTGGGGTGCGCGGGTGGGCGCGGTCAAGGAAGATGCGCGCGATGCCAAGACTGCGTTGCAGGAATGGGCGCAGGCGCGCGGGCTGCCGCCGCCCGATTACGTCGAACTGGCCCGTACGGGACCAGATCACGCGCCGGTCTTTACCATTGCCGCGCAATTGAAGAGCGGCCAGAGCGCCGAAGCCACCGCCGGGTCCAAGCGGCAGGCGGAACAGGCAGCGGCGCGCGCGCTGCTGGATGAATTGCAGGCGGAATGAGCCTGTGCGCGGGGCTGTTTCCGTGGCCGTAATGCTGGTCTTGGGCGCGTTGGCCGAGACTGAAGAGACCCCCGCCGATACCTGGACGCTCCGCAAATGCGCGCTCTATGCGCAGGCGACCGAAGATGCCTTGGCCGCCCTTGGCCAAGAGGGGCTAAGTCCAAGATTTTTAGAGGAAAACAAAGCCTTTATAAGGTCTGGATGTGTCGCGCCCGCGCGCATTTGTGCACAGACTGCACAGGACTATGCGTTGGCCGATTTGCTGACCATGATGACGATGAACGAGGGCATGGCGAGCACCTTTGTCCCCTTCGGATGCCAGAACTGACGCTCTGCTCTGGTCGCGGCGCATCAAATCGGCTAGAGCCTGTCAATCATAACAGACGAGACGCCTCCCATGACCACGCGCGCCGGATTCATTGCCCTGATCGGAGAGCCCAACGCGGGCAAATCCACCCTTCTCAACCGCATGGTGGGGGCCAAAGTCAGCATCGTCACCCACAAGGTGCAGACTACCCGCGCGCGCATCCGGGGCGTGGCGATGGAGGGCGAGAGCCAGTTGGTGTTCGTGGACACGCCCGGCCTCTTTCAGCCGCGCCGCAGGCTGGACCGCGCGATGGTCGCGGCTGCTTGGGGGGGGGCATCGGATGCCGATGTGGTGATCCTTCTCATAGAGGCGCATCGCGGTATCACCGAAGGGGTGGAGCGTATCCTTGAGGGGCTGAGCGGGATTGCGAAGGGACGCAAGGTGGCGCTCGCTGTCAACAAGATTGACCGGGTACAGGCGCCAGTTCTGTTGGCGCTGACCAAGGACATGAACGAGCGCTTCGCCTTTGAAAAGACGTTCTTAATTTCCGCCGAGAAGGGGCACGGAGTGGACGATCTGCGGCACTGGCTGGCGGGTGAGGTGCCCGAGGGACCATGGCTTTATCCCGAGGATCAGATCGCCGATCTGCCGATGCGGATGATCGCCGCCGAGATGACCCGCGAAAAGCTGACGCTGCGGCTGCATCAGGAATTGCCCTATCAATTGACCGTCGAAACCGAGAATTGGGAAGAGCGCAAGGATGGCTCTGCCCGGATTGATCAGGTGGTCTATGTGGTGCGCGACGGGCACAAGGGCATCGTTCTGGGCAACAAGGGCGAGACCATCAAGGCCGTCTCCAAGGCCGCGCGCGAAGAGTTGGAAGAGTTCCTTGGTCGCCGTATCCACCTGTTTTTGCAGGTAAAAGTACGAGAGAACTGGCAAGAGGAATCCGAGCGCTATTCCGAGATGGGGCTGGATTTCAAGGACGGGAACTGATCCCATGGCCCGACTGAGCGCGCGCTTTTGGGTGGATGCCTATCTGGCGCGTCTCAGGTTGGCGGATGTCCCCGCCTTCGTGGTGGCGCATGGCGATGACACCGGGGGCGCGGTTCTGGTCAAGCTTAATACGCTCGATGGAAAAGCGACGGTTTTTCAACGCTCTATCGACCTCATGAGTGGCGCGCGGGTCTGGATCACCTTGGCCGAGGGCGCGGAATCCGACGTGGATTCGGCGATTGCGCGGCAAAGGGGCTATGATCCTGATCTCTGGGTGATCGAGGTGGAGGACCGGGAGGGGCGGCATCTGCTCGATCAGGATGGTTTGGCGGGGTGAGGGTCGATGGATTGGCGCGATCAGGGTATTCTTCTGAGTAGCCGAAGCCACGGGGAAACCTCTGTAATAATTGAAGTTTTCACGCCTGAGCGCGGGCGGCATGCGGGTGTTGTGCGGGGTGGCGCATCGCGCAAGATGGCCCCTGTGCTGCAACCGGGGGCGCAACTGGATGTGGAATGGCGCGCGCGGCTGGAGGATCACATCGGGACATTCCGGGTTGAACCTTTGAAATCAAGGGCTTGGACCATGGGAGACCGGATGGCGCTGGCCGGGTTGAACGCGGTTTGTGCGCTCTTGCTGTTTGTGCTGCCAGAGCGCGAGGCACATGCGGAGCTATACCGCAAGACATTGATATTGCTTGATCTTCTGGATCAGCCCGAGATCTGGACGCTGGCCTATCTCAATTGGGAAATGGCGCTATTGGAGGAAATGGGCTTTGGTTTGGACCTGCGGCGCTGTGCGGTTTTGGGGGAAAAGGCCAATGATCTCAGTTACATATCCCCCAAGACCGGGCGCGCTGTGTCCCCGCGCGGGGGGCGGGGGAATGGGCGGATCGCCTCTTGCCGCTGCCGCCCTGCCTGATGGGGCATGGTCCGGCGCCCGATGCGGAAATCCTGCAAGGGTTTGAAGTAACGGGACATTTCCTGAAAAACCACCTTGCCCCACAACTGGGCAATCGGCCCCTGCCCGAGGCGCGGGCGCGGTATGTGGCGCGGTTCGCGGCAGAGGTGGCAAAGGGATGAGCCGCGTGTAAGCTCTGTAAGGTTTGCCCCTGGATTTTGTAAGATCCGGGGCCTGTCACATCGCCCCGGCCTCCACCCCGCCGTGGCGAGGTCCCGGGTCAAGCCCGAGACGGGTGTTAAAGCAGCATCACCCCGCGCCGGACGAGATTGAGCCCGGCAATCAGCAGCACCCAGAGCGTGATCTTGCGAAAGGTGGCCTGATCGAACCGGTCCTGAAGGCGAAAGCCGATCCAAATCCCGAAGAGCGCCGGGGCGACCATGGCCGCCGAGAGCGGCAGGGTTTCGGCGCGCAACACGCCCGATCCGATATGCGAGCCAAGCAGCACCAGCGCGCCCAGACCGTAGATCACGCCCTGCACGCGCATCTGTTCGGTTTTCTCGGTACCGCGCGCGATCAGCATGGCGACGGTAGGTGGCCCCCAGATGCCCGAGAGGCCGCCAAAGAGACCGGCGAGCGCGCCCATGCCCGCCTCGCCCTTGATCCCCTGCTCTGGCGGCAGGCGCAGACCGCGCCCGAGCAGGGTAGAGGCGGCGTAGAGTGTGATCAGCGGGCCGATGAAGAGCAGCATCGCGGAGGGCGGCAGCACCGGCACCAATTGCGCGGCGCAAACCATGACCAGACCGCCCGCAATGAGAAACACCCGGAAGCGGGCGATAGAAGCTATTGCGGCGCGCGGACCCTGTCGCAGCGCCTGCCACAGGTTGGTGGCCAGTGTCGGCAGGATCAGCCCGGCAAGGGCCAGATCGGGGGGCATCATCGTGCTGAGCCCCGCGATCATCACCGTGGGCATGGCAAAGCCCACCACGCCCTTGACCATGCCGGCACAGACCGCCACGGTAAAGGCCATGGCCCAACCCCAAAGCGGATTCCAGAGAGGGCTTATGTCGAAAAATGCGTCCATTTCGCCTCTTATCATGGCGTTTGGGCGGCTGACCATGGCGTTAGTGCTGCGCTGCAAAAAATCAACGCGCAATTTTCGAACAAAAGCCTGCGACAAAAAGCATAATAGTTGCGCTGCACCTGCATAATGGATAAAAGGCACCAGATCAGGAAAAGGATGCGATTCATGGCACATGACGGACAGGATCTGGCGATGGCACAACCGATCATTCTGGGCGACCTGTTGGCGCTGACGGGGGTGGCTCTGGCCCCGGCCGAGGCGCTGCTGGAGCGGGCTACGGGGGCGGTGCGTGCCATGGTGACGGTCGAGGGCCGTGTGTCGGGGGCGGCGATCGAGGCGCATCAGACGGCGGCGCATGGTCTGGCCTGGCTGGCCACTTATGTCGAATCGCTGCGCCAGATGCAGAACTGGGCAGTGCGGCTGGACGAGAAGGGGCAGTTTGGCGAGGTCGAGCAATTGATCCTGCAAATCGCCTATGGCGAATATCTGAGCCAGATCGCAGGCGGCATCCAGATGAACCAGGGCGAGATGGTGCGGCTTCAGGATCTGGGCCTGAGCCCGGATGATGCGCATCTACTGATGGACCCGGCCGCGCAAATGCTGATGCAGGCGGGCAATACCCAAGCGGCGCGGACCCGGTTGGTGGCGTTGATGCAGGAACGTGCCGCCGAGATCACTGTGGGGCGCACGGGGCTGGATGACGAGCTGGAGATGATCCGCGAGCAGTTCCGCCGCTTTTCGGTCGAGAAGGTCGAACCGCACGCGCATGAGTGGCATCTCAAGGATGAGCTGATCCCGATGGAGATCATCGAGGAATTGGCGGAAATGGGCGTGTTTGGCCTGACCATTCCCGAAGAATTCGGTGGGTTTGGCCTCAGCAAGGCGTCGATGGTGGTGGTGTCGGAAGAGCTGAGCCGGGGATATATCGGTGTGGGGTCCCTTGGCACGCGATCCGAGATTGCCGCCGAGTTGATCCTCTGCGGGGGAACCGACGAACAAAAGGCACAGTGGTTGCCCAAGCTGGCCAGTGCCGAAATCCTGCCGACGGCGGTGTTCACGGAACCCAATACCGGATCGGATCTGGGCAGTCTGCGCACCCGCGCGGTCAAGGACGAGAATGGCGACTGGAAGGTGACGGGCAACAAGACCTGGATCACCCATGCCGCGCGCACCCATGTGATGACGCTTCTGGCGCGCACCGTGCCGGACACCACCGATCACCGGGGGCTGTCGATGTTCCTGGCCGAGAAGACGCCGGGCACGGATGAGGCCCCGTTTCCGACTCCCGGCATGACCGGCGGCGAGATCGAGGTGTTGGGCTATCGCGGCATGAAGGAATACGAACTTGGCTTCGACAATTTCCATGTGAAGGGCGAGAACCTGCTCGGCGGCGAAGAAGGCAAGGGATTCAAGCAGTTGATGGAGACGTTTGAATCCGCGCGCATTCAGACCGCCGCGCGGGCCGTGGGGGTTGCGCAATCGGCGCTCGATGTGGCGATGCGCTATGCGCAGGACCGCAAGCAGTTCGGTCGCGCGCTGATCGAGTTTCCGCGCGTGTCGGGCAAGCTGGCGATGATGGCGGTCGAAATCATGGTGGCGCGGCAATTGACCTATTTCTCGGCCTGGGAAAAGGATCACGGGCGGCGCTGTGACCTGGAGGCGGGGATGGCCAAGCTTCTCGGTGCGCGTGTGGCGTGGTCGGCGGCGGATAACGGGTTGCAGATCCATGGTGGCAACGGCTTTGCGCTGGAATACACGATCAGCCGGATTCTCTGCGATGCGCGGATTTTGAACATCTTTGAAGGGGCGGCCGAGATTCAGGCGCAGGTGATCGCCCGGCGGCTGTTGGGCTGAGGGTGAGCTGGAATTAGCCGTGGGTGACTAATTAGTCATCTGTGCCTCAAGGAGCGCGGCGCGGATGATTTATGGAGCACTTGCGTCTGATCGTGGTCACGTCGCCCCTGCGCCCGTGCCGGGGCCTTCACGTCGCCTCGGCGAGGTCCCGGGTCAAGCCCGGGACGGGTGTGGTTTTGATGTGACGCAACACGCCTCGGCCATCTCAATCCGGCTGAAAGATCGCATCCGCGCGCAGGGCCTTGAGCGTGCGCCACAGGAGCCCGCCAATGATCACGCAGAGGGCGCCAAGCAGGGCAAGGCCGATCAGGCGATGGCCGGGTGATCCCACCGCCTCGGCATAGGTGAAACTGGCGATGGTGACGCCCGCCATGGGAAAGCTGAGGGCCCAGAAGCTGAGGGAAAACTGCAACTTCAAGAGCCGGGGCAGTTGCACCGCGACAATCAGCGTAAAGAGATAGGCACAATTGAGCAGCACATGGGCGAAGGCATCGACCCCGCCCACCAATTGCACCCAGGCGAGAAAGCCCACCGAGGGCGGTGCGATCAGGATCACGAGCGAGGGTTGCAGGCGTTCGGGCAGGGGATCGTGAAAGATCAGGCGGTTCATCACCAGCGAGAGCAGCACGAGCCAGAAGATGAGGCCGACGCTGGTGAAGAACCAGCTTATTTCGGGGTAGCCGAGCGGCACGCCCGCGATGGCCACAATCACATTGCCCACCGCCGGGATGAACCATGCAGGTGACAGGTGCCCGTGTTGAAAGGCGCGCGCGCTGATCCAGCCGCTGACCACCGCGAGGGTGAGGACCAGTTGCATCGGCACGGCGATCAGCCACATGACATGGGCGATGGCCGGGGCGGGGGCGAGCATGACGATGGACATCAGCACCAGCGCGATGGAAATCGCCGGGAAGAAGGCAAGCTTTACCGGGTGTCGCCATTCGGCGGCGACGGCGGCGGGGTGGCGGATCGCCTTGGCGAGATAGCCAAGCGCCACGGCGGCAAAGACCGCCATGGTCAGCGAATGCGCGGCCCAAGAGGCCGCGTGCGTCAGGCCAAGGGAGTTTTCGCCCGCGCGGAGTGCAAGGGTAAAGCCGCAGAGGCCCATGACGACGGTAAAGAGTGTCACCGGCACATATTGCAGGCGGCTTTGTGTCGGGTCTGACATTGCGATTACTCTGCGGCGGTGATGGTCAGATGCAGGGGTGCGAGACCGTCGATTTCGCCCAAAAGCACGTTGCCGGGCAGCACGGGGCCGACCCCTGCGGGCGTGCCGGTATAGATCAGATCGCCCGGCTCCAGATGATAGAAGCGCGACAGGTGGGCGATGATTTCGGGCACGGACCAGATCATGTCAGCGAGGGTCGCCTCTTGGGCGATGCGCCCGTCCACGGAGAGGCGGATGGTTTGCTCCGCGATGTCGCCGAACTCGGACTTGGGGGTCAGCGGGGCGATGATCGAGGCGTTTTCGAAATCCTTGCCGATGTCCCAGGGGCGGCGCTTTTCCTTGGCCACGCCTTGCAGGTCGCGGCGGGTGAGGTCGATGCCGCAGGCATAGCCGTAGACCGCGTCCATCGCCTCGTCCACGCTGACGCGGAAGGCGGGGGCGCTGAGGGCCACGACGAATTCCATCTCGTAATGGCAATCCGAGGTTTCCAGCGGATAGGGGATGCTGGCACCACTGAGGCAGAGGGTTTGCGGCGCCTTGTTGAAGTAGAAGGGCGCTTCGCGGTCCACCTCGTTGCCCATTTCAAGCGCATGGGCGGCGTAGTTGCGCCCGACGCAGAAGATGCGCTGCACCGGATAGCCCAGGTCCGTGCCGGAGATCGGCACGAGGGGCGGTTGGGGCAGGGTAAAGAGCGGTTGGGTCATCGGGGCCTCCGGCGCAAGCGATTGAATTCGCGCCTCTTATGCGCCCCGATTTGCCCCTTGTCAAAGTGCGCTCAGGCGACGCGGCGGCCCTGAGACCAGACACCGCGCAGCGCCGGTGCGCCGCCGCGCAGGCGAAAGCGGATGAGGTCGGCACGGGCGTCCACCGCCAGTTGGCCCCGGTCCGACAGGCCCACCGCGCGGGCGGGATTGGCGGTGACCGTGGCCAGACCGCGTGCCATGTCGCCCCAGCGCGTGCCCAGTTGCACTGCGCTCAGTAGAAGGGCCGAGGGCACGTAATCGGACGAGAGAATATCGAGGTAGCCGAGATCGGCCAGCTCGGCGGCGGCGACATTGCCCGAGTGCGAGCCGCCCCGGATGAGATTGGGCGCGCCCATGATGACGCTGATGCTATGGGCATGGCAGGCGCGCGCGGCCTCGACCGTTGTGGGAAATTCGGCCAGGCGGATGCCATAGCCGCTGGATACCGCCACCTGTTCGGCGGTCGTGTCGTCATGGCTGGCCAGCACCGCGCCGTAGCGGGCGGCATGGGCTACGGCGGCGGCCTCGTGGCGGGCGCCATTGGCGGCGCGCAGGGCCTGAAGCTGGGCCACGTGTTCGGCAAATTCTGCGTCCGAGAGCGCGTGTTTGCCTTTCACATAGGCTTCGAGCTTTGTCAGGTCGCGGAATTGCCGCTGCCCCGGCGTATGGTCCATCAGGCTGACGATGCCAACGCGGTCCTCGGGGCCGAACTCCTCCATCTCCTCTTCCAGCGTTTCCGAGCAGACCTCGGCGCGCAGGTGGAGAAAGTGGCTGATCTTGAGCGCATCCTCGGCGCGCAGGCTGAGAAGCTCGTTGGCGAGACCGCGCGCATATTTACCATAGCGCCCGACGCCGGTCGGGATCGAGCCCACGCGCATGGCGTCGAAAACCGTGGTGATGCCCACGCTGGCCAATTCCGCGTCATGGGCGAGGATGGCGGCGTTATGCGGCCAGTCGACCTTGGGGCGGGGTTGGATGTGCCGCTCCAGATTGTCGGTATGCAGCTCGATCAGGCCAGGGGCGAGGTAATCGCCGTCGCAATCGACCGCGCCGGGAGGCAGGGCCGCGCCGCTGTCGATGGCGGTGATTTTGCCGCCCTTGATATGCAGCGCGCCGCGGATCACCTCGTTGGGCAAAACAAGGAGGGCATTGGCGAGTATGATGTCTTCTGTCATTGGGATGTCACGCTTTCCTGGCACGTCACGGCAACCCGACGAGAGAGATCATGGATTTTCACCGCTACGCTATTTATTTCACGCCCCCCGAGGGGGAGTTTGCCGCGCTTGGTGCGGCGTGGTTGGGATGGGATGTGGCGCAGGGCTGTGCCGCGGCGCATCCAGAGGTCCCGGGCCTGCCAGCCCCCGTGGCCGAGATCACCGAGACGCCGCGCAAATACGGGCTGCATGCGACGATCAAGCCGCCCTTCGCCCTGGCCGAGGGGCAGACAGAGGCCGGGTTGATCGCGGCCTTGGAGCGGTTCTGCGCAGGCGAGGCGGCGGTCACGCTGGAGAGGTTGCAGATTGCGGCGCTGGGCCGGTTTCTGGCGCTGGTGCCGGTGGGGGATCAGGGCGCATTGTGCGCCCTGGCCGCGCGGGCCGTGGCGGCGTTCGAGCCGTGGCGCGCACCCTTGAGCGAGGCGCAAGTGGCGCGGCGACGGGCGGGGGGGCTGAGCCCCGCGCAAGACGCGCTCTTGCTGCGCTGGGGCTATCCCTATGTGATGGAGGAATTCCGCTTTCACATCACGCTCACGGGCAAGCGGCCCAAGGGCGAATTGCCGGGGATCAAGGCGGCGCTGGAGGGGCTGTTGCTGCCCTTGCTGCCGCGCCCCTATGAAATCGACGCGCTGTCGCTGATGGGCGAGGATGCGGCGGGGCGGTTTCATCTGATCCACCGTCAGACCCTCACCGCATAGATGGATTTGAGCGCCGATTTGGTCAGTCGGGGCAGGGGCGCGTCGGTGTCGAGGGTCACGACCGGGCCGACCCCCTCGGGCAGGGCCATATCGGCGCCGGTCAGGCGTTCGGCAATGTCCTGTGGGTTTTCGCGCCCGCGCGCGGCAAGGCGGGCGGCCAGGACCTGTGGCGTGGCGGTCAGGTGCAGGATGACGAAGGGCTGAAACCGCGCCTGCGCCTGCTCCAGGACGCCGCGCGAGAGGTTCACGAGCAGGTCGCGCCCCGCCGCCAGATCAAGACAGACGCCCACCGGCACGCCGTAGCGCAGCCCGTGCGCCCGCCAGTGGAGCGAGAAGCCCCCCTCCTTGAGGCGGGCGTCGAATTCGGTCTCGCTTACTGCCTCGTGGCCTTCGCCCTCGGGGTCGGGGGCGCGGGTGATGACGCGGCGCACGCGGCGCAGGCCGGGACGCTCTGCGATCATGGCGCGCATCAGCGTGTCCTTGCCCACGCCCGAGGGGCCGACCACGGCGATGAGGCGACCGCGCGTCATGCCGCGCGCGCCGGGGTAAAGGCGGTTACATCCACCTCTCGGTCGCAGAGGCGGGCGCGGGCGGCTTCGTCGTGGAAAATGCCGACGATGGCCGCGCCGCGCGCCTTGGCCTCTTCGATCAGGGTCAGCACCACCTCGCGGTTGGTGGCATCAAGGCTGGCGGTGGGTTCATCGAGCAGGAGCGCGGGAAAGTCATGGGCAAAGCCGCGCGCGATGTTGACGCGCTGTTGCTCGCCGCCCGAAAAGGTCGTGGGGCTGAGCGACCAGAGCCGTTCGGGGATATTGAGGCGTGCGAGCAGCGCCTCGGCGCGGGCCAATGCCGCCTCGCGCGGGGTGCCAAGGATCATGAGCGGTTCGGCCACCACATCGCGGGTGGGCACGCGCGGCACGACGCGCAGGAACTGGCTGACATAGCCGAGGGTATGACGGCGCAACTGGATGATGTCGCGCGGCGCGGCGCGGGCGACATCGGTCTCACCCACGAGGATACGGCCCGTATTGGCGCGGTAATTGCCATAGATCATCCGCATCAGGGTGGATTTGCCCGCGCCGGAACTGCCGGTCAGCGCCACGCAGTCGCCGGGGCCGACGTGCAGATGTGCGCCCGCCATCACCGGGATGACCGCGCCGCCCTGATTGTGCAGGGTGAAGCTCTTGCTCAGGTTTTCGATCTCGATCATGGCTTGCGTCCCTTTCATCGGTCAGACCTGCAACACGCTGGAGACAAGCAATTGCGTGTAGCCGTGTTGCGGATCGTCGAGCACCTGATCGGTCAGCCCGTCCTCGACCACGCGGCCATCCTTCATCACCATCAGCCGGTCGGCGAGCAGGCGCACGACGGCCAGATCATGCGTGACGATGATGGCCGAGAGCCCCATTTCGCGCACCAGCCCGCGCAGGAGATCGAGAAGCCGCGCCTGAACACTGACATCAAGCCCGCCGGTGGGTTCGTCCATGAACACAAGGCGCGGGCCGGTCACGAGGTTGCGGGCGATTTGCAGGCGCTGCTGCATGCCGCCTGAAAACGCCTGCGGTTTGTCATCGACACGATCGGCGGCAATCTCGACCCGGCCAAGCCAATCAATCGCCTGTTCGCGGATATGCCCGTAATGCCGCGCGCCCACGGCCATCAGCCGCTCGCCGACATTGCCGCCTGCACTCACCCCCATGCGCAGCCCGTCGCGGGCATGTTGATGCACAAAGGCCCAATCGGTGCGCATCAGCATCCGGCGTTCGGGTTCGGACATGGTGAGCGTGTCGCGAGGGCCGTGGCCGTGCGTGTCAAAGATCACCTCGCCCCGGTCGGGGGGCAGATGCCCGGCAAGGCAGGACAGAAGCGTGGATTTGCCTGATCCGCTTTCGCCCACGATGCCCATCACCTCGCCGGGCCAGAGATCGAAACTGACGCCTTCGCAGCCGCGCCGGGGGCCGTAGAACTTGGCAAGATCGCGGACTTGCAAGAGGGGGGTCATGCTGTGGCCTCTTCATAGGGGGCGCCCTGGGCGCCGATATGGCCCGCCGCGCGCCGCGCGCGGCAATAATCGGTGTCGGAGCAGACGAACATCCGCCCGCCCGCGTCATCCGTGATCACCTCGTCGAGATAGCTGTCGGCGGCCCCGCAGAGGTCGCAATCGTGATCGGCCTTGCTGGCCTCGAACGGGTGATCCTCGAAATCGAGACTGACAACTTGGGTATAGGGCGGCAGGGCATAGATGCGCTGTTCGCGCCCCGCGCCGAAAAGCTGGATCGCGGCCATGCTGAGTTTTGGGTTGTCGAATTTGGGGATCGGGGAGGGGTCCATCACATAGCGCCCCTCGACCTTGACCGGATAGGCATAGGCGGTGGCGATGGCCCCGTGTTGGCTGATGTCCTCATAGAGTTTCACATGCATGAGGCCGTATTCCTCGAGCGCGTGCATCTTGCGGGTTTCGACCTCGGAGGGTTCGAGAAAGCGCAGCGGTTCGGGGATCGGCACCTGATAGACAAGGATCTGATCCTCGGTCAGTGGTTCCTCGGGGATGCGGTGGCGGGTCTGGATGAGGCTGGCGCGGGCGGTTTCCTCGGTGGTGGCGACCTGCGCGGTCTTTTCAAAGAATTTGCGGATCGAGACCGCGTTGGTGGTGTCATCCGCGCCCTGGTCGATCACCTTGAGCGTGTCATTGGGCGTGAGACAGGCGGCAGAGACCTGCACGCCGCCCGTGCCCCAGCCATAGGGCATCGGCATTTCGCGGCTGGCAAAGGGCACCTGATAGCCGGGGATCGCGAGCGCCTTGAGAATGGCGCGGCGGATCATGCGCTTGGTCTGCTCGTCGAGATAGGCAAAGTTGTAATCGCTCATAATAGCCCCCGGTCGCGCAGGTCGGCATTGAGGGCCTCTGGCCCGGTGAAGTGATGCGCCTGCCAGCCTGCGGCGCGGGCGCCTGCCACGTTGTCGGCGCTGTCGTCGATGAAATAACACGCCTCCGGTGCGGCCTTGGCGCGGGTGCAGAGGAGGTCAAAGATCTCGCGGTCGGGTTTGACCATGCGCTCATGCCCCGACACGACGATGCCCTCGAACAGCGTGGTCAGTTGGGGATGCAATTGCAGCGCCTGCGGCCAGGTATCGGCCGAGAAATTGGTGAGCGCCCAGAGGCGATGACCGCTTTCCTTGAGCGCGGCGGCGATGTCCCATGACCCTTGGATGCGGTTCTGGATGGTCAGGCCGAAGCGGTCGAAATAGCCGTCCATGAGCTCTGCATGATGTGGCCAGTGGGCGGCAATCGCCGCCACCGCCTCGGTCCTGCTCCGGCCCCGGTCCTGCTCATAATTCCAGTCGTAGAAACCGACCTCTGCCAGCAGCGCGTCAATCTCGGCGTCGCTGCCGATGGCATGACGAAAGGCCGCCTGCGGGTCCCAGTGCAAGAGGACATTGCCGATGTCAAAGACGATGAGGGTCATGGCTGGACCCCACCGTCTTGCCAAGCAAATGGGGAAACGGCTATCTCTCTGCCATGATTATGATTTCCCAGCTTCGATTCAATTACTTTCGCCACGGCGGAGAGCTTGCGGAATTCGCGTGGATCATTCCGATCCTGATCGGCATTCTTCTGTTTATCATCCGCAAACAGCTTTTTCCCGGTCTCTACCGGGATGATGACGACAGACCGCCCAAAGGCTGACGCGTCCCGGTTCAGCGTTCCATAAATACTCATTCCGCCGCCTCCCGGTGCGCCGCGCCCCCGGCCTCGCGGCGGAGTTTGCGCACCAGTTCCAGTTCGGACTGGAAATCGACGTAATGCGGCAGCTTGATATGTTCGAGAAAGCCGGTGGCCTGAATGTTGTCGGCATGCATGAGGACGAATTCCTCGTCTTGTGCGGGTGCGCCCTGGTCTTCTTCGCCCAGTTCCCGCCAGCGCAGCGCGCGGTCCACGAGCGCCATGGCGATGGCCTTGCGCTCGGTCTGGCCAAAGACCAGCCCATAGCCACGGGTGAATTGCGGCGGTTCGGTTTTCGAGCCTTTGAACTGGTTGACGGTTTCGCATTCGGTGAGGGTGATTTCGCCCAATTCAATCGCAAAGCCCAGTTCGGGGATGTCCATTTCCACCGCCACCGCGCCGATCCTGAGCTCCCCCACAAAGGCGTGGTTGCGGGCATAGCCGCGCTGGGTGGAATAGGCGAGCGAGAGGATGAAGCCCTCGTCGCCACGCGTGAGCGCCTGAAGCCGCAGCGCGCGGTCCGCGGGCAATTGCATCGGTTCGCGGGTGAGGTCGGGGGGCGTGGTATCGCTTGGGTTTTCTTGCTGGATCAGCCCCTCGCGGTCGAGATAGCCCATGATATGCGGCGTGGGGCCGGGGGCGGGCGTGGCGGTCGGCGCTTGGGGAGTTTCGCCCTCTGCCGCGAGTTTGAAATCCAGCAAGCGATGCGTGTAGTCAAAGGTCGGGCCCAGCACCTGGCCGCCCGGCGCGTCCTTGAACGTGGCCGAAATGCGCCGGTCGCAGCGCATGGCGGCGGTGTTCACCGGATGCGACGCGCCAAAGCGGGGCAGGGTGGTGCGGTAGGCGCGGATGAGAAAGATCGCCTCGATCAGGTCGCCGCGCGCCTGTTTGATGGCAAGCGCGGCGAGGTCGGGATCATAGAGCGAGCCTTCGGCCATGACGCGGTTGACGGCGAGGCTGAGCTGTTCGCGGATCTGCGCCACGCTGAGTTCGGCAATGGAGGTGTCGCCGCGCCGTTCCTCGGCCAGCCAGGCATGGGCATTGTCGATGGCGCGTTCGCCGCCTTTGACTGCGACATACATCTAGTGGCCCTCCACGCGGGTTGAGCGCGGCAGGGCCGCGAGGTGATCGCCAGCGGTAAAGAGAAAATCCAGCCCCAAGGGATAGAGCGCCGCGTTGCGCTGAAAGGCGGCAATGTCTGGCAGCGAGAGGGTGGCGGCGGTTGCGATCCCCGGCCCGGTGAGGCGCGCGCCGGTATGCGTGAGTTGCGCCATCTCGACAATCAGGGTGGTCGAGCGGTCGGGGTATTCGGCGCTGCCGATGGGATAGTCGGTGAGGGGCAAGAGCGCCTGCCAGGAGCCGAGCGCAAAGCTGGCGCGGGCGCGGTCCACCAGCGGTGCGCCGGTGTGAAAGGTGATCCAGTCGCGCACAGCCGGGGTATCGGCCGCCCCCGCCAGATGCAGAGGCGTTTCGGGATCGCAAAGCGTCAGGATCACGGCGCCGGCGGCAGGTGAGAGCGGCAGCGGCGGCCGTGCCCCCGTGATCCGCTCAACGGTGCCGGGGCGGGCCATGGCGCGCATCACCGCGCGAAACGCCTCGGCGGCTTGGGTCGGGGCGGTGGTAAAGCCGCCGGTCAGGGCCTCGGTCTGCATCAATCCTCTCCTCGTACGAGGGTGAAGAAATCCACCTTGGTCGCGGCGGCGCGGGTGGCGCGGGCGGTGTGGCGGGCGGTCTCGGCCTCGGTCAAAGGGTCCAGAATCATGGTGCGGATCCTCTCTGCCTCGGCCCCTTGCATCAGCGCGTCGATCAAGGCGGCTTGCGTGGCGTGACGCTTGTCACGGCCCTGCACATAGCCGTGGCCGACCCGGCCATCGCCGAGTTGCAGCGCGCAGCGGGTAACGGTCATTTCGCCAAGGTTGAAGGCGGCCCCGGTGGCCCCGGCGCGCCCGTGCACCATGACGCCGCCCACCTCGGGCGCGCGCAGATAGGCGTGATCGGGGGTCAGCCCGGTGTCGGACCAGAGCCGGTGCAGATCCTCGGCCGGGGCGCGCGCCAAGAGGCCCATCCAGCCCTTGCGTTCGGTTTCTGTGCTCATGCGGACACCTTGTTGGACATCTTGCGAAGTTGTTGGAGATACTATACAACTAGACAAATTTATACGCGAAACCCCGCCCCCTAGCAAGGCCGCAACAGGTGAAACTTCTGTGACATGAGCCGAGAAAAATCTGAGGCCCTGTGGCGCGCGATCCATGACAGCCTGAGCGATGACATCGCGGCGGGGCGCTATGGCCCCGGAGACAAGCTGCCGACCGAAGCGGCGCTCTCCGCGCGATTCGGGGTCAATCGTCATACGGTGCGGCGCGCGCTGGGCGCTTTGGCCGAGGCGGGGGCGATCTTTACCCGGCGCGGGGCGGGGGCCTTTGTGGCGCATCGCCCGACCGAGTATCCGATTGGCCGGCGGGTGCGGTTTCACCAGAATCTGCAGGCCGCCGGCCGCTTGCCGACCAAGGAGATTCTCGCGCTTGAGACCCGCAGTGCCGATGCCGCAGAGGCCGAGGCGCTGCGGCTGGTTCCGGGGGCGATGGTGCATGTCTGTGACGGGGTGTCGTTGGCGGATGGCGTGCCGGTGGCGGTGTTTCGCAGCACCTTCCCGGCCGCGCGGTTTCCCGACCTGCCCGAGGCGCTGAGGCGGCTGAGATCGGTGACGGCGGCGCTGGCCGCGCAGGGGGTGGCGGATTTTACCCGCGCCTCGACCCGGCTCAACGCGAAACTGGCAAGCCCGATGCAGGCGGTGCATCTGAACCTCAGCCCCGGCGCGCCGATCCTGCGCACCCTCGCGGTCAATGTCGATCCCGAGGGGCGGCCCATTGAATATGGGCGCACCTGGTTTGCCGGGGATCGGATCACGCTGACACTGGCGGAGAGCTGAAAAACCGCCCGTCTTGTCACGGTCCTGTCACACCCGTTGCCTATCAGCAGGGTTATTCCTGCTGCCGTTTTTATCCGTCATTTTCAGCATCCAACGGGCGGCCCTTTGCGGCCGCCTTTTTCTTGTGCTCAGCCGCCGTGTTTTTCGAGAAAGGCCTCGGCGCTCAGGCTGCGGAAATCATCCAGGGTTTCCCCCAGGCGGGCGTGATCCCAATCCCACCACGCGAGCGCCATCATGCGGTCGGCCAGGGCGGGGGCAAGGCGCAGGCGCAGAGGCCGGGCGGGCACGCCCGCGACGATGGTATAGGGGGCCACGTCATGCGTGACCACGGCCCCCGCGGCAATCACCGCGCCATGGCCCACGGTGATCTCGGGCTTTACCTGCGCATTATGGCCGATCCAGGTGTCATGGCCGATGCGCGCCACGCGGGCGCGGCGTTTGTCGAACCAGAGCGCATCGTCGGCGGCATCGTCCCAATAGCTGGCCGAGCGATAGAGAAAATGATGCAGGCTGGCGCGGTCGAGCGGGTGATCGGTGGCGCCAACGCGCACGAAGCTGGCGATATTGGCGAATTTGCCGATCTCGGCATTGGCGAGGTCGCAATATCGGTCGCAATAGGAATAATCCCCCATCGCCACATGCGCGAGGCGGCTGCCACGCCCGACCTCTGTGTAGATGCCGAACTCGCAATCGGTGATCTCGCAGTCGGGGTGGATCAGGGCCTCGTCGGCCTGCAATCGGGACATCGCGCGCTCCTTAAGGGTTTCGGGTCTCTGGTGGGAATGCTGTTAGCAAATAAAGGTAATATTTTTATGGTGCTACGGTGGTCTCGATACAGAAATCCACTTTTCCGTCCATGCTTTCTGGTGGTCATGGTAACGAGGCCTGCGTTCAGGGCGGGCGGCGCACCTCAGGGATCTACCCGGACTGCATGGGAATGCCCCCTTCGAAGGTCAGACCATGCGTGGCGCGGCGGACGAGCCCTCTAGAAATTCAATGGCATTTCAGAGGGCATCCCCAAGCAGGTTGAGTCCGCCCATGGGGCTGACAGCCAAGTCAGAATCGTTCATCGAAAGGGACGAACAGACATATAATGCGGACTAACCGGCATTAAAGAAACGCTTGGATTGGATAGTTTGGCACCGCGCCTTCGTTGGCGGGAAGCAATCCTTTTCCCGCGAGCTTTGGCGGACTGTGCCGTTCGGTACGGAATGTAATCACCTATGAAAAGAGGAAATCCAATGTCTCGCAAGTTGATCTTCGCGGCCACCGCGCTGACCGCGCTCTGTGCTTTCGGACCTGCAATGGCTGCCGACGAAGCCAACGTCACTCCGGGTCTTACCTATAGCGGTGCGCCGCTTGGCCTGCATGGTGCCGACCCGGTTTCACTAATCGATCATGGTGAAAACACCGAAGGCAGCGCCGCTTATGTTGCCGCTCATGACGGGATCGCCTACTACTTTGCCTCGGAAAAGAACATGAAGGCGTTCAAGGCGAACCCGGCGCGCTACATGCCGCAATATGGCGGGTTCTGCGCCTTTGGTGTCTCGGTCGGGAAAAAGTTTGACGGCGACCCGAGCTTTGCAGCCGTGATGCACGACAAACTTTACGTTTTCCTCAACGAGGATGTTTACAAGGCATACCTCAAGGATCAGGCGGGCACTGTCGCAAAGGCTGAGGCCAACTGGGGCAAGATCAAACACACTGCCGCAACGGACCTCTGACGAGGGCAACCGACACCGGGCCAGCCTGTCGCATGCTGGCCCGGATGTTTCAAAGAGTGCGGTCGTGATTTCAATTCGGGCTCAAGCTGTCCGATCTCGAGTCAGTGACCCAAAGTGCGCTGCTCGGCACATTTTCCGACAAGTTCGATGACTCGCGCCTGTAATACGGGGAGCAGATCCGTTTCGAACCAAACATTGCGTTGAAACCATGCCATATTGCGCGGGCTTGGATGCGGGAGAAGGATGCTGGCTGGCCAACGTGCGGGCCAATCCCGCATCGCCTCGGCGAGGGGCAGGTGTGAGGTTTCGGGCAAATGCCAGTTTTGGGCGTAGCGACCGATCACGACCGTCAGCATGATGTCGGGCAACAGCGCCATCGCGCGGGCACGCCACAATGGGGCGCATTCCGGGCGCGGAGGCAGATCACCCGAACGGCCAGTGCCAGGAAAACAGAAGCCCATGGGCAGGATCGCGATCTTTTCCGGATCACGAAACGTCGCTTCGTCTAGGCCAAGCCAGTTGCGCAGCCGCACGCCTGAGGCATCATCGAAGAGCCGTCCTGCAAGGTGTGTTCTACGACCTGGGGCCTGTCCAACGATGAGGATGCGCGCACCCGCACCGATCTGAAAAAGCGGACGAGGTCCGAACGGCAAGTCTGAGCAGGCGCTGCAGGCCGTGATTTCGGCCCGCAGCTGCGCGATCTCAGGCCGGGTCTTGTGAGGCCGAGAATCCGGCATGGACGATTTCCAGCTTGTTGCCCCAAGGATCGCGCAGATAGGCGGCGTAGACATTCGGCATGGGATAGGCCGCGCGCACACCCGGCGCTCCTTCATCACCAGCCCCGGCGGAAAGCCCAGCAGCATGTGCGGCATCGACCGCCTCGCGCGACGGTGCTGCGAATGCGACATGCGCGCCATTGCCAGCGCTTGCCGGTTTGCCGTCGAAGGGTGGCAGCAACAGAAACGCGATCCGGTCACGACCGAAGGCGGCAAAGCCGTCGCCTGCGGCCAGACAGTTGATTCCGAGCGGTTCGAACAGGCGGGCATAGAAACCGCAAGCGGCAGAGATATCGGCAACACCGAGGCTTAGGTGGTCGATCATTGTCATGGATTGTCCTTTCAGTTTCGCAAAGTGGAGGGAGTGGCAGGGCAGGGGGTATCAAGACGAAATTTGAGAAATCGTGCCGTTTCATAAGGCACCTCGCCCACCAGCTCTGCGCCTATCCTAGCAAGGGCACCAAGATGACGACGCGAAGGTGGCAGCAGAAAAGTGACGAAAGGGATGCGTGCGTCCGCATGGGCAAAATTCAATGCCGCATGTGTGATCGCGCGGCCAAGACCAAAGGCCTCTCCCCGTAGGACAAGGCCAAAATCCCACTCCGTTCCTTCCTTTTGGAAGCCGCCCCAGCCGACGTAGTGGCCGTCTTGCAGAAACGCCCAATGCCCTAACCCGTCACGCTGCCAGCACGCTTCTTTGGCGACGACAAAGTGTTTCGCTGCATCGACATCCCAAGGTTGCGACAAGAGCGGCATATGCCGTGCGACGCGGGGGTCGGACATATGCTCGACAAGCGTTTCGAGCGGCACCTCCGTAAGGCGTGCGAAGGTCAAATCAGGATGTGAGTGAGACTGGATCATCGTGGACAGTGACTCAGGCCGCGCCCGAAGCCTTCATGCGCGCGGCAAGCACGCTGTCGCGGCGAAGCAGAAAGGCACGCAAGAGCGCGTTGTAATCCTTGCTCACCGCATCTCGCACCGAAGGGCGGGCGGCAAGAAGCAGTGACCAGGCTTGAACTTTGGTCAGCCCATCGAAGAACTCGAATCTGTCAATCTCGTTAAAGACGTCAAAATATCGGAAAACCGGAGCGAAAACCACGTCGACGAGGCTGAAGTCTGCACCATAGAACCACGGTCCTTCGCTAAGATGATCCTCCAAGAGTGTGAAGTGACGGCGGAGTGCGGCCGTCTTTGCCTCGAATGTCACGGCATCCCGGGCCGAATAGAATCCTGCGATCGTGTCGAGCACCTCTGCGCCGAAAACCATCCAGGCGCGGTGGCGCGCGCGCGCCACCGGGTCGGTGGGATGTAATGGATTGGGCTGCGTTTCCTCGAGATACTCGAGGATTGCGGTAGACTCGAAGAGCGACGCGTCCCCGACCGTCAGTACCGGCGTGCGTCCCAGCGGAGAAATTTCCAGAAACCACTGCGGCTTGTTGCCGAGATCAACAACGCGTCGCTCATGCGCAACACCTTTTTCAACAAGGGCTATGGCGATGCGTTGCACATAGGGGCAGAGCGCGTGGCTGCTGAGGGTGATCGGCTTTTTCATGGTATTCTCCTGACGCCATCGGCAGATCCCAGCCATGGCATTTCGCATTTACGAGTTCGCTCATCCGCCATCGCGGTTGCGCACCAGAACGGTTGCTTTCATGTGCGAGCGAAACGTGCTGACATAGGGATACTCGCCGGGTTCGGTGAAGATGATCCGGCCCCGCGCGCCCCGCTCGAGCAGCCCGGTGTCCCAGCTTCCGTCCAGAGCCGTCGCGGTATGGGACGCGAGATCGTTATTCTCCCAGGTCACGCTATCCCCGGCAAAGATTTCAACGAGCAAGGGTTCGAAGGTGGAATTGTCAATTCGCACCATCGTCTCTTGCACCCCATCGTGCGCGTGTGAACGGCGCCGCGTTCCGGCACACCCCAGAAGCGCGCCAAGACCGATACCGAAGCGGCGGCGTGTGAGTGGCATCAAATTGGGCATTGGCACCTAGGAACAGTGAGGGTTCATCGGTTATTCTCTCGCTCAGATATTCGCGACTGAAATTGCCTGAATTTTGCTGGCGTCTGAATGCGATTGCGTTCGATATTTCTGCGTGATCGTCCGGAACCCTTAGAATGTGCCGGACGCCGGGGATGACCTGCTGGCTGACGACAGGAAGCGGCCAAGCCACCATTCGTTTGTCATATCACGCGGAAGACGCAGAGCCGGCTTGTCCGACCGGCTCTGCGAGATCTCTGTGTCAGAGATCCTTGGCGGCGGTGTGCTGGATTTTCTTCCAGTTCTCTTCGGCCTTATGGATCGTTCCGGCCTGATCCTTGAGGTAAAGGTTGTAGATATCCTCGTTCAGGAAGACGTAGAGTTTTCCATCGACCACCGACGCAAAGCTCGGGTCGCCATCGAACTTCTTGCCCACAGAAACCCCATAGGTGCAGAAGCCGCCGTTCTGCGGGATATATTTCGACGGATTGGCCTCAAAGGATTTCTGGTGCTTTGCGCTGGTGAAGTAGTACGAAACACCGTCGTGGACCGTGGTAAACTTTGCGCTTCCGGCCTGCTCCTTGTTGTACTCGATCAGCGAAACCACGTCGACGCCATGCACCCCGAGCGGAGCACCCGCCGCAGTCAGGCCCGATACGACGTTGAATTCGTCTGCGGCCATTGCCGGCCCGAAGGCGAGAAGCGCTGAAAGGGTTGCAGCGGTAAGTGTCAGTTTCCGTTTCATTCGTTGTCCTTTCTCTGTCATGGAAATCCCCATCCCGGCTGGGACGGGGCATCACCATGGCGCCGCGTGAGTTGCGGTACATTTTGGCGATGTGGGCACATGTTACCTAGAGGATTTCGTATTATTAATGCTGGTTCGGCCTAATATTATGCTCAATCGTCCAGTTGAGGCTGTGCTGTGCCGCTGTGTTATCTGCGCAGGGCCGGATAGCCCTGAAGGTAGATCAACCCCTGATCGCGGGCCGGTTCATGGCAGGCCAGGCAGGCATCCCGGTAGTCTTCGGTATCGGTAATCCGGGTTTCCTGTCCCGGGAAAAAGGCCCATCCCCAACCGTCGCCAAACCGCGGGCCTTCACCCAGCTTGCCGTCGGGGTCGGCGACCATGACGAAACGGCCCTTGAGCGTGTCGGCATAGCTGGCGCGCCCGGTTGTCAGGTCCTCGGTTTGGGTGCCCCAGACCTCTTTGACGATCTTCGTCCCCTCGACAAACCGACCCTCGGCGAGATAGGCCTTGAGCGCGTCTTCGTCGATGAAGACAGCGTGAATTTCATGCGCACCTTCCGCGGGGTTCTCTGCGAGCACCGAAAATGCCCCGATCTGCACCCACCCGGTGCGATAGTCTTCGGAGGGAACCTCGAGCACTGGTTCTACGGTGATTTGCCCCGCCTCTGTCGCCATCTGAGCGAAAGCGGGCAGGCTTGTGATGGACAGGATCATGGCAAGGGTTTTGGATCTCATTTGGGCGTCTCCTTGTGGTACGGTTAAGCAAAGCCGCATTGACCGGCGAGACCGTCACCTTGCGGTCGGCCATCGCCACGCGGCTGCGCCTGTTCACCGCAAAATTCCGGCGCGATGAATGGCGTCTCGTCCGAAATTATTGCTCGATCGTCCACGGCTCTGGATTCTACGCGCCGAACCTGTAAGCTGTGATGCATGTTGGACCTACTCAGCGATATCCTTACCCGCCTGTCGTTTCGCGGCACGCTCTACTTCCGCACGAGTTTCACAGAACCTTGGGGAGTGCGTGTGCCAGCTTATCGCGATGTGGCGCGCTTTCATTATGCCCATCGCGGCGAGGCGCTGGTGCGTGTTGGCGGTCAACAGGCGCCGGTGACCCTTGCGCAGGGTGATCTTGTGATCATTCCGCATGGTGAGCCGCATGTTCTATCTTGCCGGCATACCGGACCAGAGGAGGCCTTGCCGCTTGATGATGTGCTGTCCCGCTCGGGGTTTCCTGGATATGGCACGCTTGTATGGGGTGGAGAGGAAAGCCCGCGAGATACGCAGCTCATCTGCGGGCATTTTGCGCTGGCCGAAGGGTCGCGCCACCTGCTCTTTGATCGGCTGCCGCCGTACATTCATCTGCGAGGATATGGTGAAGAGGCCGGGGGGTGGCTCGATGCGACGCTCAAGGTTATCGGGGCCGAGGCGGGCGGCGCGCGGCTTGGCGGCGATCTGATTGCGCTCAAGATGTCCGAGGCAATCTTTGCCCAAGCCATCCGAGCCTTTATCGAGCAATCACCCGAGGGCATTCCGGGGATCGCTGGCTTTGCCGACCCGCAGATCGCACGCGCGCTGAGCATGTTTCATCGCGACCCTGCTGCCGAATGGACGGTGGCTGGCCTTGCGCGGGTCGCGGGCCTGTCGCGCACCGGTTTTGCCGAACGATTCACAGCGCGCCTTGGGGTGACCCCCATGAGTTACGTGACCGCATGGCGGATGCAGATTGCACGTGAGGCATTGGCGGAGCGCGGCCTGTCGGTGGCCGAGGCCGCCGAGGTTTCGGGATATGCATCGGAATCAGCGTTCAGTCGGGTGTTCAAGAAAGAGATCGGCGTCACCCCGGCGGCGGTTCGGTTGCTTGCCAAAGCCGGGCGTGACGCCTTGAATGCGGCGTGAATACAGTGCCTCCGGTGGAGATCCGCGAGGCGCAGCCCGACGATGCCACCGAACTTGCGCGCCTGTCTCGGGCGCTGGCGGTGCATGTCGCAGACCCCGATCCCGGCGATGACACGTCGCTGATTGTAGCGGCCTGTTTCGGGACGGAGCGATGGCTCGACGTTCTTGTGGCGGAGCAGGGTGGCGTTATCCTCGGCCTTGCCGCCTATGGCCGACGTTTCGAACTTCACACTCGACAAAAAACCCTCTGGCTGGCCGATCTTGTCGTGGACGAGGGCATCCGAGGGCTGGGGATCGGCGGTTTGCTGTTGCAGGCGGTCAAACGCCGGGCGCTGGATCTGGGATGTGGCGCCATCGTGGCGGATCTTTGGGTCTGTAACATCGCAGCCCGCGCATTTTACGACCATGCGGGAGCGCGCAAAGTGAGCGACATCGAAATTCGGGTGATCGACCTGCCGTCGGTGTGACGGCCCTCGCCGTGGCGGAGGTTCGTCGGGGATAGGCGATGATTGACCCAAGATCCGGACGATCACGCAGTTTTAGCGGATTTCTGAACATTCACCGTCCGTGTCAGTGGATCTATGTCGGGAATACGGCGAGCCGCCGTTCCCAAAATCATTAAGAAAGGTCCCTGCGCCATGCGCTTCGTTACCAAAAACATCCACGCCTATCTCGATTACCCGGTCGCCATCGCTCTCATGGGGCTGCCGTTCCTGTTGGGGCTCGGTGCGTCCAATCCGCTGGCGCTGAAGATCTCGCCCGTGGTCGGGCTGGCGGCCTTCTTGCTCACGGTCTTTACGGATCACCACCTCGGGATGATCCGGGTGCTGCCCTACAAATTGCATCTTGCCGTCGATCTTGCGGTCGGGCTGCTGTTTCTGGTGCTGCCCTTCGCCCTTGGCTTCTCTGGTTTGGACGCCGCCTATTACTGGCTGAACGGCGCCGCGGTCGTGACCGTCATAGGGCTGTCGAAGCCCGAACCGCAGATGCCTGCGGCCTGATCCCCCGTTTTCTCAACTGCCAACGAAAGGACATGATTCCATGGCACGCATCACCCAAATCTCCGATACCGCCGCCACGCCTGAGGCAAGCGCCCTCTTTTCCGCCATCAAGGGCAAGATCGGCATGGTGCCCAACCTGTATCGCGTTGCTGCGAACCAGCCGTCGGTTCTGGCGGCCATGCTCGGTCTGAACGAGACGCTGTCGGGGGGCGCCTTTGATAGCCGCACCCGAGAAGCCATTGCCCTCGCCGTGGCCGGCGCCAATACCTGCGATTACTGCGCCTCGGCGCATTCGGCGATCTCGGCTGGGCTCAAGGTTGCACCCGAGGCGGTCAAGGACCATCTTGTCGGCCGCTCCGACGATCCGCGCACGGCCGCGATCCTGAAGCTGTCGGTCAGTATCGTGGCCGCAAAGGGCAAAGTGTCGGATGCCGATCTCGCGGCGGCGCGTGCCGCAGGGCTGAGCGAGGCTGACATTGTGGAGACACTCGCCAATGTCGTCGCGAACATCTTTACCAACTATCTGAATCATGTGGCGGACACCGATATCGACTTTCCTGTCGTTTCCACGGGTCAGGTCGCGGCGTAAACCAGCAGGCCCGCCGACCTTTCGGCGGGCCTGTCGCGCGTTCCGGTCATCCGGTGCGAAGCTACCGTGAAGGAACCGGTATGCTTGACGCGATATTGCTTGCTCGCACATCAGCGCTCTGGCTGGAGAGGTCCCGCAAGGCCTTATGCGTGGCAAGGCTGAGCAGCTAACCTCCTCTTACCTAATCTGGAAATCACCTCTGCCCGCAGGGATGCGCCTGTCAGACCGCGCGCGCTGGCTCTGCTGTCGCCCTGCTGTCAGGCACGGCTGGCCATCAATCGTAAGCCCAATTCTGCTGACCACAGAACTGGACGTTTGCGCAGAGATCCCGGACCCCCCGACATTCATCGGCTTTCCCATCAAACGTAACGTGGCGCCGCGATCAAACGTCGTGTCCGAACTGAATGGCACTACTGCACGGAGAGAGTGGAATGCTACGCGCCCCCGAAGCACTGCGCGCTGATGCGATGATGCACGAGGCCTCTGAATTTTCCGGCCTGCCCAGCAAGAGGGGGCGGCCCAACCAATCAGTCTCTAACACCGGTCCGCGCCAGCACGCCCTTCGCCGTCACAAACGCCACGCTCCGCGCGGCGCAGCTGTGATGCTGAGCTGTTTGCTGTGCCTCTTGCTGATCGTCGGCTTTGCCGAAGGCCACGATCACAACACCGCGCCGAAGTTGCATGCGTGCAGTGCCGAGCATGTGCTCGCGTGCCGCTGAAGTAAGAAGGCCACCCACCCATGAAAAGACTAACGTGGCTTTTCCTTGGAAAAATTGCTGCCGATCCTTCGACCGAGGCTACGCCCACCGGGGCGCAGGTCTTCGAGCTGTCGAGGGGGGATATATTCGAACCTGTTGACTACCTCAGGGTCGCTTTGGACAGGGCGGACAGCAAAGAAGGAAGTGCCCTGAACTTAAGCTACCTATATGTCGAGGGCGGCTTGGCGAGTGCATCGGTTGGGCAGGTTTATACCTCGTCGTTCCAAGTAACATTCATGGATGGAGATGTTCAGCGTGTCCCGGCCGGGGCGGTCGTGCAGATGTCGAACGGCGATCTCTTTTTCAGCGTTTCGGCGGAGGATTTGGGGGCGGTCGCACTCTTTTCCGAAAATGATGGCACCGAACGGGATGTCGCGACGCTACGTGTTTCAGGCCAAGTCAGAAGCGAGGATATCGATCTATCGGCACAGAGCTTTCCACAGAGCTTTGGAGCGATGTCACTGGGTGGTGATGTTTCGAACGTCGATATTCTGTTGAGTGCTGGGGATGGGCTGATTGCCGGCACGCTCGGCAATGATCTGATCAATCAGGATTACGTTGGGGATCCGAACGGCGACCGAATTGATAATCTGGACGCTGCGGGAACGAATGGCGAGCTCGTCAATAGCAACGCGGATTTCGTCAACGCATCTGGCGGTAATGACACGGTTCTGGCCGGGTTCGGGAATGACACAATTCTCGGGGGCGATGGAAACGACAGCCTCGATGGTGGAACCGGAGCTGACCTGGTTTTCGGCGGGATGGGGAATGACACCCTAGACGGGGGTACGGGCACCGACGCCAGTGATACCGCCTTAGGACCCATTTATCAGGAGATTTCGACAGCCGGTGCACAGGCCGTCGCCGGCGCTAACGGACGTGGGGCTTTCACCGTCACGACAACGTCCAATGAAACCGTCACACTCGGTTCTACGGACGATTTAACTGGGTTTTTCGTGGGTGATAGAGTTCTTCCGAACCCAAATGCTGCAAGTGAGACGCATACTCACCGATACACCGAAGGTTTGGCCTCGACCCAGATTCCCGGTGTGCGGATTCTCATGAGCCGTGTGGAGATTTTGGAGGTCGTCACCCTGAGCCTCGACGGAATTGCGCTCAATCTGAATGCTGCCATCGCGTCGGGAAATGTATCATTCGAAGGCAACGGCGCCTTTACCATCGACTCGGCCGGCAGGCTGACCGGATTGCT
The DNA here is from genome assembly GCF_000768555.3 of Roseovarius mucosus DSM 17069. Taxonomy (GTDB): domain Bacteria; phylum Pseudomonadota; class Alphaproteobacteria; order Rhodobacterales; family Rhodobacteraceae; genus Roseovarius; species Roseovarius mucosus. Next base: position 145,371 of record NZ_KN293979.1, read on the forward strand.
TGCCGACCCCGCGGACAGTGAACAGGCATTCCTCGAGTTGACGATCAGAATTCCGCATTCGCGCCTCGATATTTTCATCTCCACGACGTCGTTTGAAACGATCGATGGGGCAATCTATGAGCTCTTTGTCGATACCAACCCCCTCGTTCCCAATATTACCACCTCTGCGAATGACACCTTGTTTGGTGATGCCGGTGACGATCTGTTGCTGGGGCGGGACGGTGATGATCTTATTGCTGGAGGTACGGGGAATGATCGTTTCGTGCCGGGAACCGGGCACGACACGATTTCGGACTTTGGAAGTGACGACACGAATGCTGTCCGGGATGGTGATCAGTCGAACAACGACTTTGTGGATCTGTCGGGTTTTTACAATCAGGCCAATTACGACGCCGCCGTCCTGACGGGTGATATCGACCCTGCGGTCATCCGCAATCCGCTGGAATGGCTGCGTGCCGACTACGGCGATGACGGAATCCTTAATGAGCGCGCGGCGGGATGGACAGCGGGCAACAGCCTGACCCTGACCAACAGGGGCGCCACGGTCGATCCACAAACGCTGAACTTTGACACAACCAATGTCATTTGTTTTTGCCGTGGAACGCGCATCGCATGCGCCAATGGCGAGATCGCGGTCGAGGATCTGAATGTTGGAGATCGCGTGATCACGCGTGATCACGGTTATCAGAAAATCCGCTGGATCGGGCGCACAACGGTCAAGGCACATGTCGAGATCGCGCCGATCCGGATACGCAAGGGCGTCCTGCAGAACGTTCGTGATTTGCGCATTTCACCCAATCATCGCGTTCTCCTGAAGGGACCGATGTTGGAGCTGTTGCTCGGCCATACAGAAGTGCTGGTTCCGGCCAAATACCTCGTCGACGGAGAAACGATCCTGCGTGAGCCGCCGGGTGATGTGGAATACTTTCACATTCTCTTTGACTGCCACGAGCTCGTTCTTTCGGAGCAGTGTTGGACCGAGAGCTTTCATCCCGGCTGCGTCGGCTGGTCAACGCTCTGCGAGGAGGTGCGGGCAGAGATCCTGGATCTCTTTCCCTGCCTCGATGCCCTCACCGGTAATTCAGACATGATCACTGCGCGTTACGTGGTGAACCGCAAGGAGGCGGCCGTGTCGTTGCAGGCGATGCGCAACGGGGGCAATCGAACCAAAAAACGGACGCTATGTTGATGCAAGGAGAAAACAAGACCCGTTTGGGGGGGGTGGTGCCGGGTGCGCAGAACACCGTGAAGAGCTGCAAGGCCGGGTTCGAACCGCGTGAGAAGCCGCGAGCTGTGCCTTGTGAAGACAGCGAGGATATGGGCGATTTGCACGAAGTGACCACGGTGAACGCCGTGATCCTGATTGTTGTCAGCAGTGCGATTGGATTTGGCCTGGCGGTTGTTTCTGCAATTCTCGGTAGCAGTCTCGTGATGAGTTTCTTTGTATATCTTGTTGTTTCCATTTTGCTTTTCACGGCATTATTTGGCCTTGCTTACTTTGCCGCGCGGCCAATGGGCAGCTTAAGCATCGCAGAGAATGCGCTGGATCTCGTGGAATGTGAAACAACGGAAACTGTGCACGTTCTGTCCGCACGCAATAGATGGGTCCGGATATGGTGGTTGATCATCATCTGTGCGTTGTTTCTAACGATCAGGTTTACCGATGAGGTCGCCCTTCAAATCGCGGTTTGCGCAATCGGCTTCTTGGGATGGGTGTGGTTGCTTCTTGACAGATCACCGATGAAATCCGAGCGCGTTGCCGTACCTTGCGAGCGTGCGGGTGGTGGCGAATGACAGGGTTGGAAACCTTCGAAAAGATCGAAGCAGACGTTATTTCCGTGACACGCCATGAGAATAGCGATCGTCTGTCGGCACAGGTAAAGCTGCGATTTCGGCTGTCCGAGCAGCAGGACCCTTACATTGGTGAAATGTTCGTCTGTATTGAGCTGATTGAAAGGGAAAACTACCGCTGGCGTAGAACCAAGCGCCGCATTATCGAGACTGCTTGGGACTGGCTAGACCGTTACTTCGGAGGGGCAAGCCTTGGATTTGAGGTTGAGAACCTGTTCTCGGATATTCTTGATGATACGCATGATGTGTCCAATGGCGGCCTCACCCCGGAAGAAGAGCACAGCCTGCAAGAGGAACTGCGGAAAATCGAACGTGATGTCGCGGCATAGAGAACCCAGTTTGTCGGCGTTGGCGACGAACGGCATCACCGACGATTTCTATCCTGGCTAAAAGCACGCGCTCAGGTAGAGGCCAAAGTGTTTGGTCGAAAAAGGGACCGGTTCAGCATGTTCGGAATATCCGGGGCGTGGTGTTTTCAAGCCGGTAAATCTTGATGCAAGTCGTGTGCGCGAACATGCGTAGGTAGCCATCTTGAGGACCAGTCAGATTTCAGCTCCCGGCGTATTTCATCACGATGTCCGCCACCTGCTCTGGCGGAAGGACCGGGGGCAGCAAGGTCAAAACCTTTCCGGCCTGATCCAGAAGAAAGATATGGCTACTATGAGCGTAGATCGGGCCATACTCTGGATCGTCCATGATCTTTTCAAAGTCGATCTGAAATGCATCGTAGGCCTCGCTCAGCGCCTCACGATCGCCGGTCAAGCCGACAAGATCCGTCGAAATTTTCGCCAGGGCCGGGCCCATCGTCTCGACCGTGTCCAGCACCGGATCAATGGTGATCAGAACCGGGCTGACTGTGATGCCACGCCGCTCCAAAAGCTCTGCCGCATCCGCCATCATCGGCAGCGCCGCACTGCAGATGCCGGGGCAATTGGCATAGCCAAAGAATACAAGCTGCATCCGACCGTCCGGATCAGTCTGGGTGCGGGGTGCGCCAGTCTGATCGACAAGTTCGAACGCGCCGCCCAGTTTCCACGGCAGTGCCGTGACCTGATCCGATAGCGCAAGGGCGGGCGGCGCTGCGTGCGTCTCGGTGCCATGGGCCAGTGCGCCAGATGCCAAACCACTACATGCCACGGCCAGCAGCAGATTTCGAAGTCTCATTCAAACAATTCCTTTATGAATTGCTGTTCTTCTTCAACGCCGATACCGGTGTAGCCATGTGCGGCAATCTCTGCTTTGACACGCGGGTCGCGGCGGAACCAAGGCCCCTTGCCATCTGCTTCGGGGTTGTTTTCCGCCCATACCTTGGTCCAGCGGTTGGCTGCGGTCCATTCGGCATCGCCCACATCGCGGATCTTTTGCACCAGATAGATGTTCGTTGCCTTTAGGTCTGGATCCTCGATCAACAGACCATCAACCTCGACCTGCCTGCCACAGAATGGCAATAGTTCAACCACCGCCCCTGTGAATGCGGCCTGCGCGTTCTTGTTGGGATAGACCAGAACGTTGTCGACGTCGCGCAGCAACCCCAGCTGTCGCACCCCGCCACCGCAATCTGTTGGGCAATCCCCGGTGAGTTCGCACAGGATATCCACCACCTTGGCCTCAAACCGCGCGGGTTGCTCGGCATAGAGGTTCCACGGTTTCGCCTCGGACCCTTGGGAAAAGTCCTGCGCGCCGGCAGGAAGCGCCATGCCGGTGAACGCGAGCATCATCAGCAAATGTTTCATCGTGCGTTCCCTCACTTACCCGGCTTTGGAATGGCAAACGGCGGAACTGCCCCGTAATCCTCGTGGTTGAGCTTCGTGATCCCGTGATCCGTGACCACTTCTTCTACCACCAGATAATTCAGCCCGTCGCGATGATAGAGCAGGCCATCCGCCGTGATCTCGTGGCTGGCAAGGCGCAGTTGCGTATCGCCCCCGGCGGATGCATCGTCGCCCGCGATCTTGAGCACCATGTAGACCTGACCGTCCTCTGCCAGCAGTCCCACCGGGATGCCGCCAGCCGAACACCAAAGAGCGCAGGTGTGATGCGCCGTCCCGGTTACCGCGTCGGGGCCACCCATCACGCCGGAGTAATAGCACCACGTATCAATGATCTCACCCCGGACCTGAATGCGCTCGCCCTCGGCTGCAAGGGCGGCAATCGGCAAAGGCAGCAACATTGCTGCCATGAGTAGTTGCTTGCGCATGGTTCTACCTCTCAGGCTATGCAGTCTCTGCTGCGGAGCTAACCATTTATTGCGGGCAACAGCCAAATAAAGTTTCTGTCAGGTCAGGTGAAGAGTTGCCCAAGCGGGCCCTGCTGTGCCGACGAAAACGAGGCCCCCGGCGGGAGTATTTTTGCCATAAAGAAGCAGCGGGGATTGTTTCTTTATGGTTCAAATACTCAAATCCGCCCTCTCAGTGCCCACTGTCGTCCGAGGTGATGAGCTTGCGGCGCAGCCAGCCGGACAGGGTATCCATCAGCATCACCATGATCAGAATGAGAATGATGTAATAGCTGACCTCTTCCCAGTCTTTTTGCGTGATCATCGCCTGGGTGAGCAAGAGGCCGATACCACCGCCGGTGATGGCACCGATCACGGTGGCGCTGCGGGTGTTGGATTCGAGGTAATAGAGCAGTTGGCTGAGCAGGACGGGGGTGATCTGGGGGATCACGCCGAAGCGGTAGCGTTGCAACGGTTTGGCCCCGGTCGATTGCACGCCTTCGATCTGTTTCTTGTCGACGTTTTCCAGCGCCTCGGAGAAGAGTTTGCCGAATGTGCCGGTATCGGTGAGCAGAATGGCCAACGCGCCGGTCATCGGGCCGGGGCCAAAGGCGCGGGCCAGCACCAGCGTCCAGATCAGCGCGTCGACCCCGCGCAAGAGGTCAAAGACCCGCCGCACGGCGGCGCGCACCGCCAGATAGGGCGAGAAATTGCGCGCGGCCGCAAAGGCCAGCGGTAGGGCGACGATGCCAGCCCCCATGGTCCCGAGAAAGGCCATGAGGATGGTCTCGAAGATGGCCCAGATCACATCCTTGTGTTGCCACATGCGGTTGTTCCAGACGTCGGAGGCCATGGCGGCAAGATTGCTCTTGCCCTCGACAACGCGGTCGGAGGACAGGGCGAGCGTTGCCAATTCGCCAAGGCTCTTGCCGTAAAACGGGCTGTCGAGGGTGAACCAGAAGAGTTCCCAGCCGAAGTGATAGCGCATGACCTCGGTGCGGGCGCGGGTCAGCGTCACGCGGCCTGCGTCGGTGGTGATGTCGACGCGGGCGTTGCTGGCGCTGATCCAGTCGGGGATGGTGTCGGTGGGCAGGGTGAGTTTGACACCCTCGCGGCGCGTAATCTCTGCCGTGATGAGCCCATAGCCCGGCACGTCGTAGCGCATCCGGTTGCCGTCGATCAGTACCTCTTGGCCATGTTTCAGGGAGACCAGCGTGCGCTCGGGGCTCTGGATCTCGACCCAATCGGGGTGGGTGCCCTCGGGCCATGTGCCCTTGTTCTCGCCCTCGACCGCGATGCTGAGCGTACCGCTGCGGTTGTCGCGGGTGACATGCGTCTTGTAGCTGTAGCTGTCGGCGACGAGGATGCGGGCATTGTCGAGCCGGGCGCGCTCGGCCAGCCCCATGATGTCGAAGGCAAAGAAGATATAGGCGAAATAGGCGAGGATCACCGCCGGGGCGGCAAAGGCCAGCCGCCGTTTGCGCCGAAAGAGGGCAGCTGCGTCAAAGTGGGGCGGGGTGATGTCGGTCATCATGCTCATGGTCTTAGCTCTCGCCGATCAGCTTGTTGCGGAAATGGCTCGACATCTGGTCAAAGAGCACGATCGTGCCAAAGAGCAGCAGAAAGATCGCGGCCACCTCGTCATAGCGCCCTTGCCCCCAGCTAAAGGCGTTTTTCAGGTCGTAGCCGATGCCGCCAGAGCCGACAAAGCCGAGGATGGCGGAGGCGCGGATGTTGATCTCGAAGCGCAGGAGCGCGTAGCTGAGATAATTGGGGGCCACCTGCGGGATGACACCCAGCCACATGCGCTGGCCCCATGTCGCCCCTACCGATTGCAGCCCCTCGACGGGTTTGAGGCTGGCGTTTTCATTCACTTCGGAAAAGAGTTTGCCCAGTGCGCCCATGGTGTGAATGGCGATGGCGATCATTGCGGGCACCGGGCCGCCGCCGAGGATGAAGATCAGCACGAGGGCAATCACTATCTCCGGCACCGCGCGCAGGATGTCCATGATCCGGCGAAAGAGGCCGATGAGGCGCGGCCATTTGGCAAGGCCGCGCGTCGCCAGAAGCGAGATCATCCCGGCGCCGAGTGCGCCCAAGAGGGTAGAGGCGGCGGCGATGTTGACGGTCTCGATCAGGGAGGGCAGGAATTTCCACATCAGCCCCGGCAGGTTGGCGATTTTCTGACCTGCTTCGGACAGCACCTCGCCCGGAAACTGAAAGATGTTGCCGATCCCGTCCCAGAAACCGCCCGCGTTGCGCCCGTCCGCCACGCGAAAGCCCGAGACCATGAGGGCGATGAAGACGATCAGCATGACCGCGCCATAGGTACGCTTGCGCCGGGTCATCTGCATATAGGCGTCCTGCACGGATTTCACCCGCGCGGCGCTCTGGCCTGCTGTCATATCGGTCATGGAGGTCCCCCGTCAAAAGAGACCGGGCCCGCGTCGATGCAGGCCCGGTTCAATACTCGTGTTTCGACCTTAGTTCGAGGCCTTGCGTGCCTCGATGATCGAGAGATAGGCGTCGTGGGTGATCGGCATGAAGCCGAGCGCCTCACCCTGCAGCACGCCGTAGGCGCAATCGGGGTCGATGGATTTCAGCGAGGCCCAGAGGCCCGTGACCTTGAGCTTCACGTCTTCGGGCAGGTCCTGACGCAGCACGACGGGGCCTTCGGGGATGGGCTTGGATTTCCAGATCTCGACGATCTGGTTCATGTCGACGAGGCCCGCATCCACGGCTTTGCGCAGCGCGCCCGAGTTGTAGCCGTCTTCCCATGCGCCTTGGCCATCGGCCCATGTCACGCCTGCGTCGATATCGCCATTGGCGACGGCGACGATGGTCTGCTCATGGCCGCCGGTGAATTTCACTTCGCCGAAATAGTCGCCCGATTCCATGCTGGCGCCGGTCTCGACCGGGATTTCAATGGAGGGGATCAGGTAGCCGCTGGTGGAGTTCGGATCGCCGAAGCCGAAGGTCTTGCCCTTCATGTCGGCGAGCGAGGTGATGCCCGTCTCCTTGCGGGTAAAGCCGATGGAGTGATAGCCGTAAGACCCATCCATGTTGACCTTGACCAGAACCGGCTCGACCGCGGTGGGATCGGTCAGATAGGTCTTGGCATAGCCCGAGGCACCCAGCCAAGCCACGTCGATGGTGCCGCCCAACAGACCCTGAATGACGCCGTCGTAATCGGCGGGGGTAAAGACCTTGGTGGGCACGCCCAGCAGTTCCTCGGTCTTGGCGCGCAGGCATTCGTTCGAGGTCATGCGGTCCTGGGCGTTCTCGCCGCCCAGCACGCCAATGCGAAATTCGGTGATCTTGGCTTCGCCATGAGTATCGGCAAAGGCCGCGCCGGTGAGCGCGGTGGTAGCAAGAATGGCAGCAACGAGGTTCTTCATGGATTTTTCTCCGGTTGGATTGCGGCCCGCCACCCCCGGCGGGCCATGGGTGGTGGGGGGACGATCAGATCGCCGCCTCGGCCGCGCGCAGGGCGCGGGCGGTGCTGCGGTCGAGCGTTTCGATCGAGGTCGATGTGCTCGCCTCGGAAAAGGAGGCATCGGCACCGTAGATGTCGCGCGCCACGCCGGTGGTCAGTTGTTCGGGCGTGCCGTCGAACACGACGCGGCCATGCAACATGCCGATCACGCGGTCGCAGTAGCGGCGCGCGGTGTCGAGCGTGTGCAGGTTGGCAATGACCGTGCGGCCGTCCTCTTCGTGGATGCGGCGCAGGTCGTCCATCACGAGCTGCGCATTCATCGGATCGAGGCTGGCGATGGGTTCATCCGCGAGCACGATCCTGGGGTCCTGCATCAGCGCGCGAGCAATCGCCACGCGCTGTTGCTGCCCGCCCGAGAGCGCCTCGGCGCGTTTGGGGGCATGGTCGGCAATGCCCAGCCGGTCGAGGATCTCGATGGCGCGGTGAATGTCGGCATCGGGGTAGAGATTGAACATCGTCGCCAGCGTCGAGCGGCGGTTGAGCGTGCCATGCAGCACGTTCGAGACCACATCCATGCGCGGCACGAGGTTGAACTGTTGAAAGATCATCGCGCAGTCCGAATGCCACGCGCGCTTGTCGGCCCCCTTGAGCGCGGTCACGTCGCGCCCCTCGAACAGGATGCGGCCAGAGGTGGCATCGGTCAGGCGGTTGATCATGCGCAGCAGGGTGGATTTGCCAGCCCCCGAGCGGCCGATGATGCCGATCATCGCCGGTTTCTCGACGGTGAAGGACACCTTGTCCACGGCGGTGTTCTGGCCGAAGGTTCTGGTCAGTTTCTCGATGCTGAGCACGTCGGATGCCTCCTTGGGTCGGGCCACCACCTAACGGCGGTTCCCAAAGAGTTTGCGACAGATGCGTAAAACTTTTGCGACAGGGGGCGGATAGGGCCAATGCTGCGCCCCGCGACAGCGGCACCTCTTGCAGCCCAAGGGCGGGCTGCGTATGGCAGGGGCATGACCGCGTTGCGCCGCCCCCGCTTGACCCAAGATGACTGGCTATTGGCCGGGTTCGAGGCCCTGTGCGAAACAGGCCCGGCGGCGCTGGGCGCAGAGCCCTTGGCGCGGCGGCTGGGGGCGACGAAAGGGTCGTTTTACTGGCATTTCACGGATGTTCCGGCCTATTCCGCGGCACTTTTGACGCTTTGGGAGGAAGACGCCGCGCGTGGGCTGGAGGTGGCATCAGAGGCGGCCACGGACGTGGCGCGGCTGCGGGGTTGTGCGCAGGCGATGGCCGCCACCGCAGAGGCCGAGAGCGTGACGCTGCGCGCCGAATCAGCGATCCGGGCCTGGGCAGGCACCGATACCATGGCCGCAGAGGCGGTGGCGCGGGTGGATGAGATGCGTTTGGCGCATCTGCATCGGCTGCTTTCTGCCTGCGACATCGGCAATCTGGAAATGGCGCGGATTCTCTATGCCTCCGCGATCGGCATGCAGGCGATGCGCGATCCCGCGCAGGATCAGGCCGCCCCTGCCATCGGGTCGCTGGTCGATCTCATTCTCGCACTGAGGTAGGGCCGATGCGGCTGGTTCTGGCGGTCATGGCGCTGTCGGCGCTGGGATACTGCAAAGACGAGACCGTGACGGGTCATGGCGGGGCCGAAAAGGTCTGGCATCTGGAGCGCCTTGATGGTGCGGTGTTTGGCGCGCGCGCCACGCTCATGTTTCCGGCAGAGGGGGAATTGCGGGGTGAGGGGCCGTGCAACAGCTATTCGGGCGAGCAGACCGTGCCCTATCCGTGGTTCGCGGCCGAAAGCGTGATCGCGACCGAGCGGGCCTGCCCGGAGTTGGCAGAGGAGGCGGCCTATCTCGCGGCGCTGGGCGAGATGACACTCGTCGAGGTGCTGGGGGACGTCATGATCCTGTCCAATGACGCGGGCCGCGAGATGGTGTTTCGGCCGAAGTAGGGGGTGCGGCGCCCGTGGTGCCGCGAGGCCGGTCTCGGGAGACCAGCCTTGTCCGCCCCCTCAGATCAACGCGCGTTCGCGGCTGATCATCGCGGCATGGGCGCGGTTGCGGGCGTTCAGCTTTTTACAGATCGAGCGCATGTGCATCTTGATCGTCACCTCGTTGGTGCCCATGTCGCGCGCGATTTCCTTGTTGGTCAGGCCATCGGCGGCAAGGCGCAGCACGAAGAGTTCCTTTTCCGTCAGGTCATGGTCCGGGCCGGTCTTGTCGAGGCCGGGGGTGCCCGCATCCATCGGCACAAAGACCTGACCCGAATTGATTAGTTGCAGCACGCTGTTGAGCGATTGCAGCGGCATCGTCTTGGGGATCAGCCCCTTGCAGCCCAGTTCCAGCGCGCTGTGCAGGAAATGCCGGTCCACCATGCCGGTAAAGAGCACGACCTTGGCGGGCGAGGCTTTCTCGATCACGCTCTTGACGCTGGCAAGGCCCACCATGCCGGGCATCTTGAGGTCGAGCAGGACAATGTCGACATCGCTATGCTCGGCCAGCAGGCTGAGGATACCGTCATAGGAATCGGTGGTGATCGCCTCATTGCCGGGCTGTGCGTTGAGCATGTTGCCCACCGCTTCGGCCAGAAGGTTGTGATCGTCTGCAAGAAGAATTTTCATAGACATTGCCTGGGTTGTCCTGCGCTGTAATTAAATCGCGGCGTGGCGACGCGGCCCCAGCCCTGCGCATCGTGAACCTCACCTATCTGATAGCTATTCCGGAGCGAAGTTCAATAGTTTGAGTGCGATTTTGGGTGAATCCGTCGTCACGTGTTGCGTTTTGTGCGGGCGGCGGGGTTATTTCCTGTTTACCAGCGTTCAAGCCGCCGGGCGATGGGGTGCCGCGCCGCGCCCAGAAAACAGGCGACAGCGCAGAGTATCAGGAGGGCTGCCTTGGGCTGCGGGGCCTCTAGCGCGGTGCCGAGCGACCAGAGGCCCACGCCGATAAAACAGAGGGTCGAGATCATTTCTCCGGTGGAGCGGGGGCGCTCAGTCATTGGTTTCTCCATCTGAGGGGGCGGCCAAATTCGTCAAGGGTGAGGTCGGGAGGCAGATCGACATCGGGCATGGGGGCGGGCTGCCCCTGTTCCAGACGCCAGACATGCGCGAGGATCACCGCCACGGCGGCAAAGAGCACATCGGGGATTTCCCGGCCAATCGCGCCGGTAAAATAGAGTGCACGCGCCAGTGGCGGCACTTGCAGCGTGGTCACACCGGCGCGACGGCCCCGGCGGATCACGGCCTGGGCCATTGGCCCCTTGCCCATGGCGAGAATGCGCGGGGCTGTATCGGTGCCCGGTTCATAGCGCAGGGCCACGGCGAAATGCGTGGGGTTGGTGATGATGGCGGTGGCCATCGGCACATCGGCCAACGCCTTGCGTTCCGAGGCGCGGTGCGAGGCCTGCATCTGGCGGCGGCGCATCGCGCCCTTCTGTTCGGGCGAGCCTTCGGATTCCTTGGATTCGTCCTTGATGTCCTGTCGCGACATGCGCATGGATTTGGTGTTGGAATGGATCTGCCAGCCAAGATCGAGCGCGGCGATCACCACAAGGCCAAGAAGCAGCCCGCCCATCACCCGCAACATGGCGGTGCCAAAGAGCACCATCGCATCGCCGGGGGCCAGCGCCGAAGAGCTGCCCAGCGCAGGCAAGAGCGGTTGCAGCATCAGCACCCCCGCCGCAAGCAGGAGCGTGACCTTGAGCACCGCCTTGAGCAGATCGACCAGCGCCTTCATCGACACCATCCGCCCAAGCCCGGTGAGCGGGTTCATTTTCTCGGGTTTGAAGCCCAGTGCCTTGGGCGCGAAATTGAGGCCGCCCATCGCCGATTGCGCCATCAGCACAGCGGCCAGCAGTGGCAGGCCAAGCCCCGGACCGGCGGCAAGCATCCAGAGCATCATGTCGCGCGTGTGCGCGATCATCATCGCGTCGAGCGATTGCGCGCCCTCGATGACCAGCCCCTTGGCCCAGAGCCCCGCCAGACCCGGCAAGGCCCATTGCCCGGCGCTGAGGATGAGCGCACCCATGCCCAGCGTGACCAGCACGAAGACCTCGGTCGAGGTGGTGATCCGACCCTCTTCGCGCGCCTCCTGGCGGCGTTTCTGGGTTGGCTCTTCGGTCTTTTCCTGTCCGTCGTCTGCGTCAGCCATTGGGTAATCCGTTCAACATCTCCATCAGATGCTGCAAGGCCTGTGCCACCCGTTCCGACAGGGCGGGCCCAAGGCTGGTGACGGTGAGAAAAAGCAAGAGCAGTGTGGCGGTCATGGTCAGCGGAAAGCCGAAGGCAAAGAGATTGAGCGAGGGGGCAGAGCGGGTGATGACCCCGATCACGAGGTTCAGAAGCAAGAGCACAGACACGACCGGCATCATCAATTGCGCCGCATTGAGGAACATGGTGGTGGTGGCCCCGAGGCCCGCGTCGATCAGCACCGTGCCCGCGATAGGCGTGCCGATGGGAATGAGGCGGTAACTGTCGAGGATCAGGCGAATAGCGGCGAGATGCCCGTCCTCGGTCACGAAGATGGCCAGGAGAAACAGCATGAAGAACTGGCCGATCACCGGCGATTGCGACCCGCTGGTGGGATCGACCTGCGCCGCAAGGCCGAGACCGGCGGTATTGGCGATACGGTCGCCAGCCATGACGGCGGCGGCAAAGAGGATTTGCAGCACCATTCCGGCAGACAGCCCGATGGCCAGTTCGCGCAAGGCGATGACCACGCTGGAGAGGCTGGAGAGCGCGTCGGGTTCGGGGATCGGCACCTGTCCCATCAGCGGGACCGTGAGACACACCGAAATGATGATCCGCACCGGCAAGGAGATGAAGCGCGCCGCAAAGAGCGGTGCCGAGAGGACAAACGCCCCGATCCGCAGCATCGCAAAGAGAAATTGCAGCGCCAGCCCCGTCAACTGCGTGAGCTCAACACCGGGCAGGCCGGTCGCGGAGGGGGCAAGATCGGGCAGCATCCTAGTGCATCGTCGCAATCGTGTCGAAGATATGGGTGAAATAGTCGGTCATCGTGCTGAGCATGAAGCCCGACATCAGCGCCATGGTCAGGATCACGATGGCCATTTTGGGCACGAAGCTGAGGGTCTGTTCGTTGATCGAGGTGGCGGCCTGAAGGATACCGATCACCAGACCCACGGCGAGCGCCACCAAGAGAACCGGACCCGCCGTCAGCAGGATGTTCCAATAGGCCATGCGCAGATGTTCGATATTGGCGTCGAAATCCATGGTCAGAGCGCCCCTTGAAAGCTGGAGGCGAGCGAGCCCATGGTCAGCGCCCAGCCATCCACCAGCACGAACAACAGCAGCTTGAAGGGCAGGGACACGATCATCGGCGAGAGCATCATCATCCCCAGCGCCATGAGGATCGAGGCAATCACCATGTCGATCACCAGAAAGGGCAGAAAGAGCAGAAAGCCGATCTGGAACGCGGTCTTGAGTTCCGAGGTGATATAGGCGGGCAAGAGCACCCCGACGGGCACGTCGGCGTCGCTGGCATAGGGGGCGTCGCCCGCCAGTTCCGCGAACATCAAGAGGTCGTTTTGCCGGGTATTGGCCAGCATGAAGCCCGAGAGGTGATCCCATGCCAGCCCGATGGCCACATCCGGGGCCATCTGCCCGTCGAGATAGGGGCTGAGCGCAGTGTCGTAAATCACGGTCAGCACCGGCTGCATGACGAAGAAGGACAGAAAGAGTGCGATGGCGATGAGCACCTGATTGGGCGGTGTCTGCATCGTGCCCATGGCTTGCCTCAGGATCGAGAGCACGATGATGATGCGGGTAAAGGCGGTCATGCCCAGCACCAGCGACGGCAGCACCGTGAGCGCCGTCATCAGCGCCAGAATTTGCAACGAGAGCGAATAGGTGGTGCCGTTCTCATCCGAGAGGGTGATCGCGGGCAGGCCCTGTTGCGCCAGAACCGGCGCGGGCAGGACGAGGGCGAGGATCAGGAGCGGAAGAAGGCGGCTCATGCTGTGGTCCCCTCGGCCCGGGGCAGCAGGGTGAGGGCGGTGCCGGACCGGCGCCCCATCACCACGAGCACGGTTTGCCCTTCGGCCTTGAGCAAGAGCGCGCGGCTGTCGCCGCCCAGATTGAGGGTCTCGGTCAGTTCCAGTTGGCGGATGCTTGCCAGACGGGCGCTGAGCGGCGCGCGTTTGTGGCGGATCACGGCCCAGGCGAGCACGAGCACGCCGAGAAAGCCCGCAATGGTCAGGATGCGGTCGGGGGTTAGAACGTCCACGGGGCAATCTCCTGCGACGGTTGATCAAGGTTCAGTTGATCAACCGTTGCAGGTTTCGTGCCACGCGAAGGGGTAGGGTGTCAGACGGTTTCGATCCGTTGCCGGGGATCGACGATATCGCCAAAGCGGATGCCGAACTTCTCGCCCACGACGACCACCTCGCCCTTGGCGATGGGGGTGCCGTTCACCAGAATGTCGAGCGGATCGCCCGCCATGCGGTCCAGCTCGACCACCGAGCCTTCGTTGAGGCGCAAGAGGTCTTGCAGCGTGATCTGGGTGTTGCCCACCTCGACGGTCATGCTGACGCGGACATTGGCCAAGAGGCCGAGATCCACATTGCTTGTGCTGCTGTCGGGCTGGCCGGTCGGTTCGGTTGTGTCGATGGTCATGGCGGTTTCCTCGGGATCAGGGTTCAATACGGTGGGTAAGCGAGAGCGCGGCACGGCCATTCTGCGCGCCCGGTTCGGCATCAAAGAGCGGCGTGCCTTCGACAAGCAATTGCGGGCGTAGTGTCAGATCGATCGGCACCACGCGGCCGGGGCGTAGCCCCGTGAGGGCGCTGATCGGCACATTGGGTTCGGCCAGACGCGCCGTGACATTGAGGGGCACGGCCATCACCGCCTCGCGCAGGCGGTTGCGCCAGCGCAGGTCATCGGCCACCTGATCGGACTGCATCCGCGAGCGCAAGCGCGCAGCAATGGGTTTGAGCGCCTGTAGCGGATAGATGAGGTCCAGCGTGGCCGGGTCCGCCTCGGGCAGCTGAATGATGAAGGAGCAGCAGACGACCTTTTCCTCGCTTTCAACGAATGTTGCGAATTGCAGGTTGTCCTCGTGTATCGGGTTGGCAAACTCGAGCGGGATAAGATCGCGCCACGCGGCCTCGAGTGCGCGGTAGATGCCTTTGGTCACGATCTCGATCACGCGCGTCTCGCTGGCGGTGAATTCGGCGCGACCACCCGGCAGATAGGCGATATTGCCGCCGTAATAGGCATTGGTCAGCAAGGATACGAAATTGGGCGGCAGCATGATGAGCTGATTGCTGCGCAGCGCATCGACGCGGGCGGTGGTGAGGCTGACAAAGTTTTCCAACTCGTCGCAATAATGCGAAAAGCTTTTGACCTCGGGTGGAAAGGCGGAGATGCGCGGGTGCATCCGCAAGAACGGCAGGAACACAGGGCGTGCCAGACGGCAAAAGCGTTCGTTGACCATGCGCAACCCGTGATAGTCACCCATGATCGACAGGTTGTCAGAGCCGAATTTGTAGCGCTTGACGTTCTCGGTGCCTTGGTTCTGCTCTTTCTCCATGTCGAGCAGACCGTCGACAAGGGCTGCGACCTCGTTCGAGCTGAGTTTGTGGGTGGCGCTGGTGGTGGGGCGGGCCATGGTGCGACCTATTGCAGAACAAAGGAGGGAAAGAACACGCCCTCGATGCCGCCAAACCCTTCGAGCGCCTCGAGCCGGGTGTTGATCGCGGTCTTGAGCGCCTCGGCCAGGGCCTCGCGCCCGGCGGTGCCTTCGACATCCTCTTCGGCAAAGCCCGAGATCACGGCAAGCATATCCGAGCGCAGCGCCATGGCGTGGGTTTCGACATTGGCGATGACGCTCTCGTCATATTGGGTCGAGACACCGACGCCGATCTGAAGAAACCGGCGCGAACTTTTGAGGTTGGTGGTCAGCGGGTCGGGAAACTCGTGGTAGCGGGTTTCGAAGACGGGCGCTTCGGGCATTTCCTTGGGTATACGCTTGGGGGCCGCCCTCGGCGTCGCCCGCAGCCTCGGAGGCGGCGGTTTCCAGTTCGATGAGGCGCAGCACCTCTTGCGACGGCGACAGCGCCCCGCCGGAGAGGTAGAATCCCGCGCCAAAGCCGCCGCCGCCAAGAATGAGCGCCATCAAGAGCCAGACGAGCATCTTCTTGAGAAAGCCCCCCTTGGGGCGGGCATCGAGATTGGGGAGTGCAGCATCGGCCATGGGGAACCTCAGGCGATCAAGTCAATGGAAGAGCGCGCAGGCGCGCGCGGGGACAGTGGTTGTGATGCGGTGTCATCAAAGGCGGTCGCGTTGCCCTGCGGACCCGGTTCGGTGCCGGGATGGCCATTGCCGCGCGGGTTGGCATCGCCGCCCGTCGTGCCAAAGCCCGCTGCGCCGCCTGAGCCGCCCGTCGTGGTGGTGGACTGGCTCCCCATCTCAAGCCCGGCGCGGGCCATGGCCTCGGCCAGACGCGGCTGGGCCTCGGCCATGGCGCGGGCGGCCTCGGGCGTTTCGGTCACGATATGCACATGGGTCACGCCGTCTTGGGTCTCCAGCCGGATTTGCAGCGGGCCAAGACGCTCGGGCGTGAGCGTGAGTGTCAGGTTGTCGAGCGCGGCGCTGGCGCTCTGGCGGATGTCCTGCACCATTTGCTCGGGCCACTGAGGGGCCGCGAGATCGAGGGTCTGGGGCAGGGGCGCTGTTGCCAGCGGTGCAGGGGCGCTGCCGGGCAGGGCGGGCTGGGGCGCGGCAAGGACGCTACCCTCTGTGGTGGCCAGGGTTGGTGGCGGGGCGGCCTCTGCGCTGAGGGCAGGGCTGTTGGGCGCGCTGTCGCCTGTGGGCACGGGGGCCGTGGGCGGCGCGGGCACCAGAGGGGCCGCCATGGGCAGGGTCGGAGCGGCGAGACTCGGCACCTCGGATGCCTCTGGATCTTTGGTGAGGTCCGGTTTGTCGCCGGTGTCCGGCTCGGACGTCGGCTGTGCCACCTGTGCCGCAACGGACGGGATGGCGGGCTGGGTTTGCGGCGTGGTTGGGTCAGGCAGGGCTATGGCCTCGGTGCCCATAGCCTCGGGGCCCGTGTCTTCGGCGTCGGTGGCGTCGGTGGCGTCGATGGCATCGGTTCCGGTATCCTCGGGCAAGTTCTGGGCCTCGGTGAGTGTATCTAACCCGGATGGGGTGATGGGCGCGGCAGAAGGTTGCGCCGCAATGGCAGGCGGTGGCAGTGCGGGTGTTGCCGGTGCTGGGGCAGTCGCCGGTGCTGCGGGGGCTGCGGCCATTGGGGACAGAAGGTCAACAGAGGAAGGGACAGAGGCAGGGACAGAGGCAGGGACAGAGCCCATCCGGGCCATGTCTGGCGCAGGCACAGGCGCAAGCGGTTGTGCCGATGCCTGCACGGAGGGCTGGACAGGGGCCTGAACGGGTGTTTGGACCGGGGTCTGCGCCGCATTCAACAGGGCAGAAAAGCCCTGGATCGGCATGCCAGAACCTTGGCCAAGCGCCGCAGCGGCACGGCCGGGGGCCGTGGCAGCGGGGGTGGGAAGGCTGGTCAATACCGGGGCGGTCATACTGGGCTCCGTCTGGGGGTCAGTCCAGAGGGTGCAAGCATCATGCCAAGCGGGCGGCGGGTGCGGGCCCCGTCAAACGGGCCCGGTGCAATGAAAAAGGCACCCCGGAGTGGGGTGCCTTTGCCGCCCATATGTGCGGGCGTTTACTTGTTGTCTTCGAGCGAGAGCGCCACGAAACGCGGATCGCCGCCGCTGCGCACCAGCATCAGCAGGGATTTGCGCCCCGCTTCCTTGGCCTCGGCAATACGGTCGTCGAGATCGGCAATCGTGGCCACCTTCTGCTGTCCGGCCTCGGTGATCACGTCGCCCATGCGCAGGCCCTTTTCATAGGCCTCGGACAGCTCATCGATATTGACCACGACCAGACCGGTTGCGTTATTGTCCAGCTCGAGTTGCGACCGCAACTCATCGTTGAGCGGGGTCAAGGTCAGGCCAAGCATGGTCTTTTCCACCGGGGCCTCTGGCGTCGCATCTTCGCCGGGTTGCGCCACGGGAATGGCACCCTCGGCCTCTTCGCGGCGGCCCAGCGTGATCTTGAGCGTGGTGGTCTTGCCCTCACGGAACACGACCACGCGGACGGTCTTGCCCACCTCGGTATTGCCCACGGTGCGCACAAGGCTGCGCGTGTCCGACACATCCTGCCCGTCAAAGGACATGATCACGTCGCCGGCCAGCATGCCAGCCTCGGCGGCGGGACCCTCGGGCACATCCGTGACGAGCGCACCTGCGGCTTTCTCAAGCCCCATCGCCTCGGCCACATCGGCGGTCACGTCCTGAATTCGCACGCCCAGCCAGCCACGCCGCGTCTCGCCATATTCCTGCAACTGATCGACCACGCGCTTGACCACGTTCGAGGCCATGGAAAAGCCAATGCCGATCGAGCCGCCGGTGGGGCTGAGGATTGCGGTGTTCACGCCAACCACCTGACCGTCGAGATTGAAGAGCGGACCGCCCGAGTTGCCCCGGTTGATGGCGGCATCGGTCTGGATATAGTCGTCATAGGTGCCGCTGAGCGCGCGGTTGCGCGCCGACACGATCCCGGCAGAGAGCGAGAAGCCCTGACCCAGCGGGTTGCCCATGGCCAGCACCCAATCGCCCACGCGCGCGGTGTCGCTGTCGCCAAAGCTGACGAAGGGCAGCGGCTTGTCCGCCGTGACCTTGAGCAGGGCGATGTCGGTCTTGGGGTCGGTGCCGATCACTTCGGCGGGCAGGGTTTCGCCGGAAAAGAATTCGATCAGGATCTCATCCGCGCTTTCGATCACGTGGTTGTTCGTGACCACAAAGCCATCCTCGGAAATCACGAAACCCGAACCAAGCGCGGACGAGCGCTGTGGCCGGTCGCCTTCGCCCAAGCGGTCGCGGAACTGCTCGAAGAAATCCTCGAAGGGCGAGCCTTCGGGCACGATGGGGGCGGGGCCTTTGCCCCGTTCCACCACGGTCGAGGTGGTGATGTTCACGACCGCCGGGCTGATCTTGTCGGCCAGATCGGCAAAGCTGTCGGGCCGCGCTGCTGCGGACATTGCCTGCGCGATCAACAGCCCAACCATCAGGGCCATGACCCAGAGCGCCCGCAGGCCGGTGGACAGGGATCGTGTTTCGGAAATCGTTTGGGTCTTCACACCAATGTCTCCTTTGGTTCGTGCATTGGGCGACAAACGCGCGCCCCTCTTGCACTGGAATGTATGCGGTCTTTGCGCGATGGCAAAGGTCGCAGGATCAATTCACAGCCATGTGACCGCTTTGACGCGGCAAGATCAAGCGCCAAGCGTCTTGGCCGCCCAGACGAGGATCAGCCCCAACACCAGCGCAATCGCCCCCATCAGGCGCCGCGCCTCGGTGGGCAGTGCTGTCAAGGCCACCAGCATCTGTTCAATGAGCGAAGGGGCCAGCGCATAGACCAGCCCCTCCACAATCAGCACCAGTCCCAGCGCGAGCAGGGCAGTTTCGATCATTCCTGTGCCGTTCCCGACTTCAGATAGTCGAAAAATTCGCTATCCGGCGTCATAACCATGGTCGAATTCTTGCCTTGCAGCGCTTTTTCATAGGCCTCGAGCGAGCGGTAGAAGGAATAGAACTCCTGATCCTGACCATAGGCCTCGGCGTAGATCGCGCTGCGTTCTGCGTCAGCCTCGCCTCGGATCACCTGCGCTTCACGTTCGGCATCCGAGAGGGTCTCGGTCACGGTCCGGTCGGCAAGCGCGCGCACCCGCTGCGCCGCCTCGTTACCGCGTGCGATCTCGTCGGCGGCTTCGCGCTCACGCTCGGCGCGCATCCGGGCAAAGGTCGCCTCGAGGTTCTGCTCGGGCAGGTTGGTCTGCTTGAGGCGCACATCCACCACGTCAAGGCCAAGGCCCGCCGCGCTGGTCTGGGCCTGCCGCTGGATGCGGCGCATCAACTCGCGGCGATCCTCGGACAGGATGGTGTCGGATGTCACCTGATCGGCACCCAGAACTTCACGGATCTGTGCATTGAGGATCGACGACAGCCGGTCCTCGGCCAGACGCACGCCGCCCACACCCACGGCCTGACGGAACTGCACCGCGTCGCGGATGCGGTAACGGGCAAAGGCATCGACCACGAGACGACGATCATCCGACGGCGTCACCTCGATGGTGTCGGTATCGAGCGACAGGATGCGGTCGTCATAGCGCACCACCTCCTGAATGAAGGGGATCTTGAACGAGAGGCCCGGCTCTTCCTTGACGGCCTTGATCTGACCGAATTGCAGCACCAGCACCTTTTCACGCTCGTCCACGACAAAGATCGACGAGAGGCCCAGAAAGCCCAGAACGACCACAAGAGGAATTAGAAATTTCGTCATGCTCTTAGTTCCCCTGATCTGTCGTGTTGCGGCGCAGTTCGTTCAGCGGCAGGTAGGGCACGACGCCGTTGCCGCCTTCGCTGCCGATGATCGAGTTGTCGAGGATGGTCTTGTCGATATCGCCCAGAACCCGCTCCATCGTCTCGATATAGAGACGTTTGCGCGTGACTTCGGGCGCCTTGGAGTATTCCGTGAGAACCGAGGTAAAGCGGCTGGCGTCACCCTGTGCCTCGTTGACCACGCGGGCACGGTAGCCCTCGGAGTCCTCGAGGATTTGTGCGGCCTGACCGCGCGCCTCTGCCAGTGCCCGGTTGGCATAAGCATCCGCCTGCCGTTGCAGACGGTCGCGTTCCTGTTCAGCGGCCTGCACTTCGCGGAAGCTGTCGATCACCTCGCGCGGCGGATCGGCCTTGTCGAGGTTGACCCGCACGACCTGAATCCCGCTGTCATATTCGTCAAGCGCCTCTTGGATGTTACGCATCGCGCTGTCGGCGATGATGCCACGATCCCGGTTGAGAATGGGGGCCAGATTGGACGCGGCAATGATCTCGCGCATGACCGATTCCGATACCGCCTGCACAGTCAGTTGCGGATCGCGGATGTTGAAGAGCAATTTCGCCGGATCAGAGATGTTCCACACGACCTGAAAACCGATATCGACGATATTGGCATCGGTGGTCAGCATCAGCCCCTCTTCACGCCCGCCGGTATTGCGGCCGATGTCCTCAGTCCGTTCGGAGGTGACGTTGACGATTTCGGCGGTCACGATGGGCCATGGGGCAAAGTTCAGACCGGGATTGCCGGTCTTGTAGTAGGCGCCCAGAAACAACTCGACCGATTGCTCTTCGGGCTTGACCGTATAGACGCTGGCGAAAACCCAGAGTGCCACGGCACCCAAGGCCGCAAGGCCAATCGTGCCTTTGCCGAACTGTGGTCCGCCTTCGCCGCCGGTGCCACCGCCCCGGTTGCCGCCGCCACGCCCGCCCATGAGAACGCGAAGCTGATCCTGACCCTTGCGCACCAACTCATCGATTTCGGGCAGTTGCGGTCCTCCTTCGGGAGGGCGCCGACCGCCCCCGTTGTTGCGGTCGCGATCATCACCGCCACCGCCCGAATTACCGCCGCCGCCCCATGGGCCGCCAGAGTTTCCAGCCATACGTTTGTCTTCCCTTGTTGTCCTGCCGTTCCCGGCTTGTCTCACAACCTGTGCAGCACAGGCGAAAAATCAAGCGGTGCGCACAGGCGTTTTCATCGTTACCAGCTCTTCCGACATGGTCGGATGCACCGCCACGGTGCGGTCGAAATCCTCTTTCGTGGCCCCCATTTTGACGGCGATGCCCGCCAGTTGGATCATCTCACCCGCGCCGGGGGCGACGATATGACACCCCAGCACCTTGCGGGTGGCCTGACTGACGATCAGTTTCATCAGCACCCGGTCAGGACGCCCGGCAAAGGCCGAGTGCATGGGCCGGAACGAGGTTGCATAGACCTCGATCGGCTCTTGATCGCGCGCGGCCTCTTCGCTCAGCCCCACGGTGCCCATTTCCGGTTGGGTGAAAATCGCGGTGGGGATGAGATCGTGATCGACAGGCGTCGGGTTGCCGTTGAACACCGTCTCGACAAAGGCCATGCCTTCGCGGATCGCCACGGGCGTGAGGTTGACGCGGTCGGTCACATCGCCAATCGCATAGACCGACGGCACGCCGGTCTGGCTATAGCGGTCGACGACAATCTCGCCCTTGCGGCCCACGGCAACGCCTGCGGCCTCCAGGCCCAGATTTTCCGTATTGGGCGCACGCCCGGTGGCGAACATCACCTCTTCGAATACCGCTTCGCTGCCGTTGGTGCCGGTCACGCGATAGCCGCCGTCGACCTTTTCCATGGTCTCGATATTGGTGCCCAGATGCAGGGTGATCCCCGAGGCAATCATCTCGTCCGAGACCAGCCCGCGCGCCTCTTCGTCAAAACCGCGCAGGACTTGTGCGCCGCGATAGAACTGCGTGACCTTGACCCCCAAACCGTTGAGGATACAGGCGAATTCACAGGCTATATAGCCGCCGCCGATGATCAGGATCGATTTGGGCAGGCGCTCCAGATGAAAGATGTCATTGCTGGTGATCGCATGGTCCGCGCCGGGCAGATCGGGCTTCACGGGCCGCCCGCCGGTGGCGATGAGGATATGCTTGGCGCTGTGACGCGTGCCATCGGCCAATTCCACGGTGTGCGGATCAACCAGCCGTGCCCGGCTGTCATAGGTCTCGACGCCGTTGTTTTTCAGGATGCCGCGATAGACCGTTTCGAGCCGGTCCAATTCCGCATGCAGCTTGTCCCGAAAGGTGGCCCAATCGAAGCCGCCGGCATGGACCGTCCAGCCATAGGCCTGCGCATCGGCCATCGCCCCGCGATATTCCGAGGCAAAGACCATCAGTTTCTTGGGCACGCAGCCGCGAATGACGCAGGTGCCGCCATAGCGATCCTCTTCGGCCAGGGCCACGCGCGCGCCGCCCTGTGCCGCAACCCGCGCCGCGCGCACCCCGCTAGAGCCGCCGCCGATCACGAAAAGATCGTAGTCGAATGCCATGCCTGTCCCCTCAATCCGTCAGGTCGCGAAAGAGATTGTCGGTCTCGACAAAGTCGAGCCGGTCTTCTTCGACCGTTCCTTCGTTTATGTCGCGGGTTTCCACCCGGCCATCGCCATAACCCAGAATGACCACATCGCAGATATCAAGGAAAAGCCCGTTTTCAACCACCCCCGGCATCTGATTGAGCGCCATCGAGAGTTGATGCGCGGCACCGATGCGGCCCAGATGCAGATCGAGAATATAATTGCCCTCATCGGTGATGAAGGGCCGCGTGCCGTTCATCCGCAGCGTGGCATCGCGCCCCAGCACATCCATGTTGATCAAGAGTTCCTCGACCAGCGATTTCGTCGTCTGCCAGCCAAAGGGGATCACCTCGACCGGCAGGGGGAAGGCGCCCAGCGCCTCGACCTCCTTGCCGACATCGGCGATCACGATCATCTGGTCAGAGGCCGTCGCCACGATCTTTTCCTGCAAGAGCGCGCCGCCGCCACCCTTGATCAGGTTGAGATTGCTGTCGAATTCATCTGCCCCGTCGATGGTGAGGTCGAGCCATTTCGCCTCATCCAGGCTGATCACCTCGATGCCTACCTCTCGCGCCAGCTCCGCCGTGCGCGTCGATGTCGGCACGCCGCGAATGCGCAGGCCGCCGTCGCGCACCATCTCGCCCAGACAGCGCACCATCCAGGCGGCCGTCGATCCGGTGCCAAGGCCCACGCGCATCCCGTCCTCGACGAAATCCACCGACCGTTTGGCGGCAACGAACTTGGCCTTGTCGATCGGCGACAATTCTCCGGTCATGGCAGCGACTCCCCGACTGTTTCGCAGGGGTTATAAGAGAGATGCCGCGCAGGTGCGAGACCGAATTCGCCCAAGCGACCGGGGGGCAAGCGTTAACCATTCCTAAACCCCTGCCGCGCTACGCATTAACCTTGTCTGATGAATAGGGGACCGCATGGTCGCGCGCGCCTATACTGTGGCCTTTGAGGGGGTCGAGGCCAAGCCCGTGGAGGTGCAATGTGCCATCACGCCGGGCGTGCCCGCCTTTTCCCTCGTGGGCCTGCCCGACAAGGCGGTGTCCGAGGCGCGCGACCGGGTGCGTGCGGCGCTCTCGGCCATGGCCATCGCCCTGCCGTCGCGGCGGATCACCATCAACCTCTCGCCCGCCGACATGCCCAAAGAGGGCAGCCATTTTGACCTCCCCATCGCGCTCGCCCTCTTGGCGGCGCTCGAAATCATCCCGCATGATGCCGCCGAGGGCACGACGGCATTGGGGGAATTGTCGCTCGACGGCACGTTGGTGCCGGTGATCGGCGCGCTGCCCGCCGCCATGGCCGCCGCCGAGGAACATCGCATCCTGCTCTGCCCCAAGGCCTGCGGCCCCGAGGCGGCCTGGGTGGGGGCGGTGCAGGTTATTGCGGCGGCATCGCTCTCGGATGTGGTGCGCCACTACACCGGGCAGGCGCCCATCCCCGCCTCTGACCCCGGCGAGGTGATCGCAGCACCGCAGGGCCGTGACCTGCGCGACGTCAAGGGACAGGAGCGGGCAAAGCGCGCGCTGGAAATCGCGGCGGCAGGCCGTCACCACCTGATCATGATCGGCACGCCGGGATCCGGCAAATCCATGCTGGCCGCGCGTATGCCGGGTATCCTGCCGCCACTCTCGGCCCCAGAGGCGCTGGAAACCTCGATGATCCATTCGCTTGCCGGGCTCTTGTCAGAGGGCGGCATCAACCGCGCCCGCCCCTTTCGCGAGCCGCATCACACCGCCTCGATGGCCGCGATTGTCGGCGGCGGGCGCAGCGCCAAGCCGGGGGAAATCAGCCTTGCGCATAATGGCGTGCTCTTCATGGATGAATTCCCGGAATTTCCCCGCACCGTGCTGGAGACCCTGCGCCAACCGATAGAGACCGGCGAGGTGATGGTCGCCCGCGCCAATGCCCATGTGAAATATCCCTGCCGTTTCATGCTGATCGCTGCCGCCAACCCTTGCAAATGCGGCTATCTGAGCGACCCCAACCGCGCCTGTTCGCGTGCGCCCAATTGCGGCGAGGATTACATCGGGCGCATTTCCGGCCCGCTGATGGACCGCTTCGATCTGCGGATCGAGGTGCCGCCCGTGGCCTTTGCCGATCTCGATCTGCCCGCCTCCGGCGATGCCTCGGCCACGGTTGCAGAGCGCGTGGCGGGGGCGCGGGCGGTGCAGGCGGCGCGCTTTGCGGGCCACGCCCATATGCGCCTCAACGCCGATGCCGAAGGGGCGGTGCTCGACGATATCGCCACACCCGATGCCGAGGGCCGCGCCCTTGTCACCCGTGTCGCCAGCCGCTTTGGCCTGACGGCGCGGGGCTATCACCGCGTGTTGCGCGTCGCGCGCACCATCGCCGATCTCGACGGCTCGGACCATGTCCGCCTGCCGCATGTCGCCGAGGCGGTCAGCTTTCGCATCGCCGGGGTCAAAGAGACCTGATCCACCGCGCCAGATCGCGCAGGGTTTGCCCTGCCTCGGGCAAAACATTGTGAAAGATGGGCCAGACATGCGGATGGTCGGGCTTGAGGGTCGCCACGCTCTGCACCCCCTGCGCCACCAGCGCGGCCTGCATCCGCAGCGTGTCGTCGCGCAGGATTTCGGTATCGCCCACGGTCATCCACACGGGCGGCGCGCCGGTGAACCGGCCAAAGAGCGGCGAGGCGCGCGGATCGCGCGGGTCTTGGCCGTGCAAGAACATCTCCAGCATCTCGCCAATCCGGGTGGCCGACAGCACGCAATCGCGCGCGGCATTCTCGGCAACGGAGGCGCCGGAATAGGTCACATCGGTGAGCGGCGAAAAGGCAAAGACACCCATGGGCGGGGCGAGGCCCTGCGCCAAAATCTCGTGCAAGAGCGCCAGCGCCAGCCCGCCGCCCGCACTATCGCCGCCAATGATCACCTCATGCGTCGCCCGGAGCGCGCGGTAACACGCCAGCGCATCGTCGATCTGCGCCGGAAAGGGATGCTCGGGTGCCAGCCGGTAATCGGGCAGACAGGCGGGCAGGCCGGTCAGCGCCGACAGCTTGGCCAGCATCGCGCGATGCGTGGTCGAGGTGCCAAAGACATAGGCCCCGCCATGGAAATAAAGGATCACGGGTGCAGGTTGCACACTACGGGCCCGCGCCCATTGCACCGGCACCCCGCCGAGGCTGGCGCGTTCAAACGACGTGCCAAGCGGGGCATGGAAATAGAGCCGGGATTTGAACGCAAAGGACCGCCTGAGGCGGTCCTTGTCATGGCGCGCCAGCGCCGGCTTCTCGAACCAGCGCAGGTGGCGGTTCAAGAGGCGCAGCTGCCAGCTCATCCCCGCCGCGCCGCGATGGCATCCCAGATCAGCCCCGCGCCATTGGTGCCATCAAACCGCTCCAGCTCTTGCAAGCCGGTGGGCGAGGTCACGTTGATCTCCGTGAGGTAATCGCCGATCACGTCGATGCCCACGAAGATCTGCCCCTTCTCGCGCAGGAGCGGCCCGATGGTGGCGCAAATCTCGCGGTCGCGGGCCGTCAGCTCTACCTTTTCAGCCCGCCCGCCCACATGCATGTTCGAGCGCGTCTCGCCCTGCGCGGGCACGCGGTTGATGGCCCCGATCGGTTCGCCATCGACCAGAATCACACGCTTGTCGCCCTTGCTGACGGCGGGCAGGTATTTCTGGACAATCAGCGGCTCGCGGCTGAATCCGGTGAACATCTCATGCAGGCTGGCGAGATTCCGGTCGCTCTCGGGCAGGTGGAACACGCCCGCGCCGCCGTTGCCATAAAGCGGCTTGAGGATCACATCGCCGTGCCGTGCGCGAAAGGCCCGGATCGTGTCCAGGTCGCGGGCAATCGCGGTGGGCGGCATGAGTTGGGGGAAATCGAGGATGAGCAGCTTTTCAGGATAGTTGCGCACCCAGAAGGGATCATTCACCACCAGCGTGCCGGGGCTCAGCCGCTGCAGGATATGGGTCGTGGTGATGTAGAACATATCGAACGGCGGATCCTGCCGCAGCCAGACCACATCGAAGGTGCTCAGATCGACAGTCTGCTCCGCGCCCAGCCGAAAATGGTCGCCCTGCACCCGCTGCACCGTCAGCGGCCAGCCCCGCGCCGTCACCCGCCCCTCGTCATAGGCCAGCCGGTCGGGCGTGTAGTAAAACAGCTCATACCCCCGCGCCTGCGCCTCTTCCGCGAGGCGAAAGGTGCTGTCCCCGTTGATATTGATCGGCCCGATCGGGTCCATCTGAAAAGCGATTTTCATATCCTGCCCCTTTTCACCGTCTCCTGCCTACATGCGGCAAGAGCGCGGGGGGCGCAATTCAGAAATGACCAAAGGCGTTCTCGAGGATGCGCACATCCCCCCGGCCATCCACGATCCCCAGGTCGAACCGGACCGGGGCCAATTGCCCCTCGGGCAAGAGGCCAAGATATTCCGAGGCCGCCGCATGAATCCGCCGCATCTGGCCTTGATGCAGCCGCTCGATGGCCAGGTCGAAACTGGCCGCTTGCTTGACCTCGCAAAAGACATAGGTATCGGGCGCGCGCAGGATCATGTCGATCTCGCCGCTTTGCCCGCGCCAGCGCTGCTGCAAGAGCGCCACCGAGCACCGTTCATAGGCACGCAACACGGCCGCCTCCGCCGCCTGACCCGAGAGATAGGCCCGCCGCCCCCGGTCCTGACGGCGCAAGAGGTCGGGCGGCACCACAATCGCCGTCCCGCCAACGGCCTCGAAATCAAACGCCAGTTGCCGCATCTCTTACTCCGCCTCTGTTTGCCCGCCCTTTGACAGAAAGAGCGCCCGTTGATAGACCTCGCGCCGCGGCGTGCCTGTGTTCGCCGCCACAAGATCCGCCGCATCGCGCACAGAATGCCCCTTCAGCGCCTCCAACACCAAATGGTCTAAATCGTCTTCCTTAATTTTCTCCAAACCGCCGCGATCAATAATCACGACAATTTCGCCTTTCGGTGGCGCATCGGCCCAGATCTGGGCCAATTCCTCCAGTGTGCCGCGCCGGACTTCTTCGAATTTCTTGGTCAATTCACGACAGACTGCCGCCGAGCGCGCAACCCCCAGCACTTCGGCCGCATCGCGCAGCATCGCCGCCACCCGCTTGGGTGATTCGTAAAAGGCCAGCGTCGCGGGCACGCTCGCCAGTTCCCGGAGCACCGCCTTGCGCTTGGAGGCGGTGTTGGGCAGGAAGCCCGCAAAGAGAAACCGATCCGTGGGCAGGCCCGCCAGCGTCAGCGCCGTGATCACCGCCGAAGGGCCGGGGGCCGAGACAAGGTCAAACCCCGCTGCCACCGCCGCGCGGCCCAGATCGAACCCGGGATCCGCCACCATCGGTGTGCCCGCCTCCGAGGCATAGACCACCGATTGCCCGGCCTCGAGCGCCGCCAGAATCCGGGGCCGCATCTGCGCGCCATTGTGATCGTGATAGGGCCAGAGCGGGCGCTCGCCCAAGGACACGCCGTGAATTTCCATCAGCCGCCGCAGGCTACGGGTATCCTCGGCCACCAGCACATCCGCCGAGGCCAAGATGTCGAGCGCGCGCAGCGTGATGTCGCGCGCGGTCCCGATGGGGGTGGCAATCAGATAGAGACCACCGGCCAGTTTCTGCTGTTTGGGATTCACCACTGGACCCGCTCCGTATGACCGTTATGATTGTCCGCAATCGCGTCTGGCCAAGGGCAAAGCGCAACAAGGGAGTGAGAGATACGCATGTTCGCCGTTTTACACATCATCCGCAAGTCGTTCGCCGGCTCTTTCCTTGTGCTTGCCGCGCTCTTTCTCGCCGCCTGTCAGCCGGTGTCGGTGGCCACCCCGGGCGGTGGCGGTACGGCCCCTTCGGGACCGGTTCCAGTGGCGCTCCTCGTGCCGCATGGCAGCGCGGATGCGCAAGAGGCGCAGTTGGCGCGTGATCTGGAAAACGCCGCGCGGCTTGCCGTGTCGGACCTTGCGGGGGTGCAGATCGACCTGCGCGTCTATGGCACCGCAGGCCAAGCACAGCAGGCGCAGCAGGCGGCCCTCAATGCTGCCGCGGATGGTGCGCGTATCATCATCGGGCCGCTCCACGCCGAATCGGCCAATGCCGTGGCGGTCGCCATGGCCCCGCGCAACATCAACGTGCTGGCCTTTTCCAACAACCCGACCATTGCGGGCGGCAATCTCTTCATTCTCGGGCAGACCTTCCAGACCACTGCCAACCGGCTTGCGGATTTTGCCTCCCGCCAGGGTAAATCCCGGATCATGGCGGTCTATTCCGACAATCTCGCGGGGCAATTGGGGCGTGCGGCGATTGAGCAGGCGGTGCGCGACAATGGCGCGACGCTGGCGGGCAGCGTGGGCTACGAATTCTCGCAAGAGGGCGTGATCGACGCCATTCCCAAGATCAAGAGTGCCGCCGAGACCAATGCCGCCGATGCGATTTTCCTGACCGCAAATTCCGCCGGTGCCCTGCCACTCTTTTCCCAGATGCTGCCGGAGAACGGGCTGGGCCCTGACCGGGTGCAATATATCGGCCTTTCGCGCTGGGATACCCCGCCGCAGACGCTCGATCTACCGGGGGTTCAGGGGGGCTGGTTCGCCCTGCCGGACCCGGCGCGCGCCAGCCAGTTCACCCAGCGTTTCAGCGCCGCCTATGGCAACGCGCCGCATCCGATCGCGAGCCTGTCCTACGACGGCATCGCCGCAGTCGGGGCCTTGGTGAAATCCGGCAACCGCGAGGCGCTGGGGCGCAATGCGCTCACTCAATCCGCCGGGTTCCAGGGCGTGAGCGGCGTCTTTCGCTTTCGTTCCGATGGCAGCAACGAGCGGGGCCTGGCCGTGGCCACGATCCGCGACAAGCGCGTGACGATCCTGTCGCCGGCACCCCAGAGCTTTGGCGGGGCCGGATTTTGAGCCGCGCCGGTCAAACGTGCTCTGACACGGGTGTGAAACGCCTGACATGATCCAGCCCATCACGGTGCGGGACGATCTGATCTGTCCCGCCGAGACGATTTTCGATGTTCCCGCCGTCGCGGCAGAGGTCGCGCAGGCCGTGGCCGAGGCCGGGCCGGACATGGGCGCGCTGCGCCGGGCGGTCGTCTCCTGCCTGAGCGCCCGCATTGCCCAAGGCCGCGCCGCGATTGCCGAGGGGCTGGCGGCCCAGCCCTTTGCCGCGCGCGCCACCACCCGCGCCTATTGCTGGCTCACGGATTGCGTGATCCTGACCACGCTCGATGTGGCCACCCGTGTGATGCACCCGCTGCCCAACCCGACCGAGGCCGAGCGCATCGCCGTCTTTGCCGTGGGCGGTTATGGCCGTGGAGAAATGGCCCCGCATTCCGATGTAGACCTGCTGTTTCTCACGCCCTACAAGATCACCCCCTGGGCCGAGAGCGTGATTGAATCGATGCTCTACATGCTCTGGGATCTGCGGCTCAAGGTGGGCCATGCCAGCCGCACCATCCGCGACTGCCTGCGCTTGGGCGCAGAGGATTACACGATCCGCACCGCCCTCCTCGAAAACCGCTTTCTGGCGGGCGAAGGCGATCTGGCCGAGAAACTCAATCAACGCCTCTGGGACGATCTCTTCAAGGGCACTGAGCGCGCCTTTGCCGAGGCCAAGCTGGCGGAACGCGACGCGCGGCACGAAAAGCAGGGCGAGCGCTATATGGTCGAGCCCAATGTCAAAGAGGGCAAGGGCGGTCTGCGAGACCTGCAATCGCTGTTCTGGATCGCCAAATACCTGCACCGCGTCCGTGATGTGAGCGAACTCGTGGCCTTGGGCATGTTCACCCCCGAGGAATTTGCCACCTTTGCCAAGGCCGAAAACTTCCTCTGGGCGGTGCGCTGTCATCTGCATCTGATCATCGGGCGGCCCAATGACCAGCTCACCTTTGACATGCAGGTCGAGGTGGCGCAGCGCATGGGCTACAAGGACACCGCCGCCCGGCGCGGGGTCGAAATCTTCATGCAGGATTATTTCCGCCACGCCACCGCCGTGGGCGATCTGACGCGCATCTTCCTGACCAAGCTCGAGGCGACGCAGATCAAGTCCGAGCCGCTGTTGCAAAGGCTCCTGCGCCGCCGCAAGACGCTGAAAGAGGGCTATGTCGAGGTGCATGGCCGCCTTGGCATCGTCGATCCCAAGGGGTTTCTTGGCGATCCGCTCAACCTCTTGCGCCTGTTCGAAGAGGCGCTGCGTACGGGCCTCTTGATCCATCCCGACGCGATGCTCCTCGTCTCTGCCAATATCGGGCTGATCGACGAGCGTATGCGCAATGACCCGGCGGCACAGAAGCTCTTTCTCGACCTCCTGCTGAAACACGGCAATCCTGAACGCGCCCTGCGGCGGATGAACGAATTGGGCGTGCTATCGGCCTTTCTGCCCGAATTCGAACCCATCGTGGCGATGATGCAGTTCAACATGTATCACCACTACACGGTGGATGAGCATATCATCCAATGTATCAGCCACCTGGCCCAGATCGAGCGGCGCGAATTGATCGAGGAACTGCCGGTCTCTTCCTCCATCCTCAAGGAGGGGATCAACCGGCGCGTGCTCTATGTCGCGCTTCTCTTGCATGACATCGGCAAGGGGCGCGAAGAGGATCACGCCATCCTGGGCGCGCGCATCGCACGCCGCGTTGGGCCCCGTCTGGGGCTGAAGCCGCGCGAGGTGGATACCGTGGAATGGCTGGTGCGCTATCACCTTCTGATGTCCGACATGGCGCAGAAACGCGACATTGCCGATCCCCGTACCGTGCGTGATTTCGCCAAGGCGGTGCAGACGCGCGAGCGGCTTGACCTCCTCTTGCTGCTCACCGTTTGCGATATTCGTGGCGTGGGCCCCGGCACCTGGAACAACTGGAAGGCGTCGCTTTTGCGCGCGCTCTACCGCCAGACCCGCCGCGCCATGGAAGGCGGGCTTGAGGATCTCAACCGCGAACAGCGCGGCTCGGATGCCAAGCGCAACCTTCGCGAGGCGCTGCCCGGTTGGGATGCCAAGGACCTCAAGCACGAGACCTCGCGCCATTACCCACCCTATTGGCAGGGGCTGCATGTCACCGCGCATGTGGTCTTTGCCCGCCTCCTGCACAATCTGCACGAGGATGAGATCGCCATTGATCTGGCGATTGACGAGGACCGCGACGCGACCCGCGCCTGTTTCGCGCTGGCCGATCATCCGGGCATTTTCTCGCGTCTGGCGGGGGCCCTGGCGCTGGTGGGGGCCAATGTGGTGGACGCGCGCACCTATACCTCCAAGGATGGATTTGCCACCGCCGTTTTCTGGATACAGGACGCCGATGGGCACCCGTTCGAGGCCGACCGCCTGCCGCGCCTGCGCAACATGATCCAAAAGACACTGAAGGGCGAAGTGGTCCCGCGCGAGGCGATCAAATCCCGCGACAAGCTCAAGAAACGCGAACGCGCCTTCCGCGTGCCCACGCATATCACCTTTGATAACGATGGCTCGGAAATCTACACGATCATCGAGGTGGACACCCGCGACCGTCCCGGCCTGCTCTATGACCTCACGCGGACCTTGGCGGCCAACAACGTTTATATCGCCTCCGCCGTGATCGCGACCTTTGGTGAACAGGTGGTCGATACATTTTACGTCAAGGATATGTTCGGGCTGAAATTCCACTCCGAGAGCAAACGCGCCGCGCTCGAACGCAAACTCCGCGCGGCCATCGCCGAAGGGGTCGAACGCGCCTCGATGTGAGGCGGCTGTGCCCCTCTCCACCCTGGAGGGGCGCATTCACAACCCTGCGTCGTGGGGTGCACGGCCTCCGCTCGCGTAGGTTCGGGCGCGCCGTGAGTCTGTGCAAAAATCCAGAATAATCGTTAATAGTGCAGGGTATCTCTCAGAAATTCCTTGATCTGAATCAAGGATACACGCAAACGTTACGCACCGTCATTTTGCGTGACCGGTGACGGACACCTTTGATCAACAGGAAGAATTTATGGAACCTATTCAACAATCTGTCGTCGCCCAGTGGAATGAACTTCAACTTGAAGTAATCCGCGAAGGCGGACCAGCCCCCACACCCACAACCTATCAACTGCACCTTGCGAATGCGGCGATCTACGATGCCTATGCCGCATTGTCGACCACTGCCTCGGGCCACTACTCCGAGATCGAGACCTCGCTCGAGAACACCGATGCAAACTTGGCCGAGGCGATCAGCTATGCGGCCTTCACGGTCATGAGCCAGCTTCACCCGGAAAGAGCCGCTGATTTCGAAGCCTTCCTTGTGGACCTCGGATACGACCCGGCCAATGTCTCGACCGATCCGGACACGGCGGCCGGTCTTGGCAATCTGGCGGCGCAGAATGTCTTTGCCGCCCGTGCCGATGACGGCTCGAACTTCGAGAATGATTTTGCTGATACCACCGGCTTCGTGCCCGTGAACGAGGCTGATCCGACCTCGGATCGTGCGCCCGGTGGCGAGAATTTCGATCCCAACCAGTGGCAGCCGCTGCGCGAGCCGAATGGCACGCTGACCGATGACAACGGTATTCCGATCTTTGACAATGATGATCCCAGCACCTTCAAGGATCAAAGCGCCCTGACCCCGCATTGGGGCGGCGTTGACGGTTTCGCCCTGACGTCGGGCGATCAGTTCCGTCCGCCCGCACCGCCGCAACTCGGTGATTTCTCCGAGTATGTCGACGGGCTTGGCAATGTCACCACGGGCGATGCCGCCTATCGCGCACAAATCGGCCAAGTGCTCGAAATCTCTGCCAACCTGACCGATGAGCAAAAGCTGATTGCCGAATACTGGGCCAACGGTCCGCGCGGCGAGACACCTCCGGGTCACTGGTTCCAGATCGCTCAGGATCTGGCGCTGCGCGACGGCCATGGCAATGCGCAGGACGCCGAGATGTTCTTTGCGCTTAGCACCGCCATTTTCGACGCCGGGATCGCGACCTGGGAGGCGAAATACACCTATACCTACATTCGCCCCTATTCGGCCATTCGTGATCTCTTCTTCGATCAGGAAATTCAGGCATGGGGCGGTCCGAACCAGGGCACCCAGACCATCCTTGGCCAGAACTGGCTGCCGTATCAGGATGTGACGGCGCCCACGCCGCCCTTCCCCGAATTTGTTTCGGGTCACTCGACCTTTTCGGCAGCCGCCGCGCGGACCCTGGCCGCCTATCTGGGCAGCGATGCCTATTACGATGGCACCAGCGTCAGCAACTATGACCTCGACGGTGTCGAAGGTCTCGACCTGCTTGGCGAATTCGTCACCTCTGAGCTGACCTTCGAGGATCGCGCCGATGGCGGTGATCCGATCGTGCTGCGGTGGGAAACCCTGACCGAGGCAGCGCAGGAAGCGGGACAGTCCCGCATTTTCGGCGGCATCCACATTCAGGACGGCAACTTGTTCGGTCTGCAAGTGGGCGAGCAGGTTGCGGAAAACGCCCAAGCACGGTGGAGCGCGCTCTTCTCCAACGGCGGGTCGGATTTCATCACCCTCTCCGATGACGGCGCGCTTGCCCTTGCGGGCGCTGGCAATGACAGCGTCGTCGGCGGGGCCGGGGACGACACGATCGAAGGCGGCGCAGGCGATGACGTGCTGGCCGCCAGCGACGGCAATGACTTCGTGCTCGGTGAGGATGGCGCTGACCGGATCGGCGGCGGCCTGGGCAATGACACGATTGACGGCGGCGCCGGCGATGACGTGATCGGCGCAGGCCAAGGCGATGACATAGCCGCAGGTGGTGACGGCAATGACGTGGTCAGCGGTGGTGCCGGCAATGATACGCTGGGCGGTGGCGCGGGCGACGATTCAATGTCCGGCAGCTTTGGCAGCGACAGCATCGATGCAGGCGACGGCAATGACATCGTCGGCGGCGGCACTGGGCAGGATACGATCCTGGGCGGCGCAGGCGACGATCAGATCGGCGGCGGCGAAGGCGATGACGATATCTTCGGCGGTGACGGCAACGACTTCCTCGCAGGCGGTGGCCGTGATGACATCATCGACGGTGGCGCGGGCAATGACACGATCAATGCCGGAGCTGGCAATGACGAGATGTCGGGCGGCGAAGGCGCGGACCTCTTCGTGTTCAACGAATTTGTCGCGGGCGATTTCGACCTCATCACCGATTTCGAGGTGGGGATCGACAGCTTCTTCATCCGTGTCGACGACCTCGACAACGGTGGCAACGGGCTTCAGGGCTTCGTTGACGCGCTTGGCATCGTCGATACCGTGGCCGGTGCCCAGTTCAACGTGAACGGCAACGACGTGCTCGTTGAGGCCGTGCTGGCCGCAGATCTGACGCTCGACAGCTTTACGTTCCTGTGATCGCGGGCGGGGGGCGGATGCCGCCCCCTGTCACCGTTTGACAGACGCGGACCACAAAAAAACAAAGGCCCCGAAAGGGGCCTTTTTCATGCGGCGTTCGTCTCAAGGGTGTCACTGGTCGGGCTGAGAGGATTCGAACCTCCGACCCCCTGCTCCCGAAGCAGGTGCGCTACCAGGCTGCGCTACAGCCCGACCGTGAGACAGGCGATTATACCGCGTGGCGGGGCATTGCAAGGGGTTTCGCGGTGTTTTGCCCGCGCTGTGCAACCGGTCCGAAGGTCGGATTGACAGGGCAGGCGCCACTGGCATCTAAAGAGACATTCCATCGCTGCCGGGATTGCAAGAGGCCCCCAGATCGCCCATCGCCGCACCCATATCGACAAGGTTCTCGAGGAATCGCAGTCAGCCTCTGCGCCCGCGCGCTCGCGCATCGTCGCCTCTTGGCGGCGCTCGATGCTCAAGCATGGGCTGGACCCCGCCGAACGCCGCGCGCCGGGGCGGGTAGAGGCCAGCGATCTTGTTGCCCGCCAGGGCGCGCAGGCGCAATTCCTGCAAGTGGCCGCACCCAAACTCGATCAGCTCTTCGGCCTTGTCGGCCATTCCGGCTGTGCCGTGCTCCTGACCGATGCCGAGGGGGTTGTTCTGGATCAACGCTGCGCGCAGGGCGATGCCGCGATCTTTCAGGACTGGGGCCTCTGGCAGGGTGCCGATTGGTCCGAGGCCTCCGAGGGCACCAACGGGATCGGCACCTGTCTTGCCGAGGATCGCCGTGTCATCATCCACCGGGATGAGCATTTTCTGGCGCGCAACACCGCCATGAGCTGTATGGACGCGCCGATCTATGGCGCGGATGGGCGCATCATCGGTGCGCTCGATGTGTCCTCGGCCCGTTCCGACCAGACCGAGGCATTCAACCGCCTGATCGCCGCGATGGTGGCCCAGACCGCCCGCCAGATCGAGGCCGACAATTTCCGCGCCGCCCATCCGCGCGCTCGTATTCTCTATGCCGACCACGACGAAACCGAGGCGGCGATGCTGCTCGCGGTCGATACCGATGACATCGTCGTGGGTGCCACCCGCGCCGCGCGCAAGGCGTTCAATCTGGGGGCCACCGGGCCGATCCGCCCTGTTCCCGCCTCTGACATCTTTGATCGCGAGGATGGCCCCAGCGGCTTTGAGCGGGCAGAGCGGGCAGCGGTGATTCGCGCCCTTGCCCGCGCGTCCGGCAATGTGTCCGAGGCGGCGCGCGCTTTGGGTATCGGCCGCGCCACGCTCTATCGCCGGATGAAACGGCTGGGGATCGGTGAAAACCTGCATTGATGTGTCTCACTCCTGAGACAGGTGGGCCGCCCGGTGCCCCGCCCCCCCGGTGACGCAAGCCGGGGCAGGGCGCATTCTCTGGTCATTCCCGGCGGAGGACCGGGCGCAACCGGAGGAACCCCAATGAACGAGATGACCCAAGTCGCGGGCAGCTATGCCTCGCCCTTCAAGACACGCTATGACAATTTCATCGGCGGCACATTCGTGCCCCCCGTCAATGGCCGCTATTTCGACAATATCACGCCCATCACCGGCGAGGTGATCTGCGAGGTCGCCCGCTCCGACGCGATGGATGTGGAACTGGCGCTTGATGCCGCCCATGCCGCGCGCGAGGCCTGGGGCCGTACCTCGGCCGCTGAGCGCTCCAACACCCTGCTCAAGATCGCCGATGTGCTCGAGGCCAATCTCGACCTCTTGGCGCAGGCCGAAACATGGGACAACGGCAAGCCCATTCGCGAGACGACCAATGCCGACATCCCGCTGGCCGTCGATCATTTCCGCTATTTCGCAGGCGTCCTGCGCAGCCAAGAAGGCACCATGTCCGAGATCGACCATGACACGGTCGCCTATCATTTCCACGAACCCTTGGGTGTGGTGGGTCAGATCATCCCGTGGAATTTCTCGATCCTGATGGCGGCGTGGAAACTCGCCCCGGCCTTGGCCGCTGGCAATTGCATCGTGCTGAAACCGGCCGAACAGACCCCTGCCGCGATCATGGTTCTGGCCGAACTCGTCGCCCCTCTCCTGCCCGCCGGTGTGCTCAACATCGTCAACGGCATGGGGGCCGAGGTTGGCGCGCCGCTCGCCAAATCCACCCGCATCGCCAAGATTGCCTTTACCGGCTCGACCGCGACAGGCCGCAAGATCATGGAGGCCGCGACCGAGAACCTCATTCCCGTGACGCTGGAACTGGGCGGCAAATCCCCCAACATCTTCTTCTCGGATGTGATGGCCGCCGATGACGCCTTTCTCGACAAGGCGGTCGAGGGCTTTGTTCTCTTTGCCTTCAATCAGGGCGAGGTTTGCACCTGCCCCAGCCGCGCGCTGATCCAGGAAGACATCTATGAAGAGTTCATCGCGCGCTGCATCGCCCGCGTGAAGGCCATTCAGCAGGGCGACCCGCGCGAGATGACCACAATGGTCGGCGCACAGGCCAGCCTGCAGCAGTTCGAAAAAATCATGTCCTACTTCACCATCGGTGTGGAAGAGGGGGCCGAGGTGCTGGTCGGTGGCGACGCTGCCCGCTTCAACGGCGAGATTGCGGGCGGCTATTACATCCAGCCTACCATCCTCAAGGGCCACAACAAGATGCGCGTGTTCCAGGAAGAAATCTTTGGCCCGGTCGTGTCCGTGACCACCTTCAAGGACGAGGCCGAGGCGCTCGCCATCGCCAATGACACGATGTATGGCCTTGGGGCCGGGGTCTGGACCCGCGATGGCACGCGCGCCTACCGCTTTGGCCGGGCTATCGAGGCGGGCCGCGTCTGGGTCAACAACTATCACGCCTACCCCGCCCACGCGGCCTTTGGCGGCTACAAGCAATCGGGCATCGGGCGCGAGACCCACAAGATGATGCTGGATCACTACCAGCAGACCAAGAACATGCTGGTCAGCTACAATCCCAACAAGCTCGGGTTTTTCTGAAGGTTCACGGTTAAAGAGTGTGAGCCGCCGGGGGCATTCCCGGCGGTTTTTGCATTGGGTTGACGCTGGCCCCAATCGTCAATGCGCGGCTCATCTCTTGTGGCATTGGCCCCCGCCACCCAGCCAAACCTACGCCGTGCACCCCCTCCAACAAAAAGGCCCGCGCAATTGGCGGGCCTTTGGACTTTTGTAGCGGCGTTCGCCTCAGAGGCTTGCCTCCAGCGCCGCCACGATGGCATCCCCCATTTCCGAGGTAGAGACCGGCGTTACACCCTCTTCGCCCAAGAGATCGGCAGTGCGCAGCCCGTCCGCCAGCACCTGCTCCACGGCCTTCTCCAGGCGCGTGGCCTCTGCCCCTTGGTCGAACGAATAGCGCAGCGCCATGGCAAAGCTGAGGATACAGGCGATCGGGTTGGCCTTGCCCTGTCCGGCAATGTCAGGGGCAGAGCCATGCACCGGCTCATAGAGCGCCTTGGGCCGGCCATTGGCCATCGGCAGGCCGAGAGAGGCGGACGGCAGCATACCCAGCGATCCCGTGAGCATCGCCGCCGCATCCGACAGCAAATCGCCAAAGAGGTTGTCGGTGACGATCACGTCGAACTGTTTGGGCCAGCGGCAAAGCTGCATCGCGCCTGCGTCCGCATACATATGGCTCAGCTCGACATCGGGGTAATCCGCGTCATGCACCTTCTGCACGACCTCGCGCCAGAGAATGCCCGACTCCATGACATTGGCCTTTTCCATGGAACAGACCTTGTTGCCCCGCTTGCGCGCCAGCTCGAACGCGGCACGTGCCACGCGGTCGATCTCGCTCTCGGTGTAGCGTTGCGTGTTGATGCCGACGCGCTCATTGCCTTCGGTGAAAATGCCGCGCGGCTCGCCGAAATAGATGCCGCTGGTCAATTCCCGCACGATCATGATGTCGAGACCGGCCACCACATCCCGCTTGAGGCTTGAAAAATCCGCCAGCGCGTCAAAGCATTGCGCCGGGCGCAGGTTGGCGAAAAGGTCCATTTCCTTGCGCAGCCGCAAAAGGCCACGTTCTGGTTTGACGCTGAAATCGAGGTTGTCGTATTTCGGACCGCCCACGGCCCCCAAGAGCACGGCGTCGACCTCTTGCGCGCGTGCCATCGTGTCGTCATGCAGCGGCGTGCCGTGCTTGTCATAGGCGGCCCCGCCCACCAGATCCTCGGAGACGTCGAACACCAGCCCGCGCTTGGCCCCGTACCAGTCGATGATCTTGACCACCTCGGTCATGACCTCGGGGCCGATACCGTCACCGGGCAGAATAAGAAGCGATGGGTTGCTCATGGGGCGTTTCCTTGGCTTGCGTTGGATGTTGCCCGTTGGCCTATACGCAAGCCCCGGAATGGTCAAGAAACCCCGATGTTACGGCAGGCTCAGATCGACCCAGACCAGCCGATGACGGCTGGCGGTGGCGGCCATATCCCCCTCTGGCGTGCCCTCGGGCGGCCAATGCACGCCTGCATCCGCGACCCTCAAATCAGCGGCGGGCAGGATATAGGACACCCGCCGCGCGCCGGGGCCCGGAGGGGGCCATTCGACGGTTTCCAGCTGCGCCGCCTTTTCTCCGGGGCGTATCGGGCGGGGGTCTTGCAGGCGCGGGTCGGCCAAGAGCGCGCGCAGTGCCTCAGGCCGCCCCTCGCCGATCTCGGGATCCAGATTGGCAACGCCCATCAGCACGAACCGTCCCCTAGGCGACGGCCCAAACGCGCCATCAAGGTAGAGCTGCCAGAACCGAAGCTCATCATGGTTGCGCCGCCCGTTCAGATCCTCCGGGCCGTCAAAGACCGGCGGGGTGGCGTGAAAGGTCATCACCTGCAACGGCCCCGAAGGCAGCAGGACCGGCACCACCCAATGTGCGCGCGACGACAGGCGCTGCACCGCCTGTGCCGCATCTGAGGGGAAGGGGGCATCGCCCTTTCGGGGCAAAAGCGCGCCGGGCAGGTCCCGCCACAGAAACGCGGTGAAGTCTCGCGCGTCCGCCTCCCCCACGGGATAGCGCGACAAGAGCGCCATGCCGCCCTGACCGGCAAAGGCGCCATACCCCTGCGCATCCCGTGGTCCGCCGCGCCGCCCGTCGCCATCCATGTCGAGCCCGGTGGCGAGACCTGCATTGGGGGCGCGGGCAAAGAGGTGTTCGTAACGTGGCCCGCCCCTGTCGGAAATACGGTCGCGCAGCGTGCTCAGCGCAAGCAGATCCAGGTCATAATCCACCCCCTGCAAGACCAGAATATCCGGCTGAGTTTGCGCCAGCACATGCAGGATTGCTGCGATCTGCGCATCGTCGCCCTGCCGCAAATCCCGCAAAAGAAGGCCCGGCCCCGCGCGTTCCAAGTCTACATTCCAACTCGCCAGACGCAGTCTGTCTGCATAGGCGGGCAGTGCGCAGAGAAATAGCGCGAAAAGCCCCCAGATCAGGCGCCCTGCAGCCCCTTTGCGATCAGCGCGTCGCCTTCGGCATAGGC
This sequence comes from Roseovarius mucosus DSM 17069, assembly GCF_000768555.3. Taxonomy (GTDB): domain Bacteria; phylum Pseudomonadota; class Alphaproteobacteria; order Rhodobacterales; family Rhodobacteraceae; genus Roseovarius; species Roseovarius mucosus. Next base: position 185,601 of record NZ_KN293979.1, read on the forward strand.
GCGGCGGCGCTTGTCCTCGATCATGTCGGCGATCCGGCTCATCGCGATGCCGCGCATCAACATGCTGGCAGGAAGAAACGCCCATGCGGTCATCGTCCAGATCAAGGTTTGCGGTTGCGTGATCGAAATCGGGTCAATCATACCCGAGGCCGCGCGCACCACTGCTGGAATCAAGAATGGCAGCAAAGATCCTAATACAACGTTAAGAGCGGCATCCCGCCGCAAACGGTGCAGCACATCGCCGCCGCCTGTGGGATCAAAGAGCGGCAGGTTGATCCAGACGTTGAACGCCCCCGACCGTGCAGGCCAGCCCAGGAACCGCACCAGCGTCACGAAATAGAGGATCATGACCAGCGACAAGGTATAGGAAATCCCCGAGGCGATCCGCACCATGTCTATCAGCGCGGCATCGGCATCTGCAGGCATCATCAGCACCACCAGACGCACGGGTGAATAGGGAAAATCGATGGCGTCGCCCAAACCCCGGCCGAATTGCGTCACCCACTCGGTCGCTTCGGTTGGGTTGGTCGTGCCGCGCACGATCATCGACAATGACACGAGGATGGCGGCCAATGCAAAAAACTTGGATCGGTTGAACGGCGGGGCAAAGCGGAATTCGATGATGCTGGGATATTTGCCGTAATATTCGATAAAGGTCATGAACCCCGCGAGGATCGAGAGCACGATCACGATCTGCGCGGTATCCGCGCCTGTGGACGGCACGACCAAAGAGGGCGTGGCGACCAGGATCGCAATCAGTATGGCACGCGCAAGCGCACCTGGAATCAGTGAAAACACTGCCCGTTCCCCTTCAACTTGGTCGGTCGCGATGCGGTGCCGCGCCCTTGTTCCAACTTGATCCCACACTTTATGGCGGGTTGCCTCAATCTCGCCCAATTTTTGCCTACTTTCACTATTCACCACAAGCCCTTGGTTAATAAGACGAAAGATTTAGGGCCGATTGAGGGTCCAAGTGGTGCAGGATTGCATCAAACTTGGTTCAACTTTGTGGCGTAAGGGGCTGTAAACACTGTATCTTGTAGCGTGTGTCGGGCTGGCCACAAGGCGCGCGGCCAAAAGAAAACGCCGCGAATTGCTCCGCGGCGTCCTTTTCTTGTGTGGCGGTCCGGTTCAGACCCAGGGGCGCGCCTGTGCCGCCTGCGCCTCAAAGCTCTCGATGGCCGCGGCCTTTTCCAGCGTCAGGCCAATGTCGTCCAACCCTTCCAGCAAGCAATGCTTCTTGAACGCATCCACTTCGAAGCCAAAGATTTGACCTTCCGACGTCGACACGGTCTGCGCCTCCAGATCAATCTCGATCCGCGCATTGGCGCCCTTCTCGGCCTCTTTCATCAGCACATCCACCTGCTCTTGCGGCAGGGCAATCGGAAGGATGCCGTTCTTGAAGCAGTTGTTGTAAAAGATATCGGCAAAGCTCGGCGCGATGACACAGCGGATGCCGAAATCCTTGATCGCCCAGGGGGCGTGCTCGCGGCTCGACCCGCAGCCGAAATTGTCGCCCGCAACCAAGATCTGCGCGTCGCGATACTGCGGCTTGTTCAGCACGAAATCGGGGATTTCCTTGCCTTCGCTGTCATAGCGCATCTCGTCAAAGAGGTTCACCCCCAGCCCCGACCGCTTGATCGTTTTGAGGAACTGCTTGGGGATGATCATATCGGTGTCGATATTGATCAGGGGCAGGGGGGCGGCGATACCGCTGAGTTTCTCGAACTTTTCCATCACATCATCTCCCTTACATCCGTCAGATGCCCTGTCACCGCTGCCGCCGCCGCCATGGCGGGGCTCATCAGGTGGGTGCGTCCGCCCCGGCCCTGACGCCCTTCGAAGTTGCGGTTCGAGGTGGCCGCGCAGCGCTCGCCCGGCGACAACTGGTCGGGGTTCATCGCAAGGCACATCGAACAACCCGCAAGCCGCCACTCAAAACCGGCCTCGATGAAAATATCCGCCAACCCCTCTTCTTCGGCCTGCGCCCGCACAAGGCCAGAGCCGGGCACGATCATGGCGCGTTTCACCTTGATCTTCTTGCCCTTCAGGATTTCGGCCGCGGCCCGCAGGTCCTCGATCCGGCCATTGGTGCAAGAGCCGATAAAGACGGTGTCGATCTCGACCTCGCTCAGCTTCTGACCGGGCTTGAGGCCCATGTATTCCAGCGACCGGCGGGCCGCATCCACCTTGCCGCCGCTGAAATCTTCGGGCGCAGGCACGGTGGCGGTAATCGGCAACACGTCCTCGGGGCTCGTGCCCCATGTCACGACGGGGGCGATATCCTCACCCTTGAGTGTCACCACCTTGTCCCAATGCGCGTCGTCATCGGAATAGAGCGTTTTCCACCAATTGAGCGCCGCCTCCCACTGCGCGCCCTTGGGCGCGTGCGGCCGGCCTTTGACATATTCGAATGTCTTTTCGTCCGGCGCGATCAGGCCTGCGCGCGCGCCGCCCTCGATCGCCATGTTGCACACCGTCATGCGGCCTTCCATGCTCAGATCGCGAATGGCCTCGCCGCAATATTCGATCACATAGCCGGTGCCGCCCGCCGTGCCGGTGGCGCCGATGACCGAGAGCGTGATGTCCTTGGCGGTCACACCGGGGCGCAGTTTGCCGGTGATCTCGACCTTCATGTTCTTGCCCTTGCGCTGAATGAGCGTCTGCGTCGCCAGCACGTGCTCGACCTCCGAGGTGCCGATGCCATGCGCGAGCGCGCCAAAGGCCCCATGCGTCGCGGTGTGGCTGTCGCCGCACACCACCGTCATGCCGGGCAGGGTCCAGCCCTGTTCGGGGCCGACAATATGCACGATCCCCTGCCGCACATCCGACACCGGATAATAATGAATGCCGAAATCGCGCGCATTCTTGTCCAGCGCTTCAACCTGAATACGGCTGTCCTCGGTCATGGTGGCGGCATTGGCGCGGTCGAGCGTCGTGGGCACGTTGTGATCGGGCACGGCAATGGTCTTGTCGGGGGCATGTACCTTGCGCCCGGCCATCCGCAGCCCTTCAAAGGCTTGCGGGCTTGTCACCTCATGCACGAGGTGGCGGTCGATATACAAAAGGCACGTGCCATCTTCGGCCTCATGGGCCACATGGGCATCCCATATCTTGTCATAGAGTGTCTTGGGGGACATGCGTCCTCTCCCGTTTTGCTGGTTGGATTGGCTAAGAGACGTCACGAAAAGGCAGCGCGCCTCATAGGCGCGCAGTAATGCTGCACATCGCCCCAAAGAACCTCCAGGGCAGGCGCGCGCGATCATCCATGTCGAAAACCCGTGTCATGCACCGCAGATACAGTGCCGCCGCCCCTCTATCAAGAGGGTAGCGCGCCGCGATGCGGTCAATGCCGTGCCGCTCCGGCTTCATCTGGCCCAAAATACCTCGGGGGAGTCCCGGATGAAATCCGGGACGGGGGCAGCGCCCCCATCCCACTTTTCAAATCAAGGCTTGTCGCCGATCTCGCCTACCAGGGTAAAGAGCCGCTTGGGATCGCCCGCCGGTTCGATCTTGAGCGCGCCAACCCCGCGCTTGTCCGCGAATTGCCCGGTGCCGCTGACCAGTTCCCAAAACCCGTCATCATGCAGGGCGGGCTTGTCGGCCCCTTTCATGAAAACGGCGCGCACGGTGAACTTGATGACCGCCACATCGCCGTTTTCCGCCTCGAACCGCAGATAGCCGCGCGGGTCGCCCCCCAGGGGCGGCTGAATGTCATGCCAGCCGAATTCCGTGACCTTTGCCCCGGCCAGCACGCCCTCTCCCTCGGATACGCCTTCGCGGCGCACCGCCAGTACGAAATGCGGGGTGCCGTCGCCCATCTCAAAGCGCATCTGCTCTTGCGGGTCCATGACCGCGCTGACGGATACGGGCGCGGCCATCGCCCCGCCCGCCAGCAGCAAGGTGACTGCGCTCAGCGCCGCAAGGCGCGCTGTCTCAAATCTAAAATGCATTTGTGGTTCTCCTGCGAAACGATCTGTCCAAGCCTGATCGGCCGACAGGCAAAGCTTTTCACGCAGGCACCACGCGCTCAACGGTTGTTTGATTTCAGTCAGTCACTTATGCGTGCAAATATCGTGATTTTGGAATGTATGGGGGCCACGCTCAGTCCGACGACAGCATATAGCCCTCGCCGCGCACGGTCTGCAGATAACGCGGCTGCTTGGGATCGCTCTCGATCTTGCGGCGCAAACGGGTGATCTGCACATCCACCGCGCGTTCCTGCGCCTGCCCACCGTCGCGGCCGAGATCCTCGACCAGCTTGGCGCGGCTCACCGGCTTGCGCAGGTTCTCGGCAAAGATCCGCATCAGCTGCACCTCGGTCGCGGTCAGGCGCACAGGCTTGCCCGCCCGGCTGAGTTCCGCGCGCTCGATGTCATAGCGCACCGGCCCCAGATGCACGATCTTGGGTTGCGCGGGCTCCTGCTCGGGCTCGGGCATTCGGCGCAGGATCGCGTTGATCCGCAGCAACAGTTCCTTGGGCTCGAACGGCTTGGGCAGATAGTCATCGGCGCCCGCCTCCAGCCCTTCGATCCGGTCGGGTGTCTCTCCCTTGGCGGTCAAGAGCAGGATCGGCGTCTTGTGGGTGGCGCGCAGCGCGCGCGTCAATTCCACCCCGCTCTCGCCGGGCATCATCACATCCAGCACGATGAGGTCGAAATCCAGCCCCGCCAGCACGCGGCGCGCATGGCCTGCGTCGCGCGCCACGGACACCAGGAATCCATGCCGCATCAGGAACTTGCGCAAAAGGCCGCGAATACGCTCGTCGTCATCCACAATCAGCAGATGCGGGGCGGGCTCGGTCATGTGTCACTCTCCCGGATGGCATGATAACGGCGGCGCAAGTCTGGTTCCATCATCGCCTCCAGTACCTGACGGAACCCGGCGACGGCCTGCGGACCCGCCGCGCGATAGGCGGCGCGCATGCGCGCGCGCTGTGCGTCCGACAGCTTGCGCTCAAGTGCCGCCCCCGCTTCGGTCAAGGTCAGGTGCCGCTCGCGCTTGTCCGTGGTGCCGACCCGGCTCTCGACCAGCCCGTCCTCGATCAGGGTGCGCAGCACGCGGTTCAGGGATTGCTTGGTCACGCCAAGGATGGCCAGCAGGTTGTTGACCGTGGTGCCGGGGCTGCGCGCGATGAAATGGATCGCCCGGTGATGCGCCCGGCCATAGGCCATGGTGGCCAGAATACGGTCGGGATCGGCGGTAAATCCGCGATAGGCAAAGAACATCGCCTCGATACCCTGACGCAATTGCTCGTCGGTGAGAAACAACAGGTTTTCGCCACCATGCATTTCGGCCATGCTCAGGCTCCGTTCACAATCATCACGCCACATATTTCATATTAAGTCAGCTTTGTTGACATTCCAAGATCAAACTGCTACCGAATCTCAGTTTTTGCGCAATAATATGTCCGAGGCGGACATAAGCAGCGCAATAAATGCAAACATCGCGAAGAGGAAGCGGAAATGTCTGGCTATGACGATCGGGACGGCAAAATCTGGATGGATGGCAAAATGGTGGACTGGCGGGATGCCAATGTGCATATCCTGACCCATGCGCTGCATTATGCCAGCTCGGTCTTCGAGGGCGAGCGCTGCTATGGCGGCAAGGTCTTCAAGAGCCGCGCCCATTCCGAACGCCTGCTGAAATCGGGCGAGTTGATGGATATGGCGATCCCCTACACGGTGGATGAAATCGAGGCGGCCAAGCGCGCCGTGCTCGAGGCCAACAACCTCACCGATGCCTATGTGCGTGTCGTCGCATTCCGGGGAGCGGGCCCCGACATGGGTGTTGCCGCTGCGCGCAACCCGATCCGCATGGCCGTCACCGCCTGGGAATGGGGCAATTACTACGGCGACGCCAAGATGAAGGGGGCCAAGCTCGACATCGCCAAATGGAAACGCCCCAGCCCCGAAACGATCCCCGTCGCCGCCAAGGCCGCCGGTCTCTACATGATCTGCACCATGTCCAAACACGCCGCCGAGGCCAAGGGCTGTTCGGATGCCATGTTCCTCGACTATCGCGGCTATGTGGCCGAGGCGACGGGGGCCAATATCTTTTTCGTCAAGGATGGCGAGGTGCATACGCCGCTGGCCGATGCGATCCTCAACGGCCTCACGCGCCAGACCGTGATCGGCATGCTCAAGGATCGCCAGATCAAGGTGCATGAGCGCCATATCATGCCGGAAGAGTTGGAAGGGTTCGAACAGTGCTGGCTGACCGGTTCCGCCGCCGAGGTGACGCCGGTGGGCCAGATCGGCGACTACACCTTTGAGGTGGGCGCGATGACGCGCGACGTCTCACAGGCCTACGAGGCGCTTGTGCGCGCCTGACCGGCTGCAAAGCCCCGGCCGGACCCCGGCCCTAATTTCGCCACAATCGCCGCTCGGTCCTGTCGGGCGGCGTTTTCATGCGGAGTCCGGTGTTTTTGCACCGTGCTGACTGAGTGATTCGCTGAAATTTCACACCGCGACGCCATTTGATCCCGTAAAAGTTCCCCTCAAAGCTCTCCTTAAACGTGTCAGAAATGTGTCGCGCCTGCGTCGCACAACGCAGCTCTGCCTGCGAGGGCTTCGGCGCACGGTCCAGATCATCTCCTGTTTCCAGGGCTGCAACATTACGCTACGTCGCAACCCGTGCTTGGCAACCAAAGCGGTATTTTTCCCCCTATCGCGGCGGCAATGCGCGGCGTATCGAAGGGTTGTTTCGAGAGGCGGGACAATCCGGCGCACAACCCCCTGTGCGATCCGTGATGCCGTCAACAGTTCGAGGGACAGTTTGTGGTTAAAATGTGGCATGATCTGGCCGCATCCGGACAAAATGGGCAAGACGCATTGTGGCAAAACATGGGCGGCCACAGGGGGGGCTGCCGTGACCTGACGGGAAGCGGTGGCGGCCGAAAACACCCCTGAGTTGTATTTTTTCGGGGTCCTTGACTTGGTCAGAGGCAAGGTGCATCAACATGTAAGTTACGTTAATAACTAGTAAATCTGGAAATGACAGGCAGTGGGGGCATTGGCCGGTCGTATCCTCGGGGTGAATTGCCTGACCGAAGTCATATGCGAAAAGTGACGCATTACTTGGTCCCAGCCTGCCGAACTCTGGCGACAGTTGCGCCACATTTCGGACATCATTGTAACGGTGCGCCAGACGACAGGCGCGGCCCGTGGCAACAGGCAGGGCGGGGTATGTGTAAACGGTTTTAGGGTTTCGAGATTCTGGGGAGAGCTGCCATGTCACTGCGATCTATTTCGGTGCCTTTGCGCCGGGAAGACGCGAATTTGATTCAAAATCCGACCGTCGGATTGAAATCGGTTCAGGTCTACGGACATTTTTTTAAGCGCGTTCTGGATATTGTGATCGTCCTGCTTGCGGCACCCGCCGTGCTCACGGTCGTACTCGCCCTTTGCGTGTTGATTGCACGGGATGGCGCGTCGCCCTTCTATTCGCAGGACCGGGTTGGCAAGAATGGCCGCATCTTCCGGATGTGGAAACTGCGCAGCATGGTGCTGAATGCCGATGAACAGCTTGAGAGCTATCTTGCGGCCAATCCCGCCCGTCGTCTGGAATGGGACGAGCATCAGAAACTGCGCCATGATCCGCGGATCACCCGCATCGGTCGGCTGATCCGCAAGACCTCGCTCGATGAGCTGCCGCAACTGTGGAACGTGCTGATCGGTGATATGTCCATCGTGGGCCCGCGCCCCATGATGCCCAACCAAAAGGCGCTCTATCCCGCTCGCGGCTATTACGCCCTGCGTCCCGGCATCACCGGCTATTGGCAGATTTCGGTGCGCAACGAGAGCAGCTTTGCCGAACGCGCCCAATTCGATACCAAGTATCTGCGTGAGCTGTCCTTGTGGACCGACCTGCGCGTGATGCTCTGCACTTTCCGCGTGGTCTTGAGCGGGACCGGCTGTTAGGCACCTGCACCGCCCTTGCCTGCGCGCGGGACAATCTGACCGGGACTGGCGCATTGATGCACCTAGCGGCCAAAATCGCGGCGCATCGGTCTGAATCTATTGAAATTCATCGGTTTTGGCACCTAGGCTATCCGTGCCATCTGGCTTTGTGGGGCGCGCTGCGACCCGCTGCCAGACCGGCGAAACAGTCAAAGAGGTGCCCGGCGCGTCATGCCCAATGCCTTGGCCTATCTGATGCTGGCCGCCTGGCCGCTGATCACGCTGGTGATGTTCCGGCGTTGGCCCATGGAGCGTGCGCTGATCTGGTCGCTCTTGGGCGCCTATATGTTCCTGCCTCCGCCGCCTGCGGCCTTCGATTTCCCGCTGATGCCACCCCTGACCAAGGAATCGCTGCCCAGCCTTGCCACTTTTGTCATCTGCCTCATCCATGCCAAGGCCCGCGCGCCGCTCTTGCCTCAGACCCTGCCGGCCCGCGTCCTTGTCGCCCTCTTCATCCTCAGCCCGGTGGCCACGGTCCTCACCAATGGCGAGCCGGTGTTCTATGGCCGTATCGGCCTGCCCGCGCTCGGGCTCAAGGACATGGTGGCGCTCTGCCTCTTGCAAGCCATCCTGCTCTTGCCCTTTCTGCTGGCGCGGCAACATCTGGCCACGCCTGAGGGGCTGCGCGAACTGGTGAAGGCGCTGATGCTGGGCGGGTTGATCTATTCCCTGCCGATGCTCCTCGAGGTGCGGCTCTCTCCCCAGCTCAACATCTGGATTTACGGCTACTTCCAGCACAGTTTCGAGCAGATGATGCGCGCGGGCGGCTTCCGCCCCATCGTCTTCATGTATCATGGCCTCTGGGTGGCCTTCTTCACGGTCATGGCCATGACCTGCGCCATCGCGCTTGCGCGCGAGGCGGATGTGCGGCGGCGCATCTTTTACCTCTTGGCGGCGCTCTATCTCGGCGGCGTGCTGGTGCTCTGCAAATCGCTGGGGTCGCTCATCTACGGCGTCTATCTGGCCCCTCTGGCGCTGTTCCTGCCCACCCGGATGCAAATCCACATCGCAGGGGTCATTGCGGTGGTGGCGATTGCCTATCCCGTGCTCAAGGGCGCAGGCCTGATCCCCGTGGACTGGATTCTCGAACAGGCCGCCAAGGTGGACCCCGAGCGCGCCAATTCCCTGCGCTTCCGCCTCGATAACGAGGACATCCTGATGGAACGCGCCCTTGAAAAGCCGCTCTTTGGCTGGGGCAGCTGGGGGCGTAACCATATCCTCAATCCCATCACCGGCGTGATCGAGACCGTGACCGATGGGCGCTGGATCATCCTGATCGGTATTTTCGGCTGGGTTGGGTATCTGGCGGAATTTGGCCTGATTGCCCTGCCGGTCCTGATGCTCTGGGTCTATGGTCGCCGTCTGGGCGATGCGGCTCATATGCGCCTGATTGGCCCGGTGGCGCTCTTGCTCGCGGTCAACCTGATTGACATGCTGCCCAATGCCACACTCACGCCGCTGACATGGCTCTTTGCCGGGGCGGTGCTGGGCTTGGCCGAGACCGCGCGCCATCAGCGCCCCGTGACCGCCCGCCGCCGCCCTCTGGGCTGGCGGCCGATCATGTGAGGCGCGCGCCATGACCCGCCCCCGCGTGCTGGTCCTTGCCGAGGCCGCCAATCCCGAATGGGTCAGCGTGCCGTTGGTCGGATGGTCGCTGGCCACCGCCCTGCGCGAGGTGGCCGAGGTGCATATCGTCACCCAAATCCGCAACCGCGATGCGTTTTTGCGCGCGGGGCTGGTCGAGGGCGTGGATTTCACCGCCATCGATTCCGAGGCGCTGGCCCGCCCCCTCTGGGCCCTGGGCGAGCGGCTGCGCATGGGGCAGGGCAGGGGCTGGACCACGCTGCAAGTGATCAACGCGCTCAGCTATCCGTGGTTCGAGCATCTTGTGTGGCAACAGTTCGGCGCGGCTATCCGCGCCGGGCGCTATGACATCGTGCATCGCATCACCCCGCTCAGCCCGACGATTTCCTCGTCTCTTGCGGGCAAATGCGCCCGTGCGGGCGTGCCCTTTGTCCTCGGGCCGCTCAACGGCGGCGTGCCATGGCCCGCTGGCTTTGATGCCGAGCGGCGGCGCGAGCGCGAATATTTCAGCTATCTGCGCAGCGCCTACAAGGCGCTGCCGGGCCGCACCGCGACCCTGCGCCATAGCGCCGCCATCTTTGCAGGCTCTCGTCACACGATGGGCGAATTGCCTGCCTTTGCCCGTGCCAAGACCGTCTATCTGCCCGAGAACGCCATCGACCCCGCCCGCTTTTCCCGCATCGCCACACCCGCCTCGAATGGCCCCTTGCGCGCGGCCTTCGTCGGGCGGCTCGTGCCCTATAAAGGCCCCGATATGCTGATCGAGGCTGCAGCACCTCTCTTGCGCTCGGGGCACCTGCGTCTTGATCTGGTGGGCGACGGGCCGATGATGTCCGCCTTGCGCGCGCAGGCCGATACCTTGGGCGTGAGCACTCAGATCACCTTTCACGGCTGGCTGGAGCATCGCGCCGTGCAGGACGTGCTCGCCACCTGCCACCTCTTCGCCTTCCCCTCGATCCGCGAATTCGGCGGCGGCGTGGTGCTCGAGGCGATGGCCCTGGCCGTGCCGCCGCTCATCGTCGATTACGCTGGCCCCGGCGAGCTGGTCACAGCCGCGCGCGGGCTCAAGGTGCCCTTGGGCACGCGGGCCGAAATCATCGCAGGCTTTGCCAAGGCGCTTGAGGCGCTCAGCCACGACCGCGCCGCCCTCGCCGCCATGGGGCAGGCGGGCCGCGCATGGGTGCTGGACCAGGCCACATGGGCCGCCAAGGCAGGCCAGGTGCGCGCCGTCTACGACGCCCTGCTGGCCAAGGCCCCGCTGCCCGAGGTCTTTGCCGCATGAGCGCCGCCTACCGCCCCGAAATCGACGGTTTGCGCGCCATCGCGGTGTTGTTCGTGGTGCTCTATCACTTCGGGATGCCGGGCATTCCCGGCGGCTTTGTCGGCGTGGACATCTTCTTCGTCATCTCCGGCTTTCTGATCGGCGGCATCCTCTGGGCGGACCTGCGTGAAACGGGCCGCATTCGCCTTGCCCGGTTTTACCTGCGCCGCCTGCGCCGTCTGGCCCCTGCCTATTTCGCCATGGCAGCGGCAACGCTGCTGATGGGCTGGCTCATCCTCTTGCCATTCGAGTTTCGCGAATTCGGCAAATCCCTGATCGCCGCCACGGTCTATCTCTCCAACATCCATTTCTACCGTGAAGCGGGCTATTTCGACGGCGTGTCCGAGGAAAAGCCGCTCTTGCACACATGGTCGCTGGCGGTCGAGGAACAATTCTACATCGTCCTGCCCTTCCTCCTCTTGGCTCTGGTCCGCTGGCGCCCCACGCTGCCCATGATCCTCGCGGCCCTCGCCGCGCTCTCGCTCGCCGCCTGTCTCTGGCTCACGCCCCACTCGCCCACGGCGGCGTTTTACCTCTTCCCCTTCCGCGCGTGGGAGCTTTTGGCGGGCGTCCTGCTGGCCATCGCGGGGCAGGAGAACAAGGCGCGCTACGCCCTTCATCCTGCGCTCTCGTGGGCCGGTCTGGCGCTCCTGCTCGCCTCCATCACCCTGATCCGGGCCGAGGGCTTTCCCGGCTGGCAGGCGCTCTTGCCCGTCGCGGGCACGCTGCTGATCCTGATGAATGGCCGCGATGCCAACCCCGTGAACCGCGCCCTGATGCACCGGGCACCGGTATTCATCGGCCTCATCTCCTATTCGCTCTACCTCTGGCACTGGCCGATCTTTGTTCTCTCCTCCTATTGGCGCGATGGCTATTCCGGCCCGGTCGAGTCTGCCGCCTGGCTCACGCTTGCTTTTGCCCTTTCCATCCTCTCGTGGCGTTACATCGAACGCCCCGTGCGCCGGATGCAGGGCGGTACGCGCGCGCTTGTCTCAGGCACGGCGCTGGCCTCGCTTGCCCTATTGGCCGTGGGTCTGCTCCTCTGGCGCGGCGATGGCCTGCCCACCCGCTTTGCGCCCGAGTTGCGCACGCATATCGCCGCCTCGGGTGATTTCAATCAGGACTGGTCGCGCTGCACCACCCCGACCACCGGCCCACTGGCGGGGGTCGAGACCTGCCCCATCGGCCCGGATGGCCCGCCTGAGGTGCTGATCTGGGGCGACAGCCACCTGCGCGCCATGAAAGAGGGGTTGGAGGTCGCCGCCTTCGCCGCCAACCGCCCCGCGCTCATCCTCTGGCACGCAGGCTGTCCGCCACTCTTTGACGTGGCCAAGGCCGAAACCGCCGCCACCCCGGCCCAGGACGCCGCCTGCACCCGCGCCAATCAGACCATCCGTTCCGGCATCGCCCAAATGGACAGCCTGCAAACCCTGCTCCTGATCGGCCGCTGGTCCTATTATGCCGAAGGGCAGGGGGTAGGGCTCGACGCGCACAACCGCATTACTCTTGCGCCATTGCCCGACAGCCTCTTGCCCCAAGGTCCGCAACACACGCTCTTCAACGCAGGCTTGACCCGCACCATCGCCGAGATCTCCACGCACGTCCCGCGCATCCATATCCTGCGCCAACCGCCCGAGGTGCCAGAGTACGATTCCCGCGCCGTGGCCCGCGCACTGGTACATGGCCGCATGGGCGTGGACGACACGACCCGCCTCACCGTGCCCCGCGCCATGGCCGAGGCGCGTGCCGCCCGCGCCGAGGCGCCGCTGATGGCCTTGGCCCGCTCCGGGGCGATCACCCTCATCGACCCTTGGCCACGGCTCTGCGATGCCAGCACATGCGGCGTGATGCAGGACGGCCAAGCGCTCTATTTCGACAACAACCACCTCACCAACCGCGCCGCCATCGCCCTCAGCGATCTTTTCGCGCCCACCTTCGAGGCCTCGCAATGACCGCCGAGATACGCAATGCCCATTGGGACGTGATCGTCATCGGCACCGGCATGGGCGGTGGCCTCATCGGGCGCAGGCTGGCCGAGCGTGGCCTCAAGGTGCTCTTCATCGAGAAAGGCCCCAAAGGCCACAGGTCCGAGCGTCAGGGCCTCAACCCCGAAATGGTCGATCCCACCGCCCGCCAGCTGCGCGGCTATTGGCCGGGGCCGATCCGGGCGCAGATCAATGGGCGTGCCTCGGAATTCTTTGATCCCATCGGGGCCGGGGTGGGCGGCTCGTCCGTATTCTACGCCGCCACGCTGGAACGCCCCGAACGCCACGATCTCGATGCGACAGAGACCCGCCCGCACCCGACCGGCGGCTGGCCCGTGGGCTTTGACGCGATGCGCGACTGGTATGATCAGGCCGAAACCCTCTTGCATATCTGTGGCGATGCCGATCCGCTTTCGCCCGAGGCGGACGCGCCGCTGCGCCCGGCACCGCCGCTCTCGGCTCCCGATGCCGCCCTCATGCAGAGCCTGCGCGCGGTGGGGCTGCATCCCTACCGCCTCCATGCCGCGATCCGCCATGTGCCGGGGTGCCATGAGTGTCTGGGCGTCAAATGCCCCAAGCCCTGCAAGATGGATGGCCGCTCTGCGGGCGTGGAACCGGCCCTTGCCACCGGCAATGCGGCCCTTCTGGATCGTGCCGAGGTGCGCCGCCTCTGCGGCACGTCCCAGACCATCACCCATATCGAGGTCATCCGCGAGGGCGAGAGCTTCACGCTTACAGCACCCCAGATCGTGCTCGCCGCAGGCGCGCTTGGCTCGCCCCGCCTGCTTTTGGCCTCCGCATCCGAGCACTGGCCCGAGGGTTGCGCCAATGGCTCCGGCCTCGTGGGGCGCAACCTCATGTTCCACCTCAACGAGATTTTCGCCCTCTGGCCGCCCCGCGGCACGCCCGACAGCGGCCCGAGCAAGGCGATCTCGCTGCGTGATTTCTACCACACCGATGGCCAACGCTTTGGTACGGTGCAGTCGATGGGCATCGCGGCGGGCTATGGCGAAATCGTGCACACGCTGAACGGCATGTTCGACCGCTCCGCCCTGCGCCATATCCGCCCCTTGCGCCATTTCACCCGCCTGCCTGCGGCCCTTGCGGCGCGGATATTGGGGCGGGCACAGGTTTTTGTCGGGCTGATGGAGGATCTGGGATACCCCGAGAACCGTGTCACCTATGACCGCACCACGCCCGATGCCATCGACATCAGCTACACGCTGCACCCTGAATTGCTCGCACGCCGCCGCGCCTTTCGACAGGCTATCCGGGCGGGGCTGCGCGGGCACCGGAGGCTCTTTCTCACCCATACGCCAGAGTTGAACTTTGGCCATCCCTGCGGCACGCTGCGGTTTGGCACCGATCCCGGCTCCAGCGTGCTTGACCCCGACTGCCGGGCGCATGGGCTCGATAATCTCCATGTGGCGGATGCCTCTTTCATGCCCTCGTCCATGGGGGTCAACCCAAGCCTCACCATCGCCGCCAACGCGCTGCGCGTGGCCGAGGTGATCGCCCGCCGCAGAAAGGCCATGACATGAGGCTCTCGGACGGATTGGCGGTCGTGACCGGCGCAGGCGGCGGTTTGGGGCGTGCGCTAGCCCTAGACCTCGCGGCGCGCGGTCAGTGTGTCGTGGCCCTTGGCCGCGCCCCCGATGGGATCGCCGAGACCGCCGCCATGGACAAAAGCGGCCGGATCACGCCCGTCACCGCCGATGTCACAGGCCCGCAGGCCCTGCGCGCGGCCTTTGCCCAGATCACCCGAACCGCGCCGGTGACGCTGCTCGTCAACAACGCCGCCGTCTACCCGCGCCGCGATTTTCTGGATGAAACCCCCGAGAGCTTTGCCGAAACCGTGGCGATCAATCTGGGCGGCACCGTGGCCTGCACCCGGCTCGCTCTCGACAGCATGGTCGAAACCGGCTTTGGCCGCATCCTCAATGTCTCGACCTTCGCCGATCTGGTCCCCTTGCCCGCCTCCTCGGCCTATGCGGTGTCCAAGGGGGCAGGGCGCATCCTGACCCGCGCGCTTCTGGCCGACCTTGCCGACCGCTTTCCGGGCATTGTCCTGACCGACTGGATGCCCGGCATGCTCGCTACCCGCATGGGCGTGCCCCATGGGCTTGACCCGGCGCAGGCTGCACGCTGGGGTGCCGCTCTTGCGCTCTGGCACGATCCCACGCTCAATGGCGCGGTGTTCGAGCAGGATCGCGAAATCCTGCCCGCGCGCGGCCTCAAGGGCCTGATCAAGGATGCGCTCTTGCTGCGCCGCCGCCGCCCGCGCGTGATCCAGACCTGACCGTTACCGGCAATACGGCCCGTTGCCGTGCTTGGCCGTGTCGAAATGGAAATGGTCCTTATGGTGCCGGTCCGAATTCGGGCCAAGCACGGTGCCAAACGTCCCGCAAGCCTCGCCATGCACCCGCTTGAGGATACGCCCCTCATGACCTCGGCCCCAATCCCTGAGAACCGAGATATCCGAGCCGTCTTTGAGCTTCAGCGCCGAAATATCAATTGCCTTGCCGCGCCCATGTTCGGAAATCCGCGCGCCCGGCTGGCTGTTGCGCGTGCGGCAGACGTAATGCGCCGGCACCTGCAACCCCGTCAGCCCGCCGCCCATGCGCCCGACCGCCGGCTTGGCGCTGCGCTTGACCCAATCCCCGAGCGCCCGCGCCGTCGGGCAATCGAGCGTCGCCGCTTGGCTCAATCGCACGCCATGCACCGCCTCAAGCCGCACGGCGCGCTCAATCCCACAGCCATTCACCTCATGGTGCTGAAACCCCGAGACAGACCCGATCAACCCCGGATCACCACAGAGCCCGCCCCCCCGGCTGACCTCGTCATTGTCGCTGCGCCCACAGCCCGACGCGATCAGGCTCAGGCCCGCGGCGATGCCCAGAACCGCCCGCCTCATGCCTTCTTGGCCCGGCCGAAATCCGGCGCGGCAGTGTCCTGCCCGGCCTCGATGATGCCGCGCCGAATGGCACGGGTGCGGGTGAAATAGGCGTGCAGGTGATCGCCATCGCCAATGCGAATGGCGCGTTGCAGCGCGAACAACTCCTCGGTAAAGCGGCCCAGAATTTCCAATGTCGCCTCCTTGTTGTTGAGAAACACATCGCGCCACATGGTCGGATCAGACGCGGCAATCCGGGTGAAATCCCGGAACCCGGCGGCGGAATACTTGATCACCTCGCTATCGGTGACGCGGCGCAGATCGTCGGCCACACCGACCATCGTATAGGCAATCAGATGCGGCGCATGGCTCGTCACCGCCAGCACCAGATCGTGATGCTCGGCGTCCATCTCATCGGTGTTCGACCCAAGCGCCCGCCAGAACGCCTCCAGCCGCTCCACCGCCGCACGGTCGCTGCCCGCTTGCGGCACGATCAGGCACCAGCGGTTGTCAAAGAGTTCGGCAAAGCCCGACCGCGGCCCCGAATGTTCGGTCCCCGCCAGCGGATGCGCCGGCACGAAATGCACGCCCGCCGGAATATGGGGGGCGACCGCCTCGATCACCGCCTTCTTGACCGATCCCACATCGCTGACCGTGGCACCGGGCTTGAGCGCGCCCGCGATCTCGGCGGCAACCGCCCCCATCGCGCCCACCGGCACGCAGAGCACCACCAGATCGGCACCCGCCGCTGCCTCTGCCGCGCTGTCGCAGACGCGATCACACAGCCCGATTTCGCGTGCCACTTCGCGCGTCTGGGGCGAGCGCGCATAGCCCGTGATCTCGCCCACAACACCCGCGCGGCGCATCGCATGTGCCATGGATGATGCAATCAGCCCCAGCCCGATCAGCGCCACCCGGTCATAGATCTGCGCCATCACCGGACCCCCTTGAACTGTCCGATCACATGCGCCACCCGGCGACAGGCGGATTCCTCGCCCACCGTGATCCGCAACCCATTGGGAAAGCCATAGCCGCCCACCCGGCGCACGATGATCCCATCGGCGCGCAGGGCCGCATCGCAGGCCGCCGCCTCGTCCTCCGAGTCAAACCGCGCCAGCACGAAATTGGCGTGGCTCTCGTCCACCGCAACACCGCTCTCGCGCAGCGCCTCGGTCAGCCAGGCCCGGTTGCGCAGCGTGTCGCTCACCACCTTGCCCAGCCACTCCTGATCCCGCACCGCCGCTTCGGCGGTGACGAGTTGCGTGGGCGACAGATTGAAAGGCTGGCGAATGCGGTTCAGCACCTCGATCATCGCGCGCTGCGCATAGCCCCAGCCGATCCGCAGCCCGCCCAGACCATAGGCCTTGGAAAAGGTGCGCGTCATGATGACATTGTCGCGTGCCTCGACCAGCGCCACACCGCCGTCATAGCCTGCGGCGAATTCCGTATAGGCCCCATCCAGCACCAGAATGGCCCCCTCGGGCAGGCCATCGGCAAGCCGCGCCAATTCCGCCTCGGGCAGGATGGTGCCGGTGGGATTGCCGGGATTGGCGATAAAGACGATCCGCGTTCGCGCCGTGCAGGCCGCCAGAATGGCGTCCACATCCACCACGCGCTCCCGCTCGGCCACACAGACCGGCGTGGCCCCCACCGCATGCGCGAGGATGGGATACATGGCAAAGCCGTGCTCGGTGTGGATCACCTCGTCACCCGCTCCGGCATAGGCTTGTGCCACGAATTGCAACACCTCGTCCGATCCCACGCCACAGATCACCCGCTCCGGGTCCAGCCCATGCGCTTCGGCAATCGCGCTGCGCAACTCGGCATGGTCGGTGCCGGGATAGCGATGCAGCGTCGCGGCAGAGCGGGCAAAGGCCGTCTTGGCCTTGTCCGACGGGCCATAAGGGCTCTCATTGGCCGAAAGCTTCAGTGGCTCGGCTTTGCCTGCAATCACGGCCTCGCCACTCTTGTAGAGCGCGATTTCCATGATGCCCGGCTGCGGCGTGATCTTGGTCATGTCATTCCCCGTCTATCGTCAGAGGTTCTAGCTTTGGTGCCCCGGCTTGACCAGCACCAAAAGGAAAAGGCCGCGGCGGTTCCCCGTCGCGGCCTCTTCGCTGCATTTCAGAACGCTTAGTTCTGCGCGTAGAATTCGATCACGAGGTTCGGTTCCATCATCACCGGATAGGGCACATCCGACAGGCCGGGCTGACGGACAAAGGTGGCCTTCATCTTGGAATGATCCGCCTCGATGTAATCGGGCACGTCACGCTCGGCCAGTTGCACGGCCTCGAGCAGAACGGTCATCTGCTTGGAACGGTCACGGACCTCAATCACATCGCCCTCTTTCACACGGTAGGAGGGGATATTGACCCGCTGGCCATTCACGGTGACATGGCCATGGTTCACGAACTGGCGCGCGGCAAACATGGTGACCACGAATTTGGCGCGGTAAACCACGGCATCCAGACGACGCTCCAAGAGGCCGATCAGGTTCTCGCCGGTGTCGCCCTTCAGACGCTCGGCCTCGGCATAGATGCGGCGGAACTGCTTTTCGGTCAGGTCGCCGTAATAGCCCTTCAGCTTCTGCTTGGCGCGCAGCTGCAGGCCAAAGTCAGAGATTTTGGCCTTGCGGCGCTGACCGTGCTGGCCGGGGCCATATTCACGCTTGTTGACGGGGGATTTCGGGCGGCCCCAGATGTTTTCACCCATCCGGCGGTCAATTTTGTACTTGGCAGACGTGCGTTTGGTCACGGCTGATCTCCTTCACTTGAATCGAAGGGCGTTGTCCTCTGCGTTCCGGCACGTTCCGGTCAGCCGACAGGTCTCCCCTTGCGGGGTCCACCAACACCAATGAAGCCGCGCTTATACAGGCGCGCCAGCGGGTGTCAACAGGGGGCAGTGCCCCTTTATTCTTTCTCGCGAATATGCGCCAGCAGCGTCTCAGCATCCGACACCTTGACCGGCACGCCCGCCGGGTTGTCTTGCAACCCCGGCTCGGCAAAGAGCGCGGTGATCACCCCATCCTCCACCAGCATCGAATACCGCCAGCTGCGCTTGCCCATGCCCTGACGCGAGCGATCCACCAGCATGCCCAAACCGTGGGCAAAATCGCCATTGCCATCGGGCAGCATCATGGTCTTCTCGATCCCCTGCGCCTTGCCCCATTGGAACATCACAAAGGCATCGTTCACAGCGGTGCAGATCACCCGGTCGATCCCGGCAGCGATGAATTCGTCATAGAGCCACTCATACCCCGGCAGGTGGCTCTCGGAACAGGCGGGCGTGAACGCGCCCGGCAGGCCAAAAACCACCACGCGCTTGCCCGCGAAAATATCGGCGGTGCTCAGATCCTTCCACTCAAAGGGATTGTCGCCCTCCAGCGCCGGATTGCGCACGCGGGTATGAAAGATGACATCAGGCACGGTTTTGGGGGTCACGTCGGGATCTCCGGTTGAGGCTGGAACTGTTCCCCGACATAAACCACCCGCGCGCGTGGTAAAGGGGCCAAACCCGCCAAAATCCGTTCTTCATCTGGCCCGAAATACCTCGGGGGTCCGGGGGCAGCGCCCCCGAACCTTACGCCGCCTCATGCGCGAGGATCGCCGCCTCGGACCCGTTCAGACAGCGCCGGGCATAGCCGCCATAGAGATTGGGCTCGTATTCCAGATTGGGATTGATCGCGAGGAGCCGCGCGCGATCGCCCTCGTCCAGCGTCGAGAGTGCCGCGCTCGCGGGGTGAAAGCTCTCGGTTTCCAGGCCATTGGCCCAGATGATCTGATGGCGCGGCAAAAGCAGATGAATATACGTCACCTCGCGAGAGGCCAGATCAACCGCCACCGTGTCATTGTTGATGAGGTCACGCGCCATCACCAGCACCTCGGGCGTGTTGAAGAGCGCGCGCGCCACATCGCCCCGCACCAGCATCCGGTGTTCCGGGCTGACCAGCAATTCCGCATCCGGCCGCCCGATGCCAAGTGCCCCGGCCCGTAGACGGATCGGCCGCAGCTTGGGCATGGCAAAGAGCCGTGCTCCGGTCATCCGGCGACTGCCGATCCACTGGATTTCCTCGGCGCCGTTGTCCCGGGTCTGCACATGGTCGCCCTCGCGCAACTCCTCGACAAGCCGCGGTCCCTCGGGCGTTTCGATCCGCGTGCCGGGGGTAAAACAGATGACCCCTCCGCTCGCCGGTCCGGTTGAGGCCCCGCGCATCCCCTCAAGCGAGTGGTGCACGATCCACATTTCCCGCCCGCGGGGCGGAATTTCGTCGTGAAACATCAACAGCGGCGTGCCCTCGCTGCCCACTTCGATGATCGTGACCGTATAGCTGCGCGTGCCGTCTGTGACGACGAAACCCAAATCCATCAGCGGCTCTTCCACATCCGCCGGGATCAGATCGCGTGTGTTATTCATCGCTGCGCCCACCAGACGCCGCACCATCCGTGCCGCACGTTTGCGGTTCACGGTTCCCCCATTCGCCCCTTCCAGACGCAACAGTTGGTTCGGCCCATCGACTCGCACCGCATCACCCCGCCAGGACCACGTCTGTCCCACCGAAAGTGACTGCACCGGCGCAGTCGTGATCCCGTCCAGTTCTGTTTGCGACCAGGAAATGACGAACGTGCCTCGAAAGCCCGTCCCCATAACCCTGACTGCCTGCCTCTTCGTTTCTTTTTTTATCGCTTATTATTATCGTTAAGGTAGCAAAGGCGAATCAGTCTGAAAAGCCCCTGATTGCATTTTTGTCAGAACCGCAGCCTGAACTGCACAGCGCCCAGAAATTGCCCCTCGCGCTGTTCATCGAATTCCTCGCTCAGCCACGTCAGCCCGTAAAAGAGCGCGGCCCCGTTGCGGTTTTCCCAATGCAGCCCTGCGCGCACCCGTGTGCGGTCCTCGGTCAGGGTGACACCGCTGCGCGCGGGCAGGTAATCGCTGTCATCGACATAGGCAATGTCGGCCCCCAAGAGAAACGCCGTGCCCGCCTGCTCGGCGCGCACCACGCGGTAGCGGTGGCCCGTGACCGCATCGCGCACCTGCAACTCGCCGCGCCCGATGTCCCCAAAGGTGATGTCTGCCCCCGCCCGGATCAGGTCCTCGACCCCCAGCCGTGCCTCGGCAAAGGGGCGCAGCCGCGCAAAGCCCAGCTCAAACTCGCGGCTCGCTTCGAACACGCCCGAGGGGCGGATTCCATCGTCGATCTGGTTGCGCCGGACCCGCCGGCCCACGTCGCGCCCGCCCAGAAACCCGTGCAAAAAGTCTTGGAAATCATCGAGCTGCGTTTGCGGCCCGGTCACGATCAGATCTGCGCCCAAGGCGTAATCCACCTGAGCTTTCTGGAAATGCGTATGCAGCCCAAAGCCGAGCGCGCCCACATAGGGCCGATCCAGCGGGGCAGGGCGGCTCAGGTTCTCGGGGGCAATTACCTCACCGTGAAACCGGAATTCCAGAAGCTGCCCGATGCGCTCTGGCGCGTGACCCTGCCACGCAGGCCCCCAAACCCGGCTCGACGTGATCGACCCGGTGCGCCAGCGATCGTCCGTGTCGCCCAGAACGTCATTGGTGAACAACAGGCCATAGCCCAGGCGTTGCCGCCCTTCGGATTGTGCCGAGGCAACCGTGCTCAGGCCCATTGTCAGTGCCAGAAACGCCCCGAGGGCAATGGCGAAACTACGTGTCATGCGTCACGTCCCCATGTTGCGCCCCCCGGCGTTTTCTGCTTAGCAAACCCTCACGCGAATTGACCAGCTAAACTTTACCATTCCGTGAAACCGTGGCGCAAATCCCATGGTTTCGCGCGCGCAAGGTCAGAGCGCGCGCATCCAGACTTGCAGATCATGGGCGCTTTCCTGCGCCGCCCCGATCTCCCGCCAGTTGAATTGCGCCACCGCTCCTGACAAAGGCGCATAGCCCCGCTTGTGCCAAAAGTCGTCCAGGGGCTGATACCCGTCGGGGCGCGCCGGGTGATCCTTGGGCCGCACAACCGAGCAAAAGGCGGCATAGTCGCGCCCCAGTTCCCGCGCCTGCGCCTCGCGCAGATCAAAGAACCGATGACCGATCCCCTGACCGCGATACTCGGGTAAAAGCACGCTTTCAGCGCAATAGAATATCCGCTCCAGCGCAATGCCACTCTCGGCAAAGGCCGCGCCGAAATCGTCGGCGTGATCCTCCATCGGGGCGCCCGTGGCCGCCCCAATCAGCCGCGCGCCGTCATAGGCCCCTACCAGAATGGCATCGGCACTGTCGCGGTAGACCTGCAAATACCGCTCTTCATAGGCGGCATCGCCCTCGTAGAGATAGGGATAGGCACGAAACACCTCGATCCGGAGCCGCGCCACATCGGGCAGGGCGCGCGCCAGCGCCGCCCCCGTCAGCCGCTCGACCCGGATCATGCCGAGACCTGTTTCACCCAATCCGCAAGGTTGTAATAGGTCACGACGCGGGTGATCAGCCCATCCTTGAGCGTGAAGAACGACCCGGCAGGCAGAACATAGGTCTGCCCCTTCGCCTCCGGCAGGCCCTCGTCGGTCTCCAGATAGGTGCCGTTCACGACGAATTCCGCCGCCGCCCGCGTGCCACCTTCGGCGTCAAAGATCACCATATCGGTCAGCTCCTCGCGGTAGCACCGGCTCATGTGATCGCAAAACGCACGAAAGAGGTCCTTGCCCTCTCGCACCTGCCCCTCGTTCACATGGTGGCGCACATCGTCGCTCAGGCAGGCCAACATGCCGGGCACATCGCCCCGGTTGAAGGCATCAAAATAGGCTTTGACGGTCTCGTTCATAAATCCTCCCGGGGTGGTCCCCAACGGTCCTGCAAATGCCCGATGATCTGATCTCGGGTCTGACGATAGCTATCCAACCGCGCCTCGCGCGTCTGCGCAAGGCCGGTCGGGTCCATGATCGGCCAATAGACCACATCGAGATGAAAAAACCGCGTCAATTCCAGCGCCCGCCGCTGGCTTGCCGGGCTGAGCGCGACGATGATGTCAAAGGATGACAGATCGTCGCCCCACTGCTCCATCTGGTCAAAGCTGCGGCTGCGGTGCCGCTCCAGCTCCACGCCGATCTCTCGGCATACGGCGATGCTGAAACCGTCGATCTCCATATCGTTCTTGACGCCCGCCGATTGCACATAGGTGTCGGTGCCATAAAACTTCTTCATGATCCCCTCAGCCATGGGCGAGCGGACCGCGTTGTGATCGCAACAAAACAGCACCGATTGCGGCAGCGGCTCGGGCATGCCTCAGCCCCCGAAATGCAACACGCAGATCAGCGTGAACAGGCGCCGCGCGGTGTCATTGTCGATCTCGGCCTTGCCCTCCAGCCGCTCGGCCAGCACGCGCGCGCCCTCATTGTGAATCCCGCGCCGCGCCATGTCGATGGTCTCGATCTGAGAGGGCGGCATGTTCTTCACCGCGTCAAAATAGCTCTCGCAGATAGCCCAGTAATCCTTGACCACCTGCCGGAACGGGCTGAGCGACAGATGGAACTCGGCCGCCGGTTCGTCCGCGTCGGTGCGGATGTCGAACACCAACCGTTTTTCGCGGATCGCCAGCCCCAGACGATACGGACCCTCCGGCACCGGGCGGTCGTCGCGCGCGGGCAGCGCAAAACTGTTTTCCTCGATGAGATCATACATCGCCACCTTGCGCTCCTGCTCGATCTCGGGCGTGGGGGGCGGAAGGTTGGCATCGTCCAACTCTATATGGCAAATCCGGCTCATTGGTCTTACTCGTGCTGCGTCCTTCCCTCGTCCCTAACGCAGCGCGGCGGCTTGGGCAATCGCCGTGACCTCTTGGCCGTCGCTTGGGGCGCGTGGCGTCACTCCCCCGCCACGCATGCCGGGAAATTGCCGCGAAATCTTGGCGATTGATCACAATCTTGCCTTGTTGCCGTGGCAAATTGTTCCCAGATCGGCAATAATACTGAAAAACAGGCTAAGCCGACCTTAAGAGTATCCCGTTATAATCGGGGAGAGCAGGTTTACCGGGGCGATTGAATGCTCGAGTTCGAGAACGTCAGCAAGTCCTTTTGGACAGGCACACAGCGTAAGGTCATCCTCGACCGGGTGTCGTTCCGCGTCGAGCTTGGCCATAGCCTTGGCATTCTGGCACCCAACGGCACCGGCAAGACGACGCTGATCAACATGATGGCCGGTCTTGAAAAACCGGACGAGGGGGTGGTTCGGCGCAGCTGTCGCATCTCCTTTCCTCTGGGCTTCATGGGGGGGGTGGTCAACCGCCTCTCGGCGCTGGACAACTCGCGCTATATCGCGCGTCTCTACGGCCTTGATCCCGACTACATCGAGGCCTACTGCCGCTGGCTCTGTGGCTTGGGCGAATATTTCGACCAACCGCTCGGTACCTATTCTTCGGGCATGCGCGCGCGCTTCAGCTTCGCGCTCATGCTGGCCCTCGATTTTGATATGTATCTGATCGACGAGGGTATGCCCGGCTCGACCGATGTCGAGTTCAACCGCAAGGCAGGCGATATCCTTCAGGAACGTCTGCGCACCACCACCGTGATCATCGTCTCGCATGATCCCAAGGTGCTGGAGAAATTCGCCCGTTCGGCCGCTGTGCTGATGGGCGGCAAACTATACATGTTTGACACCTTGGAAGAGGCAAAAGAGCTTTATGACTACGAAACCCAAGGCTAGAAAGTTCCGCATCCGCCGGAGCGCCGATTCCCTCGCGCCGCGTGTCGCCACCTCGGATGATGCAGGTGCTGCCGCGCCTGTTGCGGAAACGTTACCGCCCGCACAAGAGGGGCAGGTCGCCTCGGCGCGCGAAACCGCGACCAGTCAAAGTATCGACGACATCCGCCGCGAGGGGTTGACCGGGCGCGAACTGCGCATGGCCCGGCGCATGGCGCAAAAGCACGGGCTCGCGCCCACGTCGGATTTCGACGCCGTGCGCCTCTTGCGCGCGCGCGGCATTGACCCGTTTCAGCGGGCCAACATTCTCGAACTTGTGGCCAGCGATGGTGGCAACACCCCGCCGCCCCCGCCCAATGGCCCCGCCGCGGCAAGTGATCCGGGCGCGCCGCAGGGCCGCGTGCAATTGCCGCAAACCGTGCCCGTCGCGCGCCAGACGCTGCCCTCCACCGATATCAGCCCGGCGGATCGCCGCGCCAAGGAAATCCAGGAAATTCAGCGCGACATCGGTCGCCGCCGCCGCCGCCGTTTGCTGTTGCTCTTTTCGCGCCTTGCAGCCTTCGTGTTGCTGCCGACCATCGTGGTCAGCTATTATTTCTACGCCATCGCCACGCCGATGTATTCGACCAAATCCGCCTTCTTGATCCTGTCGGCGGATGGCGGCAGCAGCACAGGTGGCGGTTTGGGCGGCCTTTTGCCCACGCAATTCGCCACCGGTCAGGATGCCATCGCCACTCAGGAATATCTCGAATCCAAGGATGCGATGCTGCGCCTTGACGAGGAACTCGGCTTTCGTGCGCATTTCAGCGACCCCTCGATCGACCCGCTCCAGCGACTCGATCCCGATGCCAGCCACGAAACAGCCTACAAGCTCTATCGCAAATACGTGAAAACTCGGCTACGACCCGACCGAAGGCGTGATCCGGATGGAGGTTTCGACCGCAGATCCCGCCCTCAGCGCCACCTTTTCCGAACGCCTCATCAAATATGCCGAAGAGCGCGTGGATGACCTCAGCCGCCAAAAACGTCAGGACGCGGTCAGCACCGCCGCCACCAGCCTGGAGCAGGCCAAGGCCGACCGTCGCGCCGCCCAGCAGATGCTCGTGACGTTGCAAGAGGGGACCATCCTCGATCCCGAGGGCGAGATTGCCAGCATCCGCGCCCTCGTGAACACCGTCGAATTGCAGCTTCAGGAAAAGGAACTGGCCCTCAATATCCAACTCAACAACGCCCGCCCCAACGCCGCCCGCGTCGAGGCACTCCAGAGCGAGATCGAGATCCTGCGCGCCGAACTCTCCCGCCAGAAAAGCCGCCTGACCGAGGCCACCGCCGGCGAAAGCTCGCTCGCCTCCAAGACCGCCGCGATCCAGATGGCACAGGCCGACCTCGCCACCGCAGACCTCGTGTTGCAATCCGCGCTTGAGGCAAAGCGCCAGTCCGAGATCGAGGCCAACAAGCAGGTCCGCTATCTCACGGTTAGCGTGCGGCCCCTTGCCTCGCAGGATTCCTCCTATCCGCGGGCCTTCGAGAATACGATACTGGCCTTCCTGATCTTTTCTGGTATCTACCTGCTCATATCGCTTACAGCTTCCATTCTGCGTGAACAGGTGTCTTCCTGATATGAAACATATCGACCTCAACGGATGGGCCATCGGCAATGACCGCCCTCTGACGTTCATTGCCGGGCCTTGCCAGCTCGAATCCGCCGATCACGCCCAGATGATCGCGGGCACGCTGCAAGAGGCCTGCGCTGCCCATGGTGCGGGGCTGATCTTCAAGGGCAGCTTTGACAAGGCCAACCGCACCTCGCTCTCGGGCAAGCGCGGTCTGGGCATCGACGAGGGTCTCAAGGTGCTGCAATCGGTCAAGGATGCGCTCGGTCTTCCGGTGCTCACCGACATCCACACCGCCGACCAATGCGCGCCTGTGGCCGAGGTGGTCGATGTGCTGCAAATCCCCGCCTTTCTCTGTCGCCAGACCGATCTCTTGATCGCGGCCGGTGAAACCGGCGCGGTGATCAACGTCAAGAAGGGCCAGTTTCTCGCCCCTTGGGACATGCCCAATGTCATCTCCAAGATCGAAAGCACCGGCAATACCCGCATCCTGCTGACCGAACGCGGCACCTCCTTTGGCTACAACACCCTCGTCGCCGATATGCGCAGCCTGCCGCAGATGGCGGCGACCGGCTATCCCGTGGTGATGGACGCAACCCATTCGGTGCAACAACCCGGCGGGCGCGGCGGCAGCAGTGGTGGACAGCGCGAATTCGCTCCTGTGATGGCCCGCGCGGCGGTTGCCTTGGGCGTCGCCTCCGTCTTCATCGAAACCCATGAAGACCCGGACAACGCACCCTCTGACGGACCCAACATGATCCCGCTCTCGCAGATGTCAGCGCTTATCGACACGCTGATGCAATTCGACCGTCTGGCCAAGGCCAACCCGATCCACCTCTGACTGACAAAGTGCTTTTATGACCAAACCCTTGCCGACCGTCACTCCCAACACCTGGGAATTTCTCCGCGATGCCATGATCGCGCCCACCGGCTTTCGCGAATATGACGCCCGCTGGAAATACCCCGATCAGATCAACCTGCCCGGCATTACCGCTCTCGGTCTCGGTCTCGGCACCCAGATGCACGCGCGCGGCATCGCACCTGTGATCGCGGTCGGCAATGACTATCGCGACTATTCGCTCTCGATCAAGAACGCCCTTATCCTCGGTCTCATGCAGGCTGGGATCACGGTCAAGGATATTGGCCCCGCCCTCAGCCCCATGGCCTATTTCGCGCAATTCCATCTCGATGTGCCCGCCGTTGCCATGGTCACGGCCTCGCACAACCCGAATGGCTGGACCGGGGTCAAGATGGGCTTTGATCGCCCGCTCACCCACGGCCCCGACGAGATGGCCGAACTCCGCGACATCGTGCTCGAAGGGCGCGGTCTGCCCCGCCCCGGCGGCGCTTACGAATTTGTTCCTGGCGTGCGCGAGGCCTATCTCGACGATCTCGTCGGCGATTTCCGCATGACCCGCAAACTCCGCGTCGTCTGCGCCACCGGCAACGGCACCGCCTCGGCCTTTGCGCCTGAGCTGTTCGAGCGCTTGGGGGTCGAGGTGATCCCCTCGCACAACACGCTCGATTACACCTTTCCGCATTACAATCCCAATCCCGAAGCCATGGAAATGCTGCATGACATGGCCGAAACCGTGCGCGCGACGGGCGCCGATTTCGCGCTCGGCTTTGACGGCGACGGCGACCGCTGCGGCGTGGTGGATGACGAGGGCGAGGAAATATTTGCTGACAAGGTGGGCGTCATCATGGCGCGCGACCTGTCCAAGATTTACCCCAACGCCACCTTCGTTGCGGATGTGAAATCCACCGGCCTCTTCGCCTCTGACCCCGAACTCATCAAAAACGGCGTGACCGCCGATTACTGGAAAACCGGCCATAGCCATATGAAGCGCCGGGTCAAGGAACTGGGTGCGCTCGCGGGCTTTGAGAAATCGGGGCATTACTTCCTCGCCGAACCCATCGGACGGGGCTACGACTGCGGCATGCGCGTCGCGGTCGAGATTTGCAAACTGATGGACCGCAACCCCGATATGTCGATGTCCGACCTGCGCCGCGCGCTGCCCGTGACCTATTCGACCCCCACCATGTCGCCCTATTGCGCCGATACCGAGAAATACGCCGTGCTGGACCGTATTGTCGCGCGCCTTGTCGCGCGTCATGCCGCAGGCGAACCCCTCGCCGGGCGCGCGATCAAAGAGGTCGTGACCGTCAATGGCGCCCGCGTCATTCTCGACAATGGCTCTTGGGGCCTCGTGCGTGCCTCCTCCAACACCCCGAACCTCGTGGTCGTGTGCGAGAGCAGCGACAGCGACGCGGAAATGCGCGCCATCTTCGCGGATATTGATGCCGTCATCCGCACCGAACCGGGCGTAGGCGACTACGACCAGACGATCTGAAACCGGGTTTCATCTGGCCGAAAATACCTCGGGGGAGTCCCGGATTTCATCCGGGGCGGGGGCAGCGCCCCCAATCCCCCCTTGGACCTTACAAAATCACCTGACAAACCTTACAGAGCTTACACCGCTCACGCCGCAAGCCCGCGACCTTTGAGCAGCGCCGCGACCCCCGGCATCCGCCCACGGAATTTCAGATAGAGCGTTTCGGCATCCTCTGATCCGCCGCGCGAAAGAATGTGCGATTCCAAGGCCTTGGCCCGCTCCGCGTCAAATGGCCCGCTGGCTTCCTCGAAACTGGCAAAGGCATCCGCATCCATCACCTCGGACCACATATAGCTGTAATACCCGCTGGAATACCCATCCCCGGAAAAGACATGCGCGAAATGCGGGCTGGCATGGCGCATGGTAATGGCCTTCGGCATGCCAATATTGTCCAATATTTCCAACTGCTTGGCCATGATGTCGCGGGGGGCTTCGCCCTCGTGGAACGCCAGATCGACAAGGGCAGAGGCGACATATTCGACCGTCTGAAACCCCTGATCGAAATTCGCGGCTCTTAGCAATTTATCCAGCAATTCCCGTGGCATGGCTTCGCCCGTCTCGACATGGGTTGCATAGCGTTCCAGCACTTCGGGCACTTCCAGCCAGTGCTCATAGAGCTGCGAGGGCAGCTCGACAAAGTCACGCGCCACGGAAGTCCCTGAAATACTTTCATAATTCACGTCTGACAGCATCTGGTGCAGGGCATGGCCGAACTCGTGAAAGAGGGTGCGCGCATCGTCATAACTCAGCAGCGCCGGATCGCCCTTGGCAAAGTTGCAGACATTGATCACCACCGGCCCCTGCACCTTTGGCCGCTTGGCCTGACCGCGCATCGCCGAGCACCAGGCACCCGACCGCTTGGACCCGCGCGCAAAATAATCCCCAATGAAAACAGCGACATGCTCACCATTGCGCGTCACCTCCCAGGCCCGGCAATCAGGGTGGTAGAGGGGCACATCAAGGGGGTGAAACTCCAAACCGAACAGCCGATTGGCACAGCCAAACGCCGCCGCGATCATACTCTCGAGCGATAGGTAAGGTTTGAGCGCGGTTTCATCCAGATCATGCTCTGCCTGCCGCCGTTTCTCGGCATAGTAGCGCCAGTCCCATGGCTCCAATTCTCCATTGATTCCATCGGCTTGCATCATTTCCGTCAGGCGCGCGGCATCCCTTTCCGCCTGCGCCTTGGCCGGTTCCCATACTGCCATCAAGAGGTCGCGCACCGCCTCTGGTGTCTTGGCCATCTCGGTTTCCAGCTTGTAAGCCGCAAAGCTCTCGTATCCGAGCAACGCCGCCCGCGCTGCCCGCAGGCGCAGAATCTCGGCAGCCACCTCGCGATTGTCAGTCTCACCTCCCATGGCCCCACGCGAAACCCATGATTCATATGCCTTTTTTCTCAGATCACGACGGGGCGAGAATTGTAGGAACGGCACGATCAACGACCGCGAGAGGGTGATAACTGGCCGTTCCAGCCCCTTTTCGCGCCCCGCCGCGCGGGCGGCATCGACCAGAAAATCAGGCAACCCCGCCAAATCAGCCTCAGCCAGTTCCATATGCCACCCGGCCTCATCAGCCAGCAGGTTCTGCGTGAATGCCGTCCCCAATTCCGCCAGCCGCGCCATGATTGCGCGCATCCGGGCTTCCTCATCCCCGGTCAATGCCGCGCCAGAGCGGCGGAAGCCCCGGTGGGTCAGTATCAGCAATCGCTCCTCTTCCGGTGTCAGGTCTAGAGTGTCCCGAGCCGCCCAGAGGGTTTCAATACGTGAAAAAAGCGCTTTATTTCCATATAATTCTGACGAATATGCCGCGAGCTTCGGGGCGAATTGACGCTGCAATTCCTGCCGCTTTGGATTGCTGTCCGCACCCGCCAGCGTGTAGAAAACCGACAGCACCTGATCCAATCCCTTGCCCGAGGCTTCCAGCGCCTCGATCGTGTTGGCAAAGCTGGGCGGCTCCGGATTATCGGCAATCGTCGCAATTTCGGCGCGCGCCTGGTCCAGAGCTGCCTCGAACGCAGGTGTGAAATCCGCGTCCGAAATGGCGTGAAAGGGGGCAAGGGCGAATGGTGTTGTCCACTCAGCCAGCAACATGTTGGTCATCACTCTCTCCTTTTCCCCCACATATAGGGCAATCTGCACGGCGGCTTAGCCCTATCTTGCGGCTTTCGCCATAGAGCGCGTCATAGATCAACATCTCTCCGCGCAGGGATTGTCCTGCTCCAGTAATGAGTTTCACCGCCTCGGTGGCCATCATGGCACCGACCACGCCTGGCAAGGGCCCCAAGACCCCCGCTTCGGAGCAGGATGGCGCCAGACCGGGGGCGGGGGCCTCTGGAAAGATGCACTGATAGCAGGGTGTGCCATGGGCTGGGTCAAATACACTCAACTGCCCTTCCCATTGCGATAAAGCTCCTGAAATCAGCGGCTTGCCCTGTTTTGCTGCGGTCGCATTGGCCAGATAGCGCGTCTCGAAATTGTCGGTGCCGTCAAGAATCAGATCATAATCGGCAAAGAGGTCACTCGCGATTTCGGGTGTCAGACGGCGTTGATAGGGGCGCACCACGGCATGTGGATTCTGCGCCTGCATCGCTGCCATCGCTGATTGCACCTTGGGCAGGCCGATATCCGCATCTCGGTGGATCACCTGCCGCTGCAGGTTGGAGTTATCCACCATATCATCGTCGATGATCCCTATGGTGCCCACACCCGCCGCCGCCAGATAGAGCAACGCTGGCGAGCCAAGACCACCCGCGCCAATGACCAGAACGCGGGCTTGCTTCAGCGCCTTTTGCCCCGGTCCGCCAATTTCCCGGAGCACGATATGGCGCGCGTAACGTCCAAGTTCTGTCTCTGAAAACAAGGGTTTGTGCGTATCAACCGCCGTTTCTGCCCGCACTGAGCGCGCCCGCATGTGGCGCAATCCGGCGCGGTAGATCAGCACGATCACCGCCGAGCCGCCGATCATCAGCCAGAGCGCGGGGCTCTCGCCCGTGACCATGCGGAGCGGATGGCCCTCCGGCAGCACCAGATGCGTCAGCACCACCGCAGCCCATAGCCCCGCGATCATCCCCCACCGCAGCCGCCGGGGCGTGCCTAACGCCGCGCCAATGCCCCAGAGCACCGCCGCCATGACCCCCACCAGCAGCATCAGCCGATCCCCGTCGAGCCGAACCCACCCGCACCGCGCGCGGTCTCGTCCAGAGTTTCGACCAGGGTGAACCGCGCCTGCACCACAGGGGCCACCACCATTTGTGCAATCCGCATTCCGTGTGTGATTTCAAAGGCCTCCGTTCCGGCATTCATCACGATCACGCCCAAGGGGCCGCGATAATCGCTGTCGATGGTGCCGGGACTATTGAGAAGTGTGATCCCATGCTTGAGGGCAAGGCCCGAGCGTGGGCGCACCTGCACTTCGTACCCCGCCGGCACCGCCAACCGCAGCCCTGTGGGCGCCAGCGCCCGTGCGCCCGGTGCCAGCATGACCGAAGCGCGATCCGGGAAATTCGCGCGCAGATCGGCCCCGGCCGCGCCGGTGGTTTCATAGGCGGGCAGGCCAAGGTCGCGGTCTGCCCCGTCCTCCCATTGAAATGCGACGGTCAGCATACGCCCCTCTCCATCCTGTTGAAAGTAAGCATAATTTCAGCTCAGGGCCGTAGCGATCCTGGCCGCCAGTTGCGTGGCCACCTGATCTTTGCCCATACGCGGCCAGTCTTCGGCTCCGTCCGCGGTGATCAGCGTGACAGCGTTTTCACTGCCTCCCATGATGCCGGTATCGGGACGCACATCATTGGCGACGATCCAGTCACAGCCCTTGCGCGCGCGTTTGGCGGTGGCGTTCGCAATCACGTCATTGGTTTCGGCGGCAAAGCCCACGACCAGCCTTGGTCTGTCCGTCGTCTTCTGGCTGAGCGTTGCAAGTATGTCGGGGTTCTCGGCGAACTCCAGCACCGGGAGGCCACCCTTGGTTTTCTTGATCTTGTGGTCACTCGCACTGGAAACGCGCCAATCCGCCACAGCGGCAGCGCAGATTGCTGCATCCACCGGCAGGGTGGCTTCGACGGCGTCCAGCATTTCTTGGGCGGTCTCGACACGGATCACTATCACCCCATCGGGTGGCGGCACAGTGGCGGGGCCGGTGACAAAGACCACATGCGCCCCGAGGGCCGCAAGCGCTCGGGCAATCGCCGTGCCCTGCGCCCCAGACGACCGGTTGGCGATATAGCGCACCGGGTCGATGGGTTCATGCGTGGGGCCAGAGGTTACGAGCACGCGCTGCCCCTTCAGCGGGCCATCGCCAAGCGCTGTTTCAATGGCACTCAAAATTTCCGGCACCTCGGCCATGCGTCCCGGACCATGCTCTCCGCACGCCATATCGCCCGCATTTGGTCCGACAAAGGTAATTCCGTCGCCTTTCAGCACAGCGATATTGCGTTGCGTAGCAGGGTGCTCCCACATCCGCACATTCATCGCGGGGGCGATCAGCACAGGCGTATCGGTGGCCAACAGAACTGTTGATGCAAGATCGTCCGCCCGGCCCGTCGCCATCTTGGCCATGAGGTCGGCGGTGGCCGGGGCCACCACGATCAGATCGGCAGAGCGGCTAAGTTGGATATGGCCCATCTCTGCCTCGTCGGTGAGGTCGAAGAGGTCCGAGAACACCTTTTGCCCAGCCAGAGCCGAGACCGCGAGCGGGGTCACGAATTCCGCCCCGGCGCGGGTCAGCACCGGCGTTACCGACGCGCCGCGTTCGCGCAAACGCCGGATGAGATCGAGCGTCTTGTAGGCCGCGATGCCGCCGCCGATGATCAGAAGAATGCGTTTCGCGCTGAGCATGGCCGCTCCTTGTGACTTGCGCCCTGACACTAGGGCCGGGGCCGGGGCCGCGCAAGGGTGCGCCGGATCACTTGAACGCCGCGCAGGGGTCGGGGCGCTCGACCGCAGGGGCGCTTGTGACCAAGTCAAACCCGCCGTCGAGCGGGCGGCCGTCCTCGGTCTGGCCCAGAACCCAGATGTCGAGATCCGGCGCGACCATAGTCAGGTAGGCGGGCACGCCCCAGTCGCGGCGGGCGTGGCCGTTGCCAGTGATTACCGCCACCGGCCCGCCGGTTGCCTCGAGCGCCTCTATGGCCGCACGGGCCAATACGGCGTCGCGCAGGCGTTGGATGGCGACCATGCCGGGCAGCATCTCTGCGGGCAGGGCGTTGCAATGCGCCTCTTTCTGGAGCGTTTCACGGGCTGTCTGCTCTTGCGGCGGAAGATCGCGGTCGAGCCCGTAGCGCGCAGCCTCTTCCCCGAACGAAGCGGCTGGCCCGTCGGCAATCACTGCGCGCGCGGCGTCACGAGGCACCTGCGCGCCATAGATTTCGGCCTCAGGGGCTGCGGCGAAGATCGGATAATACATCGAAAAATCTGGCCAGCCACTCTCGGCCCAACCTAACGCTGCCTCAAGTTCTGCTTCATCCCCCCGCACCTGTGGGGTGACGCGCGCGGCCTGCTCAGCAGTCAGCATTTCGAATACGATTGCCTTTGGCCTTGTTCGAGCGACGCGCGCAGCCTGTTCTGCATGGTGTGCGGGATTGTCATGCACTTCGCCGAGTATCACCACGTCCTGCGCGCATGTAGGCGAGGCCAAGACAAAGCTGATCGAAAGGGCAAGGGCGCGCACGGTCATGCGAGCAGGTTTTGCACCTCGCCACCGTGCTTTTCAAGATGCTTGCGCATTTTCTGGAAGGCCGCCGCCTCAAGCTGGCGAACGCGTTCCTTGCTGAGGTTCAGCTCCTCGCCAAGGCTCTCCAGCGTGCGCGGATCATCCCGCAGCTTGCGTTCGCGCACGATGAACCGCTCGCGATCATTGAGGCGCAACAAGGCATCCGCCAGCCATGTGCGCAGCGCGTGCATATCATGGTCGCGTTCCACGATCTCGTCTCCGCGCGCGCCATCGTCTTCGAGCGTGTCGATCCACTGGCGGCCCTCATCCTCGGAGGATTGCGTCGCATTGAGCGAGAAATCAGAGCCCGACAGACGCCCCTCCATCATCTCGACATCACGCAACGGCACCCCCACCTCATGCGCGATCATCTCACGCAGTTGATAGCCGTCTAGCTGTTCGCCATTCGCAAGGGCCTCGCGCTCCAGCCGTGCCTGCACGCGGCGCATGTTGAAAAACAAGGACTTTTGCGAGGACGTAGACCCTGTGCGTACCATCGACCAATTGCGCATCACATAGTCCTGAATGCTGGCCTTGATCCACCACACGGCATAGGTCGAAAACCGGACGCCACGGTCGGGGTCAAACTTGTCCGCCGCTTTCATCAGGCCAAGGCCAGCCTCTTGAATGAGGTCATTCATCGGCGCGCCATAGCGGCGGAATTTCGACGCCATCGAAATCGCAAGCCTCATGTAAGCGTTGATCAAGCGATGCAGCGCTTCTTCGTCGCGCTGATCGCGCCAAGCATAGGCAAGCGCCAGTTCGGTTTCGGCGTCCAGCATTTCCGCTTTCATGGCGGTGCGGGACATGGACCTTTGCTGCGGTGCGTCCAGTGGCATCTCATTTCCCCCTATCGGCGGCGTGACTTCGTTGCGCCCTTTTTCCTCTTGTCGCAAAGTGCTACGCAGCGCGGGCGTGACCGGATCAAAAAAGGAGGGCGCGTGTCCAATCTTCCACGACTGAGCCTTGTTCTGGGGGGCGCTGCTTCGGGTAAATCAGGGTTTGCCGAGGCGCTTGTTACCGGCACCGAACGCACACGGGTCTATCTGGCGACGGCGCAGGCCTTTGACGACGAGATGCGCGCCAAGCTGGAGCGTCATCGCGTCATGCGCGGACCAGACTGGCGCACCATTGAGGCATCACTCGATCTGGCCCCGGCGCTGGAACAGGCGGGGGCGGATGAGGTCGTGTTGCTGGATTGTATCACGATGTGGCTCAGCAATCACCTGCTGGCCGAGCATGACCTCGACCGAGCGCAAGCGGCGCTGATCGCCGCGCTTGATGCCTGCGCTGCACCCGTGGTGATGGTCTCGAACGAGGTGGGGCTTTCGGTGGTGCCCGACAACGCGCTCGCCCGTCGGTTCCGGGACGCGCAGGGCCGGATCAATCAGGCGTTGGCGGCCCGCGCGGATCTGGTGGTGAATGTCATCGCGGGATTGCCCCAAGTTCTGAAGGGTACGCTGCCGTGAGCCGATTTTTCTGGGTTCGCCACGGGCCGACGCATGCCAAGTCCATGGTGGGCTGGTCGGATATTCCGGCGGACCTGAGCGATGTGGCACGGCTGGCGCGGGTGGCATCGCATCTGCCCGACGATGCCTTGGTGATTTCGTCTGACCTGAGCCGCGCGCGTGCCACGGCCGATGCCATTGCGGGTAGGCGAGACCGTCTTGCCGATGATCCCGACCTGCGCGAAATCCATTTTGGCGCATGGGAATTGCAGGCTTTTGATACCGTGCCCGATCAACCCCTGTTGCGCGCTTTCTGGGAAAAGCCGGGCGATATCCGCGCACCCGGCGGTGAAAGCTGGCATGAGGTGTCCGCCCGCGTCTCGCGCGCCGCAGAGCGATTGCGTGCCGCTCATCCGGGTCGCGATATTGTCGCGGTGGCGCATATGGGCGCGATCCTGACACAGGTGCAGGCCGCCCTCGGGGTCACGGCCTACGAGGCGTTCGCGCATCGGATCGACAACCTCTCGGTGACCGAGTTGCATTGGGTCGGGGTGGGTTGGCAGGCACGTGCGATCAATCACCATCCGTGATGCAGGGTCGCACAAAATCGCACTAGGCGCGGGGCGGGGCCAGCGATAGCATCGCCCCATGACCTATGATCTCATCCTTGGCGATTACGCCTATTCGTCCTGGTCCCTGCGCGGATGGCTCTTGCTCGCGCGATTTGGACTTCCTTATCGCGTGCGCCTGCTCGATTTCGACGCCGAGGCGAGCGTGGCGCAGCAATTGGCCGATTTGGCCCCGGCACGCACCGTGCCGGTGCTGGTGACGCCCGAAGGGGTTGCAGTGTCAGACAGCCTTGCCATGGCCGAGGAATTGGCCAGCCGACATCCCGAGGCGGTGATATGGCCCACCGATCCACGAGCCCGCGCAACGGCGCGCACACTTGCAGCGGAAATGCATTCGGGCTTTGGGGCTCTGCGCGGCGATTGTCCGATGAACCTGCGCGCGGCCTATATCGGTGTCACGCCTTCGCAGGCGGTGCTGAATGATCTCGCCCGGATCGAGACCCTGTGGCAGCACGCCCGTGCCACCTGCGCGCCAAATGGCCCATGGCTTTGTGGGGATTACAGCGCTGCGGATGCGTTTTTTGCACCGGTGGCTGCGCGGATTGCGGGGTATGGCCTGCCGGTGTCCGAGCATGCCCGCGCCTATGTTGCGGCCCATCTGAACGATCCTGCGTTTCGTCGTTGGCGCGCCATGGGACTGGTGCGCGGGGCGACGCTTGCCCGCTATGCCAAGCCCTATGCCACGGCACCTTGGCCCGGCCCGGTGCCGCGCCCGGCACGCGCGGTGGCTGAGGGCACGCCCGAGAATACGGCCTGTCCCTATTCCGGCGATCCCGTGACCGACCTGATGGAGAGCGAAGGGCGCATCTTCGGCTTTTGCAACCCGTTCTGCCGCGACAAGACAGTGGCTGATCCCGATGCATGGCCGGCCTTTGTTGCCCTGCGCGACGGGGCCTGAACCTATCTCAGCCGCAGTATCGGTGCCGGGCCGATCGGGATTAGCCCCAGCAGGATACGCCCGTTGCGAAATGTCAGTGGCACATCCAGCGTTTCGGGATTGCCTGACATCTGCGCCATGAGGGAGAGACCGTTCTCAAGCGTTCCCAGCATGCTCTCAGGCACCGCCCCGGTCTGAGCTGCGATTTGCAGGATGTCGCGCCAGTTGCGTGCTTTGAGCGTGATGTCGCCCTCGGGCCAGCCTTCGGGCGTGACCTTGACCGCGCCCGCAGCCTGAAGATGCAGTTGCCCCCATTTCGCATCGGCAAGCTTTACCTTGATCTCGGTCGGTTGTGGCCGGGCGTCTTCGACGGCGCTGCGGTCCCAGATCCGGTCAAATCGCACGGTCAGATCGGCATGGAGCCCGGAAATCTGCCGAGGCAGGCGCCCTTGCGGATCAAGCCGAGCCTGCCAGGGGGCGGCAAGCGTCAGCCCCTCGGCGGAGAGGCCCAGACGATACTCGGCGTCGATCTGCCTCTCAGCCGCCAGCGTCAGGCTGGTCAGGGCGGTTGGCTCGTCTGGTCGTGCCTCGGGCGAGACTTGCAGGAATTCCGCTGTCAGCGTGGCGCGTTCCGGGGCCAGCCGCGTATCAGGGGCGATGCGCAGGCTGGCGCGCATGTCGCGACTCTCGATGCGGAATTTCTCTTGTGGTGTGGCGATCAACTGCTGATCCGGCCAGACGGCGATGACGTGGTTCGGCTGATAGCTGAGGGCGAGGATTTGGAAAAACTCTGCCTCCCAAGCAAGGCCTGTCGCAGGATCGGCGAGCACAAGGTCGGAAAATCCGGTGTCAAATCGGTTGGGAAAGCCCTGCACCGTGATATCAGAAGTCTCGGCCACCCAGCCTTCGGCGCGCCGCGCCTCGAACCATGTCTCAAAGCCGCGGCTCAACCCGTTTTGCCCTACGAACCAGTAGCCAGACCAGCCCGATGCGGCGATCAAGATCACGGCAAGCAGAAATCTCATGGTGCGCGCCCCTTTCATGCCCAGTGAGAGCTGTTTATAGGGGGCGGTGCGCGAGGAACAGGGGCAAAGGCTATGTGGGTATTCGGCTACGGGTCGCTGGTGTGGAATCCGGGCTTTGACGCGGTCGAGCGGGTGATTGCCCGACTGCCCGACTATCACCGCAGCTTTTGCATGCGTAGCATCCACCATCGCGGCACGGATGAGGTTCCCGGTCTGGTTCTGGCATTGGATGCCAGTCCCGGTGCGCTCTGCCAGGGGGTGGCGCTACGGGCCGACCCCGCAGAGGCCGAAGATGTACTGGCCTATCTGCGCGAGCGCGAGCTGATTTCCTCGGCCTATCTGGAGAGGATGCTGGAGATTGATCTGGCCGACGGTCGCCGGGTCGAGGCCGTGACCTATGTGATCGACCCCGATCACGTGCAATATTGCGGCGGTCTGGATCTCGAGGAACAGGCGGGTATCATCGCCCGCGCTGTCGGCGGGCGTGGGCCAAACACCGAATATCTCTACAACACCGCTGACCACCTGCGACAGTTGGGCATCCACGACAAGGAGCTGGATTGGCTGGTGCGGCGGGTGCGCCATATCTGTGGATAAATCCTTGGCTTGGGCGTCCAAGCCGCGTAGGGTTGGCCCAAGAAATCCAAGTGTCGGGAGCGTCCAGATGGACCAGCCGGACCGTGAGGTCGAGCCGCAGTTTTCATATCCCTACCGCCAGATCTTTTTGATGCTGGTGGTCATCGGGCTGACCGCGCTCGGTGCCTTTGTGGCACTCCCTCGGGTGCTGCCTGTGTTCGAGGCCAATCTCTGGCTCAACGGGTTCATTTTCTTTGTCTTCGTCCTCGGGGTGATTGCGACCTTCTGGCAGGTGCTGCAACTGATCGGATCGGCCCGCTGGATCGACGGGTTTGCTGCACAACTGCCCGGCCACGAGATGACGCAACCGCCCTCGATGCTGGCGCCACTTGCCACATTGCTGCGCTCGCGCGGCAAGCGGATGCAGATTGCGTCAACTTCGGCGCGCTCGATCCTCGACTCGGTTGCACAACGGATCGACGAGGCGCGTGAGATCACCCGCTATATTGTGAGCCTTTTGATCTTTCTCGGGCTGTTGGGCACGTTTTACGGCCTTGCCACCACGGTGCCCGCAGTCGTGGACACGATCCGCAGCCTTGCGCCGCAAGAGGGCGAAGAGGGGATCGCCGTTTTCAACCGCCTTATGAGCGGGCTTGAGGCGCAATTGGGTGGAA
This sequence comes from Roseovarius mucosus DSM 17069, assembly GCF_000768555.3. Lineage (GTDB taxonomy): Bacteria > Pseudomonadota > Alphaproteobacteria > Rhodobacterales > Rhodobacteraceae > Roseovarius > Roseovarius mucosus. The sequence continues at coordinate 224,944 of NZ_KN293979.1, forward strand.
TGGGTGTGGCCTTTTCCTCGTCGCTTCTGGGGCTTGCCGGATCGTTGGTGGTAGGGCTGCTCGAGCTTTTTGCGGGGCATGGGCAAAATCGTTTCTACCGCGAGCTCGAGGAATGGATGTCCACGATCACGCGGGTCGGGTTCGCCAGCGGCGACGGGGATGGTGGCGAGGGGGGCGCGGTAACGCATCTGCTCGATCACATGGCCGAACAGATGGACGCGCTCCAATCCATGCTCAGCCAGTCGGACATGAGCCGCGCGATGGTCGACCAGAAACTTGGGGTTTTGGCGGATTCAATCGAGCGGCTGACACACCGGATGAGCGATCAGAACCCGGTGCAACTGGCGCTCTTGCGTTTGGCCGAGGGCCAAGAGCGGTTGATCGCCTCGCTGGAGGCGCGCGACGCCACGCCCCACGAGGGGATTGATGCAGAAAGCCGGATGCGCCTGCGCTCGATCGACGTGCAGATGCTGCGGATTCTCGAGGAAATCAGTGCCGGTCGGCAAGAGACCATGACCGAATTGCGCACCGATCTGGCGGCCCTGACGCGGGTTCTGGGGCAGGCGCGCCCTTCGCCAACGCCGCGCCCCGTGCGCCCGATCGTGCCGCGCTCAGATTCGGATCAGGCTGAGGAGGGCTGACCATGGCCCTCTCGCGGCGCAGCGGCGCGCGGTTTCAGGCCTCGATCTGGCCGGGCTTTGTCGATGCGATGACCGGTCTTTTGCTGGTGCTGATGTTCGTTCTCACGATCTTCATGATGGTGCAGTTCGTGCTGCGCGAGGAAATCAGCGGGCAGGCCACGAAACTTGACGCTCTCTCGGCAGAAGTGGCGGCATTGTCGCTGGCACTCGGGCTCGAACAGGATCGCAGCGAGGGGCTCGAGGATCGGGTCGGCACCTTGACCGCGACGCTGGATGACGCCCGAACCCGAGAGGCCGCACAGGCCGAAGCGCTACGCATCGCGCAGGGGCGCATTGCCAGCTTTGAGGAACAGGTCGCCGGCCTCTTGGCTGAGCGCGAGGCTGCGCAGGGGCGCATCTCTGATCTCGAGGCTGCGCGCGCCGAATTGCTGAGCGATCAAGAGCAGTTGCAACTCGCGCTTGCAGGCTTGCGCGACGAGGTCGACGCACAGGCCGAGGCCGCGCGTCTTGCTGCCGCACGGCGCGAGGCTCTCGAGGCGCTTGCGGCGGACCTGCGGCAGCGCAACGCGGACGCGGCTGAGGCACAGGCGGCCCTTGAACAGCAGCTAAGCGCCGAGGAACAGGCCCGTTTGACGGAGGCCGCCGCCGCCGAAGCCCTGCGCGCGCGCCTGGCAGAAGCGGATACCGAACTGACCGCCATGACATTGGCACTGGAAGAACAACGCAAGCGCGCCGAAGAAACGCTGACGCTTCTCGCGGCGGCGGAAACGGCGCGGTCGGACTTGAACAGCCAGTTGGCGCAGGCGCTCTTGGATGCCGAACAGGAGGCCGCAACGCAAGAGGCCGATATCGAGCGGCTGCAGGGCGAGTTGGCCGAGGTGCGCGATACCGCGGCGCAAACTGCGCAAGAGGCACAAGCGGTGCGGGATCAACTGGTGGCTGCGCTTGCTGCGCAACGCGCGGCCGAAGCGGCGGCTGAGACACAGATGACGGAGGCGGAGCAGCGCGCGGCGTTGTTGGCAGAGGCGCGAGCGCGCCTCGCGACCGAGGCGGCGCAGGCCACGGAGGCGCAAAAACAGCAGGCACTGCTCAATCAACAGGTGGCTGCCTTGCGGCAGCAACTCTCCGGGCTTCAGGCGCTGCTGGACGAGTCCAAGGCCCGTGAGGCTGAAACCGAGGTGCAGTTGCAGTCGCTTGGGAATGAGTTGAATACCGCCCTTGCACGTGTCGCTGCCGAAGAACGGCGGCGTCGCATCGCAGAAGAAGAGCGCGCGCGTCTTCTGGAAGCGGAGAAAGAGAACCTCGAAAAATACCGCTCGGAATTCTTTGGCCGCCTGCGCGATGTCTTGGGTCAGCAAGAGGGGGTGCAGATCGTCGGCGATCGGTTCGTATTCTCGTCCGAGGTGCTATTTGCCCCCGGCGAGGCGGAATTGTCACCTGCGGGGCGGGGCGAGATTGCCAAGGTGGCGGGCATCCTGCGGAATGTAATCGGGGACATCCCCGAGGGCATCAACTGGGTGCTTCAAGTCGATGGGCATACGGATAACGTGCCGATCATCGAGGGCGCGCGTTTTGCCGATAATTGGGCACTGAGCCAGGCGCGCGCGCTGTCGGTGGTGCGGTATCTCACCGAGGTCCTTGGTTTCCCGGCAGAGCGGCTATCGGCAAATGGCTATGGCGAATTCCAGCCGGTTAATCCTGCGGATACGCCCGAAGCGCGCGCGCAAAACCGGCGGATCGAGTTGAAACTGACAACGCGGTAATATCGCTCAGGGCGTGACAGTTATATCGGCGTGCCGCACCGCAAGAACGGTCTCGCCGCGCGTCAGGCGCACATAGCCGCGATAATCACCTGATGGCCAGCCCCCCTGCGGTGCCTTGCGGCCAAAGGCGCGAAAAAGCTGTGCTTGTGGAGCGTCGAGCGTGATTTCGTGGACGAAAATCTCACCCTCAGGCCCGCGAGCGCTCAGGCTCAGGCGGTCGCCGGGCTGAGCGTAGAAGACATGCCCATAGAGGACGAGCGGCTGATCTGGCTGCGCGTCGTTGGCACGGGCCGCACCGGAGCGGACTGCTTCAAACTCTGGTACGGAGGTGGAAAACCCGGCGGTAAAGAGCCCGGCGGGGTCATAGGGCAGGGCGGTTTGCCACAAACTCTGATCGAGGGGCGCACCGCAGGTGTCGACCGCGTCAGGGGTAAAGGGATCGACGATCTTGCCATCCCGCAAAACACCCAGGTGGACGTGCGGAGCATTGGTAAGGCCGCTCAGACCCACCTGACCCAGAACATCGCCCGCCTCTACACTATCGCCTTTGCCTACGCTGATGGACCCGCGCCTCATGTGGCAATAAAGCGTTTGCCAGCCATCGCCGTGATCGACGCGGACTGCGTTGCCGCACTCCTGCCCTCGGATGGCATCGCGCGTTTCAGCGGTGACGGGGGTATCGGCCATACCATCCCGCGTCGCGGCGACAATGCCGGGGGCGGCAGCCAACACATTTACGCCCGCCTCCATATCCTCGAAGGACAGAAGCATGAAGTCTATGCCGCGATGGTCGTCCCGGCTTTTGATGCCGCAGGTATAGTCGCGTTGGCCGGGGCCGGGATCGGTATCGACGTAATCCTCGATATAGCAGGTCCGCCCGAGTTCGCAGTCCAACGGGAGGATCAGCTTGAAAGAATCGGCGGCGGCATGGGTTGCCACCGCCATGGTCAGTATCGCAACTGCTGTCCCCAGCCGTGCCGTCATTCGGCGGTCAGCAGGGGGGGCTTTTTCTTACCGGTCAGGCGGCGCGTGACGGGGCCCTCGACGACGAGGTCGATCTTGTTGTCCTTGACCCCCACCGTGACAACGCCACCCTTGAGCAGTTTGCCAAAGAGCAATTCCTCGGCCAGCGGCTTTTTGATGTGTTCCTGAATGACACGGGCCAAGGGGCGCGCGCCCATCTTATCGTCATAGCCTTTGTCGCCCAGCCATTCTGCAGCCGCTTGGGTCAGTTCGATGGTCACATCGCGATCCATCAACTGGGCCTCGAGTTGCAACACGAACTTCTCGACCACCTTGAGAATGACCGATTTTGGCAGCGCCCCGAACGAGATCACGGCATCCAGACGGTTGCGGAACTCGGGTGTAAACGTCCGCTCAATGGCTGCGGTATCCTCGCCCTCGCGCCGGTCGCGGCCAAAGCCGATGGCCGACTTGGCCTGCTCCGCCGCCCCTGCGTTGGAGGTCATGATCAGCACGACATTGCGGAAATCCACCTTGCGACCATTGTGATCGGTCAGCGTACCGTGGTCCATCACCTGCAGCAGGATGTTGAACACGTCGGGATGCGCCTTTTCGATCTCGTCGAGCAAGAGAACGCAATGCGGATGTTGATCCACCCCGTCGGTCAACAGGCCGCCCTGATCAAAGCCCACATAGCCCGGAGGTGCCCCAATAAGTCGCGAAACTGCGTGTTTCTCCATGTATTCTGACATATCGAACCGCAGGAGTTCCACACCAAGGGTATCGGCCAATTGCTTGGCCACCTCAGTCTTACCCACGCCGGTGGGACCGGCAAAGAGGTAGTTGCCGATGGGCTTTTCCGGTTCCCGCAGGCCCGCGCGGGCCAGTTTGATGGCAGAACTCAGTGCCTCGATCGCGGCATCCTGACCAAAGACCACACGTTTGAGCGTGCCCTCGAGATCCTTGAGCACCTCGGCATCGTTCTTGGACACGTTCTTTGGCGGAATGCGGGCGATTTTCGCCACGACCTCTTCGATCTCCTTGACCCCGATGCTCTTGCGCCTCTTGGAGGCCGCCAAGAGATGCTGTGCGGCCCCTGCCTCGTCAATCACGTCGATGGCCTTGTCCGGGAGCTTGCGATCATTGATGTAGCGCGCCGAGAGATCCACGGCAGAGCGGATCGCCTCGTTGGTGTATTTGACGCTGTGATGATCCTCGAAATAGGGTTTGAGCCCCTTGAGGATCTTGACCGCATCTTCGACCGTCGGTTCTGCCACGTCGATTTTCTGGAACCGGCGGGCAAGGGCGCGATCCTTTTCGAAATGCTGGCGGAATTCCTTGTAGGTGGTCGAGCCCATGCAGCGCAGCTTGCCGCCCTGCAAAGCGGGCTTGAGCAGGTTGGAGGCATCCATTGCCCCGCCAGAGGTGGCACCAGCCCCGATCACGGTATGGATTTCGTCGATGAAAAGCACCGCATCGGGGTGTTTTTCAAGCTCGGTCACGACCGCCTTGAGCCGCTCCTCGAAATCGCCGCGATAGCGGGTGCCTGCAAGCAGCGCGCCCATGTCGAGCGAGTAGATCGTGGTGCGCGACAGAACGCGCGGGGTTTCGCCCTGCACGATCTTATGCGCCAGACCTTCGGCGATGGCCGTCTTGCCGACGCCGGGGTCGCCCACAAGCAGCGGATTGTTTTTGCGGCGGCGGCAGAGCACCTGAATGCAGCGCTCGACCTCGGCATCGCGACCGATCAGCGGGTCGATATCACCCTTGCGCGCTTTTTCGTTCAGATCGACGCAGTATTTGGCAAGTGCGGAATCTCCGGCTTCTACGGCATCGCTCTCCGTGGATTTGGATGCGTTTTCGCCTTCCTCGCTGGAGGCACCCGTGATCGGGCGGGATTCGCCATACGCGGGGTCTTTTGCCACACCATGAGCGATGAAGTTTACCGCATCATACCGGGTCATATCCTGTTCTTGCAGGAAATAGGCGGCGTTTGACTCGCGTTCGGCAAAGATCGCGACGAGCACATTGGCCCCCGTGACCTCGGTCCGACCTGACGATTGTACATGGATCGCCGCGCGCTGGATCACGCGCTGGAAGGCGGCGGTGGGCACCGCCTCTGATCCTTCGATGTCCGTCACCAGATTGGCGAGATCATCGTCGATGAATTCCACCAACGTGGTGCGCAATTCCTCGGTGTTTACGCTACATGCCTTCATCACGCGCGCGGCGTCGGGTTCGTCGACGAGCGCGAGCAGAAGATGTTCGAGGGTCGCGAATTCGTGCTGGCGTGCATTGGCCAGAGCCAATGCCGCATGGATTGCCTGTTCGAGCGTGTTCGAGAATGAAGGCACGGTCGTGCTCCTTCTGATCTTGGCCGGGGCGGGCTGCCCACTAACCTTGGCCTCATAACCTTAAAGTTTGGTCGATAGTGGCCAGTCTTCAAGGATTATTTCATCAAACTGGGTCACATTTCGTGTAACCAGCGTTGTTTTCATCACGCCCCGCTTAGAAACGGTCCTTGCGTGTACGGATTTCAGCGAAGACATCAACCGGAGCGCGACCGGACATGCCCAAATGTGCCTGCACGCCTACGTCACCGGCGCGCAGAAACGGGTTGGTGGCCAATTCCTCGGCCAGGGTTGAGGGGACAGTGGGCCGACCTGCGGCGCGGGCGGCGCTGATCTCTTTGACCCTTGATATAAGGGCCGGGTTGTCCGGGTCAACGGTCAGTGCGAATTTCGCGTTACTTTGCGTGTATTCGTGACCGGAACAGACCATTGTCTCGGGTGGGAGTGCCGCAAGTTTTCCAAGACTTTCAAACATTTGTGGCATTGTGCCCTCGAAAACTCGCCCACAGCCCATTGCCATCAGGCTGTCTGCGGTAAAGACCACCGCGCTTTCGGGGAAATGAAAGGCTATGTGGCCGAGCGTATGACCCGACACATCGAGGACGTGCCCCTCTTCCGACCCGATCGCGATCCGGTCGCCTTCGGTCACGGCCTGATCGAGGGGGGGCAGGCGGTGGGCGTCGGTGGCGGCACCGATCACCGATGCGGGGTGCCGCGCCAGCAGGGCGCCAAGGCCCTGAACATGGTCGGCGTGGTGATGGGTGAGCAGCACCAAAGAGGCGGCCCATCCTTGATTATCAAGGGCTTGCAGGATTGGCTCGGCCTCTGGCACGTCGATTACTGCGGTCACTCCCGTGGCCGGATCATGCGCGATATAGGCATAGTTATCAGCCAGGCAGGGGACAGTAAGGATTTGCAAAACCATGGTATTTTCCCGATTGCCGGTTAGTGTTACGGTCAAGAGTGACTGATCTTTGGCCGGGCTGCAATGCATCTAGACGTACAAGACCTGCGAAATTTTTACTACCGCAGCACATTGGGTCGCGCGGTGCAGAAAACCTTGCGCGCGCAAGTGGCGGAGTTCTGGCCCGAGGCGCAGGGACAGACGGTGGTCGGCTATGGATTCGCGGTGCCATTCCTGCGGCCCTACTTGGCTGATGCGCGCCGGGTGATCGGATTAATGCCCGCACCTCAAGGGGTTATCGGGTGGCCGCAGGGGATGCCGAATATCTCGGTGCTCTGTGAAGAGACGTTTTGGCCGTTGGAAACCGGGCATGTCGACAAACTCTTGGTGGTGCATGGGCTGGAGACTTCGGAGCAGCCTGGCGCGGTGCTGGAGGAGTGCTGGCGGGTGCTTGGGCCGGGAGGATCGGTGCTGTTCATCGTGCCGAACCGGGCTGGCCTGTGGTCGCGCTCGGATCGCACGCCGTTTGGATTTGGACGTCCCTACAGCCAAACGCAATTGGAGAGCCAATTGAAATCACACAACTTTTTGCCAGAGCATCACGCCACGACGCTCTATCAGCCGCCTTCGGAGCGTCCGTTCTGGCGAAAGACGGCGGGCATGTGGGAGCGGATGGGAGCCAAGCTATCGGTCGTAGTGTCGGGCGGGGTGCTGATGGTTGAGGCCACCAAGCGGGTGCAGGCACCGAGCGGTCCGGGGCTGCGGGACAAGGTGCGCAAACCGCTGTCGGTGCTGCGTCCGCAGCCAGAGGCCAAGCCGGTCTGAAACCTTACAAAGCTTACAAACTGGGGGTCGATTCTGTAAGGTCTATTACCCCGTAGCCAAGGGCTGACGGTCGAGCGCGATGTCGGCCAGGGTGCTGCGGTCGAGATCATCGAGAAAGGCGCGCTCTGCGGCCCTCAGCCGCGCCTTGAGTCGGCAGCGCCCGTCGAGAGAGCACTCTCCCGCCTCTGATCCGAAACAGGCGACGAGCGCCTGACCGGATTCGAGGTGACGAACGATGTCGCCAAGACGAATTTCGGTGGGAGGGCGGGCGAGGATCGCACCGCCACCGCCGCCGCGCCGGGTTTCGATCAGACCGGCCTGGGACAGGCGCTGCATGATCTTGGCGAGATGGTGGCGCGAGAGGTCAAATTCGGCTGCCAACTCGGCGGTAGAAAAGGCGCGCTCGGGCGCGCTGGCCATGCGCATGAGCATCCGCAGTCCGAAATCGGTAAAGGAGGTGAGGCGCATGGTCGCTAGGCTCTCTGTCAAATCGGTATTTACAATACCTATTAGCAGGATTAGACCGGAATGGAAAGCGGGATCGGCGCCGCGCGCCCGTCCCGGATCACGGAAAGGACTGCAGCATGTCCGATACCTCGAAGCCGGTGACATATGCCTCTCCTCCTTGTTTGGCGGCAGAGGTGGACCCGACCTATTTTGATCCCCTTGCAACTGATCCGGATCAGGCACGCGATGTCGCGCGGTGGCGTAAATCCGAGCGTGCGCGGTTGCGCGGGTTGCGCGATGCGTTGAGCGTGGCGGCGCGGCAGGAGGTTGGGCGGGCAATCTCGGACCACCTGCGCGCGGTGGTGAAAGAGAAATTCAACGGGGCGCGGGGCAAGGTGCTGTCCTGCTACTGGCCGATCAAGGGTGAGCCGGATTTGCGCGGGCTGATGGCGGAATGGCATGCAGTTGGGGTGCTGATCGCGTTGCCGATTGTCGAGGTCAAGGCCGCGCCGCTGGTGTTTCGCCGCTGGACGCCCGAGACGCAGATGGTGCGGGGCGATTGGAATATCCCGGTGCCGCCGCCCGAAGCGGAGCAGGTGACGCCTGACATCACCCTCGCGCCGATGATCGGCTGGACGGTGGAGTGTTACCGGCTGGGTTATGGCGGCGGCTATTTTGACCGGACGTTGGCGGCGCTTGATCCGCGCCCAGTGAGTATCGGTATCGCGCTGAGCGATGCGCGGATCGAGACCATCTATCCGCAGCCGCATGACATTCCGCTCGACATGGTCGTGACGGACGCGGGCCTGAGGGCTGAAAGGACCGAGAGATGACGAGCACGGCAGAGCAGATGCGGGTTTGGCGTGGGCCTGCGGTCCTGAGTTTCGGGTTTCGGCCCTTTTTCCTGTGTGCAGGGATTTGGGCGGCGGGGATCATGGCGCTCTGGGTGCCGATGCTGGCGGGCGCGCTGAGCCTGCCCACGGCATTCGATCCGGTCAGTTGGCACGCGCATGAGTTCCTCTTTGGTTATCTGGCGGCGGTGATCGCCGGGTTCCTGCTGACGGCGGTGCCGAACTGGACCGGGCGGCTGCCGATTGTGGGCTGGCCGCTGGCTGGGTTGGCGGCGCTCTGGCTCTTGGGTCGGATGGCCGTAATGGTCTCGGCCGGGTTGCCGCCCTTGGCGGTGGCGCTGATGGATCTGGCGTTGCCGGTGGTTCTGGGCGCGGTGATCCTGCGCGAGATCGTAGCGGGCAAGAACTGGCGCAATCTGATCGTGTTGGCGATGCTGGCGGTCTTTGCGCTGGGCAATGCGCTGTTTCATTGGGAGGCAGCACGGGGCGATTTTGCGGCGCAGGGCTATGGCCTGCGGTTGGGACTGGCGGCGGTGGCGATGATGATCGCGGTCATCGGCGGGCGGATCGTGCCGTCGTTCACGCGCAACTGGTTGGCGCGGCGGGGGGCGGGGCGGTTGCCGGTGCCGCCGATGCAGCGGTTCGACAAGGGGGCGCTCCTGGTATTGCTGGTGGCGCTCGGGATGTGGGTCACCCGGCCAGAGGCATTGGCGACGGGTGGGGCGCTGGTGGTCGTGGGTGTCGTCCATGCCGCGCGTCTGGCGCGCTGGGCGGGAGAGCGCACGGGGGCGGAGCCGCTCGTTTGGGTGCTGCACCTTGGGTATGCGTTCGTGCCGCTTGGAGCGTTGGGCATCGGGCTGGAGGCGCTGAGTTCGGGCGTGTTCGGCGCGGCGGCGGTGCAGCATTTGTGGATGGCGGGCGCGGTAGGGTTGATGACGCTGGCGGTGATGACGCGGGCGACCTTGGGTCACACGGGCCGCGCGTTGACTGCGGGGGGCGGCACGGTAGCGCTTTACCTCGCGCTGGTGGTCTCTGTGCTGGCGCGGTTGGCGGCTGGGCTGTGGCCTGCGGAGGCGGTCCTGTTGCACGCACTGGCGGGGATCGCATGGATCGGTGCGTTTGGTGGGTTTGCGGTTCTCTATGGGCCGCTGATGCTGCGGTTGAAACCGGCAAAGACGATACCGGGGGCCTGATGGGCTGGGCCGAGTTCATCGCGGCCTTTGCCGTGTTCTTCCTGAGCCATTCGGTGCCGCTGCGCCCCAATATCAAGGCGCGGGTTGTGTCGCGGGCAGGGGCAGGGGGATTCACGCTTGGCTATTCGATCCTGTCATTGGCGGTTCTGGCATGGGTGATCGGCGCGGCGGGGCGTGCGCCCTATGTGCCGCTTTGGGGCTGGGCGGCGTGGCAGGTGCATGTCACGCTGGCCGTGATGTTGGGGGTCTGCGTGATCCTGGGGTTGAGTATCGGGCGGCCCAATCCGTTTTCCTTTGGCGGCGCGCAGAATGCACGGTTTGATCCGGGCCGTCCGGGGATCGTGCGGCTGACGCGGCATCCTCTGTTGCTGGCGCTGGCGCTCTGGGCTGTGGCGCATATGCTTCCCAATGGGGATTTGGCGCATGTGATCCTCTTTGGCAGTTTCGCAGGCTTTGCCCTTGGGGGAATGTGGATCGTTGACCGGCGCAAGCGGCGAGGAATGGGGGCAGAGTGGCTGCGGCTGGACCATGCGCGGCGGCAAGCGGGGATCGCGCCACGAAGCTGGGGCATGGCATGCGTGCGGGGGCTGCTTGGCAGTTTGCTCTATGCGGGGTTGCTTGCGGCGCATCCCTCGCTCTTTGGTGTCTCGCCACTGGGGTAGGGTCGTTTCGGAGCCTTGGCAGTCTTTGGCCGATGCCGCAAAAATCGCGCGACGTCCTTGCAAAACGCTGATAGCGTTAACGTGCGCCGGAGCTTTGGGCAGGGTGATCGTGAGGGGAATCGCCATTTCGTAGTAAAAAGTGAAACTTTTTGAACATTAAAAAGCGCGCATTAGGTCGCACTTGCGTTAAGTAACTGAAATATAACTGTATTCAATAGTATACAATAGTTTTCAAGCGGCTTGCCCGCTTGGGAAGGCTCTGCTACACCGCAGCCGAATTTGGGTGGTTCGCAAGTCTCACCCTATGCCAACGCCCCCGGATGTGACCCTGCGTCACGGCTGACCAACCGGGGCCAGATTATCGGAAGGGTGGACGTGTCCGAACCAGCTTCGATCTCTACTGGCATTGCCGCGCGCTATGCCACTGCGATATTCGAGCTTGTGAGAGAGGCCAAAGGCTTGGCCAAACTCGAAAGCAATCTCACTGATCTGGCACAGGCGCTGAGCGAGAGCGAAGACCTGCGCGCGATGATCGCCTCTCCGGTTCTGAGCCGCGATGTGCAAGGGGCGGCCATGTCTGCGGTCGCCGCCAAGATGAAGCTGCTGCCGGAGTTGCAAAACGGCCTGGCTCTGATGGGGCAAAAGCGGCGCCTGTTCGTGCTGCCGCAGCTCATTGCGCAGCTCAACGCCATGATCGCCGAAGAAAAGGGCGAAGTCAGTGCCGATGTGACCAGCGCCAAGGCGCTGACCAAGGCGCAATCCGACAAGCTGGCCAAGGCGCTCAAGGCGCGCGTGGGCAAGGATGTCAAGATCAATGCGACCGTTGATGAAAGCCTCATCGGCGGTCTAGTCGTCAAGATGGGCTCGAAGATGATCGACACGTCGATCCGCTCCAAGCTCGATTCCCTCCAGAATTCAATGAAAGAGGTCGGATAAATGGGTATCCAAGCAGCAGAGATTTCTGCGATCCTGAAGGACCAGATCAAGAACTTTGGCCAAGACGCCGAAGTTGCAGAGATCGGCCGGGTTCTCTCGGTGGGTGACGGGATCGCACGGGTTCACGGGCTGGACAATGTTCAGGCTGGCGAGCTTGTCGAGTTTCCGGGCTCGATCATGGGCATGGCGCTGAACCTTGAGAGCGACAACGTCGGTGTCGTGATCTTTGGTTCTGACCGTGACATCAAGGAAGGCGACACCGTCAAGCGCACCAAGTCCATCGTGGACGTGCCGATTGGCGACGAGCTGTTGGGCCGCGTCGTGGACGGTCTGGGCAACCCGCTGGATGGCAAGGGCCCGATCAAGACCAAGACCCGCGGTCTGGCCGATGTGAAGGCCCCCGGCATCATCCCGCGTAAATCGGTGCATGAGCCGATGGCGACCGGTCTCAAATCCGTGGACGCCATGATCCCGATTGGCCGTGGTCAGCGCGAGCTGATCATCGGCGACCGTCAGACCGGCAAGACCGCCGTGGCGCTGGACGCGATCCTGAACCAGAAGATCTACAACGAAGCCGCGGGCGACGACGAGAGCAAGAAGCTCTATTGCGTTTACGTCGCCGTGGGGCAGAAGCGCTCGACCGTGGCGCAGCTGGTGAAGAAGCTGGAAGAAAGCGGCGCGATCAAGTATTCGATCGTTGTGGCCGCCACCGCGTCGGACCCCGCGCCGATGCAGTTCCTGGCACCCTATTCCGCGACGGCCATGGCCGAGCATTTCCGCGACAATGGCCGTCACGCGCTGATCGTGTACGATGACCTCTCGAAACAGGCCGTGGCCTATCGCCAGATGTCGCTGCTGCTGCGCCGTCCGCCCGGCCGTGAAGCCTATCCGGGTGACGTTTTCTATCTCCACTCTCGCCTGCTGGAGCGGTCGGCCAAGCTGAACGAGGACAATGGTTCGGGCTCGCTCACTGCGCTGCCGATCATTGAAACCCAAGGTGGTGACGTTTCGGCGTTTATTCCGACCAACGTGATCTCGATCACCGACGGGCAGATCTTCCTTGAGACGGAACTCTTCTATCAAGGTATCCGCCCGGCTGTGAACACCGGTCTGTCGGTGTCGCGTGTGGGCTCTTCCGCTCAGACCAATGCGATGAAATCGGTCGCGGGTCCCGTCAAACTGGAACTGGCTCAGTATCGCGAGATGGCGGCATTTGCCCAGTTCGGGTCTGACCTTGACGCGGCGACACAGCAGTTGCTCAACCGTGGTGCGCGTTTGACCGAGTTGATGAAGCAGGCGCAGTATTCGCCGCTGACCAATGCGGAAATTGTCTGCGTGATCTATGCGGGCACCAAGGGTTATCTGGACAAGATCGCGGTGAACCAAGTGGGCCGCTATGAGCAGGGTCTGCTCAAGCACCTGCGCGGCAAACATGCCGATCTGCTGGCATACATCACCAAGGAAGACCCCAAGATCAAGGGTGAGGCCGAGGACCGTATCAAAGCTGCGCTGGACGAATTCGCCGCTGACTTCGCATAAGGGGGAGATAAGGCAATGCCGAATCTCAAGGACCTGAAAAACAGGATCGCGTCGGTCAAATCGACCCGCAAGATCACCAAGGCCATGCAGATGGTTGCGGCGGCGAAACTTCGCCGCGCGCAGGATGCTGCCGAGCAGGCCCGCCCCTATACCGAGCGTTTCAACGCCGTGATGGGCAAGCTTGCGGCTTCTGTCGGGGATGCGGCCAATGCGCCGCGTCTGCTGGCGGGCACGGGCGAGGACAAGGTGCATCTCTTGGTGGTGATGACCGCCGAGCGGGGCCTTTGCGGTGGCTTCAACGCAAATATCGCGAAGCTGGCCAAGACCCATGCCGCCGAGTTGCTGGCCAAGGGCAAGACGGTCAAGATCCTGACCGTCGGCAAGAAGGGCCGCGACGCGATGAAGCGCGACTATGGTCAGTATTCCGTGGGTCATGTCGACATGAGCGAGGTCAAGCGCCTTGGTTATGCCGATGCCCAAGGGATTGCGGCCGAAGTGCTCAAGCGGTTCGATGGCGGTGAGTTTGATGTCGCGAAGATCTTTTTCTCGCGGTTCGAGAACGTGGTCAGCCAAATTCCGAGCATGCAGCAAGTGATCCCGTTCGACGTGGACACCGCGGCTGGCAAGGTCGATACCGACAGCTTCTATGATTACGAGCCCGAAGAGCAGGCGATCTTGGCCGATCTGTTGCCGCGTGGCGTTGCAACCGCAATCTTTGCCGCGCTGTTGGAAAACGGTGCCTCGGAGCAGGGTGCGCGCATGTCCGCGATGGACAATGCAACGCGCAACGCAGGCGAGATGATCGACAAGCTGACAATCGAGTACAACCGCTCGCGTCAGGCCGTGATCACCAACGAGCTAATTGAAATCATTTCCGGCGCGGAAGCGCTGTAAGAGAACCGGAGACGAAACATGGCAAATGCAAAAGGCAAGGTGACGCAGGTCATTGGCGCCGTTGTGGACGTTCAATTTGACGGCGATCTGCCAGCCATTCTGAACGCGCTGCAGACCGACAACAACGGCAAGAAGCTGATCCTCGAAGTGGCGCAGCATCTGGGCGAAAACACCGTGCGGACCATCGCAATGGACGCAACCGAGGGTCTGGTTCGCGGTCAGGCCGTGAGTGATACCGGCGCGCCGATTTCGGTTCCGGTGGGGAATGCCACCCTGGGTCGCATCCTGAACGTCATCGGCGAGCCGGTTGACGAGGGCGCGCCGATCAAGGCGACGGAATACCGGTCCATCCACCAGCCTGCGCCGGAGTTTTCCGAGCAGTCGACCGCATCCGAGATCCTCGTGACCGGCATCAAGGTTGTGGACCTGCTGGCCCCCTATGCCAAGGGCGGCAAGATCGGTCTCTTTGGGGGTGCCGGTGTGGGCAAGACGGTTCTCATCATGGAACTGATCAACAACATCGCCAAGGTGCACTCGGGGTATTCGGTGTTTGCCGGTGTGGGTGAGCGGACCCGTGAGGGCAACGACCTCTATCACGAGATGATCGAATCCAACGTGATCAAGCCCGACAATCTGGAAGAGAGCCAAGTGGCCCTTGTTTACGGTCAGATGAACGAGCCTCCGGGGGCGCGTGCGCGTGTGGCGCTGACCGGCCTGACGCTGGCCGAGCAGTTCCGCGATCAGTCAGGGTCGGACGTTCTGTTCTTTGTCGACAACATCTTCCGCTTCACGCAGGCGGGGTCCGAGGTGTCGGCGCTGTTGGGTCGTATTCCTTCGGCCGTGGGTTATCAGCCGACGCTGGCCACCGACATGGGTGCCATGCAGGAGCGCATCACCTCGACCAAGGCAGGCTCGATCACGTCCATTCAGGCCGTTTACGTGCCTGCGGACGACTTGACCGACCCGGCCCCTGCCACGACCTTTGCCCACCTTGACGCAACGACCGTTCTTAGCCGGGCGATCTCGGAGTTGGGGATTTACCCCGCCGTGGACCCGCTCGATTCGAATTCGCGTCTGATGGATCCGCAGATCGTGGGCGAAGAGCATTATCAGGTTGCGCGTGACGTGCAGGGGATTTTGCAGCGCTACAAGAGCTTGCAGGACATCATCGCCATTCTGGGCATGGACGAACTCTCGGAAGAGGACAAGCTGACCGTGGCACGCGCCCGGAAAATCCAGCGTTTCCTCAGCCAACCGTTCGACGTGGCCAAGGTGTTCACCGGCTCTGACGGGGTTCAGGTGCCGCTGGAAGAGACGATCAAATCGTTCAAGGCTGTGGTCGCAGGCGAGTATGATCACCTGCCCGAAGGTGCCTTTTACATGGTCGGTGGCATCGAGGATGTGATTGCCAAAGCCGAACGCATGGCTGCCGACGCGGCCTGATCAACGCCTGTCACGGTTCTGCGCGGGTGATCCCCGCGCAGGCCTGACACCATGAGGGAGGCCGAGATGGCTGAAACAGTGCAATTCGATCTGGTGAGCCCCGAGCGGCTCTTGGCCTCGGTCGCTGCCCATGAGGTGAGCATTCCGGGAGCCGAGGGCGATCTGACCGCCATGGCCGATCACGCCCCGCTCATCACCACCCTGCGTCCCGGTATCCTGCGGGTTTCGGGGCCGTCGGGCGAGAAGGAATATGTCGTGACCGGCGGTTTCGCCGAGATCAGCGGCAAGAGCGTGTCGGTTCTGGCCGAGCAGGCCGTTGCCCGCGAGGACATGACCCGCGAGGCGTATAAGGCGATGGTGGATGCCGCGACCGACAAGTTGGCGCATGCGCAAGAGAAATTCGTCAATGAGCCCGGCCCGGTCGACGAGATGGCCAAGCTTTTGGCGGATATGGTCGCCGTTGGTGATCATATCGGTTTGTCTGCCAACTGAGGCGCGCCGATTTTGTGATTAAAGGGGCCGTTCCGCGGCCCTTTTTTCATTTTTCGCTCTCAATTTTGCCGGAAAAGCGGTGTAGTCTCGCCAGAGTGTCGGAAGGCGTCGTATGAAATTCTTGATCAATCAGGCCATTGGGATCGAACAGGGGGATGATGTCCTCTTTTCGGATTTTGCCGACGGGGGGGAGATGTGGACCGGGTCAGGCGCGCGAGAGCGGCGCAAGAAGATCACGTTTTCCAGCCCGTTCAAGTCCGAGCCTGCGGTGCATGTGGCGCTGTCGCTCTGGGATATGGACAGTGCCACCAATGCCCGCGCCGATGTCACGGCGGAGAAGATCACGACGAAGGGGTTTGACATCGTGTTTCGCACCTGGGCGGATACGCGGGTGGCTCGGGTGCGGGTGCGCTGGATGGCGCTTGGCGAAGTGTTCCACGAGGATGACTGGCAAGACGTCTACTGACGGGAGGAGGGCCGGGATGGACACGCGATTGCGCGCCGGTGAGGTGGTGACGGCGCTGCCCGAAGGGCAGGACGCCGCGCTACAGTTCATCGGTCGGATACATACGCCATGGACCCGGCGGGAAGATTGCCCGCGTCAGGGACGGCTCGATGGGCCGGAGTGCCGGATCGTGGTATTCGCGCCTTGGGTCGCGGCGCTGGAGGGAATCGAGGCCTATCAGCATCTCGAAATCCTCTATTGGTTGGACCGGTCACGGCGTGATCTGGTGCGGCAGAATCCCAAGGGGGATGGGGCACGGTATTTCGGCACCTTTGCCCTGCGCTCGCCGCAGCGACCCAATCCGATCGGAACATCGCAGGTGCGGCTGATCGGGCTGGACGGGGCGGCCTTGGTCGTGCGGGGGTTGGATTGCCTCGATGGCACGCCTTTGGTGGACATCAAGCCGGACCGTTGCGAGTTCACGCCCAAGGCCCCACCCAAGGCGGCCGATCTGGGGTAGGGCGATTTTCCGATCAGGCCCAGGTGGGATGAAATTTGCCCGCAGGCGAGAGGGTGAAAATCTCTGCGCCGGTGGCGGTCACGCCGATGGAATGTTCGAACTGTGCCGAGAGGGATTTGTCACGGGTGACGGCGGTCCAGTCATCGGCGAGGACCTTGGTTTCGGGACGACCGAGATTGACCATCGGTTCGATGGTAAAGAACATACCTTCCTCCAGACGCGGCCCGCTGCCCGCTCGCCCGTAATGGAGCACATTGGGCGGGGCGTGGAACACGCGGCCCAGACCGTGACCGCAGAAATCGCGCACCACCGACATGCGATGCGCCTCCACATAGCTCTGGATTGCATGGCCTATGTCGCCAAAGGTATTACCGGGGCGCACGGCCTCGATCCCCTTCATCAGCGCGTCATGCGTGACCTGAACGAGGCGCTCGGCTTTGCGGCTGAGTTTGCCTGCCACATACATGCGGCTGGTATCGCCGAACCAGCCATCCACGATGACGGTCACATCGACGTTCAGAATGTCACCGTCCTTGAGAACCTTGTCGCCGGGAATGCCGTGGCAGACCACGTGATTGACGCTGATACAGCTTGCGTGCTGATAGCCCTTATACCCGATGGTGGCGGATTTCGCGCCGGAGGCGTTGACCCTGTCCTCGATCACCTTGTCGATGGCGGCAGTGCTTTGCCCGACAAAGACATGCTCTGCGATTTCGTCAAGGATCTGTGCGGCGAGCGCCCCGGCCCGGTGCATGCCGGCAAAATCCGCAGCCTCATGGATGCGGATACCTTCGCGCGTCAATCGTCCACGGTGTGTCTCGTTCACGTCCGGCCTCGTATGGTATGCATTTTCCGTTTATCTAGGGCTATTTGCGCAAAAGGACCAGAGGGCGGTCGTCCGCAAGGGGCAGACTGTGGCCGATTGTGACCTCTTGTGGCGTGATATTGGCCCGATATGACAGCACCGTGACCCCCGCCGCCTGCGCCTGCAGCAATGCCGATGCATAGGTGGGGTCTATGTCCTCTGCCACGGTCACGGCCTGCGCATCAGTGCGTTGCACCAGATAGAGAAGCACGGCGCGGTGCCCTGCACGCACCATTTCGGACAATTCCCCCAGGTGGCGCGCCCCGCGCGCCGTGACGCTGTCGGGAAATTCCGCGAGACCGGGGCTGCGCGAGAGCGTCACGGATTTCACTTCGACATAGGCATCGGGCAGGCCCGTGCCCGAGAGCAGGAAATCCACCCGGCTGCCCGCGCCGTAGGATTGTTCGGGCCGCACCATATCATAGGCCGCCAACTCTGGAATTTGCCCCGCCTCTAGCGCCTCTTTGACCACGCGATTGGCAATGGCGGTATCCACACAAGTGAAATCGCCATTGCCATTCTCGACCAGCCGCCAGCCGAATTTGAGTTTCTTGCGCGGATCGTCATTGGGTTCGACCCAGATGGACGTGCCCGGCTCTGCCAGGCCCAGCATGCTGCCGGGATTGGCGCAATGCGCCGTCACCTCGCGCCCGTCCATGAGGCGAATATCGGCGAGAAAGCGTTTGTAGCGGCGCAGCAACACAGCCTGCACAAGAGGGGTTTGAAAGCGCATGGCCTGCGCCTATACCGTGTTTGTCCCCGGATCAAGGAGTCTGCCATGCCCAACCCGACCGCTGCCATGCTTGTAATCGGAGATGAGATCCTCTCGGGGCGCACGCGTGATGCCAACATGCATTATCTGGCGGGCGAGGTGACGAAGATGGGCATCGACCTCAGGGAGGTGCGCGTAGTCAGCGATGACCCCGACGCGATTGTCGCGGCGGTTCGGGCGCTGAGTGCGGCCTATGACCATGTGTTCACCTCGGGCGGGATTGGCCCGACCCATGATGACATCACCGCCGAGAATGTGGCGGCGGCCTTTGATCGGCCGATTTCGGTGCGCGAGGATGCGCGCGCCATTCTGGCTGCGCATTACGACGCGCGCGGGCAGGAGTTGAACGATGCGCGCCTGCGCATGGCGCGTATTCCCGATGGGGCCACGCTGATTGACAATCCGATCAGTGCCGCGCCGGGCTTTACCATCGAGAATGTGCATGTCATGGCCGGGGTGCCGTCGATTTTTCAGGCGATGCTGGCCTCTGTGCTGCCCAAGCTCACGGGGGGCGCGCCGATTCTGTCACAGACGCTGGAAATCCGGCGCGGCGAGGGCGACATTGCCGGACCCTTGTCGGATCTGGCGGGACGGTATCCGGATTTGAGCATCGGGTCCTATCCGTTCATCCGCGACGGGTGTTATGGCGCGCAGATCGTGATGCGCGGGCAGGATGGCGCGCGGCTTGATGCGGCGATGGCCGAATTGGCGGGGATGTTTCCGGCATGAAACCAGATGTGCAGACCCTCTATGCGGTGACAGAGGCGACATGGCCGCCCGCGCGGACAGAGGTGCTTGGCCCTGTCACGATCCGCGAGGGGCGGGGCGGCGGCAAGCGCGTATCGGCGGCCACGGCGGCGCGGCCGATCACGCCCGAGGAATTGACCAAGGCCGAAGCTGCCATGCGCGCGCTGGATCAAACCCCGCTGTTTCAATTGCGAGAGGGGGATGGCGCGCTGGATGCGCTCTTGGCCGCTGAGGGCTATGAGGTGGTTGATCCCGTCAATCTCTATGTGGTGCCAGTTGCGACCTTGACGGTGGACAGGCCGCCGCGTGTCAGCACCTTTGCGGTTTGGGAACCCTTGGAAATCATGCGCGAAATCTGGGCCGAAGGTGGAATTGGCGCGGCGCGGATCGCGGTGATGGAGCGTGTGACCGGCCCCAAGACCGGGCTATTCGGCAGGCACAAGGATCAGCCCGCCGCCACCGGCTTTGCCGCCATTCACGATGGGATCGCCATGGTGCATGCGCTCGAGGTGCAGGCCCACCATCGCCGCGCAGGCATGGGGCGGCTGATGATGCTTCAGGCCGCTCTTTGGGCGCAATCCGAGGGCGCGGAATTTCTGGCTGTGATTTGCACCAAGGGCAATCAGGGGGCCAATGGGCTCTATTCCGCGATGGGATTTTCGCATGTGGGCGATTACCATTACCGGCAGAAGGAGTAAGACATGACCAATTCAGATCAGCCCACAGCGCTTGATTTGCCGATGCTCGACCCGCTGCCCGAGGCAACGCAGAAGTATTTTGACATCTGCGCCGAGAAACTGGGCATGATCCCCAATGTTCTCCGGGCCTATGCGTTCGATATCGACAAGCTCAACGCCTTTACCACGCTTTACAACAACCTGATGCTGGCCGAGAGCGGCCTGAGCAAGCTGGAGCGTGAGATGATCGCGGTGGTGGTCAGTGCGATCAATCGCTGCTGGTATTGTCAGGTGGCGCACGGTGCGGCGGTGCGGCAACTGTCGGGTGATCCCGCCTTGGGTGAGGCGATGGTGATGAATTGGCGAGTGGCGCGGCTGGATGCGCGGCAGAGCGCGATGCTGGGCTTTGCCGAGAAGATCACGCGCGCCTCGTCCGAGATCACCGAAACCGACCGTGCCGGACTTCGCGACGTGGGGTTCACTGATCGCGACATTTGGGACATTGCCAATGTTGCGGGCTTTTTCAACATGAGCAATCGGGTTGCCTCGGCCACGGGCATGCAGCCCAACCCCGAGTATCACGCGCAGGCGCGATAAGGCAGAATGCGGCGCGCGTTTTCATTTTTGCTGTGGATGTTGTTCGCAGGGGGGCCGGCCTCTGCGGTCGATCTGAACCTGCCCGCCAGTGCCATCCAGACGCGCGAGATGATCCGCGCGGCGGATACGGTGAGCCTGCCCATTGGGCCACATGCGGGTCAGAACCTGCCCAGCCTGCGCCTTGAGGGACGGATCGAGAGCCGCGCCTGGCGGATGCCGGTGCAGGGGGTCACGACGCTGCAACTTTTGACGCCACTGCGTGAACAGTTGGAGGCCGCTGGCTGGGACGTGGCGTTTGAGTGTGCGGCTGTGGAGTGTGGCGGGTTTGATTTCCGATTTGCCCTGCCCACGCTGCCTGCGCCGGATATGTTTCTTGATCTCTTCGACTATCGTTATTTGCTCGCGCGACGAGGTGTGGGGGTGACGCAGGATCACGCAGCCCTGATTGTCAGCCAGAGTGGGCAGACCGGCTATGTTCAGATCCTGCAAGTGACGCCGTTGGCAGAGGGGGAGAGCGTGATCCCCACGCCTGCCGACGTTGAGCCGCAAGCCGATCTGGTGCTGCGCTTGCGAGAGATGGGGCATGTGGTGCTTGAGGGGCTTGATTTCGGCTCGGGCGACAACGCGCTTGGCCCGGGCCCGCATGGCAGCCTTGTGGTCTTGGCGCAGTTTCTGGCGGCGTCGCCAGAGACGCGCGTTGCGCTTGTCGGGCATACGGACAGCACCGGAGGGTTGGAGACGAATACGGCCCTCTCGCGGGCCCGCGCAGAAGCAGTGATGGCGCGTCTGATCCAGAAACATGGCGTAGACCCGACGCAGGTCGAGGCGCATGGTATCGGCTATCTGGCCCCGATTGCCCCAAACACCAGCCCAGAGGGGCGCGAGCGCAATCGCCGGGTCGAGGTCGTTCTATTGGATGCCAGCCCGAAATAGCGATTGTTTGTCCCGCCTCAGCGCCACCATGTGGCGTAGGAGGCCAGCATGCCTTGCAGCTTGGCCAAGAGGCGGTTGGCAGGGCCGGGCCGGGGCAAGGGACCATGCGCCAGCCGCTCGACCACCACCTCGACCGCACAGGGCCGCCCGGTCACGGGATCGCGGTAGCGGGGATAATCAATCAGCGTGGCATGGACGAGACCGCGCAGTGTGGGTCGGGCGTTGCGCCGCGCCGGGATGTCGCCCAGATCACGGGTGAGACCCCAACCGGCGTAGAATGGCGCGCCGGTTGTGGTCACACGCACCCCGCGCAAGAGCGCCTCGAAGCCCAGAAGCGAGGTCATGGTCCAGACCTCTTGGACCATATCCAAGAGACGGGCCGGATCGGTGCGGTCCAGAATGACATCCGCAAGGTCGCGGGCGGCCTCGGGCGGCACCGCGCCGGGGCGTAGCCCGGCCTCGACATCAGGATGCGGTTTGTAGAGGATCACGGCATCCGGGTTGGCTGTGCGGGCTGCTTGCAGGAGTGCGAGATTGGTGCAGATGGTCCCGGCCCCCAGGCGAATTGAGGCGTCATCCTCGACCTGTCCCGGCACGAGGATGCGCCGCCCTTCGGGCAGATCGGGCACGGGCTGGCCAAGGTTGTATTTGCTCAGGCCATGCCGGATCAACGCTGCGATCAGCGCCTCGGCGCGCCGTTCTTGATCGGGGCGCAGGCGGGCGCGGCTGGCGATCAGGCGCTCCAAGCGGCTCTCGCGCGTGGGGTCATAATAGATGCCCAGATCGTCACAGACCAGCGACAGGGGCGGGATGAGATCGGCCCCGAGGCCGCGCGAGCGCAAGAAGCCATCTTCGACGCGCAGAGCATTTTGCGGGGCTGTGTCGGTCTGAGAGGCCCAGACCATCGCGCGGCGGTCGGGCTGGGGCGTGCCGCCAAAAACCATGCGCCGATGCGTGCCGAAGAAGCGTTGCAGCGGGGCGCGTTTCCACAGGCGCATGCCATGGGCCTGCCAGCCGGTGTGATCCTCGCGCCAGGCCCGCGTTTCGGCCTCCAGTGTCGAAATCGCCTGATCCAGATCGCAGAGCCGGTCGCGGCAGGGGTCATACCATGTGGGATAGAGCAGCAGCGCCCCGGCGAAAAGTTGCGCACGGGTGAGGTTGCGGCCCCGGCGGCTGAGGGGCAGCGGGTGGCGGTCGTCGCTCAGACCCCAGCCCGCATAGAAGGGCTGGCCAAAGACCTGTGGGCGGTGCCCGGCCAGAATGGCCTCGAACCCTATCTGCGAGGTCACGCAATAGACCGCGATGGCCCCGTCCATCAGCGCCCAAGGGCTGACTGGATCGGAGAGGAGGCGGATGCGCGTGCTCTCGTCCTTGGGGCTGAAATAGCCGGGGCGCTGGCCCGATGTGGTTTCGGGATGGGTCTTGATCACGATGGGCGCGCCGGGGTGATCCTCTTGTGCCCAATAGAGCATCTCGCGGAAGGTGTTGGCATCCGCCCCGCCATGGGTGACCGAGGCATCGCCGCGCGTCTGGTCGATCACCAGAACATAGCCCGGATCAGGACAGGGGGTAGCAGGATCAAAGGCGCTGTATTTGCTCAGATGCGCCTCTTGCAGGCGCGCGATGCCGCTGCGTGCCCGGTCCAGAAGGGCGGTATCATCCAGCGGATGCGTGGCCAGCAGATGTTCGAGATCGGAAGCGTGGCGGCTATCGAAATAGATGCCGCGCCGGTCGATCACGAGCCCCAGAGGCGGCTCGCCGGTGCGTCCCGGATGGAGCGAGCGCAAAAACGCATCCTCGATGCGCAAGAGCCCGGAACCGGTGCGGGCCGCCACCGCCTCGCCGCGCGCAGCATAGGGGCTGCGGCCCCAGACGGCGATGAGGTCATCCCTGCCGGGCCGCCCAAGGGTCAGGTCATGGCCTGCCAGTTTCAGGATACGGCGCACGCGGGTTTGCCACAGAAACCCGCCGTTGAAATAGAAAACCCGCCGGGAGGCCTCGGCCTCGCCAGCGGGTTGCCCGTCAGAGGGCTGGCTCAAAAGTCGCCCGAGAGCGTCGAGGACGCCGTCGATACCGACCCGACCGCGCCAAGCGTGCCGGTAAAGGCCCCGATGACCTTGGACCATTGCGTGAACGGCGCCTCGGTCACATAGATCGTGTCGTCGTCGCGGATCGAGAAATCTCGCGCCATGAACATGCCGTTGGGCTTGGTGAGGTCGAGCACATAGACCAGACGTTGCGCGCCCTGAAGGTCGTTACGGCCCAGCACCTGATTGGCGATTTCCGCCGGTTCGTTTCGCAGCACAAAGACGCCGGTCGGATCGGCGGCGGCGGTCGAGAGACCGCCCACCTGTGCGATGGCCTCAAGCGCGCTGAGGGTCTGCGTCTCGAAGGTTACGCGCGACTGAGCACCGGTCGCGCCAAGGGCGGTATAGGCGCGGGTATCGGCCTCGACCAGAATACGGTCACCACCGCGCAGGGCGATGTCGAACTGCGGGTATTTGAAGAGGTCCTGAAACCAGACCTTGGAGCGTTGATCGCCGCGAATGACCGTGATCTGTGCCACCTCTGGCGGGATCGCGATGCCACCGGCAGAGGCGATCATCGCCGAGAGGGTGCGGGTGGGGGCCTCGATCGGATAGACGCCCTGACCGCTGACCGCCCCGCTGATCGACACGGTCGAGCCGTTGCCCGCAAGACGGCGCACCTCGACTTGGGGATCGGGGGTTTGCTGTTCGAGTTTCTCGGTAATGATGCGGCGGACGCCTTCGGGGGTGTTGCCTGAGGCCTTGATCCGGCCTGCATAGGGCACGAAGATAAAGCCGGAGCCGTCCACCTGAACCTCGCCCAAGGTGGTCTGGTTGGTTGCCTCGCCAGCCAAAAGCCCGTCATCGACGTTTTCCCAGATGGTCAGGCCCAAGGTATCGCCGGGGCTGATAAGGTCAGAGCCAAGCAGGCCTGCGTTCTGGAATTGGTCGGTAAAGCCGAGTGCCGGTTGCACGGCGGTCGCGCGGGTAACGCGGTCATTGACGGTCACGACAAAGGCATCGCCCTGACGCTGGACCGATCCGGCGTAGAGTTCACGCTTGTTGGGGCCCACGCGCGGCAGGCCGCATCCGGCCACGAGGGACGCAATAAGCAAAAGCGCGACAGGGCGCGCCCATCGGGTGTGTCGGGATGTCACTGCTCGGTCTCCTCGACCTGTTCTTGTTCTGCCTCGGGTCTTTTTTGCCACGCTACCGGAGAAAATTGTTAAAATCCAGCATTTCCATCGCCTGCGCCTATGTGATGAGGCGCAACTGTTGCCGAGGGGCCGCGGTGCCAGAGCGCAGTGCGTCATAGGGGTCTTCGGCGGCAAGCATCATATCGACCGCTTGCCGCAGGAGTTGCCGCCGCCCGGACGAGGAATAGAAGCCGCCTGCAATCTGGCTGGTTTCCAGCAGAAACCGGCGATAATCGGTGTAGGCGCGGCGGTCGGGGCGCTCTGCCCCGGCAAAGAAATCGGACAAGGGTTTGGTCGAGACGAATTGCGGCTTGGCATAGACCGCCTGACCGAAGGTGCGCAGCGGAATGCCGCGCCAGAGCACCTGTTGCGCCGCGGTGGAATTGACCGTGACGGCAGAGCGCGCCTCGTCCAGCAGTTTCGCAAGCTTGCCGCCGCGCAGGTAGTGCACCCGTCCGCGCAGGCCATGGGCGCGCACAAGGCGGCGCAATTCGCTGCGGATGGGGGCGCGGCCATCCTCCAGCGGATGCGCCTTGATCACCAGATGATGATGGGGTGGCGCACCGCGCGCAAATCCGTCGATCACGGTTTCCAGAAATTCGGTCATCGTGGAAAAGGGCGAATGGGCCTGGAACGAGGCGTCGTGTTCCAATTGCAAGAGCGCGATGTGATAGGGAAATCCGCCGGTGCGCACCCGCCATGTGGTCAGACGCCGCTCGATGGCCTGAACCGGCATTAGCACCAGCCGTTTCAGGTAGAGCTTGAACTCCTGTCCGACGGTCAGCGCGCGATGGGGGCGGAAATGGCGGTAGCGGCGGTTCAGGAAGAGGACAAAGCCATGATAAAGCGCGCCGTAGAAAACATGCTGGCGCATGTCACCCCAACTGGCCGGGGGCAGGGCGGTGTCCATGTCCGAGTTTTCCAGAGCCTGCCGCATTTCGGGCACGCTCATTTCCATCAGGCGGGAATTGCCATTGGTGCCGCCGCGCTCATACGTCACCCAATAGGGGCGCATGTAACCTTCTTCAAAGACATGGATCGTGAGGCCGCGCGCGCGGGCGAGCTCAACCGCTTGCGCATGGATGGGTCGGGTATCGCCATAGAGCACGAGATCGGTGATGCGCTTGTCATCGAGGATCTGGCTGAGGGTCGCGGGCCAATCCTCGGCCTGACCGAGAAAGGGCAGATAGCTGCTCCGCTGGCGCCAGAACGCCTGATCCCCGGCATTGAAGCCTACGCGCCAGACATCCGCCCCTGCCCGGCGCAGCATCTGCCCGAGTTGATAGAAGAACGGCCCATGCGGCCCCTGAAGAAACAGGAACGCGCGGTTCTCGCCGGTCAGACCAGTCATGGCAGTGTCTCTTGCCTTTGCGCTCGATCACGCTTTCTACTGCAAAAATCGGGCGAAAATAAGCCCTGTCGGCTGCGGTCTCTTGTCTGGCGGCGGTGAGGGCGGTAGGGGTCACGAGATACCAAGAGGAGAGCGATACATGTTCACGGGCATCATCACCGATGTGGGGCGCATAGAGGCGGTCGAGCATCGTGGCGATCTGCGCGCGCGGATTGGCACTGGCTATGATACCGCACGGATCGAGATTGGTGCCTCTATCGCCTGTGACGGCGTGTGCCTGACGGTTGTGGCGCTCGGGTCCGGCTGGTTCGACGTGGATATTTCGGCCGAAACCCTGTCCAAGACCAATCTGTCGGGTTGGGCTGAGGGGCGGCGCGTCAATCTGGAAAGGGCGCTGCGGGTCGGCGATGAATTGGGCGGGCATATCGTGTCGGGCCATGTCGATGGCTTGGCCGAGGTCTTGGGATTGCGCGACGAGGGCGACAGCACCCGCGTCACGCTACGCGCGCCCGCGTCCCTCGCACGGTTCATCGCCCCCAAGGGATCGGTGGCGCTCAACGGCACCTCGCTTACCGTCAACGAGGTCGAGGGCTGCGACTTCGGGATCAACTTTATCCCGCATACCAAATCCGTGACCACATGGGGCGATGTGGCACTGGGGGATATGGTCAATCTCGAGATCGACACGCTGGCGCGCTATGTGGCGCGGCTGGCCGAGGCGGGTTAGGTCTCGACCGGCACGGCGGCGCGGTAGAGATGCCATGTTGCGTGCCCAAGCACCGGCAGAACGATCACCAACCCAAGGAACGCTGGCAGCATCCCGAGGGTCATGCCAAGCGCCACGATCAGGCCCCATGTGGCGACAATGCGCGGATTGCGCCGCGCCACGGCAACCGAGGTCATCACCGCCACAGGCAGGCCCACGCGCCGGTCGATCAGCATCGGGAATGAGATCAGGCTGAGCACGAGAACGGCGGCGGCAAAGACAAAGCCCGTGGCCATGCCCAAGATGATCATTTGCCAGCCCGCCCCGGTGGTCAGCACATCCTGCGCAAAGCCCATCAGGCTGCTGGGCGGAAGCGGCCCAAGCGTGAGGTCGTAGATATATTTCGCGGCGAACATCCAGACCACGAAAAGCCCCATGAGATAGACCCCCAGTACCAGCACCGGCCCCAGAACATGTGCGCGCAGAGCGCGCAGGGCGGTACCCCAGCCCGTTGCCTGCCCGGTTTCGCGCTGACGGCTCATTTCATAGAGCCCGGTTCCGATCACCGGACCCAGCAGGGTGAACCCTGCCGCCAGCGGAAAGAGCAGGTGCAGATTGGCCGAATGAAACGCCGTAAGGGCCAGCGTGATGCCGATCAGCGGATAGATCGCGATGAGAAAGAACACGTCGCTGCGCAGGGCCACGAAATCCGCCAGCCCCTTGTGCAGGGCGGTCATAAGGTCGTCATGGCTGAGGGTGCGCACCTCGGGTGGGGTGGTGATTTCGCTGCCGAGCGCCTCGGCGGCGTCAGACGCGCTACGTCCCGCGCTTGCGGTGGTGCCCGCCAGCCATGTCAATGGATTGCCGATGGTCTTGGTCATTCTGGCCTCCCTTTCCGGGGCGCGGATGCCGAAGGTCCGGCATTGCGCCGTCACGTTGTGGTGGAACAAGGATACCACGGATTGCCTCTGCCGTCACATCACGATGGAGCGACGGGGATTCAGCCCTCTCGTCTGCGCGAGGGGACGCGATTTTCGACCCAGCGGAACATCAGTGCGATAAGGCCCGCGATGATCATGTAGACCAGTGCCAGCAGCAACAGCGGTTCATAGACGATGAAGGTGTCGGCGCGCACGCGGCTCGAAACCGCGTAAATCTCGATCACGGTGATGGTTGCGACCAGTGGTGTTGCCTTGAGTTGCAGGATGGTTTCGCCGCCCAGCGTGGGCAGGACATTGCGAATGGCCTGCGGTAGCCATATCCGGCGAAAGATCGTGAAACGCGGCATGCCAAAGGCGCGCGCGGCCTCAAGCTGGCCTTTTTGCACGCTAGCAAAGCCGCCGCGCATCACCTCGCCCTCGTAGCCCGCATAGGACAGGGTGAGCGCCAGAACGGCATAGGGCCAGGCCTGACGCAGATAGGGCCACAGCTCTGACCCGCGTATCCACGGGTATTGCGGGAAAAGAGAGCCAAGGCCGTAATAAAGCAGCCAGATTTGCAGAAGAAGCGGCGTGCCGCGAATGACGGTGCAAAAGACGCGGGCAGGGGCAGCCAGATACCAGGGCCCTGCCGCCTGTGCCAGTCCAAGCGGAACGGCGAGCGCAAAGCCTAGCACCACCGTCACCACCAATATCCAGATCGTGCGCCACAGACCTTCGAGCGCGAGCGGCAGATATTGCGGCAACCAGTCCCATCGCAGCGACAGGGCGCACCAGATCACGAAACCGGCAAAGAGCGCCATCAGGAAGAGGCGGCGCGGGATCAGGAGGGCGCGCAGATCGCTCATCGCCCGCCCTCACGCAGGGAGGGTTGACCGCGCCGGGCCCATTTTTCGATCCGGGAAAAGATCACCCCGGAAAACAGCGTGATGAGCAAGTAAAGCCCGCCCGCCGCGAGGAAAAAGGTGAAATAGGCCCGCGTGCTGCCCGCCGCCTGTCGTGTTTCCAGCGTTAACTCGCTAAAGCCTACGATTGCCAACAAGGCCGTGTCCTTGGTGGCAATCAGCCACAGGTTTGCCAGCCCCGGCGTGGCAAAGCCCATCATTGCGGGGATTGTTACCCGCCGCAGCGTCATCAGCGGCGGCATGCCAAAGGCGCGTGCGGCTTCGAGTTGACCGGGCGGGATCGCCTGAATGGCGCCGCGCAAGACCTCGGTCGCATAGGCCCCTTGCACCACGCCCAAGACCCAGATGCCCGCAACCACGCCGCTGATCTCGACCCGGTCATAGCCCATGGCGGTTGCGGCCTGATTGATCAGGTCAGAGCCGACGTAATAGAGGATCAGGATCAGCACCAGTTCCGGCACGGCGCGGATGACGGTGGTGTAGATCGCCAGAAGATCGCGCAGGAGCGGCCCGCCATAGAGCTTGCCATAGGCGCCACCCAACCCGATCAGAAGGCCAAAGCCAAAGGCCCCGAGCGCGATCTGGAGCGAATTCACCAGTCCGCGCAAGAGGTTGGCCCCCCAGCCCGGAGGCTCTAGCGACAAGAGGCTGGCGGCTTCCGCCAGCCCCAATGTGTCCAGCAGCGCCTCCAACGGGCTTAGTAGATGCTGGCTTTGAAGTAGCGCGCGGTGATCTCCGCATGGGTGCCATCGGCCAGAATAGCGGCGATGCCCTTGTTGAGCGCCTCGCGCAGGGCATCGTCCCCCTTGCGCACCCCTGCGCCAACTCCAAGCCCGAGAATGGCCGGGTCGTCAGCGACATTGCCCTTGATCTCGCAGCAGGCGCCCGCGTCTGTGGACACGAAATCCGCCATGGCGATGCTGTCGGCCTGCGTGGCGTCGATCCGGCCTGCGACCAGATCCTGATTGGCCTCGTCCTGCGTCTGATAGATGCGGATCTCGGCGGCGTCCTTGAAGTATTCCTGCGCATAGGCCTGATGAATGGTCGAGGCCTGAACGCCGATGATCTTGCCTTTCAGGCCTTCGGGGGTGGCGTCGATGTCGACCGCCTTGTCAGCCACGACCACGGTTGGTGTGTTGTAGTAAGGGTCGGAAAAGTCGATGGTTTTCATCCGCTCTTCGGTGATCGACATGGAGGCCATGATGGCGTCGATCTGGCCGCCGGTGAGCGAGGGGATGATCCCGTCCCATGCCACCGGGGTGATCACGCAGTTAAGTTCTGCGGCCTTGCACACCGCGTCGATCACATCGACCTCCCAGCCGACCCAGGTGCCCGAGCTGTCGAGCGAGGCAAAGGGCGGATAGGGTTCGGCGGCGATGCCGATCTTGACCTCTTGCGCGGCAAGCCCGGTGCCGAGGGCCGCCAAAGTGGCGGCGGCGAGGATGGTTTTCAGTGTCATGTCAGTCTCCCTTGTTGGTTGGTTTGATCTGCCCCGCCTTATCCGACGGTTTGCAGGAATTGCTTGAGGCGGGCCGATTGCGGCGCGCCAAAGACGCGCTCGGGGGGGCCTTCTTCCTCGATCCGGCCCTGGTAGAGATAGACCACATGGCTGGCCACCTCGCGGGCGAATTTCATCTCATGGGTGACGATCAGCATGGTGCGCCCTTCGGCGGCAAGATCGCGGATCACGCTGAGCACCTCGCCGACAAGCTCGGGGTCAAGCGCGCTGGTGGGTTCGTCAAAGAGCATCACTGCGGGGTCAACGGCCAAGGCGCGTGCAATGGCGGCGCGCTGTTGTTGGCCACCGGACAGAAAGGCGGGAAAGGTATCGGCCTTGTCGCCAAGGCCAACGCGATCAAGCAGCGCGCGCGCCCGCTCAATCGCCTGATTTTTCGGGGTTTTCAGGACATGCACCGGCACTTCGATCACATTCTCAAGCAAGGTGCGATGGGTCCAGAGGTTGAAGGCCTGAAACACCATGCCAAGCCTCGTGCGGATACGCTCGATCTGGCGGCGGTCGGCGGGGCTTCCGTCGGCGCGCATGGCGATTTCCTCGCCATTGACCACGATCCGGCCCGATGTGGGCGTCTCAAGGAAATTGATACAGCGCAGCATGGTCGACTTGCCCGAGCCTGACCCGCCGATGATCGCGACCACATCGCCCTTTTGTGCGGTGAGCGACACGCCCTTGAGCACTTCGAGCGGCCCGAATGACTTGTGCAGGTCTTCGACAAGGATCGCGGGAGGCACCGGGACGGGCGCGTCGGACGGTCGGGGCGCTGCGGTCAAGGGCATGTCTCCGGCGTGGGCACTTTCGGCTTGTAGTAAGGCGGAAGAGTCGTAATTATGCAAGCGTATAATTGTTCGCGCCGGAGGATGCAGGCGACCATGACCGGAGAACGCCGCAAATTCAGGCGCGAAGGGGCCGACACCCGCCGTCAGGCGCTGGTGCTGGCCACGCTCGATCTGATCGCGGAACAAGGTGTGCGCGGGGCCACGGTGCGCGCCATCGCAGAGCGGGCGGATGTGACCCAAGGTCTTATCCGGCATTACTTTTCCACCAAGGATGAGCTGGTGCAAGAGGCCTATCTCGCGCATATGGCGGGGCTGACAGAACAGACCTTTGCCGGGGTTGCGGAGCGGGAAACGGCGCGCGAACGGTTGGCGGCGCTGGTGGTGGCCTCGGTCACGCCGCCGGTGGTGGATTCGGCCTCGGTCGGGCTATGGGCCGGGTTTCTCAACCATGTGCGGCAGGATGCGCGGATGCGCGCGGTGCATGCGCAGACCTATCACGATTTCCGCGACCGGTTGGAGGGGTTGATCGTGGCGGCGCTGGAAGAGGCGGGGCGCGGCCCTGATGCGGGGCAGGCGCGGCGGCTGGCGATTGCCTGCAACGCGGTGATTGACGGGCTCTGGCTGGAAGGTGGCGCGCTGCCCGAGGCGTTTGGGCCGGACGAACTGACCGGAATTGCCCTGACTGCGGTGGGGGCGATTTTGCAACTGGATTTGGAAGAGGCGGCGAAAACATGAGATTTTCCTCGATAAATGAAAGGCTTGCCGGGCTTGGCGGGGCCAAGTGGGAAGTGCATGCGCGGGCCAAGGAGATGGCGCGCGCGGGTCGTGACGTGATCCGTCTGACCATTGGCGAGCCGGATGTGCCCACGCCCGAGCGCCTGAAGGACGCTGCCTATGCCGCGATGAAGGTGGGGCGTACGGGCTATTCGGACGGGCGCGGTGAGCCGGGATTGCGCGCGGCACTTGCGGAAAAATACAGCAAAAACAGGGGCCGCGCGTTTCACCCCGATCAGGTGATGTGCTTTCCGGGCACGCAAACCGCGCTCTATGCGGTGATGATGGCGGTGGCGGAAACGGGCGCCGAAGTGTTGGTGGGCGATCCGATGTATGCCACCTACGAGGGGGTCATTCGCGCCACGGGGGCTGCGATGGTGCCGGTACCTCTGAGGCCCGAGAACGGATTTCGCATGGCGGCGGCGGATGTGGCCCCCCTGATAACCCCGAGAACACGCGCGATTTTATTGACCACACCGCACAATCCCACGGGGGCGATTCTGACCCGTGCCGATATTGCGGCACTTGGGCGGTTGGCGGTTGAGCATGATCTCTGGATCATTTCGGACGAGGTCTACGAAGATCTGGTGTTTGAGGGGTCCGAGTTTGTCTCGCCTTTGTCCGATCCGGATTTGGCGGAGCGGGTGGTTGCGGTGTCGTCGATTTCCAAAAGCCACGCCGCACCGGGATTTCGCAGTGGTTGGTGTATTGGGTCGCTCGAATTTACCGCGCATTTGCTAGCGCTGTCCGAGACAATGCTCTTTGGAAATCAACCGTTTATCGCGGATATGACGGAGCAGGCGGTGCGTGAGGGATCGGATGTTGCGGCTGGCATGCGGCAGAGGTTCGCCGCGCGTGCAGACCTCTTGGCGGCGCGGTTGGAGCGGGAAACGGCGCTGCGCGTGCATCGCCCCGAGGCGGGGATGTTCGCGATGGTGGACATTGCCGCGACGGGGCTGGATGGGGAAAGCTATGCCTTTGATCTCTTGGAGAAAACCGGCGTGGCGGTGATGCCGGGAGCGTCCTTTGGCAAGACGCTCGACTCATGGGTGCGGTTGGCGCTGACGGTGGAGGATGCGCCCTTTGCCGAGGCCATTGACAGGATCGTGGCCCATGCCAATGCGCGGCGCGTCAAGATCGCATGAAATCAAATGTAATCAGAGGGTTATATGATGAATTCCAGCTATGAATTCCGCCGGGCGATCACCCGAAAACCGGGTCGGAGCATTGTGGATGGCTTGCGGGCCGAGGATATTGGCACACCGGATCTGGCGCGTATGCTGGAGGCCCATGCCGCCTATGTGGCGACCCTGCGCAGCACCGGGGCGGAGGTGGTGGAATTGCCCGCGCTTGAAGCCTATCCTGACGCAGTTTTCGTAGAAGATACAATGCTTTGCCTGCCAGAGCTGGCCATTACCATGCGCCCCGGCGCGCCTTCGCGGATGGGAGAAGTGGCGGAGATGCGCCCGGCAATTGCGGGATTTTATGGCGACAGGATCGCAGAAATCACCGCGCCGGGGACCATCGAGGGGGGCGATATTCTGGTGACGGGGCGCGAGATTCTGGTGGGGTTGTCGGCCCGGACCAATCGCGAAGGCGTGGCGCAACTAACTGATATTGTTAATAAATATGGCTACGCTTTGAGACTGGTCGAAACACCGGAGGGGGTTTTGCATTTCAAGACCGACTGTGGCCTCTTGGCCCCTGAAACCATCCTGAGCACACGCAGGCTGGCGGTGTCGGGCTGTTTCGAAGGCTATGAGGTGCTGCTTGTGCCCGACGGGGAGGAAGCGGCAAGTAACTGTATTCGCTTCAATAATCTGGTGATCATGGCCGCAGGGTTCCCGCGCACGGCCGAGATGCTGGCGGCGCATGGTTATGAGGTTGTCCAGATCGACAACATCGAATGTGCCAAGCTCGATGGCGGGATGTCTTGTCTTTCGCTGCGATTCTGATCTTACACTTCTTACGAAATGAAGCGGATTTTGTAAGGTCCACAGCCGCGCCATGACGGTGCGAGATCGGGATAGTGTCATGCGGATCGAATGGGCACGGGAGGCCGATCTTGGCACCCCTTACTGGTGGTCGGCGCTGAGCGCGCCCGAGGCGGGCGAGGACCTGCCCGACACCTGTGATGTGCTGGTGATCGGGGCGGGCTATGCCGGGCTTTCGGCGGCGCTGGCGGCGCATGAGGGCGGCGCGCG
The DNA here is from genome assembly GCF_000768555.3 of Roseovarius mucosus DSM 17069. GTDB lineage: Bacteria > Pseudomonadota > Alphaproteobacteria > Rhodobacterales > Rhodobacteraceae > Roseovarius > Roseovarius mucosus. The sequence goes on from NZ_KN293979.1 coordinate 258,800, forward strand.
GGTGGTCGTGGTCGATGCGGCGGAGCCGGGGCATGGGGCCTCGACCCGGAATGGCGGCATGTTCGGGGCGCATCCGCGTCTGGGCTGGGCCGAGTTGGAGGCGAAGTTCGGGGCCAAGGCGGCGGACGCGCTTTTCGCTGAGGCGAAGCCCGCGCTCGACTGGGCCAAGGATCTGATCGCGCGTGAGGGGATTGATTGCGATTTCCAGAACACGGGGCGTGTGCAGCTGGCCTATACGCCCAAGCATTTCGCAAATCAGCGCCGGATGGCCGAGGTCGTGAGCGCGAAATCAGAGGTCAAGGTGCGCCTGATCGAGCGTGCCGACTTGGGGCAGGAGATCACGACCGAGAAATATCATGGCGGGCTGCTATTCTCCGAGCATGGCGCGATTCATCCGGCCAAGTTCCATCAGGGCCTCTTGCGCGCGGTGCGGGGGCGGGGTGTGCCGGTGGTGGCCCATGCAGCGGTAACGGCGCGCGAGGCCGAAGTTGCGGGATACCGGGTGCAGACCGCCAAGGGGGTAATCCGCGCGGCCAAGGTTGTGCTGACCACCAATGGCTATACCAGCCGCCCGTTTCGCTGGCACATGGCGCGGGTGTTTCCGTTGCCGTCCTATATCATCGCGACCGAGGAATTGCCGTCGAACCTGATCGGCCATATCGCGCCGGGGCGGCGGATGATGGTCGAGACACGGGCGCGGCACAGTTACTTCCGCATTTCGCCGGATGGCCGCCGGGTGCTCTTTGGTGGGCGGGCGTCGATGGCGGAGATGGGGCCAGAGGCGGCGGCGGCGCAGCTTTACAAGGTCATGGTGGGGATCTGGCCGGACTTGAAGGGCGTCAAGCTCAGCCATTCGTGGCGGGGGTTCACCGGCTACAGTTTCTCGCACATGCCGCATGTGGGGCATGACGAGGGGGTGCATTACGCGATGGGATTCTCTGGCTCGGGCACGGTGATGGCGCCTTGGCTGGGTTCCAAGGCCGCCTATCAAGCGATTGGCGATGCGCGGGGGGCGACGGCCTATAGCGCCACGCCGCTCAGCCGAAGCTGGCTGCATCCGGGCGAGCGGCCGCATTTTTTGCGGGCCGCGAATCTGTGGTATCGGCAGGTCGTGGACCGGGTCGAGGAGTGGCAGGCGGGGGCCGGCCGGTAGGGCGGCTGAGACATGGTTTGCCTCTTTTGCGGGCTATTCAATCGGCGGGATAGCGACACTGTGTCGGCGCTGCATCAGGCGCCGCGATTTCGTGATGCGCACGAAACGGTGTTTTGACTGTGAAGCTTTTGTGACCGCCATTGTCGTGGTCAGCCGATCGCACCAAAACGCGGCGGTTCAGATCCGAATTTTTCTGGAGGGACTTCCTTGAAAAACCTACTCACAAGCACCAGCGCGATTGCCCTTGGTGTTGTCATGGTCACACCCGCATCGGCCCAGGAATGGGACATGAAATGGGGCGGCTATTTCTCGAGCCACGTGGCCTATGCCAAGGTCGATTCGAATACCATTCCGCACACCGGCGCCGACTTTGACGGTATCGACGTCTATAGCGAAACCGAGATCGAATTCACCCCGTCGGTGACGCTCGACAACGGCATGACCTTTGGCGTCAACGTGCAGATGGAAGGCACCAACAACGGTGGCGGTGCGACCGGCATCGACGAAAGCTATCTGACGATTTCGGGCGACTCGTTCGGCAAGATCGATCTCGGCAACGAGAACTCGGCTGGCTACAAGATGATGGTGTCGGCACCGCAGATCGATGGCAGCATCTGGATCAACTCGCCCTCGATCTCGGGTTTCATTCCGATTTCGGTCAGCGCGGGCGGCAACCTGCCTTGGAACTTCCGTCAGTCGGCCATCTCGGCCTATACCGAGGTTCTGGGCAACAACGACGTGCCGCGGATCAGCTACTATACACCGTCCTTCAACGGCCTGACGCTGGGTATCTCCTATGCAGCGTCTGACAACGTGGTCGGCACCGGTGCCAACGCGGGCAACAACTTTGGTGTCAACCGCAACGCGGGCGTCACGGACATTTTCGATATTGCTGTCGCCTATAGCGGGTCGTTCAGCGGCGTCGATCTGGACGCGTCTGCGCGTTGGGGCACGGCCGAGAACAACACCGGCATCGCGGGCACGGATGATCCCGAAGTTTGGGGTGTCGGTGCAACCGTCGGCTTCAATGGCTGGGCCTTTGGCGGCTCCTATTCCGAGAATGACAACGGCGGCCTGCTGCCGGATGAAGAGGGCTGGGCGTTTGGCATCACCTACGATCTCGAAGGTCCGTGGAAATTCGGGATCGACACCTATCAGGGTGAGTACAGCGGCACAGGTGCTGCCTCGGGCGACAAGGCCGAGTTCGAAGCCTATCAGATCATCGGCAACCGCGAGCTGGGCCAAGGCGTGAGCTGGTCGATTTATGCCGTCTATGCGGAAGGCACGGTCAACTCTGACGCAGGCGGCACCTTTGCAGCCATCGCCGGCGGTCCGGTGGCCAATACCTCTGTTGAGGGCACGCTGATCGGTACGTCGATCAACCTGACCTTCTGATCCATTTGTGAAAAAGAGTGCGGCGCGCGGGGGTCATTCCCCGCGCGTTTTGCATGTCTGGTGCTTGTCCTTGCCCGCAGCCCTGCGATGATGGGATGGATCAGCCATCGAAAGGAACAGGTGATGAGCACATTCGACGAGAATCTCTTTCTCAAGGGGTTGGAGCAGCGCAAGGCGACGCTTGGGGCGGAGTATGTCGAGCGCAGTCTGGAAGCAGCGGATGAGTTTACCCGCCCGTTTCAAGAGGCGATGACGGCCTGGTGCTGGGGGTTTGGCTGGGGCGATGAGGTGATTCCGGCCAAGACGCGCAGCATGATGAATCTGGCCATGCTGGGGGCGCTGGGCAAGATGCATGAATGGGAATTGCATTGCCGCGGTGCCATCAACAACGGGGTCACGCCAGAGGAAATTCGCGCGATTATCCATGTTGTTGGAATTTATTGTGGCGTGCCGCAGGCTCTTGAATGTTTCCGGGCGGCAAAAAAAGTGCTGGACGCGCAACAAGGTTGATCGATGCGCCTTGTCTAAAAGGGCTCTGGGAAAGGGGTGTGGTTTCTGCGTCACATTCCGGGCGCGATGCGGTCAGAGCGGGGAGGTCGCGTTGACAGTTTGGGGGGTAATGGCGCATTTCATAGCGCAAGCCGTTTCCAATGACTGGTGCGGCGGATCTGATTAACCTGCTTCTGAGGAGGGACACCCTTGAAAAAGCAACTTCTGAGCACCAGCGCGATTGCTCTTGGCGTGGCATTTGCCGCACCGGCATCGGCACAGGAATGGAACATGGATTGGGGCGGGTTCTACAACTCGCACGTTGGCTATGTCACCGTTGATTCGAACACCCCTGCCCATGCTGGCGCGGATTTCGATGGCGTTGACGTGTTCGCGAACACCGAAATCCACTTCACCCCGTCGGTTACCCTGGACAACGGCCTGACCTTCGGCGTCGACATCCAGATGGAAGGCACCAACAACGGCGGTGGCGCAACCGGTATCGACGAAACCTATCTGACCATCAAGGGCGACACCCTGGGCCGCATCGACCTCGGCAACGAGAACTCGGCTGGCTACAAGATGACTGTCGCTGCTCCGCAGGTCAAAGGCGGCATCGGCATCAACTCTCCGTCGATCTCGGGCTTCGTTCCGATCTCGAACGGCGCTGGCGGCAACCTGCCCTGGCTGTTCCGTGACTCGGGCATTTCGTCCTATGCTGAAGTTCTCGGCAACAACGACGTGCCGCGCATCACCTATTACACCCCGTCCTTCAACGGTCTGACCCTCGGCGTGTCCTACGCTGCGTCGTCGAACGTTGCAGGTGCCGGTGCAAACGCTGGTAACAACTTTGGTGTGAACCGCAATGCTGGCGTCACCGACATCTTCGACATCGGCCTGGCATACAGCCAGTCGTTCAATGGCGTTGATCTCGACCTGTCCGCACGTTGGGGCACTGCAGAGAACAACACCGGCCTGGTCGGCACCGATGATCCCGAAGTGTGGAACGTTGGCGCAAGCATCGGCTTCAACGGCTGGGTCATCGGCGGTGGCTACGGCGAGAACGACAACGGCGGTCTTCGCGCGTTTGACTCCGAAGGCTGGAGCCTCGGCGTGACCTATGACATCGCAGGTCCGTGGTCGGTTGGTTTCGACACCTACCAGGGTGAGTACAAAGGCATTGGCGCCGCATCCGGCGACACCGCTGAATACGAAGCCTACCAGCTGGTTGGCAGCCGTTCGCTCGGCGCTGGCGTGACCTGGGCCGTGTACGCTGCCTATGTTGAAGGTTCTGTGAACGCGAACCTCGGCGGCACCTTCGGTGCAAACGCCAACACCGAGACCGAAGGCACTGTCATCGGCACCTCGATCAACCTGTCGTTCTAATAGACCGGTTAAAAGACAAGGGGCGGGGGGTGACATTTCCCCCCGCCTTTTCTATGTGTTCCGCCCATGTGAGCAAACTGTGGAGGCCCGCGGGGCATGAAGCGAAGCATCATCTGGCTGGCCTCTTATCCGAAGTCCGGGAATACGTGGACGCGGCTTTTCCTTGCCAATTACCTGATGAACGCCCAAGAACCGGTGCCGATCAATCAGGCGCATCGGTTCGCCGTAGGCGATGCCGTGGTCAAGATGTACAACCGCGTCGCAGGGCGCGAGATTGACCCCACGGACCTGTCGCTGTGCCTGCGGCTGCGCGAGGGTGTGCTGCGCGGGATCGTCGCCAACAACGCCGATGTGAATTTCGTCAAAACCCATAACGCGCGCGTGGCCCCGGAGCGGATCGATCTGATCCCCGATCGCTACACGCGCTCGGCCATTTATATCATCCGTAACCCGCTTGATATGGTGCTGTCCTACGCGCGCCATTACGGCATCACGCAAGAGGATGCGGCGCAGAAGATTTGCCATCCCGACAATGGCAATCTGCCGACCGAGACATCGGTCGCGCAATACCTCAGCACCTGGGACTTGCACGTCAAGAGTTGGATGGCCTATGCGCCGTGGAAGCGGCTGATCGTGCGCTATGAGGATTTGCTCGACAATCCCGAGACGCATTTCGCCAAGGTGCTGGATTTGGTTGGCGTGCCGGTGGACAAGACGCGTTTGCAGAGGGCCATCCGCTTTTCCAGCTTTGACGAATTGTCGCGTCAGGAAGAGGAACAGGGCTTTATCGAGCGGCCAGAGCAGAGCGAGAAATTCTTTGGCAAGGGCCAGAAGGATCAGTGGAAAACCGATCTCGACCCGGCGCTGGCGGAGATGATCCGATCCAAGATGGGCGAGACGATGAAGCGATACGGGTATCTGGAATGAGCGATCTGCGGCGGATTATCTGGCTGGCAAGCTATCCCAAATCGGGCAATACATGGATGCGCAGCCTCTTGGCGCATTACTTCATGCCTTTGGGAAAGGCACCGGATATCAATAACTTGCGGCAGTTTACCACCGGAGATACGCGGCAGGATTTCTTTGATGCGGCCAATGGGGGCCCGTTTCGGGGGCAGGGGTTGGAGGATTGGATGCGGGTGCGCGGGCGCGCGCTGCGGCTGATTGCGGGCTCGAAACCGGATCATCATTTCGTCAAGACCCATTGCCAGACGGTGCGGATTTTCGATCAGGATGTGATCCCGCCCGAACTGACCGCCGCCGCGATCTATATCATCCGCAATCCGTTCGATCTGGCCCCGTCCTTTGCCCGGCATCAGAATTGCGATCTGGACTTGGCGATCGAGCGGATGTGCAACCCCGACACGATCACCGGGACGCCGAGCGGTATCATCGACCTGCTTGGCCGCTGGGATGATCACATTCGGGTCTGGACCAACGCGCCGGGCCTGCCCATCCATGTGGTGCGCTATGAGGACCTCTTGCACAATCCCGGTCGCACCATGCGCGGATTGTTGGAGAAATTCCTCAAGGTCAAGGTGGACGGTCCCAAGCTGGCGCGGGCGATCAAGGCCACGAGTTTCGAGGCGATGAAGCGGCAGGAAGAGACGCTGGGTTTTGCCGAAAAGCCCAAGGGCATGACCGCGTTCTTTGCCAAGGGGCAGGCGGGGGTATGGCGCGAGGACCTGACGCCAGCTCAGGTGGCCAAGCTGCGCACGGCGTTTTTGCCGGCGCTTGAGCGGTGGTACCCCGAGATGCTCAAGGATACGGGGGCCGTGGCCGCGCAGGTCTGAGGGCCATGCTGGCAATCGCGGGCCGGAGGGCTATGCTGAGCGTTATGAAACCGCAATCGGAGGGCCGGAGATGACACGCAAGGGAATGATGCTGGCAGCGCTGGTCGTGGCAGGCTGCACGGCTGCGGGGCCGCAGGTTGTGGCGCGGTTGGGCGCGGACCCGGTGGTCTCCGGCGGAAGCTATGATACCGGTGGCGGGCTGAGCGTGGCGGTTGATATTCGCGAGGCGCAGGGCCGTGTGCTGCTCTGTGGGGTCTGGGCGCAGAGCCATCAGCAATCGGTGCTGACCAAGGGCAAGGCGGTGGATGTGATGGGCTCTGGCGCGGTCTATCTGGGGGATCGGGCGTTGGCGCGCGGTCTGGTCTTTATGCGTGAAGTGCCGCCCGCGCTGGACTATGGGGACCAAGAGGCGGGCTGTATGCTGACCGACCGGCCCTGGCAGGCAGGCTACGCCGAGACCGCGCCGGTGATCCGCCTGCCGCGTCAGGTGGTGCATGTCGAGGGGGATCTGGGGCATTTTGTCGTGACCTTCCGACAGACGGGCCCCGGCGCCGGGACGCCAAAAGCGATAAACTAGCGCGAAAAGCGGTGGATTTGCCGGGGTGCCGCCGGGAAAGAAATTGACAGAGCGCGGTTATCCCATACCATCGGGCGCGTATATTCACTGTTTTTCCAAGAGGTTTCCCATGATCCTGCGTGCATCCGCCGTGATTTCCGCCCTTGCCCTCGCCTGTCTGGGCGCGCCCGCCATGGCCCAAAGCGCCAAGGTCTATGCCTATGAAAGCAAAGCCAATTACTGCCCTGCCGGTTTGCAACCGGTGACGATCAGCGGTGTGATTTGCTGTGGTGAGCCCAATCAGACGCAGAGCTATCAGCAGGCGATGCGCCATCCGGTCACCAAGGTGCGGCACCGGTCCTATACGGCCACCTCTCATCTCAACTGCCCTGAGGGTGCGAAGGGCTGTTACTGAGGCGATAAATCTCTGGAACAGGGCGCGGCGTGGCGCCCTGTTTTGTGTTGATTGTGGTCTTGGTTCAGCCTGCGGCTATCTGCGCCGCGGGGCTAACGCCGAAGCTGACGCGTCAGAGCAAACGCAGATCCGACGCCATTTGACGGCCGTCGCGCCCTTCCTGTAGCTCGAACCCGACCTTTTGATTGTCAGCGAGCCCTGTGAGCCCTGAGCGTTCGACCGCAGAGATGTGGACGAACACATCCTTGCCGCCGCCGTCAGGGGCGATGAATCCATAACCTTTTGTGGTATTAAACCATTTCACGGTGCCGGTCGGCATGCCGCTTCTCCTTTTGCGTCGCTTCCCCGGGAATATGCCGGGCCATGTCCTGCCGAGCCCTCAGGGACCGGCCAAGCGTTGCAAAGGCGGATTCTGAATGCCCATCGTGACGGGAATCATGATTGCATTGCCATTGTAAAAATCAAGCGAAACTCCGTGACGCGCGGGATTTTGCCCGATAAAAGCGCAGAAATGACGGAGTATGCGATGATCCTTTACGGTATCAAGACCTGTGACACCTGCCGCAAGGCGTTGAAAGCGTTGGGTAATGTGACGTTTCACGATGTCCGGGCCGATGGGCTGCCTAGCGAAGTGGCACAGGCGGCGTGGGCGCAGTTTGGCGAAGCGCTGGTGAATCGGCAGTCTACCACCTGGCGCGGGCTGAGCGAGGAAGAGCGGGCGCAGGAGGCGCTGACCCTCTTGGCGGCACATCCGACGCTGATGAAACGCCCGCTGATTGACGCGGGTGGCACGCTCTATCTGGGATGGGGCAAGGACACACAACACGCGCTGCTTGGATAAGCGGGCAAGAGGCCCCATATCGGGCCGAGGTTCAGGAGGCGGGCAAATGCGCAGCGCGGCAATGGTTTTAGGAGTGATCGGCGGCTGTCTGGCGGTGCTGGTCGGGTTTTTCAGCTTTGGCTATACCGAGGTGGTCAACCGGGTGGGTGAGGTGGACGGGCTGCTGATGCAGGTGAGCGACCCTGCGTTGATCCGCAGCGCGAGCTTTCTCGCGCCGCTTCTGGCGATTGCCGGGGGAGCGATGGCCAAGATTCGCGCGCTCTGGGGCGGGGTCTTGCTGCTGATCTCGGCGGGGCTGATGTACTATGCCTTTGGCTTCAACGTCTTTACCATGTTTCCCTTGGGCTTTACCGGGCTGGCCGGGGTTTTGGCCATCGCGGCGGGCAAGCCGGACGAGCCAAAGGCGCATTTCTGAGGGCGGTCACAGCGCGGGCAGGCGATACATGCCAGAGCTGGAAAAGGCGATGGAACTGCCGTCTGATATGTCTTCGGCAAAGCGTTGGGCGATGACGCGCAGGGCGGTTTGACGCCCCTTGGCCACCAGCGCGCGGCGCGAGGGCAGCGAGGGCGTAAGGCCGGGACTGAGCAGGGTTTGCGACCAGATGAGCGGGTGGAGTTCCTGCAAATGGTTTTCCAAGAGCCAATCCAGACAGTCGTGGATGCGGCGGCGGGCAGCGTCGAGGGACGACGAAAGCCGGTCTTTGCCGGTCTTGGGGGCCATAACGATGCCGCAAAAGGCCGAAAGCTGATTGATCACATGCTGGTCGCGGCGCCGGAACACGATATCGCGCAACCCGTCCACGAAGAACTCTGAATCCAAACGCGTTATTGCGCCGGGGTCGAGGGCGAGCGCATCGAAATAGACCCAAGCATAAGCGCCAGCCCCCCAGATTTCGCCGGTACGCGCGGCTGTGCGGCGCGCCTCGAGATCGAGCATATCATAGCTGCCATAGCGCGCGGGCAAGAGTGCCTCGCCGAGCGCGCGCATGTGTCGGGGGCTGTCGGGATCAAGGTCGATCAGCCGTTCGTAATCATCGGCCACCCGCATCCGAGGCTGTTGCCGTGCCGCCAAGAGGGCGCATTGCGCGGCTGCCAAGGACGGCGCATCAAGATCGACGCCATCGAAGGGGGCAAGAATATCCTCGGCGCGTTTGAAATGTTCGAGAAAGCGTAGTTCATGCGCCGCGCGGGTGCGGTCGGTGGCGGTGGCACGCCACGCCCAGCCGATGTCGATGTGGGCCAATGCAACGATCAGCGCGCAGGGGTAGCTGTCGGGGTATTCCGCCTGCATCTCTTCCAGCGCGTCGATGCCGGAGGGGTCCGGTTCTGCGCCGTCATGCAGCGCGTCTTCGGCGGCGGCCACGACATCGGCGCGCGCGCCCACGGCCAGCAGGGTGGTCGCATTCTCGCCCCCCGGTGTGCGCAGCCGTGCGGCATCGGTGTATTCGATCACCTGCGCCAGTTCAGCCCACATCTCTTGGCGGGCAAGTTTCTGACCCCGGTCCTGATGCATCGCGCGGGCCATTTCCTCGTCCGTGACGGGCAGGGAGGGGAGCAGGATGCGTTTGGACAGGCTGTCGAGATCCGTTTCGGGCTTGCGCCGCAAGAGGCCCAAGAGATCGGGCCAAAGGCGTGTCGCCTGCGCCGGACGCTTGCGCACGGCCGGGTCGGTGGGTTCGGGTGTGGCGAGCGGTTCAAACGGCATAGGGGCTCCGGCAATCCTGGTGCCCCCCAAGGTGCCGCCGGATTTCGACCAAAAGAGGGCGATGCTTGGGTGAAGGCAGGGAATATGCCCAGCACCGTCAGGGGCGTTGCCATACCCCGGGCCTTACGTCAGAATTGCCGGATGAGGAGATTTTTGGGTATTGTTTTTATTTTGTTTTTTTCTCTTCCGGCGGTGGCGCAGGACGGGGAGAACGGGGATTTTGGCCTTAGCCCCCCTGCCAGAGATGGCAATATTCCGCGCACGCGGTGGGAACATCGCACGGAATCCGCACTCTGGACGCGCGCCGCGCTCTCGGCGCTCAAGGCGCATGGCGCGCCGCTTGTGCAGAGCGTTCCGCGCGATATTGCGAGCTGGTGCCCCTCTTACGCCACGGGAGGAGAGGCGCGACGGCGCGCGTTCTGGGTTGGGTTCCTGTCGGCGCTGGCCAAGCATGAAAGCACCTATAATCCGAGGGCTATCGGCGGCGGCGGGCAATGGCACGGGCTATTGCAGATCCTACCCGCCACCGCGCGGGGCTACAAATGCCGGGCGGGCAGCGGCGAGGCCTTGCGCCATGGGCCTGACAATCTGTCCTGTGCGATCCGGATCATGGCCCATACCGTGCCGCGCGACGGCGTGGTGTCCGAGGGGCGGCGCGGGGTGGCGGCCGATTGGGGGCCTTTGTCGAGTGCCGCCAAGCTGGAAGACATGCAGCGCTGGACGCGGGCGCAGAGCTATTGCAAGCCGCTGTCCTCGGTGCGGCCAAGGGCGCGCCCTGTGCAGGTCGCGCGAGTGGCGGAGTAGCGGGCTGCGCGACCTAGGCGAGGTCCCGGGGCGAGCCCGGGACGGGAGTGTTTTCGATGGGGCGCAACACGTTCAGGCCCCCCGTATCCGGCCCACCATTTCCGTCGTGTCGCGGCTGAGGTTCGGGGTGGCAAGGATGCGGTCCAGTTCTGCCGCGATCATGCCTTGGCGCACCGGATCGTAACGCCGCCATGTCTCGAAGGCCGAGCACATCCGCGCCGTGGTCTGCGGGTTGAGCGGATCGAGCCGGATGAGCATATCCGCAAGCAGCCGATAGCCGCGCCCTGACGCGTGGTGAAAGCCCGCGGGCGACATGGTGAGCGCGCCCAGCGTGGCGCGGAACCGGTTGGGATTGCGCAGGGTGAAATCGGGGTGGTGTGTCAATGTCTCGGCCTCCTTAGCCGCCCGTTCGGGCGCGGCGTGCATGATCTGCAGGCTGAACCACTTGTCGATCACCAGCCGGTCGTGTTGCCATTGGGTATAGAAAGCCTGAGTGGCGGCCTCGCCTACGCCCGCCTGCAAGAGGCAGGACCAGGCCGTCAATTGCTGAGTCATGTTGTCGGCAGAATCATATTGGGCCTGCGCGCGCGTTCCGCCGTCGCGACGGCTGAGCATCGCCAATGCGGCATTGGCAAGCGCCCGCGCGCCCGCCTGATCGGGGTCGGGGCGGTAGGGGGCCGTGACCTGATGGCGGGTGTAGAGATCCTGTGCGATGCTATCGAGCGCCTCTGCGCGGGTGTCGCGGAGGGTTTCGAGCGCCTCCCATATTGCTTGTGGGTCGGGGGTATGGCCCGCGTCAAAGAGTGCCTGCGCCAGATCATCCTCGGAAGGCAGGCCAAGCGCCAGCGCGCGAAAGGCGGGATCGAGCGTTTCATCGCGCGCCACGCGGGCGATCGCATCGAGATAGGCGGCATCGGGTGCCGCGCCCTTGGTGATCATCGCGATGAGGCCGGCACGGGCCAGTGCGCGCCCCGCCTCCCATTTGTTGAACGGGTCGGTGTCATGCGCCAGCAGGAAAGCACGCTCGGCATTGCTGCTCTCGCGTTCGAGGATCACGGGGGCGGAAAAATCGCGCAGGATCGAGGGGATGGGCCGCGATGCTAACCCATCGAAGCTGAAGCTCTGCTGTGCTTGGGTCATTTCCAGCACGCGGGTTCGCAGCACCTCGTCGCCATTGGGGCTGAGCAGGCCCACGGCAATCGGGATGACGCGCGGCGGTTTGTTCTCCTGCCCGGGTGTGGGCGGGGTTTTCTGTTCGAAATGAAGCGTATAGCGGCCATTGTTGAACTCTTCGGTGACGCGCAGGCGCGGCGTGCCCGCGTCGGAATACCAGCGTTTGAACTGGCTGAGGTCACGGCCCGTGACATCCTCGAAAACCTTGAGCCAATCCTCGATGGTGCAGGCCTGCCCATCGTGGCGGTTGAAGTAGAGATTGAGCGCCTGCTTATAGGCGGCATCGCCCACCAGACGCTTGAGCATGCCGATCAGCTCGGCCCCCTTTTCATAGACCGTAGCGGTGTAGAAGTTGTTGATTTCAATGAAGCTCTCGGGGCGGACGGGATGCGCCAGCGGGCCGTTATCCTCGCGGAACTGGCGGGCACGGAGGGCGATCACATCCGAGATGCGCTTGACCGGGGCGGAGCGCAGATCGGAGGTGAACTGGCTGTCGCGATAGACGGTCAGCCCCTCCTTGAGGCAGAGCTGGAACCAGTCGCGGCAGGTGATGCGGTTGCCGGTCCAGTTGTGGAAATACTCATGCGCGACAATCGCCTCGATACGTTCGAAATTGGCATCTGTTGCGGTCTCCGCTGTGGATAAGACGCAAGAAGAGTTGAAAATGTTCAAGCCTTTGTTCTCCATCGCGCCCATGTTGAAATCGTCCACGGCGACGATATTGAAAAGATCGAGATCATATTCGCGCCCGTAGACCTCTTCGTCCCAGGCCATGGATTTCTTGAGCGCCTCCATGCCAAAGGCGCATTTGTCCTCATCCCCCGGTCGCACCCAGATGTTGAGCGCGACCTCACGGCCCGAGCGGGTGGTGAACGTGTCGGGATGCGCCACCAGATCACCCGCGACGAGGGCAAAGAGATAGGCGGGTTTCGGCCAGGGATCGTGCCACTCGGCCCAGCCCGCGCCGCTGCCCGTGGGGTTGCCGTTGGAGAGCAGGACCGGCATGTCGCCCTCGATGCGCACGGTGAAGGTGGCCATCACATCGGGGCGGTCGGGGTAATAGGTGATCTTGCGAAAGCCCTCGGCCTCGCATTGGGTGCAATACATGCCGTTCGACATATAGAGCCCTTCGAGGGCGGTATTGCCTTCGGGATCAATCTCGACTTCGGCCTCGAACGTGAAAGGCGCGTCGGGGACCTGGGCCCGGAGGCCCTGCGGCGTCACCTCGGCTGTGATTTCGGCCCCGTCGATACGGGCCGAGATGAGCGTAAGCGCCTCGCCATGCAGGAAAAAATCGCGCGATGCGGCCTCGGGGTTGGGGCGGAATTCGATGCGGCTGAGAACGCGGGTGGATTTGGGCGCAAGCCGGAAGGTCAGATGCACCGCGTCCACGAGATAGGCGGGGGGCGTGTAATCTGCGAGATAAACGGGCTGCGGGGCTGCATCTTTCATGGCGCTCTCCTTTGACTTTGGCGCGAAGGTAGGCGTTGGGGAAGGGGGCTGCAATGGGCTTTCCTTTGGGGCGTGCGCCTCTATTTCCGGGGTTATGGAACGCCCGGTCATTCTCTGGTTCAAGCGCGATTTGCGGGTGCAGGATCACCCGGCGCTGCACCATGCCGCGCGGTTGGGGCCGATCATCCCGCTCTATATCGTGGAGCCGGATCTATGGGCCGAGCCGGATGCCTCGGGGCGGCAGTATGCATTTGTCCGCGACTGTCTGGAGAGCCTGCGTGAGGATCTGGCAGGCCTGGGTCTGGAACTCGTGCTGCGCGTCGGGGATGCGGTGGCGGTTCTGGAGGATTTGCGCGCCCGTCACAAGGTGGCGCATCTGGTGAGCCATGAGGAAACCGGCAATCTCTGGAGTTATGCGCGCGACCGGCGGGTTGCAGCGTGGGCGCGCGGGCAGGGGGTGCGGTGGCACGAGAGGCCGCAATCGGGCGTGGTGCGGCGGCTGGGCAATCGCGACGTCTGGCAGGGCGCGCGCGACGGGTTCATGCGCACGCCGGTTCTGGGGCCGCCCGAGGGCGCGCGAGGGCTGGTGCTGGCCACTGATGACCTGCCAAGCGACGAGAGTTTGGGGCTGAGCGATTTTTGCCCGTTGCGGCAAAAGGGCGGGCGTGGCGCGGCGCTGCGCGCGCTCGAGTCGTTCCTGACGACACGCGGCGAGCGCTATCAGCGCGCCATGTCTTCGCCCCTCGACGGCGCGCGGGCCTGTTCGCGGATCAGCCCGCATCTGGCCTTTGGCACGCTGTCGCTGCGCGAGGCGGTGCAGGCGGGCGCGGCGGCGCCCGGCGGGCGCGGGCCGGATTGGGCACGCGCCATGCGGTCGTTTCAGGCGCGTTTGGCCTGGCGCGATCATTTCATGCAAAAGCTGGAGGATGAGCCGGAGATCGAGCGGCGCTGCCTGCATCCCGCCTATGAGGGGCTGCGCCCGCGCGACGCGGACGCGGCACGGCTTGCGGCGTGGTCGCGGGGCGAAACGGGATTGCCCTTTGTCGATGCCTGCATGCGGTCGCTCTTGGCGACGGGATGGCTCAATTTCCGCATGCGCTCGATGCTGATGGCGGTGGCGTCCTATCACCTCTGGCTGGATTGGCGCAGCACCGGGCCGGTGCTGGCGCGGGCCTTTACCGATTACGAGCCGGGGATTCACTGGCCGCAGGTGCAGATGCAATCGGGCACCACGGGGATGAACACGATCCGGATTTACAACCCGGTGAAACAGGGGCTGGATCAGGATCCGACGGGGGAATTCACGCGGCGTTGGTTGCCGGAATTGCACGGGGTGCCGGATGCGTATTTGCAGCGCCCATGGGACTGGCCGGAGGCCGATAGGCTGTTGGGACGTGGCTATCCGGCACCGATCGTTGATCCGGTCGCGGCGGCACGAGCGGCGCGCGAGGCGGTCTGGGCCTGTCGGCGCGCGCATCGTGGGGATGAAAGGACGGCGCAGATCGTGCGCCGCCATGCCAGCCGCAAACGCCCAAGGCGGGCCAGGCCCAAGGCGGTCTCGGCGCAATTGAGTCTGGACCTCTGATATGCCGCGCGCGCCCCGCAAATCCGATCTGCCGGTCAAGACCTGCGCCACCTGTGGGCGGCCGATGGTATGGCGGCGCAAATGGGCGCGCGTCTGGGACGAGGTGCGCCATTGCAGCGAGCGGTGTCGGCGTAGCCGCAAGGCCGCTGGTGTGGACGAGAATGGCCCGGCCGGTCGGGATGCGTTTGACCGGTGACGAAGCCGCCCCGCCCACGGCGTCAGGGTGGCGCCAAAAAGTGAAGAACCTCGCAAGAAATTCGGGCAATTTCGCATCATCGCACGAAAACATGTGCGCGAATTGATGTTTTGTTATTCCATTCTGCGTTATATTTAAGACAAATATGTAAACGTCAGGCGCAGCCCGGAAAGACAAAAATGAAACGTCCGGTTGTTGGTGTGATTGCCAACCAGTACCAGATCGAAAACCGCTACCCGACCCATGCGGGGGGCACCATCAATTCCTCGGCGGTGGCCGATGTCGCGGGCTGTATGCCGCTGATCATCCCTGCCGATCCGCGCTATGTGTCGGTTTCGGAATTGCTGGACACCTGCGACGGTTTTATGCTGACCGGCGGACGGCCTAATGTGCACCCCGAGGAATATGGCGAGGCGGCGACCGAGGCGCATGGCGCGTTCGACCGCGCGCGCGATGCGATCACCCTGCCGCTGGCGCGGGCCTGTGTCGAGCGTGGGCAGCCGATTTTGGGCATTTGCCGGGGCTTTCAGGAGATGAATGTCGCCATGGGCGGCACGCTGCACCCCGAAATCCGCGACCTGCCGGGGCGGGACAATCATCGCATGCCCCCCGAGGGCACGATGGAAGAACAATTCGCCCTGCGCCACAAGGTGCGCTTTACGGCGGGTGGCGTGTTTCACCGGCTGATGGGGGCGGAAGAGGTGATGACCAACACGCTGCATGGGCAGGGTATTCTGCGCGCTGGGCGCAGTGTCGTGATCGACGGATGGGCCACGGATGGCACGCCTGAGGCGCTCTATATCGACGGCGCGCCGGGGTTCACGCTCTCGGTGCAGTGGCATCCGGAATATAACGCCGCGCATGACCCGGTCAGCCGTCCGCTCTTTGCCGCCTTTGGCGATGCGGTGCGGGCCTGGGCCGCGGGGCGCGCGGCCCCGCTGCTCCGCTCGGCCTGACCTCGGTCAGGCCACCTCTTTCTCGTTGAGAGAACACAGGAGTTGCGCCTCGTGGCGGCGCAGACAACTGCGCGCGGTGTCGCGGTGGTGGCCGGGTGCGGTGCGCAGTTCCGGGAAGATCGTGAAGAGTTCCTCGCGCGCTGCCGCGTCGATGGCCCCAAGCGCCATGTCACCTGCATAAAAGCTCTCGGTGCCGATTCCGTCGGCATAGATGATCTCGTGCCGGTCGAACATGATGTGGATGTAGGTCACGGCGTCGCGCGGGCTGATGGTCACGTCGCGGCCGTTGACCATATGCTTGGCGGCAATCAACACCTCGCTTTCGCCAAAGAGCAGCTCGGCCTGATAGCCGGTGAAGAGCAGGCGGTGCTGCGGTGACACGACGAGCGGCGCTTGTCCGCCCATCACGCTTGAGGCGATGGAAACGGGGGCGAAATCGCCCAAACCGGGAACAGTGCGTTTGCCGATCCAACGGATCGGTTGCAGCCCGTGATCGCGTGTCACCACCATATCGCCCAAGCGCAGGCTCTCGACCGGGCGTTCGCCCCATTGGGTGAGAATACGCGCGCCGGGGGTGAAACAGATGATGTTCTCGATCTCGAAGAAGTTGACCAGCGTGCCATCGGCCATGGTGACGCTGCCCGAGAGACCGCCCGCCGTGTCATCTGTGTTGGTGAAGGTGATGTCGGATTTATTGGCAAACTCGCCCAGCCAGAGGGTGTCGCCCAGCGTCTCTTCGCCCTCGCCACCGAGGATGGTGATGGTATTGGTTGCGGCCTCGCCCAGATCGGTCAGTCGGAAGAAATCATCGCCTTCCTCGCCTGCTACGCTGTCGCCCTGGCTGACATTGATCGTGTCATCGCCGGTGCCGCCAAAGAGCGTATCGGCGTCGATGCCGCCATCGAGGCTGTCATTGCCCGCATCGCCATAGAGAACGTCGGCGCCGTCGAGGCCGAAGAGCGTGTCATTGCCGTCGCCGCCCATGACCGTATCAGCGCCAAGACCAGCGGAGACAAGGTCATTGCCTGCACCGGCGTCGATGACATCATCGTCACCATTGGTGCGGCTGTCGGCATTGTCCACCCGGTCGCCTTCGGGGTCGCCGGTATAGGCGCTGTCGATGGTGTCGTCGCCCGCCGTGCCTTCGACCACATAATCGGGCTGGAAGATGCCCATGGCCGCGAGCGCGTTGTGAGAGGAAATCGAGGCCGGATCGACCCCCACAAGCGTGAGGCTCTCTCCATTCGGGAAGCTGAGAACGGCGTTGCCGTCGAGATCGCCGCTGACGGTCACATCGGTCACGTTGACCGGATCGCCATTGGCATCGGTCAGACCCGACAGGTCAAGCTGATCCTGTCCGGTAAAGGTGCCGTCGCCATTGTCGATGGGACCGGCAAAGCCGGTGATGGTATCTGCCCCGTCGCCATCGGCAAAGACGACGGTATCGACCGCGCCATCGCCGGCGCCGATGTCGAAGCTGTCATCGCCCGCGCCGCCGTCGACGGTATCGGCGCCCGCGCCGGTGCTGACGCTATCGTTGCCGCTGGAGCCGAGCACGAGGTCGTCGCCAGAGCCGAGGATGATATTCTCGATCTCGATGAATTGCGCCGTCTGGGTGCCGTTCGACAGCGTGCCCTGTTCGGGATTGCCCGGATCGCCCGCTGTCAGGTCGAGCACGGTGTTCTGCGTGACTGCGCCTGCGTCAAGCGTGTCGCCGCCTGCGTCATTCGACCAGCCGTCGATGGTGTCATTGCCGAAATCATCGGCCATGACGATAAGGTCATCGCCTTCGGCGGCGAAGATCACATCGTCGCCGGTGCCGCCCAGGAGCGTGTCATTGCCGCCGCCCGCGCTGAGGCTGTCGTTGCCTGCGCCGCCGTCGAGATAATCATCGGCCACGTCGCTGCCCGCGAGCAGCGTGTCATTGCCATCGCCGCCGATCAGCGTGTCGGCCTCGGTTCCGCCGTCGAGATAGTCGTCACCCGCGCCGCCAATGAGGCTGTCGGAGCCGGTGAACCCCTCCATGCTGTCATTGCCGTCACCGCCCGCGAGCGTGTCGTTGCCGTCGGCACCAAAGAGCGTGTCATCGCCCGCGCCGCCGTCGAGACTGTCATTGCCAGCCTCGCCGTGAATTTCGTCATTCCCGGCGCCGCCCAACACGGTATCGTCGCCCAGCCCGGCAAAGACCACGTCATCGTTGCCGCCGTCGGCGGCGTCGTTGTTGTCGATCTTGTCGCCTTGGGGATCGCCCGTATAGCTGGTGTCGATCAGGTCCGCGCCGCCGGTGCCTTCGACAATGAAATCGCCCTTGAAGCTAGGGATTCCCATGGCGATCAGCTGATCCACGCTCTGGACCGCCGTGATCGGCACGCCGACGAGTGTCACGCTCTCGCCGCCGGGGAAGGTGAGGACGGCGTTGCCGACCCCGTCCTGTGACACAACGACATCCTCGGTCGAGACCGGGTTGCCGCTGGCGTCGGTAAGGCCGGTCACATCGAATTGGTCGCGCCCGGTAAAGGTGCCGTCGCCATTGTCGGTTGGGGTCTCGAAGCTGGAGACCACATCATTGCCGGACCCGTCCGCGAGGATCAGAAGATCGGTTTCGCCGTCGCTTGGACCAAGGTCGATCTGGTCGTCGCCCGCGCCGCCCGCGACCGTATCGGACCCCGAGGAGGAAAGGATCGAATCGTTGCCGTCCCCGCCATCGACATAGTCGCTGTCAAAGCCGGAAAAGATCGTATCGTCGCCACCACCCGCGAGGATGCTGTCATTGCCGTAATTGCCGATGATTTCCTCGACCCCGTCCGAGCCGATGACGGTATCGGCCCCGGTGCCCATCTGGAAACGCTCGATTTCCGAGAATTCGGTGACGGCGGTGCCGTCGGTGATCGTGCCGGTGCCCTCGGCGGTGAAATTGATCAGCAGCCCGTCGGAAATGGCGGAAAAGTTGATGCGGTCGCCTTCGCTGACCGTCTCTTCGGTCTCGCCGCCGATGATCGTGTCGTTTTGCAGGCTGCCATCGAGGAAAATCTCGTCATCGCCCGCGCCTGCGAGGATGAGGTCATTGCCGAGACCCGAATCGATGCTGTCATTGCCCGCACCCGCGTCGATCACGTCGTCATTCGACCCGTTGGCGGCATCGTTTGCGTCTACCAGGTCGCCGTCGGGGTCGCCGGTGTAGCCTAGGTTGATGAGATCGGCGCCTGCCGTGCCTTCGACCACGAAATCGCGCCCATCGGGGATGCCCATGGCCACGAGGGCGGCAGGATTGGAAACCTGGGCCGGTGACACGCCCCAAAGTGTCAGGCTCTCGCCGCCGGGGAAGGTCAGGATCGCATCGCCCGTGCCGTCGCCATTGGTGTCGGTGACCGTCACATCCGCAGTGGTGACAGGGGTTGTGCCATCCGAGGTCAGGCCCGAGACATCCAGCAGGTCGCCGCTGGAGTAGGTGCCATTGCCATTGTCGGTGGGGGCGGCAAAGCCGCTGACCGCATCGCGGCCGGAGCCATCGGCAAGGACCAGCGTGTCGGTGCCCGCGCCGAGGATGATATTCTCGATTTCGGAGAAAGTGGCGGTGGATGTGCCATCGCTGACGATGCCGGTTTCGGCATTGGTGGCGGTCAGGTCGAGGGTGATCGGGCCGGTTGTCGCGGACAGATCGAGCGTATCGCCCGAGGTTTCGCCGGTTTCGCCACCGGTGATCGTATCAGAGCCAAAGGCGTCCTCGATCCGGAATGTATCGTCGCCGCCTTCGCCGAACATCTGGTCGGCCCCTGTGCCGCCTGCGATCAGGTCATCATCTGTCCCGCCAAAGATGGTGTCGTTGCCGGCTCCGCTGAGGATCGTATCGTCGCCAGCCCCGGCCAGCACCGAATCCGCATTGCTGCCGTCCGAATGGTCAAGCGCGTCGATCCTGTCGCCATCGGGATCGCCGGTATAGTTGACGTCGATCAGATCGGCGCTGGCGGTGCCTTCCACGATGAAATCAGGGATGATGAAGCGTTCGATGTCGACGTAGTTGATATTGAACGATTCAAATCCGCGGCTGAGAGAAATCTGACCGCTGAACCCCGGATTGCCGTTCGCCTCGGGGTTTTGCGTCATGCTGGTGACGGTCCAGCCGTCCGCGATCAGCCCCGAGAGGTCGAGCGTGTCGTTGTCGGTGCCGCCAGAGCCGCCATCGGCGTAGAAATTGTAGGCACCGGAAGGATCATTCGCCGTTGCAACGATCAGGTCAGCATCATCGCCGCCGAAAATACTGTCATTGCCACCTGAACTGATGATCGTGTCATTGCCCGCTTCGCCAAATACGGTGTCGGTCCCCGCGCCCCCGTCGATCAGGTCATTGCCGCTCTCGCCGCCGATGGAATCGTTGCCCGCATCGCCGCTGAGGATGTCACCTGCCGAGGAGCCAAAGATCGTGTCATTGCCGTCGCCGCCCGAAACGGTGCTGGCATCGGCGGTCGCATCAAAGCCGCCGGCGTCGTCGATGAAGTCGTTGCCCGCGCCCCCTTCGACCGAGTCGTTGCCGGTGCCGTAAAAGATCGTGTCGTTTCCGCCACCGCCGAGGATGGTGTCGTCGCCGCTGCCGCCCAGCAGCGAGTCGGCCCCGTCGCGCCCGTCGATGGAATCGTTGCCCGCGCCGCCGTCGATCACGTTGGTGGTGGTGCCGCCGTCGAAAATGTCGTCATAGCCCACAAGCGTGTCGTCAAAGGCTGAGCCGATAAAGCCGTCGATACCGTTGCTGATCACATCCCCGGCGGCGTCCCCCCCCGAGGTGGTTCCGGTCGAGAGATTGACATTGACCGCTTCGCCCGAGGCCGAGTAATCGACGATGTCGAGCCCCGCACCACCAATCAGCGTATCCGCCCCGGCCCCCCCGATCAGCGTGTCGTTGCCATTGCCGCCATCGAGCGAATCGTTGCCCGTGCCACCATCCAGCAGGTCGTTGCCGTCACTGCCAAACACGGTATCGTTGCCCGCACCCGCGCGCACGGTGTCATTGCCCAGGCCGGCCGTGACCAGATCGTCGTTTGTTCCGGCCAGATTGTCCGTGTCGTCGATCCGGTCGCCTTCGGGGTCGCCGGTGTAATTGGTGTCGATAAGGTCGTTGCCGGTCGTGCCCTCGACCACGTAATCCGAGAACGTGAGGTCGTAGCGGTCTGCCGTCATGGCATAGACATCGGTGCCATTGGTCGGGGCGGCGGTGCCGAGCGTGACCGACAGGATCGGTTTGGCCTCAAGCGCGTCGGAATAGGCGTTAGGACCTGAGGGCGGCGGCAGCAGGTAAAGATTGCCGCTCGTATCCTGCATCACGATCGCGGAGACGGTCGCCGTGGTGCCATCGGTGTAGGTGATGATCGTATTGTTGTAGATCATCGTGGCGTCATGCGTGTAGCGCACGCCGCCGATGACGAATTGTTCGTTGCTCAGGAAGTTGTTGGAATCGTAGGCGTTGGATGTAGCCCCGCCGATATAATCGGGAAACAGCAGCAGGTCGATGTCGGGTGAGAGCGACGCAACATTGCTCGCCAGCGGATCGGAGGTGCTGCCGAAAACGAGTCCCTCAAGGGCCTGATGATTCTCGGAGGTGAGATTGCCTTCGATCGTGTCGATTTGCGGGGCGGTCCCAAGGCGGAAGAGATCAAAGGTCGTGGCCATATTCGGTTACTCGTCAGATTTCTGGTCGTGGGTGTGGCCGTGACGGGCCAGGCGGCGGAGGATCGTCCGATCAGAGGGGCAGACAGTCCAAGGGGCGCGCAGACACCCCGTGCCGCCCCCAGCGCTCACGCGCGCGGGGGAAAGATGTGCGTGTCTTAAATATATGTTTTTTAAACATAAAACCTGCTTTCCACGTAAGATAACACTCGGGCAAGGTCAGTCTTGACGATCATAAGACGTACCCTTTGGAATAGTGTTAAAGTCCCAGCGTGCTGTTACTTTGGCTGGATTCAGGCATTTTAACGGCCCGTGCGCGTCATAATTTAGGGGCGTTATCCGCAGGGTTGTAAAAGTTTGGCCTCGTGGCGCTTGAGGCAGGGGCGCGCGGTGGCACCATAGGCATTGGGATTGCTGCGCAGTTCCGGGAAGATGCTGAACATCTCTTCGCGCGCCTGATCCGAAATGGCCGATATGCCGATGTCGCCTGCGTGAAAGCTCTCGGTCGCAGCGCCTTCGGCGTAGATCACCTCGTGCTGATCGAACATGACGTGGATATAGGTCACGGCGGCCTGTTCCTCTTGGGTGACGGCCAGGCCGTCGACCAGATGCCGTGCGGCGACCAGCACTTCGTCGCAGCCAAAGAGCAGCTCTGCCTTGTAGCCGGTGAAGAGAAAGCGGTGCTGCGGCGAGACCAGAAGCGGCGCGCGCGCCCCGTCGAGCACATGGGCGGCCACGCGCACCGGGGCGAAGCGGTCGATGCCCGGCACGGTGCGCCGCCCGATCCAGCGGATCGGTTGCGGGCCATGATCGCGCGTGATCACCAGATCGCCTGCGCGCAAGGACTCAACCGGACGCTCGCCGCGCGGGGTCAGGATGCCGATGCCGGGCGTGAAACAGATGATGTTCTCGATTTCCGAGAAGTTGACGAGGGTGCCGTCGCTGAGCGTGAAGCTGCCCGAGAGGCCGCCCGCCGCGTCATCGGTGTTGGTAAAGGTGATGTCGGCCTTGCGCGCCTCGGGTGACAGGAAGAGCGTATCGCCGTTGGTTTCGCCCCCTTCGCCGCCGACGATGGTGATCGTGCCGGTGCCGGTCTCGGCGGGCGGTTCGATGACAAAGAGATCGTCGCCATCGCCGCCAAAAAGCGTGTCATTCTCGCCCACGATCAGCGTGTCATTGCCGCCTTCGCCAAAGAGCAGGTCGGCCCCTGCGCCGCCGTCAAGGAAATCGTTGCCCGCAATCGCATCGCTGCCCACGATGAGCGGGCTGCTGGCCAGATCCTGCACCGCGCCGCCGGGCAGGGTGACCGTGCCCGAGAGCACGTTGCCGCCAAGGTTTTCCCAATAGCGCACTTCGATGGTGTAACTTTGGCCCGCCTCGAGCGTGACATCGCCAAAGCGTGTCGTCGCGGCCTGGTGGAAATCGTTGTCGAGAAACGATCCGGTGGTGCCGATCTGATTGGTAAAGGTCAGCGGGTTGCCGTTGCTGTCGAGGATGCGGATGGTCGAGCCATCGTCCGAGGTGGTGGTAAAGCGATAGACCCCATCCGCGGAGGCGATGAGGTTGGAGGTATAGATAATGCCGTAGTCATTGGGATCGAACTGACCTGTCGCCTGCTGGCCATGACCCGTGACGTCAAAGCCCGCAGAGGTGCCGGACCCCGCCAAGGTGCCGCTCTCGATGGTGAACGCCTGACCATTGGCCGAGGTGAAGTCGCGGGTATAGACATCATAGCTCCAGCGTGCGGCGGTGCCGCCATCGCCGTAGAGCACGTCATTGCCTGCGCCGCCCTCAAGGCTGTCATCTCCTGCGCCGCCGATCAGCGTGTCGGTGCCGCCCTGGCCCAGCAGCGTGTCATTGCCGCTCTCGCCGCTCAGGCTGTCGGCGCCGGTGCCACCCTGCACGGAATCGTTGCCAAGGCCAGCGAGCACGGTGTCATTGCCTGCGCCCGCATTGATGACGTCGTCGTTGAAGCCCGGACCGCTGAGCCCGTCGCCATTATCCACCCGGTCAGAGCCATTGGCGACAGGTTCGATATAGCTGCCATTGATGAGGTCGGCCCCGCCGGTGCCCTCGACGATCCCGTTATCCCAGGCCTGCGCCACGCGGTCCGCGCCGAGGTTGGTATTGGTGCTGGCATTGACGCTGTCGAGGGTGATGGAAACAATCGGTCCGGCCTCGAAGGCGGTGACATCGGCGTTGAAGCCGATTTCGGGCGCCAGAAACAACTCGCCGGTGGTGGATTGCGCCAGAACCGCCGTGACAAGCGCGGTGGTGCCATTGGCATAGGTGATGGTCGCGTTGAAAACGCTGAGCCCGTCAAAGATAAACGTCTGCGTGCCCGCGCCTATGTCGGTGGTAAAGGCGTCATTGGCCGCAGTGTTGTTCATGTCGAGCGCACCGCCTGCGCCACCGTTGTTGATGGTCGTGGTGCTGGTGATGCGCTGGTAAAGCGGGTCTAATGCGCTGCCGTAGGTGCGGTTTTCGAAGAGGGCGGCGTTTTCGGCATTGCTGTTGCCTTCGGTCGGATCAAGAAAATCCGTCTCGGTCCCTAAAAAGATCCAGTTGAACGTCGTTGGCATAGTTACGGCACCCTGTTGTTTCCAAGCTGGATACACAGAGTGTGCGGCGGCAATGGGCGCGCATTCGGGAGAATTTTAGACGATTGTGTCTAAAAGCGGGTCAATCATGTCCGGCGTAAGGCGGGGGCGCTGCCCCCGGACCCCCGGAGTATTTCCACCATAAAGAAACCATGCAGGCCGCGAAGCCTTGGATCAGACCTGACCGCCTGCGATCTCGATGGTCTGGCCATTGAGGCTGGACGAGCCCGGACCGCAGAGCCAGAGCACTGCTTGCGCCACTTCTTCAGGGGCGATCAGGCGTTTGTGGCGGTTGGCCTCGATCATCATGGCGCGCGCGGCCTCTTCTGAGACGCCTGCGCGCTGCGAAATGGCGGTGGCATTTCGGCTTACGATGTCAGTGTCCACATATCCGGGACAAATCGCGTTGAAGGTCAGGCCTGTGCCAAGATAATCCTCGCTCAGCGCGCGGATGAGGCCGATCATCCCGTGTTTCGAAGCGGTATAGGCGGCCGCGCCCTTGAGCCCCTTGATCCCGGCAATCGAGGAAATGGCGATGACCCGACCCCAGTCGGTCTGGCGCATGCCGCCCAGACATTCGCGCAAGGTGTAGAATGCGCCGTCGAGATTGGTGGCCATGATCTGACGCCAGAACTCGGCGTCGGTCTTGTGCAGGGCGCGCCCCTCGGCGATGCCGGCATTGGCTATGCAGATCTGGATCGGGCCGCGCGCGGCGACCGCCTCGGCCACGCCGGCGACGACATGGGCCTCTCGGGAGACGTCCATAACGACGGGATGCAGGCCTGCGCCGCTGACTGCCTCCAGCACCGCGGCGCGGCGTCCGGTGATTGTCACCTCTGCGCCCGCCTCGGCCAGCGCGCGGGCGATAGCAAGGCCAATGCCGCTGCCGCCGCCCGTCACCAATGCGTGTTTGCCCGCGATTGTCATCTTGCCTCCACCTTGACTCGCGCTACTGTAGCCGCTCTTGACCAAGTGACAACCTCGAGAGGGATCGCAGGCCCATGCTGAAATGGATCGACATGCCGCCTGTTTGGCTGGCGGGGTTTCTTGCACTCGCGTGGTTGCAATCCAGCCTCTATGGCATGGGCCTCAGCTTTGGCGAGACCTGGGCCGATCTCTTGGGCGGGGTGCTCGTGGGTGGGGGGATTTTGCTGGTGTTGATGGCGGCCATGGAATTTCGCCGGCACAAGACCAGCATCGTGCCGCATGAAACGCCCGAGCGGCTGATTCAGTCGGGCATTTTCCGGCGTTCGCGCAACCCCATCTATCTGGGGGATGCGCTGATTCTCGCGGGGCTGATTCTGCGCTGGGACGCGGTTCTGGCGCTGCCACTGATTCCCGTTTTCGTCTGGGTGATCGAAAAACGCTTCGTTATACCGGAAGAGGACCGGATGCGGCGCAAGTTCCGCATGGATTTTGCGCGATATTGTGAAAAAACCAGACGTTGGTTGTAGAAACCGCGACAATCTTGATCTCGTCACTCACGAAATAGTGTGAAATAACGACTTTCGGGACAAGGAAACCGGCATGCCGCGCTGCGGGGCCACCAAAACACGTCATCTGCCAAAGGGGGAGACAGCATTGAAGATCGGAACGCCAAAGGAAGTGCATGAGGGCGAGAATCGGGTCGCCATGACGCCCGATTCGGCCCTGCAATTGCAAAAGCTGGGCTATGACTGCGCCATCGAGGCCGGGGCCGGGGCCGCTGCCGGGTTCTCGGATGCGGCCTATGAGGCTGCCGGGGTCGAGGTGATCAAGACCGCTGCGGCCCTCTACAAGGCCGTGGATATCGTGGCCAAGGTGCGCCCGCCCAGCGAGACAGAGGCCAAGCGCCTGAGCGAAGGCCAGCTTCTGATCTCCTTCTTCTGGCCTGCGCAGAATGAGGCGCAGATGAAACAACTCGCCGACAAGGGCACATCGGTCATCGCCATGGACATGGTGCCGCGCATCAGCCGCGCGCAGAAGATGGACGCTCTGTCCTCAATGGCCAATATCGCGGGCTACCGCGCGGTGATCGAGGCCGGCAACAACTTTGGCCGCTTCTTTACCGGGCAGATCACCGCGGCGGGCAAGGTGCCCCCGGCCAAGGTTCTGATCGTCGGCGCGGGCGTGGCGGGGCTTGCGGCCATCGGCACATCGACCAGCCTCGGTGCGATCACCTATGCGTTTGACGTGCGGCCCGAAGTGGCCGAGCAGGTCGAATCCATGGGCGCGCAGTTCGTCTATCTCGATTTCAAGGAAGAGCAGCAGGATGGGGCCGCCACCGGTGGCTATGCCTCTGTCTCTAGCCCGGAATTCCGCGAGGCGCAGTTGGCCAAGTTCCGCGAACTGGCCCCGGAGATGGATATCGTCATCACCACCGCCCTCATCCCCAACCGCGAAGCGCCCGAGCTTTGGACCGAGGATATGGTCAAGGCGATGAAGCGCGGCTCGGTCATCGTGGATCTGGCCGCCGAAAAGGGCGGCAACTGCAAGCTGACGGTGATGGATGAAAAGATCGTCACCGACAACGGCGTGACCATCATCGGCTATACCGATTTTCCGAGCCGGATGGCGGCGCAATCCTCGACGCTTTATGCCACCAACATCCGCCACATGATGTCGGACCTCACGCCCGAGAAGGATGGCAAGGTCAATCACAACATGGAGGATGACGTGATCCGGGGGGCCACTGTGGCCCATGCGGGTGCCGTTACCTTCCCGCCGCCGCCGCCCAAGGTTGCGGCGATTGCTGCTGCCAAGCCCAAGGAAAAGGCCAAGGAACTGACGGCCGAAGAAAAGCGCGCGGCGGAAATGGCGGCGTTCAAGGCGCAGACCAAGCAACAGGTCACGCTTCTGGTGGTCGGTGCTGCGTTGCTCTTGGGGGTGGGTCTGGTGGCCCCGGCCAGCTTCATGCAGCATTTCATCGTCTTCGTCCTGGCCGTTTTCGTGGGCTTCCAGGTGATCTGGAACGTGTCGCACAGCCTGCACACGCCGCTGATGGCCGTGACCAACGCGATCTCGTCGATCATCATTCTGGGTGCGCTCATGCAGATCGGATCGGGGTCTTTCCTGGTCATCCTGCTGGCGGCGCTGTCGGTCTTCATGGCCGGGATCAATATTTTCGGTGGCTTCCTCGTCACCCGGCGCATGCTCGCCATGTTCCAGAAGTCATAAGGAGTAGAGGATCATGGATTACGGTTTCACGACGGCCGCCTATGTGGTGGCGGCCATCCTCTTCATCCTCTCTCTGGGCGGGCTCTCGGGGCAGGAAAGCGCCAAGCGCGCGGTGTGGTATGGCATGGCCGGTATGGCGTTGGCGGTTGTCGCCACGCTCATTGGCCCCGGTGCCGGGCTCTGGCTCTTGTCGCTGGTGCTGATCGCGGCCGGTGGTGCGATTGGCTATGTGGTGGCCACGCGGGTGCAGATGACCGAGATGCCGCAGCTTGTGGCGGCGATGCACAGCCTTGTGGGCCTCGCGGCGGTCTTTGTCGGCTTTAACGCCGATATCGAACTGGGGCGCGTGCTGGCGATGGACGACACCGCGCGTAAGGGGCTTGAGGGCTTTGCCGCCGTGCTGGCCAAGAAAACCAGCGTCGAGGTGGCGATCCTGCGGGTCGAGGTGTTCTTGGGCGTCTTTATCGGGGCGGTGACCTTTACCGGCTCGATCATCGCCTTTGGCAAGCTGGCGGGCAAGGTTGATACCGCCGCCAAGAAGCTGCCGGGCGGGCACATGCTCAATGCCGGGGCGGCGATCCTGTCGACCGTGCTGGGGATCATGTATTTCAATGACGCCGGCATCTGGACGCTGGTGGTGATGACGCTTCTGGCGTTCTTCATCGGCTATCACCTGATCATGGGGATCGGCGGCGCGGACATGCCCGTGGTGGTGTCGATGCTCAACAGCTACTCGGGCTGGGCCGCGGCAGCGATCGGCTTCAGCCTTGGCAATGACCTCTTGATCGTGGTGGGGGCGCTGGTCGGTTCCTCTGGTGCGATCCTGAGCTACATCATGTGCAAGGCGATGAACCGGTCGTTCATCTCGGTCATTCTGGGCGGCTTTGGCGGCCCGGCGGGCGAGCAGATGGCGGTCGAAGGCGAGCAGGTGGCGATTGACGTCGATGGTGTCGCCACGGCGCTGAACGAGGCCGACAGCATCATCATCATTCCGGGCTATGGCATGGCGGTGGCGCAGGCGCAGGGGGCGGTTTCCGAACTGACCGCGAAACTGCGGGCCAAGGGCAAGAACGTGCGTTTCGCCATCCATCCGGTTGCGGGCCGTCTTCCGGGGCATATGAACGTGCTCTTGGCCGAGGCCAAGGTGCCCTATGACATCGTGCTGGAAATGGACGAGATCAACGAGGATTTCCCCGACACGGATGTGGCCATCGTCATCGGTTCCAACGACATCGTGAACCCGGCGGCGCAGGACGATCCCAACAGCCCCATCGCCGGGATGCCGGTCTTGGAGTGCTGGAAGGCCAAGCAGGTGTTTGTCTCGAAGCGCGGGCAGGGCACCGGCTATTCGGGGATCGAGAACCCGCTCTTCTACAAGGACAACACGCGGATGTTCTATGGCGATGCCAAGGCGAGCCTGTCGAGCCTTTTGCCGAAGATCGACTGATCGTTTCGGGATGTGAGAATGCAGAGGGCGCGGCCGAGAGGCTGCGCCCTTTCGTGTTCTGCTTTCCCTTTGGCAAAGGTTGGAATTTGAGTATTTTGGGAACGATGACGCCCAAAGCTTGCGCGGTATACACTTGTGTTCCGCTAAATCATTGGGTTTGAACGAAAAACCTCTTTTTCGCGGGCGCGGCACGCGGTATGGAGCGCGGAGGAACAGGAGAACGGCGCATGCCCCCCATTCAGGACCACCCGCTGCGCTATGAGTTGGCCAATGAGCTGCATGCGCGCCCCTTTCCCTCGCTCAATGCGCCCTGCACCGCCGTTTATCTGGCGGTCAAGCAGCCGCATGACGCTGCCAAGCGGGACCGGGCGGCGGATTTGGCGCATCTGATCGCACTTCTCGATCGCTACGGGGCCAAGCATCCGCAGCCGGGGGCCACGCATTATTCCGGCCAGATCGGGCGGCACAGCCTGAAATGGGAAAGCCATACCGAGATGGTGACCTATACCGTCTTTACCGACGGGGTCAGCGCGCGGCCCTTTGATCCGGCGGATTTCGAGGTGTTTCCGGCCGATTGGCTGGCGGACGCGCCAGGGCTGCGCGTAACCTCGGCGATGATCCGGGTGATCCCGTGGAAGAGCCGCGAGGCGACGCGTGACGAGATTGACCAGTGGTTCGTGTCCGAGAGCGTGGCGGTGGCGCGCGTGCTGGATGATGCGGCCGTTATGGCGGGCGATTTTCGGATTGATCCGGCGGGGCATCTGCGGTTCTCGCTGCACGTGGCCCCCAGCACCGGCGCGCGGCGGATTGGCCGCGTGGTGCAGCGCCTGTGCGAGATCGAGACCTACAAGGCGATGTCGATGCTGGGCTTTGCCCGCGTGCGCGAAATGGGCCGCCAGATGGGCGAGACCGATAGCCAGTTGAGCCGCCTGATCAATGACATGACGGGGGGCAGCCAACCAGCGGAGGAAACGCTGCAAAGCCTCTTGCGGGTTTCGGCCGAGTTGGAGGCGCTGGTGGCGCGCTCGTCCTTCCGCTTTGGCGCGACGGCGGCCTATGAGCAGATCGTCAACCAGCGGATTGCGGTCTTGCGCGAGGAACGCTTTGAGGGGCGGCAGACCTTCGCGGAATTCATGATGCGCCGCTATGATCCGGCGATGCGCACCGTGCGCGCCACCAAGGATCGGCTGGCCGCCATGGCCGACCGGGCGATGCGGGCGGGCGAATTGCTGCGCACGCGGGTGGATGTGGAGCGGAGCGCACAGAATCAGGCGCTGCTCGAGAGCATGGACAAGCGCGCCGATCTGCAACTGCGGTTGCAAAAGACGGTCGAGGGTCTGTCCGTGGTGGCGATCAGCTATTACGCGGTGTCGCTGGCCTCTTATCTGCTTTATCCGTTGGCGGAGGTGCTGGGCATGAGCAAGGGCAGCGTGACCGCTGCCGTGACTTTACCTGTCATCGCCCTCGTGTGGTGGATGGTGCAGCGCATTCGCAAGAAGCTGCATTAGAGCGTGTGGCGCCCCATCAAACCACACCCGTCCCGGACCTGATCCGGGACCTTGCCGAGGCAGGGTAGAGGCCCCGGCGCGGGGGCCGGGGCGATGTGAACCCGCTCTAATGCGGTTCAGGTGATGTAATGCAGCCGGTCAAAGCTCTGACGCCAGCCTGAGACCTCGGGCAAGAGCGCATCGGGGTCATTGCCGCGCAGCGCCCGCGCGATAAGCGCCGCCATGCGCGGGGCATGCTCTGGTGTGACACCCCAGCGGACCAGTTCGGGCGTGCCGATGCGCAACCCGTTCATATCGCCCGCCACGGGCGCAATCGGCAGGCCTATACCGCAGGCGAGAAAGCCCGCGCGGCGCAGCGTTTTGGACGCCGCCTGACCGCCGCCGAACCCCGCCGCCGCGATGGCGAATTGGTGCGAGGCGGTGGCGATTCCCCCGGCCTTGAAGACGGGCAGGCCTTCGGCTTCGAGCGCCGTTGCAAGCGCCTGAGCCACCGTGATCATCTGCGCGGCATAGTTGCGGCCATGGCTGCGCCAATCGCAGAGCGTGATGGCAAGTGCTGCGGATTTCGCCGCGTCGAAATTGGCCGTCATGCCAGGAAAGGCGATGGCATCCAGACGTTCCGCCAGATCCGCCTCGTTGGTGACGATGAGCCCCCCGGCAGGGCCCCCAAGGCTCTTGTAGGTGCTCATTGTCATCAGATGCGCGCCCTCATCGAGCGGGTTCTTCCACGCGCCGCCCGCGATGATGCCGCATTGATGCGCGGCGTCGAAAAGCAGTTTGGCCCCCACCGCATCGGCAATCGCGCGCACCTCGCGCACGGGGTGCTCCTGTAGGTTGAGGCTTGCGCCCAGTGTGATCAGCCGGGGGCGTTCGGCCAGGGCCAGCGCGCGCAGACCCGCGACATCGACCGTGTAGCCATCGGCATTCACCGGCGCCTCAAGGATACGCAGGCCATAGAGCCCGGCGCAGCCCGGTGCATGATGGGTGACGTGGCCGCCGACAGAGGCGGGGGGCGCGATGATCGTGTCGCCGGGGCGGCAGGTGGCCATGAAGGCGTAGAGATTGGCAATCGCGCCCGACGGCACGCGGATTTCAGCGTATTTCGCACCGAACACCTCGGCGGCGAGTTCCGCCGCGATGACCTCGATTTCCTCGATCGCCTCGAGCCCCATTTCGTATTTGTCGCCCGGATAGCCCAGCGACGGGCGCGAGCCTATCCCCGAGGCCAGAAGCGCCTCGGCGCGCGGGTTCATCACATTGGTGGCGGGGTTGAGGTTGAAACACTGGGCCTCGTGGATGCGCCGGTTGTCACTTGCCAGCGCCTCGATGCGCGCGGCGATGGTGCCCGCGTCCTGATGCGCGGTGCGTGTGGCAAGGGTCTGGATCAGGTCTTCGCAAAGGCTGGGCACCCAAGGGCGGCGGGCAAGTGTCATGGTGGTCTCCTGCGGGTTTGTTCCCGGCAAGATGGCGCGCGGGGATGGACGGTGCAAACGAGATTATGTAAAAATCAGCATAGAAAAACTAAGGCTAGAAAATGTCCGTGTCGCCACCACGCCCCAAGGGGCCGCCGCTCAATGCGTTGCGCGCGTTTGAGGCGGCCGCCCGATTGGGCGGTTTTGCCAATGCTGCCGAAGAGCTGTGCGTCACGCCTGGCGCAGTATCGCAACATATCCGGGCATTGGAGGACTGGATCGGCGCGGACCTCTTTGAGCGTCGGTCGCAGGGGGTGCGGCTGACGGCGCTGGGGGCAGAGGCGATGCCGGGATTCGCCGCGGCTTTTGACGCGATGGGGGCGGCGGTGCATGGCCTGCGGGGGGCGGCCCGGCATCGGACGTTGCATATCGCGGCGCTGCCATCGGTGGCGCAGCTCTGGCTATCACCGCGCCTGCCGGCGGTGCGCGCGGCCTTGCCAGAGCTGCGCATTTCCGTTTCAGCCATCGAGGCCCCACCCAACCTGGCGCGTGATCTTTTTGATCTCAGCCTCTTTATCCGCCCGCCGACCGGCGCGCGGGGCGAGCGGGTGCTGGCGCAGGATATGATCCTGCCGGTCTGTGCGCCCGAGATTGCCGCGCGGTTGCGCAGCCCCGCCGATTTGGCAGCAGAGACCCTGTTGCACGATGCACTCTGGCCCGAGGACTGGGCGCTCTGGGCGCGGGTGATGATGCCGGATCTCCGCCTGCCCACCGACGGGCCGCGCTATTCGCTCTATGCCATTGCGCTGGAAGAGGCGCGGCACGGGGCAGGGGTGCTGATGGGGCATCAGAGCCTGGTTCAGAGCGCACTGGACGAGGGGAGCCTGATCGCGCCCTTTACCGTATCTGTGCCGTCCGGCAAGGCATTGATGCTGGAACATCCCGCCTTTGATCCACCGCGCGCCGATCTGGCGCGGGTGGTCACGCTGCTTGGCGAACAGGTCACGGGCTGATCCCCTCTGGCCATTGCCGCGCGGCTGCGGTATCCGGGCCGGGTTGCAACACCCCGGAGGGCGCGCCCATGTCCGACACCGTTCCATTCGAGAAACCCGGCCCCGTCGAGGCCGATCTGCGCCATGCGATTGCGCCCACCGAAGAGATCATCGAGGAGGCGCGCAAGGGCCGGATGTTCATTCTCGTGGACCACGAGGACCGCGAGAACGAGGGCGATCTGGTGATCGCCGCCGAGTTCGCCACGCCGGAGGCGGTAAATTTCATGGCGATGCATGGCCGCGGCCTGATCTGCCTGCCGATGACCGCCGAGCGGATCGACCGGCTGGGCCTGCCGATGATGGCGGTCAACAATTCCTCGCGGCATGAGACCGCCTTTACCGTGTCCATCGAGGCGCGAGAGGGGGTGAGCACCGGTATTTCCGCAGCCGACCGGGCGCTGACCATTGCCACCGCGATAAACGAGCAAAACACCATGGCGGCGATTGCCACGCCGGGTCATGTCTTTCCCTTGCGGGCGCGGCGCGGGGGCGTGCTGGTGCGCGCGGGCCATACAGAGGCGGCGGTGGATATCGCGCGGCTGGCGGGGCTGAACCCTTCAGGGGTGATCTGCGAGATCATGAAAGAGGACGGCAGCATGGCGCGGCTGCCCGACCTGATCGAATTTGCCGCCAAGCATGACCTCAAGATCGGCACGATTTCCGATCTCATCGCCTATCGCCACAAGCATGACAACCTGATCACCGAGGTGGGTCGGGACTCCGTCTCCTCAAGCCATGGGGGCGATTGGGAGATGCGGATTTTTGCCGATCAGATCACCCAGACCGAGCATGTCGTGCTCATCAAGGGCGATGTAACCGATGGCCGCCCCGTGCTGGCGCGCACCCATGCGCTGAACGCGCTGGAAGATGTGCTGGGCATTGGCCTGAGCAAGCGCAGTGATGGGCCGACCGGCAAGCTGCCGCGCGCGATGGAGATCATCGCACGCGAGGGGCGCGGCGCGGTGTTTCTATTCCGTCAACCCCGGCCCAAACTGGCGGGTGAGATGGAGGATGAGGATGCGCCGCGTACCATCAAGCACACCGGCCTTGGCGCGCAGATCATGTCAACCATGGGCATTCGCGAGCTGATCCTGCTGACAGATAGCCCGAAAACCCGCTATCTGGGCCTTGATGCCTATGGCATTTCGATCACCGGCACCCGCCCCCTGACCGAGGAGTAAGAGCATGGCCGAGCATGAATATTCCCTGCCGCGCGCTGAGTTTGACAAGCCCGTCAAGGTCTTGATCGTGGTGGCGCCGTTTTATCGCGACATTGCCGACAATCTGATTGCCGGGGCCACGGCCGAGATCGAGGCCACGGGCGGCACCTACGAGATTGCCGAAGTTCCTGGCGCGCTGGAAATGCCCACAGCCATCGGTATCGCGGAACGCGTGGCCAATTTCGACGC
Organism: Roseovarius mucosus DSM 17069; assembly: GCF_000768555.3. Classification (GTDB taxonomy): domain Bacteria; phylum Pseudomonadota; class Alphaproteobacteria; order Rhodobacterales; family Rhodobacteraceae; genus Roseovarius; species Roseovarius mucosus. The sequence continues at coordinate 292,941 of NZ_KN293979.1, forward strand.
CTATGTGGCGCTGGGCTGTGTGATCCGGGGCGAGACCACGCATTACGACACCGTCTGCAATGACAGCTCGCGCGGTATCACGCTGCTGGGCTTGCAAGGCCTGTGCATCGGCAATGGTATCCTGACGGTCGAAAACCGCGCCCAAGCCGAGGTGCGCGCCGATCCCGCGCGCATGAACAAGGGCGCGGGTGCGGCGGCGGCGGCCTTGCATCTGGTGGCGCTCGCCCGTAAATGGGGCGGCCCGCGCAAGGGCGTGGGATTCAAGCCCGCGACCGAGGAGATCCAGATCGCAGGCGCAGCAAAAGGCAAACCCGTCGCATGACCACCGATCCCGCCCTCTCGGGCAATCGCAAGCGCCAGATGAAATCCGCCGCCCGCCTATACGCGGTGCAGGCGCTGTTTCAGATGGAACATTCCGGCCAGACCTCTGACGCGGTGCGCGAGGAATTTGTCGACTTCCGTTTTGGGGCCGAGGTCGATGAGGGCGTCGATATGGCCGAGGGTGATGTCGATCTCTTTCGCAAGCTGCTTGACGATGCGGTCAGCTGGCAGGCCAAGATCGACCAGATGACCGACCGGGCGCTGGTGGCGAAATGGCCGATCGGGCGGATTGATCCCACACTGCGTGCGCTCTTTCGGGCGGCAGGGGCAGAATTGGTGCAATCCGACACACCGCCCAAAGTGGTGATCATGGAATATGTCGACGTCGCCAAAGCCTTCTATCCGTCCGGCAAGGAATCGAAATTCGTCAATGCCGTACTGGATCACATGGCACACGAGGCGCGACCCGAGGCGTTTTGATCGGCGGATTGCACAAATTGGGGGCCAGCCCCCAAACCCCCGAGGTATTTTGGGCCAGATGATGCCATCGGGCGAAAGGGTCGCGGGGCGCTGACTTGTAATCCTGTGGCAAAGGCGTAGAATCGGACCCTAAGCAAAGGAGTCGTAATATGCCCAAGCTTGTCCGCCTCTATATCACGCAGGTTGCCATCGGATTCGGCATCGCCGGGGCCTTTGTGGCCATGCTTCTGTGGTTCAATGTCGCGAACCTGTGGCACTTGGTGACGCATTCCGACAAGGGCCTATTGGCGGTGGTCGTGCTGTGGTTCGCCAATGGCATTGTGTTTGCCGGCGTGCAATTCGCGATCGCGGTGATGCGGATGAAGGATGACGACGACGATGAGCCGCGTGGCGGGCACCGTCAGCGGGCGATGGTGCGGGAATATATGGCGATTCCGGTGCGGGTTGATGGCCGGCGGCGCCCGGTTCAGCGGCGCTGAGCGCGGCGCAATTCCAACACGGTCGATGGGTGTGACGGGCCCGTAGCAACCGTTCGGTGGTATGATTCCCGAGGACCTGTATGTACAGGTGGGCATCGGATAACTGGACCAGGGTCCAGACAGAGCCAATTCCCTCGGAATTGCTTAAGGCCACTGGAATGCAACCGTTGTCGAGAAGAACAGCACCCGTCACGCCCCACAGGTAAGTCTTTCCCGAGCCTTCGACAAGGGGTTGCGCGCGTTCGCGGTTTGTTCATAATTCCACCCATGGAGTTTGGGACAGATCAGATGCTGCAACCGGGGCAGGTTCTGGCGCGCGGGGTGTGTCGCCACCTGCGCAGCCATGATTTTGATTCGATTGTGGAATTCGTGCCCGAACGGGGGCGGCGGGTGGATGTGATGGCGCTTGGCCCCAAGGGCGAAATCTGGGTGATCGAGTGCAAGTCGAGCCGCGCCGATTTCATGGGCGATGCCAAGTGGCAGGGCTATCTGCAATGGTGTGACCGCTATTTCTGGGCGGTGGACGCGGATTTTCCGGTGGATTTGTTGCCCGAGGGCACGGGGCTGATTCTCGCGGATGGCTATGGCGCGGAAATCATCCGCATGGGGCCGGAGACCCGCCTTGCGGGCGCGCGGCGCGCGGCGCTCACACGCAAGTTTGCCCGCCATGCGGCGCGGCGGTTGCAATCGGTGCTTGATCCGCGCCTATGAGCCCTTGGCCCGCGCCGCCTGCGCGGAGGCGATGATTTCCTGCGCGATTTCTTCGGCCTCTTCCGGGGTGAAATCCATAGGAAGGTCAATGCCCTGCGCCTCGATATAGAGGCGCACCATGCCTTGATCGGTCGGCCCGATCTGGAGGTTGGCCTCGATGTCGCTCTCTGAATTGATACCCATGGCGCTCTCCTTGCAACAGAGGGCGTGCTATCTGTTTCCCCCTTGATTGACAAGCGTCTTAGCGCTTTGCTGGGCGCTATGGATGAGATCGCGCTGCGCCTGTTTCGAGCAGAGGACGCCCCTTGGCTGACAGAGCGCCACGGGACCCTCTACGCGCGTGAGGCGGGGTTTGACGCCACATTCGCGCCGCTGGTGGCCGAGATTATCGCGGACTATCTGGCGCGCCATGACCCTGCGCGTGAGGCGGGGTGGATCGCCGAGGCGGATGGGCGGCCGCTTGGCTCGATTTTCTGCGTGGCGCAGAGCGCGGAGGTGGCCAAGCTGCGGCTCTTTCTCTTGGAGCCAGAGGCGCGGGGGCAGGGGCTTGGCCAGCGGATGCTGGGGCATTGCATGGCCTTTGCGCGGGCCAAAGGCTATGCGCGGATGACGCTGGCCACCCACGAGAGCCACCGCGCCGCCTGTGCGCTCTACGCGCGCAACGGCTGGCGGATCGCAGCGGAGCGCCCGGTGCGCGCCTATGGCTGTGATCTGGTGGAACAAACCTGGGAAATCGCGTTGCATTAGACTTGCAATCCCAACACGGTAAAGCTAAATCGCCCCCCAGTGCCGCCTTAGCTCAGTTGGTTAGAGCGCTGGATTGTGGATCCAGAGGTCCCCTGTTCAAGCCAGGGAGGCGGTACCATCCCTCAAAAAAAATCAGTTTTGCGTCTCGATGGTCACGGTTTGCCGCAGGCTGCCATTCTGGCGGTCGTAGATGAGGATGCGGTTGTCCTCGGTCACGATGGCAAACCAGTCCGCCCCTTGAGTCACGGCGGTGGCGCGCGTGTCCGCCGGAAGGGTGACGCTGTCGGGCAGGGCCAGCGTACCCGCCTCGTCGCCCCAGAAGCGGGTGACAAAGAGGCCGATCATCACTATGAGGCCGACAACCATCGTGGCGGTCAAGAGCGTGACCAGCCGCGCCAGAAACTTCAGTGTGGCCGGGGCGACCGGCGGAGAGTTGTCATCCATGGGATTGGACCCGCTTGTTTTCCGGATCGGGGATGATCCGCCTCAGCGCCTTGATAAGGCGCTTGTCCGGGATGTGCCAGAGGCGGCGGTCCTGTCGCGCACGCGACTGGCGCGGCTCTTGGAAGAGGGGGCGGTGCGGGTCAATGGCGCGGTTGTGACCGAGGCTAAGGCGCGGGTGCAGGCGGGCGACCTGATCGAGATTGCCCTGCCGGAGGCGCGCGAGAGCCATATGATGCCAGAGGCCATTGCGCTCGAGGTGGTCCATGAGGATGACGACCTCATCGTGATCAACAAACCTGCGGGCATGGTGGTGCATCCCGCCCCCGGCAGCCCCGAGGGCACGCTGGTCAACGCGCTTTTGCATCATTGCGGTGACAGCCTCTCGGGTGTGGGCGGGGCCAAGCGGCCGGGGATTGTCCACCGCATCGACAAGGATACCAGTGGCCTCTTGGTGGTGGCCAAGTCGGATGCCGCGCATCAGGGTCTGGCCGCGCAATTCGAGGCGCATAGCGTCGCGCGACAGTATCTGGCCGTGGTTTTCGGTGTGCCTGATGCGAGCGATCCACGGCTGCGTGGCCTGCCGGGGATCAGTTTCGAGGCTGGCAATGTCCTGCGCATCGCCACCCGCCTTGCGCGGCACAAGACCGACCGGCAGCGGCAGGCGGTCCTGTTCGAGGGCGGACGGCATGCGGTGACGCGGGCGCGGGTGATCGAGAGTTTCGGCACGCCCGCCGTTGCCGCGCTGATGGAGTGCTGGCTGGAGACCGGGCGCACCCATCAGATCCGGGTGCATATGGCCCATGCGGGCCATGGGCTGATCGGGGATCCGGTCTATGGCGGGCGCCGCAAGCTCAAGGAAAAGGCGCTGGCGCCTGCGGGTGCGGCGGCGGCGCAGGACTTTCCCCGTCAGGCCCTTCATGCGGCGGTGCTGGGGTTCACGCACCCGGTCAGCGGGGCCGCGCTCAGGTTCGAGGCGGAGCTACCCGAGGACATGCAATCGCTGCTCTCTGCCTTGCGCGCTGCGTGACAGCGGCGCAAGATCGCGTGACTTTCTGTCATAAAACGAGCGCGGCGACGGAACCATCCTAACTCTGCGTTAGTTACATCAGTGTAAGCACCTTGAAAGGGTGCCCGCTTCTACCTAGTTGAATGTTAACGATGCAAACATCTGGAGGGACGACAGCGTGGGAAATTATAACAATCTGCCAGCCCCGACGCCGGAAGGTGGCCTCAACCGCTATATGCAGGAAATCCGCAAGTTTCCGCTCTTGGAGCCGGAAGAGGAATATATGCTGGCCAAGCGCTGGGCCGAAGAGCAGGACACCGAGGCCGCGCACAAGATGGTCACGAGCCACCTGCGCCTCGCGGCCAAGATCGCCATGGGCTATCGCGGCTATGGGCTGCCGCAGGCCGAGGTGATTTCCGAGGCCAATGTGGGCCTCATGCAGGCGGTCAAACGCTTTGACCCCGAGCGCGGCTTTCGGCTTGCGACCTATGCGATGTGGTGGATTCGCGCCTCGATCCAGGAATATATCCTGCGGTCCTGGAGCCTCGTGAAGCTGGGCACCACCTCGGCGCAAAAGAAACTCTTTTTCAACCTGCGCAAGGCCAAGGCCAAGATCGGCGCGTTGGAAGACGGTGATATGCGCCCCGAAGTGGTCAAGAAGATCGCGACCGATCTGGGCGTGACCGAGGCCGAAGTGATCAGCATGAATCAGCGCATGGCGGGGGCCGATGCCTCGCTCAATGCGACGGTCGGCGCAGAGGGCGAAGGCTCGATGCAATGGCAGGACTGGCTCGAGGATGAGGATGCCGATCAGGCCGGCGATTATGAGCGGCGCGACGAACTTGATGCACGCCGCGAACTGCTGGTTCAGGCGATGGATGTGCTCAACGAGCGCGAGCGCGACATCCTCACCCAGCGGCGGCTGAGTGACGAGACCGTGACACTCGAGGATCTGAGCGCCGCCTATGACGTGAGCCGCGAGCGTATTCGCCAGATCGAGGTGCGCGCCTTTGAAAAGCTGCAAAAGCGTATGCGCGCCTTGGCGCAGGAAAAAGGCATGCTCACCTCCGCCTGAGGTCCCTTGGCGCGGGCGGTCTTTGCGCGTATCTCTCACTGCGAAATGAGTGCGGGTGAGGTGTGGCATGGGACTGGGTGACAACTGGGCAGGCAATGTCAGGCGCGCCATGCTGGGCGGCGCGATTGTGCTTCTTGGGGCCTGTGCGCCGCGTGTCACCGCCGAGCGTGCGGCCCCCAACCCCGCCGCCACGATACAGCCGGTCTATGTGGCCACCGGGCGCAAACTGGATCAGACCGGGCCGATCTTTGGGCTGGAGCGGCCCGAGGGGCTGCGGTTCTTCCGTGCTGATGTGTCGGTGCCGCCAACCCATGCGCCGGGACAGATCGAATGGCCCGAAGGTCCGCCCGATGCCGCCACCGATTTCGTGGTCACAGGCACCGAGGTGTTTGACGGGGTGGCCGACATGCAACGCGCCATGCGACGCAACCATCCCGGCACGCGCGAGACGCTGCTCTTCGTGCACGGCTATAACAACACCCTTTCCGAGGCGATGTATCGGCTGGCTCAAATCCAGACCGATTTTGACACGGCCATGCCGGGGGTTCTCTTTTCCTGGCCCTCGGCCGGTGATCCGCGCGGCTATATCTATGACCGCGATTCGGTGCTCTATGCACGCGACGATCTGACGGCGGTGCTGCGCCAGTTGACCGGCGGGCCGGGCGACAAGGTGTTTCTGCTGGCCCATTCGATGGGATCGAGTCTGGTGATGGAGGCGCTGCGCAGCATTGCGCTCAGCGAGGATCGCGCTCTGCTGACCCGGATCAGCGGTGTGGTGCTGATGTCACCCGACATTGATCCCGATGTCTTCGACCGGCAGGCCGAGACGATTGGCCGCCTGCCGCAACCCTTTCTCATTTTCATCACCAAGGCGGATCGTGCCCTGTCGCTCTCGGGCTTCATCACCGGGCGCAAGCCGCGCCTCGGCATGATCTACCGCGCCGACAAGGTGCAGCGCCCCGATGTGATGGTGATCGACTTTACGGCGCTCTCGGATGGGTCAGGTCTCAATCATTTTGTGCCGGTGACCTCGCCCGCCGCGATCGACTTTCTGCGGGACATCATGGCTGGAGCCGCGGGTCTCAGCGGGGACTTCGTGCGCGACATGACGCTGAGCTTGCCCAAGCCCCGCGTCTTGCTGCCCTGAGCGGAGCGGAATTGACGGGCTGCGTACAAGGCGTAGACTAAGCCTTGTCAGAGGAGAGAGGCCATGGCCGGTGGATGGGCGCGCGACGGCGCGGTAAGCGAACAGATCGAGGCGTCGATTTCGGATGAATTGGCGCGGCTCAAGGCGCGGCGCGGACCGCAGGGCGAGAGCCTGACCCATTGCGCGGAATGCGAGGAACCCATTCCCGAGGCGCGGCGCGTGGCCATTCCGGGCGTCAAGCTCTGCATCGACTGCCAGCAAGAGCGTGACTCGGTTCAGGCCCAGCGCGGCGGCATCAACCGGCGCGGATCAAAGGACAGCCAGTTGAAATGAGGCATCGGCGGGGGGGCGCTGCCCCCCGTGCCCCCCGAGGTATTTTCAGCCAGATGAAGGCGCAGGCGCTTCTTTATGGCTCAAATACTCATTCTTGCCGGGGCTGAGGCTCAGCCCTCCATCGCCTCCAGCTCGTCGATCATGCCCGAGATCATGCTGAGGCCCTTGTCCCAGAAGGCGGGATCGCTGGCATCGAGGCCGAAGGGCGCCAAAAGCTCCTTGTGGTGTTTGGAGCCGCCCGCCTTGAGCAGGTCGAAATACTTGTCCTGGAAGCCGTCGGGGTTTTCCTCGTAGACCGCGTAGAGCGCATTCACGAGGCCATCGCCAAAGGCATATGCATAGACATAGAAGGGCGAGTGGATGAAATGCGGGATATAGGCCCAGAAGGTCTCGTAGCCCTCCATGAAATCAAAGGCGTCGCCCAGGCTCTGGGCTTGCACGCTCATCCAGAGGGCGTTGATGTCCTCGGGGGTCAGTTCGCCCTCGCGGCGCGCGGCGTGGAGTTTGCATTCGAAATCGTAGAACGCGATCTGGCGCACGACCGTGTTGATCATGTCCTCGACCTTGCCTGCGAGCAGGACCTTGCGTTCGGCCTGGGTCTTGGCCCCCTCGAGCATGCGGCGGAAGGTCAGCATTTCGCCGAAAACACTGGCGGTCTCGGCCAGGGTGAGCGGCGTGGAGGACAGCAATTCGCCCTGATCCGCCGCCAGACGCTGATGCACGCCATGCCCAAGCTCATGCGCCAGCGTCATCACGTCGCGCGGTTTGCCAAGGTAGTTGAGCATCACGTAAGGGTGCACGGTCGTCACGGTCGGATGGGCAAAGGCCCCCGGCGCCTTGCCCGGTTTCACGCCGGCATCGATCCAGCCCCGCTCGAAAAACGGCTGCGCCAGATCGGCCATGCGCGGATCAAATGCGGCATAGGCCCCCATCACCGTGTCGCGCGCCTCGTCCCAATCGACCAGGCGCGGGGCCTCCATCGGGAGGGGCGCGTTGCGATCCCAGACCTGCATACGCTCCAGCCCCAGCCATTTGCGCTTGAGCTCGTAATAGCGATGCGACAGCTTCGGATAGGCCGCGACCACCGCATTGCGCAGCGCCTCGACGACCTCCGGCTCCACATCGTTCGAGAGGTGCCGCGCGGTCTGGGCCGTGGGCATCTTGCGCCAGCGGTCGATCACCTCTTTTTCCTTGGCCTGCGTGTTGTGGACGCGGGCAAAGGTGCGGATGTTCTCGCCAAAGACCCGTGCCAGTTCGCGCGCGGCGGCTTCGCGCTTGGAGCGGTCCTGTTCGGTCAGAAGGTTGAGCGTGCCCTCGATGTTGAGGTCGTCACCATCCACGGTAAAGGTCAGCCCCGCGATGGTCTCGTCAAAGAGGCGCTCCCAGGCGTCGCCGACAACGCCGAGGTCATGCAGGAATTTTTCCAGCTCATCCGAAAGCTGATAGGGCTTCATCGCGCGGATGCGGTCGAGCACCGGCTTGTAGCGGGCAAGTTCGGCATTCTCGGCATACATCGCCGTCAGCGCGCCCTCGTCGAGCCGATTGAGTTCGAGCGAGAAAAAGACCAGCGGCGTGGTCGAATTCGTCACCTTCTCCTGGCAATCGGACATGAATTTTGCCCGCCCGCCATCGGTGGTCAGCTGGTAATAGCGCAGGCCCGCGTAGGACATGATGCGCCCCGCCGTGGTGCTGATCGCCTCGTCGCGGCGGATACACTCCAAGAGACCTGCCGCGTCGAGCGTGGCCAGCTTGCCCTCGTAATCGGCGGCGAAGTCGGCGCAGGCCTTGTGCAGCCAGTCGAGGTCGCGCTTGAGTTCGGGCGCGGTCTCGGAGGTGTAGAGATCGCTCAGGTCCCATTCCGGCAGCTGTCCCAGGTTCTTGTTGCCAGAGCTGGCATTGGCATCGCGGACGGGAAACGGCAGGTTGAGCATGGGGGCACCTCGTGTTGACATGGCCCAGACATAGGCCGGGGGGGCGGGGGCCACAAGGGGCGCGGTGCTTGCACTTCGTGTGCGGCTGACTAGGGTGGGGCGCGATACGAGAGGGGACGCGCAGATGAAGTTTGCACGATATGGAGATGTTGGTCAGGAACGCCCGGCGGTTCTGGACGATCAGGAACGCCTGCGGGATTTGTCGGGTGTGGTGCCCGATTTGGCCGGGGCGGTGCTTGCCGATCTGCCCCGGATCGACCCCGAGAGTCTGCCGCTCGTAGCGGGCAATCCCCGGATCGGGCCGCCGGTGGGGCAGGTGGGCAAGCTGATCTGCATCGGTCTCAACTACACTGACCATGCCGAAGAGGTGGGCGTGGCCGCCCCGCCAGAGCCGGTGGTGTTTCTCAAGGCGACCTCTGCCATTTGTGGGCCGCAAGACCCCGTATACCTGCCGCGCGGCGCGGATAAGGGCGATTGGGAGGTGGAATTGGGCGTGGTGATCGGCAAACGCGCCAAATATGTGACCGAGGCTGAGGCCTTGGACCATGTCGCGGGCTACACGATCGTCAACGATGTGTCCGAGCGCGCCTTTCAGATGGAGCGGGCCGGGCAATGGACCAAGGGCAAAAGCTGTGACACCTTCGCGCCCATGGGGCCGTGGCTGGTGACGCCCGATGCGTTGGGGGATGTGCAGGCGCTTGATCTTTCGCTCGACCTCAGTGGCGCGCGGATGCAGACTGGCACGACGGCGCGGATGATCTTTTCCGTGGCGCATATCGTGGCCTATCTGAGCGCGTTGATGACGCTCGAGCCGGGCGATGTGATCGCCACTGGCACGCCGCCGGGCGTGGGCATGGGGCGCAAGCCGCCGCGCTATCTGACCGAGGGCGATGAAATGGTGGTGCGGATCAGCGGGCTTGGGGAACAGCGCTCGCCCGTGAGGCGCGATCCGTAGCCGACGCGCGCCACGCGCCGCCGTAGAAATCGCAGAGCTGGCGCAGCAGTCGCCCGCGCGTGTCGGGCGTATCCATCAGCGTTTCGTGCCGCCCGCCGGGGACCATTTCGAGATGCCCGCCCGGCCAATGCGCCATACGGTCAATGACGCGGGGCACATCCACAATCTGCTCGTCGCTGCCCAGAATGGTGAGGCAGGGCAGGGAGGGAGAGGGCGCGCGCGCCAGAATGCGGGTCTCGCGCAGCGCCTCGTGCAGCCAGCGCAGGCTGGGCCCGCCCAGTCCCAATTCGGGATGGGCCTTCAATTGCTGAGCCATGTACTCATACATCTCGCGGTCATTGGTCAGCTTGTTGGTCTCGAACGGCTCTTCCAGCACGTAATGCGCGCCTGCGGTGCCGGGGGCGTAGTGATGGCTCATCCCCAACTGCCGACTGCCCCAGGAAAGTGACCAGGCAACGGGCCGCAGGGCCTGCGCCATGTGGATGCCCCACATCGGGCTGGAAAAGGCGCAGGTTTGCACGTCGAGCCCCTGCATCACCGCGCGCAGGCCGATGCAGCCGCCCATCGAATGCGCCAAGAGATGCCAAGGGCGCGGCAGATCAAGGCGTCTCGCCGCCTCGACCATCGCGGCCACGTCCCGCTGGTAGTCCGCGAATTCATGCACATGGCCCGCCATGCTATCGGTGGTCAGGCGGTCCGACAGACCCTGACCGCGCCAGTCAAGGGCCAGCGTGGCATAGCCGCAGTCCGCGAAATGTGCTGCGGCGCGCCCATATTTCTCGATATATTCGGTCCGACCGGGAAAGAGGAGCACCGTGCCCCCCTTTGCATCCCGGTTCCATAGGCCTACCCGCAGGCTCACCCCGTCCGAGGCCGAAATCCACCATGCGGTGCCGCCCTCCGGCCCTTGGGCCACATCGTCAAAGAGCGGCGCCGCGTGCATCAGGCCAGCACGCTGCCCAGTTTCATCGCCATGCCCATATCGCCATCCACGCTGAGGCGGCCCGACATGAAGGCGGCGGCAGGATCGAGATCGCCCGCGAGAATCGCTTCGAACGTGTCGCGGCTGGCACTGAGGGTCACGTCGGTGTCGTCATCGCCTGCGCGCGCGCCCCCTGCGTCGATCACGATGGACCCCTCGTCCTCGATTACGAATTTCGCGCTTCCCTCCAGGCCCTCGCCGCCCAGTTTCTCATTCAAGGCGGTTACCGCTGCGGTGATCACGTCGCTCATCTGCGCTTCCTTTCACATTTGCGATGCCGGGGCTGTGCAACCGGACAATCTGCGCTAAACTCAGCCCTGTTATGGGTGCAGCGAACCTCAATCTCAACCGTATCGTCGCGGCAATTGTCGCGATAGTCACGTTTTCCCTACCTGCGCTGGCACAGGAGACGCGGCTGGATGGGCTGTTTGCCCAGCTTTCTCAGGCCGAAGCCCCCGAGGCGCGCAAGATTGCCGCAGAGATCGAACTCGAGTTGTCGCGGTCCGGGTCGCCCGCGATGGACCTCTTGTTGCGACGCGGCGAGGACGCGATCGAGGCGGGCGATCTGGCGGCGGCGGTCGAACATCTGAGCGCCGCCATCGACCATGCGCCGGACTTTGCCGAGGCGTGGCATTTGCGGTCGGTCGCGTTTTTCCGGCAAGAGCGATATGGTCTTGCCCTGCATGACATCGAGCGGGCGCTGGCGATTGAACCGCGCCATTTCAACGTGATCTACGGCTTGGGCGTCCTGCTCAAGGAATTGGGGCAGCCCGATCTGGCAGAAGAGGCGTTTTCGCGCGCGCTGGCTATACATCCCCATCACGAGGACGTAACCAAGGCCCGGGAGAGCGTCGCCCGGGACCTGGGCGGCGCGGATCTCTGACACGATCAAGGAGCGCTCTGGATGTCCGAGCAGTCAAGAACCCTCGCGGTTCTGGGCCCGACCAATACCGGCAAGACGCATTATGCCATTGAGCGGATGCTGGGCTATCGCACGGGCATCATCGGCCTGCCGCTGCGCCTTTTGGCGCGCGAGGTCTATGACAAGATCGTCGCGGTGCGCGGACCCTCTGTCGTGGCGCTGGTCACGGGCGAAGAGCGGATCATGCCCGAGCGCGCGCAATACTGGGTCTGCACCGTCGAGGCGATGCCCGAGGGGATGGGTGCGGATTTCGTGGCGGTGGACGAAATTCAGCTTTGTGCCGATCCCGAGCGCGGCCATGTCTTTACCGACCGTCTGTTGCGGATGCGCGGGCTGCGCGAGACGCAGTTTCTGGGCAGCCACACCATGCGCCAAACCATTGCCGCGCTGGTGCCGGGGGTGGAGTTCCTGAGCCGCGAACGCATGTCGCAACTGACCTATACCGGCCCGCGCAAGATCGCCAAGATGCCCGCCCGCAGCGCCATCGTGGGTTTTTCCGTGGAAAACGTTTATGCCATGGCCGAGCTTTTGCGCCGGCAAAAGGGCGGCGCTGCGGTGGTCATGGGCGCCCTCAGCCCGCGCACCCGGAATGCGCAGGTCGAGCTCTATCAGAATGGCGATGTCGATTATCTCGTGGCGACCGATGCCATCGGCATGGGGCTCAATCTCGACATCAGCCACGCGGCCTTTTCGTCGCTCAGCAAATTCGACGGGCGGCGGATGCGCTATTTGCAGCCCAATGAGTTGGGGCAGATCGCGGGGCGCGCGGGGCGGGGGATGAACAACGGCACCTTTGGTGTGACCGGCGAGGCACCGGACCTCGATCCCGAGTTGGCCGAGGCGATCATGGAACATCGCTTTGCCCCCATCCGCAAGCTGGAATGGCGCAATGCGCGTCTGCAATTCGGCACCACGGCGGCACTCATCGGCAGCCTCGAGGCGCGACCGGATCACGACTTGCTGGTGCGCGCCCGCGAAGCGGACGATCTGGGCGCGCTCAAGACGCTGGCGGAACAGCCCGACGTGGCACAGCGCGCAATCGGCGGCAACGCGGTGAAACTCTTGTGGGATGTGTGCCGCATTCCCGACTTTCGCGGCATCAGCGCCGCAGAACATGCCAGCCTGTTGGAGCGGATTTATTGCGATCTGACCGACTATGGCCGCGTGCCCGATGACTGGCTGGCACAGCAGGTGGCGCGCATCGACCGCACCGATGGCGACATCGACACGCTGTCCAAACGGTTGGCATATATCCGCACATGGACCTATGTCGCGCAGCGAAAAGGCTGGCTGGATGACGAAAACCATTGGCGCGGCGCGACACGCGCTGTAGAAGACCGCCTGTCGGATGCGCTTCATGGCGCTCTGACCCAGAGATTTGTGGATCGGCGCACCTCGGTTTTGTTGCGCCGGCTCAAGCAGAAGGAAGCCATGGTGGCCGAAGTAAACGATCAAGGTGATGTGACCGTCGAGGGCGAATTCGTCGGACGGCTCGAAGGGTTCCGCTTCATGCAGGACCGCGCGGCAGTGGGCAAAGAGGCCCGGACGCTGCAACAGGCGAGCGTTGCGGCCTTGGCCCCGCATTTCCATCTCAAGGCGGATCGGTTCTACAACGCCCCCGACACCGAGATCGACTTTACCGAGCAGGGCGGCCTCTTGTGGGGCAAGGAGGCGGTGGGCAAGCTCACACCCGGTGCCGATCCTTTGAAGCCGCAGATCGTGGCCTTTGTCGATGACGAGGCGGGTCCGGATGTCGCCGCCAAGGTGCAGCGCCGCTTGCAGCATTACATCGACCGCCGGATTGCCACCCTGTTCGAGCCGCTCCTGAACATCCAGCGCGACGAGACACTGAACGGTCTGGCGCGCGGCTTTGGCTTTCGCATGGTCGAGGCGATGGGCCTCATTCCGCGCGGTGAGGTGGCTGACGAGGTCAAGGCGCTGGATCAAGAGGCGCGTGGCGCATTGCGCAAGCATGGCATCCGCTTTGGCCAGTTCACGGTCTTCCTGCCGCTCCTGCTCAAGCCTGCGCCGACACGCCTGCGGCTGGTGCTGTGGTCGCTGGCACAAGGTATGGACGACTTCCCCGAGGCACCGCCCCCTGGTCTGGTGACGGTGCCCGCGCGTAGCGACGCGCCCAAGGGCTATTTCACGATGGCGGGCTACCGCGCCGCAGGGGATCGGGCGATCCGCATCGACATGCTGGAACGTCTGGCCGACATGCTGCGCAGCGAGGATACCCGCGCCGGGTTCGAGGCCAAGCCCGACATGCTCTCGATCACCGGCATGACGCTGGAGCAGTTCGCGCTGCTCATGCAGGGGCTGGGCTACAAGGCCGAGCGCGGGGAGCGTGAAAAGGTCAAGCCGGTGGATCAGGCCATCGTGGATGCCCCTGCCGATGCGGCGGAGGCGACGGAGGCAGAAACGCCGGTCGCGGATGTCGTGGACGAAATCCCCGACGAGGGCGTTGCCCCCGTCGCGGCAGAGCCTGTTGGCGAGGCCGAAGTGCCTGCGGCGCTCGACGAGACCCCGGCCGAAGAGGTGCTCCCCGGCGAAAGCCCAGAGGTCGCGACCCCCGAACTCGAGGTCTACTATACCTTTACCTGGGCCCCCCGCGCCAATCGCTCGCGTGGCGAGCGCCCGGCACAGGGCGGGCGCGGCCCGCGTGGTGCTCAGGGTGGACAGCCCGCCCAAGGCGATGGCGACGCGGCGCAGAAACGCGATCGTCCGCAACGCCAAGGTGGCAAACCGCGCGGCAAACCCGGCAAGGGCAAACCGCGCGAGACCCGCGACGAGCAGCCCAAGACCTACGCCGCCAAGCCCGAGAAACGCAATGATCGGATCGACCCGGACAATCCCTTTGCCGCAGCACTGATGGGGCTGAGGACCAAGGGCTGAGGTCTTGGACGGAATCACCGCCAAGATCCGCCTCGACAAATGGCTCTGGCAGGCGCGGTTCTTCAAGACGCGCACGCTTTCGGCCAAGGAAATCACCGCCGGGCATGTGCGTGTGAATGGTGTGCGTGCGACCAAGCCTGCGCAGGCGGTGGGACCGGGCGACGTTCTGACCTTTGCGCAGGCGACGCGCGTCCGGGTGGTGCGGATTGTCGAGATCGGCACGCGGCGCGGCCCCGCCCCCGAGGCACAGACGCTCTATGACGATCTCAGCGACCCGGTGACGCAGGACAGCGTTCCACCCGCGCCCAAATATGAGGGAAAAGGACGCCCGACCAAGCGCGACCGTCGCAAACTCGACCTCAATGAATCGGGACCGCTTGATTGATCCGCCCCACTGGATTAGGTGAGGCGCAATTCGGCAAGAATGAGAGACGGCCATGACCTATATCGTGAACGACGCCTGTATCGCCTGCAAATACACCGACTGTGTCGAGGTCTGCCCGGTCGACTGTTTTTACGAGGGCGAGAACATGCTGGTCATTCATCCCGATGAATGCATCGACTGTGGTGTGTGCGAACCGGAATGCCCCGCCGATGCGATCCGCCCGGATACAGAACCGGACATGGAAAAATGGGTCGAGTTCAATCGCAAATACGCGGAACTATGGCCGGTGATCATCACCAAGAAAGACCCGCTGCCCGAGGCGGAAGAGCGCGACGGCGAGGCCGGTAAGCTTGAGAAATACTTTTCCGAGGCACCCGGACAGGGCGGCTAAGATCCGATTCGCGCGGCGAGTCGGTGAAAGCTGGCTGCGCGCGAAAACGTGAACTGGATAAGCCCTTGATTTGCGGGGTGGAATGCCCCCAGCCAGAACACCGCCCTTTCATTGGGCGGTTTTTTGTGATACAGTTTCATGACAAGATCAAATGTGCCTGATATCCATTCACCCGCGTTGCTGCCCGGGGGTGGATTTCTCTGCGACAGATACACATATTCCGTGGACCGTATTGGCCCTTGGCATGTGTTTTTGTGCGTCCGAGCTGGCAGCCCTGCGAGGAAGACCTGAATGTCGAAGACCAAGAAGTCCGAATTTCGCCCCGATGATTACGTTGTATACCCCGCCCATGGCGTAGGCCAGATCGTTTCGATCGAAGAGCAGGAAATCGCCGGCATCACGCTGGAACTTTTCGTGATCTCCTTTGAAAAGGACAAGATGACCCTGCGGGTGCCCACCAACAAGGCCACCGAAATCGGGATGCGTGGCCTGTCCAGCCCCGATGTCGTGTCCAAGGCGATGAGCACGCTCAAGGGCAAAGCCAAGGTCAAGCGCGCCATGTGGTCGCGTCGGGCACAGGAATACGAGCAAAAGATCAACTCCGGCGATCTCATTGCCATTGCCGAGGTGGTGCGCGACCTGCACCGCTCGGATGATCAACGCGAGCAGAGCTATTCCGAGCGCCAGCTCTACGAGGCCGCGCTCGAGCGTCTGACGCGCGAAGTCGCTGCCGTTTCGGGCGGGGACGAGGTGCTTGCCGCACGCAAAGTGGACGAGGTGCTGGTATCGCGCGCCGCGTGAACCACACCACAAAGATTTGGAAAGGGCCGCGTCCGAGGACGCGGCTTTTTTCGTCACTCACGGCAAGAGGCTGACCAGCACCGCGATTTCCGCCAGTTGCTGCGTGGCGCCGAGGATGTCACCCGTCTGCCCGCCGATCTTGGCGCGGGCAATGAGGGCGATTGCACAGGTGACGATCCCGGCGGCAACAAGAGCGCTCAGCCCCCGCCGCCCCCGACAAGGCCAAAGGTCAACACCACCGCAACGCCCAGCCCCAAGAGGGCCGTGGTCCGCGGCGGACGGCCCTGCGCCTGCGACAGCCCAGTGGCGCGCGCATGGGGCAGGGCGCACATGACCCCCGTCATCATGGCGCGCGACAAGAGGGCGGCCGCCAGAAGGGCGGTTGCCGCCGTGGCCGGGCTGGCCTCAAAAAGCAGCCAGAGCGCCACGCCGCGCGCGCCCAACGACAGGATAAGCGCGATCACGCCATAGCTGCCGATATGGCTGTCCTTCATGATCTCCAGCCGCCGCGCGCGCGTCCAGCCGCCCCAGAGACCGTCGGCGGTATCGGCCAGCCCGTCCTCGTGCATCGCGCCGCTCAGAATGATCGGAAGGGTCAGGGCAATCAGCGCCACAAGCGGCGTGGGCAGTCCCAGCGCCAAGGCCGCTATCCCGCCAAGGCCCGCAATTCCGCCCAGCACCAGCCCCGCCAGCGGATAGGCCCAGGCCGCACGTGCCCCCCGGTCGAACCGCCGCAGCGGCACCGGCAAACGGCTGAGCAGGCTCAGCGCAAGGGGCATATCCCCAAGCCGGATCAAGGCCTTGTCGTTTTCTGCCATGGGCGTGCCCTTTTTCGTCTGGGGCGGGGGCTCTGCCTGCGATACAGAATGGGGGCAGCACAATCAATGAGGCTTTGCATGGTGCCCGCCTTCTCTTCGCTCTCGGAATTCGGCGCACTCTTGCGCGGGGCACCCGGCCCGGATGCAGCTGCGACGCAGGCCGCGCAAGCGCGCGATGTGCAATTGACCAAACCCCCCGGCGCGCTGGGGCGGCTCGAGGAGCTGGCGCTTTGGTATTGCGGTTGGCGTGGCGATGCGCGGGCGCGGGTGACAGCCCCGCAAGTGATCGTCTTTGCGGGCAATCACGGGGTGGTGGCGCAGGGCGTGTCCGCCTTTCCCGCAGCCGTCACCGCGCAGATGGTCGCCAATTTCCGCGCAGGGGGTGCTGCGGTCAATCAATTGGCGGCGCAGGTCGGCGCGCGGATGGATGTGGTGGCGCTCGATCTCGAGCGGCCCACGGGCGACATCAGCCTCTCTGCGGCCATGTCCGAGACCGAGGTTGTCGCCGCGCTCAACAGCGGTTGGGCTGCGGTGGACCCTGCTTGCGATCTCTTGGTCGTGGG
This sequence comes from Roseovarius mucosus DSM 17069, assembly GCF_000768555.3. Taxonomy (GTDB): domain Bacteria; phylum Pseudomonadota; class Alphaproteobacteria; order Rhodobacterales; family Rhodobacteraceae; genus Roseovarius; species Roseovarius mucosus. The sequence goes on from NZ_KN293979.1 coordinate 310,327, forward strand.
GGAAATGGGCATTGGCAACACCACGAGCGCAGCGGCGATTGCGCTGGCGCTCTATGGCGGGGAGGCCGTGGACTGGACAGGGCGCGGCACGGGCCTCGCGGATGCGGCGCTGGCGCATAAGGCACAGATCGTGGCGCGGGCGGTCACTGTCAACGCCGCCGACGGCGCGGGCGGGCTGGAGATCTTGCGCCGCTTGGGCGGGCGCGAACTGGCGGCGATGGCGGGGGCGATGGCGCGGGCGCGACAGTTGCGCATTCCGGTGGTTCTCGACGGCTTTATCTGCACCGCTGCCGCCGCCTGTCTGGAGGCGGACTTCGCCGGAGCGTTGGATCACGCGGTGGCGGGCCATGTCAGCGCCGAGCCGGGCCATGCGCGTCTGTTGCAGGAACTGGGCAAGGTGCCGCTCTTGTCGCTGGGTCTGCGTTTGGGCGAGGGATCAGGCGGGGCGTTGGCCATCGGCGTGGTGCAGGCGGCGCTCGCCTGTCATTCCGGCATGGCCACTTTTGCCGAGGCGGGCGTATCGGGCGCGTAAGCGCCGCATCGGCTTGACCCGCCTGTCGCCGCGGAATACTGATAAAAACCGTCGGATTATGTCGGAGCATCAGCCCCATGAGCGAAACCCTATTGCACCGCCTTGCCTGGGTCGTGGTCGCGCTCTGCGTGGCGCCCATCCTCGCTGCGGCGCTTGCGGCCTTTGCGGGGGATTTGCAGACTTGGCGCGAGGTGCTGGCGTCGGTCCTGCCGCGCTACACCGCAACGACGCTGACCTTGGTGGCGATTGTCGGCGTCAGCACGGCTGTGATCGGATCGGTCACGGCCTGGCTGGTGACGGTTTACCGCTTTCCCGGTGTGCGAGTGCTGGAGGTGGCGCTGGCGCTGCCGTTGGCCTTTCCGGCCTATGTGATGGCCTATGCCTATACGCATTTTCTGGATCATCCCGGCCCGGTGCAAACCGCCCTGCGTGCCGTGACCGGCTGGGGGCCGCGCGACTATTGGTTTCCGGAGGTGCGCAGCCTGGGTGGGGCGGCCTTGATGCTGACCATCGTGCTTTACCCCTACGTCTACCTGCTGGCGCGGGCCTCGTTCCGGCAGCAATCCGGCAATGCCTTCCTCGTGGCGCGCACGCTTGGCCGTTCGCCGATGCAGGCGTTTTGGCGCGTGGCCCTGCCGATGGCGCGCCCGGCGATTGCGGGCGGCGCGCTGTTGGCGATCATGGAGACCATCGCCGATTTCGGCACGGTGGCGTTTTTCAACGTCCAGACTTTTGCGACCGGCATCTATCAGGCGTGGTTCAGCCTGGGCGACCGGGCAGCGGCGGCGCAACTGGCGCTTTGCCTTCTCAGTTTCGCGCTGCTCTTGGCGGGGCTGGAGCGGGCAAGCCGGGGGCGATCACGCACCGCTGGACGCGGCGCGCGGTTCGAGACGATGGAACGCCCCGAATTGCGCGGTGCGGCAGGCTGGGGGGCCTTTACGCTCTGTTTCCTGCCGGTGCTGCTGGGGTTCATCATCCCGGTGATCATGCTGGGGGAAATGGCCATCGGCTCGGGCCAGAATATCCTCTCGGCGCGCTACCTGGGGTTCATGTCCAATTCCGTGCTCCTGGCCAGTGTGGCGGCGGTGCTGACGGTGGCGGGGGCCATCCTCGTGGGGTTTCGCGCCCGCACCCGTCCGGGGCGCAGCGCGCGCTGGTTGGTGATGGGGGCGGGTCTGGGCTATGCGGTGCCCGGCGGCGTGATTGCGGTGGGCCTCATGGTGCCGATGGCGGGGCTGGACAACGCCATTGACGCCTTCATGGACGAGACATTCGGCATCCGCACCGGGCTTTTGATCACCGGATCAATCTGGCTCATGATCATGGCCTATGTGGTGCGGTTCATGGCGGCGGCGCTCAACGCCTATGACAGTGGCATGGCGACGGTGCCGGGGCATCTCGATGCGATTGGCCGTTCGCTGGGTCAGCCGGGACCCAAGCTGTTGACACGGGTGCATCTGCCGGTGGCGCGCACTTCGGTTCTGACGGCGCTGTTGATCGTCTTTGTCGATGTGATGAAGGAATTGCCCGCCACGCTGATCCTGCATCCCTTCGATTTTCAGACGCTGGCGGTGCAGGCGCATCGCCTTGCCGCCGATGAACGTCTGTCAGAGGCGGCGGTGCCCTCGCTGGTGCTGGTGGGCTTTGGCCTCATTCCGGTGCTGATCCTCTGCCGCACGCTGGGCCGCGAGAGCATGGGGCGGCGCGCGGCCAAGCTTGGCACAGCGATTTCGGCGGGGTGACGGAATTTTTAAAAAATTCCGGTCAGGAAAGTTTTAAACTTTCCTGAAACCAACGTTCTGCGGCATTACTCCCCCGGTCGCTTCAGGCTAAAGGTCTCGCGGATCACGGAATAATCCTGATACCCGAGCCGCGTCAGCGGATTGAACCGGGTCACGTCGAACCGGCCCTCGGCCATGCAGTCATCGCGCATATGCACGCCTGTCACCTCGCCAAAGACCACGAAATTCGCCTCACCCGGTAATTGCACGATCTGGGTCAGCTTGCATTCCAGACTGGCCGGGCTTGCCGCCACGCGGGAACACGCGATGGTTTCGCAGGTCGCCTTTTCCAACCCCGCATCGGTGAATTCATCCACCTCACGCCCCCATGCGCCAGAGGTCTGGTTCATCGCATCGCGCAACGCTTCGCTCACGATATTGACGCAAAAGACGCCTGTCTCGCGGATATTGGCGACGCTGTCCTTGGTATCGCCGCGATCCGGCTTGGCGCTGGTCGAGGCGAACATCACCTGTGGCGGCACATAGGCCACCGCGTTGAAGAATGAATAGGGCGCCAGATTGTCCTGCCCATCGGCCCCACGGGTCGAAATCCAGCCAATCGGGCGCGGTGTCACGATGGCATTGAACGGGTTATGCGGCAGGCCATGGCCCTCTTCGGGTCGGTAAAACATCCGCTTCTCCTTGGTCATCGGGTTTGTGCCTGTCGTAACGTCGTGCTAGGCGCATGGCCAGTCGATTTTTGGCAAGGGCAACGCGCGGCATGTTCACCCTCGAGACGGAGCAACCCGTTGATTACTGGGAGGTTGAGGCCCTCTATGACCTGTGTTTCGCGCCGGGGCGCGAGGCGCTGTCGTCCTACCGGCTGCGCGACGATGTGCCGCCCGTGCGCGATCTGTGCCGCGTCGTGCGTGATGGTGCGGGCATTCTGGCGGGGGCGATCCGCTATTGGCCCGTTCGGATCGGCCCGGCGCGGGCGCTCTTGCTGGGGCCGGTGGCGGTGCATCCCACCCATCAGGGCGAGGGGCTGGGCGCGCTGCTGATGCGCGACAGTCTGGAACGTGCGGCCGCGCTGGGCTGGGAGCGGGTGATCCTCGTGGGCGACGCGCCCTATTACAGCCGCTTTGGTTTCACCAAGCTGGAGGCCGTGGAAATGCCGCCCCCCACCAACCCCGAGCGCGTTCTGGGGCTGGAATTGCGCCCCGGCGCGTGGGAGGATGTGGCCGGTAAAGTGGGCCGCGACGCTTGAATTCAGGCTCTGCGGTGGCCAGTTCAATCGGGACAACAAGGGTGAGGCACGCGAATGGAGCTTTTGGGCCGACCGATTGACGAGGCCGAGACCGAGCGGCGCTTGCGCGCGCTGGTGGCACGCAACGCGCAGGCGGGTAATGGCGTGATCGACCTGCTCAACCTCGTGGGCGGCCGCGCCGAGGGGCTGCTCGACCGTCTGCCGCCTGCCCTACGCGCGCGGCTCAACGAGAGCACCGAAGAGGCGCTGCGCCGGGCCGCCGAAATGGCGCACCGCACGCGCGGGGTGGTGGGCGATCAGCCAGGCTGGATGGCCCGCGCGCTGACCACCTCGATGGGGGCGATGGGCGGCATGGGCGGACTGCCCACGGCGCTGGCGGAATTGCCGGTCACGGTCACGGTGCTCTTGCGCGCCATTCAGGATGTGGCGGCGGAACATGGGTTTGATCCGTCCGAGCCGGGCGTGCGATTCGACTCGGTGCAGGTCTTTGGGGCGGCAGGGCCGCTTGAGCGTGACGATGGGGCCAATCTGGGCTTTCTGGGCAGCCGGATGACGGTCACGGGCCCCGCGCTCAATGCGCTGATTGCACGGGTGGCTCCGCGTCTGGCGGCGGTCATGGGGCAAAAGCTTGCGGCGCAGACGGTGCCCATTCTGGGGGCCGCAGCGGGGGCCGCGACCAACTATGCCTATACCCGCTATTATCAGGATATGGCGCAGGTGCATTTCGGGCTGCGGCGGCTGGCCATAGACTCGGGCCGCGACCACGCGGCGCTGATCGCCGAGTTTCGCGCCCGGGCCGAAGACGCGCAGGGGCGCGTCACCTGATCCAGGCCCTGCCGCACGGACCCAAATAAGAGCAGCCCCGCCGATAATTTTCTTGATCTTGTGAGCGCAGCCCATAGGCTGAATCCATTGGTCACTATGGATTTCAGCTATGGCAACGACAGGGGAACATGGTGCCGCGCTGCCCGGATGGTTCGCGTCACCGGGCGAGGGTGACACGCTGGCTTGGGTCTCGCTCGCGCTGATGATTGGCGTCATCTACGGGCTGGTCACGCTCTACGCGGCCTTTGATCGCTGGGCAGAGCGACAATCGCACGGCACGCCACTGGCCAAGACCATCCCTACCATGCTGACAATCGCCCTGCTCTACGAGATCTTTCCGCTCGGGCATTTCAACATTCTCTTGCCGATCAGCGCCATTCTGATTGCGCTCATGGCAGATTGGTCGCGGTTCAACCTGCGTGGCCTGGGCCAAGACGAGCCCCACGCAGAGACCTCCAAAACAGACGGGGGAGACCATGCTTGAGCTTCTCCTGACGTCCTTCCCGGTCATCATCCGCTATTTCCAGCTCAAGCGCCGGGGTGAGGCGATGAGCGTCTGGAACATGCGCACGGCAGTCCTGATCTGGGCAGTGCTGGCGTTTCTGCTGTTCCTCGTCATCTTCTATTTCCACCCCAAATCCTATTCGGGCATCGTTCCCTTTCGCACCATTTCCGTGGTGGCTCAGGCCAGCGGGCCGGTGACAGAGCTGAACGTGCGGAATGGTCAGAGGGTCGAGGCGGGCGATCTGCTGTTCCGGGTCGACGACCGCAGCCAGCGCGCCAGCCTAGAGCAGGCAGAGGCGGAATTCGCCAAGATCAAGGCCGCCGAGAGCAAGGCCGCCGAGACGCTCAAGGTGGCGCAGGCCTCGGTGGTCGAGGCTGAGGCGTCGCTTGAAAAGCTCAAGGTCGATCTGGAGAATGCACTGACGCTGGTCACACGCAATGTGGGCACGCGCGATGCGGTGCGCCAACTGGAATCCTCGGTTGCCATTGCCGAAGCCGGGGTTGCGGCGGCAGAGGCACAGGTGGCACTGGCCGAGACCGATATTTCCGAAACTCTTCCGGCGCAGCGCCGTGCGGCCGAGGCCGCATTACACAGCGCAGAGGCCGCCTTGGCGCAGACCGAAGTCCATAGCTACACGGGTGGCGTGATCACTCAGCTCGCGCTGAGCGTGGGCAGCCCCGCGTCGACCCTGATCCTCAGCCCGGCAATGGTGATCATCCCGGATCGCGACGAGGGGGTGCCAGTGCGGACGGTAGCGGGTTTCGCGCAGGCAGCGAACAACACGATCTATCCCGGCATGCCCGCCGAGATTGCCTGTGACAGCAACCTCAGCCTTTCGTTCCGCAATGCGGTCCTGCCTGCGCGGGTGGTCTCGGTCCAGCCGGCGATTTCCACGGGGCAAATCGTACCCGGTGGCCGCCTGATGGACCCCGCAGAAATGCTGCGGCGCGGTTCGATCCTCGTCTATCTCGAACTGGTCCATCCCGAACATGAAAAAATCATGCTCGATGGCAGCGGCTGCATGGTGCAGACCTATACCACCAATCTGCCCGGCTTTTTCGGCCATGTCATCGCGGCCACCGGGGTGGTCAAGGCAGCGGGGCTGCGCATCAAGGTTTGGGGATCGCTGGTGTCGGGCGTGGGCCTTGCCGGGGGTGGGGGCCACTGAGGTAAACACCTCACATCTGTTCGCGCAGATAGTCCATCACCGCCGGGCGCACGGTCTGCGCGCCGCCGGCGCGCTCGGCATGGATCACATCCCGCAATCCCCCCAAATCAATCCGTCGCAACAGGCTTTTGACCGGACCGATCGAGGCGGGGCGCATCGACAGGGTGCGAAATCCGATGGCGGCCAGACAGGCGGCCTCAATGGGGCGACCCGCATCCTCGCCACAAAAACTCAGCGGTGTGCCCAGCGTTGCACAGCGATAGACAATACCTTCGAGGAAATTGAGAAAACTGATGTTGAGCGTGTCATAGCGGCGGCGCACGCGCTCGTTCTCGCGGTCGGCGGCAAAAAAGAACTGCTTTAGGTCGTTACCCCCCACCGAGATGAAATCCACCTCGGAATAAAAGGTATCCGGCGCAAAGGCCAGCGACGGGGTTTCCAGCATCGCGCCCACTTCGATCTGTTCGGGGATCGGATGGCCAAGAATACGCTCGCGCTCCAGTGCCTTGTCCATTTCGGCGCGGGCGGCGGTGAATTCGTCGCGTTGCGCCACAAACGGGAACATGATGGTCAGGGGGCGCCCCTTGGCCGCGCGAATGAGCGCCTGAAGCTGCATCCGCATGACGCCCGGCTTGTCCAGCCCCACCCGGATCGCCCGCCAGCCCATCGCAGGGTTGGGTTCGTCATTGGGCTTCATATAGGGCAGCACCTTGTCCGAGCCGATGTCGAGCGTCCGAAACACCACGCGCTGCTCCCCCGCGGCATCCATCACCCGCGCGTAGAGTTCTGACAATTCGGCCCGTTTGGGCATGTGGTTGCGGATCAGGAACTGCAATTCTGTGCGGAAAAGGCCAACGCCCTCGGCGCCCGACCCGACAAGGCTGGGCAGGTCGGCCATGAGGCCCGCATTCATCTTGAGCTTTATCCGCTGACCACACAGCGTTTCGGCAGGCTTGTCGCGGATCGAGGCATAGCGCTGCTGCGCTTCGGCCTGCATCGCCATCTTGTCGCGAAAGGCCGATACCACGGTATCGTCGGGCCGTAGATGGACAATCCCCTGATCGCCATCAACAAGGATCGGATCTCCATTCAGCGCCTCGGTGGTGATGCGATTGGCATGGATCACCAGCGGAATCGCCAGCGCCCGCGCGACAATCGCGGCATGAGAGCCGACCGATCCCTCTTCCAGCACGATCCCCTTGAGGCTGCGGCCATAATCGAGCAACTCCGCCGGGCCGATGTTGCGGGCGATGAGAATGGGATCGGGAGGCATGTCGGCGCCGGTCTCGTTGCCCTGTCCGGTCAGGATGCGCAACAGCCGGTTCGAGAGGTCGTCGAGATCGTGCAGACGCTCACGCAGATAGGCATCGGTCACTTGGGTCATGCGGGCGCGGGCGGCGGATTGTTCCTTTTCCACGGCGGCCTCTGCCGACAGACCACTGTCGATATTGGCCTCCATCCGGCGCATCCAGCCCTTGGAATTGGCGAACATGCGGTAGGCTTCCAGAATTTCGGTCTGATCCTTGTCGCCACCCTTGGCGGAGCTCAGCATCCGGTCCACGCCCACGCGCAGCGTCTCGACCGCCTCATTCAGCCGCGCCAGCTCGCGCACCGGATCGTCGGCGATGGGGTTGGTGACAACCACGCGCGGCTCGTGCAGCCAGACGCGGCCCTGCGCCGTGCCCTCCTGCGCGCTGGTGCCGCGAAACAGCACCGCTTGCTGGTGGCGCGCCGACATGGCCGCCCCTTCGCCCACGAAGGCACCCAGTTCGGCCATTTCCGCCAGAACCATGGCGACCACCTCGACCGCATAGATCTCCTCTTCCGAAAAGAGCCGCGCCTGTTTCGATTGCACGACCAGAACGCCCAGTTTCTCGCCAAGCCGCTGGACCGGCACGCCCAGAAAGGACGAATAGGCCTCTTCCCCGGTTTCCGGCATGTAGCGAAATCCGGGCTCTGCCGGGGCATTGTCGGTGTTGATCACCTCGCCGGTGCGCGCCACACGGCCCACCAGACCCTCGCCCATGCGCATCCGGGTCTGGTGCACGGCCTCGGCCTTCAGACCCTCGGTCGCGCAAAGTTCCAGCGTATCCTCATCGCGGAAGAGATAGATCGAACACACTTCGATCCGCATTTCCTCGGCAATGAGGCGCGTGATCTGGTCAAGTCGCGTCTGCCCGCCCGCATCCTCGGCCATGATGGCGCGCAAACGGCCCAGCATCTGGCGGCTGTCGGTCTTGAAATGCTCGGTCATAGGCGGCGGTCCCCCGGGGCGGATTCAGGGATTGGCCAGACCCGGCAGGGATAAAATTGGGGCCGGGTCAGGCCGCTTTGTCCAACTCGAAGGCATCATGCAGCGCCTGCACCGCGAGTTCCATGTATTTCCGGTCGATCAGCACGGAAATCTTTATCTCGGAGGTTGCAATCACCTTGATGTTGATTCCTTCATCGCTGAGCGTCTTGAACATCTTGGCGGCAACGCCCGATTGGCTGCGCATGCCGATGCCCACGGCCGAAATCTTGGCCACATTGGTATCGGCGATCAGGTCGTGATAGTTGATGTCGCCGCGTTCCTTGGCCTCGCGCAGCGCCTTTTCGGCGCGTATGACCTGATCCGTCGGACAGGAAAAGGTCATGTCGGTGCGCCCCTCTTCGGCGATATTCTGGATGATCATATCGACATTGACCCCCGCCTCGGACAGGGGTCCAAAGATGGCGGCGGCGATGCCGGGACGGTCCGCCACCGAGATAAGCGTCATTTTCGCCTCGTCTCGGGAATAGGCGATGCCGCTGACAACCTGTGATTCCATGATTTCCTCCTCGGCGCAGACCAGTGTGCCGGCTTCATCAGATGGTTCCTCGAAACTGCTGAGCACGCGCAGTTTCACATTATAGCGCATCGCCAGTTCCACGGAACGGGTTTGCAGCACCTTGGCCCCCAGCGAGGCCAGTTCCAGCATTTCCTCGAAGGCGATCTTTTCGAGCTTGCGCGCCTTGGAGGTGATGCGTGGGTCGGTGGTATAGACCCCGTCCACATCGGTGTAGATGTCGCAGCGCTCTGCGTCAAAGGCGGCGGCAAAGGCCACGGCGGTGGTATCCGACCCGCCCCGGCCCAGCGTGGTGATCCGCCCCTCGGGGCTGATGCCCTGGAACCCGGCGACAACGGCCACGCGCATGCCTTGGGCAAAGCGGCCATTGATGTTGTCGGTCGGAATCTCCTCGATCCGGGCGGCGGAATGCGCGGAATTGGTCTTGAGCGGCACCTGCCAGCCCTGCCAACTGCGCGCCGGGATGTCCATTTCCTGCAACGTGAGCGCCATCAGGCCCGCCGTCACATTCTCGCCCGCGCTGACCACGGCGTCATATTCGCGCGCGTCATGCAGCGGCGAAATCTCGTTCACCCAGCCCACCAGTTCGTTGGTCTTGCCCGACATGGCCGAGACGATGACGATGACGTCATAGCCCTTGGCCACTTCCAGCCCCACGCGCTTGGCAGCGCGGCGGATGCGGTCGATATTGGCGACCGATGTGCCGCCGAATTTCATCACGAGAACGGGCATGGGTGCAGTCCTGAGCCGATGTATCGGGCGCGGTTTACGCGCGGGCAAGGCGCTGTGCAAGGGGGTGCTGCGCAGGCGGGCACCTATGCGCTGTCCGGGCGCATCACCAGGCAGGTGGTCGTGCCCGTGGCATAGAGCCGCCCATCGTCCCGCCCGCGCAATTCCCCCCGCGCGACGGCGGTCGAGCGCCCCTTGTGCTCGAGCGTGCCAATGGCCCGCACCGGCACGTCAAGCGGCAGGGCGCGAATGATGTTCACCTTGTATTCGAGGGTCGTGTAGGTCTCGCCGCGCTCGAGTGCCGTCATCACCGCACAGCCCATGCAACTGTCGAGGATCGCCCCGTACCAGCCACCATGCACGCCGCGCATCGGGTTGGTCACGTCAAACCGTGCTGCCCCTTCGAACACCACATGCCCGTGCATGGCCTCGATGGCCGAAAATCCCAGCGTGGCTCCGATCGGGGGGCCGGGCAGGCGGCCTGCGATCATGTCTTGGATGAAGTCCAGGCCGGACCGCACCAAGACCGCCGCCAGATCCGGCAGCTCTTCCAGCGATGTGGCGTGATGTGACGGCATGTCGGCCCCTCCTGTCCCTGCTCCTCTCAGGGTAGGCGGGGCCGACGCGGGCGGCAAGCGCTCAGGCGACGTCGCGCAGCGTCACCTTGGGTGTCACGCCCAGCGCGTGACAGACGTCGCGGGTCAATTCGGGGCGATTGAGCGTGTAGAAATGCAGGTCTTCGACCCCACCCTCTAGCAGGTCGCTGCACAGTTCCGTGCAGAGCGCGGTTGCCAAAAGGTCATGCCGGTTGTCGCGGATGGCCTTGTCAAACGCCTCATCCAGCCAAGCCGGCACTTGCGTGCCGCAGGAGAGCGCGAATTTGCGCGCACCGACCCAGTTTTCAATCGGCAGGATGCCCGGAATGATCGGCGCATTGATCCCCGCCGCCGCGCAGGCGTCGCGGAACCGAAAGAAGGTCTCGGCCTCAAAGAAGAACTGCGTGATCGCCTCGGACGCGCCTGCGTCAATCTTGCGCTTGAGCCAGTCGATGTCGGCGCGTCGATCCGCAGCCTCGGGGTGCTTTTCAGGGTAGGCGCCGACGCGAATGGTGAACTTGCCGGTGTCGGCCAAGGCCGAGATCAGGTCGCAGCTATTGGCGAAGCCTTGCGGGTGGGGCACAAACCCGTTCGCGCCTTTGGGCGGATCGCCGCGCAGGGCGACAATCTCGGACACGCCTGCTGCGGCGAATTGCTCGGCAATCTCCAGTGTCTCGGCGCGGCTGGCATCGACGCAGGTCAGGTGCGCCGCCACATTCAGGCCCGTGGCCTTGTGCAGCGTGCCCACCGCCTCGCGGGTCAATTCGCGGGTGGTGCCGCCTGCGCCATAGGTCACAGAGACAAAGCGCGGATCGAGCGGGGCAAGCGTGTGGATCGTCTCCCAAAGGCGAAACGAGGCCTCCAAGGTCTTGGGCGGGAAGAATTCAAAAGAGATACGCGGCGTTTTCATCTGGGGTCATCCTGTGCAGGCGTGCTATCTGTTGTCCCCTTGTTGCAGGCGCAGCAATGTGAGACAACTTCATTAAATTCATGGTTTGAATGAGGTTCGCTAATAATGCACATCGAGTTCCGGCACCTGAAAACCATCCGTGCCATTCATCAGGCCGGGGGGCTGGCGCGGGCGGCGGACCTGCTGCACATCACCCAATCGGCGCTCAGCCACCAGATCAAGGGGCTTGAGGATCAGACCGGCGTCGAGCTTTTTGTGAGGCGTTCCAAGCCCTTGCGCCTCTCGGCTGCCGGTCAGCGCCTGCTGCGGCTGGCGGAAAAAATCCTGCCCGAGATCGAGGCGCTGGAAGCTGAATTCGACGGGCTACGCGAAGGCAGCGCCGGACGGCTGCATATCGCCATTGAATGTCATGCCTGTTTCGAATGGCTCTTTCCCGTGCTGGAGCGCTTTCGCAAGACTTGGGGCGAGGTCGATGTCGATATTCGCCCCGGTCTGGCCTTTGACGCGCTGCCCGCGCTGCAAAAGGAAGAGGTGGATCTTGTGGTCTCGTCCGACCCCGAGGATCTGCCGGGAATCAGCTTTAAGCCGCTCTTTGATTACGAGCCGGTCTTTGTCGCCTCGAGCCAGCATCCTCTGGCGCAGAAACCCTATGTCGAGGCGGCGGATTTTCGCGACGAGGTGCTGATCACCTATCCGGTGGACCGCTCGCGGCTGGATGTCTTTACCGAATTGCTGACCCCCGCCAAGGTCGAACCCAAGAGCATCCGACAGGTCGAACTGACGGCGGTGATCCTGCTGCTCGTCGCCTCCAACCGCGGTGTCGCCGTGCTGCCTGATTGGGTGGTGCGCGAGGTCAAGACCAGCACGGATTATGTCACCCGCCCGCTCACCGCGACAGGCAAGACCAAACGCCTCTATGCCGCGATCCGCGACGATGACGCAGACAAACCCTATATGGCCCATCTGCTGAAACTCGCCCGCGAAATCCCGGTGCGCCTGCAACGTGGCGACAAGATCGGGGGCTGAGCATCAGCCCTCTTCGTGTGGTGCCCCTCCGGCAAAGGCGTTGCCATTGGTATAATCGCAAGGCGCCTCCTGCATTTCCAGATGCAGGCCGGTGCCGCGATAGGGGTTGGCGCGCGCGAGATCCTCATCCACTTCGATCCCCAGACCGGGGGTCTCGGGCGGGGTGATATAGCCGCCCTCAACCCGGATGCTGCCCTTGATCAGCGCGTCATGGAACGGGGTCTCGATGCTCTCGCACATCAGGATATTGGGGATTGAGGCGGCAAAATGCACGTTTGCCGCCCATTCCACCGGCCCGGCATAGAGATGCGGGGCCATCTGCGCGTTATAGACCTCGGCCATGGCGGCGACTTTCTTCATCTCCCAGATACCGCCCGCACGGCCCAGGGCCGGTTGCAGAATCGCCGCCGCACCCTCGCGCAGCACAGGCGCAAATTCGGCCTTGGTGGTCAGCCGCTCGCCTGTGGCCACAGGGATGCGCACCGCCCGCGCCACCTGCGCCATCGCGCCCACATTGTCGGGCGGAACCGGCTCTTCGTACCAGAGCGGCGAATAGGGTTCGAGCGCCTGGCCCAGACGGATTGCGCCCGCCGTGGTGAACTGCCCATGGGTGCCAAAGAGCAGATCGGCCTTGTCGCCCACCGCCGCGCGGATCTTGCGGCAGAACTCGACCGAGAGCGATATGTCCGTCATCGCGGGTATATGGCCGCCGCGCAGGGTGTAGGGGCCTGCGGGGTCGAACTTGACCGCCGTATAGCCGCGCGCCACGCAGTCCGCCGCACTCTCGGCCGCCATATCGGCCGAGGTCCAGAATGGCGTGATAGGATGATGGGGCAGGGGATAGAGATAGGTATAGGCGCGGATGCGCGGGTTCATCTTGCCGCCCAAGAGCGCCCAGACAGGACGCCCCCGCGCCTTGCCTAAGACGTCCCAGCACGCGATTTCCAGCCCGGAGAACGCCCCGATGACCGTCAGGTCCGGGCGCTGCGTGAAGCCGGACGAATAGGCGCGGCGGAACATCAGTTCGATATTCTCGGGGTTTTCGCCCTCCATATGGCGGGCGAACACATCCTCGATCACCGCGCGCATGGCGTCCGGCCCGACGCTCGCGGCATAGCACTCCCCCCAGCCGGTGATCCCGTCATCGGTGGTCAGCTTGACGAGGATCCAATAGCGCCCGCCCCAGCCGGGCGCGGGGGGTGAGGTCACGATGATATCGAGGTCTTTAAGCTTCATGTCTTGTCAGACTCCGTGGAGGGTGGTCGAGGTGGAGAGCGCGGGGGGCGCTGCCCCCCGACCCCCGAGGTATTTCAGGCCAGATGAAGGCCGGTCATTCGAATACGATTACATTGCGCCGGGCGTGACCGGATTTGGTGTCTTCGATGGCGGCGTTGATCTGGTCAAACCGCCACCGCCGCGAAATCAACTCGTCGAGCTTGAGCCGCCCCTGGGCATAAAGATCGACCATCCAAGGGATGTCACGGCGGATCACCGCCTCGCCCATCTTGGAGCCGATCATGGATTGCCCCATGGCGGCAAAACTCGCGGCCTCATAGCTCGAGGCGTGGCCGCTGTGGGGCATGCCGACCATGATCACCCGGCCCCCGTTTGCCAGATAGCGCGGCGCCAGATCATAGGCCTTGGCCGCGCCCACGGTCACAAGCACCACATCGGCCCCGCGCCCCATCGCCGCCTTGGCGCTGCGCCACGGCTTTTCTTCACTCGCCAAGACACCATCGGTCGCCCCGAATTCACGGGCGGCGGCCAGCTTGTCCTCTGTCATGTCCACGGCCACGATGCGCCGTGCGCCCGCGATGCGCGCGCCCTGAATGGCGTTGAGCCCGACACCGCCCGCGCCGATCACAACCACGTCCTGCCCAGCGCGCAACTGCGCCGCATTGATCACGGCCCCCACGCCAGTGATCACGCCGCAGGCCAGAAGGCTGGCTGCCGCCATGTCGATCCCTTGCGGAATCTTCACGATCTGGCTGTGATGCACAACCACGGATGCGGCAAAGGCCCCGCAGGCCATGGCCTGATGCAGCGCGCCGCCCGAAAGGGTCGAAAGCGGGCCATTGCCGTCGTCCTGCGGTGTCTCGCAGCCCGTGGGGCGGCCTGTCGCACAGGGCGCGCACTGCCCGCAGGCGCGAATGAGCGTGACCACCACCGGATCGCCCGGCGCAAAACCGCTGACGCCCGTGCCCACGGCGCTGACCCGGCCTGCGGCCTCATGGCCATAGACTGCGGGCAGCGCGCCGCCCCAGCCACCCATCGCATAGGAAATATCCGAGTGGCAAATCGCCACGGCCTTGATCTCGACCTGCACCTCACCCGCCTCGGGGGCGCGCAGATGCACTTCTTCGATCACGAGGGGTGCGCCAAACTCATGGCAAACGGCGGCTTTTATGGTCTGCATGGGGCCTCCCTTCCGATGCTATGCGCAGGTGATCCGAATTCGCCCACCACCGCAAGCGGGTTTCTGTCAGGCAGCACCGATATGCCCGGTGGCGTGCAGGAAGTCCGACAGCAGCCGCGCATAGTCCGCAGGCTGATCCACGGGCGGCACATGCCCGGTTCGGCGCATCAGCGCGAATTGCGAGCCGGGGATCAGGTCCACCGTCTCGCGCACAAGGTCCGGCGGGGTCGAGCCATCCTCGGCCCCGGCAATGCCCAGCGTCGGAATACGCAAGCCCGAGGTGGGCGTGTAGAAATCCGTGCCGGAAATCGCGGCGGCACAACCGGCATAGCCCTCCGGGTCGTGCTGGCAGAGCCGCTCGAACCACGGCAGGTGCTTGTTTTCCTTGAGATAGCTGCGCGTGAACCAGCGCTCGCACGATCCGCGCGCCAGCTCTGCCATGCCACCCGCACGGCGCGCCGTGGCGATCCGTTCGGCCCAGAGCTTGGGCGTGCCGATCTTGGCCCCGGTGTTGGACAGCACCAGCGCGCGAATGAGGTCCGGGCGCTTCACCGCCAGCCCCTGCGCGACCATGCCGCCAATCGAGAGGCCGACGAACATCGCCTCACGCACCTGCAAATGATCCAACAGCCGCTCGGCATCGCGGATGAGCGCGCCCATGGCATAGGGCGCGGGCGGGGTCGAGGATTGCCCATGCCCGCGCGCGTCATAACGGATGATCCGCAGGCCGGCGGGCAAGAGCGGCACCACAGCATCCCAGAGAAATGTGCCAGTGCCCAGCGCATGGGCAAAGACGAGGGGCGCGCCCTCGGGGTCGCCCTCGTCGAGGTAATGCAGGGTCACATCGTCCAGTTCGAGAAATGCCATTGTCCCCCCCTCAGGCAAATCGGGTGAGCGCCGACTGGAACACATCGGCATCCACATTGCCGCCCGAAATGGTGACGAACACCGCGTCGCCCTCGATCTCGTCACGGCGAAAGAGCGCCGCCGCCAGCGCCACGGCACCGCCCGGTTCCGCCACCAGCTTGAGCCGGGCAAAGGCCAGCGCCACGGCGTGCAGCGCCTCGTCTTCGCTCACGACCAGCCCCGGGCCACAGAGCCGCCGCAGGATCGGAAAGGTGATATTGCCCGGTTGCGGTGTCACGATGGCATCGCAGAGACTGCCTGAGGTGCGCGCGTTGCGCATCACCTGCCCCGATGCCAGTGAGCGGGTCACATCGTCGAACTCCTCCGGCTCGCAGGGGCGCGCGCGAAGCCCCGGGCCTTCCGCCTCCAGCGCAAGGGCGATGCCCGAGGTCAGCCCGCCGCCGCCGCAACAGACCAGCACATCGGCGCGGGTGATGCCCATGGCTGCCGCATCCTCGGCAATCTCAAGACCGACAGAGCCTTGGCCTGCGATCACCTCCGGCTCGTCATAGGGTTTGATCAGCGTCAGACCGCGTTCAGAACTCAGCGCGGCGCCGATGGCGTCGCGATCCTCGGTGGCGCGGTCATAGAGCACAACCTCTGCCCCCAGCGCGCGGGTGTTGTCGATCTTCATGCGCGGCGCATCGGCGGGCATGATGATCACGCTGGGCACCCCGAATTGCCGCGCCGCCAGCGCCACGCCCTGCGCGTGGTTGCCCGAGGAAAAGGCGATCACGCCCCGCGCGCGGGTTCCCTCATCGAGTGCCGAAACGGCCGCGCGCGCGCCGCGATACTTGAAGCTGCCTGTGTGCTGCAGGCACTCTGGTTTGACGAATACGCGCCGTCCGGCGATCTCGTCGAGAAAGGGCGAGGACAAAAGCGGCGTGCGCCTTGCATGGCCCGCCAGACGGGCGGCGGCGGCGCGGATCATCGTGATGTCGGTCATTTTATCTGGTCCAGGAGGGCGTGAATTGCGGCAAGCGCGTGGGGTTCATCGAGAAAGGGCACATGGCCCCGGTCGGGCACCGTGGCGGTGATCAGCCCCGGATGACGCTCCTGCATTTTGGCAAAGGTTTCAAGGCTCAAGAGGTCGGAATTCGCCCCCCGGATGGCGGCGGTGGGAATATCCTTGAGCGCGTCGAACAGCGGCCAGAGGTCCACCGCCTCGCCCGCGCCCGCCTGGCCCACCAGCGCATCGCGCAGCCGCGCATCATAGCGCAGGCCAAGGCCCCCGCCCGGTTTCTCGTGGAACATGAATTCTGCCTGTTGCCGCCAGCGATCCAGCGGCACACCGGGAAATCCTTCGGCATGGACATGGGCAAGGGCGGCGGCGCAACTGTCCAGATCGGGCTGCGCCGGCTCATTGCCCACATAATCCATGATCCGTTCGATCCCGATCGGGGCCACCTCTGGCCCGATGTCATTGAGCACGACACCGCTCAGGCGCGCGGGGTGCCCATAGGCCAGCGCCATGCCGATCAGCCCGCCGCGCGAGGTGCCGATCAGCGTGACGCGATCCAGGCCCAGGTGATCCATCAGTTCGATCGCATCCTGTCCTTCGCGCAGGATGTTATAGGACATGAAATCGGGCGCATGATCCGATTGCCCGCGCCCGCGATAATCCATGCAGATCACGCGATGCCCCGCCAGATGGGGCAAGACAAAGCTGAAATCGGCGTTGTTGCGTGTCAGCCCGGCCAGGCAGAGGACCGGCGCGCCGGCACCCTCATCGGTGAAATACAGCGAGAGACCATCGGACGTGGTAAACCGCGCCATCAGCCGCGCACCAGATCGGGAATGCCGGTCAGGTCGCGCAGCTGCCGGTGCGGTGTCGCGGGCAGGCGGTCCACCGGATCGCCCGCGCGGTTGACCCATGCGGTTGTGAACCCATAGCCCGACGCGGCAGAGGCATCCCAGCCATTCGACGAGACAAAAAGCACCTCGTCCGGCGCACAGCCAAACCGCTGCCCCACCAGATCGTAGACCACGCGCGCAGGCTTGAAGATGCCCACGCTTTCGACCGACAGCACATCGTCGAGCAGATCGCCAATCCCGGCCGATTTCACCGCCCCCTGCAACATATCCGGCGCGCCATTCGACAGGATCGCGGTATTCATCCCCGCCGTTTTCAGGGCGCGCAGCATGGCGGGCACCTCTGCATAGGCCTCCAACTCCCAATAGAGCTGCAGGAGGCGGTCGCGCAGGTCGGTATCGTCTTGCAACCCCTCCGATTCCAGCGCCCAATCCAGCCCGTCCTGTGTCACTTGCCAGAACCCGGTATGCTGGCCCATCACCGCGCGCAGCCAGGTGTATTGCAACTGTTTCAGCCGCCATTTTTCCGCAATCGCGGGCCAATGCCGGGCAAAGACCTCGCGGCCCGGTTCCGTCGCGGCATTGCGCGCGGCGGCGGCCACGTCAAAGAGCGTGCCATAGGCATCGAAAATGCAGGTGGTAATCGGCATGGTATCCCCCTCGATGGTTGCGCGCAGACTGTCACGGATTTGCAGGAAAAGGGAAGGGCCCGGCGCACACGGGCGCGTGAGCGGCAGGCTTTGGTTTGCAAATCCGGATCGGGTTGCCTAAATTACCCCTCAGTCGCATCAAGCACCCGCGCAATTCTGCGTGGCCTTGCAAACCCATCCCCCCCAACAGATTGGAAATCCCATGACGCAGGTCAAACCGGGCGATACCGTCCGTATTCACTACACTGGCACGCTGGCCGATGGTGCCACCTTTGATTCGAGCGCGGGCCGCGATCCGCTCGAATTCACCGTGGGCTCCGGCCAGATCATCCCCGGCCTCGATGCCGCGATCCCCGGCATGGTCGTGGGTGACAAGAAGATGGTAGAGGTGCCCGCCGACATGGCCTATGGCCAGCCTGATCCCAACGCCCGTCAGGCCGTGCCGCGCGCGGACATTCCGGCGGAAATCCCGCTTGATCCGGGCACACAGTTGCAGATGCAGACGCCGCAGGGTCAGGTTCTGCCGGTGACGGTGGCCGAAGTGTCCGACACCGAGGTCGTGCTCGACGCCAACCACCCGCTCGCGGGCAAGGACCTGACCTTTGCCATCGAACTGGTGGCCATCGCCTAGGCCTCCACGTGCCAAGGGGCGCGACCGGAGTTTTCCGGGGCGTGTTGCGCTGATCGAACCCACACCCGTTCCGGACTTGACCCGGGACCTCACCGCAGCAGCGTGGAGGCCCCGGCTCGACGGCCGGGGCGATGTGACCCCGATCATGCGCAATCTGCTCTGATCCCGGTCGCGCCCCCGCTCATTTCATCAGGTTTTTGACATCCGCCATGCCGATGCCGGGGCTGTAGACATAGCGCAGTTCCTTTGTCTTGCGCCCCGATTGGTTCCGCTCGGTCCAGATATATTCCATCGAACCGGAACGCCCCTTGTGGGTAAAGGTCGCTTTCGTCACGCGGATCGTTACCGTGAACTGCGTCGCCGTGCCGCTTGAGTGTTGCGCCATCGCATAGCTCTTGGCCATCCCGCTCCGCCATGGCCCGACCGGCACAAAGGCATCGCCGGTGAAGTACCTGTCGGCGGCCCCCGGTCTTTTGTCCAGAACCCGCGCCAGCGCCGTGCCATCCGGGCGCAGCGTATAATAGCTTGTCTTGGTGCCGGAACTTTCCTGTTTCGTGCGCACATAGACCGTCATCCGCTGGCCTGTCACCGGATGGGTCCATGTGCGCGGCCCCACGATCCGGCGCACCCCGACGGTCCGGTCTACCCGATCCCCGAATTTCGCGCCCGGCACCCCCGCCCATAGACCAAACCCAAGCTGCGCCGAGGCCCCCGGCAGGCGCGTCACCGGCATATCCGGAATGCATCCGGCGGCCCCCGTCAACGCGCCGCCGCCGAGCGCCGCAAGAAAAAAGCGCCTGCTGAGTTCTGATGTCGTCATGATCCGTTCCTCTTCGTCATTCAATGAGCGTGTTGATGATCTCGTTGTGTGGAAACGTGCCGCCCCGGAACATATTCCCGGGCGGGGAGCGGATTCTTGTCAAATTTTGATAAAATGTAAGCGTATCAAGGCGGTTTGCGGCGCGCCCGCCGCTCAGGGCCGTTTAGCCGATATCGAGCAGCACCGCGCCCGCGCGTCCCGGTGTCATCACCGCCTCATGCGCCGCGGCACAGTCCGCCATCGGCAGGCGCATCGCAATCTCCGGGCGCAGCGTGCCCGCCTCAAGGGCGGCATGCAGACGTGCAATTGCCGCCTCGCGCGCGGGCCACGGCAGAATATAGATCAGCGTGATGTCGATCTTGAGCGCCTTGAAAAGATAGGGGCCAAAGGGCAGCGTCGGGGCCATGTCCTTGCCCGAGCCATAGGCGGCGATGGTGCCGTTGGGGGCCATCACCTCGGCCAGCAAAGCGGCGTTCTGGCCGAATTCCACCTCGATGGCACGGGCAACACCGCGCCCAGCCGTCGCCGCCATGATCTGCGCCGCGAGATCGGGATCGGCGTAGTCGAACACATGGCGCGCGCCCGCCGCGCGCACCCGCTCCATCGCCGGGGCTGAGCAGGTTGCGATCACCTCAGCCCCGGCGGCATGGGCCAATTGCACGGCATTATGCCCGACCGCCCCCGCGCCCCCCGAGATCAGGAGTGTCTGTCCCGCCACATCGCCGCCGCCAAACACCGTTTGCGCTGCCGTCAGCCCCGGAATTCCGAGCGTGGCACCCACGTCGAACGACACGCCCTCTGGCAAAGGCACGGCTTGCTCTGCGGGCAGGGCGATGAAATCGGCGGCGGTGCCGTGGCTGCGCTGCCACTGGCCATTCCAGACCCAGACGCGCTGACCGATGCGGCCCGGATTGACGCCCGTCCCCACCGCCGCGATCACGCCGGCCCCGTCCGAATGCGGGATGATTCGCGGATAGGCGGGTTTCGTGACGCCGGGCCGGTTGCCCGCCCGCGCCTTGGCATCCGACGGGTTGACCCCCGAGACATGCAGTCGCACCAGAACCTCGCCCGCCTCGGGGGCGGGGGTTTCCAATTCGCTCAATTCCAGAACATCGCCGGGCGCGCCAAAGCGCGTGTAGCTGACAGCACGCATGCTGCGCGGGATCACTTGGTGCGGCGCAGGCGGATCACCACATCCACCGAGGTGATCTCGGCCCCGTCCGGGGCCTTGGGCAGGCGGGCGATTTCCAACTCGGCAGCCGGGGCGTCGCTCAGCCGGTTCTCGTCTTCCCAGTAGAAATGCGGATGATCGACCGTGTTGGTGTCAAAATAGCTCTTCGAGCCATCCACCGTCACTTCTTGCAAGAGACCCGCGTCGCAAAAGGCGCGCAAGGTGTTGTAGACGGTGGCCAAGGACACCGCCTCATCGCTGTTTTGCGCATCGGCATAGAGGCTCTCGGCGGTCACGTGGCGGTGTTTGCCATCGCCGATCAGCAGCGTGGCCAGCGTCATGCGCTGCCGCGTGGGCCTCAATCCTGCATCAGAAAGCCATTTTCCGGCAATCGTTCCGGCCTCAGTGGGCATCGTGGCATTGGCTGTCATCGTGTCGTTCATCCCGTGTTTCCACCAATATAGGGCCTGCATGGGGGTGGTTTCAATTAATTTCCTGCGCCGGCCAAATCGAGGGGCGGTGTTGTCGCAGGCTTGCATGCGCCTTTTGCGGGATGATAGAGGGGGCAGAGACCGGTATTTGCAATAAAGGGGGCCGCCTGCATGGCCGATTATCCAAGCAGCTTCGACCGTGACGACCTGCTTAAATGTGCCCGAGGCGAGTTGTTCGGACCGGGCAACGCCCAATTGCCCGAACCACCCATGCTGATGATGGACCGCATCACCGAGATTTCCGGTGATGGCGGCGCGCATGGCAAAGGGCATGTGGTGGCGGAATTCGACATCACCCCGGACCTGTGGTTTTTCAAATGCCATTTCCCCGGCAACCCGATCATGCCCGGCTGTCTCGGGCTCGATGGGCTCTGGCAACTGACCGGCTTCAACCTTGGCTGGCGCGGCTGGCAGGGGCGCGGCTATGCGCTGGGCGTGGGCGAGGTGAAACTCACCGGCATGGTGCGGCCGGACCGCAAGATGCTGACCTATTATGTGGATTTCACCAAGGCGGTGCAGACGCGGCGCCTGACCATGGGGGTCGCCAATGGCCGGGTCGAGGCAGATGGCGAGGTGATCTATCAGGTCACCGATATGAAGGTGGCTCTCTCGGAAAACTGAGCAGGCACAAAGGCAGGGGGCCGCAGATGCGCAGATGGATAGCAGCACTCCTGAGCCTCATCGCCTTGCCCGCCACCGCCTGCCCGGAGGGCCAGACGCTTTTCCTCGGTTGCGACATGGAACGGGGCGGCAAGGCGCTGCGTGTCTGCCGGAACGAGACCCATGTGAGCTACAGCTTTGGTCCCAGGATGGGCGCGCCGGACCTCGCCCTCACGCGCCCGATTGGCGCAGGGGCCGACATCGTGCCCTGGCCCGGTATCGGCCGCACCATCTGGGAGGCGATCCGCCTGCGCAACAATGCCGTGATTTATGAGGTCTACGCAGGCTTTGATAAATTTGACGCTGTGGACCCCGACAAACCCGACAGCCGCTTTGGCGGCGTGGTTGTGTTGCAGGACGGCAAGGGCGAAATAGCGCATCTGAAATGCCGTGCAGGAACGGTGAAATACACCTATTGAGTCCTTTTTGCCGATGCCTGCGCCCCATGATCTGGGGCGCTAAAATCCCCCCTACCCAAAACCTTGCGGCTGTCCTATAGTGGCTGTGGATAACTGGGCATCAGACCCATGACCCAAGAGGCAAGGACAGAAAAGGGGGACGGCCAATGCGCTGCCCGTTTTGCGGAAATATAGATACACAGGTCAAGGACTCGCGCCCCGCAGAAGAGCATGTCTCGATCCGCAGGCGCAGGTTTTGCCCCGGTTGCGGCGGGCGTTTCACCACCTATGAGCGGGTGCAACTGCGCGATCTGGTCGTCGTCAAATCCAATGGCCGCCGCGAGGATTTCGACCGCGACAAGCTGGAACGCTCGATCCGGATCGCGCTCCAGAAACGACCCATCGAGCCCGAGCGCATCGAACAGATGATTTCCGGCATCGTGCGGCGGCTGGAAAGCATGGGCGAGACGGACATTCCTTCGAAAACCGTGGGCGAGATCGTGATGGAGAGCCTCGCGCGGATCGACACCGTGGCCTATGTCCGCTTTGCCAGCGTCTACAAGAATTTCCAGGAAGCGGATGATTTCGACCGCTTCGTCAGCGAATTGCGGCCCGAGGACGCGGCCCTCAATCCCAAACCGGACGCGTGAGCGCCGCCGACGCCCGCTTTATGGCGCTGGCCCTGTCGCTGGGGCGGCGGGGCATGGGCCAATGCGCGCCCAACCCCGCCGTGGGCTGTGTCATCGTCAAGGATGGCCGCATCGTTGGGCGCGGATCAACCGCGCCCGGCGGGCGACCCCATGCCGAACCACAGGCGCTGGCACAGGCCGGGGCCTTGGCGCGCGGGGCCACGGCCTATGTCTCGCTTGAGCCTTGCGCGCATCACGGCCAGACCCCGCCCTGCGCCGATGCGCTGATTGCGGCAGGTATCGCGCGGGTGGTGGCCCCCTTTGACGACAATGACCCGCGCGTCGCGGGCCGGGGCTTTGCCATGCTGCGCGCGGCAGGCATCGAGGTGCGCACCGGGGTTCTGGCCAATGAGGCCGGGCGCGATCTGGCCGGGTTTCTCATGCGCAATGAAATCGGGCGGCCTCTGGTGACGCTCAAACTCGCGTCCAGCTTTGATGGCCGCATCGCCACCGCCACCGGCCATAGCCAATGGATCACCGGACCAGAGGCGCGGCGCGTGGTCCACGGCCTGCGCGCGCGCCACGATGCGGTGATGGTGGGGGCGGGCACGGCGCGCGCCGATGATCCCCAACTCACGGTGCGTGACATGGGCCCGCGCCGTCAGCCGGTGCGGGTCGTGGTATCGCGCCGCCTCGATCTGCCGCTCTTGTCCAATCTCGCCCGCACGGCGCGCGATGTGCCGCTCTGGCTCTGTCACGGGCCGCATGTCGATCCGGCGCTGGTCACGGCCTGGCAGGGTATCGGCGCGCGGCTCTTGCCTTGTGAGGTGACCCAAGGCCAGGTCGATCCGGCCTCGGTGCTCAATGCACTGGGGGCCGAAGGGTTGACCCGTGTGTTCTGCGAAGGCGGCGGCGCGCTCGCGGCCTCGCTCCTGTCGGCGGGGCTTGTGGATGAGCTGATCGGCTTTACCGCCGGTCTGGCCATTGGCGCCGAAGGGCTGCCGGGGGTGGGGGCACTGGGCCTTGCCCGCCTCGACGAGGCTGTGCGCTACCGGCTGGTCGAAACACGCGACCTAGGCGGCGATGTCATGCACCGCTGGACGCGCGCCTGATCCCCCGCGTGGGTGCCTTATTCCGCTGCGATTGCCATCGCGTGATACGCCTTGATGCGCTGGCAGGGCGACAAGACCAGAGGGCGCGGCTTGATCGCGCGCACATTCATGTCCAGCACTTCGATCTTGCTGCAAAGGCCGTTCTCATGCGTGTTCTGCTCGATGCTTTCGAACTCGGTCGAGGTCGCAAAGGCGATCTCGTGTTGGAGCCCCATATGGTCGCGCAACCGCGCGACATAGGCGAGCCGGGGATGGGCATTGACGGCCGCGACGCGGCGATTCCGCGCCAGCGCGAGAAGCATGGGTCCAACGGCAGAGGTCTTGATCGGTGTAGGTCCAGACTGATTTTCCATGGGTGTGCCCTTTACCAAAAGAGGTGGAATTGAAGTGAGGCGGTGAGAGACCGTCGCAGCGACTTCGAAAGTGATCGACATGCCCGACAGAGGCGGCAGCCCCCGCGCCGCGATCAGGTAGATTTGCCCATTCACGGCAAACGCCGTCACCGCACGCGTGCAAAGCCCGCGCCCGCGCCGACTGACGGCCGACACATGGCCCGCGCCGATATAGTCGATGGGTTGGTGCCGGACCGACCCATTCCGCAGGCTGAACCGGCATAGCCCGTTCGTGGCCTGTGACAGGGTCTTGTCAGGGGTTTCGATCAAGGCCAGCAGCCCCCCGGACCGGGCGTCGATGAGGCCGGAATTCACGACACAGCCATCTGTCAGACTGGCACGGCTGCCGTTGTATTCGTAGACGGTTTCCAGCGACTTACGCATTTGGATTTGGTCTCTTGCATGTATGGCAGGGGTCTGCACAACCTTAGTATGCACCTGACCTGCGGGCTTTGCATGACCTCCAAAGATAGTTCGCGTGATCTCTCGACAGCAAGGCGCACCTTCGCGCGCAATAGGCCGCGCGCCATGACAAGACCGCCGCCTCGGGGCGGCGGTCCCTTGTCGCGTCAGGCGTTGGGCTTAGTCCAGTTCCGCCAATCGCGCCAGCGCCGCGCGCAGCTTGCTGTCCTCTTCCTCGCGCAGGGCCAGGTTTTCGCGCGCCTCTTCCACCACCTCTTCGGGGGCGGAGGCCACGAAATTGGGGTTGTTCAACCGCCCGCGCAGCCCGCCCAATTCCTTTTCCAGCTTGGCCAGCGTCTTTTCCAGCCGCGCCTTTTCCTCGGCCACGTCGATGATATCGGCCAGAGGCAAGCCAAAGCTGCCGCCCTCCACCGCCACGGTGACGCAGCCCTTGGGGAAGCTGTCCACATCGCTCAGGCTCTCGACCCGCGCCAGCCGCTTGATCATCACCTCGTTGCGCGCCCAGGCCCCGCGCCCGGCCTCGTTCAATTCCGTCACCAAGAGCGGCACATAGAGACCGGCAGGCACATGCATCTGCGCCCGCGCCGAGCGGATTTGCTCGATCAGCGCGATCACCCAGTTCATTTCACGGTCCGCCGCGGCGTCGATCAACTCGGCCCCATAGGTCGGCCAATCGCCATGCACCAGCATCTTCGTGCGCGTGCCCAGGGTGCCCCATAGCTCCTCGGTCACAAAGGGCATGATCGGGTGCAAAAGGATCAGACATTGATCAATGACCCACGCCATTGTCGCCTGTGTTTCCGCCTTGGTCGCGGCATCGCCATCCAGCAAAAGCGGCTTGGAAAACTCGACATACCAGTCACAGACCGTGCCCCAGACAAAGGCATAGAGCGTGTTGGCGGCGTCGTTGAAGCGGAAGTTTTCCAGCGCCTCATCGACGGTGGCCCGCGTCTTGGCGGTCTCGCCGATGATCCATTTGTTGACCGTGGCGGTGGGGCTGGGCACCGCGCCCGTACTGCCCACAGCGCCGTTCATCTCGGCAAAGCGCGCGGCATTCCACAGCTTGGTGGTGAAATTGCGATAGCCCGCAATGCGTTCTTTCGAGAGCTTGAGATCGCGCCCCATGGCCGCCATCGAGGTCAGCGTGAAGCGCACGGCATCGGTGCCATACTCGTCAATCAGGTCGAGCGGATCGAGCACATTGCCCAAACTCTTGGACATCTTCTTGCCCTTCTCGTCGCGCACGAGAGCATGGACATAGACATGAGAGAAGGGCCTCTCGCCCACCACGGCATATTGCATCATCATCATCCGGGCGACCCAGAAAAAGATGATGTCGAAGCCGGTGATCAGAACGGAGGTGGGGAAATATTTCTGCAACTCGTCGGTCTTTTCGGGCCAGCCCAGCGTGCCGATGGGCCAGAGACCAGAGGAAAACCACGTGTCGAGCACGTCGGGGTCGCGTCCGAGCAGAAGCGTTTTGCTTGAGGTGTTGAATGTCCACTTCCCACCCTCCGTCAAGCTCTCGCTAATTCGAAGATCAGGACGGTTGAAGTAACTCGCAATTTCATTGTGCTTTTCGACGCTTAGCGTGGATTGATTTTGGGGTCTCTCCTCAATTGAAAGAATGTCGGGTCGCACTGTTAAGTAATGCGCAACAGCCATTGCGCGTGCATCAATGAAGTTTGCAGCGCAAAAGCGTTCCGTTTCACCAAGTATGATCTGTCCATCACAATCAAACTTCGGTCCATACCACACCGGAATCTGATGCCCCCACCACAGTTGCCGTGAGATGCACCAGGGCTCGATATTCTCCAGCCAATGAAAATAGACCTTGCGATCACTCTCGGGCAGGATCGTCACCTCGCCCGAGCGTACGGCATCGAGCGCGGGACCAACGATCTTGGCGGTATCGACGAACCATTGATCGGTCAGCATTGGCTCGATCACCACCTTGGAGCGGTCGCCGAAGGGCTGCATGATCGGCTTCGCTTCGACAAAGGGGACCATCTCGGGCGCCGGCTCGGCGCTGTCCTCCGCGTCCCGGGCTTGACCCGGGACCTCGACCATCACCGCCAGCCCTTCGGCCGTGATCTCCTCGACGACCCGCTTGCGCGCCTCGAACCGGTCCAGCCCGCGCAGATGGTCGGGGATGAGGTTGAGCGTATCAATCTCCTCGGGCGTGAACGCCGCCCCTTCCGCAATCTCCTGCGCACGCGCGGCACACTCCGCATAGGGCGCGCCATCGGCCCGCATCTGCGCGCGCGTGTCCATCAGGCGATACATCGGGATGCCATTGCGGCTGGCCACGCCATAGTCGTTGAAATCATGCGCGCCGGTGATCTTGACCGCGCCAGAGCCGAAATTCGGATCGGGATAGTCATCGGTGATGATCGGAATGAGGCGGCGATGTTCCTTGGGCCCCACCGGAATCTCGCAGAGCATCCCCACGATCGGCGCATAGCGCGCATCCGACGGATGCACCGCAACCGCGCCATCGCCCAGCATGGTTTCGGGGCGCGTGGTGGCGATGGAAATGTAATCGCGCGTCTCGCGCAGGGTCACGTTGCCGTCGGCATCCTTCTCGACATATTCATAGGTCTGCCCGCCCGCGAGCGGATATTTGAAATGCCACATATGGCCCGCGACCTCGATATTCTCGACCTCCAGATCGGAAATCGCGGTCTCGAAATGCGGGTCCCAGTTGACCAGCCGCTTGCCGCGATAGATCAGACCCTTGTGATACATATCGACAAAGACCTTGATCACCGCGTCATGGAAATTGCCCTCTTCCCCCGCAGGCGCCCCCGGCGCGCCCGACATGGTAAAGGCATTGCGCGACCAGTCACAGGAGGCCCCCAGCCGCTTCAACTGGTTGATGATCGTACCGCCTGATTGCGTCTTCCACTCCCAGACCTTCTTGAGAAAATCCTCACGCCCCATCTCGCGCCGCGTGGGCGCGCCTTCGGCGGCCAGCTTGCGCTCGACCACCATCTGCGTGGCGATGCCGGCGTGATCCTGCCCCGGCTGCCAGAGCGTGTCATGCCCGCGCATCCGGTGCCAGCGGATCAGAATATCCTGCAACGTGTTGTTGAACGCATGGCCCATGTGCAGGCTGCCCGTTACATTGGGCGGCGGGATCATGATGCTGAAGGTCTCGGCCCCCGGTGCCGCATTGGCCCCGGCCCGGAACGCGCCGGCTTCCTCCCACGCCTGATAGAGCCGTGTCTCGGCCTCGGCCGCGTCGAAAGTTTTTTCCATCGCCATGACGTCTTGATCCTGCAAATACGGGTTTTCATCTGCTCTACCTAATGTGGGATCAGAGGAAAAGCCAAAGCACGGATTTTCTTGGCCCATCTGCGTGACAAGAGGGGGCGAAGTGACGCAGACTGCCCGCAACGGATTGGCAGGGAGAACAGGCAGATGGAGGGGGTCCGGCAATGGCGGATGCGCCGGGATGGCAACGCCAGCAAGATTGATCTCAGCGGCACGGCCCCTGCGGGCTGGTCTGCGCCTGAGACGCTGACTTGGGTGCATGTCAACTGCGCCCAACCCGGCGCGCGTGACTGGCTCGAGGCAACGACGCTGGAGCCATTGGTGCTGCGTGCCCTGCTGGCCCCTGAAACCCGGCCACGCGCGACCGTGCATGGGTCCGGCGTGCTTATCAATCTGCGCGGTGTCAATCTCAACCCCGGGGACGAGGTCGAAGATATGGTGTCCCTGCGCATGTGGGTGACCGAAGGCGTGGTGGTCAGCGTGCAACTGCGCCGTCTGATGGCGGTAAGCGATGTCATGGAGGGGATCGCGAACAATCTGGCGCCGGACGGGGCGGCGGAACTGGTGGCGCGCCTGGCGCTGCGTCTTGCGGACCGGGCAGAGCCTGTGGTCGCCGGGTTGAACGAAAGACTGGATGTGCTCGAGGATCAGGTGATCGACAATCTGGGCGTGCTGGACCGGCGCGAACTGGCTGACGTGCGGCGCATTGCCATCATGTTGCGCCGGCACATGGCACCGCAACGCGATGCGCTCAGCACCTTCGAGATCGAGGACATGCCGTGGATTCGCAGCCATGATCGCAGCCGCTTGCGCGAGGCCACAGAACGGGTGACGCGGCTGGCCGAGGAACTCGACGCACTCCGGGACCGCGCGCAGGTGGTGCATGATCAGATCATGGACGCCCGCGCCGAAACGATGAATCGTCAGATGCTGCTCTTGTCCGTGGTGGCGGCAATTTTCCTGCCGCTGGGGCTGATCACCGGGCTGTTGGGGATCAACGTGGGCGGCATTCCCGGCGCGGATGACGCGCGCGCCTTCTGGGCGGTCTGCGTCGGGCTGGTGGTGTTGGGGCTGGGCTTGATGGCACTGTTCTGGCGCATCGGGCTCTTGGGGCGGCGTTAGCCCCGGTTCTGTCGTGCCTCCGCCACGGCGGCATCGACGAGCGGTGCGCGCGCGCCCGCCCGGATCACCGCCGGATCATAGGGCTTGCGCGCAAACACCTCTTCGACCAGCGGGGCAAAGAATTCCAGCGACAGGTCGTCATAATCGGGATCAAAGCTGGCCTGATCCCAGCGTTCGCAGAACTCGGCGCAATCGTCGAAATAGACATGGCCCCGGTGACGCTCGCGCTTGTGCTGGTCAAACCCCTCAAGGTGGTGGCCGTAATACAGCATCTGGAAATCGCCATGCGTGGACACACACCAGGTGCATTGCTCGCGCAAGAAGGGCTTGAGGATCGTCGCGGCGTATTCGTCGTGATTGTAGGGCGCATAGATGTCGCCGATGTCATGCAAGAGCGCCGCAACCACCCAATCGACATCCGCACCGTCGCGCCAGGCCCGCGTGGCCGACTGAACAGAGTGCCCCAGCCGGGTGATCTGATAGCCGGACAGGCTCTGATCCAGGTCGACCAGCGCGCTCAGCAGCCGTTTGGCGGTGTGTCGGGTGTGGTCAATCTCATGCGCGGTGAGGAATTCGTAGTCCTCCTTGGTGCCATCCTTCATCTGCCTGAAACTGACCGTGTCCATGTCCGCGACTCCGCCGGTGTGATTGCGGTCAGCCTGCTGTACTCAGTCACCCCGGTCAAGTTTGGTCGAAAGGTGAATAAGGCTTTCCGAGCCTTTGACCCCTTTAGCCTCGCCGATCCGGTCCAGTGTTTCATCCAGCGCCTCTGTGGTGTTGGCCTCGATCATCACGATCAGATCGAACCGCCCCGAGGTGGTATGCACCCGCCGCACCTGTGGCAGCGACTTCAGCCGCGCCAGCACCGCCGGGCCCGACCGCGGCTCTATGCTGACAAGGGCGGTGGCGCGCAGGGCAGGGCGGACGCTCTGGCTCAGGCGCACGCTGTAACCTGCGATGACACCTGTGTTTTCCAGCCGCTCCAGCCGCGCTTGCACCGTGGTGCGCGCCAGACCCAACCGGCGCGCCAATGTGGCCACCGGCAGGCGGGCGTTTTCCTGCAAGAGCGCGATCAGCGCACGATCTGTTTCGTCGGTTTGCATCATGGCTCCGGCATTATGACGAAAGTTTCCTGCAATCTATACGAAACGCCACCCTGAATCGACGAGAATTCACGGCACACTCAAAGAAAACACGCAGCAGATTGAGGTATGCCCGATGAAAAACGCCGCCCCCTGGTCCGATCCGCGCGCGCATCTGATGCGCCAGACCCCCGATGCGGCGCTGCTCTATTTCTCGCCTGACCGGCTTCAGGCCACGGCGCGCGCCTTTCAGGCCGGGTTTCCCGGCCTTGTGACCTATGCGGTCAAGGCCAATCCGGGGGCCGAGGTGCTGGCCAATCTGGTGGCGGCGGGCATCACCGCCTTTGACGTGGCCAGCCCCGAGGAAATGCGCGCCGTGCGCGCCGTCTGCCCACGCGCCGTGCTGCATTACAACAACCCCGTGCGCTCCCTCCCCGAGATCGAGGTCGCGGCGCAGATGGGCGTGGCCTCCTATTCCATCGACTGCCTGCGCGAGTTGGACAAACTGACGGGGCGTATCGCCTCTGATGCCGAAATCACCGTGCGTCTGGCCCTGCCGGTGCGGGGGGCGGCCTATGATTTCGGGGCCAAGTTCGGGGTCGGTCCGGACCGGGCCGAGGAACTGCTGCGCGCCGTGGCACAACGGGGCTTTACCCCTTCGATGACCTTTCATCCCGGCACCCAATGCGCCGACCCCGCCGCGTGGGGGGCCTATATCGGCGTCGTGGCGGATGTGGCGCGCAGGGCGGGCGTGCGTCTGGCGCGGATCAACGTGGGGGGTGGTTTTGCCGCGCATCGCACCGGCAATGCCCCGGACCTGACCGCGATTTTCACCCATATCGGGGCCGAGGTCGCCCGCGTCTTTGGCGCGGATGCCCCGGCGCTTGTGTGCGAGCCGGGCCGCGCCATGGTGGCCGAGGCGTTCAGCCTCGCGGTGCGGGTCAAGGCGCTGCGCGACAGCGGCGCGATTTTTCTCAATGACGGGGTTTACGGCGGCCTCACCGAAATCCGCGACATCGGCGCGCCGGACCGCATCACCGTTCTGGCCCCCGATGGCACGCCGCGCCACGGCGCGCCATCCCCGCGCGTGGTCTTTGGCCCCACCTGCGACAGCATCGACCGGCTGCCCGATCCCTTGCCCTTGCCCGAGGATCTGGCCGAGGGCGATTACCTGCTGATTTCCGGCATGGGGGCCTATACCCGCTGCCTCAGCACCGATTTCAACGGCTATGGCCTGCGCGAGGTTGTGACCGTGGCGCAACTGTAACACCGCGCTCACGGCGAATTTCATGGAATCGCAACGGATTTCTGCGCAAGCTGGGGCCATGATCCGTCGGCGCGCGGATCCATTCAGGCGCGCCGCCGAAGGGCAAAGGCAGGTGCGTCATGTCGTGGCGGAGTTGGACCAAGAGCGTATTCGACTGGCTTCGACCGGGCCAGAATGAGGCGCATCCGGCCTTTGGTCACCGGCGCGGCCCGGTCAATCACGTTCTGATCCTCGATGGCACGATGTCGAGCCTCACACCGGGGTATGAGACAAACGCGGGCCTTACCTACAAATTGCTGCGCGAGGTGTCGGGGGCCAATCTATCGCTCTATTACGAGGCGGGGATTCAATGGCGCGACTGGCGCGCGACCGGCGATATCATCCTGGGGCGCGGCATCAACCGGCAGATCCGCCGCGCCTATGGCTATCTCGCCAATCGCTACCGCCCCGGTGACCGGATATTCCTCCTGGGCTATTCGCGCGGCGCCTATGCGGTGCGCTCATTGGCCGGGGTGATCGAC
Organism: Roseovarius mucosus DSM 17069; assembly: GCF_000768555.3. Taxonomy (GTDB): domain Bacteria; phylum Pseudomonadota; class Alphaproteobacteria; order Rhodobacterales; family Rhodobacteraceae; genus Roseovarius; species Roseovarius mucosus. The sequence goes on from NZ_KN293979.1 coordinate 342,213, forward strand.
CGCATCGGCCTCTTGCGCGCCGAAGAGGCGACCGAACGCAACGTGCATCAGGCCTTTCGCCATTATCGCTGCACGCCCTCTGGTCGCGCCGCGCAGGCCTTTGCCCGCGCCAATTGTCATGAGAATACGCATGTCGAGATGATCGGCGTCTGGGATACGGTCAAGGCGCTGGGCCTGCGCATCCCGATCCTCTGGCGCTTTCGCGCGGATGCCCATGGCTTTCACAATCACCACCTCGGGCGCACCACCCGGCATGGCTATCATGCGCTGGCCCTCGACGAGACCCGTAATGCCTATACGCCTGTCCTCTGGGAATGCCCGCCCGACTTCGACGGCCATGTCGAACAGGTCTGGTTCCGGGGCTGTCATTCGGACGTGGGCGGGCAGCTTTGCGGCATCCACGCCGCGCGTCCGCTCGCCAATATCCCGCTGGTCTGGATGCTCGAACGGATGGAAGGCTGCGCGCTGCCCTTGCCCGCAGGCTGGCGCGCGCGCTTTCCGCAGGATGTCAACGCGCCCTCGGTGGGCACATGGGCCGGCTGGGGCAAGATCCTGCTGCTGCGCAGCCGCCGCGTGGTCGGACGCGACCGCTCCGAACGCCTGCATGAGAGTGTGGGGGGATTGGCCCCACGGCGCTGGGGCGGCCCGCGCCTCACCGGCATGGTCAAGGAACAGGGGGGCACCTGACCGCCAGCGCCGCTCACTCCTTGGGCGTGCCGGTCTCTTCCAGTTGCGACAAGAGCATGGTCTGCAATTCCGCCTCCAACTCCCGCGCGCGGGTGATATAAGCGTCATTCTCGACCGTCGGGCGCGCGGGATCCCAGAGCGCTGCCAATTCCCGCACCGATTGCCGGTCATGGTGGTAAAAGGTCTTTTCCAGCTCTGCCGCCTCGAACTCGCTCAGCCCCATGTTTTCCAGCACATAGCGCCCCGCGCGCAGGGAACTGTCGAACATCTCGCGCACGATGTCATTGGCCCCCGCCTGATACAGGCGGAACACATGCGTGCGGTCATAGGCGCGCGCGATGATATGCAGGTCCGGGCACTCGCGCCGCGCAAAGCTGACCAGCCGCACCGTCGCCTCGGGGTCATCGAGGGCTGCCACCAGCACCCGCGCCCGTGCCAGCCCCGCCGCATGCAAGAGGTCGGGCCGGGTCGGATCGCCAAAGAATCCCCGCACGCCAAACCGCCGCATCCGCTCGATGGCCATGAGGTCGTGATCCAGCACCACGGTCTCGAACCCGCTCGAACGCACCAAGCGGTTGACCACCTGCCCAAACCGCCCGATGCCCGCAATGATCACCGGACCAGTCTGATCTATGGTATCGGCTTCTGGGGTCTCGCCCCCGTCGCGCAGATTGCACGACAGCACGTCGTAGAGAATGAACAGCAGCGGCGTGATCAGCATCGTCAGCGCGATCACCAACAGGATCACCTCGCTCAGCCCGGCGGGCAGCACATGCTGCTGCACCGAAAACGCCACGAGCACAAAGCCGAATTCCCCCGCCTGCGCCAGCGACAGGGTAAAGAGCCACAAATCGCGCCCGCGCAGCGCAAACACCCGCCCCAGCACATAAAGAATCGCGCCCTTGGTCACGATCACCGCCAGCGCCAATCCCACGATCAGCACCGGCGCAGCAAACAGCACGGTGAAATTGATCCCCGCCCCCACGGTGATGAAGAACAGCCCCAGAAGCAGCCCCTTGAAAGGGGCAAGATCGCTTTCCAGCTCGTGCCGGAATTCGCTGTTGGCCAGAACCACCCCGGCCAGAAACGCACCCAAGGCGGGCGAGAGCCCCACCAGCGTCATCAGGAACGAAATGCCCACCACGATCAGCAGGGCAATTGCCGTGTACATTTCGCGCAGCCGTGCGGCGTGGATGAACCGAAACACCGGCCGGGTCAGGTAAACCCCCGCCAGCACAATCGACGCCACCGCCGCAATCGTGACCAGCGTCGCCCCCCAGCCGGGCAAGGAGGCGATGAAACTCTGCGCTGCCTCATGCGGTCCGCTGGCCCCATGCCCCGCATCGGGCGTGCCGCGAGACAAAAGCTCGCCCATGATCATCTCGGGTGTCTTGGGCATTGCCAAGAGCGGCAGGAACGCCAGCATCGGGATTACCGCAATATCCTGCGTCAGCAGCACGGAAAAGGCCGACCGCCCGCCGCCCGTCTGCATCAGCCCCTTTTCCGAGAGGGTCTGCAACACGATCGCGGTCGAGGATAGCGCAAAGACCAACCCCACCGCCAAGGCCACGCTCCACCCCAGCCCCAGAACGTAAATCCCCGCCATCATCACGGCCAGCGTCGTGGCGCTGATCTGCAACCCACCCAAGCCCAACAGCCGGTGCCGCATATCCCAGAGCGCGCGCGGCTCCAGCTCCAGCCCGATGAGAAACAGCATCATCACCACGCCGAATTCGGCAACATGCTGCAATTCGGCAGTCTCATGCCCGCCCACCAGCCCCAGAACCGGGCCGATCAAAATACCCGCCGCCAGATACCCAAGAACCGACCCAAACCCCAGCCGCGCCGCAATCGGCACAGCGATCACAGTGGCGGCAAGGTAAACCGTGGCCTGAAACAGGAACCCGTCCATCAGCGGGGCATGGATTGGGGCAGGGGCATCGCGCTACCCTTTGGGCATGCGCAGCACCACATCGCGCCCGCGTTTGTTATACCGCAACTCCGCGTCGCCAATCGCCGAGACCTGCCCCCCATCCAGCCGGTCGCCCACCTGCACCTTCTGATAGCGGCCATTCGACAGCCGCACCAGCGCGCGGCGGCTCTGCGGGCTGCCATAGACGCCGATCAGGTTGACGTTGCGCAGGTTGATGGCGTTGGTCTCGGTGGCCGACCGCGCGACCGAGGCGGTGGTGGGAATATTGGGCGCCGTGCGTGCTGCGGCAGCGGTCTGTATTTCGGGCTCTTCATCCTCGCCCGGCGTCGCCCGATCCGGCTGTGGCGCGCGCGCGGCCTGCTCCAGATCCTGTGGCCGCAGCTTGGGCTTGATCGAGGTGCCGACCGCCTGCGGCAGGCCCTCGGCCACGGCCCCGCGATTGGCCTCGATCAATGCCGCCGCCAACGAGGCAGAGCTGATGTCGGCAGGCTGCACTTCGGGGGCAGGGGGCGGCGCGGCTGCGGCGGCTGCCGCCTCGATCACCGCTTGAGGGCGCACGCGCGGGCGCAACGCCGCCAACTCGGATCGAGTGAGCCCCGAGAGCGCCCCGCGCTCTTGCTGCTCGATCAGGTTCTCAGGCCTGCTGCGCGGTCGGATACCGCCCAGCCGCGCATCCTCGGCGGTGGCTTCGGCTGTCGGGGCCGCTTCTGGCGCGTCCGGGGGATTCAACCGGGTGTCTGGCGGGCGAACCGGCGGCGGGCCAGACCGCACCAACACCCCATCCGGCGTCAGCGCGCCCTCCGGTGTGGCCTGCACCAAGCCGCGCGCATCGCGGGTGAACTGTGTCCCCGGCGGTGCGGGGGCTGCGGGGGTCTCTGGGCGGCGGTCGAGGGCTCTGTCAGGCTCCGGGGGCAGCGCCACGGCGTCCTGAAAATTCAACGCCTCGTCGATCGAGGTCAGGTAAAACTCATCAAGATCGGTGGTGTCGGCTTGTGTGGGCGGTTCTGGCGCGACAGGCCAGATGCCGGTGGCCGCATAGCGCGCCTTCAATTGGTCCGGCGTCAACGCTTCGGGTTGTGGCGGCGTTTCGGCCACGGCTTCCGGCGTTGGCGCGGCAGGCTCTGCCCCGGACGGCGTGACGTCCGGCACGACCTCAACCTCTGGCTCAATCGGTGGCGTCAACGCAATCTCAGGCGCGCGTTCGCCCGAACCGTCCGACGTATCGCCTCCGCCAAAGATCGTCGACCACGCCGCCACGCCCACCAGGAACAGCAGCAAAAGCGCCGTCAGGATCAGCCCGAGAAACCGGGGCTTGCCTCGGCTCGCCGGTTGGCCGCGCGCGCCAAACACCGTCAGGCGGGTGGCCTCATCGGCAGGCTCGGCCGCCACCCTCTCGGACGGCGCGGCCTTGTCCCGGCGCGCGAGCAGCCCGGCCAGGCCAGACCCCTTCGCCGCTTCGGGTGCAAGACTGGCTGCGGCCAGATCGGTCAACGCCGGATCGGCCCCGCCGGTCAAAAGCGGCGCAGCGCCCGGTCGCGGCAACTCTGGGGCAGGGGCAGTATCGGGTAGCGGTGTGATCCGCGCGGCACCTTCCAGCTTGGGTGCGCCCGCAATCGGCGCCCCCCGCTCGGCCCGGACACTGGAAAAAGACAGCGCCGGCAGCTCCGGTTCGGCCTTGACCACAGGCACCGTGGGTTTTTCCGGGGTCGGGGAGGCGGCCGGGGCAGGCTCTGACGCCTTGGGCATCACCACCGCAGCCCCTGCATCAGAGGCAGCAGGCGCCGCGCTCTCGACGGGCGGCGCAACATCGGGCAGGCGTGCGCTGCCCAGAATACGCACCGGCTCGGCGTCGCGGTCCACGCCCTGCGCCTGCGCCGCCGCGCCAAAGAACGGCTCGCCTGCAAACCGATCCGATTGCGGCCGTGCCACGAAACTGACGGGATTGAATTTATGCTCCGCCGCAAAGGCCTCGGCCTCGTCCAGGGTCTCGCTTGCCACGGCAGCGATATAGAGACGGCCCTCGTCCACGCTCCAGTCATAGACCAGATCGTCGATATGATAGGGCGTGGCCCCTTCCAGCGCCTCGGCGGCCGCCTGGTCATAATCTCCGTCCGGCGCGCTCGACGCGGGCAGGTCCATGTATTTGATCTGCGCGTCGGGGATGATCAGCTTGGTCGCCAATCCCGAGGGATCAAGCCGCGCCGCCTTGGCCCGGAGCGCCGCCAGTTCGCCCGCCAGATCCGCTGCATCAAGCGGTACATCGCCCACAAGATGCCAGCCCGCGCTGCCCGTGCGGTGCAAAAGGGCGATGCCTTCGAAAGAAAGGGACAGGGCGAAATTCGGTTTCATGGGGAACGCTTTAACACTCGTCCGGCATTGACGGGAGTCCTTGTTCTGTGTCCCACCATCCTACAGCAGCTTCGCGCCGAGGCCAACCATCCGGTCGCGCCCCGGCGCCCTGCCGATTATGCGCTCGCCTTGGCCAGCGCCTGCTCGAGGTCTGCGATGATGTCCTTGGCATCCTCGATCCCGATGGAAATCCGCACCACATTGGGCGCGGCCCCGGCGGCGGTCTGTTGCTCGGGCGTCAGTTGCCGATGGGTGGTCGAGGCAGAGTGGATGATGAGCGACCTTGTATCGCCCAGATTGGCCACATGGCTGAAGAGGTTGAGACTATCCACCAGCTTCATGCAGGCGTCATAGCCCCCCTTGAGCGCGACGGTAAAGAGTCCCCCCGCGCCCTTGGGGCAAATCCGCGCCACCCGGTCATGCCAGGGCGAGGATTTCAGCCCCGCATAGGTCACGGCCTCAACCGCCGGATGCGCTTCAAGCCAGCTCGCCACCTTTTCCGCGTTCTCGACATGCCGCGCCATGCGCAGCGATAGTGTCTCGATCCCCATCAGCGTGTAATGCGCCGCCTGCGGATTGAGCGTCATGCCCAGATCGCGCAGCCCGATGGCAATGCCGTGAAAGGTGAAGGCCAAGGGGCCAAAGGTCTCGTGGAACTTCAGCCCGTGATAGGCGGGCTCAGGGGCCGAGAGCGAGGGGAACTTGTCGGAGGCCGACCAGTCAAAGCGCCCCGAATCGACCACCACACCGCCCGTCACCGTGCCATTGCCGGTCAGGAACTTGGTCATCGAATGCACCACCAAGGTCGCGCCATGCTCGATCGGGCGGCACAGATAGGGCGTGGCCGAGGTGTTATCGACAATGAGCGGCAGACCCGCCTTGTCGGCCACCGCCGCCACCGCGTCGAGATCGGTGATATAGCCGCCCGGATTGGCGATGGATTCGCAGAAAACCGCGCGGGTGTTGTCGTCAATGGCGGCGGCAATGGCGTCCAGATCGTCGAAATCGACGAACTTGGCCGACCAGCCAAAGCGCTTGATCGTCTGGCTGAATTGCGTGATCGACCCGCCATAGAGCCGCGTCGAGACCACCACATTCAGCCCCGGACCCATCAGCGGAAAGAGCGCCATGATCTGCGCCGCATGGCCCGAGGAACAGCACACCGCGCCCGCACCCCCTTCCAGCGTGGCCACCCGCTCTTGCAGCGCGGCAACGGTCGGATTGGTCAGGCGCGAATAGATATACCCCACCTCTTGCAGGTTGAAGAGCGCGGCTGCGTGATCGGCATCGCGAAACACATACGCCGTGGTCTGGTAAATCGGCACCTGCCGCGCGCCCGTGGCCGGATCAGGCCGCGCGCCCGCGTGAACCTGCAACGTGTCAAACCCATAGTCCATGGCCAATCCTCCCATATCAAAAGCCTTGCAAACCCGGTTACGGCATCGCTAGGTGCCATGCAACGGGCATGAGGAGACAGACTATGGCACATCCCTTTCATCTTGCAATCAATGTGACCGATCTGGATGAGGCGCGGGCGTTTTATGGCGCGCTTTTGGGCGGGATCGAAGGGCGCTCGACCGAGACCTGGGTCGATTTCGACTTCTTCGGCCATCAGCTCAGCCTGCATCTGGGCACGCCTTTCGCGACGCAGGCCACCGGCAAAGTCGGCGATCACATGGTGCCGATGCCGCATTTCGGCGTGGTGCTGCCGCTCGACATCTGGCGCGGAGTGGCCGACCGGCTGACGGCGGCGGCGGTCGATTTCGTCATCCCCCCGTCCGTGCGGTTCGAGGGGCAGCCGGGCGAACAATGGACCATGTTCTTTCGCGACCCCTCGGGCAACCCCGTCGAGGTCAAGGGCTTTGCCGATATGAACGCGGTCTTTGCCGCCTGAGGCTCAATAGGGGTGGTCGCGCCCATCCCAGGTCTGAAAACATCCGGTTGACGCCATATCCAGCGCCGCGAACCGCGCCACGAGGCCGTTCGCGGCCTCCTCCACCGAAATCTCGGCGCTGTCGCCGCCCATCTCGGTGCGCACCCAGCCGGGGTGATAGATGCCCACGGCGATGCCATCGCCCGCCAGATCACTGGCCAGATTGCGCCCGAGGTTGAGCGCCGCCGCCTTGGACGCCCGATAGATATAGCTGCCGCCCGGCGCGCGGGTATGGCTGGCCATCTGGCTGGAAATGATCGCGATTTTCGCGCCCTTGCCCGCCCGCAGATGCGGCAGGAGCGCCTGCACGGTCAGGAATACTCCCGTCACGTTGGTGGCAAAGGTCTCGGCCCACATCTGCGCCGGATAGCCGCCGTCCAGCGACTGGCCCTTGTCGAGATACACACCGGCGTTGCAGATCAGGAGGTCCACCGCCCGGTCGCGCAGCCCAGCGGTCAGCGCCGCACAAGACGCGGGATCGGTCACATCCAGCGCCACCTCATCCCCGGACGGTGTGCGCGCCGTGGCGGTCACGTCATGGCCCGCGTTGCGGTAGTGATCGGCCAGAGCGCGGCCGATGCCACGATTGGCGCCGGTGATCAGGATATGCATGGGAATACCTTTCGGTCAGTTGGATTTGCGGCGCGGGACAAAGGGCAGGGGGGCCACCGGCACGCCATCCTCGATCAGCTTGCGCGCCTCTTCGGGTCTCGCCTCGCCATAAATGGCGCGCTCGGGGGTCAGGCCATCATGCATCTCGCGCGCTTCGCGGGCGAAATCCAGACCGACATATTCCGAGTTTTCCTCGATCTGCCGCTTGAGCAGCGCCAGCGCCTGTTCGGCGGGGTTGGGGGCGGGGGCCGGCATCTCATCGGAGGCGCTGTGCAGGCTGGGGGCCATCAGCGCCTTGTCCACGTCCGAACTGCCGCACACGGCGCATGTCACCATGCCCGCACCGTGCAATTTCTCAAAGGCGGCAGCGGATTGAAACCAACTGTCGAACACATGGTCATCGGCGCATTTGAGGGTGAACTTGATCATTTCCGGGTCCATCGCGTCGCGGTCGATAGTTACGCCGCCCGGCGGGAATTTCAAGCTATGCTTTTGATCTTTCAGCCCAAGCGCCGGCAGGCAAAGCCCCGCGCAGTACAGCTTAATAGCCAACTAAAAAAATCAGAATTGACATACCTGATAAATTAAGTCAGAAAAGAGGAGCCAAGCCAGCCCGGTCCTGCGGTCAGCCCGGCCCAACCTGTAACAGAGGACCGAACCATCATGGCACAGTGTCATTCCACGCCCGCGGGGGTATCCGCATGATCCGCGCCCAGACCAAATCCGACCCCGCTCTGGTGGCCGAAGCCGCCTGTCACGATGCCCGTGCCCTGACCAACGGGGCCAATACCGCGCTCATCGTTCTGGATGGGCAAATCTACACCCTGCGCATCACCCGCGCGGGCAAGCTGATCCTGACCAAATGAAACACGCGCGCGACTGGACCGGACAGATGCCGGTAGATCAGATGAATCAAATGGACGGGCTGAACCGTCTGACCGTGGCGGCCCTGCGCGCGTGGAACGCGGGCGGCGCGCTGCGCGCCCATGCTCTTCTCTGTGATCGCATGGCCGAACCGATGGCGCTTGCCGCCTTTGAGGCGCTGCAGGATCTGACCGAGGTGCTGGGCCCGCATATCCGCCGCCCCCTGCGCTGCCACGCGCCGCAGTGCTCTTGCGTTGGGCTCGATGAGGCTGCCTTTGCCCGCTTCGTCGAAGAGGCGGCGCTGGGCGAGCGCGAGGATGCGCTCCTTCTGGCCAGCCTTCTGGTGCAGGCCCGCGCCATCCTGCCGCTCACCGATGCGGCGGCGCGCCTTGGCCTCTGCCTGCACCGCGCCGCGCGCGCCGCGCCCCGCATTCCCGACCCCGCCAGCGCAACCCGGCACTAGCCGCAAAAGGGACCTCCCCGATGATGATCTGTCACTGCATGGCCATTTCCGATGCCGACATCCGCCGCGCGATGGACTGGATGCGCGCGGCTGATCCCGAGACGCTGATCACCCCCGGCAAGGTCTATCGCGCGCTGGGCAAGCGCGCCGATTGCGGCGGATGTTTGCCGCTGTTCATTGAAACCATGCGTCAGGCGCATAGCTATAGCATACCCATGCACCTGCGCGGCCTCCGTCGCGCATCCACACAGGGAGAACCACATGAAGGGCGACACCAAGGTCATCGACTATCTCAATCAGGCTCTGCGGAGTGAACTGACGGCGGTCAGCCAGTACTGGCTTCACTACCGGCTGCAAGAGGATTGGGGCTATGGCCGCATCGCCGCCAAATCCCGCGCCGAAAGCATCGAAGAGATGCAGCACGCCGACAAGCTGATCGAACGGATCATCTTTCTGGGCGGGCATCCCAACCTGCAAAAACTCGATTCGCTGCGTATCGGGCAAAACCTGCGCGAAACGCTCGACTCCGATCTCGCCGCCGAACACGACGCCCGCACGCTCTATATCGAGGCGCGCGCCCATTGCGAGAGCGTGGCGGATTTCGTCAGCAAGAACCTCTTTGAAGAGCTGATCGCCGATGAAGAGGGGCATATCGACTATCTCGAAACTCAGATCGAACTTTACGATCAACTCGGTGCCGAGCGCTATGGCCTGCTCAACGCAAGCCCTGCGGATGAGGGCGCGTAGAGACAGGATGCTCCGGGGTATGCGGGGGATCAGGTTGCGCCAAGATTGGCCCCAATCCCCCGCGCGAATAGCACCGAAGGTGCCGCGCGGATCGCTGGGCCGTCTGGCGGCCTAGCGATTTTGAGAGGGCGCGCATCGCCGATGGGTCATACGGATTTGGCTGGCATAAAGTGGCAGTCACTGACGTTGCTTCGCTAGTCCCCGGCCCAACGACCGCGCGGCGGATCGCATGGCTCACAACCTTCTTTCTACGAAATATAACACCGCCCTAAAGCAGGTGGCGTCTGATCGGGTTCACATCGCCCCGGCCCCCGAGCCGGGGCCTCCACGCTGCCTCGGCGCGGTCCCGGGACAAGCCCGGGACGGGTGCGATTTCGACAGAGCGCAGCGCCCTAAAACACCGCATGCGCCCCTAGGTCCACCCGCGCCTTCCCCGTGATTACCTCTTCATAGTAATCAAATAGCCGGTCCTGCCCGGTTTCGGGCGTGGCCTCGGCATCATAGGCCCCCGCCGCCGCATCCCAGACCAGCATCGACTCGGTCGCGTAATAGCGCCCGATCCGTGCCAGCTCCGCCTTGGCCCGCAATCCCGGCAGAATGCGCCCGCCCAAGGACAGCCCACCGATGATCGCATCCATCATTCCCACCGGTACCTGCCGCAGGCTCACCGGCTTCCCCAACCGCTTGAACAGCCACTCCGCCTGATCGCGCGGCGTGATCGCAGGGCCGGGCCCGCCAATCGGCAAGACCCAGTTCCAGCGGTCCGGCGCCTCCAGACACCCCGCCAGATAGGCCCCCAGATCCCGGTCACTGATCGGCTTGCATGCCGTTAGCCGCCCATCCCCGAACACCAGAAAGGGCTTGCCTGCCTGCACCCGCGCAATCTGCCCTGACAGGGATTTGAAATAGGCCGTGGGCCGGACGATCGAATAGCGCAGGCCAGAGGCGATCAATCGCGCCTCAAAGGCCAGCTTGGCCGCCTGAAACGCCAGCATCGGTTTTTGCACGCATATCGCGGACAAAAGCACCATATGCCCCACCCCCGCCGCCTGCGCCGCCTCCAGCGCCAAGAGATGCGCGTCGTGATCCACAGCCCAGGCATCGGCGGGCAAGCCGCTGCGCGACGCCATGCAAGACAGCAGCGCGTCGAACCGCTCGCCCCGTAGCGCCTCTGGCGCAAACTGCGCCATCTCCCCCCGCCGCAGTGTGACCCCCTCGGGCAATCCCGCCGCCTCCGCCTCCGGTCGCAGGTAACACACCACCTCATGCCCCCGCGCGCAGAGGGCGGCCACCGTCGCCCGGCCGATCGTTCCCGTGGCCCCCAAGACCAGAACCCGGACACCTCCGGCCAAAGGCTGCGTCTCATTCATTTTGGTGATATCTCCCCTCACTCCTTTGCATTTTACCCGCACTGCCTATCTGCTATACTTCCCACGACCCAGAGGAGCATAGCCCATGGCACATACAAGACGAAAGCTGGCCGAACTCGATCCGGTCTGGGCGCAGATCGCCCAAGAGGCCAAGGCCGCCATCGCCGACGAGCCGCTCTTGGGCGGGCTCGTCCATTCCAGCGTGCTGCACCACGAAACCTTCGAATCGGCGCTCGCCTATCGCATCTCGCTCAAACTCACGTCCAATGAGATGCCCGAACAGATCCTGCGCGAAATCTGCGACAAGGCGCTCGCCTCCGATCCCGAAATCGGTCTGGCCGCCCGCGCAGATATCGTTGCCGTCAACGACCGTGATCCGGCCTGCGACCGGTTCCTCCTGCCGCTCCTCTTCTTCAAGGGGTTTCAGGCGATTCAGGCCTATCGCATCGCCCATTGGCTCTGGACCACGGGCCGCCGTGATCTCGCGCGCTTCTTCCAGATGCGCGCCTCCGAAGTGTTCGGCGTCGATATCCACCCCGCCGCCCGCATCGGCAAGGGCATCATGATCGACCACGCCCATTCCATAGTGATCGGCGAGACGGCGGTGGTCGGCGACAATGTGTCGATGCTGCATTCCGTCACTTTGGGTGGCACCGGCAAGGAAGAAGAGGACCGCCACCCCAAGATCGGCAATGGCGTGCTGATCGGGGCCGGGGCCAAGGTGCTGGGCAATATCCGTGTCGGCAATTGCTCCCGCATTGCCGCTGGCTCTGTCGTGCTGCAAGAGGTGCCGCCCTGCAAGACCGTGGCTGGCGTGCCCGCTAGAATCGTGGGCGAGGCAGGTTGCGATCAACCCTCGGTCAAGATGGATCAGCTCCTGGGCGTGCGCGGCACTGACGACGACAGCTTGGACGACTGACCATCATGCACGGCCTCTGGCTGTGGCTCGCTCCGGTCGTGCTTCTGAGCCTGTCCAATATCTTCATGACCTTTGCGTGGTATGGGCACCTCAGGTTTCCCCATGCCGCGCTCTGGTTGGTGATTCTGGTCAGTTGGGGCATCGCCCTTGTTGAATACATGCTCGCGGTGCCCGCCAACCGGCTTGGGCACCGCGTCTATTCCGCCGCCGAACTCAAAACCATGCAAGAGGTGATAACGCTGGTGGTCTTTGCAGGCTTTTCCGTGCTTTGGCTCAAGGAGCCGCTAACCTGGAACCACGCGCTCGGCTTTTCCCTGATCGCGGCGGGCGCCTTCGTCATCTTCCGCGCCCCGCTCTGACCGGGTCACATGCGCCCATTCGCCTCTTGCCGCGCTGCGCCCGATTTGGGATAAGCAGACGACCAAGACATCACGGAGAGCCTTATGCCCGCGCGCATCTACAAACCGGCCCGCAACGCCATGCAATCCGGCACCGCCAAGACCCGGCATTGGGTTCTGGAATTCGTGTCTGAAACCGCGCGCGAGGTGGATCCGCTGATGGGCTGGACCTCCAACGCCGACACGCAGGCACAAGTGCGCCTGCGGTTCGAGACCAAGGAGGCCGCGCTGCAATATGCCAAGGACAACGGCATCGACGCCGTCGTGCAGGAAGCGCACTCTCGCAAGCCCAACATTCGCCCCGGCGGCTATGGCGACAACTTCGCCACCAACCGTCGCCAGGTCTGGACGCACTAAACACGTTTCGTCTGTTCAGGTTCACACCGCCCCGGCTCCAGAGCCGGGGCCGTTACGCTGACCCGTCGAGGTCCCGGATCAAGTCCGGGACGGGTGTGGTTTCGATAGGGCGTAACGTGCTTTAAGCAACCAGCCTCGGCCAGAACGCGAAACGCCCCGGAGAAGCTCCGGGGCGTTTTCGTTTTTGACTGTGAGGCTGATCTCAGGCGGTGCCGAACAGGTCCGACCGCGCAGCCAGGTCAGCGACCAGCGTGTCGCGCTTGAGGCCCATCTTGGCCAACCGCGCATCGCTTGCCATCGACAGCGTTTCAACCTCATGGGCAAAACGGTTGGCCGCAACGACCGACTTGAAGAAACCGTCGATCAGGCGCAGGGGCGCAAGTGCGAAGTTTACCAAGGCCCCGAACCCCGGTGCCGGAACATTGCTGTGGGACGAATAGGCCATGACTGTGCTCTCCTGAGAATGCCGCATCTGCAACATAAATATGTTGCGACGCAGCATTTTTCCATACCACAGTATGCAAACCCGCTCTGCGCGGGTGACATGGCTGGCGCGGCTTAGCTCTGCCCCACCCGCGCCGCCCGTCCGCCCCGGCGCTTGCGCAGCAGGGATGCGCGGTCCGGCAGCGCCTCCATGATCGTCCGCCGCTCATCGGGGGCCATCTTGGTCCAGCGGGTGATCTCGTCAATCGAGCGCAAACAGCCGGTGCAGATCCGCGCCTGCGGATGCACCACACAGATTTTCACACAAGGGCTCTCGACCTCGTCGCGCGCCCATGGGCTTTCATCTGTCATGCTCTGCCCTCATATGCCCCATCCGGTCCAGCACCCCTTGCAGGATATAGGCCGCGGCGATGTTGTCGATCACCTGCATGCGACGCTTTCGGGTCGCATCCGCCTCAAGCAGCGCCCTTTCTGCCGCCACCGTCGACAGCCGCTCGTCCCAATACCCAATGGGCAACTCGGTCAGTCGCGCCAGATTGCGGGCAAAGGCACGGGTGGATTGCGCGCGCGGCCCCTCGCTCCCATCCATATTGCGCGGCAGGCCAAGGATGATCCCGCCCACCTCGCGCCCCGCCGCAATCGCCATCAGACGGGCGGCATCCTCGGTGAATTTCACCCGCTTCACGGTCTCATGCGGGCTCGCCACAGACCAGAGCCGGTCCGACAGCGCCACACCAATCGTCTTGGTTCCCAGATCAAGCCCCATGATGGCCCGGCCATGGGGCAGGGCACCGGCAAAGGCTGCGATGTCCTCAAAGATCATTCCGCGACGCCCGCACGTGCCGCCGCCGCCCGCACCACCTCCAGCCGCTCCGGCTCTGCGGCAAAGACCACCTGCGCTTCGACCCAGATCTCTTGCGCCTCGTCCTTTTCGCCCAGTACGCCATAGGCATTGATCAGCCGCGCCCAATCCTGCTCGGTGCCGCCTTGCGTGGCCAGCCGCTCGGCCAGCCCTGCCACCATGCCCCGGATCATCTCTTGCTGCGCTTCCGGGTCCATATCCTCTGCCGCCGCTATATCCGCCGCCGACGGCCCGCGCGCACCCGCTTCGGGCGGCAGGGTATAGCGCACCCCGGCGCGCGCCGCCAAATCCTCGATCTGCGCCCGGATGGTGGGCACCCAGGGCGCCTCCGGCGTGCTCTCATTGAGCAGCGCCTCCCACAGCCGAAATGCGGCATCGGGCCGGTCCACCTGCATCATGTAAAGCCCGAGGTAGAACCGTGACGACGGCTCGCGCGCATCGCGCTCCAGCGCTGCGCGCAACGCCGCCTCTGCCTCGGACGATACGTAACCGCCGCTCGCGTTGATCATCAGATCCGCCAACAGGGCATGATCCGCCGCCGTGGTCTCCGCACCCTTGACCGCGATCAACTGCTGTTGCGCCTTGCGCGCGGCCGCCAGATTGCCAAGTGCTGCCTCGCTGCGCACCAGAAACCGCAAGCCTTGCTGATCCTCGGGCCGCTCGGCCACCGTCTTGCGCAATTGCTCGATCAGCTTGAGATACTCCTCGCTCGTGCCCTCGGGCACGCCGGTCTCGCCGGGGCCGAACCGATCTTCCGCTGCCGCCTGATCCAGCCGCGCCGCCCGCGCCGCCTCTGACGCCGCAATCCGCGCTGCCATCGGCAAATCCTGATAGCCCGGCGCGCCGACGCGGTCATAGATCAGTACCCCACCGCCCGCGATCACCGCGACAATCACCCCGGCCATCACCAGACCCGCGCCGCGCGGCTGCCCGCCGCTCTCGCCGCCCTGACGCAATTGCGCATCCGCCGCCAGCACCTTGCGCGAGATCTCGGCACGCAGCCGCTCGGCATCCTCGGGCGCGATGACGCCGCGCGCGGTGTCGCGGTCGATTTCCTTCAACTGGTCGCGGTAAACCTGCAAGTCATAGGCGGCAGGCGGCGCGTCGCCCACCCGTCCGCGCATCAGCACAAGCGCCAGAACAGCCCCCACGCCGATCGCCAAAGCCGCAACGATGATCCAGAAACCCATGTCTTTTCCTTCTGTGTTGACCCCATGTAACCGCCCGCGCGCCCGGAAAAAAGGGCCAAGCGGTCACATCCCCGCGTCCCGCCCGCGCCCCGATGTCGCAATGTCGCTATTGATACCGTTTCCGCCGCCCGGAGTATCCTTTCCCCCGCGCGTCTGACGCATTACGGTCCCAGTCGCAGACCACAGCGAATCCAGCCAACTCCAGAGAGCGCGCATGAAACACTATTCCGCCTTTGCCGTCGCCCGAGAGGCGCTCCGCTACCACATGGGATGGGAGCGGGCATGGGCCTCGCCCGAGCCGAAGAAGAAATACGATGTCATCATCGTGGGCGCGGGCGGTCATGGCCTCGCCACCGCCTATTACCTTGGCAAGAATTTCGGCATCACAAATGTCGCGGTGCTGGAAAAGGGCTGGTTGGGCGGCGGCAACACGGGCCGCAACACCACCATCATCCGCTCGAACTACCTGCAGGACCCCTCCGCCGCGATCTATGAAAAATCGCGCAGCCTCTATGAGACCCTCTCGCAGGACTTCAATTACAACATCATGTTCAGCCCCCGTGGCCTGATCATGCTGGCCCAGACCGAACACGAAGTGCGCGGCTATCAGCGCACGGCGCACGCCAACGCCCTTCAGGGCGTCTCGACCGAGTTCATCTCGCCCGCCCGCGTCAAGGAAATCGTGCCGATCATCAATCTCGACGGCCCGCGTTACCCCGTTTTGGGCGGTCTCTATCAGGCGCGCGGCGGCACGGCACGCCACGATGCGGTGGCATGGGGCTATGCCCGCGCCTGTTCCGCCATGGGCATGCACATCCTGCAAAAATGCGAAGTCACCGGGATTTCCCGCGAGAATGGCCGCGTCACCGGCGTCACCACCAATCGCGGCGACATCGGCTGCGACAAACTCGGCATCGTCGTCGCGGGTCACTCCGGCCATCTCGCCGATATGGCCGGCTTCCGCCTGCCCATCGAATCCGTGGCGCTTCAGGCGCTGGTGTCGGAACCGATCAAACCCTGCATGGATTGCGTCGTCATGGCCAACACCGTGCACGGCTATATGTCGCAATCCGACAAGGGGGAGATGGTCATCGGCGGCGGCACCGACGGCTATAACAACTACACGCAGCGCGGCTCGTTCCACCATATCGAGGAAACGGTCAGGGCGCTGATCGAGACCTTCCCGATGGTCGCCCGGCTCAAGATGCTGCGCCAATGGGGCGGCATCGTGGACGTGACCGGCGACCGCTCGCCAATCCTGTCGAAAACCCCCGTCGATGGCATCTTCATCAACTGCGGCTGGGGCACCGGCGGGTTCAAGGCCATTCCCGGCTCCGGCTGGGGCTTTGCCGAACTCATGGCCAAGGGCCACTCGCCGCTCTGCGACGAATTCGGCCTCGACCGCTTCTACCAGGGCCGGTTCATTGACGAATCCGTCGCCGCTGGCGTTGCCCACTAAGGAGGACTTGACCCATGCTGATCCTCACCTGCCCCTGCTGCGGCGTTACGGGCGAAGAGACCGAATTTCACCAAGGCGGCGAGGCGCATCTCAAGCGCTTCGGCCCCGGCTCGACGGATGATGATTTCCACACCTATATGTTCGCCAAGGAAAACCCCAAGGGCGCGCATTTCGAACGCTGGCGGCATAACAACGGCTGCGGCAAGTGGTTCATCATGGCCCGCGATACCGTAACGCTCGAGGTCTATGGCAGCTATCCCGCCCAGACCCACGAGCCGCCGCAGCATATCCGCGATGCGATCACCGCCAAACGCCCCGGCTGGACATGGCGCGAATTCGCATGAGCCGTCACCGTTCCGAAAATACACACAACACCACGCCCGCACCGGGCACGAGGGTTTAAGACATGAGCACGCGTCTGGCCAAGGGTGGCCGCCTCCTCGACAAGGGCCGCGCCCTTCACTTCACCTTCAACGGCAAGCGCCTCAAGGGCCATGCCGGTGATACGCTTGCCTCGGCCCTTCTGGCCAATGATCAGATGCTGGTCGGGCGGTCGTTCAAATACCACCGCCCGCGCGGCATCGTGGCAAGCGGGGCCGAAGAGCCCAACGCGCTCGTCCATCTGGGCGAGGGCGCGCGCATGGAACCCAACCAGCGCGTGACCACGACCGAGCTCTTCGACGGGCTGACCTGCAGCAGCCAGAACCACTGGCCCAGCCTTGATTATGACATCGGCGCGATCAACACCCATCTCGCGCGCTTCCTGCCCGCGGGCTTCTACTACAAGATGTTCATCCATCCGCGCCCCTTCTGGAAGCATGTCTACGAACCCTTCATCCGCCAGTCGGCGGGCTTGGGCAAGGCGACCAACCCCGGCGACCCCGACCGGTATGAGCATTTCTACTTCTTCTGCGACGTGGCCGTGATCGGCGGCGGCGTGGCGGGCCTGCAATCCGCCCTCGCGGCGGCAGAGGCGGGCGCCAAGGTGCTCCTGATGGAACAAACCGCCCATTGGGGCGGCCGCGCGCCCGTGGATGGCGGCGAGATTGACGGCCAATCGGCCGAGGACTGGATCACCGCCACCATCGCCAAACTGCGCGACATGCCCAATGTCACCCTGCGCCTGCGCTGCATGGGGGCAGGGGTCTATGACCACGGCTATCTCCTGGGCTACGAGCGCGTGAATGACCATGCGCCCAGCACAGATAACCCCCGTCACCGCCTCTGGCGCATCCGCGCAGGCCAGATCATCACCGCCACCGGCGCGATCGAGCGCCCGCTCAGCTTTGCAGGCAATGACATCCCCGGCGTGATGCTGGCCTCGGCCATCCGCGACTATGCGGTGAATTACGGCGTTTCCATCGGCGACCGTACCGTCGTTGTCACCAATAACGACGATGCCTACCGCACCGCGATCACGCTCAAGAAATTGGGCCTCGAAATCCCCGCCATCCTCGACGCCCGCCAATCGGGCGGCGGCGCACTGGCGGCAGAGGCCCGCAGCTTGGGCATCCGGGTCGAAAACGGCAAGGGCATCGCCAAAGTGAAAGGCGGCAAGCGCGTGACCGGCGTGGCGATCTGTGCCCAAGCGGGCGAAGGTGCTGTGCTGGAAGAGATCAAATGCGACGCGGTCGCCATGTCTGGCGGCTGGTCGCCCGTGGTCCATCTCTGGTCCCATTGCGGCGGCAAACTCCTCTGGGATAGCGCACAAGCGCATTTCCGCCCCGACCCCGCCAATCCCCCGCGCGGTGCGAAAGGAGAGGCCTTCGTTGTGGTCGCAGGCTCTGCCAACGGCAACCTTGATCTGGCGGCCGCGCTCACCGACGCCGACGCTGCCGGTAAAACCGCGGCCAAGGCCATGGGCCACGACCCCAAATCCACCAAGGCCCCCTCAGCCAGTGCCACCGACGAAGCAGCGCTCGAAGCGGTCTGGCTCATGCCGCAAGGTGCCAATATCAAGCTGCGGATGAAATCCTGGCTCGATTACCAGAACGATGTGAAGGTCTCTGACGTGCAACTCGCCGCGCGCGAAGGCTATGAGAGCGTCGAGCACGCCAAGCGTTACACCACGCTCGGCATGGCCACCGATCAGGGCAAGCTCAGCAATATCAACGGCTTGGCGATCCTCTCGGATGCGCTCGGTCAGCCCATCCCGCAGACCGGCACCACCACCTTCCGTCCGCCCTATACGCCGATTTCCCTCTCGGCCATCGCAGGGGCGGCGCGCGACGCCGTGTTCCAGCCGATCCGCAAGACCCCGATCCACGGCTGGCACGAGGCCAACAACGCCCATTTCGAACCCGTGGGCCAGTGGCGCCGCCCCTATTGCTTCCCCAAGGGCGAGGAAACCCACCGCGATGCCGTGAACCGCGAGATCAACCAGACGCGGCAGCGCCTTGGCCTGCTCGATGCCTCCACCCTGGGCAAGATCATCGTCAAAGGGCCGGATGCCGGTAAATTCCTCGACATGCTCTACACCAACGTGATGAGCAGCCTGAAACCCGGCAAATGCCGCTATGGCCTGATGTGCAACGAAAACGGCTTCCTCATGGATGACGGCGTCGTTGCCCGCATCGACGAGGACACCTTCCTCTGCCACACCACCACCGGCGGGGCGGAATCGATCCACGGCCATATGGAAGACTGGCTGCAATGCGAATGGTGGGACTGGAAAGTCTATACCGCCAATGTCACCGAGCAATATGCGCAAATCGCCGTCGTTGGCCCCAAGGCCCGCGAGACGCTGGCGAAACTGACCACCGATGACCTCAGCAACGAGGCACTTCCCTTCATGGGGTGGGCCGATCTCACGCTCGCAGGGATGCCGGTGCGCGCCTATCGCATCTCCTTCTCGGGGGAACTCAGCTACGAATTGGCCGTGCCCGCCAGCTATGGCCGCGCCCTCTGGGATGCGCTTCTCGATGCGGGGGCAGAACATGGCGTCACCCCCTATGGCACCGAGGGCCTGCACGTCATGCGTGCTGAAAAGGGCTTCATCATGATCGGTGATGAAACCGACGGCACGGTGATCCCGCAGGACCTCAACATGGGCTGGGCGATTTCCAAGAAGAAAGACGACTATCTTGGCAAACGCGCGCAGGAACGCAGCCACATGGCCGATCCGAACCGCTGGAAACTGGTGGGCCTCGAAACGCTCGATGGTTCGGTCCTGCCCGATGGGGCCTATGCCACCGCGTCCGGCCACAACGCCAACGGCCAACGCATGACCCAAGGTCGCGTGACTTCGACCTATTACTCGCCCACGCTTGGGCGCGGTATTGCCATGGGGCTGGTCCATAACGGCCCCGACCGCATGGGCGATGTGCTCGATTTCCCAAAGGTCGACGGCGGCATCATCAAGGCCAAGATCGTCGATCCGGTTTTCTTCGACAAGGACGGGGAGAAACAGAATGTCTAACGCCGTGACCGCCCTCAACGGGGCCAATTATCAGGGCCTCGCCACCATCGCCGATCAGGGCCTGACCGGCATGATCACCCTGCGCGGCGATCTGGCCAGCGCCGGGATCAAGGCGGCGGTCAAATCCGCCACCGGCCTCGATGTGCCCGCCCAGCGTCAGGCGCTGATGGGCAAGGGCACCGCCGCCCTCTGGATGTCGCCCGACGAACTCCTGCTTCTGTGCCCCTACGCCGAAGTGGGCGAGCGGCTTGCCGGGATCGAGGCGGCCCTCAAGGGCCAGCATTTCCTCGCAGTCAATGTCTCGGACGCGCGCACCTTTCTGCGCATCTCGGGCTATGGCGCGCGCGAGGTGCTGGCCAAGGTCTGCCCGGTCGATCTCTCGCCCGAGGGCTTTACCCCCGGCATGTTCCGCCGCACCCGCATGGCGCAGGTGCCCGCCGCCTTCTGGCTCGACGAGGCCGGCAATTTCCACCTCATCTGCTTCCGCTCGGTTGCGGATTACGCCTTCGAGCTTCTCAAGGTCTCTGCTCAGCCGGGCGGCGAGGTCGGGCTTTACGCCTGACCTCCGCTTCCTGACTGAAAAACTCCGACATTCGGGGTTGACCTTTGCCGGGTCGCCCCACCATGTAGAGGCATCGGAACCAGAACCTCAACAAACAGGGGGCCCAAATGGCTTTTGAACTTCCCGATCTTCCCTATGCGCATGACGCACTTGCCGCTCATGGCATGTCCGCCGAGACACTCGAATATCACCACGACCTGCACCACAAGGCCTATGTCGACAATGGCAACAAGCTGATTGCTGGCACCGAATGGGACGGCAAGTCGCTGGAAGAGATCATCACCGGCACCTATGACAAATCCGCCGTGGCGCAGTCGGGCATCTTCAACAACATCAGCCAGCTCTGGAACCACAACCAGTTCTGGGAAATGATGAGCCCGACCAAGACCGGAATGCCCGGCGAGTTGGAAAAGGCGCTGACCGAGAGCTTCGGCTCGGTCGACAAATTCAAAGAGGCGTTTTCCGCCGCCGGTGCCGGTCAGTTCGGCTCGGGGTGGTGTTGGCTCGTCAAGGATGCCGATGGCAGCCTCAAGGTGACCAAGACCGAGAATGGCGTGAACCCGCTCTGCTTCGGTCAAACCGCCTTGCTCGGGTGCGACGTGTGGGAACATTCCTACTACATCGACTTCCGCAACAAGCGTCCGGCATACCTGGCCAACTTCCTCGACAATCTGGTCAACTGGGAAAACGTTGCTTCGCGGATGTGATCGACCTTCCGATTTCCGTCAAAGCCCCCCACTTTCGTCGTGGGGGGCTTTTTCGTATCCCGCCCCTTGGGAAGCGCACCGAAAATGCCGTGCGGATCGCGCCCGTGGCGTTAACCGTTTCTCAACATCCCGCTGAATTCAGGGCGTGTTGCGCCCCATCGGGCACACACCCGTCCCGGGCTTGACCCGGGACCTCGTCGAGGCCGCGCAGAGGCCCCGGCTCGGGGGCCGGGGCGATGTGAACCTGATCAGACGCATCGTGCTCTAGGCTCACGCCCGTGCAAACCGACATCTGCCGCCAGACCTTACAAAATAACCTTACAAACCTTACGGACCTTAAGGTTTGCCCTTGCCCCCACCGGTCACATGCGGCAGCACTCAACACATCGGAACTGAGGGGCAAGTCACATGCGCGAAGCGACCAAGGGTATTCTGGCGATGGTCGCTACCTGCTCGGTTTGGGGGCTGTCGGGCATCTATTACAAGCTGCTCGATCATATTCCGCCCATCGAAATTCTCGCCCACCGCACCCTCTGGTCCTTCATCTTCTTTGCGCTCGTTCTCTTGGTGCAAGGGCGAATTTCCGTTTTGCGTCAGACCCTTGGCGCAAGAAAATCGGTGCTTTTGATTGGCTTTGCCGCGCTGATGATCTCGACCAATTGGTTCGTTTTCATCACCTCGATTCAGATCGGCAAGGCGGTCGAGGCCTCTTTGGGCTACTACATCTTCCCGCTCGTCGCCGTGCTTCTGGGGGCCATTGCCTTTCGCGAACGTCTTGGAAAGGCACAGCTTTTTGCCGTGGCGCTAGCCGCGACGGCGGTCATAACCCTGACCATCGGCCTTGGCGTCCCACCTTGGATCGCGCTTATACTGGCCACCAGCTTTGGCTTCTATGGTCTTGTTAAAAAAGGGCTTTCCGTGGGTCCAGTGGTTTCCGTCACGGCCGAGGTGCTGCTTCTGTCCCCCATTGCCTTGGGGGTTTTGTGGTGGTTCCACTCTGACGGTCACGGCGCCTTTGGCACAAACTGGCAGGACAGCCTGCTCTTGGCCTTTTCCGGCATCCTCACCGCGTCCCCCCTCATCATGTTCAGCTACGCCACCAAACGCATCACCCTGGCTACGGTGGGGTTGGTTCAATACATGAACCCCAGCCTGCAATTCCTTGTTGCGACACTCTTATTTCGCGAAGTCTTCAGTTTCTGGCACGCTATTGCCTTTGGCATGATCTGGTCTGCTTTGGCGATTTACACCACCGCCAGCCTGCGTCAGGATAGGGCGGCGCGCAGAGCGATCCTCAAATCTTGAAGAGAATCAAAGCTTTGGACAAAAGATTTCACGTTTTCTCCGGCAAAACCCTGTGTCACCACATGATCCAGCAATTGCATCAGAGGTGTCCAATAACCATCTGTATTCAAGATGAAAATAGGCTTTTGATGCAGGTCGAGTTGCCGCCATGTGAGGACTTCGAAAAACTCATCCAGAGATCCCGCGCCACCCGGTAGAACCACGATGGCATCCGAGTTCATGAACATCACCTTCTTGCGTTCATGCATGGTCTCGACCACAATATATTGCGTGAGGTCCCGCTTGCCCACTTCCCAGGCCACGAGATGCGCCGGGATAACGCCAAAGGTCTCGCCTCCCGCGTCCTGCACCGCGCGCGCCGTGGCCCCCATCAGCCCGACATCCCCTGCGCCATAAACCAGCCGCCAGCCTTCGGTCACCAACATCTGGCCGACGGCGGTTGCCTCTTGCATATATATGGGGTCGTTGCCGGGACGTGCGCCGCAAAAGACACAGACAGAACGCGCGGCCATGAAATCACTCCGGGCACATGCAGGGTTGCTTTGACCCGTGATAGCCTTGTTGCTATTCTCGGACAACCGGCCAACGCGCCGCGAGAGGGGGATTTTTGAAAAGATGAGCAAATTCGGTGGCTTGGGCACTGGATCGGTCATGGGTCTTGGCGGACTGGCGGTGATCGGCGCAGTTTTGGCGGCGCTCTGGTTACGCGCTCAGCCCGAACCCACCCCAGAAATTACCCCCGTGGTCGAAACCGTCGAGGCGCCAGCCCTCGCGATACCCGAACCTGCCCCGACCCCGCCGATGCCCGAGGCCCCGACGATCGACACCTTCCGGCTCGAGCCCGGTGGCCAGATGATCATCGCCGGTCAGGCAGAGCCGGGATCGCAGGTGGCAATCCTGTTGGACAACATCAATGTCGGCTCAGTTCTCTCTGATAATGCAGGGAAATTCGTGCAGTTCCTTGATCTTCCTACCAGCGCCGCGCCGCGTGTCCTCTCACTCAGAATGCGCTCTGAACCGTCAGGGCAAGAACTGGCGTCCCAAGACGAAATCATCATCGCGCCCACACCCGTTGATCTTGCTGACGCACCGGCGCCCGCCGAAGTGCCGCTCGTAAGCTCCGAGGCGCAAACAGTTGCAAAGGAAGGGAAATCTCCTGACCAAGCGACCGCGGCGCAAGATGTAACACAACCTAGCCAAACCGTTCTCTTGACCGATGACTCTGGCGTGCGCGTCCTGCAAACCCCCTCGGTGGATCGCGCGCCGGACGTTATGTCAAATGTCGCGCTCGATGCCATCACCTATTCTCCCGACGGTGATGTCGAGCTTTCGGGCCGGGCACAAGGCACTGGATTCGTTCGCATTTATCTCGATAATGATCCGATTGTGACCTCCCCCGTTTCCCCGTCCGGGGATTGGACCACCGCCTTGCCCGAGGTCGATACCGGCGTCTACACCCTGCGCGTCGACGAGGTGGACACGACTGGTACCGTCACCTCACGGGTGGAAACCCCTTTCAAACGCGAGGATCAGGCTGTTTTGACCGCCGCGCAAACAGCCGAGAGTACCCCAATCCGCGCCATCACCGTCCAACCCGGTTCGACCCTCTGGGCAATCTCTCGTGAGGCTTATGGCGAAGGTGTGCTCTATGTCCGCGTGTTCGAGGCCAATCGCGACCGCATCCGCGATCCAGACTTGATCTATCCCGGCCAAGTCTTTGCCCTGCCACAATAATCCCTTGTGGCAATCACCCTGTCTCAGGGCTATCTCTAAGGCAAGGGATTGAAAAGGCCAGCCCATGCGCCACGCCAGAATTACCACATCCGATGCCCCCACCAAGGGCTGGCGTACCGTTCGTCGCGTGGCCCCCTATCTCTGGCCCGCCGATCAACCTTGGGTCAAACGCCGTGTGGTGTTTGCGTTGATGTCTCTGGTCGTGGCCAAGCTTATCGGCGTTGGCACGCCTTTCTTCTACAAGGCCGCCGTCGACATGCTGGCTGGAGACGGGCAATCGGCTGCCTGGATGTTGGGCGCTGGTGCGGTCGGACTGACCGTCGCCTACGGCATGGCGCGGCTGATGACCGTGGGCTTCCAACAGTTGCGCGATGTGATCTTTGCCCGCGTGGCGCAGCGCGCCCTGCGTGCCTTGGCGCTCAAGACTTTTCAACATATTCATTCAATGTCAATGCGTTACCACATAACGCGCAAGACTGGCGGTCTCAGTCGAATCATTGAGCGTGGGGTGAAAGGGGTTGAGTTTCTCCTGCGGTTCCTGCTCTTTTCCATCGGCCCTTTGGTCCTGGAGCTGACGTTGATCGGCATCGTGCTCGCTGTGATCTTCGACATCTGGTATCTGGTCGTGGTCGTCGCCGTGATCGGAACCTACGTGGCTTTTACCTTCAAAGTCACAGAATGGCGTGTGCGCCTGCGCAAGGAAATGAACGATCAGGACACCGAAGCCAACCAGAAAGCGATCGACAGCCTGCTGAACTTTGAAACCGTCAAATACTTCGGTGCGGAACGGCGTGAGGCCAGTCGCTATGACGCGGCCATGGCGGGCTATGAAAAGGCCGCGCTTCAGACCTCCTATTCGCTGGCCTTTCTGAATTTCGGCCAGTCCTTGATCATCACCGGCGGCTTGGTGATCGTGATGGTGATGGCTGCAATGGGGGTGCAATCGGGCAGCATGACCGTGGGCGATTTCGTCATGGTCAACGCCTATATGATCCAGATCACCATGCCGCTCAACTTTCTGGGCACAGTCTATCGTGAGATCCGCCAAGCTTTGGTCGATATGTCCGAAATGTTCGATTTGTTAGAGCAGGAAGGAGATGTTGAGGATAAGCCGGACGCAGATGTTCTAAAAGTTAAAGGTGCCGCTGTTCGATTGGCGGATGTGGATTTTGGTTATGACGCCAATAGACCGATCCTAAAGGGCGTTACGCTCGATGTTCCGGCGGGGCAAACGGTTGCGGTGGTTGGCCCCTCGGGGTCGGGTAAGTCAACTATCGGGCGTCTTCTGTTCCGCTTTTACGACGTGCAGGCGGGTCGTGTTCTGATCGACGGTCAAGACGTGCGCGATGTCACCCAAGAGAGCCTGCACGCCGCTATCGGCGTGGTGCCGCAGGATACCGTTCTTTTCAACGACACCATCGGCTATAACATCGGATATGGGCGCGCCGGGGCCACACAGTCCGAGATCGAAGAGGCCGCGCGCGCAGCTCAGATTCACGACTTCATCGCAAGTTTGCCAGAGGGTTACGCGACGCAGGTGGGAGAGCGGGGGCTAAAGCTCTCGGGGGGCGAAAAGCAACGCGTGGGAATCGCACGCACTCTGCTCAAAAATCCACCAATCCTGCTGTTGGACGAGGCGACGAGTGCGCTCGACACCCAGACCGAACGGGAAATTCAAGGCGCTCTCGCGCGTGCGGCCGAAGGGCGCACCGTGATCATGATTGCACATCGTTTATCCACTGTCGCCAATGCAGATCGAATTGTGGTTTTGGATCAAGGTGTTGTAGTGGAGGAGGGCACCCATTCCGATCTACTTGCGCGGCAGGGGCGCTACGCCGCGCTCTGGCAGCGGCAGGCCAGCGAGGCGACAGAAGTGGCCGCCTGAACAATCTGTCATGGGACAGTTACTTTGGCCTATTAGACATCCCGTCATCGAGCGCTACATATCGCACTTGTCAGAGTACAATGACGATATATAGTGGACTCAGGACGGGGTCAGGTGCCCGCTCTGGCACCTGCGCCCCTGACGACCGGGGTGAGAGGACAGTCAGTCAGATGGACGGCGATTTCAGGACCGAATTCGTAAGAGAGCCTGCCTCTTTGAGGCATTTTCCGGCACTTGTGCTGAACGCGGATTATCGCCCGCTCTCCTATTACCCGCTGTCGCTTTGGACGTGGCAAGAGGCGGTCAAGGCGGCTTGGTCAGATCGGGTGGATATCGTCGCTGAGTACGATCACTGGGTCCGAAGCCCGAGCACGGTGATCCGCATACCTTCGGTCATTGTGTTGAAAGATTACGTAAAACTCCAAAAGCGCGTGGCCTTCACGCGCTTTAATTTATTTCTGCGCGACGAATTCATGTGTCAGTATTGCGGCTCCAAGGGCGATCTGACCTTTGACCATGTGGTGCCGCGCGCGTCGGGTGGGGTCACAAGCTGGGAGAATGTTGTGGCGGCCTGTAGCCCGTGCAACCTGCGCAAGGGCTCCAAAAGCCTGCGCCAATCGGGCCTGAGCCTGCGCAAACCGCCACGTATGCCGGGCGCAGAGCAATTGCGCAATCAAGGGCGCAAATTCCCCCCGAACCATCTGCACGAAAGCTGGCTCGATTATCTCTACTGGGATGCCGAACTCGACGCTTGAGCGGGCTTGCTTGCCTGCGGGCCGACGCTTGCATCTTGCCCCGGTCCCGGCGCAAATACGCGGGCATGGGCGAGAAGGGGCGCAACAGCCCCGGGGGGAGAAGAATGATTCCGGTCAGAGGATATGCGGGCGCCAAGGTCGCTGTGTTGGGGCTGGGCCGCTCAGGCCTTTCGGCGGCGCGGGCCCTGCGCGCGGGCGGGGCCGAGGTATTGGCCTGGGACGATAGCGAAACGGCGCGCGCTGCGGCCGAAGCCGAGGGATTTGCGACCGTTGATCTGACGCGCGCAGGCGCCTTTGACGGGGTCGCCACTCTCATTGTCAGCCCCGGCATCCCGCATCTTTATCCCGTTCCCAACCGCGTGATCGCCGCAGCTCTGGACGCAGGCGTTCCAGTGGATAATGACATCGGGCTCTTTTTTCGCTCACTCGCAACAGACGATTGGGATGAGTTCGACGTGACCCCCAAGGTGATTGCCGTGACTGGCAGCAACGGCAAATCGACCACCTCCGCCCTTATTCACCATGTCTTGCGCGAGGCGGGGCGCGCGGCGCAGCTTGCGGGCAATATCGGTCGCGGCGTGCTCGACATCGACCCGCCCGAGGATGGTGGCGTCGTTGTTCTGGAACTGAGCAGCTATCAGACCGATCTGGCGCGCGCACTGACTCCCGATGTGGCGGTCTTTACCAACCTTTCGCCCGACCATCTTGATCGTCACGCCGGCCTGGGGGGGTATTTTGCCGCCAAGCGCAGGCTGTTCGCAGAAGGCGGGCCGGACCGGGCCGTGATCGGCGTGGACGAGGCCGAGGGGCTCTATCTGGCGGGGCAGATGGCCGAGGGGCCCAATGACGACAGGGTGATCCGCATTTCGGTGGATCGCAAGCTGACCGGCTTTGGCTGGTCGGTCTTTGCGCGCAAGGGGTTCCTCAGCGAATATCGCCATGGACGTCAGGTGGGGTCCATCGACCTACGCGGTGTCAAGGGGCTTCCGGGATCGCACAATCATCAGAATGCCTGCGCCGCCTATGCCGCTTGCCGCACTCTCGGTTTGGCCCCGCGCGTCATCGAGGCGGGATTTCACAGCTATGCCGGTCTGCCGCACCGCAGTCAGCGCGTGGCGGAAAAGGATGGCGTCATCTTTGTGAATGACAGCAAGGCCACCAATGTCGACAGCGCGCTCAAGGCGCTGTTGGCATTCGACAAAATCCGCTGGATCTGCGGCGGGCTGGAAAAGGACGGTGGATTGGCCGGGCTGGCCCCCGGCCTTGGGCATGTGCGCCGGGCCTATGTGATCGGACGCGAAGCGGCGCAGTTTGCCATCGGGTTGGGGGATGTGGATACTGAGGTGTGCACCACGATGTCAGAGGCGGTGGCCCGTGCGATGCGCGATGCAGAGCCGGGGGATGTGGTGTTGTTGGCCCCGGCGGCGGCAAGTTTCGACCAATACGACAACTTTGAAAAGCGCGGCGAGGATTTCATGGCGCAGGTTCGGGCGCTGCTTGGGGTAGAGGTATGATGCGGCTCGACCATCTGGCGGTCGCGGCAGAGAGCCTCGAGGCTGGGCGGGCGCGTGTCGAGGCGGCGCTTGGACTGCGCTTGCAGCCCGGTGGCCAACATGCGCATTTCGGCACGCATAACCTCCTCCTCGGACTGGAAGATGGCCTCTATCTCGAGGTGATCGCGATTGACCCGGACGCTCCGGCCCCCGCGTATCCGCGCTGGTTCGATTTGGATCGGTTCTCTGGTGACCCTCGCCTGCACAACTGGATTTGCGCGGTCGATGATCTGGATGGGGCCCTCTTGCGGCATCCGGGTGCGGGGCAGGCGGTGGACTTGGCACGTGGCGATTTACGGTGGCGGATGGCGGTTCCGGGGTCCGGCGTGCTCCCGATGGACAATCTCTTTCCGGCACTGATCGAGTGGCAGGGTGCGGCGCATCCGGCGGCGCGACTTGCACCCTCCGGCGCGCGGTTATCGCGGCTGGTGGTCTCGCATCCAGAGGCCGCCGCCCTGAAGGCCATGTTCGGACCGGAGTTGCAGGATGCACGCGTGGTCTTCGAGACCGGTCCAACGGGTCTGCGTGCCGAATTTGAAACGCCTCATGGCCTCAGGGTGATCGAATGATCCTTAGACAGGCAGACCCGCGCGATATTCCCCAGATCCTTGCCTTCTGGAACCCGCTCATTCGCGACACTTCCGTCACCTTTACCACGGTGGAAAAGACGCCCGAGGCCCTGGCAGCGGACATGGCCGCGCGTGGTGCGGCGTTTCAGGTGGCAGAGAAGGCGGGCAAGGTGCTGGGATTTGCCAGCTACGGCGCGTTCCGGTCGGGGCCGGGCTATGCACACACCGCTGAGCACACGGTCATTCTGGCCTCCGAGGCGCACGGTCAAGGCATCGGGCGGGCGCTGATGACGCGACTGGAGGAGGTGGCGCGCGCGGCGGATATGCATGTGCTGGTCGCTGGCGTCAGCGGCGAAAACCTGGGCGCCATCGCCTTTCACCGTGCCATAGGATTTGCCGAAGTGGCACGCATGCCCGAGGTAGGGCGAAAATTCGAGCGCTGGATGGATTTGGTGCTTTTGCAGAAAATCCTGTGACGGTTTGCACTGACAGGGACCGGGAATGGGTCTAGGGTAACGCCCATGTCGATTTGGGTCCGCATCTCAGAAGCCTTGTCAGCCCTTGCCAATGGCGAGGGCCTGAGCGCTGTTTTCGACCGCCTGCGCACCCCGCCCGAACGTAGCGTGGCCTTTACGATCGCAGTGATCGCGCTCTCGGCCAAGATGGCCAAGGCCGATGGGCAGGTCACACGCGACGAGGTCACAGCCTTTCGCGAGGTTTTCCAGATTGCCGAGGCGGATGAGGGAAACGCCGCCCGGGTGTTCAACCTTGCGCGGCAGGATGTGGCCGGTTTCGAAGATTACGCCCGCCGCATCGCCCGCATGTTCGAGGGTCAGCCCGGAACGCTCTGTGACCTGATGGAGGGGCTCTTTCACATTGCCATGGCGGACGGGGTCTATCACGCGAAAGAGGATGAATTTCTCGCCCGTGTGGCCGAGATTTTTGCGCTGCCTGCGTCCACTTTTCGAACTCTGCGGACGCGGTTCGTACCGGATGCAACCCCCGATCCTTGGTCTGTTCTGGGTGTGACACCGGATATGCCGATGGACGAGGTGCGCAAGGCCTGGCGCGACCTGGTCCGCGAGAGCCATCCGGACCGTATGCAGGCCCGCGGGGTGCCGCCAGAGGCGATCCGTCTGGCAGAGCGACGGCTGGTGGACATCAACCGCGCTTGGGAAGAGATCAGCGAGGCCCGCGCCCATGCGGATCGCCACCTATAACGTCGAATGGTTCAACGCGCTCTTTGACGATCAGGGGCAACCCCATGAAGATGGCGCATGGTCCGCGCGCTACAACGTGACTCGCGCAGACCAGCTGGCAGCGCTCGGGATCGTGTTCACGGCACTGGATGCAGATGCGGTGCTGGTGGTCGAGGCACCCGATGACAATGGCCGCCGCAGTACGGTCAAGGCATTGGAAAATTTTGCAAAACTCATGCAGCTTCGGGCGCGACGGGCGCTGATCGGCTTTGCCAATGAGACGCAACAGGAACTCGCGCTGCTCTATGATCCGGATGTTCTGAGCGGGCGGCATGATCCGCAAGGGGCGACAACCGGGAGCGGGGACACGCCGCCGCGCTTTGATGGGGTCTTTCGGATCGACCTTGACATTGATGACCGCGCGGATCGTGTCACGTTTTCCAAACCACCTCTTGAGGTGGAATTGACCACGACCGCCGGCCAAAGGCTGCGCTTGATCGGGGCGCATCTGAAATCCAAGGCCCCCCATGGCGCTGTAGGGCGCGACGAGGCGATCCGCATCGGTATCACCAATCGACGCAAGCAATTGGCGCAGGCGGTCTGGCTGCGTCAAAGGATCGAAGCACATCTTGCAGCTGATGACTCGCTGATTGTGCTGGGGGACCTTAACGATGGTCCGGGGCTTGATGAATATGAGCATCTTTTCGGGCGCTCCTCGGTCGAAATTATCATGGGTGAAGGGCAGGACACCGCCGCGGCCCTGTATGATCCGCATGCGCGCGGGGCGCTGTTACGGCGGTTTGGGGCGGTTCATACTTCGGCGCGGTTCTATCTACGGGACCAGCGGCGATATATGCAGGCACTGCTCGATTATATCCTGATCTCGCCGGACCTCATGGCGCGCCGTCCAGCCTGGCGCATCTGGCATCCGTTCGACGATCCGGTCTGCTGGGACAACAAAGAGTTGCGTGAGGCGCTGCTCGTTGCTTCAGACCATTTCCCGGTCAGTCTCGATATTGAATTGTGATCTTAAAATCGTACCTCGAAGCGATTATATGAAACTCATGACACCAATACACCTGATCAGAACCGTTTGTCTGATGTCCGCGCTTGCCGCGGCCCCCCTTGCCGCGCAGGACGTGACGGAAGAAGAGCAGGGCCGATCCCTCATGGAAGAGGGGGCGCGCCTCTTTTTTGAGGGGATACAGCGCGAGATGGGCCCGGCGCTTGAAGGGCTTCGCGATCGCGCCCAAGAGATGGAGCCCGCACTGCGCCAGTTCGTCGAGGAAATGGGCCCGGCGCTGCGCGACCTGATGGGCGAAATCGGCGATCTCAGCGCCTTTCACGCGCCAGAGGTTTTGCCGAATGGTGATATCCTATTGCGTCGCAAGACCCCACAAGAAATGCAGGAAAGCCCTACGCCAGACGGCGAAATCGAGCTTTGAGCGTCAAGGCGTCGCTAACTTGGTGTCTTGATCACGATCCGCGCCGAGAGTGTTGTGGCGAGCGAGGCAAAACGCGCCTGCGCCACTTCGCCAAAAAGCGGTGCCGCTTCTGACGATAGGCGTAATTCCAGCACCTTCTTTTGCGGGAACCATCGCAATTCCCCCAAATGCGCATTTCGTTTGAGCCAAAGCATCGCGGCAAAGCGCATGGCCTTGCCCAGAACTTCGGCCTCATGGCGGTCCTTTTCGCTCAGCAACCCGTCCAGATCGGCAAAGCGGCTGCCGTCACGCTTGTTCGAGTATCGGTGCAACAGGGCAAGACCCAAATAAACCCGCTCTGAATGTTTGAGCCCGCCCAGATTGGCGCGGGTGGCGTTATCAAAACAGACCTCCGCCCGGTAATCAGGGTGGGCGCGCCAGCTTACATCATGCAAAAGACAGGCCGCACGGATCAGGCGGCGTCGCTCTGGCTTGGCGGATTTGAACAGTGGCAGGATGAAATGATAGATCACCTTGCCAAAACCGGGTAGGCGTGCATCCTTTTGTTCGGCAAAGCGGCAGGCCTCGATCAGGGGATCACGGTCACGCAGCATCTGGGGCATCTGCTCATAGAGCAAGCCCTCGCGAATGCCATAGCTCGATACGGCGATGTCGCGCGGCTTGAAGGTCTTGATCAGCTCGCCCAGGACCTCGATTGCCTGTGGCACAAGCTCGATCCGTGCCATAGAGACGCCAGATTGCGCGCGCAGCGTTTCGACGTCTAGCTTCTCGATATACTTGATGGTCGCGCGCACATCAGCAGGGGTCATACGATATTCGTGCAGCACATGCAGCGGGTATTTGCGCCGCACCATGTCAATCCGGGCAATCGCCCGCCACGAGCCACCCACCAGAAAGAGGCGGTTGTTCTGCTCGCCCAGTTCGGCGCGCATCTCGTTCAGGACCTGGCGGATATAGGCGCGCCGCTCTTTCTTGTCGCCTTTGAAGTCGCGCAGTTTGAGCGGGCCAAGCTGGGATGAAACCCTTGCTCCCACCGTGCCGCCGTTGATTTCGGCCAGTTCCATGGACGAACCGCCGATGTCGCAGACAAGGCCGTAAGAACCGGGCCACCCCAAGAGCACGCCTTGTGCCGACAGCCGCGCCTCTTCGCGCCCGTCGATCACCCAGAGCTTCAGACCGGTTTCCCGCTCGACATCGGCACAAAAGTCCGCGCCATCGCTGGCCTCTCGCACGGCGGCGGTGGCGACAATGACCAATGGGCCTGTGTCCATCCCCTCGGCTAGCATCTTGAACCGCTTGAGCGCCTCCAGAGCGCGTTTGCGCCCCGCAGGATTGAGACGTCCACTTTCAGACATGCCGGCACCAAGGCCGCACATGATCTTTTCGTTGTAAAAATAGGCCGGGCTGCGGGCTGCTCCGTCGAACACCACAAGCCGCACAGAGTTTGAGCCCACATCAACCACGCCCACGCGACTCAGCGCTCGCGCGGAGGGGCTATCGAACAGGGGGCGGCCAAATGGGCCGCCGTCGGGTTCTCTTGGATCGTTGGTGCCGTCCATGTCCGTCCCAGTCTTTCGCGCCTCCTCTATGCGACAGAGGCGCGCGTGGGTCAATCGTCCGTGTGCGTAAGCTTGGGCACATCCGACGCCCCAGCTGAGCCACGACCCGAAAGCGAGGGGTTTTCCATGAAGAAGCGATGGCAGTTAAAAGCGAACATGCCTTCGATCGCGGGCGGGCGGCTAAAACTGCCATCGGGGGCCATCACCCAGCTTTGGGCAACGTCCGCCATATTGGCGGCCATGACCTGACTGACGATCTGCGCCTTGACGGTCGGGTTCTCGATCTCGATCAGAGTTTCGACCCGGCGGTTAAGGTTACGCCCCATCCAGTCGGCGGACGAGATGAACACGCGCGCCTTTTTCGAGGGCAGCCCTGCGCCATTGCCGAAACACACGATGCGAGAATGTTCCAAGAACCGGCCAATGATGGATTTCACGCGGATATTGCTCGACAATCCCTTGATGCCAGGCCTCAATCCACAAATGCCGCGCACGACGAGGTCGATCTTGACCCCTGCTTCGGACGCTGCATAGAGCGCGTCGATGATGTTGGGCTCGATCAGCGAATTCATCTTGGCCCAGATTGCCGCCGGCTTGCCGGCGCGCGCATGCTCGGCCTCACGCTCGATCAGTTCGAGCAGGCGGGGTTTGAGCGACTTGGGCGAAATGGCAAGATTCTCCAGACCTTCGGGCTCGGCATAGCCGGAGAGGTAATTGAACACCTTTGTCGCGTCTCGTCCGAGCTTGGTATCGCAGGTGAAAAAGCTGAGATCCGTATAGATGCGTGCAGTGATCGGGTGATAATTACCGGTGCCATAATGGGTATAAGTCACCAAATTTTCGCCTTCGCGGCGCACCACGGTGGAAATCTTGGCATGGGTCTTGAGGTCGATGAATCCATAGACCACATGTGCCCCGGCCCGTTCCAGCCGCCGAGATTGTCGGATATTGGCCGCCTCGTCGAACCGCGCCTTAAGTTCCACGAGCGCGGTGACAGATTTGCCATCCTCCGCTGCCTCGCAGAGGGCCTCTACGATGGGCGAGTTGCGCGAAGTGCGGTAGAGAGTTTGCTTGATCGCCACCACATCGGGATCATGCGCGGCCTGTGTCAGAAAGCGTACCACCATGTCGAAGGTCTCGTAGGGGTGGTGAAGCAGCATATCTTTTTGCCTGATCGCCGCAAACATATCTCCGCCATGGTCCTGTACCCGCTCCGGCACACGCGGAGTAAAGGGAGGCCATAGAAGATCTGGGCGCGATTCGAGCACCAACTCCTTGAGGTCGGCCAGACCGATCATGCCTTCGACCTCGACGACCTCTTCGGGGATGACGTGCAATTCCTGCATGATGACACGGCGCAGATCCTCGGGCGCGTTGGCCGAAATCTTCATCCGCACCACTTCCCCACGGCGGCGGCGCTTCAACGCCACCTCGAATTCGCGCACGAGGTCTTCGGCCTCTTCCTCGACCTCTAGATCACTGTCGCGCAGCACGCGAAAGGCACAATGGCTCTTATACCTGTAGCCTGGAAAGAGACTGTGCAAATGTAGTAAGAGCAACTCTTCCAGAGGCAGGAACCGATAAGTGCCCTCGGATGCAGGCAGCGGGATGAACCGCGCGATTTGTTGCGGAATCGGTAAAAGCGCCTGAAGCGGTCTCTTGTCGGCCTTTCGCTCCAGTTGAAGCGCAAGACTGTAACCGAGGTTGGGGATGAACGGGAATGGATGCGCAGGGTCAATCGCCAAAGGCGAGAGCACCGGAAAGGTCTTGTTGAGAAAGACATCCGCCAGATAATCCCGGTCTCCCTCCTCTATAGAGCCGTGATCGAGGATCGAAATCCTCTCGGCCTCTAGCTCGCGGCGAAGTGTGTCGTAGGTCTCTTGCTGAGAGGCCAACAGTTTGCGGGCATTCTCGTTGATCAGCACAAGCTGCTCTGCCGGGGACAAGCCATCCGCCGCAGGGGTCGTATTGCCCGCTTGCGCCAATTCCCGCAGACCTGCCACGCGCACGTTGTAAAATTCATCAAGATTGGTGGCTGAAATCGACAAAAATCTCAGCCGCTCCAACAGTGGAACGCGGCTGTTCTGTGCTTCCTCCAGCACTCGCCAGTTGAACCCCAGCCAGCTGAGTTCACGATTAAAGAAACGCCC
This sequence comes from Roseovarius mucosus DSM 17069, assembly GCF_000768555.3. GTDB lineage: Bacteria > Pseudomonadota > Alphaproteobacteria > Rhodobacterales > Rhodobacteraceae > Roseovarius > Roseovarius mucosus. Next base: position 377,641 of record NZ_KN293979.1, read on the forward strand.
CGGACCGGTCAGATCCAGATCAGTCATTTCGACGGCTTCGGGCGCGGGGTGTTTAAGAAAATCTGCTTGGGTCATGAGAAGCTTATGGCTTTGAGATGTAACGGAACGGTGACGCAGCGTGGCGTTAATGCGCCAATTTGTCCAGCACTTGCGCGGCGAGCGCTCGGGTGATTGCACGGCCTTCCTCAAGCGCTGTGGCATCAAGCATCGCGACCACCTCTCGTGCCGTATCAAAGGAGCGATCCATCCGCCGTGCGAGATAGGGAATCGTGTCCGGGCTGGGAGCAATCTGGCGGTCGGCGAAGAGCTTGGTCAGCACGGCGGCCAAGAGGGCGTCATCCGGCGCGCGCAGTTGCGCGAGCATCGTGCCCTGCATGCGGCTTTGCAGATCGGGCAGGCCGAGTGACCAGAGGTTCGGTGGGCGCTCAGCCGTCAGCAAGAGTGTGTGGCCCTCAGCCAATACGAGATTGTGCAGGTGAAAGAGCGCTTCTTCGGCAGGGCCATCCCCTGCCAACTGATCGGCATCCTCAACTGCAATCGCGCCTGTCGCAAGCGTTGGAATATCGACATGGGACAGGTCCTTGGCTGAGATTATCCGGGCGCCCGAGAGGGCGGCCCAGACATGCGCCAGATGGGTCTTGCCCGCCCCAGGAGGACCCGCAAGTATCAGCTTGCGGCCGGGCCAGCCTTGCCAGCCCTCTATCATTGCCACAGCTTCGGCATTTGAGGGCGAGACAAAGAAATCCTCGCGCCCCAGTGCCGTACGCACCGGCAGGTCAAAACTGAGTTGGCGCGGTGTCATTCGCGGTCAATGCTTTCCAGCCCGCGGTAGAGGCGGCTGTCGCGGTACTGCTCCAACGCAAAGCGGGCGATCACTCCGAGCGACGCGGCCACTGGTACGGCTACAAGCATCCCGACAAAGCCAAAGAGTGCGCCAAAGGCCGAGAGTGCGAAGATCAGCCAGACCGGATGCAGTCCCACCGAGGATCCCACCAGCTTGGGTGTCAGAAAATTGCCTTCGATCACCTGACCCGAGACGAAGACGGCCGCCACCATGCCGACGCTGACCCAATCCCCCCAGAACTGGAACAACGCGAGGCCCACCGCCAGCACGCCGCCGACAATGGATCCGACATAGGGGATGAACGTGATCAGGCCCGCAATCGCGCCCACCACGAGGCCGAATTGCAACCCCACAAGCATGAGCGCGACCGCGTAATAGGTGCCCAAGATCAGACAGACGGTGCCCATGCCTCGGATGAAACTGGCCAGCGTATTGTCGATCTGGCCTGCCAGCCTGCGGATCACAGGCGCATGGTCGCGCGGCAAAAGATTGTCGATCTCGGCAACCATGTGATCCCAATCATACAGCAGATAAACTGCCACAACGGGGACAATTACAATCAAAATCAATATGTTGACCATGGAGGCGGCAGAGCTGAGGATCGTTTCGAGCAATTGGCCGCCACGTTCACGAATGGTTTCGCCCAAGGACAGCAGCGTCTTGTTCAGCGCCGAGTCAGGATCGAAGAGTGTCGGGAAATGAGTGCTGAGAAATCCGTGTAGATCGCGCGCCAGTTCAGGTGCCACGTTGAAGAGCGCCACGGTCTGACTGACGAGCGTTGGCACGATCAACAGGACAATCACGACAAAGGCCAGAATGGCAATCAGTGTGATAACCACGACCGAGGCGGCGCGACTTAGGCCCAGCCTCTCTAGACGGTCTGCTACCGGATCAAGGAAATAGGCAATGGCTCCGCCCAGAACAAACGGCAGGATCACGTCCCCGAGGAACCATAACACCACAAAAAACACGGCCGTGGCCGCGCCCCAATATTTCATCTGTTCCCGGACGGGGAGCGCCATGGTTCGCCTCCTGATGCACGCTCTATGTCATGGTTTGGGCATGTGGTTTCAAGGGGAAACACGAGGGGGGCGCAAAACCCATAAACATGAATATCGCGCCCTGCGCGGGCGCGATGAGGATGTGCAGGGGGATTTTTACCCCCTGTCGGCCTCAGGCGGTGCTCAGGCGAGAACTATATTGGACGCAGACTCGCGCCCGTCGCGGCCCGCCTCAATGTCGAACTTGACCTTTTGGTTGTCGGCAAGGCCGGTCAGGCCTGCGCGCTCAACCGCGCTGATGTGTACGAATACATCCTTTCCGCCGCCATCGGGCGCGATGAAGCCATAGCCTTTGGTGGCATTGAACCATTTCACGGTGCCAGTCGCCATCTTACTGATTCCTTCTGTATTTGTTGCCCGCGGAAGTGCGGCAACCCGGCAAAGTCATACAAGATCGAGTGACTGAGCCGAAAAGGACAGATGGTCGATAGTGGTAACGTCGCACGATAAAATATGCCGATTCACCGTGCGAAAATCAAGATTACAGAACTGTGACAACCGTTCCGATGGGGACCCGATCATATAGGTCCTGCACATGCTCGTTGATCATCCTGATACAGCCGTTCGAGACAGACCGCCCGATGGACGAGGGCTGTGTCGTGCCGTGAATCCGATAGTAGGTGTCGCGTCCGTTCTGGAAAAGGTAAAGCGCGCGAGACCCGAGCGGATTGCCCGCACCGCCGGGCTGCACATAGTCATTGCCCTTGAAACGCCCGTAGGCAGCAGGATCGCGTTCGATCATTTCGTTCGTCGGGCGCCATGTCGGCCATTTCTTCTTGACGCTGATGGTGGCGGTGCCGGTGAACTCCAGCCCGGCCTTGCCCACGCCCACGCCGTAACGGCGGGCTCGACCGGGTTCTGTTACGAAGTAGAGAAAATGCGCGCGCGGCAGCACGATCAGCTGGCCGGGTTGATAGACGGGATCGAACGCCACCTCTTGCGGCATGAACCTTGGGTCAAGTTCAAATGCATTGGCAAGGGATGCAGTGCCCAAGGCAGCGAGACCAGTGGCCATGAATGTGCGGCGATGGATCATTGGGAACCTCCTGAGAATACCGCTCCTGTTATAGGAGGGGTCTTGGCGGGGTGAAAATTCAAAACGCGCTTATCCCCCGCATTATGGACGAACTGTTGCGCTCGGGTCGCGTGCGTCCGTCAAATCGCCGCCCAATCGTTGAACTGGTAGGGCATGAATTCGCGATTTCTGCGCGCAGGCGCGGGGCGATATAGGGATTTGCGGCGAGTCATCTTGGTCTCCTCTCCTGTCGGTCACATAGACTTGGGGGCAAGGCCGGGGTCAGGCCAGAGGGGATAAAGAACTCGTGATCCGCAGTGACCGGCTATGTCGACAGCCCCAGTCTGCGTTCCCGGCGGATCACCGCGAGGATCGTCGCGATCGCGGCAAGCGCCGTCGAGAGCATCAGCCCAAGCAGGGCATAGGTCCCACTGCCGGGGGTCAGCAGCGTGCCCGCAAGCGCCGAGAGAGCCGCGCCGATGCCGATCATCAGCGCGCCCGACAGCCCGCTTGCCGTGCCTGCGAGGTCTGGGCGGATCGAGAGGGCCCCGGCAGTGGCGTTGGGGATCACCATGCCGTTGCCTAGGCCCATGAATGTCATCAGCCCAAAGAACGTCAACGGCGTACCCAAGCCCACAAGAAACAGCATGAGATTGAGCGCGATGCCGCCTGCGTTGAACAGCGTGCCCCACAGCACCATGCGGTTGACGCCAATCCTCATGGAAAACCGCCCCGAGGCAAAATTGCCCAGAAAATACCCGATCGCCGGGGCGCCGAACAACAGCCCCAGAGTGGACGGGGGCAGGCCGAATACGCGATCCCCAACAAAGGGTGCGCCGCCCAGATAGGCAAAGAACGCCCCCGAGCTCAGCCCCGCCGCCAGTGCATAGCCCCAGAAACGTCGCGACGTCAGAAGAGCAGGATAATCCCGGAACTGCTGCATCAGGGTTCGCCCTGAGAGCGGCGCGGTCTCGCCTAGGTCACGCCAGCAGACCACAAAGAGCGCGGCCCCAAGCACGAAGAGCGCCCAGAAATTTGCCTGCCAGCCAAAGGCCTCATCCAATTGCCCGCCAAAGGCCGGGCCTATCATCGGCACAACGGCCATGCCCATGGTTACATAGCCGATCATCGAGGCCGCGCGGTCTTGGGGCACCATGTCCCGCACGATGGCGCGCGACAGGACCATGGCGACTACCACGCTTGCCTGAACCATGCGAAAAGTCAGAAAAACCGTGACATTGGGGGCAAAGATGCAGCCCAAGGTGGCCACAAGAAAGAGGCCGAGCCCCCAGAGAATGACCGGCCGCCGCCCCCACCGATCCGAGATTGGTCCCATCAGCAGTTGCAGCGCGGCATTGACCCCAAGATAGAGGGCGACCGACAATTGGATCAGCCGGTATTCGGTGTTGAAATGTGCGGTCATCCCCGGCAGGCTGGGGAGAAAGATGTTCATGGCGAGTGCCGACAGCCCCGCCAGCAGGATCAGCGTCGAGAGGTGCGGCGGGGTGGTGCGGTCGAGATACTTGGGTGTCTGAGCGCGGTTCATGGGGCATGGCTAGGAGCGGCCCGCGAGGAAGTCCATTAGGCAGCGCATAAATTCGCAATTTTACAGATTTTCAAAATATTATTTGCGATGATTTGCAAATTTGCCCAATTCTGCTTTGAGCCATTCCTTTCAAACTCTATGCTGCGCGCAACATCGCAAGGGGAGTGCTATGAAAGACATCCTTCAGGAATTGGAGAACCGCCGCGCCGAAGCCCGCCTGGGCGGGGGGCAACGCCGTATCGATGCGCAGCATGCCAAAGGTAAACTGACGGCGCGCGAGCGGGTCGAATTGCTGCTCGACGAGGGCAGCTTTGAAGAGTTCGACATGTTCAAGGCGCACCGCTGCACCGATTTCGGGATGGAGAAAGAGCGCCCCTACGGCGATGGTGTGATCACCGGCTGGGGCACGATCAACGGTCGTATGGTCTATGTCTTTTCCCAGGATTTCACCGTTTTCGGTGGGTCCCTGTCGGAAACACATGCCGAGAAGATCTGCAAGATCATGGACATGGCGATGCAGAACGGCGCACCAGTCATCGGCATCAACGATTCGGGTGGAGCGCGGATTCAGGAGGGTGTCGCCAGCCTTGCAGGCTATGCTGAGGTTTTTCAACGCAACATCATGGCCAGCGGCGTGGTTCCCCAAATCAGCCTGATCATGGGTCCCTGCGCAGGCGGCGCTGTGTATAGCCCGGCCATGACCGATTTCATTTTCATGGTGCGTGACAGCTCCTACATGTTCGTGACCGGTCCCGATGTGGTCAAGACCGTGACCAACGAGGTGGTCACCGCCGAGGAATTGGGCGGCGCATCGACGCATACCCGCAAGTCGAGCGTGGCTGACGGGGCGTTCGAAAATGATGTAGAGGCCTTGGCCGAAGTGCGGCGTCTGGTGGATTTCCTGCCGCTCAACAACCGCGAGAAGCCCCCCGTGCGTCCCTTCTTTGACGAGCCGGGGCGGGTGGAGCAGAGCCTCGATACGCTGATCCCCGACAATGCCAACACCCCCTATGACATGAAGGAACTGATCCTCAAGGTCGCGGACGAGGCGGATTTCTACGAGATTCAGGCGGAATTCGCCAAGAACATCATCACCGGCTTCATTCGTCTTGAAGGGCAGACTGTGGGGGTGGTGGCCAATCAACCGATGGTATTGGCGGGGTGCCTCGACATCGACAGCAGCCGCAAGGCGGCGCGGTTCGTACGGTTCTGCGATGCCTTCGAGATTCCGATCCTGACCTTTGTCGATGTTCCGGGCTTCCTGCCGGGCACGGGTCAGGAATATGGCGGCGTGATCAAGCATGGCGCGAAACTTCTCTTTGCCTATGGCGAAGCCACGGTGCCGAAGGTGACGGTCATCACCCGCAAAGCCTATGGCGGGGCCTATGATGTGATGGCCTCCAAACATCTGCGGGGCGATTTCAACTATGCCTGGCCCACGGCGGAAATTGCAGTGATGGGGGCAAAGGGTGCCACCGAAATCATCCACCGCGCCGACTTGGGATCACCCGAAAAGATCGCGGCGCATACCAAGGATTACGAAGGCCGCTTTGCCAATCCTTTCGTGGCCGCCGAGCGTGGTTTTATCGACGAGGTGATTCAGCCGCGCAGCACGCGGATGCGCGTCAGCCGGGCGTTTGCGTCTTTGCGCAACAAGAAGCTCAGCAACCCATGGAAAAAGCACGATAACATTCCGCTCTGAGTGGTGAGGACTGGGGGCTCTGCCCCCAGACCCCCGAGGTATTTGTGGCCAGATGAAGCACGGAGGAGCAGCATGGGTCGTAGCCACTGGCATGTGATCGAAGAGAAGGGGGGCGGCGCACTCACAGTTGCGCGGCGGATGCCGGTGCGCTTCGATCTGGCGGTGGAGACGGTGCTGTCGGGAACGACGGGGCGGCGGCGCTTGGCGCATCTGGTGCGCCAAGACCTGTGGCGGGCTCTGCAATCGCTGCGAGGTTTCGCACCGGCAGTGCAGGTGCGTCGAGACGAACGGTCGATGCATGTTCGGGCCGGAGGGGCGGTAATGGGCCGATTTGATCGGATCGGGTATGAGGCACTCATTGCTCAGGTGCTGGAGGACGAGGCGAAACGCGCGCGGTGGATGGGGCGGTTTTGATGGGACGGGCGGGGCAGGCTGTGGCGCTGAGCGTCGGGCTGGCGCTCGCCCAAGGGGCGGCAGCGCAGGAGGAGGCGCTGCCGCTGCCCTCGGGCTTGACCGCGCGAGTGCAGGAGGTGCTGACGGACCGGCCGGGCTTGGGGCTTACCTATCGTTTTAGGTTTGTGGCCGAAGGATTCGCCGGGGTCGGTGATACGGATGCGCAGCTCGAAACGGTGCTGGCTGATCTGGTCTGGCTGTGCGAGAGCTACGCCCTGCCGCGATTGGCAAGCACTGGGCCGATGCCCGCTCAGGTTGTTATTTCGCTGGCGGACCGACCGTCAGAATTCGGGGTTTTCGACCCTGATGTCATTCAGGTCTTTGAGGCCTACAGGCCGCAGGAAGGCGCCTGTATCTGGGAGATGTTTTAATGAGAACGCAAAATCTTGCGCCGCGAAATCAACGCCTTGGAAGCACTGAGGCTTTGGGGACACAGACGCACGGGATTGGTGATGACAGATGTTCAAATCCTGAAAATTCCGATAAGCTGCGTCAAGGTTGCACCCAAGCGACCTTTACCTCGCCCTTGAGACGGGCAGGGACATGGTGTCCTTGCGCGTCTCTTCATGAAGTTACGAGAGACAGGAGATATACATGTCGAAAAGCGTCAAGAGCATTCTCGCAATCGGTTTCATCGCCGTCGTCGCAGCATGCGCACAGCCTGCAGAAGAAGAGTTCGTTGTGGTCGAGCCGATCACGACCGAGCCCGTTCAGACCGGCAAGTACAAGTAAGCCCATTGGGCTAGGCGCGGGACGGACCCTCGGGGCCGTCCCGTCCACAAGATTAATAACCGCGCAGTGCCCTTATATTTCGGAGGGCGCAACATGTTGAAACATCGCGGTTTTCCCGGGCGATTGCCGGGATCTGACTTTCAGTTCACCATCAGACGCGCGAATCCGAAGGGGGCCACTCCCTTGATTGCGCGCGAGCGTTACCGCGACCGTAAGCCCGCTGACAAACGGGCAGACGCCGCCTTTGTGCGCGCGATCTGGGAGTGTTTCGGCGAAGAGCCGTTTGAGCGTGGCAATCTCGATGCCGGGCGGCTCAGCTGGCTTTTGGGCCGCGAAGTCAAAGCGGTCGATACCCCTTTTGATGCCACAAGTTATGAGGCGCTTTTGGTCTTGGACCTCGAGGTCGCGCGCGAGTCATTTCCGGAGGTATTCTTGTGAGCCCTGCGCGCCCGCATCATCTCAGAGTTCGGGGGGCGCAGCGTCGGATGCGCGACGTTCTGCCTATGGGGAATGAAAATAGGCAAGGCTCTGCTCATGCGGGTATCTGGCTGAAACTACGCTTGGTGCGTGGCGCGGTTGCAGGCAAGGTGATCGAAGTGGCGGGAGTCCTTTCCCCAGAGGTTTTGACATTGCGTCGATCCCGCCGCCCTTCCCCCTGGGGGCGATCCTGTGCGGGCGTGCATGGATCGCCCTCTTTTTTCGTTGAGAATTCGATGTTTGCGCGTCTGGGTGCGCATGCGCGGGGGTTCGCCGATGATGTGAGGAGGCGATGCAATCGCTTTGACGCGGACCGCCAAGTGACGTTCTATGGCATGGAATTCTCATGCGATCTGACAAGAGGACGTTCCACATGCAAAGACTTCGAACACTTCAGCTACCGCGTGGCCTTGCTCCGGCCCTTGGTGTTTTGGCGCTTGGCGCTCTGGTCGCCTGCGGTGACACCGTTCCGGAGCAGGCGCTCATCGGTGGCGGTGCCGGTGCGCTTACGACAGCAGTGGTTGGCGGCAGCGTCGTCACCGGCGCAGCAGTCGGGGCTGCGGGAAACGTGGTCTATTGCCAAGCCTATCCGAGCCGCTGCTGACAACCTGAGTCAAGGTCGGTCATTCGACCCTCTGCCTGTCGGCCAAGACCCTATCATTCAAGCCACCGGTGCACTTCGCGCCGGTGGCTTTCTTGTTGTGCCAGAAGAAAACCGGCGCGCCGCCTGAGGGCCGCGCCGATAAGAGAGGAAGGGACGGAAGATGTTCAAGAAGATATTGATTGCCAATCGCGGTGAAATTGCCTGTCGCGTGATCAAGACTGCGCGCAAGATGGGGATTGCAACAGTGGCGATCTATTCCGATGCGGATCGCAACGCGCTGCATGTGCGCATGGCGGACGAGGCGGTGCATATCGGACCAGCCGCCGCGTCCGAGAGCTATATCGTCATCGACAAGGTGATGGCCGCAATCAAGGCAACCGGTGCCGAGGCTGTGCATCCGGGCTATGGGTTCCTGAGCGAGAATCCCAAGTTCGCTCAGGCACTTGAGGCTGCAGGCGTGGCCTTTGTTGGCCCACCGGTGGGTGCCATCGAGGCGATGGGTGACAAGATCACCTCGAAGAAGATCGCGCAAGAGGCCGGGGTCAGCACCGTTCCCGGCTATATGGGCCTGATTGCCGATGCCGAAGAGGCGGTGACGATTTCGAACCAGATCGGCTATCCGGTGATGATCAAGGCTTCTGCGGGCGGTGGCGGCAAGGGAATGAGGATCGCGTGGAATGACGAGGAGGCGCGCGAGGGCTTTCAATCCTCCAAGAACGAGGCCGCAAGCAGTTTCGGAGACGACCGGATTTTCATCGAGAAATTCGTCACGCAACCACGCCATATCGAAATTCAGGTGCTCTGTGATACCCATGGCAACGGCATCTATCTGGGCGAGCGGGAATGCAGCATTCAGCGCCGCAATCAAAAGGTGATCGAGGAGGCCCCGAGCCCGTTTTTGGACGAGGCGACGCGCAAGGCGATGGGCGAGCAGGCCGTGGCGCTTGCTCAGGCGGTGGGCTATGCCAGTGCAGGCACCGTGGAATTCATCGTCGATGGAGAGCGGAATTTCTATTTTCTGGAAATGAACACGCGCCTGCAGGTTGAGCATCCGGTGACGGAATTGATCACCGGCGTGGACCTTGTGGAGCAGATGATCCGTGTGGCGAATGGCGAGGCGCTGAGCCTCTCCCAGGCGGATGTGAAGCTGACTGGTTGGGCGATGGAGAGCCGCCTTTATGCCGAGGATCCCTATCGCGGGTTCCTGCCCTCGATTGGCCGTCTGACCCGTTATCGCCCACCCGAGGAGCTGGCGATCGAGGGGGCCGTGGTGCGCAATGATACCGGCGTCTTTGAGGGCGGCGAGATCAGCATGTATTACGATCCGATGATCGCCAAGCTTTGCACCTGGGGGCATACCCGCGCCGAGGCGATCGAAGGTATGCGGGTGGCGCTCGACAGTTTCGAGGTCGAGGGTATCGGGCACAATCTGCCGTTCCTGAGTGCTGTGATGGATCATCCCCGTTTCGTCAGCGGCAACATCACCACCGCCTTCATCGCCGAGGAGTATCCCGAAGGGTTTACGGGCGTCACCCTGCCCGAAGAGGCGCTGCGCGCGATTGCGGCAAGCACGGCGGCGATGCACCGGGTGGCCGAGATTCGGCGCACACGGGTGTCGGGGCGGATGGACAATCACGAGCGCCACGTCGGTGAGGACTGGATCGTGTCGGTGCAGGGCAAGAGCTTTGCCGTGGTGGTGGCTGCCGACCGTGAAGGCGCTACTGTGCGCTTCGAGGATGGGGACACGCTGCGCGTTGCCAGCGATTGGACACCTGGCGATCAACTAGCACGGCTTGACGTTAATGGTGAGCCTCTGGTGCTCAAGGTAGGCAAGATCAGCGGTGGGTTCCGCATTCGCACACGCGGGGCCGACCTCAAGGTGCATGTGCGCACGCCCCGTCAGGCGGAACTGGCCGCGTTAATGCCCGAGAAACTGCCGCCTGATACATCCAAGCTGCTGCTCTGCCCGATGCCGGGCTTGATCGTGAAGGTCAATGTCGCGCCGGGCGACGAGGTGCAGGAGGGCCAGGCGCTCTGCACGGTGGAGGCGATGAAGATGGAAAACATCCTGCGCGCCGAGCGCAAAGGCGTGGTAGCGAAGGTCAACGCCGGAGCCGGCGACAGCTTGGCCGTGGACGACGTGATCATGGAGTTCGAGTGAGGGGATGAATCTGACCCTGCGCCATGACCTGCGATTGCTTTCGTGCCTCGCTGCTATCGCTCTCGTTGCCGCTTGTGCGCGGGATGCGGAGGCAGCGCAGCGCGGGCGGCTGGCGGCGTGGTTTGCGTTGGGCGAAACAGTGGAATTTGCGGCGACGATGCAATGTGCCGTGGGCCTCTATCGTGTAACGGATGGGCGGATCAAGGCGGCGATGCCCGTGGTCGGGTCAGCGTCAGAGATGGCGCGCACCCTCGCCGCGCGTGGTCAGGCGGCTTGGATCGCTCAGGGGCTGGCCCCTGATGGGGCCATGGTGGCAATGGCCAACTTCGACCGGCCTATCGGGATGGCTATGCGACGCGCAGGCCTTGAGGCGCGCGCCTGCATGGGCCCTTTGAGCGAGAGTGCGTTTCATCACATGCTGGGACAGCCGGGCGCAGTGCTGGCATGGGAGGCGGAGACAGGCGCGCTTGTGCTGATGGACCCCGCCGCCGGGCTTTTGATCGTGGCGATGGGGGCCGGGTGATGGCGCGCGAGGATCAGCTATCGCCGGGGCGCTCGCGCAATTCCTGTTGGCGCATCGGCAGCTTGTCGATGGTGCGGATGATCTCGCGCACGTGCCAGGGCGCGGGCTTGCGCAGGTATATCACCCCGTCCTTGCCAATCAGCACGAGGCCAAACCCGCGCGGCCGCAGCGTTTTGCGCAGATCAGAGCGGGCGTCAGGATCAGTATCGGTGATCACCACCACATCGAGCGCGGTCAGCACATCGAGGCGCTCGGTGATATACCCCATCTGTTCAATGTATCGCGGATCGGCCGGCGTATCGGCAAAGATCACCAGAGGGCGTTTGAGCCAGAGAAAATCTTTCAAATTGGCTGTATCGGCCGTGAGGATCGAGGCGGATGCCGGTACCGTATCGCTGTCCTGTGCGGTCACGGGCATCGCGATAAATACAGCCAGAACAAGGGATAAGATCGTTTTCATTGGGTCTCCTGCTGGTCCAGATATAGGCCGGATGAGGACGATTGCGAAGGGTGAATGGCACGCGCACGGAAATTTTCCTGAGTTAAGCGCATGGTCAGGAATGGCAGGCAGGATCGGGGCCAAGCGTTTGTGGCCGCAAGGGGCGGCCAGTCGAAAGGTCAGACCTCACATGGACATCACTCTGCATCTGGGGGCACATCGCACCGCCTCAACTTCGTTTCAGCACTATTTGCGCGCCAATGCGGGCGCTTTGGCGGCGCAGGGCCTGCGTTATTGGGGGCCGGAGGTGACGCGCAACGGGGTGTTGAGCGGGGTCATTCCGGCATCGGGCATCGCCACCTCTGCGCAACAGTTGGACCGCGCGCGTGGACGTATCAGCCTCCGGCTTGAAGAGGCGCGGACGCAGGGCATGACGCAGGTGCTGATCAGTGATGAGAACATGATTGGCGCAACCCGACGCAATCTGCGACGTGCGCGGCTCTATCCCGGCGTCGGCGAGCGGTTGGCGCGGTTTGCGTATGCCTTCGACGGGCGGATCACCCGGGTGGTTCTGTCGATCCGAGGGCAAGATAGCTGGTGGGCATCGTCGCTGGCCTATGGCGTGGCTCGGGGTCACGGCGTGCCGGGGGTTGATGACCTCGATCGGCTGGTGACGGTCAACCGGCATTGGCGCGAGGTGATCGGTGATGTGGCCTGCGCCTTGCCCGGCGTCGATATTGTGGTCCTGCCGCATGAGGTGCATGCCGGACGTCCCGAGGCGCGGCTGCGCGCAATGACGGGGCTAACCGAGTTGCCGCGCAAAGCGGCGCGCCTATGGCTGAACCGTGCGCCGGACCTAGAGGCTTTGCGTCGTGCAGTGGCGGCGCGCGATGGCGACGTGACACAACTACCCGAGGGCGAAGGGCGTTGGCAGCCCTTTGATCGGGCACAAAGATTGGCCCTGCAAGAGGCCTATGCCGACGATCTGTTCTGGCTGTCTGCCGGCGCGGATGGTTTGGCGCGACTATCAGAGGAAACCGGACCGGATGAGGCAGGGAGACATCTGCCCATTGGTCAGACTGAAAGAGGACATCGGAATGGCAACGAAGAAAGACGATTGGCGTAAGCTCGCGGCCAAGGAATTGCGGGGGCGTGCCCCCGAGGATCTGACGTGGAACACGCTCGAGGGGATCGCGGTGCAACCGCTCTATACCCAAGAGGATGTGGCCGATCTTCCGCATCTGGGTAGCATCCCCGGGCAGGCTCCTTTTACCCGTGGCGTCAAGGCCACGATGTATGCGGGCCGCCCTTGGACCATCCGGCAATATGCCGGCTTTTCCACGGCGGAGGAATCGAACGCCTTTTACCGCCGCAATCTTGCGGCCGGACAGCAGGGTGTCTCGGTGGCTTTCGATCTGGCCACGCACCGCGGCTATGACAGCGATCACCCGCGCGTCGAGGGCGATGTGGGCAAGGCGGGGGTGGCCATCGACAGCGTGGAGGATATGAAAATCCTCTTTGATGGTATCCCGCTCGACAAGGTTTCGGTCAGCATGACGATGAACGGCGCGGTCATTCCTGTGCTGGCATCCTTCATCGTCGCGGGTGAAGAGCAGGGCCACGACAAGGCGTTGCTGTCCGGCACCATCCAGAACGACATCCTCAAGGAGTTCATGGTCCGCAACACCTATATCTATCCGCCCGCGCCGTCTATGCGGATCGTGTCGGACATCATCGGCTATACCGCCGAGCATATGCCCAAATTCAACTCGATCTCGATCTCGGGCTATCACATGCAGGAGGCGGGTGCGAACCTTGTGCAGGAGTTGGCCTATACGCTGGCTGACGGGCGCGAGTATGTGCGCGCGGCGATTGCGGCGGGAATGGATGTGGACAGTTTCGCACCGCGCCTCTCGTTCTTCTTCGCCATCGGCATGAACTTCTTCATGGAGGCCGCCAAGCTGCGCGCTGCACGCCTGCTCTGGCATCGGATCATGACGGAATTTGGTGCGAAGGACGAGAAATCCAAGATGCTGCGCACCCATTGCCAGACATCCGGCGTGAGCCTCCAGGAACAAGATCCCTACAACAACGTCGTGCGCACCGCCTACGAGGCGATGAGTGCGGTTCTGGGCGGCACACAGTCGCTGCACACCAATGCGCTCGACGAAGCGATTGCTCTGCCCACGGATTTCAGCGCCCGCATCGCCAGGAACACGCAGCTTATCCTGCAAGAGGAAACGGGCGTGACCAAGGTGGTCGATCCGCTGGCGGGATCATACTACGTCGAGAGCCTGACACATGATTTGGCTGAGAAAGCCTGGGCGCTGATCGAAGAGGTCGAGGCCATGGGTGGCATGACCAAGGCTGTTGAGTCGGGCATGCCCAAGCTGCGGATCGAAGAGACGGCGGCGACCCGACAGGCGATGATCGACCGGGGGGGACGAGGTGATCGTCGGGGTTAATAAGTATCGCAAGGACAAGGAAGACCCGATCGACATTCTCGATATCGACAATGACAAGGTGCGCGAGGCGCAAATTGCGCGTCTGGAGCGCATCCGCGCGCAGCGCGACGAAACGGCCTGCCAGGCCGCACTGAACGAGATGACGCGCCGCGCGCGCGAAGGGGGCAATCTGCTCGACGCGGCGGTCGAGGCCGCGCGTGCGCGCGCCACGGTGGGAGAGATCAGCATGGCACTGGAAAAAGAGTTCGGGCGCCACCGCGCCGAGGTCAAGACTTTGGCCGGGGTTTACGGCGCAGCCTATGAGGGCGATGCGGGCTTTGCCGCGATTCAGAAATCGGTTGAGGATTTTGCTGAGGCCGAGGGGCGGCGGCCGCGCATGCTCGTCGTCAAGATGGGGCAGGACGGGCATGACCGGGGTGCGAAGGTCATCGCAACTGCCTTTGCCGATATCGGGTTCGATGTGGATGTGGGCCCACTCTTTCAAACGCCGGAAGAGGCGGCGCAGGACGCCATCGACAATGACGTGCATGTGGTGGGCATCAGCTCTCAGGCGGCGGGGCACAAGACACTGGCCCCGAAACTGATCGCGGCACTCAGGGCGCGGGATGCGGGCGATATCATCGTGATCTGTGGCGGGGTCATCCCGCAACAGGATTACGATTTCCTCAGAAAGGCGGGGGTCAAGGCGATTTTTGGCCCGGGCACCAACATTCCAGAAGCAGCCAAGGATATTCTGCGGCTGATCCGCGAGGCGCGCGGGTAACAGTCCGACGCTGCGACAGACAATCTTTGGATCGACGTCCCCGTGCAGATATGCGCGGGGACAATCCTTGAAATCGGCCCCATGAAAAAGGTTACGCCCGGACGCGAGAGCGACCGGGCGACAAACCTTTGCAAGCTCTGGAGGGAAGCTTAGCCCAAAACCGAGAGAAGTGCGGAAACGATCCAGTACCACATCGCGACACCGAGACCAAGCATGGGGACAAGCCACCATCCACTGGGGAGATGGAGGGGGGTATTGGTGTCTTGTCCAAACTGATGCGTATGGTTCACGGTCATATGCGGTGCCAACTGTTTCATTTCCGTATCTCCTGGCAGCCTTGGAAGTACAATCACAATCCCATGATCTGACTGTAATGGAAAGCGCGCGAAGGTATCTGTCATAGGGCGAAAGAGAAGGGCGCTATCCAAAGATAAAGGCGCTTGTCGCATTCAGTCATCGCCAAAGAAGTCATCCTCTGCGTCTTCGCCGCTGCCCAACTCGTTCATCATCATAGAAAGCGCACCGCCCGCCAGATCGAGGCTGACGAGCTTGGGGGCCTTGGCCGGTTTGGGGGGCGGGGCGGGTTCAGGCTCCGGTTCCGGCGCAGGGGGCGGCAGAGCCTCGGGTTCGGCCTTGACCGGTGGGGCGGGTTTGCGCGGGGCATCGAGCGCTTCTTGCAAAAGGCGCAGTCGCAGGCGCAATGCGAGCGCGCGCTGCACCGGATCCTGGGTTTGAGCATAAACACTGTTGGCCAACGGCAGGCTCTCGGTTGCAGGCAGCGTCAGCAGGCGCCCCAGCACACGGCTAAAGCTGCGGGGCAGGGTGAGCGGCTTGCGCAGCGGGGGGCGGGGGGAGGTCTCTGACATCGGCGTTCCTTGGTCTCGGGCCGGTTGGCACCGGAATTGCAGGGATGCGGGCAGGGCCGGGGCATCCACGATGTCATTCGCCCTGCAAGGACCGGACCAACTGCGCTGAAGCCCCCCGAAAGGACCCCGCGCCATGACAGATGCGTTTCGCGATCACCTAAGCCTCTTGGCCTCGGCGCTTACCTTGCGCGAGCAGCGTGGCGCGATGCTGGCGTCGAACATCGCGAATGCGGCGACACCGGGGTTCAAGGCGCGCGACATGGATTTCGAAACGGTCCTGAATGCTGAAACTGGTGGCGGTGCCCTCGCCACCAGCAACGGCCGCCATTTCGCGACCGGCGGTCCAAACGGTGGGCACGCGGGATACCGCGTGCCGGTCAATCCTTCGCTCGATGGCAATACGGTCGAACTGGCCGTGGAGCAGATGGAATTCGCGGAAAACAGCCTGCGTTACCAAACCAGTCTCACGCTGCTCAACCGGCGGATTTCTGGATTGAGCACGGCGATCAAGGGAGAATAAGCCATGATGATCAAGAATATCTTTGATGTCGCCAGCTCCGCCATGTCGGCGCAGATGGTGCGCTTGAATACGGTAGCTTCCAATATGGCCAATGCGCAGGCGGTGAGCACCACTAAGGAAGAGGCCTATCGCCCGCTGCGTCCGGTGTTCGAGACGATCTATGCTGATCAGACTGGCCAGTCGGGCTTGTCGACCACGCATGTCACCGATGTGGTGCAGCTCGATCGCGAGCCCGTGCGCGCCTACCGCCCCGACCATCCGATGGCCGATGAAGAGGGCTTCGTCTACGAGGCGGTCGTCAATACCGACGAAGAAATGGTCGAGATGGTCGAGGCCAGCCGGCAATATCAGAATGTTTTGGAAACCGTCTCGACCCTGCGCACGCTGATGGCGCGCACGGTCATGATGGGCCAGGGTTAAGGAGCGCCATAATGCCCGACGTCAATACAGCAACCGGTGCAAGCGCCACGTTCACTGCCGCCGCCGCTGCCAATTCTGCGCCTACACGGACAGGCAACGGCGATCTTGGACAGCAGGACTTTTTGGCGCTGATGACCGCGCAGTTACAGAACCAAGACCCGTTCGCACCAATGGAAAATGGTGAGTTCCTCGCACAGATGGCGCAGTTTTCGACCGTTGCGGGCCTGGACCGGGTAAACACCACCCTAAGCGATATCGGCAGTCAGATCGGGGGAAATCGGATCGCAACCGCCTCATCGCTCTTGGGGCAGCAGGTGCTGGTGCCGGGTTCGCTGGCGCGGCCCGATGCCTCTGGTGGGGTGCATGGCGTCGCCGACCTGCCAGAGGCGGCCAGTGCCGTCACCGTGACTTACTCCGATGCCGAAACGGGCGCAGAACTCCATCGGCAAGACATGGGTGCACAGCCTGCCGGGCTGATGGGCTTTGACTGGGACGGCCTGCCGCCCCAAATCGTCTCGTCACGCGGTGCGGTGCGGGTGGCGATCGAAGTGGATGGTGACACCACTGCCGAGCCTTTTGTCTATGCGCGAGTGGTCGGGGTCCAGATGCCCGAGAGCGGGCAGGACATGACCCTCAGGGTCGAAGATTACGGGCTGCGCAGCAGTCTTGAGATCACCGATATTCGCTGAACCCAACATCGCAACACCCCCTTCAACGATCAAACAGGACCAAATCCATGAGCTTTCACACTGCACTTTCCGGGCTGAATGCCGCGCAGACCGACATTTCCGTTACCTCGAACAACATCGCCAACGTGGGCACCCTCGGATTTCATGGCAGCCGCGCGGAGTTCGCGGACATTTACACCACCAGTCCCTATAGCCGCCCCGCATCGCAAATCGGGTCGGGTACCGAGGTCAGCCGCATAGGTGTGGATTTCAAACAAGGGTCCCTGACGGCGACTGGCAATGTGCTGGATCTGTCCTTGCAGGGGCCGGGGTTTTTTCAAGTGCGCACCGGGCCCGACGCGGGGGCCGATGCCGGCTACACTCGCGCCGGGGCCTTTGGCATGAACCGCGAGGGATTTGTGACCAATGCCGCCGGGCATTTCCTGACGGTTTTTCCAACCTCTGAGAATGGCGACACGCTGTCCACGACACAGACCCAACGCTTGCAAATCCCGCAACAATTCGGCACGCCGCAGCCGACGTCATCGGTCGATCTATCGTTCAACCTGTCGCTGTCGGATAACGGCGGGCTGGGGTCGCAAGCGGCCATTCCCGCCGCGGCCTTTGATCCGGCCGATCCCACGACCTATGCTGCGACAACGCAAATTCCTGTGCTGGATGGTGCGGGGCGTGCGGTGCCCGCACAGGCCTATTTCGTCATGTCGGATGCGCCTGATGCATTGGACGGTGGGCTTGCCTACTCGGTTCAACTGGTCGTGGACGGCGTGACCGCTGCCGCCGATCCGTCGGCCACATTGTCCTTTGACGCGGGAGGCGCGCAGACCGGTGGCCTTGAAGCGATGAACTTTGCCCTTGGGGATCAGACGCTCTCGCTTTCTCTCGGCGGTTCGCGCGTTTCGGATGACTCGTTCGGCGCGATTGCCGTTTCACAGAATGGCACTCGGCAGCTTGATCTGTCGTCGGTCGATGTGCGTCAGGATGGGACCGTTTGGGCCAGCTATGGCGCTGAGACTTCGATCGCCGTGGGTCAAGTTGCAGTCGCAAATTTCTCTGACATCCAAGGGCTAGGCAGCATCGGAAGCGCAACCTACCGCGCGTCGCGCGAGTCTGGTGAGGCCCGTTTGGGGGTGCCTGGGTCGAGCGGTTTCGGGGCTGTGCGGTCCGGCGCGGTCGAGCGCTCGAATGTCGATCTGACTGAGCAACTGGTCAACTTGATCATGGCGCAGCGGAACTATCAGGCCTCAGCCAAGGCACTCGAGACCAATGGCACCTTGGCCGACACGGTTCTGAACATCCGTAGCTAAGTTGGGGCGCCACCATGGACCGCATGATCTATACCGCGCTCAACGCATTGGGCGTCAATCGCGACAGTCAGGTGGCGCAGGCGCAGAACCTCGCCAACCAGACCGTCCCGGGCTATCGCCGCGACCTGCCCAACGAAGGCGGGGTGCGGTTTCTAGAAATGATGGAGGGCCTGACCACGCGGGCCTTTCAGATCGAGACAGGTCCCGCCGGGTTTTCACAGGAAACAGGCAGGCTCACACGCACGGACGAGGAGCTCGATGTCGCGATCGCCGATCAGGGGTTTTTCTATGTAAAGCCTGACTCCGGCGATCCGGCCCTCAGTCGCCGTGGCGACCTGCGGCGCGATATAGACGGCACGCTGCGTAACGGCGCTGGCGATGCCATGCTGGGGCCAGGCATGGCCCCAATTCAGGTGCCCGCCTATCGCAATATCCGGATTACCGACATCGGTGAAATCTATATCCAGCCGCTTGATGATCCCGAGGGCGAGCCGGTTCTGGCGGGCGTCTTGGCCACTGTGGTGCCACCTGCGGAGATGGCGCTGACCAAGGGCGAGGACGGCCAGATCAGGACCGTCGAGGGCCCCCTGCCGCCACCCGATCAGCGCGCGGAGGTGTTGCAGGGCACATTGGAGAGCAGCAACGTCAACCCGGTCGAGGAATTGCTGTCCACCATGCAGATGCAACGCAATTTCGAACTGGGCATGCGCATGGTCCTGACCGCGCGTGAACTGGATGAAGGTGGCGCGCGCATGATGCAGGCACCAGAGGGGTAAGGCTGGCACTTGTCCGGTGATGGCAGTTCAGCCTTTCGCAGTTTCTGCAATCGCCGTGCCTGCGGCCCATCCCGACGACCAGGCCCATTGGAAATTGTAGCCGCCAAGCCACCCGGTCACATCCACCGCCTCGCCGATCGCGTAGAGGCCGGTCAGGTGGGTTGATTGCATGGTTTTGGACGAAAGCCCTTCGGTGTCGATCCCGCCCAAGGTGACTTCGGCGGTGCGATAGCCTTCGGTGCCAGTTGGTTTCATCTGCCAGCCCCTCAGGGCGCTGATGATTTCGGCCAAACGCGCGTCGGAATGATCGGCAAGATTGCCGGCAAAGCCCAGGCCGTGGGCCAGATACGCCACGAGTTTGGCGGGCAGGTGATGGCCAAGCTCGGTCGTCACATTGCGGCGGCCGGCAGTCTGACGCTGCTGGCGGAGCGCGTCGAACAGAACGGCGGTGGGGTCCAAGTCAAGGGTGATCGACTGACCCTCGCGCCAATAGGACGAGATTTGCAGGATCGCGGGGCCCGACAGGCCGCGATGCGTAAAAAGCGCCGCTTCGTCAAAGCTGACCCCCGCGCAACTGGCCCGCACCGGCAGGGCGGTGCCGGACAGGGCAGCAAAGGGCGTATCAGAAAAGGTGAGCGGCACAAGCGCGGGCCGTGTCTCGGTTATCTGGTGGCCGAATTGCCGTGCGATGTCATAGGCGATGCCGGTGGCGCCCATCTTGGGGATGGATTTTCCGCCGGTGGCGAGCACGAGGTTGCGGGCCGTGACGGTCACACGGCGCCCTTCGCGGTCGAGGGTGGCGCGAAAATGGTTTCCATCATGGGAAATGTCTGTGATCTGTGTCGAGAGCCAGAGGTCCGCCCCCGCCTGGCGCAGTTCCTTGACCAGCAGGGTCACGATCTGGGTGGCCTTGTCGTCACAAAACAGCTGTCCGAGGGTTTTCTCATGCCAAGCCACGCCGTGACGTGCGATGAGATCGAGAAAATCCCACTGGGTATAGCGTGAGAGCGCCGATTTGCAGAAATGCGGGTTGCCCGAAATGAAGTTTGCCGGTGTCGTGCCAAGGTTGGTAAAGTTGCACCGCCCACCGCCTGAGATGCGGATTTTCTCGCCGGGTGCGCGCGCGTGGTCAATGACCAGTGTGCCCGGCCCGGCATGGGCCGCGCACATCATGCCGGCGGCCCCGGCCCCAAGGATGAGCGTGTTGCAGTCGTGGCGCATGAGCTTGGCTCTGACGCGAAAAGCCGCCGATTGGCAAGGGGATAGTGCTGGTATTAAGGTCAAAACAACGCTAGAATATGTGTCAGACCCCGAAAAGGGGCGCAAGATGCATGAGGCGGCAGGCAGATGACAGAAATGGTCTATGGGGCTGTGCCCCTGCGGGACGCAGAGCCCGTCCTTCCCAAATGGTGGCGCACGATCGACAAATGGACGCTGACTTGCGTTCTGATCCTGTTCAGCATCGGCATGTTGCTGGGGCTTGCGGCCTCGCCGCCGCTTGCCGAAAAGAACGGGCTGGGCGCGTTTCATTACGTGCAACGGCAGGCACTATTCGGGGGCATGGCCCTGGCTGTGATGGTGCTGGTGTCGATGATGCGCCCAGAGATGGTACGACGCATGGCGGTTCTGGGATTTCTCGCCGCCTTTGCCGCGCTGATTGCCCTGCCGTTTCTGGGGACAGACTTTGGCAAGGGGGCGGTGCGGTGGTACAGTCTCGGATTTGCGTCGGTTCAGCCGTCAGAGTTTCTCAAGCCCGTGTTCGTGGTTGTGGCCGCTTGGATGATGGCTGCGAGCCAGCAGGTGAACGGACCGCCGGGGCTGAGCTGGTCGTTTCTTTTGACGATCGTCATCCTCGCCTTTCTGGCGATGCAGCCCGATTTCGGACAGGCGGCGCTCGTGCTGTTCGGTTGGGGTGTGATGTACTTTGTCGCTGGCGCGCCGGTGACGCTTCTCTTGGGTATGGCGGGGGGAGTGGTGCTTGTTGGCAGTTTCGCCTATGCCAATTCCGAGCATTTCGCGCGTCGGATCGACGGTTTCCTTAGTCCCGAGGTGGACCCGACCACGCAGCTTGGTTTTGCCACCAATGCGATCCGAGAAGGTGGGTTCTTTGGTGTGGGTGTGGGCGAAGGGCAGGTCAAATGGAGCCTGCCGGACGCGCATACGGATTTCATCATCGCAGTCGCCGCTGAGGAATATGGGCTAGTGCTGGTGCTTTGCATCATCGCTCTCTACGGCAGTATCGTGGTGCGTTCTCTCCTGCGCTTGATGCGTGAGCGGGACCCTTTCATTCGTCTCGCGGGCACGGGCCTTGTGGTCATGTTCGGGGCGCAGGCAATGATCAACATGGGCGTCGCTGTGCGCCTTTTGCCCGCCAAGGGCATGACCCTGCCCTTTGTCAGCTATGGCGGTTCGTCGGTGGTGGCAGGCGGGATTGCTTTGGGCATGCTCTTGGCCTTTACCCGAACGCGACCGCAGGGGCAGATCGGGGATATCCTGCGGGGGCGTTCATGACCGCGCAACAGCCATTGTTGATCATTGCGGCGGGCGGAACTGGCGGGCATATGTTTCCCGCGCAGGCATTGGCCGAGGTGATGCTGCGTCGTGGCTGGCGAGTGCGGCTGAGCACGGATGCACGTGGCGCGCGTTACGTAGGGGGCTTTCCCCATTCGGTTGAAATCGAGCAAGTGGCAAGCGCCACTTTCGCGCGCGGCGGATTGCTCAACAAGCTGCTCGCCCCGTTCCACATTGCAGGCGGCGTTCTGGGCGCAAGCCTGCGGATGATGCGGGACAAGCCGGATGTGGTGGTGGGCTTTGGCGGCTATCCGAGCATTCCGGCGCTGACAGCGGCTTGGCTTCTCCGGCGTCCGCGTATGGTGCATGAGCAAAATGGCGTGCTGGGGCGGGTCAACAAGGTTTTTGCGCGTCGGGTCGATGTGGTTGCCTGCGGCACCTGGCCGACGACCCTGCCCGAAGGCACTCAGGCCGAGCACGTGGGCAATCCGGTGCGTGCGGCGGTGCTGGAGCGGGCAGGTGCGGGTTATATCGCGCCGGGCGATTATCCGATGTCGGTGCTGGTGATTGGCGGCTCTCAGGGGGCGCGTATCCTCAGCGATGTGGTGCCTGCCGCCATTGCCGCGTTGCCGGCGGCAATTCTGCGCAATGTCCGGGTCAGCCATCAGGCCCGCGAGGAGGATATCAACCGCGTGGCGCGGTTCTATGCCGAAGCGGGGATTGACGCCGATGTGCAGCCCTTCTTTCGCGATGTCCCGCGCCGTATGACCGAGGCGCAGCTTGTCATAAGCCGCGCGGGTGCGTCGAGCATCGCCGATGTCTCTATCATCGGGCGGCCTGCGATCCTCATTCCGTATGCTGCTGCTGCGGGCGACCATCAGGCCGCCAATGCCCGTGGGCTGGCCGCCGCGGGCGGGGCGATCGTGATCCCCGAGAGCAGATTGACCGAGACCGTGCTGACCGAACAGATTGGTGCGGTGTTGGCCGATCCGACCGGCGCGTTGATGATGGCGCAGGCCGCGCTGAGCTGTGGCATGCCTGACGCCCCCCAAAATCTGGCCGATATGGTCGAAGACCTTGCGCAAAAAGGGCAAAAGCAATGAACGCAGCCACCAAGCTTCCGACGGATATCGGTCCCATCCACTTTGTCGGGATCGGGGGCATCGGGATGTCGGGGATTGCCGAGGTGTTGATCAACCATGGCTACCGGGTGCAGGGTTCTGATCTCAAATCCACGCCTATTACCGAGCGTTTGGCGGGCATCGGGGCGACAGTTTTCGAGGGGCAGCGCGCCGAGAACCTCGCTGGTGCGGAGGTGATCGTGATCTCGTCTGCGATCAAGCCCGGTAATCCGGAATTGGACGAGGCGCGCAAGCGCGGTCTGCCCGTCGTGCGCCGGGCCGAGATGTTGGCCGAGTTGATGCGCCTCAAGTCCAACATCGCTGTGGCGGGCACTCATGGCAAGACCACGACCACGACGCTTGTGGCCGAGCTTTTGGTCAAGGGGGGGATTGACCCCACGGTTGTCAACGGCGGCATCATTCACGCCTACGGCAGCAATGCGCGGATGGGGCAGGGCGAGTGGATGGTGGTCGAGGCCGACGAGAGCGATGGCACTTTCAACCGTCTGCCCGCGACCATCGCCATCGTCACCAATATCGACCCCGAGCATATGGAGCATTGGGGAAATATTGAGCGTCTGCGGCAGGGGTTTTACGACTTTGTCAGCAATATTCCTTTTTACGGGCTGGCGGTCTGCTGCACGGACCACCCCGAGGTTCAGGCCCTTGTGGGGCGCATTACTGACCGCCGAGTTGTGACCTACGGATTCAACGCGCAGGCCGATGTGCGGGCGGTCAATTTGCACTACGAAAAAGGTGTCGCGCATTTCGACGTGGCGCTTCAGGCCGAGGGGCGGGTGATCGAAGGCTGCACTCTGCCGATGCCCGGCGACCACAATGTCAGCAACGCGCTCAGCGCGGTGGCGGTGGCGCGGCATCTTGGCATGAAAGCCGA
The DNA here is from genome assembly GCF_000768555.3 of Roseovarius mucosus DSM 17069. GTDB lineage: Bacteria > Pseudomonadota > Alphaproteobacteria > Rhodobacterales > Rhodobacteraceae > Roseovarius > Roseovarius mucosus. The sequence continues at coordinate 401,528 of NZ_KN293979.1, forward strand.
TGAAATTCGTGCTGCTCTGGCCAGTTTCGGTGGCGTCAACCGGCGCTTTACCCGCGTGGGCGAAGTGAATGGCGTAACCATCATTGACGATTACGGCCATCACCCGGTCGAGATTGCGGCCGTGCTGCGCGCCGCGCGGCAGGCCACGACGGGGCGGGTGATCGCGGTGCATCAACCTCATCGCTATAGCCGATTGTCCAACCTTTTTGACGATTTTTGCGGCTGCTTCAACGAGGCCGACGTGGTGGCCATCGCAGAGGTTTATGCAGCGGGCGAAGCCCCCATTCCGGGGGCAAGTCGCGATGATCTGGTGGCTGGGCTCATTCGTCACGGTCACCGCCACGCCCGTGCGATCCGCGACGAAGAGGATCTGGAACGCCTGGTGCGGGAACAGGCCGGGCCGGGGGATATGGTGGTCTGCCTCGGGGCCGGCACCATCAGCGCTTGGGCCAACGGGCTGCCGGCGCGCCTTGGCGTGGCAGCATGACGGTGTCCTTGGTTCTGGCGTGCCTTTGGGCCCTCGCCGCCAATCTGCTTGCCATGATGCCCAGTCGTAATCATCACTGGCGGCGCGCCTATCTGCTCATGGCGCTTGGTGTGCCGATCCTCGGCTTTGTCACATGGCAGAACGGGCCGTGGATCGGTCTAATGGTCATGGCTGCCGGGATGAGTGTGCTGCGGTGGCCTGTGATCTATCTCGGGCGGTGGATGCGACGGAAAGTTGGGTAGGGGATGCGCAAGGCTTTACCTTGCGTGCGTCAGAAGGCAAAAGCGCCGTCATGAACAACATGCCACAGACCAGAGGCGCGATGACGCCTGACCGACCCTTGGCCGATCTGACCTGGCTGCGCGTGGGCGGCCCGGCGGACTGGCTGTTTCAGCCGGCGGACCTCGAGGATCTCACGGGCTTTCTGGCCGGGCTTGATCCCGCTGTGCCTGTGTTTCCCATGGGCGTTGGCAGCAATCTGATCGTGCGCGACGGTGGCCTCCATGCGGTGGTGATCCGGCTGGGGCGCGGGTTCAACACCATTCGCGTGGACGGGCCGCGCGTGATCGCCGGTGCGGCCGCGCTTGACGCCCATGTGGCGCGACGGGCGGCAGAGGCGGGGGTGGATCTTACGTTCCTTCGCACCATTCCGGGCAGCATCGGGGGCGCGGTGCGGATGAATGCGGGCTGCTACGGTTCGTATGTGGCGGATCATCTGGTAGAGGCCAAGGCCGTGACAAGGCGCGGCGAGGTGGTGACGCTTGCACCTGATGCGCTGCAATTCGCCTATCGGCACAGCATGCTGCCCGAGGGCTGGGTGATTGTCGAGGCGACTTTCGAGGGGGCTCTGGCGAACCCGGCGGAGTTGGAGCGCAAGATGGCCGACCAGATTGCCAAGCGCGATGCTACACAGCCCACCAAAGAACGCAGCGCCGGCAGCACATTTCGCAATCCGGCGGGGTTTTCCTCGACCGGGCAGGCAGATGATGTGCATGATCTCAAGGCGTGGAAGGTCATCGACGAAGCGGGTTTGCGCGGCGCACGGCGCGGCGGCGCGCAGATGAGCGAGATGCACCCCAATTTCCTGATCAACACGGGCGGGGCGTCTGCCGCCGATCTCGAAGGTCTGGGCGAAGAGGTGCGAAAAAAGGTTTTTCAAATGCGTGGAATAGAGTTACAGTGGGAAATCATGAGGGTCGGCGAACCGGCTCCGGGCACAAGCCCACAGGCAGACTGGCGAAAATAATACGACAACAGGGTCGGAAAACCGGCTCGAGACATTGAGGCACATGGTGGTTGGTTCGAGCAGAACAACCCCGAAAGTGGCGGTGATCATGGGCGGCCCCTCGGCGGAGAGGGACGTGTCGCTCTCTTCAGGGCGTGAGTGCGCCGTCGCGTTGCGGGAAGCAGGGTTCGAGGTGGTCGAGGTGGATGCCGCGGCTGATCTCTGCGCACGTTTACAAGAGATAAAGCCGGACGTGGTATTCAATGCCCTGCATGGGCGTTGGGGCGAGGATGGGTGCGTGCAGGGGATGCTGGAGTGGATGCACCTGCCCTATACCCATTCAGGGGTGTTGTCCTCGGCGCTTGCCATGGACAAGGAACGCACCAAGGCGGCCTATCGCGCGGCGGGCCTGCCGGTGGTCGAAAGCATTCTGGCGCCCCGCGACGAGGTGCGCATGCGGCATGTGATGCCGCCGCCCTATGTGGTCAAGCCATACAACGAAGGGTCGTCCGTGGGGGTCTATCTGGTAGAGGCCGGAGCAAACAGGCCGCCGGCCCTCTCGGAGGACATGCCCGAGGTGGTGATGGTCGAAGCCTATGCCCCGGGGCGCGAGCTCACCACGACGGTGATCGGCGACCGGGCGCTTACGGTGACGGATATCGTGACCGAGGGCTGGTATGACTACGATGCCAAATACAAGCCCGGCGGCTCGCGTCACGTCGTGCCCGCCGATATTCCCCAGGAGATATTCGATGCCTGCCTTGACTATGCGCTGCGCGCGCATGTGGTTCTGGGGTGTCGCGGGGTCAGTCGCACCGATTTCCGATGGGATGCGGCGCGCGGCCTAGAGGGGTTGATCCTTCTGGAAACCAACACTCAGCCGGGGATGACGCCCACGTCGCTGGTTCCGGAACAGGCGCAGGCGCTTGGTATTTCCTTTCCGGAGCTTTGCCGCTGGATGGTGGAGGATGCGTCATGCAACCGGTGATCCCGCGTACGGACCCTGCGCCGTCGCGCATGTCCTACCGCCTGCAGCGCCTGATGTTGACGCCGCTCTATCGGCGGCTGATCCGTTTTGGTCTGCCGATGCTGGTCGTGACAGCGGCTATTGGCGGCTATCTGAGCAGTGAGGCGCGCCGCACGGCCCTGGTTGAACAGGTCGCCGAAATCCGCCACCAGATCGAAACTCGGCCCGAGTTCATGGTCAACCTTCTGTCTGTCGAAGGGGCGAGTACCAGCGTGCAAGAGGATATCCGCGAGATTTTCCCCTATGACCTGCCAGCCAGCTCCTTTGATCTGGTGCTCGACGATATTCGCGTGATGATCGAGGAACTGCCCGCAGTGGCGCGCGCCGAAGTACGTATCCGTCAGGGCGGTGTTCTGGTGGCCGAAATCACCGAACGCGTGCCGGTCGCGCTCTGGAAAACGCGCGATGCGCTCAACGTGATCGACATCGAGGGTCAGGTGATCGGGGTGGTCAAGGCCCGCGCTGACCGCGCCGACCTGCCCGTCGTGGCGGGCGATGGCGCGCCGGAGCAGGTGGCCGAGGCAATCGAGATCCTGCGGGCGGCGACACCCTTGGGGATGGACCTGCGCGGTCTTGTGCGGATGGGCGAGCGGCGATGGGATCTGGTGCTTGCGGATGGCAAGCGCATACTTTTGCCCGAAAACGGCGCGGTGCGCGCGCTTGAACGGGTGATCGTGCTGCACGGGGCACAGGATATGCTGGGCCGTGATCTGGCCTCGGTCGACATGCGCATTGCTGCGCGCCCGACAATTCGACTGAACGAGAATGCCATGGAAGACTGGTGGACGATAACACAAATGAGTTTGGGGACGAACTGAACCATGATCGAGCTCTACGAATCCCAACGGGCGATGCGCCACATGCGCAAGGCGGCGATGCAGCGCGGGGTGGTCGCGGTGCTGGACGTCGGCACCTCCAAGATTGCCTGTCTGGTGCTGCGCTTTGACGGCACCGAGCGGCTGCATGAGGCCGAAGGCATTGGCCGGATGGCCGGGCAGGCCGGGTTCCGGGTGATCGGGGCGGCTACGACGCGTTCGCGCGGGGTACGTTTTGGCGAAATCGACGCTATGGCCGAAACCGAGCGCGCCATTCGCACCGCGGTTCAGGCGGCGCAAAAGATGGCCAATATCCGGGTTGATCATGTCATCGCCTGTTTTTCTGGCGCAGGGCCGCGCAGCTATGGGCTTGCGGGGCAGGTCGAATTGGAAGGCCATACCGTCAGCGAGCAGGACATCAGCCGGGTGCTGAGTGCCTGTGATGTGCCCGATGTCGGCGAGGGTCGAGAGGTGCTGCATGCACAGCCGGTAAATTTTGCCTTGGATCACCGCAGTGGCCTGATAGATCCGCGCGGCCAGATGGGGCAGGTGCTGGCGACCGACATGCATATGCTGACAGTCGATGGCGCGGCGATCCAGAACCTCGCCTATTGCGTCAAACGCTGTGATCTGGAACTCGCGGGGGTGGCCAGCTCTGCCTATGTGTCAGGCATCGCGGCCCTGGTCGAGGACGAGCAGGAACTGGGTGCCGCCTGTATCGATCTGGGTGGCGGCACCTCGGGCGTATCGATCTTTATCAAAAAGCACATGATCTATGCCGACTCTGTGCGCATGGGCGGCGATCACGTGACCAATGACATCTCGATGGGGCTGCAGGTGCCACAGGCGACCGCGGAGCGGATCAAGACATTCTACGGTGGGGTTGTCGCAACGGGCATGGACGACCGCGAAATGATCGAGATTGGCGGCGATACCGGCGATTATGAGCATGACCGCCGCCGCGTGAGCCGGGCCGAGTTGATCGGCATCATGCGTCCGAGGGTCGAGGAAATTCTCGAAGAGGTGCGCGCGCGGCTGGATGCTGCCGGGTTCGATCATCTGCCCAGCCAACAGATCGTGTTGACCGGCGGCGGCAGCCAGATCCCCGGACTTGACGGGCTGGCGAGCAAGATTTTGGGACAGCAGGTGCGGCTAGGACGCCCGCTGCGTGTGCATGGCCTGCCGCAGGCGGCAACCGGGGCCGGGTTCGCCAGTGCCGTGGGCATGTGCCTCTTTGCAGCCAACCCGCAGGACGAATGGTGGGATTTCGAGATTCCCGTTGATCGCTATCCGGCGCGGTCACTCAAGCGGGCGATGAAATGGTTTCGGGACAACTGGTGATCGCAAGATATGGCGTCATCGGCGAAATCCCGCGAAAAAGAGCAGAAATAAGGCCATATTTAGTGGTCAAAACGTGTTTTTTAGGTGACGATTGGGCCAACCATCGGTAAGAATGGGCGCAATCAGGCGGAAAACAGCCCGCGAATGTGGGCATCAGGACAGGCGGACAAGCTATGACACTCAACCTCACTATGCCCGGACATGACGAGCTGAAGCCCCGTATCACCGTTTTCGGTGTGGGTGGGGCAGGTGGCAACGCGGTGAACAACATGATCGAGAAGCGTCTCGATGGTGTGGATTTCGTGGTGGCAAACACAGATGCGCAGGCGCTCAGCCAGAGCAACTCGGAAAGCCGTATCCAGCTGGGTGTCAAAGTGACGGAGGGTCTGGGTGCAGGGGCGCGGGCGTCTGTTGGGGCCGCCGCCGCCGAAGAGAGCATCGAGCAGATCGTTGATCATCTTGCAGGCGCGCACATGTGCTTTATCACCGCCGGCATGGGCGGCGGCACCGGGACAGGTGCAGCCCCGATCATCGCGCAGGCTGCGCGGGAATTGGGCGTACTGACGGTTGGTGTTGTCACCAAGCCGTTCCAGTTCGAGGGCGCCAAGCGGATGCGCCAGGCTGAAGAAGGCGTTGAGGCGCTGCAAAAGATGGTCGACACGCTGATCATCATCCCCAACCAGAACCTGTTCCGTCTGGCGAATGAGAAGACGACCTTCACCGAGGCGTTCAGCATGGCCGACGACGTGCTCTATCAGGGCGTCAAGGGTGTCACGGACCTGATGGTGCGTCCTGGCCTCATCAACCTCGATTTCGCTGACGTGCGTGCGGTGATGGACGAGATGGGCAAGGCCATGATGGGCACCGGCGAGGATAGCGGTGAAGATCGCGCGATCCAGGCCGCCGAAAAGGCCATTGCCAACCCGCTGCTCGATGAAATCAGCCTGCGGGGGGCCAAGGGTGTGCTCATCAACATCACGGGCGGGCATGACCTCACGCTGTTCGAGTTGGACGAAGCCGCCAACCGTATCCGCGAGGAAGTGGACCCGGATGCCAATATCATCGTGGGCTCGACCCTCGATCCGTCAATGGAAGGCTCGATCCGCGTCAGCGTTGTGGCCACGGGCATCGACGTAAGCCAGGTGGCCGCCGATCTGCCGGTGCCGCGCCGGTCCATGGCACAGCCGCTCAAGCAGCAGGTGAGCGCCGAGGCAGCCCCGGTGGCCAAGCCGGAGCCCGCACCGGTCGCCGCCCGTGTGGCCGAGCCGGAACCGTCGCTCTTTGCGGCGATGGAAACGCAGCGTGCCGCCGCCGAAGATCAGATGGAGGACATCTTCGAAGAGGAAGTCGCCGAAGACGATCTGCCGCCGCCCGCCTATCAGCCCCGCGTAGAAGAATTCGCGCGCAACACTTATGACGACGAAGAGGAACTGGACGCCTATGTCGCGCCGCGCGCCCCGGCCCCCGGCACCCCGTCGCCTGAGGCACTCCAGCGGTTGCAGGCGGCCGTGGGTCGCGCCCCGGTGCAGCCGCAACAACGCCGCCCCGAACCCGAGGCGCGCGTCGCAGAAGAGCGCCCGCGATTTGGCATCAACTCGCTGATCAACCGCATGACCGGCCATTCCGCCGAGACCGAGCGCGCCGCGCAACCTGCAGCACGCCCCTCGCGGCAACAGCCGACCATGGGCAGCGCACAGCCGCAGCAAGCCCCGGCGCGCGCCCATGACGAGGACGAGCAGATCGAGATCCCGGCATTCCTGCGGCGTCAGGCCAACTGAGAGCCATTTTGAACCCAATGAAAAAGCCGCCTTTGAGGCGGCTTTTTTGTTATTTCTCGCGGCGGTGTCCTTGCTCACATCCGCAGCAGGATCTTGCCGTGGTGTTCGCCCTTTTCCATCAACCGATGCGCCTCTGCCGCCTCTGACATCGGCAGGACGCGGTGCGTCACGGGGCGCAGTTTGCCGGCGGCAAAGAGAGGCCAGACCGTTTCGCGCAGGGCTTCGGCCACTTGCGTCTTGAAGCCTTCGGGGCGCGAGCGCAGGGTAGAGCCTGTATAGCTCAGACGTTTGAGCATCACGGGCATGAGATCAATCTCGACCTTGGACCCCATGTTGAAGGCAAGCTGGATGATCCGCGCATCATGGCGCGCGGCCTTGATGTTGCGCGCGACGTAATCACCGCCGATGATGTCGAGGATGATGTCCGCTCCGCCCGCCTCTCGCGTGAGGGCCACAAAATCCTCGGAGCGAAAGTTGATGGCGCGGTCTGCGCCCAATGCCGTCACAAACTCTGCCGCCGCGTCATCGCCCACTGTGGTCAAGACGGTGAGGCCCATGGCCTTGCCCAGTTGGATGGCCGTCGACCCGATGCCGCCCGCGCCGCCGTGGACAAGGAAAACCCCGGCCTCGGGCAGGCTATGCCCCAGGAACACATTGCTCCACACTGTGAAGAAGGTCTCGGGCAGACCTGCCGCCTCAATCTCGTCCACGCCCTCAGGGATAGGCAGGCAATGGCTCGCATCTACGGCTACAAATTCAGCATATCCGCCGCCATTGGTCAGCGCACAGATGCGGTCGCCGGGGTGCCATTGGCTGACATCCGCGCCACAGGATATCACCTCGCCGGACACCTCAAGGCCGAGGAGGTCCGAGGCACCTTTGGGCGGAGGATAATGCCCGCGTCGCTGCACAAGGTCCGGGCCGTTCACACCGGCGGCGGTGACGCGGATGAGGACCTCGTTGGCACCACATTCGGGCAGGGGGCGGGTGCCCGGGATCAGCACTTCGGGGCCACCAGGGGCACTCATTTCGATCACGCGCATGGTGTCGGGCAGGGCGCTCATCGTGCGGCCGCCTTTTGCGGGGCTTTGGCAGTGGCGCGCGCTACGGCAGCAACGACATCATCTGCATGAACTGCAATTTCGACCCCGGCCGCACGCAGCCGGGCGATCTTGTCCTCCGCCGTGCCCCCGCCGAGAACCGAAAGCGTGCCCGCATGCCCCATGCGCCGCCCGCGTGGCGCGTGACGACCGACCACAAGGGCCACGACCGGCTTGCCGTAATCGACGGATTCGAGATAAGCGGCGGCCTCTTCCTCGCCGCGCCCGCCGATCTCGCCGATCAGAACGACCGCCTCGGTCTCGGGATCGTCGCGGAACGCCTTGAGGCAGTCGACAAAACCCACGCCATGCAGCGTGTCGCCGCCAATGCCGACGGTGGTCGACTGCCCGAGCCCCGCCTTGCTGCATTGCGCCAGGATTTCCGAGGTGAGCGAGGCCGACCGCGAGGCGATGCCGATATGACCCGGCAAGGCATTCACTGTTGGCATGACCCCGATCTTGCACTGACCCGGTGTCAGGATCCCTTGGGAGTTCGGGCCAATGAGCACAGTGTCGGTGCCCGCGAGCGCCTGCTTGACGCGGCTCATGTCGTGTTGTGGGACGCGCTCTGTCACGCAGACGACCACGCCGATCCCAGCCTCGATCGCCTCGATCATTGCCGGTCCAGCTTGCGGGGCGGGCACGATTACGAGGCTGGCATTCGCCTGTGTGCTCTCAGCCGCCTCGCGCACCGTGTTAAAGAGCGGCAGGCCGAGATGCCGCGCACCGCCCTTGCCGGGACGTACGCCGCCGACGCAAGTGGTTCCGTACCGTATCGCCTCGTCGGTGTAGAAGGTGCCAGAGCGCCCGGTCATGCCCTGCACAATCAGCCGTGTTTCGGAATTGACAAAGATCGCCATCAGCGTGCCCTCCTCTGGCCTGCCAGCTCTACCACCCGCCCGACGGCTGCCGACAGCGTGTCGCAGCTCTCGACCGGAACTTTTCGTTCGCGCAGGATGCGGTGGCCCCAATCGGCATGCTTGCCAGAGATATAGGCAATCACCGGCAGCTTGCGCGTGGCCTTAGCATAGGCAAAGTTGACGCCCTCTGCCACCGTATCGGCAGAGGTCATGCCGCCGCCGTGAATTGTGAGCAGGATTGCCGACACGCGGTCATCGGCCAAGAGGATCTCGACCCCGCGCGCCACATCCATACTGCTGGCGGTGGTGCGGATGTCCATGAAATTGGCAGGCTTGCCGCCCGCGTCCATGATCATGTCATTGGTCGCAAGACCAAGTCCCGCGCCATTCGCGATGACACCGATATTGCCGTCGAGCCGTACGAGATTGATATTGTGTTTCTGGGCAGCGAGTTCATCGGCGGGGGCCGGGCGATCCGCTACCATTGAGGCGAATTCCGGGCGACGAAAGCTTGCGTTGGGATCAATCGCCACCTTGGCGTCCACCGCAATCCAGCGGCCATCGCTGGTCCGAGCAAACGGATTGATCTCGATCAGGGTCATGTCGTTTTCGGTAAAGGCGTGACGGGCGGCAAAGATTGCGTCGATGGCCGTGCTTTGCGCCTCGGTGATGCCGACGCCAGTCAGGAAGGACGCAATTTCTGCACGCGCTTCGGGGCTATCAGGGGAAAGGGGGCAGCTTTGGGCGGTGTCCTCGTCCATACGCGCACGCTGTTCGAATTCGACCCCGCCTGCACTCGAGGCGAGAAGCATCGGTTGCCCGGTCTCGGGAGCAAAGGCGATGGCGACAAAGCAGCTTTGCGCGATGTCGATGGCGGCCTCGACCTGAACAATGGTCACGGTCTCGCCCGCCGGTCCGGTCTGATCGGTCACTAGAGTCGAGCCAAGCAGGCGACGCGCCTCATCCGCCACCGCAGACGGGGTGGCCGCAAAGCGGATACCGCCCGCAAGGCCGCGCCCACCCGCGCCGATCTGCGCCTTGACCACGTATTTGCGCGCGTCGATTTCCTTGCAGAGGCGTTGCGCCTCGTCCGGGCTGCGCGCGGGGCGCCCATCAGGCGCAAGCACGCCATATTGCGCGAGCAATTCCTTGGACTGGTATTCGGCGAGAAACATGGGGTGCGCCTCCTCTGTGCTTATGGTTCTTGGTATACCAGACACCAATTCAAGTCAACGCTACCCATCGCCGTCTCGGGACGGGCGAGGGGTTCCTGCCTCTAGATCGCGTCACCCGCTTTGCATCAGGTTCCAGACAAAGTCATTTCGCAATTTCCTGCAAGGCTAATTGTCCGACCGTGCCTTGCAAACGGTCAAAGCCGTGGCTCGCGCCTTTGACCAAAACATATGCTGCGGGCACCCCCCGCGCCTTCGCCGCATCGACGAATGCCTCTGAGAATTCGGGCAATGTGTTGGTATCCTTATCGCCGACAACTGCAAGGATGCGCGTCCCGCGCGCGATAGACTGGACATGATCATGCGGCGAAATGCTGTTCTTCCACGCGCTTTTGCCACGCTTGGCCCGCCATGCGGGAATATTGCAGGGGCAGGATACGAGGATCACGCTGTCCAGGAGGCCCGGATACATCCCTGCGATCGCCCCAAGTTGCGCGGCACCGCCAGAATGGCCAATTCCGATCACCTTTGACGTTCCGATGCTCTTGGCGAGATTCTGAATCGTCTGGGCAACCAATGCGTTGTTCTGCCGGGTGTAATGATCGCTGCGCCCATTGTTTGAGCCCGGTGATTTCTGACCTTTTTCACCAGTGTATCCGGGCCTGACGAGTGCAAATACGCTTACATTCTTCCCTTGCTTGGCGATGTCGCGCGCCAAGTCATAATGGTATGTGGCTGGCCCACCCTTGCTGACATCACCGTGGACCACGACCACGAGGGCGCGGTTGCCCGCGCCGTACATCTGCCCGTTCAAAGGGCCGGGGGATTGGCCTGTCGCCATACTGGCGATGCCGATGAGAAATGTTACGGCAAGTGGCAACAATGAGAGCGGCAGCGACATGGTGAATTCCCTTCACGTTATCCAGACGCTCTCATTGTTACTCGGCTTGCGTGGATCAGCCAATCGCCTTGAGCACGGCTTCGCCGAGGCCAGCGGGGCTTTCTGCCACGGTGATGCCGGCGGATTTCATGGCTTCGATCTTGCTCTCGGCGTCGCCTTTGCCGCCCGCGACGATGGCGCCGGCGTGGCCCATGCGGCGGCCCGGCGGGGCGGTGCGCC